>JBDXKB010000001.1:0-158382 GCA_039988235.1 Erythrobacter sp.
CCTTCATCACTCACGCGGCATTGCTGGATCAGGCTTTCGCCCATTGTCCAATATTCCCCACTGCTGCCTCCCGTAGGAGTCTGGGCCGTGTCTCAGTCCCAGTGTGGCTGATCATCCTCTCAGACCAGCTATAGATCGTCGGCTTGGTAGGCCATTACCCCACCAACTACCTAATCTAACGCGGGCCCATCTAAAGGCGATAAATCTTTGGTCCGAAGACATTATTCGGTATTAGCAGTCATTTCTAACTGTTATTCCGAACCTCAAGGCAGGTTCCCACGCGTTACGCACCCGTGCGCCACTAAGCCCGAAGGCTTCGTTCGACTTGCATGTGTTAGGCATGCCGCCAGCGTTCGTTCTGAGCCAGGATCAAACTCTCAAGTTTGTGTCACATACTAAGCTGGCACGATCTGACGATCGCTAGCCAACTAGGCATGAGCTTCAAGGAGCCGATTACCTGCTGTCAAACGTAATGGATACGAATGAACATGCATCATCAAGGCCGTGCGTGTACACAACCAGGATGTGGCAATCGGCATAATTTAACAGGTATCCGGAGCCTTAAAACCCCCGGACCTGGCGCCGTCGCCCACATGTCCCTTCATCAAAAACTAACAATGTCAAAGAGCCATCCAACATAAGAAGCGGACAACTAGTGATCCCCGATTTGCACCGGGGGCCGGTTGTCCGTTTATATTGGCGACCGAGATGCTGCGAGCCGGTTAAACCGTCATCGCCGCGTCGGTGGAGCCCATCTAGGCGGGCTCTTGGATTCGGTCAACGCCTTTTTGCAATTTTATTTCAAAGAACTTTGCAAATCGCAGAATTCTGCGGGTTTTCGGTGTCGTCCGAGCACTCGAAATGGGTGTTCCGCCCGTTTTATCAAGGGCAGTTTCCCAATTTTGCCCGCTTGAACCCTCATTCCGCTGGCATTTGACCCAACATTGCAGGTGATTCACGCAACCCTTCATATCAAACCGGACTGTGCTTGATTCGTGCATTGGCCAAAGTGATGTTATAAGCAGCGCTGGGGCTGTTTGAGCCAGATCTGTCCTATTGGTGCGGATCGCAAGAAATAGGATAAATGTGAGATGCACTATCTGTGGGGCCCTACTGCTCTTGCGCTAGCGATGGCACAGCCGGTTTCTGACCAGGCCAGCAAGCAAGCAATTTCTCCCAATCTGAGCGATCCCAACACTGAGGTCATCGATTTGGGCGAGGATCGCAATCAACGTTTGACCGTTCCGGTCACGATTGACGGTTCTGGCCCATATGATTTCATGATCGACACCGGTTCGCAGGCAACTGTTGTCACGCATGAGATCAACGAGGCGCTTGGGCTCGAATCTTTGGGCATGGCCACATTGGTAGGCATGGCCAGCCGCCGCTCGGTCCAATTGGTCGAGTTGGACAGCCTGGAGGTCGGCGAGCGTACTTTCCATAATCTCGCTGCACCTGTCCTGGAACGCAATCATATAGGGGCCGACGGGATAATCGGCCTGGACAGCTTGCAAGATCTGCGCGTGATGATCGATTTCCGCAATGACACCATTGCCGTTGCCGATGTCGAGTCAGACTTCGACCGGAAGGGTTTTGAGATCGTGGTGCGGGCGCGACACAAGCTTGGCCAATTGCTGATTACCGACGCAACGATCGAAGGGGTCAGAACAACGGTCATCATCGACACAGGCGCTCAAGCAAGCCTTGGCAATTTGGCATTGCGTGATCGGCTAAGGGCGAAGCGCGCTCAAGATGTCGTCACGACCGATGTGAACGGCGTGTCGCTCATGGGCAAAATGTCTTACGCGCGCACTTTCACGATACAGAACATAACAGTGCGCGATTTGCCGATAACTTATGCCGATGCTCCCGCCTTCGCCGCACTGGGCCTCGGCGACGAACCGGTTTTGTCGCTGGGCATGCAGCATCTCAAAATGTTTGACCGGGTTGCGATCGACTTTTCCAAGCAGCGGATATTGTTTGACGTGCCCCGCCATGTTGAGCGTGACCTGCGCAGAAAACGCTTCAACCGCCTGCAATAGCCTCGATCAAGCAGCGCAATTCGCCAAGGTTGGCCGCAAGATAGAAACTGCACACACCTTGCCATAAGCGAAGCTCGCGCCCACATCGACGCATTCATGCCACCCGATTCTGGAGACAACCGCCCATTGGAGGCAGATGGCTGGCATACGCTGCGGCGTTTCCTGCCTTATCTATGGCCGCGCGATCATCCATCGCTTCGGGTTCGGATCGTCATTGCTCTGATATTGGTGCTGATGGCCAAGGGGGTCATCCTCGCCCTGCCCTATGCCTATCGCGGCGCGGTTGATGCCATGTCGGCAAGCCAAGGAGCGAGCGATGCAGTATCCGTCGCGCTTGCTTTGGTGCTTGCCTATGGACTGGGCCGCTTCACCGGGGTCGCATTCGACAATTTCCGCAACATCATATTTGAGCGGGTTGGCCAGATCGCCACGCTGACGCTGGCGCAGGACGTGTTCCACCGGCTCCACCGGCTCAGCCTGCGCTTTCATCTTTCGCGCCGGACCGGCGAAGTCACCAAGATCATCGAACGCGGCACCAAGAGCATCGACACCATGCTCTATTTCCTGCTGTTCAATATCGCTCCCACTGCAATCGAGCTGATCGCGGTTGGCGTGATTTTCTATATCAATTTCGGGATCGAGCTCGTCCTTGCGACCGCCATTACCGTCGTCGCTTACATTGCGATCACCCGTTGGATTACCGAATGGCGCACCAAGCTGCGGCGCGAGATGAATGACCTTGATGGCAAGGCATTGGACCGCGCGGTGGATTCGCTACTTAATTACGAGACGGTCAAATATTTCAACGCCGAAACGCGCGAAGAAGCCCGCTATGGCGAGGCCGCAACTTCATATTCCAAAGCTGCGATCAAATCGGAAAACTCGCTTGGCCTCCTGAACATCGCTCAGGCCGCGATCACCAATCTGCTGATGGGCGGAGCAATGGCGTTTAGCGTGTGGGGCTGGAGCGAAGGGCGCTTTACAGTTGGCGATCTGGTATTCGTAAACACCTATTTGTTGCAGCTTTTCCGGCCGCTCGACCTGCTCGGCTTTGTCTATCGCTCAATCCGCCAAGGGTTGGTCGATATGGGCGCCATGTTCACTCTGATCGATACAGAGGTTGAGGTGCAGGATAAGCCCAGCGCCCCTGCCCTGTTGGTCAAGCATGCCGCGATCCAGTTCGACCATGTTCAGTTTCGCTATGAGGATGGCCGGCAAATCTTGCGCGGCCTGAGTTTCGAAGTGCCGGCCGGATCACAAACCGCCATAGTTGGGCCGTCCGGTGCTGGCAAAAGCACTATCGCAAGGCTGCTGTTTCGTTTTTACGACCCGCAATCGGGTCGGGTCTTAATCGACGGACAGAATATTGCCGACGTTACCCAAGACAGTGTGCGTTCTGCCATCGGCATCGTCCCGCAAGATAGCGTCCTGTTCAACGATACTCTGCGCTACAACATCGCCTATGGTCGCGCGGGCGCGACCGAGGCCGACGTGCTGCGAGCTGCAGAAGATGCGGCCATCATGCCATTCATCAAAGCCCAGCCGCAGGGGTTGGAAACCGAGGTTGGAGAGCGCGGCCTGAAACTGTCGGGCGGAGAGAAGCAGCGCGTTGCCATCGCGCGCACTCTGGTGAAGAACCCACCAATCCTGCTGCTGGATGAAGCTACCAGCGCGCTGGACAGCCGGACCGAGCAGGACATTCTGACGACGCTACGCCGGATCGCCAAGGATCGAACGACGATTGCCATCGCGCATCGCCTGTCTACGATTGCCGATGCGGACAATATATTGGTGCTGGATCAGGGCAGTCTGGCCGAACAAGGTAGCCATTCGCAATTGCTTGATCGGGATGGCCTGTATGCCGATATGTGGGCGCGCCAACAGGCTGAAAATCAGGCCGAAAAACAAGCTATTTAGCAGCGCCAAACTTGCATTCCGCAATGCAGCAAGTATGTGCGCCACTTACTTACAAGTGCTTGGGCCATTATCGCCCGCACCAATCGGGCTATTAAACCAATGATCGACACCAAAGCGCTGCGCCGCGATTGGCTAACCAATCCGCGCGCCGAAATCCTTGCTGGCATTGTTGTGGCGCTTGCCCTGATCCCAGAGGCAATCGGTTTTTCGATCATCGCCGGGGTTGATCCGCGGGTCGGGCTTTACGCCTCTATTACCATTGCGATGGTGATCGCATTTACTGGCGGTCGGCCCGGCATGATCAGTGCCGCCACTGCGGCGGTTGCGGTGGTGGTGGTGCCATTGGTGCGCGATCATGGGGTCGAATATCTGTTCGCCGCGACTATTTTAATGGGCATTTTTCAGGGCATAGCGGCCTTGTTCCGGCTCGAGCTGTTGATGCAATTTGTCAGTCGATCGGTGATCACCGGCTTCGTCAACGCATTGGCGATCCTGATCTTTATGGCCCAGCTGCCGCAATTGATCGACGTTCCCTGGATCACATATCCTTTGGTCGCAGGAGCGCTAGCGATTATCTATCTGGTTCCGCGTTTTACCACGGCCATCCCTTCGCCTCTGATCGCGATTGTCGTGCTGGGTGCGATTACCATCGGCCTTGATATGGATGTGAACACCGTCAGTGACATGGGCGAGCTGCCTGAAGGCCTGCCATTTTTCGTGGTGCCGGATGTTCCGCTGACATGGGAAACCTTTCGGATTATCGCCCCCTACTCAGCCACCATGGCCGCTGTCGGCTTGCTGGAATCCTTGCTGACCGCACAGATCGTGGACGATTTGACCCACACCAACAGCAACAAGCGCCGCGAAAGCGCAGGCCAAGGCATCGCCAATATCGCTGCGGCCCTGTTCGGCGGCATGGGTGGTTGCGCGATGATCGGCCAATCGGTGATCAACGTCACCAGCGGAGGACGCGGCAGATTGTCCGCCTTTACCGCTGGCCTGACATTGCTAGTTTTGCTGTGGTTGCTGGGGCCGATCGTCGGGCAAATCCCGATGGCGGCATTGGTCGCGATCATGATTATGGTGTCAATCGGCACGTTTTCTTGGAACTCGATCCCCAACCTCAAACGCCACCCTTGGCAAAGCTCTGTTGTGATGGTGGCGACGGTAATCACTGTGGTTACCACGCACAATCTGGCTCTGGGTGTGCTGGTCGGCGTTCTGCTATCGGGCATCTTCTTCACCCAGAAGGTGATGGGCATGTTCAGCGTCACCCGCCATGTTGAGAACGAGACCGCGATTTACACCGCCACTGGCCAAGTTTTCTTCGCCAGCGTTGACCGGTTTACCGCAGCCTTGGGTCCAGAAAGTACCCAGCCCGATCCTGCGCCGCATGTTGTGATCGACGTATCAGCGGCCCATTTCTGGGACATTTCTGCGATTGATGCACTCGACAAAGTGGTGGAGCGGATGCGCCGCAATGGACGCAGTGTCGAGGTCACCGGGCTCAATACGGCCAGCGCCGATCTGGTTGACCGTTTCGCCTTGACCGACAAAACTGGGGTGGAAATCGGGCTCGCCCCGCACCCGTAGGTTTTGCGTCTTCGCAGCTCAGGCTGAGCGTTGTAATTCTTTGAGCAGGCCGATGGCTTCGTCCTTGCGATCCCAAGGGACGAACAAATGGTCGTGGTGAAATGCCGCCACGACATTGCAGGCAATCGCTGCCTCGGCCAGCACTCCAGACACCGCTGCGGTCAAGCCAACATCGGCCAAGTCAGATACGACCTGAAGCGTGATCTGGGCCAAGTCCAAGCCTGACAATTCCAGCTCCTGCGCCAGCGCGCTGGGGATGATGGCAGTGATACCTTCGGCCTCGCGGAATGTGCCAATCGCAGCGCCCAGAACTTGCGGCGCAAGCTCCCTTGTGACCAGCACAAAGCGATAAGGCCCCTCGCCCAAAACCGGATCCATCTGCGAAATCAAAGCGGCGGCGTCCGTGTTGGGATCGGTCATCTCGGGGTCATCTCAGTGTTTAAAGGATGTATTTGCTCAGGTCGCTATTGCCCGCCAAATCGGCCAGGCGATTGCGTACATATTCAGCATCGATGGTGATCGTTTCGCCCTCATGCTCTTCTGCCTCGAAGCTGATTTCTTCGAGCAGTTTTTCCATCACCGTTTGCAGGCGGCGCGCACCGATATTCTCAATAGTTTCGTTTACCTGAGCCGCGATCTTGGCGACCTCGCCTACGGCATCATCCGCAAATACGAGCTCAACCTTCTCGGTCCCGATCAGAGCACGATATTGCTCGACCAGATTGGCACGGGTTTCGCCCAGAATGCGCACGAAATCTTGTTCGGTCAGCGCGCGCAATTCGACCCGGATGGGCAGCCGACCCTGCAATTCGGGTAGCATGTCAGAGGGCTTCGCAAGGTGAAAGGCACCGCTGGCGATAAACAGCACATGGTCGGTTTTCATCGGGCCGTATTTGGTCGCGACAGTGGTTCCTTCGATCAGTGGCAAGAGGTCGCGTTGCACGCCCTCGCGGCTAACCGATCCACCGCGCACATCGCTGACCGCAATCTTGTCAATCTCGTCGAGGAAAACGATGCCATTGGTCTCTGCATTCGCCAGCGCGACCCGTGCAACATCATCCTGATCCATCCGCTTCTCAGCTTCTTCTTCGACCAGCTTGTCCCATGCATCGGGCACCCGCAGCTTGCGCCGCTTGGTCGGCTGTTTGCCAAAGGCTTTGCCCATCATGTCACTGAGATCGATCATGCCGACATTGGGCCCCATGCCCGGCATATCCATCGCCATATTGGGGGCTTCGGTCACATCGACCTCAACCTCGACTTCATTCATGGCGTTCTGGACGATGCGCTCGCGAAAGCTTTCCCGCGTTGCCTCAGAAGCATTGTCGCCAACAAGCGCGTTGAGCAGCCGCTCCATGGCGGCCTCGCTCGCCGCTTCGCGCACAGCGTCACGGCGGCGGTCTTTCTCTAGCCGGATAGCCTCTTCGACCAGATCGCGCGCAATCTGTTCAACGTCGCGGCCGACATAACCCACTTCGGTAAACTTGGTCGCTTCGATCTTGATAAATGGCGCCTCGGCCAGCTTTGCCAAGCGGCGACTAATCTCGGTTTTGCCGCAACCAGTTGGGCCGATCATAAGGATATTCTTTGGCGTCACTTCATCGCGCAACTCAGGACCAAGACGTTGTCGGCGCCAGCGATTGCGCAATGCAACGGCGACAGCCCGCTTGGCGTCCTTCTGGCCGATGATATGTTCATCGAGCGCAGCAACGATGGCTTTGGGGGTGAGATTTTCGGTCATATTTCCTGAGATTTCGGTCTGAGTGGTCAGTTATTTGGGCTAGAAGGTCGGGCGGTTCTAAATCGTCTCGACCGTCACATTGCCATTGGTAAAGACGCAAATATCGGCGGCCACCTGCATTGCCTTGCGCGCCAACGTTTCCGCATCTTCCTCATATTCGGCAAGCGCCCGGCCAGCGGCCAGCGCATAATTTCCGCCTGAACCAATCGCTGCGATGCCGCCCTCTGGCTCCAACACGTCGCCATTTCCGGTCAGCACCAGCAGACTGTCTGCATCTGCAACAATCATCAAAGCCTCTAGATTGCGGAGGTATTTGTCCGTCCGCCAATCCTTGGCCAATTCAACCGACGCCCGTAACAATTGGCCGGAATACTGCTCCAGCTTCTTCTCCAACCGTTCGAACAGCGTGAAAGCGTCTGCAGTCGCACCGGCAAATCCGGCGATCACATTTCCGCCTTCTCCAATCCGGCGAACCTTGCGAGCGTTGGGCTTCATAACGGTATTGCCCATAGAAACCTGGCCATCGCCAGCAATCACTGTCTGGCTGCCGCGCTTAACGCCAATAATGGTGGTACCGTGCCATTGGGTCAGGCCGTGAGCGGAATGTTTATCGTCCATCACCGCCATATGGGGCGTGGTGACCGCCGATCAAGTGACGTGAATAACTAGAGCGGTCTGGCTTAGCCCCCGCCGCCGCCGCCTGCGCCCGGAGCGCCAACTTGGCCAATATTGCCGAACAGATCTTCGAAGAAGCTGCGCTCGCGTCCAAGCGTTGGCGTTTCATCGCCATCCGGGCTGAGGCGCACAACCTGATCAATTCCGCTACGCTCTGTTGAGGCAACATTTCCTGCCTCGTCAAATTGCACCGCGATTACCGAGTGCGAGCGGATAGTCGGTCGAACAAATGGCTTTCGGCCCGTCACTGACGATACGTAATACCAAGTTGGCTCGCCATATTGGCTGGTGAAGGTCGGACGGCCCAGCGTCCCTTCGACAGAGCGCTGATTATCAATTCCGGGCTGGATCGCATTGATCAAAACATTGTCGACCACATAACCGCGCGACTCGCGGATCGAAGAGCAGCCCGCAAGAGCCACACCCGTTGCCGCAATCAGGCCAAATTTCACAGCCGTTCGCATGTTCATCAAAACGCCAACCTTTTCACTTTCACCGGGCAAGTGGCAGCTAGGTATTTGCTACCAAGCGCCGCATACCTATATCGTTCACAATCGCCTTAAGGCCATGCTGCGCACCATGCAACGCTATCGACACAGGCCTCTGGGCATTATCGTTTGAATTTTGGCTGAACGCGGTTTTTTGCCTTCAGCATTGTGGGACATCTCTACCAATGTCATTCTTCTCAAAACTGTTCTCTACCGAACCCGATCCACGCGAATTGGTCCGCCCATTGTGGCTCCAAGTGATCGATATAGCGCGCACTCCAGACTGGTATGCACAATGCAAAGTTGCCGATACGGTCGATGGCAGGTTCGACATGCTCACCGCGATTTTATCGGTCGTGCTGGTGCGGGTAGAGGCGAGCGACGAATTGCGCTCCTACAGCTCGCTGATCACTGAATTGTTCGTCGAAGATATGGACGGTCAATTGCGCGAGCTTGGCACCAATGATGTGGTCGTAGGCAAGCGGATGGGCAAAGTAATGGCGGCCATGGGTGGTCGTTTGGGCGCCTATCGCACGGCATTGGAAAGCAATGACGCAGCGGGCGATGCGAACAGCGAATTGGCCCAAGCTGCCGAGCGCAATATCAGCTTTGTCGAGGGCGGATCGGCGCAATGCGTCGCCGGAAAACTGCTCGCTCTATCACAGCATCTTGCCGCCTTGGATGATGACGCGATCCTCGCCGCTGAGGAATTGGCGTGACGGGCATGGAGTTTTCTCGCCCCACCAAAGACCGCCTGCTGCCCGCTGATCCGATTGTGATCGAAGCCAATGAGGCCGAGCGCGCCGCGCTGGCCGAGCGGTTTGCAATTGTTTCGATTGAATCGCTTAGTGCCAGTGTTTCGCTGGAGCCGGCGGGCAAGGCGGTGCTTGGCAAAGGCACGCTGACGGCCAAGATAACGCAGGCTTGCGCTATATCGGGCGACGATTTTGTCACCGCCATCGCCGAGACTTTGCAGCTGAAATTCGTCGAAGAAACACCCGGTGATGCGCCCAGCGATCCTGACGAGATGATCGACGTCGACCTAACCTCCGACAAACATGACGAAATTGAATATTCTGGCGCGACCTTCGATCTGGGCGAAGCGGTCGCCCAAACTCTGGGGCTTGCGATCGATCCCTATGCCGAAGGGCCCAATGCCGATGCGACGCGGGAAAAGGCTGGTATCGTCGGGGATGATACGCCGTCTGGCCCACTGGCCGAAGCCTTGGCTGCACTGAAGAGTAAGTAGGCGCGAAAGAACTGGATTCGGCCGAGATGGCGCTCGATTTCTATTTTGACACTTTTGACAGCAGTTTTTCGGCCATTTTGCGAGAATGCTTCGTGTTTTTAGTGCCTTAAGACTGATTTTCTATTTTGACACTTTTCCAACTTTGAATTCAGCGCATTGGAGCCTTTTGGGGGCCGCTTTAACGCGCCAATGTGCGCTCAAAACGTGCGCATAATGCGAAGCCTACAATGTGAAAGAGCAGCGCGACCCTAGCCCGTGAACGCAATGTAGGAAAATGGCTGGTGGATTGGATCAGGCAGGGCAATCGGTGCTGAACAGGCTTGGTCACGTGCTCGCCGAGCAGAGTGCAGACTTGTTTGGCTCTATTTTGCCATGAAACCCGCCTTTCCACTACCGACCCAATAGTGGACGTTGGGGTTGCCCCAAATATGTTTCAACTATTCCTTGCCAAGTTTTAGGGCGATGGCGCGCGCAATCACGATGGGATCGCCGCAGCCTGTGCAATACCAAGCTGCAACAAGGTCGCGCGAGGGGGACACGTATAGTCCCTGTCCGGCAACCCCTTGCTTGTACATATCGCCGTCTTCGAAAACGATATCCCACTGATACCGGTTCACCATCACCTCATTCGGCATCACCTCCGCGTAAGATTCTCTGGAGAAGTTTCCGCCGGCGAAAATCTCAGGGCGGCCACCGGATTGGATCGTGTTCAAGGCTTGCACTGGAACGATCTGCTCTTCGCTTATCTGTTCCCAACTCGGTGTAAAGATCATTCCAAAGCGCGCCATGTCGCGGAGGGTAGCTGAGTGAAACCCGAGGAAAAGAGGGTAGCCCTGCGGACTGACGACAACGTTGCTGCCGTGTTCAGCGCCGATCTTGCTCCAAATTCGTTCTGAGAACACCTTGTTAAGCGGTTTGCCTTCAATCCGTTCGACGATGCGTTCCACCACGAAGGTATTGATCGAATTATACTCAAAAGCGGTGTGACCTGGTTTGCGCCGCTCCATGCCGCGCAAGACGGCCCAAGGTTCAGGTTTCTCATTCAGCACATCGGGGAATATCCCAATCGAAGCGGCCCATTTGAACCATATTTGCTGCGGGTTGCTGCGTGAATCGCGCAAGGGCTCGTCATGCTCGGTCCCGTCGAGGCCTGAGGCCATGTCGAGCGCCTGTTCAACCGTCACGGTATCCCACACGCTTCCCTCAAGCTCCTCCAGATAGCTGGAAACGGGCTGCGTAACGTCGACTTTGCCCTCCGCCTCAAGGATCGCGAGCAGCGTACTGCTGACAACCTTGCCTGAGGAGAACCACACATGTTTGTCCGAAGGGCCAAGGGATTTGTAGCGCTCAAGCGCGATCGAGCCCCCCTTGATGACGATGAAGGCATTATAGGCCGTGCTTTCAAACCGCTCCTGAACAGTGGAGGTCTCACCATTCTGCCTCACCGGAATGGTCCATAGGGATGGATCAAGATCGCGTGGCAAAGGGCTGATGGGGCCGCCACGCGCAACTTCGGCGGTGGGAAAGAAGCGGGTCATGTTTTGCCAGACGAATGCAGACTGCGGCTTGCTTGGGTCTAGCAGAGACACCCTGTTTGCCGGCACGCTATAAAAATCGTGAATCTCACGGACTTCATCCATGGAATATTCGGACGGAGACTTACTCTCTTCGGATGGGCCTTCCTGAGCAAAGCTCCCGCTCACTGCGAAAGTGCCAAGCGCTGCTACTGAGGCAGCCACACGTAGATTTCTCGGTAATCTCAAACCAAATCCCCCAAAAGATAAGCATCCCTTGTCGCAACGTTGCAAAATGCCAAACAGTGGATGGTGCCCCGCATCCCCCTTTTTTGTGTCCGCTTTCGCCCCAAAACCAGTCGACCGAGAGATCAATGGGGGACGCCATTTGCCGACATTTGAAATTCGCGAGCGCGGCGCAGTCTACAGCCCGCCGTGGCCTTCAATTCAATGTGGCTTCAAAACGGCTCAATCAGCAAAACGGCCTGATCCTCAAAACGGGATATCATCGTCCAGATCGTCATAGCCGCCACCTTGAGCCCCGCCACCTTGGTTGCCGCCACCAGAGCCACCGCCGCCTTGGTTCCAGCCGCCACCGCCAGAGCCGCCGTTACCGCCACCGCCACCATTTCCGCCGCCGTAACCGCCGCCGCCACCTTGGCCTCCGCCACCACTACGCCCGTCGAGCATAGTCAGCGTGCCGTCGAAACCGCGCAAAACAATCTCGGTTGAATAGCGGTCATTGCCTTGCTGGTCCTGCCATTTGCGGGTTTGCAGCTTGCCCTCGACAAAGACCTTGGAGCCTTTCTTGAGGTAATTCTCGACCACATTGACCAGACCTTCTGAGAAAATCGCCACAGTGTGCCATTCGGTGCGTTCTTGGCGTTCACCAGTGTTGCGATCTTTCCAGGTCTCGCTGGTGGCGATGCGCAGATTGGCGACCTTGCCGCCGTTCTGAAAGCTACGAATTTCCGGGTCAGCGCCCAAATTTCCGATGATCATGACTTTGTTCAGTGACCCGGCCATTCCAATATCCTCTGTATTAAGCGTGCCGCGCTAAAGCCCGATTGCAAGCGCGGTCCAATAGGTGATTCCCGCGAATACATAAGCCAGCGCGAACAAATACCCCAGCATGAATATGGGCCATTTCCACCCATTTGTTTCGCGGCGCGTCACGGCGATGGTGGAAAGGCATTGCGGCGCGAAAACGAACCACGCCAGAAACGCCAAAGCGGTGGGCAGGCTCCACCGGGCAGCGATCTGGTCGCGCAGCGCGGCCTCGGTTGCTTCATCTCCATCGGCATCGACGGCATAGGTGGTGGCCAAACTGGCGACGGCCACTTCGCGCGCGGCCATCGCGGGCACCAATGCCAGCGTCATCTCGCGGTTAAAGCCGATCGGTTTGAAGGCAGGCTCCATCGCAGTGGCGATTTGTCCGGCAAAGCTGGCGTCCAATTGGCTCTCGCCCGGATCCGCCTTGGGGAAAGTCAGCAGCAGCCATAAGATCACTGTGGCGGCAAAAATGATGGTACCGGCGCGGCGCAGGAACACCCATGCGCGCTGCCACAAGCCAATCAGCAAATCCTTGATCCGAGGCCATTGATAGCGCGGCAATTCCATAATCAGCCCGCTCGCCCCGCCTTTCGTCACGGTCAGCCGCAGGATCAGTGCAACCGCCATCGCCCCGACGATGCCGGCGATATAGAGCGCGAACATGACCAGCCCTTGCAAGCCGATGCCCGGCCCCACACTGGTCGCGGGAATCACGGCGGCGATGATCACTGCATAGACCGGTAGCCGGGCCGAACAGGTCATTAGCGGCGCGATCAAAATGGTGGTCAGCCGGTCTTTGGGATCGGCGATGCTGCGCGTGGCCATAATGCCGGGAATGGCGCAGGCGAAACTGGACAGCAGCGGAATAAAACTGCGCCCCGACAGGCCAACACCCGCCATCAAACGGTCCATTAAGAAGGCCGCACGGGCCATATATCCGCTCGCCTCCATCACCAGAATAAAGGCGAACAGGATCACGATCTGCGGCAGGAATACGACCACAGAACCAACCCCGGCGATCAATCCCTCGGTCAGGAAATCGCGGAAGAAACTTTCGGGCAGATTGGCAGTGACCAAGCCAGAGGCGGCCTCGGTTGCACCTTCAATAATGCCAATGAACGGGTCTGCCCAAGCAAACACCGCCTGAAACATGACGAACAAAAATCCGAATAGGATAACCGGACCGAGCCACGGGTTGAGCAAGATTTTGTCGAGGCCTGAATGAAGCCGGTGGGTCCCGCTTTGCGAAAGGATCGCTGCCTTGGCGATATTTTGCGCAGCCAAGCGCCGCTCGGGCTGGCTCAGCTGACCGGTGCGCCGCTCTTCCTCTTCCCCGGCGTGGGCGATGTCCAGCTTGCTGATAGCATTCCGCAATTCGTCCAACCCGCGCTTGCGCACCGCCACGGTTGGCACCACGGGCACGCCCAATGCTTTGCTCAACGCGTCAGGATCAATCACCAGTCCGTCACGCTCGGCCAAATCGACCATGTTGAGCGCCACAATCGTTGGGCGGCCCAGCGCAATCACTTCTTGTGCGAAGACGAGATGCTGTTCCAAATTGGCCGCGTCTAAAACGATGATGATCACATCGGGTTTGGCCTGAGTTTCGATCTCGCCCAGCACCACCTTGCTGGTTACTTCTTCATCGGGGCTGCTGGTTTCCGCTAAGCCATAGCTGCCTGGAAGGTCGAGCAGTTCGGCGGACTCTGCGTTATCCAGCACAATGCGGCCTGCTTTGCGCTCCACCGTGACGCCAGGATAATTGGCGATTTTTTGGCGAGCACCGGTCAGCGCGTTGAACAGCGCGCTTTTGCCAGCATTGGGATTTCCAACGAGCGCGATTGTGCGGGGATTCGTGACGGGAGTGGTCATTTCTGCTCGCCTCAGTCCTGATCGATCTGCATCGCGGCAGCATGGGCCCGGCGCACCGCCACCGTCATGCGTCCAACGGTCACCGCGACCGGATCGGCCCCGCCAAAAACACCGCGATGGGCGATGGAAACTTGCGCGCCCTCGTCCAAACCCAAAGCGCGCAAGCGCTGGGCCTCGGTGGGGACCAATTGATCCCAATCAATGTGCGAAATGCGGGCCTGTTTGCCCCGTGCGAGCTGGTCGAGCGTCATGCCTTTGCGCTGCCAGACAGCGCCGCTAATTGCAACTCATTATCATTAGTAAAGTCTAGCTCTTAACGAGCAGGGTAGCGCAATCGACCTAGGAAGCGCGACACGCTGAAGGTTTCTCGCTCGCGGCCCAGCCATTTGGCCTTGGTCTTTTCAAACTTCATTACGCCATCAATGCGCCGATCCAGAAACGCATAGCTGCTGGCTTTGCCCCCGCTATCATCGTCAATGAACACAGCCAAAGTCGCAGTGTAAATCCCGGCCAGAATAGTGCGCTTGGTATAATGGTTGTAATCGGTCGAAGTGTCGCCCGCCAACCGCCACATCACATCGGCGCTCTTCCAACCCATTCGCAGCGATTTTGGTGCATTTTGCGGCATTGCCATGATCGCCATCGCGCGGCGCAAGGCCTCTTCCAATCCGTCGACCGCTTGCAAACGAAACGCGACCAATGCGCGAATACGTTCACGGATTTTCATTTCGGACAGCTTTTCTGGTGGCAAAGCGTCAACCATAGCCAGATCAATCGAGGCAATCCATGCGCTGATCATATCCATCGCACCGCCGGGATAGGCCAGCCGCGCAACATCCGGGTCGACGTCAGCCATCTCGGCTGCATGCGTCAAAGCGGTATCGCTCCACCCGTCAAAAATCGCTGCAGAGGCCACTTCGCCTGCCATCGCCAGCCGCAGTTCATCCAGTGTTAGGTCAGCCATAACTGGCGCGTTGGTCATCAGAAGGACGGGCCGTAATCGCGAGTTTCGCCAGCACCGGCTTTCGCTTCATCGGCGCGAGTAAACTCGTCCAGCACCCGTTTGTTGCCCGTCATCAGCTCCGCATATTCGCGCGCGGAACGGCCCGAATTGTCGGTTCGATCGGGGTTTGCACCTTTTTCCAGCAACAGCCGGAGGATCGGAACATTGCGCCGGTGGACCGCCGCGATCAGCGGGGTCTCCCCCGAAGAATCGGTGATGTTGAGGTTAGCGCCAGCCTTGATCAAAGCCGCCACCGAGTCCTCGTCACCCAAGGTCACCGCCAATTGCAGCGGAGCAACGCCCCGCTTATCCTTGATGTTGGGATTGGCCCCGCGCTGCGTCAAAAAACGCACCCACACGGAATCGCGCCGCGCAGTGACAATATGCAAAGCGGTTTGGCCTGACGTAATATCGCGGCTGTTGATCAGGACATTGCCCGGCTCGTTCAGAGCCGCTGTCACTGCCTGACCGTCGCGTTCTTCCACCGCCTCTAGAAATTCGTAGCCCTCAGAAAACAATTGAGCCGACGCCGGAGCTGCGATTGCAACTCCCAAAGCGGAGGCAGCGATTGCCAATCTGCGCATAACGGCGCGCGCCATGCTGTTATCCTTTCACAAATCCTGTCAAATAGCTTGCCATAAGCCCTGAACCGATACCAATGTAGCCTTGCCAATTAGCAGACGATGAACCGGGACGCCATGCTTTCAAATTTTTCTCGACTGACTTTATCTTTAGTGTCGGCAATTGCCATTGCTGCGTGCTCTCCGTCGAACGAAACAGCGCAACAGCCGCCCTTAGAAGGCGCAGACATTGGCGGGCCATTCGAACTGGTGAACAAGGATGCGACGCCGGTAAAATGGGCAGATTTCGACGGCCAATATCGGATCGTCTATTTTGGCTTTACCTATTGCCCCGACATTTGCCCCAATGATGTGTCGCGCATGATCCGCGGGCTTGATCGCTTTGCTGGGGATGAGCCAGAATTGGCCGCGCAAATCCAACCGATTTTTGTCTCGGTCGATCCAGAGCGAGATACGCCAGAGATCGTTGGCGAGTTCGCCGCCGCATTCTCTGACGATTTGATCGGTTTGACGGGAACGCCAGAGCAGGTGAAATCAGCCGCGGACAATTTCCGCGTGTTCTATTCGCGCGGCGAAGACACGCCCGGTGGCGGCTATCTGGTGGACCATTCCGCGATTGTCTATCTGTTCGGAAAATCTGGCGAGCCGCTGGCCACCCTCCCCACCGACCAAGGCGCAGACGCCGTCGCAGCAGAACTGGCCAAATGGGTGCGTTAAGAGATCAGTTTTGGGAGCTGCCGTTAGAGGCGCTGACCCGAGCCGAATGGGAAGCGCTGTGCGATGGATGCGGGCGGTGCTGTCTGCACAAGATCGAAGACGCTGATACCGGCGCGATCGAAGACACTAACGTTGCCTGCAAGCTGCTCGACACCGGTACCGCGCAATGCAGCGATTATCGCAACCGCAAGGTATTTGTGCCCGATTGCCTGCGACTAACGCTGAAAATCGTCGACAATGTACCGTGGCTTCCGGACACATGTGCCTATCGTTTGCGGGCAAAGGGTAGACCGTTAAAATCGTGGCACTATCTGATCTGCGGAGACCGCGAAGAGGTGCAGCGCGCAGGTATTTCGGTGGCTGGGCGTGTGGTGAGCGAAACCGACGCCGGTCCGCTTGAGCATCATATCATGGAGTGGGAAACCCATGATTGATTGGATGCGCCGCGAGATAGCTGAGCCCGAAATCGCGCTGGGCAATGACACGATCCCGATTGTTCTGCGCCGTCACCCAACAGCGCGCCGATTGACCTTGCGGCTGGCCCCCGACGGAAGCGAAGTTCGCATCACCATGCCAAAATGGGCCCGAAGCGCAGAGGCGATAGCCTTTGCCCATTCGCGTCAAGAATGGCTCACGACGCAGCATGACAAGATCCCGCAACGCACTGCTCCAAAGCCGGGCACTCAGCTGAAATATCGCGGTCATGACATCCGGATTGAATGGCACGATGATCTGCCCCGCAAGCCGATATTGGAAGACGGCGTCATTCGGCTAGGAGGCCCGCTTCACTCGCTGGAGGCAAGGTTGAAGCGCTGGTTCGAGAAGCAGGCGCTTTATCTGTTTGAGCGCGATGTCGCGCATTATTGCGACAAGGCGGCTCTGCCACTGGTGCCGGTTGCTCTGTCGCGTGCGCAAAAGCGGTGGGGCAGCTGCTCTGACAGACAGAAGATCCGGCTCAATTGGCGGCTGGTTCAGGCACCTGACATGGTCCGACGCTCGGTCGCCGCGCATGAGGTCACCCATCTGGTCCATTTCGACCACAGCCCTGCCTTCCATGCGATGCTGCGCGGGCTGTTCGAAGACGACATTCGCAGCGCCGACAGATGGCTGAAAGATCAGGGACGCTCGCTCTACACCAGCTTTGGTTGAGGCAGATGTGCGGATCGCATTTGATCACTTTTGGTGAGCCTTCACTTAGCAAAGGCTAGCGAAGCTGCGGGCTTACCCCTATGTTGGGGAAATGCTGCGTAAAT
Source organism: Erythrobacter sp. (assembly GCA_039988235.1). Taxonomy (GTDB): domain Bacteria; phylum Pseudomonadota; class Alphaproteobacteria; order Sphingomonadales; family Sphingomonadaceae; genus Erythrobacter. The sequence continues at coordinate 17,699 of JBDXKB010000001.1, forward strand.
CCCGCTTCAATCCCAGCGCTGGAATTGCTGACTTCTGGCACGAGTTCACCAAACCGACGCCCTATCGTTGGCCTGTGCTCGCCGTGTCGCTGTCGCTGTCTTTCGGCCTGCTCTATATGGTCACCAAGGAGCGGTATTACTATCCGCCAGAGCGGCCCACAATCGAATACATCACCAGCTTTGAGCCCGACCGGAGCGATGCTGAAATTGTGGCCTCCAATGAGGAAAACCAGCGCCAGCAAGACGAACTGGCCGCCGAGCGAGAAGCCATTCTTGAGCAAAAGCGCGAATTGTATCGCACGCTTGGCCGCGCAACCGGCCTGGATGTGGACGCGATGGAGCGGCAAATCGCCGAGGAAGAAGCCCAGGAAGCAGCCGAATTGGAGCGCATTCGCTCTGAACGCGAAGAGCTACAGGCAGAACAACGGGCAGAGGAAAACTCTGGCCAGTGAGTATCGGCAACGATCATGAGTGGATGAGCGCGGCAGCGCGGCTGGCCTCTCGCGGTCGTCCGCTGAGCAGCCCCAACCCCTCGGTCGGTTGCATTATTGTAAGAGATGGCATCACGATCGCCCGCGGCTGGACCCAGGCCAGTGGCCGCCCGCATGCAGAGGCGCACGCGCTGGCAGCTCTAGGTAAGAGCGGTGCAAAGGGCGCGACCGTCTATGTGACGCTGGAGCCTTGCGCTCACGAGAGCAAGCGCGGCCCGTCCTGTGCCGAACTGCTTGCCGCCGCCGGCCCAGCGAGAATTGTCATTGGGTCGAGCGATCCTGATCCGCGCACCGCCGGAAAAGGTGTCGCCCTATTGCGAAAAGCGGGCATCCAGGCTGAGATTCTCGATCATGCGGGCGCACGCGAAAGCCTTGCAGGATATTTGACCAAGCAAGCTCTCGGCCGGCCCTTCGTCAACTTGAAGCTCGGCATGTCGCTGGATGGGTGCATCGCATTGGCCGATGGCAGCAGCCAGTGGATCACTGGCGAACAGGCGCGGCGCCATGTCCACGCCCAGCGGGCCAGATATGATGCCATTTTGGTGGGCGGCGGAACTTGGCGCAAGGACAAACCGCGCCTCAACGTGCGCTTGCCCGGATTGGAGGAACGTAACCCGCAACGCGTCCTGCTGACGCGCGGGGTTGCCCCGGAAGGGGTCAAGATCATCAACGATCCGCAAGCCATCGCATCACTGGACGGCGTGCAATATCTCTATGTCGAGGGCGGCGGCGGTGCCGCGGCCAGTTTCCTTGCCAGCGATCTGGTCGACCGGCTGGAGATTTACCGTGCCCCGATTGTGATCGGCAATGGATTGCAGGCGCTGGGTGATATCGGGCTGTCCCAATTGGATGACGCCCATGGTCGGTGGGCAAAAGTTGAGCAGTGTCAGCTTGGCAGTGACCAATTCACCGCCTATCAGCGGACGCGCTGACAGGAGAAATTATGTTCACCGGCATTGTTACCGCCATCGGATCTATCACCAAAATTGAACAGCGCGGCGATACGCGGTTGACGATTTCGGCCCCGCTTGATCCGGCAGGAATTTCCATCGGCGCATCGATTGCGTGCTCAGGCGTGTGCCTGACTGTGGTCGAGCGCGGCGGCAGCGCGGGGGACGCTTGGTTCAGCGTCGATGTCTCGGCAGAGACTATCAATTGCACGATGCCCGGCATGTGGCAGGAGGGGCAAAGCCTCAATATCGAACCCAGTCTTCGTGTTGGCGACGAGATTGGCGGTCATATTGTCACCGGCCATGTCGATGCTGTGGGCGAAGTAACCTCCGCCGAGAAGGAGGGCGATTCGACCCGGCTGGTGATCCGCACGCCCGCAGAGATGGCACCCTTCATCGCGCCCAAGGGATCGATCACGGTCAATGGTGTCTCTCTCACCGTCAACAAAGTTGAGGACCAAACCGGCGGCGCATGCGATTTTACGCTCAACATCATTCCGCACACCGCCCAAGTGACCACACTGGGTACGCTGACAGCTGGATCGCCGGTCAATCTGGAGATCGACGTGCTCGCCCGCTATCTGAAACGAATGCAAGCATTAGCCTGATAGTATCGGGGTAACGGTCCCGGTTCCGTCCCCAAAAAATCGTGCGCTGTTGTGAAAAGAGGCGATCTTTTCTTTGACAATCCTGTGGTTTGCACTGAATATACATCCAGAATATTGTAATCGCCGGTCGCAGACCAGCCAATAATAATCCAGTCGCAAATTCGGTAATGCCGCTTGGCAAATATTACCGTTCCAGCAGTTTTTTGCCGAAGGCTCTGTCCTTCTGCCAATGGGAAATGTCGCGATGGGTGAAACCGCAGAATTTATCGATTATTATGCGCTGCTTCAGGTCAGCCCCGATTGCGACGGAAAAATTCTGGAGAAGGCGTATCACCACTTTGCGCTGAAATATCACCCCGATCATGCCGAAACAGCCAATGTCGAGCGGTTTCAGGAAGTGGTCGAGGCCTATAATGTCCTGCGTGATCCAGAAAAACGCGCCGAGTATAATCAGGAATATAAGCTCACACGCGGCGATAATGTCTTTGCTTTCCCCGGATCAGAAGACGCCGGTATCGAGCAAAAATCCGCTCTGGCCGATGCCGAGGCGCACCAGAAAATACTAATGCATTTGTACAAACGGCGGCGTGAACATGCTGGTCAGCCCGGCGTGGTTGGTTTTTATGTCCAGCAATTGCTCAATTGCTCAGACGAAACGTTTGAATTTCACCTGTGGTATCTCAAGTCGAAAGGCTTGATCGAAATGAACGAGCAGGCCGAACTGACCATTACCATCGAGGGTGTCGATCACGTTATATCGATGAGCCGCACTGCCGAGGCAGAAAAGCTGTTGCTGGGTCAGACAAAGTCAGAGCAAGAATAAATCACTTCAACGCCGAGGGATGACACCGCTCAAGAAGTAACTTGGGTCAATGCGCTGACGAATTTTTCGATATTGCCCATATGCAGCCCGGCAATGTTGATCCGGCCAGAACCCGCCATGTAGATCGCATGCTCACCACGCAATTGCTGGACCTGTTCTTTGGACACTGGAAGGGTCGCAAACAAGCCATTTTGCGAGCCCAATGGCCTCAGGTCGACGCTGCCAGCGGTGCCCGCCTCGGCCAAAACATCGCGTATCTGACGCATGCGATCGCGCATCGTCGTCAACTCATCCAACCACAGCGCAGTCAGTTCAGGGTCGCGCAGGATGATCCGCACCGCTGCTCCGCCATGATCGGGCGGCATAGACCAGCTTGCCCGCGCCAAAGCGTTGGCGTTGGAAAAGATCGGATCGAGCTCGTCATGGTCACTTGCCATCGCGTAGAACGCACCAACCCGGTCACGATACATGCCGAAATTCTTATCACAGCTATAGGCAATAAATGCCTCTGGGACCGCGCCAAGCACGCGCCGCAGGCCATAGGCGTCTTCTTCCATACCCTTGCCCAGCCCTTGATAGGCGCAGTCCAGAATAGGGAAAATGCCCTTCACCGCAATCGCGTCTGCAATCGCATCCCATTCTGCATCGGTGTAATCTACTCCGGTCGGGTTGTGGCAAGACCCATGCAGCAAAACCGCATCCTTGGGACCAGCCGCTTGGATCACTTCGAGCAAAGCCGCAACATTGGCGCTACCATCGGGATTGGCATGGGCAAAGCCGACCATTTCCAGGTCAATATCACCAAGGATTTGCGCATGGTTGGGCCAGCTGGGCGTTCCCATATGCAGGCGCTCAACCCCGGCCCGCTGAGCCAAGGCCACAGCAAGGCGAACCGCGCCAGTACCGCCGGGGGTCTGCATGCCCTGCACCCGGCCACCGATCGTCGGATCGGCTTCACCAAAAATGTAAGGCTTTAGCGCATTGACGAAGCCCATATCGCCTTCAGGCCCGAGATATGCCTTGGTTTCTTGAGTATCGACCAAGATCTGCTCAGCGCGCTTCATCGCCTGGAACACGGGCGTGTCGCCTTGTCCGGTGCGATAAACACCCACGCCCAAATCGATCTTGTCGGCGGCAGGGTCGTCTGCATAGGCCTTGATCAAAGCAAGCAGAGCGTCGGGCGGTTGAGATGTGAGTCGTTCTAGCATGATGCCTGCGTCCATGCCGCGCTGCTTGTCCGCTCGCAACAGGCAATCGCCTGATGACGGGGAAAATTCAGCCTTTTTTCGCTCTTCAGTGACGACCCGAAGAGCAAGCCCAAACAACAAACTGTGCGCGCTGTTGGATCAGCGCATCACAATCAGAACGGCAGCCAGCGCTGCTTCTTGGAAAATCTCATATAGCCAGCATTGACGCCCAGACGCAGGCCCGCTCCCACACGAATGGGGATCATGACAACGTCGCCTTTGCGCAAGTAACTGGCATGCAAGCCGCCCACTACATAGGCTTGGCCCTCGCCCGCAGGATAGCGCTCATACAGCTCTTCGCTGTCGTAAAGATTGTAGACCAGCACAAATGTGTTGCCGGCGTTGGCTCCGGCATCAAAGCCAATCGATGGCCCAGTCCAATAGACAGGGCGTTGGCCCTCTACCTTGTGATAAAGCTTGCCCGATCCATAGCGTGCGCCGACGACAAATGCTCCGCCAGCCTCGCGCCCAACGATATAGGCATTGGGTTGGCCTTGGTCTTTCAAAGCTTTCTGGATCAATGTCGCAAGCCCCTTGGCGCCTTTGCCAAAGACACCTTCGGCTGCACCGATCAAATCGTCCTCGCCATAGGTGGTCTCGGTGCCGACTGTTGTGGTTTGTGTTTGGGCCCCCGCAGTATTCGGATCTTCAACAGGAATAGGATTGGCCCATTCTGGCGCTGCTGGTGCATTGGGAGAATAGGGTGGGGGCGAAGATACTGGCGGCGTTGCGCTGTATGTTACGCTGTTGTCGGGTGCCGCAGCTTGAGGTTGAGCTGGCAATTCACCGACTGGGGCCAGATCGCCGTCAATCGCACCTGTGTAGGCCGCATCGGGATCAATGCTTTCAAGCTCTTGAGCCGAAGCTGCGGTGGCCATCAAAGCGAAAGAGGCCATGGCTGCAACACCGGCTGTTTTTAAACGCGCGAACATATCTGTCATCTTGCCCTTCGTCCTTGTGCACTTCGTCTTCTTGCACTTCGTCTTCTTGCACTTCTCTGGCCCAAGCGCGGGCCAATCCAATGCGAACAGAATCCTTTGATGCTTGCCCGGCAATTGCGCGTCGATGAACGGAATCGAAAATACGGCGAACCGAGTCCTTGCCGCGGCAAAAGCCGTTCGGGCGGCGATTTTCATCAGCAGATGACAATTTTTGTGAAGACTCAGCTTGCCGCCATAGACCACGCTCATTATAGCGCGCCCTTCGCATGCAATATTGCGATGCGGAGACGTGGGTGAGTGGCTGAAACCAGTCCCCTGCTAAGGGACCATACTGTTTATAGCGGTATCGAGGGTTCGAATCCCTCCGTCTCCGCCATTTTCTGGGCGCTAGGTGGCCAGGATATGCTAGTTAATCCAACTCACTCAGAGTGTTCTGCTCTCGCGATTTCGTGCAGCCAGGCGGCATGCTGTGGCGCTTTTTTGGTTTCCGACCATTCGTCCAGCATCGGCATGGCGACCCGTTTTAGCTCGGCATATTGATCGTCAGTACCGATATCGGCGGCCAATTCAACGCGGTGCCCATTGGGGTCGAAGAAATAGATCGATTTGAAAATACCGTGATGCGTCGGGCCCAAAACATCAATGTCTAAGCTCTCAACATGGGCCTTGGCGGCCAACAAAGCTTCTTCGCTGCCCACTTTGAATGCCAAATGTTGGACCCAAGCCGGCGTGTTGGGATCGCTGCCCATTTCGGGCTGGTTCGGCAATTCGAAAAACGCCAGAATATTGCCATTCCCTGCATCCAGAAAGACATGCATGTAGGGATCATAATCGCCCGTTGACGGGACGTGATCTTCGGAAAAAGCGCTGGTGTATTCCATGCCCAAAACGCGCTCGTACCACTCGACCGTTTCCTTGGCGTCTTTGCAGCGATAGGCGGCGTGATGCACCCCGCCCAAGGCAATGGGATGAGCGGTGTTTTCTGCCTTGGTCATTCTGCAGGCTCCGGTGATTTCGTGTCGAGCACGCCGCGCGCGATCTGGTCGCGCTCAATGCTTTCGAACAGCGCTTTGAAATTGCCCTCGCCAAAGCCATCATCGCCCTTGCGCTGGATAAATTCGAAGAACACTGGCCCCACTTGCGCCTCGGCAAAGATTTGCAGCAACAGTCGCGGCTGGCCACCTTCTGTTGTGCCATCAAGCAAGATGCCGCGCATCTTCAGCTCGTCGGCGTTCTCGCCATGGCCGGGCAAACGCTCTTCCAGCATTTGATAATAAGTTTCGGGCGGAGCGGTCATAAACGGCACGCCATATCCCTTCAGTCGGTCCCAGCACGCAACTAGATCATCACAGATCAGCGCGATGTGCTGGATACCCTCGCCATTAAACTCGCGCAGGAATTCCTCGATTTGACCCTTGCCGCCCTCGCCCTCTTCATTGAGCGGGATTTTGATCTTGCCATCAGGCGCGGTTAGCGCCTTGGAAGTCAGCCCAGTATATTCGCCCTTAATGTCGAAGAAGCGGATTTCACGGAAGTTAAATAGGCTCTCATAATAGTCGGCCCAATATTTCATCCGGCCGGTGTAAACATTGTGGGTTAGGTGATCGATCAGCTGGAAACCAGCGCCTTCGGGGTGTTTTTCAACGCCAGGCAAATATTCAAAATCAATGTCATAGATCGACAGGCCATCAGCGCCATCATCTGCCCCATCACCGGAATAGCGATCGACCAGATACAGGATGGCCCCACCAATCCCGCGGATCGCAGGAATGCGCAATTCCATCGGTCCCGGCTCGTTGGCGACAGGTTCTGCACCCGCTTCCATCAAGTGATCCCATGCCTTTTGCGCATCGCGAACCCGGAACGCCATGCCGCAAGCGGACGGGCCGTGCTCGCGCGCGAAATACCAGGCCGCGCTGCGAGGTTCATAATTGGCGATCAGATTGATCCCGCCCTGGCGCCACAGATTGACGTCCTTGGACCGATGGGTGGCCACATGGGTAAAGCCCATCGCCTCAAACACAGGCTCCAGCATGCCTTTTTCGGGGGCACAAAATTCCACAAATTCAAAGCCATCAAGGCCAGCTGGATTTTCGAACAGATCGCCGGGATGCTTGGTCATTGGGGTCCACCTTCAATTGAGACAATGCGTCAATATAGTTACGTTTGAAACTAAATAGCAGCGATAGGCCGATTTTGCAAGCGAGGCGTTCACCTTACCACAAATCACATTTGCATGGTCGCCTCTATTGGTGCAGCCCTGTGCTTGAGAGGACTGACTATGATCAAAACCACCGGGATCAACCACGTTGCGCTGGTGTGCCGCGACATGCAGGAAACAGTACAATTCTATACCGAAGTGTTGGGCATGCCCTTGTTCAAAACGGTCGAATTGCCCGACGGCGGACAGCATTTCTTCTTTGACGCCGGAAACGGCAATGCGGTGGCTTTCTTTTGGTGGAAAGATGCCCCTGCGGCGGCTCCGGGAATCGCATCAGTGCGAAAATTCCCGACCGATGCAAAAACAGCGGTGGGATCGATGAACCATCTGGCCTTCGATATGGCAGAGGACGAGCTGGAGGCCGCGTTGGACCGCCTGCAGGAGGCTGGTGTCCCGCACACTCACGCTGTGGTCAATCACGATGACAGCCGCATGGGCGTGGCGCGCGAAATGCATGACGGCGTGTTCGTCCGCTCGGTCTATTTCACCGATCCCAATGGGATCATGATGGAGTTCGCAGCCACCACCAAAAGCTTTGGCCCAGACGATATCGCGCATGAACCAGCCACAGCAGCGTCAAGCACCGCCAGCACAGGGAACGTTTAAGAGATGCCACGCCTTCGCAAAGTTCCAAGAGAGCAAGCCGACGAGAAAGTCGCGCTGCCATTGTACAATATGCTGTTCGGCAAACGCGATCCTGTAGCAGAACCGGGCACCGCAACGGGCACGCCAGGAGATTGGTGGACTGTATTCGCCAACTCACCCGCCACGCTGCAACATGCCGCGCAAGGATTTGCCTATTACCAAAGCGAGGAACGCAAGTTGGACCCGACCTTGCGAGAGCTGGGTCAGACATGGGCTGGCTGGGCCACGGGCAGCCAATTTGTGTTCTCCCAGCATTGCAAAAGCCTGCGCGGATTGGGCGTGTCTGAAGAGAAAATCACCGCGATACCGCAATGGCAGACGACAGATTGCTTTGATCCGCGCGAGCGGTTGGTGCTGGCCTATGCTGACCGCCTGGTGTGCCATGCTGGCCGGGTGCCGGACGCCCTATTCGATCAACTGAAGGCTGAGTTTACCGATGAGGAAATTCTCGAGTTAACTTACGTCACCTGCATGTATCAGATGCATGCCGTGATGAGTCGAGCGCTGCGCACAGAATTCGATGATCGCGATGATCCAATCACCGAAGTGGCTGCTCCTGATGGCTTTGACGCGGTCGACTTCTTCAGCGGAACCCGCCGCGAGGATTGAGCAACGCACGTTTTCCTAGCCAACAGCCAATGTGCGCGAATGTGCACTTGTATTTATGGGCCACGATCACGATAGCGTTCGCATGGGAGAGACACGCACCTACGCCATAATCGGCTGCGGCATGATGGGCCGCGAACATATGCGCAATTGCGCCATTGTTGATGGTGTGCATCTGATTGGCATTGCCGATCCCGATGCTGGATCGCGCGACGCCGCTTTGACGCTAGCCGCAGAATTGGGCCAAACCATAACCGCCTTTGACGATACATCGTTACTGATGTCCGAACTAAAGCCGGACGCAGTCATCATCGCCAGCCCCAATTTCACGCATTTCGATGTGGTCCAGCAGATCATGCCGCATGGCTGCGCAATTCTGTTGGAAAAACCGATGTGCACCAGCGTGGAGGATGCGCGCGCGCTGCATGGTATGGCGGCGGATTATGCCGCGCCGATCTGGGTCGGGCTGGAATATCGTTACATGCCGCCCGTCACTCGCTTTGTTCAGCGGGTCCATGGCAGGGAAGCTGGCGAGATCAAAATGCTGACCATCCGCGAGCATCGCTTTCCTTTCCTTGAAAAGGTGGGCGACTGGAACCGTTTCAACCGCAATTCAGGCGGGACTTTGGTCGAGAAATGCTGCCACTTCTTCGATTTGATGCGGCATATTTTGCAGGATGAACCGGCGCGGATTTACGCCAGCGGTGGGCAGAATGTGAACCATTTGGACGAGCTCTATGATGGCAAAGTGCCGGACATTCTCGACAATGCATTGGTCACGGTGGATTTTGCCAAGGGCACGCGCGCCAGTCTCGATCTGTGCATGTTCGCCGAAGGGTCAGATCAGCAGGAGGACATCTATGCCCTCGGCCCAGCAGGCAAATTGGAGGTCGCCCTGCCCCGCGCCAGCGTGATCTGGAGCCCGCGAGACAAATCTGGCCCGCATGAAGAGCCAGTTGCCACTCCGCCAGAAGCTTTGGCAGCAGGCGATCACTGGGGCGCGACCTATTTTCAATTGCGCGAATTCCACGCTTGCCTGACGCAAGGGAAACCGCCCACAATCAGCACGCTGGACGGCCTGCGCTCGGTTGAAATGGGCGCCGCCGCACAGCAATCAATCGCAACCGGACTTCCGGTGGCACTGGATTTTTAGAGGATCAGCATGGATCACATACCGCCGGTTGGATTTGGCTTTTGGAAAGTGGCGCGCGAGGATGCCGCCAATGTTGCTTACGAAGCGATCAAGGCAGGCTATCGCCACCTCGATTGCGCTGCAGATTATGGCAATGAGGCAGAAGTGGGCCAAGGCATCGCCCGCGCAATTACCGATGGATTGGTGACCCGCGATGATCTGTGGATCACGTCCAAATTGTGGAACACCTTCCATGCTCCCGAACATGTCGAAGAAGGCGCTCGCAAATCGCTGAACGATCTGGGTATTGATCACTTCGACCTTTACCTGATCCACTTTCCCATCGCGCTGGAATATGTGCCGATTGCGACCCGATATCCGCCCGAATGGGTGCATGATCCGGCAAGCAATTCGGGCCTAGTTCGCGCGCCAATACCCTTGCATGCAACTTGGGGCGCAATGGAGGCCCTGACCGACGCTGGACTGACGCGAGAAATTGGCGTGTGCAATTACAACAGCGCTCTGATCCATGATCTGATGGCCTATTCGCGGGTCCAGCCTTATGCCTTGCAGATCGAGGCGCATCCTTATCTAACACAGGACAAATTGATCCGGCTGGCGCAGGATTATGGGATGCAGGTCACGGCATTTTCGCCTTTGGGGGCGCTGTCTTATGTTGAGCTGGATATGGCCGGTAGCAGCGAGACAGTGCTGACCGAGCCTTGCGTCCTTGCCGCGGCCGAGGCGCATGGCAAAACCCCGGCGCAAGTGGTGCTGAGGTGGGGTGTCCAACGCGGCACATCGATCATTCCTAAGACCAGCAAGCCGGAACGCATGCGCGAGAATTTGGCGCTGGGTGAATTCGCGCTCAGCAAGGCAGAGATGGACGCGATCAGCGCGCTCAACGCCAATCGGCGCTTCAATGATCCGGGCGCGTTTGCAGAGGCAGCGTTCGGGTCCTTTCACCCGATCTACGATTAGAGGCGAGCATGAACGAATTTCCAGCCATCATCCACGGCGAAGGCGATTTGGCGGCCTTCCTGTCCGCCAACAAATCCGCTGTTGATGCTGCGCTGGATGACGCCGGAACGCTGTTGTTCCGCGGTTTTGACGTGCCTGATGCGAACGCTTTCGACGCAGCGATTGGTGGTTATGGCGAAGATGGCTTTACCTATGAAGAATCGCTCAGCAATGCAGTGCGGGTCAATGTGACGCCGCGCGTTTTCACCGCGAACGAGGCACCACCAGAAACCGAAATCCATCTGCATCACGAAATGGCGCAGACACCGCTCTACCCGTCCAAATTGTTCTTCTATTGCGAGATTGCGCCGGACGATGGCGGGGCAACGCCGGTGTGTCGGTCAGACTGGTTGTTAGAGCAGATGGAAGCCAGCGAACCGGCATTGGTAGCGCGCTTTGCCGAACATGGCGTGCGCTATACCAATGTGATGCCGGGGGCGGATGACGCTGGCTCTGGCCAAGGGCGCAGCTGGCGCAGCACATTGGGTGCGGACACGAAAGAAGCCGCTGAGAAACGACTGGAATCGCTGGGTTACACATGGGAGTGGCAGTCAGACGACAGTCTGCGTGCAACCACGCCCACGCTGCCAGCGGTCCGTACATTGCCCGATGGCCGCAGGACATTCTTCAACCAGCTGATCGCGGCATTTCGTGGCTGGTCGGACAGTCGCAATGAAGCGCATAAATCGGTCACATTTGGCGATGGCTCGCCGATAATTGGTGCCGATATGGAACAAACCATTGCTCTGTCTCAAGAGCTGACCCGCGATCTGGCATGGCAGCCGGGCGACGTTGCCTTGCTCGACAATTTCCTGGTTATGCATGGACGCAGACCGTTTGCAGGCAAGCGCAGAGTGCTGGCTTCGTTGGTGGCTTAGGGCTGGTGGCTTAAGCCACCCGACCGATATTGCGACCTTGCTCGTCCCGCATGACGCTGAGTCTTGCACCGAAGGGTTGGCCACCTTCAAACAGAGCGCGCGTCGGCTCGTGGGTTAGGTCCGCATTTCCGGCGACGCGTTTCCCGTCTTGATCGCGCCCGAGAAACACCGCCACCGATCCTTTCTTGGAGCGATTGATGGTGTAAGTTTCCACCGTGGCGCTGTCGAAAGCACCCTCGCCCGGCGCGACAGCATTGTCGGCCATTGGCAACTTTACGAACCGATCATTGGCTGACCAATCGGCTGGCTGACTAGAGTATATTCCGGTTGCATATTTGCTCATCCAGCCGCCATTGGCGCCGACCAATGCAAATGCCCCCTTATCCGCGCGCACCATTTGGACAGCCTCGCAAATCGCATGAGCAGAATAATTATTGCCGGCCCCGCCGAAGAACGGCAGCCCTCCCGTCAACGTCAATCCGCGCGGATCGTCTGAGGCCAAGTCGAAATGGTCCATCTGGTTGAACACCGGGATGGCAAAGCAGGAGTAGAAGTCGAGATAGCGCATATCGGCCATGCTTTTGCCAGCCCGCTCCAGAGCGGCCTCGACAGAGGCAATCGAGGCGGGATTGGCGGACAGATCGGGTCGCTCGGATAGCTTGAGCTCGGTTGCGGCGGTGACCGAATGGATATGCACCCATTTGTCTTCTGGCACGCCCAATTCGCGTGCTTTTGCGGCGCAACAAACGATGATGGCGGCCGCTTGATTCACCTGATCGCGCGCAACAGTCATCCGTGCATAGGGTTCAGCAACAACGCGGTTGCGCTCGGTGATGGTGGCCAATTCCTCGGCGCTGCGTTCAACCGGCGCAGCGGCATGGGGATTGCTCGCGGCAACCCGGGTAAAGGGTTCGAACAACTCGCCAATATCGCGGCGATAGTCTTCAATCGATTGTCCGGTTTTCGCTCGCCGCGCATTTTCGGCCATGGCGTAAAGCGGGATGGCACCAGTCGCCCCATGGGCAAACAAGGGTGGCTCCATCATCCCATCTACGCCGAAACCTTGATCCTCAAAGTCGCCGCCAATGGCTTCAGACCAATCGGGCGCCTCGCCCTTTGCTGACAGAGCCAAGACGGTCGAGATCGCTTCCGACCCAACGATCACCGCGCATTGGCTGTCTCCCAATGCGATCGCTGCACCGAATTCGCCAACCAATTGCTGATTGGTCTGCCCGCCAGTGGTTGTCAGAATGGCGCGATCAGGATCGGTACCCACTCGGCTAGCAATGGCGCGCGGGACATTGTCCGCTGCCCCGAAAGGGGGCTTGCGGTCAGGCCGCGACATTTCAAACGCTCGGATCGCGGCGAGCGTATCAATCGCGCCCGCCACATCGCCAGTTGCTCCAGTGTCCTTGATCGCTTCGCCCAGTGCTCGCCCGGCCAAATCCATATAGGACAAGGCCTCGTAATCGAGCTGCTCAACCTTCTCAGAATATTGCCCAACCCCGATGATGACGGGCGTGTTGTCAGCGACCATTTTTCAGCTTTCCGATCAGTCTACGAAGTCTGTGACGCGCTCGACGATAATCGCGGGAGCCATGCCGCCAGCAGCGCACATTGTGACCAGGCCGTATTGCTTGTCTGACCGCTCCAGCTCGTCAACAATTGTCCCGATCAGGATAGATCCAGTGGCACCAATGGGATGGCCCAGCGCAATTGATCCGCCGTTCACATTCACCTTGTCCCAGCCAAGCCCCAAATCCTTCATGAATTTGGCGGTCACAACGGCAAAGGCTTCGTTGATTTCGAACAGATCAATGTCGTCGACTGACATGCCCGCTTTTTCAAGAACCCGCTTGGCCGCAGGAACCGGCGCGTTCAGCATCAGCGTGGGGCAATCGCCCATATTGGCAGTCGCCACAATGCGCGCGCGCGGTTTCAAACCGTGCTTCTGCGCATATTCTTTGGAGCAAACCAGCACCGCCGCTGCGCCATCGACCACGCCCGATGAATTGCCCGGCCCATGGAAGTGCTGAATATCAACCTCAGGGTATTTCTGATTGACCATCTCGCGGAAGGTTGGCTCACCCTCGCCCATCGACATGTCGGCCATTTTCTCAAACGAAGCCGGCAAACCGCCCAACACTTCCATCGTGGTGCCGGGACGCGGAAATTCTTCCTTGTCTAAAACCACATTGCCATCATCATCCAGCACCGGGATGACCGATTTGTCGAACCGGCCCTCTGCTATGGCTTTGGCTGCGTTTTCCTGGCTCTTGAACGCGACCATATCGAGATCTTCGCGGGTAAAACCCTCGATCGTCGCGATCGCATCGCCGCAAATGCCTTGCTGGGATTGCGGATGGGTTTTGGCCAGACGCTGGTTATGGCTGCCCATAATGCGCGGGGGCAGGCCAAGATGCATGCGCTCTTTCGCCATTTCGCCGGTCAGGCTCATCATCTCAGTACCGCCAGCAACAATGCAATCTTCCATGCCGCTCATGACTTGAGCCGCCGCCAGATTGACCGCTGTAATGCCGCCGCCACAAAAACGGTCCAGTGTCATGCCGCTCGAAGTTTCGTCATAACCAGCGTCCAACGCAGCCATGCGGCCCAGATCGCCGCCCTGCTTGCCCTCTTGTGAAGAAGTCGACCAGACCACATCGCCAACTGTGGAGGTATCCAGATCGTTACGCTCGGCAATGGCTTTCAAAACGGCTGCGGCCAGATGTTGGGGATGCATGTGCGCCAGCGCACCCTTGCCAACTTTGCCAATCCCACGCGGCGTTCGCACGGCATCGATGATATAGGCTTCGGCCATAATGAAAATCCTCTTGCTTATCGAAATTGCGGTTGACGTGTTGGTAAGCCGACTGCACCAGTCACACAAGAATTGAGTTGCATTTCGAAATGCCAAAAAGTGATAGGTTTTGAGTTGGACGGCCCAAAAGGCCCAGAGGAGAGTATGCATGAGCGAAGAGTTTCTAACCGAAGTGCGCGATGGCGTATTGATCGTCACCATCAACCGGCCCGAGGCCAAGAATGCTATGACCAAGGCCGCGGCCGAGGGGATTGCAGCGGCAATGGACAGGCTGGATGCAGATGATGACTTGCGCGTTGGTGTGCTGACCGGCGCTGGCGGCACATTTTGTTCAGGCATGGATCTGAAGGGTTTCTTGCGCGGTGAACGTCCTTCGGTGGAAGGGCGCGGCTTTGGCGGCGTGGTCGAGGCTCCACCCAAGAAGCCATTGATCGCTGCGGTTGAAGGTTATGCCTTGGCTGGCGGTTTGGAACTGATGATCGCATGCGATTTGGTGGTCGCACACAAAGACGCCAAATTTGGCATCCCAGAAGCGAAGCGCGGCCTGGTCGCTGCGGCTGGCGGCGTCATGATGCTGCCCGACCAAATCCCGGAACGGATTGCGATGGAATTGGCACTTACCGGTGACTTTATCGGTGCCGATCGCGCTTATGAATTGGGTCTGATCAATCATGTAACCGATGGATCGGCGCTTGATGGAGCGCTGGAGCTCGCGGCCAAAATCGCCGCCAACGGCCCATTGGCGGTCCGCATCTCAAAGGCTGTGATGAAAGAATCGCGCGGATGGGCGATGGAAGACCGCTATCGTAATCAGGGCAAACTGATCGCCCCAGTGTTCACTTCAGAAGATGCACGCGAAGGTGCAACCGCCTTCGCTGAAAAGCGCGCACCCAATTGGAAGGGGAAATAAGATGCCGGTAATTGATGTTCCCCAGCCAGAATTCATGGACGACGAAGAGATTTCGATCTTCGCCGATGCCGTGGGCAAATTCTTCCAACAGCATGCACCGGAAAAGCGAGTGCAGACTTGGCGCGACAGCGGCCAAGTAGAGCGCGAGTTTTGGAACGAAGCGGGCCAAGCTGGATTGCTGGGCGTCTCTGTTCCTGAGGAATATGGCGGCCATGGCGGCGATTTTCGGCATGACATGGTCGTATTGGATCAACAGGCCAAGCACAGCGTTGATGGCTTTGGTGCATCGCTGCACAACACCATTATCTTACCTTATTTGGTGCGTCATGGAACCGAAGAGCAGAAGAAGAAATATCTGCCAAAGCTGGTCTCGGGCGATCTGGTAAGTGCGATTGCGATGACCGAGCCGGGCGTCGGGTCCGACCTCCAATCGATCACCACCACGGCGCTGAAAGACGGCAATGGGTACCGGATCAACGGTTCCAAAACCTATATCTCCAACGGGCAAACCGCCGACTTTATCGTGGTTGTCGCTAAGACTGATCCGAACGAGCGAGCTAAGGGCATTTCGCTGATGCTGCTGGAAACCGATGGAGCCGAAGGTTTTGAACGCGGCAAGAAGCTCGACAAAATCGGGATGGATGCCTCCGACACTTCCGAATTGTTCTTCGACAATGTTTTTGTCCCAAGTGAAAATGTGTTGGGCGGCGTTGAGGGTCGTGGTTTCTACCAATTGATGGGCGAACTGCCGCAAGAACGCCTGGTGATCGCGATGGGCGCAGCCACTGCGATTGAGAAGGCGCTGGATACCACGGTTGAATATGTCAAAGAACGCAAGGCCTTTGGTCAAACGATCTGGGACTTCCAAAACACACAATTCGTTCTCGCCGATCTGAAGGCGCGCGGCACAGCGGCGCGGGTGTTCGTCAATGATTGCATCGCCAAATTGCTCAAAGGTGAGCTGGACGTGGCGACTGCATCGATGGCAAAATATTGGGTCACAGAGCTGCAAGGCGAAGTGGTCGACAAATGCCTGCAACTGCATGGCGGTGCTGGCTATATCAACGAATACCCTATTGCTAAGCTCTATCGCGACAGCCGGATCACTCGTATCTTTGGCGGCTCAAACGAAGTGATGAAGATGCTGATTGCCCGTTCGATGTAGGGACTTCGGACTTCTGCCACGTCAATCAAAAAGGGCGGCTCGCTATTCGCGAACCGCCCTTTTCTTTGCCCTCTCCCAAAGGCTTAACTGTGGTTTGCCTTAGAACTTGGTACGAACGGTTACACCGTAAGTGGCAGGTTCCTGCACAAAGGCAGAGCGCGATGATCCGCGAAGGACGGTGTTGAATGTAACGCCGCGAGTTACCTCGTCGGTTACGTTCACACCCCATACTTCTAGCGTCCAGCTCTCGTCCTGGGCACCGATTCCAACGCGCAAGTTGATCTTGGTGTTACCATCCTGAACATCGAACGGAACCAGAGGCGCTGCATCAACAGCGGCTTGGATGTCTCCGCCAAAACCGGCGATTATCGCTGCACTCGGCACTGAGGTCGCTTGTGTCGAGGTACGGCGATCACTTTCAGTCCGAATTTGACCCGATGCAAAGAAGCGCATGGTGTTACCGATATCACGGTCGTAATTCGCGCCCGCAATCGCCACAATGCTTGGTGCATTGGTGAGCGAATTGCCACAGAGCGAAGTGACGTTAGGATTTGGAATGCCACCATCACAATTCTCGGGGTACCGAGCATCGGTATAGGTCAGACCCAAATTGAACGTCAGGTTCTGATCTGGGCGGATCACCGATTCCAACTCGAAACCGGATGATTTTGCTGCGTTCACATTAAAGGTGGTGAACTGAGCGCCGGTAAACTCGAGCACTTGGAAGTTTGAGAACTCTTCGATGAATGCCGCCATATTTACCGTCACAGCATCATCAAGGAATTTGCCCTTAATACCAATTTCATAGGCATCCACTTCTTCCGAAAGGAAGGTTGGATCCGCGCCGCCAGCATTGGCCGTAATATCAAGGTTGATACCGCCCGACTTATAGCCATGCGTAAAACTCGCATAGGCCGTAACCGGCGCTTCGAATTGGTAAGTGATCTTACCAGTGTAGATCAGCTCATTATCACTAAATGGCACTTCGAACGGACGCGGCAGCGGGAATGCAATCGCATCTGATCCGATGGCCGGTGCAGTAAAGGCAAAGCAACCCGTTCCTAGCACGCTGCCAACATTGGCGGCACCAGCGATCCCTGCAATTGTTGGGACGCCTCCCAGCAGTGTCAAGCAGGCTGGGTTGTTGCTAGCGAGCTGCTGAAATCCGCCCGTCTTCTTCTCATCTGAATAGCGCAAGCCCAAGGTAAGGGTCAGGCTGTCGGTGATGTCGAACGAGTTGTGCGTGAAGACCGACCAGCTTTCGCTGCTTTGAGCATATTGGTTGGTCGACGTCGTTCCGGCAGGATTGATAGGAGTGCCAGAGATGGCCCCCGTCAGCAATCCAATCGGCGCAGGACCAAATGCTCCGCCAAACAGTCCGGCGATCTGCAGATCATAATCTGTGCCCAGCGAGAAATCTTGCTCGGACGAAATTTTTTCATCTGAGTAATAACCACCGACCAGCCAATTGAAGCGGCCGTCCATTGATTCGCCTTGCAAGCGCAATTCTGCGGTCAGGGTTTCGATATCAGTATCGAGCCGATCCACGTCAAACACGTCGAGGCCAGAGAAGCTCGAATCGTAATTCTCAGAAGATGAGAAATCACGGTAAGAACCGATGAAGATCAAATCAGCATTGTCGCCAATTGGAAATTCCAGCTCGCCGGTTACGCCCCATTGCTCTGCATTGGAAAGCGGCAGACGGCTGGCGGTTGCGGTAAGACGATCGACAGCGCCCTGTGCGCTGACCGTATCGAATGGAGTGGTCGCCGGAAGTACCGTTGCCATTCCGGCACGCGCATCTCCGCCCACACTCGCAACAGCTGCTTCAAATCCGGTGTTTGCCAGAACTTCAATCGCAGCACAGCATTGATTTTCGCTCTCGGTGTAATCGAAGATCAGGCGGCCTCTGACGCCCCCTTCGCTCTCATAGCCCAATTGGCCACGAACCAGGAATTGGTCGATCGTGTTGGATTCGCCAATCTTCGTTCCTGTCCGATCAACGACATCGACATAGCCATCACGTTCACGATAAGCACCCGTAAGTCGAACAGCCAGAGTGTCCTCAACGATTGGCGCGTTGATCGCGCCTTGAACGTTCAGCAAATCATAATTGCCATAGGTTGCATTGGCGAAGCCGCCGAATTCATTCAAATCGGGACGCCGCGTTGTAATGTTGAGCGCACCTGCTGACGTATTACGGCCGAACAGCGTGCCTTGCGGACCGCGAAGAACCTCAACCCGCTCCACATCAACAAATTCGCCGAGCGCAACGCCAGGCCGTGACTGATAAGCGCCATCAACGAAAATGCCGACTGCGCTTTCAAAACCAATATTGTTCGAAGTGGTACCTACACCGCGAATACGAAGCACCACTGAACCCGATGCAATCTGCGCATTGGAAGTGGAGAAGCTGGGAGAAACCTGAGTGATGTTCTGGACGTTCACAACGCCCTGCTTCTCAAGCTGTTCAGGGGTAACAGCGGTCACAGCGATCGGAATATCTTGAACATCCTGCGCACGGCGTGTCGCCGTCACGATAATAACATTGTCGTCCCGAGCATCATCTGCGCCGTCTTGGGGCGCGGCATCTTGTGCCAATGCTGGGGTTGCAAGGAAGGTGCCGACCATCAGACCGGCCGCGTAAGATGCGAGCCTATGCTTCATTTATTGTCCTCTCCGTACAATACACGCTTTTTGCGTGCTTTTGTTGCGCAAGACTACCAGCAGGAATCCTAATCTTACAACCCGCTCGAACCGCTTAAAGTAATGCTTGGTGCAATTTTGCAACATGGGTGGTCAAAGGGCTAGATTCCGTAACGTAATCCCAACCAAAAAGTGCGCGGAGCACCCAAATCAATGGCTCCCCCCGAATTGCGGGTCACAATTCTCTCATCGGAAATGTTCTCTGCTCGCATGATCAGAGACATTCGGTCGAACAGCGAAATCTGGCCAAAAGCAGAAATTGTTGTGGCTGCGGGAAGGCTTTGGACTTCCTGATCTTCTTCAAACTGAGCCCCGATATGGCGCACAGTCATGGCGAAGTTCCAGCCAGCCGTAGGCCGCCAACCCAATGTCGCAGACCCTGCCCAGCGCGGGGTTTGCGGCGGCCGGTTCCCATCCAGCGCAAGCGAGCTTCCTGAGCCTTCGATTGCTGCGTCAGTGAATGACAGCGAGCCATCCAAATGCCAGCGCCCCGTGCTTGCCGACAAGTTCGCTTCTACCCCCTGAGCTTTGATAGCTGGTAGATTTTGCCGCTGGCGAAGGTTTGGCGCGAGCGTGACATTGGCAATTGCATTCTCGACTGAATTCTCGAACGCGGTCACCGACAGCGCAACATTGTCTGCCGGGTTCCAATCCAACCCAAGCTCAAAACCTTCCAACCGCTCGTTTTCCAACTCTGCATTGGCATTGGTAACGACGGGAAACACAACGAATGGACGATAAAGCTCGTTCAGAGTTGGCAGCCTAAGCCCGGTATAGGCAGCTGCCCGCAAAGTAAGCGCATCGCTCGCCGCCAATGCTGCGCCTGCACGCCAAGACAGCGACCAATCGCTGCGGTCGGGGCCAATGGTTTCGCGCACCAATATATTGTCAGCATCGATTGCCCGGAAAAACCCGCCAGAAATGGATGTCCGGTCGGCGCGTATCCCCCCAGTCAAAGTAAGTGTATCCAATTGCCAATCATGCTCAACAAACAGGCCCAGATCGCTGTTCTTGCCGCCAGCCCTGCGGCGTTCGCGAAGGGCTCCGGTAAAGGCGCTATAGGCTTCTTCCTGGAGCTCTCCGTCAGACTGGCGATAGTCAGCGCCCAGTCTGAGCGTGTGGCTTGGCCCAACCGGCGGGCGTAATTCCAACTTGCCGCCGACCCCGGTCGACGGCGTATTGCGTTGATCGAGGACCCGGACAAATCGGGTGGAGCTGATGATGATGTTAGAGAAATTGCGGGCTTGGAGGTAGGCTAGCGCATCAAATTGCCACTCGCCCTTGCCGACAATGCGTATGCTGGCATCTTGTCCTTCATTGGTGGAATTCGCTCCGTCGAAGCGGAGCGTGCGCTGGTCATCGAAGATCAGTCCTCGCGCTTGCAGTTCCAAAGTCTCTGACAAAGGCGCAACCGCGCGCAAGCCAATCGAGTAATTCTCAAACGCAGCGCGCGAAGAATCTGGCACACGCTGGTCGCCGGGTGTTGTGAAGAATCCTCGCCCGCGATCCCAGCGGCCGCTGACGATTGCAAAACCGCTGCCCAGCTCCTGCGCCAGGCTGGCGCTG
Source organism: Erythrobacter sp. (assembly GCA_039988235.1). GTDB lineage: Bacteria > Pseudomonadota > Alphaproteobacteria > Sphingomonadales > Sphingomonadaceae > Erythrobacter. The sequence continues at coordinate 38,429 of JBDXKB010000001.1, forward strand.
GTCTCGGTCTCTCCGCGATCATTGACCAGTGCTTGGCCAGAGAATGCGCCTAAACTTGCGGCATCGGCGCTCTCAAGCTCGATCGTGCCGGTTAACGCTCCAGCGCCAAATGGACCGGAGCCACCGCCCCGCGTTACTCGGATGGATGACAAGCGCTCTGGCGCCAATGCGTTGAACGGAATGAAGCCAAAGAACGGGTCCGCCATTGGCACCCCATCAAGCAATACCAGAGCGCGGCTGGAGGCATTGCCGCCTAGGCTGCGCAGAGTGGCCCCTTGAGCACTCGGATTGGCCGAACGGCTATCAGATCGGCGGAATTGCTGGAAACCCGCCACATTGCTCAGCACTTCTTCGATCCGACCGGAGGGAGCCGCGATGATTGCATCACGTCCAATCGTGGTGCCGGCATAGGCCGCAACAGATGGTGTTACCTCAAGCCCATCGCCAATGACGATTATCTCGTCAGGTGAAGTAGGCGCTTCGTTTTCCACTTGATCATCACGCGCATCATTTTGCTGTGCAGCCAGCGGTGTGGCGGCAGCGAGAAATGACAAAAGTGCGAAATAGCGACCGGTTGAAGAATTCATGGCGGGCGCCCTAACCGATCTTGCCCGCCCAGTCAGTTCCAAATTGCTATCGGGACTCGCTTTTGTGCGATGTCTATGCTTACATTGATGTCAATTAGGAGAGAGAGCTCAATGGCCGCAGCGCAAACAGACGTCGATGTTCTGATCGTAGGAGCCGGTATTTCTGGCATCGGCATGGCCGCGCATATGCAGATGAGCGCGCCCGACCAAAGCTATGCTATTGTCGAACGTCGCGAGAATTTGGGCGGTACGTGGGATTTGTTCCGCTATCCTGGAATTCGTTCGGACAGCGATATGCACACGCTGGGCTTCTTTTTCGAGCCATGGACGCACGAAAAGAGCATCGCCGATGCGCCTTCGATCCTAGAATACCTCAATCGCATTGTTGATGAGCGTGATATTCGGCCGAACATCCGCTTTGGCGAGAAGGTGATTAGCACTGATTTCCGTCGCGAGGATGCTTGCTGGCATGTCGAGATCGAGGCCAGCGATGGCACGAAAAGATCTCTCAAAGCTGGCTTCCTTTTTCTAGGATCTGGCTATTACGATTACGACGATCCCTACGATGCAGGGTTTGATTTCAGCCAGTTTGGTGGAGAGGTGCTGCACCCTCAATTCTGGCCAGACAATCTGGATTATACAGGCAAGAAAGTCGTGGTGGTTGGCTCTGGCGCAACTGCAGTAACCATTGTTCCAGCGATGGCAGAGCAGGCTGAGCACATTACCATGTTGCAACGCACGCCAACATGGATGATTTCTCGCGACGCGCGCGACAAATTCGCCAACACTCTGCGCAAATTTCTGCCCGAGAAACTCGCTTATGCGATCACGCGCTGGAAGAATATCCGGATGCAGGATTTCACCTATAAGGTCGCGCGCAACAAACCTGAAAAGGCCATAAAGGCGCTGCGCAAGGGTCTGGATGAAAATCTGGGTGTGGGCAATTATGATCAGGCTGATTTCAGCCCACCCTATAACCCGTGGGAACAGCGGCTTTGCCTCGTGCCAGACGCCGACTTCTTCGAAGCGGTAAAGAACAAGAAAGCCTCCGTAAAAACAGGCCATATCGCCGGCTTTGAAGAGGCGGGCGTTCGTTTGGAATCGGGCGAATTGATCGAAGCTGACATCATCGTAACCGCGACCGGGTTGAGCATGGCGGTGGCAGGGAAAATCGCCATCAGTGTCGAAGGTGAACGGGTCGATTTCTCGGACCGTTTTTATTACATGAGCTGCATGTTCTCGAATGTGCCCAATTTGGCAGGCGTGTTCGGCTATTTGAATGCCAGCTGGACGCTGCGATCAGATCTGGTGTCTGAATATGTGTGCCGCGTGCTGAACCATATGAAGACGACTGGGTCGGCAATTGCAGAGCCGGTTTTGACCAGCGAAGCCGAAGCAAAGATCGACGAAGATGACATCTTTGATTTCTCTTCCGGCTACATCCAGCGCTCCAAACATATCATGCCGCGAAATGCGATGGATTATCCATGGCGCCTGAGCCAAGAATATATCAGCGATCGCAAGATCATGCGGACCGCACCTTTGGTCGATGGCTGCCTGACCTTTGGCGCCCCTCCCCAAGCAGAGCATTCCACTGCAGAGCAACAATTGGAAGCTGCAGAGTAGCATCGCGCTGCACAATCGCTTACAGCACCGAGCATGAGTTCACCTGAGAAAATTTGGACCGCAGGGCTTGTCGTTATTGGCGACGAGATCTTGTCTGGTCGCACCCATGACAAGAACATCGCACAGGTCGCATCGTGGCTGCAGGTGCAGGGCATCCGCCTTGCCGAGGTGCGCGTCGTGCCCGATGTGATCGCAAAGATCGTTGAGGCGGTGAATACGCTTCGCGCCGAAAACGACTATCTCTTTACCACTGGCGGGATTGGCCCGACCCATGATGACATTACGGTTGATGCTGTGGCCGAGGCGTTGGGTGTCCCCGTGGTCATCCACCCGACCGCGCACGACATCTTAGAGAAATACTATGCCGATAAAGGAGGCCTGAACGAGGGTCGCCTGCGCATGGCGCGGGTGCCCGAAGGGGCCGAATTGATCCCCAACCGCATGTCAGGCGCGCCAGGCATCAAGCTGGGCAATGTCCATTTGATGGCGGGCGTCCCGCATATCACCGCTGGAATGCTGGATGCCTTGACCGGCGAGTTGGAAGGCGGAGCGCCGCTGCTGACCGAAACCATCGGTTGCTGGATCGCCGAGAGCGAAGTGGCAAATTTGCTGCGCGAGGCAGAAACCGCCCATGATGACTGCCAAATCGGCAGCTATCCCTTCTTCCGCGAAGGCAAAGTTGGCGCAAATTTTGTGATCCGTTCAACGGATAAGGGTTCGCTCCAAAGCTGTGTGGACACATTGTGCGATGGTCTGGCGACCAATGGGTATGATTTCACACCCGGCGGAATTTAGTCAGCACGCCCGATGTTGTGGCGATTCTGAAAACACTTCTGAAGATATTGCCCTTTTCACTGGGCCGTAATTGCCTATCCTGTCGGGCGAAGGGGTTGGCATGCTGGAATATCTGATAATCGCTGTCTTGATCGGTGGTTTCGCACTGCTGTGGGACCGATTCAAAGGGATGGAACGGCGTATAGCGCAGCTTGAGGCGCGCGGTCATACAGCATCCGCGCCGTCCGCCGCCCCCGAGATCGAGCCCGGAATCGAGCCCGAAGCCATGCAGGCAGAGCCTATCGCTGATCCGCTCGCGACGCCGGCAAGCCCCTTGCCGCCAACGCCAGCTATGGAGCGAGCGACCCTGGCGGATCCCGAAGCTGCAAATCAACGGGCACCGCTAGCTGCGCAACAGGCGCTAAATGCGGGACCAGAACCGGCGTTGACGTCCGAAGAAGCCGAGTTCGAAGAAGCATCAACACCGCGCTTTCAGTTCGATTTTGAAGACATTTTCGGCCGGCGCTTACCCATTTGGGCGGGCAGCATTGCGCTCGCGATTTCGGGTATATTCCTGGTCCGCTATTCGATCGAAGCTGGGCTGATTACCCCGCGCGTTCGGGTGCTGCTCAGTGTTGTGTTTGGCCTTGGCCTGATTGCGGGGGCTGAAGCCGCCTATCGCTTTGAAATGAAGCTGCGCGACGAACGTGTCCGCCAGGCCTTAGCAGGCGCAGGTTTGGCGACATTGTTTGGCAGCTTTTATCTTGCTGGGTCGGGCTATGGATTGATCGGTGCTGGCGCTGCCTTCGTCGGCCTGGCCGCAGTCACCGCCGCCGCAATAGCTCTGTCGCACCGCTTTGGCTTGCCCTGCGCAATCGTGGGATTGGTCGGCGGATTTGCCGCACCCGTATTGGTCGATAGCGATGGAGCCAACATCCCGCTTCTGGCGCTGTATCTGGCTCTGGTTACCGGAGGATTGGCTTGGACGGGCCAACGTCAGGGGCGCTCATGGCTGGGCTATGCCGCAATGGTTGGCGGGCTCGGCTGGGGCTTCCTAATGATGCTTGGCGGATTTGGCGGCACTAGCGACATCTTGGCCTTCGGTGGGTATCTGATCGTCTTAGGCACGGTTTTGCCTGCCTTTATGAGCATGCGCAGCGGGCCAAGCCTGCCGCAAATTGCCGCAGGCGCGATTGCGACCTTGCAAATGGCCTATCTGGTCGATGACGGCGGCTATTCGCCGCTCACATGGGGGCTTTACCTGCTGATCGCGGGCGCGCTGGCCTATTTGGGATGGCGCAATCCGAACTTACGCGCGGGAAGCGCAGTGGCAGCAGCCGTCGGCCTGTGGTTGCTCGCTTTTTGGCCCAATCCAGAGCCGATCCAATTTGCCTTGGTCTGCGCTGCACAGATGCTGATCTTTGCTGGCGTCCCGCTGGCCCTGCAATGGCGCGGCAAAGCCAATCTGCTCGACATTGCGCAATTGTCGGCCATGTCACTGATTGGCGGTGTGGTTACTTACGCAACGTTTGGCAGTTTCGGTTCCGAGGTTAGCGATACTCAATTGGCGTTGGCAATCGCAGCAATGGCGGCCTTCCCAGCCACCAGCTTTGCGATCAGTTGGCGCGCCAATCCGACTTTGAACATGCAGCAGACCTTGGTCCAATTGACCAGCGCAACGCTGCTCGCGTTGGGTGCATTGCTGCTGGTCACTCCCGGATGGATGGCCCCTATCATGAGCGCGACAATCGCTATTGCACTCGCTGGGCTGGTGCATTTGCGCAGCCAGGCCCCGCTGCAACTGATGGCATGGGGCGGAGCTATTTTGACCGTCCTGCTGCTGGCTGGATCGCCGGGCTTCGCAGAAGAATTGGAGCTGCTGGGCGATAATTATCGCGACTCTGATGTCGTCCAAGCCATGCTGCGCTGGGGTGCTGCATTGGCGGCGATGGTTGCGTTGTGGTTCGTGCTGGAACGGAACCCTATACGGCAAATTGCAGGCGGCTTGGCAGCATTCATCGCTTACGGATTGGCTTCTCAATTTGTCCCCGGCGAGGCGCTAGCATGGGTTGCCGCAATAGGCGCCGTCGCAATCGCTGAATGGCGTAAGCAAGAGATCGCCGCATGGGGAACATTGTTGGCCATCGCTGCACTTTGGGCTCTGGAGCCTTTGGTCGGTTGGCTGATTGCTGCTGGATTGGCTGGGGTTGGTGATCCGTTCATGGCCGGGGACGCGATTTCCTCGCCCGATCTGTTCCGTCTAATTGCACCTGTTGCACTGGCCGCTGGTGTGATCGTCTGGCGAAACGATGCCCTGGAAAAGCAAATCCGATTGGGTTTGGTAGGGGCCGCATGGGTATTGGCCGTAATTGGCGTCCACAGCCTGTATAAGGGTGCTTGGGGGATTGACGATCAGGCCAGTTTTGCTGCGATGGGCATGGGCGAGCGGACAATCTTGCAATTGCTGCTATTGGCGGGCGCATTCGCCCTGCAAAAGTTTGGCGTTCATCGGATGACCCGCATTGCCAGCCTTGCCCTGATCGGGGCGGCATTGGGGCATTTCGCCTGGTTTACATTGGTGCTGCACAATCCGCTCTGGGACAGCCAGCATGTCGGCAGCCTGCCAATCGTGAATTGGATCCCTGTCGCCTATGGTGGCGCATTGGCAGCGCTGATTATGGCGCGCCAAGCACTGCGTGACCGTGTTTCCAATGCTGCCCTAATCGCGATTGATGCGGCCATGATGGGACTGATCGCGATCATGGCAGGCACATTGCTGCGACAGATTTTTGCCGGATCGCTGCTCAACCAGACACCCATTGGCCAGACCGAGAGCCTGTTGATGTCTTTGCTCGGCATAGTCCTCGCGCTAGCCTTCTTGTGGTGGGGCAGCAGGACCGACCAACGTAGCTGGCGGGTCGGGTCACTGGTGCTGATGTTGCTTGCGGTGCTGAAGGTGTTTTTGGTCGATGCGGCCGGATTGGATGGGTTGCTTCGCATCGCCAGCTTTATGGCACTGGGCTTCAGCCTGATCGGCATCGGCTGGTTTTACACTCGGCATTTGAAGAGCGAGCGCGCCGCATAAATAGGGCACGTAAAGTCGCCACATAAAAAAGGGGCCCTCCCGCTGCCGGAAGAGCCCCCTTTTTTAGCCACGCATCAAAGCTGGAAAGTGGTCTGCATCATCGGCTTTGCAAAAAGCCGCAATGCCGACCGGACGTCCAAGCCTATGTCGGGATACGAGGATACAGAGGCATCCTCGTCCCCAACAAATTACGCGCCTTCGATTTCCGAAAGATCAATCTTGAGACCCGGGCCCATGGTCGAGGTCAGCGAAACCTTCTCCACATATTTGCCCTTGGAACCCGATGGCTTCGCCTTGACGATAGCCTGAGTCAGCGCTTCAAAATTGGTCTTGATCGCATCGTCCTTGAACGACAGCTTGCCAATACCGGTGTGGATGATGCCGTTCTTTTCAACACGGAATTCAACCTGGCCGCCCTTGGCGTCTTTAACAGCCTGTTCGACATTCGGCGTAACCGTGCCCAGCTTGGGGTTTGGCATCAGGCCCTTTGGACCCAAAACCTTACCCAAGCGGCCCACAACACCCATCATGTCAGGCGTTGCGATCACGCGGTCATAATCCAGATTGCCGGCCTGCATGTCTTCCATCAGGTCCTCGGCGCCAACCTTATCGGCACCAGCGGCAGTTGCCTTGTCGGCATTGTCGCCCTTGGCAAATACAGCAACCTTTACGTCCTTGCCCGTGCCTGATGGCAGAGCAACCATGCCGCGGACCATTTGGTCAGCGTGGCGTGGATCGACGCCAAGATTGATCGCAAGTTCAACGGTTTCGTCAAACTTGGCCTTGTGCGCACGCAGCACCGTAATTGCATCATCGACCGTATAGAGCTTTTCATTGTCGAGCTCGGCCACTTTTTGTTGCTTCTTTGTCAGCTTAGCCATTGTTTCAGCCCTCCACCACTTCGAGGCCCATCGAACGCGCAGAGCCTTCAATGATCTTCATAGCCTGATCGATATCATTCGCGTTGAGGTCCACCATTTTGGCCTCTGCGATTTCCTTAACGGCGCTCTTCTTGATCGAACCGGCAACTTCTTTGCCCGGCTCGCCAGAACCCTTTTTCAGCTTGGCAGCTTTCTTAAGGTAGAACGAGGCTGGCGGCGTCTTGGTTGTAAAGCTGAACGAACGGTCCGCATAAACGGTGATCGTCGTTGGGATCGGAGCGTTCTTCTCAAGTTCCTGCGTCGCGGCATTAAATGCCTTACAGAATTCCATGATGTTGACGCCGCGCTGACCCAGCGCAGGACCGATTGGTGGTGATGGGTTTGCGGTGCCCGCGGGCACTTGCAGCTTAATATAGCCTTCGATTTTCTTGGCCATTGATGGCCTCCTTTCACACTGTCGAACCGCCCGCGCAAAGGCGAGGCACATTGGCTCTCATGTTAAGTGGTCAAACAGCGAATTGCTTCGCCTCCCACGGGTTTCCCTTTCAGGAAAGCGCGCGAATAGCGATTTTGCGGCGCAATGCAAGTGGATTTGAGCTCAATAAGGCTATGCCAGCCGCAGAATTTCGCGCTGTATTCTTGGCAAATGCGATACCTTACCGTCGCGACGGGTGACGAAAAACCCTCAACCAACCATCCCAAGTTTGGTCTTGGCCTCTTGTTTGAGCGTAGGCAGATTGGCTTGGTCAGCCAAAGCTGCCTCGTGATCCGCAGCGGCCTTGTCACGAGCGGTCTGGCGCTCGGTGATTTCGCCGGCCCATTTTTCGGTCTTCGCACGGGCGTTTTCCAGTCGCTCCTTGGTGCGCGCAGAATCAGGCTTTTCAGCCAGTTTTGCTTCATATTTGGCTTGCTTTTCCAGCGCCTTGGCGTGCTTTGCCTCGGCCTTGGTCAGGCGATTGCCGTGCCATTCCATCATATTGGCCGAACTCTCGAGGCGATAGGGCAAAACATCGCCCGGCTTGTGACAGAATTGCGCAATCGGACCGCTGTATTGCTCAGTGTCTTCCAGGGTAAGCGTGCGCAGCTTCCAATCGCCCAACTTCCGCACGAAGAATGCATTATAGACGCCGACAATTTGGCCCGCTTCATTGCGCACAGGCCATTGTCCGTAGGCGGTTGCATCGCTGAAAGACCGGACAAAGTCGAAGGGTTCGGAATCAAGCGTGTTGCCAGCCACCGCCAGACTATCGCTGCCTTGATCGATCGAATTGCGGTCAAGGCTCACATCGCCATGTGTCCATGCAGTGCGTTTGTCGATTGCAAAGAAGGCCGAACGCGGCCCGCCACCCGATTGCATGGCCGAAAAATACGACTGAAGGTGCTGGTTAGACGGGGTCAGTGCCTCGACAATTTCATCTGCAACAGGGGCCTCGCCTGCCATGCATGACGCTTCTGCCGCAGCGGCAGCCTGTTGCGCCATCATGTCACCGACAACTTGGCCAATCCATGCTTGCGCCTGTACCGGCGATACGGGCACGGCAGCCGCAAACAACGCGGCGGCAGGCACAGCGAGACAGAGTTTTTTCATCGAAGCAGACCCCTTTTGTTACGCCGTATACATTAACGCGGCGCATCAGGGTTGCCAGCCAAAAAATTGGCAAAGCTGTTCAAATTGTTCACAAAAGCGCCGCATCCCGGCCGCTCAGCGCCCGATTTACTTGACCAGTTCGACCTGTTCGAATTCCAGTTCCACAGGCGTAGCGCGACCAAAGATCGAAACCGAAACCTTGACCTTGGCTTTGTCGAAATCGAGTTCTTCCACCACGCCGTTGAAGCTGGCGAATGGACCGTCGAGCACTTTGACCGAATCGCCAATTTCGTAATCGACGCTGATCTGTTGTTTCGGAGCGGCCTTGGCCTCTTCCACACCGCCAAAATAACGGGCGGCCTCTTTCTCGGAAATCGGCTGCGGCTTGTTATTGTTGCCGAGGAAACCGGTCACTTTGGGCGTGTTTTTGACCAAGTGATAAACATCATCGTTCATCCGCAGTTTGGCCAGAACATAACCCGGCATAAATTTGCGTTCAACCTGAACTTTCTTGCCGCGCTTAACCTCGGTAATCGTTTCGGTCGGCACTTCGACCTCTTCGACACCTTCGGACAATCCCAGACGTTCAGCCTCGGAGATGATCGCTTCTTTGACCTTGTTTTCAAAGCCGGAATAGGCGTGGATGATATACCAGCGAGCCATGGATTTCCCTGTCTAAACTCAAATATCTAAATGCAAATGCGTGAAGCCTGTTCGATCAGGCCAAAGTGAGAAGCCAACGGACGAGGCCGTTGAAAATGGTGTCTACCCCGAGGAAGAACAGCGCCAAAATCACCATCATGATGAAGACGAAAATCGACGTGCGGATCGTCTCTTCACGGGTAGGCCACACAACCTTGCTGGTTTCCGTGCGCACTTGGTTCACGAATTCCGCTGGCGATGTCTTGCGCTTTTTCTCTTCGGCCATGGGCGACCCTTCTCGTCCTTCAAATCTGTACTGCGGTCAGTTCCGCAACTGTCTTTCAGGTAGGGTTTCGCGCCGCCCCGAACAAGGTCCGGGAGGGGCTTTAACTGATTCCAATGTCGGAAAGACACAGGTGATCTAGTCGTGCTCCCATTCAAAAGCAAGCGAATGCAGCACATGAAAGATGCGCCTTGCCGGTCACTTTGGTTTCACCTGCAAGTTTTAGGGCTGGCCATGTCCACCACCCGCCATTAGCTTGGCTGCACGAAAATCATGGGTCGTAAGAGGGGAACCCCAAAACATGTCAGCAGCAGCCACTGAATCGACAAGCATGGTCGATCGCGTTGTTAACGTATCCGATTTCATTTGGGGCGGCGAATGGAATGGAGAACCCGTTTCATGGCTAAGCATCGGAGGGGTGGCGGTCCCGCCGATGGTCATCATACTGCTTGGTATCGGCATGTATATCATGATTGGTCTGCGGTTCTATCCGATCCGCCAATTGGGCAGCGCATTCAAAGGCTTGTTCGCTGGTCGCAAAGGCGAAGGCGCGGGTGAGATTTCACCTTTTGCCGCGCTGTCGACTGCCCTGTCAGGCCAAGTCGGAACCGGCAATTTGGCCGGCGTTGCCTTTGCTATTGCATGGGGTGGACCGGGCGCCGTGTTCTGGATGTGGGTCACAGCGTTGATCGGGATGGCGCTGGCCTTTGCCGAGGGTTCGCTGGCCATTCGTTATCGGGAAAAGACATCAGACGGCGTCTATCGCGGTGGCCCGATGAGCTATATCATGATGGGTCTGGGCCCGAAATACACTTGGCTGGCAATCATTTTCTGCATCGGCACGCTATTTTCTGCGCTTGTGACAGGCAATTCGATCCAGTCGAATGAAGTCGCAACGGGCCTCAATGAATTGTTCGGCATTGAACGCTGGGTCGGCGGATTGGTCGTCGCCATTGCGGTATTCGCAGTGATTATTGGCGGGATCAAATCAATCGGCAATGTGGCCGAGCGGGTCGTTCCAATTATGGCAGCAGCCTATGTCGTTATGGCCATCATCGCCCTGATCCTGAATGCTGGCGACTTGCCGGAAACATTCAGCCGAATTTTCTCTGGAGCATTTAACAATCAAGCGGCTGAGGGCGGCTTTGTCGGCGCACTCATAATCATTGCGATCCGCGCCGGTGTAGCACGCGGACTGTTCTCAAACGAGGCAGGTCAGGGCTCAACCCCAATCGCTCACGCGGTGGCGCAAACCGATGATCCTGAACAGCAAGGCCGCATGGCGATGCTGGGCACCTTCATCGATACGATGGTGATCTGTACCATGACGGCGCTGGTGATCCTGACGGTTCAAGGCGACTTTACTGGTGGCGGACAAGCGGTTGCGCATGTCTGGCAATCGGATCTCAGCACGGTCGAAACCGCCGGTGTTGCGACCACGATTGCTGCCTATGCAGCAGCTTTTCCTACCCTGATCGGTGGTATTCCGCTTGGCACTTTGGTGGTCAGCGTGGCGTTGATCCTGTTCGTGTTCACCACGCTTCTCACGTGGAGCTATTATGGCGAGCGAGCGATCACTTTCATCTATGACAGGGTGCCGGGTTCGACCCGAGGCGGGGAGAAAGTGCTGCACATCATCTGGCGGGTGATCTGGTGCGTCGCGATCTTTGTTGGGGCGACCCAGCCATCGCAATTGGTGTGGCGCTTGGGCGACATTTCCAATGCCGCCATGGCGCTGCCCAACTTGCTGGCACTGTTGCTGTTGTCTGGCGTGGTTTTCAAACTGGCCAAGGGTGACAAGACGGCTGGCGAAGATCACCATGCTGACACTCCGGAAGAGCCCGAGGAATATTGATAGCGGACTCTTGTTAAGGGGTATGGGCTAAGAGCCAGGAGAACCAAAGGAGGAGCACTCAATGAGAATTTTGCTTGGTGCAGCCGCCGCGCTGGCAATGGGAGCATCTGCCCCCTTGCAGGCACAACCGGCCGATAGTGCTCCCCTTTCTGCCGAAGCGCTCGAAGATCGCAGAGCCATGTTTGCATGGCTGGTGGGCACCTGGCGCGGCGATCATATGTTCGGCCCCAACTCCACCCGAGCCGGGGCGCAAGTTACGTTCTACCTCGAAGCCGACGGCACGGTTTCTGCGCGGCTTGATAAGACCAGCGAATGGATGGACGGTTCGGAAAAGCGGCTTGCCGGTATGGTGGGACAGCAGATTATCCGCGGCATATCGACCTCCAACCCTGCGCCAACCGTATGGGCCAATTCGGCGGGCGGTGGATCGGTCATCAACAAAAGTGATGGCCAATGGACCAATTTGGGGATCATCTATGTCGATGCTGAGACTGGCAAGCTGAGCCATTTGGGCGCCATGAGCGATTTTTCCCATTGGGTGAAAATTTCTGGCACCACTGCAGCCAAGCCTGCGGGGACCAATACTGGCCCTGGCCCAACTTCGCCTGCTGAAGGCACAAATGCGCCATCCACAGGTGCAGGCTCTGATGGCACTTCAACGCCTGCAACGAGGGCCCAGCCTGCCAACACTGTGCCTGAGGAGGAAGCGCCCAACAACAAGCGTTGTGATTATCAATTTTACAAAATTCTAGTTGGCGATTCGACCAAGTCTATCGTCGCTGCGTTCGAAAACGATGTCGACGAAGTGGCTACTTACGATTCTGATATGCCAGCAGCGCGGATGTATCCTTCGCCGGTAAAAAGTGCGACCGATATTCCAAACTTCCTGACATTTGACGACTATACGTCGTTGCGACGCATTGAAGCACTGACGACTGAGATTGTCGCCAATAGCGGCCCCGATTCCGCGCTAACCAACGACGCCAACCAAATCCGCCTTCTTTTTCTTGAAGCGCGGCGGCAATATGACATCGCAGCGCAAGATGCAGCTGCACGACGACAGCCCTGCCCCAAATTCTCGGATATTTCAGGTTATCAGCACGTTGCTGCGGCGGACAAGATCATGGCTCGTATCCGCAACCGGCGCGATGGCGCGGTTAAGGGCACTTTAGCCGAAACGAACCGGCTTCGCGAAAAGATGACCAAACAATTTTACAGCGATTTGGCCGATGCCAGCAGCATCGAAGAGAAAGTGCAAAAGCTGCAGGACAAAGGCTATGAGCTGGCTAAAAAATATCTCAAGTCCGTACTCACTGGCGAACAGATTGAGCCGGAAAAAGTCGAGGATTTGACGCCCCAGCTGGATGCGTTGCGCGAGCGATACGCCCAGCTGGAGGCACAAGGTAAACCCATTAGCGATGCCCAACGCGACAAGGATCTGAAGGCTGCTCTGAAGAGATCAGGCATCGACTATGATCCAGCGATCGGGCGAAATGCAGTCAGCGATGGTCAGAAAAAGATCGGTAGTGCTGCCTTCGACTATGCCAAGTCGTTAATTACAAACCCCAGCGGCAACCCAGCGACCGGAATCTTTGGTAGACTTTCCGCACTGAAGGGCAAAGTAAGCAATGTTCAGGCCCATGCCGAAATCCTGAATTCTTCGAAGAATTACTACGATTTGCTGCAGGTTGAGAAAGATGTGCTTCCGCTGGCTCTGGCAGTGGAGGAGGATCGTGCCTACATCACTGGCTTGGTCGGGCGATACGATATCGTGGAGCAGGAATATGCGCTGCTGAGATCAAAGTTTGAAAACGCTGTTTCCTCTGGCGGCGAACTTTCGGAAACCGATCGATCGCTGATTCGTGACGTCAGGTCCATCGCGACGCTTCCTTGCACAGCAAGCCAGCAGTGCCGGAGGCGATAAAACTGAGATGAACTGCGAGAAAAATGGCAGGGGCACAGAGACTCGAACTCTGGACCTTCGGTTTTGGAGACCGACGCTCTACCAACTGAGCTACGCCCCTGCATGAAGCGGGCTGCGCTCTAGGCGCTAGCGGTGCCAATGGCAAGACAGGTTTGATACAGAGCTACGATTAGATGTTATAGGCCCACCAGATGCATTCGCCTTTCCCTGCCCCAATTCCTGCTGACATGCTGCTGTTGGCCTATCGCAATGGGATATTCCCGATGGCCGATAGCCGCGACGATCCTGAAGTGTTTTGGGTCGAGCCAAAGCAACGCGCCATCTTCCCGCTCGACCAATTTCACATGTCTCGCAGCTTGAAAAAGGCGGTTGCTCAGGACCGCTTCGAGGTCACAATCGACAGCTGCTTTGTCGATGTGATGGAAGCGTGTTCGCAGCCTCGCAACGACCACCCCGACAGCTGGATCAGCGAGCGAATCAAGACAAGCTACCGGCAATTGCACCATGAGGGCCATGCGCATTCGGTCGAGTGCTGGTTGGATGGCGAATTGGTGGGCGGGCTTTACGGGGTCAGTTTTGACCGCGTTTTTTGCGGGGAAAGCATGTTCAGCCGAGCCACCGATGCAAGCAAGGTCGCGCTGGTCTGGCTCGTCTCATTGATGCGCCAATCGGGTTACAGGCTGCTCGATTGCCAGTTCATGACAGAACACCTCGCATCCATGGGTGCGGTGGAGATTGAGCAGTCGGAATATCTTGAGAGAGTTGCGGCGGCGGCGGGGAACGCCCCAATGTCACTGGGCGACGTATATTCAAAGGCCCAGCAAAGCCAAACCGGTCATTCGCCCGGAAAACTCATTGCACAATCCTTGACCCAAATGTCGTAAATTGGATGTTCGACAACATTCAGACTGGGTGAGTTTTTGAACAACCAGCCTGAGAAAATCGGGATGAAGTCGTCTGCACCGCGCTCTTGCACCTCAACCTGAACAAATGCGCCGGTTTCTTGCGGCATTTCCCATGCCGCGGTGCGCTCGCACGCCTCAAGGCGGACAATCACATTGCCGACTTGTTCGCTTGTCCCGGACAACATTTCCAATTCGCGGGTTTCATTGTTGCGCTTGTTCAGCACGCCAATGGTGGCGACTCGTTGCTCCATCGGAGTGCCAGATTGATCGATCACCTGATCGGTTGCGGGTTCGGTTGAAGTCAGATCTTCAGCAGCGGGAGCAGTGGGTGTGCCGTCGTCACCCAGTGCAGGTTCTGCCGCGTCTTGAGAACACCCCGCAAGCGCCAATGCCAGGCTGAGCGCGACTAGCCGCATCTCAGCTCTCCGGGCTCTGACCCTCAGGGGACCAAGCCTCGTAATCGCCTGATGCGCTGGCGCGGCGACCACCCATTTCCAGAGCGCCCTTGGGCCGGTAGGCAGCCGACGTGCCAGTGGCGTTGGGGGAATATTCGGTTTCCCAAATTTTGGGCGGGGGAAGATTGCTTTCAGGCACATCATCAAACGACCCATGCAACCATCCGTGCCATTCGGCTGGGACCCGGCTGGAATCATTCGCGCCTTCATAAATGACCCAACGGCGCTCACGAGCGCCCTGTTTCGCTGTGGCGCGATAGTATTTGTTGCCCGAGCCATCGGTGCCGACATGCTCGCCCTTGCGGGCCGTGTCGAGCAGCGTGGTCAAGGTAGCACCGTCCCACCAAGTGAATATCTTACCCAAGATTCCCATGACCCGCGCCTAGCCGATTCCTTCTTGCTCGCCAAGCGCCAAGCTCATTCGGGCAGCGAATATTCGACCATATCGCCCGGCTTAATCCCCAGCTCTGCCGCACGCCCTCCAGCCAGCTCCAGAACTGCTCCAGCCGGCCCTTCAGAATAAACCGTCTCAAGCGAATATGGCACTGTGTTTTCGGCGATATTGATGATCCGTCCGTCCGCGCCAATAAAAATGATATCTAGCGGGAGCGGAGTGTTCTTCATCCAGAAGCCACGCACCTCGACCGTCCGTGAAGGAAATAACATTCCTTCGTCCGGTGCCATCTCGGTGCGAAACATCATGCCCTTGGCCTGTGCCCCGACAGTGGCCGCGAGTTCGACACGAAAGCTGTGTGTGTCATGTCCGTCCGTCACTTGCAAAGGAATGATCGCCAAACCCGATGTGGGATGAACCGCCACCTCTGCCGTCGCAGGCGTGCTTTCAGGCGAAGTGGTCTGAGCAGCAGGTTGCGCTGAACATGCTGCCACCAGCCCTGCACTGGCCACGATTGCGATAGTGCTCAGTCGTATTCGTCTGCTTGCAAGAGCCATTCTTCTGCCTGTTCTACTGTTTGAGCGCTTACCAATGCACGAGCGCTGTCAAATCCATGTCCGGCTCTGATCATCGCTGCAATCTGTTTTTCCTTGCGAGCCCGATCAGTCGGGTCATCGCCAAATGGGCCAAATCGGCGCTTTTGTGCAAGCGCAAAGGCGGCCAGCCGTGCCTCTTTTTCCTTAGGAGCAACCTGGCCGCGCACCTCTTCGCTAATCCCAGCAGCGCGCAAAGTTTGATCGACCCGGCGGCCGCCATAGCCCCTTCGCAACAATCCCCCTGCGCGCGACCATGCATAGGCCTCATCATCGATATAACGCAGCTCCACCATGCGATCGACAATAGCTGGAATGTCCAATTGCTCTTCTTCGTCGGCTTGCCCGCGTTCGCGCAATTTGCGCCTCAGATAATCCTCCAGCTTGGCAGAGCTGGTCGCAAAGCGAGCCACATAGGACAGCGCCAAATCATTCAATTTGCGCTGATCCAGCGGTTTTGGCTTGCGCCTCCGTCTACCGCTTGAGGTTTCCTTTGTGACCATTTCGCCTTATTCGTGCCACACTCCTTATCAAATGGGAAAGATTGAAACTGTGCGACAAGGGGAAAATTGTCGCACAGAAAGCATAGTAAGGCGCATAATAGCGTCGTAAATGACGGGTATCGTTGATAAATATGACCGACGCTGCATTGAAGCCGACGCCGAATGATTGCGATTTGCCTCGCATCAGAGCCCAGTTCGATACCTTTAATGACGCTATCGACTATGCTGCGAGGAGCAAAAAGGGTCTCAATTTTCACGATATGCGTGGACAATTGGAACGCGTTTATCCTTATTCCGAACTTCGCGAAGATGCGTTGATCATGGCGCGGCGGTTGATCTCCAGCGGCATTGGCAAAGAAGATCGCGTGGCCTTGATTGCGGAAACCGGCCCCGAATTTGCCTCCATGTTTTGTGCCTGCGTTTATGCCGGTGCTTGGCCAGTGCCCCTGCCCTTACCGACCACATTTGGCGGCAAGGATAGCTATATCGACCAGCTGGCTGTGCAATTGGACAGCTCTGACCCGGTGATACTGCTCTATCCAGAAGAAATTGCCGAAATGGCCAGCGCTGCGGCTGCAAAGCAAGGCTGCAAAGGTGAAAGCTGGGAAGAATTTGCGCAGCGTGAGGCGCCAGAATGCGAATTGCCCAAGGCTGATCCGGAAGACATTTGCTATTTGCAATATTCCTCGGGCTCGACCCGTTTTCCGACCGGCGTTGCAGTAACCCACCGGGCATTGCTGCACAATCTTTACGGACATGCCGTGTCAATGGAACTGGGTGAGAATGATCGCTGTGTCAGCTGGCTGCCGCTTTATCATGATATGGGGCTAGTTGGTTGCTTCTTGTCACTGGTTGCGAACCAATTCTCGGTCGACTTCCTGCGCCCTGATGCCTTTGCCAGACGCCCGCTGGCTTGGCTCGACATGATCAGCCGCAATCCTGGCAATACGGTCTCTTACTCGCCCACGTTCGGCTATGATATTTGCGCGCGCCGCATTTCTAGCCAAACCAATGTGGCCGAGCGGTTCGACCTGTCGCGCTGGCGGCTGGCGGGCAATGGAGCGGATATGATTCGCCCAGATGTCATGCAAAGCTTCGTCAACGCATTTGCTGATGCTGGCTTTGAAGCCAAAGCGTTCTCCCCGTCTTACGGATTGGCGGAGGCAGTCTTGGCCGTCACGGTAATGCCTCCGGGCGAAGGTATCCGGGTTGAATTGGTCGAGGAAGAGCGCCTCTCTGGTGCATCGCGCGATATAACGCGCCCCGCTCGCTATCGGGCGATTGTTAACTGCGGCAAGGCCTTGCCCGATATGACGGTTCAGATCCGCGCAGAGGACGGCAGTGCCCGTGCGGACCATCAGATTGGCACGGTGTGGTGCCAAGGCCCATCGGTTATGCATTCTTATTTCCGCAACCCGCAAGCCACGCAAGACTGCATGTCCGATGGCTGGTTGGATACCGGCGATATGGGCTATACCGTCGATGGCTATCTGTTCATTGTGGGCCGCGCAAAAGATATGATCATCATCAATGGCAAGAACCATTGGCCGCAGGATATCGAATGGGCGGTTGAGCAATTGGCAGGCTTCAACCACGGCGATATCGCTGCCTTCTCGGTTGAGACGGAAAATGGCGAAGAGGCCCCGGCAGTGCTGGTACATTGCCGCATTTCCGACCCTGACGAGCGGGTCCGCCTGCGCGATCAGATTTCTGACAAAGTTCGCTCTGTCACCGGCATGAGCTGCGTTGTCGAATTGGTGCCACCCCGCACACTTCCGCGCACAAGCTCTGGCAAATTGAGCCGCGCCAAGGCCAAGAAGCTGTATCTGTCGGGCGAGATTCAGCCGATCGATCTGGCCGCCTGAGCGCTACTGAAATACTGTCATACCGCGCTGAATAGGTAGGCCGCTTTACTGCTCCAGTTGGGTAAGCCGCGCCTGGACAGTGCCGCGCGCAATTTCGGTCTGAACCTGAGCGCCTTGTTGCCGGACGATTGCAGCGGCGGCTGCAACTTCCTCTTCAGGACCGCTAATCGCGACATTGCGATCCAGTCGGCTTGCTCCCCATCCAAGCTGGTTCAATGCTTGGGTGCTGGCAGCATCGGGCCCATCTTCCTCAAACGATACGCTGACCGTGCCGGGTGCCACAGGCGGGATCAATTCGATCCGCCATTCGGGTTCAGAGGCAGCAATACGCCGTTCCAACGCGCGATAGGTAGAAAGGCTTGCTCCCTCCAAACGTTGCGCGCGGACAAATGCCCGGCGGTTGCGGCTGTCGATGATGACTTCAGTGTCAGGGACACCGGCGGCCAATGACAGGCGCTGCGCCAAATCGTCCACTCGGTCGCTGGCGGCGGCCTCTTCCTGCGCTTTGGCAGAAGCGATTTGCGCTTGTTCAGCGCTTCGCTCGTCTCGCACCAAAAACTGTTTAAGCTCCACATCAACTGGCGTCCCGAGGGCTTCGGAGAGGTTCTCCTCTGCCCGAACCTCGGCGTCTGCAACCAAGCTGGTCGTCCAGACGAATGCAGAGACACGCAACGGATCTCGTCCAAATTCAATCTCTGGCGAGGACAACCGCGCGGATGATCCGAAGGTCTCGGCCAGTTCCGCACGCACCTGACGCCCAGCATTGGCCTCCCACACGATTTGCATCAAAGACAATGTCAAAGGCACCGTCAGCGCCAAAAAGACGCCGACGACAGCTAGGTTTTGAAATTGGCTCTGTTTTTGCGATAGAGATGTTCTGAAGCCATAGAGCTTTGCCATGACCCATGCCGTCAGAGCGATGGTCACAAAGTTGGTTACGAACAGCAGCAAGGCACCTGAAAAGACTGCCCAGCTGAACGTCGCAAGTCCAAAGCCCACCACAGCGAGCGGCGGCATCAGAGCGGTGGCAATCGCAACCCCGACAATGGTGCCATCGCGGCCTCGGATCATTGCATAGGCACCTGCAAGAGCTGAAAACAGCGCCACGAACAGGTCAAACAGATTGGGGCGCGTTCTCGCGGCGATTTCTGGCGTTATGTCTTGCAATGGAGACATAAAGACCACCAGCGAACACAGCGCAATCGCCATCAGCGATCCCCATGCCAGCGAGATCGCCGACTGCCTCAGCCAGCGATAATCCCCGATCGCCAAGGCGAAACCCAGCCCCATGATCGGGTCCATCAGCGGTGACAAAAGCATCGCGCCAATCACAACGGCAGGTGACGATAGCAGCAGGCCGAGCACCGCGATCCCGCCTGACATTGCGGTCATGAACAGGTAGCGTTCAGACAAAGCGCATTCAGCCCGGCGTTTTTCAATCACCGCAGCTTGGTCAACTGTGCCGACCACATCCTGCCGCCAATATCGCAACAAGCTGAACTTAACCCGGGCAATTGCAACCCGGCCAGATTCTGCCACTGCCTCTGCTGAGCCCGGCGTTATGGCATCAGATTCGGTTTTTTCCGTGTTCGAAGCGTTGTCACTCAAGGTATATTTCCAACGTAGCGCATGGATGTTGTTCGATTTAGGCGTATTTGCGGTGAATAGAAAGCATGGACGTAGCCCTTTGAATCCGGCAACATTCTTGAAGTTCGTGTCTTAGAGCACTAATACAGTTGTAAGCGGCAATAATGTTTCGGGTCAAATCGACCCTTTTCGCCGCATGACCTCAGGGAGTTTGACGAGCAGCGATGACGACGCAGGAAACCAAAACCGCCACCGATGTGGCTTTCGATTTGAGCCCACCCGATCCAGTGCCTGCTGTTGCGCCAGAAAAGGCCGCTGGCCTGGTTCCGGTTGATCAAGAGAAAGTCTCGAAGCTCGATTCAAAAGTCGATATCTTCGTTTCAGAATTGATTGCTGAAGATGCAAATTCACCAGCATTTGGCGAGAAAGTCGACCAGATCACTCGTATGGGTCAGGAGCAAATTCGCGCGGCCGCCGCGCATTCCAACCGCTTCCTCGACCGCCCAGTTCGCGCCATGGATGCCGACAGCGGCGTCGGGCAAGATCTGGCCGAATTGCGCCGCACCGTCGAAGACCTCGATCCGGGCCGCAAGGGAAAACTGCGCGGCCGCAAGCTGTTCGGGATCATTCCATTCGGCAACAAATTGCAACGCTATTTCGATGGCTACACCAGCGCGCAAGGGCACATCCAATCCATTTTGGAACGGCTGTCATCAGGCAAGAAGGAATTGCATCAGGACAATGCCGCGATCGATGTCGAGAGGCAGAAATTGTGGGAAGCCATGGGCGAGCTGGAACAGATGATCCACATCGCTAAAACGTTGGACGAGCGACTCGAACAAAAAGCCGCTGAATTGGATGCAACCGATCCGGCAAAGGCCAAAGCGATCCGCGAAAGCGCTCTGTTCTATGTGCGCCAACGAACGCAAGATTTGCTGACCCAAATGGCGGTCAGCGTTCAGGGCTATCTCTCGCTTGATCTGGTCAAGAAGAACAATGTCGAATTGGTCAAAGGCGTCGATCGAGCCAGCACGACCACCGTCGGCGCATTGCGCACAGCGGTTACGGTCGCACAGGCGATGACCAATCAAAAGCTGGTCTTGCAACAGATCACGTCGCTCAACCAGACGACCGCTGGAATTATCGATTCAACCAGCACGATGTTGCGCGAACAAACCGGTCAAATTCACGAACAGGCTGCATCCAGTACTATTCCGCTGGAGACGCTGCAACGGGCCTTCCAAAACATCTATGACACGATGGATGAGGTGGACGATTTCAAGGTCAAGGCCTTGGCGAATATGAAGCAGACCGTCGACACTCTCTCCAACGAAGTTGAGAAGTCGAAGGGTTATATTGCGCGTGCCGAAGGGCAGGCTCAGGCACAAGCAAAGGTCGCGTCAGAGCCTTCGCTGCTTGCGCTGGAAAATTGAGGCTGACTGATTGATGGTCGACACCACAAACCAATCCGATCAAATCCTGGGAGCAGCGGGTCAATCCCTGCAGGTCCAGCGTGATGGCGGCACCCATCGCCCCGCGGAATCGATCGGTCGGGGGTCGGCCGGGGCAAAACGCAAGAATTGGATCAAACGCGCGAAATACTTCGCCGGAGCGATGGTGACGATTGTTGTCACCATGACGGCTGCTGGCCTATTGTTGGGCGGGATTGGTTTCACCGGCGTCATGATGGTTGCTCTGGCTGTAATGGTCGCGGCCTATGTTTTCAGCAGATACCCCAAGGTCAAAGTGCCCAAGCGCGCGGAACTGACCAAGGGCGATCCCAAACAGATGGTTGCTCGAACTGAATTGTGGTTGGAGGCACAGCGCCCTGCGCTTCCTCCACCCGCAGTGCAGGTCGTGGATCAGTTGGGCGTGCAGCTGGATGCGCTGGGATTGCAGCTTGAGACAATCGATCAAAGCCACCCTTCGGTTAATGAAGTGCGCGAACTGGTGGGCGAATATATTCCCGAAACTATCGAAGATTATCGCAAGATCCCAGCCCATCTGCGAAACGAGAATCACGCAGGCAAATCTGCGGACGACCGTTTGACCGAAAGCCTGACCAAGATCAGCGGAGAGGTTGACCGAGTCACTCGCCGGATGGCCGAAGGTGCGTTGGATGATCTGGCGATCAAATCACGCTATCTCGATTATCGCTTTGGCGGTGCAGAAGCGCTCGAAGACAAAAGCCAATAGGACCAAGAGCCAATGAGAATTGCCCTACCCCATGATCTTGGCCGCGAAGAAGTGCGCCGGCGCTTGCATGATCGCAGCCATGAGATCGCCGATTACATTCCGGGTGGCTTGGCCGATGTCGACACATCGTGGAGCGATGAAGACACGATGCATTTGGTGGTCAATGCGATGGGTCAGAAGGTTTCGGGCGACATCAAAGTGGAAGAAGCGCAAGTCGTCTTCCAGATAGAATTGCCACTCGCATTGTCATTCGTCCGTCCAATGATCGAAAGCGCAATCCGATCCAACGGTCAAAAGCTGCTGGCAAAGGACTGATTTCACGAAGGCGCTTAGGTGTCCTCACTTGCGGTTTACTAGACATCGCCAATTTCTTGGAGCAATGCCATTGCATCGCCATTGAGGGGAGCGGTCGCATCGCTAACTTATCGCCCAAGGAAATAGTTCGGGACGCATTGCGCGCTGGAACCCGCGATGCGCATGACAAGCTCGACCAATTTATGCGGCACACCGGTTGGCAAGACCGAGCGAGTTATGGCACATTTTTGCAGGTTCAATACGCCGCACGGCTTCCAATCGAGCAATATTTTGCCCAGTTGCCGATGTCCGATGATATTCCTCCGGCGCAGGCACCGTTGATCCGGCAAGACCTCGTCCAGATGGGCCTCGATCTTCCAACGCAGGGTATGCCTCGATTTGATTTACCCAAACAGGCCAATCGGGGCGGAGCATTTTGGGCCATCGCTGGCTCGTCTTTGGGTAACAAAGCCATATTGCGCGAAATAGAGCGCTCACCCGGCGGGAAAACATGGCCCGCCGCATTTCTATCTGATGGGTCGATGACCGATTATTGGAAGACACTTAGGCTCGATCTGAACAAGCCAGCCGACCAAGAGACAACCGCAGGTGCCATAAAGGCAGCAAAGGCTGTCTTCGCTCATTTTCACTGGATCGCTCAACGCATTTCGCTCGAGCATGCAGAATGAACGGCACTGCGGGTAATTACACATCGAACGATTGCGATCGCGAGCCAATCCATCTGATTGGCGAGATCCAACCTTTCGGTGCGTTGATTGCTGTAAGCGATGATTGGCTGGTCAACCATGCCTCGACCAATTGCGGTGCGATCCTGGGCACCGAAACGAACCCGCAAATTGGCAAATCGCTGGAAGATTATTTCAGCAATGGCGCAATTGAGCGACTCAAACAGGCGGTTTCTAAACTAACCGAACCAGACAAAGTTGAGCGGCTATTCGGCCTATTACTGCGCAAAGATTGCGATCAATTCGACGTTTCGGTTCATCGCATCAACGGCTTGGCAATCATCGAGTTTGAGCCACATGCAGCGATGGATTATGCCGACCATATAGCCTTGATCGGCCCTCTGATGGCGCAGCTTGAACCGGTCAAGAATATTCCAGCCTTGTGTGACAAAGCGGCTGTGCTGGTCCGTCAGATCATCGGCTATGACCGGGTTATGGTTTACCGCTTCCTGTCCGACGAAAGCGGTGAAGTAGTAGCCGAATCACGCGATCCGAAAAGCGATTCGTTTCTCGGCTTACGCTATCCCCGTGCGGACATTCCGCAGCAGGCTCGGGCGCTCTATTTGCGCAATCCCTTTCGTATTATTGCCGATGTTCAAGGCGAACGCGTAGCAATTGAGCCAACCCAATCCTTGGGTCGTGAACCGCTTGATCTTAGCATGAGCATGCTGCGCGCGCATTCCAAGGTTCACCTGGAATATATGACCAATATGGGGGTCGGTGCCTCTCTCTCGATCTCGATTGTAGTCAATGGAAAGCTGTGGGGCATGTTTGCCTGCCACCATTCTGAAGCGCGCTCGATCCCGTATTCTCTGCGCACTGTTGCTGAGCTTTTTTCGCAAATGTTCTCGCTTCTGATCGACCGGACTTTGATCAATCAGGCTGAGAAATTGCGCACCCAGGGGCGCAAGATTCACGATCAATTGATGGTGCAACTGGCCGATGGGAATTCCTTGCTGGACAGCCTGCCCCAGCTACAAAATGTGTTGAGCGATGTCATTCCGCATGATGGCGCATCGGTCTATGTGGACGGCGTCTATCGAGCCAATGGTTCTGCCCCAAATGCCGAGCAATTTGAGGCGATAGTGCCGGCGCTTAACGGCGCCCCGGTGAGCAGGATTATCGCGATAGAGGCACTTGCCGATCAGTTAAGGTCAGCAAAGGCCTTTCTAAATCAAGCGGCAGGGGCGCTGATCATCCCGATCTCGCGCAATCCGCGCGATTTCCTCGTATTATGGCGTAAAGAGTTGCGCCAGAAAGTGGTCTGGGCAGGCAATCCAACCAAGACGCTCAAAGCAACCGAGGCAGGCACGATAATATCGCCACGCACCAGCTTTGCCGCTTGGGAAGAAAGTGTGGCCGGTCGCTCAGCCGATTGGACCTCCGATGAAAAGGACATCGCCGAAAGCCTGCGGATCACCTTGATGGAGGTGGTTTTGCGCCTGACCGACCAAGCCGTTCGCGAACGAGCCAAAGCACAGGAGCAGCAGGAGCTGCTGATCGCGGAGCTCAATCACCGGGTCCGCAATATCCTCAATTTGATTCGTAGCCTGATCGACCAGTCCAAACATGATGCGCGCGACATCCCCTCCTTTAGCGAGATTGTGAGCGGGCGGATCGGCGCTCTGGCGACTGCGCATGACAACATCACTCGCGAGAATTGGGCGCCAGCCTCGATATACTCACTCATCGAAGCGGAAACCGCCGCTTACTTGGAGCAAAAGCGCGACCGGATGATTTTGAGCGGCGATGACGTGCTGGTTGCGCCTGAAGCCTATACGGCGCTGGCTCTGGTGGTACACGAAATGACCACAAATTCGGTCAAATATGGCAGCTTGTGTGACAGGCGTGGCCATTTGGAGATCAATCTGGACCGCGACGCCGAAGGTGATCTGCGGCTAAGCTGGCGAGAGGTTGGCGGACCTCCAGTCAAGCAGCCCACCCGGCGAGGATTTGGTTCGACAATTATCGAACGCTCTATTCCTTTCGAGCTGAAGGGGCATGCAAGCGTCAAATATGAACCCGATGGATTGCAGGCCGAATTCCTTATCCCCGCTAAGTATATCACCGATCCCGAATCCGCGAAGTCGCCAGCCATGGGCCGCGGCAGACAAATGGGCGTTAAAGCAAACAGGCGGTTGGATGATCTGCCCCGCCATGTCCTTGTGGTCGAAGACAGCATGATTATTGCGATGGATACTGAGGAAACCTTGCGCAAAATCGGTGTAGCCAAGGTCGATGTTGTTTCCAGTGCGGCCGCTGCCGTGAGCTTGTTGGCGAGTTCTCCACCCGATTTTGCGATCGTCGACTACAATCTGGGCGCGGAAACCAGTGATCCAGTGATGGAAAAACTCAATAAATTGAACGTCTCCTATGTGCTTGCTACCGGATATGGAGAACTTGAAGACAAATTAGAAAACAGCAGTGCAATCGGCATCTTGCGCAAACCTTATAGCAAAGAAGATATTGAAGCTGTGATCACTCCCGATTGACCTCTATTGAGAATTGGGGCCGTCTAGCTTCCCGACTTTCTGCGCTGCCTCATTGGACACCACCAATATATCATCTCCGTCGACTATGATGCTGATATCATCCAGACCAACGGCAGAAACACGCATTGTATCGCTGACCACCAATACATTGTTGCATTCCGCCAATTGATGTTTTGCCGGAGCGGAATTGCCCGATTGATCCCGCTCCTTCGCCTCCAATACTGATGCCCAATTTCCGATGTCCGACCAACCCATAGTGACTGGTACCATGGCCGCGCGATCGGTGTTTTCCATGACCGCATAATCGATGGACTCGCCCTCGATTGCTGCAAATGCCGCCGCATCTGGATGCAATGCATTGCCCTGCTTTGAAGCTCCTACCATGGCATCAGTGACCGCTTTGGCCATTTTGGGACGATGCAGCTGGAGTTCTTCGAGCAAACGCCCTGCCCGGAACGCAAAAATCCCCCCATTCCAAGTGTAATTCCCATCGGCCAGAAACTGTTCTGCGCTTTCCAGGTCAGGCTTTTCTACAAAACGATCTACCGCAAACCCACTGCCCATCGGTTTGCCACACCGAATATAGCCATAGCCAGTTTCCGCTCGGTCAGGCTCAATACCAAACGCCACCAACCAATCTTCCCGCGCCAGATCGGACGCCGCGCTTGCTGCTGACCTAAATGCCTCCGCATCTGCGATATGATGGTCGCTTGGGCAAACCAGCATGATAGCATCCGGATCAAGGCTGGCTGCAGCCAGAGCGATGGCGGGCGCAGTGTTACGCGCGATAGGCTCTACCAGCAGCGAGCATGGATATTCATCGTCCAGCTCATCCCTAATCAACGGAACATGAGCAGTCCCGGCAACTATCACCGGATCGGCAAAAATTGAGGGGTCAGCACAGCGGCCCAAGGCCTGCGCGAACAGGCTCGCTTCGCCGACCAGATTGATGAAGGGTTTCGGCCGCGATTTGCGGCTGCGCGGCCACAAACGGGTGCCGCTGCCCCCGCACAATATGACCGGCGTGATCGTATTCATGATCGCAATCCTGCCAAGCTTGCTTGTCCCATAGTCACTATGACTACAGGACAGCGGCGGGCGATCAATTGAAGAATTCCTGCTTATAGTAAAAGCGGGCCGCGACTGGATCGCCATTATTGTCCAATGCTGGCCTGAAGCGCACTTGTTTCAGCGCAAGGTCGCAGACCGCTTGATCGGTTTGCGGAAATGGACTTGCTCGATAAATACTGCAGCTTGTGGGACTGCCCTGAGCGCTCACCATCAAACGCACAATCACCGACTTACCGATCCGCGCTTCACGCCCGCCCGGAGGCACCGGGAAGGATCGTGCATCGGTAATGGTCGCGATCAATTCAGGTTTTCGCGAAATTCCGCCTCCAGTGCCGCCGCCACCTTGCCCGCTGCCTGTGCCGATCCCGTCGCCTGCCGCGCCGGTGCCATCACCACCGGATTTGGCGCCTGAAGTGTTGGCAGTGCCGGTTGAGGAGGCCTCGGGCAAAGGAACGTCCTGCTTGGTCGGTACTTTGGGTGTGGGTGCAGTAACCGGCTTTGGCACCGATTGCTTACCCTCAGACCCAGCCGCGCCCTCGTCCGGCTCAGGTTCTGCATCCGCTGGTGGATCGTCGGGCGGCACGGTTATGGTGACGGTGAACGCCGAAACTACCGCCCGCTGAGCTATCGCCGTCATATCCGGGGCAAAAGCCAGCGCCAGCCCATACAGGGCCGCAATATGCAACATGATAATGGCTAGAATCGTGCTGATTCTGGGCCGACGATGGCGCTTTAAATAGCCTTGGTTGTTCAAGCTTCTTCCCGACCGATCATGTTTTCCGCCCACCCTTTTCTGCGGTGCCGCCCGTTTCCTAGGCCCATTGTCTATAATCGATAATGAAGGGAAAATCGATGGATCAGCTGACTTTGCGAGCACCAGATATGGCACCAGACACATTGCGCGAAGGACGCAATATCTGGATTGCATGCGTGGCCGCAGTTTTGTTTGGAGTGCTCGCTTACGCCAGCATTGCAATCTCGCGCTATGACGGCCCAATTGCCTCCATCTGGCTGCCCAATGCTATGCCGGTCGCGATCTTGCTCCGCGCCCGGCTGACCAATGACATTCCCTATTTCGCGGCGATCTTCGTCAGCAGCACCAGCGTGAACATGCTGGCGGACTTTCCCACATTCGAAGCCTTGATCTACGCGACCGCCAATTTGGTGGAAATAATTATCGCAACCATGCTGACCCGCAGATTATGCGGCGAAACGATCAACATGGAGTCGATGCAAGATCTAGGCAAACTGATCATTGCTGCTGGATTTATCGCTCCGCTTGCATCCGCTTCCATCGCGCTGATTGGCCTGTCCCGAGACGGCAGTGATCCGTTCTCCGTTTGGCTGAGTTGGTATCTAACTGACGGTCTTGAGATGATCGTGTTTGTGCCACTGCTTCTCTTGCTTGCCAGCTCAATGAGCAAGAAACACGAATTTGGCAGCTCCGAATTAATCCGGACATTTTCAATCCTAAGTGCCGGATCATTCTGTACCCTGCTGGTCTTTTCTCAATCCAGCTATCCGCTGCTGTTCATCATCCCACCCATCGTCCTAATCTGTGCATTCCAGCTAGGCAGTCTGGGAACGGCCACCTTCGTCCTCTTGGTCTCACTGATTGCGACATACATGACCTGGCTGGGAACTGGCCCCATCAACCTTGTAGCGGCTTCTATGCAAACCCGAATGCATGTGATGCAGGCCTTCGTCGCCGCCAGTTTCCTGACTGGATTACCGGTTTCCGCGATCCTTGCCGGACGTGAGAGAATCACCGAGGATCTCGCCCAAAGCGAGCGGCAGTTAGCTCTGTTGGCGGACAATATCACCGATACGGTTTTGAGGTACGATTTGAATGGCATTTGTACCTATGCTTCAGCATCGGTGATCGATGTTCTAGGCGAAATATCGAAACGCTTATTGGCAATCGCGCCACCGCGCGGATGCATCCCGATGCTCGCGAAAAATTCTCAACTGCGGAAACGCACCTTATTGGCGGCGAGAGCGATAAAGAGCGCTTTACCTATCGACGTTTCCTTGATGCTGACGATGGCAGCCCAATCTATATTGAGGCAGAATGCGCTATCGCTCAAAATTCTGAAACGGGGGAGCCGGAAGGCATGGTCGTGTCTGCTCGCGATGTGACCGAACGGGTTGAGCTAGAATTGTTGTTGACCCGATCCAGACGCCATGCCGAAAATGCAGCTCAGGCCAAGTCTGAATTCCTAGCCAATATGAGCCATGAAATTCGCACACCGATGAACGGTGTGTTGGGCTTTGCCGAATTGATGATGCAGAGCGAATTGGATGACCAGCAGCAACGTCATGCCGAACTAATAGTCCAATCGGGTCGGTCTATGATGCTGCTATTGAACGATATCCTTGACCTTTCAAAAATCGAAGCTGGGCAGATCAATATCGATAGCGGCCCGGTCGACCTTCACAGCCTGGTGGGCGAATGCGCCGACTTGCACCGGGCCAGTGCGGAAAAGAAAGACATCACACTGACGTTTGAAAGTTTGGACGAAAAGCTGTGGGTCCAAACCGACGGGTTACGGCTTCGTCAGATCATCCTCAATCTGGTCGGTAACGCAGTGAAATTCACCGAAGAGGGCGAGATTACGGTTAGCTATGCAGCTCAGGCCGATCAATTTTCAGTTTGCGTAAAGGACACAGGCATTGGGATCAGCGCCGAGCGTCTTGGCCGCATTTTTGACCCGTTCGAACAAGGCGAGAACGACACGTCACGCCGATTTGGCGGGACTGGCTTGGGACTTTCGATCAGTCGGCAATTGGCCGAATTGCTCGGCGGTTTTCTTGATGTAGACTCCAGCCCCGGATTGGGAACGCGGTTCACGCTCACTCTGCCTCTGATCGAAGCAGCTCACGGCGCCTTCCGCGAAGATGAGCCAAAAATTTCCGAACCAGAAACCCTGCCTCAATCGTCACGAATATTGTTGGCCGAAGACCACGACGTCAATCGTCTGTTGGTCACCTCTATGTTGGAACGATGTGGCCAGCATGTCAGTATCGCCCATGACGGCAATGAAGCCGTCGCAATGGTTCTGGAGTCATATTTGCGGGAAGAGCCCTATGATCTTGTACTGATGGATGTGCAAATGCCTGGCTGTGACGGATATGCTGCTACACGCGCCATTCGTACCGAGGGCATCCGTGGTGACGTCCTTCCTATCATTGCCTTGACTGCCAATGCATTCCCCGAGGATATTGCGGCTGCAAAGGATTCTGGGATGCAAGCGCATCTTTCCAAACCGCTAAGCTTTTCACAATTGGTAGGCGCCCTGCAGCGATGGTTGCCGATCAAAATTGTCGAGGAAGAAGGGCGTCTGTTCACCGAATCGCGCACCGAAGCTGATCCAGAAGGAAATGTGCATGAATTTGATGCCAAAGCAGGCAAGGCTTCCCACTCACCTGCATTGATCGAACGCTGGCAAGAGCGTCGGCGAGAGGCACTGCAGGCCGTCGATACGGCAGTGCGGCAAGGGCGCCTGACCGGATGCGAAGGCGATGACCTTGCCCGCTTGGTTCACAAATTGGCCGGCACAGCAGGCATGTTCGGAGAGGAAGAATTGGGTGACCGCGCCGCAGCCTTTGAACGGGCCCTTAGATCCGAAGTTGATGCAGAAATCAGAGCCAAGCTGGCGATGGATTTGCTCGAAGCAGCTTAGGGCCGAACAGGTCGATACTCAGGCGCTATCAAGAAGCCAAACCAAGCGCCCCAAAGCAAACGGCGGAGCTCCTAGTCAGGAACCCCGCCGCTTGTTTGATCTCAAATTGATCAGACCGGTTTAGAATTCGTAACGAACACCAACCTGGATCCGCCAAACAGAGTTTGAGAAACCAATCCGTTCTTGATCGTCAATAGCACCGTCCGAATTCGTGTTCAGATCTTCGAAGATGTAGCGACCTTCTGCATCAACACCGTCTGCGTCGATTAGATCAACCAATCCATCTTCGTCATCACGATTACGGAAGACGTTCCAGTCAGAATCAATGAAGTTCAGGACATTGTCGAAATCGGCAAACAGCTCAAACTTGTCATCCACACCGAACAGTCTGCCGAAACCAGGCAGTTCCTGGCTGAAGCGGAGATCCATGTCGTACACCCAGTCATTGCTACAAGTGTTCCGACGAATGGTCTCGCCAGGTGTGAAATCACAATTCAAATTGTCAACGAAATTGACCAGGTTTGTGATGTCTTCTGCACTTGCCGATGACGATGGCGAAATGTTTGGATCGTTTGGACCTGTAGGGATGTAGAGCAACGCATTGTTGTCACCCGATGTCGAATCCTGGAATCCGTCTCCGCTAAACGTCAGGCTGTAAGGACGGCCCGAGCGTGCGGAGAAGAACATGGCCAGCTGTGTGTCATAATCCTCGATGAACTGTTCTTGGAAGCTTGCGGCAACGGTGAAGCGATGCCGAGTTTCGAAGTTCGAAGTTGAAACCGCAGGGTCTTGGAAGTCGAACGCTGCCGTGTCTTCGAAGTTGCCATTGGCTGTCGCACCGAAGAAGTTCCGAGTGTTGTTCGAATCAGTGAAGGCATAACCAAGGCTGAGGTTAACGCTACCGTTGTCGGTGATCAGGCCGCCGTCAAACCGCTTAGAAAGCGCAAACGAAGCAACGTGACTGTCATAGCTACGGCCATTGGTCAGCTGGTTGAAGTCGTCAATTCGGGCGCCGAAGCATTCATCGGTAACCCCAGTGTATACAGGTGGTACACCACCGGTACCAACCAATTGAGCGTTACAACCATCGTTCAGCGGATCGATTGCTGCAATGATTGGACGGCCATCAATAGTGAAGCCATTCAAACCTTCGCTGGGATCTGGGACCTGAACCAGATCGTTGATGCCTAGCGTGTTCCGGAAGCGCGAATAGATGTAATCGGCTCGCAAGTTCCAGTTAGAGAAGAAACCGCTTTCAGTCCCCAGCATCGTGTCGATACCAAAGTTGGCGCGAACGACGGTAGGTACTTTGAAGTCTGGGTCGGTAGACTTGATATCACCACGACCATTGGCTGCAGCGTTTACGGCAGCGTCGACAACACATTGTGGCAGACCAGTGAACTGACCACCACTAACGACATTGAAGCTACCGTCAGCATTTACGAAACTATCACATTCAGAGTCGAATGAATCTCCATTTGCGGATGCAAACCCATCGTTGGAGAAGGCATTGGAGAAGAACACGACAGGATCGCCGCCGGAAAAGACCCCGATGCCACCAGTGATTGTCGTGTCACTGAAGAAGCCTTCGTTGAACATGTCATAGGTTGCTGCGAAGCGTGGCAATACAACTGGATCCAGAGCGCTGAACGGTACCGAATTCGAAAAGCCGAAGCGGTTTTGGAACAACGGGTTCAAGCGCGGAATTCCTGAACCATCATACAATTGAACACGAACGCCAGCAGTCAAATTCAGCTGATCGGTCGCTTGCCATTGATCTTGTGCATAGAACGAGTAGATTTGACGACTGAAAGTCGCACTCGCATCGTTGATATCGCCAGTTGCAGATGAGGCAATCGTCGCACCACCAGTTTGGCCGAAGCGTCCACCAGAGACTACATCGGTTGGGCTAGCAAATGCGCTCGACCCCGAACCGCTGGCAACCAATCCGTTGGCAAAATCGTCCAATCCGCGGAAGAAGATTGTACCCGTTGCGTTAATCGCGAACAGGTTGAACACCGAAAGGTCATTGACTTCGGCACCCAGTTTAATCTGGTGATCATCAGCGTCGATATTCATCACAAAGCGAGCTTGATCGATTTGGGTATCAAGCTGATTCGCTGAGCGGAAGATACCTGGGCCAGTTGAAAGCAGACCATTTTCAGAGGTTGCCCCTGCAACAGGCTCAATCGCCACTGCAAGCCTTACAGTCGGATTGTCGGATTGCGCTTCACCAAAGCCGAATGGCCCTTGCTTATCGCCAACTTCGGCGCGTGACAGGCGAATTTCTGTCGAAACGCGATCCGTCCAATCGGAATAGAGGCGAACAGAATAGTAATCTGAGATCGTGCCTTCGTCTTCAAAGCTGTTCAGGCCGGTCAGATTGTCTGTGCCCGTATCACTTTCTACCTTGGTTTCTTCCAGTCGCTGATATGTCGCTTCCAACCGGTGATCATCAGTAAGATAAGCGTCAACACGACCGAAGTAACGAACGCTGGTTTCGTTCAAGACTGTTGGATAACCGCCAACATCCTGTCCATATACATCACGAGCGATGCGAGCGAATTCGTCAAACTGATCTTGCGTTACAAAGTCAGCCTCTACAGCAAATCCACCGCCTGTAGGGCCGAAATCGTTCGGACGGCCAAGGTCAGTCTCTTCGTAACCGGCGTAGAAGAACAGGCGATCCTTGATGATCGGTCCGCCCAACGTTGCACCCCAGCGCTTGTCTTCAAACGGAGAAACTTGCGAGCTGGCGGAACCAGCGCTGTCACCGCGAAGATTATCATTGGTAAAGGTGAAGAAAGCCGAACCGTGGAACTTGTTCTCACCTGATTTGGTGACCACGTTGATGGCACAACCGGTAAAGTCCGAATATTCGACGTCGAACGGTGCAAATTCAACCGAAGTCTGACGGATGGTGTCAAACGGGATCGGGAAAGTGTTACGCGAAGCTGTTGGCGTTCCGTTCAGGCCAAACACGTCCGATTGGACCACACCGTCGACGGTGAAGGTGTTGGAACGGTCATTGCCGCCAAGACAG
Source organism: Erythrobacter sp. (assembly GCA_039988235.1). Taxonomy (GTDB): domain Bacteria; phylum Pseudomonadota; class Alphaproteobacteria; order Sphingomonadales; family Sphingomonadaceae; genus Erythrobacter. The sequence goes on from JBDXKB010000001.1 coordinate 71,501, forward strand.
CTGATCCGGTCAACTTCATTGTTCCGGTCAAGGCTAACACGCGGATCGAGGCGGATGATGTCGACAACGTTGCGCGTTATTGATGGGAAGCCTTCCAGAGATTCAAGATCGAAAATCTGACCAGGACCGACAGCAACCTGTGCGGCCTGTACTCTGGCGCCAGTAACAACGATGACCGAGCCATCTGCGTTAGCAGTCAGGCCGAAAGTAAGACGCAGGCTTCCGCTAGCGCTGAGCGTTTGTCCTTCAAGCGTCTGGCCTTCAAACCCGGGCGCCGTGGCTGTAATCGTGTAGGGGCCGCCAGCAACCAGGCCGGTTGCGTTGAAAGCACCGCTTCCCCCGGCAGTCAGAGTACGCGTGGATTGCGTCCGTGTATCAGTGATCGTAACAGTCGCGCCTGGAAGCGCGTTTCCGTCAGCATCATTCACCCGGCCTTCAACGCCGGATGTAATTTGCTGAGCTGCTGCTGGAGTGGCAATGGTGGCAGCAGCCGAAAGCGATACAACGCTGGCCGCCAAAAGATATTTGATTTTCATGACAGTTGTCCCCTAGTCACAAATTGCTTCGGAAAATTTCTTCGTCCCTCACACCGCGCTAGGTGTGTTGCATTGCGCTGAAAAGGCGGTTTTGTGACGTAACCGTGACACGGCCGGCCAAATGCGACATCGACAGCCAACGCTCCATTCAAACATCTGAGAAAATAACCCCGAAACACTAGGTTTTCTGCGGCATAGCGCGGTACTGTTGCTGCGCCGCAACAACGCTAGCTTTTTTGGGTTATCAACTGTCTACCCACAGGCTGTCAGGCGAGATTTATCTCGCGCAGACGCTGTAACAAGAATTCATGGCTTGAAATGGGCTCCGGCGCTTCGGATTCGCGACCCGATTCGATGCAGCTTGGAAGAGTTTCGATCACGTAATCGGGGCGGAAATGCAGGAAATACGGCATCGAATAGCGCGACCGATCTTTTGCAGCGCCCATGGGGTTCACAACCCGATGCGTGGTCGACCGGAGTTTTGAATTGGTCAACCGGTCCAACATATCGCCGACGTTGATAACCAGCGCGCCCTCGGGGACATCAATCGCTTTCCAGTCCCCTTGCTGGGTAAGCAATTCCAGTCCGGCCTCTTCGGCACCGAGCAGCAATGTGATGGTGTTGATATCGCCATGCGCAGCTGCGCGAATAGCACCATCGGGTGCATCCTCGCCCAGCGGCGGATAACGCAATAAGCGCATCACCGAATTGCCATCTTCAACCGTTGCGGCGAAGTAATTGCGGTCGAGACCAAGGTGAAGCGCAATCGCCTCCAACACGCGCAGACCGGCTGCGTCAAAGGCATCGTAGAGCTCGGTGAAGGTTTCTCTGAAGCCGTCCACTTCATGCGGCCAGATATTCGGAGCCATGAATTCGGACAGTTCATGTCCTTCGGCTAAAGAGCGTCCGACATGCCAAAACTCTTTCAGATCGAAGATGTCCGCATCCTTGGCTTTCTCGGTGCCAAATGGCGTGTATCCGCGCGCGCCGCCGCCTGCAGGCAATTGATAGGCTCGCTTCACCTCATCGGGCAGAGCAAAGAATTCTTTCGATTTGGCCTCCGCCTGCTCGATAAGTTCCTGCGGAATTCCATGGTCACGAATGACAGCAAAGCCATATTCGGCAAAACTACGGCCCAATTCATCCGCCAAATCCTCTAACGGTCGGGCAATCGATACAGATGCAATGTCACTCATACAGGCACACTTAGTATGGCAGGAACAGTCCCGCTAGGGCTGCGCTCATCAAATTTGCCAAACTGCCCGCAGCCAATGCTTTTAATCCAAGCCGCGCGATGACCGGCCGTTGATTGGGGGCAAGCCCTCCGGTGACAGCCATCTGGATCGCAATCGATGAGAAATTGGCAAATCCGCACAGTGCAAAGGTGACAATTGCCCGGCTGCGTGGCGCCAGATCACTTATCTGACCCAATTCAATAAAGGCCACAAATTCGTTGAGCACAATCTTGGTGCCGAACAATCCGCCTGCGGCCCCTGCTTCGGACCATGGAATGCCGATCAAATACATTACCGGTGCAAAGACATAGCCGAGCAATTGTTGAAACGAGACATCGGGATAGCCAAACCAGCCACCAACGCCGCCAAGCAAGCCATTGGCAAGCGCAACTAGCGCTACAAACACCATCACCATTGCCCCCACGGCAACCGCCAGTTTGACGCCCGTTTGCGTTCCCTGAGCAGCAGCCTCGATAATATTCGCTGGTTTGTGGCCTTCTTCAAATGTCTCAGAGACCGAGACATCCGCCATCAATGCGTCATGCTCAGCCGCCTCTTCTGGATCATCCGGCATGATGAGTTTAGCCATAAGAATCCCGCCGGGCGCTGACATGAATGCAGCAGCCAGTAGATAGGGCACTGCTTCATCACCCAAAAACGCGGCGTAAGCAGCTAGGATTGTTCCTGCGACGCCAGCCATGCCAACACACATCAAAGTGAACAGGCGGCTAGGCGGCAGCGACGCCAAATATGGGCGTACCACCAAGGGGCTTTCAGACTGGCCGACAAAGATATTCGCGGCACTGCCCAGCGCTTCAACTTTGCTGATCCCGGTTATCCAGCCGATCGCGCCGCCAATCCAACGGACCAGAATTTGCATGATCTTGAGATGGTAAAGGATCGCCACAAGAGCGGCGAAGAACACGATCACTGGCAAAGCTGCGATCAGGAAAGTGTTGGTAAATGGGTTGGAATCCATCGGGCCAAACAATGTCTCGATACCGGCAACCGAATAGCCGAGCAGAGCGATGACACCATTGGACAGAAATTCAATGACGTTAGCGCCCACGGACGTCCGCAAGACCAGCAACGCCATCAGCACTTGCAAGGCGAATGCTGCACCGACAACGCGCAATTTAATGCGCTTTTTGCCGTTGGATAGAAGAAATGCGAACAGCAGAATCGCAATGATCCCAGCGATACTCATGACAAATGGCGGCATGTAACTCCCCTGCGCTGCCAGAAATGCGGCGCCAGAATCGCTCATCAGCATTGCAATGCAAATTCGCAAGTCCGGCACTTAATCTGGTCTCGCCTTTTGCTCGCCAACAGTCAAATGCACAGGTGGATTGGTCCGGTGACTTCCCTTTTTTCGCCTTTCGCCATAGTCAGCTGAACATGGACCAAACCGCTACAGACACACCCGGCACCAGCTCATCAAGTGAAGTAAAAGCTGCGAGCGTTCCCCTCGGCCTATTTGTATACCTGATGTTGTATGGCGGCATGACAGTGCTGGCCGGTGTTCTGGCATTCAAACAGGTGCAATTGGTGCCGACCGAATTGGCGGTGGAATCGGGCATCTTCGCGTTCCTGATTTTGGTCGTGATCTCCAGCACGGTGGCCCAGCTTTACGGGCAAAAACTGGCAACACGAATTGTCTGGTTTGGATTTGTCCCGCTGCTTATCGCCAGCGTATTGATGCAATTGGTGCTTGGCCTGCCCCCTTCCGTCGAAATGTTGGAAGGCCGAGCCGATGATCTGGCAGCGTTTGAACGGGTCCACAACACTGTGTGGCGAGTTTGGGCGGCAGGACCGGCGGCCTATATCGTCTCGCTGCTGCTCAATGTTTGGATATTCTCTAAGCTGGCAGGCAACGGATTGGGTCGGCAGACCAGCACCATTGGATTGATGCTGCGCGGTGCAATTGCCTCTGCTTTAAGTCAGGCTGTGGATTCTGTGATCTTCATCACGCTGGCTTTCTACGGCCTATTTCCGATTACAAACCTGTTGATCGGGCAAGTGATTGCGAAAGTCGTGCTTAGCTTCGTGCTGGTGCCATTCCTGATCACTGGCGGGGTCAAGCTGGCCCAATGGCTGGATTCTCGTCAATCGCGTTAAAACGCCGATAAGCTAAAGCTCTAAGACGGTAACGCTGGCGGGCGGCATGGTTCTGGCGCCGATGATCAATTGGCCGGTCGCATCGGTAGGCAGACTGGTAGCTCTAACTGAATAGTTGAACGCGAACAAATATTTGCCTGTACGGCGAATGCGCAATCCGTCGGGCATAGCGATTGTTTCGATATTAGCATCGCGGCAAGCAAGCGCGATGACCTTGTCCAACACTGCCCCTTGCGGCCAAGTCGCAAGATAGCGGGCATTGCCATGCCGCCAACAAGCCACTGTGCCGTCATCGGCGGTCAATTCTGGCTCAGCATCGCCGTCGATATGGTCGAGCCAACGGGCAATGGACCACCCATCCCCGTCATGTTCAAGGCCGGGTGCCAAAGTCTCGCTGCGTGTCACGGTCAGCCCCAGCAATGGCGACAAGGCACCTGGAGCAAGGCTGTCTGGCATGCAGAAATCAATGTCCCGGCTGCCCGAACGTGGGCCTACAATGATTTGGCCCGCGAACTTCTCCAGCGATGCTGCCAGCCCGTCTGAAATGATCGGCAAGCATGGCATCACGACCATTGCATAGTCGCTGAAGTCGGCGGTTGGTGGGACAATGTCTACATTGAGGCCCTGCTTCCGCAACGCATTGTAGCAATCAAATGTCGCCCAAAGTGCCGACAGCCCCTCGCCTTGTGGCTGAATTTGCGTCATCCATTCAGCATCATAGGCAAATATCAGCGCAGCATCCCGTCGTGTCTCACCTGTTGGGCCTAAGGCCTCCAACATGGATGCAGCTTCTGTTGCCTCGGCCAAAGCAGGTGCAGGTGCTCCATCGGGCCGCAACAGACCAGCATGCATTTGTTCCTGTGCGAAAGGTGCCTGCCGCCAGCGGAAATAGCTGACCATCTCCGCGCCATGGGCTGCCGCCTCTAGAGTCCACAGTGCAACCATGCCCGGCAATGGCGCCGGATTGTGCCGGGCCCAATTGACTGGACCGGGTTGCTGCTCGAGCACGCTCCAACGCTCATTGCGCGCGCATCCTCGGTACAAATCGTGATGGAATGCAGCGATGTCGGGATGGCCTTGCCGCGCGAAATCCAATTTGTCGGCGGCTGAAAAACGGAACTGCTCAAGGAAGCCCAATGGGTAGGAATCCCATCCCAACACATCAATATCAGCAGCCAGATCGTGGTGGTCATAACCTGTGTAGAAACCCATCGCATTGTGGGTGATGTCGCGTCCGGGTGAATGCTTACGTAGAATATCGACCTGTGCCTTGTTGAAGGTCACGACCTGATCGGACGAGAAACGCCTGAAGGCGAGCCAATGCGCTGGATTGGCCTCTGTCACCGTTAAATTGGGCAGCTCCACCTCGGTAAAGCCGCGATATTCCATCGACCAGAACACATTGCCCCAAGCAGCATTCAGCGCATCAATAGAGCCATAGCGTTGCTCAAGCCAAAGACGGAAAGCTTCGCTCGCCGCCGCTGAGAAGCTCTGGACCGTATCGTGACAGCCATATTCATTGTCGGTTTGCCAGCTGACGACGGCAGGGTGCTGGCCGTAACGCTGAGCCATTGCTTGCGTTATCCGCACGCATTCCCGCCGATATCCAGTATGGCTGAAACAATAATGCCGCCGCGATCCGAAACCGCGCGATCTCCCTTGCCCATCAATCGCGACCATATCGGGGATTTGATCGACCAGCCATTTGGGCGGAGTGGCCGTGGGCGTCCCCATAATAATGCCAAGACCGGCCTTGTGCAGAACCTCGACCGCATCATCGAGCCATTGCCAATCGAATTTGCCCGGCTCCGGTTCGATCCGGCTCCATGCGAATTCACCGATCCGCACGCGAGACAGACCCGCCTCCACCATCATCCGCGCATCGGTTTCCCACCGATCACGCGGCCAATGTTCCGGATAATAGCAAACGCCCAATAGCATGCAGGCTGATTGGCTCGCGCGATCCTGCACGTCAATCAGTTTGCCGAATTGTGCTGTAGTTTTGGTGGCTGGCTAGATCGCAGCGTCTGCAACAACTGCTGCCCGCAAAGCTGCGATGCCCATGCCCTTTTCCGCGCTGGTGACATGCACAATAGGGAAAGCGGCAGAGTGCTTGCGCGCTTCTTCCTCGACCTTGGTGACTGTCTTTTCCAGCTCGCTCGCCTTGATCTTGTCCGCCTTGGTCATGATCACGCGATAGCTGACCGCAGCTTCGTCCAGCATAGTCATCATTTCACGGTCGACTTCTTTTAAGCCGTGACGACTATCAACCAGCAGCAATGTGCGCCTCAACACAACACGCCCCTTTAGGTAAGTCCGCACCAGCCGCTTCCACTTGTCGACCACCTTGGGCGGAGCTTTGGCAAAGCCATACCCGGGCATATCGACCAGACGGAACAGAGTGGGTTCGCCCACTTCAAAGATATTGAGCTCTTGCGTGCGACCCGGCGTCACCGATGCGCGCGCAATTGATCGGCGGCCTGTCAGCGCGTTGAGCAGCGAGCTCTTGCCCACATTGGACCGGCCGCAAAATGCAATCTCGGACACGGTTGGATCGGGCAAAAACTTCAACTGCGGGGCGGACAGCAAGAAATCCACCCTTCCCGAGAAGAGCTTGCTCGCTTCCTTTTCCGCATAGGCCTGGGCCGCTTGTTCGGTGGCATCAGAATGTTCCACGCTCAGGAACTCTCTTCCCGCTTCTTCGCGAGAGCCTTCTCTTCCTTTTCCTTATCCGCAGCCGCACGCAGCTGAGGATGCTTGGAATAGAGATAGCTTTGCTGGGCCAAGGTCAGGATGTTGGACGTAACCCAATACAGCAGCAGACCAGCGGCAAATGGCGCCATCACAAACATCAGCACCCAAGGCATGAGGTTGAATATCTGTTGCTGCATCGGGTCCATCGCGCTGGGGTTCAACTTGAACGTCAGCCACATGGTCACACCCAGCAAAATGGCCAAAACGCCAATGCCAAGGAAACCGGGAGGATCGAACGGCAGCAGGCCGAACAGATTGAGTATCTTAGCCGGATCAGGAGCAGAAAGATCCTCGATCCAAAGCGCAAATGGCTTGTGGCGCATTTCGATCGCCAGAATCAGCGCTTTATACAGAGCAAAGAAGATGGGGATCTGGATCACCAGCGGCAAACAACCAGCCAGCGGATTGACGCCCTCTTTCTTATACAGCGCCATAATCTCTTGCTGCTGCTTTTGCTTATCGTCCTTATAGCGTTCCTGCAGAGCTTTCATCTTGGGCTGAACCGCTTTCATCCCAGCCATGCTGGCGAATTGCTTCTGTGCAATCGGGAACAGAGCGCCACGAATGATGACCGTCAGCAGGATAATCGCGACACCGAAATTGCCGGCAAAATCATAGAGCGTCCGCAGCAGCCAAACCATGGGTTTGACGAACCATTCGAACCAACCCCAATCAATCGCCTTGCCGAATTTGTCGATGCCCAAGTCATCACGGTAAGTGTCTAGAACCGCGCTTTCTTTCGCTCCTGCAAACAGCAGCGTTGAACTGGAGACGGTAACACCCGCAGCCACAGTTTCTGGGCCGTAGATCACATCGGCGCGGAATATGTCATTGCCCAAAGACCGGAAGCCCGGTGTTGCAGCAGCGTCGCCTTGCGGGATTAGAGCCGACAACCAGTAAATATCGCTGAAGCCGGTCCAATGCGGTGCGCCACCCTCGGGCGTATATGTGCCGCTTTCCGCCAGATCTTCGTAATCCACGCCGTAATCGACCGAATCGCCAAATGCTCCAATTGGGCCTGAATGCGCGTTAAATGTGCTCGGGCTGGCATTCACGGTGTTGCGATTGAGCAGACCATAAGGCTGGACAACCACCGAGCCGTCGCTGGTATTGGTGACGGATTGTTCCGCCGTAATCATATAATTGTCATCGATCGAATATTTAATCGAGAAAGTCTGCCCTTCTCCATTATCATGGGTCAGTGTGACCGGCTGATTGTTGGTCAGGACATCGACGTCCGCCGCCCAAACGGTTTGCGGGGTCGGCAGCGTCACGCCATTTCCGATCCAACCGAACTGAGCAAAATACTGGCCGGGCGTGCCCTGTGGAGCAAATAATTGGACCGGACCGCTATCGTCATCAATCGTCTCGCGGTGGTCCTTCAACTCGATATCGTCGACCTGCCCGCCAACAAGATTGATCGATCCTTCAATCCGAGGCGCATCAATACGAACGCGTTGGTCCGAAGCCAAAGCGGTTGCCAGATCAATCGGTCCAGCTGCTTCTTGCGGGGCGCCATCTGTTGCATCGCCCAATTGGGTGGCGCCTTGTGGCGCTGTTGATGATGCAACTACCGGAGCGGCAGCTTCTGGCGCGTCAGCGGTCGATGCCTCTGGGTAGAAATAGCGCATGCCCGCATCCCATCCCAAGATGAGAAGGAAAGAAAGCACCACGGCAAAAATGAGATTACGCTGGTTGTCCAAGATCAAATCCTGTGCGTCTTAAAGGTCATAAGTGTATTATATAGGTACTACGCCGTCTGAGACTAGGGCACTGGATCAAAGCCATGCCCGCCCCATGGGTGGCAGCGCATTATCCGCTTTGTTGCCATCCATCCACCCTTGATCGCACCATATTTTCCCAAGGCCTCGATCGCATATTGCGAGCAGGAGGGGGAATAGCGACACGTCGGGGGCAAAATGCGGCTCGGACCGAGTTGCCATCCGCGCGCAATCAGGATCAGCACTTGCTTCATTTGCGCGCCTTGCCGGCCTTTCGAGGTCCACGATATTTGCGCTGGCGATCCCCTTTGCCGTCGGCTGCGCGGGCCAAAGCCTGCTGCAATTCTTGCTCCATCGAGACAAAATCGCGTTCAATTCCGCCATCGCGGCCAATCAGCACGTGATCGTGATCGGGCAATCCCTGTTCAGGCAAGGCCGCCCTCAGTAATTCGCGAAAGCGTCGCTTCATCCGGTTACGGACGACCGCATTGCCGACCTTCTTTGTAATAGTGATGCCAAAGCGTTTGCCACGCCCGTCATTGGGTTTGGCCAAAAGCACGAAACCGGGGCGTGCAATGCGCAGGCCCCGGTTCGCAGCAAGAAAATCGGAGCGGCGCGTTAGCACCGCGATTTTCTGTGGTTCAGTTCTTGTGCTTAGGCACAAAGGGTCTTGCGACCGCGACGGCGACGATTGGCCAGAACTTTACGGCCACCGACCGTTTTCTTACGTGCAAAAAATCCGTGGCGACGGGCACGCACGAGATTGCTGGGCTGGAATGTCCGCTTCATATTATCCTCAAAAATCAAAAGTGATGCAGCCATCGCTTCTAAGCGCAAACAGCATCAATAAAAAGGGCCGCCGGTAAAGGGCGACCGCCTCAGTGGGCGCGCGGTTAGGCCAAGGGGGATATTGAGTCAAGCATTGAGAGCGTTTCGGCAACCAAATTTTTCCCTAGCGATCGACCAACATCACGGACCAAACGCAAGGTTTGTTTGTCTGCAACTTTGCCGGCCGAAAGGCGATTAAAATCCTTTAATTTGCGCCTGTCCAATCATCATGATGTGGCTGCCAGCGAAGGAATTTCCATTGGTCGCATTGGTTAGAACGGTTGCCTATCTCGGGCTTGAGGCTCGCTCCGTCGAGGTCCAGTGCCAGGTCGCACCAGGTCTGCCTCGCTTTGCAATCGTTGGCCTACCGGACAAGGCAGTGGGTGAAAGCCGGGAAAGGGTGCAATCGGCTTTGTCGGCCATGGGCCTGGCATTGCCTCCCAAACGCATCACTATCAATCTCTCGCCCGCTGATCTGCCTAAAGAGGGATCACATTACGACCTGCCGATTGCGCTGGCTTTGCTGGCGGCAATGGGGGTTTGCGATGCTGAACAAATGACCGAATGGGTCGCGGTAGGAGAATTATCTCTCGATGGGCGCATTGCCGCCTCCCCCGGGGTTTTACTGGCGGCGCTGCATGCTAGCGAACAAGATGCCGGGCTGATCTGCCCTGCCCTGCAAGGATCGGAGGCACGCTGGGCAAGCGGTGTTCCTGTGCTTGCTGCGCCCGATTTGGTCAGCCTGCTCAACCACCTCAAAGGCACGCAAAGCTTGCCCGAACCTCCGCGCGGAGAGGTCGAGCCAACAAAATTGGTCGCCGATCTCAAGCGGGTAAAGGGTCAAGAAACGGCCAAACGCGCGCTCGAAATCGCTGCCGCCGGCGGTCACAACATGCTGATGAGTGGGCCACCAGGTGCTGGCAAGAGCCTGCTCGCGTCCTGTCTGCCCGGTATCTTGCCCGAATTGACACCGGCAGAAGCCTTGGAGGTTTCCATGGTGCAATCGGTCGCCGGGCAGTTGGAAGGTGGCAAGATTAGCCGCGCACGGCCATTTCGCGCGCCGCACCATTCGGCCAGCATGGCGGCGCTTACAGGAGGTGGACTGAAGGTGCGTCCTGGCGAAGTTAGCCTCGCCCATCTGGGGGTCCTGTTTCTGGACGAATTGCCTGAGTTCCAACGCCCAGTGCTTGATTCGCTGCGCCAGCCGCTAGAGGCGGGCAGCGTGGATATTGCTCGCGCCAATGCGCATGTGACTTTCCCTGCTCGGGTTCAATTGATCGCAGCAATGAACCCATGTCGTTGCGGTCATTTAGGAGATGCAGCTCTAGCCTGTTCCCGCGCGCCGCGATGCGCGGCCGATTATCAGAGCAAGGTTTCTGGGCCGATGCTAGACCGGATTGATCTGCATGTGGAGGTCGATCCGGTAAGCGCCGCCGATCTCAACCTACCACCGCCAGCAGAAGGATCAGCAGAAGTCGCCAACCGAGTGGCAGCTGCCCGCGCACGGCAAACAGCCCGCTTTGACCAAACAGGCGCGCGCAGCAATGCCGAGCTTGAAGGCGACGCGCTCGACAAATTCGCGACGCCCGATGAGGCTGGCCGTGCACTGTTGCTGCAGGCTGCCGATGCCATGCGGCTGTCCGCCCGCGCCTATACGCGAATGCTCCGGGTTGCGCGCACGATCGCGGACCTTGCCGGTGCTGAGCAGGTGGCGCGGGTGCATATTGCCGAGGCGCTTAGTTACCGCCGCCAACCTCCCAGAGCCTGAGCGAAGGTCTTGTTCACCTAGCGGCAAGCCGGTTTTGTGGTATCGCGCAGCGAGTTGGCGATTAGGCCAATGGTCCCGACCGGCAAGAGTACCGACCCATTACGCAATTCAGCGACGCAGCGACTACAGAACAGTCCGGCGGTATTCTTGAGCCCGGGTTTCTTGGGCAAGGCGCCGAACGTCCGTTCAAGCGGCGACTTGTTGGTTTATCAGTTGCGTTGGCCATCGAAGCGGCGCTCCTCCTGTTGCTGCTCACCATTGGTTATGGCCTGACCTCAGACGATGAGAGCCAGGAAGAATTGGTCACGTTTGAGGCGCAAAATTTTGTCGAGGACGCTCCACCGGAGACTGAACCGCAAGAGCAAGTCGAAACATCACCCCCGCCAGTGGAATTTCCGCCTGAACCAGTAACCGATGCTCCTGTACCTGAGCCAACTCGGCCTGACCCGATCGTGCTTGTTCCACCAGTATCAACGCCACCGCCGCCGCCTCCCGCTCCACCTAGTCCGCCAACCAGTCCGCCGCGCAATTATGGCCCCCCTAACACTGGTCCGCCCGGGCCGCCGGACAGCACGCGCGTTGGCACAGCATCGAATGGCGAGCCCTTATATGCAGCGCGTTGGTATCGTGAGCCAACCGATCAGGAATTGGCAGGATATCTATCGACTGCGACAGGGCCTGGGTCAGCACTGATTGAATGCCGAACGGTGCCGGATTTTCGCGTGGAGGATTGCACCTTGTTGGGCGAGGCCCCCCGCGGATCGCAGATTGGTCGCGCAGTTCTGGCGGCGGCTTGGCAATTTAGAGTTCGCCCAGCTCGCATTGGCGGACGTTCTCAGGTCGGGTCGTGGGTGCGGATAAGGATCGACTATACCCTGTTCCCGAGCTAGCCCTTACCCCAATCTGGCCCTGACCCTAACCTAGACTAAGCGCCGGTAGCGGCCTGTTTCGCTGATTGCAGATCGATGACATCACCGCGCTGCAGATCATCGCCACCAATCGCGAGCGAACCGTCGCTGCGACGTCCGATGTTTGCACGCTCTACCAGATGCAAATCCTTGTGACTCAAGATGCGGCCATCGTGGGCGAGGATTGAAACCGGTCCAATGGGCAAACGGTCGTGATCGTCCACCAAGACGGGGTCCTCGGAAAATTCGGCACCGTATTTTTGGCCCCACTGACGCAAAGCAAGCATCGCAGGCAGCAAATCAAAGCCCTTATCAGTCAGCCTGTACTCGATTTTGCGGCGATCATCAGGACATGGTTCGCGTTTCAGGATGCCGTGCTCAACCAATTTGGCCAAACGATTCGACAGAATATTGCGCGCAATGCCCAGCTCACTCAAAAATTCTTCAAAGTGATGCAATCCGTTGAAGCTGGCACGCAAGATCATGAATGACCAGCGTTCTCCCATAACTTCAAGAGCTTGTGGCAGTCCGCACTCGATTAGCTCGCGCAGTGGTTCGCGTAATTCGCCCATTTCAGTTCATCTCCTGCAACCTATTTAGCGCGCTTTTTGCCGCATGTAAAAAATTTTCAGTTTTTAGTTGCAACTCGAAACCTAAGCACTTAGGTAGTGATTCGCAACTGGTATTAAATCGAAACTGAAAAAGCCAAACCGAAAAGGATTTGAATATGACCCTCTCCTCACCATTCACTGGCCGTCTTGGCGTATTTGCTGCGGCGCTCTTCTACACTGGCATTACATTTGCTGCGGCAGTTGCGCCGGCTCCAGCCAGCGCCGGCAATGGCCCCTATTATGTCGCCGAACTGGCAGCCCCAGCGAGCGACAACCGCGCCGTAGCGTCCGGCATTGCTTGGAAATGCCAGGGCACAACTTGCGTCGCTGGCAAAGGCACATCGCGCCCAATCCGGATTTGCCGCGGCCTTGCTCGTGAATTCGGCGAGATCACAAGTTTCAAGTCCAAAGGCAAAGTCTTGGCGGATGATAAATTGGCCAAATGTAACGGCAATTGATCTGAACCGCCTTTCCGCTTGGACTGTTTCCTCTCCAGGACTCCAGCGGACCTCCAGACCCTCGGCGTCGCCCCCAACAAATGGCGCCGAGGGTTTTTTGTGTCTAGAGCAGCCCCAATTTGACCAATTCTGCACGAAATGCCGGTGCATCACTGAACAAATGCGCATGCCAGCCACGATCACGCGCCGCGGCGATATTGGCTGGATTGTCGTCGGTGAAGATCAGAGAGCGCCCGGGCAAACCGCTGCGTTGCTCGACAATTTCGTAAATGCGCGGATTTGGCTTCGCGACACGCTCCTCGCCAGAGACGATGATATCTTCAAACATTTCAAAGACGGGTTGAGTCGCCCGAAATGCGGCAAAAAGCTCGTCCCCGAAATTGGTTAGGCAAAATAGCGGCACTTTGGCTTGATGCAGTTCCTCTATGATCGCCAGCGTACCAGGAACAGAGCCGGGTACAGTCTCGTTAAACCGAGCAGCATAGGCCGCAATACGCAGCGCCTGATCGGGATATTCAGCAATCCGTGCAGGCAACATTTCGGCCAGAGGAACGCCTCGATCGTGCTGGAAATGCCATTCCTCGGTGATGACATTTTCCAGAAACCAATCGCATTCGGCAGAATCCTCGATCAGCTTTTCGAACAAAGCGCGCAGCTGCCATTGGAACATGACCCGTCCGACATCAAACACCACAGCATTTGGCTCAGACATTGTGCATTCTCCTTGGCTTAACCCACGCCACAAACAGCAACGGCCCGCGCTCCGATAGGAGGCGGGCCGATATCACTGCTCAATCGTTCAAAAACGATCAGCCAATGGGCGCGAATCAGCCCTGACGGGCTTTGAAGCGACGATTGGTTTTGTTGATGACATAGGTGCGACCGCGACGGCGAATGACACGGCAATCGCGATGACGGTTCTTCAGCGACTTAAGGCTGTTGCGGATCTTCATGGTCTTTTCCTGCAAAAAATATCGGCTCGGGAGACATCCCTGATGCCGGAAATTCAAGGCGGGCAGTTAGGGTGCAGCGGGCGGCAAGTCAAGGCTTAGCCGACCCCAGTAAGACAAATCGCATTCTAATCGCGAAGCTGCGAAAGCCTGCGCTCCCACGCCAGAGCATGCTCGATGATTATGTCCAGATCATCGTGCTGTGGTTGCCACGGCAAGGTCGCTCGGATGCGCGAGGGATCAGATATTAGCGAATCGGGATCACCGGCCCGGCGCGGCTCTTGCTTGCGGTTCAATTTCAAATTGGTCACCCGGTCGACAGCATCGAGCACTTCGACGACCGAAAAACCCCGCCCATAACCGCAATTCATGGTCATTGATCGGTCTGGCTGTTCGATCAAAGCTTCGAGCGCCAAGACATGGGCGGCAGCCAAATCGCTGACATGGATGTAGTCGCGCACTCCAGTTCCATCGGGCGTGTCGTAATCGTCCCCAAACACGCTAACATGGTCGCGCTTGCCCAATGCGGCCTCCACCGCGACTTTTATCAAATGGGTTGCCCCGGCGGTCGATTGGCCGCTGCGCGCGGCTGGATCGGCTCCGGCAACATTGAAATACCGCAACGCGCAATAATTGAGATCATGCACTGCGCACACATCGCTGAGCATCTGCTCAGTCATCAATTTCGACCAGCCATAGGGATTGATCGGCTGCTTTGGCAGGTCTTCGGATACGGGCGAACTTTCGGGAATCCCGTAGGTCGCCGCTGTCGAGGAGAAGATGAAGTGCCCAATGCCAGCACCCACCGCTGCCTCCATTAAGGCGCGGCTCTTTACAGTGTTGTTGCTGTAATATTTGAGCGGATCATCGACCGATTCGGGTACGACAATCGATCCGGCAAAGTGCATGATCGCGCCAATACCATTGCCCATACCCTGCTCGGCAAAGATTCGCGCCAGCAGCTCGCCATCGGCGATATCGCCTTCGTACAGAGGTACATCATCGGGCACTGCGAAGCGAAACCCAGTCGTCAAATTGTCGATCACCGCGACCGGCCAACCGGCATCTTTTAGTGCCAAAACGGCATGGCTGCCGATATATCCGGCACCGCCGGTGACAAGGACGGAAGGTTTTGAGGATTCGTTCATGTTGTATGGGCTAGCAAAATCTGGACATTTTGCGATGCCCTGATCTTTGCCGATCACCAAGAAAATGGTCAGGATGGGTGCCACACTGGCACTTCATGCGTTGCACCCTATAATAATGTTCCAAAAAAAGGATCAGACCATGCCCAATATAAAGAGCCTTGTCGGAGCCGCGCTGGCGGCGAGTCTGTTGGTCGGTTGCGCGACCACCGCGGCGCCTGGCCCGGTTGAAGTTACCCGGTTCCACAATGCGAATGCGATCGGACAGGTCGGCCAAGGGACGGTCTTTGTTGAAACCGCAGCAGGTGAGGAAGGCAATTCTTTGGAGCTGGCCGCATATAAGCTCGAAGTGCTGAATGAGCTCGTCAAGCTTGGCTATCGCGAAGCAGCCCGGGCAGACGCCGACCATATCGCTCAAGTTTCGCTAGATCGCTACTCGATCAAGCCAGAGACCAAGGGGCGTGGACCGGTAAGTGTTGGCGTTGGCGGTTCGACCGGAGGTTATGGATCGGGCGTGGGCCTTGGTATTGGCCTTAACTTGGGTGGCGGAGGCCAAAAGGAACGCGTGGGCACCGACATTTCTGTGCGACTGCGTAATGCGACCGATAATGCATCCCTATGGGAAGGCCGGGCGTCGCTGTCCGTTGGGCGCGATTCGCCTCTGGCAGCGCCTGCCGCCAATGCAGACATTATTGCCGATGCCTTGTTTCGGGACTTTCCCGGCAATGACGGCGAAACGATCGAAATCGAGGTAAACGAGTGACCCAAATTGCAATCGATGCTGGCTTTGACAGCGGGAATATCGAAGTTCTTTCGATCGATGGTGCCAGCGCATCATTGGCGATTCCCAAGGACCACATGTCCGAATTTGCGCAATGGTATCATTTCCGTGTGACCGGTGCTGCGGGTGAGGAGCTCACGCTCAAACTGACGGGTCTCAATGCCAGCGCCTATCCCGGCGGGTGGCCAAATTATGATAGCTGCGTTTCTGAAGACCGGGAATATTGGGCGCGCGCATCGAGCAGCTATGACAAGGATGAAGCAGGCGGAACGCTGACCATCACCTACACGCCCGCCAGCGACATTGCCTATTTCGCCTATTTCGCTCCTTATTCGATGGAACGGCACCACGATCTGGTCGCCGAAGCAACCGCCTGCGAAGGTGTCTCGCTCGAACGTATTGGCACGACACTCGATGGCCAACCGCTCGATTATCTGACCTTGGGCACGGGCGACAAACAGGTGTGGCTCTACGCTCGCCAACATCCAGGCGAAACGCAAGCAGAGTGGTGGATGGAAGGCGCACTCGAATGCCTCACTGACGAAGCCGATCCGATTGCCCGCGCATTGCGAGACAAATGCACCTTCCATATTGTGCCCAATTGCAACCCGGACGGATCGCGTCGTGGCCATTTGCGCACCAATGCGGTGGGGACCAACCTCAATCGCGAATGGAATGAGCCGAGCGCCAACAAATCGCCAGAAGTTCTCGCGATCCGAAACAAAATGGACGAGACTGGTGTGGATTTCGCCATGGATGTTCATGGTGACGAGGCCATTCCCGCAGTGTTTCTCGCCGGGTTCGAGGGCATTCCGTCATGGACGGACGAGCTGGGTGAGACTTATTATCGTTATCAGCGCATTCTCGATCGCCGGACGCCCGATTTCCAAACCGAGCTTGGCTATCCCAAGACCCCGGCAGGGCGTGCCAATCTGTCGATCAGCACCAATCAGATGGCGGAACGGTTTGGCTGCACCGCGATGACACTGGAAATGCCGTATAAGGATCTGGCCGCCACGCCAGAGCCAGAGCAGGGCTGGTCACCGGAACGGTGCAAGCTGCTGGCGCGCGATTGTATGGCGTCCCTGCTGGAATGGCTGGAGTAACAGCTTTGCCTGATGCCCGATTGGGCGAGATCAGGTCAAATGCGCAGGGCCGAAGGCATGCGGCAATAGCTGCGACAGGGACACATCGCGGACCTCGTCATTGCCAACGCAATAGATGACAGGGTCGGTCCTGCCCAGGGCCGCCAGCTCGTTCAACACTTGTCGGCATCGCCCACAGGGAGTGATCGGAGCACCGTCTCCGCGATCAAGCGGTCCTGTCACAGCCACAGCCTTTAAGCCGCCTCGCTGCCCATCCGCCATCGCTTTGGAAACAGCCACTGTTTCTGCGCACAGGCCAAGGCCGTAGCTAGCGTTCTCGATATTTGTGCCCGTCACGACAGTGCCATCCGCGAACAGCAAGGCCGCCCCAACCGGATAATTAGAATAGGGTGAGTAGCTGTTCTTGGCAGCATCGCGGGCTGCCTGGATTAATTCGTCTTTGCTCATCGCCACCACTCCTCAGGGTTGGACCACCACCCATTCGATGGGTGTATTGGAGGCCTCACTATCAAGCGCACGGTTGGCACTCCATAGCAACCATGGCCGTCCGGCATAGCGCGGAACGAAACGGTCCCGGCTTAACCACAGATCGCGTTCGATAATTGTCGAGGTCGCAAACCGTTCTTCGAAGGGTTTGGACAGTTTGATAATCACCGGCTTGCCGACATGCATTTCAATCTGGTTGATCAGGGTTAGCAATTCGCTTTCCATCGCGGCGTCGCTGACCTTGTCAGGGCACCCATCGGTAAGCGTATCGAGGACAATTGCCGTCGGGATCAATTCTTTGTCGCGCGGCACCATGGTTACAAAATTGGCCGATTGCCGATCTGCACTGACGCAAGGATCAAACCGATGCAGCGCGCCCACCATCAGACCCGCATCGCGAGCTGCCGCCAAATTTCGGGCAAAGCGGCCATCCTTGCCGTCCGCACCGGAGCTGGCTTGCAGATAGGCAAATTTGCCGCCTAGCGCCCGCACAGTGGCGAAGCCGACTAGGCCGTTGTCTTGCGAAAGGGACACCCCTTGATCGGGATAGATCGCCTCTTCAGGCACCCAGCGTTGAATGTCCCACCAATACCATACGGTCCCGGCCAATGCGGCCAGTACCAACATTGCCATGAGATAGAACTGCCACGATCGGCCTTTGCGACGACTCGGCTGTTTGCGAGAAGGCGTGCCTGAAGACGTGCGTGATCCGGGTTTGCGCTTTTGTGCCATAGTGAGAAGTTTTGCTTGCCCCTACCCTTTGATATGCAGGACGCAGAGCAGCGTAAACAGACGGCGCGAGGTCGCAAAGTCGGTCTCAACTTTACCTTCCAGCCGCTCCAGCAACAATTCCGCGGCATGATCATGGATCCCGCGCCGTGCCATATCGATTGTCTCGATCTCGCTCGGCGTCGCCTTACGGATGGCTTGGTAATAGCTGTCGCAAATCGCGAAATATTCGCGAATCGGTCTACGAAAGCGGGCAAGGCCAATAACCAGCGTTTCCAACATTGAACCGCTATCATCGCTGATCATCAAATTGAGTCTGCCATCCATAACCGACAGGTTGAGATGGAAGGGACCATTGGCCCCGCGCTCTGCACTGCGCACCGGTTTGAAAGTGTTTTCATCGATCAAATCGAAGATTGCGACCCGGCGCTCCTGCTCGACATCGGCATTGCGCCACAGGATCGTATCCTCGTCGAGGTCGATCTGGGCAATGCGGTGTTGTGGCCGCGGCGAGGCTTGCGAAGTGGTCATCGTTGGCACGCTGTCGCAGAGTTTGGCGGGCAGGTTCAAGCTTTTCATGCATCCATCCCCGCTATCCACAAGGCAGTGAGGCCATAATGTCATTTTCTGGCCCTAAATCCCCTTGCGCAAATGCGTGTTCGCGGCGCACAAGGACACCATGTCCGAAAGTGATCTGTTAGTCCGCCCCGATGATACGGCGACCCCCGCTCGTGCCTTGCCATCTAATTTAGAAGCGGAGGCAGCGTTTCTGGGTGCGGTCCTGATCGACAACCGGGTGCTGGAAGAATTGCGCACCCCTTTGCGCGCGGAACACTTCTTTGAGCCACTGCATCAGCGGATTTTTGAGCGCATTCTGACATTGGTCGATCGCAATGCGACCGCCAGCCCGGTTACGCTAAAGCCTTATTTCGAGAGTGACGATGCTCTTCGGCAATTGGGCGGAACCACCTATCTCGCGCAGTTGACGGCCGATGGCCAAGGGCTGCTAGCGACCGGCGAATTGGCCGAACAGATTTACGACCTTGCCTTGCTGCGTGAGCTTGTGAGCGTCGGTCGCGGCCTCGTGGAAGGCGCGCTAGATACGTCCGAAGCGGTTGCTCCGATGGACAAGATTGCGTTGGCAGAAGCGGATTTGTTCCGCGTTGCTGAGGGTGCAACCACAGGCAGTGAAGCCGTCGGGTTTAAGGATGCGGCGCTAACCGCGATCAAGATGGCCGAAGCCGCGATGAATTCAGGCGGAGGCCTGTCGGGTAAGACGACCGGGCTTGATTCAATCGATCAGAAAACCGCTGGGATGCACAATTCGGACTTGGTGATTTTGGCCGGACGTCCGGGTATGGGCAAAACCTCGCTTGCCACCAATATCGCCTTCAATTGCGCGGAAGAGCATCTCAATTGGCAAAAGGATGGCGGCGAGTTTAATTATGGCGCTCCGGTTGCCTTCTTCAGTTTGGAGATGAGCGCAGACCAATTGGCGACGCGTATTCTGGCAGAGCAGGCCGAAATTTCCTCTGAAAGCTTGCGCATGGGTAAGTTGACCCGGGAAGAGTTCCAGAAACTGTCTTTCGCCAGCCAGCGTCTGGCCGAACTGCCCCTGTATATTGATGATACCCCGGCGCTAACCATTGCCGGCTTACGCACACGCGCTCGGCGGTTAAAGCGGCGTCATGACATTGGTATGATCGTGGTCGACTATCTGCAATTGCTGCAAGGATCAGGCCGGGCAAATGACAACCGCGTCAACGAAATTTCGGAAATCAGCCGTGGTTTGAAGACCTTGGCCAAGGAATTGAGCGTGCCGGTGATAGCGTTGTCACAGCTCAGCCGTGCGGTTGAACAACGCGAGGACAAACGTCCTATGCTGTCCGATCTGCGCGAATCTGGCTCGATCGAGCAGGATGCAGATATGGTGTGGTTCATCTTCCGTGCTGACTATTACCACGAGGCAACGCGTCCCGATGTGCCGACCGAAACCAGCACTGGCGATGTTCAGGAAAAATACCGCGCCTGGGAAGAGCGTTATTTGGAATTGCGCAATAAGGCGACCTTGATCGTGGCCAAGCAACGCCACGGCTCGACCGGCAACGTTCCGCTGCATTTCCAAGCCGAGATCACCAAATTCACCTCGCCC
This sequence comes from Erythrobacter sp., assembly GCA_039988235.1. Lineage (GTDB taxonomy): Bacteria > Pseudomonadota > Alphaproteobacteria > Sphingomonadales > Sphingomonadaceae > Erythrobacter. The sequence continues at coordinate 91,787 of JBDXKB010000001.1, forward strand.
AATATGAAGGATTATTCCGAATATGGGTATGAGTGATAGCGCCGGTTAAGCGACCCTAAAGCCCGAGGTTGATCCGGCGGGTGACAGTGTAATCAACCACCGAAACCAGAAACCAGCCCAAACGCCAGCGAATGCGGTTGAACCAATTTGCCCGGCGCTTGTACCATTCGGCCGTGATCGGCTCGCTGGCATCGTCCATATAGCCAATCAATTCGCGCATTCGCTCAGCCAGTTCCTTATCCTCGACCCGGACCATCAGTTCCAGATTGAGGCGGATAGACCTCAGATCAAAATTTGCGCTGCCGAAATAGGTTACATCATCCACCACAATCAGCTTGCAGTGCAGCTTGCTCGGCTGAAATTCGGCAATCGTGACCTCTGAATGCAGCAATCCGCGATAGAGCGCGCGTGAAGCCCCAATTGTTGCATTGTTATCTGACTTTCCGGCCATAATCAGACGTGTGGTTCCACGCTCTGCAATCCGGCGGATCAACCTCCTGATGCTGCGTGGCGGAGAGAAATAGGCCATCACCATATCGAGCCGCTGCGCATTCGCCATGTCGCGCTTAACCTGCCTGGCCCATGCGCTGGTGACTTGCGTTGGACCACCCATCAGCAGCTGAGTTGCGCCGTCGCCTCGGTCCCAATGCAACAACATTTGCCTAAGCAATCGGTATTGTGTGCCCGGCTTTGAAACCCAAGATTTCATCTGCACAAACCATGCGCCGAACCGTTCAACAATCGGCCCTTCGATCAAGACGCCCAAGTCTGCCCAGCCGTTTTCTTCAGGTGGCTTGAAATAATTGTCAGAGATGTTGAAGCCGCCCGCCATAACGCGTTCATCATCGGCAATCGCCATTTTCTGATGATTGCGAATCAAATAGCGGGCGCTCATGCGTGGCTCGAATATGGCAAAATTTCCGCCAGCTTCTTTCAGCGGATCAAAGAAGCTATTCGGCGCGTCAGTTCCGAACGCATCAACAATCAGATCGACCTCGACCCCGCGCTCGGCCGCTTGCACCAACGCGCTTCGGACCTGCTGGCCAGCGAAATCATCCTGAAACATATAGTAAAACAGTTTGAGCGAAGTCTGAGCACTTTCGATCAAACCGAGCAGCGTGGCAAAGCGGTCTATGCCAGCAGGATGGAATGCAAAGCGATGTCCCGCTGCATCGACCACGAAGGGTTCCGGCTCGCGATATTCAGCCTGCTTCTCGTCCAACGGAGCGAAGGAATCGGTAGGATCGATTTTGTCCATTATGAATGCGCCTTAGTCGAGCCGCGCACCCAAGTGCAATTTCTTGACTCATTGCGCCGAAATCCCTAGCTAGCGCGCTTTCCGAAACTCTTACTTTAACTGGAGTGCCCTATGGCGCGCGTTACTGTCGAAGATTGCGTCGACAAGGTTCCCAACCGTTTTGATCTGGTCCTGCTGGCCGCACAACGTGCGCGCGAGATTTCTGGGGGCGAAGAACTGACCCTCGAACGCGATCGGGACAAGAACCCTGTTGTTGCTTTGCGCGAGATTGCCGAGCAGACGATCAAGCCAAAAGAACTGCACGAGAGTGTTGTCACCGGCCTGCAGAAAATTCTTCCTGACGATGAGGAAGATGCAGATGAGATTGGCTCACTCAGCCAGTCTGCAGAAGCGTTGCGGATCACGGCTTCGGCGCCGACCCGTTCGACCTCTATAGGGGCCGATTACGAAGGGTAATGGCTTAGCTCAGCAACGCATTTCTGTGCGTTTGTTGCATCGAACAAGACAATTGAGCCGCCCGGCAAGGGCGGCTTTTTTGTTGCGTTATGTGACACCGCCCAATGCAACATCGACTCTGTAACATTGGTGTGCAACGCATGCGTGCTCAAGCTTTAGGATAATAGCAGGCAATTCATGGCGTCTATTGCAGTTTACAGCATCAAGGGCGGTGTCGGTAAGACAACATTCGCGGTAAACCTTGCCTGGTGCGCGGCGAGCATCTCGCGGCGGCAAACGCTGTTGTGGGATCTCGATCCAGCCAATGGCTCGGGTTTTGTGCTGGATGTCGCGCCTAAGAAGAAAAAGCGCGCCAGCAACGCCTTTTTCAAAAACCGCCTTCCATCAAAGCTGATCCGCAAGACCGGATACGACAATTTGTCGCTCCTTCCAGCAGACGAAAGCTTGCGCCTATTGCATCGCGATCTTGCCAAAATGGGTAACAGCAAGCGGTTAGCGAAAATCACCAAGAGCCTCTCCAAGGAGTATGATCGCATCATCTTTGATTGCCCGCCAGTTCTCAACGAAGTGAGCGAACAGGTGATCCGCGCAGCTGATCTGGTGATAGTGCCCCTGCCTCCCTCGCCACTTTCGACGCGGGCCTTCGATCAAGTGGTCGAAATCGTCAAAGGGTCGGGCAAGAAGCATCCGCCAATTTTGCCCGTTCTATCGATGATGGATATGCGGCGCACCCTTCACCGTGTGACGCGTGAGACCAACCCCAAGTGGCCGGCGATTCCGCTTTCCAGCGCGTTGGAACAATGTGCGGTGCGGCAAAGCCCAGTCGGTGCATTTGATTCTCGTTCAGTCTCGGCACAAGCATTCGCTCGGCTGTGGACTGCCATCGAACGCAAATTGGCAAAACGCTGAGGCTCGATGGCTTTTGACCCTGCCAACGCCGGACTATAGAAGACGGCAGATTGTGGTACGGGGGCTGGCATGAGCGATATAACCGAGGGACTGGGCAGCGCGATTGAAGGATCGATGGTTAGCCGTGCGGTTGAGCCCAATCACGGCAAAGATGGCGTGGCAGACAGCGATGCCGCAACGACAGCCTGCCTGAATTGCGGTGCCATCCCAACAGGTGGCTTTTGCCAAGATTGCGGCCAGAAGACCCATATTCACCGCTCAATAGCCGCCATCGGTCATGATCTGATACATGGTGTTCTGCATCTGGATGGCAAATTGTGGCGCACCTTACCTTTACTCGCATTCAAGCCGGGCAAGCTCACCCGGCGATATATCGACGGCGAACGCGCCAAATTTGTCTCACCGATGGCCATGTTCTTGTTCAGCGTGTTCCTGATGTTCGCCGTATTTCAGGCGGTAGGGTTCACTGCGCCTACCAACCTTGAAGACGAAGCCAGATCACAGGTTGATCAGCAGATTGCAGCAGAATCCAAGCGCGTCACTGATCAATTGACTAAGATTGATGCGAGCTTGGAACGAGAAGACCTCAGCGCCGCTGAGCGTACCGATTTGGAGGCGCAAAGAGAATCGCTTCAAGAAGACTTGGTTCTCCTAGATACCAGGGGTGCGAACATCGGCGAATGGCTAGCATCAAACGGCAGTTCTGCTCTCGACGGTGTACGATCAGACGCCGAGTTAAACCTAGCAGATGCTCGCGAGCGCCTTGCCGCGATGGAAGAGGGCACATCACAGCACACAGATCTTGCTGCGGAGATTGCTGTTGGCGAGCAAAGCATGGCCGAGGTTGATCAATTTGAAGAGCAAGCAACGGAAGCGATCAGCACCGGATCCGTAGCCGCGTCGGACTTCGACATCGGCAAGACCGGCATCGGTTGGATCGATCAAGCGGTCAAGAAATGGCGCTCCAACCCCAGCCTGATGCTCTATAAGATGCAGGCCAATGCCTATAAGTTCAGCTGGTTGCTGATCCCGCTGTCGATCCCATTTGTATGGTTCGTCTTCGCATGGAAACGCCGCTTCAAAGCCTATGATCACGCGATTTTCGTAACCTATTCAATTGCATTCATGTCGCTCTTTTTCCTAACCTTGTCGGTTCTTGGTAGAGCTGGAGTGTCGGGTGCCTTGCTGACGCTTACGAGCTTTATTGTTCCACCTGTTCACATCTACAAGCAGCTCCGGACGACTTATGGAATCGGTCGCTTTGGCGCCATTTGGCGACTGGTTTTCTTGCTCTTCATCATTGTACTTGTGATCATATTGTTCATGCAGTCATTGCTGGTTCTAGGTGCATTTTAGAACCGAATGGCAGCGGGCAATTTGCATAAGCGAAGGGCGCCCGGTTCGCACCGAACGCCCTTGTTTCTTGGGTTGAGCAAATAGCCTAAGTGCCCTGAGGAGCGGCCCCACCTTCTCCGCCAAACTTCTTTCCTGCTTTGGGCACAGCAGAGCCCCCGGTTGGTTGGGCGATAATAGGGCCCGATGGCTTATCCGGACGGTCGATCTTGCCGTTTTCCAGCAATTGGGTGATCTCGTCCCCAGTCAGCGTTTCATATTCGAGCATTGCTTGGGCCAAAAGATGCAATTGGTCTTCGTGTTTCTTCAGCAATTGAGTGGCGCGCTTATGCGCCCCTTCGACCAACCCTTTGATCTCAGTATCAATCAGCTTGTTGGTTTCAGCGCCAGCCATCGTCCGGGCGGTTTGGCCCATGCCCAGATAACCTTCTTGGCTTTCTTCATATTGCAGCGGGCCAAGCTTGTCCGACATGCCCCATTTGGTGACCATATTGCGGGCCAAATCGGTGGCATACTGGATGTCTGAGGAAGCACCAGACGATACTTTGTCGTGCCCGAAGATGATCTCTTCAGCGACCCGACCACCCATGCTGACAGAGAGGTTGGCATGCATTTTATCGCGGTGATAAGAATAGCTGTCCCGTTCCGGCAAACGCATGACCATGCCCAGCGCGCGACCACGCGGAATGATCGTTGCCTTGTGGATCGGGTCGGATGCGTCCTCGTGAACGCTGACAATCGCATGGCCGGCCTCATGATAGGCGGTCATCTTCTTCTCATCCTCGGTCATGACCATAGAGCGGCGCTCCGCCCCCATCATGACCTTGTCCTTGGCGTCTTCAAATTCCTGCATCGCAACCAGACGCTTGTTCCGCCGAGCAGCCAACAGGGCCGCCTCGTTTACAAGATTGGCCAAATCAGCGCCCGAGAAACCCGGCGTTCCGCGCGCGATTGTGCGAGGGTTCACATCGGGTGCCAGCGGCACTTTTTTCATATGGACACCGAGGATTTTCTCGCGCCCTTCGATATCAGGTATGGGGACAACCACCTGACGGTCGAACCGGCCCGGACGCAGCAATGCAGGGTCAAGAACGTCAGGACGGTTGGTCGCCGCGATGATGATGATGCCCTCATTGGCTTCAAATCCATCCATCTCTACCAGCAATTGGTTCAGCGTTTGCTCGCGCTCGTCGTTGGAATTGCCAAGCCCGTGGCCACGTGAGCGGCCCACGGCGTCAATCTCGTCAATGAACAGGATACAGGGTGCGTTTTTCTTCGCCTGTTCAAACATGTCACGAACGCGGCTTGCGCCAACGCCTACAAACATTTCAACAAAGTCGGAGCCCGAAATGGTGAAGAATGGAACCCCCGCCTCGCCCGCAATGGCGCGGGCCAGCAAGGTTTTACCGGTACCCGGTGAGCCGACCAACAATGCGCCTTTGGGAATCTGACCGCCCAGTTTCGAGAAACGGTTAGGGTCTTTTAGAAATTCGACGATTTCTTCCAGCTCCTCTCGCGCCTCGTCAATACCGGCAACATCTTCAAAGGTAACTTTGCCTTGGCGTTCGGTCAGCATCTTGGCCTTGGACTTGCCAAAGCCCATTGCGCCGCCTCCGCCTCCTTTTTGGACCTGACGAAGGGCAAAAAATGCAATGCCCAAAATGAGGATAAACGGCAGCGCCTGGATCAGAATGACCCACAAAACATTCATCCGCTCTGCTTCAACGCCAGAGAACTGGACGTTGTTTTCTTCCAGTAGTTTGGGCAGCTCTGTATCGTTGGGGACAGGCACTGTGCTGAAAGGCGTATCGCCATTTTTCATCGTGCCGGTGATGAGCTCCGGGCCGATCTGGACCTCTTTCACAGAGCCTTCAGCGACTTTGTCGCGGAATTCTGAATAGGCGATTTGCGTGCCGGCCTGCTGCCCGGTGTTGCCAAACATGGAGACGACCAACAGCAGCGCCATAAAAACGCCGCCCCATATCATCAGGCTTTTTATCCAAGGGTTTGGGCCTTCTGGATTGGGGCCATCTTGGTTCGGATCACGAGGATCGTTTTGGTCACTCATCGCGTTTCTGGTCCTTTGCTACTCCACATATGTAAGCGCGCTTGGTTGAATGGCAAGCTAATGCGGGGCATGCGAAACCGCACTTTTCATCCGAAAATGGCGATTAATGTGATCTGATATGGTCGAGGGAGGGCTTTTGTTGGGTATGCACCGCGTGATTTGTCTTACCCCAGCACCCTGTCCAGCAGCCAATAGCTCGCAGTAATCCCGATTCCATAGGTCACGATTTTGAGGGCCAGTGCCTCTGACTTGGGAATGAAGCGCTGCAATAGTTTGCGTAAGAGCAGAACCACAAGGATGACCGCAATCTGACCAGCCTCTACACCTAAGTTGAAGGCAAGCAGTGCGGCAGGAACTTCGCCTTGTGGCAGTCCAATCTCGCTCAAGGCCCCGGCAAATCCAAATCCGTGCAAAAGCCCGAACCCGAATGCGACAATCCAAGGCCATCGGCGGGTCCAGCTGGCAAAATTGTCGCGCGCCAATTCGACCGCGAGAAAGACGATCGAGAGCGCAATCAACGCCTCAACTGGCGCTTGCGGCAGACCAGCAAAGCCCAGCACGCTGGCGGCCAATGTGATGGAATGCGAAACAGTAAAGGCGGTCGCTGCACCCACCACTGCCCAGCCTCTGCCCACCAGCAACACCAGTGCGATGACAAACAGCAGGTGATCCCAACCCATTAAGATATGTTCGCCACCGATAACGAAATAGCTGCGCAAAACTTGCCAGCGATCGGGCTCGGCGATGATCTCAACGCTCGGATTGCCGGATGTCAGCCGCAAGCTCTGAACCGGCTGATCAATTGGCTGAACACGCAAAAGGGCATCGGATCGACCTATCAGGCCGGGTAGGCTGACGGTTTGGCCGCCCAATACGCCATCACAATTGAGGTCCAAACTGCCCAAATACGCCGCATTGGCGCGCCTAATCACTGGCTCGGCAATCTTTCGGCAATTTGCCGGAATCGTCGGAATGATGATGGACGCATTGCCGCTAGCCACCGGTTGCTTCCAACTCAGTGACCAATTGCCGCTTGTTTGCTCAACCAAATCGAGCGCCATTGGGCGAACTTCGTCAGCAAGGCTGGGCGTAGGCCAGCATGCCGTCAATACGCACAGCCACAATGTGGCAATCCATCTCACCGATCAATCTCGACCGAGTAGGCGCCGCGCAACAATTGATAGGCTTGCTGTTTGCGGTTTGCCGCTGTGCCCAATCGCCAATCGCTTTCGACGTCGTCGCGAATATCATCCAGGGCTGGCAAGTTTTCAGCCGAAACCTCCTGCAGTCGCACCAGATGCCAACCAAGGCCGGACGGAACGGGACCTTGCCATTGATCACCCGGTTCCAATTGATCCAGTTCACGCACAAATTGCTGACCAAACCGGGTTTGAATTTCCTGTCGAGACATGCCGGAAACGGCCTTCGGCAGCTCCATTGTGGGCGCCGCCGTCTCTAACCTTGAAGCGAGATCTTCCGTTTTGAGCGCCGCATCTGCAGTTGTTCTCTGGACAAAGCCCAGCTGCTCAAAACTGTAGAGCGGATCTTGCGCAAAGCGCGCTGGATGCTCGGCCAGCCACTTGGTCAAAACCTCATCAGAAGGCTCCAACAATTCAGCCTGGGAGCCGGCGACCAAGTCCATTTTTTGGGCCAATCGGCGCCGTATGACGGCATCATCCTGGTCCATTCCCAGCCGCAACGCCTCGCGATAGAGCACTTCTTCTCGGATATGGCGCTCGATCAAATTGTCGAGCTCTGTATCGCTGGGGAAGCGGCCCATTTGCTGCTCAAACCCAGCTGATATCGAACCCAGCGTATCGCGATCAACAATTATCGATCGACTGGCTGGATCAACCGGCGAACCTTGCCATGTGAACCAACCAAACAGTAACGCGCCGCCGATCAGGAAATGGACGAGCGGCTCGCGAGTCCATGTTGGCAGATTCATTGCGCCTCCGAACGATCAGACCCGACTGTTTTCAGCCAAATTGGGCTGGAATATGCACGTTCCTGTGCCACAGCATCTGCCATCGCATCGGCTGACAAGTCTATTCCAAAACGCACCGCATCGAACAAAGTCCAGCGGGGCGTGGGGATTTCCAACACTCGCAGATAATAGAACGCGCCTTGGCCAGATTGATAATCAGGATCGGACCAAACGCTGCGCAATTGTGCAGCGCCTATATCATTGGTGTAGGTGGCGCTCGCTCGATCAACAGTATCGCCGACCGCGGGCACTTTTCCGCCTGTCCTCGTCCGCTTATCCATGTCCGACCAGACAACATCGTAAATGCGTTCTTGAGTGTTCCCATTGGCGTCGACCCAGCCTTTGACCACCTGAACCCGGTCAAGATTGGCCCCATCGGGGTCCTTTTGAGCGGAGATCATGAAGCTGGGCGCAGAGCCTTGATCGACCAACTCCCCGCCCATCGGGACGCCGGTTTCATAACCCTTGCGGACCCAATCGCCATCCCAATCGGCAGCTGAAAAATCGAAGCCGCCAAACATCCGCACGACCATGCGCGGCCCGGTTGTGGCGTAAACCTCGCGCCGTTTGAACGCGTCGAAAATCTCTGCCCGTGTATTGCCTCGCGCCCATGCCGCAGCATAGCCACCGGCAAGGTAATTCCACCCAAACCGTCCTTCGCGCGTGCCCAAGTTTTGGGGCTGGTTCGCGCGGTCTTGATTGACCGGTTCTACGCTTGAGTGCTTGCCGTAAAAATTGTCTTCGTCGCCAGTCGCAAATGCGGTGTGGCTGTCGGTCGAACCGATCATGCCGAAAGCATAGGGATTAACCCCTGTCTGCTCTTCTAAAGTAAGGCCGCGTTTCAATGCTTCACGAGCATAGCTGCCTCCGTACATATCGCTCGTGGTGGCAATTTCGGTGTTGAGGTTGGCTTTATCCCAACCCTTGATCCCAAACCCGGCAAATTCATCATTGGGAGAAAGAAACGGATGAGTTTCGCTGTCACCCTTGATCTGGGTAACTTCCACCACTGGCTCAGCACTCGCCCGTCTACGGGCATATTCGGCCGTCATCGGGGTTCCATCGGGCATAGTCAGTTCAAACATCATGCCGTTTGAAAGGTTGGGGTTATGCGGAATAGCCAACACTTGGCCGCCGGTATTGGCCGCGTAGGCGTCCATATAATCCCACAATTGTGACGACGTGTTGCCAAACCCTGGAAACGGCAGGACTTGCTTGGTGCGATCGCCGCCATCGCGGAACATCACGACACGGTGCATATTGTTGCCACCCGGCATTAGAGTCCATTCAAATCCGCCCATGGCGGTAAAAACACCAGGCTTGTTGAATTTGTCGATTACATCAATCTGTTGATGCCAAGAATTTCGCGTCGTTTCTTCGCGCCCTTCAGCCATCGCAGCTGGGAAATCATTGCTGGCGGCTCGGTCGATGATCTCTCCAGCTGCCCTCAACGATTGTTCTGGGCTTTCGTGCATCATGTCATGCCAACGCTTAATCACAGGATCACTGATCAGCATCCGGGGTGCATCATAAATGCGCTTGAAAGCACCAAGGCCATCGGAGTGATCCGAAATAACCAAAAAATCGAGAGGTCGGTCGAGCTGTGCTTCGACCCCAAAGGTTGATTCGACCACTTCGCCACTTGCAAACCGCAGCGCTTCTTCCGACCCCAATCTCACCCCAAAACCAAATGCATCGCCTGATAAATCAGTGTGAAGGTGGGTATCTCCCCAATAGGGGCGGTCGGGAAATTCAGCGAGCTCGATAGTGCCCTCGCCATTGCCGCGTTGCTGTTCAGATACCTCAGCGTCGCACGCCGCCAGCGCTAGCGCCGCCGCTCCGATAAAGACCCACCGAACCAAGCCCCGTTGAGCCCAAACATTGCGCATTGCGATCCCTCCATCATTTTTCTTGTTGTGTAAGGTTTGCTCCAAGCCTGGCCCTCTGGTCAAGTCACTCAAATGAGTGAACCTTATCCTGATTTGTTGAGCAAGGCTGAGCGTTCGCACGTGCACACAATTTCATCGCGCTGGTTGAGCAATTCATGCCCAAACGTGACGATCCCGGTACCGGGACGCGACTTGCTGGCTCGCAACTCTTTTACGGTGCTGCGCGCCCGCATTGTGTCACCAATAAAGACCGGATTGGGTGTCTTCACTTTGTCGAAGCCCAAATTGGCCACCAGAGTTCCCAGCGTAGTGTCGCCCACCGACAGGCCGACAAGCAGAGAAAATGTGAAGGTTGAATTGACCAGAATTTGGCCAAAACCACTTTCCTTGGCCGCCTCTACATCCAAATGCAGCGGCTGCGGATTGTGGGTCATGGTGGAGAACAGCAAATTGTCCGTTTCGGTCACTGTGCGGCGGATCTCGTGGTCGATTTGATCCCCGATCTGCCACTCGTCAAAAAATTTTCCGGCCATATTGCTGCTCCTCAGCCTTCTGTTTGCCAGCGTTCGATCACACTGTCGCCTGCCATATCGCTGTCCCGAATGGCACCGGGCGTGCGGCTGAAACGTGGGGCGGGTGCGGTGTGCCATGTACCATCGCGCTCAACATAGGACCCCCGCGCCTTCAAATGTGGGTGCTCGCGCGCTTCATCCAGTGGCAAGACAGGTGCAAAGCAGGCATCACTGCCCTCCAAGATATCGGTCCATTCCGCCGCGGTCTTGGTCTTAAACAAAGCGGCCAGTTTCTTGGTGTAGTCAGCAATATTGCGTGGATCTTGTTGTCCTTCGGCCAATTCGGCAGGTGCCCCGCTTTTCTCAAGCAATTCGGCGTAGAATTGCGGTTCAATCGCACCGACCGATACCTCACGACCGTCTGCACATTCGTAACAGCGATAGAAATGCGCTGCGCCGCCGAGAATACCTTTCCCGCGGTCTGTTGAGAGATGCGGCAGGTGACGCACTCCGAAGAAGAAGCTCATCAGGCTGGTTGCGCCATCAACGATAGCGGCATCGACTACCTGCCCTTTGCCGCTGCGCTCGCGTTCATACAGCGCCGCCAGAATGCCGAAAGCGCAATACATAGAGCCGCCACCAAAATCGCCTACCAGGTTTTGCGGCGGTGTCGCCGTCTCGCCCGGCTTTCCGACCGCGTCCAGCGCGCCAGTGATTGCAATATAATTTATGTCATGACCTGCTGCCTTTGCCAGCGGGCCGTCCTGTCCCCAGCCGGTCATCCGGGCGTATACAAGCCGCTCGTTGGCTTGGCACAGAACTTCTGGGCCAAGACCAAGCCGCTCCATTACGCCAGGACGAAAGCCTTCGATCAGAACGTCAGCATTACTCGCCGCCTCGATGCAAAACGCACGACCTTCGTCGCTGCGAATATCCACAGCGACACGGTGACGGGCACGTTCGACAACCGGGTTGAGCGTGCTCGCTCCTTCACGCTCTATCCGGACAACTTCGGCACCCAAATCGGCCAACAACATAGTCGCATGAGGTCCTGGACCGATTCCGACAAACTCAACCACTTTTAGGCCGGTTAGCGGACCGTTTGATTGCATCATATGTGATTTCTCCCAAGGCTTTGGTTCTGCATGGCGCGGGTGCGCACTACTGACAAGCTTGCAAGCAAGTCTGCTGGCAATTCAGCCGCTTTTGCACCGGTTACAGCAAATTCATCCTTACCAAGGCTCGTATTTGTGCCAAATCTCAATATTGCTAGAAATGCGCCGCATCGCGGTTTGAGTTCAGGAGTGTTACGTGAAGATCGCCATCTTCGGCCTTGGATATGTCGGTTGCACGGCGGCGGGATGCATCGCCAGCCAAGGGCATCAGGTTGTGGGCGTGGATGTGAATTCCACCAAGATCGATACGTTGAACGCTGGGCTTTCTCCTGTGCATGAGCCCGGTCTTGCCGATCTGATCGCGCAAGGAAACACAGCAGGATTGATCCGCGCTACCTCCGATGTCAGCGCAGCATTGGATGGCGCAGATATGGCAATGGTGTGCGTCGGCACCCCAAGCGGGCCAGACGGCGCGCATGATATGAGCCATGTAATCGACGTAACGCGTTCGATCGCTGAAAATCTGCCTGAGGATCGAACCACACCGCTGACTCTGGTTTATCGATCCACCATGCGGCCGGGCAGTTGTGAAAATATCGTTGTGCCGGTGCTTGTGGCAAGACTGGGCGCGCGAACGCACCAAGCGGTAGAGCTGGTCTATAACCCAGAATTTCTGCGGGAAGCCTCTGCAATTGCAGACTATTTCAACCCTCCTAAGATCGTCACGGGAACGGTCGATAGCGCTCCGTCCGAGAGGATGGAGCAACTCTATTCCGACATGGACGCACCCCGGTTTCATGTCGGGTGGAGCGAGGCAGAAATGACCAAATTCGTCGACAATAGCTGGCACGCCACCAAGGTTGCCTTTGCTAATGAGATTGGGCGAGTATGCGAGCAATTGGGCGTGAATGCGGAGCAAGTCCACGCCATGTTCATCGCAGATACTAAGCTCAATATCTCGGCTCATTACTTGCGGCCGGGCGGAGCATTTGGCGGATCTTGCTTGCCCAAAGATGTTCGAGCGCTGCAAAATATTGCGAGCGATATCGGAGCCCAGACCCATCTTGTCGATGCTTTGATTCGCAGCAATGAAGCGCACAAACATCACCAATTCCAGCGAGCCAGCAAAGGATTGGAGAATGGCGCAAAGGTGTTGGTGGTGGGCCTCGCCTTTAAGCCTGACACAGATGATCTGCGCGAGAGTCCAGCCGTTGATCTCGTGCGCAAATTGCTCGACGCAGGCTTTGCAGTCGATGTCTATGATCCGCAGGTCGAGCCAGACAATCTGGTCGGCCAAAACTTAGGCTATGCCCGTTCAATCTTGCCCGGAATGGAAGGGCTGCTGGTCGGTAGGGGGGAAGCGCAATCTGGTGGCTATGCTAGGGTGGTCGCAACCAACCGATTGATCGACTCTCTCGACATAGACCCAGCGAATATCATCGATTTGAGCGTTATTGAGTGAGCACGTTGCCCGCACCTGCTGAGGGCCAAATGCCCACTGGCATTCCAGAAACCATAAAGGGGCAGCCGCTCGAAGGCCGACATGTCTTGATCATTGTCGAAAACCTCCCCCTCCCATTCGACCGACGTGTTTGGCAGGAGGCACGCACCCTGACGGCAGCGGGAGCAAAGGTCTCTATCATCTGTCCCAAAGGCAAAGGATTTGCACAAAGCTTCGAGCGGATCGAGAACGTTGATATCTACCGCCACCCATTACCATTGGAGGCCACTGGCGCGCTGGGTTTTGCGCTGGAATATAGCGCAGCATTGTTTTGGGAAATGTGGCTGGCATGGAGCATTTTTTTCAAGCGCCGCTTCGATGTCATTCATGGCTGCAATCCTCCCGATCTGATCTTTTTGGTCGCCCTGCCATTCAAGCTTTTCGGCGTGAAGTTCCTGTTCGACCACCATGATATCAATCCCGAGTTATACGAGGCAAAATTCGGCAAACGCGGTTTTTTCTGGAAGCTCATGGTCAGGCTGGAACGGCTGACGTTCAAATCGGCCGATGCCTCCATCGCCACCAATCAAAGCTATCGCGCGATCGCAATTGAGCGTGGAGGAATGGAACCGGACAAAGTACATGTTGTGCGATCTGGCCCTGATCTTGGCAAACTGAAGAGGGTCGATCCAGTGCCCAAGTGGAAAAATGGCCGCGCGCATATGGTCGGCTATGTCGGGGTGATGGGCACACAAGAAGGTATCGATCTATTGATCGAGGCCGTGCAGCTAATTGTCTGCGAACACCTCCGCGAAGACATCCAGTTCGTTCTGGTTGGAGGTGGGCCCGCGCTCGAAACATTGGTCGCTATGGCTGAAGACAGAGGCCTCCGCTCTTTCATGACTTTTACCGGACGGGCACCAGACGAGGCATTGTTTGAGGTTTTGTCGACCATGGATCTGGGGGTGAATCCTGACCGGTTCAATCCTATGAATGACAAGTCCACTATGAATAAAGTAATGGAATATATGGCTTTTGCCAAACCACTGGTGCAATTCGATGTGACCGAGGGGCGGTATTCGGCGCAAGGGGCATCGCTTTATGCAAAGCCAAATGACCCCGCGGATATGGCAGACAAAATACTTCAGTTGGTCGACAATGCTGCACAACGCGAAGCCATGGGACAATTGGGCGCAAAACGTCTGCGCAGCGAGCTGGATTGGTCTCATCAGATCGAACCGCTGCTGGCCGCTTACGAGCAAGTCCTCAGCGATTAATGGCGAGCGAACTGCCAAAAATACTCGTCAGCTTCGGCACACGACCAGAGGCTATCAAGATGTTTCCAGTGGTCGCTGCGCTGAAAGAAAGTGGCCGATTTCAAACCCGCGTCGCGGTAACAGCGCAGCATCGCGAGATGTTGGACCAAGTCCTTGATCTGGCAAAAATCACCCCTGATCATGATTTAGACTTGATGCAACATGAGCAAAGTCTAGATGGCTTAGCCGGGCGTATTCTCACCCAGTTTGGCAAGGTCTTGGACACCGAACTGCCCGACCGGGTGCTCGTCCACGGGGACACGTTGACCACGTCGATGGTCGCTCAAGCATGCTATTTCCGCAAGATTCCCGTTGGACATGTCGAGGCAGGTCTGCGCAGCGGCGACAATTATTCACCTTGGCCAGAGGAAGTGAATCGCAAGATCGTCAGCACAATCGCCGATCTGCATTTCGCACCGACCAACGCAGCCGCAGACGCTCTGCGCACAGAGAATATCTCTAGGGCGAGCATCTATGTGACGGGAAACAGCGTGATTGATGCATTGTTATCAACACGTCGCAAACTTGAGGACGAGCCCGCCCTCGCCCAGCAGGTCTCTACTTTAAAGGCCACCCATTTTGGCAAGCGGGTCATCGCCGTTACCGCGCATAGACGTGAAAATTTTGGAACGCCGATGCGCAATATCGCCGAAGCATTGCTGGAGCTGTCGCAACGCGATGATTTGGCGATTATCTATCCGGTGCACCCCAATCCGGCGATCGGCGAAGTCATGCGAGCCACCTTGGCCGGGCAACCCAATATCAGTCTGATCGAACCGCTCGACTACCCCGACTTTGTCGCCTTGATGGAGCTTTCCCACATCGTCCTGACCGATAGCGGCGGTGTGCAAGAGGAATCACCAAGTTTGGGCAAGCCGGTGTTGGTAATGCGAGACACGACCGAGAGGCCTGAAGGCGTCGCAGCAGGAACGGCCCGCTTGATTGGCACCGATCAAGACGCGATTGTGCGTGAGGTCAGCGCTCTGCTTGACGACGAGGCCCACTACCAATCGATGGCTAAAGCCCATAATCCCTATGGTGATGGTAATACCGCAAGCCGAATTGCGGCAATTATCGCCGAAAATTGCTGACGGAGCGATGAGGCCTTTGCTGCGCTTTCCCGCCTGAATTGATGCTCATAGCCGCGCATAATAGCACTATTGCGCTCGCACCGAGGTCAATCATCCAATTTAGCCGGATGGGTCCAATCAGCCCGCTAAACAGCAACCAATCGGTGAAATGCAATGATACTAGCCTGACGATAATAAGGGTCACGATAATGCCAAGCGAAAGGCCAGCGATATAGCGCAGTCTGGCATCTCGGTCGGGCCAGATTCTGCGTAATCGAATGAGCGACCAAGCTGCCAAAACAAGGGCCATGAGACCAACAGAGATGACCAGAATTGCCTGCAGATTGCGGCGAGCGTTGCGTATTCCTTGTTCTGCGATCAGTTCACGGAGATAATCTCTCGATAAATCCTCCAACGACAGCACCCGCATGGCCGCAAACACAGTAAAGGCAATGCCAACTGTGAGCCAAAATCCACGCCCTCGATGACCGGTAGCCCCGCTAGTCCGCAATGTTGCGGCGAGAATACACGTCAAAGCGACCGCACCATAAAATGCGGCTGCAAGGAGGCTCAATATAGAAGGCGAAGCATAATCCAACACCGTGCAGCTTTCCCATTCCGCAGCCCCACGCGCAAGTGTGCTGAAAGGGCCTGACCACAATGCTTTGGAGCCAGGAACATGGTTCCAGCGACGTTTGATCTTTTGAGTTATTGAAATTTAATCTAAGAAACGAGAAATGCTTAATTGCATGCACCGCCCGCGCAGGGTAACTTTTTCATCCTTTCGTTTTTAGGAGTCGCGATCCGGTGCTAACGAGCTGCCAGTTCATATCCCCAATAGCTTGGCTGGTATCAAAGACCGGAGCAGCAATTGCGCTGTTGTTTGTAACAGCCGCGTGCTCTTCAACGCCTCAACCTGTGGTTGGGCCGATTTCCGCGACGGCCAATCCGGCTTTGGGCCAAGAAAATTATCAAACCAAAGCTGCCACAGACTACACCCTTCGCGCAGGCGACCGGCTTAGCATAGCAGTTTTTAGAGAGCCCGATCTTTCCGTTGATTCGATCGCAATTGGTCCATCCGGCTCCATCTCTCTGCCGTTGGTCGGGCAAGTTCAAGCAGGCGGCGTTACCAGCAGCAATCTCGCTCTGGATATTGAGGCTCGCTACGACAAAGCAGGTCTGCGCCGGCCCGACGTTAGCGTCAATGTGGTCGAATTCGCATCGCATTTGGTAACTGTTGAAGGCGGAGTCGAAGAGCCGGGGGTCTATCAGTTCGCCCCGGGTGCGAAATTGTCTTCCGCACTTGCATTGGCAAAGGGACCAACCCGTGTCGCAAAATTGAGCGAGGTGGTGGTGTTTCGCGAAGTGGATCAGCAAATGGCGATCGCGAAATTTGACTATCAAGCCGTTCGACAAGGGGCAATGATCGACCCGGTTTTGCTGCCGGGCGACCGGGTGGTTGTCGGAATTTCAGGCCTTTCGCAATTCTGGCAAGATGCAATCCAGGCCATTCCAGTATTTGCATTGTTCACTAGGATCTAGGAGGCGAGTATGAATTCACCTTCTGCAATCGACCAACGCAACATTGACGATAGCGCGGACTGGATAACGGCCCCGCAAGATTCGTCTGGACGGCAAGCCGGGTATGGCTTGCCAGGCATATTTGACCTGGCAACCTTGCGCGGGTTTCTGTTTCGCCAGCGATACATTCTGCTTGCTACGATCGCGTTGGCCCTGATCGCAGCATTGGTGGTGACCCTGCTAGCCACTCCAGTGTTCGAAGCACGCTCAACGGTCCGGGTCGAACCACAAGGCAATTACATTGTCGAGGGACAAGATTTGGCGCCCGCGATCAGCTCAAGTCAAGTATCGCAATATTTGCAAACCCTGGGTGAAGTGATCGAGAGCCGGAAGATGGCTGAGCTGGTGGTGACCTCGCTCGATTTGCAAAGCCGCACGGATCTTCTCGGCAGTGAAATCGATGATAGCCGCCCGGAAAATATCAGCGATGAACAATGGGCAGAGCAGAAAAAAGAGTGGGCCGTTGCGATTGTGCAAGGCAATGTAGAAGCGGATATTCCTTACGACAGTCGAGTCTTGAAAATTCGCTTTCGCAACAATAGCCCAACAATCGCAGCTCTCGTCGCAAACGCCTATGCTGAAAATTTCGTCGCCGATGATAGCCGTCGAACACTGGCCAATAATGCCTATGCGCTCGAATATTTGGAGGGGCAGATTTCTGACATCCGCCAACGGCTGCAAAATGCTGAGCTCGAGGCCAATGACTATGCTCGGCAGAATGGTATCGTCGGGCCAACGTCGGTGAATGCCGACAACAGCTATGGAGGAGAAGGCGGGCCGACCATTACTGCCCTCAACCTCGCCCAGATCAATGCCAGCTATACCGAAGCGCGATCCAATCGGATTGAATTGGAGCAAAAGTGGCTAGCGATTGCCGACACGCCAGCACGCCAAATTCCCGAGGTCCAGAACAATGAAGTCCTGAGGGATCTGATCGGCCAAAGCTCGACCCTTTCAGCAGAACTGGCGAATTTGAAAGAGCGATACGACAATGATTATCCGTCGGTTGCCGAATTGAGCGCAAGGCTTGCCGAGCTAGACCGGCAGATCGCTGGCACCGGAGAAGATATCAAAGCCGGAATACGCAGTCAGTTCGAGGTCGCTCGCCGCCAAGAGCAAGCCCTGTCGAGAGAGGTTGGCCGTGTTTCTAGGGATACGCTTGATGAGCAAGATCGCCGAGTTCGTTACGGGCTGCTGGATCGCGAAGCGAGCGCCATAAGAGTTCAATTGGCGACCTTGCTGGATCGCTTCAATGAAATATCATCAGCTGAAAATGTTCAGACCGGATCGATTGCGTTGCTCGACCCGGCGGTCGACCCAACTTCGCCTATTTCGCCCAATTTGACCCGCAATCTGCTCATTGCGCTAATATTGGGAGCCGGCTTGGCTCTTACCATCGCAATTTTGCGCGAAGTGTTTGACGATCGCCTGCGCTCGCTTGCCGAGGTTGAAGACCGTTTTGGTGTGCCACTTTTGGGACATACCCCACATCTGAGTGCCAATGATTTGGACGACGCAGATTCTGCGTCCCAAAATGCATTGCAAGAAGCTTATTCCTCCATCGCACTGGCAATCGATTACACCATTCCCAAACAGCACCGTGTCCTGCAATTTACCAGCAGTCAGGCATCCGAGGGCAAGACAACCTCAGCCATAGCGCTGGCAGAAAAATACGCCAAGCTCGGTTATAAGACTTTGCTGGTGGACGCTGATTTGCGCCGTCCGGCGATGGCTGGTGCTTATTCGATCGATAGGCCGGAGAATGGCTTTGTTGAAGTTCTGCAAGGGAAGGTCGAGCTAAGTTCTGCACTTCTTGCGAACCAACTCGCCAATCTGGATGTTCTGCCACTCGGCAGCATACCGAACGATCCAGTAGAATTCATGGCCTCAGGATATATCCGGACCTTTATCGCGCAATATCGCACCGAATATGACTACATTATTTTCGACTCGTCTCCGGTCGTAGGCATCGCCGATGCACCGATCTTGTCGCGCTTGGTCGATGCCACAATTTTCATTGTCGAGGCCAACCGAATTCATTTTGGACAAGCCAAAGCCGCCTTGCGTCGCTTGCGTTCGGCCGGGGCTACGATTCCTGGCATGATCCTGACCAAATATCGCCCACAAGAAGCCGGACAGTCCTATGGCTATGAATATCAATATTATTCCTATGCCAAGGATGGCTGATGACACGCAGGCCGCAACGCCAGATTGACGCGGGCGAAGCGGTCGATGCTGGTGATCGCTTTTCGGTTATCGTTCCAGCACACAATGAAGAAGCCGTGATCGCACGTTGCCTTCGCTCTATTTATGCCGATGCACCTATTGGCAGTGAACCGGAGGTCATTGTTGCAGCTAATGGTTGTTCAGATCAAACCGTCGCCCGGGCCAGAGATGCTGCGCCCAATGCTATTATCCTCGAGCTGGAACCGCCGTCCAAAGTGCTTGCGATCAACGAAGCAAACTTGGTCGCGAACCATTTCCCCCGGCTCGTCATGGACGCCGATGTCGAAGCCTCTTTCGCGTCCCTGTCTGCAACAGCCGATGTGTTGCGCAGCGGCGGAGTTATGGCTGCATCTCCCCAGATGGAGCTAAACCTTGCAGATTGCAGCGCTGCAGTCAGGTCATATTACAAGGTTTGGCAATCCCTACCCTATGCCAGCGATGGCCTGATCGGTGGCGGGGTCTACGGTCTTTCGCGCAAAGGAATGGACCGTGTTGCGCCTCTGCCGAATGTAATCGGCGATGACCTCTATGTCCGGACGCGCTTTGCTAGAACAGAGCGAGCCAACATTGCCCAAGATGATGCGGGAAATGAGGTGCGCGTAATCATGACACCACCTGCGAGTATAGGGCAGTTGATCGGGATCGAAGCTCGGCGCAGAATGGGCAAGCATGAGGTGGATTGCAACCATCCAAGCGAGCAAAGCGGTACGATCAATCGGTGGCAAGACTTATTGGGCAGCCTGTCCAGGGGCGCCAATGTTTTTGACCTTTCCATCTTTGTTGCAATCAAGCTGATTGCCTTTGGCCGGTATAAGTTAAGTTTGAGCCAGGGACAGCGCGACTGGACGCGCGACAATTCGTCAAGGAGAGCATGATGGCTAGCAATGCTCTTCCAACCAATAACCTGGCGATGAATACACGCGCTAGCCGCTTGGGATTGGGGATCCCCAGCCATGTTTGGCCTGCAATTTTCATTTCCTATGCAGCCGTATTGCCGCAGGAGCTGGCGATCAACTTAGGCGGCGCAGTGCTCTTTCCTTATCGGCTGGTCATGCTGGGGTGCATTCCGTGGCTATTCAACAGTTTCTTGACCGGCAAGCTCAAGGCACATCCGGTTGATGCGATCACTGGCCTGGTCAGCGCATGGTTGATCATTTCAATGATCGTCAATGCGCCTATGCTTAAGGCTTTGGAGTTCGGCGGCTCCCATGCGATCGATTTTGGCTTGGCATATTTTGCTGGTCGAGCTTCCTTGCGAAACACGAAAGATTTCAAGACCTATTTTCGTGCGCTTCTCCCGCTTTTGGTCGGGGTTGCATTGGTCCTTATGATTGAATCTATGTTGCACCGCCATTTTATCAGGCCCAGCATCGCTCAACTGCTCGGACAACCTGCGCCGTCGCTGCACCAACAATCACGTATGGGGCTTTACCGCGCGACTGGCCCCTTCCCTCACCCCATCTTGGGTGGGGTGTTCATGGCTTCTCTGCTCCCACTTGCTTTGTTCGCGACCGAGCGAAAGCTCTGGCTATGTGTTGGTCTGCTCGTTGCTTGCAGTATGATATTCACAGTCAGCAGCACAGCCATATTGTGTTTCCTTTTTGCTTTGCTTTTGATCGCAGTGCTATGGTTGCAAAAGGCATCGCGAGGTCCAGTGCTGCTTCTGGCAATCGTCGTTTCTGTGACATTCATGGGCCTTATCTCGGTCGCCGCCGACAGCGACCCTTTTACCTTCGCGATTTATCGTTTCACGCTTGATCCTAACTCAGGATACTGGCGACTGCTGATCTGGGAGCATGCCGGCGCGGAGGCGCTCAACAATCCTATTTTCGGAATCGGGTTAAGAGACTGGTCTCGTCCGCCCTTCATGGTGACTTCTTCGATAGATTCGCACTTTCTTTTGTGGTCGATGCAATTTGGGTTCGTGGCTGGCGTTGGGTGCTTTCTGGTTTTTGTTTGGTCGGCGCTTTCTTTGCTATGGAACGCTAGCCAGCAAAACAAAGCCGCAGCAAAGGTCTCTCTAGGCTTATCAATTTGCCTTCTTTCCATTGCCTTCAGCGGCTTCAGCGTCGCCTTATGGGGCGGGCTCGCCTCCTGGTCATATATGTTGTGCGGAGCGGCCATAAGCATTGGCACGCCAAAGCTAGTCAGCGGTCGAAGCCAAGCAGATGGGCTGGCCAATAGAATCAGTGATGGCCACAATTGATCTGAGCATCCTGACGGTCGGGTTTAACTCCGCCAGCCATTTGGAGAAATGTTTGGCTTCGCTGGATACAGATCTGGCGCGGCCCAACGTCGAAATGCTGTTCATCAATAATGGCAAAGATCGGTCAGAAGATTTGGTTGAGCGTATGGCCCAGCAGGTCAGGATCGTGCCCAGTCAGGGCAACATTGGCTTCGGCCGAGCATGCAATTTGTTAGCCAGCCATGCAAAGGGACATCTTTTCCTACTGCTCAATCCCGACACTGAAGTCCGCCCGGATGCGATAGAGGCCTTGGTGCAAGCAGCGATCAAGCGCCCCGATTTCGCTATCTTGGGCGCCATGACCTTGACTAAACGGGACGGATCGCAGCACTTTCCTCAGTTGAAGCTGCCTGGCTTGGGTTCGCTCGCGCGTGGGTTGATCGGGCGAACTGCCTTTGCGTTTCCGCCAGCTCAAAGTGGCTCGCTAATTCCAGTCGATTGCATCAGCGGTGGTTGCATGATGGTCAGGCGCGAGGATTGGCATCAGCTTGGCGGATTTGACGAGGCCTTTTTCCTCTACGCAGAAGATCTTGACCTGTGCAGGCGAGCAACGGACGCTGGTATGAGGCTAGCGATAAACCCGGAGGCCCAAGTCTATCACGACATTGGCAGCGGGGATTTTTTCTCTCCCAATCGGCTGATGCTGCAAATGCGCGGGAATGCACATTACTATCGCAAGCATTTCAGCCCGACGTACGCATTTGCTTGTCTCGGTATGTTGTGGCTAACGGGTTTGGTACGCTTTATTATCGGTGGATTGATTGGCCTTGGCTCAACCAAATATCGGGCAATGTCCATTGGATACAAGGATCTAACATTGCATCCGTGGAAATGGTGGCACGGCT
The DNA here is from genome assembly GCA_039988235.1 of Erythrobacter sp. Taxonomy (GTDB): domain Bacteria; phylum Pseudomonadota; class Alphaproteobacteria; order Sphingomonadales; family Sphingomonadaceae; genus Erythrobacter. The sequence goes on from JBDXKB010000001.1 coordinate 114,058, forward strand.
ATTTCAGGCCATCAATTGTAGATGATACCTCCAACAATCGGAGTCACAAACATTAACCAAATACAACCTATTTGGTACATTTTGTCGATTTCATTTTCCTACAAGGGAATATGATACTAGCTGATGATCCGTTTTCACCAAACGGAGTTTGCTATGCCAACCGATACCTTCAGCACAACATCAGATAGTCCCGTCGCTCCAGCGCAGGATTGCTTTCCCATTTCACCAGATGACAATGCCGAATTGGCTAAGGTGACAAAGGTGATCTACATCGGTTCCGGTGGCGATGTCGTTATTCGCGCCCTGCGCGCAGAAGCAGACGTTGTTTTCCGCGATGTCCCAACCGGATACATTCTTGATATCAGAGCAAGCGTGGTGAGAGCCAACGGTACCACAGCAACCGATCTGGTGGGCCTTGCCTGATGCCGGGGTTCGGCTACGGCGCTTTGCCGCATCATCATCGCTTGGTTAGCTCCCACAGGGGAGGTGCCAGCTCGACCATGATCTCGATCCAGCCGTCTACGCAGTGGGATGGCACGGCTTCGTCCGGCTTTAACACAACGCCATCTGACCCTGTCCGAACCACGGCAAAACCGGCCATGCAGTTGATGGTTCCTTCTAACCAACACTTCACAGACAAGCTCGTAGTAGGCGTGTTTGCAGGCGCCAATTCTGCAGGTTCTTTGTACAATAATCTTGGCCTGTCACAGGTAGACGTACACTGCGAAGGCAATATTGTTTCGCTGACCGAGCCTAGCATTCATCAATTCGAGGATGTGAACGGCACGTCCAGAGCCTATTTGGGCTGGTGGATTGAGTTGGAGCATAGCGGCGTCAACGGTGAGGCGCAGGTCTATTTTGAGGCCGTGCCTGATGATCAGGGCATGCAAAGCCGCGTGATTGGACCGATCAGCTTCTTTCCACAACGCTATGACGATGGCCAAGGTGGCTGGGCCCCTCATGATTTGTTTTTGGAATGCGCTCCATCGCAACCGAAAATCACCAATCAGCGCTATCAGAACCTGAAGGATTGCGGCAATATCTGTCGCAATTTGGCCGCGCAAAACCCTCTGATTACGGTGACCGAAGCCGGATCGTATGACATGGTAGCTATCAATGGTGTTTACGAAGGGGCCGGATATGCCACGATAGAGGCGACTGTTCCGATAACCATCGCCAAGTCCGTTTACGCACCCGGCGACTCCACTTCGTTGCGTTGGCGTTATGACGGAATGTGGCTGCGCGGTAGCAACATTACGGTCGATTTTGCCGAGATTGGCAATATTTATCACGAGAATGCTGCCAACCGACAGCATGTGTTTGAAGGCGTTAACTTCACCGATAGCAAAGGGCGCGGCGCTCTTTGGCTAAAGGGTCAGAAGCCAACTTTCTATATCTCTCGTGACAATCCGTATTTCATGGAATGCGACCTCGAGATTGTGCAAAACCCATGCCTGAATGCGTCTTTGGTGCGCGGGTGCAACTTCTACAATCACTCTTTCGATGTCATGTCCTATGCCCGTTGCATGGTCAGCAACACGATCACCCATTCGCACAACATTGACTGGCGCACACCTCTGGACGCGATGACACTCCAATACACGGGAGCAGCCTCAACAGCGACCGCCGAATTGTCTGGCTCAAGCGACGCCAATAATCGCGTCCTGACTGTGAAGGTGGATGGTCAACCAGATCAATCCTTTACCTTAAACAACCAAGTCACCGACTTTCAGGTAGACACAAATTACACTGTGCAAAATGTCGTCGACTGGCTCAATTCGCTGACCGACTGGACTGCCACTTTGCTCGACGATACACGGCGTGCGACCACCTTGTCACATGATAGCGCGGCAGGCATCGGCGGCCCGTTTTCGGCGATCGATGTAAAATCCACTCCGGTAACTTTGCACTCTGTGTTCGATATTCATGGCGACGTCTGGGCGATCAACCTGCAGTCTTCCAAGAATTCGATCATGTTCGGCAATACACTTTACGGCAATGCCTTGCCTGTAATCACCTTGACCTTCAACTCGATGGAAGACCTGCTTGTTCTTAACAATGCCGCCGAAACCGATGAAGTGCTTAATCCCGACTTCCTGCAACAATTCAGTCAGTGGACTGGGCCAAGCAGCAATGTAGTTGTAGCCCACAATAGTTTGGCCAATCAGATCCAATTGGTTCGCCCTTCGCAGGGATTGACCGTCGACAGCTACTGCATGTTGGCGAACAACGCGATGCGCGGGATCGAGTGGACCGGTACGCCAGATGCGGACCTCGCGATCACCGACAATCACCTTTCCGGTGCAGCCGTCAATCCGGCAAGAGCTAAGCGAACAACAATCTCTGGCGCCAAGAACGACATTTTCGCTGATGCATCTGCCGGCAATTTTGCACCCACAGGAGCGCTGCAGACCAGCCCAAAGAATGCGGTGGTACGGCATGATAAAGGCGGCAACATTCGCGGCGTCTCTGCACCAGCTGGAGCCGTCCGCTAGCGCAATTGGATACAGATTGGGCGCGGCATGCACGCAGATCCTGTCGCGCCCAACACCAACGCTGCGTAATTCAACAGCATTTAACTTGCCTATAGCGAGCAATCCGACCTAACCGACTGGGTGAGTTTTCCGACGCAGGCGATCATGAACCAGCCGAGTAGGTCAGTCGAAATTTCTATCGCCGCTCACTATGTGCCGGAGCGGGTGCAATTCCTCGCGCTCAGCCTGGATGCGATCAATAGCTGGCTGTGCTGTGACGTGCGCATCACCATTGTGACCAACGACCTTGCTTTGGCTGAGGACGCAGCATTAACCTGTAGCCTTGCAAAACTTGCCAAAGCAGGGCGGACAGTAACCTTCGATCAGACCAAGGATCTGGACCATCCTTGGCATCTGACTTGGTGGCACAAGCAGCATTTGCGCGAATGGTCTGCGCAAGCCAATCGCAACGACCTATTTTGTTACATAGAAGACGATATCGCCATCTCTGCCGACGCGATTGCCTACTTCATCAAGCATTTAGACTCTGCGAAGGCACAAGGGTTGATTCCTGGTTTTCTGCGATATGAGAACAGTTCGGAGAACACTCAGATATCGACCGATTTCCTGTCCCACCAACCAGTTGGCAAGGGCAATCTGATGCACTTAGCGGGTACTCCATTCGTACCGCTGGAGTATCCGTATTGGGCCGGGTTTGTACTCGATAAGGAACTGGCGGTGGAGTATCTTCAGTCGCCTTGGTCAAATATCGAAAGCGCAGACAAGCAGCCAAAATCAATCGGACATTCCTGCCGGGTCCAATCTGCCTGGGCACTGACCTATCACAACGTTCCGCCAACCATGCCTTCGCGCATGGCAGTGCCGGTTGATGATGACCTTCGACCGCTTAAGGAATGCCTGGTCTGGCATACATCGAACAATTATTCAGAATCGCGAACACATGGATTTGGAACTATTCCGATTGATCTTATCTTCGCCAGAAACGGCTTCTTGGTGAAGGCGGCGAATATGCTGTTGTTCGGTGCCAGGTTACGAGTGAGGATATTGAACAAGATTGCGCGCGTGTTTGGATTACCGGCTTGATGCCCATGCGAGGCACCCATTACTCATGCGACTGATGCAGTTTCTCAACCTTCTTAGGTTTTTCTATGTTCAGAGGATACGCGGCTTTCCTCAGCCGACGAAGCCGTGGCTGGATAGTGATTCATTATCATGGCTCGAAGACAGGTTGAGCAGCGCGGAATTGTATCTCGAATTTGGGTCCGGCGGATCGACAAAACGCGCAGCCGACATGGGTGTGAAGACGATCAGCGTTGAGTGCGATAGAATATTTGCGCGCAGTGTCCGAAAATCCTTGCCTGTGCCGAACCGAACCAAGGTCATTGATGTGGACATCGGCCTAACAGGTCCTTGGGGGGTCCCTTTGCCAGGCACCCCTAATCCGAGGCGATTGGTGAAATGGCGACGCTATGTCGAGGCACCATTTGCCGATCTAACCAGCCTTCCGGACGTAATTTTGGTGGATGGACGATTTCGCAGAGCCTGCGCATTGCGATGCGCAATCGCTGCACAAGAGGCGCAAACGAGCGTTGACCTGCTGTTTGACGATTATTTCATGGAAGGTCGTGAAAGCTATCGTCAGTTGGAGGATAAATTGGGACTTCCGGCACGCATTGGCGATGCCGCCCATTTCACCATCTCGCCCGACAATGAAGTGGCGAAAGCAGATATCGATTCTGCCATTCATGACTATCGCTGAGCCTACGCTTTACTTTCGAACAGTCGCGAGAATCACAATCATTTCGTCATAAAGCGTATGCTTCACCAAGCTAATCGACGCGAACCAAATTGCTGTTACTATCGCGCCAGAAGCCAAGACAATTTGCCAAGCTGCTAAGTCGAATGGCAGCGCATGAACTGCAATGAGTGCGCCGATAGCACAGGATAAGCCCACTATTGCGCTCTTCCAGACAGCTTGGCCAAGCTCTGTGTATGTAAGCGCGATTGAGCGGCTCAAAAGCTGCACATGGACAACCTGCGAAATCGCAATCACCACGACCAATCCCCATGCCACAGCAGCTGTGCTGATGAAGGCGGTGCCAATCAATATAGCAATACGAAAGCAGGCCAAGATTGCATCCCGTTTCATCAATATTGCCGTTTCACCCAATGCCGCATGAACTTGCTGGCTCAGCGCCGATGCCGCGTAGAAAAACCCGCCAATCGCCAAAATCTGTCCTAGCCCAACTGACGCGCCCCATTGCTGCCCGAACAAGGTCAAAATCATGGGTTCTGCCAGAACAATAAAGGCTCCTAGTACTGGCCAGGATAGACCAGTAAGCAAGCCAACTGCTCGCAAATAGGCCAGTTTTACCGCTTCTCGATCGCCCTCAGCGCGTGCAAAATGGCTCAGCGCGATTGGCAAGGTCGCTTGTTCGATCCCAGAGCGGAAAATGCGCACCAGACGGTTTCCGCGATTGTAGAATGCCGTCATGGCGAGGCCCTGGAAGGTGCCGATCATCAATGGTTCCAACGCTGCGGCAACACGCGTTGAAGCCTGCGCACCGGTCAGTTGAGCACAAAAAGTCCAAACCTGCCTGGTTCCCTTTGCGCCGGGCCATCCCCATCGCATCTTCACGTCAACCAAGGCCAGACAAAGCAGCTCGGTCGCTGCCTCTGCAACCACGCCCCATGCCAGCGCCTCAGCTCCAAATCCGTGCCAGATCAGCCCCAGAGTAACGCCAGCGCGCACCAAAGCTCCTGCAATCTTTACTCCGGCGAGAGCGCCATAACGCAGATCTCGCGCCAAGATCGCCTCGGCTGGATGGGAGAAAGTCCGGGTGGCATAGAGCAAGCACATGATGAGCAAGCAATTGCCTGGCGTTGGCGTTTCATAATTTGCCGACAACACCCAACTGCCAATGAGGCAAAGGACAAGGGCGGCGGCAGCAGTGATCCAAGCGACCATCCGAACCGCTTGCATAGTGGAACGATCGAGCGTTTCAGCAACGATAATGTATGATTTTAGCTCAAATTCGCGGAGTGGCTCGATTAACATTATTACTGCAAATGCGATCAGGAACGCGCCGATTTCTGCTGGCTCGAGCAAACGCGAGACCACAACGACCAAAGCGAGCGAAATGAACAAATTTCCAAATGTCGCGAAGTTCGAAAGGAACAGGGATTTTCTGAACGATGCCACCTGCTATTCCCCTTTGATCCATCGCCGCAATTGCATGCGGCCATGGATTGCCGATGCATTGTCTGCATCATTGGTAGCAGTAAGGTAGCGCTTACCCTTCTCAAGCAACCAAGCTGGATAGCCCAGCCACCTCAGTGGACTGTCAGAATGATGTCCGGACAATCGCGAAAGTTGATTTGCGCTTGGACGAAGCATTCTTCGTGCTGCTCCGCCAGCTCCAGAAATCCCCTCGGATTTGTCTGCTAAGCGTTGCATCATCGCGATCTGTTCGGTCTGTTCGCGCGTATCGAACAGGGCTTCTCGCGCTTGGGTACTAAGCTCGCGCCTGACCGGGTCCAACCCAAGCCAATCATCCGGCACCCATCGTGCTCCGGCCTCATGAGCAATATGCGCCAGCAACAACAGCGCTCGGCCCAGACCCAGTGATTGCGCATCAGCAAGAAGTTCACCCCAGTCAAACTCATGATTGGACGCCAGATAATGGAAATCCGACAACACGAGAGGGCCATTGGTAAAAAGGTGGTGCACAGCCGCGTGCTCGACCAGATGCAGGAAATTGCAATGCGGCGAAGGGGCCAGCATTTTCGCGCCCAACAGCGTCAGTGTTTCTGCCTCACGCCTGAGCATCTCCACCAATCGTGGTTCCTGATCCCAGCCTCGTGCGTTGATCCGGTGGTGCAATTCGATCACCAAACCGCTGGAAATCTCCTCAATTTCCGGAAGTTGGTGCCCATAATCCAAGCCATATTGCGCAACACCGGCGCGTGGCTTGAACGATGGGTGTTCCAGCAAGGTTTGCTGAGCCTTCAACGCATCGTCAGCTGTAAACAGCAGGTCAATATCCCGCAAAGGTCTGAGTGCGGGATCAGGATAATCGCGAAAGGCCAGTGAGAAACCTTTAAGGGCAATCCCCTCCAAGCCTTGCGACCGCAAGACATCTGCTACGCGCTTGCTGGCCTCACCTTGTGACAGAACCGTCAAGGCATCGTGCTGAGCCTGGCCTGCGATTTGATCCTTCGCATCTTTCCCGACAATTCCAACATCACCGCATCGCTTAATCGATCGCGCCATCAGACCGACCGCGCGCGTTTGGATCGCCAATGTAGCGACATTTTGCCAGCCACTATCGGTCAATTGTGAAAGCATTTTCGCGTGGTCAGCATCCGGAGCTGCGCAAACGGCCAATAAGGCCTTGGCCGCGCGCGTATCCGATGCGGCCATCACACTGGTCATGCCGCGTCCAGATCGAGCACCGCATCGGCGATATCAAGCATTTCCTGATCGTGACTCAGCAACAGAATAGTGCCCTGACCCTTCAGATTGGCAACCGATTGCCGAACAAATGCACGGTTCTGCGCGTCCAAGCCCGAGCTGATCTCATCAAGAATGAGCAAATCGGGTTGCCGAATCAGGCCACGCGCGAGAGCGATCCGCTGAAGCTCTCCTCCTGAAAAAAGCCGCCCGCTTTCGCCTATTCGTGTATCGAAGCCATCCGGCTGATCGAAGACAAAGTCAGCAGATGCGGCATGTAAGGCAGCTTCCATCTGGGCAATCTCAATCTGGCCTAAGCCCCAGCAGATGTTCTCGGCGATGGTCCCGTCGAAAAAATACGAGGACTGCTCCACATAGGCTGTCTGGCACCGCCAGCGCATGCGTTGAGCATCATTGAGCGCTTGACCATCAACGCAGATTGCGCCGCTGTCCGGACGCAACAGTCCGCACAATAGATCAGCCAGTGTGCTTTTGCCCGAACCGGACGCGCCGCGCACTGCCACCACCGATCCGACAGGAATTGAACAGTCGAACCCGGCAAGGACAGCGGAATTGCTTCCTTGATAGGCGAAGGTCACATTGCGGAGCGCGATCTCTGCTTTGCAGGGAACGGCCGATTGAGTGATTTCCTGTGGTTCCCGGTGACTTTGGGCAGCTTCAATCAAGCCTAGCAATTGCTCCAGCGCCGGCAAATTGTAGCGCCAATTGTGCAATGCTTGCTGAACCCGCATCAGCATTGATGCCGATCTCGCCGCAATTGCCAGCACTGGAATGAAGATCATGATCGAAATCTCGGCGGCGAGCACACCAAAATAGGTGGCTATCGCGAGAGCTGCCGCAACCAATACCTGAAACCAGCCCTGCGTCCGATAAGTCTCTTGAAAATAGACCTTTTCATGCTGTCTCAGATTGCCTGAAGCTTGCGAAAAACCTTCTGACAAGCTGTCAGTCGCCCCTGCGATCCTGGCAGCGCGAAGGTGGTCGAGGCCGTTCGAAACCAGGCCTTGGAGGTCGGAATAAACATCAGAATATTCCTGTGCGTTCCTCGCAGCGCCTTTGCGCAATGCCAGCAATGGCACCGCAAGAACGATCCCAATCGCGCACAGTAACAATGTCAGCATCGGAGAAATCAAAGCAGCAGCGAGCAGCAATACCACCAGCGTCACCGTCGCGGTTGCAAGGCTAAGAGCGTGATCGACCAGATTGCCTGCACGCACCGTTTCTCCCATAATTAAGGCTGCATGATCGGCACTGTTCTGACGACTGAGCCAGCGCCAATCGGCCGCAATCAATGCCGAATGGGCTTGTGCTCGCAATTGATTGGTGAGGGACAGTCCCAGCATCCTGCGGCGCTCATTTGTCAAATAGACAATCAATGCTCGGGCGCTGACCAGCGCGACGGCAATGGCCAGCAATCCGACAGGGGTGATCTGCGCCATGCTCTTGAGCCAAACATGAGAGGCGATTCCGGAAAATTGCCCGGCAATGGCCTGCGTAATCGGCACCAGCAGCAGCAAACCAAAGCCTTCGGTCAGGCTGGTGAGAACGAGCATGAACCCCAGCACGAGGATTTGTTTGCCCCCTGCCTGCCGAACCAGAAAACCCAGTCCAGCCATGTCTCTATTGCTGTTAGACTGCATCATTGCTTTTCTGAACATAGCGGATGAATTGGGCCGTCGACACCGCCCTGCCCACAGCTGAGTTGATTTTCAACTTGTTCTCGCCCGCGCTGTCCTCTTCGCCGGACCAATTGGCCAGATCATCGGTCAAGCGTTCAACGTCAAAGACATCGGTCAAAAAGTTATTGGCGCTGAATGTGTCTAGTTTTTTGAGCATTTCTTGACGCTCCCGTTGAAAGCGCATCGCCCAGTCAGGAGACTGGCGGCCAAAGCGGCGTTCAGTCCGGACTGTTTCGGGAACTCTGCCATTTAAAAGGCGCCGTGCAAGCCAACGATCTGTTCCATCCCGCAGGTATTGATCGTCTGCTATGCCTATGCACAGTTCCAGAAGCGGCCGATAAAGTGTCGGGTCGCGCGATCCAATTCCGTGGTGCAATTGCATGGCAAGATCGATTTCTGCCGTCTCCGACAAAGTATCTGCAAGCACGGAAGACTTCCACTCTAGCGCAGAACCACTGTCGTAAAATTCCGGATCGACGCCAATTGCCGCCGCACGATCCAATGCTCCCGATTCCAGAGCGAATTGATGGCGCATCGGACACCAGGTTTCAAAGGCGGATGAGAAGCCTCCGCGATAGTGGTCCAATGAACGCCTGAGCTTAGGCGACAGGATTGGCATCACCGCCAGCGACACTGCTTTGCGCCACAACGGCCGAGGATCTTCAACTTTGCTGAGTTCACTAGCCAACCGACGCCATTGGCCATGCCTTAACCAGTTAGGATATCCTGTTTGACCATCATAGCTAAACCCGGTGTTCCCGGCGCCGCCAAACACCACCACTTCGCTGCCCATTCGCGCAGCACCTGCATATATCTCGTGAATCCAATGCATGTTGCTTTCGTTGCGCGTGGGCCAAGAGCCGAGGAGATGCATCGCATCAAGTTCGGAACCAAACTGGCGATCATATCCTGAAACAAATCGCGGCTCGAGCTGTGGGTGCATTGCCGCAAATGCGCGAACGTGATCGCTTTCGTCCCCAAAAGAATATGGCTTATGGGGGGCGCTCCATCCATCATGCGGCACCGAAGTATAACTGCTGAGAGTAACTTCTGGACCCAAATGCTCGCACAGATAACTGGCGACAGCTTGAGAATCCAATCCTCCCGACAGGGCAATTGCTGGCTTTGAAATCCCATCCATTGCATTTCGTGTCGCCTTCACGAATTGCTCGTTAACTGCCTCAACATAATCGCGATCACTTGGGTATTGGACCCTAGCAACATCGCGCGAAGACCAATGGGTATGGACTTTGTAGCCATGCTGATCATGAAGTTGAGATGTTCCACAGGCGACACGGTTGGCATTGCGGTACCAGCTGCTTGTTCCGTCGCGATAATTGAGCAGCAAACTGTCGCCCAAATGGTTGGTATCGATTTCGGCCTGCAATCCCGCTGCAAACAAGGCGCGGGGTATCGACGAAACCACTAAGCGGCCTTCGCTGCGCGAAATGTGCAAAGGCTTGGTGCTGGTCGCCGAGCGGGCCAGCCGAACTGACCCTGTGCTGGGGAACCACTGAATGACGGCGTAATCACCTTCAATCCGCCGGTCGCAATCATTCCCAAATTGAGCGTAGGCTTGAGCATAAAGAGAAGCATCATCGCGAGCTTCTTGTCGCCCCAAAGAGTCTTTGATCTGTTGGCGATCCTGCAGTCGCCCAGCCAGCAATATATAGGACCCGTCCTGACATTTTCTGGGTTCAAAGCGAGAAACTTTGGCTCGCTCATTTGGTCCAGAGGCAGGCAATTCCTCGCGCGCTGCCAGCAGGCTTGTGCCGATTTCTGCAAAGCGAATTGCTCCAGCTCGGCCCAACCTTAGTGACGCAACGATACGATCATTGGAATGCGGAGTCTGGACCACATCAGCCAGGCCAATGCTCGCCGCAATCAGCAGATCGGCTGGCACTTTAAGTTGATCCCTGCGAGATATGCCCGAATGCCAGGACAGTGCGATATTGAGTCCGGTCACACGCACCGATCAAGAATTGACCTCCCAACTCGACCCAAGCGTGGAATGCATGGCCATCCTCGTCCATCGCAACCGGTGCATCGTTCTGCATCGCGATAATCAATCGCGAAGGCGTCTTTTCGGCTGCTAGCGCCCATTGCAAGGCCATTGCTTGCGGAAGACATTTGGGTTCCAAGGGAAAGCGTTGAGCTGCGCGTGTTACCCGCCGCGCGACTGCTGCTGCAGCCCTCATTTCAAATTCGGGGATCGATTGCGGGCAGGCCAATGCATCTTGTTCGATCAATGTCCCCAATGATCCACGCCAATTTTTCATAGGTGAACGACGGATCAGCCACTGTGCTCGTGCTATCAAAAATGCAGCTTTGAGTGTTTGAACGCGAAGCGACCAAACGGAAACTTGCTTCTGAGCTAGTGCGTTTGGCCTCATCGTTCTCCAACCCCCGGAGCGAACATAGCCGTGTCGTCAGGCGTAGTCGGCAAATCCGGCTTCGACCAATTGGTCGGCAAAAGATGCAACCGATGTCTCACAGACCTCGCGAGATACATCATAGACCCCCACCAAATGATCACAAATCTGGCCCAGTTCGGCTTCGTCTTCGAACGATTTCCAGATCTCCAGACCAACGTCTTTCAACGCGAAAAATCCACCGGTGTGACCATGAACCAGAATCAGCTCATCGTCGACTTGGCTAGCCAAGAATGTATCAGGCAACTTCCGCAGTTTTCTCATCTGAACACCCTTCAAACCTATTCGGCGAAGCTTTGCAGACTATTCAGCTTACAGAACCATTACCTTTTGAATCGGTGTTGCCCTTCTGCTTTTGGCGGATTGCAGTGAGGTCAATCGTCAGTCGCTGGAGAACAGGATCGCTCCAGGCTTTTCGTATATTTTCAGAGGAATTCACGTCCATCATACTCGCTCCAATGGCATTCTGCAGTGCCGCGTTGTTGCTAGGTTCTTATGAATTACCCCTGAAGATAGCAAGGCGTTCCACGATAACTTCACGATCGCGATCGCCCTTTCAGGCCAGAACTTAGGCGCGAAGGAGGTTAGCAATCGCATCCGTCGTTTGCTGGAATACCTCCAGATTACGTGGTCTCTTCAGCCTCCAGAAGCGCAAGTTTGTTGCCGCCATTACCATTAATTGCGCATGATAATCGGCGTCATCACGCGCAGTATGAAGGAAGTTACGGTACATAGCCTGCGGAAAACACTGTAGTTTTTCGCTTCCAATGATTGGAGTTAAGGATACGTCTTCGCCCTCTTCCATGAAGACCAGATCACTGATCGGTGCGGGATCGGCGCAAACATTGCCAACTTCAGCGTAATTCTTGCCAGGCACCGTCGATATTCGGCCCAGATTTGATACAGAAACAAGCGACAAGGCTTCGTCCCACAACTTCAACGGTTTTCCATCAGGGAGCCCGACGAAACCGGCGTCGCTGGGAGCAAGAACCAGAGTGTCATCGCATACATGTCGAAAATCTCGCTCTGCCAGCGCAGCAGCCAGAGTTGACTTTCCACCGCCAGAATCTGCTGTAAAGGCGATGATCCGGCCACCCGCCTCAACAGCGCTGGCATGCAGAGGAAGCAGGTCGTTTAGCCAAGCGACTGCGCCAAACACCGTTCCCCAAAGAAACAGCCTAGCTTCGTCTTCCAAACCATCCGGTACATGCAGTGCAATGCGTTGCCCTAGCACATAGCGAAATTGCGCTCCACTAGGCGAAGTAAATGTGAACCGATCTCGCGCCAGCCGCATCTTTCCGTCGTCAAACAACAGCTTTTCTGCGACGAGACGTTCTACTTTGACAAGGGGAGCATGGACCACATCCATTGCATGGCGCATAATTCCGAGCGCTTGCACGCCAGCGCTGGCACCGCTTGGAAATTTCGAATTTATCGAGGCAGACATCAGCACAGGATCATCCATCATTGTTCGGCAGGTTAGCCTTTATTGCTGGGTCAGCAAACATACGATCTAACTCGGCCTTGTCCGGGGTTTTCGCCGTCCACTTAGGCAGGGGCAAATGAAGAAGTGTTAATCAGAGTTGCGGTATGGGCTCTCGATCGGTAGAAAGTGGCCAGTTTGGCGGCTTTATGATGAGGCGACACATGGGATTTGCAAAAGAGATAACCAGCGCATTCGCGGCAATATCGCTCGCCATTACACCTGTCGCTGCACAAGCCAATACGCGTGCCGCTGACCATGCCACTGCATATGCCGTTATTGACGATGATGACGACGACGAAGTAGCCGTGTGGGTCTATCTATTCGGCGGAGTTGCGCTTTTTGCGCTGCTCGCAGCAACCCTTGATGGCAGCTCGGGCACTGAAAGGCCCACCGTGCCAACCAATCAGTCTAACGGCGCGAACTGACCGGCACTGGTTGTATGCCCACCACGACAAATCCTCGTGGTTTGCCCTCTCATCTCACCATTCTGCTGATAATCGCCGTCCTGATAGGCGGAGGCGGCATTGCTTATGGTCTTGCCAATTTGACCGTTCAATTGGCAGCGATCGCATTGCTTGCCATCAATCGAGAAGCATTTGTCAGTTTTTGGCGAAGCTCAGTATTGCCCCTCCGGATACTCGTAACGCTCACTATCCTGCTACCAATTGTGCATTTGATACCTCTGCCTCCGATCATGTGGTCAGCGTTGCCGGGGCGCGAATTGGCTGTCGATGCACGCGCAGCCATTGGACCATTGCTATGGCATCCGATCTCGCTGGATAGCGGGCGCACATTGGTTTCAGTATTGGGCCTTATTGTGCCTTTAGTCATTCTTGTCATCGGCATTTCGGCATCATCGCGCACTTTGATCGGGGCCGGCTGGACCGTGGTCGCGCTAGGCTTGGCCAATTTTGCACTGGGGACAGCGCAGGTCCTTTACCCAAATTCAAATTGGTTTCTCTTCCCAGAAAACCCAATGACAGGAGTATTGTTCGGGACCTTTGCCAACCGAAACTCAACCGGTATTTTTTTGGTCGTATGTCTGTCCCTCTTACTACACCTGCCGGAATTGGGCCCGGCCACCCGAAGCAAACTAGCTCGCACAGGCGCAGGTTTACTGCTTGTGCTGGCTATCATCCTCACTCAATCTCGCAGCGCTATGGCACTCGCCGCAATTCCACTGGTAAGTGCAATGCTGCGTTGGGCACCGCAAAAATTGCTGAATATGGGACTTGGCCGAGGCGCAATAGCGAAAGCAGTGCTTGCAACGCTTGGGGCGATTGCCGCCGCGCTTGCACTTGCGCCGGGATCTCGGCTCGAATCCAGCTTGGAACGCTTCGCCATCGGAAATGAGGCCCGGCAATACATTTGGGAAGATGCTGCATATTCATCGCGAAAATACTGGCCGGTCGGCTCTGGCATGGGAACATTTGACGAAGTGTTCCAGGTTGATGAATCGCTTGAAAACCTCTCTACCAAGACAGCAGGTCGCGCACACAATGACTATCTCGAACTTGCGATAGAAGGTGGTCTGGCAGGCCTATTGCTGATCACAGCTTGGGCCCTCACAATAGCCTGGGCGTGTTGGCAAGCGCGCGCCTTGCCGGACCCATGGCTTGCCTGGATAGGAGGCTTGATCTGGCTGATCATTGGTTTTCAATCAATCTCAGATTACCCGCTCAGGAATCAAGCAATGTTGGCCACCGCTGCATATGCTCTTGCGTTGATATTCCGCTCGCATAAGGGCGCACGGGCAGCGCCTTTATGACCCGTCTTCTGTGGCCCGTCTTGCTCGCCACATTGGCAATTGTGGCGCTATTTGCCCAACTCGACAGGCAGGCTCGTTATTCGCCAGAGCTCAGCCAATGGGTGCCCGAGCCTTTTTCAAGCTTCAGCCGTGTCCATCACATTGAACAGTCATCCGGCGGGCCAGATAGCGAGTTAGTCACCCAAAACGCTCTGGAGCAAAGCCTTTCCCAAGCACGTGCATTGATCGCACGACGCCCCATCCCAGCTGAGCACCACCGCCTGTTGGCCGAAGCACAATTGGCAATTGGGCAACTAAAAAGGGCCACAGTGACAATCGAGCAGGCTGCCCGACACGGGTGGCGCAACCAGAGAATCCAGCAAGCAATGTTGGTGCTGGCGATGAAGGCCCAGGATGACCAACAAGCAGCCATGCGATTGGCCTCGCTTTGGGCGCTGTCCCGCGATCGCAAGGCCCTACAACGTTACTCAAATTCGACCTTGGAAAGCCCAATCGCGCGTCGGGAATTCGCCAAGATTCTGGCTGGCGCGCGCTGGCGACGAAACTTCCTGATCAGTGGGTCTTCGTTTCTTACACCCGATGTATTTGCCGAAACATTGGAAGTTGCTTTTAAGGCCGGTGCGCAGTTCGATTGTAAGCGTCTCAATCGATCCTTGAATGCGCAAGCTCGGTCAGCAGATATGCGACATAACGCTCTCATGACTCAGTCGGGTTGCTGAAAAGGTCGGGCGTTCAGTCGGTTATTGGACAGCGCTGCCAATATCCTTACGGTGGCAGTTGAAAGGGGCACCGCAATTGCAACAGATGGACCGTTCATTTCGCCGGTGGGCCGTCAACGAGATGCACCCTCGCAAATTTGCTCCGGTGCCTTCTCATTTTGAAATCCGCCAATAGGTCAGACTGCATCGTCAAGATGCACGTGAAACCGAAGACAACAAGCTGATCAGCGGCAGACCTGAGTTCGACGAATGCCGACTGAGCGAACGCTATGCTGCGGGATCGACCAAATCGGGCATTCAATTTCTTTGGGAGCGATACTCAAAGGCAAGCACGGTGACGCTCATCGTCCCCGAAGGTCATTCTGAAGAGGCCTGTTCTCCTTATATTCAATGGATGGAAGACTGGGTCGGGGCTGTCATTCAGGCAACGCGAATATTTGTCCTGTCCGACGCGAGTGAGATTGAAGCCCACCTGGGAAACCACGAAATTGATCGTGCTGAGCTGGTCTGCTCGGAAATTAGCGGAGGCATGCAAATCTGGTCAGACTTTGGCATCCTAGAGGATGGATACGGGCGACTTCTGGCGACTCCAGGAGATGTCCCTGATCCCGACAGAGGCCGAATTATTCAGCGTGTACAAGAGCTTGGTAATTACCGGAACATGGCATTAAATGGGGCTCGCACTTGTGCAAGAATATGGCCCGCAAGCTGACGCTTTGGAACAACAATTGTCCGAACACGCACAGCGAGTAGCTATTGCTAAAGATGGCGAACAAGATGACGATTTGCTTCAAGAGCTGATCGAGATATCCTCCAACCTAGAAGTCGTCCGATCTGCAACAAGCTTTCGACTGAGCGCCACGGCAGCTTATGCCGGTGTTGCCGCAGACCGACCGGAGACATTGACAGTCCAGACCGTAGAAAAATTTTAAAATCTAACCGATTTCACCAAGCGTCGCCTTGATCCGGCGGCCCGAACATGTTCGGTCTTTACGGAATGTCTTGCTCCGATTGCCGAGCGAATTTCAAGGGTCATGCACACGCTAGATGTTCGGGTGGACACTCGTATCAAAGCGCAAAATCTGCTGATCACCGAGCGGATGGGGAAATCGATACAGCTGCAAATCCGATTGCAAGGTCTGGTCGAAGGTCTCTCCGTTATCGCCGCAGCCTATTTTCTGATCGGCTTAGTCGCATTCATTGTTAAGGGCAGTTACGCATGGATGTCAGGTTCATTGGCTGAGGTAGTCATCGCGGCCGTTACCTTGCCCACGGTCTTTCTCATTTATCTGTTCGTTCACCGAACCAAGGGGTCGTTGCTGAGCGAAGATAAGGATGACTCCCATTGAAACATGTCGCAAACGTCAGTGTGCTTGCGTAAATCCGTCCAATAGGAATAATTCTAAGGTTGCAACGCTGTTAGAGTTGTTGAACAACCTAATGAATATTGGATGGGAGTGTTTATGCGTTGGATTATGGCAATTGCAGGCGTAGGGGCGTTTGCTCTGGCAACTGGTGCATGTTCTGGTGGTGACGCCGGTTCTTCAGAAGAAGTAGCTGCACCCGCCGAGGAAGCTACTGTAGAAGCTGAAAAACTGGCAGAAGAGGTCGTTGAAGAAACTGCCGACGCAGATCCGATGGCAACAAGTGACGGTATCAGCTATGCTAGCGTAACCGGCGACGCAGCGGCTGGACGCATTGTTTTTGCGCAATGCCGCAGCTGCCACACCACCGAAGAAGGTGTAAACAAGACCGGGCCATCGCTTGCGGGCATCATCGGACATGATGCTGGCTCAGTTTCGGATTACAATTATTCTCCGGCCAATGCGGGCAGCAGCCTGACTTGGACTGAAGAGCAGATGTATGTCTATCTTGAGAACCCTCAGCAGACGATCCCGAAGACAAAGATGATCTTCCGTGGATTGCGGGACGCGCAAAGGCGCGCAGACGTCATTGCATATCTGAAAAATCCCAGCTGATTGTCAGATCAAATAGTAACAAAGTGGTCGGAAATCCGGCCCCTTTTTGTTGGCTTAAGCGCCTATAAATTCAGGCTGATAGTCAGGCAGCGACGTAGCGCCTTGCCAATTCGCACTGTGACCACACTTCGCTCAACGCGGTCAACAGGCGGTCGATGTCTCCATCGCTATGGACCGGCGAAGGCGTAATCCGTGGTCTTTCGGAGCCGCGCGGCATAGTAGGAGCGTGGCTCCGAAAGACCCGCATTGAGCGGGCAAAGACACTGGCCCTCAGGCGGCGCAATTTCTATCGTGACACATTTGACGCCTATATTACTGTTGCTTCTGTGAATTTCGGCGTGGTTTGAGCGTCTCATGACCCGATTCCAATTTTGACACTGTTCCAACTTGACCGCGCAGATTGGTCGCTGATTTTGGGCGGGTTCTGGGCGCGGGATTTGCGCGCAGATGACGATCAGACGATAATAAAGAGCCGTGCGCGTACTATCGCAGCAAAACGCTGTAGGAAAATGGCTGCTACTCGAACTGAAATGAGCATTGGTTCGCGGACAACAGATGTCGCGCTTAGCCAACTTTATGACAGTCTCGTTTTGACCGGTTGTGCGACGAAGCCTGATGTTCCGCCAACGACCCAATTGCGGATACAAATAGAACCCATCGCGAAATCCAACTAACAGAGTCCATTTTCGCTTACGTTGGCGCTCCCAGACGAGACTCGTCACCCGATACGCGGACTAGGTTTCCATCGAGAACGCCTCACTTAATTTAGGAAATCCAGGTGTTATGCTGTGGAAAAGTCAATTCGAACCGAGACTATAATCTAGGTAATACAGCCCCTTACCGCGCACCATTGGCTAGATTGCCAACCTACTTGCTGTTAGCCTAGGCTGGTACTCCTCTAAAAACAGAGAAAATACAGGGGGAGAATATGGAGAAAGTAAGCGGATTAGCTAGCGTGTTAGCGATTGTAATTGCAATCGTTGCAGGTCTTGTGGCCATTCCTGGGGTCGATATGAATCTGGTTATTCTAATTCTTGGGATTACCGGCGGAATCGCCGCTGCCCAAGACGGAGCAATCAGAATGTACTTAGCGGTGCTGGTGCTCCCAGCTGTAGGAGCGGCGCTTAGCGGCGTGCCCGCATTGGGTGACTATCTGGCGGCAATCTTCAGCAATCTTGGGGTTGCCGCGGCAGGCATGTCGGCTTCGCTAATCGTACGGCGCTTGATCGAAATGGTCATGGGCGCGGTTGGTGGTCTGACCGGGGGAAGCTCAGAGGGCTAAGCCAAATCGACAAGGGGCGGCTTTCGAGATGGTAAGGCCGCCCCTTCTTCCTATCTAACTCATCCAAGCGGCCTCCGACACATGGACTATGATTCCGCTTGTATGCTGCACATTTCTAGTGATTTTTGTACTCAAGTTGCACTGGTGTTGCATCAAGCGACTCGTTCGCCCGCTTTCAACGAGCGAACACACTAGGGTGAATAACGTAATTTGGGGCGGTCAATCATCCATGCTGCTTTGCTCGTTTGGCCGCGCCGCCTTGGATGTTAAGCCTAGCGTATTGCGTGTGACTCAAAACGTATTCTTGTTTTCAGGGCAAGCGGGACAAGCGGCATAGCATGCGTTGCTCAATTGGTTTCCATGGGCCACGAGGTCATCGCCTTTGTTCGAGCCAATTCCGATTGCAAACCACCTCAACTGGCCGGTGCGCAGCTTCGCCGCGGCGACGTAACCAATGCAGCCTCTATCGAAGAGCATGGCTTCAAAGGCCAGGCATTTGGCGCGGTCATCTCGTGCCTTGCGTCCAGGTCTGGTACCCCCAATGATGCTTGGGCAATCGACTATCAGGCCAATGCCAATATCCTGACCGCTGCGCGATCAGCGGGTGTTTCGCATATGATCCTGATATCTGCCATTTGCGTCCAACGGCCTCGGCTCGCCTTCCAACATGCAAAACTGGCGTTTGAGAGGGATCTGCGGGAGTCCGAATTGACTTATTCAATTGTCAGGCCCACCGCCTTCTTCAAATCTCTGTCCGGCCAAGTTGAACGGGTTGTCAAAGGTAAGCCCTTCCTTGTTTTTGGAAATGGCGAGCTAACATCATGCAAGCCAATCAGCGATCGTGATCTGGCCAATTTCGTTGCGGATTGTTTGGACGATGAGGCGAAGCACAACGCAATTCTGCCAATTGGCGGACCCGGCCCTGCAATAGCTCCGTTAGATCAAGCCCGAATGTTGAGTGAACTCGTCGGCAAAGAAGTGCGCATTCGCCGCGTGCCTATTGGTTTGCTCAACACTATTGTCCAGGCGACTTCCCTTGCGGGTAAGCTTTCAACAACATTGGCTGCAAAGGCGGAATATGCTCGCATCGCCAAATATTATGCAACGCAGTCGATGCTCGTCCTGGATGATGCAACCGGCCTTTACGACTCCGATGCTACACCCGAATTTGGCATTGATACATTGTTCGATAGCTACAGCGAGAAGATCGAATACTTCCGCCAAAATCCAACCAGCGAATGTTGGGAAACAGAGAAATGGTGCCCAGAAGAGGACTCGAACCTCCACATCCTTGCGAATACTAGCACCTGAAGCTAGCGCGTCTACCAATTCCGCCATCTGGGCACAGCCACGCTGATCAACCTTATGATCAGCATGCCGTAGGAGCGCGCCAATAGCGGGCGTGAACCCCCCCTGTCAACGATTGTGATACGATGTCGGTAAGCCACTTTCGTATTGTTGGGAATGCTTGCAGATAGCGGTGCGTTGCGGCAATGCGAGCATTGTATAACCCTGCCAATCCAAGAGAAGCAAAATGGCTCATAGTGAACCCCTGAACAACAAACTTGTTACGATCTTTGGCGGCAGCGGCTTCCTCGGCAATTATGTCGCGCAAGCCCTGCTCGAACGCGGTGCACGCCTCAGGATCGCAAGCCGCAACCCGGAAGCTTCATTTTCACTAAAACCGCTCGCCAATTTAGGCCAACTTCAATTCGCGCGCTGCGATGTCCTTAACGAGCAAAGTGTGGCTGCCGCAATTCATGGTGCCGATGCAGTCGTAAATCTGGTCGGCTCTTTCGAAGGTGATTTGATTGAGCTGATGGGCAGATCAGCCGGAAAAATTGCAGAATTGGTAAATGTATCCGGTGTTGAGGCCTTTGTTCAGATCAGTGCGATTGGCGCCGATGCCGATTCCGCGGTCGATTACGCGCGCGGTAAGGCGATCGGCGAACAATTGGTTCGCCAGGCATTCCCCAAGGCGACGATACTACGGCCTTCTGTCATCTTCGGCAAAGATGATGGTTTCCTCAATATGTTCGCCCAACTGATCCAGATGTTGCCCATCCTGCCGGTTTTTGGGCCTGAAGCTCCAATGCAAATTGTCTATGTAGATGATGTTGCAGAGGCTGTTGCCAGCGCGCTGGCGAATCCTACGAAATTTGGAGGCAAGGCTTTCGAGTTGGGCGGTCCAGAAGTCTTGACTATGCTGGAGATAAATGAGCGGATTGCCCAAGCACAAAACCGCAGCCGCAGCTTCATCCCGGTTCCCGACCCTGCATCAGCTTTGTTTGCGGCGCTTCCGCTAACCCCGATGTCGAGCGATCAATGGCGTTTGCTTCAGGCCGGAAATGTGGTGTCAGAGGGCGCACATGGTTTCGAAAAGCTCGGTATTGTGCCCAAGCCACTGAGCCTATTCCTCGACAAATGGATGGTCCGTTATTGCAAGCATGGCCGATTCGGAGTGCAAGGCTCACAAACTGCAGGCTAAGCTCCCGCTTCGCTCGTTGTCCCGTCGTCGCTCGGCGCATCCTCCTCAGATGGCGGAAGCAGGTTTACCGGTTCCACGATCAAGATGGTGCCATCGCTTCCCGTAACCCTAACACGCTCACCGGCAGCAATATTGGGCCCTCGCGCAAGCCACTCGCTATCACCCAGCTTAATCCGTCCAGTGCCACCATCTATCGCCTGAGTGATAATCGCGGTTTCACCAACCAGGCGCGAACCGCGCTGATTCATCAATGGGTCGGAGCTTACTATCGGCGAATCGCGCAAAAGGCGGCGAGCACTGAACGCGGCGATCAGCGAGACCGACACAAAGACTATCACTTGCGCTGGAAGTCCGAGACCGAGGCCAAAGGTCAGTGCGCCGGTAACCAGCGCCGCGACCGCCAGCCATATCAGATAAACGCCGGGAACCAGCATTTCGAGAGCGGCAAGCACCAATCCAATGACCACCCAAATCCAATGTGGGTCGAAACTGTCTAAACCATCCATTAGCTATCGCCTGACCGCGGGACGCTGGCCCTTGCCCGTCCTTTAGGCAGCGACGTGCCGGATCGGGTTGTGACGTCACCTTCGGCGGGTTGAATTGCATCGCGAACAAGTTCTCCAATTCCGCCGAGCGAGCCAATGAGCTGGGTTGCCTCAACAGGAAACAGGATGGTTTTTGCATTGGGACTGTCTGCGAACTTGCCAACCGCCTTGGTGTATTCCTGAGCGATAAAGTAGTTGATCGCCTGGTTGCCGGATGAAGCGATTGCATCCGACACCATCTGCGTTGCACGAGCCTCTGCTTCGGCAGCACGCTCGCGCGCCTCTGCATCACGGAACTGAGCCTCGCGGTGACCTTCAGCCTCAAGAATTGCAGACTGCTTGGAACCTTCTGCACGCAAAATCGCACTAGTTTTGTCGCCTTCTGCCTCAAGGATCTCTGCACGCTTGAGACGCTCTGCCTTCATCTGGCGCGCCATTGCTTCGGAAATGTCATGCGGAGGCCGGATATCTTTGATCTCAACCCGCGTAATCTTGATGCCCCAAGGCGAAGTTGCATGGTCAACTACGTTGAGGAGGCGAGCGTTGATCTCGTCACGCTTGGACAAAGTTTCATCGAGGTCCATCGCCCCCATAACTGTACGAAGGTTGGTGGTGGTGAGCGCCATGATCGCGCCGTAGAGATTGGCCACCTCGTAAGCTGCCTTGCCCGCATCCAGCACTTGAAAAAAGACCACTGCATCGACGCCAACCATGGCGTTATCTGCGGTGATGATCTCTTGCCCGGGAATATCGAGAACCTGCTCCATCATGTTCACTTTTCGACCGATCCGATCGATGAACGGGATGATGATAAGCAGGCCGGGGTCCGCTGCTTTGGTAAACTTACCAAAGCGTTCAACCGTGTAGACAAACCCTTGTTTGACCACCCGCACCGCCATCAAAAAGAAGACAACGAGCAGGAACAGCAAACCAATCAGCGCATAAACCATCGCAAAAATCCTTCAGATCAACATGAGTGTTAGGCTAGCCTGCCTTTGAAGATGCTCCAAGCATAATCAGAAACACCTATAACGCTGCCTCATACAGCTTGAGTTTTTCTGCAAAGGCTCGCTCTGCAGCTTCCTTGGCATAGACCGGACTGTCTGGCACCGTCCAACCATGATCGCCATCATAGACTTCAACTGTCATGATCGAATTAGCGGCCGCAGCAGCTTTGCATAGCGCAACTTTGTCGTCAGGTGCAGATGCATCATCGTCGCTAGCGATGGCGATCAGATATTGGGCTGTGGTCTGTGGGAGCAGGCGATGGGGGCTTTCCTCATCATCTCTGACTAATCCTCCGCCATGAAAGCTGGCGGCGGCTTTGACACGGCCAGGCACAGCATGCGCGGAATAGACTGTGAACGGGCCACCCATGCAATATCCCTCTGCACCAATCCCGCGAAACGTGTCGACCGATGATTGCTCATCTAGCCATGCCACGATTGCTTGCGTGTCCCGCTTGATCGCAAACGAGGAAAGGTTGGCACGCATTTCGCTGGCCCGGCCCCAGCCGCCATCAGCAAAACTGACGAAATCAGGCCAAATCTCACCCTTTGCGTCGCGATAATACGGATTGACGAGCAGAACTGCATAGCCAGCATTGGCCGTGCGTTGCGCCATTTCCAGATGCGATTGTCGGATGCCTGCAATGTCGGGCCAATGAATAACTGCTGGAGCCGGACCATCAGGGCCTGCAAAGAAACGAGCGTCCATTATGCCATCGGCAGTTTGGAAGCCGACTTCGTCTCCTAACGTAGCGCTCGAACCCATACCCTCAGCCTGCTCCGACGGTGATCCCGTCATTTCATTTGAAGAGCACGCTGTCAGCGCAGCAGCTCCTGCCAGAGCTCCGAATTCTCGGCGCGACAAAGCATCCTTGGCCCAATTTTGCAGCTTCGCCTGATCGCACATGGTCAAAATCCTCTTAGTCCAGTTCAAGCTGGCACGATAAGTACGAGCTGCGATATGGACAAGTAGCTTGATTGCGCGCCGCACACTTGCTGGCAATGGCGTTAGTCGGAAAAGAAATTCAGCTCCAGCAGCACATTGTTGGGGTCGGCGGTGAATATCTGCATCAGGCCAATCGAAGAAACATCATTGATTTTGTATTCAGCCGCGCGCGCATCCAGTCGGCTCTTCACTTCGTCAAAGTCGGCGCAACGCAAAGCAACATGGTGGATTGCACCAGTTTCTGCCCCTGGCTGGACATCGCGGTCAAACACTCTTGGAAACTCGTCCGAATTGAGATGCAAAATCGCCTGACCAGAGGCATCATGCATCCATTGAACATGCTCTGGCTTCATCGGCGGAGGACCGTCGCGCTGTTCCAAATCAAGCAATTCTGCGTAGAAGCGCGCAGTTTCGGCCAACTTATCGGTGATGATGTTCACATGGTCGAGACGTTCAACAATCATTCCGCGTTCTCCAACTTGAGGCTACTTTGATCAACCAAAGACTATGGTTCGTCCGCCACTAAGTAAAACCCGCTCGGCGATATGCAAGCGCACCGCTTCGGCCAAAACCCGACGTTCAATATCGCGACCCTTGCGCACCAATTGATCCGGGTTATCGGCGTGAGTAATCGGCTCAACATCCTGATGAATGATCGGCCCTTCATCCAGATCTGTGGTGACGTAATGCGCGGTCGCGCCAATCATCTTAACCCCGCGTTGATGCGCCTGATGGTAAGGTTTGGCTCCCTTGAAACCAGGCAAAAAACTGTGGTGGATGTTGATACAGCGACCGGAGAAATGTGATGTCTGCTCGTCTGATAGAATTTGCATATAACGAGCCAGCACAACCAATTCAGCATCGGTCTCAGCCGCAATTGCACGCACCCTTGCCTCTTGCTCGGCTTTGGTTTCTCCGCGCACCGGCAAATGGTAAAAGGGAACATCGCCAATATCGGTTGAATCAATCGATTCTCGCGGATGGTTTGAGACGATCGCGACCGGGTCCATAGCAAGCTCGCCGATGCGCCATCGGTAAAGAAGATCAGCCAGGCAATGGTCAAACTTGCTGACCATAATGAGCACCCTGCGAGGGCGATCACGTATGCTTAGCTTCCATTCCATGCCGAATTCGCCAGCCAATTCGCCGAATTCACCGCGAATGTGCTCGCTGTTTCGTTCTGCCGGATCGAACTCAACGCGCATGAAAAAGGCGTCATTTGCCCGGTCGTTAAATTGCTGAGCTTCCAAGATGTTGCAGCCACAGTCAGACAGAAATGTCGTAACCTTGGCGGTTATTCCGGGCCGGTCTGCACACGATAGCGTCAAGACTAGAACATCGCTCATGATCATTAGCGCCGGCTAAGGGCTTCCTCGCTTTGGACCATCAGCTTTTGCATAATGTCGGCGGCAGGCTCTTCTTCTTTGAGCATACCAACCGATTGACCGGCCATGATTGAACCGCTTTCAACATCGCCATCAATCACCGCCCGGCGCAAAGCACCAGCCCAGAAATGTTCGATCTGCAATTGCGCTTCGCCCATTTCAATCTCGCCAGCGTCCAATCGTTTGGCTACTTCGATCTGCTTGGCAGTGAATTCTTCGGTACCTTTGTTTTTCAGAGCTCGGACAGGGATCACCGGTAAGCGTGCGTCGACCTGAACGCTTGTTATCGCATCGCGCGCATTGGCGCGGAAAAACGCTTTCTTGAAGTCGGGGTGCGCAATGCTCTCTTTGGCGCAAGCAAAGCGGGTTCCCAATTGAACACCTACTGCGCCCATCTCAAGATAACTGGCAATTGCTTGCCCGCGCCCGATCCCACCGGCAACAAAGACTAGGTGCTCCTCACTGAGCTCCGGCAAGAATTCTTGCGCCAATACGCTCGTCGAAACCGGACCGATATGGCCACCTGCTTCCATCCCTTCGATAACCAGCGCATCTCCGCCCGCGCCGCGATCTTGACGCAGCAATTTCTTCGCTAAAGCTAAAGTCGGTGCAAAGACGATGACCTTGGCCCCAAATGCCTTGATTGCATCGACGCTGCCCTTGGGCGGGATACCGCCAGCCAGCACAACATGGGTCACCCCATGCTTAGCGCAGACATCGATCAAATCGAACAATTGCGGGTGCATCGTGATCAAATTGACGCCGAATGGCTTGCTGGTGAGCGCTTTGGCCTGTGCAATCTCGGTATCAAGCAGATCCGGTGTCATCGCTCCGCAAGCTATAACCCCAAAGCCTCCAGCGTTCGATATGGCCGAAACCAAAGTGCGTTCGGATACCCAGCTCATCGCGCCGCACAGGATTGCGTGGTCCGAGCCTAGGAAGTCGGTGCCGCGCTGCATCAGCGCATGGGTCTTTGGAAATTCACTCATTGCGCGCGATTAGGCGTGATAGCCGCCGCGAGCAAGTCAGCTATTAATGATGGCTCGATCCTGCGACATAGCGCAGCGACCGGTCACCCAATTCTGCTCGCGAGCCTCCACCGATCCGTGCCATCACCAATGCTCGCTCTGCCTTTGCAAGGATGCCATCCAGTGAGCCCGAAATGGAAGCCACCCCAGCGCTTGCTTTGATCACACCTGCATTTTGGCCAGTGCCGGTCGTCACGCGAGCAAATGTGGTGACGATCTCGTCCACCATCGCATGCGCCTCGTGTTGCTGGGCATCAGGCAACAGCATGGCAAAGCGACCGCCCTCCATGCGCGCGACACTCTGCCCTGGCACCATCATCACACTCAGAAATTGTGCGAAGGCCATCACGACTTCATCGGTAGAAACCTGCCCAAACCGAAAGGCAATTGAACGAAAGTCATCGAGTTCGAGCAAAGCCAAGGCGCCGCCCGGTCCTCGCTCCAGCAACTGGGAGGCTGATGTCATAAAGGCTCTGCGATTGGGTAGGCCAGTCAATGAATCTGTCATGGCGGCTACGATCAGCTGTTCTTCACGAAGATGAGCTGGCTCAATCTTACGCAACACCCCGACCAAGCCGACAATTCGGCCTTGATCGTTTGGAGAAGGGCGTAGCGTCATTGAATACCAATTTTGTTCAAATCCATCTGCGGTTGCAGGGACGGAGAATTCAAGATTTTCGATGCTGGAAATGCCGGTCAGAACTTCATCGACATAGCAGCAAATCGCCTCGCGATCGCCCGGTACAGCAAGATCAGCCAGATGAGGTGAGATCAGCATTTCGGAGAGGTTAGTTCCCAAGGCGTCGAGCCCCGGCGAAGCACTTTGGACGAAACCAAGTGCATCCGTTTTCAGGATGATATCTCCGGCCATTTCGGCCAGCATCCCGTATAGCAGTGACCCGTCCAAGACGGATATGACTCTGTTCATGGCCGATTGCCCCCGGCTTTGACGACTTAACCTCGCCGAACCGTATTCAAGTCAAGTCACAACTCCATTAACTAACAATCGAAAATTGGATCTCACGTTTATTTTTAATCACCCAATGAACTCGAGTATTAGAACTAAATAATGCGTTATGCCGTTAATTTAACAAGACTAAAATTCGAATCAGCATTAAGTTCTATTTACCATAATAGGCATGTTTGGGGAGACCAAAATCCGTATGAGCACCTAGGTGGCCATAGTCAGAGCTCAATCATAATGCGGACCTTCTCTGGCCCTGTTCCAAACGCATCCGCGATCTTGCGCTTACTCGTATCCAGCAGGTCATTTACTGCTGGCGGGATTGCCATGGCTGCCAATTCTTGTTCAGAAATGTCCAGTGCTTTGGCAATGTCTGGCAAGCGGCTTTCGACGGGTCTGGCCTTGCCCTTTTCCCATGCCCAAACTGTTGGTTTGCTGACCCCTAGTTGGCCAGCAACATCGGCCAAGGTCATGCCGCGCTTCTTCCTCAATTGCTCAAGCTGCTTGCCCATGGTGGCACTGGAAGATTGGCGCAATCCGGCCGGAACATTGGCTCCGTCATCCAGCGGCGGGCCGCCTTTCAACTGCATGGCGCTGAGGACGGATGCGCTGATCTGCTGATCGAACTGGCAACCAAACAGATGTGAGCTTGCCCAGGCGACGCGTGCCACAACTGGTCCGGTTTGCGGCAGGTCCACTGTAACAGCTTCATTGATGCTCAACCCAACATCAGTCTCGATCAAAAAGCCCGTGGCCGAGACATTGTGGACGGTCACATTGGCACGTTCACCCGAAATAAGAGTTCCGGAGGTCTCAAGATGCAAGCGTCGCCGAGATTGCCCTCGTGAGCTTGAATCCGCGAGGGCTGTTTCGAGATACGCATTGCCAGACAATCTATTCTCTCCTGTTGGGAGAGAGCAACATCAACGCGTCGGGTTAACATCGTTTAGCAAACGACAATGAACGGTCTGATAAGTATAAGCACTCGCTCAAATTCCTCAGGCGGTGTCGGTTTTTGCATCCAATCCATAGGCCGTGTGAAGGACCCGCACTGCCAATTCGGTCTCGTCTTCATCAATCATCACGCTGACCTTGATCTCCGATGTCGAAATCGCCTGAATATTGATACCCCGATCCGACAATGCGCGGAACATAGTACTGGCAACACCAGCATGGCTTTTCATACCGACGCCCACGACGCTGATCTTGGCCACTTTGCTGTCTGTGATGACCCGGTTGAAACCGATGGCTTCACGCTTCTCTTCCAACAGAGCCTGCGCTCTGGCCAAGTCTGTCTGAGGGACAGTGAAGGTCACGTCCGTCTCGCCCTTGTCGCGGCCTACGTTCTGAATGATCATATCGACATTGATCGAGGCGTCGGCCAGCGGTTCGAAAATATGGGCAACCGCACCGGGTTCGTCAGGCACTCGGGTAAGAATGATCTTCGCTTCATTCTTGTCATGTGCAATTCCGGTCACGTGTTGGCGTTCCATATCGCCATTCTCCACTAATTGATCCATCTCTTCGTCCGATACGATCATCGTACCGGGCAGGTCGTCGGCAGGTATGGCCTCATCGCCCAGAAAGCTGGACAAAACTTGCAGCCGCACGCCTTCCTTCATAGCCAATCCAACCGAACGGGTTTGCAGCACTTTCGCCCCGACCGAGGCAAGTTCCAACATTTCCTCGTAAGTGACCGCTTTTTGTTTGCGAGCCTTGGCCACAATGCGGGGGTCAGTTGTATAGACCCCGTCGACATCGGTGTAGATATCGCAGCGATCCGCTCCAATGGCAGCAGCGATTGCGACAGCTGAAGTATCCGACCCGCCACGCCCCAATGTGGTGATACGTCCGTCTTCGCTCACGCCCTGAAACCCCGGAATGACCGCGATTTCACCGCATGCCAAGCTGTCCAGCAATTCAGGCGATTCAATTGTCTCAACCCGAGCCTTGGAGTGCGCCTCAATTGTCCGAACCGGCAATTGCCAGCCGAGCCAGCTGCGCGCCTTACACCCCATGGACTGCAAAGTGAGAGCCAATAGCCCGCTCGTCACCTGCTCTCCGCTTGCCACCACCACGTCATATTCGGCTGGGTCAAACAGCGCATTGGCCTCGCGACAGAAATTGACCAAGCGATCCGTTTCCCCGGCCATCGCGCTGACAACGACGGCAACTTCGTGACCGGCAGCCTGCTGCTTGCGCACGATATTGGCCACCCGACGAATCCTCTCGGTCCCCGCCATCGAGGTGCCTCCAAATTTCATCACGATGCGTGCCACGTGTTGCTACTCTCTGCCTGGCCAGACCACTGGCCGCTGGTTTCGTTTCTCGCGCGCTGTTAGGGGGGCTGTATGGCAAACGCAAATGTCTCAAATGTAACCATCCGTCCAGAGGAAGCTGAACATTTCGGACAGCTTGCGCGTGAGTGGTGGGATCCAAAGGGTCCGATGGCCTCGTTGCATCAGATCAATCCGGTCCGTCTCCGCTTCATCCGGGAAGCTGTAGATTTGCATTGGGGTGGCGATGTTAGGGCGTCCCAGCCATTGGCTAACAAGAACGTTCTCGACATAGGCTGCGGAGCCGGCCTTCTTTGCGAACCGCTGGCGCGCCTAGGGGGCAATGTCACCGGTGTTGATGCCTCATCCCAGAACATTGGGACCGCAAGCGCCCACGCAGACGGCGCCGGGCTGGATATTCGTTATTTGTCGGGTGAGCTTGCTAGCCTCAACTTGGGTGCATTTGATCTAATCACATGCATGGAAGTGATCGAACACGTTGCCGACAAGCGGGCCTTTATCAGTGACTTTGCTGAAAAATTGACTCCAGGCGGGCTGGTTGTGCTTTCGACCCCCAATCGGACCGCTGCGAGCAAAATCTTATTGGTCGAAGCCGCTGAAGCGGTCGGGTATGTTCCTCGTGGAACACATGACTGGAATGATTTCATCACTCCCGATGAACTGCGGGAATTGCTGGCCGATGTTGGCCTGACAGTGGATAGAATTAGCGGCATCACCTGGCGACCCGGCAAGGGGATGCATCTGTCCGAAGATCAAAGCCTCAATTACATTCTGACGGCACGAAAGGCCTAGCCAGCATTTTAAAAATCGAGCGGAACGTTCGATTTGCCCTACGCTAGCTTAACACTCGCCAGCGAGGGTTCCTTCCAGCAATGCGCGCGTCCTGCCGGGATGGTCTGCGAAAACACCGTCAACACCAGCCTTCACTAATGCGTCGAGCACAATGTTGTCGCAGCCGGTCGCGCTGTCGCCTCCTGCTGTCTGCAAAGTCGGAGGCAAGAAAGCGTTTTCTGGCCGCAAGGTCCATGCGTGCACCACCAGACCAGCCGCCTGCGCATCTGAGACCAGCGGTGTTGCGGATCCATCCACCGAGACAATTTTTGCGATACTGGCACCAATGCCATCGGCATATTCGGCGATTTCGGCCAATCCCAATGGTGTCTGCATTTCAGCATAGCGCATCTTCGGTTCGTCAGCAGGGCCACCTTCAGGGTGCAGCAATTGGACCAATTTGAAGTCCGTGCGTTTGTTCAGTCGCTGTAGAACCCCGACCTCAAAGCTTTGCACATAGAACGGGTCAGTGTCCGTAACGCCAAAATCGCGGAGTTCTTTCAGCAACAGATCGACCACATCAATGCCAGCTTCTTGGAGTAAGAAATTGGGGTGTTTAAGTTCCGGATAGAGACCAATCCGGCGCCCAGTCTCAGCTTCCTTTGCCCGGACCAGCTTCACAATCTCTTCAAACGTGGGAACCTGATAAAGGCCATTGAAGCGCATATTCGCTGGGCGGAATGCCCCGACCCGCTCTTTCGCCCTCAGGGTACGCAATTCCTCCAAGGTGAAATCTTCGACGAACCAGCCAGCGACCCGTTGACCATCGATCGTTTTGTCGCGTCGGCGCGTCTCAAATTCTTCGCGATTGGCCACATCGGTGGTATCGGACAGTTCATTCTCGTGGCGGGAAACGAGCACCAGATCCTTGGTCGCGACAAGATCGGGTTCGATATAGTCAGCGCCGCGGTCGATAGCCAATTCATATGCCGCCAACGTGTGCTCGGGGCGCTCGGCGCTGGCTCCGCGATGGGCGATAATCAACATTTCCTCGTGAGCTCCAGATGCAGCATGTGACACCACCGGCAACATTGACGCGCAAAGAGCCAATGCGCCAACCGCGATAATTACCGTGCTTAACCATTTCTTAAAGACCTGATCGGTAACGGTCCCAGCTATGTTCAAAAAAATTCTTCTGGCGACTTTGATTGTCATACTTGGCCTCTGGGGTGCTGGCTACGATGTGCCCGGCATGAAGGACCGGGTTTTGAATATTGCCGATGATCAAGCAGAGATGCTGAGCGGCCAATCCCAAATGAACGACGACAATTGGGGCGACGGTACCGGACCGGTTTCATAAAACTTACAAAACCTTGTCCCATTCCTCGAGTTTAAAGCCAACCAACAAGCCACCAGAATGCACCACGACTGGGCGCTTTATCATCGATGGGTTGGCTGCCATCAGCTTGACTGCCTTGGTTTGATCTATGTCAGACTTATCTGCTTCGGATAGTTTGCGGAAGGTTGTGCCACGCTTGTTCAGCAAAACTTCCCAACCAAGCTGATCGGCCCATTTTGAAAGCTCGGCCGGATTGGCGCCTTCCTTTTTATAGTCGCGGAAATTGTACTCATGGCCTTCCGCCTCTAGCCATTTGCGCGCCTTTTTCACCGTGTCGCAATTGGGGATACCGTAAAATTCCAAGGCCATCTGATTTCCTGTCTAGCTTTGCGCCAAGTGAGCATCTGTAATCGCTACAGCCAAGGCATCCGCCGCATCAACTCCAGCAATCTCAGCACTTGGCAGTAGGACTTTGAGCATAGCCTGAACCTGAGACTTATCGGCGGCACCAGTGCCGACAACCGACTTTTTCACAAGGCGGGCGGAATATTCGTTCACGCTGAGACTGCCAGCCGCGCAACTTGCCAAGACCGCTCCGCGCGCTTGCGCAAGTTTCAGCGAGGATTGCGGATTTTTGTTGAGGAAGATTTCTTCTGCCGCGGCCCGGTCCGGTGAATGCGCCACGATTACCGCGCGGATTGCGTCATGCAAATGATGCAATCTCTCGGCGATCGGCGCCTTGGCGTTGGTCTTTACTTGGCCATTAGCGACATGCGCCAAGCGCGATCCCTGCGCCAAGATAACGCCCCAGCCGGTGCAGCTAAGCGAAGGATCGAGACCAAGAATGATCACTGGCGAAATCCCTTCAAGCCAACCGCACGATTAATCTTCCAGTTTCGCCATGACATCGTCTGAAATGTCATAATTGCCCCAAACTGTTTGCACATCGTCATCATCGTCCAGCGCATCAACCAATTTGAGCAGGGTTGCCGCCCCTTTTTCGTCCAGCTCAACTGTGAGGTTGGGCTTCCATGCGAGTTTGACTTCTTTTGCATCGCCCAGGGATTTCTCAAGGCTGGCAGCCACTTCGTGTAGGTCTTCGGCAGCGGTCCAAATTTCATGGCCATCGTCCGACGATTGTATATCCTCCGCACCAGCTTCCAAAGCGGCCTCTAGAACGGTTTCTTCGTCTCCTGCCTCGGCAGAATATTCAACATAGCCGAGCCGTTCAAAGCCGTGCGCAACCGAACCTTCAGTGCCTAAATTGCCGCCATTCTTGCTGAAAGCAGTGCGGACAGCGGTTGCGGTGCGATTGCGATTATCGGTCAATGCTTCCACGATGATCGCGCTACCACCCGGTCCATAACCTTCGTAGCGAACTTCTTCGTAATTCTCGTCATCGCCAGCAGATGCTTTGTCGATCGCCCGCTGGATATTGTCCTTGGGCATTGACTGAGATTTGGCGGTGTTAACCGCCAGCCGAAGGCGCGGGTTCATATCAGGATCGGGCGTTCCCATCTTGGCGGCCACAGTGATCTCGCGGCTCAGTTTGGAAAACAGGTTGGAACGCTTCTTGTCCTGCGCACCCTTGCGGTGCATGATGTTTTTAAATTTGGAATGGCCTGCCATGGGTACTCTTGTCATCCATCGGTGGAAATTGAGAGGTCGCAATAGCCGCATGAGTACGGAAACGACAAGTCTTGTCCCGGTAAATTCCTTTCCTGAGCAATGGCGCCACTTTGCAGGATTCCTGCGTCGCCCTGAATTGCCCGCTCAGACTGGCAGCTTCCAGCAAGGCCTGAAGGCCATTTTTCGGATGCTAGTGCTCGACCTTGCAATCATGATCATGTTGCTTTCAGTCGTTCTGTTGGTTGTTCTGGTTGGTGTGGAACTTCCCAAGAATGCGATAAGCGACCTCGAACTTAATCTGCCTGTGATCCTTGGAATTGTAATCGCTGCGCCTGTGCTGGAAGAACTGGCGTTCCGCGGCTGGCTTTCTGGCAAGCCGGGACATGTGCTTGCTCTGGCAATATTGATCGTAGGACTGGGAGGCGCCACGGTGCTCAGCATTGGCGACAACTCGCCTGCCCCAGCAGCGATTCTTTCCATCGCTGCGATGATCGCCGCATTGGCCGCCCTGATATTCTTACGGAAACGGCCACCAATGCAGTGGTTCTCCAGACTTTTCCCAGCGTTTTTCTGGCTCAGCGCTTTGGGTTTCGCACTGATCCATATCTTCAACTACCAAGAGGGTGACTGGTATGCATTATTGCCGCTGGTGGTGCCGCAATTGGTGCTGGGCAGCGTCTGTGCATATTTGCGGGTTCATAACGGATTGTGGAGCGCAATGCTGATGCACGCACTCCACAATGGTATTATTGTCGCTTGCGTGATGACCGCACTACAATTCGCGGAGTAATCAGATTTTGACGGCGGTGCCGCTCGCACTGACCATCAACATCGATCCGGTGTCACCGATCACTTCATAATCAAGGTCAACCCCGACCACGGCATTGCCGCCTCTGCTAGCGCATTCCGCCTGCAATTCCTCGATTGCCTGATTGCGTGCATCAGCCAATATCCGCTCGTAGCTGCCCGAACGTCCACCGACGATGTCGCGGATATTAGCGAACAGGTCGCGGAACAAGTTAGCGCCTACGATGACTTCGCCAGTGACGATACCAAGATATTGCTGAATCGGTTGCCCCTCCAGCGTAGGGGTGGTGGATACAGTAATGCCGCGCGCGTCTTTCCAAGGGCTCGCCATGGATAATTCTCCTTAATGATTTCACATGCTGTATTGCTATCATAATACAGTAAGAAAATCAAGAGATTCTGCGCACAATCAACCCAGTCCCAATGCCGCCTTATAGACTTCCAGCACGGTTTCCATCTCGGCGCGATCATCAGGTTTCATTTTGCGCAGGCGCACGATTTGGCGCATAATCTTGCTGTCATAGCCAACCGCCTTGGCCTCGGCATAAACGTCGCGGATATCGTCCGCGATGCCCTTTTTCTCTTCTTCTAACCGTTCAATGCGCTCAATCAAAAGACGCAGGCGATCATCGGTGGCTTCGGCCATTTTTGCTCCAAGGGTTGGGTTGAATGAATTGTGAGGAGCGATAGGGCGAGCAACAGATTCGCAAAAGACCACAATCCACAACTTGTCTCGCTGTAATGCTATTTAGGCACTCACTCGTCCGCGCTATTCAACCCTATTCTTGGCCACGCTCTTCTCCATCGCCTCGATCTGCTCGGCTGTGGCCGGTTGCTGCCGGGTCTGTTTCCATTCATCCATCGGCATGCCGTGGATCACCTCTCGAGCCTGCGACTTATCGCCAGCAAAGCCAGCGTCGCGAATCCAATCGGCCAAACAATTGCGGCAAAATCCAGCAAGCCCCATCAATTCAATATTCTGCGCGTCATGACGTTGCTGTAGATGTCTTGCCATGCGTCGAAACGCAGCCGCGGCCACTTTATCGTCGATTTGGTCAAGCAAATCTGATGCATTCGTATCCCCAGATGGTGTGTTCACGTCACTTATCCTTGAGTTGCAACAAAGCTGTGCCATAGCAGATAGCCATGGCAAGTTACGATCAAAACAGTCTCAGTCCTCGTGGACGTAAAGTGAAAATTCTGGCCACTGTCGGTCCAGCCAGTCGCTCTCCTGAAATGTTGCGCAAACTGTTTCTTGCAGGCGCGGACGCATTCCGCGTGAACATGAGCCACGGCGATCATAAGACGCATGGGGAATCGATCGCAGCGATCCGCGCGATGGAGAAAGAGTTTAATCGCCCAATCACGATCTTGTGCGACCTCCAGGGGCCTAAGTTGCGTGTTGGCACATTTAAGGACGGCAAAGCTGTTATTCGGCATTCGGGTCATTTCACTCTCGATCGCAATCCAGAACCAGGTGATGAAACCCGTGTTGAACTGCCGCATCCTGAATTGTTTGGCCTGCTGGAAAAGGGTCAGAGGCTGTTGATCAATGACGGCAAAATCCGTCTCAAAGTCATCCAGGCCGACGACAAGGAAATTCTCTGCTCTGCCGAAGTCGGCGGCGTGATTTCTGATCGTAAGGGCGTGAATGTACCTGATGCGGAAGTGCCTATCCCGGCTTTGACCGAGAAAGACCGCAAGGACCTGAGTTTTGCCGTGCAGCAAGGGGCTGATTGGATCGGGCTTAGCTTTGTCCAACGGCCTGAAGACCTGGCCGAGGCTCGCCGCTTGATGGGTGGGTATGGAGCGCTGTGTGCGAAGATCGAGAAACCAATGGCGGTGCGCCGGCTCGGCGAGATTCTCGAGATGTCCGACGGGTTGATGGTGGCCCGGGGCGATTTGGGCGTGGAGTTGGAGCCTCAAGAAGTACCTCCTTTGCAAAAGAAGATCGTCAACGCCGCACGCACTGCCGGAAAACCAGTGATCGTGGCTACGCAAATGCTCGAATCCATGATCGAAAGCCCAATGCCGACCAGAGCCGAGGTCTCAGACGTCGCCAATGCGGTCTATGATGGGGCGGATGCGGTCATGTTAAGCGCGGAAAGTGCTGCTGGTGATTGGCCCGAGGAATCAGTCACAATGATGGATAAGATCGCGGGCCAGGTCGAACGGGACGAGGGCTACAAGGCGCGGGTGCGTTTCTTGGAGACACCGCCCGATGCCACCACTTCTGACGCGCTAGCACACAGCTGCATGACCATCGCCGATACCGTGCCGATCAGCGCTATAACAGTGTTCACCTCATCAGGATCAACCGCCAGACGGGTGGCTCGCGAACGGCCGGATACTCCGATGTTGGTGCTTACCCCGTCCATGAGGACTGCCCGCCGCGTAGCCTTGCTATGGGGCGCTCACGCAGTGCCTACAAAGGATATAGGTAGCTTTGAAGAGATGATCGCAAAGGGCAAGCGAATGGCCTTGCGGCACGGCTTTGGCGAGGCAGGCAGCAGGATGATCGCACTGGCGGGTGTCCCGTTTGGAACGCCCGGCAGCACCAATCTGCTGCACGTCGTTACGCTGCAAGGGGACGAGTTGGACAAGCACGAAGGCTAGGCAAATTCGTTCACTTCAATAACCCCTCGCAATCAGGCTGCAAGGCGACTCAAATGCTCTAGAGTTGGTTCATAAAGGGGTTCTTCGAACGCGATGCCAGCGCGCCCATCTTCGTTCCAAACAAGTTTGGCCGGTTGCCAATTTAGGGTCGGCAATTTGACGGAAACCCTCTCTCCTGGTCGAATAGACCAAGCGCGTGCATCGACCATGCAGCCGCCTACACTGATATCGAGCACCGGAAGAGTCAGCTTTCGGCCTGATTGATAGCGAACTTCCGCATCATATGCTGCGGTTTGGCGCTCGCCTTGCCTTCGCTCCATCTTCATCGCCCTGTTAGATTGCTTGATAACTTCTCCAAAGTAGCCAGCTACACTTTCCAGACCCGTTATGAGCATGGCGGACATTTGGCTAATTTGCTTGGTTTAAGCCGAGTTAAGAGGAAGCTTAAGCTAAGCCAAACGTACTAAGCAATTGCCGATACTGACGCTTCATATGCCCGCCACAGCTGCCAATCTTTTGCGAGCTTCAGCTTCGCCGATCAGCGGCAACAACTCACCCATGTCAGGCCCGTGGTTTTGCCCAGTCAAGGCTTGGCGCAACGGCAGGAAGAGCCCTTTACCCTTCCGGCCTGTACTGTCCTTCAAAGCCGAAGTGAGCGCGCGCCAAGGGTCATCGCTCCAAGTTAGCGTAGCAAGCGCCTGCCCAAGATATTCTCTATCTTCCGCTGAAAACACAGGCTGCTCGATCGGTCCGGTTACCAGCCGCCACCATTCCGCTGCATCGTCCAGCTTCTCAAGATTTGGCCGAATTGCATGCCATGCCTCGGCGCTCATCCCTTCGGGCAGGCGCGTGCCGACATCGGCAAATTCCAGCTCGTGCACAATGGCTGTGTTCAACCGCTCGAGATCGGCCTCGTCAAACTTTGCCGGCGCACGACCAAATGTCGAAAGGTCAAACGTCTCGAGCAGAGTTTCTACCGTTTGATGCGCCTCAACCGGCTGTGATGTGCCCAGACGCGCCAGCAGAGATACAATTGCCATCGGTTCTAGGCCGGCATCCCGAAAAGCATCCATTCCGAGCGAACCAAGCCGTTTGGAAAGCTTGCCCTCTTTACCCACCAAGAGCGCCTCATGGGCGAATGCAGGATGCGGTTTTGCTGCATTCTTTGCTGCAGCAAATTGTGCAGCATGAAGTGCGGTAAACATCTGAATTTGCACAGCAGTGTTAGAGACATGATCCTCGCCACGAAGCACATGACTGATCCCCATGTCCATATCATCGACCGCACTGGGCAGCATATAGAGCCATGAGCCATCGGCTCGCCGAATGACTGGATCAGACAGGGTGGCTGGATCGAATTTTTGTGGTCCGCGCACACCATCGTCCCAGGAAATTGCTTCCGAGTGATCAAGTTTGAAGCGCCAGTGCGGCTGAATACCTTCTTCTTCCTTAGCGGACTGTTCGGCTTCGGTCATATCTAACGCCGCACGGTCGTAAATGGGCGGTTTACCCCGCCCCAATTGAACCTTACGCTTTAGGTCCAGTTCTTGTGCAGTTTCATAAGCTGGATAAACTCGGCCCACCGATCTCAGTGCTTCGAAGGCGGCATCGTAAACGGACAGTCGAACGGACTGTCGCTCTTCACCATCGGGAACTAGGCCCAACCAAGCGAGATCGGCGCGTATCGCATCGACATACTCTTCTTTAGAACGTTCTGGATCGGTATCATCTATACGCAGCAGAAATTGCCCACCTTCCTTCTTCGCGAGCATCCAATTGTGCAATGCTGTGCGGATATTGCCGACATGCAGACGGCCGGTTGGCGAGGGGGCAAAACGTGTTTTGATCATGCTCGGAGCGGTAACGGTGCAGACAGATACGATCAAGCGCAGAGACAGTTCAACGGTCGCAAAACCGAAAGCGCCCGGCCGCCAAAAAGCCCCGCCAGAGCATATGCTCAAGCGGGGCTTTTCTTAGCTGTGTTGTTAGCAGTTATTCAGCTGCCGGTGCGTCGTCTCTGCCACTCGTAGCACCGCCCATTGCGGCCTTCATGGCTTCTTCGCTTGAGACTGGATCCGCCGCAGGCTCTGCTTCAGCAGCATTGGCAGCTGCCAACTTGTCCTGTTGCTTCTTCCACTGAGCCTTCAGCGCTGCATCACGGCTGGAAGCAGTAACACGCATCCGGTTCATGCCCGCGCCGGTGCCCGCTGGGATCAGACGTCCAACGATAACATTTTCCTTCAGACCGATCAGCGTATCCTTCTTACCTTCAACCGCCGCCTGCGTCAGCACGCGAGTGGTTTCTTGGAATGACGCCGCCGAGATAAAGCTGCGTGTTTGCAGCGATGCCTTGGTGATGCCCAATAGGATAGGAACGCCCTGAGCGGGTTTCTTGCTGCGGGTCAGCTTGGAGTTGTACTCGTTCATCTCCTCAAGATCGACCTGCTCGCCCGGTAGCAGCGTTGTATCGCCGCCATCAGTGATTTCGACCTTCTGCAGCATCTGGCGAACAATCACCTCAATATGCTTGTCGTTGATCTTAACGCCTTGCAGTCGGTAAACTTCCTGGATTTCATCAACGAGGTATTCGGCCAGAGCCTCAATCCCGAGAACTTCCAGAATGTCGTGCGGGTTGGGCGAGCCTGAAACAAGCGTGTCGCCCTTCTTCACGAAATCGCCTTCCTGAACGTCAATGACCTTGGTTTTGGCGATCAGATATTCAACTGCATCACCTTCCTCGGGCACAATCGCGATTTTGCGTTTTGCCTTATATTCGCGAACAAATTCGATCTTGCCCGAAATCTTGGCAATGACCGAAACGTCCTTCGGCATGCGTGCCTCAAACAGTTCAGCAACCCGTGGCAGACCACCGGTAATATCGCGGGTTTTCGCAGCTTCGCGTGAAGCACGAGCAAGAATGTCACCCGCATCAACCGTTTGACCGTCTTGAACCGACAAGGTTGTACCCGGAGCCAGCATATAACGCTGAGCTTCGGTCTCACCATCATCGGTCTGACCTTCACCAAGAAGGGTCATACGTGGACGCAGATCTTCCTTCTTCTTGCGGCCGGTGGCCCGGTTCTCGGTCACGACGCGCTGGGCGATGCCCGTGGCCTCGTCCGCACGTTCTTCCATCGTGGTGCCTTCAACAAGGTCCTGATACTTCACAACACCCGATTGCTCGGTGATGATCGGCAGTGTGAAGGGATCCCATTCAGCCAGGCGGTCGCCTTCTTTGACCTTGGCGCCATGCTTAAACATGATCACGGTACCGTAAGGCACCTTGTGCATTTCACGCTCACGTCCCTCGGCATCGATCACTGCAATCTCGCCGTTGCGGGCGAGCGACAGGATACGGCCCTTCTTGTCGACGATAGTAGGCATGTCGCGAAGTTCGACTTTACCGTTCGAAATCGCTTCGAGGTGCGAGGTTTCGTTAAGCTGCGCCGCACCACCAATGTGGAAGGTACGCATGGTTAGCTGCGTACCCGGCTCACCGATTGACTGAGCAGCGATAACGCCAACAGCTTCACCGATGTTCACCGGAGTACCGCGGGCAAGATCACGGCCGTAACATGTACCGCAAACACCTTGTTCAGCTTCACAAACCAGTGGCGACCGGATCTTGGCAGACTGAACTTCAGCCGCTTCGATGGCCACCACCATAGGCTCGTCAACCAATGTGCCAGCTGGAACGATAACTTCGCCGGTCTTGGCATTGACCAGATCTTCGGCCGTGGTGCGACCAAGGATACGCTCGCCAAGCGACGCGATAACCGAACCACCTTGAACGATAGCGCGCATTTCCAACGCATTCTCGGTCTTGCAATCCTCGGTTACGATCACGCAATCTTGCGACACGTCAACCAGACGGCGGGTCAGATAACCCGAGTTTGCCGTCTTAAGTGCCGTATCAGCCAGACCCTTACGTGCGCCGTGGGTTGAGTTGAAATATTCAAGGACGGTCAGACCTTCCTTAAAGTTCGAGATGATCGGTGTTTCGATGATCTCGCCCGAAGGCTTGGCCATCAACCCACGCATACCAGCAAGCTGCTTCATTTGCGCGGGGCTACCACGCGCTCCTGAATGGCTCATCATGTAGATCGAGTTGATCTGCGCCTCGCGGCCGTCCTTGTCCTTTGGACGAGCCTTAATCTTATCCATCATGGCATCAGCAACCTGATCACCGCAACGGCTCCAAGCGTCGATTACCTTGTTGTATTTTTCCTGCTTGGTGATCAGGCCATCCTGATACTGCTGCTCATAGTCAGCGACCAGCGCTTTGGTCTCGTCGACCATGCCGATCTTCTCTTCAGGAATGATCATGTCATCCTTACCAAAAGAGATACCCGCTTTGAACGCATGACGGAAACCAAGGCTCATGATCGCATCGGCAAACAGGACGGTGTCCTTCTGGCCGGTGTGACGATAAACTTGGTCAATAACGTCGCCGATTTCCTTTTTCGTCAGCAGATGATTGACGATGTCGAAGGGAACCTTGTGGTTCTTAGGCAGACATTCGCCAATCAGCATCCGACCTGGCGTCGTTTCGAAGCGGACCAATTCGATCTCACCCTTCTCATTCGCCTGCGGAACGCGGGTCACAACCTTGGAGTGGAGCGTAACCGCGCCCACTTCCAATGCCTGATGCACTTCGGCCATATCTGCCAGCATCATACCTTCACCCGGCTCGCCTTCGCGGTCCATAGAAAGGTAATAGATACCCAAAACCATATCCTGCGAAGGAACGATGATCGGCTTGCCATTGGCTGGCGAGAGGATGTTGTTGGTCGACATCATCAGGACGCGCGCTTCCAACTGAGCTTCGAGGCTCAGCGGAACGTGGACCGCCATTTGGTCGCCATCAAAGTCAGCGTTAAAGGCCGAGCAAACCAGAGGGTGAAGCTGAATAGCCTTACCTTCGATTAGCACGGGTTCGAACGCCTGAATTCCGAGACGGTGAAGCGTTGGCGCACGGTTCAACATAACCGGATGCTCACGGATCACTTCGTCAAGGATGTCCCAGACTTCCTTGCGTTCCTTTTCAACCCATTTCTTGGCTTGCTTCAGGGTCATGGAAAGACCCTTCGCATCGAGACGGGCGTAGATGAAGGGCTTGAACAGTTCGAGCGCCATCTTTTTCGGCAGGCCACATTGGTGCAGTTTCAATTCTGGGCCAGTCACAATGACCGAACGACCGGAATAATCGACGCGCTTACCAAGCAAGTTCTGACGGAAACGGCCCTGCTTACCCTTAAGCATATCGCTCAAAGATTTCAGCGGACGCTTATTGGCACCGGTAATGACCCGGCCACGGCGGCCATTGTCAAACAGAGCATCAACAGCTTCCTGCAGCATGCGCTTTTCATTGCGGACAATGATGTCCGGTGCGCGCAGT
Source organism: Erythrobacter sp. (assembly GCA_039988235.1). Classification (GTDB taxonomy): domain Bacteria; phylum Pseudomonadota; class Alphaproteobacteria; order Sphingomonadales; family Sphingomonadaceae; genus Erythrobacter. The sequence goes on from JBDXKB010000001.1 coordinate 155,592, forward strand.
TCGATCAGGCGCTTCAAACGGTTGTTCCGGTTGATGACGCGGCGATACAGATCGTTGAGATCGGACGTAGCAAAACGACCACCGTCCAGCGGCACCAGCGGGCGCAGCTCTGGCGGGATCACTGGGATCACTTCCAAGATCATCCACTCAGGGCGGTTGCCTGAATCGATGAAGCTCTCGACAACCTTCAAACGCTTGATGATCTTCTTTGGCTTGAGCGTCGATTTGGTAGTCGCCAGCTCTTCCATCAGATCGTCGCGTTCTTGCTCAAGATCGAGATCCATCAGCATGATCTTGACCGCTTCGGCACCGATCCCGGCGCTAAACGCGTCTTCGCCATACTCGTCTTGCGCTTCGAGCAGTTCGTCCTCGGTCAGCAGCTGGAATTTCTCCATCGGCGTAAGGCCGGGCTCAACCACGATGTAGCTTTCGAAATAAAGCACACGCTCAAGCTGCTTGAGCTGCATATCGAGCAGCAAGCCGATGCGTGAAGGCAGCGACTTGAGGAACCAGATATGCGCTACCGGTGCGGCTAGCTCAATGTGCCCCATGCGCTCGCGACGGACCTTGGTCACGGTGACTTCGACGCCGCACTTTTCGCAGACGACGCCCTTGTACTTCATCCGCTTATACTTGCCGCAAAGGCATTCGTAATCCTTTACCGGACCGAAGATGCGCGCGCAGAACAAGCCATCGCGTTCAGGCTTGAACGTACGATAGTTGATCGTTTCCGGCTTCTTGATTTCGCCGAACGACCAGCTGCGGATACGCTCTGGTGAAGCGATACCAATCTGGATTTGGTCAAATGTTTCCGGCTTGGCCAGCTGGTTGGTGAATTTTGTCAGTTCGTTCATTTTTTCACATTCCCATACGGGTGAATTTTGTAAGCGCGAGGGAGGCGGGGACGTTTAGTCCCGCACCCCTATTCCGCCGCTATCTGGCCGAAGTCGTCATCGCCCTCTTCGCCGTCAGACAGCGATTTCAGTTCGACGTTCATGCCGAGCGAACGCATTTCCTTGACGAGGACGTTAAAGCTCTCCGGAATGCCGGCTTCGAAAGTATCGTCACCCTTGACGATTGCTTCGTAAACCTTGGTCCGGCCAACCACATCGTCCGACTTGACGGTGAGCATTTCCTGCAAGGTGTAGGCGGCGCCATAGGCTTGCAGTGCCCAGACCTCCATCTCACCAAAGCGCTGACCACCGAACTGCGCCTTACCGCCCAGCGGCTGCTGAGTGACGAGCGAGTATGGTCCGATCGAACGAGCGTGGATCTTGTCATCGACCAAGTGGTGCAATTTGAGCATATAGATATAGCCCACTGTCACCTTGCGATCGAAGGCATCGCCCGTGCGGCCATCAAACAGCGTCACCTGACCCGATCCGTCGAGACCCGCTTGGTTCAACATCGCAGTCACATCGGCTTCACGCGCACCATCAAACACTGGTGTACCCATCGGCACACCATGGGTTAGATTGCCCGCCAGCTCCACGATCTCAGCCGTTTCACGTGCCTCGATCTCGGCGTGATATTGTTCGCCATAGACTTCTTTCAGACGGTCAACGACAGCGCTTGGCGCGGTTGCCTTCTTATAGTCTTCAGAAGCGTTCGGATTGGCCAGCTTCCATTCTTCCAGAGCCGCAGTCACCTGTTGACCAAGACCACGAGCGGCCATGCCGAGGTGCGTTTCGAAGATTTGCCCGACGTTCATACGCGAAGGCACGCCGAGCGGATTCAGCACGATGTCAACCGGGGTGCCATCCTCAAGGAACGGCATGTCTTCGGCAGGAAGGATGCGAGAAATCACACCCTTGTTTCCGTGACGGCCAGCCATCTTGTCGCCCGGCTGCAGCTTACGCTTTACCGCAACGAATACTTTGACCATTTTGAGCACGCCTGGTGCCAGTTCGTCACCCCGCTCAAGCTTCTCTTTACGATCTGCGAATTTGGCGTCGATCAATCCGACGGCATCATCATATTGTGACTTCACCGCTTCGATCTGAGTCTGACGCTTGTCATCGGCAACCGCAAATTTGAACCATTCGTGACGCTCGACATTGTCGAGCACGTCGGTATCGATCTTTACCCCCTTCTTGACACCCTTGGGTGCAGCAGAAGCGGTTTGACCTACCAACATGTCGCGCAAACGGTTGTACGTCGCACGGTTAAGGATCGCACGTTCGTCTTGGCTATCCTTGCGCAGACGCTCGATCTCTTCATTCTGGATCGCACGGGTACGGTCATCAATTTCGATGCCGTGGCGGTTGAAAACACGAACTTCGACGACTGTACCAGCAACACCTGGCGGAAGACGCAGCGAGGTGTCACGGACGTCCGAAGCTTTCTCACCAAAGATAGCTCGCAAAAGCTTTTCCTCTGGTGTCATTGGGCTTTCGCCCTTTGGTGTAATCTTTCCGACCAGAATATCACCTGGATGCACTTCGGCACCGATGTAGACGATGCCCGCTTCGTCGAGGCTGCGCAGTGCTTCCTCACCGACATTCGGAATGTCGCGGGTGATGTCCTCTGGGCCCAACTTGGTATCGCGAGCCATGACTTCAAATTCCTCGATGTGGATCGAGGTGAAGACGTCATCCTTCACGATACGCTCTGAGATGAGGATTGAATCCTCATAATTGTAGCCGTTCCAAGGCATAAAGGCGACGAGGCTGTTCTTACCCAGCGCCAACTCACCCAAATCAGTAGAAGGACCGTCAGCGATAATATCGCCTGGCTCGATCACGTCATTCACCTTCACCAGCGGACGCTGGTTGATGCAGGTGTTCTGGTT
>JBDXKB010000002.1:0-171334 GCA_039988235.1 Erythrobacter sp.
TCAATTCTGGAGGAGGCCCGGGATTGGCGCGTTCAGCGCGATGGTGCCTAAGCTTCATTGGCGGCGATGGACATCGCCCCACTGTACGGATACCTGCGAAATAGGCTGCAATCCCATAACGTCCACAAATGGGTCGCTAGCCGACAGACCGCTATTGCGGCCGGTCGTCCAAGCGCCGCCCTAACCTACTCGGTTGAGCGTTGCGCCTGATCCTTGGCGTTGGTGCCCTTGATCATCTCGCGCATTTGATCCCATTCGACATCGCCCAAACCTTGCAAGACAGGATAGAATGTGCCGCCATTGGCGCGCGCTCCGGCCCCGTCGATCGCGATGGTCTGACCGTTCACATATTCGGCGCCCGGGCCCATCAGAAACACAGCCAGATTGGCAAGTTCATGCATTTCGCCAGCGCGGCCCATTGGGTTCAGATCATTCTTCGAATTGCCACCTTGCCCGCCGGGCGACAGGCGCGCACTCATGCCCTTGGTCGGGAATAATCCAGGTGCAATGGCGTTAAAGCGCAGACCATAGCGGCCCCATTCGGTCGACAGGCTTTGCGTCATAGAATTGATCGCGGTTTTGGACATCGCGCTGGGCACAACAAAGGCGCTGCCGGTCCACACCCATGTCGTCAGGATCGACAGAAAGCTTGCCTTCTTGCCTTCCGCGATCAGGCGCTTGCCAATGTCGAGCGTGACATAAAAGGTGCCGCGAAATACAATATCTGCAATCGCGTTAAAGCCATTGACCGACAAGTCTTCCGTCCGACTGATGAAATTGCCCGCCGCATTGTTGACCACGCCGGTCAGCGCGCCACCATCCGCCCAAATCGCATCGACCATGGTGTGGATGGCATCGGCATCGCGAATATCACACGCCATGCCAACAACCTTGCCGCCCCCGTCTTTGGCATGCTCCGCCATCAATTCAGCGGCTGTTTCGTCGAGCTTGTTCTGTCGGCGTCCGCAAATATAGACTGTCGCGCCCAGTTTCAGGAAACCTTCGGTCATCTCGCGGCCTAGTCCCGTGCCTCCACCGGTGACAAGAATACGCTCGCCATCCATCAGGCCTTCGCGATACATCAGCTTGGAGACGTCCATTGTAGTTCCTTAAATCAGTTTGGGCTCAAAGGCCGAGTACGGTTTTCGCGATGATATTCTTCTGGACCTCGTCCGATCCCCCAAAGATGGTCGCCGCGCGATTGTTGAGATATTTGCCCATGGCGACTTGCGCCACTTCGCTACCCACTGGCTCTGGCGCTTCATTGCCATAGAGCGGCCGATCAAGCGGCAATTGCAAGGCATCAAGGCCCAGCAATTCGAGCCGCAATGTGTCGATTTCCTGCCCCAGATTGGAGCCGAGCAATTTCACCAAGGATGTTTGCGGGCCGGGTTGGCGACCCTGCGCCAGCTCCGCCAGAATGCGCAACTCGGTGACTTCCAACGCCTCCGCCTCAAGCCGGGCACGCGCCAGCCTGTCGCGGAACCGGATGTCATGCGCGACCGCACCATTCACGCCGGATGGCTGCGTTTGGGCAAGTTCGTTCAGCTTTTCCAGCGATTGGATCAGGCGCGGCGCGTAACATGATCCGCCGCGTTCGTTCTCCAACAGATATTTGGCGATGGTCCAGCCTTGGCCTTCTTCGCCAATGCGGTTCTCGACACCTGTCTGCGCGTCCGAGAAGAACACCTGATTGACCTCGTGATCGCCGGACATGGACATGATCGGGGTCACTTCGACACCGGGCTGATCCATCGGCAACAGCAGAAAGGTGATGCCTTGCTGTTTCTTGACCTCGGTGTTGGTCCGCACCAGCGCGAAAATCCAATTGGCGTGATGGGCATGGGTGGTCCAGATTTTGGACCCGTTGACGGTATAAGTGTCACCCTCCAGCCGGGCGCTGGTCTTGAGCGAGGCAAGGTCAGAGCCGCTGCCCGGTTCTGAGTAACCCTGGCACCAATAATCGTCGCCCGACAAAATGCGCGGAAGGAAGCGCGCCTTTTGCTCCGGCGTACCGAAGGCGCAGATGACCGGTCCAACCAAGCGCAGACCCAAAATGGAGATCGATGGGGCCCCCGCCAAAGCGCATTCTTTTTCAAAGATGAACTTTTGTGTTGGAGTCCAACCGGTCCCGCCATCTTCCTTGGGCCAGTGATAGGCAACCCAACCCTGCTCATACAGAATGCGGTGCCATTCCATGCCAATATCAGGTTCGACAAACACGCCGGGCGTGCGGCGTGCGCCATCTCTTAGGCGATCAGGCAGCTTTTCAGCCAGAAACGTGCGGACTTCATCGCGGAATGCGAGGTCGTCGGCAGAGAAGTCCATATCCATGGCCTCAGTCTCCCCCTTGTTCATCTCTCATGGCCCAGGTGATCCCTCGGCGTAGCAAATCGTAATATACGTCGTAACTCCATGCGCACATTTCCTTGTGCGGATAGAAATCCTGCATGCCGGGAAGGTCGTAATGGCCGCGGCAATGGCCCAGCGCATTGTAAACGATCTGACCTTTGCCAATGTCCCGTGTGTAGAGGATGGGGACCGCAGCTTTGTCCCATTTTCCCTCAACAAAGCCGGTCGCGTCACCTTCGAAAGTGGTCTGCATCAAAGTGTCGATGGGTGCGGTCACATTCGACAGATAGAGCTCGTCGACAATTTCGAAATCATCGATTCCCTGGGTCAATTCGTGAGTTTTGTTGACCACTTCGACCTCAAACTGTCCGATCGGCGGGTGCGCTTTGAATTGGGTGCCGAGCATATCCATAAAATCGGGGCGGTCATCGGGCGCATCGACCAAGCCTTCTTCGGTGAACACGAGGATCGAATTTGTCCCGTGCAAGGCGAGCCATTTGCCGCCCGATTCCAGCCACGCCTTGATCTGCTTGGCCTGTTCCGGCGTTGGCACCAGATCACAAGTATAGGTGATCAGGAAGCGGCATTGATCGAGACGTTCAAGCCCGGAATAATCCGCCGCAACCGTGGTTCGGATATGCGGATGCTCCATCAACAATTTGAGCAGCTCCAACCGAGCATAATCAATGTCGTGATATTTGCCCGCCGCAACAAAGTGCGCGTCGATGCGTTGTGCTGGCTGTGATCCCATTGGTCCCGCTCCCAAGCTTTAACTTCTGATGCTGCCACCGCCGTCGACGGTAAAGTCGACCCCGGTCGTGAAACTTGCGTCATCGCTGGCGAGGAACACCACCGCCTTGGCCACTTCTTCCGGTTCGCCAATGCGGTTCATCGGGTGGGTCGCTGCGAAATCACGCTCGATATTCTCTGGCTCGTCAGCGCCGGAAAACTTATAGCGATTGTACATTGGCGTTCGGATCGCGCCGGGGTGAACCATATTGGCCCGGATCGGAACACCGCGTTCCGCGCAATCCAATGCAATGGATCGGGTTAGGCCAAGCAGCCCCGCTTTTGATGCGCTGTAGGCGGCAACAAAAGATGCCGCGCGAATGGCAATCATTGATCCAATATTGACGATCGCGCCGGGTTCTCCGGTCGCTTCCATCGCGGGAAGGGCCGCCCGGCATCCGTAATAGGGGCCGTGCAGATTGATATCGATCGTGCGTTCCCACACATCGAGCGTTCCGTCCACGACATTGCCCGGCTCGGAAATGCCAGCAATATTGCACAGAACATTGAGCTTGCCGAAGCGATCTGAGGTGGCTTTTACTGCTGAGTGCCATTGATCGAGGTCACGCACATCCAGCTCAAACGCATCGGCTTGATCGCCCAATTCTTCGGCCAGTTCGCGCGCCTTGTCGATCTGCACATCGCACAGCATCACGCTGCCGCCTTGCTCCACGATCATCTGGCCCACGGTCGCGCCAATGCCCTCGGCCCCGCCGGTTACCAGCGCGACTTTGCCTTCCATGCGGCCCATTGATGTGGTCATATTTTCAGTTTCCTAGCGTTCAAGAATGGCGACGGCTGACATGCCGGGCGCGCCATAGACATGGCTGTATCCGGTCTTGGGCCCATTGCCATCACGTCCCTGCACCTGTCGGTCGCCAGCACGGCCGCGCAATTGCTCCACGTTTTCGTACACTTGGCGCAAGCCTGATGCACCAACAGGTTCGCCGCAAGCTATGCAGCCACCATCGGTGTTGATCGGCAATTTGCCATCATGTTCAGACCAGCCATTGGCCAGCCATTCTTCCTGCTCGCCATCTTTGCAAAAGCCGTTTTCTGCCATGTGCATGATCTCGGCACCGCTTTCGGTGTCTTGCAATTGCGCGACATCGATATCGTCGGGACCAATGCCAGCGCCTTCAAAGGCTGCTTGGCTCGCTAGCACGGTGGGCTTGCCGCCTTCATTGACACTGACGCCCGCTTGGAACACTTCAAAACTGTCAGGTGGGCGTGTCTTGACCGCAACCTTGGCGATTTTGACACCATCGGCACCCAGCTCGCGCATCTTCTTCTCGCTGGCCAAGATCAGCGCAACGCCGCCTTCTGACGGACTGCAGAACATGTATTTTGTCAGCGGATCATTGATCATCGGAGCATTCATGATCGTATCCAGATCAATCGGGCTGCGCCGCCATGCATGCGGGGTCTTGGTGCCGTTGCGGAATGCTTTTTCCGCGACCCGGCCCAATGTTGTGCGGCTGATGCCATGCAATTGCATATAGCGCTGGATCTTCATCGCAAAGAATTGCGTGGTCAGCATCATGCCGGTCTGGCCATACCATTCCGGCAGGCCATAATCGGATGGCTTGGCGTTGAAGGCACCGCGCGGATGCTTGTCAAAACCGGTCGCCAAAGCAAGGTCATACATGCCGCTCGAAATGGCCATTTGTGCCGATGATAACGCGCTGCCACCGGTTGCGCAGCCATTGGCGACATTGGTGAAGGGCAGGCTGGTCAATCCCAGCTCGTTGACCATGATATCCGCGCTGCCCGCAGCCGACGACCCGCCATAGGCGCATTCGATATCGGGCCAGTCCAAACCTGCATCCTTCAGCGCTTCGCGCACAGCATAGACGCCTTGTTCGCGGCCCGAGCGCCCCTCGGTTCGGCCGAATTTATGGATGCCGGCACCGATGATATAGACATTCTCGCTCATGCGTTGTTCTCCGGCTGATTTTGGGGCCTGAAGGCGTAAGTTGAGTGGGTATCGTTGAACGGGACGACGCAAAATTCCATCGCCATGCCCAGTTCAAGATCGCTCAATTTGGCATCAACAATCCGGCTTTCCACGATCACTTCGCCGGGCAATTCGACATAGCCGATCAGGAATGGCTCAAAGTCTGGTGGGCCTTCGTTTTCGCCATTGCCGCGACCTTCGTAAGGTTCTTTCGGCAAGAAACCCTGCGTGGTCCATGACCATAATTTGCCCTGCCGTGAAAGCTTGTAAGGCTCCACCTCATTGGCAGCATCGCCCTGTGGCATTGGAAAGATAATCTCGCCGGATGACAGTCTGCCGCCCATCAGCTGTGGTTGCTCGCCTGCGCTCCACAGTTCCGGGTCAATTGGTGCTAATGCGTTCATGCCTGTTTCCTCAATCCGACCTCAATCTGAACCGCGCTCACGCGGCTCGGGCATATTCCTCAAGCGATGTATCAATGTCGCCAAACAGCCTGTTCAGCAGCAGCACGCGCTTCATCGCATGGCCTATCGACAGTTCATCCGTCACACCCATGCCGCCATGCAATTGAACGGCTTCGCGCGCGACATGGTCAACCGCCTCGCCAATATAGGCCTTGGCCCCAGCAGCGCCGCGGTGGCATGCGGCATCGTCTGTGCGGTCTTGTAATGCCGCCCGATAGAGCATGGAGCGGGCCTGCTCTATCTTGGCATAACAATCGACCAACCGGTGCTGCAACGCCTGAAAACTGCCAATCGGAACGCCAAATTGCTCGCGCTCTTTGACATAGGTTTTGGTGTCATTGAGCAAGCGTTGGCCAAGGCCAACCAATTCAGCAGAGGCCAACAACCGTGCATCGCTGACAATCGTCGCCAATTCGGCTTCCGAAATATCAAGCCGGTCCGCGTCACTTACCGCAACACTGTTGAACCGCAATTCGCCGGCAATGCTGCCATCGGCCAAGCGATATTGCCTGATGTCGAGGCCGGGGCTGTCTTTAGGGAGGAGATAGAAGCCATTGGATCCGCCATCATCAACACTCACGATAAAAACATCAGCCAGGGCTGCGCCCATGACGAAGCTTTTTTCGCCAGTGATTGCCTGCCCGCCTAATTTGGTCTGCTTTGCACTCAAGCTGTAGCGTTGGTTACGTTCAGCCCAAGCGAATGCAGCAAATTTTTCGCCAGACAGTACCGATTCCAGCAGTTCATCTGATCCGGCCGCTGCCAAAAGACGCGCTGGCAAAACGCCATTGTCCAACCACGGGTCGGGCGCGATATTGCGGCCCAATGCTTCGCTCACCAGGGCTAGATCCAATGGCGAGCCGCCCATGCCGCCGCTATTTTCATCAGCCGCCAACGCAATCAGACCCAACTCGGCCAATTCGGCCCAACGGGCTTTATCATAGCCGCCGTCTTGGCCGCGCAATTGGTGGCGTGCCTCGACATCAATCGATTGGGTGAAACGATCAACCGTAGAGGTAAACAGCTCCTGCTCTTCTGACAGGTCGAAATTCATGCTGCAGCCTTATAGCTGAGGGGCAGTTTGGTTACCCCGCGCAGCAGGATGTTGGGCAGGATTGCAATGCCGCCTTCATCCTCGATCTGGAAATCGTCGAGCCGTTCCAACAGTTCATCAAAGGCGACCAGCATTTCCTTGCGGCTGAGCATATTGCCAACACACATATGCGGACCCTTGCCAAAGGCCAGATGCGCGCGAGCATTCTTGCGCTCAACGTCAAATTTGTCCGGATTGTCAAACTTGGCCGGATCACGGTTCGCCGCTGCATAGCGCAATTGCACCATACAACCTGCCGGGATTTGAGTGTCACCCAGCGTGGTGTCCTCCTTGACCAAGCGCCACATTCCCGCAGTCGGGGTTTCGTAACGAAGCGCTTCTTCGACCATATTGCCGATCAATTTGGGATCGCGTCCGCCAGCCGCCGCCTTGGCCTTTGCCATCTGATCGGGATTGCGGATAAGCTGCAACAGACAGCCAGCAATCGTGCTGGTCGTGGTTTCATTCCCGGCGACCATGAATTGCTGCATGATGGAGGTAATTTCCTCGTCGGTCAGCGGCGTTTCGCCTTCGACCCGAGCCTCGACCAGATCGGTCAGCAGGTCGTCGCCGCCGTTTTTGCGGCGATCTTCAATCAAGCCCATCATATATTTCTGGTAGGATACAAAGCTGCGCGCGCATTCAAGCTGGCGCTCTCGGTCAACCAATTGGCTGAAGCGATCCACCGCTGCATCGGACCAATGCTTGACCTGCTTGGGGTCATTATCGAGCCCGATTTGCTGCGCGATCATGGCCACGGGCAGCGGAATGGCAAAATCTTCGACGAAATCGCCGCCGCCTTTTTGCTTCATCGCATCAATCAGCTGGATCGACTTTTCGCGCATATCGGCTTCGATCGCATTCACCCGAGGGGCGGAGAAGGCCAGGTTGACCAGCTTGCGATTGCGCGTGTGGACCGGATGATCGGCGGTCAAGAGCGTGGGTGGATTGTCCCAACCTTCACTCAAAATCGCTTTGATCTCGTCATCATCGGCACCCATCAGCGCGGTGAAATCGTTGGAAAAGACCTCGGGTCGTCCGGTTGCCTCTGAACACAAATCATAGCTGTAGACTACGAAGGTGTTCATCTCAGGCAGGTGCTCGATCTTGATCCCTGCCTCGTGGATCTGGCGATAATGCTCAAACGGATCGACCAACGTCTCCGGAGCAAACATGTTACTTTGCGGCTTGTTCATCGCGCGCGCTTCCCTCTCAAAAGTGTGGGCGGAGCCTAGCCGCTGGAATGGGAAATAAGCGATGCGTGAAAGTGTTAGTGACCAGCACCGGCTGGACCGCCAAACCTAACCAATTTGGCAGCCATTTGGCCTAGCCTTCGGCAAGATCGCCAAATTCGCGCTGAAATTCGGCAATATCAAAATAGTCGCGCCATTTTGCGATTTTGCCCGCATCGTTCAGTTCGAACGTGCCCATGACGCGAATCGTGCGGCGGCGGCCTTTCATCTCGAACCAATCGGTGCGCTCGGTCAGCACCACATTCCCGTTCGCCGCGATGTGATGTGTGTCGAACCCGCATGCTTCCACTCCAGGAAATCCGTCCATCTTTGCGCGGACCTGATCAATTCCGGTTACCGTCGACAAGGGCACGTCTTCCCAGACGACATCCTCCGCCATGAAGGAGTAGATTTTCTCCAGATCGAACTCGTCCCAAGCGTCAATAAAGGCTGTGATGGTTTCAATCGGGGTCATGGGTTCTCTCCTGCGATAAAGTTGAGCGAATTGGCGAGTATCTGGCGGACATGAGAGTTTTCGTAGGTTTGGGGCGAATCGCCAAATTGAAGGTAGACCAGCGGCGCACCCTTGCCGCCATTCGGCGCGACCTGCTTGTGCCAAGCGACCAGATTACTGGCTGGCGGATGGTCCCACCCTTCGCGCGCATACAACGTCCCCGAAATACCCAATTCGGCGGAATAGAAATTGTCCCGGGTAAAACCATAGTCTGACCGCACCAACGGGCTGACATCATCTTCGAAAATCTCGGCCAGATACAGCTCATCAGTGACGGTGAATTCTGGCGGAAGCCCGTGCGTCACCGGATGGTCGGCAGCGATACTGGCGGTGTATTCGACATCGTGGCGATATCCGGAATCCAGCACATCGTGTCCGCGCACTTGGCCTTTGGTGTATAAGAATCGCCCGCCCAACATCTCGTGCCATTCGGGCCAATCAGCCCATCCAGCCAGAGCGTGATGCATGGCTACGGCCCCGCGTCCCGATGCAAAGCGATCCACTATGGCGCGGCGAAAACCCTCGCTGGGCGGGCGCGATGTCACCCAATTCTCGGCGAACGTGTATCCGCCCATATCATAAAACAGCACCGCGTCTGCTTCCAGCGCTGTGCCATTAGCGACGGCTTCTTCGGCCTCTGGATGCATCAAATGGGTGATGTCCCAATCGCCCAATGACCCAAGCAATTGGGCAAAGGGTTCGCGCTCATAGGCATGACCGCCGGAAAGAACGAGCAAATCGCGCATCAAGCGATTTTCAGGATCATCTTGCCGTCATTGGTGCCTGCAAACAGACGCATGAAACTGTCAAAGGCGTTTTCCAATCCTTCGTCCACATGCTCGTCGATAGTGAGCTTTCCAGCCGCAGCCCACTCGCCCATTTTCGCACCGCCTTCGGGGAAGCGCTCGACGAAATCCATGACCAGCAAACCCCGGATGGAAGAGCGCGTGACGATCAAGTTCCAAAGGTTGCGCGCGCCGCGAGGGGGCGTGTTGTATTCGCTGATTAGACCGCACAGTCCGACCCGGGCGTACAAGTTCAGGTTCATCAACCCCGCGTCGAGGATCTCTCCGCCGACATTTTCAAAGATCACATCGACGCCGTCCGGCGCTGCCTCTGCAATGGCTGCGGTCAGTGCTGCCTCGTCCTTGCCGCGATAATCAATGCTTGCATCAAACCCGTATTTCTCGGTCAGGCGAGCGCATTTCTCCGGCCCACCAGCGATGCCAACGGCGCGGCAGCCGTGCAATTTGGCCAATTGCCCGACCAGCGATCCGACCGCTCCGGCTGCGCCGGACACCAGCACTGTGTCGCCTTCTTTGGGCTCGCACACTTCCAGAAAGCCGAAATAAGCGGTCATCCCGACCGCGCCGAAAATCGACAGATAATTCGTGATGCTCGGCACCAGACTGGGATCAATTGGCTGGGTAAATCCGCCGATTTGGCTGACCGAATAATCCTCCAGCGCATTCAGCCCCATGACCCATTGGCCCTTGTCAAAACCCTCTGCCCTGCTTTCTTCAACCACGCCGATGGTGCTTGCGCGCATGGATGCGCCCAATGGCACTGGCGGCATATAATTTCCGCCTGCATCCATCCAACCGCGCATCGCCGGGTCGAGCGAGGCATAGTGATTGCGGATTAGAAATTCGCCCTCGGCCAACTCAGGAGTCGGTTCGGTGATCAGCTCAAAATCTTCCCGCACCGGCTCGCCATCAGGGCGACGCTGGAGGAGGAAGCGTCGATTGTCTGGCATGAAATTTCCTTTTCTAAATGGTTCAGGCAGCCGCGATTTTGACCGGAATGGCGCTTTGCAATGCCTGTCCGGTGATTGGATCGTAATCCACTTCATCACTGGTCAGACGATTGGTCGACCCGCCCATTTCGCGCACATTATGCTTGCCAGCTTCACTGTCGCCAAAGGCATGCGCCATGGAAATCAACCCGCGCCGCACTCGGTCGCTGGCCTCCGCTACGCCATGGATTGAGGCATGCGGTGATGTGATTTCGATCACGTCACCATCGCTCAAACCTTGCTCTGCCATATCATCGGGATGGATATAGGCCGGATTGGTCGTGACCTTGCGGCCCAGCTTTTCCAGCGGTTGGCCAATGGAATTGAACCGGTGTTTGGACCGGCGCGAAATCAGACGGAAGTCAAATCCGGCTGCTCGCGCCTCATCAGCACCATACTTCTCCAGCTGTTTGGGCATATCGCCTGCGGCCAATTGGAACCGGTGGTGCTGATCATCGTCAGCCGCTTCGATCACCGGGTGCAGATCGTGATATACGATGGCCGCGCCGCCAGCAGCCTGCGCATCTTCGCGAACCTGACTGGGGGAGACCAAGGACCCGGCGACCATCAGATCGAGGAAATCCTGCTTGCTGGGGCATTGATCCATCGGCACATCGCCGCCGGGCAGCTTCATCTGCACACCCAGTTGCTTGCCGATGTTCCACATCATCTCATATTCGTCGATCACATCGCCCGGCGCTTCGGCCAGCGCTTCGGTGTACCGCGCATAGGCGGTTTCGTGCCACCATTCAGACAGATTGGTGATGTCTTCGCGTTCGAGGCATTGCTTGGGGGCAAGCACAACGTCGGCGCGTTTCGCGCTTGCACTCATCCATGGGTCGATCTGAACAAAGATCTCCAGATCATCCAACGCCTTGCGCATTTTCAATTGGTTGGGGAAGCCCACTTCTGGGTTGCCACCGACCGAAATTAAGGCGCGGATTTGTCCTTCGCCCGGTGTCAGAATTTCATCCGCCATGACGTTGCATGGCATCTCGAACAGCAATTGGCCCAAGCCCCGAAAGCGCGACTTGGCCATGCCTTCAACGCCAAACATTGGTGCTGGCGGTGCAACTTGCGCGCGCTTGCTGCCTTGTTGGACGGTAAAGACACCAGGTACGCTGCATTTCTCGCCTTCTTGTTTAAAGCGGGCGCAAACCGTGTTGAGGCTGGTGACGAGATATTCGGTCAAAGTGCCATTGCCGGCCATTTCGGGACCGGTTCCGGTAACCGCGCAACCTTTCGATCCATTGGCGAACATGCGTGCCGCGGCGACCAATTGGTCTTTCTCCACACCGGCGCGTTCTGCCGCCACATCGGGAGTAAAGCTGGCGACGGCATCTTTCAGCTCGTCCAGGCCATCCACATGGGCCGATACGAAATTGCGATCATACAGCTCTTCTTCGAAAATCACGTTGAGCATGCCAGCCAACAGCGCAGGGTCTTCGCCCGGCTTAACCGGCAGATATATATCGGCCAACTGGCCCACTTCGGCCAAGCGAGGGTCGGCCACGATCAGTTTCAGACCTTCTTTCTGGCGTTCGCGAATACGCTTGGAAGGGGAGAAAGGCGGCACGCCGCCAACCGGAGAATAATGCGATACGATCGGATTGTTGCCGATAAATAGCGCGACATCAGCATCGGAGAAATTGTTCACTCCGCCCATCCATTTGCCATAGCGTTCGGTGGTGAACACCTTGGCTGGTTGGTCCAGCGTGACGGAGGTGAAGAAATGCTTGGTGCCAATGGCTTGGGCAAGGCTCATCGTGGCCATCATGGCAGAGCTGTTTTGATAGCCGCCCGAACCCATGAACAATGCGACGCTGTCTGGTCCATATTTGTCGATGATGCGGCGCAATTCGCCGCCAACATGGTCGAGCGCATCCTGCATCGGCGTTTCTTGATGGTCGCCATTCGCATCGCGGACCAGACTGTGGTGCAGACGCCGCTCTGAATTGTGCGAATCGGGCAGTTCGCGGCCCTTCATGCAGGTGTAACCGCCATATTCGGGATCCTCTGGATCACCCCGTACGGCTTTGACTTTGCCGTCCTCAATATCGACCAACATTGCACAATTGGCATGGCAGAAACGGCAGAAGCTGCGGTGTGTTTGAACGCCCATAATGTCTCGATCCTCTTGGCTTGTGCAGGCAAGATACCAGAACGCCCCGCTTGGACGACTGATACTTTTGTCCGTGGCGGCGGTGCGGCCATATCCGCATTAGACAGGCACAAAGTGCACACAGGAGAGCAATATGCCGACGACCACACGCCAATGGCTGCTGAACGGACATCCTCGGGGACGCGGGATCGAAGATGGCGATTTCAAGCTGGCCGAAACGCAATTGGACGATCCGGCGCCGGGCGAAATGCTGCTCGCGACACGTTATTTGGGATTTGATCCGGCGCAGAAGGGCTGGATGGAAAACATCGCTGACTATGTTGCTCCGATGAACATTGGCGATGTGATGCGCGGCAGCGGCATTTGCGAAGTCATCGAGAGCAATGGCGGCCACTATGCCAAGGGCGACATGCTGTTTGGCACCACTGGCTGGACCGAGCATTTGGTGACCGATGCGAAGGAACTGACCAAGGTCGAGACGGAGCTTTCGCCCACCTCAGTTCTTTCTGTGCTCGGCACCACTGGTGTCACTGCCTATTGCGGCTTGTTCAAAGTGGGCAAGCCGGTCGCTGGCGACACGGTGCTGGTATCTGGCGCGGCTGGCGCGACCGGATCGGTTGTGGGCCAGCTTGCTAAGATCGCTGGGTGCCGCGTCGTCGGTATCGCTGGCGGACCTGACAAGTGCAAATGGCTGGTCGAGGAAGCCGGCTATGATGCGGCGATTGATTACAAGGCCGACAATGTGAAGGGCCAGATCAAAGAAAAATGTCCGCGCGGTGTTGATGTGATCTTCGACAATGTCGGCGGCAGTATTCTGGACGATATGCTCGCCAATATCGCAACCGGCGCCCGCGTGGTCATCTGCGGCGGAATCAGCCGCTATGAATCGGGCGGCAAGCCCATTGGCCCGGGCAATTATTTCAATTTGATCTTCCGCCGCGCCAGCATGACTGGGTTTATTGTGCTGGATTGGGCGAGTGAGTTTCCGCAAATTCGCAAGCGCTTGGAAGGCTTCGTCCAAGACGGCAGCCTGCGCTATCAAGAAGACATTCAGGAAGGCTTTGAAAATGCCCCTGAAACGCTCAAGCGGCTGTTTGTCGGTAAGAACCGCGGCAAGCAAATGCTCAAGCTGTGAAGGCTTAGCCGCCCGGCAAATCCTCGGGACGGTTAACATTCAGCAGGGGCGGGTCGAACGCAATCTGGCGGGCGCCCGCCCTCTCTGCAAAACCATACAATGCGCGGCCTTCGTCGGCGATGAAGGCGTCAAGCTGCGTCGCCAAGGCAGACGGCCACAACCCAACCACGGGCTGGCTTTGGACGATTGCTGCGCCTTCGCCGGACAGTTGTTGGGTAAGGGTTTGCGGAAGGTTGGGAGCATCGCAACCCGAACTCAAAACCGCATCGAAGCCATTGGCGGCGGCATGGTGAAGCGCAGCATTGAGCCCACCCAAGGGCCCCAAATCGGGGGTGGGGCGGTCGGCAAGGCAAGTAAAGCCAGCCTCTTCACGCCCGCAAAGAACCAATTGGTCACATTGCTCAGCCAGAGCCTTGGCGACCCGGTCAAGCAAACGCTCTCCATCATATAAGGCCAGTGCCTTGTCGCTGCCAAAGCGGCGGGCCTTTCCGCCCGCCAAGATCGCACCAAGCAGCCTCACATCGGGTCAGCCAAATTGCGCTGACGGTTTTCCATCTTCGCCGTAAACTGTGGTTTCCGCACTAACGAGGAATTTCTTTGAAACCGCATTGTCGATCCCGAAAGAGGAAAGGTGACCCAACATTCCGGCGTAATGCTTGTTGGCAAAGTGGTTGGACAACGCATCTTGGCTTTCCCATTCCTCATACACATTGATGCGGGTTGGATCGTTGAGATCAGCGCTCCAATCATAACGGATGCAGCCATCTTGCGACAGAGCGCCATCAATAAATGGTTGAGCTGTCTTCAGGGCTTCTTCGCGTTTTTCAGCAGGCAGATCAATCTGCGCACAAATTACAACTTTGGCCATATCAGTTACTCTACCTCTTATTCAGCTGTCGGGTTGTATTCGGCGATCACTTGGAATGCGCGCTTGGTGTAGACCCATTGGCCATCACGCTTTTCCAGCTCGTCGGTGTAGAGCCCCCCGATCATCCGGGTAGAGCCGTCTTTTCCTTTGAGTACTTCCTGCGTCTGGCAACGCGAGGTGGCTTTATCGCCATCAACTTCGATCGATGCTGGCACGCATTGAAAGCTGACCGCATCAAAATTGGACATCGCGCCCAGCCACATTTCGACAATGGCATCGCGTCCTTTGAAATCCATACCCATGAAATCCCATGCCGCGTCATCGGCCCAAACCGATGCCCATGTGTCCTTGTCGAGGCGCACCACGCCATCGCCATAAATTTCATGCAATTCGCGGATTGCGAGGCGATCTTCCATTGGCCCTGAGAACATGACCTTATCTCCCTTTGTTTGAAAGCCGCTTTGCCCGTTTGGGCCTGCAATCTGCAATGAACACTTTTGGGAAGGGCGCTGGTCAGCCGGTCATACTATCAGTGGGGCAACACTATCTAAGAAAAGGGAACCGCCATGGGACAGCTTGCAGGAAAAAAGGCCGTAATTCTTGGGGCCGCATCAAAAGGCAATATGGGCCAGACCATCGCGCGATTGTTCGCCAGCGAAGGGGCCGAGGTGATGGTCGCTGGTCGGAACGAAGGGCCTTTGACGGAACTGGCTGAAGAAATCGGCGGTCATGTCGGGTTATGCGACATTACCGATCACGGCCAGGTCCATGCCTTGGCGGCCAGCGCGAAAGAGAAAATGGGCCGGGTCGATGCGGCGATCAATGCCAGCGGGTGGGGACTGCTTTCCAGCCTGCTCGACACGACCGAGGAACAATTGGACCAAATCTGTGCGCTGCAATTCAAAGGCGTGCATCACTTTCTACAGGCATTTGTTGCCACGATGGTCGATCAAGACCCGCAAGGTGGATCATTGATTTCGCTGTCTTCGGCCACAACCAAGGCGCTGATCAACAATCATGCCGCCTATATCGGCACGAAGACCGCTGGCGAGGCGATGATCCGCTGTGTCGCCAATGATTATGGCCAGCATGGGATCAAAGCGAACACCGTTTCGCCCGCCTTTACCGAAAGCCCGATGACCGCCGAAAGCTTTCAGGTACCCGGAATTGTCGATGCCTTCTTGCCGAAATATCCGCTGGGCCGCCTGAATACGAGCGACGATGTTGCGAATGCGTGTCTGTGGCTGTGCTCAGACGCTGCCTTCGTCACCGGTCAGAATATTCAACCCAATGGCGGGGTCACCTTGCGAGGCAATCCGCAAGCGGTCGACATTGAGGCGTCCGTCGGTGCGGCGATGGCAGCAGCGGCTGAGAATTAGACGCCGCTGCGCTTAGCCAGACCCATCAGAATTGAGCAGTGCCGCCGTCAACGCTGAGTGAGGCCCCTGTAATACCGCCGCCTTCCTTGCTCGCGAGCAACATGGCGACCGCTGCAATTTCTTCGACCGTATTGGGTCGCTTAATCGCTGCTTCTTGGGCGAACATGGTGATCATCTCGTCGAACTCCATGCCCATCGCTTTGGCAGTGGCGGGGCCATTGTTCTTGATGATGTCTGTGACGACCAGGCCGGGGCATATCGCGTTGACGGTGATCCCTTGTTCACCCACTTCGCGGGCCAAGCTTTTGGTCATGCCGATCACTGCGTGTTTGGCAGCGGTATAGGCAGTGAATATGGCCTTGCCGTGTTTGCCCTCCATCGACGACATATTGATGATCCGACCAGACTGCTTGGCGGTCATGGTTTTGAGCGCCCGGCGTGTTGCCCAAAATGTCGAATAAACATTCCACTTCATCGCCTCGTCAAACGCCTCGTCTGACAGATCAACCATTGGTTGAAGGTCACCTGCACCACCTGCATTGTTGACCAGAATGTCCACTGTCCCGAAATTGGCAACGGTCTGATCGATGAAACCCTCGACATCGCTTTGCTGCATGACATCGCCGGACACAAAGATGGCTCTGTCGGCCCCAAAACCTGCGGCGGCCAAGTCCTCTAGCACCTTTGCACCCTTGTCTGGATTGCGAGCAAACAAAGCCACCTTGGCCCCTTCTTTCAAGAAGGATTGAGCGATCCCCAGTCCCAAACCTGCTGTGCCGCCTGTAATCGCCGCAATTTTGCCATCCAGTTTCATATGACTCTCCTTTACCGAAGCAATGCGCCAATTACTGCCACCGCAACATTGGCAATTTGGTGGGGTGGTTGAAGTTGGTGAGGAATTCCAAGCCGCCCACGCCCTCCACCCTTCCGCCCGGATAGTTTCCGGCAGGCTCCGGGTGGAAGGGTGGAGGGCGTGGGCTGGCGTTGTCCAATCAAAAAAACCCCGCTCCCATCCTCGCCAAAATGAAGGGTTGCCCGATTTCTTATTGGGTTCATCTATGTCCGCCATGGAAACAGTAGATGTCATTGTGTTGGGTTGCGGTGCTGCGGGTATGACCGCAGCATTGGCAGCCCATGAGGCTGGCGCCAGCGTTGCGCTGATCGAACGGTTTGACCGTATTGGCGGAACCGCTGCAATCTCGGGCGGGGTCATCTGGGTCCCGGACAATCCGCGCCAACGCGCCGCAGGCATGTCGGACAGCCGCGAGGAGGCGTTGGCTTATTTCCGCAGCCTAGACCACGGCGATCTGGTGGATGAAACGCTGGAGGCCTTCGTCGATCAAGGGCCGGAAACTCTGGCATTTCTTGAGAGCATTGATGCGATGAAAGTCGCCCTGCTGGACGGCTATCCCGATTATTATCTCGACCGTCCGGGGGCCAAGCCAGATGGTGGCCGCGCACTGGACCATGATCTGTTCGCTTTGGGTGAGCTGGGCGACTGGGCCGATCGCATTACGTCGATCGAAGAGCCAAAGCCGATGATGCTGCGCGAAACGCCATTGGGCGGGGGCAGCGGCATTGTAGCGCCAGAAGAATTGCAGCGCCGGATGGGCAATAATGAGCGCGGCTTTGGCCAAGCGATGGTCGGGCGCTTGCTCAAGGCATGTTTGGCGCGCGGGATAGAGCCAATGCTCAATGTCGAGACCAAGCGTTTGCTGCGCGCAGATAACAATGGAGTGGGCCGAGTTGTTGGCATTGAAGCCAGCCGCGATGGCGTAGATTTCACGCTCAAAGCACGATCGGGCGTCATCATCTCCACGGGTGGTTTTGAATGGGACGAGGACAAGCGTCAGGCTTTCCTGCGCGGCCCCATGGATGCTCCGGCCAGCCCGCCAACGGCGCGCGGCGACGGGCTTGATCTCGCTATGGAAGCAGGGGCAAAACTGGGCAATATGACGCAAGCTTGGTGGGCGCCGACGCTGGTGGTGCCAGACAATCCTTGGCCAAAAGATCAGTTCAATGGCGAACAGCGCGCTATGCCCGTTTTGATCGAACGAACCGTGCCGCATTCGCTGCTGGTCAACCGCAAGGGTGAGCGGTTTTGTAACGAGGCAGCCAATTATTCAGCTCTTGCCGGAGCGTTTCATCAATTCGATCCGCAAACCTATGACTACCCCAATTTGCCCGCTTGGCTGGTCGTTGATGAGAACTATGTCGAACGCTATCCGATAGGTCCGCGTCTGCCCGGCCAGCCTGTGCCCGATTGGGTTGTGCGAGCCGACACGCTGGAGGAATTGGCAGGGTACATAGGAGTGCCAGCTGACGGTCTTGCGCAAACTGTCGCGCGTTTTAATGGCCATGCAAAGGCGGGAGTTGATCCCGATTTTGAACGTGGCAGTGCGGCCTATGACCACTTTTACGGGGACCGCAGCCGAGAGGGGACGGCTGTCACATTGGGCGAAGTTGGCCGAGCTCCATTCTATGCGGTTGAAATTCGGATGGGGCTGTTGGGTACCAATGGCGGATCGCGCACCGATGGATCGGCCCGCATTCTGGGCCATGATGGCCAGCCTATTGCCGGGCTATATGGCGCGGGCAATGCCATCGCCTGTCCGACCGGCGGCATTTATGCGGGCGCTGGCGGCACATTGGGGCCAGCATTGACCTATGGTTATATTGCCGGACGGGCCGCTGCGCGCGCCAACGCCTGAGCTGCTTGTTCTTACAGCCTATTTCTTCGGCTCAAATTCGATGTGCAACTCTTTCAAACTGCGCAGCAGAAAATGCGGATGATAGGTGAAGTCGTTCTTGCCATCGGCAAACCACATGTCCTCGAACCGGTCGACGACCGCAGTGAAGCCCCAGATGAGTTCGCGGCGCGCCAATGGTGCGCCCAGGCAATGGTGCGTTCCTGATCCAAAGCCCATGTGACTGCCCGCTTTGGGCCGATCCAAATCGAGTTTCTCGGGGCATTCAAAGGCTCTCTCATCCCGGTTTGCCGCAGCAAAGCGGATATTGATCAATGCCCCGGCGGGAACTGGCACGCCGGCAATCTCTGTGTCTTCAGCCACAAAGCGCATCAGGCTTTGCACCGGGCTTTCCAACCGGACGACCTCCTCGACGAAAGTCTTCATATATCTGTCAGGATCAGATTTGAGCTGTTGCCAAACGTCCTTATTCTCGATCAGCAATTTCATGCCCGCCGCCAGCGCATTGGTGGTGGTCTCGCTACCGCCAACAAAGGTGTCGGCCATCATCTCGGCGTGCAGCTCATTGTCGGTGAGTGTGCGGCCCCATTCCTCTATCACAGTGTTCACCAGCACGCTGATCAAACTGTCATCAGGATGCTCGCGCAGCCGGTCAAAAATCGGCTGGAAATGCTGTTGTGCCTCTATTTCGCGATCGACCATTTCCATATGCTGATCTTCGGGCAGCATCAGCGAAATGCGCTGGAAGAATGCGTCGGTCCAACGCTTGATCTTCCACATATCCTCGCGCTTTGCCCCCATCTGTTCGCCAATGATAAATAGCGGCAGCGGCACGCAGAATTGCTGAACCCAATTGCAATGACCATCACCGATGAAACCATCGATCAGATCATAGGCGAGCGTTTCAACCTTCGGATCGATGTCCTTGATCCGGCTGGGCTTGAAAGCCTGATTGAACATGGCGCGCATTTGTTTGTGATTGGGATCATCGCGCCCGTTCAGTGTTGGCGCAGGCACCCAGCCTTTTTCAGCAAAGCGGGCTGCGACCATTTCACCGCGTTCAATGTTGCCCGCGCTTGCTCTGAAAGGTGTGTCCGCAGAAGAGCTGGGAAACCGCTTGGGATCCATCAGCACTTCGCGAACATCGTCATAACGGGTGACGGCATACATATCGGTGCCGGGTATCAGATAGACCGGCGCATCATCGCGCAGGGTTTTATAGGCATCATACGGGCATTGCTGCGTCTCGACATCAAACAGATTGATATCGACAGGCTTTTCCGGGCTTGAGGCCATGACACACTCCTGTTTTTGCTGATGGCAATATGATCCGCATTGGATGCATAGTCTCCTGCCATATTTGGCGGTGAGGGAGAGACCAATTGTCCAGCAACACAATCGAAGCCGAGTTGCAGCAATTGCTTGATAAGCAGGCGATTTCTGAAGTTTTACAACGCTATTCGCGTACACTTGATTGGCTCGATGACGATGGGCAAGCCAGTTGTTATTGGCCCGATGCGGACATTGATTACGGCTTTTTCAAAGGGAAAGCGGCCGAATTTCTGCCTATCGTGATGGAGATTGAGCGCGGCTCTGACCGGCGTTGGCACATGCTGTCACAACCCCTGATCCAGCTGAGCTCCGCGACCGCTGCTAGCAGTGAATGCTATGGCATTTTTGCTGGGGCATCTCGGCAAGATGACGGCACGCTGGCGGGCAATTTGTATGGCGGGCGCTATCTCGATGAGTGGGAAAAGCGCGCCTGTGAAAAGCACGGAAGCGACGGGCAGGCCGAATGGCGCATTTCATCGCGACTCTATCTGGTGGATTGGCAAAATGATCTAACCGGCCAGCCGGACTTCACGCCCAATCCTGATTTTCCACTGCCAACAGCCCAAATCGCACAAAGCAACCACCCGCTTTACCGCAAGCTGTAGGGAGGCATTATCCCTCGGTCTCGGGGTCGATGTAGTCGCGATAATAGGTCAGCTGGCCGTCCTTGACCTTATAGATGCCGACCCCGCTGCGCGAACCCTCGGGTGAATGCATGGTCCATCGCGCCCATACCGCGCGATCATCGCCGCAAATTTCATCGACAGTGAAATTGATCTTCCGCTCGCCCATTTCGGCGACCATTGTGGTCATAAAGCCAAGGATCGCATCGCGCCCCTCATACCGGCCCCAGATCGGGTCCTCCAGCAACGCATTGTCTGCGAACAGCGGTGCCAGCTTGGTGTAATCGCCGTCGTTTTGAATGTCCCAAAACTTCTCGATGACCTGCTGAGCCTGTCCTGCCATTTGGGTTCTCCTGTGATTGCTAAATTCGTTCTGGGTGGCGCTCGGCCAAGGCAAATCCGGGCTGGGGAGCCGTGGCTTCCTGCTGATAACAAGCGGTGTCATAAAAATCGTGCAGTCGCGAAATTCGACCGTCGCGAATTTCGACAACGCCCGCAATATGCGGGGTCATCAAATCGCGTCCGTCGGCTGACCAATGGTGATCGACCCTTTCGGTAAAGACCGTGTCCCCTGCGCTGGCAATATGGACCAGATCGGCGGTGAAATGGGTCATCTCCGCCAAAATCGAAATCTCATTGGCGAAGCCGCCGCTGGTCAGCAGTTCGACGACCTCTTGCTGGCCGTTTAAGTCCGGCAGACCGCTGTTTGACCATACAAAGTCCGGCGTGGTCAGTTGCGGGATTGCCTCAACAATTTCCCCATCGTCCATCGCTTTGAAAATCTGCAAAGCCAGCCGTTCATTGGCATTGGATGCATCGTTTAGATCAATCATCGGCCTCTCCTAAATCGCGGATCACATCGCTTCCGTCCCATCCTTGGGCGGCGTCGCGAACCATGGCGTAAAAACCTTGCAGGCTCTCATTGCCCTCATACAGCTCGATCATGTGGCCGAGACTGGATGAGGCATCGACAAAGGCGAATTCGGTGCCGAATGCAGTGGTTGATAATTGGGCGAGAGGCATTCCGGCATCCTCAAACTGAGCGATGGCTGCGTGCAAATTATCCACCCACACGGCGGTATGGTGCAAGCCGAACCGGCCAGAGCCCGCCGGATAAAGATCATGGCAAGCGCTGGGGTCTGGATTATGCTGTTGAACAAATTCCACCATCACATCACCCCATTGGCCATAGGCGCTGGAGTGATCAAAAGGCCGCTCTACCCCGCGATGCACACTGCGGGTTAGTGGCACATGTTTGAAGGTAAAATAGGGGCCAGAACCGAACGCTTGACTGTGCTCGCGCGCAGCCGATTCCATATCGGCCACGAAATAGGCTAACTGCCGGACGGGAAGGTCAGGCATTTGGGCCATATTAATTGACCGCTCGGTCTTTGCCTTCCCAATAGGGAGCGCGCAAATCTTTGCGCAGGATCTTGCCCGAGGGATTGCGCGGCAATGCGTCGATAAAATCGACCGATTTGGGGCATTTATAGCCCGCAATATGCTCGCGCGCATGGGCGATCACGTCCGCCTCGCTTAGATCAGCGCCATCTTTTACCACAACGCAGGCTTTGACTTCTTCGCCCCATTTCTCGCTCGGAATGCCGATCACAGCGACATCGCCGACCTGCGGATGCGCGTAGAGAGCGTTTTCGACTTCGGCTGGGTAAATGTTCTCGCCGCCGGAAATGATCATGTCTTTGACCCGGGCCTGAATATAGAGATAGCCGTCCTCGTCCAGATAGCCCGCATCTCCGGTTCTTAGCCAACCGTCTGCGTCAATAGTTTCCGCACTGGCATCGGCCATGCGCCAATATCCAGCCATGTTTTTGCCCGATCTTGTGGCGATTTCGCCGATCGTTCCTGCGGGTAGGCTGTTGCCAGCTTCGTCGAGAATCTTCAGCTCGACCCCGTTCAGCGCAGTGCCAACAGAGCGCATCTTGGGGCTGCCCTCGGGCAGGTGATCCTTGGGATCCAGCGCGACAATTGTTCCCGACGTTTCGGTCATGCCATACATCTGGACAAAACCGCATCCCAGCACTTCCATCGCCTCTTTCATCAATTCCAAAGGTATCGGAGAGGCGCCGTAAGTGATGTAGCGCAGGGTTGAGAAATCAACCTCATTGGCGCGCGGATGGTTGAGCAATATCTGGATTGCTGCCGGGACTAAGAACAGCTTGGAAATTGGATAGCGTTCGATCAATTCCAACGCTTGCGTAGGGTCATATTCGGGCAATACGATCGAGTGAGTGCCTGACACGATATTGGCCAGGCCATTGCCGGTGCCGCTGATGTGGAAACACGGCATGGCGACAAGACTCACATCATTTTCAATGGGCTCCTGCCATTCACGGGTGGGGCCATCATCGCCCTTGGATAGGCCCGAGGCGAGGATCGAACCATGGGTCATGATCGCACCTTTGGGCCGCCCTGTGGTGCCCGATGTGTAAAGCTGGAGGAACTCATCTTCTGCCCCCAGTGGCACGGCCGGGTCATTTGCCGGATGCGCATCGCGCCATGCCCGGTAATCGCTCGCCCCATCCATCGGAGCATCCAATCCAATCAGCTGCTTGACCCTAGGGCAGCTGGCGCTGACCTTGCCAACCACATCCTCAAATCCCGGTCCAAAGAAAACCAGTTCGGCCTCGCAATTGTCGAGTATGTAGACAACCTCGGGCGGGGCCAAGCGCCAGTTGACCGGCGTCATCACTGCGCCAATCTTTGCTGCACCCAAGAACACTTCGAAATAGAGATGATGGTTCTTGCCCAGATAAGCGATCCGATCGCCCTTGGTCACTCCGGCGTCGATCAGTGCCTGTGCGGCGCGATTGCTTCCTGCATCCAATTCGGCAAAGGACATCGCCTCTTCGCCAAAAGTGAATGCACTTTGATCGCCGCCATGTGCGCCGCGCAACCGGACGATATCGGTGACGGTTTTCGCTGCTTCGATAAGTGCGTCGAGGTCGGCCATGATGAGAGCTGCTCCGATTAGGAAACTGATTATGATGATGGTTTAGGCGGCGCGGCAAACCAAACCATTGGCAGATTTCATAGCACCGGCGGCCGTGATTTAGGCTAGAACGAAACTCTATGGATGATCACACGACACCGGACGGCTATACGCAGGCGCAATTCTCTGCGGGATTTCTCGATCATGGCGGACCTTATTTCCTGTGCCCGCGCGATGATGGCTTGCCCGGACTGGTCGCACTGAGGGTGATGGCGCACCACATCAATTATCAGGATGCTGCGCATGGCGGTGTACTGTCGACCTTCGCCGATGTCGCCCTGAGCCATGCCATTTATGATGCCGAGAGGCCGCGGATGCTGCCATCCACCAGTACCCTGACAACCAATTTTCTGTCTGCGGCAAAACTGGGCGATTGGTTGGTGGCAGAGGTGACCATCGACCGGATCGGATCGCGCACTGGATACACCAGCGGAGCGATTACTTGTGGCGACAAAGTCATCGCCACGATGAGCGGAGTATTTTCGATCCGTCGGGCGAGCTGATCAGAGCGGGCCACCGTTTTGCGACTAATCCAGCCGTCTAAGCCAGCCTTCTAGCCCAGCCCCCTTAGTCCAGCCGATTAGCCCAACCAACGCGCCGCAGCAGGAGTCGAGGGGTCACGATGGTCATGAAACCCGCGCGCTTCTTCGGCCAGCTCGCTTAAATCCACGCCTTCGACTTCGCGGTATTCGCGCCAATCATACAGGCCGGTCCGCTTGGCGATGCGCCATTCGCCCGATCGCAGTTCAAACCGATCGACATATCTTCCGGCAATCACCGCTGAGTATGTTTTGCCCTTGTCGGGGAAGACCTCTGGCGTCGGATAGCCAGCAGGTATGGTGTGCATCGCCGTCATATAGGTTTCGGTGTGGCAGACGGCTTCGCTTTCAAAGCCAAACAAAACCTGCCCCAATTGGTGCTGGGTTGCGAGGCAAGGGTCGATCACCCCGCGGGCTTGCTCGACAAATCCCTGCCACCCTCCAGAGATAATCCCAAATTGAAATTCGGCATCGTCATGAAACAGATGCGGCATCATCTCCCAGCGCCTGCGGTCAATCGCATGCGCGTAAGCGGTAATGACATCTCGGATCGCTTCGCGGTGTTCCAAGTGCAGGCTCATTTATCCAACTCCACAATCACTTTGCCCGTGTTTCCGCCGGTGAACAATTTGTCATAGGCGGACAAAGTGTTCTCCAACCCAATTGTCACATCGTAAGGCATGACCAATTTGCCAGCTTCATGCCAGCTGCGCAAACGCGCCGTCAGCCGCTCTCCTTGATCCATAAAGTCGGGCGAGAAAAAGCCTTCTACGCGCAAACGTCGCATCAATATCTGGTCAAATTCTTGCGGCGCTGTGCGATTGCCCGAGGTATAGTCCGACACAAGACCGCACACTGCGATCCGGCCGTAATGGTTCATCCGAGTGATCACCTGATCAAGGATCGGTCCGCCCACATTGTCGAAATAGACGTCAATCCCGCCCAGCGTATCAAGCTGAGCTGGCAAGTCGCCGGACTTGTAATCCAGCGCATGGTCTACGCCGATTGTGTCTTTCAAAAAGCGGCACTTTTCTGCCCCTCCCGCGATGCCGGCGGATGTGCACCCCAGCAATTTGGCGATCTGCACCGCCAATATCCCGGTTGCCCCTGCCGCCGCAGAAACCAGCACAGTTTCGCCTGGCTTTGCTGCGCCGGTCTCCTCCACACCCCACAGCGCGGTCCAGCCATTCATGCCCAAGGGTCCAAACCATGCGCGCCTATCCTCAACCGATGGGTCAAGCTTCACGGCGCCGGTCATAATCGGGTCGACGGTGGAGTAATCACCCCAAACGCCAAATGCGCGGACCAAATCACCCTCAGCAAAGTCTGGATGACGCGACTGGATGATCTCGCCAACAACCAGACCGGTCATAGGCGATCCGGTGGGCAGTGGGGGTTGATAGCCATCCTCCCGATCGGTCAGCCACATGCGCGTTCCCGCATCCATTGACAGCATCCGGTTGTGGATGGTGACTTGACCATCGGCGGGTTCAGCTAAGGGTGCCTCAACCAGCGACAATGCTGCGGCAAAATCGGTCCCCTGCGGGCGAGCATCTATGCGCCAAAATCTATTTGTCATGGATCGAGTTTTGGACCCGTCAGCGGTCACGGCAACCTCTCATTTCGCTAGGTTGGGGCGGGTTCTGCCAATGCCCCGGCAATTTAGGCTATCAAAATAGCGCTATCAAAAAGCAGCGGCGCAGGATGGCTTCTATCTGCCTAGTCTGGCCTCAACATTGATTGGGAGAATTTGGCATGGCACTCATTACAGTTATTGGCGCATCGGGCCGTCAGGGCATGGCACAGGTAAGGCAAGCACTCGCGGCTGGGTATGATGTGCGCGCGATTTCTCGCCAGGCCGAACCATTCGCCGGAGCTAAGATTGATGGCGTCGACAAAATCGATGTCCGACCGATGGATTTGTACGATCCGGCGACCTATCGCGATGCCTTGGAGGGCAGCGATTACGTCTTCTACACCCATCCTTTACAAGCCCGCGCAGACCGGGCGGTTTTGGTCGGAGATATTGGCAAGGCAGCTGCAGAACTCGATGTGAAGCGCGTGGTGTGGAACACCTCAAGCTGGATTCCAGACCGTCCGGGCGAGGCACATACATATGCTGGCAACACCGCTGGCATCAATGCGCTGTGGCGCTCGGGCGCACCCGGGACCGTGTTTGGTTCGGTGCTGTTCATGGACAATTTGCTGACCAATTGGGCGCGACCATTTATCGTCAATGAAGGCCGCTATGTGTACCCGCACAAGCCAACGCTCGAGGCCAATTGGATCAGTCTCGATGATGTTGCAAAGTTCATGCTGGCCAGCCTTGAGCGCCCCGATATGGAAGGTGCATGGCTGAACATTGGCGGACCGCGCCGGATGGTCGGGCCAGAGGTGGCTCAAGTCCTGTCGGACAGTTTGGGCAAGCCGATTAAATACGACCCATGCACGCCCGAAGAATTCGGCAAATTGCTGGTTAAAGCTGGTGGTGACGGCATCCCAGAAGAAATGCGCGGAGGCTTGGAAGAGGGCATCTCAGCCTTTTATGAATACAATAACACCGCCGATACCAAGCCGTTCGAGGTTGACATGGACCACGTTTACGAGCGCTTCCCCGAGCTGGAAGGCAAGCTGGAGCCGATGGAAGAATGGGCGCCCAAGCAAGATTGGGGCGAGAGCAATTTCCGCCCAGCATTTGGCTGATTGGCAATGGAAGGCCGCGTAGCGGGAAAAATTGCCATGGTAACAGGCGGAGCATCGCGCCCCGGCCTTGGTGCATCAATCGCTGAAAGGCTGGCAGAAGAAGGCGCTACGGTCATCCTAACCGATGTTGACGAGAGCGGCGCAAACCAAACCGCCGATCTAATCCGCGCGCGCAATTTGGCCGCCACCGCGATTACTTTGGACGTCACCCAGCAAAGCGAATGGGACCGAGTTGTTGATGGCGTGCTGGCCGAACATGGCCGGCTGGACATTCTGGTCAACAATGCCGGAATATTGGAAGTCGGCCAGATAGGTGACGAAACCGCTGTCTCAGCCCTTCAGCGCCAGTTTGATGTCAATGTTGCAGGCTGCCTGATGGGCACTCAAGCGGGTGTGAAGGCCATGCGTCAGGCGGGCAATGGCGGTTCGATCATCAATGTCTCTTCTGTGGCTGGCTTGGTCGGCTTTCGGGGTAGCGCCACCTACGCAGCGACCAAGGGTGCGGTGAAATTGATGAGCAAGTCTGCTGCGTTGGAGACTGCACCCGAAGGCATCCGTATCAACACCGTCCACCCGGGGATCATCCGCACCAATATGCAAAAGGCGGCCGTGGACGACAATTCCGAAAACTATGCCGCAATCGAAGCATCCATCCCAGCCGGGAAATTGGGCGAGCCGGTAGACATCGCCAATTGCGTGCTGTTCCTCGCTTCAGACGAGGCGCGCTATGTCATCGGTGCAGAATTCGTCGTCGACGGCGGCTATACCGCCCAATAGGGCCTATTCCGCGGCAACCCGCTGTTCTGCTGCGAAGATAGCCACCAATTCTGCATCATCAGCCTTGGTCAATTTGTCGACCCATTGGTGGAAGACTTGCCCGCCGCGTTCGTTGCGCCCGAACAACACCTCTTTCATCAGGCCAGATTGCAAGGCGTCATGCTGCCGCTTGCCGGTCGCATAGTCCTCGTCTCGGACCACAATCTCGAGGAAGTCGAATTGTTCGTGAGCGGCTTTGATGGATTCTTCATCCGTCGGCTCGTGTTCCATGACATAGAATTGCGTGGTGATGCTTTCGCCGACGGTTTTTCCAGGGAATAGCTGGCTGATCAGTGCGCCACGCAATCCGCCACCATAAAAGCTGGCGATGGAGATATGCGGGAAGATCGTCCACACGCCTTGGACCAAAGCTTCATAGGGCAATTCGTCATCCGCCAGCTGCGTCAGATCAATCTCTTCACCATCGTCGCTCGAGACTTTGATCGCGAACTTGCTGGGGGTGGAAAGCCGCTGGTGCGGCCCGAATTCAAAGAAGTTCGCCCGGTTGTAAAAATCTGCTCCAAATGTGTCTTTGTGCAGCACTGGCAAGTGATAGAAATCTAGATAGCCATCGTAAGCGGTTTTCCAATTTGGGCCGCTCAATTCGCGCTTGCTGAACAGATGCCAGCCGTCAAAACCAAACGCCTTGAGCAGCTCGTCATAGCCGCACAGATAATCAGCAATATCGAGCGTCGATTCCGGATCGAGCGTGGCCCAGATCAGGCCAGCGCTTTCGTAAACCGGAAAGCGCGTCAAGCAATGCGATGCTTTGTCGATTGCGCCAAAATCCTGCGGGCTGGCGACACCGATCAGATCGCCATCATTCTTGAAGGTCCATCCGTGATAGCCGCAGGTGAAACGGCTGGCGTTGCCGCATCCATTGGCGAGAGGATTGCCGCGGTGGGTGCACATATTCAGGAAAGCGGTGACACTGCCATCTTTCTGGCGGGTCAATAAAAGTGGCACACCGCAAATATCAAGCGCCTTGAAATCGCCCGGATTGGGTATCTCGCAAGACGGCCCCACCATCAGGGGTAGGCGGCGGAATATCTGCTTCTTTTCCAGCTCGAAAAGATCGGGATCGGTGTAGGCCGAGACAGGAATCCTAACGACGTCATCGGCATATTCCATTGTGTCCGCTGCGCCGTGCGAGGCGAGGTTGCGAGTCATGTCGATCAATTGCTGATGTGCCATTGGCTGTATCCTGCTTTATCGTGAATTTGGCCACAGTCTGCGCCGTGGATGAAGATCGGGCAATCCTCATTTTTGAAAGGGGTTGCGCTTTTGCGGGAGAATTGGTGAGCGGACGCGCGCTCAAATGAAAAGGGCGGACCGTTCTGGCCCGCCCCCACATTATCTCAAATAGAGATATTAGAACTTGAAGCTGGCTTCTACGTATACTTGGCGACCTCGGTTTTGGGTAACCACCAAATCATCACCAACGCCTGGCTCTAGGAATGGACGGCCACCAGAGGTGTTCACCCAAAGTTCGTCAGCCAAGTTTGTACCGATCAACGCGAGCTTCCACTTACCGTCCGGATCGCCAATCGCGACCTGAGCGTCGAAAGTGACGTAGCTGTCTTGCTTCAGATCGGTCAGCGTATCTTCATTGGTGAAGTAGCTGCCCGTATAGATCGCATTGCCACCCAGATTGAGTTCCAGCGAGTTGCCAAGCGGGATGTCCCAATCGAAGGCGAGGTTGCCCGAGAAATTCGGAGCCCGTGCGGCATCACGTCCGTCCAGATCAACTCCTGGTGCTGTCTCGAATGTATCCGAGAACGCAGCGTCGAGGTAAGAGATGTTGCTGGTGATCGACAGTCCATCAACATTCGGGCGCCAGCCGAAGGTCAAGTCGAGACCCTTGGTTGTCACTTCACCGGCGTTCAGCGTGTTAAACTGAATGGCCGCAGCGTCAAAGTTCTGCACCTGCAGATCATCAAACACATAGTAATAGGCCGTTGCATTGAACGTAACCGTCCGATCGTTGAACTGTGATTTCAGTCCAATTTCGCCGCCTACTGCCGTTTCCGACTGATAGATGAGCGCATCTGCGGTTGCCTGACGGATGGCTGGATCGGGATCGTCAAAGCCAAGCAGCGAAGCCGATGGCAGTGCGGAGTTATCAACGCCGCCCGATTTGAAGCCGGTCTTGAACGAAGCAAACACGTTCACGTCGTCGCTGGCCTGATATTTCAGGGTCACTTCAGGTGAAAGGTTGCTGTCGCTGAAGTCGATTGGACCAGAGAAAAATCCGCTGTCGATAAAGGCAGGACCTGCCGACAGGAAGGCGTGCACATACGGTACTGTGATACGCGACACCTTCTTCTCATCCGTCCAGCGGACACCGCCGGAAAGCTCTAGCTTATCTGACAGGTCGATGATGGTGCTGGCAAAAACCGAGAATGCCTCTGTTTTGGTCTCTTGTGCTTTGTCCCAGTCAAAGGTGAACCCGGTAATCGGATCGGGTGCGACCAAGGAGATGTTGACCGCCTGTTGCGACGTATCGAACAGGAATTTGCGCCACTCGTAAAAGCCGCCAACCATGAAGTTGATACCGCCGTCAAAATCAGATGCGAGGCGGATTTCCTGAGTATACTGACGCAGTGTGTTGCGTGGGTCGCTGGTACCAACGCCGGCTGCAACGCCCGGTGCGAATTGTCCGACGTAGGAATAATTGTCTACGTCAGTAGCATCAAGATCAACAAAGCCAGTCGTCAAGACCAGATCGAGATTGTCTGACAGTGCAAAATCAAACTTCAGCCGTGAGAACAACAGCTCGGTTTCGCTGAACGGTACGCCGCCATAACCTTCCGCCAAGGTAGGGCCTGTGGCGGTCGGGACCGAGACGGCCAATGGGGCAGCGGTATCCGGCAGATAATATTTGCCATCGCTGTCGTTACAGTCATTGCCGGCGTCGATAACCAATCCGCCGCCCAACAAGAAGACCGGATCGGCGATGCCATTGGCGCCGCAATTGATGTCTGAGTGTTGGATTGCGCCGTCGCCAGTGTTCTTGACGTATTGCATCTTCAAATTTGCATTGAAGCCGTCAACTGGTTCCCAATCCAAAGTCATGCGACCTACAAAATTGGTCTGGCCACGGAATTGGTTCACTGCTGGAGTTCCAGGTTGGAGCTCAACAAATTCGTCAATGTCATTGTACTGAGCAGCAACCCTGATGCCCAATCTGTCGCTGAGCGGACCAGAAATATAGCCACCAACGACGTAGCCCTTTTCTTCAAACTCATACGACGCCTTGCCGCCTACTTCCCATGTCGGGGTCGGATCGGCAGAGCGAATAGAGAAAACACCCGCAGATGCAGACTTACCAAAGAACAGCGATTGCGGCCCTTTCAAAACGTCAATTTGCTGCGTGTCGAAAAAGCCTGCTTGAACCAAGCGCATGGTCGAAACCTGCACTCCGTCGAAATCAAAGGCGACAGCAGAGTCGAAAGCAGCAGAGATGTTGGAAGAGCCAACCCCGCGAAGGCTCAATTGGCCGCCCGAACCCGAGCCGCCAACCTGCACATTCAATGTCGGTACGCGGCTAACCACATCGGCGACCTGATCGACGCTGTATTTCTCCAGCGTCGCTGATCCCACGCTGGTGATCGTAACCGGAACTTCTTGCAGCGTTTCGTCCTGACGGCGTGCCTGAACAATAATGACCGGGCCTTGGTACCCATCGTCTTCTGTCGCCTGCGGCTCGTCCGCCGCATCTTGCGCATGCGCTGTCGCGGTCATGCCGGACATTGCCGCGATGGCTGCACCGCTTAGCAACAATGTGCGAAGCGTAGACGGATTGCGTGTGTAAAACTTGGTCATGATCGGTCTCTCCCTACCTAGCCGGGCTATCTCTGCCCGTACCTGTCGTCCCATATCCGTTTGACGTAGCGTCATCGGGCTTATGAGTTTTGTATGGGGACGCTCGTCGCGGCACATTTGGCAAAAACGATAGGGTGCGCTTGTGCGTGCGTCATTTGTGCAACACACTGCCTTGGGTGGTCTATGCTGATTGCGCCTGATTTTGCTCCATCTGAGCGACGCGAGGATCGTTCGGCCACACCCATTCTTCGCCAATCACCGGATCAATGCGCAAATGATCGGGCACTTTGTTGGCACCGATTGTCCGGTCAAGGCTCTGGTGAAAGCTATAAATGCGGGCTTCCTGATAGCTCAGTGGGACGCTTTTGAAGGCATTGCTTTGCATAGAATGCTGGATCGCTTCGCCAAATTGCGTGTCTTCCAAGATGATCGGGCTCATTTGCCGGCCATTGGGCTGGGTATCATCGGGCAGCGTCCATAAATCGGGCGCCGGACCGTCTCCCCAATCAGGTGCCATAGTCACCAGTTCCAGCCGAGTTGTGTTGAGAGATGTCGGCCAAAACACCAGCGGCGGCACAAAGAAGTTGGACATTGGCGAGACCCAATTGGGAAACAGAGTGTAACTTTGGGTCGCCGAGCGGCCGAACTCGCCGACACCTTCGATTTGTTTCCATTCGGGCGGCGAATCAATCGCGCGAACGTGCTCGCGGTTGGTATCGCGCGGGGCCGGGGCCAGCATGCGAGCATGGCCATTGGGGTACATGGTGTTCACATTGCGCTGTGGATCGACCAGCGGCGCGACAGTATCGGGATGGATGAAGGGTACATGGTACACTTCCATATTGGCCTCCATCGCAACCTTCCAATTGCAATTGAGATCAAAGCTGTGGCGTGCCGCAAGGCGCAAATTACCAAAATCAAACTCGGCCCATTCGTCGGCAATTGGCCCCAAATAATCGAGCAGGCTGGGCGCATCGTCATCGAAATTCACAAACATGACATTGCCGAACATTTCGCACCGAACCGGGATTAGCCCGCGGCAGGACAGGTCAAAATCGGGTGGGAAATCCTGTCGCTCGGTCACCCCGATCAGCGTGCCATCGGTCTTATAGGTCCAATTGTGATAGCCGCAGATCAATCGGCTCGACTTGCCAAAATCCTCGGTCACAACCGGTGCACCGCGGTGGCGACAAGTGTTGTAAAAGGCGCGGATCACGCCATCCATTCCGTGCACGATTACAATCGGATCGCCTGCATTGTGCCAGCGCATATAACAACCTGGCTCTGGAATCTCATCAATATGCCCGGCGAACAACCAGCTTTTGCGGAACACAAATTCGCGCTCAAGCTCGAAATATTCGGCTGAGGTGTAACGCGCCGCGGGCATGTCGGGCAATTTGGGAAAGCCTTCGGGCGGGGCATTTCGCTGCGCCTCCCACTCCATTAATGCCTTGAGCTGATCGACTTCTGCCTGATCCATGAATGGCTCCTCCCTCCAACCAAACTAGCTGCTCTTGTGCGCCGCGCGACTGACAAATTGACCAAATTTCCGTCAAACCCATCGCTTTAGGCAGTGGTCTGGCGTCTGGCGCGCTCTAGGTTTGCAGTCAGATAAAGTGGGAGAGAGACAAATGACGGGACGGGTTGAGGGCAAAATTGCTCTGGTCACCGGTGGGGCTATGGGTCTGGGTAAGGCCGATTGCCAGCGGCTCGCCGCGGAAGGTGCGCATGTCGTCGTGACCGACCGCGAAGTGGAGCTGGCGCATAAGGTTGCCGAAGAGATTGGCGGCGATGCCATGGCGCTGGACGTAACCGATGAACAGCAATGGAAAGATGTCATCCAGGCCGTTGAGGAACGCCACGGCGGGTTGGACATTTTGGTCAACAATGCGGGCAATGTGATCTTTGAGAATATCGAGGATTGCTCATTAGACCATTTCAAACTGCATCTCGATATCCATGTGAACGGAACATTTCTGGGCTGCAAATATGCTCTGCCATTGATGAAAAACCGGCATGAGAAAATCGGTGGCGGCGGATCATCGATCATCAATATGGCATCAACCGCTGCCTTGATGGGCTATCCCATGATCCCGGCCTATACCGCAGCGAAGGGTGCCATTGAATCGATGACCCGCAGCATTGCGATGCATTGTCAGGACGAGGGATATGGCATTCGGTGTAACGCATTGGCACCGGGCGGCATTGAAACCCCTATGGTGCGCGATATTTCCGGCCGCGCGGGCGAGGAATTGATGGAAATTCCCAAAGGACCCATTCCTCAGGACGGCCTTGGCGATCCCAATGATGTGGCGGGCTGTGTGCTGTTTCTTGCCTCGGACGATGCACGTTTCCTAAATGGCCTAACCATACCGGTGGACAATGGCCTCGACGCCCGACCCCACCACTGATCCAGAGATCAAGCCAAGCGCCTATCGATGGTATGTGCTGGGACTGTTGACCGTTGTCAGCATGTTTTCGATCGCGGACCGGTTGGTGTTCTCGATCCTGCTGGAAGACATCAAGGCTGAGTTTGACTTTAGTGATTTTCAGATCGGCCTGCTGGGAGGGCTAGCCTTTGCTGCAACCTATGTGATTGTTGGTTTTCCGGCGGCGCGCTTGGCCGATCGCTCGGTGCGAAAAAACATTGTTTCAGCGGCCATTGCTTTCTGGAGCTTGATGACCGCCATTTGCGGTCTTGCGAGCGGGTTTTGGACGCTATTTTTGGCACGGACCGGCGTCGGCGTAGGCGAAGGCTGCTCCGGCCCAGCTTCACAATCACTCGTCTCCGACTATTTTCCTCGCCGTGAACTGGCCAAAGCTATGGGCTTCCTCACCCTTGGAGCAACAATGGGGACTGCCGGCGGCTTGATAGTCGGCGGACAATTGAACGAGATGTTTGGTTGGCGCTATGCATTCGTGTTGATGGGCCTTCCCGGTTTATTGATCGGATTGGTGATGTATCTCACCGTGCGAGAACCTAAGCGCGGGCGATATGCACCCAAGGGCGCAAGCATCGAGCAGCAACCGCTGTTTGAAACCATTCAAGCGCTGTTGAAGAACCGCGTCTTCTTTGGCTTTGCGCTTGGTTGGGCGGCACAGATCATGATTGGCTATGCCTTGGCCTTCTGGATGGCAGCGGTGATGATCCGAAGCTTCGGAATCTCAAGCGGAGAAGTGGGGCTGTATCTGGGCCTAGCCTTCCTGATCGGCGGCATACCCGGTCCAATATTGGGCGGCTATCTTGCGGAATGGCTAACCAAGCGTGACGAGCGGTGGCGCGCTTGGCTGCCCGGAGTGGTCAGCCTTGGTTGCATTGCCCCGCTCGCGATCAGCCTTACGTCCGGCGCATTCTGGCCGTTCCTGATTTGGTTTGCGATTGCCTATGCGATTTATGTGGCCAGTCAGGCGCCGATATTGTCCGGGATACAAGCAGCGGTTGAGCCATCCCAGCGCGGCTTTGCCGTGGCCATCGCATTGTTCTTCAACAATCTGGTTGGGCAAGCCTTGGGCGTGTCGATCATCGGTGCGATCAGCGATTTTCTTGCGCCTGAATTTGCGCAGAATTCGCTCGCAATTTCAGTGTTCTCAGTCTCTTTGATTGCGGGGATTGTCGCGATGGCGATCTTTGCTTGGACCGCGGCGCAAATGGTACCAAGCGGCTATCTAGCGAAGATGGCCGGAGATGCTGATGCCTCACCGGAGGCCGAGCCAGCAGCCCCAGCACAAAGAAAGCCGTCCGCCTAAAACCCCGGATGCAGCGCCATCATTGCGCCGTCCACCAACATCTCTGCGCCCGTCATATAGGGACATTCATCGCTGGCGAGGAATGCAATGGCGGCGGCTGTTTCGGCTGGATCGGCCAAGCGCTTCATCGGAGAAGTCGCGGCGACCGCAGCCTTCAGGCCCGGCGTAACCATCTCCGCATTGTTCAAGATGCCCGTTTCTGTCGCGCCCGGAATCACCGTATTACAGCGAATGTCCAATCCCTGTTGCGCGCACCACGTGGCGATTGATTTTGACATGACCCGCACCGCACCCTTGCTCGCCGAATAACCAACATCGGTTGGCAGAGGCGCGATTGCGGTGGTCGAGGCAATGTTGATGATAGAGCCCTTTGCGCCAC
Organism: Erythrobacter sp.; assembly: GCA_039988235.1. GTDB lineage: Bacteria > Pseudomonadota > Alphaproteobacteria > Sphingomonadales > Sphingomonadaceae > Erythrobacter. The sequence goes on from JBDXKB010000002.1 coordinate 35,383, forward strand.
CAGGGTTTTCCCGCATCACCGCTATAGCGGCGCGGCAGCCAGCCATTGATCCGGTCAAGTTTACCGCGATGACCCGGTCCCAGACCTCATCGCTCACATCGCCAATCGATGCGCCAGAAACCATGCCGGCATTGTTGACCAGAATATCGAGACGGCCAAACTCTGTCTTGGCTTTCTCGGCAATGTCATTCCATCGCGCGCGGTCAGAGACATCTTGCTGGACAAAGCTGGCGCCAAGCTCGTCGCACAGGGCCTTGCCGGCGTCGGCATCTAAATCGGTGCCCAGCACTTGCGCCCCATCCGCGACCAATCGCCGCACCGTCGCCGCACCAATTCCGCTGGCGCAACCAGTGACAATCGCGACCTTGCCCTGAAGATCGGGCATTATTCAGCCTGCTGCCAAATTCCGGCACTGGCGCGCTGGTTATGGGTGTCGACAAACCGGGCCAAATTGTCGGTTCCTTCGGGCAGTTTCCACCCCACGGTGAAGCCAAAGTTGGCAAAGCAGAAGACAATCAAATCGGCAAAGGTGAACCGCCCCAAGGCAAAGTGGTTGCTGTTGCCCAAGGCAGAATCGAACCAGCGCCACTTCTCATCCGACATTGCCGCCAGCTCTGCGCCCGCTTCGGGCGAAACCACACTCATGCGCGGTTCGAACATCGGGCGACCACCGCCAGCGCGAAAACCCATGGTCATTGGCACGACCACTTCTTGGTCGAACAACCGCGCCCATTTGCGCACTTCTGCGCGTTCCTTGGCTGTCTCGCCAAACAGGTTTGGATCGGCGTGCATTTCTTCGATGAATTCGCAGATTGGCCAGCTTTCGGTCAGGCAAGTGCCGTCATCCAATTCCAAAGTCGGGATGGTGCCGAGTGGGTTTTTGGCCAAATAGGACTCGTCCTGCCGGTTTTCGCCAGTGATAATATCGTAATGGACCCGCTCGAAATTAGTGCCTTCGGTTAGTCCTTTCTCGACCATAAACATGCGCACCAGGCGCGGGTTGGGACCAAGGCTTGAATGAAGTGTCGGCATTGGGTCTCTCCTTTGTAGGATGTCTGTTGCGCAGCATATCTATGCCATCGAAGCTATGCGTCACCCCTCACAAATGCGCTAGGCAATTGCGGCCGAGCTGCTGCAAATCAATTCACCCTTGCTCGATTGGCTTTGCGCGGCCACTTAGTCAGCATGAATGAGCAATTGAATGACGATGCTGGCACAGAGCTGCCAAAAGATCATAGCACAGTGGTAGCCGCAACGAGCGGCGATGATCATACGCTGACAAAACTACACCCCAATTACATCAAAGTGCTTCGTATCCAGACCATTTTGACATCGCTGCCATTCTTGGTCGGTGCGTTGGTGGTGGAGAGTGCCGAATTGCTGCCCAAGGCGGTCGTTGTTGTGCCAATTGCGCTTATCGCATTGGTCGCAATTATCCGTTTGCCAGCCCGGCGCCATTGGGCTCGCGGCTATGCCATGAGCGCGGATCGGTTGCGTGTAGTGCGCGGCATATTGTTCCGTTCAGACACGATTGTACCCTTTGGCCGGATCCAGCATATCGATGTTGATCAAGGCCCGCTTGAGCGCTTTTTTGGTATAGCGACATTGACGGTTCATACCGCCGGGACGCACAATTCTTCGGTGACTTTGCCGGGGTTGGAGCATGGCCTCGCGATGGAAATGCGCGAGGAAATCCGCAGCCATATCAAGCGCGAAGCGCTGTGACGCAAGAAGTGACCAAGGCCGAAGGAAACGCGCCGCCGCAAGCTGGGCCGCTGCGGACTGATCCCAAGAGCTTTGTCGTCCAAGGCATCGCCGGTTTGCGCAGCGCCGTGTTGCCGATTGCAGCGGTCTATTTCAGCATGCGCGGTACTGGCTCGCTCGCTATCATCATAGCGATATTCGCTGGATTGGCGTTCGTCGGATTGGGGGCTGGAACTGCTTATCTGCGCTGGCGCAAATTCACCTATCAGGTGAACAGCGAGGACATTCGAGTAGAATCGGGCATTATCTCGCGCACTGCGCGATCGGTGCCGTTCGAGCGTATTCAGGATGTCAGCCTCGAACAATCGCTGATCCCGCGCCTGTTTGGATTGGTGTCGGTCAAGTTTGAAACAGGATCCGGCGGGGGCGAGGACATCTCGCTGCAATTCCTTGCCGAGGCTGAAGGCGAAAAACTGCGCGAATTGGTGAGGGCGCGCAAAGACGGCGTGGTTGAAACCGATGCATTGGTTGAGGCTTCGACGGTGGGGGAAGTGGTCTTGGATACTGCCAATCACGAGCAGGCCGAGACCTTGTTTGCGATGGATGGCCGGCGGCTGTTCACATTTGGAATGTTTGAATTCTCCTTGGCCGTTTTCGCGGTGTTGGCGGGCCTTGCGCAATATGCCGAATGGTTTGTCGATTATGAGATATGGGACGTCGATCTGTGGCGCGAAGTTGCCTCGGAACAACAGGGCTGGTTGGCTGGTCTGGGCCAATTGGGGCAGGCGTTTGGCGCCCTATTTGGGCTGATTGGATTGTTCGTGGTCGGCTCTGCGACGGGGCTGGTCCGCACATATTTAAGGGATTGGGGATTCATCCTTGAACAGACCGCTCGGGGTTTTCGCCGCCGCCGAGGCCTGTTGACCAAAACCGACGTTGTTATGCCAGCACACCGAGTGCAAGCGATCAACATTGGCACCGGCATATTGCGCTATCGGTTTGGCTGGCACAGTCTGAACTTCGTAAGTCTGGCGCAGGATAGCGGATCATCAAACCATATTGTCGCGCCATTTGCGAAAATGGACGAGATTGAGCCCGTGATCGAGGCGGCTGGGTTTCACGCCCCCAGTGAATCGCTCGATTGGCACCGCGCGAGCAAGCGTTCACGCTTTGACAGCCTGGTTTTGGAAAGCGGAATTGTTGCTCTTGCTGCGATACCGGTGGCGATCTTCGCGCCAGCCATCTTTGCACTGATCCCGTTGGCAATCGCGGCAGTGCTTGCCTTTGCCAATTATTATTCGTGGCGCTTTTTCCGGCATGCAACCGACCACGACCAGCTTTTTTCAAGCCGCGGCCTGTTCTCACCCAGCACCCAGATCGCCTCGCAAGTAAAATTGCATTCTGCCGAAGTCAGCCAAGGTCCGATCGCGCAACGCAGAGGCTATGCGACACTCCATCTGGGGCTGGCTGGCGGCACATTCTCCATTCCGGGTATTCCAACGCAGCGGGCGCATTTCGTGCGCCAGGCGGTCATCGAAAACATCGCCGCAACGGACTTTTCGCAGCTGTCGAATGATACGGACCGCAGTTGACGGCTTGCCATCATCGCGTGGCCAGTTAAGGGATTTGCGCAATGGCTGATCCCAAACTCTTCCTGTCCGACAATAACGCAGTGGTCCATCCCAAGGTTTGGGAGGCGATGCAGGCAGCTGACCGCCCCGACATGCCCTATGATGGTGACAGCTTAACGGAAGAATTGGACGGGCGGTTCTCCGATCTGTTCGGGCGTGAATGCTCTGCGCTTTGGGTGGCAACCGGCACTGCCGCCAATTGTCTTGCGCTGGCCACCATGGTCCAACCGCATGGCGGCGTGATCTGCCATGAAGAGGCCCATATCGAAGTAGATGAGGGCGGCGCACCCGGATTTTATCTGCACGGGGCCAAATTAATATTGGCGAGCGGTGCTGGCGCAAAAATGAAGCCCGATGGCATCGCACAGCTGATCGACCCCATTCGCGACGATGTTCATCAGGTCCAGCCTCATGCCATCTCGCTCACGCAAGCAAGCGAATATGGGCTGAGCTATAGCAAGGCCGAGCTGGCGGCGCTGTCAGACTTTGCCAAAGGGCGCGGCCTTGGCCTGCATATGGACGGAGCACGCTTTGCCAATGCTGCTGCTTTTCTGGGCGGGTCTGCACAAGAAGCCGCTGCAACGGCGGCCCATGGCGTTGATAGCCTTGCATTTGGTTTCATCAAAAATGGCGGGATGAATGCAGAGGCGGTGGTCCTGTTCGATCCTGAGCAAGCCGATCTGGTCAAATATCGCCGTAAGCGGGGCGGCCATCTGCAGTGTAAAGGGCGCTATCTTGCAGCTCAAATCTTGGCGATGCTGGAAGGTGATCTGTGGCTCGCCAATGCGCGTGCAGCCAATGCGGCGGCACAGGAAATCGCTAGTTCTTGCGGTGATCGCCTGATGCACTCGGTCGAGGCGAATGAGCTGTTCGTGAGGCTGACCGCGCCAGAGCGGGCGGCTTTGCGCGAACACGGCTTTGAGTTTTACGATTGGGGCGATGATGCGGCGCGTCTGGTGACGGCTTGGAACACGCCCCAAGAAGACGCGATGGAATTGGCCCGGGCTATCGCTGCGCTGTGAGCCCATCCCAGACCAATATGTTGAGCTGGCGAATTATCCTTCCATTTGTGCTGACCGGCGCAATTTGGGGCTCCACTTGGTTCGTCATCACTGGCCAGATTGACGGCGTTCCTGCGGCATGGTCGGTGTTCTACCGCTTTGCCCTCGCAACGCCGGCGCTGTTTCTGGTCGCATTGGCGATGAAGCGGCGGCTGAGATTAACCCGTCCAGAGCACATGCTGGCCGCGCTGGTGGGACTGTTCCAGTTCAGTGGCAATTTCCTATTTGTCTACCACGCCGAACTTTACGTGACGTCGGGGATTGTCGCGATGATGTTTGGGCTGCTGATGGTGCCCAACGCGCTCATGGCGAGGTATTTCCTGGGGGAGCGGGTTCAATCCGGCTTTTTGCTCGGCAGTATGATTGCGATCGTCGGGGTGTCCTTCCTCTTGGCGCATGAATATCTGGCCAACCCTGACGCTGGGGTTGTGGGCGGCAATGTGGGGCTAGGCATTGTGCTCGCGATGCTGGGTATCCTTGCCGCATCCGTGGCCAATGTGATTCAGGCAAACCCCACCGGCCGCGCCGTGCCGATGGTCAGCCTGCTGGCTTGGGCAATGTTTTATGGGACGATTTTTGATCTTGGCTTTGCTTATGTAACTGCAGGACCTCCGCCATTCCCGACCGACCAAGGATATTGGATGGGAATTGTCTATCTGGCGCTGATCGGATCGGTCATCACATTTCCGCTGCACTATAATTTGATTCGAGAGATCGGCGCTGGACGCACCGCCTATAATTCGATCCTCACCATCTCTGTTGCGATGCTTATCTCGACATTGTTGGAAGATTACCGCTGGACTGTGCTGACCGCTGGCGGAATGGGGTTCGCGGTGGTTGGAATGGTCATCGCGCTTCGTTCAAAGCAGAGCCGCTAACCCTTCGACATAGGTCGCATGCTTTGGCTGCCATTGCAGGACGCGCTTGGCCTTGCCATTGGCGACGCGCCGGTTTTCAGAATAGAACCCGCGCGCCATTTCGGACAGGTTTGCTTCTTCTAGAGTTTCCATCAGCGGCGGCTGAATGCTCAAGAGTCTGCAGGCTTCTTGCGTCACAACATTGCCGCTGGCGGGAAGATCATCGGCAAGATTGTAAGCCCCCGCGGGCGCGGTGCCGGTCATCGCGGCGACAACGCCGCTGGCAATGTCGTCCACATGCACGCGGCTGAAGACTTGTCCGGGCAAGTCAATTCGCCGGGCTTTGCCGGTTTGAACGCGGTCCAAAGCGCTTCGTCCCGGCCCATAAATTCCGGGCAAGCGGAACACTCTTGCGCCCAGCTCTAGCCACAATGCATCCGCTTCGGAACGCGCATTTCGCCTGCCAATTCCGGTGGGAGAGCTTTCGTCCACCCAAGCGCCTTCTTGATCGCCATAAACGCCGGTTGATGAGAGATAGCCAAACCATGCCGAGCCAAATGAGCGCCCATATGTGTCGAGCACTGGGTCCAAGCTGGTCTTGCGGTCCGGTGGGACGGACGAAAGCACATGGGTCGCCTGCGCCAGTTCGCCAAGCACAGCGTCACGATCTGCAAAATCGACATTGCCATCGCTGCCTGTTGCCGCAGTCTGCCACCCTCGAGCCTGCATCGCAGAGGCTATGCATTTGGCGGTGTAGCCAATCCCAAAAATAAACAGTCTACCGGACACAGGTTGCTGGCTTTCTCAATTGTTCAAATAGCCTTCTGGAGGCGGTGTTATCTTAGCATCAGGCACATTTTCGGCCTTCCACTGCATGGCCTTTCGCACTCGCGTTTCACCGGACGGGTGGGTGTAGAACAAAAATTCTTCCAGCTGGGTTGGCTCCAACTTTCTGTATTCGGCGAGGCGCATAGCGGCTCTGGCGAAGGCGTCAGGCTCGGCTGCCGTATCCAGCCCGAAATCGTCGGCCTGGCTTTCCTGCAATCTGATGATGTTGTTAAGCGCCGGGGTCGCCATCAAGAAATAGAGCGTCAGAATAGCTGACAGAACTGGGATAGAGGCCGGGTCGCCAATGTCACGAATGCCCCAGCTTTGTCCGAACCGCCGGATCATCCATGGCGCTATCCGGCTGGCCAGAAAAAGACCCAGCCCGATGACAGACATCATGGTCGCCACCCGCCATGGGCCGTGGTTCAGCACATAATGGCCCAATTCATGCCCGGTGACCGCGACGACCTCTTCATCAGTCGTGCGCTCCAACAAATTGTCATTGAGGGAAATACGGATCGTTGGTCCGAAGCCGGAGACATTGGCGGAGATGCGCTTGTCCTGTTTCGATTGGTCGAACACGTAAATATGTTCCGCCGGGACATCATGTTCGCGTGCCATCGCCACAATGCGGTCTTTTAGAGGGCCTTCTTCCATTTCGCTGAATGTGTTGAACAATGGCGAGATGAAAACCGGGGCCACCATCATGCCCAGCATGAGGATCAGGCCGGTAATTGCCGTACCGAACATCCACCATGTGCGCTTGGCTCTGCGAATAACCGAATAGACCAGAGCAATCGCCAATGGGCCGATTATCAGCCCAATTGCAAAGCCAGTAACTTGCTCCGCCACCCACGGCATGAAAGCGAGGTCGAGCAGATCATATTGCTTCTCGCGCAGATAGTCGGTGTAGATTGACCATGGCAGAATGAAGATGGTTGTGACTGTGAGATACAGCAACGCTGTGACCCAAGTGACAAGGAACGGCCGATTGAACCACTTTTCACCCAGCGAACGAAAAGCGGTTGCCATTTTGAAACGCAGCACCAGCCAATCGATTGCGACCGTTACCAGCGTGCCCCACAGCAGCAACCAAGTGGTGCCTTCGAAATAGGCGTCGGATTGTGCGCGGGCTGGACCTTGCAATGTGTCCAGATACATCCGCGTGGCGGCTTCAACATCGAATGCCGTTCCGCTGGCCAGTAAATCCAGAAAGATCAACGCCATTTCTCCTCAATCGCTTAGTGCTTTGAAGCGGATGAAGTGTCAACGCGCAATGACCGGGCAGTCTAGTGAACGATTGTTGCACAGGTCGATGGTTCTTGGGGGCTGGACCCCGCTGCATAAGCGCTTAGATACGCAAGGATGGATATTGCAGCAAAACCAACCGCGCCCGGTGGCGACATTGAACTTTCTGGGGCCGCGGTTCCGGCTGAACCAGCAGTGATCTTGCGCAAAGATTACACGCCGTTCCCGTGGCGTGTGCCAGAGACGCGGCTCGAATTTGTGTTGGATCCAAAGCAGACCACTGTGGTCGCCACAATGAAGGTTGAACGCAATTCTGATGCGATCGCTTCATCGGTTCTCAGACTGGATGGCGATGCGTTAAAGGCTCAATCGGTCAAGGTCGATGGCGAGCTGTCGGACAGTTGGAGCATGGATGGCGACGCATTGGAGCTGATCCTTGCAGGCGATGCTCATGAAGTTGAGATCGTTACCGTGGTCGATCCGTCCGCAAATTTGCTATTGATGGGGCTGTATTCGTCCGGTGGAATGCTGTGCACACAATGCGAAGCAGAAGGCTTCCGCCGGATCACTTTCTTCCCCGACCGGCCCGATGTTCTATCGACCTACAGCGTGCGGATGGAAGGATCGAAGGCAGATTATCCGATCCTATTGTGCAATGGAAACATGGTGTCACAGGGTGATTTGGACGAAGGCCGGCACTATGCCGAATGGCATGATCCATGGCCCAAGCCGTCCTATTTGTTCGCTTTGGTTGCCGGTGATTTGGTCGCCAATTCTTCCAGCTTTACGACCTGCAATGGCCGCGAGGTCGAACTCAATGTTTGGGTTCGTGAAGAAGATTTGCCGCGCACTGACCATGCGATGGAATCGCTGATCAAGTCGATGAAGTGGGACGAGGAAGCGTTTGGTCGCGAATATGACCTTGATCTCTACAACATTGTCGCCGTGTCAGATTTCAACATGGGCGCGATGGAGAACAAAGGCCTGAATGTCTTCAACACGAAATATGTGTTGGCCGATCCCGACACCGCGACGGATGCAGACTTCAACGCCATCGAAGGAGTGATCGGGCACGAATATTTTCACAATTGGTCCGGCAATCGAATAACGTGCCAAGACTGGTTTCAACTGAGTCTGAAAGAAGGCTTCACTGTCTTGCGCGACCAATTGTTTAGCCAGGATATGCAGGGCGAGGCGGTAAAGCGGATCGAGGATGTGCGCGTTTTGAGAGCGGCACAATTCCCTGAAGATTCCGGCCCATTGGCTCACCCGATCCGGCCCGACAGCTATCAAGAAATCAACAATTTCTACACCGCGACGGTCTATAACAAGGGTGCTGAAGTCATTCGTATGATGCGCACTATGTGCGGGCCAGAGCGGTTCCGTCAGGGCACCGATCTTTATTTCGACCAGCATGACGGAGAGGCCGCGACTTGTGAGGACTTTGTCACCGCTATCGAAGATGGCGCTGGGTTGGACCTGACACAATTTCGCTTGTGGTATTCGCAAGCTGGCACACCGACCGTCACAGTCAGTCAAAGTGTGACCGGTACGGGCGTCGAGCTAACCTTGAAGCAAAAGGTACCAGCGACCCCCGGTCAGCCCGAAAAACAACCTGTTCCCATTCCGCTGCGCGTCGCCGTGCATTCACGCCAAAGCGGTGCGATTGGCGAAGAACAGCTGATTGTTTTGACCAAGGAAGAGGAAAGCTTTTCGCTGACGGCCAATGGCGGCGATCCTGTCGTATCGCTCAATCGCGGTTTTACCGCGCCGATCGCGATCAAGCGCGAGCTGACCAGTGAAGAATTGGTCTTCTTGGCGGCCAAGGACGATGATCCCTTTGCCCGTTATGAGGCTCTGCAAGAACTGGCGGTTCGGCAATTGGTTGGTGTCGCGACAGGCGCACTTGATGCTGAGGAAAATGCAGCAGGCGAAGCGGCATTGATCGATGCCATGCGCTCGATCCTGACCGATGCTGGTCTGGACGATTCCATGCGCGGCGAATTGATGATGCTGCCAAGTCAAAGTTATTTGATGGAGCGCATCGACAAGGCAGACCCCGGCGCTGTGCATGCTGCGCGCGAAGGGTTGCGCAAAGGAATCGCAAAGGCGCTGCAAGGCGAGCTGGAGGCACTTTACGAGCGCACCGTTCAAACTGCTTACGCCGATCCTAAGGGTAGGGGTGCGCGCAAGGTCAAAACGCAGGCACTGTCCTATTTGGCCGCCGCCGATGCTGACAAAGCGGCCACTCGTGCCGCTGAACAATTCGGCTCGGCAGACAATATGACCGATCGTCAAGGTGCGTTGATGGTTTTGTGCGGCCTCGATACGAAATTGCGCACCGACGCTCTGCTTGAATTCTACAACCGCTACCAAGATAATGATCTGGTGATCGACAAATGGTTTTCGCTTCAGGCGTGGTCGACCCATCCCAGCGTTTTGGAACATGTGAAAGCTTTAGCCGAGCACCCTGACTTCAATCCGCGCAATCCGAACCGTGTGTTCGCCTTGTATATTGCGTTTACGGGCAATCCTCTCGCTTTCCATGCAGCCAGCGGAGAAGGGTACCGCATGATTGCGGACTTCATTCTCAAATTGGACCCGATCAATGCGCACACTGCGGCGCGGTTTGTTGCTCCTTTGGGGCGCTGGCGCAAAATTGAAGACAAGCGTGCGGGCATGATGAAGGCCGAACTCGAACGGATCTTGGCTACGCCCAACCTCTCGCGAGATGTGCATGAGCAGGTGGCGCGCTCGCTTGGCTAATTCTGTTCGCAACTCCGCTTTAGGCGGCGTGCCGCATGGATTTTTCGGTCACGACGGCGGGCGTCAGCAATTTGGTTACGGTGGAGGCGATGATGTCGATAGCATCACCGGCTCCCGCCAATCCGCATGCGAAGCAATCTTGCAGGGCGCGACGTTGGCTGCGCCGCATCAGGTGCATTCTCCCGACGTATTGACGGTGGAAAGCGGATGGAAAGATGCGCCAACTGGTAGGCCCGAAGGTGATGGGCTTGTCACCGCAACCCCCGGCGTTGCGCTGGGAATTGTGACGGCTGACTGCGCACCAGTGCTGTTTGTTGATGAGACAGCAGGGGTTATCGGTGCGGCTCATGCCGGATGGAGGGGGGCCAAGACCGGTGTCTTGGAAAACACGATCGAGGCGATGGAGCAGCTTGGCGCGCAGCGTGACAGGATCGCGGCGGCAATTGGACCAACCATCGCTCAGGCCAGTTATGAAGTGGACGACGCATTCAAAATTGCATTCGGCCAGAGCAGCGCAAGCTTTTTTGCTGCGGGTAAGCCCGGGCACTGGCAGTTTGATTTGCCTGCCTATGTTTGTGATCGTTTGACGCAATCGGGTGTGGGACAGGTCGATGACCTAGGGCTCGACACATATACGCTCGAGAACGACTATTATTCCTTTCGCCGCGCAACACATCGGGGGAAGTCGAATTATGGGCGTCAGATCAGTTTGATAGCACTTGCAAAAAACTGAACTCAGCATGTTCAAAAGGCAGTTGGCATAATGCTGCATTGTCGCTATCAGCGCGGCGAAACGGGGCTTAGCGTGATGTGATCATATAGGCTTCGGGGATTGGTCAGGGGCGCTAGCTATATTAGCCCACCTGACTAAGTTGGTATTTTGACGCTCAGCGACTTGTGTTTTGAGCGAACGGACTGAGCAAGGTTAGGTGTAATGGCTGAAGCAACAGGCACAGCAACCGCAGAGATGATCGCCGATGGCGGTGATGACGGGGTTCGGCGCCGGGATTTCATCAATATTGCTGCTGTAAGTACAGCCGGTATTGGCGGTCTCGCCACGCTCTATCCGCTGATTAGCCAGATGGCTCCATCGGCGGACGTGTTGGCAGAGAGCAGCACTGAATTGGACACCGCCTCGATTGCTCCCGGGCAAGCGATCAAAGCCATTTTCCGCAAACAACCATTGTTTGTTCGCCGGCTTACGCAGGCTGAGCTGGACGAGGCCAATGCCGTGCCCTCTGACGACTTGCGCGATCCGGAATCACTGGCCGACCGTACCAAGGAAGGCCATGGCGACGTTTTGGTCACAATGGGCGTTTGTACGCACCTTGGTTGTGTTCCACTGGGCGCTGCTGAAGGCGAGAACAAAGGCGAGTATGGCGGCTATTTCTGTCCCTGCCATGGTTCGCATTACGACACAGCAGGTCGTATTCGCAAAGGTCCCGCACCGACGAACCTTGAGGTTCCGGAATATGAATTCATGTCCGATTCCGTCATTCGCGTCGGCTGAAATCAGAGAGATTGATTAGATGAGCTTTTCCTGGGCACGCCAATACGAACCGCAGACCGGCATCACCAAATGGTTGGATGAACGCCTACCTCTGCCGCGCTTGGTCTATAACGCCGTTGGTGCAGGTTATCCGGTGCCGCGCAATTTGAACTATATGTGGAATTTCGGCGTGCTCGCCGGATTCTTCTTGGTAATTCAGATTATCACCGGCGTGGTTTTGGCGATGCATTATGCCTCTGATGCGACTGTGGCTTTTGCCAAGGTTGAGCATATTATGCGCGATGTGAACTGGGGTTGGTTGATGCGTTACGCGCATGCCAATGGTGCCAGTTTCTTCTTCATCGTGATCTATCTGCATATTTTCCGCGGCTTCTTTTACTCATCCTACAAAGCTCCGCGTGAGATGATCTGGCTGCTTGGCGTGGTCATCTTCCTGCTCATGATGGCGACCGCCTTCATGGGTTACGTTCTGCCTTGGGGGCAAATGAGCTTCTGGGGTGCGAAAGTGATTACTGGCCTGTTTGGGGCAATTCCGCTGGTGGGCGAATCGCTGCAGATTTGGCTGTTGGGCGGATTTGCGCCGGATGATGCCGCGCTCAACCGCTTCTTCTCGCTCCACTTCTTATTGCCATTTGTGATTGCGGGTGTTGTCATCCTGCACATTTGGGCGCTGCACATCCCCGGATCTTCAAATCCAACCGGTATCGAGGTGAAGCAGGAATCGGACACGATCCCGTTCCACCCCTATTACACCGCCAAGGACGGTTTCGGTCTGGGCGTCGTCCTGATCATCTTTGCGATCATGGTGTTTTTCCTGCCCAACACTCTGGGCCATCCGGACAATTATATCGAAGCGAACCCGCTTTCGACACCAGCGTTGATCGTGCCGGAATGGTATTTCTATCCATTCTACGCGATCTTGCGGGCCTTCACATTCGACTTCCTATTTGTCCCGGCCAAACTGATGGGTGTTATTGCGATGTTCGCATCCATCTTGATCTGGTTCATCCTGCCGTGGCTCGATAAGGGTCCGGTACGCAGCGGCCATTACCGCCCGCTGTTCCGGATTTTCTTCTGGATCTTGATGGCAGATATGGCGTTGCTGTTTTACCTTGGCGGAGCGCATGCAGAAGAACCGTTCATCATGCTAAGCCAGATCGCAACCGCATATTACTTCCTGCATTTCCTGGTGATTTTGCCGATTATCAGCAAGATCGAAACGCCGCTTCCGCTGCCGTTCTCGATAACTGAGGCTGTGCTAGGCAAGGACGACCCTGTTGCGAGCGCTAAGCCTGCAGAGACTTCGGCGTGAATGGCCGGTTTGAGAATATAGGAATGATTGGCTCATGATCCGTATTATCTCCATCTTAGTCGGCCTAGGCTTTGCAATTGCGGCTCTTTGGTCATTCGGCAATGGTGCCTATGTTGTCATGAACGAGGGCATGGGCGAACAATCGGCCGAATATGCTTTGCATGAAGAATGGACTGGTCCCGAGGGCGGTTTCAGCTTTGACGGTCCGGTCGGCAATTGGGACCGGCAGCAACTGCAGCGCGGTTATCAGGTCTACAAAGAGGTATGCGCAGCATGCCACAGCCTGAACTATGTGGCTTTCCGCAATCTGGCAGACCTTGGCTATACTGAGGCTGAGGTCAAAGCAGAGGCGGCAAGCTGGCAGGTTCCCGGTATTGATCCGAACACTGGCGAAGCGACATCGCGCCCGGGCCTTCCGACGGATAGTTTCCCGTCACCATATCCCAACAGTGTTGCCGCAGCAGCGGCCAACAACAATGCGATCCCACCAGACCTTTCCTTGATGGCAAAGGCGCGCAAGGACGGCTCGAATTACATCTATTCCTTGCTGGTTGGTTATGGCGCGCCGCCTGATCAAGACACTCTGGCGAAGTATCCCGATTTCGAGACGCCTACCGGGCTCTATTTCAACAAATACTTCCCCAATGTGAACATTGCGATGGCACCGCCATTGGCTGCTGACGGCCTAGTGACCTATGCCGATGGGACTGAAGCAACGATCTCGCAAATGTCGAATGATGTTGCCGCCTTCCTAACTTGGACGGCTGAACCCAATATGGTGAAGCGCAAACAGACAGGTTGGCCAGTGCTTGGCTTCTTGCTGTTCGCAACCATCCTTGCTTGGTTTGCTAAGAAGCAGGTCTGGTCATCGGTTAAGCCGCGCAAGGAAGACTGAGCGGGTAAGGCCTCAACAGTCGATCCAACAATAGAACGACGCCCTTCCATCCCTGCGATGGTGGGGCGTTTTCTTTTGAGGCATGCACAAAGCGACCGGCCTCAAGGCCAATTCGCTGGTCAAATTTGGGGGCGATTAGGCCTGCCAATACAGAGCTTTGCGGGATGAAGGCACGAGGCCGCCCTTGCGTTTAGGGTGCTAAGCGACCTACTGCACCTTTGATGGAATCACAGGCCCTTACAATCGCGCTGATCGGCATATTGGGCATTGGCGCCCAATGGATCGCGTGGCGCACAGGTTGGCCCGCGATTGTTCTCATGCTGTTTGCTGGTTTCATGGCCGGTCCGGTCACCGGTTTGATCGATCCAGAAATGGCGTTTGGTGATTTGCTCGATCCCATGATCGGTCTGGGCGTTGCCCTGATTCTGTTCGAGGGCGGGCTTAGCTTGGACTTGCGCGAATTGCGCCATTCGGGCCAAGCGGTTTGGCGTTTGGCCACAATTGGCGTGCTGGTTGGCTGGGCTTTGGGGTCAATGGCTGGCTTTTACATCGCGGGCCTGGTCTGGCCGGTGGCGATCCTGTTTGGCGGAATTTTGGTGGTTACTGGGCCAACCGTGGTGCTGCCGCTGTTGCGCCAATCCAATGTCCAAACCCGGCCAGGCTCGATCCTGAAATGGGAATCCATCGTCAATGACCCGACCGGCGCATTGTGCGCGGTTATTGCCTATGAATATTTCCGTAAAGTGGCCGAATCGCCGGGCGCCTCCTTGGTTGAGGTCGTCCCGCCATTGATCATTGCAGCTATCTTGGCTGGTCTGATTGGTTATGTCGCGGCGCGGGTGATCGCATTTCTGTTCCCGCGCGGGGCAGTGCCCGAATATCTCAAAGTGCCGGTCCTGTTCACGGTAGTGATTGGAGTCTTTGTCATCTCCAACAAGATCGAGCACGAGGCCGGCCTGGTGGCGGTAACGGTCATGGGTATCGCTCTGGCCAATATGAATGTGTCGAGCCTGCGCAGCATCCACCCCTTCAAAGAGAATGTCGCCGTTATTCTCGTGTCGGGCATCTTCATTCTCTTGTCGGCCAGCCTTGAATTCTCCGATTTGGATTACTTCAATTGGCGCTTTGGATTGTTCCTGCTGGCGCTGCTGTTCCTGGTCCGCCCACTAACGGTATTGATCAGCCTGCTGGGCAGTTCGATACCATGGAACGAGCGGTTGTTCGTGGCCTGGATCGCCCCACGCGGCATTGTGCTGGTCGCGATTTCCGGTCTGTTTGCGCTGCGTTTGGCAGACCTTGGCTATGGCGATGGCAATGTCCTGATTGGCCTGAGCTTTGCCGTCGTATTCGCGACCATTGTGGCGCATGGCTTTACCATCGATCTGGCTGCCAAATTGCTCAAGGTGAAGGGGGCTTCGCGGCCCGGCCTGCTCATCATTGGCAGCACGCCGTGGACCATTGCCTTGGCCAAAGAAATGCAAGCATTGGCCACACCGGTCATGATTGTTGATTCCAGCTGGCAGCGATTGGGCGCTGCTCGTCGCGAAGGCCTGCCATGTTATCACGGCGAGATACTGAACGAGGCGACCGAGCATAATCTCGACCTCACGCCCTTCCATGTGCTTGTCGCGGCAACCGATAACGAGGCGTATAATGCCTTGGTTTGCAATGAATTTGCGCATGAAATCGGGCGCGATTCGGTCTACCAGCTGGGCGAAAATGTGGACGAGGATGACCGCCACTCTCTGCCTGCCTCAATCCGTGGACGCGCTTTGTTTGAATCGGGCCTGGGTGTTTCCGACGTGAATGATCGGGCATCGCAAGGCTGGGTTTTCCGCAAGACCAAACTCTCTGACGAGTTTGACTTTGACGATGCCCAAGAAAGGCTGCCGGAAAGCGCCAACATGCTGCTGTTGATCAGAGCGAGCGGGCGTCTGCGTTTCTTCACCCATGCTGCCCGGCCCGAACCCCGCGCTGGCGACACAATCATTTCCTATATCCCGCCCAAAATGACCGCCGCTGATAGGGCCGCCGACAAACGACCGGGCAAGGACCGGTCAGATCCGCAGACAGCATGATTGTGCAAGGATGCAAAAAATGACCGCTAGAAACCCAACACTGAAGCTGATGCCAATTCTGGCGGCAATGGCGTTAATTGGATGCGGAGAGCGCGAACCAACCGACCAGCCAGCTGGCGATGGCAGCGCAGAAGATGCTGCGCCACCGCCGCAATCCATTATTCGCCCAGACGTCGAACCTCGCGCAGCGACGCAACAATTGTTGCCATTAAAGACGCGGATTGCCTTTGCGCAAGGCGGCTCTGATCTGAGCGAAATTGCGCTGGCTGAGCTTGCGACCGTTCGCCAATCCCCCCAATTGGCCGAAGGCGGACCGATTGTTCTGCGCGGCCATAGCGATGCCGGCGGCAGCGATGCCGCCAATATGCGCGCCTCCACGGCTCGCGCTCAGGCCGTGGCCGATTGGCTGGTGGAAATGGGGGTTTCGCAAGAACGCATCGTAGTGATCGGGTTTGGAGAGCAAAATCCAGTGGAACCTAACGCATTGCCAGATGGTTCTGAGAATGTACCGGGTCGTGAGGCCAACCGACGGGTCGATATTACCGTTGAACTACCGGCAGGTAATGAAACTCCAGCGCCTAGCGAAAGCACGCCCGAAGAAAGCACGCCCGAAGAAAGCTAGCGGCAAGCTGCTCAGGAAATTTCCTGCACAAGTTTGAGCACTGGGTCGGCCCATTCCGGGCGACAGATCAACAGATCGGGCAAATATGTGTCTTGCTGGTTGTAAACCAGCGGCGACCCGTCAATCCGTGAACAATGCAAACCGTGGGCCAATGCGACGGCAACCGGCGCACAGCTGTCCCATTCATATTGACCGCCAGAGTGCAGATATATCTCTGCCTCGCCGCGAACCACGGCCATCGCTTTTGCTCCGGCGCTTCCCATGGGGACCAGCTCTCCGCCCAATTTTTCAGCTACTGCAACGGCCTCTTTCGCGGGACGGGTTCGACTGACGACCAGGCGCGGCGTTGATCCAACTTCGGCTAAGGCAATTGGTGCATCACTGCGCAGCACTAAGCCCCCATCCAATCCCGGAAGGGCGACCGCTCCGGTATGAGCAACGCCCTTGATCGCAAGGCCCACATGCACAGCCCAGTCATGGCGTGCCTCGCCATATTCGCGGGTTCCATCGACCGGATCGATGATCCAAACACGCTCCATATTGAGCCGCGCTGAGCTGTCCTTTTCCTCCTCTGACAGCAGGCCATCATCGGGCCGCTGCGCGCGCAAAGCGTGACATAGGAACTCGTTCGCGGTGGCGTCACCGGCCTTGCCCAGAGCCTTGCCAGTGAATTCACCAGACGCGCGCACTTCCATCAGAATGCGTCCAGCCTCAACCGCCAATTGCGCGGCCAGCTCTGCGTCGCTCATGCTCAATATCCGACCCTCATCATCTTAAGGGCATGATCTGCGCGATAATGTGATCAGCAGCCTCTTCAACGGACATTTCCACGGTGTTCACCCGTATCTCTGCATTCTGCGGCTCTTCATAGGGACTGTCGATGCCGGTAAAGTTCTTCAACTCGCCGCTTCGCGCCTTCTTATAGAGACCCTTCACATCGCGTTCCTCGGCGACATCCAGCGGCGTATCCACGAACACTTCGATGAATTCTCCGTCCGGGACCATACTGCGTACCAAATGCCGCTCTGCCCTGAAGGGAGAGATAAAGGCAGTCAGAACGATCAGCCCTGCGTCGGTCATCAGTCGGGCAACTTCCCCAACGCGGCGGATGTTTTCGATCCGATCGCTTTCGGTAAAGCCCAAATCCTTGTTCAATCCATGGCGCACATTGTCACCATCGAGCAAGAAGGTGTGGCGGTTCATCAAATTGAGCCGCTGTTCCACCGCATTGGCAATCGTCGATTTGCCAGAGCCAGACAGGCCAGTAAACCACAATACGAGCGGTTTCTGGTTCTTTAAACCGGCGTGATCATCGCGCGTGATAGTGGTTGGCTGCCAGTGCACATTTTGCGCCCGGCGCAGGCTAAAATGGATCAATCCTGCGCCCACCGTGGCATTGGTGAATTTGTCGATCAGGATGAACCCGCCCAGCTGGCGGCTTTTGGTGTATGATTCAAAGACAATCGGCTTGTCAGTGCGAAGTTCCGCAACGCCGATGCCATTCAGCTCCAATGTCTTAGCGGCCAGATGTTCGAATGTATTGACGCAGATCTCATACTTCGGCTCGGCAATGGTCGCACTGACCACTTGTGATCCCAATTTGAGCCAATAGGCGCGGCCAGGCTTCAAAGCCTCGTCGCTCATCCAAACGACAGTCGTCTCGAATTGATCGGACGCCTCAGGCGGGTCATCCGCCACAGCAATCACATCGCCGCGACTGCAATCAACCTCGTCGGTCAGCGTCAGAGTAACCGACTGACCGGCCACTGCCTCGTCCATGTCTCCATCGAAACTGGCGATGGTTTTGACAGTGCTGGTCTTACCCGCTGGCACAATACGCACCGGATCGCCCGGCTTGATCGAGCCATCGGTAATCAGACCAGCAAAGCCGCGAAAGTCTAGATTGGGCCTGTTGACCCATTGCACCGGCATGCGGAAATTGCGCGATTGTGCGGCGAAATTGGCAATCTCTACCGTTTCGAGATGGTCGATCAGTGCCGGACCATTGTACCACTGCGTATTGGCCGAAGGGGCAGACGCAATGTTATCGCCCTTGAAACCTGAAATGGGGATGGCGGCAAAGGCCTCGATCCCAATCTCTTGGGAAAATGTCGTATAGTCGCTGACGATCTGATCAAAAACCGCCTGATCATAATCGACCAAATCCATCTTGTTCACCGCCAACACGACGTGCTTGATGCCCAGCAAATGGACCAGAAAGCTGTGCCGCTTGGTTTGTTCGAGCAAGCCTTTGCGTGCATCCACCAAAATGATGGCCAAATCGGCGGTCGAGGCGCCAGTGACCATATTGCGCGTGTATTGCTCGTGTCCCGGCGTATCGGCGACGATGAATTTGCGTTTTTCAGTGGTGAAGAAGCGATAGGCCACATCGATCGTGATGCCTTGCTCGCGCTCTGCCGCCAGTCCATCGACCAGCAAGGCAAAGTCAATCTCTTCGCCTTGAGTACCGTGCTTTTGGCTGTCGCTTTCCAGTGCTGCCAACTGGTCTTCGAAGATCATCTTTGAATCGAACAGCAAGCGGCCAATTAGGGTTGATTTGCCATCATCCACGCTCCCGCAAGTGATAAACCGTAGCAGGCTCTTATGCTGATGTTGATCGAGATAGGCGTTAATATCCTCGGCGATCAATGCTTCGGTTTGGAAGGAGGATTCTTGCGCAGGAGTATGGTCGGTCATCAGAAATACCCCTCCTGTTTTTTGTCTTCCATCGAAGCAGATTGCCCCTTGTCGATCGCGCGGCCTTGCCGTTCTGATCCGGTCGCGAGCAACATTTCCTGAATGATCTTGTTCATGTCGGTCGCGTTACTTTCTGTCGCACCGGTCAGCGGATAGCAGCCCAAGGTCCGAAACCGGACAGAGCGTTCAACCGGTTCCTCGCCTTCTTCCAGACGAAACCGGTTGTCATCGACCACCAGGATCATCCCATCGCGTTCCACCGTGGGGCGCGGGGACGAAAGATAGAGCGGCACGATATCGATCTTCTCCAAGGCGATATACTGCCAGATATCCAACTCGGTCCAATTGGAGATCGGGAACACGCGGATGCTCTCATCCTTGTTCTTTTTCGTGTTGTACACGTTCCACAGTTCGGGCCGCTGGTTCTTGGGATCCCAGCGATGTGACGCGGTGCGGAAGCTGAAGACGCGCTCTTTTGCTCGTGCCTTTTCCTCATCACGGCGGCCTCCACCAAAGGCTGCGTCAAACCCATGCTCGGTCAGCGCCCGCTTCAATGGATCGGTCAGCTGCGCCTGCGAATAGAGCGCGCTGCCTGTATCGAAGGGATTGATCCCCTGCTCCTCAGCATCGTCATTCTGCGCCACGATCAACTCTAGATCATATTCTTTGACCGTCTTGTCGCGGTGTTCCAACAGCGCCTGAAAATCCCATCCTGATGCAACATGCAGCATCGGAAACGGGGGCGGGGATGGATAGAAAGCCTTCCGCGCAAGGTGGAGCATGACCGACGAGTCCTTGCCCACAGAATAGAGCATGACCGGGTTTTCTGCCTCGGCAACAACCTCGCGGAAGATATGGATGCTTTCGGCTTCAAGCCGCTCGAGGTGGGTAAGTTGGCGCATAGCTCAATCGTTATTATTGGGTACCGCCTTGCAATTAGGGAATTTGGACGCAGAGGCAAAGAACGTTTTCTTTGCTGCGGTCCAATCGAAAGTTTGGTGGAGCCGCAAAATTTTGGCCTTGCATGGGCTCCGATTGGTTGACGAATCTGCCCGGATCGTGCCAATGGCCGCGTCTTGCCCGATGGATTGTCATTGCGACCCCGGGATCAAAGCCCGAGAGCGGGTATAGCATAGTGGTAATGCTCTAGCCTTCCAAGCTAGCTAGAGGGGTTCGATTCCCCTTACCCGCTCCAGCTTTTTCAGCATATTTTGTAGAAGCGCCCAGATCGACTGGGCCATTTGGCCGCGAACATCCCGCCTGCCAATCGTTATGAATCTCAAGCCCAAAGAAATGTCGGGCGCCCGGATATTTCCTGAGCGCCCGACAAGACCCGAAGGGCTCTGCAGCCCGTCTGGAAAGCCGCCTAACAGCATCCATTGGCCAAGGCTTGTCCCCTAATTGAGGGTCAAATCCGCCACCGCGCGCGATGTGCTGCTCGCTTGCTGTGCTCGCCTGCTGAAATTAGACCGAGTGAAATGGCTTTTACCGCGGCTGCCGTTCGATCTGACACACCCAGTTTGGCAAATATGCGCTTCACATAACTGTCTACAGAACTCTTGGTGATGCCCAATATCTCTGCGATTACCGTGTTGCTTTTTCCCTCACCGATCCATCGCATCACGTCCAACTCGCGTTGGGAGAGGCCTGTGGGGTCATCATGTGCATCGACCAGCTCACAGTACTTCTGGAAGCACAATTGGGCCGCGACCTGAACTCTTAGGACAAGTGCATCATCAATAGGTTCGTCGAACAGCGGCGTGCCAACGCCAACAAAGCCAGAGCGAACAAAGGGACCGGTGCAAGGTATCGCCACACCGTCTCCCACATCTTCCATAAACCTTACTTGTTTGGCGGTGAGATTGCACAAATTCGCAGTGTCTGACC
This sequence comes from Erythrobacter sp., assembly GCA_039988235.1. Classification (GTDB taxonomy): domain Bacteria; phylum Pseudomonadota; class Alphaproteobacteria; order Sphingomonadales; family Sphingomonadaceae; genus Erythrobacter. The sequence goes on from JBDXKB010000002.1 coordinate 56,479, forward strand.
AACGGAAGGCAAAGCATCGGTTCAATGCCAAATCGGGCATAGGATCGACCATCCACCCAATCTCGCGGTAGAATTTCTCTTTCTGTTTGGAAAAGCCGACATTCCACAAAACGCGTCCAACACGGCGGTCAGCAACCACGGGTGCCACAAAGTAGAGCGCGCCGAAATTGATTGCCCGCAAGATTTCATGGATCGCACGACGAAAGGGCACCATTCCATCGGCTTGCTCGGCCGATTGCAGTGCATTCCAATATTGGCTTTGTTCTTGTGCCATCAGCGGCTCCGACGTCCCACCATCGTCCCGAGATCAGTCTAAGCGCTTTAGCTAACGCTTGGCAAATCCCATGTCGCGCTCAGCCAACCGGCAGATTGTCGATCAACCGCGTGCCGCCGATGCGCGCCGCCACCAGCATTCGTGACGGCTTGCCTGAAAATTCATCCAGCAATGCCAGTGATTGAGCATCAGCCAGCGCGGCATAGTCCACTTTGTCGAAGCCTGCCGTAATCAGGCTCGCCTCAAATCGGGCGAGCACGTCGGCGACAGGCCTGCCCGCCTCGATATCGCTGATCGCATCCCGCATGCCTTGCGGCAATGCGGTGGCCGTTTGACGATTTTCGGATGAGAGATAACGATTGCGGCTGCTCATCGCCAAGCCATCGGGTTCACGAACGGTTGGCACACCGATAATGTCGTCCGCAAACGGCGCCGACAGGTCCAGATCGCGCGCCATCTGCCTGATGACGGCGAGCTGTTGAAAGTCCTTTTCGCCGAAGAAGGCTTTGTCGGGCCGCACCTGATTGAACAGCTTGCACACTACTGTTGCAACGCCATCGAAATGGCCCGGGCGAGAGCCGCCGCAAAAGTTCGCGCTGACGCCCTCCACCGAAATTGAAGAGGCAAATCCGTCTGGATACATCGCTTCGATATCGGGCGCCCACAGCAAGGATACGCCTTCTGCTTCCAGCATGGCTGAATCCTCGGCCATTTGCCTTGGATAGGCGTCCAAATCCTCATTCGGACCAAATTGCGTTGGATTGACGAAGATCGAGGCGACCACATGGTCACAAACAGCTTTGGCTTCGCGCATCAACGTTAGATGCCCTTCGTGCAGCGCCCCCATTGTCGGCACCAAGCCGACAGTGGAGCCGTCGCCCTGCAATGCCGCAAGTTTATTTCTCAACATGTCGAGCGTCTTGACGGTTTGCACGGGCGTTTGGCCTCCGGTATATCTGGAATTGTCTTGGGCTTTAGGGCACCAGTTTGAGCGACATTAGACCCCCCAACGCGGCCAAGACAAGATTTCGCATTCGCCATGAGCAAAGGTTTTTATAAATTGCCTCAATCCACGCCCCACCGCATCGTATTCGCCAATGAAAAAGGTGGAACGGGCAAGTCGACCACAGCGGTGCATATTGCCGTTGCGCTTGCCTATGGCGGCGCGCGCGTTGTTGCGATTGACCTTGATCAGCGCCAGAAGACCTTTGCCCGCTATCTGGAAAATCGCGCCGATACCGCGCTACGTCGCAACATCACTCTACCGACTGCCCAATGCGAAGTGTTTGAGGGCGATGTTGCGGGCTTAGAGGAATTGGTTTCGCAATTGGGAGCGGGCGCCGACTTCGTCGTTTTCGATACCCCTGGACGGGACGATCCATTGGCTCGTCATGCGGCGACCGAGGCGGATACTTTGGTCACGCCGATGAATGACAGCTTCGTTGACTTTGACCTGATTGGCCAGGTTGAGGGCGAGAATTTCAAGGTCAAAAAGCTGAGTTTTTATGCTGAGCTGATTTGGGAAGCGCGAATGAAGCGCAGCCGGGCGACAATCGAACATCAGCGGCGCGAAATGGACTGGGTCGTGGTGCGCAATCGCACCGGCCATGTGGAGGCGCGCAACATGGCACGGATCGAGCAAGCCTTGAATGAATTGTCCAAACGGGTGGGCTTTCGCGTGGCGCATGGATTGTCAGAACGGGTGATCTATCGCGAGCTGTTTCCGTCCGGCCTGACGCTGCTCGACAAGGGGCATTTGGGTGAGCTTGGCACCAGCCATTTGGTCGCCAGGCAAGAGCTGCGCAGCTTGGTTCAGGCGCTAAACTTGCCCCGCATCGCCCCAGTTGAACCCCGTTTGGAGCTTGCCTGAGCCATGTTGCGTCTGGTCATTATCGCTGCAGTAATTTGCTTTGGTTGCAAGATGATCTTTGGGCGCTGGCCGTGGGAATATCTGCGCCGAAGCTCAACCCGGCAGCAAGCGCTTTTTCGTGCCAGAAAGCTTCTCGGCATCCGGGCCAATGCTCAGCATCAGGAAATAATGGAAGCGCATAAGCGCTTGATTACCATGATTCATCCCGACCGTGGCGGCACCAATGAACAAGTCCACGAAGCCAATGCCGCGCGCGACCTCTTGATCGATGAATTGCCCGACAAGTCGTGATCCAAAGCGGTATATTGGAGCGCTGTATAGGCTTGCGCTCAAACCTGAGATGCCGCGAGAAAATAGGTAGACCTCACTGAGATGACCCATCAATTCGACCCAACCGTATTGCGCGAATATGACATTCGCGGAATTATTGGCGAAACGCTTGGCGCGGACGATGCGCGCGCCATTGGGCGCAGTTTTGCAACGCTATTGCGCAAGGAAGGCGGAAAGAAGGTTGCGGTTGGATATGATGGCCGCGTCAGTTCGCCCATGTTGGAACATGCGTTGATCGAGGGGCTGACATCCAGCGGCTGTGATGTGGTGCGTGTAGGCATGGGGCCAACCCCCATGCTCTATTATGCAGAAGCCTCAGCTGAACAGGTGGATGGCGGCATTCAGATAACTGGCAGCCACAATCCCGCCAATTACAACGGCTTCAAAATGGTATTTATGGGGCGGCCGTTCTTCGGGAAGGACATCCAGATCATCGGCGAAGTTGCTGCCGCCGGGGACTGGCTCGACGGGACCGGAACCGTCGAAACCCGAGAGATCCTGGGCGAGTATATCGACCGGATGCTGGCCGGTCTGGACGGCATAGACACCGCTGCGATGGACGGCCTGAAAATTGGTTGGGACAATGGCAATGGCGCGGCTGGCCCAGCTTTGGAAGCTTTGGCCAAGCGATTGCCCGGCGAGCATCATCTGTTGTTTACCGAAGTCGATGGCAATTTCCCCAATCATCATCCTGATCCAACTGTTGAGGCCAATCTGGCTGATCTGAAGGCGCTCGTCGCTGAGAAGAAGCTCGATTTTGGAGTAGCTTTTGACGGGGATGGTGACCGGATCGGAGCAATTGACGGCGAGGGGCGAGTGATCTGGGGCGATCAATTGCTGATGATTTATGCCGAAGATCTGCTGAAAAACCTCCCAAATTCAACGATTATCGCCGATGTGAAGGCCAGCCGAGCCCTGTTCGATCATGTGGCGGCGCATGGCGGCAAGCCATTGATGTGGAACACAGGGCATTCGCTGATTAAGTCCAAAATGAAGGAAACTCAGTCGCCGCTGGCCGGTGAGATGAGCGGGCACGTGTTCTTTGCCGACGATTATTACGGTTTTGATGATGCGCTCTATGCCGGAGTGCGTTTGATCGCAGCCTCTGCCAGGCTGGGCAAATCGATCACCCAATTACGCAGCGAAATGCCCCAGATGCTCAACACGCCGGAAATGCGCTTTCAGGTGGATGAAAGCCGGAAATTTGCTGCGATTGACGAAGTTAAAGCGCGCTTGGCCGACAGCCCAGATGATGTGAACGATACCGATGGCGTGCGGGTCACCAATGATGACGGTTGGTGGTTGCTGCGCGCGTCCAACACGCAAGATGTGCTGGTTGCCCGGGCTGAAAGTGATACGGAAGACGGTCTGAAACGGCTGATGGCGCAGATTGACGAGCAATTGGCGCTGTCAGGTCTGGAGCGCGGCGAGAGCGTCGGCCATTGAGCCAAGCAATATGATGAGGACTACTTTGATGAAGACATTTGGCACCAATCTCAGCGTCGGCTTGGCCGCGCTATCGCTGGCCTTTGCCGGACCTGCTGTGGCTCAGGATGAGGCCGAAGGGGTGGTGATTGAAGATGCTGAGGTCGGCTCCGATGCCGAGACGGACGAGGCCGCTGAAGCGATGGCCGCCTTGGCTGGAATGTTTCAGGTCGAACCGCTGACAGCTGAGCAAGAATCGCGGCTCCCCTTGGCTACGACTATTATCGATCGGATGATTCCACCGGGGTCTTTGGGGGAGATGATGGGATCGATGTATGATGAGATATTGGCGCCGATCATGTCGATGGCGTCGCAGATCAAGAATGCCGATATCGCCGAACCGCTTGGCTTGGAAGCCTATGAGATCGATCTTAGCCAGGAACAGCTCGAGCAGGCGGCCAGCATTATTGATCCCGTGCGTGAACAGCGCGTCGCGGCAATTTCCGGGGTCATGCCAGAGGTGATGCAGGAAATAATGACATTGATGGAGCCGGGCATGCGCAAGGCCATGTCAGAAGTGTATTCGGTCCATTTCACCGATCAGGAATTGGCCGATATAGATATTTTCTTCTCAACCGAATCCGGCCTCAGCTTTGCGCGTAAATCGCTCACCATGTCGAGCGATCCGCGAGTCATAGCCGCTTCGATGGACATAATGCCTGCCCTTATGGGATCGTTTGAAAACATGGCAGTACGGATGGAGGAGGCAGCAGCAGACCTGCCAGAAGTCCGCGGATTTGGTGACCTGACAGCTGAAGAGCGTGCGCAATTGTCCGAGATCATCGGCATATCTGAGCAAGAATTGGCTGAACGAGCGGCAGAAATTTCGCAGGAGTAGATTTTCGCTCAAAAAGTCGGGTATTTACAATCGGATTGCGCCGATTGATCTACAGCCTGTGCCGGGGTCTTTGGGGGATTGGATTTATGACGCATGCAGTTGCGGCACCATCACGATTGATTCTGACGCAGAGCAAATCTCTGCGGCTGCTCACCGTATTGCTGTTTTACTTTACCCAAGGCTTTCCAATCGGATTGTTCTTCTATGCTATCCCGGCGTGGATGGCGGCCAATGGTGCCGGTGCTAGCGATATTGCCTGGGTTGTCGGCGGTGCCGGATTGCCGTGGTCATTAAAGCTGATCAATGGGTTCTTGATCGATAGATACACCTTTTTGCCCATGGGGCGTCGCAGATCCTGGATTATCGGAGCGCAAACGATATTGGTTGGCGTCTTTTTTGTAGGCGCGATCATGTCTCCGGCTGCGGACGATCTAATGCTGCTAGCTGGGTTTGCCTTTGTCGCGAACTTTGCTGTGACGTTTCAGGATGTCGGTATCGATAGTTTGATGATCGACATGATGCCGGAAGAAGAACGTGCCCGGGCAGCAGGGTTTATGTATGGCGCACAGGTAATTGGCATCTCCGCCGCAACCGCGCTGGGTGGGGCAATGTTCCAGAATTTTGGCTTTTGGGCTGGCTTGATCGCTGCTGCTGCGGTGCCGGCAATCGTGCTCCTTTATGGCATTCTCATCCGCGAAAGAGAGGGTGAGCGTCGCCTACCGTGGAGCGCCGGCAGTACGCATCCAGACAGTCAGCTAGACAAGATCGAGGCTTGGTGGCCATTGCTGAAGCGCGCTTTTCGCGCTCTATTTTCCCCGTTCAGCCTCCTGCTGGTACCGATTCTACTCGCCCGCTCTATTCCTTATGGAGGCTTTGACACATTCAATCCCGTCCTGTTCACGCAGATTGTGGGTTGGGAATTGGATCAATGGACCAATTTCTATGCGACGCTGACATTTGTCGGAGGAATATTCGCGCTAATGCTTGGCGGCTGGATTGTCGAAAAGCTAGGCGTTGAAAGGGCGATTCTGGGCGCTTCGATTTTTGGCATTGCGCTGATGGTTGTGATGGGATCGACCCAATCCATGTGGGTCAATGGTTGGTACTCTGCGGGCTTTGTGGCGCTGAATGACGTTGCCTTTCTGTTTTACTCAATCGCGATGATCCCGCTGAGCATGCGGCTGTGCTCACCCGCTGTCGCTGCAACGCAATTCACCATATTCATGGCAATCGGCAATTTTGGCAGACCTATCGGTGCGGCAATTGCGTCCGTCACCGCTGGCCAGGGAAATCCGCATTGGTTGTATTGGATCGGAGCGATGGCTTGGTTTGTCGTCGCGCTGACTGTCATCTTCGTGCGTTTCCCCAAAGCCAACGTGGTAAACCCCTCGCCGGACAGCGAGGGTATTCCAGCCCGCGTCGATTAGGTCTAAGGCTTAGCCATGCTTCTATTCATCATTCTCGCCGTTGTTTGCGGTCCCGCCCTTATCTTCAAACTGATCGGACGCGATGTGAACACGGGCGGCGCGATCGGGATGGGGCTTGCCTTCCTGATGTTCGGCGTCGGGCATTTTCTTGCCACCGAACAAATGACGATGCTGTTTCCCGACTGGGTGCCATTGAAACGAGAGATCGTGCTGGTGACCGGCGTGATGGAGCTGGTTGCAGGTGCGGCGCTGTTCCTGTCGAAATATCGGAAAGCTGCCGGATGGGCAGCCATCGCCATGCTGATCGGGTTTCTGCCCGCCAATATCTATGGGGCGTTGGAACGGGTGCCCTTTGGCGGCCACGAGGACGGCATGGCCTATCTCGCCATTCGCATCCCACTGCAGGCATTCCTGATCTGGTGGGCTTGGAGGTTTGCAGCGCGCGGGCACTTAGCTGCGCGATAACGACCGGCCTGAATGACCGGCCTGCCAAAAAGGCTTATGGGTCGCGCCGCGAAATGCTCTATCGCTCGATCAAACATTATTTGACGAAGGCCATACCATGTCAATCACCCTCGAATTCGCTGACGATATTGCCACCATCACGCTGGATGACGGGCGAGCCAATGCCATCGATCCTGCGTGGCTTGACCAATTCATGGAAATATTTTCTGAGGCAGAGAAGGGCGCCAAGGCCATCGTTATCGCGGGCCGTGACGGCGTGTTCAGCGGCGGCTTCAACCTAAAGTGGATGCCCACCGCAACCGCTGAGGAACTGGGCGGCCTGCTCGATACCGCCAGCAAGTTGGTGTGTCAGGTCTATGGCAGCGAGCGCCCGGTCGTGGCCGCCTGCACTGGCCATGCCATTGCCATGGGCATGTTTCTGCTGCTGTGCTGCGACACACGGATTGGGGCCAAGGGCGAATATAAATTCGGCGCGAATGAAACCATGAACGGCATGAATTTACCGGTATTCGCGCAGGCCATTTGCGCGGCGCGGCTCGACCCAGCCAAAATCACACCGCTGGTGATCCAATCCTATATGTTCGGTCCGGAAGAGGCGCTGGAATTTGGCGCGCTGGACATGGTGGCCGATCCTGATGCGGTCTTGTCGACGGCCTTGGCCACCGCACGCCAGCTGGCCCAGATGCCCGGCGGGGCCTATGGCTGGAACAAGCAGGCGATGCGCGCTGCGACCTTGGACCGCATCGCTGCGACGAAGAATGGCTATTGATCTATTTGGGCTGTGACGACGCGATAATCTCCATATAGTATGGGCGTGCCCGCAACCGCCGCCCCTCTGGTCCCTCGGCCTGATCTTCCCGCAGAGATTACTGCTTGGTTCGCCAGCCGCGAATGGCGCGTGCGTCGGCACCAATTGGACATGTTGGCCGCATCCGATGCTGGCAAACACGCTCTGCTGGTCGCCGAAACAGGTGCTGGTAAGACGCTGGCCGGGTTCATGCCCACGCTGGCCGATTTTTGCCCCTCAAGGCTGGATGGCGCCGCGCCACATGATGGCTTGCACACGCTCTATGTCTCTCCGCTCAAGGCCTTGGCGCATGATGTTCAGCGAAACCTGGTTACTCCGGTTGAGGAAATGGGCCTGAAGCTTCGGATCGAAACGCGCAGCGGCGACACGCCATCCGATCGTAAGAAACGCCAGCGGGCCAAGCCTCCACACATTTTGCTGACGACGCCGGAGAGCCTGTCGCTCTTGCTGTCATATCCTGACAGTTTCCTGATGTTTGCCGGATTGAAACGTGTGGTGGTGGACGAAGTACACGCCTTTGCTGCGGGAAAGCGCGGCGATTTGCTGGCGCTGGCATTATCCCGACTACAGGCGATCGCTCCCGATATGCAGCGCGCGGCTCTGTCTGCAACAGTGGCCGATCCAGAACATTATCGCGCTTGGCTGGCGCCATGGGGTGATGTCGATGAGGTTGAGTTGGTTGAAGGCGAACCAGGTGCTGAACCGGTGGTCGACATTTTGCTGCCTGAGGAAGAACGAGTGCCTTGGGGTGGCCATGCCGGGCGATGGGCGATCCCCCAGCTGTACCGCCAGATTCAGGACAATCGAACGACTCTGATCTTCACCAACACCCGTTTTCTGGCCGAATTCATCTTCCAACTGCTGTGGGACATCAATGACGAGAATTTGCCCATTGGAATCCATCACGGCAGCTTGGCCAAGGAGGCCCGGCGCAAGGTCGAAGGCGCGATGGCGCGGGGCGAGCTGCGCGCATTGGTGTGTACCTCAAGTCTCGATTTGGGAGTCGATTGGGGTGATATTGATTGCGTGGTGCAGATGGGCGCACCCAAAGGATCATCGCGACTGCTACAGCGCATCGGGCGGGCCGGGCACCGGCTGGATGTAGCCAGCCGTGCGCTGTTGGTGCCGGGCAATCGGTTTGAATTTCTTGAGGCGACCGCGGCCAAAGATGCGGTGGACGAAGGGCAACGCGATGGCGAAGACTTTCGCCCGGGCGGCCTCGATGTGCTGGCCCAGCATGTGATGGCATGCGCCTGTGCTGGCCCCTTTGCAGAAGCGGGTTTGCTGCGCGAGGTGCGGTCATCGCTCGCATATGCGTGGGTCACGCCAGAGGATTGGGACCGTGTGCTCGGCTTTGTCGAGAACGGCGGTTATTCGCTGAAGGCTTATGACAAGTTCAAGCGTATCCGGCGCGACGGCGATGGCGAAGAGGGGGGCATTTGGCATCTAACGCATCCCGAACATGCCCAGCGGCACCGGATGAATGCTGGCATTATAATCGACAGCGAGATGCTCACGGTGCGGTTTCGCAATGGCCGCAATCTTGGCCGAGTGGAGGAACGTTTTGCCGCGACCCTATCTGCTGGTGACACATTCTTCTTTGCCGGGATGAGCCTTGAGGTCGAAAAACTTCAAGATATGGACGTAATCGTCCGCGCCGCTAAAAAGTCAGCCACCATACCCAGCTACGGTGGGCAGCGCCTGCCGATTACCACGCATCTGGCCGAGCGCGTGCGGCAAATGCTGGTCGAACGGGAGAAGTGGGGGCGCTTTCCTGACGATGTGCGCGAATGGTTAGAGATGCAGGATTGGCGCAGCGAAATGCCGGGACCGGGCAAATTGCTGGTCGAAAGCTTTCTGCGCCACAAGAAGCACTACAGCGTCTATTATACGTTCGAAGGGTGGAATGCGAACCAGAGCCTGGGGATGCTGATCACTCGGCGGATGGAGGATCGCGGACTGCAGCCGGGCGGTTTTGTGGCGAATGATTACTCGCTGGCGGTGTGGGGATTGAAGCCGGTGACAGACCCGGCGCCGCTTCTCTCGCCCGATATTCTTGCCAATGAATTTGTTGAGTGGGTGACCGAATCACATTTGCTTCGCCGCGCTTTTCGCGAGGTTGCCGTGATCAGCGGGCTGGTGGAGCGCCAACACCCCGGCAAGCGCAAAAGCGGCAAACAAGTGACCTTCTCAACCGATCTGATCTACGATGTGCTCAAGAAATACGAGCCTGACCATGTGTTGTTGGAGGCAGCATGGGCGGATGCTCGCGCCCGGATGACTGATGTGGGGCGGCTGGGCGATCTGTTGGAGCGATCAGAGCGCGAGCTGGTGCATGTTACGCTCGACAGGATCAGCCCGATGGCTGTTCCGGTGATGACCATGATCGGGCGCGAAGCTGTGCCCCAAGGCGCAGTGGATGAGGAGCTGTTGGTCGAAGCCGAAACTCTCGCCGCCGAGGCAATGAGAGCGGACCGATCTAACTGATTTTCTCCAATGGCTCGCGACCCAAGGCGTCGCGATAGCTTGAATGGAAATGGTGCAATGCTGCTTCATTGCGACCAAATGTCGAATGCTCCAGCAATCCTGATGCCGCGGTGATCTGTTGATGTTCGCCCATGACGTAATCCTCGGCAGATACCGTGCTGGAAAATGCCTCGACCGCGGATTCCGGCGTCCGGATAGCGGTTTGATTGGATCCGCTATTGTATAGATTCTCAGCCTTCAGAAAGTTACCGCTGTCCGGGTTTTTCGCCTTTTCCGCTTCATAGGCGGCAATGGCTTCCGGCGTGAAATAGCCTGCCACACGGGTGAGTGAGCGGCCAGGATTGTCCGGATCGGGATAGATGCGCGCCATATTCATGCCTGTGCTGACACACACCGCTTGGATATTCGGGAACAGGTAATACAGCACAAAGGTCGCGGGTGTGATCGTCCATTCGTCCTCTGGCATGTCGCGCAAGCTATCGATCAATTTGCTGGCGGTCACAAACCTATGGTGTCGGCCAAATTCCTGGAGGTCCAAATTGTTTCCGTGGAACACCTGGCCCAACGTATCCTTGTGCAATTTGGGAAAGTGGTAGGTTTCGCCAAAGGTATCATTGGCGAGCTTCCAATTCAGCTTCATGTCGATGTCGAGATCGGCGACATGAACATAATCTGCAAAATTCCAACCCTCCAATTCTTCCAACAATTCGGCGCCGAGCAATGCTTCGACATCCAATGTTGCAGCGGGCTGAGGATGGACAAACAACAGACCAGCCACTTCGGCAGTTGGCAATTCGACCAATCCCATGCAGTCTTTGTCTACCGGTCCAAAATGATCGGCATCAGGCACGGCAAGCAACCGCCCATCATTGGCAAATGTCCAATTGTGGAACGGGCACGTGAAGCGTGCGGCCTTGCCCTTGGGTTCTTGTGCGACGCGCGCTCCTCGGTGCCGACATGCGTTTAGAAAGGCACGAAACTGACCATCTTTCGATCGTGTCGCCAAAACTGGTGCACCAAAATCGTCGACCGTGAAGAAGCTGCCTGCTTCGGGTAGGTCACCGCTCAGGCCGATTAGCTGCGGGTGTTCACGGAAGAATCCTTCCCACTCCTGCTTGGCCAGATCGGGGCAAACATAGTCTGAGGTTGGCAGCCGATACTGGACGCCAGCATCAATGTTGCGGTTCTCATCAAGCTGACTCATCAATTCCTTGATGATGCGGACTGTTGTTTCGTGCTTCACGCGGTTTCCTCCCCGCGACCCCTATGTGGAGCTACCATAGATCAGGAGGCGTGCAAATCACGCGCTTGGGAGCAAGGCGGTCGGCGTCATTGATCGCTACATGCCAAAGTCGCGGTGACGATGATTTCCAATGAAGGCAAATTTCTGCGCACCAGCATCCTTGATCAGCGCGATAGCCTTGGCCGAGGCATCATAGCTGGCGGTTGCAGATGGTTCGAAACGCAGCAGGGGCTCGTTTGGCAATTGCGCGGCGTGATAGACTTGTGCCGTCAATTGATCGCGGCTCACCATCGCGCCATTCCAAAACAAGCGGTCCTGCGTGTCGATGAAGACAGTGTTGGCGGCGACATCAATGGGATTAGGTGGATCGCCGGGCAAATCGACTTCAGTCTCATGGGTCGCGATCGGCACAACCATGATGATCATGATTACCAGGACCAGCAGAACATCGATGAAGGGGGTTACATTCATCTCCCCCATCGGTTTTCCGCGACCATTGGGCCGAGCGTAGAGGTTGGGGCGAGCGATAGCGATAGGCATGGCTTCTCTCCTTGCTTGCAGCACGGCTTCGAAACCCAGTTGAGTATCGCGAAATACGTGCTGGAAATGGTACTATATACCATAACATATAAGTTGCCTAACGCGTACCGGTATGGGCTTTGCAACGCAGTGCTGCGAAGTGGCTCCCAAAAGTAAGCGCTCAAGTTCAAGACAATTTGTCACGCTAGGATGCGGCGGTCTGAAGCGGCCTGCACCAGGCACAAAAAAGGGGCGGATCGCTCCGCCCCTAATTAATGTCGACCTAAGCCGAAAATATTTATCTGCCTGATCAGCTGCCGAATTGGCGGTACTTCTCATTGCCAACAAAACCAAATTTGGTCACGCCCGACGCCTTGATGACGTTGAGCACGCGTGCCGCAATGTCGTAACTTGCAAGGGGCTCTGGCTCAAACTGCAGTTCAGGCTCAACCGCGAAGGTCGTGGTTTCCTGCAGCAGCCTTACCAATTCTGCTTGGTTCACCGGATTGGCGTTCCACAAAATCTGGTTTTCCTGAGTCAGGACCAGCTTGTTTTTGATCGGATCAATCGGAACATCCGGCGGAGCCGCCGAAGGTTGCGGAAGGTCAATATCGACCGAGTGGGTTGCGACTGGAATGGTGATAATGAACATGATGAGGAGCACGAGCAGGACGTCGATCAACGGCGTCATGTTCATTTCCATCATCGGCGCACCATCATCTTTGCCGCCTGACATTGCCATGGTAGTTTACTCCTGTTTCTCTCTTAACCGGGTCAGCAAACGGGATTAACCGTTTGGATCAACCGGGTTGGAGATGAATCCGACTGTCGGATAACCGGCAGCCTGAACATTATAGATCGTGCCAGCGACACAGCGCCATGGTGCGTTTACATCACCACGAATATGCACCTGCGGGATGGCATCGGGATCTTCCATGATCGCTTCTGCACCGCCAGCACGACGGACAATGATGTCGAGACGTTCAAACGCCTGATCATACAACTCTTGCGAGTTCACCGGCACGCTGTTGTTGAAATAAACGCGACATTCACCGTTGCGAGACGCGCCTTCAAATCCGGGCTCGCCCGCAGACAGACCATTGGCATCCGTGGTGCTTACAGTGAGCTGGAGGTTCTCAACCTTATCTTTTGATTCCTGAGTTTCCATAACTGGAATCTTCAGTTTTTCGATGGTCTGAATCGCCACCGGAACCGCGATAAGGAAGATGATCAGAAGCACCAGCATCACATCCACTAGTGGAGTGGTGTTGATGTCTGACATGGGGGTATCGGCCCCGCCTCCTGTCGAAATCGCCATTGCTACATCCTATCGATTAAATTGCACTGGAAATTGAAAAGCGGGGACCGCAAATGCGGCCCCCGAATTATCAATTAGGCTTTCTTCGCAGGAGCAGCTGCAGGCTTCTTCGCCGCCGCAGCGGTAACCGCAGGCTTAACCGCACCGTTCGAGTTGATGAAGGCGAGGATGTCGGTTGAGAAACCGGTCAGGTTTTCAGCAATCCGACGATTGCGGCTCTGCAACCAGTTGTAGGCAAGCACAGCAGGCACAGCCACAAGCAGACCAATCGCGGTCATGATCAAGGCTTCACCAACAGGGCCAGCAACCTTGTCGATCGATGCCGAACCGGCAAGACCGATGTTGATCAGCGCGCGGTAAATACCGATCACCGTGCCGAGCAGGCCAACAAATGGTGAGGTAGCACCAACTGTCGCGAGGAACGGAAGACCACCGGCCAGGCGCGCATTGATCAGATCTTCTGAACGCTGCAGTGAACCGTGCAGATAATCATGCGCTTCCAAGCTATCAGTCATCTTGGCAACGTCATCATTGGCTTTGTTCGCATCGTCTGCGAGCTGACGCCATGCGCTGTTCTTCTCCAGCTTGGTGGCGCCTTCTTGCAGGCTACCAGCACGCCAGAAGTTGTTCTTAACAGCTTTGTACTGACGCATAATCTTGTTCTGCTCGAGCAGCTTGGTGATCAGAATGTAGAACGAGCCCACAGACATGATAACAAGAACGCTGAGAATGAACCAAGCGATCATGCCGCCTTGTTCCATTGCTTCCCAGAAACCAAAAGCGTTTTGCGGAGCTGCGTCATCTGCTGCAGCGGCAAGAAGTTCAATAATCATTGCGAATAGTCCTCTTAAAAATGTCCCCGAAGGTCAGCGGCCAGTTTGGCCCCGCCTTAGTTCAAACGATATGTAATTCTGGTAGAAAAAGAGCCGGTTGTTGGATTTCCTCCAGCATCAAGCGCAGGATTGAAGCGTGCATAACGCTGCATCCCTTTACAGGCAGCCGCATCGAGAATGCTCGACCCGCTCGATCCTGTAACGTTGCATGCTGATACGCGGCCGTCAGCGTTGACGGTTACACGCACACCAACGGTGCCTTCGGTTTCCTCACGCAAAGCGCGTGATGGATAGTTTTCCTGAATCCGGCGTGCCCAGCGATTTTGGCCACGAGGGCTTGCCCCTTGCGCCAAAGAAGGCGGCGCAGGTGGTGCCGGAGGCGGAATAACCAGAGCAGGTGGTGCCGGCGGTGGTATCGTCGGCTGTGTCTGGATTGGAGGCGGTGCCGGCGCGATACTAATCGGCGGCGGCGGAGCAACCGGCGGCGGCGGTGTCACTTCTTGTGGCTCCGGCGGCGGTGGCTCGTCCTCTGGTTCCTCGGGTGGTGGTTCCTCGATATCCACAGTCGTCACGCGCTCAATAACTTTCTTAGTCGCCTCATATGCGAGGCCACTAATGAGCACGTAGCCGATCCCTACGTGAATTATCGCCACGATGATCAGAGCGACAATGCGATTTCCGCTCATTTGTTGGTCAGCGTAGGCCATCCAGTCGATTTCTCTCCATCTTTTCAACCCCGATCAGGGGCCAGACAAACGGTATATGGCAAACTTGCTGCTTGCTCTACCTAGATCTCGTCGTCGTCTTTTCTTCACCGAACTAAGCCGGTCAAAACATCAACGTGTTCAATCACACATCGACTTCTCGCCAAGTCCCCGTTTGAGGCGAACCTCAATTCACTCGGCGAGTTGAACGCTTTAACGGCCAAGCCGATGCCAAGCAAACGCTTTATCGGTTAATACGAGATTCACACGCTGTTGTTTGATACTGTCAGGCCTCTAATTGGGTTCAAAACTCCCGTATGTTTGAGCTGGCTAGAGAGCTGGCCAGCCATCTAAGACCGAGAAAAATATGTTTAATATCAAAATGTTAATTTGCACCCTCGTTTTCCTGCTTACTGGTGGGGCGGCAATCGCTCAGGACGATCAGCTGCCGGTTCAAGATTCCTTGACCTATGCAGATTTGGTGAGCCTTTCGGATGCATCTGACTTGGTCATCCATGTCGAAATTCGCCGTCAAATCGAAGTTGAAGCTGAGCGAGCACCCGGACTCGCGGCCGGATTCGCCCGCCTTTATATAGAAGCCAGAACACTCGCTCTGGTTGCCGGTAATGTGTCGGTTGGCGAATCGCTGAAATACCTCGTTGATGTGCCTCGCGATGACCGGGGCAAGGCTCCGAAGCTAAAGAAGCGCGACTTTCTCTTGTTTGCCAAGTCAGTGCCTGGACGGCCCGGAGAAATTCAACTGGTGGGGTCGCAGGGACAGTTTGCATATTCGCCCGTCCTTGCCGCTCGTATACGGCCAATTCTTTCCGATCTTCTCAGCCCCAGCGCACCGCCTGTCATAGACGGAGTTCGCGACGCATTGGCGGTTCAAGGGAACCTTGTCGGCGAATCGGAGACACAGATATTTCTCGATACAGCGGACGGATCGCCGGTTTCGCTTTCAGTGTTGCGCAGGCCCGGGCGTCCAGTCGTTTGGGGAGTGTCATGGGGTGAAATCATCGATCAAGCCGCTCGTGCGCCTGAGCCCCAGACACTGGAATGGTACCGGCTCGCTTGCGCGCTTCCTGCTTCGCTTCCCGGCTCAGCGATTCTGTCCCGGGAGCCGCAAGCCAGGGCCTTGGCCCAAAGCGATTATGCCGCGGTCATGAGCCAATTGGGACCATGCGAGCGTACATTGGATTGAGAAGCTCTAGGCTGCCCCGACCCACCATTGGGGTCCCGAATGAGGTCAATCTAGCTTGCGCCCAAGACAAAGTGGTTCCCTAGTCCGGCATCCTCGCGCTAGAGGCGCTTGAAACTCACATGCTTGATGGTGCGACAAGAGAAAGAGATTGATGGCTGAACCTTTGAAATTGGGACTGGCTGGGCTTGGCACGGTTGGTGTTGGCGTGATTCGCTTGTTGCAGGTCAACAAAGCCTTGATCACTGCCCGTGCCGGCCGCGAGATTAAAGTCGTCGCTGTCAGTGCAAGAGATCGGACCAAAGACCGGGGCGTCGATTTGTCCGGTCTGGCTTGGGAAGACGATATGGCCAGCCTAGCGGAGCGCAGCGATGTTGATGTCGTAGTCGAGCTGGTCGGTGGTTCAGATGGCCCCGCTCTCGATTTGGCACGCGCGGCACTGGGCAATGGCAAGGGTGTTGTCACAGCGAATAAAGCGATGATCGCACATCATGGGCTTGGTTTGGCTGCGGGTGCAGAGGCAGATCATTTGCCGCTGAAATTCGAAGCAGCGGTGGCTGGCGGAATTCCGGTAGTCAAAGGCCTGAGAGAAGGCGCATCGGCCAATGCGATCGATCGTATTTACGGTATTCTCAACGGCACTTGCAATTATATCTTGTCGACAATGGAAGATACTGGCGCGGACTTTGGCGATGTGCTCGCCGATGCTCAGCGCCTTGGCTATGCAGAGGCTGATCCGACCTTTGATATCGAAGGGGTGGATGCAGCGCATAAGCTGGCCATCCTTGCCAGTATCGGTTTTGGCGCAAAGCTGGATTTTGAAGCTGTTCGGGTCACCGGCATTACACAGGTTCAGGCTGGCGACATCGCTCAGGCCGATGCGCTGGGGTATGTCATCAGACTGATCGCGATGGCTGATGTTGAGCAGAGCGATAATGGCACGGCCACATTGCTCCAGCGGGTGCGGCCTTGCCTCGTTTCGAAAGACCATCCGTTGGCCCCAGTAGATGGCCCGACTAATGCCGTCGTCGCAGAGGGCAATTTTTCAGGCCGTCTGTTGTTTCAAGGTGCCGGTGCTGGCGAAGGCCCCACTGCCAGCGCTGTTGTGGCTGACTTGATCGATATTGCTCGCGATGAAGTGGGTGCACCATTCTCCATCCCGCAAGCGCAACTCGTCTCCATGGCTCCAACCGAGCCCGGCCACCGGATGGAGCGGACCTATATCCGCTTCAGCGTGGCTGACCGCCCTGGCGTTCTGGCAGAGATTACCGCAGCGATGCGCGATGCTGGTGTGTCGATCGAAAGCCTAATCCAGAAAGGCAGCAACACCGACAGCGGTGATGTGCTGGTCGCGATGGTGACCCATGAAGGGCAAGAACGCTGCGTGCGTCAGGCGCTGGAATTGTTGGAAGGTTCCGACAGTCTCACTGCGGCGCCACTGGTGCTTCCGATTCTTCGGGACTAGCCGTCCCTGCCGCCTTATTGCTCTGCACGATCGAGCCATTGGCGGTATCATCCTGACCCAAAGGGGGCAGGCCGCGCGATATGCGGTCAGCGTCTGAACCGGGTGGAGCTTGCGGCAAGGCTTCTACATCGATGATCAAGGCCGGTTCGGGGACACTGCCAAATCGGACGCATCCCGCGGGCCAGCCCTGATCATGGCAATCAGAGATGAAATCCGGCGTTCGAGGATCATCGCTGAAAGCTGTTTCCTCGGCAAAGCGAGCGAGTGCTCCTTCTGGATCGAGGGTGCGAAAGCGGCGTTGATCTTGAACCCGGCGGCAAACGATAATTTCGCCAGAGATGATGGCGGCCTCTTGTTCTTCGGTGCATTCTTCAAATGGCGGAGGCGGCCCGACCAGATCATCGACCGATAATTGAATATCAATTTCCTCGCTGCCGTCATCGCGCACAATTGTTCGCGCAGCGACCGTCTCTTCATCGGCCTGTGCTGTTGGGGCATTATCGGACGGAAGTTGTTGAGCCTGCAAAGCTGCACCGCATGCCAGAACTGCAAACAAGGTCGCGTGTATGGCGAAGCGCATTGCCAGGCGACTTCCCACAGACTTGCGCTCCACCATGGCGCGAATGCTCGACAAGCCGGTCTCCTTTTGTCAAAGCGCGCACATCTCACCTAAAGGACTGAATTGCTCATGAACACCACCGATAACGCACAAGATAATGCGGCACTTGAAAATGCACTCGACCGGGTGCTTGTGCTGGAAATGGTTCGGGTGACCGAGGCGGCGGCAGTGGCAGCTTCTGAATTGATCGGTCGCGGTGATGAGAAAGCCGCCGATGCGGCTGCAGTTGAAGCTATGCGCAAGGCCTTCGACACTCTCTATATGGACGGCACGGTGGTGATTGGCGAGGGCGAGCGCGACGAAGCTCCCATGCTGTATATTGGCGAGAAGGTTGGCGGCGCTCTGGGCAAGGGTCCCAAGATCGACATCGCGCTGGACCCATTAGAAGGCACCACAATCACCGCCAAGGCTGGGCCCAATGCTCTGGCTGTGTTGGCGGCGGCTGAAAAGGGATGCCTGCTCAACGCGCCGGACACTTATATGGACAAGATCGCCGTTGGCCCCGGCTATCCAGAAGACGTGATCGATCTTGCCAAAACTCCAACCGAAAATGTCACTTCTGTTGCGGCTGCAAAGGGTGTCGCGCCCAAAGACATTATTATTTGCGTTCTTGATCGCCCGCGTCACGCCGATTTGATCGCCGAGCTTCGCGGGCTAGGATGTGGGGTCGTTCTGATCGGCGATGGTGATGTTGCAGGCGTGATCGCAACCACTGATGAAGACACCACGATCGACATGTATATGGGGCAAGGCGGCGCGCCCGAAGGCGTGTTGGCCGCGGCCGCTCTGCGATGTGTAGGTGGCCAGTTTAACGGACGCTTGGTGTTCAGAAATGAAGATGAGAAAGCGCGTGCTCGCAAATGGGGCATCGAAGATTTCGACCGCATCTATAAGCTGGACGATCTGGCCAGTGGCGACTGTATCTTTGCGGCCACGGGCGTTACTTCCGGATCATTGCTCGACGGTGTGAAGCGCAAACGCGGCGGCATTATGACAACCGACAGCGTGGTCATGCGCGCATCAAGCGGGACTGTGCGCTGGATCAAAGGCGAACATCGGGTTGGTTAGCCCGCAAGCCCAAGCAAAAACGGTCTGCGACTAGCAGATCGCAAGGGCGACCGCCTGCCGGCCGGTAAGGCCGCAAGCCCAAGCAAAAGAGCTTGCATGCGGAAAACTTGTCGCCCGGTCTGTTGCAAGCACATGACGCTAGGCTAAGCCCGCTATGGATGAACGGGGCCAGCGAATCGGTGGGTACCCCGGGGAAACCTGAGAGGGACACTGCTTCATGAAAATCATGTCGGGCAATTCGAATTTGCCGCTTGCCAGGGCAATCGCTGCCTATCTTGAAATGCCATTGACCGACACCAGCGTCCGCCGGTTTGCGGATGAGGAAATTTTTGTCGAGATCCATGAGAATGTGCGCGGCGAAGACGTTTTCCTGATCCAGCCGACCAGCTTTCCAGCCAATGACAATCTGATGGAATTGCTGATTTGCATTGACGCATGTCGCCGCGCTTCGGCCAAGCGGATTACTGCGGTGGTGCCATATTTTGGCTATGCACGGCAGGATCGGAAGCCCGGCCCGCGAACGCCAATTTCTGCCAAGCTGGTTGCCAATTTGATGACGGAAGCTGGCGCAGACCGAGTGTTGGCGGTTGATCTGCACGCAGGCCAAATTCAAGGCTTCTTCGATATTCCGACCGACAATCTCTATGCCGCACCGGTCATGGCTGCCGACATTCAGGCGCGCTATGGCGAAGAGAATTTGATGGTTGTCTCTCCGGATGTGGGCGGTGTTGTCCGCGCACGGGCACTGGCCAAGCGGCTCGACAATGCGCCCTTGGCAATCGTTGACAAACGGCGTGATCGCCCTGGCGAATCAGAGGTGATGAACATTATCGGGGATGTGCAGGGACGCCATTGTATCCTGATCGACGATATCGTCGATTCGGGCGGCACGCTGTGCAACGCAGCGGAGGCATTGCTGGAGCAAGGGGCGGCGAGTGTTGCTGCCTATATCACCCACGGCGTACTATCGGGCGGGGCGGTCGCCCGCGTCAATGGATCGAAGTTGAAAGAGCTGGTCATCACCGATTCTATCCGTCCCACAGAGTCAGCGGCGCAATCGGACAATATCCGTATTTTGACCATTGCTCCGCTGATTGGTGAGGCGGTGCGCCGGATTGCCGACGAAAGCTCAGTTTCCAGCCTGTTCGATTAATCGCGACTCTCAGCGCCAAGGCTTGGCCTCATCGGGCCTAAAGCGTTCAAGTTCTTCCAACCGCCGCGCCTGTCTCTGTTCAAGGGTGATGGTCAGAAGCGGCCGAGGCACCTCGCGGAACTTTCGCGGTGTCACTCCAAAAAATGAGGTGAAGTCCCGGATCATATGTGACTGATCAAAGTAGCGCAGCAGAATTTCTTCTTCTTCGGTCTCGTCCGCGACTCCGCATAGAAGTGCCGCCAAATCGAGCGCTCTTGCACGCCGCATCACGGTGCGCGGGGTAAGGCCAAAGTCGCGCTTTATCACCCGCTCCAATTTGCGCAGATTGATATTCTGCGATTCAGCGAAATCAGAAATGGATTGGGTCGGATCTTCAAAAGCGGCCAACTCAAACCGAACTGATATTGGATCCGGCGGAGCGGGGTCGTTCTTCTCCAGATAGCGCCGCATTGCCTCTTCTAGAGTCAGGTTCCACTGTTTGGGGGTGTTCTCGGTTGAGAAACTTTCGCGCAGGTCATCTTGCAACAGCCCGAACAAATCGACCCGCTCAATCCGATCAAGCATGCTTTGCGCTGAACGTCCGGTGAGAGCATAGAATGCGCCAGCCCTAAGGCTGAACCCTGACGACATAACATCACCAGTGCAGGTCAGCGGCATAAATTTGGAGTGCTCGCCAAATTGCAGCACTTCGTTTTCATAGGCGCTGTTTCCATCGGCAGACATTGCTGTCCAGCGACCCTTGGAAACATAGCGAGTGTAAGCATTGTCGTTACACATGCCGCAAGCGATCACGACATCAGCTGCATTGGTTGCCTTGGCCGAAATCAACCTTGAGAACCACGGCGACAAATCGTCAGCCGGGGCGCGGTTCTCTGACAATGGCGCACCATTGCGGGCCTCGCCCGACAAAGAGGCGAGATTGCGACGCCAAATCTCAGTGTACTTCTTGCTGTTTGGCAATGCTGACCCCTGTTTTATGAAATGGGGTAAGCCGGTTTGGTGCTCGGGTCAATTTGACAATTAGTTATGTGATTGCAGAGATTTGCGGCCTCAATTCACGCCATCGGGCGTCCAAGCCAGCAGGTATCAACGCAGCCAAGGACGCCCTTCCTCGGGCTCGATCCGTCCCAAGACCTCCAACCTGCGTGCTTGGCGGGCTTCCAATGAGATGGTCAACAAAGGCTGAGAAGATTGTGCGAATTGTTTCGGTGTCATCCCGAAATAGGCTGAGAATTCTCGGATCAAATGCGACTGATCATAATAGCGCAAGGCCAATTGTTCGGCCTCTTCATTGTCCGCAACACCCCGCAAATTGGCCGCCATATCAAGCGCACGAGCGCGCCGAAGCACCTGCTTGGGGGTAAGGCCGAAATGTTTTTTGACGAGCCTCTCAAAGGTTCGACGCTCGATTTCGTTCTCTTGTATGAAATCACCAATCGACAAATTGGGGTCGGCAAAAGCTGCTCTATCGAATGCAGCAATAATCGGAGAGGGCTCTGCTCCTTTGGTGAACTCAAGCAGCTGCCGGAAGAGCTTTTCCGCAACCGAGAGCCAGCGGTCTGGCGGGGCGGCTGGATCGAACCATTTGATCAGCTGTTCGCTATTGGCCCATTCGACATCGTACAAATCGTCATACCGGATAATTCGGTCCAATGTTTCGACCGATTTGGGTCCAATCAATGATTCGACTGATCCGGGTTTTAGCGCCAGCGTAAGAACCGCAAAACTGCCTGTTACGCTGACCGGCATAGGTTTGGTTTGCGGCCCAAAAAACAGAGCGCAGTTTTCATGAACTTCATGGCCATCACGCGTTTCGGCCGTCCATTTGCCCCTGAACAGGACTCGCAAAACCGGCGTGTCGGCAAATTGGCTGCATGCCAATTCGAAGTCCGGCTCTAGATTGACTTCGGTCGCATAGACCCGCGCAATCCATGGCGATAGGTCGGGTGCCGGCGCACGGTTGACGGACAGCGGTTCGCCAAGCGCGGACCGACCCGTTGTTGAGCGTATCTGCGCCGGTTCCCCGGCATTTTTATTGTCACTCGCCATGAAGGTGAGCTACTCCAACGACCTCAGCGACCCGCTGCGAACCGAAAACAATGCCTTATTGGGGCATCTGCTTGGACCTTAAGTCATGAATCCAAAAGAAATTCAATGCGTCAATCTGATGGCTGATGCTGCCCGTGTAGCGATCCGGCAATTTTATCGCGGCGATTACTCTCAAGAGCAAAAAGCGGACCGCAGTTTTGTTACCGAAGCTGATCGCGCCGCTGAGGCTGCAATGCGAGCGATCGTTGAACGGGAATTCCCGGATGACGGCATCATCGGCGAGGAATATGGCACGCATAATGAAGGCGCGGCGCGGCAATGGGTGCTCGATCCGATTGATGGCACGCAAAGCTTCATGGTGGGCCGCCCCATATTCGGCACTCTGATCGCGTTGATGCAGGACGGCTGGCCGGTCATGGGCGTGATCGACCAGGCTATTCTGGAAGAGCGTTGGTTAGGCGTCATTGGTGAACAGACAACATTGAATGGCAATTCAGTGCATACGCGTCGCTGCCGCGAACTGGCTGGGGCCACCGTCGCCACCACCAGCCCGCATTGCTTTAGCGAGGAGGAGGCCGACGCTTATCTCAAAGTGATCGCCAAGGCCTATCCGGACAAAGCTTGGCCCGTCTATGGCGGCGATTGTTACAATTACGCTCTGCTTGCGTCGGGCCAGATTGATGTCGTGTTTGAGGCTGGGCTGAAACTGCATGATTATGCGGCGCTGGTCCCTGTGGTAGAAGGGGCTGGTGGCATGATGTGCGATTGGCAAGGCAATCCGTTGGATGCCAATTCCGACGGCAGCGTGATTGCGCTGGGCGAATCCGCCCGGCTTGAAGACGTATTAGAAGCGATGGCCTAAGCAGACATATCTTTTTGGGGAGGAAGCGATGCCAATTTTAAAAGACAGCGGGATCAAGAATTGGAAGCCCGATCGCTTGCCCGACCTGAAGGGTAAAAGATATCTGATCACGGGTGGCAATTCGGGCATCGGGCTGGAGGCGGCCAAGATTTTGGCGGGCAAGGGTGCCGATGTCATCATCGCCGCGCGCAATCAGGACAAGGGCGCAAGGGCCGTCGCTGAGGTAAAGCTTTGCGGCACTGGCAAGATTGATCTGCTTCTGCTCGATCTGGCTGATTTATCTTCGGTCCGGCGCGCCGCCGCCGAGGCGTCCGATCGGTTTGGGCCGCTGGATGCGCTGATCAATAACGCCGGGATCATGCAAACCCCGAAACAGAAAACGGCGGACGGGTTTGAGATGCAATTGGGCACCAACCACTTGGGCCACTTCCTGTTTGCAGGCCTGCTTTATGACCAAGTACGCAGCGCCAAGGGGCGCATTGTCACTCTGTCCTCCATTGCACACAAAATGGGCAAGATTCACTTCGACAATCTGATGTTGGAGCGCGGCTATGACCCGACCGTTTCCTATACCCAAAGCAAGCACGCCAATATGCTGTTCGGGCTGGAATTGGACCGCCGATTGCGCGCTGCGGACGAACCGGTGATGTCGGTCATCTGCCACCCCGGCTATTCCGATACCGCGCTGCAAAGCACCGGCCCTGGCGCGCTTTTCACCGGCATTTACAAAGTCACCAATGCGTTGCTGGCCCAACCAGCCAAGCTGGGGGCTTATCCGACGGTTCTGGCGGCAGCCGGTGATGAGGCGCAATCGGGTGGCTATTACGGCCCGACCGGATTGTTCGACGCGCGCGGACCGGTAGGCGATGCTATGGTGGCGCGCCATGCGCTGAAAGAAGATGTCGCTAAGCGCCTTTGGCAGGTCAGCGAAGAACTGGTCGGGCACGAATGGGCACTGGGGTGACCTCAGGTGTGATGTTTCGCGTGCTGATCTTGACCGTTGCCTCCCTGGCTTTGGCAGGGTGCAACGCTTTTGATGACACGCCGACATACCGATATCGGATGACGGTGGAGGTCGATACGCCGGAGGGTTTGAAGACCGGATCGAGCGTGATCGAAGTAGACACTCAGTTCCAGCAGAACCCGGAAAGCCCAGCCTCTCAACGAACTAGGCGGCGCGCGCGGGGCGAGGCAGCCGTTGTGGATTTAGGTGAGCGAGGCTTGTTGTTCGCTCTTCTGCGTTCAGAAGATGATGTAGATTTTGCGTCCCGGATCATGTTTCTTCTTGCCCCCAAGGGCAGAGACAAGAACGGGAACCGGTTTCTTGGACGCTTCAACAACATGCTTGAAATGACAGAGCCGGTTGAGCTTCCAGCCACGCAAGCGGAGATCAACCCTTCTCTGGCAGAAATGAAGGGTCGCCCGATGCTGGTGACCTTTGGCGACCTGACTGATCCGACGACCGTCAAGGGTGTGGATCCCGATGATCTGGCCGAGAGTTTTGGGGATGGCGTTTCGCTACGCCGCATCACTGTGCAGATCACTGATGATCCGGTGACAGCAAGTATCGAAGACCAGCTCGGTTGGTTGCCAGAACATACTGGTACGCTTCTCTATCGTCCACGAAGAACACCAATTGGGGCGCTTCCTCTTGAACACCAGTTACGAAAAATTTCATTCGTTCGAAATGACAGTTAATGATCCTTGAAGTACTGACCTCATTGCTTGGTCTTGCCCAAACCAAACATCTTTCTTGCCTTCTTTGCCCAACCCGCCTATCCGCGCGCCTTCACTGACACGTGATTCATCTGCCGGTCTGGCCGTTAGGGCTGCCAGGGCTGGTTGGACGTGTCTCTAAACCGATATCCGTTAGGAGATGAAAATGCCCAAGCTGAAGACCAAAAGCGGTGTGAAGAAACGCTTCAAAATCACCGCCACTGGCAAGATCAAGCATGGCGTCGCTGGTAAGCGTCACCGTCTGATCAGCCACAATGCGAAGTATATTCGCCAAAACCGCGGCACCTCTGTCTTGTCGGAAGCCGACACGAAGACAGTCAAGAAATGGGCCCCATACGGGCTCGGCTGAGCGCGCTGGTTTAAGGAGAAAGAAATATGCCTCGCATTAAACGCGGCGTCACCACGCGCCAAAAACACAAAAGATTGCTCGAGCAGGCCAAGGGTTACCGCGGCCGCCGCAAGAACACCATTCGCGTTGCACGTCAGGCCGTCGAAAAGGCCGGTCAATATGCTTATCGCGATCGCAAGGTTAAGAAGCGGACATTCCGCGGCTTGTGGATCCAGCGCATCAATGCTGCGGTTCGCGCCGAAGGCCTTACCTATTCGCAGTTCATGCATGGCGTGAAGCTGGCGGGTATTGAATTGGATCGCAAAGTCATGGCTGATCTGGCCATGAATGAAGGCGCTGCCTTCAAATCGATCATCGATCAAGCCAAGGCTGCGCTGCCTAACTAAGGTTGCCTTGCTAGGATTGCTGGCGCCTGCGCCAATCCAATCAGGCTGACGCATACAATAGGGCGCTGGAGTGTATTCTCCGGCGCCTTTTTGTTTGCCGCATTTTTATTGTTTGTAATCAAGTGCCCAAGCGGTATCAGCCGTGAAAAGAGGGTGGCAAAGCAATGGATTCCCGAACGGGTTCAACGGGCAAATATAAGGTGCGCAGTCACTTCTACGCGCCTCCTGATAAATTTGCGGGCTGTTTTACCAGCTTTTATCATCTCGATCTTGAGGTTGAAAAAGGGGGTATTGTCACCGACTATCTCCAACCGGAATGGGCCTCGATCCGATTCTTTTCCGGAGCCACTCCATGGGCAGCGATTCCGGGCCAAAAGCCAATAATTGGCACGCGCATGGGTGTCACTGGCCCGACATCCTTGCCCACCCAATTCCGATTGGGGACAACACGTGTTTGGGGCATCGGATTTTTGCCGCTCGGCTGGGCGCGCTATTTTGATGGCGAAGCAGCCGAATATGCCAATCGCACCTTTGACGGCGCCAAGCATCCCGCCTTCGCGAAGTTCTCTTCTCTGTCCGAAGTCCTATGCGATCCCTCCGTGCCCGCAGCGCAGCAATTTAAAGCCATTGTCGAGGCCATGGAAACTCTCGCACGTCCGTGCCGGAATGAAGATACCATTGTGCGTATCCACCGGGCGCTGGTGGATGAGGAATTGAGTTCGGTGGCTGAATTTGCCGAACGGTCGAGCATGAGCATGCGCTCGCTTGAGCGTCTGTGCCGACGCTATTTCGGCTTCACTCCCAAACTGTTGATGCGGCGGCAGAGATTCATGCGCAGCCTATCGGCATTCATGCTGCACCGGGGCAGCAAATGGTCCGATGTGATGGATGACCACTATCATGACCAGGCACAGTTCAGCCGCGAGTTTCGTGAGTTCATGACCATGAACCCGAGCGAATACGCCGCACTGCCGCATCCATTCCTTGATTCCTTTATCGAAGCGCGGAACCGTATGCGGGGCTCGCCTGCGCAAACTCTGGACCAACCGTGAATGCAACAGCAGCCCGACGCCGTGGGCGCCGAGCTGCTGAGAAAGTTTGCGTTGGGTTAGAGGCCTTTATTGCATGTCTTCGACCGAAACCCACCCAGTTGTTCCGTAATTATCGCTGACTTCGATCATCAAACCTTCGCGGTTTCCTGTCGGCGTCAATTCTGTCCCGGCTCGCAATGAACGCAAGCTTTCGCCTTCAGCTGATGCAGCAGCGTACATGCTGGTCTCTACCGCGACGATGGCCTTAACCGTCTCCGGCTCAGCAACCGCCGATGCAGCTTGAGGAGCCATTGTGATCACAGCCTGTTGCTCAACGACTTGATTGAAGGCGATGATAAATGCCTCGGTGAGCATCTTGCCATCTTTGCTGTTCTGATATCCTGCGGCATCGGCTGCATTGGCAGCCCAGCCATAATTGGCGCGGCCAAATTTGATCCGCGACTTTTTCACCGAACCCGAACCAGCAGCCAATGTCAGTCCATTGACTGGGCTGACCACCCGCATCCCAGCGGCAACGGTTTTCTTCTTGCCGCCAAAGCCGCCAAATGCGCCTAGCAATGCGCCGCCAATCGGTACTTTGCTGAGGACGCTGCTGGCTGCGCCGCTGCGAAGCATTGCTTCGGTTGCGGCAGATTTGGCCACTTCCATTCCTTGATCAACCTCTTCCTGACTGCCGGCAATTACCGTCACCAGATAGCGGGCCGGTGTTCCGGCAGCGGGGTTCAAAGGGGTAAAGCAGCCTGACTCTATCGCCAACGCATTGACCAGGCCGCGCGGTGAGCCCAGCCCCCATTCATTCCAGCCGGCCTGATCGCCTTCTACCAGTGCGATTGAGCCCATGCTTTCTTCGCACTTGGTGAGTTCGGGCGCTTCTTTCTTTGCCGCCGCTGGTTGAGCAGCAACCATCGCCAGAACTGCAAATCCAGCAATTTTTCCAACTTTTCTCATGACTTCCCCTTTGGAATTGTAGAGGAGAGCATATCGGCACTTGCCGCTGAAACGTTGTAAAAATCCGACGCTGATCCGACAACGGGCGCGGACGAGGGAATATAGGAATGCGCGCCGAGACGAAGCCGATAACCAGAGTGCGCTTCGCATTGCCTAGCGAGCGATTGCGGCCTTATGTGACCACCTATTACAGAACCGACATCAACTGTTCGGTCGATGGCGCTGCCGTTGAAGATTACCTTCACCCTGAATGGCCCAATCTGCGCATAATCCCAGAGGGGATGTGCGATGCGGCAATTGGCACCCAGCCGATGCGCGAAAGCCCCATATTCTCGGTTTCTGGACCGACCAGCATTGCCGCGCGCTTTCGTCTTAGATCGGGCCGGAATTGGGGCATTGGGTTGTTGCCGCTGGGCTGGGCGGCTTTGATTGACGCCAATGCTGGCGATTACGCCGATCGGACGGTTGATGGGATGGCCGACCTTGCCTTTGCTGGCTTTCATCCGCTGGTGGCCGCGCTTTCACAACAAGAACGAAGCTTTGAGGACGAGCATGCCTTGATCCAGGCCCATATCGAGAGTTTGATCGGCCAGCCGCCGAAGCAGTCCGAGGCGATAAATATCATCAATGCAGCGCTGGTTGACCCAGAGCTGACCAATGTGACCCAATTGGCTGAGCGCGTGGGCATCAGCGTTCGTTCGGTTGAGAGACTGTGCAAGCGCGTCTTTGGATTTCCGCCGAAATTGTTGATGCGGCGGCAGCGGTTCTTGCGAAGCCTGGCCCAATTTATGCTCGACCCTTCGATGAAATGGCTGAGCACGCTGGACTATCGTTATCATGATCAGGCGCATTTTGTGCGCGATTTCAGACGCTTTATGGGAATGAACCCGACCGCTTATGCCAAGCTTGATAAGCCGCTTTTGTTTGCTGCTGCCAAGGCGCGGATGGAGATCGCTGGCGAAGCGGTACAAGGGCTACACGATCCCCAACCCTCCGAATGAGCCGAACCGGCACGATAAAATTGCGGTCCGGCGGCAATGGCTCTTTGCCTTGAGCAACATTTCTCGCTAGCGAACGCGCTCACTTGATTGAGCCAGATTATGACCGATTTGACACCACAAAAAGAAGCCACCCTTGGCGCGATTGCAGCAGCCACCACGCTCGAGGCGCTGGACGAGCAGCGCGTTGCCGCATTGGGCAAAAAGGGCTGGGTAAGTCTCGCGCTAAAAACGCTGGGGCAGATGAGCCCGGAAGAACGCCAAGAAGCAGCTCCTGCGATTCAGGCAGTGCGCGGTGAAGTGGCCAGCGCGATTGACGCAAAGAAGGTAGGTTTGGAGGCGGCAGCGCTTCAGGCGCAATTGGCTAGCGAGACGATTGACCTCACTCTGCCTGCGCCAGACGCAAACCGTGGTTCGGTCCATCCGGTGAGCCAGGTCATGGACGAGCTAGCAGAGATTTTTGCCGATCTCGGCTTCTCTGTAGCAACCGGCCCAGAGATCGAAGACGATTGGCATAATTTTACCGCGCTCAATATGGATGAAAGCCATCCTGCGCGCGCGATGCACGACACATTCTATTTCCCTGATATCAATCAGGATGGAAACAAAATGCTGCTGCGCACGCATACTTCGCCGGTGCAAATCCGCAGCATGACCGAATTGGCAAAGAAAAATCCGGGCGGAGCCCCGATCCGCATCATTGCGCCGGGTCGGGTGTATCGCTCTGACAGCGACGCAACGCATACGCCTATGTTTCATCAGGTGGAGGGCCTTGTGATTGGCCGCGATATTCATCTTGGCCATTTGAAATGGACCTTGGAAACCTTCCTCAAGGCATTCTTTGAGCGCGATGACATCGTGCTGCGTTTGCGGCCGTCATACTTCCCCTTCACAGAGCCGAGCGTCGAGGTCGACGTGGGCTATGCGAATGAAGGCGGTCGCCGTGTTGTTGGCGGCAATGGCGATGATGCTGGCCATGATTGGATGGAATTGCTGGGCAGCGGAATGGTCAATCGCCGGGTGCTTGAATTTGCCGGCTATGATCCTGACCAGTGGCAAGGTTTTGCCTTTGGCGTCGGTGTCGACCGTCTGGCGATGCTGAAATATGGCATGGATGATTTGCGCGCCTTCTTCGATGGTGATGTCCGTTGGCTCGATCATTACGGTTTCAGCGCCTTTGACCAACCGACCCTATCGGCGGGCGTGGGAGCAGCGTCATGAAGTTCTCGCTCACATGGTTGAAAGATCACCTCGAGACGACCGCCTCGGCCAAGGAAATTGCTGATACGCTGAACGCGATCGGGCTTGAGGTGGAAGGTCTGGAAGATCCCGCCGAAACGCTCGAGGGTTTTCGTGTCGCCAAAGTTCTGACGGCGGAAAAGCATCCCGATGCGGACAAGCTTCAAGTGTTGAGCGTGGACACTGGCCAGATAGCGAAGGGGGGCGAGCCATTGCAGGTTGTTTGCGGCGCCCCCAATGCGCGCGCCGGAATGGTCGGCGTTTTGGGGCTGCCCGGCGCAGTGGTGCCATCCAATGGTATGCAATTGCGTAAAAGCGCGATCCGCGGTGTCGAGAGCAATGGCATGATGTGTTCGGTTCGCGAGCTGGAGCTGGGCGAAGACCATGATGGCATCATCGAATTGCCACAGGACGCACCGGTTGGCTCAAGTTTTGCCGATTACCACGGTGCATCGCCGGTGTTGGACGTTGCGATTACGCCGAACCGGCCCGATTGCATGGGTGTTTACGGAATTGCCCGAGATTTGGCGGCGGCTGGTCTTGGCACATTGAAGCCTATGGCACTGCCTGCTTTCGATGCGTCTGGCGCATGCCCCATGGAAGTCCGCACCGATGATCCGGAAGGCTGCCCAGCCTTTTATGGCCGGGTGATTACGGGTGTGAAAAACGGCCCTTCGCCGGACTGGCTGCAACAACGATTGCTGAGTGCGGGCCAGCGCCCGATTTCGCTGCTGGTCGATCTGACCAATTATTTGATGCTCGCCTTTGGACGCCCGGCCCACATCTATGATCTGGCGAAATTAAGCGGCGCAGTGGTCGCCCGGCGTGCAACGAATGGCGAGCAGGTTCTGGCGCTGAACGAGAAGACCTACACGCTTGATGAAAGCATGGTGGTTATCGCGGACGACAAGCAAGTCCACGATATCGCCGGGATTATGGGTGGGCAGGATTCTGGCGTCGCCGATGACACCACCGATGTCCTGCTGGAAATTGCCTATTTCGATCCAGCGCGCATTGGCGTGACGGGCCGCAAGCTGGGCCTAGCCTCTGACGCTCGCACTCGGTTTGAGCGCGGGGTTGATCCAGAATTTCTCGATGACGGGCTTGATTTGCTCACCGGACTGATTGTCGAATTGGCGGGAGGGACGGCCAGCGAGACGGTTCGAGCAGGTGCCGCACCATCACAGGCCAAAGCAATTGATTTTGATCCAGCTATGACCAGCAGGTTGGGCGGGGTTGATGTTCCGTCCGATGAGCAGCGGCGCATTTTGGAAAGTCTCGGCTTTGTGGTTGGCGATGCTTGGCCGGAAAATGCTCAGGTGAGCTGTCCATTGCGCCGTCACGATATCGAGGGCGCAGCCGATTTGGTCGAGGAAGTGGTTCGGATCCACGGTCTCGACAAGGTGGAAAGTGTCGCCTTGCCGCGCATGGAAGGTGTTGCCCAGCCAACTGCGACTCCGGAGCAAAAGCTGGAGCGTAAATTGCGCCGCGCCGCTGCGGCCAGTGGCTTGAACGAGGCGATCACTTGGTCCTTCATTTCAGAAGATCAGGCCGCGATTGTGGGCGGCGGAGACTGGACGCTCGACAACCCAATAAGCGAGGACATGAAGGTCTTGCGGCCTTCCTTGCTGCCGGGATTGTTGGCTGCGGTTCAGCGCAATTTTGATCGCGGAGCCTCGACCGTCCGCTTGTTCGAAATTGGCCGACGCTATCTTGCCGATGGTGAACATCCCACACTGGTTTGTGTGCTGGCAGGTGACAAGGTCGGACGCGGCTGGGCCAATGGCAAAGCCAGCACTTTCGATGCTTATGATGCCAAAGCCATGTGCATGGAGCTGTTGGAAGCTGCGGGTGCGCCAGTTGGCAATTTGATGGTTATGGGAGAGGCGGGCGATGTCTATCACCCCGGCCAATCCGGCACGCTGCGGCTGGGTCCAAAAAACCGCATCGCCAGTTTTGGCATGCTCCACCCGGCCACGTTGAAGGCATTCGATGTTAACGTTCCGGTCGCGGCGATTGGCATCCATTTGGACGCTATTCCGGCCAAGAAGAATGCCAGCTTTGCGCGCGCAACCTACGCGCCGCCAGCCTTGCAAGCGGTCACCCGCGACTTTGCATTTCTTGTTCCGCAAGACCTTGCTGCTGGCGATTTGGTGCGGGCGGTCCGCGGCGCGGACAAGGCCAATATCACCAATGTCCGCGTGTTCGACGTATTCGCCGGGCAAGGCGTGCCCGAAGGGAAAAAGTCGATTGCTGTCGAAGTAACTCTGCAGCCCAAGGACAAGAGCTATAAGGACGCCGATCTCAAAGCCATTTCGGATGCCATTGTGGCTGCGAGCGCGAAACAAGGGGCCGAGCTGCGCGGATAAGCTCCGTTCGGCCAATTGAATATGTCCAATCCTCAAAACTCTCGGCGCACATTCGCGATCATCTCGCATCCCGATGCTGGTAAGACGACTCTGACGGAAAAGCTGCTGCTGCAAGGCGGCGCGATCCATCAAGCGGGGCAGGTGAAGGCTCGCGGTGAAGCGCGGCGGGCGCGTTCGGACTGGATGAAGATCGAACAGCAGCGCGGAATTTCGGTCACCTCATCAGTCATGACATTCGAGCGGGAAGGGGTGACGTTCAACCTCCTTGATACGCCGGGTCACGAGGATTTCTCCGAGGATACCTATCGCACGCTGACCGCCGTCGACAGCGCGATCATGGTGATCGATGCGGCCAAAGGTATTGAGCCGCAGACGCGCAAATTGTTCGAGGTTTGCCGCCTGCGCAGCGTGCCGATCATCACCTTCGTCAACAAGGTGGATCGCGAAGGACGTCCGGTTTTTGAGCTGCTCGACGAGATTGCCGACATGCTGGCGCTGGACGTTAGCCCGCAAGCATTCCCGATCGGGATGGGCGGTCAGTTTGAGGGAATTTTGGACTTCGCCAGTGGGCAAGTCGCCCGGCCAGAGGGTCCCTCGAAGGAATTTCTCGGCACGCGCGATGACAATCCAACGCTGCCCGAAGAATTTGCCGAGAATGCTGAGCTGGCACAAATCGGCTATCCTGAATTTGACCTTGAGGCCTATCGCAATGGCGATTTGACCCCGGTCTATTTCGGATCAGCGCTAAAAAACTTTGGCGTTACCGAATTGATCGAGGCGATTGCCAAGCTGGCACCGCCACCGCGCCCTCAGCCCGCAGGTGATGGACAGATCGCGCCCGATTATGACGAGGTGACCGGCTTCATCTTCAAGGTGCAGGCCAATATGGACCCCAACCATCGTGACCGGATTGCCTTCATGCGGCAGGTGTCTGGAACCTTTAAGCGCGGGATGAAGCTCACCCCATCGGGCCTTGGCAAGCCGATTGCGGTGCATTCGCCGATTCTGTTCTTCGCTCAAGATCGCGAGATTGCCGATACGGCCGAGGCAGGCGATATTATCGGCATTCCCAACCACGGCACTTTGCGTGTGGGCGATACTTTGTCTGAGAAGAATGAGGTGCGCTTTACGGGTTTGCCCAACTTTGCTCCGGAAATTCTTCGCCGGGTTCAGCTGAAAGACCCGACCAAGACCAAGCAATTGCGCAAGGCGCTGGACGACCTGTCTGAAGAAGGCGTCATCCAGGTGTTCTACCCAGAGATTGGCGCGCAATGGATCGTCGGCGTGGTCGGCCAGTTGCAGCTTGAGGTGCTTATCAGCCGCCTGTCTGCTGAGTATAAAGTCGAGGCTGCTCTGGAGGCGGCCCCCTTTGCGACTGCGCGCTGGGTTAAGGGCGATGAAAAGGCTCTCGATGAATTTGAGGGCTTCAATCGCGCCAATCTTGCCAAGGACCGCGATGGCGATTTGGTGTTCATGGCGAAGAGCCCGTGGGACGTGAACTATCAGCAGGAGAATAATCCTAAGCTGATCTTCTCGGCGACCAAGGAACGCTGATAGTCGCCAAACCAAGCTTGCGGGCCGGGGAGCTTCGCGGCATGGAAGTGACATGAACAGTTCTGGACCCACTTCGCAAACCTTTATCTCGCAACGGCTGCGGCTCAATTATCTAGATTGGGGCAATCGCGGCAAACCGCCATTGGTGCTGGTCCATGGCGGGCGCGATCATGCGCGCAATTGGGATTGGACAGCGCAAGCCTTGCGTGATGACTGGCATGTTGTGGCGATGGATCATCGCGGCCATGGTGACAGCGATTGGGTGTCGGATGGCAATTATCGCTCCAACGATATGGTCTATGATCTGGCTCAGTTCGTCCATCAACTGGGCGTTGGGCCAGTCTCGATTGTTAGCCATTCCATGGGCGGAAATGTGGCCTTGCGCTATGCCGGTGTTGCCCCTGAAATGGTGCGTAAGATTGTCGCGATTGAGGGGCTCGGCCCAAGTCCGGAGCGCCAGGCCGAAATGCGCAGCAAGCCCTATCCTGAACGCTTTGCCGAATGGATTGGCAAAAAACGCTCTGCGGCTGGCCGCACGCCGCGCAAATACAACAGTATCGAAGATGCCTTTGCCCGGATGATTGAGGAGAACAGCTATCTCACTCCTGAACAAGCCCGGCATCTTACCATCCACGGGGTGAACCGGAACGAGGATGGCACATACAGTTGGAAGTTTGATCCTCACCTCAATGTTTGGGGCGTAGAGGATATCGCAGACCATTTTCTAGAGGAATTATGGGGTGCGATCAGTTCGCCAACATTGCTCTTGTATGGTGCGGACAGCTGGGCCTCCAATCCGGACAAAGATGGCCGCATCGCGCATTTCAAAAATGCCAAAGTGATCGAGTTCGAAAAAGCTGGGCATTGGCTTCACCATGACCAGTTTGACCGCTTTATTTCTGTGTTGAAGGACTTTCTCTGATGGCTGATTTCTTTGATGCATTGAATGACAAACATGTTGCAATGATTGAAAAGCAGCCGGTTTTCTTTGTCGCGACATCCGCGCCTATGGGGCGCATCAACCTCAGCCCGAAAGGCTATGATGCTTTTCGAGTCCTGAGCCCAAAGCGCGTCGCCTATCTCGACCTTGGCGGGTCGGGCAATGAAACCCACGCGCATCTTGCCGCCGATGGCCGGATCACGATCATGTTCTGCAATTTTGATCAGCCTGCGCTGATTTTGCGCATCTATGGCCGCGGTGTTCCCGTGCTGCCGCAGGATGAGGGGTGGGAAAAGCTCGCCAGCAATTTCACGCTTTTGCCCGGCACACGCCAAATCTTCGCGATTGATATTGAAAGCGTGCAAAGCAGCTGCGGCTGGGGCGTTCCGTTCATGAGCATGGAGGCAGAACGTCAAACCTTGAAGAAGGCCCATGCCCAATCCAATCCGGCCGAATGGGCAGCGAAACATGCGACTCGGATCGCAAGCATCGATGGCCTACCCACCCGCGCCACTGACCGATTTATCGCTGGTGATGCAGAGACATAACAAAACGGGCGCAGGCTCGGAGAATGCCTTGGAGCTGACATTCGCCAGTTACAACATTCACAAGGCCATCGGTCTAGATCGCCGCCGCGATCCAGAGCGCATAATTGCTGTTCTGCGCGAGCTGGATGCCGATGTTATCGCTTTGCAAGAGTCCGACAGGCGGTTCGGCGAACGGGTGGCTACTTTGCCGCGCGTGCTTCTGGACGATACGCCTTGGCGTGTTGCCCCGGTGGCGCGGCGACGGCGCAGCATTGGCTGGCATGGTAATGCAATGCTGGTGCGTCGCGGGATTACTATCAAGGAAGCAGAGCGGATTGCTTTGCCGGGACTTGAGCCTCGCGGAGCTGTGCGAGTGGATCTGCACAAGGACGGGCACGATTTCCGCGCGGTGGGCACGCATCTTGACCTGTCAGGCATGCGGCGGCGCGCGCAAATCAAAACAATCTTGGCCCATTGTGCCGGGCGAACACCCGAGCAGCCGAGTGTGATTATGGGTGACTTCAACCAATGGAGCCAGCGGCGCGGTGCCATTCGCAGCTTTGGTGAAAATTGGCGAGTTTTGCGCACCGAGCCAAGCTACCCCTCGCGTCGGCCAATTGCCCGGCTTGATCGGATCGTCGCGTCTACCCAATGGGAGTGCACCGAATGGGCGACCCATCATAGCGCGATGGCGGTGCAGGCATCTGACCATTTGCCCATCTATGCACGGATGCTGCTGCCTAAAATATAGGCATTCGATCAAATATTAAGCAATCGTTACCTATGCACACAGGCAAACTCCCCCCAAAACCCCCTAGATCCTACAAATTCGAGTTTTGGCACACCTCTTGCTAATTAGCCTCCGCCGGGAGTTCGACCGGTAAGCAGAAGGGGGCTTCGATGAAGTTCATCATTGCCGTAATTAAACCGTTTAAGCTCGATGAGGTCCGCGAAGCGTTGGGCGCCATCGGTGTCGCAGGCATGACCGTGACCGAAGTCAAAGGCTTCGGTCGGCAAAAAGGCCAAACCGAGATTTATCGCGGAGCCGAGTATTCGACCAACATGCTGCCCAAGGTGAAGCTTGAGATTGCCGCCAGCGACGACATCGCTGCGCAGGTGGTCGAGACCATCCAGCAGACAGCCAGCACCGATGCCATCGGCGATGGCAAGATATTCGTACTCGACCTCGCCACCGCCACCCGGATCCGCACTGGCGAATCCGGTGACACGGCGCTGTGACGAAAGGGAACTCACAAATGATGCGCAAGATTTTCACTTTTGCAACGCTAGGCCTAGCCAGTGTTGCCTTTGCTGCTCCGGCTTACGCCGCAGCGCCGACTGCAGGGGCAGTGTCTGATGGCACCGCCTACATCCTCAACACATTGCTGTTCCTTATCGGTGGCTTCCTGGTCATGTGGATGGCCGCTGGTTTTGCCATGCTCGAAGCTGGCCTCGTGCGCGCTAAGAACACGTCGACCCAGTGTCTGAAGAACATCGGTCTCTACTCTATCGCTGGCCTTATGTTCTGGGTCATCGGTTACAACATCGCCTATCCAGGCTTTGCCGAAGACTCGATGGGTCTATTTGGCATGGCAGGCACCACATATGGCATGCAGGGGGTTGGCGAAGCCGACCTCGACACCGGTTATTCGGTTGCATCCGATTGGTTCTTCCAAATGGTGTTCTGTGCTACGACCGCATCGATCGTATCGGGCACCGTTGCTGAACGGGTGAAAATTGTTCCATTTTTTATCTTCGTGACGGTGCTAACCGCAATTATCTATCCCGTTGTTGTAAGTTGGGAATGGGGTGGCGGTTACCTTGACAGCGTTTGGGGCTTCTCTGACTTTGCTGGATCCACCTTGGTCCACTCGACCGGTGGTTGGGCAGCTCTTGTTGGTGCACTCATCATCGGATCACGCGTTGGTCGCTATGGTCCAGATGGTAAAGTCAACGTCTTCCCCGGCTCGAATATCCCACTGGCAACTTTGGGTACGTTCATCCTGTGGCTCGGCTGGTTTGGTTTTAACGGCGCATCGCAGCTCGCAATGGGCACAATCGGTGACGTTTCCGACGTTTCGAAGATCTTCGTGAATACCAATATGGCCGCTGCTGGCGGCGTGGTGGTTGCGATCATTCTGACCCAAGTCTTGTACAAGAAAGCCGATGTCACAATGGCGCTTAATGGTGCTCTTGCTGGCCTCGTGTCGATCACTGCTGAACCGCTTGCACCAACCGTTGGCCAATCGATCCTTATCGGCGGCATCGGTGGCGCGATTGTGGTCTTCGCAGTGCCATTGCTCGACAAGCTGAAGATCGACGATGTTGTCGGTGCCATCCCGGTTCACCTGTTCGCAGGCATCTGGGGCACGCTGATCGTGGCTTGGACTGGCGATGCGACCTTTATGGGTCAGCTCGTTGGCGTCCTGCTCACAGCAGTATGGGTCAGCGCAGCATCGGCAGTCGTCTGGCTAGCTCTCAAATACACCATCGGTGTCCGTCCGAGCGAAGAAGACGAAGTCGGCGGACTCGACCATGCAGAGATCGGGGTGGAAGCCTATCCCGAATTTGCACGAACCTAATTCCAAGTTTGGCGGAGTGGGGAAAATCTCCTCTCCCTCTCCTCTCCGCCTCACCATGTTCCTCCTGCGAACGAACAAACTATCCACGGGCCAGAGCGCAAGCTCTGGCCCCTTTTTTTGGCTAGAACTTCAGTGTAATCGGAAATGACGCGCCAGAATGACAGTTCGGCCTAAGCGCGCTCAGCAGCCATCACAAAGTCAGCGCAGCGTTCGCCAATCATTATGCTTGGCGCATTCGTGTTACCGCTGACGATCTTGGGCATGACGCTGGCATCTGCGATCCACAATCCGTCCACTCCATTCGCTTTCAGCGTGGGATCAACCACAGCGTCTTTATCGCTGCCCATGCGACAGGTGCCAACCGGATGATAGACGGTGTCCGCGCGATTGCGGATCAGTTCATCAATCGCGGCGTCATCATGCAAATCAATTGGGTGGCGATCGGTCGGGCCATAGGCCTGCAATGGCGGCGTATCGACGATCCGGTGGGACATTCGGACGGCCTCGCGCATAACTTTCACATCGCGTTCGTCATCAAGAAAGTTGGGATCGATGACTGGCGCATCTGATGTATCGCCCGAGGCCAATCGCACAGTTCCCCGGCTCTCTGGCCGCAAGGCACATGCATGCAGAGAAAAGCCATAGCCTTTCACATTCTCGCGTCCGTGGTCCTCCAGGACCGCTGGGACGAAGTGCCATTGCACGTCTGGTGCAGGTGCATCGGGAGTGACCGTCCAAAAACCGCCAGCCTCGGCGTAACAAGTCGTCATCGCACCGGTGCGTTTGCGGCGATGTTCGAGAGCCGCCGCAGCCATTCTCAGCGTGCCTTTCAGCGTGCTGCCTATGGGCGTATCGGAAGTGGTCGACCATCCCGAAACGTAATCGATGTGATCTTGCAGGTTTGAGCCGACCTCGGTTCGGTCAAGAACGACATCAATGCCGTGCTCTTTCAGGTGTGCGGCGGGGCCAATGCCCGACGCCATCAGAATTTGTGGGGAGTTGAACGCGCCAGCGGAAAGGATAACGCCTCGCCGGGCGTAAAGCATCTCGCGGCGCCTGCCCCGGCGGACACGAACGCCGGTCACTCGGCCACCTTCGATGACCAAACCTTCGACTAAAGTCTTAGTGCGAATCGCGAAATTCGCTTGATCGCGGATGGGTTCGACATAGCCGCGCGCAGCAGACCAACGCTCACCCTTGCGCTGGGTGACTTGGTACAGCCCGAATCCCGCCTGTTTCTCGCCATTGAAATCATCATTGGTCGGCAGCTGAAGCGCAGATGCCCCTTCGACAAATGATCGGCTGGTCGGGTTTGGATCGACTTGGTTTGACACAAATAGCGGGCCGCCATCGCCGTGGTAATCATCAGCGCCGCGCTCGTTTGCTTCGGATTTTTGGAAGTAGGGCAAGACATTGTCATAGGCCCAGGCATCGCATCCCATGGCTGCCCAATTGTCGTAATCCCAGCGGTTCCCCCGGATATAAACCATTGCGTTGATTGCAGATGATCCACCCAAGCCTTTGCCGCGAGGCTGATAGCCGATCCGGCCATTCAATCCGGCCTGCGGGACGGTTTCATATTTGTAATTCGACGCATTGGGGATGAAGGGCATAAAGCCGGGCGTTTTGACAAAGACATTGTCATTGCGGCCACCTGCCTCAACCAAGCAAACTTGACGGGTTCCGTCGACGGCCAATCGCCCAGCAACCGCGCTGCCGCCGCTGCCACCACCTATGACGACATAATCAAACTGTTTCATGCTCTCTCCTCAGCAAGGAGAGTTAGGCAAGCTTTGTGCTGTCGGCAATCGGGTTTTGATTGGCCACCTGTTTTTGTTGTGCAAGATCGCCTTCGTCAGAGGCTTCCAATGCGGCGACCCGCCCTTGCCACCGGGCGCGGATCATATCTGACGTGTCACGGCTGTTATCGTGGGTCCAGCCGGGTTCGCGCAGCAGATAGGACAATTTGTGCCGCCAAGGGGCGCGCCAAATGTCCTGGATCATGCCGATCCATTCGTGGAACACCGCCCAAAGCAGGTTGAAACTGCCGAGTTGCTTGACGATCCCATAGCGAATTTTTTCTTCGCTTGTTTCAGGTTCAAACGTGCCGAACATCTTGTCCCAGATGATAAACACTCCAGCGTAATTGCGATCAAGATAGCGCGGATTGGTCGCATGATGGACGCGGTGATGGCTCGGCGT
Source organism: Erythrobacter sp. (assembly GCA_039988235.1). Lineage (GTDB taxonomy): Bacteria > Pseudomonadota > Alphaproteobacteria > Sphingomonadales > Sphingomonadaceae > Erythrobacter. The sequence goes on from JBDXKB010000002.1 coordinate 96,380, forward strand.
GTTCATAATTGCCTCGAACCAGCGCGGCATCTTGTCGATCGCTTCGGTGTGAATCCAGAATTGATAGATCAGATTAAACCCGCCGCAGATCACCAGCAATACGGGATGAAAGCCGAGCAGCACCAAGGGCAAGCCAAACAAAATTCCAAAGGTGAAAGCACCGGTCCAAGTCTGCCGCAAGGCTGTCGATAGATTGTAATGCTGGCTTGAGTGATGGTTCACATGGGCGGCCCACATCCACCGGATTCTATGCCCTGCGCGATGGACCCAATAATACTTTAGATCGTCCAACACGAAGGCCACAGGCCAAGCCCACCACACCCATCCCACATCGAACAGGCGATATTCCCACACAGTCAGGAGCAGGGCGAAGAATGCGCCGCCAAACAGCAATCCAGCAATTGTCGATCCCAGTCCAAAGGACAGGCTAACCAAAGTGTCCTTAGGCTCATAGGCGTCTTGCCGCCTTCGCTTGGCCCAGATCATTTCGATCAAGACCAACAAGACAAAGCCGGGAACGGCATAATCGGTAGGTGAGAAATCAGGCATTGTTATCAGTGTTTACCCGTTTGAACGCCGTAACCCAAGCTTCTGCATCATCAATTCTCAGCCTGACCAAACCGAACCGTCGCTCTCCACTGTTGACCACCAATTCGTCACCCTCGGCTTTCATATTTGCGGTTTTGGTTAACACTCTACCGGCAAAATGGCTGCCATGTGGCTTAAGCACCATCAGCCTGTTGTCTGCCCCACGGACTAACGCAGCGCGGCCTTCGCGATCCAAGGCTATCTGCGCCGCATCAAACCCATCCTCGACCTGTGCCGCAGCAACACCGGCGGCTTGCTCTTCGAGCAATTTCGGCGTGCGACCCAGCTTTAACCACCAAGCCAATCCAGCCAGAGCCGCTATCGCGATCAGCGATCCTAGAAATTGAATCAAGACAGGTGACATATCCATAATCATAGGAATTGGCATGAACGAAGGTTTGCGGCAAGGTGCCCGGCAAAAGGGGAGTTCATATGAAGTCGATCACCAGTTTCCTTGCGTGTGCCGCATTTGCCGCAATTGCTGCTTCCGGGCCGCTTGCTGCGCAGAATTCCGATCCGGCCGCCGAGGTCGAGGCGCAGGAAGAGCGCATCGAAAGAGTTGCGCAACAGCTGTGGGAATGGGCAGAGCTTGGTTATCTCGAAGAGCGAACCAGTGGGCTGATGATCCAAGAGCTTGCGGGAGAGGGCTTCGCAATCACGCCGGGGATCGCCGACATTCCAACCGCATTTGTGGCAGAATGGGGCGAGGGCGGTCCGGTCATAGCAATTCTTGCCGAAATGGATGCACTGCCCGGTATCAATCAATCAGCTTCGGCTACCCGCGATCCGGTCGAGGGAAAGCATGCCGGGCATGCTTGCGGGCACAATCTGTTCGGGGCGGGTTCGTTGACAGCTGCGATTGCGGTCAAAAACTGGCTTGAGGCAACAGGCACTTCGGGCCGCATCAGGCTCTATGGGACGCCTGCTGAGGAGGGCGGTTCGGGCAAGGTCTATATGACCAGGGCCGGAATGTTCGAGGATGTGGATATTGCGATCCACTGGCATGCCAGCGACCAGAACAGTGCGGCCGCTCGCACAAGCCTGGCCAATCGCTCGGCAAAATTCCGCTTTAGCGGCGTTTCCGCTCATGCTGCCGGTGCGCCAGAACGCGGGCGGTCTGCATTGGACGGGGCCGAGGCGATGAACATGATGGCCAATATGATGCACGAACATATGCCGCAGGATGCGCGCATGCATTATGTGATCACTGCTGGCGGCAATGCTCCTAATGTTGTGCCGGACTTTTCTGAAGTGTTCTATTATGTCCGCCACCCGGACCCCGATGGTGTTGAGGCGATCTGGGGACGCTTGGAAAATGCGGCACGCGGCGCAGCTATGGGAACTGGCACCAAGGTCAGTTGGGAGGTTATTCACGGCAACAATCCGCTGCTTGTGAACGAGACTTTGGCGCGTATTATGGACGAAAAACTGCGCGCTGTCGGTGGGGTGGAATATTCCGAAGAAGAACGCGCTTGGGCTGAAACAATCCAGGAATCGTTTGGAGACGCGGCAAAGCCTTTGGCGAGCGCCGCTGAAATCCAGCCCTATAACAAGTCTCTTGGATATGGATCGACCGATGTTGGCGATGTTTCTTGGGCCACGCCAACCGTTGGGGTTCGCACCGCCACATGGGTCCCGGGCACGAGCGCCCATTCTTGGCAAGCGGTTGCTGCCAGCGGTCATTCGATCGGGCATAAGGGAACGCAGGTCGCAGCCAAGGCGATGGCGCTGATGGCAGCCGAATTGTTCGTCAATGATGAACTGCGTGCTGCGGCCAGGACGGAATTCGATGCCGATCGCGGCGCTGACTACGAATACAAATCCTTATTAGGTGATCGTGATCCGCCGCTGGATTATCGCAAATAGGCCGGTCAATCCGCTTTGGCTTGACCAAATAGCATATCCATTGCTGGGCGCACTGGCGAGACATCGTAGCCCGCGCCCATCGCCGCTTGGGCAAGCTCGTCTGGGTTTTGGCCCGCGCGCGCCTGAGCCAAGGACCAAAGAAATGTGGATCGCGTTCCGCTTCGGCAATAGGCCAGAATTGCACCATCGGTCTTTTCGACAGCCTCTTGCATGGCAGCGACTTGCGGTTCGCTAAAACCTGATTGCGAAATAGGGATGGCGAGGTAATCCATGCCAGCCTCTCGGGCGGCTGCCTCAATTTCGGGGCCCTGCGGCTCGTCAGGTGCTTCGCCATCCGGGCGGTTGTTGATGACCAATGATACGCCAAGCTCCTTGGCCTCGCTCAATTGAGCAGGCTGGATCTGTGGGCTGGCGAACATGGCGGGCGACAATTGGCGAAAATCACTCATGGCAAACCTTTTCAAAAAGAGCCGAATTCTGGGGCATTTGCCTATGCTTTAACGGTTCATGCGAAAATGTCACAAATTTGCGCTACAGAAGGGCAGATTGTTAAATCATTCGCATGACAAGCCTTTGTGCGCTATGAGCATACATAGAGAGGTGGGATCTGGGCGAATTTCCAGAGTCTGCACCGCGTCTGGCACGGTCGCCGTCCCCGTTGCCAGCGCAAGACACGACTGGGCGGAGAGACAAGGTACGACTACGGTTATGGGTTACGATAGAGGCCGCCGACGGGGCCGGGACAAACGCGACGGATTCGGTGAAGACAGCTTCGATCCATTTGGCGGCGGCGACAACTTTCCACCACCACGCGACAATTTTGGCGGCGGCGGCGGTGGTGACCGCTTTGGCGGCGGCGGAGGCGACGGAGGCCGCTTCGGCAATGATCGTGGCTCAGGTGGCGGTGATCGTTTCGGCGGCGGCGGCGGCGGTGGTCGCGGCCCTGGCGGCGGCGGCGGAGACAGTGGTGGCGGGTTCAACCGCATGCCTGCTCAAGTCGTTGGCACTGGCAAGGGTGTCGTAAAATTCTTCAATAGTGAGAAGGGCTTCGGCTTCATTCAGCAAGAAGGCGGGGGCGAAGATGTGTTCGTTCATGTCAGCGCTGTTGAACGCGCAGGCCTTCAAGGTCTTGCCGAAGGCCAAGGCCTGGAATTCAATCTGGTTGATCGCGGCGGCAAGGTTTCGGCGCAAGATATCCAAATTGTTGGCGATGTTGTTGCTGTTGAACAGCGCGATGCCGGACCGCCTCAGCGCGAGCTAACCGGCGAAAAAGCAACTGGTACTGTTAAGTTCTTCAACTCGATGAAGGGCTTTGGTTTCTTGGTGCGCGACGATGGCCAGCCCGATGCATTCGTGCACATTAGCGCGGTCGAACGCTCAGGCCTGCAAGCGATCAATGAAGGTGAACGTTTTGAGTTCGACCTTGAGGTCGACCGACGAGGGAAGCACTCGGCGGTTAACCTTGTGCCCGTTCAAGGCTGATTCGCTTGCCATTGTGCCGATCGATTGATCGGGGCCATGCCAAACATACATAAACGGCGCGAAGTGGCGGTCCGAAAGGGCCGCCATTTTGCGTTGGAAACACCAAGTTTTTGCAATTGAACTGAGAAGGATTTTTCCATGTCGATCACACCACTGATGCCTGTCTATCCACGTTGCGGGGTTCGGCCTGTCCGCGGTGAGCATTGTCATCTGATCGACGAAGATGGCACTCGCTATCTCGATTTTGCCAGCGGCATTGCGGTGAATTTGCTGGGCCACTCGCACGAAGGCTTGATCAAGGCGATTCAGCAGCAGGCCGAAACGCTGATGCATGTGTCTAACCTCTATGGCAGCCCGCAAGGCGAGGTACTGGCGCAGCAATTGGTCGATGCGACTTTTGCCGACACAGTCTTTTTCACAAATTCAGGGGCCGAAGCGGTTGAAACTGCAATCAAGACGGCGCGCGCCTATCACCAGCACGACGGGGACACCTCAAAGTTTGAGCTGATCACCTTCGCCAATGCCTTTCACGGCCGCACCATGGCGACGATCAGCGCTTCCAATCAGGAAAAGATGCATCACGGTTTCTCTCCCTTACTCGCGGGATTCAAATATGCCGAGTTCGACAATCTTGAATCCGCGAAAGCTTTGATGGGCCCCAATACCGCAGGATTCCTGGTGGAACCTATCCAAGGCGAAGGCGGTATTCGCCCTGCATCGCAAGAGTTCATGCAAGGATTGCGTGACTTGGCCGACGAGCATGATTTGATGCTGGTTTTGGATGAGGTGCAGTGCGGCGTAGCCAGAACTGGCAAAATGTACGCGCACGAACACTATGGCATCACGCCCGATGTGGTTGCGACCGCGAAAGGCATAGGCGGCGGCTTCCCGCTGGGTGCTTGCCTCGCCACAGAGAAAGCGGCGCGCGGCATGACATTTGGCACCCATGGCTCAACCTATGGCGGCAATCCGCTGGCGATGGCCGCAGGAAGCGCCGTGATGGAAGCTGTCGCCAATGAGGAGTTTCTTAGCTCTGTCACCGAAAAGGGTGATCGACTGCGCGCGCGGCTCGAGCAATTTATCGGCAATTATCCCGACCTGTTCGAATTGGTTCGCGGCAAGGGCCTGATGCTGGGCATCAAGATGAAGGTCGAAAGCCGGCCATTCTTTGTTCATTTGCGAGAGAAACATCAGCTTTTGACGGTGGCGGCGGGTGACAACACCTTGCGGGTCCTCCCACCCTTGGTCGTCGGCGACGCAGAAATTGACGAATTTTTTGAGAAGCTGTCCGCTGGGGCAGCCGACTACGAAATACCCGGAGAAGGCTAATGTCCGAAACAGTAAAGCGGAGCTTGCTCGATCTGAGCGACGCCGGGGGTAACGCGATCGCAGCGATGATCAACGATGCACAAGATCGCAAGGCAGCCCGTCAAACTTGGCCGAAAGGTCGCGCGGATGCTGACAAGCCTCTAGAGGGCCAAGTGCTTGCGATGATTTTCGAGAAAAGTTCGACTCGTACGCGGGTAAGTTTTGACATCGCAATGCGCCAATTGGGCGGATCAACCTTGATCCTAGATGCTGGTACCAGCCAGCTAGGTCGGGGCGAAACAATTGCGGACACCGCGCGGGTTCTAAGCCGTATGGTCGATGCAATAATGATCCGTACAGACGATCATGCCAAGATTGAGGAGATGGCGCGTCATGCCAGCGTTCCGGTCATCAATGGGCTAACAGACCGTTCACATCCGTGCCAGATCGTGGCCGACCTTCTGACGGTGATTGAGCACGGCAAGGCTTTGCCCGGGCTTGAGATTGCCTGGTTTGGCGACGGTAACAATGTTCTGCATTCGCTGCTTGAGGCCGCTGGCCTCATGAAGTTCAACATGCGGGTTGCTACCCCTGTTGGTTATGAGCCCGAGGCGGAATTTGTCGAAATGGCCCGCGCGGGCGGTGCGTCGATCACGCTGACCAATGATGCGCAGCAAGCGGCAGAGGGCGCTGATGTAATTGTCACCGACACTTGGGTGTCGATGGGACAGGATGGCGCTTCGGATAAGCTCGCTGCGATGGAACCCTATCGGGTTGATGGCGCATTGATGGGCCTAGCAAAACCCAATGCTCTGTTTCTCCATTGCTTACCCGCCCATGTGGGCGATGAAGTCAGCGAAGAGGTTTTTGAAGGCCCTCAATCGGTTGTCTTTGATGAGGCTGAGAACCGAATCCATGCGCAAAAGTCTATTTTGCTGTGGAGCCAAGGCCTGTTGGGATGAGATATATGGGACAGGACTTATCTTCTAAGCACTGATCACCCATATGGGCGACATGATCGAACGACCTGAAATATTTTCCGACCAAATTCTCGGCTTCACTTTACCAGAGCGAAGTGCCCGGGGCCGTTTGGTGCGCCTTGATGATGTGGTTGGTCAAATCCTGTCAGCACATGATTATCCGGCCCCGGTAACCCATCTGCTGGCCGAGGCATTGGTGTTGGCCAGCCTGATGGGAAGCCTGCTCAAGGGTGATTCAGCCCAGATGACCCTGCAAGCCCAAACTGAGGATGGCCCGGTAAGTCTGCTTGTGTGCGATTATCGCGATGGTGAAATACGCGGTTATGCTGAATATGATGACGAACGTTTCGCGGAGCTTGGCGTAAATCCCTCGCTAGCAACTATTTTCGGCAAGGGATATTTGGCGATTACGTTCGAGACCGGCGGCGGCAAGAGGTATCAGGGAATTGTCCCCTTGGAGGGGGCTTCCTTGGCGGAAGCTTGCCAGAACTATTTTCAGCAATCGGAGCAAGTTCCGACCATCATCCGTGTTGGTGTCAGTTTTGATGGGCGTCGCTGTCTTGCAGGCGGATTGCTGGTGCAGCACTTGGCCGATGGAGAAGAAGGCCGCGAGCGGCTGCATGTCCGCACTGATCACCCAGACTGGGAGCATGTGGCGGCTTTGACGTCAACGATCAGTCATGAAGAGCTGATCGATAGTGAATTGTCGTTGGATGCCATCACATGGCGGCTCTTCCATGAAGAGCCCATTATCAAAGTGCAGACTGGGCCAAGTCTATCACGAGGTTGCCGCTGCAGCGCAGAATATTACGAGCAAGTCATCGCCCGCTTTCCTGAGGGTGAAAAGGATGCGATGCGCAATGACGATGGTGAAATCATAGTCGATTGCGCATTCTGTTCCAAGAAATTTACCCTTCTGAAATAGAACCCCGTTCTTATTCAGCCATGGTTTATCGCCAATAGGTTATATTCTTAAGGTAATAACACGTTGGTTCGTTCGAATAATGGAGCATGATATGAGAAAGAAAGGTGCATATGCGATCGGCGCAGCCGTGCTCTTTTCGAGTCTCAGTCTTGCTGTTCCAGCACTGTCACAGACAGGCGCGCTGACAATGCTCGACACATTGAATCCGGGCGAATGGACGGTCAGATTCCGTGACGGAAGTGCTAGCCGAAAAATTTGTGTGAAAAATGGGCGGGAGCTGATCCAGCTTCGCCACGCTCAACCGAATTGCAATCGGTTCGTGGTCAACGACGACGCTTCGCTGGTAACTGTGCAATATACATGCGCAGGCGATGGCTATGGTCGTACGAATATCCGTCGTGAAACATCTGGGCTCGTTCAGATTGAAGGCCAAGGCATTGCCAAAGGTCAACCGTTTGAGTTCCTCGCCGAGGCGCGCCGGACGGGAAATTGCAAGTAAACAGCTGATGCCAGCTTTGTGATTGCCATGCGGTTTTGACGCAGGCTAAACCCAGACCCATGAATATCTCTAAAAACCGGGCAGCCAAGTCGGCCGTCGTGCTCTTGTCAGGCGGCCTTGATTCAATGGTCACAGCCGCTCTTGCTAAAGAGCAAGGCTTTGATCTTGTCGCTCTATCGATTGATTACGGCCAGCGGCACAAGCGCGAGCTTAAGGCAGCGGAAGATATTGCCGAGCGATTGGCAGTGAAATCGCACACGATCTTGTCGCTCGACTTGCGGTCGTTTGGAGGATCGGCTTTGACGTCGGGCATTCCGGTACCGAAAGAAGGCGTTGGTTCGGACATTCCGGTGACTTATGTCCCAGCTCGAAACTTAGTATTCTTGTCTATGACGGTCGCCTGCGCTGAGGCGGCAGGTGCTTCTGATGTCTTTATCGGCGTCAATGCATTGGATTATTCTGGTTATCCGGATTGCCGACCTGAATTCATCGCTAGCTTTGCCGAGACCGCCCGCCTCGGAACAAAAGCAGGCGTTGAAGGCCAACCGTTCACTGTTCATACGCCGCTGCAGCATATGACCAAGGCAGATATAGCAAGAGAGTGCGCTCGATTGGGATTGGACCCTGCGTGGAGCTGGTCTTGCTATGATCCGACCCTGTCAGGCGAAGCTTGCGGTGAATGCGATTCGTGCCGTTTGCGCAAGAAAGGCTTTGAGGAAGCACAAATTACCGATAGCACGACTTATGCGGTCGATGTCGCCGTCAAAGAGGGGAATTGCATATGACCGAAGAGGTCAAGCCGGCGGGTGTGCCAGACGATCAGCCCGTGCCAGCTTACTCGTGGTACGCTCTCAGCGTACTTGTCTTGGTCTATGTGCTCAATTTCATTGACCGACAGATTCTGTCGATTCTGGCCAATGATATTAAAGCAGATTTGGGCGTCGATGACGCTTATCTGGGCTTCCTCTACGGTACCGCATTTGCGATTTTTTATGCACTCTTTGGCATTCCTTTGGGGAAGCTGGCCGATAGCTGGAAGCGCATCCGGCTTATGACGATCGGCTTGTCGCTATGGTCGGCAATGACAGCATTTTCTGGCTTTGCCCGTGATGCAGGCACTCTCACTGTCGCGCGCATTGGTGTGGGAGTTGGCGAGGCAACGGCCAGCCCTTCGGCCTATTCGTTGATTTCAGATTGGTTCCCAGCCCGACTGCGTGCCACCGCCTTGGCCATCTACAGCTCGGGACTGTATATTGGCGGAGGTGTTTCCTTAGCAATTGGGGGCCTTGTCGTGGACCGGTGGAACGCAGCCTATCCAGATGGCGGTCCGTTGGGACTGGCTGGTTGGCAAGCGGCCTTTATCGCCGTTGGCGTGCCGGGCCTGTTGTTGGCGATGTGGGTGCTAACTCTTCGAGAGCCGATCCGCGGCGCCATCGATGGCTTGACCACAAAGGAAGATCCACACCCATTTCGCGGGTTTGTTAGAGAACTTTTGACAGTCATTCCCCCGTTCACTTTCTTGGGTGCAGCGCAACGTGGTGCTTTGCCACTCGCTATCAATGTTGTCGTATTCGTTGGCGCTATGGCAGTTGCCTTTGGCCTCACCAACTTGCTGGATTCTGGAGCAGGTCTAATCATTCCAGCGATTACGGATCAATGGCTATTGCTCGCTATCGGCTACTATGCTGTTTTCTGCTGGGCCAGCGCTTTGCGTGCTCGAGACTATCCGACTTTCGTCCTGACGTGGGGATCGCCAGCATTCTTATGCACGATTCTTGGCTACGGCACGGTCGCCTTCATGGCGTATTCGGCATCGTATTGGGGAGCCCCATATGCCGAACGCGTTTTTGAAGTCTCAAAGGCTAACTTGGGTTTTTGGCTTGGTGGTGGCGGTGCGGCTGGTGGCTTTCTAGGGGTTATCCTTGGCGGCCGCATGGCGGATTGGCTGTTCAAGAAGACCCCGTCGGGCAGAGTATGGGTAATTCTATTTGGCCTAATCGCCCCAATCCCCTTTGCAGTCGTACAGTATACGACGGAGAGCTGGACGCTGTTCATCGCCCTGAATGTTGTGGTTGGAGCACTTGCTGCATCGGCACTGGGTGCGGCGGCGGCGACTAGTCAAGCATTGGTGCTGCCGCGGATGCGCGGTGTGGCCACAGCCACGTTTTTCCTAGCGACAACGTTGGTAGGGTTGGCACTAGGACCTTATACCGCAGGCTATGTATCCGCGCGCAATGACGCCGATCTGTCGATTGGCGTTTTGGCGACGCTCTGGATAACGCCGGTAGGGTTTTTGTTCTTGCTTGGCGCAATTCGACTTGTGCCAGAGGCGGCCTCAAGCTTAGTTGAGCGCGCGCGGAATGCAGGCGAACCAGATATTTAGTCTGTTCAGGTACTAAATTCGAACACGCCGCAAGCGATACGTGGGCCCGCTGCACCTGCGGGGTCGCTGACGTAATCGTCAGGGCCCGCATGCATCACGACCGCTGTCCCATCAGAGTCTCGCATTGCTTTAAGTATCTCGTCTCGGGAACGATCAATTCCGATCCTGGTGAGGACCGTTCCTGATTCGCCGATTTCTAGGTTTGGGAGGTCGCCAAGATGCTTGCCGCCTATGCTCAGGCTTCCGTGCGTATTGCCTGCAGGATTCAGATGCCCACCAGCGCTTGTGAAGCCGGGTGCTTCACATAATCCTGTCGTATGAAGGTGAAACGCCTTATCTCCTGGCGCGACACCTCGCAACTCGACGGCCAACACGACCAGGCCTGATTCAGATTTCAAGGTGACGGTTCCCAACGTCTGTCCGGCCTTATCTGACATTTGAGCTATCGCGTACTCAACGGTCTCCAACTCGAGCTTTTCATCGATTCTTTCAGACTGGCAGCCTGCCAAAAAAATCGCGGCCAAAATTGGCAAAGGACGGATCCTCATCACAGCGACACCCCAAATATTTTCTCTGCTTACTGGAACGCAAAAGGGGCCGGATTTCTCCGACCCCTCCTGAATTATTCACCGTAGGTGAAGTATTACATGCCCGATCCTGGACCGTAAGTAACTTCAACACGACGGTTCTGAAGTTCGCGAACTCCGTCTTCGGTCGGTACGCGAAGTTGCGTTTCACCGAAAGCTTCGCTCGAAATGCGACCTTCTGGAACACCGCGTCCGGACAGGTACTCACGTACTGAACCATTACGACGTTCTGCCAGACCCATGTTGTAAGTCTGCGAACCGGATGTGTCAGTGTGACCAGCCAACATGACGCTCGCTGAACCACAATCAGCATACGCGCTGACTGCATTGTCGAGGATCGTCGCCGCTTCCGGAGTGATATCCGACTCATCCCAGTTAAAGAACACGATGTATGGACCCGTGTTGCAAACCGGCGCCGGTGGAGGCGGCGGCGGTGGAGGAGGTGGAGGCGGTGGAGGCGGTGGAGGCGGTGGAGGCGGTGGAGGTGGTGGAGCATCTGGCTCGCCACCGAAGTTGTACGTCAAAGTGCCAAGAAGTGAGTGGCTCGTAACGTCTGTATCCAATGTCCGACCAACCGCATCGATGATACCGACTTTCGGTGCATTGAAGTAACGATACTTAAGACCAACGTCCCAAGAATCGGTCAGCGGTGCGCGAACGCCTGCCAGCAGTTGCCAAGCGAGACCTGTATCGGAATCGTCATAAGCAGCCGCACCATCTCTGATAACGGCGTCCAAACTGGTTCGAGCGATACCGATACCGCCGCCAGCAAAGGCTTGGATACCGTCGTCATCACCAAAGTCGAACAGGCCATTCAGCATGAAGCTGAGCGAGCTGACTTCACCGCGAGCAATACCTTGGCGGCCCAGAGAGATTGCTCCGTCGCGGCCAGGAAGACCAGCAGGTCCAAGATCGATCGTGTCGACTTCAGCTTTTCGATAGCTTGCTTCGGTTTCGAGGCGGAAAGCTCCGAAATCGTGGCCAACTACGGCACCGAAATCGTAACCCGTGTCGGTACCAACGAAAGTTCCATCCGTACCATTAACTTCCAAATCGATATCTTCAACGATCATGACGCCGCCTTCAGCAGCGACGTACCATTGGCCGTCACGTGCTTGAGCAGGCGCGGCAAGCGCCGTTGAAGCCATCGCCATTCCAATGACGAGTTTGCGCATTACTTTATTCCCCTTTGTAGCGAATAGGATTCCACCAGCGGGTATTTAACTTTTCCCCTAAGCGCTGGCAAGCGGCCATTAGGGCCAAACTGTTGCAATAAAGCCTCTATCCGCATCTGTGTTGCAAAAAACAGAAGCGAGGCATGCATCACACAAACTCTATAACGACTTCAACCGATGAATGTTCCCTTAAAGTCTTTGGAATAATCCTAAATTCCTAAATTCCTGAATTCTTGGATCAAGGTGGCGAGCCTCTGACGTGCTTCGGTGTCAACTGTTGCCCCTCCGCTTGGAAGGCTAGGTGTCGCCGCCGAACTCCACCCATTATCAAATATTAGCATCTGGCCAGCGCCAATATCATAAACCTGCATTCCTGCTCGCGGCGAAACGTATATCCACTCCGGATCCACAAATGTTGCGATTTCGCCTTCGTGATCAGGCCAGTTTCCAGTCGGACTTGCCTCAATTAACCAGGACTGCCCCTGATCAGGCGCAACTGGAGGTGTTGATGTGCTGCCTTCGACACTCGTATGCACCAAGGCGTCCACCAGCGCATGCGCCTGATTGACGAATAGTTCTTTCTGGGCTTGCCCGGCAAAAAGAAAAGGAAGGCCGTATTTGGGCGATGCAGAAGTAAATATTGTGGGTTCGGACATGATCTATTCTCCAGTTGGTGCTCAGTTGAGTTCGCAAAGCAAGGTCCGATGGGACAGGGCAAAGGTTCGTGTTTGAGCGACCCAAAGTGGCTGGTTGCCTTGCTCCGTCATCAGACCAGTTCGTTCTGTATGAGATAGCGAGAAGAGGGGTTCACCGGTTGTCCAAATGGCCAAAGGCTGGTCAGATGGTCCCAAGCCAGTTTGATAGGACTCCGCCTCCTCGATCAGGGGAACGTCAACATATTCGACCCAGCGATATTGCCCGCGTGCGCGCCGAGTCCAGCACAACTCCCACGTTCCGTCAGCTAAAATGGCAATGCGCGGATGGGCGGGTGATAGCGGCCGTCGGGAAACGCCGGTCGGATTCAAGCTGGCGAATACTGGCTCTTCGTCGGCGAAGCCTAAGGCTGCAATTGATGTGCTGCTGGTTGGCGAAATTGGGCCTTCAGGAAGCCGAACGAGCGTATCATCAATTGAAACAATGCTTGAGCCAGCTGATCGCGATATTCAGTGTCGGCCTTAGCGAGCCAATCGTGCTGCTCAATCGGCATTCTTTGCCTGTACTGCGGCCTCGTTCAGCACGCGCAGACGGATTTCTTCTATCTTCCTATCAATCGACGCTCGAATTTCAGCTGCGCTGACATTGCGCCTTGCAGCTTGTGCGTGACTCGCGCTTTCACGATGCGCAGAGAGCAATCGGATCGCAGATGTGAAGTCAAATTTATCGCCACTTTCAGTCTGGATTTGACCTTCTCGCAAGCGGCGCAGCACTTCCATTTCAAGGTGTTCATAGCCAACCGCCAAGGCAGCCATCCAACGCCGCGCAAACTCAGGTTCGTTGGTACGTGCCCGATAAACACGGCTGGTATCGATCCCGGCAATCTCGTCAGCACTTGTTACATTAGAGGATTGGGCAAGAGATTCTAGAAGGTGCTCGCGCCAGCGAGAATTGGCCTTCCGCCCGCTTCTGGATGCGCCGTCGCACAAGGAATTGGGTTTGCCCATTCTCGACCTTCCTTTTATCGCAATTGAGCGCCAGCCAGGCGCAGAACGAAAACGGGCGACCAGTCTTTCAATGCGAAAGAAATGGCCACCCGATCAAAACGTCCCTGCCGACGAATCACACTATCGCGATGTTCTGTCTATCTAACCAAAGAGTGTGACAATGTCAATCAAAAAGAACCAAATAGGTTACTTATTTGCAGTTGCACCCTTGGTGTGGCTGGCTTAATCGCTTCCTTGTCAGGCGTTTGCCGATTTTTAGGGTTCAAATTGTTCCATGATGAAATTGCTACACGGTCTTTACGATTGGACCATGGACAAGGCCGCGCACCCGAAAGCGCAATGGTGGCTGGCATTCTTCTCATTCATTGAGTCGAGTTTTTTCCCAATTCCACCGCACCCCTTGCTGGGTTTGATGTGTTTGGCCGAACCCAAAAAGGCGATCCGCTTCGCCTTGATTTGCACCATCGCATCGGTTCTTGGTGGTCTGTTCGGCTATATGATTGGCTTCTTCCTTTACGAAGCAATTGGTACTTGGCTGATTGGCGCGCTTGGCTTGACTGAAACCTTCCCAATTGCGGCCTGCTATATCCGCGATCAAGGGCCCCTTGCGGTGTTCCTTGCGGCGGGCACGCCTGTTCCATTTAAGTTGATGACCATCACCGCGGGCTTCGTGGAGATGAACTTGCTACCGTTCATCCTGGCAGCAATTGCAGGTCGGGCCATGATCTTCATGGTAGTCGGAGTATTGTTCCAACTGTTCGGTGCGCCAATCAAGCGGGTCATCGATGAGTATCTGGGCACCATAACGACAATTTTCGTCGTCCTGCTGGTTGGAGGCTTTATCGCATTCGCACAATTAGGCGGAGGCGAAAGTGATGATCAGGCCAATGCGCATGTATGCGAGGTTGCAAGCGCAAATTCTGAGGCTCTCAATTGAGCGACCCGATCATCGTTTCCGCAGCTGTAACGGCATTGGAACGGGCAAACGCTAAGAAATGATCCCTGTGGCTTTGCCCGCGTTTTCAAACATGGTGAGAATTGTTTCGACCTCCTCTGCCGTATGCTCGGCACAGAGCGAGCACCGCAACAATGTCATATTTGCAGGAGTGGCCGGCGGCCTTGCCAAATTGACGTAGAGCCCCTCTTTCAAAAGAGCTTCCCACATCGCAGCACCACGTTCGAGGTCAGGCATAATTACCGCAATAATTGCACTCTCTGGCGCCGCGGTACCCAGTTCGAAACCCAATTCAGTCAGTCCCAAATGGAGCCGCCGCGAGTTTTCCCAAAGATGGGCTCGCTTGTTCGATCCATGCATCAGTTTGCGAATTGAAGTTGCAGCAGTCGCAACGACCGAGGGAGGGAGACTGGCTGTGAAAACATAGGGACGGCAGACCAGCCGCATAATCTCGAACTTTTGATGGTTTGAAACACAAAAACCGCCAACGGTTCCGACACTTTTGGAAAATGTACCGATGATGAAGTCACAATCATCGATAACACCAGCTGCTTCACATACTCCGCGGCCATTCTCTCCGATGAAGCCCATCGAGTGGGCCTCGTCGACCAACACCATCGCCCCATGCTTTTTCGCAATCGCGACCATTTCCCGAAGCGGGGCAACATCGCCCAGCATGGAATAGACGCCTTCAAGGATAACCAGCTTTCCGGCTCCTTCTGGCACGCGCTTCAGGCGTTTTTCCATCGCCTCGATGTCATTATGCTTGAACGGGACGACTTCGGCATTTCCCATTGCGCAGCCATCCCAAATGGATGCATGGCTATCGATGTCTAGGATGATGTAATCACCCTTGCCTGCTATAGTAGAAATGATCCCCAAATTCGCAAGGTAACCGGTTGAAAACACCATGGCGTGATCCATGGCGTAAAATTCCTTCAGCGCGTCTTCGCACTCCCTGTGGCCTTGATATGTACCGTTGAGGACGCGGCTACCGGTTGTTCCGGTGCCATAATCGCGCATTGCCTGATTGCCAGCGTCAACCACGTCAGGATCGAATGTCATCCCCATGTAATTGTACGTGCCCAGCAAGATGGTATCGCGCCCGTTGCAAACCGCCCGGGTGGGAGAAAGAACCTCCTCCATCACCAAGTTAAAAGGGTCTTCTACACCGCTCGCTAGCAAGCCTTCGCGCAATGCGATGATCTCGTCGAATTTAGAGAACAGATCGCCACCGGTCGCTTCGCTGGCTTGCGTGGAAATGTCTTGGCTCATCAATCAGCCTGCATCTTGGCTACGGCATCAATAAGTTGACCGAAGTTTTCGATCTCAGCCTGCTGATTCATGCTGATAATGATGTCGAATTCATCTTCAATCTCGGCAACGAAATCCATTACGGTTAGACTATCGAATTCCAGGTCATTGGCAAAAGTCGTGCCATCGGAAATCTCAACGCCCTTTTTGTTGAATGGCTCGATCAATGAACGAATGCTTGTGTCGACTGCGGCACGATCCATTATGAATAACTCTCTTGTGTAAGCCTCGGCGAAACACCGAATTGGCAGCAGACAACCCATGTCTGCAATTGGATGTAAGCGGAAAAGCGGTTCTGGACCCGTCTTGTCAAGAATTCTCGCTCTTCGGGAGTATCAGGATACTCGGTGCGGTGCCGCAGGGAAAGCGATAAGGCAGGCCTCGATGGAAGCATGAAGGACATGGCTTAGGCTGGCACTAACGCTTTGACGGCATTCATAAAGGGCAGAATGGAAACAGGTTTGGCTAAATAACCAGCTGCCCCTGCATCTCTAATCCGCTCCTCATCGCCTTTTCCTGCATAAGCGGTCACCGCCAGTACGGGAATTTTGCTGAGCAATGGGTCGCGCTTTGCTTCTTCAATCAGATCGACGCCCGACACATTGGACAATTGGATATCCATAATGACCAGATCGGGAGAG
Source organism: Erythrobacter sp. (assembly GCA_039988235.1). Taxonomy (GTDB): domain Bacteria; phylum Pseudomonadota; class Alphaproteobacteria; order Sphingomonadales; family Sphingomonadaceae; genus Erythrobacter. The sequence continues at coordinate 112,744 of JBDXKB010000002.1, forward strand.
AGTCGACGCGCTGTGTCCAAGGCTTGCTCTCCATCCGCAACCGGTTCAACTTCGAAACCATTGGCCCGCAAAACATCGCAGAACAATTTCCGATTAAGATCGTTATCCTCGACAACCAGTATTCTCTTTGCCACTGCGCGCAAGGCTCCCTTTATCGGGACCCTCTTTGTATCATCGAAAGGCGGCTGACAATTCTTCGCTCTACACCATCCCCCGCACAACCAGCGAATGACGCTCAGGTCTTGGCATTGTCTGCCCTTGGCTGGACGTTAGAAGATGATGACCGCGCAGAGCGGTTTCTCTCTCTAACTGGGCTTGATCCCGACACGCTACGAGACGGATTGACTGACCCAGCCATGCTCGCGGCAGTACTAGACTTTCTGGCCAATCACGAGCCCGATCTTATCCGCGCAGCCGAAGCACTCGCATTGACCCCGGAAGAGCTTGTGGCTGCGGCACAGGAGTTGCGGATATGAAACGGCCATTGATCATCAGCGATTGCGACGAAGTGCTTTTGTATATGGTAGCCCACTTCAAGGATTGGCTGGAGGAAGGGCAAGGCATTCGCTTCCAACTCGAAGGCAACAATTTTTCCACGGCGATGCGTTGGGAAGAAACAGGTCAGCCCTTGGGTGAAAAGGACATCTGGAAATATCTTGGCCTGTTCTTTGATACAGAGATGGATCGGCAGCTACCCATCGAAGGTGCGATCGAAGGTATCAACACTCTGGCTGAGCGCGCTGATGTGGTGATCTTGACCAATCTGGTCGACAAAAGGCGCGATCATCGGGCCGAGCAACTGGCAGGCCATGGCCTCAATGCTAGGGTCTTCACCAATCAGGGTCCCAAGGGTCCTGCCTTGCAAAAGATAATGGACGAGCTCCAGCCAACCAAGGCAATTTTCATCGATGACTTGTCTCAGCATCATGAGTCAGTAGCCGATATCGTTCCTGAAGTTTCCCGCCTGCACCTGTGCGGCGAGCCGATGATCGCAAAGCACATTGATTGCGCGCACCAAGCTGGACATGCGCACGCAAGGATCGATAATTGGGCCGAGGCATTGCCTTGGCTGGTTGAAGAATTGGAAAGGGATCCACGATGAGCATCGAAGCGCGACTGCAGGAATTGGGAATTGAGCTTCCAGAAGCCGCTGCCCCCGTTGCCAGCTATGTGCCCGTCGTCGTGCACGGCGGTTTTGCCCATGTCTCGGGACAATTGCCGTTCGTCGATGGCGAGCTGGTAACCGGTCGATTGGGTGAGGACGTCACAGTTGAGGATGGGGCTGCAGCTGCGCGTGCATGCGGTCTGATGATCCTGGCCCAGCTCAAAGCTGCCTTGGTGCCGCTCGATCGGGTGGAAAGGATCGTCAAGCTTGGGGCCTTCGTCAATTCCACCACTCATTTTACCGACCAGCCAAAGGTCGCCAATGGCGCGTCTGAATTGATGTTCGATGTCTTTGGCGAAGCGGGGCGTCATGCGCGCGCTGCCGTTGGAGTGCCATCCTTACCATTGGGTGCGGCGGTTGAAGTTGATGCGATAATCGCTCTGTCTGAATGACAGCTCGCGGCATCCCCGATTGGCTGGCGCGGTGGGAATATGCTCACCGGGGTAAGCATGGCGCGGGGGTCCCGGAAAATTCGCTGGCCGCAGCACAGCTTGCGATCGATGCCGGAATGGGAATCGAGTGCGATATCCAACGCAGTGCCGATAATCAGCCGATGGTGTTTCACGATTGGGATGTTGAACGCTTGACTGACGCCAAAGGGACGACTGATTCCTTCGATTCCCATGAATTGCGCGCCCTTTGTTATTACGACAGTGAACAGAACCCAGTGACGCTTGGTCAATTGCTGGAACTAATCAATTGCCGCGTGCCTTTGCTCGTCGAGATTAAGTCAAAGCCAGGATATGATGTTGCGCGGAGTTGCCGGATAGTGGCGAGCGCGCTTGAAGGATATGCTGGCCCCTTTGCTGTGATGAGTTTTGATCCGCGTGTCGCGCGCTGGTTCCGCAACAATGCGCCCAAGATTTGCGTCGGATTGGTGATGCGCGAAGATGAATACGGAAACACGCAGAAGGGCTGGCAGCGCCGCTTGGCGTTATGGATGGCGAAGCCAGACTTTCTCGCTTACCACATTGCTGCATTGCCGAGTGAATGGGTCGCCAAGCTAAGGCGAGGGGGGCTCCCCATTCTGACTTGGACCGTCAACTTGCCCGAGGCTCGAGTAAGGGCGCTTGCTCACACCGACGCGCTGATTTCTGAAAGGGCGGGTCTGGCGTGAGCCCAGACGATACATCCATTGATACCGACGAAGGCGGAGCTTTCACTGTGCAAATCGCACCGGGTGTCAGCTCGTTTGATGCGGCGCAATGGAATGCGCTAGGTGGTAATCGCAACCCGTTTGTCAGCCATGAATTTCTAACATCATTGGAAGATTCAGGAAGCGTGGGCGAGGGGACCGGCTGGGACCCGGTGCCGATAGCAATAACTGATCAGGCAGATGTGTTGGTTGGGGCGATGCCGGCCTACGCCAAAGGCCACAGCCAAGGTGAATTTGTATTCGACCACGCTTGGGCCGACGCATTGCACCGTGCCGGGCGCAGTTACTATCCAAAACTTCAAATTGCAGCGCCGTTTACTCCGGCTGGCGGACCGCGATTGCTTTTTCAGGACGAGCGGCTTGCACCGCATCTGTTAAAATCGGCCGAGACTGTTTGCGAGCAAAACGGACTGTCCTCGGCGCACGCAACCTTTGTCGAGCGGGCCCAATTGCCATTGTTCGAGGCGGGTGATTGGCTTCTGCGCAATGACATCCAATTTCACTGGGCCAATCGCGATTACCAGTCGTTTGACGATTTTCTCGGCGAGCTTGCGTCACGCAAACGCAAAAATCTGCGCAAAGAGAGGGCCTCGGCACAGCAAGACGTCTGTATAGTCAGGCTTAGCGGCGATGACATTAGACCGCACCACTGGGATGCATTTTGGCTTTTCTATCAAGACACTGGCGCGCGCAAATGGGGTACGCCCTATCTGACGCGTGAGGCGTTCACCCTTATAGGAGAACGCATGGCAGATAAAATTGTGCTGGTTTTGGCGAATATGGATGGGCAACCGATCGCTGGCGCGCTGAATTTTGTCGGCGATGAAGCGATCTATGGCCGCTATTGGGGGTGTAGCCTCGACAAGCGCTTTTTGCACTTCGAGCTATGCTATTATCAGGCCATCGAAATCGCTATCGAGCGCGGCCTGTCGCGGGTCGAGGCGGGTGCCCAAGGTGGGCACAAGCTCGCGCGTGGGTATGAACCGATGCAGACATGGTCAGCCCATTATGTGGTCGAACCCGGTTTTCGCGCGGCTATTGCAGATTTCCTCGAACGCGAGCGTGAGGGCGTTGCTACCGACCAATTGTTTCTTGGTGACAGAACGCCCTTCAAGAAGATGTGAGTTCTGCTTAGGCAGCTTTGCGGCGACCCGCCGAAAGCCATTCACGAGCACGGCGTTGAGCTTCAGCAATTTCGCGCGCTGTCATCTCATCTGAGATATCTGACCGGCACCAGCTGGCTTCTTCATGGCCTTGCGATGCGGCAATATTGAACCATTTGTGCGCTTCGATCATGTCGCATTCAGCTCCATGGCTACCGGTTGAATACGCAACGCCTAAGTCGAAATAGGCTGATACATCGCCTTGTGCGGCAGCTGCCAGACATTGTGCGATCATCAGATCAGCTTGTTCATTGGCCACTTGCGTTGCCGCTTCGGTGTCTATTCTCTTCAGTTCCATTACTGGCCCCCTGTTTGCAATTCCAGCGCCCCTGCTGGATTGCCTGAGACCCAAATCGCCAGAACATGGTCAACAAATGGTTAACGCTCAGTCCATTTTTTCGAATTTTGTGGCAGTAGTGTGTTCGGTTTCGATTAATCCTCTGCTGCTATTCGACGCTTCGCCAAAACCGGCTTGTGCATAGGCGCAGCCATGCTTATAGGCGCGATCAGAAGCAGAACTGGAGCGATCGATCCAAGGATCATTGTCCAGGACACGGTATGGTCAAATCGAGCAATGATTGGGGTAAGAATACCACATGGCCACCGCGGCGACTGACGAAACCGAAGTTCTAAAAAAGGCCAAGCGTGCGCTCAAACCGGACTATGTCCCGAGCGACGAAGAGACCTATATGTGTGAACAGCAACAGAACTATTTCCGCATGCTATTGTTAGAGTGGAAACGCTCTATTCACACTGCCGCTGACCAAACGCTGCAGTCTTTGCAAGATGGTCCCATTCGCGAACCGGACCTCAACGACCGCGCTTCGAGTGAGACCGACTGGGGCATTGAGCTGCGAACGCGTGACCGCCAGAGGAAACTGATCGCCAAAATTGATTCGGCCATGCGCAGGATCGATGAAGGTGAGTATGGCTATTGCGAAGTAACCGGCGATCAGATTGGTCTGCGGCGACTGATCGCCCGGCCTGTCGCAACTATGACGGTCGAAGCTCAACAAGCTCATGAGCGCAAGGAAAAGATCTCGCGCGACGATTGAGCCGCCTTTGCCAATCGGGCCATGGCGTCAAGATTTACGGTTAAAGCTTCCTTAGGGTGTTCCTCCCATAATAGATCTTACGTCGTCAGAAGGTCGGCGATTGGGTGATTAAACGAGGAAATTAGCCGGCGATTTGGCAGGAGCATGGAAAACTGATGCCAGCAATTGATCAACGTCGGGCAGTTCGCGAGGCCTCTTTCCTGCTTGCAGATGTGCTAGTGGCCGGAGATCCTTCGGCCTGCCGGGTAAAGGTCAGAAACCTCTCCCCGTTAGGTATGATGGGTGAGGGACCGATAAAAGTTGTTCCTGGAACTCGCCTGGCAATTGAGTTTGACAAAATCGGGTCCGTAAAAGGGGCTGTTGCCTGGGTTCAGCAAGGGCGTTTCGGCGTTGCTTTCGACGAAGAAATCGACACTTCGGGCCTGATCCAAAGCGCCTGATCTGCCACTATAATCGCGTTAGGCTCTTCTGAGCCAACAATCCCGCCTGACCGCAAGCTTTCAACCTGCTAGTCATGTCGCGATATGCGACTCGTATTGCCCTTACTGCTTGCCATTGTGGTAGCCGGTTGTGATGTAACCGGTGCAGACGGTCCCGTTGAAGTTGCCATAATCGGCGAGAGCGACGAGCTCTTCCAAAATGGCCTTCGGCTGGCCACATCTGCCCAGCATTTGCGCGCTGCAACTCATGAGGGCTTGGTTTCACTTGATCCAACAGGACAAGCCATTCCCGCCATTGCCGAGCGTTGGATCATCACTGACGACGGCAAGAGCTACATTTTTCGGCTACGGGACATGCAGTGGCCCGACGGAGACAATATTACGGCACAGCAGGTTAGACGCCTCTTGCTGGACAAGCAAAGGCGCTTGGCTGGGACATCATTGGGTTTGGACCTGGCTAAGGTCGCTGAAGTTCGCGCCATGACAGGGCGCGTAATCGAGGTCCAACTGACTGCAGCTATGCCTGAATTCTTGCGCCTTCTTGCTCAGCCGGAGATGGGTTTTTCCCGAAGCGGAGCCGGCACCGGTCCGATGACCATTTCTAGGAGCGAGGGTTTGCCTGTTGCCCAATTGACAGCCTTGCCACCAGAAAGGCGCGGCTTTGCTGCCAGAGAAGATTGGCAAGAGCTGGCTAGAGAAATCCGGGTTGAAGCAGTATCCGCGGCTAGCGCGGTTGATGCTTTTGGCGATGGTGAAGTTGATCTGGTGCTAAATGGCAGGCTTGCGCATTTGCCAATGGCTGACACCGGACCTTTGACACGCGGCACAGTTCGTATCGATGCAGCATGGGGCCAATTCGGATTGACTTTTCGGCGTGAAAGCGACCTGTTTGCAAATGTCGCAGTGCGCGAAGCTTTGTCGATGGCAATTGACCGAAGCGATTTGATGCAATCCTTCAATATCGGTGGCTGGGTGCCGTCAAACGAGATCGTTCCGCGCGAATTGTGGGGCGATGTTGAACCGCAAGCTCTTGAGTGGGCTGATTGGCCGATTGAGCGCAGGCATGCCGAAGCTTCGCGACGTGTGGCGGCCTGGTCAGCTGAATCGGGCGAAGCGGCTCAGGTGACCATTGGCATGCCGGAGGGGCCTGGAAGTGAGCGCTTGTTTGAGGAAATCGCCGCAGACTTTTCAGCCATCGGCGTGGAGGCGACCCTGGCAGAAGCTGGGCGAGGTGCAGATTTGGAACTGCACGATCGTGTTGCACGCTATGCCTCGGCGCGTTGGTATCTGAATCAGTTCAATTGCGAGATTCGTACGGGCCCTTGTTCTCCTGCGGCCGATGAGCTGGTTGCCCAATCTTTGCTGGTCAATGAACCAGCCGAGAAGGAGGATCTGCTGGCGCAAGCAGAGTTGGAATTGACCGATGCCCATGTCTTTATCGCCTTCGGCGCGCCGATACGTTGGTCACTCGTGCGCAGCAATGTGACGGGCTATCAAGAGAACCGTTGGGGTCTGCACCCCTTGTTCCCGCTGTCCCAACCCACCAATTAGGAGGGTAGGAGATAAAGATGGATGACAATCAGGGCCCACAAGTGGTCGGAATAAATTTGCCAACTGGTAATGACCCAGAATCTATCCGGCAAAGGGTGGAATCGATGGAAATGGTGCTGGAACGCAGCTTTCGCATTCCCGGCATCAACTACCCGATAGGTTTGGATGCGGTCGTCGGCCTGATACCCGTGCTTGGCGATATAATTACGACGGCGATGGGGGCCTATATCGTTTGGGAAGGGCGCAATCTGGGTCTACCGAAGTGGAAGCTTTGGCGCATGGGAGCCAATGTCGCATTTGACACAGTCATTGGTGCGGTGCCGGTTGTTGGCGATGCAGCTGATTTATTGTTCCGATCAAACACGCGCAATTTGCGCATCATCAAGAAGCATCTCGACAAACATCACCCTGAAACCCGCGTGATCGAAGGGTAATTGCTCACAGAGCTTTACGCTTCCAGCTCGATATCCCAATAGAGCCAATCGCGCCAAGTCTCGTGCAGATAATGGGGCGGGAATTTCTTGCCATATTGTTGTAGTTGCCAGCTTGTCGGGCGGATTGGCTTCATCAGTACCGGCATTCGAGCTTGCTGAGGTGTACGACCGCCCTTTTTCATATTGCACGGCGCACATGCGGTGGCAATATTCTCCCAAGTTGTCTTCCCGCCTAGCCGCCTGGGAATGACATGGTCGAACGTAAGCGATTGCTCATTGCCGCAATATTGGCATTGAAAACGATCACGCAGAAACACGTTGAAACGGGTAAAAGCGGGAAATTCATTGTGTTTTACATATTGCCTGAGGGCAATCACACTAGGGATTTGCATATCGAGAGACGGCGAGTGCACCTCGCGATCATAGCTTTCAACGATGTCGACCCGGTCAAGAAACACAGCCTTGATGGCGGTTTGCCAGGGCCACAAGCTTAGCGGATAATAGGATAGCGGCGTATAGTCTGCATTTAAGACAAGCGCAGGACATGCCGACAGGTGACATGTCGGATCTTCTTCCGCGCCTCTAAAGCGCGCTGCTCGTTCGAGCAGTTCGGCCTTAAACATCAAGGCTCAACACGTTGTGCGTTCCTCCCTGTTGACACTAAACATGGCCTGACTGGGCAAAGAGTCAAACCCGTTACACCTTGGCTTTCCACAAGGAATTTTGCGAGCTTGCCAACATTCTCGTTGTTTTTGTCCACCTGTGGCATGAGATTGCGGCGATGATTGTTACCCGCTTTGCCCCTAGCCCCAATGGCCCACTGCATCTGGGTCACGCCTATGCCGCCATTATTGCGAATGATCTCGCAGCAAAGAATGAAGGGCGTTTTTTGCTGAGGCTAGAGGATATTGATGGTGCTCGCAGCAGGCCTGACTTGGCCGAGATGTTTCGCCAGGACTTAGCTTGGCTGGGGCTCAAATGGGAAGAAATGCCAGCTCAATCGAGCAGGCTCGCAAGCTATGGCGCGGCTGCAGAGAAATTAAGGGCTATGGGCTTGCTTTATCCGTGCCAATGCACCCGTGCGGACGTCATGGCGACCAGTCCTAAGATCGGGCTGGAGGGGCCCATTTACCCAGGCACCTGTAGGGCGCACAGTCTTGACGGCGGCAAGCCGCTTGCGTGGCGCCTGGACGTAAAGCGCTCGATGGAATTAACTGGACCGCTCGAATGGTTCGACGAAAATGCTGGAACTCAATTTGCGCACCCCGAATTGCTTGGCGATGTTGTGATTGTTCGCAAGGAAGAGCCCGCTAGTTACCATCTTGCGGCAACCTTGGATGATGCAGCCGACGGCGTAAGCTTGGTCACACGCGGCGCAGACCTGTTCGCATCGACCCATATTCATCGTTTGCTGCAGGCGTTACTCGATCTCCCTGTACCGCATTGGCATCATCACGATCTTTTGCTGGATAACGCTGGAACCAAGCTTGCCAAACGTCGCGGCTCGCCCTCTTTGGCAGATATGCGCGTAGGTGGGCAGGATGGACAGTTGCTTGCCAAGCAACTTCGGTTGCATTCTTTTCCGGCTGGAATTTCGCTCGGAAATGCCTAGATACTCGTCATGACATATTTCCTTATCGCTGTGCTCGTGGTGCTTTGTGTGCTTGTTGTTGTTTCGCTTGTGCGGGGCATCATTGCCTTTTTGCAGACGACCAAAATCGACCTGGAAAGTGGCGAGGGGTCAAATGCAACAGAAATGCAGCTGTTGCAGAACAAGGCCATGTTTGCGCGGATCAAATATCAGGCACTGGCCGTGGCTGTGGTCGCGATCATTCTGGCGATATCCCGTTAGTCGGGATACACCGAAGCGATGGTCAAGCTGAACAAGATTTATACTCGGACAGGTGACGACGGTTCGACTGGGTTGGTGGATGGCGCGCGCACGGCCAAGCATTCACCTCGCATCGAGGCAATCGGCAAAGTTGACGAAGCGAACAGTGCCATCGGCTTAGCCGCGGTCGCGGCACAAGGCAGCAATTGTGCCAAGATGCTGTTCCGTGTTCAGAATGATATGTTCGATTTGGGCGCCGATCTCGCGACCCCCGCGGATGATGGGGATTTCGAGCCATCAGAAATGGTGCTGCGCATGGCCATGTCGCAGACGCAAGCAATTGAGCTGGCGATCGACGCGCTCAATGAAAATCTGGAGCCGCTAACCAGTTTTGTCTTGCCGGGCGGTTGCGAGGCGGCGGCGCGGACACATATTGCGCGGGCCTCTGTTCGGGCAGCTGAACGCTCAATGGTGCAATTAGCGGATGTTGAGGCGGTTAACCCAGCTGCATTGGCCTATATCAATCGTCTGTCTGACTACCTTTTCGTTCTTGCGCGGGTTTTTAATGAGAATGGGCAGAGCGACGTAAAATGGCTCCCTGGCGCAAACCGTTGATGCCTTGCCTTGCGAAGGCGCTAGCCAATCGGCGCGTAGCCAGCTAACAGCCCGTTTTTCAGCAGCCAAGGAATGATTTATGCGGAAAGTCGCGGTTATCGGTGCCGGTCAAATGGGGTCAGGCATCGCTCAGACGGTGGCTCAGCATGGCCTTCAGGTAATGATCTCCGATGTAGATCTCGCTCGCGCAGAAGCGGGCAAGGCCGGGATCGAGAAGGCGCTTACGAAACTGGTTGGACGTGCAAAGCTGGAAGCTGACGAGGCTCAGGCCGTTCTTAGTCGCGTCACCCCGGTAGGTGACTATTCGCCAATGGAAGACGCTGAGTTGATCATCGAAGCGGCGACCGAACGCGAAGAGATTAAACAGAGCATTTTTGAAACAGTCGGCAAGGTCTTGGGCGCTGAGGCCATCATGGCTAGCAACACCAGTTCTATTCCAATCACACGCATGGCGAATTATTCGCCCGATCCAGAACGGTTTATCGGCCTGCACTTCTTCAACCCAGTACCAGTTATGGGGTTGATCGAGGTCATCCCGGGACTGGCGACCGCGCAGGATACAACCGACCGAACGACCGCCTTTGCAGAAATGCTTGGTAAGCAAGTGGTGCTATCTCAAGATGAGCCAGGCTTTGTCGTCAATCGTATCTTGTTGCCTATGATCAACGAGGCGGTTTTTGTTTTGGGCCAAAGCACGGCTGGAATTGTTGATATCGACAAAGGTTGTCGCTTGGGCCTGAACCACCCGATGGGGCCTCTTGAGCTGGCTGATTTCGTCGGTTTGGACACATGCCTCGATATCATCAATGTTCTGTACAAAACCACGCGCGATACCAAATATCGTCCGGCACCATTGTTGGTAAAATATGTTGAGGCAGGCTGGCTTGGTCGGAAGACGGGGCGCGGTTTCTATGACTACTCCGGTGACGTACCTGTTCCCACACGTTGATGGACTTAAGGCTGCGGCCTACTAATTGGTAGGGTCGGGCGTGGGCGGCGATCAGTCCCCCTACCCAGTGGTAGGGGTGGGCCTTAATGCAAAACCTTATATTGGTTTGATCGCCCAAGCGGGCTTATCCAGCAGATTGATCGTGCAAGATCCACAAGGCCACTGCTAGCAAAACCGCTGCCGCACTGATGCTCCAACCCAAGACACTTAGGCCGCGGATTTTGGGTGCGTCCATTTGATGTGGCTGAAGGCGATCCAATGTTCGGGAAGCACGCCGCTCGGCTACAAAGGCAACGATTGCGCCCATTAGTATAAACCCTGTGGCGATTGCTCGAGCGAGCCACGGTGGATCAAACTCGCCAAACACGGCTCGAAAACCCAAACCGATACCTATCGCGGCAAATGCAGTCCGCATCCAACCGGCAAACGTCCGCTCCGTCGCCATGATGGTGCGGTCTTCTGCCATATCTGTCCGCTCTTCAGCGAGCTCGTTTGAATTGCTATTCGATGCTGATTTCGAATTCTCGGTCAACGATCTGCGCTTTCTCCCATGCCGGGCTATATCCCCCGTAACTATTGTCGGGAGGTGTAGGGTCAAAACCCTGCGTGTCGTCAATTAGTTCCTCATCAGGTGTAAATGCTGACGAATCCAATGGCTGCATTTGTCGTGACCGACGCTCCGAACGATCTGTCGAAGAGCCCTCTGGAGCAGAAAATGCATTCTGTTGCTCGACCAATTCGCTTTGTCGTTCCAATTCAGATGCGGCGACCACAAGGGCACCTTCTCGGTCTTCGGAACCTACCAATAAGGCAACGCCCAGCAGCGTTGAACCCGCAAATATCAGCGAGCCTTTGTAGCTTTGAAACATACTCTTTGCCATAATGACCGACCTTAACCGGCTGAGCGTTAATGTTTGGTAGCCTGAGCCTCTTTCGCGAGATCATAAAGCAAATCGAGCGCTTCTCTTGGGGTCAGTGCATCGAGATCAATAGCGAGCAATTTGTCAGCGAAGTCGGTTTCAGCATCTTCCTCAACTGTGCCGACAGAAGCAAACAGTGGCAATTCTCCCAAACCAGCGGCAATCCCCCCTGTTTCGCTGCGCGCCTTCTCTAGCTTGTCGAGCACTTGCTTTGCACGTTTGACAACCGGGGCAGGAACTCCGGCCAATCTGGCAACTGCCAATCCATAACTGCGATCGGCTGGTCCTTCCGCCAATTCATGGAGCAGAACGAGATCGCCCTTCCACTCACGCGCGCGGACATGATGCAGCGACAACGCCTCGCAGCTTTCCGCCAGCCGGGCCAATTCGTGATAATGTGTGGCGAACAGACACCTGCATGCGATGTTGGAATGAACAGCCTCTACCACCGCCCAAGCCAAAGCGAGGCCATCATAGGTCGATGTGCCGCGGCCAACTTCATCTAAGATAACAAAGCTGCGCTCGCTCGCTTGTGCAAGAATGGCAGCCGTCTCAACCATCTCTACCATGAAGGTCGAACGGCCTTTGGCAAGATTATCTGACGCCCCCACTCGGCTGAACAGGCGATCGACGAGCCCGGTTTTTGCGCTAGTTGCAGGTACAAATCCGCCTGCTTGCGCTAGCAAGACTATCAGAGCATTTTGCCGCAGAAAGGTCGATTTACCACCCATATTCGGGCCGCCGATCAGCCAAAGTCGGTCGTGCTGGGCCAGTTTGCAATGATTGGCCACAAAGCGATCACCCGACAGGGTCAACGCCGCTTCCACAACAGGATGACGCCCGTCTTCGATCGACAGACTGACGCTGTTATCTATGGTTGGCCGGCACCATCCGCCTTCCGCAGCGCGCTCTGCTTGACCAGCGGCAACATCAATGCGTGCCAAGGCGGCAGCCGTCTCAGCAATCAGTTCCCCAGTTTTGCGCACAGCTTCCACCAGCTCTTCGAAATGGGCTTCTTCCGCGGCGAGGGCGTGGCCGCCTGCTTCGGCAATCCGTGTTGCTTCTTCGTGTAGGGCCACCGAATTGAACCGAACAGCGCCGGCCATGGTTTGGCGATGCGTAAAGCCGCTGTCGGGTGCCATCAATGCGTCGGCGTGCTTGCTAGGCACTTCAATGAAATAGCCCAGTACACCATTGTGTTTGATCTTGAGGGCCGAAATTCCAGTTTCTTCGCGATAGCGCGCTTCCATGGCGGCAATGGCTCGCCGCGCATTGCCCGACGTGGATCGCAGTTCATCCAACGCAGCATCATATCCTTCTGCGATATACCCGCCATTCTGGCGCTCGGTAGGCGGTGACTGAACTAGGGCCCGGTCCAAGAGATCGATCAAAGCGCTATGACCACGCAGCTTGGGCAAAAGCTGTTCCAGCAGGCCGGGGCGGTCAGATAGGTTTGCCAGAAATGCACAAATTTGCCGTGCATCGCTTAGCCCATCGCGTATTTGCCCAACATCGCGCGGGCTACCTCTGCCAGCCACAATTCTGCCCAATGCTCGGCCCAAGTCTGGCACAGCGCGCAAAGTTTCTCGAAGCTCAGCGCGATTGATCGGATCATTGTGCAGCCAGTGAACCAGAGCAAGCCGTGCTTCGACAGCGTCGACGCTCAGCAGTGGTGCAGCCAAATCTCCTGCAAGCATTCGCGCGCCAGCGCCGGTCACGCAGCGATCAACCGCTGCAATCAGGCTTCCCTCTCGACCGCCAGATTGTGTGGCGAGAATTTCCAAGCTGTTTCGGGTTGCCTCGTCCATCAGCATGGCCTGACCTGCCGCGCGCATTTTTGGCGGTAAGATAAGTGGCAAATTACCTCGCCCGACATGTTCGAGATAGGTGATCAAGCCGCCGCCTGCCGCCAACATTGCGCGGGAGAAATCACCAAACCCATCGAGTGTCGCAACATTATGGATGGCGGCCAATCGCTGTGCCCCTGCATCACTGGCAAAGTCGCCTTTGGGGCGTTGGACCAAACCATCCCAATCATGCTGCCAATTGTCAGGAGCGACACATTCGCTCGCTTGCAACCGCGCAAGTGTTGCTCCGATGGCATCCTGCGGACATTCTTCCAGAACCATTTCGCCAGTGGAGATATCACAGCTAGCAACGCCAATCGTCCCGCGAACATCGGCCAGCGCCACCAATAGATTGGCCTTGCGTGGTTCCAGCAGTGCCTCTTCAGTCAGCGTTCCTGCGGTTACAAAGCGGACGATGTCGCGTTTGACCAAAGCCTTCGAAACAGCGGTGCCTTCTTGCTTTGCACGTTCCTTGGCCTGTTCGGGTGTTTCGATTTGCTCGGCAATAGCGACGCGGCACCCAGCTTTGATCAGCCGAGCCAGATACCCTTCGGCTGCGTGAACGGGCACACCGCACATCGGCACCGGTTCGCCATTATGCTCGCCCCGCGATGTCAGAGCGATATCAAGAATACTGGCTGCTTGGCGGGCGTCATCAAAAAACAGCTCGAAAAAATCTCCCATGCGATAGAACAGCAGGCAGCCTTCTGCCTGCGCTTTCAGCTCAAGAAATTGCGCCATCATTGGGGTAACTTTACCGGCCATAGATCGGGCGTAGCCGCGTGATGCATGATTCGGGAAGGGACGGCCGGTCGCTTTCCCCTATCTCGCGTTGATCCACCTTAATTACCTTACCAAATCCAAAACCGCGTGCAGCCACTATCGTTTGGTGCAGCAAAGCGATATGGGGATTTTGACTGCAAAAGGACCAAGCTGTGGCTGATGACAAGACTAATGAATTTACCAACCGAGAAGCTCTGTTTTATCATGAGACAATTCGGCCAGGAAAAATCGAGATCATCGCGTCGAAACCGATGGCAACGCAGCGTGATCTGAGCCTTGCCTATTCTCCCGGCGTTGCCGCACCAGTTCAAGCAATTGCAGATGATCCGGCAATGGCGGCGCGTTACACCGCTCGGTCCAATCTGGTTGCTGTTATATCAAACGGAACAGCCATTCTGGGCATGGGCAATCTGGGAGCTCTTGCTTCCAAGCCGGTGATGGAAGGCAAGGCCGTTCTGTTCAAACGCTTCGCCGATGTCGACTCGATCGATATTGAACTAGCTACTGAAGACCCAGATGCATTTATCGAAGCGGTGGCTCTGATGGAGCCAAGTTTTGGTGGGATCAATCTGGAAGATATCAAAGCGCCCGAGTGTTTCATTATTGAGCAAGCTCTGCGTGATCGGATGAACATTCCGATCATGCATGATGACCAACACGGAACTGCAATCATTGCAGCTGCCGGCCTCATCAATGCATGCAAACTGACAGGGCGCGACCTCAAAGATGTCACGATGGTGGTCAATGGTGCGGGTGCATCAGCATTGGCATGCACTGCCTTGGTCAAGTCGATCGGTGTTCCGCATGAAAATGTCATTGTGTGTGATCGCAAAGGGCCGATTTATCCAGGTCGCGAGAGCGTTGACCAATGGAAGAGCGCGCATGCCGTCGAAACAGACGCACGATCGTTGGAAGAAGCATTGGTTGGTGCCGACATATTCCTCGGACTTTCCGCAGCCGGTGCTCTCAAGCCGGACTGGGTCAAGAAGATGGCTGATCAACCGATCATCTTCGCCATGGCCAATCCAGACCCCGAAATCACTCCCGATGATGCCAAGGCTGTGCGTCCAGACGCAATTATCGCCACGGGGCGGTCGGACCATCCCAACCAAGTGAACAATGTATTGGGCTTTCCTTTTATTTTCCGCGGTGCTCTCGACGTGCAAGCAACCGCAATCAATGAGGAAATGAAAGTGGCCGCCGCGCATGCTATTGCCGAGCTGGCGCGCGAACAGGTGCCGGCCGAGGTTGCAGCCGCCTATGGCAAGAACCAGAAATTTGGCACAGATTATATTATCCCGGCCCCGTTTGACCCCCGTTTGATGGAAGTCGTTTCGTCTGCTGTGGCAAAAGCGGCGATGGATTCTGGCGTGGCGCTTGCACCGATCGCCGATTTCGATGCGTATCGGCTGTCACTCAAAGCGCGGCTCAACCCAACCACGGCTGTGCTTACCAGGACATATGAAGAAGCACGTTCGAATCCAAAACGTGTGGTGTTTGCAGAAGCGGAAGAAGAAGTTGTGCTGCGGGCAGCAGTCCAGTTCCGCGACTTTGGCTATGGCACCCCCATTCTTGTCGGCAGAACCAAGGCGGTCGCTGACAAAATGCATATGCTCGGCGTCGAAAATCCGGGTGAGTTCGAGATCCAGAACTCGGCCGATTGCGAGCATATTCCAGCCATGGTCGATTATCTCTATAAGAAATTACAGCGCCGTGGTTACACCGAGCGAGACGTTCGTCGGATGGTCAATCAAGAACGCAATGTCTTTGCGGCTCTGTTGGTTGCGCTGGGGCATGGCGATGCTTTGATCACTGGGCTCACTCGAACATTCGCGCAATCAGCCCGCGAAGTGAATCTAGTGTTTGATCCAAAACCAGATGGCGTGCCATTTGGCATCCACATGATGATCGGCAAGAACCACACCACCTTCTTGGCCGATACCACGATCAACGAACGACCAAGCGCAGAAGAATTGGCTCATATCGCGAGGGAGACGGCGGCTGTCGCGCAACGCATGGGCCACGAACCACGCGTCGCCTTCTTGTCCTATTCAACCTTTGGCAACCCCAGCGGACGTTGGCTAGATAATATCCGGGGCGCAGTATCGATTTTGGACAAAGAAGAAACCGACTTCGAATATGAGGGCGAAATGGCACCAGATGCCGCCCTTAATCCCAAGGTTATGGAGCTCTATCCATTTTCGCGGCTTTCCGGCCCGGCCAATGTTCTGGTCATGCCAGGGCTTCAATCGGCCAATCTTTCTGCCAAGATTTTGCGAGAGCTGGGCGGAGATGCGACCGTTGGGCCGATGCTGATCGGAATGGAGAAACCTGTCCAAATCGCTCCAATGACGGCTATTGCGCCGGATGTGCTGACCTTGGCCGTGCTCGCTGCGGCTGGCGTGGTAGGCTAAGGCAATGGGCGATACGAAGCGTATAGTATTGTCGGTAACAGGAAGCGACAGGCCGGGGCTAACCTCTGCTCTAGCAGAAGCGGTCGCCGGTGTTGGCGGTAATTGGCAAGAGGGCCATTTGAGCCAGCTTGGTGGGCTGTATGTTGGGTCCGTTTTGGTCGAGTTAGACGCAGACAAGCAGACCAACCTCGAAGATGCAGTACATGCCATCGACAAACAGGGTCTGGCGGTTTCAATCCATCACGCGCAAGCTGACATTCCTCAGCAGGGCGCACCCTTGCTGTTTGAGCTGGTCGGTCAGGACAGGCCCGGTATTATCCGCGAGGTTACCGCAATTCTGGCAAAGCTGGGCGCGAATATAGAAAGCCTATCCAGCGGCGAGCAAACTGGGGCATGGGCTGGTGAACATTTGTTCCACGCCGAAGTCACAGCAACGCTGCCAGAGGGCACATCACCTGATGTTGCTCAAGCCGCGTTGGAGGAAATTTCGAGCGAAATCATGGTCGATTTCAGCTTTGCTTCAGCAAGTAACTAGGCGCGCTCAACTTCGTCGACCCATTCGGATAGATCGACGAAATATCTCTTTGGACGTGTAGGGTCGACCAACACAACCATGTCACGGCTTGCCAGCTGCTCAGTCAGATCGAGCCAAATCGGACCGCTCTTGAAGCTTTGCAATCTGCCTGTTGCAGGATGGGATGCTTGCCCAACAACCCGATAGGGACTGCGACCGTTTATCTTGGTGCTCGTGTCCCGATAACACTCTACGAATTTGGCTTTGATCGGCATGCCTGTGCTCCTCAGGTTGGCGATAATTCTGCGGCGGCGCCAATATGCGCCAATCAATCCGGCTCCGATCAGCGCAAATAGTGACCCCATCCCTCCGAAGATTAGAGGCAACAGATAGCGGGTCGAAAAACTGTCAATGATCGCTTTACCTGGAGCATCGGGATCAAAGATAACGGTTACGGCCTCACCGCGGCTGAAGCTGGGAGGGCTGCTGCTGACCTTGCTGGTGAACTGGTGCCTTGTGCCCTGCGGGTCGAAAAATTCGACGGTGGGACTGTAGGTGTTGTTGCCATCAGAATCGCGGCTTCTTTCCATTGCAATCACAGTGCCTTGGGTGGTCGAGCCGGTGGCCGCTAGATCGCGATCGGACCAATAGCTCCACGTACCAATCCCAGCAAACAACAACCCGAATGGAAGGAAGAACACTCCAACCCACAAAATTACTTTCGACATTGCGTGCTACTCCCTTTCCGCTGGCTATGTTCGCCGATAACGGAAGTACCATACTTCGTGGTTATAAATCTCTCGCGCCTTTTGTTCGTAACGCGTCTTGGGCCAGCCCGAAGGCCGGGTATCCCAGCTCTCGCGGCTCTTGGTCACCCACTCAAAGGCGTCAGTGTGGCGCTGCATGACCATGAGGGCGTGGCGCAGATAGATGGCGTGATCAGTTCCAAAGCGAAATTCTCCGCCAGGCCTAAGCTTATCGGCGAACAGCTTGACTGGGCCATCATTCATCATGCGGCGCTTGGCATGTTTGTTCTTCGGCCATGGATCAGGATGGAGTAGATAGATCATGCTCAATGACCCATCTGGAAGGCGTTTCAAAACGTCTAACGCGTCGCCATGAAACAACCGAATATTGGAAAGGCGCTGGTCATCGATATGACCCAATGCTGCAGCAACGCCATTCAAGAAGGGCTCAGCCCCGATGAATCCGTGATTGGGCAACAAATCGGCACGATAGGCCAGATGCTCGCCGGACCCGAAGCCGATTTCAAAATGGAGCGGGCAGTCTTCCCCAAACAAGCTCTCACCGGTCACCGTACCTTCATCTGCCACCGCGATTTGAGGTAACAGATCATCGACCAATGATTTTTGCCGACCGCGCAAAGGTTTGCCAATCGAGCGGCCATACAGCCGATTGATTGTGGTTGGATCGCCTTCTTTGAATGCTGACATGGCGCGCTGGCTAAGGCGTTGTTGACACCTTTGTCCAGAGCGCAATTGTATACGGGCTTCCATCATTGGCGTTGATTGGACTTGAATCAAGCCTGCAAAGGCATAGGTCCACCGCACAATGGAACAGTTGAAACAGCTCTTTAACGCACAGCCCGATTGGGCTCAGTCTCTCGTGGGGATCAGCGCCTTGCTGGTGGCCGCTGTGGTAGTGAATTACCTGATCAAGCGCGTGCTTCTGCGATCGGCGGCACCATTTCTGGACACGCGCACTCTAACCGCTGACCGGGCAGCGGCTCGCTTTGCCAATATCCTGCCGTTGCTGATCATCTCGCGCGGCATTCCATTGGTCCAGCATCTGCCGGAAGAATTTGTGACGGTGGCGGTCAATGTCGCAGAGGCCAGCATGATGCTGTCGGCTGCGTTAGGACTAAGCAAACTGCTCAGTTACGTTGAGGAGGTCTATAACCGCCGGCCCGATGCTCATGCCCGGCCAATCAAGGGCTATATTCAGCTTCTAAAGATCGCCATATTCTGCGCCGCTGCGGTGATTATGATCTCCATTTTGATCGAACAATCGCCCTTGCTTCTTTTGTCAGGCCTTGGGGCGATGGCAGCGGTTTTGTTGCTGGTGTTCAAGGACACAATCCTGTCATTGGTCGCAAGCGTTCAACTGACCAGCAATGACATGCTTCGCGTCGGCGATTGGATCGAAATGCCGAGCATGCAAGCCGATGGGGATGTGATTGATATCGCGCTGCACACAGTCAAAATTCAGAATTTTGACAAGACCATTACGACGATCCCAACGCATCTTTTGATTTCGGACAGCTTCCGCAATTGGCGCGGAATGTCCGAGAGCGGCGGTCGCCGGATAAAGCGGTCGCTGACGATTGATCAGAATTGCATCCGTTTCCTTAACGACGATGAAGTGACCGGGCTCAAGCGTTTCCGAGAACTGAAGGACTATCTCGCCGGGAAGAAACAAGAGATTGCCGATTGGAACGAAGCTCAGCTTGCAGGCGAAGATGCGATAAACGCTCGGCGGATTACCAATATCGGGACACTGCGTGCTTACATCATCGGATACCTCAAGAACCACCCTCGCGTCAGTGACGAGAACTTCACCTTGCTGGTAAGGCAGTTGCCGCCTGGCTCAGAAGGGATTCCGATTGAGGTCTATTGTTTTACGGCGACAACGGATTGGGGCGAATACGAAGCGATCCAGGCGGATATCTTCGACCATCTGCTGGCAATCTTGCCAGAATTTGATCTCAAAATTTTTCAACAGCCGAGCGGCATGGATGTGCGTGGCTTGGTTGCAAGTTGAGCTTTGCGTTTCCGACCAGTCAGTTCTCAATCAGGTGAGCGAACGATCGATCTCAGCCATTTGGCGGCAGGATCAATGAACAAACTCCGGTCGCGTTGGCCGTCGCTGAAAGAATATGCCTGATACACATCTTTATAGATCCCCAGCCCATGGCCTGCCTTGGGAATTTCCAGCCAAGTCGCTGAACCGGGGCGGAGCCGATTAACGGTGTCGACGATGGTACGGTGCCCATGTCGACTCTCAAACTGTTCATACTCGCCGAAGACGACCATTACTGGTGCTTCGATTTTGGCCCATGCTGCCAGCCAGTTTTGGTCCGCAGCTTGCCAATGCCAAGCATAGGGCCTGCCATAATGTGGCTGAGAATCAGTCCCACGCAATGACTGCCATACGCCCGTTAGATGCGGGTGAAGCTGTTCGATCTGTTGTGGTGTCATTTTCTTGTGAAGATAAAGCTGGTGGAACTCGATACGGCGTCGCATCTCGCGATCGATATTGGCATGATCTAAGCCTGGCTGCCGTTCCAGCTGTATCCGGTCGAACCGAACCATCCGCTCGAAATAGGTGAGAGCACCAGCCCCTTGAATCAGCACGCCGGCAACATTCATTTCTTGGGCCACCAATGGAGCGGTCGTTGACCCCAGGCTGCTTCCGAGTACAACTACATTTTCCGGATCGACCCATTCGTGGTCGTACAATTGAGACAAAGCCTGCCTGTAATGGCGCACCTCAGTTTCGTAATCGAGCTTGTCGCAGCCAGCCCCTTCGCTTGCTCCTTCACCGGATCGATCAACGCGGATCAGAGCATAACCTGCTGCCAATGCCAGAGCTTCGGCCTGACTGATGCGTCCGTCTCGTGGGGCGACCGAGCCGCAGGAAACCCACTGGGTCAGGAACAATGCTGGCAGAGGCACCTTGCTACCTGTTGGTCGGCTGACAAATGCGCTCAGGGTCAAGCCATCACTGGTCGCGACTGAGACATGGCTATGCTCCAGCGGTGAGGCTGCGGCTGCGGCTGCGGCGGAGTTCGGGGCGGGATTGCCCTGGGCATTGGCGTTTCCAGCCACAGGCGACATGCTGATCGCAATTGCAGCGGAAAATATGGGGGCGAGCGTTTTTGTGAGAATAGTCATTCGTCTTGTCTGCGGGCAGATTTTCAAAATGACAGAGAGGTGGGACGAGGGGACCAAGTTTAGGCTGCGCTGATTTTGCTCCGATAAGCATTACCCAAGGGCAACCGGTCGCCCGATATTAAGAGCACGGAAGATCTATCGACATTAGCAATATTGTGCCGCTCCACCGCGTAGGATCGATGAATTCTCACCCAATCATCTTTGCTTTGATCTATCCATTGGGAGAGTGTGGAGCGGACCAGTTTGGGCTTAGAGCCTGTCGTATAAAGCTCGACATAATTTCCCGCTGCTCGCGCCCAATCGAAATCCATATGGGCAGCCGGTGGATCGGAATGCGGAGCTCGGCCTGAGATGTCCTTTTGGGCAGCCCGATTGTTGCGATAAAGCTCAATCGCCACCAGCGTGGTAACGGCCAGGACAATAGCTGGTATCCGTCGCGCCAGTTCGAAAACATCTGGCAATTGCTGAACGAAGGCTGCGCCCAGTGCTAGCGAGACAAGCCCTGCGCACACGAGCAGGACGCCTACCTGCCTCCAATTGCTCATGCCTCTACCGATCTCGATGGCGATGACCCAAGGCGTCAAATTTATGACACCCCAAGAAAAGGCTTCGGGGACGGTTGCAGGATTGCCCGCGCTATATCGGTATGCAAGGCAATAAAGGCCGCTGCCCATCACCGTCGCAAACACAATCACGCTTAACCGCAATAAGATCGGCATTTGATGGTAGCGGGCGAGCAACTGTATCATTTCGGCGCCATGATATGCGCTTGAGAACTGTCTGCAAGCCGTGTTGTCGTAACTTGGCAAAAGAACACCCGAGGTGTTGCCACCCCGGGTGTCTCCCGTCCCAAATACTAACCAGGGTAGACTTAAGCCGCTTCGGCCTGCTCGTCCGGATCACGCAGCACATAGCCACGGCCCCAAACGGTTTCGATGTAATTTTCGCCGCCGCATGCCAGGCTGAGCTTTTTGCGCAGCTTGCAAATGAAGACGTCGATGATCTTGAGTTCCGGCTCGTCCATTCCGCCATACAGGTGGTTAAGGAACATTTCCTTGGTGAGCGTCGTGCCTTTGCGCAAGCTGAGCAGCTCAAGCATAGCATATTCTTTACCGGTCAGGTGAACCCGTGCGCCGTCGACTTCAACGGTCTTAGCATCAAGGTTTACTGCCAGCTTGCCAGTGCGGATGATCGATTGGCTGTGGCCTTTCGAACGACGCACAACAGCGTGAATACGTGCGACCAGCTCTTCACGATGGAAGGGCTTGGTTACATAATCGTCTGCACCGAAGCCGAAGCTGCGGATCTTGCTGTCCATTTCGGCAATGCCTGAAAGGATCAGGACTGGCGTTTGCACCTTGGCAACGCGCAGCTTCTTAAGCACGTCATATCCGTGCATATCAGGCAGGTTCAAATCAAGCAGGATGATATCGTAATCATACAGCTTTCCTAGGTCCAAACCTTCTTCACCTAGGTCGGTCGAATAGACATTAAAGCCTTCGGTCGTGAGCATGAGCTCAATCGCCTTGGCAGTCGTCGGTTCGTCCTCAATCAACAGCACGCGCATGGGTATTCCCCTCTTGGCCCAGTCCGTCGGTAACTACTCATCAAGAGAAGTTGCCATGTATTAACCACACAAGGTCTGAACGGAAAAGGTTAATTTTGCGTAAACCCTTACAACTCCGCGAGTCGTGCGCACTTATGAGTCATATCGGCAACAGGTCGAAAGCCTGTCTGCTTAACCCTTTGTCAGCGTAGTTTAACGCACTGACCCCTTATTTAAGACTATCCAGCTTTTTCTGACGGCGGCGTTGGGCGGATGAGCCAATACCGATTGCCTCGCGATATTTGGCCACTGTTCGGCGTGCCAGATCGAACCCTTCGCCTTTTAGTATGTCGACCAACTTTTGGTCGGATAGGATCGTTTTGACGGTTTCACCATCAATGAGAGCTTTGATGCGCGCCTTAATAGTTTCGGAACTAGCGCCCTCTCCATCGGACGAGCCAACACCGCTGGTGAAGAAATATTTCAGCTCGAATGAGCCACGGTCGCAATGCAGATATTTATTGCTTGTCACCCGGCTTATGGTGCTCTCGTGCATATCTACGGCGTCGGCGACTTCTCTTAAGGTCAGCGGTTTGAGCTCGGATACGCCTCGGCGGAAGAACCCGTCCTGATGTTTCACGATTTCAGCTGCTGTCTTGAGAATGGTTTTCTGACGCTGGTCGAGGGCCTTAATAAGCCAATTTGCATCCGCCAGCTTCTCTTTGAGCCAGCTCTGAGCTTCTTTGTCAGGGCTGCCATCGCGCAGCTCGACATAATATGGCCGGTTAACGATCAAGCGGGGCAGTGTGTCCTGATTGAGCTTTAAGTCCCAGCCGCCATCATCTCCTCTGGCCAACAGGACATCGGGCACAATCGCACTAGCGCCGCTGCTGCCATAGGCAAGGCCGGGCTTTGGGTCATAGTTCCTCAGTTCAGACAGCATATCGGCGAAATCTTCGTCATCGACATCGCACATGCGCTTGAGTCGGGCGAATTCTCCGCGCGCAACCAACTCCAAATTGTCGATCAGGCGCGCCATGCAGGGATCATGACGATCGGCTTCGCGTGCCTGTACCGCCAAGCATTCACTGAGTGACCGCGCTCCGACGCCGCTCGGTTCGAGCGATTGGACCAGCGTGAGTGCGCGCTCCGTTTGTGGGATAGTGACGCCAAGGTCCTGAGCCACGTCGCGCAAATCGAACGTCAAATAGCCGGCCTCGTCCAACAATCCGACAATATGGCGGGCGATAAATTCTTCGCGTTGATCTTGGGTCAGAGCGCCAATCTGCTGACTCAAATGCTCGGCCAATGTTGGTACGCCTGCCCCGCGTTCCTCGATGTCCATATATTCAGAGGGGTCTCCGCCCGCCGCTCCTGCTGCGCCCCAATCACCATCTCCGGTGTCGCGGTCGCGGTCGATTACCGTCACATCAATATCGAGCGGCTTTTCGCTTTCCCCCTGCGTCTGTGCCATCAGCTGGTCTGAGGTAAATTCTTCGCGGGGAATGTCGTCTGGTTCTGCGCTGCCGGTGTCTTCGCGCGATTCACTTCCGGCTTCCAACAATGGATTGGCCTCCAATGCATCGCCAATGAAGGTCTCGATCTCCAAATTCGACAAGGCAAGCAGCTTGATCGCCTGCTGCAGCTGCGGCGTCATGACCAGCGATTGGGATTGCCTGAGGTCTAACCTTGGACCCAGCGCCATGGTCTATGTCCTGTCCCAGCTCACAATGTGAAGCCTTCGCCAAGATAAAGCCGCCGAACATTTTCGTCTGCGACCAAATCTTGCGGTGAGCCAGAGAACAGCACTTGCCCGCCATAGATGATGCAGGCTCGGTCAACGATATCGAGCGTTTCGCGCACATTGTGATCAGTGATCAGAACACCAATTCCGCGTCGCTTCAAATCTTTGACCAGATCGCGAATATCGCTGATCGATAGCGGGTCGATCCCGGCAAAGGGCTCATCCAGTAGCATGATGGAGGGCTTAGCTGCCAACGCACGGGCGATTTCGCAGCGCCGCCTTTCACCACCCGATAGAGCCATGGCAGGGCTTTCGCGCAGTCCAGTCAGGCCAAATTCGTCTAGCAACCGCTCCAATTCTTCTGCCCGGGTTTCGCCTTCCGGCTCAACCATCTCAAGAACTGAATTGATGTTCTGCTCGACCGTCATGCCACGGAAGATACTGGTTTCTTGGGGCAGATATCCCAGCCCAAGAATTGCCCGGCGATACATCGGCAGCTTGGTTACATCTTCGCCGTCCATCAGGATGCGCCCTGCATCGGGCCTGACCAATCCCATGATCGAATAGAAGCAGGTAGTCTTGCCAGCGCCATTGGGACCCAGCAATCCCAGAACTTCGCCCTTGGCAACAGACAAGGAAATGTCCGTCAGGATCGCACGTTTGTCATAACTCTTGGCGATCGAAACCACTTCCAAGCCGTCAGAAGTCAACATGGGCTTTTCGGACAAATCGGCTTGGCCGGCTGCATCTTCGGCAAGGGCACTCGCATCGCTCATGCAGACGGTTTTAGCAGCCGAATCTCGCCAGAAAAGCCCCAATTGCGAATTTGGCAGGATTTATGCATGGTAACGTTGGAGCGCACACTTTGACGCACTACGCGTAATATAGTTACCACCCTTGCAACACCGGCCTAGTTTTGGAATACTCCGCCCTGAGAGGAACTGGGGAATCAATCATATGAATGATGCTCTGCCGCAACGGCGAGAAGAGTATGCGCAGCAGCGCGACTGGCGCAAAGGAATGAGCGATCATGTCGCTTATGCGCTGTTGGTTTACACTGCATTGCAGATCTTTGTGACGGTTGCTGCAATGAAAGATGGGTCGGACTCGGTCCTACCTTATTTTGCTTTGGTTGTTCTGGTAGCGGGAATCATTCCGGCCTGTCGCTGGTTTGAAAAGCGGTGGCGCGACCTCAGCGATGATGAAGCGCATGATCCCGCTCTTAGAAGTGCTTTCCGCCAAGATTTAATCAAATTGTGGCTACTCGCGATTGGTTTGCCATTTGCGCTGACAGGCCTGTTTGTCGCTATCACCACCTTTTCGTAAAGGGTCGCGACGTTTGGTCCGGGGCAAGCTGAGGATGTTGACCTCTATTCCTTAGCTCGGTCAATCGCTTCGATTACAATATTCCGCGCTTCTGCAGTATCGCCCCATTTGCCGACCCGAACCCATTTTTCGGCTTCCAGATCTTTGTAGTGGGTAAAGAAATGCTCGATCTGTTGCAGAATGATCGAGGGTAGATCCTTGGTCTCACCAACATCTGAATAATATGGGAATGTCGTGTCTACGGGCACGCAAATCAGCTTCTCATCGCCGCCATGTTCGTCTTCCAGATTGAGCACGCCAATCGGGCGAGAGCGAACTACGCAACCGGCAATGAACGGGCTGCGCGCGATCACAAGTGCATCCAACGGGTCGCCGTCGGGCGAAAGCGTGTGCGGGATAAATCCGTAATTGGCGGGATAGCGCATGGGTGTGTGCAAAATACGGTCAACAAACAGGGCGCCCGATTCCTTGTCGAACTCGTATTTTACCGGTTCGCCGCCAGTGGGCACTTCGATGACCACATTCAGATCATCGGGGGGATTGCTACCGGTCGGAATCTTGTCGATGCGCATGGCCAAATACTCGATTTGGGTGCCGCTTTCTCCCCCAAGAGAGGCACCTGGTTGATCTAAGCCGCGCATCTAGCGGTTTGCTCGCCATTGCGAAAGGACTTCCTTCCCCCTAATCGCATCCGCATGAGCAAGAACACGCCAAAAGCCATTCGCGGAACGCAAGACATTTTCGGCTCCGATGCCGAGGCTTTCGCCCATGTGGTCGAAACCTTTGAGCGGATGCGCAAACTGTATCGGTTTCGCCGGATCGAAATGCCGGTGTTTGAAAAAACCGAAGTCTTCGCGCGTTCATTGGGCGAGACAACCGATGTTGTGTCGAAGGAAATGTATTCATTCGAAGATCGCGGTGGAGATTCGCTGACTTTACGGCCGGAATTCACCGCGGGGATCGCGCGGGCATTCTTGACCAATGGTTGGCAGCAACACGCACCGCTTAAGGTTGGAACGCACGGGCCACTGTTCCGGTACGAACGCCCGCAAAAGGGGCGTTACCGCCAATTCCACCAGATCGATGCAGAGATCATTGGTGCAGGCGAACCGCAAGCTGATGTGGAGTTGCTGGCGATGGCGGATCAGCTTTTGAAAGAGCTGGGTATTGATGATGTGACGCTGCACCTCAACACCTTGGGAGATGCGGACAGCCGCGAGGCATGGCGGGCGGCGTTGGTCGAGCATTTCCGCGCAGTCGCGGATCAATTGTCCGAAGATTCGCAAGAGCGTCTGGAGAAAAACCCGCTGCGAATTCTCGACAGCAAAGACCGCCGCGACAAGCCGTTCTTGGCTGACGCGCCCAAGATTGATGACTTCTTGTCCGACGATGCGCGCGCATTCTTTGCCGCCGTGACCAGCGGGCTGGATGCCGCGGGTGTAAAGTGGGTGCGAGCAGAAAGCTTGGTGCGCGGGCTCGACTATTATCGCCACACCGCGTTTGAATTCATTCCCG
The DNA here is from genome assembly GCA_039988235.1 of Erythrobacter sp. Lineage (GTDB taxonomy): Bacteria > Pseudomonadota > Alphaproteobacteria > Sphingomonadales > Sphingomonadaceae > Erythrobacter. Next base: position 139,626 of record JBDXKB010000002.1, read on the forward strand.
ATGAAGGCAGTGCATCGGCTGACAAGCTGGGCGCGCAAAGCACCGTCTTGGGTGGCGGCCGCTATGACGGACTGATCGAGAATTTGGGTGGATCAGCAACCCCGGCAGTCGGCTGGGCAGCTGGGATTGAGCGATTGGCTATGTTGGTGGGCGAGCATGAAAGCGAACCAGTGGATGTCGTCGTTGTCGTGGAAGACGATGAGATGACGAATGTTGGACAGGCGGCTGTCGCTGCCATTCGTGAGAAAGGGCTATCTGCGGAATTCATTTCATCTGGAGGCAAGAAAAAGCGCTACGACAAAGCAGTTAAGGTCGGCAGTCATGTTATCCTTGCGATGAGCGATGGGGAGCGCCGGCTGCGATATCAGTCCGAAAGCGATCGTGATCGACTGGTCTCTGCCCTGAAAGATTTGAGCCTCGACTAATGCAAATTCCCGCCGAACGTCTTGACCAAATTGCGCATCGCTTTGCCGAGCTGGAGGCCCGTATGGCCTCTGGCACGTTGGAAGGTGACGAATTCGTTCAAGCCAGCCGCGACTATGCAGAACTGGAGCCTGTCGCCAAAATCGCCGCCGATGTGAAGGAAATGCGCGAGGAAATTGCCGGCTTGGAGGAGATGCTCGCTGATCCTGAAATGAAGGCGATGGCTGAAGAAGAATTGAGCCAGATTCGCGAGCGCCTTCCTTTGGCCGAACGCCAATTGGCGGTGGCTGTTCTGCCCAAGGATTCCGCCGACGCAAAGCCAGCTATGCTGGAAATCCGCGCCGGCACAGGCGGCGATGAGGCCGGGCTGTTCGCGGGCGATTTGTTCCGCATGTATGAGCGCTTTGCAGGCGAGCAGGGTTGGAAGGTCGAACCGGTCAGTATGAGCGCGAGCGAAGTGGGTGGCTTCAAGGAAATCGTCGCCAATATCAAAGGCAATGGCGTGTTCGCCAAGTTGAAATTTGAGAGCGGCGTCCACCGGGTTCAGCGTGTTCCGGTGACCGAAAGCGGAGGGCGCATCCACACTTCAGCCGCGACAGTCGCCGTGCTGCCCGAACCCGATGATGTCGATGTTCATATTGACCCAACGGACCTGAAAATTGACACCTATCGCGCCAGTGGCGCTGGCGGCCAACACGTCAACACCACCGACAGTGCGATCCGCATAACGCACGGGCCAAGCGGACTGGTGGTCACCTGTCAGGATGGGCGCAGTCAGCACAAGAATCGTGAAAAGGCGATGCAGGTCTTGCGAGCGCGTCTGTACGAGAAAACTCGCGATGAAGCTCAAGGTGCAGAGGCCGAAGCGCGCAAGGCGATGGTTGGCAGCGGTGACCGCTCGGAACGCATTCGCACGTATAATTATCCGCAAGGGCGGGTCACCGATCACCGCATTGGACTGACCCTTCACAAACTGGATGAAATCATTGCTGGGCCGGGCTTGGGGGAGCTGGTCGATGCCCTGACCGCAGAGGACGAGGCCAAGCGACTGGCTGCGCTGAACGAGTGAGATCAGTGACGATTGCCGAGGGTCTACGATCCGCCGCTCAGCGCCTGTCCACCTCATCTGGTACTGCGCGTTTGGATGCAGAATTGCTGATGGCTCACGCGCTGGAAGTGTCTCGTTCTGACCTGCTTTTGCAATATCTGTCCGAGCCTGTACCAGAGAGCTTCGCGGCATTGGTCGAACGGCGTTTGGCGCATGAACCTGTCGCCTATATCCTTGGCAAGGCTGAATTTTACGGGCGCGACTTTGCGGTCAATCCAGCGGTGCTAATCCCGCGCGGCGATAGCGAAACTGTTCTTGAGATGGCGCTAGAATATGTACCGCAGACTGGCAGGGTTTTGGACATGGGCACCGGGTCAGGCGCACTGTTGCTGACAATTCTGGCAGAGCGCGAAACGCTCACCGGCATTGGGGTCGATGCAAGCCCTGCTGCGGTCGAAACAGCAATTCAGAATGCAGTCGATCTGAGCCTGACTGATCGCGCTGAGATGCGCGTGGCCGATTGGACAGGGCGCGGATGGAATGAGGGTCTAAACAATTTTGATCTGGTAGTTTGCAACCCTCCTTATGTTGAGACGGGCGCACAACTAGAGCCTGATGTAATTCAGCATGAGCCAGCATCAGCCTTGTTTGCGGGCAGCGACGGACTTGCCGATTACCGCATAATTATTCCTCAGCTAGGAAATTTACTAACAGAGACGGGGATCGCCGTGCTTGAGATCGGGCGAGATCAGGCAGAGACTGTCGCCGAAATTGCCCAGATGTCAGGTTTCGAAACTGAACTGCGATACGATCTTGCTGATCGTCCCCGTGCTTTAAGGCTTTGCCGGCAAAATTAGGCGAAAATGACGCTAGGGCTTGGCAAAGTCGATTTGCCCCGCTACCCCAATTCTCAAGTCTCTGGTCTGCGCCGTTTCGCCGATCATCGCACTTAACTCCGCATATATATTTCGTTTGGCAGCACATTGGGGCGGTCGGATCATGCGGATTGGGGCGCGCTGCGCATGTGGCGCACGCCCGCAACAGATTTTTAGGGCCAGCAGGAAACGAATTACTGCACGCTCGCTGATGAGGAACAATTTTCCTTGAATAACAATCGTAACAATAATCGTCGCCGCGGTCGCGGTAATCGCAATCAAGGCGGCGGCGGAAACCAGCTTAACCGAATCGACAGCCGTGCCCGCGGTAACGCGCCTCAGCTGCTCGACAAGTATAAGAAGTTGGCTCAGGACGCTCAGCACAATGGTGACCGGGTTCAGGCTGAATATTACCTGCAGTTCGCGGACCATTATCACCGCGTGATCGCTGACAACAAAGCGCGTCAGGATGAACAGCGGGCAAAGCGCAATGAAGAGCGCGACCAATCCGGTGATGATGACAATGACGACGGTGATGATCGTGGTCGGCAGCGTCGTGGGCGGAACCAGCGCGATGATCGCCAAGAAAATTCGCGTGATGGCCAGAGGGATGGGCCCCGAGACGGACAACGCGGGAACCAGCGTAACAATCGCCGGAATGATCGCGACGATGGTCCTTCCGAAGGTAATCGCGGTTCAGAAGGTGAGCCGATCCAAGCATCGGATGCAAATTCTGATGCAGAAGATGCTCCTAAGCCACGCCGGGCAAGATCCGAACGTCAGCCGCGCCGCAAACCGCGCGAAGACAAGAACGGGTCGACAAATGCGTCAGCTGATGACGGCGAGATCGACATGGCGGCGCTGCCACCAGCAATTGGTGCAGATAGCGAAGAGGCGGATGCGAAGCCTGCGCCAAAGTTGAAACCTCGCCGTTCTCGCAAGCCTAAGGATGACGATGCAGGCGGTGATAATTCGGGCGGCGATGATGACGGAATTCAGGCCGTAGGCTGAATCCGAAAACACGCTGATGGTGAAGAGAGGTTAGGTTGAGGATGAGCGAAAGCCCCGCAAATCTGCTCTCAACGTCATTGTCTTTGGGAAAGCGCTATCCTCGACTTTCCATGACGGCCTTGGGCGCTGCTGCGGCGTTTGGCTATCCACCTTTTGGCCTGTGGCCGATATCACTAATCGCTCTGGCAGCGATGATCGCAATGCTGAGACAAGCGCGTAGTGGCAGGGACGCGGCCATAATGGGGTGGCTGTTCGGTTGGGCGCATCTAAGCATTGCCAACAATTGGATCGCGACCGCTTTCACTTTCCAGTCGGAAATGCCGCATTTCCTCGGTTGGTTCGCAGTTCCGTTGCTGTGCATCTATCTCGCCCTTTATCCAGCGTTTGCTGCCTATCTAACGCATCGTTTTGCGAGCAAAGCCGGCATCCTTGGATTCGGCCTGATGTTTGCAGGGAGCTGGATCGTCACCGAATGGCTCAGAAGCTGGGTTTTCACAGGCTATCCTTGGCCGCCGATTGGACTGATTGCTTTGGGCGATTGGGACACCCCCGGATTGGCATTCCTGCTGCCTTGGCTCGGCACATATGCTTTGTCGGGACTCGTGATGCTGATCGCCGTCTTGCTGTGCTGGGCCGTGGTAAAGCGCAGCTGGCTAAAGGGTGGCACGATTGCAGCGGCAGTGATCCTCGCGATGGTCTTGCCGTCTCCAGCCCAAGAGGAAGGTGATCTACATTATACTTTGGTGCAGCCTCTGCTGTGGCAGAGTGAAATCCACGACCCGAGCAAATATGAAGAACAGTTCTCTCGGCTTGCCGGACTGACCGTGCCCACGAGCTTGTCTCGGCGGCTGGTCCTATGGCCCGAATCTGCGATCCCAGACTATCTGCGTGATGGCTATCCGCAGCGCTATTATAGCCGGACTACTGCCGCAGCAGACCCAGAATTCGCTCGGACCAGATTGGGCAATCTGATTGGCGAGCAATCCATTTTGCTGACCGGCACGACCGAGCTTGAGATTGACGAGGTCCTTGGTCGTCGCCAAGCAACCGGGGCCCACAACGTCGTTTCCGCGATCGATGGTCAAGGCAATCTCCGCGCAAGTTACAGCAAGGCGCATCTGGTGCCTTATGGCGAGTATCTTGCTCTTCGCTGGCTGTTGGAACCGCTTGGTGCATCGCGACTAGTCGCTGGCAGCATTGACTATATTCCCGGACCTGGCCCGCGCACTTTGAACCTTGGCGAGTGGGGCAATGCGGGCATTCAGATTTGTTACGAGATCATATTCTCCGGCCAAGTTGTCGATCAGTCCAACCGGCCCAACTATATTTTCAACCCGTCCAATGATGGCTGGTTTGGTGCATGGGGACCGCCACAACATCTGGGTCAGGCGCGGCTGCGTGCGATTGAAGAAGGTTTGCCCGTGTTGCGTTCTACCACCACTGGGATCAGCGCCATTGTCGATGCGAACGGCATCGTGAGGCAGCATATCGCCAGCGGCAAGGCTGACCGGTTGGAGGGACTGATCCCTCCGGCCAGTTCGCCGACATTGTTTTCGCGATTGGGAAATGCCTTGCCACTTGGCTGGGCGCTCGCACTAATCTTGGCATCTTTGGTTGCCATGCGTCGTGGCAAAGCCTAAAACGCAATTGAAGACATAAAGAATTCCTTATATCTCGTATTTTAGACGTTAGAGGTTTCATGCGCAGCGAATATTTGTTCACGTCGGAAAGTGTTTCAGAAGGCCATCCTGACAAGGTTTCGGACCAGATCTCTGACGCGATTGTCGATCTTATGTTGTCCAAAGATCCTGAATCGCGGGTTGCTTGCGAGACTATGACGACCACTCAGCGCGTTATTCTGTCGGGCGAGATTCGCTGTGCTCCGATGTATGATGAGAACAACGATGCCTGGGCTGTGAATGGCGGCTGGGCACCGGGGGCAAAGGAAGAGATTGAACAGGCTGTTCGGGCCACCGTCCGCGATATTGGTTACGAGCAAGATGGCTTCCACTGGAAGACGCTGACCTTTGAAAACCATTTGCATGGTCAGTCTTCGGAAATCGCCATGGGTGTCGACGCGGGTGAGCAAGGTTCCAACAAAGACGAAGGCGCGGGCGACCAAGGCATCATGTTCGGTTTTGCTTGCGATGAGACGCCCGATTTTATGCCTGCTACTCTCGATTACAGCCACAAAATCTTGGAACGATTGGCAGCTGATCGCCATTCGGGTGCGGCCCCGTTTCTAGAGCCTGACGCGAAGAGCCAAGTCACTTTGCGGTATAAGGATGGCAAGGCCGTTGCGTGCACCGCGATTGTGGTTTCGACCCAACATGCCCCCGGCTATCACGAAGGTGATAAGGAGTCCGAGCTAAAGGCCTATGTCAAACAAGCAGTGAGCGGCGTTATGCCCGCTGGATTGCTTGGTGATGATACGGTTTGGCACATCAATCCAACCGGCGCTTTCGAAATTGGCGGCCCGGATGGGGACGCAGGTCTTACTGGCCGTAAGATCATTGTCGATACGTATGGCGGTGCAAGCCCGCATGGCGGCGGTGCCTTTAGTGGCAAGGATCCAACCAAGGTTGATCGCAGCGCTGCCTACATTACTCGCTATCTAGCTAAGAACATCGTGGCGGCTGGATTGGCCAAACGTTGCACTATCCAGCTTGCCTACGCGATTGGCGTATCGGCGCCTCTGTCGCTCTATGTCGATACCCATGGAACAGGAACTGTTGACGACGCAGCTCTGGAAGCAGCCATCCAGTCTATTGATGCATTGGGCGGATTAACTCCCCGCGGCATCCGCACACATTTAGGTCTGAACAAACCAATCTATCGCAAGAGTGCTGCCTATGGCCATTTTGGCCGAACGGCTGATGGCGACTTTTTCCCTTGGGAACGAACCGATTTGGTCGACCAATTGAAGGCGGCATTGGCCTAATCGTGCTCGCCCAGCAGAGGTGAAGGGCTGTCCAAGGCCAATTCAGCATCGGAAAAATTGAACGGGCTGCGGACGCCGGGCTGGTGGCCTAGGTTGATTTTCATTCCTCTGGTGATGACTTGCGGATCGGAGAACACCTGATCCAGCGTATTGATTGGACCAGCGGGCACTCCGGCTGCGGCGCAGGCCTTTAACAGGTCGTCTTGCCGCCATTGGACGGTTTCTTCTGCGATCATAGCGTCAATCAAAGCTCGGTTTTCAACCCGGGCTCCATTGGTAGCGTATCGCTTATCGTTCAAGAGATCCTTCCGGTCGAGCACGCCCAGCAATTTGCGGAACAGATTGTCATTGGCAGGCGCCAACACGATCGGGCCATCCTTGGTCTGAAACACACCATAAGCGCTGACCTGAGCATGGGAATTGCCCATTCGTGGCGGTGCATGACCTGTCGCGAAATAGCTCGACGCCTGATTGGCCAGAAGCGCCACCGAACAATCGAGTAAGCTCATATCGATATGTTGCCCAGTGCCGGTACGGTGCCGCATCAGCAACGCAGCTTGGATCGCATTGGCGGCATAGAGTCCGCAGCTTAAGTCCGAGATCGACACCCCAAACTTGGTCGGATCTCCATCAGGATCACCGTTTAGCGACATAAAGCCGCTCATGCCCTGAATGACAAAGTCGTAGCCAGCCTCGTTGCGCCTTGGTCCATCCTGTCCAAACCCAGTAATGGAGCAATAGACTATGCCCTCATTTATACTCGCCAAACTGTCGTAATCGAGCGCAAACTTCGCAAGCTTTCCCGGTAGAAAATTCTCGATAACCACATCAGCAGTGCTGGCGATCTGCTGCACATTGGCTGCATCGTCCTTATTGCGAAAATCGGCGGTGATTGACCGCTTTCCGCGATTGCAGGCATGATAATAGGCGGCCTCGCGGTGTGTCTTGCCGTCACTATCCTCGCGCTCTACCCAAGGCGGACCCCAAGCGCGGGTGCCATCGCCATCGACGCTCTCAACCTTGATAACGTCCGCGCCCAAATCGGCCAGCACTTGGCTTGCCCATGGGCCTGCCAGAACTCGCGCCAATTCTAACACTTTGATGCCAGCAAGAGGTGCATTGGCATTGCGAGGTTGATCAAGCCACATGGTGGGTCTCAGGCGCTTTGCAACGCCACTTCGTAATGGGCTGTCGTCTTCGCCGATACCTCATCGGCGGTCACGCCTGGGGCTAGCTCGATTAGACGAAAGGCGCTGTCATGGTCGGGACGGTGAAACACGCCCAGATTGGTCACGATCATATCGACAACATTGGTGCCTGTTAGCGGCAATGTGCAGCCGGGAATGAACTTTGGATCGCCAGCCTTGCTGTTGTGATCCATAACCACGATGATTTTCTTGACACCGGCGACCAAATCCATCGCGCCACCCATGCCTTTGATCATCTTGCCGGGGATCATCCAATTGGCGATGTCGCCATTCTCGGCCACCTCCATCGCTCCCAAGACTGTCAGATCGATGTGGCCACCACGGATCATCGCAAAGCTGGTCGCGCTGTCGAAATAGGCGCTGTGCGGCAGTTCGCTGATGGTTTGCTTGCCAGCATTGATCAGATCTGGATCAACCTCATCATCATAGGGGAAGGGCCCGATACCCAGCATTCCGTTTTCGCTTTGCAAGGTCACCTGCATCCCGTCGGGGATGTGGTTGGCGACCAGCGTGGGAATGCCGATGCCCAAATTGACGTAATATCCGTCTTTCAATTCTTGAGCTGCGCGGGCCGCCATCTGGTTGCGGTCCCAGCCCGCTTTATCGTCTGACATGTTTGGTCCTATTTGCTGTTACGTGGCCCGGTGGGCGCTTGAGACGGATTTAAGGGAAGTGGGGTGATAAACCAGCCAGCATCACGGAGCGGGTTCAGCCGCAAGGCGCTGTCTTGATTCTTGAGGTAGACAAACAATTCGTCAAAGTCCGAAAGAGTGTCGCCTGATATCGCAAGGACGCAGTAATCGCGGCCAAATTCGCGCCGCCTTTGTTGCTTGTTCTGATCAAATGATTGCATCAAGAGCAAAGTGTCTTGGCCCAAAGGATCAAGACCGCCGGCGATCAACTTTTCGCGAACGCTTTCAGCGTCAATGGTCAAGCGTCCCGAAATCCAGCCTATTGTTACGCCTTGGCTGCGCAGCCGGTCTAGCGCGCTAGACAGTGCCTGGTTGCTGACCATTTCGTTATCTATTGGCAGAATGCCGCCATCTGGATCAAGGTCGATCAAGACAGCCGACGGCGTGTCACCGCAATTCGCACGCACTCCGTCAAGTGCGCCAGGGTTTTTGAGCAGAGCAGATTGTGCCTCACCTTGGCCTAAAGATGCTTGTCTTGCAGTATAGGAAGCGAAGTTTGAAATTGCGGCAAGTGAAGCTGGCGATTGTGTGGCTTTGGGTACAACATTTGCTTGCGGCGCTCTGCTTGCATCTGCATCTCCAGCTATTTCGGGGCCGGAGTTCGGGGTAACTGATGGCGCCAAAGCTAAGTCGCCGCTATTTTCCTGGCCTTCTTGGATCACGTCGCGCGATGCCAATACACTGCCTGCAACCACTGGTATCGCAGCCGCTAGGCATCCCTGCAGCATCAACGCCGCGACAATAATGGCTGGTATTCGGATCAAACGGCTTCCCTTTCACGAACGGTCCGAAACTCGATCTTCTTGTCGTAAGGCGCGCCAATGATCATTCGGTTCACAAAGACTCCCGGCAGGTGAATGGCATCGGGGTCAAGCGCACCGGCAGGGACAATCTCTTCAACCTCGACCACACAAACCTTTCCGCAGGTAGCCGCCGGTTGGTTGAAGTTCCGCGCGGTTTTGCGGAACATCACATTGCCGGTTTCGTCCGCTTTCCAAGCCTTCACGATGGAAAGGTCAGCAAAGATACCTTGCTCGAGAATATAATCTGCACCGCCAAAGTTCTTAATCTCCTTGCCCTCGGCCACTTGCGTTCCGACACCTGTCTTGGTGTAAAATCCGGGGATCCCAGCGCCTCCTGCGCGCATTCTCTCGGCAAGGGTGCCTTGAGGGCAGAATTCCACTTCTAGCTCGCCAGACAGGAACTGCCGTTCGAACTCCTTATTTTCGCCAACATATGAGCTGATCATCTTCTTGACCTGCTTAGTGCGCAACAACTTGCCAATGCCTTCATTGTCGATTCCGGCGTTGTTTGAGGCAAAGGTCAGGTTTTTCGCACCGCTATCACGAATGGCATCCAACAGCCTTTCGGGGACACCGCATAGGCCAAATCCCCCTGACGCAATTAACAAATCGTCACGCAGCAACCCGTCGAGAGCTGCTGAGGCATCGGAATAGAGTTTGGTCATGGTGTATCCGTTGGCAAAGGGGTGAGGCATCTCAAATAGTACCTTGGACGAATTGTGTCACGCTGATCTTGAGTCGCGAGGAAACGATATACAGGCAAGCAATCCAGCCATATTCTTTTCAAGCTAGTCGAAAATTGTTGCAACTGCGAAGGTCATCTTAAACCAGAAATATCTCATAAAAATTATTTAAAACAATGGTATAATGGCACTTTGATCTTGTTGCAATTTTTGCAACATTGTGTGATTTTTTCGCACTTGCACAAAATATTGACCGCCGCCATAAAGATCGGGCCTTTCAGGCATCCTCTCCCAAACTTTCAGGCTCGGCCAGCAATGGTCGGGCCTTTTTCTTTTTTCCCGAACAGCATTTCGCTCTGTGGGCTTCGTCTCACCAAGGGCCATTTGATAAGCGCGCGCTATCTTTCGGGTCTTTCCGAGGGTTTAAGTGTTCGAATCAATGATAGTTTTGGGCTACCGTTGTCTCTTCGCCCATTTGAAACGGGCGTGCAGAGCCCCTAGCTAGGGACTTCGAAAGCTTTGAAGAGATAGAGAGATTGCCGGATGGCCGACGCTGATGCAGCACCAAAAAAGACCGATGACGATAGCAATTCGGTGAGGCTGCAGGTTGCCGCAGCCCGACAAGAAGAATCGGGTCAGGGTATTGCCCGCATGCCGCGTTCTGCTTTTCAGTCTCTTGGCATTACTGAAGGTGATGTGGTCGAGCTCTCTGGTAAGCGCAGTACAGCAGCTATTGCCATGGCGTCCTATCAGGAAGATGAGGCGCTTGATCTGATCAGATTGGACGGGTTGCAACGCGGCAATGCCGAGGCCGGGTCAGGCGAACATGTCCGGATAACAGCGGCTCAATCACGCCCGGCGACGCGAGTGGTATTCGCCCCGGCTCAACGCGAGATGCGTTTGCAGGGCCCGACACAGGCATTGAAACGGAACTTTTTTCGCAAACCGTTGGTCGCCGGAGACCTGGTCGCAACAACTGGTCAACAACCGGTTCAGAACATGCCAAACGACGTTCGCCGGATGTTGGCAACTCCCGCCTATGCACTCACCCAGATACGTCTGTCCGTGGTGTCGACGACCCCCAAGAGTATCGTCCATATTGACGAGAACACCGAGGTCGAGTTGAGGCCTGAGTACGAGGAGCCTCGTGATGCTCGAGCGGTGGTCAACTATGACGACGTCGGCGGCATGGCTGACACTATCCAGCAATTGCGCGAAATGGTCGAGTTGCCGCTTCGTTATCCTGAATTGTTCACCCGGCTTGGGGTGGATCCGCCCAAGGGCGTTTTGCTACATGGCCCTCCGGGAACCGGAAAGACGAGGCTTGCGCAAGCCGTTGCGAATGAAAGCGACGCAACGTTCTTCACCATCAATGGCCCGGAAATCATGGGCTCTGGCTATGGTGATAGCGAAAAGGCACTTCGCGAAGTGTTCGAGGAGGCAACCAAGTCAGCTCCCGCCATCATCTTTATCGACGAAATTGATTCCATCGCTCCGAAGCGCGATCGCGTACCAGGCGAGGCGGAAAAACGCCTTGTCGCTCAATTGCTGACGTTGATGGATGGTTTGGAAGCGCGTTCCAACCTTGTTGTGATCGCTGCGACCAATCGCCCCGATGCGATCGACGAGGCATTGCGTCGGCCCGGCCGGTTTGACCGTGAGATCGTAATCGGAGTGCCCGACGAGCGAGGCCGCAGAGAGATTTTTGCGATCCATACGCGCGGGATGCCATTGGGTGACAAGGTCGACATCAACGAGTTGGCACGTGTGACTCATGGGTTCGTGGGCGCTGATATTGCTGCGCTTGCGCGCGAGGCGGCAATTGATGCCGTGCGCGGGCTGATGCCTAAGATTGATCTCGACGAGCGAACGATTCCCCCTGAGGTGTTGGAGCAATTATGTGTGACGCGCGAGGACTTCATGTCCGCGCTCAAGCGCATTCAGCCGTCCGCAATGCGCGAAGTCATGGTGCAGGTCCCGACTGTCCAGTGGAGCGACATTGGCGGTGTCGGCGATGCGATTGAGAAATTGCAAGAAGGCATCGAATTGCCTCTGAAGAACCCGCATGCGTTTGAGCATTTGGGTATTCGTCCGGCCAAAGGCTTCTTGCTCTATGGCCCTCCGGGAACTGGCAAGACTTTGCTAGCCAAGGCCGTGGCTAAGGAGGCATCTGCCAACTTCATTTCGATGAAGAGCTCGGATCTGCTCAGTAAATGGTACGGCGAAAGCGAGCAACAAATCGCAAAAATGTTTGCCCGCGCGCGCGCAGTTGCACCATGCGTGGTCTTCATTGACGAGATAGACAGTTTGGTCCCTGCGCGAGGCTCTGGCCAAGGCGAGCCTCAGGTTACAGGCCGCGTGGTAAATACCATCCTGGCCGAAATGGATGGCCTCGAGGAAATGCAGTCTATCGTGGTTATAGGGGCCACCAATCGCCCAACTCTAATTGATCCCGCCTTGTTGCGCCCCGGTCGCTTCGATGAGCTTGTTTATGTCGGCACGCCAGACCAGACGGGCAGGGAACACATCTTGTCTATCCATACCAAAGACATGCCCATGGCCCGCGACGTCGATCTGGCGGGTGTGGCAAAGCAAACTGAGCGATTTACAGGAGCGGATTTGGAAGATGTTGTGCGACGCGCTGGACTAAACGCTTTGCGCCGTGTCGGCGGTGATGTCGATGAAGTTGCGGCAATCGATTTTGATGAAGCGCTGAAGGACTCACGAGCTACAGTAACAGCCCGCATGGAAGCTGAGTATCGCAAGATGCGCGGCGAGCTGAAGAAGCGTGCTGTAGAGGTGCGGCCGATCGGCTTTGTCCATGATGGGATGGTCGAACCGACAAAAGCCAAAAAACACGATTGATCAGGCAGCTGACGGCTTTACGGCTCTCCGGCCTTAGGGTGACCATGGAGCACTTCGAGCCGGTGGCGAATGAGGCCATCCTCGATATTGTCCCGCACCCATGCGATCATATGCTCGCGAACGGCGCAGCGCAGCTGCCACAGCTCTGCAATCGTTTGTGCGCTCATCGCCAAACGCAATTCGATGCTTTCGGGATAGGAATCGGTCATGAGTAAAGCCTTATTCCGTCCGTCGAACAATTCGTGCTCGCCTAAATAGCGCTCAAATTCCTCACGGATAGGCGCCACAGATGCAGCGGGATCCAGGTGAAGGAATACAGTTCCAGTTAGCTGCTCGTTGACCCTCGACCAGTTTTCAAAACTGTCATCTAGGAACCGGCTGGTTGGAACAATTAGCACCCGTTCGTCCCATGTCCGCACGGTGACAAAGCTCATCCGGATTTCTTCAATTCTCCCGGTTTGACCGTCCACTTCGACCAGATCTCCCAATCGGAATGGTTCGGTCAAGGCAACTTGGAGGCCTGCGATTAAGGATTTCAACGTTGGTTGCGCAGCGGCTCCGATTGCCAGAGCTGCAAGACCCGCTGATGCGAGCAGGGTAGTCCCGATGTCGCGAACAGCCGGAATTCCCAACAGCATAAGGCCAACCGTGATAAAGATAATGGCGAAGGTGGCAGTGCGTGAAAGCACCGCGATCCGTGTGCGCCGACTGCGCACGGCGACCGGATCGGACGATACCTCCAGCCGGAATTCCATCGCCAAAGCAAAAACTTTGACCAGAGTATAAGCAATCCAGCCGAGTAGGGCAGGGCGGAGGAAGCGTGCCAATGGTTCCCACACCGCTTGCAATTGCGGGTCATATTGACCGACAAATGTTACCGCCAAGACCAGAAACGCCCACTTCATTGGCGATCTGAGGCGTGTGACGATCATCTCGTCCACTTTGGTGTCGGATGTGCGAGTCAGGCGTCCCAAAATGGAAAACAAAATACGGAATAGAACGTAGGCTGTAAAAAGGGCGATCGACACACTGACGGCTGCACCTAGGACGTCGTCCCATGCGATCTGCCATGTGGCCGGGTTATAATTTTCAAACATGCCAATCGCCCCTATGGCTATCTAGTGAGGGTTTCAAGCTCCACCCTTGGCCGTAGACCGCGGAAAAATGATTTCTATCAAGCAACCGTCCTTCACGATTTCGCGGTGTATCCGGCCACTCAATTGGCGGGCTGCACTGGTCATCAACAGGCTGCCAAAGCCTTCATTCGTCTGATCAGCCGCGTTGTCGCAGCCCTCTTCTCTCCAGTGGATATGGATTCTATTTTCCGCTTCTTCCCAACTGATGTGCAAACTACCCGCTTGCGCCCATGCTCCATATTTAACCGCATTGGTTGTGAGTTCGTGGAGCACCAATCCCAGCGGCGTTACTGCCTGCGGGGGTAAAGTGATGGCCTCTCCTTCAATCGATACCGGCTGGCGAGAAGACCGATAAGGCGACAATGTCGTCTCGACCAAGTCGCGCAGCATTGCATCCGGCTTGTCCAAGGCGCCTTGAGTCACTTCATGGGCAGTCAACAAAGCACGAACCCGTTGCGAAATGCTCTCTATCAAGGGCTTGGCATCCGGTTGGCCGCGGCCGCTCATCTGAATGATTGCAAGGATGACAGAAAACAGGTTCTTCACTCGATGGTTCAATTCGCGTGCAAGCAAATCTGCACGGTCATGCGCCTCTGCCAAGAGGTTTGCTTGGGCGGCCTCTGCCTCTGCCTTGGCGGCGCGTGAGGTCAGCCGCGCGCTAAAAATTACAAAGGCAAATACCAGCAGCATCAAAATGCTGAGCAGAGGAATGGTTCGCGCTTGGACTTGCGAGGTTGCGATCATCGCATCGTCTAAGTGCCTTTGTTCAATTCCTTCCATTTCATCTATGGCGCTGCGCAAGGCGGTCATCGCTTCTTGGCCTTCGTCAGTAAGAACTCGGCGGCGTGCGTTGAGTAGCTCGCCCCGCTCCAACATTGCGACCGAGTCGTCTAGTTCGGCCAGCCTGCGCGAAGCTTGCAGATTGATCTCATCAACCAGTTTGATCTGGCTATCCGTCGCTCCGTTTTGGATTAGAGCGCGCAAATTGGTCAAAGCAGGGCGGACTTCGGCTCGGCCCACGCGATATGGATCAAGGTAACGGCGATCTAGCGTGATCAGATATCCGCGCTGACCTGTCTCTGCTCGCAATGTTGCCTGATAGACGTTGCGCAATTCTCGCAAGACCAGGGAGTTATGCTGCGCTTCCTCTCGCGCCGCTCGCTCGGCCTGAACGGTTTGAAGCGTGATCCAAACTCCGGCGATCAGCGCACTTGCAATCAGAGCCAGCAAGGCAAAATTCATCCAGCGCGATGATGTAGTCGATGTCAGTGGCGTATTAATGCGCTGCATCCCAACTTGCGCCAGTGCCAATATCAACCGCTAGTGGGACATCAATCGTCACCGCAGGGGCAGCGGCACCAGCCATAATTCTCTCAATCACAGCAGATGCTTGCTCAACATCTTTCTCGGGCAGTTCAAACACCAATTCATCATGCACCTGCAGCAGCATGCGCACATTGTTCAATCCGGCATCGGCCAGAGCGGGCAACATGCGAACCATTGCGCGCTTGATAATGTCTGCGCTGGTGCCTTGGATCGGAGCATTGATCGCTGCTCGCTCGCTGCCTTGGCGTTCTGCTCCGTTTTTTGAATTGATCCGAGGAAACCAAGTCTTGCGCCCAAACAATGTTTCTGAATAACCGCGCTCGCGCACTGTCTCCAAAGTTTCCAGAATATACCGCTGTATGCCAGGGAAGCGCTTGAAATACGTGTCGATCATGGCTTGCGCCTCGTCGGGCTCCACTTCCAGTCGGCCCGCCAAGCCCCAGCGCGATATCCCATAAAGAATGGCGAAGTTAATGGTCTTGGCCTGTGCACGCGTATCGCGCGTCACCTCGCCAAACATCTCCTGAGCAGTGCGAGCGTGGATGTCTTCTCCTGCAGCAAATGCCTCCTTCAATGTCGGGACATCGGCCATATGCGCGGCCAACCGCAATTCGATTTGCGAATAGTCCGCCGCTAGCAGGACATTGCCTTCCACTGGCACAAATGCCTCGCGGATCTGCCTGCCGATTGCCGTACGGATCGGAATGTTCTGCAAGTTTGGGTCAGTGGATGAGAGCCTTCCGGTTTGTGCTCCGACCAAAGAATAGCTGGTATGAACGCGTCCAGTGTCAGGATTAATCGCCTCTTGCAGAGCGTCGGTATAAGTCGACTTGAGCTTTGCCAATTGCCGCCATTCGAGCACTTTGGCAGCGATAGGTGCGCCTTCTCCCGTCAGCCGTTCCAAGACCGTTTGGTCGGTGGAATATTGTCCGCTCTTGCCTTTCCGGCCTCCTTTGTAGCCAAGCTTGTCAAACAGGATTTCGCCCAGCTGCTTGGGGCTACCGATGGTAAATTCTTGCCCGGCAATTTCGTGAATCTCGCTCTCGAGGCGTGAGGTTTCGCTGGCGAACTCTTCTGAGAGGCGGGACAATTGGGCGCGATCAACCATGATCCCTTCGCGCTCCATTGATGCAACGGTTGGAATAAGCGGACGGTCAACCCGTTCGTAAACCTTGGTGCCACCTTCTTCGGCCAACCGCGGTTTAAGATGGCGGTAGAGCCGCAACGTAACATCGGCATCTTCGGCTGCATATTCGGTCGCCCGATCAAGCGGCACTTCGCCGAATGGGATTTGCTTTTTGCCTGTGCCGCAAACTTCTTTGAAGCTTAGCGGTGTGTGGCCAAGGTGCCGCTGGGACAACTCATCCATTCCATGCCCGCCACCAATGCCTATTTCGCCGCGACCTGCATCGAGATCGAAGCTGATGATCATCGTATCTTCAACCGGAGCAAGGGCAATGCCATAGCGCGCCAGAACATTGATATCATACTTGATGTTCTGACCAATTTTGAGGACGCTATCATCTTCCAATAGCGGTTTAAGCGCTGCAACCGCAGCGTCGCGATCAACCTGCTCGGGCTTCTCGTCGAACATATCCGTGCCGCCATGCGCGAGTGGGATGTAGCATGCGTCATTGGGCCCCAGCGCCAGGCTGACCCCGACAAGATCTGCCTGCATGGCGTCGAGCGCAGATGTCTCCGAATCAACTGCTAAGATCCGTGCAGCTTGCGCTCGTTCGATCCACTTCGCCAATTGCTCTGAGGTTTGTACGGTTTCGTACAGGCTGCGATCGATGGTCGGCACATCTGGCAGGGCCTGCCTGTCACCCTCCGCCGCAGGGTCTGGATCCGCTCCAGCAGTTTCTTGCTTGGGTGGGTTGAGATCGGTAGCCCGCGAAGGACTGCCCGAACCTGCATCCAAACGTCTCAGAAGCGAGGAAAACCCATGTTTGTTGAGGAATGCAGCCAATGGCTCAGGCGGCACGCCGCCCAGTTTGAATTCGTCCAATGGCTGAGGCAGGTCGCAATCTTCTTTGAGCGCAACCAAGATACGGCTGAGGTTCGCTTCTTCACGCCCGCCCAATAAGCGTTCTTTGAGTTTCGATTTCTTCATCTCGGGTGCTGAATCCAACGCTGCATCCAAGGATCCATGCTCGGAAATCAGTTTGCTCGCTGTTTTTGGCCCAATGCCATAGATGCCCGGCACATTATCGACGCTGTCACCCATCAGGGCCAGAACGTCGCCGACAAGGTCTGGGCTTACGCCAAACTTCTCTTTGACTTCTTCCAGATAAATCCGCTGATTCTTCATCGTATCCAGCATGTCGATCCGGGCCGGTCCATTGGGGCTTTCAACTTCGCCAACCAATTGCATCAAATCCTTATCTGACGAGACAATGGTCACATTCCAACCTTCGCGCTGGGCAGCGCGAGCATAGGAAGCAATCAGATCATCGGCCTCCAACCCTGCCTGTTCGAT
This sequence comes from Erythrobacter sp., assembly GCA_039988235.1. Taxonomy (GTDB): domain Bacteria; phylum Pseudomonadota; class Alphaproteobacteria; order Sphingomonadales; family Sphingomonadaceae; genus Erythrobacter. The sequence goes on from JBDXKB010000002.1 coordinate 157,116, forward strand.
ACATGGCAGGCTAAAGGCTTTGGTAGCATCGCGGATCAATGGAAACTGGGGGACTAAATCATCTGGTGCCGGGGGGCGATTGGCCTTGTATTCGGGATAGATATCGTTGCGAAAACTCTTCGACCCTTTGTCCAAAATGACCGCCATATGGGTAGGGCCCTCAGCCTGGTCGAGATCGTCAGCCAGCTTCCATAACATGGTTGTGTAGCCATATACCGCGCCCACAGGTGTGCCTTGCGGATCGGTGAGTGGCGGGAGCCGGTGATAGGCCCGGAAAATATAGGATGAGCCATCGATGAGGTAGAGGTGCTGCTTCTCGGACATAGCAATCTTGCTAGCATTGCATTGTCGTACTGATAAGCCGGTTTTCACCGATATTCTTGCTGACAATCAGCTTGTAGAATCTTGTAAATTGATGGTCAGAATGAGGCCAAAACAAGGCAAAATTGCCTCTTTGCCCTTGCATTGCCACATTGTTGCCACTATTTATCTCATTAGAAATCGGCCATCTCTGGCTGGTTTTTTGTCTGAGGCCAGATGGCGTCATTCACACAACACTCGCTGATCGAGGAAATTATTTTATGCGTAAAATCGTACTTGCTGCCGCAGTTGCCGGCTCCGCTCTTGGCCTTGCTGCTTGTTCGGAAACAGCCGATTCTGCTGGCGACGTAGTCGACGCAGTTGCTGCTGACGTAGAAGCCAACGCTGAAGCAGCTACCGAAGCTGCCGGCGATGCTGCTGATGCAACCACAGAAGCTGCTGGCGACGCTGCTGATGCGACCGCTGAAGCTGCTGGCGATGCTGCTGATGCAACTGCTGAAGCTGCTGAATCCGCAATGGAAAGCGTTGAAGCTGCTGTTGAGTAATCAACCAGCGCTTTAAGCTTACAAGCTTACAAAGAAGGGCGGTACCTCACGGTGCCGCCCTTTTTATATGCGTGATCAATAGTGGCGGAGGGAGCTTAACCGCCTGTGCGAGTGGCATTGGTCCAATTGGGTTGCCGACGCGCGCTAGCATTGAAACCGTCATACAACGCTCTTGCGATAGTAGCGATGCGCGCTTCTCTTGCGCGCCTAGCGCCTTGTCCAGTGACATAGATCGCAACCGCGATCGCGCGTCCATCGGGCGCTTGAATAATCCCAATATCGCTTGACGTATTGTTGAGGGAGCCAGTCTTGTGGCTGACGACAGCTTCTTCAGGAATCAACGCCCTGATGCGCCGCTTGCCTGTGCGCGTTCTGCTCATGGCGCCCAGGATAACATTGCGGCTTTCGGCAGAAAGATACTTACCCTGATACAATCCCGAAAGCAGCTCCACCATGGCGCGCGGTGTCGCTGCGTCACGCCGATCAATATGTGCGGCTGGGTCGAACTCGCCATCATCACGCACCAATGTCGCAATATCGCGATCAATGCTGAATTCCTTGATCCCTTGGCGTCGCATCCAGTCATTGACCTTAGCTGGACCGCCAACTGCTTTGAGCAGAGCGTCGGTAGCCGGATTGCTCGACCGGGTAATCATAATTTCGATCAAATCGATGGCCGACATATATTGGCCCTTGCGAACAGGGGCTGCCCGGCTTGAGAATTTGGCCGAACGCACGGGTATCAGCAGCGGAAACTCACTCGTCAGTGAGTATTTGTTTTGCTCGACCATCTCCAGATAGGTCGCAGCAACGGCAATCTTGCTGGTCGAGGCCATCGGGAAATGCTGATCGCCTAAAACCATGATCTCCTCACCAGTGGCGAGATCAATCGCAGCAACGCCAATGCGTCCTTTGTCCCCATCGGCCAATTGAGCGATCCGACGCTCAAACGAAGTGTTGTAGACCGCCTCAAACGTTTGTGGGGCACGAACATCTGTACCCAAGAGGCTGTCAAAACTGGCCTCCAGCGGAGTGCCATGCGCGCGCGATTGTGCCTGAGTTTGTGCCTGAGTTTGTGCCTGCGCAGGGGTGGCTATGGCCACCATTGCCGCCAGCGAAACCAGGCTCAGTGCTCGAATATGTTTAGACATAGACATTCTATAACCCCTGCATGATTGGCTGAAGGTTAACGAGCTAAGATTCCGCCTAGCAAGCGAAATAGTCCGTTCGCACGATGAAAAGTGCCGTCGCAGCGGCAAAGGCCCGAAAACACCGAGGTTATTGCGTTTTTCGGGCCTCTATCGTCAATTCAAGCAGTCATTACTTGGCCTTTATTACTTTGCCTTTTCAGCCTCAATCCAACTAATGATGCGCCGTTCAAGGATGGACAATGGGACCGATCCACCGCCCAAAACGGTGTCATGGAACCCGCGAATATCAAATGCATCGCCCAATTCTTGCTCGGCCTTGGTGCGCAGTTCCTGGATCTTGATCATCCCGATTTTATAGGACGTTGCCTGACCCGGCATCACGAAATAGCGTTGCACCTCTGCTTTTACAGCTGTTGCGGGAATGGGCGAATTGGCGAGGAAATAGTCATTCGCCTGCTTCTCGCTCCACCCCTTCGAGTGGATACCTGTGTCCACCACCAGCCGAATTGCGCGCAACATCTCGGTCGTCAATCGGCCAAAGTCGGAATAGGGATCTTGGTACGCTCCCATCTCTTTGGCCAGAATTTCGGAATAGAGCGCCCAACCTTCGCTGAAGGCGAAAATAGAGCCGCCTTGCGCGCGGAATTTCGGAATACCGGTCAATTCTTGCGCAATCGAACGTTGCATATGGTGCCCCGGATTGCCTTCATGATAGGCGACCACTTCAAGCGTTGGGATGGCCATGGCGCGCATGTCGGACAAATGCGCATAATAGATGCCCGGGCGCGAACCGTCCGGCGTGCCGCGGCGGTAATGCTGCGGAGCGCCATCCTGCTCGCGGAAGGGTTCCACCCGTTTTACCACCAGATCAGCCTGGGGCAGTGTACCGAAAAATGCGGGTAGCTTGTCCTTGATAAAGGTGAGGTGCTCTTCCGCCTGATCGATATATTGCTGCGCGCCTGCATCATTGTTCTGGTAAAAGAACTGGTCGTTTTCGCGCACGAAAGTGAAGAAGGCCTGCAGATCGCCGTCAAATTCAACCTGATCCTTGATCGCTTCCATTTCGGTGCGGATCCGGGCCACTTCGTCCAAGCCGATTTGGTGGATTTCATCCGCCGTAAGATCGGTCGTGGTCATCGCGTTAAGGCGGTAAGCGTAAAAGTCGCCTCCATCGGTAAGCTCGCTGACGCCTTGGGCATCCTCGGATGTGTTGGGCAGGTCTGCTTCGAACCAATCAATGACCCGTTGGTAGGCAGGCGCCATTTGATTGATCAGCGCGGTGCGGGCATCATTGCGCAATTCATCGGCGCGTTCGGCGGTGATAATGTCGTCACTGACCAGTTTGGCCAAGTGATCATCGGTTGCGGTCCACAGTGCTGCGGGCTCGGCTCCATCCGCATCGTTAAACGGCGCACCGCTGATCAATTTGCGCGATTCTGCAATCACGGCATCATAGGAAAAGCGCGGCGGACGGGTGCCAGTCTCGGCATTGGCTTGGGCGCGTTCCAGCAATTGATCCATTGCTGTGCCGATACCGCCCAGCCGAGCGATGAAGGCGATCATGTCGGATTCGTCATCAACACTGTGCTGGCTAATAAGGAAGCTGGGCAGAGAGGTATGCGTGCCATTCATTTGGTGCAGGATGAAGTCTTGGCTGCGGAAATTGGCTTCGGCCTCGACTTGATCCTTGCGGAACATCCACATGTCCCAAGACAGTTTTGTGTCTTCGGTCAGTTCGTCATAATCGAAATTTGCCTGCATCTCAGCGGCTGTTTGCTGCCACCATTCCAGCTCGGCTTGTTGGCCAGCGACCGAATAATCGTCGATCTTGTCATAATCGGTTTTGCGACCGAGTTGAGTTTGGCGGATTGGGCTGAATTTCAGTTCTTCCTCAAACTTTTCATCAAACCAATGGTTCAGACATTCAGACTGAGTGGTCGCACATTCCACGGTGGCGACGGGCGGCCGCATCATGTCGCAGCCAACCAGTGTGACGGATGACAGGAGCAATGCGGCAAATTTCGTTTTCAAGGTACGACCCTCTCTCAAGATTATAATGTATCCAATATGCGATATTTTCTTGCGGCTGGAAAGAGGCCAGTCCGATGGGGCATCCACCCCATATCGGCAGATCGCGCATTGGGCTCTTATCCCTCAGGTCAACAAAGCGGACGTAATGAGGATTTGAGCAATGAAGAATGTAACGACAGGATTGATGATCGCCGCCGTGGCTTTGCCTTTGGGCGCATGTGTACCTGATTACGGCGTAGGCCCGGCAGTGGGGGCACCTCCCGTGCAGCAGCGCGCTTCTATTCCCAACAGTATTTCAACCAGCGATGCAGACACGATCTATGTCAATGTTGTCGAATCGCCAGGCTCGGGCGTGAACCTGTGCATGCGCAATTCTGCCACTTGGGACAAAGGCTTCTCCGTCTATAACAAAGGCCGCAACAAGGTGGATAAGGGGCGCATAGTGTGTACCCGCGTAGTTGCAACGTCTGGCGTTATTGTCGGATTGGAGAAGCGCAAATTCCCAGGCGATTTTCGTAAGGTGGGCACACAGACTTTCGATTTCACCGGCTGGGATGGTTATCAAGTAACGATGGATTGGCAAAAAGAAGGCTAAGGAACTTTGCTCCCACAAACGAAAAGCCCCGACGGATCGCTCCGCCGGGGCTTTTTTGTAGGCTAGGTTGAGAGTGGCTAGGCTTAGAAGCCCATGCCGCCGCCCATTCCGCCCATGCCGCCCATATCAGGCATTGCAGGAGCGCCACCGGCCTTATCTTCCGGAGCGTCGGTGATCGCCGCTTCGGTGGTGATCAGCAAGCCAGCAACAGATGCTGCATCCTGCAGTGCAGTGCGAACAACCTTTGTCGGGTCAATCACGCCGGCTTCCACCAGATTTTCGTAAGTGTCGGTCGCAGCGTTGAAGCCTTGCGTTTCATCATCTTCGCGCAACAGGTTGCCCGAGATAACCGCGCCGTCATGGCCTGCATTCTCAGCGATCTGACGAACAGGCGCCAGGATCGCGCGACGAACAATGTCGATCCCGCGTGTCTGGTCGTCATTTTCGCCTTTGAGGCCTTCGAGAACCTTGGTGGCGTAAAGCAACGCAGTACCGCCGCCAGGGACGATGCCTTCTTCTACTGCTGCTCGGGTTGCGTGGAGCGCGTCATCAACACGGTCCTTGCGTTCCTTCACTTCAACTTCCGAAGCGCCGCCAACCTTGATCACGGCAACACCGCCGGCGAGTTTCGCCAGACGTTCTTGCAGCTTCTCGCGGTCATAGTCGCTTGTGGTCGCTTCCATCTGTGCTTTGATTTCGCCGACGCGAGCCTTGATGTCGTCTTCGCTGCCTGCACCGTCGACAATGGTCGTGTTGTCCTTGTCGATGGTGACGCGCTTGGCCTCACCCAGCATGCCCAGGGTCACGTTTTCGAGCTTGATACCGAGATCTTCGCTGACCATTTCACCCTTAGTGAGAATAGAAATATCCTGCAGCATCGCCTTGCGACGATCGCCAAAGCCAGGTGCCTTAACCGCTGCAACCTTGAGGCCGCCGCGCAATTTATTGACCACGAGGGTCGCGAGCGCTTCGCCTTCGATGTCTTCAGCGATGATCAGCAGCGGACGTCCGCTTTGCACAGCTGCTTCCAGAACGGGCAGCATGGCCTGAAGGTTGGAAAGCTTGGCTTCGTGGATCAGGATATACGGGTTTTCGAGTTCCACCGTCATCTTGTCAGGGTTGGTGATGAAGTAAGGAGACAGATAGCCGCGGTCGAACTGCATGCCTTCAACAACGTCGAGCTCAAATTCGAGACCTTTGGCTTCTTCGACGGTGATCACACCTTCTTTGCCGACCTTGTCCATGGCTTCAGCGATTTTCTCGCCAACTTCCTTGTCACCATTGGCAGAGATAACGCCAACTTGTGCAACTTCGGAAGAGCCAGCAACTTCTTTTGATCGGCCCTTGAGATTCTCAACGATTTTGGCGGTCGCGGTGTCGATACCGCGCTTGAGATCCATCGGGTTCATGCCCGCCGCAACCGCTGTCATGCCTTCGCGAATGATCGCTTGGCCCAGAACGGTTGCAGTGGTGGTGCCGTCACCGGCCAGATCATTGGTCTTCGATGCTACTTCCTTCAGCATCTGAGCGCCCATGTTTTCAAACTTATCGCTGAGTTCGATTTCCTTGGCGACGGTTACGCCGTCCTTGGTAATGCGCGGTGAACCAAAGCTTTTGTCGATCACAACGTTGCGACCCTTTGGGCCGAGCGTCACTTTGACGGCATTGGCGAGCGTATCAACGCCATTGAGGATGCCTTCGCGGGCATCGCGGCCGAACTTTACGTCCTTAGCAGCCATGATATTTTCTCCTGAAAATGGGTAAGTAAAAGAGGTGCGTTATGGAAAGAAAATCAGCCTGAGAATCAGGCGATAATCCCCATGATGTCGCTTTCTTTCATGATGAGCAGGTCTTCACCGTCGATTTTAACTTCGGTGCCTGACCATTTGCCGAACAGAACCTTGTCGCCTGGCTTCACGTCGAGAGTGATGCGAGCGCCGCTGTCGTCACGGGCGCCCTCACCAGCAGCGACGATCTCGCCTTCGCTTGGCTTTTCTTGGGCAGAGTCGGGAATGATAATGCCGCCAGCGGTTTTCTGGTCGGCTTCGATGCGGCGAACGACAACGCGGTCGTGCAGCGGACGAAATGCCATAGTTATGACCTTTCTTTAAAGGTTGAACAAACACAATTGGCACTCTCCTCTTGAGAGTGCCAGCGAGGGGCAAATGGGGATGCGTGCTGGATGAGTCAACAGCTTGTGACGAGAAAAATCGCAAGACTGGTTATGACCGCCAGACTGCCGTTGAGAACTATCGCCGGGTGGTCAGGCTGAGCTTCTCTCGCAGCAGCCATCTCCACGTCAAAAGTGCCGCTGCGCAAAACAGCCCGGTCGCAAGTCCGATCCAAACGCCAACACCAGCCAATGGAGTGAAAAATCCGAACACGATTGCGATCGACATGCCTGGCGCCCAATAGCTGAAAATGGCAATCCACATTGGTACCCGTGTGTCTTGCAACCCTCGCAAGGCCCCAGCAGAGACTGCCTGAACCCCATCGGCAAGCTGAAAGATTGCCGCCCAAGTAAGATATTGAAGAGCAAAGCCTACCAGTGCCGCGTTGCGGGTTGCGTGGACATCGACATAAATCGAAAGCAAGGCATTGGGAACCAGCAGCATTGCCAAGGCGGTAATTGCCATAAATCCGGTGCCCATAGCGAGCGCGACCCAACCGGCTTGTTTGATGCCTTGTTTGTCACGCGCGCCATAGAAATAGCCAACCCTGATCGTGGCTGCCTGTCCAACTCCGAACGGCACTTGAAATGCCAGAGCGGCCAGTTGCAACGCAACGGTATGCCCCGCCAGTTCAGCCGCACCGAAACGGCCCATCATGAAGGCAGCAGCTCCAAAAATGCTCGCTTCGGCAATGACGGTCAGAGATATTGGGACACCGATCCGGACTATGGAGACGAAGACAGGCCAGTCGGCCCGCCACCAATTGGCGAAGATGCGATAGCGATGCAGAAGCTTGTCCCAGCGAATGATGGCGACGTAAGCCAGCATCACGACAATCGATGTGGTGATCGTGGCGATTGCGGCACCAACCAACTCCAATCTCGGGAAGCCCCAATTGCCAAATATCAGCGCGTAATTCGCCGCTGCATTGATAAAGATGCCTGCACCGGTAATCGCGGTCGCAACATAAGGACGGCCCAATGCTGAAACGTAATTGCGCAAGACATTGGAGATGATCATCGGGACCGCCGAGAAAGCAAGCACCGCCATATAGCCAGAAGCCAATATGATGATGTCCGGCTGTTGGCCGGTCACTTGCATTAAGGGCTCAAGCAGCAAGGCAGCCATCGCCATGCCGATCAAACCGACTATCAAAGCCAGCCACAAGGCCATACGGGTTGCCCTGCGTACCGGCCTAACTGAACGTTCGTTAGCGCCAAGCTCTGCCGCAATAACGGGTGCCACCGCACCGGTCATGGCGCTGAGAGCCCAAACAATCAGGCCGAACCAAGATACCGCCAGAGAGCTTGCGGCCAATTCCTCATCACCCAGCCGAGCGATGAAAATCACATCGATCGCATACGTCAACATTTGCAAAAGATTGGCGAGCGCCAGTGGCCAGGCGAGTTTAAAGGTCGCTCTGATCTCTTTGCCCCAATTGGGCGTCTGGTTCGGTTCGGTCTGTTGCATAATCACTTCCTGCCAGCCCGAAAGACCAGCCGACCCGAATAGTGGCACTTGCAGCTTCGAGCAATCGGCATTTCTTTTGCGCTTGAAGATTGGCTTCAGCTTGCAGCAATCGTGCAACTGCAATGGCATGTTAGCTGTATCCAGCTGAACCAATGTCCTAACCTGCACAAGGTGATCTTGATGAAGTACCTATCTGTTTCCGCCGCCATCAGTTTGTTGTTGTGCGCCATCCCAGCCCATGCTGACGAAATTTATGGTGGCCTTTATCTCCATGCGGTCGACACGCCGTTTACCTTCGACACACAAGAAAACGGCTTGGATCTGCAAATCGGCTATCGTCTCGATCCAGTTGAAGAACTGCACTTCATTGGCAAACCGCAACCTTACGTTTTCGGTTCGATCAATAGCGCTGGCGACACCAATTTTGCAGGTTTTGGACTAAGCTGGAAACTGGGTGAAGGTCCAATCTATGTCCGTCCGGGCATAGGGCTGGTGATCCATGACGCGCCATCTGTTCGGGTTAACCCGAACAATGGGTTGCGCACCGATTTGGGTAGCCAGATATTGTTCGAACCTGAAATTGCCATTGGGGTGAACCTCTCAGAGCGCACCTCCGTTGAGGCTAGCTGGGTTCATATCAGCAATGCGCAAATACTCGACCGGGACCAAAACCCAGGAATCGACGCGATAGGCTTGAGGGTGAATTACCGGTTCTGAGGTTAGGCATCATTCGCGCCCGACACACAAAAAAGGCGGCACCCGAAAGCACCGCCCTTCCTGTCCGCAGGCGCTTCAAGACACCCACGAAATTTGTGTAAAGGCTTACTTGAGCTCGACGGTACCGCCAGCTGCTTCGATCTTGCCTTTGATTTCTTCGGCTTCCGCCTTGTTGACGCCTTCCTTGAGAGGCTTAGGCGCGCCTTCGACGAGACCCTTGGCTTCGGTGAGGCCCAGACCAGTGATGGCACGGACTTCCTTGATGACCTGGATCTTCTTGCCGCCGTCTCCCGTAAGGATGACGTCGAATTCGTCTTTTTCTTCAACTGCTTCAGCAGCACCGCCAGCGGCAGGGCCAGCAACAGCAACAGCAGCAGCGGCGCTTACGCCCCACTCTTCTTCAAGAGCAGTTGCAAGTTCTGCCGCCTCAAGGACGGTCAGCTTCGAAAGTTCTTCAACAAGCTTGGCAATATCAGCCATGATGTTCACTCCAATAAAATACAGGGGAGAGCAATTCGTTATGCCAACCCCAAAACACAGGTAAAATCGCGTTTGCGAAATCGTCTCTTCGATAAACTCTTACGCAGCGTCCTTGGCAGCATATGCGCCAAACACACGAGCGAGCTTGTTGGCGGGTGCATTAACAACCTGAGCGATTTTCGTCGCCGGTGCATTAACGAGACCAACAAGCTTGCCGCGCAACTCGTCGAGGCTTGGCATAGAGGCCAATGACCTCACTCCAGCTTCGTCGAGCACTTGCGTACCCATTGATCCACCAACGATTTCCAGCTTGTCGTTCGACTTTGCGAATTCGACAGCAGCCTTGGCGGCCGCGACCGGGTCTTGCGACCAAGCCAGTGCTGTCGGGCCGGTGAGAAACTCATCGATCCCGACATAGTCGGTGTTTTCTAGGGCGAGCTTGGCGAGACGGTTCTTCGCAACCTTATAGGAAGCACCAACTTCACGCATCTTTCCGCGCAATTCAGTGGACTGATCCACCGTCAAGCCGAGGTTGCGGGTGACGACCACCACACCAACTTCTTTGAAAGCTGCATTGAGCTGAGCAACCGCGTCGGCTTTTTGCGAACGATCCATGCCTTACTCCTTCACTATGGCCGGACGGAAACTATCCGAACGACCGGCTCACATTTGGCCATGCCGCTAACCGACAAGGCCGAAGGTCCAATGATGGGGAAGGAGGTTGCGCCAAATGGCACCATTGCAAACCGCCTGTGACAGCGCCTGCGAAATTCTCTGTCCCCGTCTAGGCTGGAAATTAAGGAGACCCAATTGCCTCCACCAACTGTCTTGGACGGCTGACTGCAACAACACGAGGTCGAACACAGTCGAGGCGCGCCTTTACCGTGCGCGCCTCAAGAGTCAAGTTGTTATGCGGTTTGCGGCTCCTCTTGATAAGCCAGTAGGTCGCCCGGCTGGCAATCCAATTCGCGGCAGATCGCGGCGAGGGTTGAAAACCGTATCGCCTTGGCTTTGCCGGTTTTCAAGATCGATAGATTCGCAAGGGTCAGGCCGACACGCTCTGCCAGTTCGGTCAGCGTCATCCGGCGTTCGTGTAGCAAGTCATCAAGCTTGACCATAATTGTGGCTCCTTCATCTTCTGCTGGCATCAGACTGTCCCTTCAAGATCTTCGCGCATCGCAGCGCCATGACGGAAAATACGCGCAAGAATGAACAGGACAATTGCTAGCAAGAGACCGGTCAAAGAGAATTCATAGTCAATCGTCAGGTTCTCCTCGGGGACAAAGTCGGCGAGGTAGACCGCCAAAGCTCCGATGGGGAACGAGGCAATTTGGAATGCCAAGGCGATCCAGCCCATCCGGCCGAGTCGCTGCGCGTTGTCGCTGGTGAACGGATCTTGCGCGCTTACCGTGCCGATAATCCGGCCAAGCAATTGGAAAAAGTGAAACGCTGCGGCTGTCACTAATGCAGCGATGGCCAGCAGCAGGATTGCCGCGGCGAGGGCCATGCCGACATTGTCGCCTCCAGCTTCGGCCACCGCAGTTGCGAATTCCCCCTGATTGAACAGCAGTACCGGAACGACTCCGATAAGAATTATCGTAACGAGGCCGGTCAAGGCCATCAAAATTGTGGTCATCACCTTTCCGGCAACGAGCAAGGGGTCTTTGGGTTTGAGAGACATGGGTCAGAACCTTTCGTCAAATTGGTCAGGTCGTGAATAACTTCAGGCGAGTTCGGGAAGGGGAGTAGTCGCAGCTTCAACTGGCGGAACAGTGATCACTGCGCTCATAGATAGGCTGACAATCAGAACGGCAGCGAAAGCGGCGAAGGCATTGGGTAGCAGGCGTGTCATTTATCGAACTCCTTGATGGTTCATATTGATATTCAATAATGTCCATCTATGGATGATTCGTTTTATTGTCAATCAATAATATTGAAAAACGATAATGAACCGGTTGAATATCGATAAGTAGCTAGATTCTCTGGCCGTTCTCGTAAGTCTGGATCGCGAACCATTTGACACAAGGGGTGGGCATTCCTAAATGACTGTCAACCGCTGGCTTCGAGCAAGACCGATTCATGCGCGGGGATTGGTCATAGGATGGAAGCAGCGTTTCCATATCGCGACGTTTTTTAAGAGCTGCTTGTGGCAACCTTCGGGTATTGCTTGCATGCGGCCTTTTTCGCGTCGGGTATGGGCCACGAACCGCGCGTGGCACATTATTCCGCCGGCATGATCGGCACCCAATCAAGAGGCAACACCCCTCCTATGGCGACTAAGGCAAAGGCAGGCTCGAAGGTTTCGGGCACAGCTAAGAAGCGCATCCGTAAGATTTTCGGCGACATCCACGAAGTGGTGCAAATGCCGAACCTGATCGAGGTTCAGCGCGAAAGCTATGAACAGTTCCTGCGTTCGAACAAAGAGATCGACTACGTTTCGGGTCTGGAAAAGACCCTGCGCTCGGTTTTCCCAGTTCGTGACTTTGCTGGCACCGCTGAGCTCGATTTCGTGCATTACGAACTCGAAGAGCCCAAGCATGACACCACAGAGTGTAAGCAACGTGGGATCACCTATGCTGCACCAATGAAGGTGACGTTGCGACTGATCGTGTTTGAAGTCGACCAGGAAACCGAAACCCGTTCGGTTCTCGATATTAAAGAGCAAGACGTCTACATGGGCGATATGCCGCTCATGACCGAGAACGGTACCTTCATCATCAACGGTACAGAGCGTGTCATCGTCAGTCAGATGCACCGCTCCCCAGGTGTGCTGTTTGATCACGACCGCGGCAAAACGCACAGCTCGGGCAAGCTTCTGTTTGCAGCGCGTGTTATTCCTTATCGTGGCTCATGGCTCGATTTTGAATTTGACGCCAAAGACATCGTCAATGTTCGGATTGACCGTAAGCGCAAGCTGCCAGTCACAGCGCTTCTCTATGCGCTTGGTATGGACAGCGAGGAAATCCTCCACCTGTTCTATGATCAGATCACTTGGGATCGGGCCACAGGCAAGGCTGGTGACGGATGGAAAATCCCATTCGTTGCAGAAGCATGGCGTGGCCAGAAGCCTGCCTTTGCGTTGGTTGATGCCAAGACTGGCGAAGAAATTTTCCCAGCGAACCAGAAGATATCTCCTCGCGCCGCCAACAAGGCCGCTAAGGATGGTCTGAAGAATTTGCTGCTTCCCACCGAGGAAATCGTCAGCCGTTACGCATCGCGTGACATGATCGACGAGAAAACCGGTCGCATTTATGTTGAAGCTGGTGACGAGATCACTGTCGAGCATATCGAGACTTTGGATGCTGCTGGCATCGATAGCATTGAATTGCTCGATATTGATGAGATCAACACGGGCCCTTGGATCCGCAACACTCTGGCAGTCGATAAGGCTGAAAATCGCGACGAAGGCCTTGAAGCGATCTACAAAGTAATGCGCCCAGGCGAACCGCCAACGAAGGAAACCGCAGAAGCCTTGTTTGAAGGCCTGTTCTTCGACGGTGAGCGCTATGATTTGTCGGCTGTTGGCCGGGTCAAGCTCAACATGCGTCTGGAACTGGATGCAGAAGACACAGTGACCACGCTGCGCAAGGAAGACATTCTTGCAGTGGTCAAGGAACTGGTCGATCTTAAGGACGGTAAGGGCGACGTTGACGATATCGACAACCTCGGCAATCGCCGGGTCCGCTCGGTCGGCGAATTGCTGGAAAACCAGTATCGTGTTGGCCTGTTGCGCATGGAGCGCGCCGTTAAGGAGCGGATGAGCAGCGTCGATGTATCGACTGTCATGCCCAACGATCTGATCAATGCGAAGCCAGCTGTTGCTGCTGTCCGCGAATTCTTCGGCTCTTCGCAGCTGTCGCAATTCATGGACCAGACCAACCCGCTGTCGGAAGTAACGCACAAACGCCGCGTCTCGGCGCTTGGCCCAGGTGGTTTGACACGCGAGCGTGCTGGCTTTGAAGTCCGCGACGTTCACCCGACCCATTATGGCCGGATTTGCCCGATTGAAACGCCTGAAGGCCCTAACATTGGCCTGATCAACTCGCTGGCGTCGTTCAGCCGGGTTAACAAATACGGTTTCATCGAGACCCCATACCGTACGATTAAGAATGGCAAGGTCTCTAGCGAAGTTATCTATCTATCCGCGATGGAAGAGCAGAAGCACACCGTTGCTCAGGCATCGGCTGAGCTAACTGACGACGGTAGCTTCGTAGAAGAACTCGTTTCTGCTCGTCAGAACGGTGACTATTTTATGGCACCGCGTGAGCAGATCACCTTGATGGACGTTTCGCCCAAGCAGCTTGTATCGGTTGCGGCATCGCTCATTCCGTTCCTGGAAAACGATGACGCTAACCGCGCGCTGATGGGATCGAACATGCAGCGTCAAGCTGTGCCTTTGGTTAAGGCCGAGGCACCGTTTGTTGGTACTGGCATGGAAGAAACCGTTGCCCGCGATTCTGGAGCGGCGATTACTGCCACACGTGGCGGTATTGTTGACCAAGTCGATGCCACGCGTATCGTGATCCGTGCGCAGGGCGATGTTGAACCCGGTCAGTCCGGCGTTGACATCTACACTCTGCAGAAGTTCCAACGTTCCAACCAGAACACCTGCATCAACCAGCGTCCGCTGGTGAAGGTGAATGACGTGATCGAGCCAGGCGATATTATCGCTGACGGTCCTTCTACTGATTTGGGTGAGTTGGCGCTGGGTAAGAACAGCCTCGTCGCCTTTATGCCT
>JBDXKB010000003.1:0-594934 GCA_039988235.1 Erythrobacter sp.
GATATGCTCAGCGAAATTGAATTCTCCGTGAAGATGCGGAGTACCCGCGGTTAGACGGAAAGACCCCGTGCACCTTTACTGCAGCTTCAGAGTGGCATTAGGAAAGAATTGTGTAGAATAGGTGGGAGGCTTTGAAACTTGAGCGCCAGTTCGAGTGGAGCCATAATGTGAAATACCACCCTATTGTTTTCTGGTGTCTAACCTAGATCCGTTATCCGGATCAGGGACCCTCTGTGGCGGGTAGTTTGACTGGGGCGGGCGCCTCCTAAAGAGTAACGGAGGCGCGCGATGGTTGGCTCAGGACGGTTGGAAACCGTCTGTTAGAGTGCAATGGCATAAGCCAGCCTGACTGCGAGACTGACAAGTCGAGCAGAGACGAAAGTCGGTCATAGTGATCCGGTGGTCCCTCGTGGAAGGGCCATCGCTCAACGGATAAAAGGTACGCCGGGGATAACAGGCTGATGATTCCCAAGAGCTCATATCGACGGAATCGTTTGGCACCTCGATGTCGGCTCATCACATCCTGGGGCTGGAGCAGGTCCCAAGGGTTTGGCTGTTCGCCAATTAAAGTGGTACGTGAGCTGGGTTCAGAACGTCGCGAGACAGTTTGGTCCCTATCTGCCGTGGGCGTCGATTGTTGAAAGGAGTTGCCCCTAGTACGAGAGGACCGGGGTGAACATACCTCTGGTGTACCAGTCATGCCGCCAGGCGTGCCGCTGGGTAGCTATGTATGGACGGGATAACCGCTGAAAGCATCTAAGCGGGAAGCCTCCCTTGAGATAAGCAATCCTTGAACCGTGATAGACCATCACGTTGATAGGCCGGGTGTGGAAGCGCAGTAATGCGTGAAGCTAACCGGTCCTAATAGTTCTATGTCGCGCTTGATGAATCTGCACCATCAACGACAATCCTGCCCATATATTGGGTGCGATAGTCAGGTGGAGGATGACTCCAGCCAGATACGCCCAAGAACACCAAAACCAAGTGTCGATTTAAACCCGTTTGCTAACCGTCTGGCTCTGCCTTTCGGTTGGCTCGCATCCGCCTGCTTCATTGCTTGGTGGCCATAGCGTCTGTGCCCCACCCGATCCCATCTCGAACTCGGCCGTGAAACTGGACAGCGCCGATGGTACTAACGCTCAAGCGTTGGAAGAGTAGGTCGCCGCCAGGCATTGTAGCCGGCGGATGCACGGTAAAAACCCATTCACTAGTCAAAGGGCTGACCTCACAAGGGCAGCCCTTTTGGCGTCTTTAACGGACGCATATTCGGTGCCGCGGGATGGAGCAGTCCGGTAGCTCGTCAGGCTCATAACCTGAAGGTCGTTGGTTCAAATCCAACTCCCGCAACCACCGCACCCCCCCAAAGCACCAGAACCATCAATCGCTTCGCGAATAACCTGAAGGCTCGGCTTTGGTTCGATCCCCCGGATCGCACGTCGCCTGCGCTTGGTTCAAATCCAACTCCAGCAACCACCGCTAACTTAAAATAGCCGCTTAGGGTTCATTCCCTTGGCGGCTTTTTTGTGCTCAAATTTTGAGACCCTCCCGAAATGCCTAGGTTGTATGGTTTGCGGCTCAGCTTAGAGCGGGATTGCACATCAAAGGATCAAGCACATGCCCAACATTTCGGACGAAGCCAAAGCGATTGCAGAACGAGTGGAAGCGTTCGTCCGCAGCACAGTTGCTGCTTACGAGAAGGACCCGCGTTGCGGGACGCATGGACCATCGGACGAACTCGCAATCGAGTTGCGGGGGCTGGCTAAAGATCAAGGCCTGTTGGTCCCCCATATTCGTAAAGATGGTTCGCATTTTAGTCATGCTGAAACGGCGCTTATCCTGAGGAAGAGCGGACTTTCCCCACTTGGTCCGATAGCCTGCCACGTCATGGCACCGGATGAGGGCAATATGTATCTGCTCGGAAAGGTCGGCGATGCAATGATCAAAGAGCGTTTTCTTGCGCCAATGGTGGCGGGAGATGCGCGTTCGGCTTTCTTCATGACCGAGCCTGCCGAAGATGGCGGCGCTGGCTCTGATCCTTCCTTGATGCAAACCACATGCAAGCTGGACGGCAACCACTGGGTTATCAACGGACGCAAGGCTTTCATCACCGGAGCCGAAGGAGCCAAGGTTGGCATTGTGATGGCAAAGTCGGAGGAGCCAGGTTCGGAGGGCGGTGCCTGCATGTTCTTGGTTGATCTACCGGATCCAGCCATACGCATTGAGCGGGTTCTGGACACCATCGACAGTTCTATGCCGGGCGGCCACGCTGTTATTGCGATAGAGAATTTGCGTTTGCCAGCCGACCAGATGCTGGGTGAGGCAGGCGAGGGCTTCAAATATGCCCAAATCCGTTTGGCACCGGCGCGGCTGACCCATTGCATGCGTTGGCTTGGGGTGGCTGAAAGGGCTCAGGAAATCGCCACAGATTACGCTTGTCGGCGCAAGGCCTTCGGCAAGCAATTAATCGATCACGAAGGTGTTGGATTCATGCTCGCTCAGAACAAGATCGATCTGAAGGCGTGCGCGCTGATGATCGACTGGTGCGCCGAGGTGTTGGATACTGGCGATCTTGGGACCACAGAAAGTTCGATGGCCAAGACATTCGTCGCAGAAACATTGTTTCAGGTCGCGGACCGCTGTGTCCAAACCATGGGCGGCACGGGCGTAACAGGCGACACGATTGTTGAACAATTGTTCCGTGAAATCAGGGCATTCCGCATCTATGACGGCCCCACAGAGGTCCACAAGTGGAGCCTTGCCAAGAAGATCAAGCGCGATTGGCGCGACAGCCAGTCACACAATTGATGCAGGACCGTTGCTGAATAATATTGCCGCACCTGATGGATGCGTGCCGCGTTAGCCTGCTTTGACGCGATCCAAGAAATATTGAACCTGCGAATTTAGCGTCGAGGCTTGCTCCTCTAGATCGGTAGCAGACGACAGCACCTGCGTTGCGGCTGCACCGGTCGAAAGCGACAGTTCGCGAACGTCTTCGATATGGCTCGATACTTTGTCTGTGCTGCGCGCTGCCAGATCGATGCTGCGGGCCAGATCCTGTCCAGCCACAGATTGCTGGTCCACCGCAGAAGCGATGGATACAGCGGTTGTCTCCAACTCGTTCACCTGCCCGGCAATGCTGCGCAAGGCCTGGACGCTGGCACCGGTGGTGCCTTGCATTGAGCTGATCTGCTCAGCGATTTGCTCCGTCGCTCTGCTGGTTTGCATGGCCAATTCCTTGACCTCGGAAGCGACGACGGCAAAGCCGCGACCAGCTTCTCCGCCGCGCGCGGCTTCAATCGAGGCGTTCAGTGCAAGCAGATTGGTGCGTTGAGCGATCGTTTGGATCAGCTCGACGATTTCACCGACCTGTTCGGCAGAATCCGACAGCGCCGAGATTGTTTCGTCCGCTTCGGTGGCAGCATGCGTAGCCTTGCGAGCTAGCTCTGCCGAAGATGCTGCTTGGCGGCTGATTTCGCCGATAGACATCGCAAACTCGTCGCTAGCAGCGGCGGCTGATGTTGCGCCAGCATTGGCCTCTTCCATCGAATTGGCCACTTCTGATGTTTGCCGTGTGGATTCTTCCGCAGAGCTGGCCATATTGACTGCCGTGGTCTGCAATTGGGTCGAAGCGCTTGCGACGCCTTGTATAATGTTACCGATCGATTGTTCGAATTCGGACGCAACACTTTCCAGCAGTTTGTTCTTCTGTTCGCGAGCAATGTCTTTGTCGTGCAGATTTCGCTCGAGCGAAGCAGCCCGATCCTCGTCCTTACGGATCATTTCCAGATTGGTTTGACGGAATTGTTCAATGGCCAGGGCCACTTCGCCATATTCGTCGATACGATCCTGATGCGGGACAACCACATTCAGCTTGCGATCCGAAATGCGCTGCATGGTATCGATCAGCTGGCGCGAGGTCCGGATAACGTCGGTGTTGATAATCCGCATCAGCAGCAGAAACATTCCGACGCCGCCAATGACGGTTCCGATTAATGTTTGCCGGACGGTTTCCGCGGTTTCAATTGCTTGCGCGCGGGCTTCCTCGCTTTCGCTTAGAAGGCCCTGTTCCACCGCGCTAATGCCGAAATATCCCAAGACTGCCGATACGAGAACCAACAAAAGAGGCAATCCCGCAACCAGCAGGACCTTAACTCCAGTGCTTCTGCGGCGGAACCAACCGGTGATGAAATCTACATCCTCATCAAAGCGATAAGGCTCGCCATCCATATCAATGGAGGAGGTGAACTGATCTTGGTTGGAAAGCATATTCATGCTGCGTTTCCTCGGAGGTTTTGGCCCAAAACGGGCGCTGCGGTGGAAGTATCATCGGCTGACAACAAGTCGTCGATTTCGGTAGAGGGCATAGCTTTGTAATACAGCCATCCCTGAATTTGATCGCAGCCTGCTGCGCGCACCAGATCGGCTTGTTCCTGGGTCTCAACGCCCTCGGCGGTTACACCCATGTTGAGTGCTCGGGCCATGCTGATGCTTGAAAGCATCATTGCACGTGAGCCGTCATCTTCGCCTGCTTGGACGACCAATGAGCGATCCAGTTTTAATTTCTCAAAGCGGAATTGGCGCAAGAATCCGATTGATGCGTAGCCGGTGCCAAAGTCATCGAGGGAAACATTGACGCCAAAACCTCTGATCACATCGAGGCTTCGCTCGGCGACAACAGGGTCTAAGACGAGGCAAGTTTCGGTGATTTCCAAATCAAGGCGGTCGGCGCGAAAGCCTGTTTCTTCAAGAATCTGACCAAGCTGAACCGGAAATTCTGGATTGCGCAATTGCGCTGCCGAGATGTTCACTGACAAAGTAATGCCATCCCACTGCAGCGCGTCGGTGCAAGCCTTTCGCAAGACCCATAGGCCAATTGCATTGATCAGGCCGGATTCCTCAGCCACCGGAATGAAGATATTTGGGCCAACAGCCTTACCGTCGGGGCGTTCCCAACGAAGCAGCGATTCCACTGCCGTGATCTCACGCGTATCTGCATCAACCAGTGGTTGATAGTGAACCGCGAATTCCCCATTCACCAATGCGTGGCGCAATTCATCGTCCATTTCGCGAACAGCTTCGCGGTTGCGGTCGAAATCATCACTGAACCAGGTGCAGCGCATCCGCCCGCCGCGTTTGGATGCATACATCGCCACGTCTGAACGGCGCAGCAATTCTGAGGAAGAGATGTTGTCTGTACCGGACGAGCGCGACAGCCCTACGCTGGCGCCGATTGAGATATTGCGATCTCCGATGGAGATCGGTTTTTCCAAACGCTCCAGAAGGGAGCGGCACAGGCCTTCCAGAATTGTGCCAGCAACCGGACCAATCATTGCGACGGCAAATTCGTCCCCGCCAAGACGATAGCAACGGGCCTCTGGTTCGCACAAATCCTTCAGAATTTTCGCGCATTCCCGGATGAGCTTGTCACCTATTGTGTGGCCATAGTGGTCGTTGACCTGCTTGAAACCATCAAGGTCGATCAGCGCCAAAGCCACTTCGTCGCCGCAGTTTTCTTTTTGCTCAATATCGCAATGCAAAGCTCTGCGGTTGGGCAATTCGCATAGGCTGTCGGTTTGCCCCATCTTTTCGAGGCGACCCACATTGGACAATCCTGCGCGGCCCAGACCAAAAATGGTAGCAGCGTAGATTGTGATGCAGGAGATTAGCAATGACGAAGGTGACACGATTGCCACTTGGTCGCTCCAATATGCGACCAGCGAAATGAAGCCGAAAAGGATTGAGAGCACGACCAATGGTGCCACGACAATCGTCGTAGTCCCCCAGTCGAAAATTTGCCGAAATCGGCTCACCCAATACCCCCATCTCTGCACGCATTGGTGCAATTATTGATGGGTTCTAACGTGGTATCGCTAAGGAACAGTAAACAGATATTTACCCTAATTGGCGTCGATACGCCGCCGCCAGCTAATCGTCAGACTGCAATTGGCAGGCTGTTGTGATCGACCGGTCTTGCCCCGGCAGGTACGTAAATGCTTGCCCGGCTCCGTGAAGGACTAAATGCAGAGGTTTGGCCAACAACTGTCTCGCCTGCGCCGAGCATCAGATAGCCATCATTTGCCAGGACTGAGTGCAACCGCTGGAAGGCTTTCTCGCGGTTGATAGCGTCAAAATAGAGCAAGACATTGCGGCACAGTATCAAGTCGAATTTCTGCTGAAGCGGAAGTTCGCCAAGAAGATTATGCTGCCTGAAGCGCACATTTGACACTGTATCGTGCTTAATCTCCCACCCGTCTGGCACTTCGTGAAAATGGCTCAACATCTGGCCAACGCCCAATCCACGTTGCACTTGAAATTGGCTGTAGACGCCGCGCTGCGCAGTGGTGATCGCATTCTGCGAGATGTCCGTCCCGAGAATTTCTATCCGCCATCCGCTCCAGCGCTCTGGCTGATCGGCAAATTGCATTGCCAATGAGTAGGCTTCTTGCCCGGTTGAACACCCTGCACACCAGATCGAAATCTTGCGCTCTTTCGCGCGTTGCTTGGCCAATTGCGGCACGACATCATCGGGCAGCTGGTCAAATGTCGGCTTATCGCGGAAGAAATAGGTTTCGTTGTTGAGCAGCGCTTCAACAATCTCTTGTTCCAACCCTTTCTCATCAGGGTGGCCCAATAAACAAACCAATTGGTCCAGATTGTCGATTCCGCGTTCACGGAACAGGCCTGATAGCGCCGTGCCAATGCGCCAACGTCTGCTCTCGGTCAATTGCTGGCCCGTACGGTCAGCGAGAAGATCCGCGATTATCTGGTGCGAGGCATCGTTCACTTCCATGCCGCGGCTCCAGCAAGGTTGAGAATTTCGGTCGCCAATTCTTCTGGCGGCAGGATAGCACTTGCCAAATCGGCCTTCGCGACCGCGCCGGGCATACCCCAAACCGCAGAAGTTTCAGCGTTCTGGGCGAGTACAGTTCCGCCGCTTTCGACTACGCATTTGGCCCCTGACATACCGTCTGTGCCCATGCCGGACAGTATCACCGCCAAAACATTGCCTTTGCATGCGGTTGATAGGCTTTCGAGCATAGGATCAACAGAGGGCAAGCATCCGGTTCGCGCTGGCTTGCGAGACAGGGTGGTTTGCAGGTGTTCGCCGTTTCGTTGCACCTCCATATGCCCTTCGCCCGAAGCTATTAGGATTTCGCCCCTGCGGATCCGGGTGCCTTCTTCGGCGATGGACGTTCGGCGTGCCGAGGCGACCTCCACTTGCCGTGCAAAAACCGGCATGAACGATGCGGGCAGATGCTGGGTCACCAAAATGGGCAAGGCAAAGTCTTGCGGCAATGCGCGCAACACAATGTTGAGGGCGTGAATGCCTCCGGTCGAGGCGCCAATGGCGATAACCTCGGGGCGTTTGGCCCGTGCCAGAGCTTTTGGTGCCGCCTTTTGCCATGATGGCTTGGGCATATCTGGGTCTAGCCCGCCCAAGGCTCTAATCTTGTCGAGAAGGCTGGCCCGGTAACTGTCATCGAAACCGCCGGATCGCGGTTTCTGCATTGTCTCGGCTGCTCCCATCGACAACGCTGCCAGCGTGTGCTCGGCGCCGTCTTGGGTCAAAGAGGACACGACCAACGCTTGGGCACCTTTGGCCGTCGTCAGTATTTTTGGAAGCGCTTCCAGTCCGCCCATGCCAGGCATCTCTAGGTCGAGCAAAATCACGTCGACTTCGGTCTTCTTCAGCAGGTCGATGGCCTGCTCTGCATTGTTTGCAGTGCTCGACACGATCAATCCTGGATCGCTTTCCACCATGCGCGAGAACACCGTCCGGACGGTCAGCGAATCGTCGACCACCATCACCCGGATTGGCTTGATGGTGCCTCCGCGCGCCCTATCAATCTGGTCTAAAGTGGTGCGGCTTTCTCGCATCGGGCCGCTCTCAGGCGAACCCAACCAATTGCAATTTGATCTGGAGCGTTTCGTGATCGAACGGCTTCATCACATATTCGTCCGCTCCTGCGCTGATCGCTTCGCGGATATGAGCAACGTCATTTTCCGTCGTGCAGAACACAACCTTGGGCTTGTCGCCGCCGGGTTGCTGGCGCAATTGCGTGATGAATTCGATGCCCGTCATAACCGGCATGTTCCAGTCGAGCAGGACGACTTCGGGCATAGCCACATCGCACTTCTCAAGACCTTCGCGGCCGTTCTCAGCCTCTTCCACGGTAAAGTCTAGCGTCTCGAGAATATGCCTCGAGACCTTCCTTATCACTCGCGAATCATCGACTATCAGACATGTTTTCATCGGTTGCTTCCGTTCATTTCGACCATTTGATCTATCACAGACCAGTAACTATAGGATTAAGCTGCTCTATGGGATTGGATTGGGCTATCGACCATTTTGTTGATATCGAGCAGTAGAACAGGACCGCTGGTGGTCTCGACCATGCCACGAGCGACACGCGCCCAGCGCTCACCAAACCCGCCCAAAACCGTGTCAACTTCACTTGCGGTTTCTGCGATATCTTCGATGGAATCGACCACCAATGCGTAGGGATGCCCATCCACTTCGACCACTGCGGCGCGAGCGTCAGTTGGCAGCTCAGCCGCAGCTTCACCGATTGCCAGCCGGCAATCTATCACTGTTAACGTCTGGCTGCGCAGCGCGGCTAGCCCCAGGACCATGGCCGGTGTCCCCGGTATTGGCGTAATTTCACCAATCTCGATCACCGATCGAATGCTGATCGCACAAAAGGCGCAGCGACGTCCGGCGACCTGCGCCACCAACAAAAGATCGTTCATGCTGCTTCTCCTTTGCCAAAGCGGCGCAGGGCGGCAAGCAAAGCATCGCGGTCATAACGATAGATCGAGCCTGCGCGGCTTTCTTCCGGCAATTCGGCATCGGGTTGGCTGCGCAATTGGATAATTTTTTGGTTCGATCCGGGAGGCCCCCCATCAGCATTACCGCTGCCCTGTTCGCTCGCATCCAGAGTGATAATCACATCTGCTGTGCCACCAGTTGGTCTGGTGACTTCATAGCCCGCCGATTTAACCAGAGGTGCGAGCACGGTTTGCGCCCAATTTGAATCGGGTAAACGGCAAACCAGCGTACGGGTGGGTTTGGGAACGGATCCAAACTTGCCAAAGATCGCATGGCCATCGACCACAGATACCGAGTGACCATCGACCAAGGCTATCGCTTCAATTAGTGGCTCGTCTTCTACCTGAACAAGATCGCTTTGGAGCTCGACTGCATCCTCAATGCGGCCCACCGCATAGAGCAACTCGCTCGACCCGTCTGACAGTCTCAGCACCCGAACCTTGCCTGTCGGGTCAGATTGTTCCGATAGGCCGATCAAAGGCAGAATTTCGCTATCGACCACGGCTCTAACGCGGCCATCTGCGATTTCAATCACGTCAGAATTGATCGTCTCAATGCGCTGGATCAATTCAAGCCGCATGGCCTTGCGACGGCCATCAAGGTCGGTGAACAGCATTGCGTGTTGCTTATCATCCTCGCTTTCCTGCGACAGCTTTTCTGCGCCAAGCGCATATTGCGAGCGAGTGTCTGATACTAAACCCGCGTTGAGCGCCATTTGCGGTGTGTCCAGCAGAAGGACAGGGTTGCCATCTTCTAACAAGGTAGTGCCGCCATAAAGCTCGGTCGCCATGATCGCAGGTGCCAGCGGTTTGACGACCAGGTCGCCATGGTTGTGGATGCGGTCAACCGCAAGGGCGAATATGTCCCCATTGGCTAGCCGCAACATGACCAGAATCTGCTCTCGCACGGGCAATTCGGCTGTCAGGTCCAAGATCTTGCCCAATTGCAAGCAAGGAACGCGTTCCCCCCTGAAAGTGACCATCGCTGTTTCGCCAATATCGGCAAACTCGCGATCCGATCCCGCCATGTCGAGGATCTCTTCGACATAGGACTGAGAGATTGCGAATCTCTGCCCGCCAATCTCAACTGTCAAACCGGCGATGATGCTCAGAGTGAGGGGTATCTGGAGATAGAAAAGCGAACCCTCACCAAATGTGCTGGTTACCTTGATCGAGCCGCCGACTTTTTCCAAATTGTCTCGCACAATGTCGAGGCCGACCCCGCGGCCGCTGATCGCGCTGACTTCCTTGGCCGTTGAAAGTCCTGGCTCGAACACCAATTGCAAAATTTCTTCACGATCCAAGGCCTCGCATTCGGCCTTGGTCAGCAAACCATTGGCCACTGCCGCCGCCGCGATTTTGCCTTCGTCCAACCCTCTACCATCGTCTGTGATGACAATAGAAATTCGGTTGCCAGCTTGCCGTGCAGCGATGCTCAGCAGGCCGATTTCTCGCTTGCCCAACTTTAATCGATCTGCAGGCTTTTCAATGCCGTGATCGATCGCATTACGGATAATATGGGTGAGAGGATCGCGGATCATTTCGATCATTTCGCGATCGAGTTCGACGTCGCCACCTTCAAGGTCAATCATGACCTGTTTGCCCAATTCACCGGACAGGTCCCGCACCAGCCTTGGGAAGGCTCCGAACAGATGTTCGATGCGTTGCATCCGCATCCGGGTTATCGCCTCGCGGACATCGGTGAGAATGGTAGAGAGCCGCTCAAACGGTCCATCAATGGTTGGCTGAGTGCCAGCCTGCCGCAATCTATGCGCCAGATCATTGCGCGCTAGGACCATGTCAGAAACTCCGCTCATGACCCGATCAAGCAGGTCCACTGGCAATCGGATCGAACGTTGGATGCTAGGAGCGGTATCTGGCTTAGTGGCCGTCAGTTCGTCTTGGACATCGGGGTCGCTATCCATCGCGCTAAGCTCGGCAACGGCATTCTCTTGCAAAGCAGCAATCAGCGCTTCGTCTCCGCCTTTGGGAAATTCCTGTCCGGCCTCGATTGCGTTGGCCATATCGCCAATCCGGTCGATAACCGCCAGCACCGCACTGACCAACTCTGCGTCGGGTACCCTTCGGCCTGCTCGCACTTCGGCCAGAACATCTTCGGCAGCATGGCTGAGCTGTTCAAGGCGCGGAAAATCGAAAAATCCGCAATTGCCTTTAACGGTGTGAACAAAGCGGAAGATAGCATCCAGACGTGACTGATCGCTCGGGTCAGCTTCCCAGGCGATAAGCTCGCCCTCGCTGGCCTCCAGCATTTCACGGGTCTCTGCGACGAAGTCCGCCAGCAGGTCATCCATCGAGTTTGCCCCTTTGAGTCATCGCTCAGTCTATGGGGTAAGATGGTTAACGAATGATCACCGCGAAACAGATGGTTGTGCAGGATCCCGGTTGAGCAATTTCCAAGCGATGACAGCGGCGAACGCCCCTCCGACCACATTTGCAATCAATTCAGCAGCATAAATGCCATTCGCACCTATCTGCGTTTGCAATAACCAAGCCGCGGGTAGCATAATCAAGAACACGCGGGCCGCCGATTGGCCAAAGGCAAAACTTGCTCGATCAATCGCATTGAGCGCTCCATTGGCCACAATTAGCAGGCCAAACCCGGCATATCCCCACGCTGCGATCCCAAGGTAGGTGGCAAATTGTTCCATCACGGCTGGGTCATCAGTGAAAAAATCAGCAAACCACCAGCCGCCAAATGCGAGCACACACGCAATCAGCAGGCCATATGCGACGCAGAATATGCCTGCGTAGAATAGCGCCTCGCGCGAGCGTTCAGGTTTATTCGCTCCCCAATTCTGTCCAACAATACCGCCAATCGAGCCAGAAAGGGCAAGCAGTGGCACCAAGGCAAAGCTCTGCACCCGTCCTGCCGCTCCAAACCCAGCGACAGCCTCTGCGCCTTGCACAGCGATCAAGGCAGTCAGAATTGAGAGACCGACAGGATTAATCGAATTGGAGAAAGCCGCAGGGGCAGCCACCCGGACCATGGCCGTCATGGGTTCGCGCAAATTGCCTTCGCGAAGCAGGGTCGGATTGAGGGGCAGGGCGGTCTTGCGGATCAACAGCAATCCCACTGCGATGCCCATCGCCCACCCAATAAGCGAGGCATAGGCTGCCCCGGCAATTCCAAACCCGCCAAAACCAAAAACTCCGGTAATCAGGATCGGATCGAGGACCCAATTGCCAGCCGCGTAAGTCAACGAAATATATGATGTTCTTCGCGCTTCGCCTTGCCCACGCAGCATGCCGTTCAAACCCATGATGGCCAATTGCAATGGGAAGCCCAATGCGAATGGCCGCATGTAAGTGGCGATAATCGGGCGCAAATGATCGGGCGCCTGAAGCAAAGCAAACAGCGGATCGACCAATGCAAAGATCAACAGGCCTGCGACTATCCCAAAAATGATCGCGGTGACGAAACCCAAATTTGCCCGTCTCGCTGCCTTGTCCTGATCACCTTCTCCCAGCGCCCGGGCAACGATCGAATTGATCCCGACCATCATGCCCACGCCCAGGCTGCCCATGGCCATGGCGATAGGGAAGACGAAAGCAATCGCGGCCAGCTCGTCCTTGCCCAATTGTCCAATGAAGTATGAATCCACCAAGCCGATCGACATGATCGCGGATACACCGATGACCATGGGTAATGTCTGGCTGACGAGATGCCCGCGGATTGATCCGCTCGCTAATTTGGCTGTCTCGCTCATCTGAGCGGCGGTAGCGGTATGTCTCGGAGCCGAAAAGCAAAAAAGCTGGGCTACTTGTACGCTCAGTGGGGTCGTGCGCTTAAATTGGGCACAGTCGGGCCGAGTGGCGCATGGTGACTTGTGCGCCAGCCCACCATCATGCGATAGTAAAGCGTCTCAATCGAGGAAAAATCACCGCCCATGCCGCGCATGACCGTTAATGAACGACCGCTCGAATTTGATATGGACCCAGACACGCCATTGCTGTGGGCGTTGCGCGATGCCGCTAACCTAACCGGCACCAAATTTGGGTGCGGCAATGGTGACTGCGGATCATGCATGGTCATGGTTGATGGCGCTGCATTGCGATCTTGCCTGATCACCATTGCTGAGGCGGAGGGGCGTTTCATCACCACCATCGAAGGGCTTTCGCGCGATCGATCGCACCCAGTGCAACAAGCCTTGGTAGCAGAACAAGCCATCCAATGCGGTTTTTGTACGCCTGGAATAGCGATGGCGGCGGCTTCCCTCATCCAACGCAACGCAGCCCCCAGCGAAGCGGAAATCAAAGCCGCAATTCCGAATTTGTGTCGTTGCGGGGTTTATCCTCGATTGGTCAAAGCAATCCAGCGGGCTGGGCGTGTTACCCGCCGCCGAGAGACCATCAGTGCGGCCCCGGCGCCCGGCATCAGCGCTTCAGATGCGGCGAAGGCGGTTCCGGCACTGCGCCGGACTACCTCACCAACATCTGACGAGTGACACCAGCGCTCTCAGGAATTCTCAGAACCGGCCACTGAGGGTAAAACGCGCATTCAAAGGGTCACCTACTGTGATGTTGTTGGCCGTGTGCGAATTGGGGAAATATTCCTCGTCGAACAGGTTTTCGATATTGACCTGAAGGCGCAGATTTTCGCTAACATCAAAGAACGCTGCAGCATCCACGCGGAAGAAGTCGGGCAGGGTCGTGGTGTTTCCATTGTCCGCGAAACTCTCGTCCTGATAGGTGAAGCCAGCACCCATTCCCAGCCTGTCCGTTATCTGGAACGTGCTCCACAGATTGAACGTGTGTTTGGGCAGTTCGCGTAGGCGGAAGATTTCGCTGCCGTCATCCTCCACCTGATTACCATCGAGATAGCTGTATCCGGCAGAGATCAGCCAGTTATCGGCCAGATAACCACGGATCTGTGCCTCAAACCCTTGCGTTTTACTGTCGATGATATCGAGAGTTTCCGGATCATTGTCCGAAACTTGAGGGGAGGATTGCTCAATCTCGAAGATCGCCGCTGTGAAGCTCAAACTGTCGGCAAAGTCCCACTTTAGACCCAGCTCCAGATTGGTGAAAGTGTTGGGATCAAGCGCATTGTTATTGCCGTTGATATTGGCAAATTGCTCGCCCGAACGCGGCAGGAAGCTTTCGCTGTAACTGCCATAGATCGAGATGTTCTCTTGTGGCTTTAGGATGATCCCCCCGCGCGGTGAAAACTGCTGATCCTTGCGGCTCCTCAGCTCATTGCCCGGCACGTTGAAGACCTCGATGTCAAAACTGTCAAAGCGACCGCCAACAACCACATTCAGCCAATCGGTAAGCTTGATCTCGTCCTGAATGTAGAGCGAGTAAACCGTCACATCGGCGTCTGTATCGTCATTCAGATCAGAGAATGCGAAGCTTGTCGGGTCGCCCGCCGCATTGACGCCAGCAAAGCCGCTTAGATTGAGCGGATCGGACGCGATGAACGCCTCTTGGTCATCCATACTAGTGTCGAAGAAGGTGTTGAAGCGGTCATTGTTGTTTGCTGTGTCGATAAATTCGCCGCCGACCATCACCGTGTGGTGGACGCTGCCAGTGTCGAACTCTCCAACCAGATTGCCGGCAATGACGAAGTTCTTACGCTGGGTTGTATCGACATAACCGTCGAGCGTGACGACATTGGCCGCCTCGTCAAAATTCGCGGCGTATAGGTTGGAATAGACCTTGTCATAATCGCCATATGATGCGGTCAGATTGCCTTTAACGCTAGCTGAGAATTCGTGCTGCACGGTTGCACGTAGGACATGGGCCTCGAATGTAGAGAAGGAATTTTCCGGGTCAGTGAAGACGATATCCACCAATTGCTCGGCTGGCCTGCCGTCAGCGCCGGATGGAATGCCGCGATCCAGAAAGCGTTCGTTATCGATGTATTCGTAGGACAGATCGACGATCGTGTCCGGGCCCAATTTGGCGCGGAAAGTGGGATTTATTCCAATACGGTCGCCGTCAAAGAATGCGCGATGGTTGTTCAGATTGTCATAGGCCGCGTTAATGCGCAGTGCTGAATTCTCGCTGGTTGCGAAATTCACATCTACATGGCCGGAGAAGGCACCAAAGGTATCGACCGAGCCAAGGTAACCCACGAATTGCTCGCCAATCGTACCCTTCTTGGTCACTCGGTTTAAGACACCGCCCGTACCGCCCCGCCCAAACAGCAATGCGTTGGGGCCGCGCAAAATCTCGATCTGTTCGAGATTGTAGAGGCCGCGATAGTATTGAACGTCGTCGCGCACGCCATCGACAAAGAAGTCAGCGGTCGAACGAACGCCCCGGAATACCACTGAATCGCGATGCCCCTCACCTTGGGATTGGGTTACACCCGGCGTGTAGAGGACAATGTCAGCAATGCTGTCAAAACCATGCTCAACAATCTGCTCTTTGGTGGTTATCGACAGCGACTGGGGCACATCCAGAATTGGAGTTGGGGTCTTCACCGCATTGATCTGATCATTGTACAAAACTTGTCCAGTCACGATGATCGGATCGCCATACTGCTCGTCAGCGCTCGTATTGTCCTCTGCTAAGGCAGGGGCAGAAACGGCAGCTACGCTGGCCAACAAGAGAATGCGCGGGGTGCAGGTTTTCAAAGAGGCCTCCAGGCAGTTGCGAGTCGTTCGCATCTAGTGCTAGCCTGCTATTGCGAATAATTCTCAAGTGCAAGTGGCAATGTGGCCTTGAGTACAGTTTTCTGTGTGGTTAGATCTATTAGTGACCGTGGTACCACTAATTTAGCGTCAAATGGCGGCAGCCTATCATGACGAAAGATCACCTTGGAGAATCAGCGCAATGAAAGCGACAATCTGGCACAACCCCAAATGCGGCACTTCGCGCAAAACTCTCGCCATCCTAGAAAACCTGTCCAAGGTTGATGTGACCGTGGTTGAATATCTCAAAGATCCTCCGTCGCGTGAGAAGCTGGCACAGCTCTACCAGGACGCTGGGATCAACCCAGCAGAGGGATTGCGTCTGCGTGGAACCGATGCGGAAGAGCGCGGTCTGCCCGATGCAGATTCTGACACTGTGCTGGATGCGATGGTTGCTGATCCCATTTTGATTAATCGTCCGCTTGTGGAGACCGAGTTGGGCGTGCGCGTTTGCCGCCCACAAGATACGCTTCTGGAAATTCTCTAGGGTCGGTTTATCTGTCGCGCGTTAATAGCGCGTCGGCCTGAAGCGAACGCCACCCCATCGCGAACACGGCAATGCAGATCGCCACGATGAGAGTGAAGGCTGTTTCCTCATGCGCATTGTACAGCGCAACCCCCAGTGCGGGCGCGAACACAAAGCTTGCCCCTGCGACAGAGGCGACAATGCCGGAGGCTTGACCTTGCTCTGCCCGACTAACCGCCAAGGATGTTCCAGCCGTGGTGCCTGGGCGCGCGAGACCAAACCCAAGCGATGCGATGGAATAACCCAAGGCGATGGTGTGCAATTGTTGAGCCGCACCGAACACGATCACCCCAAATCCTGCGACAGCCACACCGGAAAGGGTCGAGGCGCGAGGACCCATCTTGAAACGCGGGATTAAGCCCCATTGCGCAAGCAAGGTTGCCAGCGCTCCCGCCATCAAAACAATCCCAACCGGACCAGCGCCTTCGGCTGGGCTTTCTCTCAACCCCAATCGATCAAGGACAAGAAAGCCAGAAATACCCAGAACCATCGCCTGAGCATGGCCACTGCCTAGGCCGACAAAGACCCATGGCCGGATGCGCGGGTCGAGCCAGCGCAATTTCGGCGGTGCCACCGTCGGTAAACCCGACGCATCGGCCGCGTTTTGGAGACTGTCGTCTTCATCCTCGTCATCATAATTGCGGTCATCGGGTGCTCCGCTTGATCCGCTGGCATAGGGAGCATCATAGGCCCGCCCGCGTGCGGCAAATTGCGGCTCGTCATTGGGCAGCTTCAGCTTGATGATCGCCAGCGCCACCACTGCGATCAATGTGAAGCTGATGAAGGGGCCGGTCAGTCCGATACCCCAGAAAGGGAAGACCATCAGCGGCGCCAATGCCGGTCCAATCACGGTGCCAACACCAAAGCTGGAGGCGATCAAGGACAGCGCCTGGGTACGTTCGGATCGTGCCGTTCGGGATGCGACATAGGCTTGCACTGCGGGTGGGGCCGCACTGCCGAAGCCGCCAAAAAGGCTGCGCGCCATGGCGAACAGCAACAGGGTCCAGAATGCCGACAGTATACCCACCAGTCCGAACCACAAAAACAGCCCACATAGCCCCATCGAGACGATAAAACCGGTCATGCCCAAGGCCATCATTGCCTTGCGCCCCCGCTGGTCAGACCGGCGGGCCCAGATGGGTGCGCAGATCACCCACAACAATGCTGACCAAGTATAGGCGAGGCTGATCCAGACGTCCCCGACCCCCAAGGCAGTGCCTATGGAGGGCATGACAGATTGCATCGCGGTATTGCCTGCAGCGGTCACCAACATCACCGTGAACAGCAATGCCATGCGCCCCCGCGAAACGCCGTTATGAGGCGGCGGAGGGCCGTCCTTCGCGCCAGAGTTGCTCTCTATAAGCGCGGATTCAAGATTGGGTTCGGCTTCGGCCATAATTGACCCCTGCGCTAGGCCAGCGGGCCAGTGCTTTCAATCCGGCAATCGCCTTGCCAGCAAAATCGATCAGGAGATATCAGGAAAATGTATCGCTCACATCTTCGGCTGTCGGTCCGGCCAGCTGCCGGTGGATTCCGGCAAGCACCGCCAGAATGACAATTGCAAAGATCGTGTTGAAAATGCCGGAAACCACTGCGGTTCCAATAATTTGGACTTGCCCACCTACCGCGGCCAATACGACAGCGAGAATCCCGTTCACGATCAAAAACAAGACCGACACGGCGATAACCAGCAGAGCGAAGAAAGCGAACAGGCGGAAGCTGTTGCCTTTGGTCAGACTCCACGAACGCTTGAAAATGGCGACCGGATTGTAAATTCTCTCAATCGCAATGACCGGAGTGATCAGCAGTGTTTTGATCAAGATGTAAATTACTGCGACAACGGAAACCAAGCCGATGATCGCGACCAAGGGAACGATTTGCGATGCAACGGCAATGCCCAACGGCAAGCCGATCACAATGGCAACGCCAAATCCCAGCAGAATTTGCGTGCCGACATAGGGCAGCAGTCCTTTGCCGCCCAATTTGATCGCTTCGGCCACGGTCGGGCGGCTATTATCGGTCAGCAGTGTCAAAAGTGAAAGCGTCCCGACCGTTTGGACCAAGGTCGAGATCAAGAGTGCCCACCAATATTCCTGGTACATTTCCCTAAAGGCCTCGAAAACAGCATCGGTGTCCTCTGGATTGACCTGTGGTTGATCGAGGCCGGGGATCAGCAGGCTGAGCGCCAAATTGGGCAAAAATATGAACATGCCGGCGACAACAAGAATGACATCCTTGTTCTTACCCAACAATTCCGTGGCGGAATTCCACGCTTGACCCATATCGAATTTCATCAACTACCCCTAAGAATTGGCCGAACGGCAACCGGTTGGCCCTTGATAAGCGCGATCAATGCCTCCACGCAATCTCCGATGAGTGATGAAACCACATCTGCGATCGAATGGCGCCGCGAAGAGGGGCAAGTGCCCTATACGCAGGCGCTTGCCGAAATGGAGCGTCACAATAATGCGATTGCGGCGGGTGAAGCTGGGGAACTCGTGTGGATGCTCGAACATCCTCCGGTTTACACCGCTGGCACCAGTGCAGCCGCAGATGAATTGCTCGACCCGCGATTTGAAGTGGTCGAGGCCGGTCGCGGCGGGCGCTATACCTATCATGGTCCAGGGCAACGCATTGGTTATGTCTTGCTCGATCTGACCAAGCGGGGCCGCGATGTTCGCCGTTTTGTCCACTCAATCGAGGGATGGGTGATCGACACTTTGGCCGATTTCGGCGTGGAAAGCTGGCGTGCCGAAGGGCGTATCGGCATCTGGACTCGCGACAATCAGGGGCAAGAGGCCAAAATTGGCGCGATTGGCGTGCGGGTGCGCCGCTGGGTGACCATGCATGGATTCTCGGTCAATCTGGCGCCTGATCTCTCCCACTTTAGTGGCATTGTACCGTGCGGTATCGAAGAATTTGGAGTGACCAGCATGGCGCAATTGGGCCTCGACATTTCGCCTGAGCAATGGGACGATGCATTGATAGCCAATGCGCAGGCGTTTCTTGGCTCGCTGGCACACAACACAGGATCAAACGAATGAAGCGAATTGCGATATTGGTGCTAGCCTCCGCGATGCTCAGCGCATGTGGCGGCGAAGCCGAGGCTCCGCGTGATGGCGATGGGGATGCCAATCGTACGGCAGAGGGCGAAGTGCTGGGCGGTGCCGTGACTGATGACATGATCCCGCTCGATCAGTTGAGATCGCAATCTCCCGCGATGGAGCCGGTTACAACCACCACCTCAACCAGCACCGAGACAGAGACGGACGAGGGTACTTCGACCAATGTCGAGCGCAGTGTTAGCGTTACCAGCGGCGGGCCCGCTGCGGCTGCGCCAGAACCTCCACAGGTTCCGACACCGCCACGCCAGCAACCCGCCGCCGATCAATAGACGCAAGGTTTAGGCCGCGTTGGCGGCCTTTTCCTCTTCCAAAGTGGGATAATCGACATAGCCCTGTGGAATCGGGAAGTACCAGCTTTTGGGGACATCCTTGTTGGGATTGAAATCCGCACCAACCGCGATCCGTTTTTCCAGATCGGGGTTGGAGATATAGGGCCGTCCAAAGCTGACCGCATCGCAGCGTCCGCTGCTAACGTCATCATCCGCCTCTTGCGCGCTGTAATCCGAGTTTAAGATCAATGGCCCGCTGTAATTGGCGCGGATGACAGCATCTTGTTTGGGTACGTCGGTCTGGCCAAATGTTCCATCAGGTCCCGGTTGGCGTAGCTCGACAAAAGCCAGCTTTAGCTCTTCGCAAACCTTTGCTGCTGCACCGAAGGTCGCCGCTGGATTGCTGTCATTGGCCCCTTGAGAATCGCCATTGGGAGACAAACGAATGCCAACCTTATCGGCGCCCCAGACATCAATAAGCGTTTCGAGCACTTCGCGCATGAAACGGGTGCGTTTTTCGGGTGAACCGCCATATTCATCGGTGCGCAGATTGGAATTGTCGCGCAAGAATTGATCAACCAGATACCCGTTGGCGCCGTGCAATTGCACCCCGTCGAAACCGGCTTTCTTAGCGTTTTCGGCGGCGCGGCGATAATCGCCAATGGTTCGGTCAATGTCTTCTTGGGTCATGGCCTTTGCTTCGGCATAAGGCTGCTTGCCCTCTGGCGTATGAGCGTCGCCAGGTGCGGTTGTTGCGCTTGCCGATACGGGCGGATTTCCGCCCAAGAAAACGGGGTGCACGATCCGGCCCATATGCCACAATTGCATTACGATCAGTCCGCCTGCCTCGTGTACGCCTTTGACAATCGGCTTCCATGCTTCAGTCTGTTCAACGCTCCAAATGCCGGGAGCAGAGGGCCAACCCAGGCCTTCAACGCTGATGCCGGTAGCCTCGGTCAGGATCATGCCCGCTCCGGCGCGTTGGCGATAATAGGTGCCCATCAACTCATTGGGCGTGAACATCGGATCGGCTGCCCGGCCGCGCGTGAGCGGAGCCATAAAAATGCGGTTCTTTGCTTCTAGTGCGCCCATTTTGAGCGGTTGGAATAGACTATCGTGCACGCGCTGATCCTCTTGTCAGAAATAGATTGTGTTTCGCAACTGGGGCTTTCGTCGCTAATCCGCAACCATGGATTTTAGTGAGACCATGAAAGCCAAACTTGTCGGCCTTGCGTTGATCGCTGCTTTGCTGGCGGGAAATGTGGCCTTGGCGCTGGGGCCGTGGCTGGTTCGGCTGTCCGACACAGGCCCTGTCTCGGCTGGATTTTGGCGGCTGTTTCTTGCCTTGCCATTCCTTGTCCTATTGGCGCGCGCCAATGGACAGAGACTGGGCGGGATGCCGCGCAAGACTTTGGTACTGGTGGCGCTCGGCTCGGTTGCTTTCGCACTGGATCTGGCGAGTTGGCACACCGGGATCGGACTGACCCGGTTGGGCAATGCGACATTGTTTGGCAATGGCGGCTCGATCATTTTGCTATTTTGGGGTTTCATTATCGCGCGCATGTTGCCGCGTGGACTTGAATGGTTGGCGATTGTCTGCGCGCTTAGCGGCGCAGGGATTTTGCTTGGCAGAAGCCTCGAAATCTCGACCGAGACATTCGTTGGCGATCTATTCTGCCTTGCGGCAGGTCTGCTCTATGCGGTCTATCTTCTGACACTTAAAGGCGCGCGCATCCATTTTGGCAGCTGGAGCTTGCTGGTCTGGGTCAGCCTGTTTGGCGCGCCGGTATTGTTGGTGATTGCAGTGGTACTGGGAGAACCGATCTGGCCGACTGATTGGACCCCGATCCTGATCCTGTTCGTGACCAGTCAGCTGATCGGTCAAGGCCTACTCGTCTTTGCGATGCGGCATTTCTCACCGTTGGTAATCGGCCTAGCCTTGCTGACGCAACCGGCAATGGCAGCGCTTTATGGTTATTTGGCCTTTGGCGAAGTGCTGACCCCGCTCGACATTGTCGGCATGATGTTGCTGGGCAGCGCATTGGTGTTGTCGCGGCTGAGAGCAAATAATAGCGGTGGCCCGGCTGTACCTTCTAGAACTTCTAATCTGCCGTCATCGCAAAAGACGGCGGACTAACGAAGTCTGCTAAGCCCTCTCAATCCGCCTTGAACGGCACCTTGCCCAAATCGCCTAAACCTACGGTTCCGTCAGCCATGCCCAACATCCGGTCGAGGCTCGCCTTGGCCTTCAATCGCATGTCTTCCTCAATCTCGATCTGCGGTTCCAAATCGCGCAGGGCGGTGTACATTTTTTCCATCGTGTTGAGCGCCATATAGGGGCAGATATTGCAGCTGCAGTTGCCGTCTGCGCCCGGAGCGCCGATGAAGGTTTTCTCCGGCAGGGCTTTTTCCATCTGGTGCATGATGTGCGGTTCTGTCGCCACGATCAAAGTGTCACCTTCAAAGTTCTTGGCGAATTTCAAGATGGAGCTGGTCGAACCAACATGATCAGCGTGGTCGATGATGGTTGGCGGGCACTCAGGGTGCGCAGCCACTGGCGCATCGGGGTGCTCTTCCTTTAGCTTGAGAAGCTCGGTTTCGCTAAACGCCTCATGCACGATGCAGACGCCCGGCCACAGCAACATTTCGCGATCAAATTTGCGGCTCAGCCAGCCACCCAAATGCCGGTCTGGACCGAAGATGATCTTTTGATCGGCTGGAATTTGTTCAAGGATGGTCTCTGCGCTGGAGCTGGTGACGATGATGTCGGACAGCGCCTTCACCTCGGTCGAGCAATTAATATAGGTCAGCGCGATGTGGTCAGGATGCGCCTCGCGAAAGGCACGGAATTTGTCCGGCGGACAGCTGTCTTCCAATGAACAACCGGCGTCCATATCGGGCAGGATGACCGTTTTGTCCGGGCTGAGAATTTTGGCCGTATCGGCCATGAATTTCACACCGCAAAACAGGATGACATCCGCATCGGTTTCCGCCGCCTTGCGCGACAATTCCAAACTGTCACCGACGAAATCGGCAATGTCCTGAATATCGGGCGTTTGGTAATAATGCGCGAGTATAACCGCGTTGCGTGACTTTCGTAGGCGGTCAATCTCGGCGAGCAAATCATCGCCTGATGGAACTTTGTTTTCGATGCTCACGTTTCGCGCCCTCAATTGCTGCAAATTTCACTCGATATAGGCCTCGATATAGGGATGTTAGCTTGAATTGCGAGAGTGTTTTGGACTGCCCGCGAGCGGGCTACTTATTGTAGCGAAGTCTGAGCCTACATTACGAAGTCAGACGGCAAGAATGGTTCAATCGGGCGTTCAGCGCCCGGCGTCCCGGCAATCAGCCACTGAGTCGCCTCCATACCCGGTCCGGTATGCGCAATCACGACGGATACTAAGAAAACCGCGATGTAAATTCCAAGCCCCCAGAAGTAAGCGGGATGAATACGGCCATGGCAGCGCCAGTCCGCGATCATGCCGATTATCGGCCAGACCATGGTTGTGACGGTGATAATCGTCCAAGCGTGAGGGATCATCAGAGGGGCTGGCAAAATCCGCCCGAGGCCTGGGCCGGTTAGAATGGCCATGGCGCACAGCATCAAACGGCGGTGCCATCCGGAATAACGGCGCGCGCGCAATGACCACCAAGCCAGTCCGCCAAAACACCACACCAATGCAATGTTGCTCCACAGAAATTCGCTGACATGGAAAAAGAACGGACCGCCGGTTCGCTGTGCCACCACGATCATGATCATTGTGCCCGCCGCAATCATCACCGGTACAAAGCCATAAGCCAGCTTTCCCAGCTTTGCGTGCAACGCATGATTTGCTCGAGAAATGGTCACATGCTGGGCGAGGTAAAGCCCGATCCACGCCATGAAGATCACTCCATGAACATGATAGGGCCACGGGGCATCGAAACTGGATCGGCCCATTGCCAATTGGATGGTAAAGCCTGCGACGGTTACCAATGACATTATGACGGCCATGACGAGGAAGAACCGCGGGCTTTCACTGGCAGAGTTCGAGCCGCTGCCAGAACCCAATTTGCCCCTTGTGCCCTCTACTATCTGATCTAATTTTCTTGCCATCGGTTCAATCACTCCCCCCAAGTATTGCGCCGCATAATTCGAAAGTCAGCTTAAGCCGACCACAAATTTGCGTCAAACCGGCCGGGGAAGGCGCTTTCATACAATCCTTTACTGTTGTCTGACCTAGATTGGCGGGCGAAGGAACAAAGCCAATGTATGATTTGCAACTTACCGAAGCACATTTTCCGGCGCAATCGGATACGCCCTTTCGCCCGATGACCATTGCGGAATTGTTGCATGAACAGGCCAACTTACGGCCCGACACTTTGGCGCTACGCGAGATTTTGGAAGACGGCGCAATGGGGCGCGAATGGACTTATGCCGAGCTGCTGTCAGACTGTGAGAAGCTAGGTCGTGCGCTTGCCTCGCGTCATAAACCGGGCAGCCGGATTGCCATCTATGCGATGAATTGTCCCGAGTGGGTGCTGACCCAATATGCTGCCGCATTGGCTGGTTTGACTGTTGTCACAGTAAATCCCGCCTTTATCGCGCGGGAATTGCGTTACGTGCTCGAACAATCGGGCGCAGAGGCGGTCTAT
Source organism: Erythrobacter sp. (assembly GCA_039988235.1). Classification (GTDB taxonomy): domain Bacteria; phylum Pseudomonadota; class Alphaproteobacteria; order Sphingomonadales; family Sphingomonadaceae; genus Erythrobacter. The sequence goes on from JBDXKB010000003.1 coordinate 24,047, forward strand.
CACGGTACCCATGCGCGCGGTACGCCGCTTGGCCCGGTGGCAGCAGTGGCAAGCAAGGACCTACCGAGCGTCACAACTTTGATGGACTTCACCGATCTGGACACGCTGTTCGATGGTCATGATCGCGGTATCCTCGCTCCGGCTGGGCCAGACGACATTCTGCAAATTCAATACACCTCCGGGACAACCGGTTTTCCTAAAGGTGTGCTGCTAAGACAGTCGGGAATTTTGCAGAACAATGCCGACATGATGCGGCGCTGGGGCTGCGAGCCGGAATCGAGCACTTTGACGCCGACACCCTTGTTTCACGCTGGCTCGTCCTGTTTCATGTTTGGCAGCTTAGTGTTGGGCGTGACATTCATGCCCTTGCCGCATTTTGACCCGGTTATGATGATTGAAGTGATCGAACGCGAACGTCCCGAATTCACAGGAGGCGTCCCGACAATGCTGACCATGATGGTCGACGAGGTAAATCGTTCGGGCAGGGACGTCAGCTCGTTACGGGCTATGATGTCCGGCGCATCAATGGTTGCGCCTGAGCTGGCTCGTGCTGCGCAAGATGCCTTTGGAGTGCCCGTTCAGGTTATCTATGGTCAAACAGAGGCGTGTCCGGTCATAACTTTTGGTTGGGCGAGTGACAGTTTGGAAGATCGCACCCAAACCATTGGTCAGCCCCTTTCACATATGGAGTTGTCCATCCGCAATGTGGACGATAACTCCACTTGCGCCCTGAGCAAGCAGGGCGAGATTTGCGTGCGCGGTTATAATGTGATGGCGGGCTATAATGACAACCCAGAAGCCACCGCTGAAACGGTTGATCGCGATGGCTGGCTGCATACGGGCGATTTGGGGACAATGGATGCTCGCGGCTATGTGAAGATTACTGGTCGCGTCAAAGAGATGATTATCCGTGGCGCGGAAAATTTGTTTCCGGCCGAGATCGAGAATGCAATTCTAGAACATCCAGCGATTGCCGAAGTCGGGGTGGCGGGCATCCCGGATGAAAAATGGGGCGAAGTTGTTGCCTGTTTCATGCGTCTCGCCGAGGGTGCAGAAAGACCCAGCGACGCTGATCTGAAAGCCTTCATTCGCGAACGCCTATCGCCACAAAAGACCCCGGCACATTGGATTTGGGTGGCAGAGTTTCCGATGACTGGCTCTGGGAAAATCCAGAAATTCGCCATGGCGGATGCCTTTGTAGCGGGCGACTATTCTTAACACTTCAAATGCCCAATTGCGCGTGCTCCAATCGCATAAGTGTGAGGTGACCGGTCTACGCGACGAGCCTAATGTGCGTGAGAGCAATCAGAGGCACAAAGTCCAAAAATGACCCAATTTGATCTTGTCATCCGCGATGGATTGATCGTCGATGGAACAGGCGCTGCGGCGTTCAAAGGCGACCTGGCCGTGTCCGATGGCAAGATAGCTGCTGTGGGGTCAGTAGAGGGCGTCGGAACGCAAGAAATCGATGCCAAGGGCCGCGTTGTCACACCTGGCTTTGTCGATGTGCATACGCATTATGATGGACAATCGATTTGGGGAGAGGAGCTGAGCCCCTCCTCCTCGCATGGGGTCACAACCGTAGTAATGGGCAATTGCGGGGTTGGTTTCGCACCGTGTCGCAAGGAAGATCACGATTTGTTGATCAATGTGATGGAGGGGGTGGAGGACATCCCTGGCGTAGTCATGTCAGAAGGCTTGCCGTGGGATTGGGAGACATTTCCGGAGTATCTGGACCGGTTGGATGGGGGCGAGCGCGACATCGATGTCGCGGCCTATCTGCCGCATAGCCCATTGCGCGTTTATGCTATGGGGCAGCGTGGAGCGGATCAAGAACCCGCGACCCCGGAAGACTTGGCGACAATGCGCGCGCTTGCCACCGAAGCGGTCGAAGCAGGCGCATTGGGCTTTGCCACGTCGAGGCTTTCGATTCACAAGACCGCAGATGGCTGCAGCATTCCCAGCTTTGAAACGGACATCAACGAGCTGTCAGAGATCTGCAGCGGCATGACGGATGCAGGCAGCGGCACGTTCCAGATTGTGCTCGACGCATTCAAGGGGTGGGACAAGGAGTACCGCGTGATTGACGCGGTGGTTTCGGCCAGCGGTCGGCCAGCGACTTTCACGCTTGCCTCGGGCAATGATGCGCCTCCGCGTTGGCGCAGAGTTCTGGGAATGATGGAGGAGACGACATCCAAGGGCGGACAAGTCACCGCTCAAGTCATGCCGCGCCCCATCGGACTGATTGCCGGGTTGGAGCTGACGGTGCATCCCTTCGTGCTGTGTCCAAGCTGGGCAAAAATCGCAGACCTGCCGGTTGAGCAGCAGGTTGCGGCTATGCGAGAGCCGGAGATGCGCGTGGCCCTGCTGTCCGAGGAATTTGGCGAGGGCCACCCGTTCAACGACTTGGCGCGCAATTGGGAATGGCTGTTCCCCCTAGATAATCCGCCCGATTATGCACCGCCCAAATCGCTCAGCATGGCGGATCAAGCACGAGCAAAGGGATGCACGCCGCAAGAGATCGCATATGATCGACTGCTCGAAACAGAGGGTAAGGGCTTCTTCTTGGCGGCGCTGGGCAATTACGAAAAAGCCAGCCTGGAAAGTGCGCACACCATGCTCAGCCATGACCATTGTATTCCCGCATTGGGTGATGGCGGTGCGCATTATGGCGCGATATGCGATGCAAGCTATTCGACCTATCTATTGTCCGAATTTGTCACCGGCAAGAACCGCGAAGGGCTCAGTTTCGACTTGCCCCAGGCGGTTCACATGCTGTCGGCGAAGGCAGCGCGCGCCGTTGGGTTGAACGATCGCGGCGTACTGAGCGTCGGTGCCAAGGCAGATATCAATGTCATAGATATGGACCGGCTGCAGCTGCATCTGCCTGAGATTGTGCGAGACCTGCCCGCTGGTGGACGCCGCTTAACCCAGCGCGCCACTGGATATGAGGCGACAATAGTGTCGGGCGAGATAATTCGTCGCAATGACGCTTCAACCGGTGTTCTGCCTGGTAAATTGGTGCGCGGCGCGCAGGCGGCATAGCGCTGTCAGCGCATGATTACGCAGCGCTCCAAACACTGCTCGTTTGCTGAGCAAGGCCGCGCGTCTCCAGATCGATAAGATGGGCCTCAACGCTCATTTCGGCCGCCGGGATCAATCGTTCGTCCAGACCCTTGTACATTTCCGGAATGAACTCAGGAATTGGGCGAGGGCGTTCGCCCATCAACCGTAAAATCTGGTTCTCGCGTTGGCGGCGGTGGCCAATCATCCCACGCACCAATTGGCGTGGTTTCTCTATCGGCGCTCCGTGTGCGGCGTAATAGACTCGGTCTTCGCGCGATTGTAGATGCTCAAGGCTCTTGAGGTAATCGCCCATGTCTCCGTCAGGCGGAATGACGACGCTGGTTGACCAGCCCATCACATGATCGCCGGTGAAAAGCGCGCCGGATTCCTCCAGTGCGAAACACAAATGGTTGGATGTGTGGCCGGGCGTGTGAACGGCCCGCAAGGTCCAGCCGGTTCCAGTCATCGCCTCGCCATGTTCCAGCACTCTATCGGGTGCATAAGTAGTATCGAAGGCCTCGTCAGCGCGCGGCCGGTCGGTCTTAAGGACCAGTGGAGCGCAGCCAATGATCGGCGCTCCGGTCCGTTCAGCCAGAGGAGCAGCAGCGGGTGAATGATCGCGATGGGTGTGGGTACACATGATCGCTGTGACCTTGGCATCACCAATTGCGGCGATAATCGCGTCGACATGTTCGGGCTCGTTCGGGCCCGGATCGATCACAGCAATTTCGCCTGCCGAGCCGACCAGATAGGTCTGGGTTCCGGTATAGGTATAGGGCGATGGATTGGGAGCGAGCACTCGCCGGACCAATTCCTCGCATTGTTCAGCCAGCCCAGTGGGCCAAGGTTTCTGCGGCATTTCCATCGCTTGCATATGGCGCTCAAAGTGGCAAAAGTCACCCTATCAAAGGCGCTAGAGATAATCACATGAGCGAATGCATTCTGGTTTTGGACGAAGGCACGACATCAACGCGCGCGATGTTGTTCGGATTGGATGGTGCGCTGCGCGGGTTGGCTCAGCAAGAGCTAACCCAGCATTATCCTAAGCCGGGCTGGGTTGAACACGACGCGGGCGAGATTTGGGACATGACATTGTCCTGCATGCACGAAGTTACCGAGAAATTCGGCGCAGACGAAATCGCTGCAATCGGCATCACCAATCAGCGCGAGACGGTGGTCGCATGGGACAAGCAAACCCTTGAACCGCTGTCGCGTGCCATCGTTTGGCAAGACCGGCGGACGGCAGATTTTTGCGAGCAATTGCGCGCCGCCGGCAAGGAAGGTTTTGTCCAGCAGAAAACTGGCCTGCTGCTGGACCCTTATTTCTCTGGCACAAAAATGCGCTGGTTGCTCGATCATGACGAGCGCGTGGCCGGGGCGCATAATGCGGGCCGCTTGGCGCTGGGTACTGTCGACAGTTGGTTGGTCGCCAAGCTTTCCGGCGGGACCCATATCTCTGACGCCAGCAATGCCAGCCGGACGCAATTGCTGGCACTGGATGGTGCTCAATTTGACCCCGAACTGTGCGAATTGATCGGCGTTCCGATGGAGGCACTGCCCCAAGTGGTTGATACTCAGGGGCAATTGGCTGTTGCTGATGAGCAATGGCTTGGTCGCGCGGTCCCGATTACGGGAATGGTAGGCGATCAACAGGCAGCCACATTGGGGCAGGGATGCCTGACGCCGGGTGATACCAAAGCGACCTATGGCACAGGTGCATTTGTCCTTGCCAATAAGGGGCAGGAATTGCCGCACTCTGACAATCGGATGCTAGGCACTGTTTTGTGCCAGATTGCTGGTCAGCGGACCTATGCAATCGAGGGATCGGTATTTGTCGCGGGCAGTCTGGTGCAATGGATGCGCGATCAATTGGGCTTGATTTCCAGCGCGGCAGATACCGAGGCTTTGGCTCGCTCAATCGAGGATTCTGGAGAGGTTGTGATCGTCCCGGCATTGTCCGGCCTTGGCGCGCCGCATTGGCGGGCCGATGCGCGCGGGGTGATTACAGGCCTCAGCTTTTCCAGCGGCAACGCGCAATTGGCGCGCGCTGCTTTGGAAGCGATGGCGCACCAAACCTATGATTTGGCTCAGGCTTTCGCTGCCGACGATGCAGCATGGGGCGTTTTGCGAATTGATGGCGGGATGAGCGCGAACAATTGGATGGCTCAGGATATTGCCAATATGACCGGTCTGACGGTCGAGCGACCTGACTTTGTTGAGACGACTGCATTGGGCGCTGCGATGAGTGCGGCTGTGGGCGCTGGCCTCTACGCTTCATTGGAGGAAGCTTCAGTTGAGATGCGCGGTGCGGTGAAGCGGTTTGAGCCGGATATGAATGATGATGTGCGGCAAGAACGGCTGACGCGTTGGCGTAAAGCGCTCGCAGCGGCCTGACTTAGGCGCGCATCTGCGGGTGCGTCATCAATTCACGGTTGATCCGCTCGTGCAGTGACCGGACCACTGGCTGGGTGTCGAAATTGTCGCTCCACGCCTGATCCAGCCGTGAAATCCGGCGATGCAGATACATGGTCTCTTCGATCAAAGCACAAGTCGCTGGCTCGAGCCATTCCAGATTTTCTGGGCGGGAAGGGCGGTCTTCGGGCAGCCTGCCGTGCCGTCGCAATTGTTGCTCATCCAAATCACCCGAGAAATAGGCGCGTTGGTTCAGCAGCCAAGCCAAGACATGCATCATGCGGGTTGTGCATTTCAAACCTTCACTGGACAGAGCCAGGCGCAAATCATCATTGCTCTCGCCCATATTATCATTGCCGCCAATCGCAAAAGTGCCGCGCACTTCATCAGCCAGCACTAAGGCTTCGCTGTAAAGCGCTTCGATAATCGGACGGGAAAGATTGGTGGTTCTCGACATGAGATGAGGGCTAGGTCCTAGGAGAAGTCCTGACCAGTGCGGAAACCATATTTTCCTGTGGTTTCAAAGTGCTTGTCCCATTGCGGAACGGTTTGCACCGTAATCCTACCAGCAGTCAGGCGATTATGTCGGGAACCAGATTGTCGGTGACAATTGAAATCTGGTCCTTTAGTTTCAGCTTGCGCTTTTTCAGCCTAGCAATCTGCAACTGATCAACAAAGCCGCTGCTCTCGCCAGCTTCCAGTAGGGCAGCAATCGCGGCATCCAAATCACGATGCTCGCTCTTCAAATATTCCAGCCGTTTGGTAAGCTCTTGCTCGTTCACTCGGCCAGGTTCCCTATCGACAATTCGTCCCGCAAAATTGCGCATACACCGATTCACACATCGGAAGCACTTTGCAAGATAGTGATGATGTGGTTTTATGACAATCTGCGGTTCGCCCGCGCTGGTCGAGTCGCTTTATCGAAGGGTTTTCACCCCAAAAGGAGAGCCAGATGGATTCGTCCCACGCAAATGCACTTCAATCAAAACATGCCGGTATCGAAGCTCAGCTTCATGATGAAATGAACCGGCCAGTGCCTGATGCCGTGACGATCCAATCGCTGAAGAAGAAAAAACTCCGAATAAAGCAAGAACTTTCCGAGATTTAGCGGCAATTCCACTTGGTGCGCAGCACCTAAGGTAAGCGAATGCCTTGTGGGTCAATTTTTCCTGCATCGGGATTTTGCATTTACACCCTCGTGCTATAGTTGCTGCTGATATGTCCGCAGCTGCATCCGCCCGTCAGATTCTTACGCGTCTTCACGAAGTGATGGCTTCGCGCATGCATGCGCAAGGTAAGCTTGATCAAGTGGTGGAGATTATCGGGAAGTCGCTGGATAGCGAAGTGTGCTCGATCTACCTACTGCGCGAAGGGATGCTCGAGCTATTTGCGACGCGCGGCCTCAACCAAAGCGCGGTTCACGTCACCCGGATGGCGATTGGCGAAGGGCTGACCGGGACAATCGCGGAGAATACCGAGACGCTGAACCTGGCCGAGGCGAAAGCGCATCCAGACTTTCTCTATCGCCCTGAAACGGGGGAGGAGAAATTCCATTCCTTTGCCGGTGTTCCGATCGTCTATCGCGAACGCGCAGTTGGCGCCTTGTGTGTGCAGCATGTCGATCCGCGCCGGTATGAAGATGTCGAGATAGAGGCCCTCCAAACCACCGCCATGGTGCTAAGCGAGATGATCGCCAATGCCGAATTGGTCGATGAGGACGAAGCGCTTGAGCTGACGGCGGGACAAACCGGTACGCAAAACCTGTCTGGGCTAACACTTGTCAAAGGCTTGGCAGTGGGGCGAGCCGTGTTCCACCAACCCCGCGTCACCATAGACCAGGTCATGGCCGACGATATCGAGGCCGAGCGGCAGCGGGTTTATCGCGCGTTCGACAAGATGCGCGACCAGATCGACAATATGGCGAGCCAAGCCGAATTTGGTGTCGGAGGCGAGCATGAAGAGGTCCTCGCGACCTATAAAATGTTTGCCTATGACGAGGGCTGGAGCCGCCGGATCAATGAGGCCATCGACAGCGGTCTGACCGCAGAGGCGGCGATTGAGCGGGTCCAACAGCGTACAAGAATGCGGATGCGTGAGATTGACGATCCGCTGCTGGCCGACCGGATGCATGATCTGGAGGACTTGGCAAATCGGCTGTTGCGCATCGTCTCCGGTCAATTGGGAACGGCCGCCTCACAAGGTTTGCGCCGTGAGACAATTCTGATCGCCCGCAATTTGGGTCCGGCAGAATTGCTCGAATATGATCGCCGCAGGTTGAAGGGCGTGATTCTGGAAGAGGGATCACTCACCGCCCATGTGGTGATTGTGGCAAGAGCTATGGGCGTACCAGTTCTTGGCCGAGCGCGTGGCTTGCGCGGGATTATTCGCGAAGGCGATGACATATTGCTGGATGCCAATGCGGCGATGGCGACTGTGCGTCCTTCGCAATCTATGGCCGAGGCTTTCGAAACCCGTTTCGCAAAGTCGCAAGAAAAGCAGGCCGCCTATGCCGAACTGCGCGATGTAGAGCCTTTCACGCGGTGCGGCACCCGCATTCAGGTGATGATCAACGCCGGTTTGCGCGACGATATGTCGGCATTGGCCATGACCGGCGCGGATGGGGTCGGATTGTTTCGTACCGAATTCCAGTTCTTGGTGTCAGCCACATTGCCCCAACGCGAGAAGCAGTTGCGGCTCTATCGTGATGTCTTAGAAGCGGCGGGCGACAAGCCGGTGATCTTCCGTACGGTCGACATTGGCGGAGATAAGGCGGTACCTTACCTCAGCGATGAAACCTCCAAATTTGACGAGAACCCTGCGATGGGCTGGCGCGCCTTGCGGCTGGCGCTGGAACGCGAAGGATTGCTGAAGGCACAGGCACGCGCATTGCTGGAAGGGGCAGGTGGACGCACCCTATATGTCATGTTCCCAATGGTGTCAGAACCGTGGGAATTTGACGCAGCAAAAGTGGTGTTTGAGGAACAGCTCGGTTTCTTAAAGAAGCAAAAGAAGATGCTGCCCGAGGCCATCCATTACGGAGCCATGCTAGAGGTGCCATCGCTCGCTGAGGTGCTGGACCTGCTCGCACCGAAGCTCGATTTTCTCTCGATAGGCACCAATGATCTGACTCAATTCTTGTTCGCAGCGGACCGGGCCAACCCAAAGCTTGCTGAAAGATATGATTGGTTGAGCCACGCAATTCTGCGGTTTTTGCGCCGGATTACGCAGAACACATTGCCATTGGATGTGGATTTGGGCGTTTGCGGAGAAATGGGCGGCCGCCGCCTGGAGGCGCTTGCCTTGCTTGGTCTTGGCATCCGAAGGTTGTCGATCACACCCGCTGCGGTTGGTCCCATCAAGGAATTGGTGCGAAAGGTCGACTTGAAAGAAATCACCGAGGCGATGGATGTTTGGTTGATGGATCCCTCGATCGATATTCGCGCAAGCTTGCAGAAATGGGCCGAAGAACGCGGCATCGAAACGGACTGATGTAACCTGCGTTTCACTGGCCGATGGGATTGGGCTTTCGAACAGGCCGTCCCACCGCAAGGTTACAATTCGTAACAACACAAGGCTTGACAGGCGCGCCGTTCCGAGACTTTCTGCGTCAAAATATAACAGAACCTCAAGGTGCGGGTCATGATCGAGGAAGAGAAAGACGCAGCTGAACAGCTGCCGCTCGAGGGGGCGGGGCAAAAGCTGCGCCGAGCCAGAGAGGACAAGAGCCTCAGCGTGGAGCAAGTTGCCGCCGAAACGCGGATACCCTCGCGCCATCTTGAAGCCATTGAACAAGGCGACTTTTCCGCACTTCCTTCGCGCGCTTATGCGATCGGTTTTTCGAGGACCTATGCCAATCTGCTCGGGCTGGATCAGGAAGCGATCATTTCCGAAGTGCGCGCAGAATTGGCCGTCGCTCAAGAAGAGGGGGAAACCTATCACAGCAGTTTTGAGCCGGGCGATCCGGCCAAAGTCCCTTCAACAGGACTGGTCTGGTTTGCCGCGATTGCCGTTGTACTGTTGCTAGCGGGGATCATCTCATTTTACGGAAGCTATTTCTCTGCCGGAGAAGGGCCTGCGTCATTGCTGGTCCAAGAAGAAGTGTCTTCCGAAGCAGAGCTGGCACGGGCTGGTAATGGTACGGACGCTGCGGCTGATGATGCAGCAGCCACGGCGCAGCCAGATGGCGGACAGGTGGTGTTTACCGCCTTGGAAGATGGAGTATGGGCTCGCTTCTATGATGGATCGGGCGCGCGTTTGTTGGAAAAACAGATGGCCAATGGCGAGCGCTTTATTGTACCAGCTGATGCTGACAACCCACAGATTTGGACCGGACGACCCGATGCATTTGCGATCACAATCGGCGGGCAGGAAGTGCCCAAACTGGCCGAAGATGATTTTGTGATGCGCGATGTCAGCGTGACTGCGGCAGCTTTGTTGGCTCGTGGTCAAAATGCAGAAGAAACCTCGCCCTCCACTTGATGCTCTACTTGACCATGCGAAAGTCTTGACGGCGCTTTCCCCCAATTTTGCGACCTTGCATCTCGACTTGTGCACCGTGTTTAAGGCAGGATTCGGCCCATGTTCATTTGCAACCGGATAAATAGCCGGCACAGGGCCCCAAAGTGGGTCGTAAATTGTCTCAGGAGCTGATCGAGCCATGTTGTCACCCATTTCCAGGATTTTCGCTGCCGGTGTTGCTGCCAGTGTGTTGGCAACTTCGCCTGCACCCGCGCTGGCGCAGGACGGCCTGTCTGAAGCCCGCATTCGCAAGATCGAGGCCGAAGTTCGAGCGTTGCAGCGTAATGTGTTTCCCGGCGGCGAGGGTCGCTTCTTCGAACCCCAGATAAGCTCTGGCGCGGCCTCTGGTGCCAGCACAGCGAACAATGCTCCCTCGACCACTGCGGTGACCGATATTCTTGCTCGGCTTGATGCCTTGGAAGCCCAGTTGCAGCGTTTGACAGCGCGCAGCGAGGAGAACAGCAATTATATATCAATGCTGACCACGCGGGTCGCGGCGATAGAAGAGGGTCCGGCTGTGCCGACGGTGCAAGAACCAAGCGCCGCGGACACAAATCTCGAGGCGATGACCGGCGGCGCATCGAGCCCAGCACGGTCAAACCCAGCACCGGAAATTAGAGTGACTACGCAATCGTCTACTCAGGCTCCCGTTCAGGAAACGCGACCTGCGGCGAACCCCAGCGCGGAACGCTTGGCCGCTGTGCAACAAATCGCCAAGCCTGAAACAGGCGATCCGGCCGATGATGACTATTCCTATGGTTTCCGCCTGTGGAATGCAGGATTTTATCCCGAGGCTCAGCAGCAGTTGAGCATGTTCGCTGAAAAATATCCCGATCACTGGCGCGCGACCTATGGCCGCAATTTGCTGGGTAGGGCGTATCTAGATGATGGTAAGGCGCGTGAGGCGGCACCGTGGTTCTTGCGCAATTATCAAACCGACAAACAGGCAGCGCGCGCTGGCGACAGTTTGTTGTTCTTGGCTGAATCGATGATCGCGCTGGAAGATAGCAACCGCGCTTGCATCGCCTTGGCCGAATTTGGCGAAACCTATCCCGCGCTGGCCACGGGCAGGCTGCTCGATCGGTATGAGAATAACCGACGGAAAGTGACCTGCAATTGATAGAGAGCTCCATCCGCATCTGATCGCGCGTTTTCGCGAGGATACCGCGGCGTTGTGGCCAGAGGGCGAGCGGCTTGCGCTTGCGGTCTCGGGCGGCCCTGACAGTCTGGCTCTTTTGATGCTGGCGCACGCTTTGCGTCCCGGCATGGTGGAGGCGGCAACCGTTGATCACGGCCTGCGTCCAGAAGCGGCCGCAGAAGCTCAAATGGTGGCTGATCTTTGTGCAGAATTGGATGTGCCCCATGCGGTGCTCCGCGTTGAGGTTCCACCAGGCAATCTTCAAAGTATGGCGCGGCAGACACGCTATTCTGCGCTCGCGAAGTGGATGGGGCGGGGGAACAATGGGCAGGGCATTACATTGCTCGCGACGGCCCATCATGCCGATGATCAGGCGGAAACTTTGTTGATGCGGCTCAATCGGGGCAGCGGACTTTCTGGTTTGGCCGGGGTCCGCCGGGCCGGACGGATTCCAGGCGCTGACTATCCGCTCATCCGGCCGCTGTTGGGTTGGCGCAAGGCGGAATTGGCGGCATTGCTGGTCGATCTTGGAATTGAACCAGTGCAAGACCCTTCTAATCATGACGATGCGTTCGACCGGGTGCGTTTGCGCAAAGCACTGGCCAGTTCAGATTGGCTTGATAGCGAAGCCATTGCGCAAAGTGCGTCGCATCTCGCCGATGCCGACGAAGTTCTGGACTGGGCCGTTGCCCGCGAATGGGATGAGTGCGTCAGCGCCACAGATGATCAGATTTCCTATGCACCCAGAGCGCCGCGAGCTGTCCGGTTGAAAGTGCTGGCCCGCGCGATTGGTCTGCTGGAAAGCGAGCCGCGCGGCGGTGCGGTGGCGAAACTGCTAACCGCGCTGGAAAATGGGCAAGGCGGCAATTTGGCTGGCGTTTTGGCCACAATACGAGGCGAGACAGAAGGTGGGTTAGAAGAAACGTCGGATGATGATCCGGCTCAGGCCAAATGGATTTTCCGCCGTGAGCCACACCGCAGCCAGCTATAACGCTGTGGTTTATCCGTGCGCGCCAAACTCATTCGCGATGGATATAGATAGCCGCAAACACAGGCCATAGGCTTCCTCGATCGGATCGATATAGTCGCGCCCGATGTGGTCATAGCCATCGCCAGACCCTTCCGGATAATCGCTCGGTTCATCGACAGCGAAATCGGTTATTTGCGGGAAGCTGGTCGGGTAAGCGCGGCGAAGCTGCGCCAATGCATCGTCAATCCGCAAGGTGAAGACCATCTCCAACACATCGTCGCGGCTGATGTCATTCGCGCGGCTAAAGGTCGGTATCGACACCGCTCTGATGAACATATGTTGCAGCAGGGCGAGCCGTAGAGCCTGTGCTGCGCCAATGTTGCGGCGGGTATGCTCACGGTCCTCCAGCGGGTTCTCGTCCGGGATCAAATCCAACAAGCGGTGCAGCTTCAAAGCATCGACACGAAGGCGAGAGGCCAACCTGCGGAACACACCAGTCCGGTCATCTTTGGTCAGATGTTCAGCCAATGTCTGGCACGCGCGCGAAAGATGGCTTTCGGTTCCCCGATACGGGCGGCTGGCCCAATAGGCAGAATTGAACAGCTCGCCATAGGCGGCCACGGTCTTGATGCTGGCCAGAGCGTTGGATGAGCGGACCAGGCGGATCAACTGTCGCCCCCGGTCGCTTTCCTGCAACAACGCCGCAAGGTCTTCATACGAACCATCCGCCGCGCTGCCGACACCGGCAATAATGTTCACCGGATAGCCCAATTGCTGCAAGACCGAATTGTGAGGGATGGCGCGAATTTGGCGCAGGCTCATGTCGCGATCGGCCGACAAATCGCTCTGACGACGAGACACTCGGCTGCCAGTGGAATTGAGCAGGCCCAGGCCGAAGGCGGTTACAGCCCGTGAGTAGGTCTTGCTTTCCAAATGTTCGCGCTGGTGCGAACGGATCGCACGATAGAAATCAAGGCTCAGATCGGTCCGGCGATAGAGCGGGTCTGTGGGCGCATCAGGGTCAGTGATCGCGGGTTGAATTTGGGCGATCCGGGTGAGCGTGGCACGGGCCAATTCGGGCGTCGCGAAGAACATATATCCATCGCCGCCTTGGAAGCTGACTTCTGGCTCCAACCGGATGCCAGCCCGAACAAAGCGCCGCTTTGCCCAGCGTGATAGCGGCCACGCAAGCCGATCAGAAAAACTGTCAGGGTGGGCGCCGCGCCCCATACTTTCGCCATGGGTGTTGAAAATCAGCGCGGCTACATCGGTTAGACCGTTCTTCTCCATCGCCTGGCTCAAGCGTCCCTGCAACCGCTCAATCGCGAGACTGGCGGGTATTTGGCCGACGAACCGTCCAGCGTCTGAAAAGCCAGTCTGGATCGCGACCCGGCCACGCTTGCGGGCATAATCTTGATAGGTTTCTTCCGCGCAAAGGGCATCGAGAAAGCGCCCGCCGTGTTCCAATGCGCTTTCGGTCTCGAACAGCGGCGAAACATCCACCTTGTCTTCAATTCCGAACAATCGCGCAAAATATAGCGCGGCCAAAATGGTCGAGGGTTGTTCGCATTCGGCAATCAGCATGCGGATAGGGGCATCGGCATCAATATGCTGTAGGATTTGCGCCATCGCCAAAAACTGACGTATGGCGGTCGAACTTTCGATCGCGAGTGCGGCGAAATTGGTCTTGAGCGGCTTAACTTCGCTCAGGATTTTGCGCAGGGCGGCCATCGCCCCCTTGCTTCCCAAGTCCAGAGTGTTGTCGGGATCGATCCGGCGGCGCACAGCATTGTGCAGCTGGCTGGAATTCACCCGAAAATGGATCCAGCTCATTCCCAAACCATCGGCTCGCATCGCTGCAGACAATGTCTTTAGCTGAACCGCGCGGTCGGTATCTGCATCGCGCGCTTCGTTCTCCAGCGCCTCGATAAGCGGATTAAGGCTGAGCAGCTTGTTGGGATCATCCTTGGTCAGCCGGTTGGCGGCCTTTGAAAGGGCCTCAGGTGTGCTCAAATCTTCGGAAAAGTCCGCCGCTCGCGCCTGTGCGTAGGCATGGGCTGCACTCAGGCCTTCCAGCAATATGTGCTGTGGGTCGATCGCAGCAAGTGATGTGGTGTAGCGTTCGAGCCTCTCGGCCTTTTCTCGCAAGCGGAACCCGATGGAATCGAACCATTTGATGTCAGTTCGCCCATCCATGTCATAGCCAACCCAGCTGGCAAAACGGAACGGAAGCGGCGCGAGATCGTGCCACTCAATGGGCCAGTTTGCAGAGGCATGAGAGAGCAATTCGCCAACAATCTGATCGCGAGCATCTTGTGCATGGGCGATGGCTTGCATGGCGCGGCCATGTTCATATTCCAAAGTGACTTGGGGGCGCTCGGAACCGGTTACGCAAACCTCCGGCCCGATGTCGTCGCTGCGGCTGGCGGAATTGGCAACGGCTTCGGATTGCTCGGGAGTGAGCAAGAACGTTGGATGTGCTGTAAAAACAGCATGCAATTGGGGCGTTTCCCAAACCTGTTTGAAGTCGGCGAATTCGGTGGTTGTCAGTTTTTTGGCCAGCGCGGCTTTGTTCTGGTCGGGTGCCACTGGTGCGACCAGACGGCGCAAGCGAGTGGCCCGGCTTTTCATGCTGTCGCATTCTAGCTCCGCCACCATGGACTCAACATCGCCGAGGTTGAGGTCACCGGCTTCGAGCGCGCGGGACAAATCCAGCCCAAGCTGAAAAACCGGATTGAACAAGGGGGTCTGCCGAGTGCGGACGTGCAATTCGCTCAGGCGCTCCGCCAGATCTGCGGTGGTCTTGAGCTGAGGGTTTTTCATCGGTTGATTTCCGTTATTTGTATGACCTGGTCATGGCACCGACCATCTTCTAGCGCGTTGAATTCCATTACGAATGTTCCCGCACGAATGCGGCTGCTGCGCCCAAAAGGCCGGGTTGAGGATGGCTGACAATCTTAACCGGAATGCTGGCCATCAATTGCTCGTAACGACCCTTGAAACTAAAACGTTCGGCAAAGCCGGAGCCTTTCAAGGTCTCGCGGATACGATAACCCAATCCGCCAGCTATAACGACGCCGCCAAAACCACCTTGGGCCAAGGCAATGTCGCCAGCGACGCTGCCCAATGCGAGGCAGAACCGGTCCACAGCTGCTGCGGCTAGACTGTCGCCGCCATCTTGCGGTGAGCTGGTGCCCTTGGTCCAAATCTCTATGTCGCTGAGCTCTGGAATAGCGCGACCTTCCATAGCTGCCAAAGTCGCGTAAATTTCGCAAATCCCTGGCCCCGATACGATCCGTTCTACCGAAACACGGGTGTGGCGTTTTCGCAATCGGGCCAGCATCGCGTCTTCAATCGTGTCAGTCGGGGCAAAATCAATGTGGCCACCTTCGGTTGCCTGCACCCGGTAAGCGCCTTTGCCATCGCGCCACAAATGGGCAACGCCCAAGCCAGTACCAGGTCCGATGACACTGATCGTACCTTCGGTTGCCAGCGGTTGGTCAGGGCCGGCCAAATGGAGAAAATGCTCTTTGTCCAATTGGGCAATTGCATGGGCCACGGCCTCAAAATCATTGACGATTGCATAGCGGGCAACGCCCAGCTTTTCCTTCACCATTGCGGGGCGGATAATCCACGGGTTGTTGGTGAAGCGGATAATGTCGCCATTGATCGGTCCGGCAATCGCCAGCGCCACATCATCGGGCAAGGTGCCGCCCATCCGGCTGCGATAATCCTCCCAAGCGGTTTGAAAGCTAGCATGATCTTCTGTGTGGAGCGTTTGCGGTTCGTCCAACTGGATGCTGCCGTCTTCGCTGACCTGCGCCAAAGCAAAGCGCGCATGCGTGCCGCCAATATCAACCGCAACAAGCTCGCGCATAGCCGCCATCCTTACAGTCCCGCGCTTGCCAAGACGGCTGAACCACCTTGCTCGGCGCCATCGGCCTGATTGCGGAACATAGCGAACAATTCGCGGCCTACGCCGATCTCTGCGGCCGGATCAGGCGCGGCCTCGCGAGTATCAAGATCAGCACTGGTTGATAGAGTGCCATCGGTCGCGCAAACCGTCACGATATCGCCATCGCGCAATCTCGCGAGCGGGCCACCACCCAAAGCTTCGGGTGTGACATGGATCGCGGCAGGTACCTTGCCCGAGGCACCAGACATTCGGCCATCGGTAACCAAAGCTACGCGATAGCCACGGTCTTGTAACACGCCCAAGGGCGGGGTGAGGCTGTGCAATTCTGGCATTCCATTGGCGCGCGGCCCCTGAAAACGGACGACAACCACCACGTCTTTGTCGAGCTCACCGGTCTTGAATGCTGCAGATACGGCTGCCTGCGTTTCGAAGACGCGGCACGGCGCCTCCACGGTGTAGCGATCTTCGCTAACGGCTGAGCTTTTGAAACAGCCGCGCCCCAAATTGCCGGTGAGCAGCCGCATCCCGCCATCGGAATTGAATGGGGCCGAAACCGGCCTTAACATCGTATCATCGCCCGATGGACCGACATCGCGCCATGTCAGTTCCTCACCCTCGTCCAGGCCAGGCTCTTTGGTGTATGCGCTTAGATCGCTTTCTCCCACGGTCACAACATCGCGGTGGCACAAGCCAGCTTCGATCAATTCGCCGATCACGTATCCCATGCCGCCTGCATCGTGGAAATGGTTCACATCGCCCGATCCATTGGGATAGACATGGGCTAGGAGCGGCACGACGGACGACAATTCGGACATGTCGGTCCAATTAAACTGGATACCTGCTGCGCGCGCCATTGCTGGTATGTGGATCGCATGATTGGTCGACCCTCCGGTGGCGAGCAGGCCGATGGCTGCATTAATGATCGCCTTCTCGTCGACGCATTTGGCCAGCGTTCTCTCGCGCGTGCCGGACAATTCAGCGAGGCGATGGACCGCTCTTCGATCAAGCTGTTGGCGCAATTTGGTGCCGGGTTGAATGAAGGCGGAGCCGGGGATGTGCAGCCCCATCATCTCCATCATCATCTGGTTCGAATTGGCCGTCCCATAGAAGGTGCAAGTGCCGGGCGAGTGATAGCTTCCCAACTCGCTGTCCAGCAATTCGTCACGGCCCACCTTACCCTCGGCATAGAGCTGTCGAACGCGCTGCTTTTCTTTGTTCGGAACGCCGCTTGGCATGGGACCAGAGGGGACAAACACCGCAGGCAGATGCCCAAACCGTAGCGCGCCAATCATCAGACCGGGTACAATCTTGTCGCAAATCCCCAGCAAGGCCATGCCGTCATACATTGCATGGCTCATCGCAATCGTGGTGGACAGAGCAATCGTGTCCCGGCTGAACAGGGACAGCTCCATGCCATCTTCACCCTGTGTCACGCCATCGCACATAGCTGGAGTTGCACCAGCGACTTGCGCCGTGGCACCCACTTCGCGGGCGTAAATCTTCATGCGCTCTGGGTATCGGCCATAGGGCTGATGCGCGCTCAGCATATCATTATAGGCTGTCACGACGCCAATATTGGGACCGCGCGATTCCTTCAAAGCGTCCTGATCTTCCAGCGCCCCGGCGAAGGCATGGGCAAGGTTGGAGCAAGAGACTTGATTGCGGTCGGGTGCTCGATCGGCCTCGCGATCCATCAAATCGAGATAGGATTGTCGTCCGGCGCGCGATTTCTCGATCACTCGCTCGGTTACTTTGGCAATGGTTGGATGCAGATCACTCATTCCAGGTCACTCCATCTCGCTCTGCCAAGGCGATGGCTGCGCTCGGCCCCCATGTGCCAGCGGTGTAAGTCTTTGGTTTCTGGTCTTCTTGGGTCCACACGTCGCGAATTGAATCGACCCATTGCCATTGGGCCTCAACCTCATCGCGCCTTACGAACAGGGTCTGGTCGCCTTCGATCAGATCAAGCAACAGCCGTTCATAGGCGATGCGCCGATGCTGCCCGACAAAGGCGTCAGGCATGGCGATGTTGAGCGGGACAGAGCGCAAGCGAATGCCATCCTGACCCAATCCTGGCACCTTTGCGGTGAGATTGAGCGTTATGTTTTCTTCCGGCTGGATCCCGATCACCAACCGATTGGGCTCCATCGTTGCTCCCATATCGGCGAAGATTGAGTGAGGCACGGCGCGGAATTGGACCACAATCTCGGTCACTCGTTCGGGCAAGCGTTTGCCGGTGCGCAGGTAGAAGGGAACGCCCTTCCAGCGCCAATTGTCGACATGCCCCTTAATGGCAACGAAGGTTTCTGTGTCGCTATCCTTGCCCAGTTCTTCGTCATATCCCGGGACTGCTTGACCATCGATCGCGCCAGCGCGGTATTGACCGGTGACCGTCTCTGTGGCTGCGACCTTGCGCAAAGCACGCAGCACTTTGACTTTTTCATCGCGCACTGCGGTCGCGTCGAAGCTGGTTGGCGGCTCCATTGCCAGCATAGCGAGCAATTGCAGCATATGGTTTTGTACCATGTCGCGCAATGCGCCTGCATCATCATAAAATGCCACGCGACCTTCCAAGCCAACTGTCTCGCCGACAGTGACTTGGACGTGCTCAATATAGTTGGAGTTCCAAATCGGCTCGAACAGCACATTGGCAAAACGCAAAGCGAGCAGGTTCTGTACTGTCTCCTTGCCCAAATAGTGATCGATCCGGAAAATGCGGTCTTCTGGAAAAGCGTTCGCAACTGCGTCGTTAATCTCACAGCTTGATTCCAGATCGACGCCCAGTGGTTTTTCAAGGCACATGCGGACGTGCTCACCATCAAGGCCGGCATGTTGCAGACCTTTGATGGTTGGCTCGAACAGGCTGGGCGCCGTTGATAGGAAAATCGCTAGGCCATTGCTCGACTTGCCAACTTTTGCTGCGAGATCGGCATATCCTTCCAGCGTTGTTGCATCCAATTGCTGATACGATAGCCGATTAAGAAAATTGGCCATGCCACCGCGCCGTTCAGCGGGAAGAAATTTTTCTAGCGCCTCGCGCGCGAAATTGCGAAATTCTCCATCGTCCATTGCCGAACGAGCAGTGCCGACAATCCGCAGCTCGGGATGCAGCAATTCGTCAGCGTCCAAGGCGCATAAGGATGGCAACAGCATCCGTTGGGAAAGATCTCCGGTCGCACCAAAGAGCAGCAGTCGATCAGCAGTAAAGCTCATTCGCTTAGGTTTCCCATGATAGTCGTCCATTCATTTCCCGGACATCGGGTGCAATCTTACTTATCAGCCAGACCGCGCCCCCACCATAGGGAGGGGGCTAGCTGCATAGCTATTCATTGCTCGATATGCCGACAGCAACCGACGAACGCAGAAAATTGCACGGTCCCAATGCGGTCAGAAAGCTGACATCGGCGGCATCGCGGCCCACGCCGATCTTGGCAAAAGATGCGGCATTGGTCATGCCTGTCGCGTCGAGCAAATGCCATGCACCTGAACCGGGCTCGTCTGGATTCTGTAAAAAGACTTCGGCAATTGCATGGAAGTCTGGCGGATCAACTTGCGGCGCATAACCGGCAACATAACGCGCAGGAATGCCCGACGCGCGCGCCATCGTGACCAGCACATGGGCATAGTCGCGACATATGCCGCGCCTTTCAACAAAACTGTCAAGCGCATCTGTGCGATTGTCGGAGATGCCGATTTGGTAAGTGAAGTTTTGCACAATCCACTTGTGGATCGCTTCTATCCGAATGCCTCCGGTTGTTCCGGCAAATTCCGTGTCTACGAAAGGCTGAAACCGATCGACTGGGCAATAGCGCGAGGCGAACAAATATTGCACTGCATGCGCTGGCATTTCTTGCGGTGGAACACCTGCCAGGCCGGCAATGTCGGGTTGGATTCGATCAACCGTTATCCGCGCTGAATAGTCGACTTCGACGAGCCCCTTCTGGCGCAGCCAAAAGCGCTCCCCGATATTATCATGGGCCGCCACTCTATTGATGTTTTTTGTCGGGCCTAACGAAGTCGTTGAATCCGAGACCTGTTGGCCAGCGGTAGATGCTACCTCGAATTGCAACAGCACGTCGGAATCTTCGCTCAATTCAAACGCAAAATGGGTGGCGATGGCAAGGTCCATATCACGATTGTCAATGACAGGTCGTGAGGGATAGGGGAAGCACCCAAATCTTTAGGCTCAAAAACGAAAATGGGGCCCCGCAGGACCCCATTCAAATTCGTTTTAAGCGATGTTCAACCGAACATCCATTCCCAAAAATTCCACATGGTTTCAACTCCTGTTTTGCCCAAGTTGAGCATAGGAATACGTTAACCATACTTGTTTGTAAAGTTTAAACCACGTTTGTTAAGCTCTCATGAGACCCTTCACTCAAATAAATCAATAGGTTGGACAGAGATATCGGACGTGATAGAGCAAAGCCCTGCACCTCTGAGCACCCAATTTCGCGAAGTATTGCTAGGTCTTCGATCTCTTCGACGCCTTCCGCGACCACGGTGATTCGCGCCTCGTTGCCCATCGCAATCAAACTGGTGGCGATGGCCCGCGCCTTGGCGTCGGCGGTTATATTCTTGATGAACAGACGGTCAATCTTGAGTTCGTCAAAGGGAAGCTCGTAAAATGTCTCGAAATTGGCCTCACCGACACCAAAGTCATCCATGGATATCCGCACGCCCAAAGCCTTGATCTGCTTAATAATAGCAGCCGCCTTGAGCAGATCGCGGATGCGGGCTGTCTCGGTTATTTCCAGCACCAGGAAGTGAGCAGGAAATTTGGTCGCTTGCAGCGCGTTGCGAACCATCTCGACAACGCTGGCATCGCTGCACAATGTCGCAGAAATGTTGACCGACATGGAGATTCGATGCCCGTTGGAGTGCAACAGCCGCCCGGCCGTGCATGCGCTTTGCAGCACATAACGGGTCAGGTGTTCCATTCGCCCTGCCTTTTCACATTCTTGGATGAAATGCAGTGGCGGGATGGAGCCTCGCTCTGGGTCGTCCCAGCGCACCAGTGCTTCAACACCTTTGGCCTTGCCAGTTTCTACCGCGACTTTGGGTTGATAGACGCAATAAATCTCGCCGGTTTCCATGGCAGCATCAATTCGCGCCCGCATCGATATATCCCACAACCCATCGCGGGTGTCGGCATGTTCGGCCAGCTTGATTGGGCAGAGCGCCTCCGAGGTTTCCTCCGCTGCGGCGATTGCCGCGGGAAGACTGCGCAGATTTTCACCCACAGCCTGAGCAACGCCGAAGGTGATGCCGACGTCAATCTGGTTGCCAGCAATATGCAAAGGGGCAGCAAATAGAGCGCGAAGCCCCTCAAGGTGCTCTTCCAAGGCGCCAAAGTCCTCGGCCTTAGACAACCAAGCAAAATAGTGATTGGCAAAATGCAAATCGAGATCGGGTTCCGAGGCGCGCAATCGGTCCGCGATTTTGAGGACGTAGGTGGATTGAAGCGAGCCGGGGAGCAATTTGAGCACCCGGCCAAAGTCGTGAATTTTCGCGACCACTACAAATCCGTCGGAGCCGTTCTTAATCAAATTGCGTTCAAACGCTCGCAAAGTGGGAAGTCCTGTGTCCTGATCTTTCAAAGAGGCCCAGTCTTGCCACAGAATGCGCAACCGCTGAGCAGCGTAGATCACCAGTGCGACTATGGCGTAAGATGCAACTGGGCGCAGGTTGTAGATGGTGCAAACTGTCAAGAACCCGGGAATACTTAGCGCGACCAGAGCATAGCCTGCGCGACGAAGGGTGGCCGCTGCCGAGATAGATGCAAGCGCAATCAGGGTAGCCAGCAGAAAAGCCAACATGACCCAGCCTTCAACGCGAGTTACGCCACCTTGTTGAATTGTTTCTGCAGCGTAGATTGCAATATAGCTCAGCGGGACATCGCGCTGCCCCGGTATACCGCTGGTCGCGGTTGCCGCCTCCCTGCCAGACCCGATGATCACTTTCTTGCCTGCGATACCGCTAAGTTGGCTGTTATCGCCAATGGCGGTAACGACATTGGAGAATCTTGCCGAAGCAATGTCAGTTATGGGCACGTTGTAGGCAATTGAGATAGGTTCGTCGGTGACCAGTTTTTCGCCGGCCAGTGCGCTACCTAAGGCTTGGTATTGGACGCCTTTGTAGCTCTCCGACCGAGGTACGGACCATGCAATGCCAAAATATTGCGAATGATCTGAATTGGTCAGTTGCTCTGCATTGCCAGCGATCTGCGGGACCGTTTGAATCCATTCGGAATTGCCATCAAACCCCTTGTCCAAATGCCCAACCAGAGCGACCCGGTCATCAAGGTCTGAAATCGCCCTTGCGAGCGCCGCATCGCTTGCGGGCTCTGATGGGCGATCAAACGCCATATCGATGTAGATTTTCTCAGCGCCGCGCCGGTCCAGATCGCGCAAGACCCGCGCCAATTGGGTCCGACGTTGATCCGCTAGAGGGTCGGTAAGATCCATCTCTGCGCCAACAAAGACGATATCATTAGATGCTTCGGACGCGACTGTACGCGATTGGAAGGTCCAGACCAGCTGGTCGATCGGGTCAAGCAGGCTGACCAAAAACAGGATGAGCGAAAACGCTGCCGCCCATGCGACATGTTTTAGGCGCTGCTGCTTGGCGGGGCGGCCCATTTTGTCTGCCGCAAGACCCCACTCTTGAGTGCCTTCGAGTTGATGCTTCCCGTTCATCGCAGACGCTTATGCGCAAATAGGCTTAAGAAACGGTTTAGCTTATGCAGTAACATTCCTGAGAGCCGCAGGAATCCGCCATTTCCGATGGTTTATGGGGCGTTTACATTTTACCGAATTGGCCCCAATTGGGTTCAACCGGACGCTTCAATCACCCCGTAAAGGTCATGGGCGTCGGCATCTTCGATTGTCACATCGACGATATCACCGGTTGAAATGCCGTCCGAAACATTGCGCAAATAGACCGCGCCATCAATCTCCGGGGCATCGGCTTGGCTGCGCCCGGTTGCACCGACATCGCCATCCTCGTCCGGCTCGCCGACATCGTCGATAATGACTGGCAAAGTGCGCCCGACCTTGGCCGCTAACTTGGCGGCGCTAATCCGCGCGGTCACTTCCATCAGCCTTGCATAGCGCTCTTCCTTGATCGCTTCTGGCACCGGATCGGGCAGGGCATTGGCCGCGGCCCCTTCGACCGGTTCAAACCGGAATGCGCCCACGCGGTCCAATTGTGCTTCTTCCAGCCAATCGACCAAATATCCGAAGTCGTCTTCTGTCTCGCCGGGAAATCCAACCACAAAGCTCGATCGAACAGCAATATCGGGGCAAATTTCGCGCCAGCTTTTCAGCCGCTCGAGCACTTTGGCTTCATTGGCTGGGCGTTTCATGCGTTTGAGCACAGATGGTGCCGCATGCTGGAACGGGATATCCAGATAGGGCGTCAACAACCCATGTGCCATCAACGGGATCACCGCATCCACATGCGGATAGGGGTAAACATAGTGCAGCCGAACCCACGGAGCAGCGCCTTGATTGGTGCGCAATTGTCCCAGCTCTCGGGCGAGATCGGTCATATGAGCGCGGACCTGAGACCCCTTCCAATCGCGCGGTTCATGGCGCGTATCAACGCCGTAAGCTGACGTGTCTTGGCTGATCACGAGCAGCTCATTGGTGCCTGCAGCAACCAGCTTTTCCGCTTCGCGCAGAACCGCGTCAATCCGGCGGCTTGCCAATTTGCCGCGTAATTGTGGGATAATGCAGAATGCGCAGGAATGGTTGCAGCCCTCAGAAATCTTGAGGTAACTGTAATGGCGCGGGGTCAGTTTGATGAGATTGTCGTCGGGCTGGGGGATCAGATCAACAAATGGCCCCTGAGCTGGCGGAGCATGTGTGTGCACGGCCTCCACAACTTGCTCATATTGATGCGCACCAGTGACAGCCAATACCTGTGGGTGGGCGGCGCGGATTGCATCGGCTTCTTCGCCCATACAACCGGTTACGATAACACGGCCATTTTCGCTGATCGCCTCGCCAATAGCGGCCAAACTCTCTTCCTTTGCAGAATCGAGAAAGCCGCAAGTGTTGACCAGCACCACGTCTGCACCGGCATAATCAGGGCTCATCGCGTAACCATCGGCGCGTAGTCGGGTCAGGATCCGCTCGGAATCCACCAGTGCTTTGGGGCAGCCAAGGGAAACCATGCCGACCTTTTTGGGTGGCTCGATCTGGGTTGGGTCAGAATTCTGTACTAAAGTGGTCATCAGGGCCGCGCCTCTACACTTGGAACGCCATTTGCGCTAGCATAAGCGTATTATGACCGGTTTGGGAGGGAAATCATGGACCTGTTTGATGTGAATTGGCTGGGCGTGGTGCTGGCTGCTGCGGCTGGCTTTGTGGTTGGCGGGCTTTGGTACGGGCCCATCATGGGTAAGAAATGGATGGGCGCGGTTGGTCTGACGGAAGAGCAGATCAAGGAAGGCAGTATGGGCCTGATCTATGGCGGAGCGTTTGCATTCTCGCTGCTCGCCAGTTGGGCTCTAGCGCACACATTCCATAGCTACGCATTGCTGAACGCCGACCTGTCGGTGATGGCCAAAGTGATGACCAGCTTCGGCGTTGCGCTCGGTTTTATCGTGCCCGCGCTTGGGACCAATTACCTGTTCTCACAAAAGGGCAAGGCGCTGTTTTTCATTGATGCAGGCTATTGGCTGCTGTTCTACATCGCGATGGGATTGGTGCACGCTTACCTTCCCTAAGACAGCAAGAGAGTTGCGCTCTTAGTATTGATCAGCCTTCAGATTGATGGCTGTCTCCGTTTTCGGAGCCATTTTCTGTCGGCACAATCTCGACCACAATGTCGCCTGGGCGCAGGCTCTCGCATTCCTTTTCCCAAAAGCCGAGCGCTTTGCCATCGCGGTAAATGCGCAATCCTCTGCCGCCGGTTTTCAAGTCATAGATTGAGCAACCGCACTCATCTTCGGTGACTTCGCGCTCGATCAGTTGGACTCGGCCCGCAACCGAGGCAAGGTCTGCTAAATAGTCGGCAATGTGGGCACCTCTGGCTGATCCGGCCAACAATAGCCCGGTGAAATGCACTGGATTGATCACATTGTTGGCCCCAGCCTGACGGGCCAGCAATTCATTGTCATTGGCGCGCACAACCACGCTGATTGGCACATCCGGGGCGAGGTGGCGAACGGTTAGGACGATCAGGATTGAGGTGTCATCGCGGCCCGCGGAAACAAGGATATTTTTGGCTTGGCGGATGCGCACCGCCTCCATCGTGGAATCGCGTGTCGCATCGGCGGCAATGACGTTGCAGCCCAGTTTTTCGGCATCAACCAAGCGTTCCTCGCTCGGATCGACCACCACAATTTGATGCGGTTCAACGCCGCGTTCGATCAGCTCATTGACGCTTTCGGCACCTGAAACACCAAAACCCAGCACTACGATATGATCGGTCAGCTTCTCTTGAATTCGGGCCATGCGCCACTTCTCCCAGCTGCGCTTGATAAGGAAATTATAAGCAGTGCCAACAAAGATGAAGAACACTGCGAAACGAATTGGCGTGACGATAACAGCTTCGATCAGCCGCGCTTTGTCGCTAACCGGCGTGATATCGCCAAAGCCTGTGGTTGTGATCGAGATCATGGTGAAATACACCACGTCGAGGAAGCTAACTTCCCCGTCGACACTGTCGACCAAACCATCTCGATCCCACCAATGGATCATCACCACAACGAATATCAGGAACAGGGCAAGCCCCAATCGGATGCTCAGGTCACCCCAGACGGGCACATTGACCGCACGACGCAAAGGTTTGAACCGAGGTCCGCGCAAACGCCGTGGCGGCTTGGCGGAAACGATCCGATCGATCTTTTCGCTCATGGACGTCGACCCGTGTTCATCCGCCGAAACGCCCGGCAAGTTCGCCAATAGAGGCGTGATGGGTCAAATCGAGTTGTAGCGGGGTCACCGAAACATAGCCTTCGTCAATCGCCTCCAAATCGGTGCCATGATCCAGCGTATGCTCGATCGCGTGCAGGCCGAACCAGAAATAGCGATAGCCGCGCGGATCGCGCCCTTCAACCACAGAGCCGCGCGAATAATCGTGGAAGCCCTGACGGACCACCCGGATGCCGTTGACCTGATCGGCGGGCAGAGGCGGGAAATTGACATTCACCAATGTGCGATCCGCAAATGGCGCCTCCAGCAAAGGTGCGATAACTTTTGCACCCCATGCCGATGCAGCGCCAAATGGGACATCATCACCAATCCCTTCGCGGGAATAGACCTGGCTTAATGCGATAGAGCGTATCCCCGCTAGCGCGCCTTCGATCGCAGCAGAAACAGTGCCTGAATAGGTTATGTCATCGGCCAGATTGGCTCCACGATTGACGCCGGACAGAACCAGATCGGGTGGTGCATCCATCACTTCGCGCAACGCCATCATTACCGAATCTGTCGGCGTGCCACTTACTGAAAAACGGCGCTCATCGTATTTGTGCAAGCGGACCGGGCGATTGAGGGTCAGCGAATGTCCAGCGCCCGATTGTTCTTCAGACGGTGCGCAAACCCAAATGTCGTCGCTAAACTCTCTCGCGATCTCTTCCAGCACCGACAGGCCCGGTGCATGGATACCGTCGTCATTGGTGATGAGAATACGCATTAAGCAGCAGCTTCCAGCTTGGTCACACCGCCCATATAGGAGTGCAGGACTTCGGGAACGGTCACACTACCATCGGCATTTTGATAGTTCTCCATGATCGCCACCAATGTCCGCCCCACAGCTAGGCCAGAACCGTTGAGGGTGTGGAGGAATTCGGTCTTCTTTTCGCCTTCAGGACGATAGCGAGTGTTCATCCGCCGGGCTTGAAAATCGCCTGTGTTGGAACAGGAAGAAATCTCGCGATAGGCACTTTGGCCCGGAAGCCAGACCTCCAGATCATAGGTTTTGCGCGCACCGAAACCCATGTCGCCAGTGCACAGCAACATTTTGCGATAGGGCAAGCCCAGCGCCTGCAGGATGCCTTCGGCCGCAGCGGTCATGCGTTCATGTTCGGCTTCGCTGTCTTCGGGCTTCACAATGCTGACCAGCTCGCATTTTTCGAACTGGTGCTGGCGGATAAAGCCGCGCGTGTCCTTGCCTGCGCTGCCTGCTTCGCTGCGGAAACATTGGGTCAAAGCGGTGAGCCGCATGGGCAGGGCGCTGGCGTCAATGATCTCACCCATCACGCTCGCGGTCAGGCTGACTTCGGCGGTCGGGATGAGCCAATGTTCTTGCGTGGTGCGGAAGCTGTCCTCGGTAAACTTGGGCAATTTGTCCGTGCCATACATCGCCTCGTCACGCACCAGAACGGGCGGGGCGCATTCGGTATAGCCATTTGTGCCGGTTTGCTGGTCGAGCATCCATTGCCCTAATGCGCGATGCAGGCGCGCCATGCCGCCGCGCAGAAAGGTGAAGCGCGCACCTGAAATCCGCGCGCCGGTTTCAAATTCCATCCCCAACGCAGGGCCAAAATCGGCATGCTCTTGAGGATCAAAATCGAAATTGGGCAGGGCTCCCCAGGTGGAAACCTCAACATTATCGCCCTCATCTGCACCTTCCGGCACATCGCCTGCGGGAAGGTTGGGAATAACTGCGAGGGCATTTTGTAGCTTGGCCGACAGCTCTCGCTCTGCCTCTTCCATCGCTGGCATGGTTTGCTTCAGCTCGGCAACTTCGGCCTTCAACGCCTCAGCAGTGTCTGTATCCCCTTGCCCCATGGCCTTTCCAATCGCCTTGGAGGCTTCATTGCGGCGACTTTGGGCTTCTTGCAGCTTGGTTGAGAGTGCGCGACGCTCTTCATCCATGGCAAGAATGTCTGGGGTTACTGGCGCCAGTCCGCGCCGCGCCAAGGCCATGTCAAATGCTGTGGGATCCTCGCGGATCATTCGAATATCGTGCATGGCCAGGGGCTATGCCCTCTCATCTCGGCAAATGCCAGTGGGGAAAACGAGCAATTTTACTCGGGCCCTTGCGTCCTCATCCTTGGTGGCTACAAATTGTGAACGGCGCACGCCTTTGTTTCGTGCAGTCAAGCGATGGGGACTTAGAATTTTGAGCAGCACGATAGTACAGCCGCCCAAACGGACGGCGTTCATCGATATTGCCAATCAGGTCATCAGGCTGGGGCGCAAGCTGGGCGCGGCCGCGCCAGTGCACCTTAAGAAAGAGGCGCTGTTACAAGCCGCAAGCGATGCCAATGGTCTCGACGATTTTGGCTGCCGCTGGTTCGAAGGGCCGATGGAAGTTTTGCTTGATTCCATCGCGCACGAAGCAAACCTCAATCCAGCAGGCGATTTTTCGGCCATGCAGCAGTTTCACAAGGTTCTGACCGACCGATTATGGGCTCAGATGTGGTTTAAGCGGCATCCTGAAATCCTTGCCCGGCCAATTGCCCGGCCAGTGGTTATCGTTGGACCGATGCGGTCGGGCACAACGCGATTGCATCGGCTGCTCGCGAGCGATCAACGCTTCTCGCATATGCGCAGCTTCGAAACGATCAGCCCGGTCCCTCGGCCCGATTTTGAGCAAGTGCTTGCTGGCAAAAGCCAAGATTTTCGCCCTATTCTGGCCAGCCGGATCATGAAGGTTGCTCGTCTTGCCAATCCGCGCACTCTGTCGATTCACCCGACCGGGCCTTACGAGCCGGAAGAGGAGCTGGGCCTGTTCGTGTCCAGCATGTGGGGCATGAAGCACGAGGCGCAGTGGCAAGTCCCGGCTTATGGCCAATGGTGCGAAGGACAGGACGCTACACCCGCCTACGAACATTTGGCCGATCTGCTGCGCTTGGTCGGCTGGTCACAGCAAATCTCGTCAATCAGGCCGTGGATTTTGAAGACCCCTCAGCACATGTTGGATTTGCCGGCCTTGTTGAAAGTCTTCCCTGACGCTCGGCTGATCTTCACCCATCGCGATCCCCAATCGGTGGTTGGCAGTGCAGCATCGCTCGCGTGGAATCAGACGATTATCTATGCTGATGATGTCGATCCGGCTCGGGTTGGACGCGAATGGCTGCGCAAGAGCGAGCTACAGATCGAACGGATGCGCAGCGCGCGCGATGCCATCCCCGCCGACAGAATGATCGATGTGCAATATGACGATATGGACCACGATTGGCGCGGTACGATGGCGCGCATCTATCGCTTTTTGGGGTTCGAAATGGAGCCAGCAATTGCGGGAATGGAAGCATTCTTGGAGCGTTCCAAGGCGCTCAAACGCCACCCGCACCGCTATAGCCTTGCGGAATTCGGGCTAAGCGCTGGCGAGGTGTCAGAAAGGTTTTCTGACTATACGCGCACCTACGGTGTTCCGACCGAAAATGTCGGGCCGGCACAGGAACAAAATCTACGAGCGCAGAATTGACCGCAAGCTGGGCGAAACGCTGGGCGAATTAGCGCGGCAGCATGCCGCCCAGTATCGTCAACCAACCAGACAATTCTACCGTGCCTGCCTTTGTATTGGCCGGGTCAGCTTCGCGCGGGCATTCCAAGCAATAGGCTTGAACCCCTTGCGTCGAGGTCAGCCTTTGCAAATCGCGCAAAACCCTCGCCGACAGATTGGTGTTTTGCTGTGCGATATCGGTGAACAACCCTCGGTTCACCGCGCTTTGAGCGGTGTCGCCGACCATCATTTGGCGGATCAGCGAATCATAGCGTGATTGTTGCTCGCCCAGACGCACGACATGCCATTCGCCATCGGCAAGCCCAGCTTCCTTCGCCGCCCATGCCGCTGCATCTTCAACCCCGCCAAATTGATCGACCAGTCCGACCTGCCTTGCTGAACCGCCATCCCAAACCCGGCCTTGCGCCAGCCCGTCGACCTTATCGGTGGACATGCCGCGGGATTCGGCGACCACACCAAGGAAGTCTGAGTAAATGTCATCGGTCAGGCTTTGTAGGATAGCATCAATTTCCGGCGGGAAACCGGCGACCAGATCGGGCTGGCCCGACAATGTCGTTGTGCGAATGCCGTCGGCATTCAGTCCCACCAGCTCGGCGGTTCCTTCAAATGTTGGCACGATAGAGAAGACACCAATCGAACCAGTTATGGTCTCGGGTTGAGCGAAGATCCGGTCACCCGGGGTGGACACCCAATATCCGGCGCTGGCAGCGATATTGCCCATTGAGATAGCGATTGGAATGCCTTGATCCTTATGCCTGACGATGGCCCGGCGCATCACTTCGGCGGCCAAGGTTGATCCACCTGGCGTCTCGACCCGTACCACCAATGCAGCCAGATCATCATCCAGCGCATCGTCCAGCAATTTGGCGATCCGATCGCCTCCTGCGACAGCTGGGCCGGCCTGTCCATCCACAACGTCACCAGCGATTGTGATGATGCCGATGGCGCGTCCGGGCGTGTCAGGGGCAGTATCGGTAAGATAGGGTTCCAATTCGGTATGGGCGAAGCTGCCGGGGCTGGAATCCCAGCTGTCCTCACCAACCAATTCCGCCACTCGTTCGCCAAAGGTAATTTGGTCACCCAACTTGTCGACCAAGCCAGCTGCCAGTGCAGCATTGGCCAGATCACCAGAGGATTCTTCGATCCATTGGGCCGGGTTTTTAGTGGCCTTGTCAATATCCATGCCCGGGCGCGCTTTCTTCACATTGGC
Organism: Erythrobacter sp.; assembly: GCA_039988235.1. Lineage (GTDB taxonomy): Bacteria > Pseudomonadota > Alphaproteobacteria > Sphingomonadales > Sphingomonadaceae > Erythrobacter. The sequence goes on from JBDXKB010000003.1 coordinate 54,702, forward strand.
TTGCCATTCTTCCCACATGACAGCGTAGAGACCGCTAATGTTCTCGCGCGATTCTTCGGACAGGTCAGAGCGGGTGAAGGGCTCGGTCGCAGCCTTATAAGTGCCGACCTTATAGACGCGGGCATTCACCTTGAGCTTGTCTAGCAATTCGTCATAAAACAGGAATGTGCCGCCCGGTCCGGTGATCACTGCACCGCCCATTGGGTCGAGCCAGATCTCGCTTGCGTGTGCAGCGAGCTGCATGCCGTCATCGCTATAGCCGACGGCAAAGCTGAGCACATCCTTGTCTGCCGCACGCACCCGGTCAATGGCTTCGCCTACGGCTTGCAGATGGACTTGCCCGCCACCCAAAAAGCGCGAGAGGTCGAGCACAACCGCTTCGATCCGGTCATCGGTCGCGGCCTCGTTCAATACTTGCACTAGCTCGTGCACCGGAAATTCACCCACTGGCGCTTGCTGGCTCAACAAGGCATCGAGCGGATCGACTTGTGATTTCTCTTCAACCACATAGCCGTCCAGATCGAGCAGCAGTGCTCCATCGCGGATTTGGCCGGGGCTGGGGCTGGCGGACAACAGCGCGAACAGCGCAGCAAAAAACAGCAGCAAAAAGGCCAAAGCGAGCGCGTCCTTCACGCCGACCAGCAATCGCCAAACCTTACCTGCAAAACTCATTAAGAATATCCTGTTGCCTTGGCCTTTGGTGCGTACGGGGCCATTTTGCCCTTTGTTAAGCGATTTAGGCGAAAGGTCCAATGCGAACAGATGAAGTTAAAGGTTGAGCGGCCAACCTACCTCGACTAAAGGCGTGGCTTTAATGACATCGACGGAACAAAATTCGCACATCGGCCGCTATCCAGCGGGTGGTTTGGCATTCCCCCATCGCGACTTGCTGGGTATTTCTCAGCTTGAGCGGCATGAGATTCTGTATCTGCTGGATGAAGCGGAATCCTGGGTCGATTTGAACCGGCAGGCATCCAAGCACAGCGAGATGCTATCCGGTTTGACCATCATCAACGCCTTCTTCGAAAACTCGACCCGCACGCTGCTAAGCTTCGAAATCGCAGGCAAGCGATTGGGTGCCGATGTGGTCAATATGCACGCCGCGCAAAGCTCGGTGAAAAAAGGTGAAACGCTGATTGATACAGCGATCACGCTGAACGCCATGCGGCCCGATGCGATTGTGATCAGGCATGCTTCTAGTGGCGCGACCCAGTTGATTGCTGACAAAGTCGATTGCCCAGTGCTCAACGCCGGAGATGGCCAGCATGAGCACCCGACACAGGCGCTGCTTGATGCTCTGGCGCTCCGTCATGCTTTGCGCGAGCGCGGTGAGGCATCTGAGGATTTTACCGGTCTAACGATCACCATTTGCGGCGATATTCTGCACAGCCGTGTGGCGCGTTCGAACATATTGTGCCTGCAAGCCTTGGGTGCGAGCGTGCGCCTATGTGCACCGCCAGCACTCATGCCAGCCGGGATCGAAGCCATCGGGGCAGAACCATTTTACGACTTTGACGCCGCCCTGGCAGGTTCGGATGTGGTGATGATGCTGCGCTTACAGAATGAGCGCATGCAGGGGCAATTCATCCCGTCGGCTCGCGAATATAATCACCTTTACGGTTTGACGATGGAGCGCCTTCAGCGGGCCGCGCCCGATGCATTGGTCATGCATCCCGGCCCGATGAACCGCGGGGTCGAGATTGATAGCGAAGTGGCCGATATGCTCGACCGCTCGATCATAACACGGCAGGTGGAAATGGGTGTCGCGATCCGCATGGCTTGCTTGGACATTCTGACCAGACGAGTTCGCGCTGTGGAGGGCTGGTCATGAGACAGATGCAGCCGCTCACAATAATGAATGGCCGCTTGGTCACTCCGGATGGAATTGTCGATGGCGGCATCCGCCTTCAAGATGGCACAATTGCTGACCTTGGCGATATTGCACCCCACGATGGCGATGCCAATTGGGACGCGAAGGGTCAATTGATCGCTCCGGGATTGGTCGATTTGGGCGTCTTTGCGGTCGACAAACCAGCCTTTCATTTTGGCGGAATTACCCGCGCTGCGCTGATGCCAGATCAGAGTCCGCCGCTCGATCTGCCCAGCCGCGTTTCTTACATTGCCAAGAGCGGCAAGCCTGACTTGTGGGTCCATCCCTTGGCCGCTGCGACAAGCGGATTGGCCGGGAAAGATTTGGCCGAGATTGGCCTGATGAAGGAAGCTGGTGCCCGCGGCGTCGCGACAGGACGCGGTTGGATTTCGGATAGCGGCGTCATGCTGCGCCTGATGCAATATGCGGCCATGCTCGATCTGGTGGTAGTCTCGCATGCAGAGGATGCGGGACTGTCAGGCGAAGCCGCAGCCACCGCTGGCGAGATGGCAACGCGATTGGGCCTACCCAGCGCCCCGGCAGAGGCAGAGGCTCTGGCCATCGCCCGCGACATTGCCTTGGCAGAAATGTCGGGCGCTCGGCTGCATATTCGCCAAGTGACGACCAGCGCGGGACTAGATCTGGTGCGCAGCGCCAAGTCGCGCGGCGTCGCAGTTACTGCTGGTGTCACTCCAGCGCATTTCATGCTTTCTGATCTGGCGACTGGCAATTTCCGGTCCTTTTCCAAGCTTTCACCTCCTTTGCGCAGTGACGAGGACCGCAAGGCAGTTGTGGCTGCGATTGGGGACGGGACCATTGATGTCATTGCCAGCGGTCATGATCCGCGTGGACCAGAGGATAAGCGGCTGCCGTTTGCTGATGCAGAGGCGGGCATGGCTGGGGCCGAGAGTTTGCTCGCGATGACGCTGACTTTGGTGCGCGATGATGTGATCGATCTGCCAAGGGCGCTTGATCTGCTCGCGCGCAAACCGGCACAATTGCTCGGTGTTCGGGCGGGCGAGCTTGCGGTTGGCCTTGAAGGCGACATCGCGATCATTGATCCGGAAAAGCCGTGGCAAGTCGATCGCCGCAAGATGGAAGCGACCGCAGACAACACACCTTTTGACGGGCTGCCTACTCAAGGTCGGGTGACAGCTTTGTTCAAGGGCGGGGTACGCGTCGAGGACTAGCTCTCGTGATGCAAAAAACCCTCAGCACTCTGGGTGCCGAGGGTTCCTCGCTGATCTATCAGAATTTGTGTCTTAGCGTGACGCGATGCGCACGTTGCTGGTCTTAACCGCGCCCGGAAGCGGGGTCGATTTCGCATAAGCGATGCAGCCATTGCCCGATGATTGAACGGTAGAACACATGGCTTGCGCGCTATTGGCACCGAACCCGGCTGCCGCAACGCGGAAGAATGTCTTGCCGTCAACTTGAGCTTCGGTGACGACCATGTCGCGATTGCTCAGTTCAGGATAGCGCTTCACATAGATTGACCAGGCACGCTTGGCGCTCGCTTCGTCATTGAAGCTGCCCAATTGCACCAAATGGGTATCGGTTGCGCGGTCAGCCGTAGAGGCCATACGGCGCTGCGAGCTGACGGCGGCGACCCGCGAAGTGGGAGCCTTTGCCGGGCGCGATGATGAGCCCTTGCTTGCCGCCGAATAATTGGTCGGCAGGCTTTGAACGACTGCATTTGAGACATAGCGGCGTTGCGATTGTGAAACAGGCGCGGCTATTGGTGCCGGAGCCGCTGTCACTGCTGCGACAACTGGCGCGGTAACTACCGGTGCTACAACGGGCGCTTCTTGAACAGGCTCAACAAATGCGAGCTCGGCCGTCTCAGCGGTGTCTTCCACTGCTGGTACTTGAGTAGCGGCTTCGGCAACCATCATTTCCTGACTTGGGAAATTGCCCAAGGCGAGATGTGTTGGCTGGCCAGCGTCATAAACCGGATCAACTTGCAGCAGTCCGGCAACGCGGCGTTGATAATCTTCCGGCTTACCTGTGTGGGCCCACTCAGTGATGCGCGCATCCAATTGGTCGGCAGGAACATCTTCGGCTGCCATCACTCGTGCGCCACGCCAATTGCCCTGCAGAGCATAAGTGTAGGCGAGATTTTGGCGAACTTTGGCAGTGTTTTGACCAGCACGCAGAGCGTTGCCGATGATGTGCACGCCCCGATTGGCGTCTCCGGCCAGAGCATAGGCAAGGCCCAGATCGGCAGGATCAATATCATTTTGCCACAGGTCGAGTTTCTCAACCGCAGCGCCATTATCACCCAAAGCGATCTTGGCCAGAGAATAGCTCAATACTGTGCGTGGATCGCTGTCGCCCAGTGACAATGCATCGTCAAAGCTGGTGGCGGCAGCGTTAAAGCGCCCTGATTCCAGATAGGCAGCGCCCAACATCGCACGATAAGACGCATTGCGCGGCTCAGCCAAAACAGCTGCTTCTGCATGGACAACAGCCTTATCGACCTTGCCTTGTGCAAGAGCGGTTTGAGCCTTGTTAAAGGAGGAATTGGCAACAGGTGCAGCACTGGTCGTGCAACCGGCCAGCGCAACGCTGGCCAATGCTGTTGTGACAGCTAGGGCTACCTTAGGAGCAATTGCTTGCTTGTTTTTGATGGCGGCACTCATTGTCTTTTCCCCTCGTTTAACGAGAACTTCAAAATTGATTCACAAATCACTGACGGCTCATTTTGGCAGCCAGCGCGTCCAGATCTTCGATTGAGCCCAGAAGCGTGTCCAATGCGTCAGTCACCAATTTCTGAGCGCTTTCGCCCTTCATGGTTGATGCAAGGCGCAATTTCAGATGCCGTTCGGCATCCAACCGCAAAGTGAAAGCGGCTCGCTTGCCGCGACCTAGAGCCGACTGGCGTTTGGACTTGGTCTTTGTTGCTGGCGCTTTGATCAGCGGCTCGTTGTCCTGCTGAATGATCTCGGTCTCGGCTGCGATCATTGGCGCAAGCTGAACGATTTCTGCTGTTTGCTGGGTGCCCGTTTCAACGGCCTCTTCGCCCATGTCATTCCAGCCCAAATCTTCCATATCGGCAGCTTTGCCTGCGTCAGGGATGGGGCCAAGCTGCGGGCGCATGGCCGGCTTGGCGCCGCCCTTGCGAGCCAAAATTGCAGGATTAAGTGAGGCGAAGCTGGCTTCGGACATGTTCGCGAATGCTCCTTATTGAGCAACGCGGCGGCCGAAACCACCCGATGGCCGTTGCATTCCGGTAGCCTGAGGCTGAGACCCGGGAGCGGCAAAGACCGTGCGGCGGAAATTCTTCTCCAAACGATCGGAGACATATTTCCACAATGCGGTCATTTCGGCAGCACTTCTGCTGTCCGGATCAACTTCCATCACCGTGCGGCCATCAATCATAGAGGCTGCAAAATCGGTGCGATGGTGAAGTGTGATCGGAGCAACAGTGCCGTGCTGCGACAATGCAACGGCAGCTTCCGAAGTGATTTTTGCTTTGGGCGTGGCAGCGTTGACGACGAACACCAGCGGTTTGCCAGCACGTTCGCAAAGGTCAACGGTTGCACCAACAGCGCGCAGATCGTGCGGGCTGGGCCGGGTTGGAACTACAATCAGTTCAGCAACGCTGATAACTGATTGGATCGCCATAGTGATTGCTGGCGGTGTATCGATCACGGCCAATTTGAAGCCCTGCTGACGCAGAACCTGCAAATCATTCGCCAACCGAGCAACAGTGGTTTGGGCAAAGGCTGGATATTCCGCCTCACGCTCATTCCACCAATCGGCCAGCGATCCTTGTGGATCAATATCGATCAAGACGACCGGACCAGCGCCTGCGCGCTGTGCCTGGACGGCGAGATGACCGGATAGAGTCGTTTTACCCGATCCGCCCTTCTGCGATGCTAATGCAAGTACTCGCAACGCCTGGCTCCCCCTGGTTTGCCAAAAAACTTTCCGTCCCATGACGGCTTCGTTGACTGAGATCGCAGGATACCCCTAATTTTGAGTTAACGCAGGTGAGCTTAAGGTGTCGCCTCCGAGGGAAACGAATTTGGCCAAGTGAGACAGCCCGCCAATTCTCGCCCCTTGAACGCACCTGTTTGGCTCTCCCCCCTTCCACTGGTCCAATTCATTGATAGAATACGCAAAGGGACATTTGGGGGCATGATCAGTGAGCTATAATGACGCGTCAGCGACGCCAGTTGAGGGTGGGCAATTCTTGGCCCCTGCCTCAGTAACGGAACGGATATCCAGCCTCGACTTTATCCGTGGGATTGCCGTCATGGGTATTCTGGCGGCCAATATCGTTGCCTTTGGCCAGCCATTCTCAGCCTATATGTATCCATCCGCATTTATGGTCCCATCAGGCGATGAGGCCGGTTGGATGTGGATCGTTCAGTTCGTTTTGATCGACGGAAAGATGCGCGGATTGTTCACCCTGCTGTTCGGGGCTGGGCTGTATTTGTTTATGGAGCGCGCCTGGGCGCGCGGCTCAACCCGGTGGTTGCAAGCCCGGCGTTTAGCAATCCTGATCGTATTCGGGATGATCCATTTCTACTTCATCTGGCGCGGCGACATCTTGTTTTATTACGGGATAATCGGCCTGATAATGTTGTTATGTTTGGGGTGGGGCGCGAAGGACCAGTTTAAGGTCGGTCTGCTGGGCTATGTCGTTGGGGCAATTCTATATGCGATGATGATGGTGCCGCTCACACTGGTTGCAGATACGCCGCTCGGCGAAACAGCGCCCTTGGTGGAAATGCGCAAGGATTTGGATATCGGCAAACAAGAGGCCCTGGCCGAAGAAGTTGTCGAAACCCAGCTTAAGCAATCGGGCGACTATTTTGGTTTGGTGGAATACCGTATTACCGAACGTTGGTATGAGCCATTGGCCAATGCGCTATTCTTTGGGCTGGAATCCTTGCCTTTGATGATGATCGGTGCCGGACTTTACCGGCTTGGCTTTTTCAGCGGCGGGATCGACCCGGGGCGGATGAAGCGGTGGGGTTGGATTGGTCTGGTCGGCGGCGCGGCACTGCATGTGGCGATCGCGTTGTGGGTTCAGGCGGGCGGATTTACCTATTATGGCACGCTGTCCGCATTTATCGGCTTCAGCGCTCTGCCCCGGCTGTTCATGGTTTTGGGTATAGCCGCACTGCTGGTGATTTACTCGCCTGCATGGGTGGGCTGGCTGGCAGAGCGGGTACGGGCGGCAGGGCGAGCGGCATTTACCAATTACCTCTGCACATCGATCATCATGTTGTTCGTCTTTCACGGATGGGCGCTGGGATTGTTTGGCAAGCTCAACCGGCCAGAGCTCTATTTGCTGACCGCATTGGTCTGGGTAATCATGCTCGCTTGGTCGAAGCCATGGCTGGAGCGATACCGCTATGGTCCGTTGGAGTGGCTGTGGCGCTGCCTGACCTATGGCAGGGTTTTTCCCCTAAAAAGGTAAGTGGCGCGGATGGAACGCGAAAATAGGAACCCAACATAGGGCGCTAACATTTAGCGCGGATGCGCATTGTTGATAAAGCACTTGCTATTGAGAATAATTCGCATAAATTGGCTAATGCGAATCAATCGCAGGAGCTTGACGCCTATGTATGTCTGCATTTGCAACGCTATCCGGGAAAACGACTTGCGCCGCGCTGCGCAGTCAACCAATGGCGATGCCGAAGCAGTCTATGCAGCAATGGGTAAGCGGCCCAATTGCGGGCAATGTTTGGTGGATGCACAGGCTATCCTGTTTGAAGAGCGCGAATTGAACTGCGAAACAGTCGCAGCTTAGCCAAATCCATCGCTACTGAAAATCGCTCGCAACTGGCGGAAATCCGCCGTTTTTTATAGTATTCGCCTTGTCACGGCAGGCTATTTTTCGCATAAGCGCCTCCATTGCATTACATTAGGAGACGCGCTGTGAAGGGCGACGAAAAAGTCATCGAATTGTTGAACAAAGCTCTCACCAACGAGCTGACAGCGATCAACCAATATTGGCTGCACTATCGCGTCTTGGATGACTGGGGCGTCCACAAACTGGCCGAATACGAGCGGCATGAATCGATCGACGAAATGAAGCATGCCGATCAATTGGCAGAGCGGATTTTGTTCCTGAGCGGGCTGCCCAATTTTCAGGCGATCCATAAGTTGAAGGTTGGTGAAACGGTCGAAGAAATCCTGAAGGCTGATTTGGCCATGGAAGAAGAGGCTATCCCTTTGCTGCGTGATGGGATCGAACATTGCGAAAGCGTGCGCGACTATGTCAGCCGCGATTTGTTCGCCAGCATCCTCGAGAGCGAGGAAGAGCATGTCGATTTCCTCGAAACTCAGTTTGAAATGATCGACCGCATGGGGCTGCAAAATTACGTACAATTGCAGAGCAAGCCCGCCGAAGAAGGCTAAATTTCCACGATTGTGTCGGGTGCATACAATTCCCGGCGGTTTCATTTGACACCACTCTTGCACAGGTCCAGCATCCCAATCTTGGAGGGCTGATGGGGTCGCCCGCCTTCCTCTTCGTGGGTCGCGTAGACATTAATGTAAGAGGGGTTTGAATATGAAGACTATCTTGAAGAGTGCAGGTTTCGCCTGTGCTGCAGCAGCCATGGCTTTCGCCGCACCAGCAGCAGCGCAAATTACAGTCTACGAAGACTATACACCGTCGGAAGAAGTGGTTGAGATGACCACTGTTAAAGTCGACGAAGGTCAGTTCGAAACCTATCTCGAAGGTCTGATGAGCACTTGGGTTGCAGCCAACAAGGTTGCCAAGGAACTCGGCCACATCAAAAATTACGCGATCTGGGGCGTTCCCTATGGCGACAATGATGTGAACCTGATCCTGACCATCACCTATCCCAGCACGGCACACACTGGGCCGAGCAAGGAACGCTATGATGAATTTATGGCGAAATGGGGCGAAGAGCGCATCGAAGCCGGTAACACCAAAGTTATCGAGCTCTACAACAAAATTCGCAAGATTCGCGGCACATATGTTCTGCGTCAGATCAAGATTAACGACTGATCCTACCGCAGACTTTTGAACAATAAAGAGGGCGGAGCCGATGGCTCTGCCCTTTTTCTTGGCCCATTTTCTTTGGCTTTGGTCTGCTTCAGCGACGGCCGCGCTCAGCGCTTCTTGTTGCGCTTTGCAGCTTTCTTTTGACCACTGGCCGCCACGATTGTCTCGCGGGCAAAATGCAGCAGGCCGGTTATTAGGCAGCCCATCGAAATTATCCATGCGATAGCGGTGACGGTCCCGATTTGCGGCGTGATGAATGCACTGACGAACAGCAAGGCAATGACCACACAAATGGTCAGCGCGGCAGCGGTTGAGAACATCACCGCACGCTGAGACAATTGCCGGCGGCGGCGCAAGCGGTGCAATTCCTCCGGGATTGGTGCATCGGGATTGTCGCGATGCTTGGTCTCAAGCCGCTCAATCCGTTCAGCAATCCAGATCAAGCGTCCCATCATCACATTCATAATCGCCCCGATCCCGGCAAGCAGGAAGGCCGGGGCAAGGCTCAGCTCGACAATCTCTTGCACCCGCTGGGTGCTGGATGTGGCCTCCAGCAGGTCGCCTGCAATGGTTGAACTGGCGAGCAGCTGCAGCAGCATTTCTAACGCTCTCCGCTGCCGCTGCTGTAATTGCCGCCCCCGCCTTTATTGGCGTTGTAGGGGTTTTTCGGGCTCTTCAGCGTAACGCGCACGGGCACCGCGTCAAAGCCGAGCTTGGCGCGAATGCCGTTGACCAGATAGCGTTCATAGCTCTTGGGCAATGCTTCGAGCCGAGTGCCAAACACTACAAAGCGCGGCGGGCGCGTGCCAACTTGGGTGATGTAACGCAGCTTTATCCGGCGGCCATTGGGGGCAGGGGGCGGATTGGCATCCAACGCATCGTCGAACCAGCGGTTGAGCGCAGCGGTGGGCACACGCTTGGACCAGCTTTCGCGCAAATCATGGGCCGCGCCCAGCATGGTGTCGAGACCCTTGCCGGTCTTGGCAGAGACCGCGAACAGCGGCACGCCGCGCACCTGTGCCAATCCATCGTGCAAGGCATCTTTGATCCCGTTGAACAGGCTGGAGGGGTTTTCTGCTACATCCCATTTGTTGATTGCGACCATCAGGGCTCGGCCTTCATCAAGTGCCATGGCGGCAATCTTGAGGTCCTGATGCTCCAAGCCCTGGGTGGCATCGAGCAGCAACACGACAACTTCGGCAAAATCGACCGCGCGGCGCGCATCGGCTACCGACAGTTTTTCCAGCTTCTCGGTCACATTGCGTTTTTTGCGCATGCCTGCGGTATCGATCAGGCGGATATCGCGCACGCCGTCCTCGTCAGGTCCAGCCCGCGGATCAGTCCATTGCCAATCGACCGCAATCGAATCGCGCGTGATCCCGGCCTCAGGACCGGTCAGCAAGCGATCCTCGCCCAGCAGGCGGTTGATCAGGGTTGATTTGCCCGCATTGGGACGACCGACGATGGCCAATTTGAGCGGGCCGAGTGCCAGATCATCAGGCTCTGCCTCTTCGCCAGCGCGCTTTGCAGCGGCAATTTCTTCTTCTGCTGCACCGATCACGGGCCATAATGCGCCGAACAGATCGGCCACGCCTTCGCCGTGTTCAGCCGATAGTGGAACCGGTTCGCCAAGGCCGAGCGAGTAGCTTTCAAAAACGCCGCTTTCGCCCTGTTTCCCCTCGGCCTTATTGGCAACCAGAATGATCGGGACCTCTTGTTCGCGCAACCACCGACCAATTTCTTCGTCCAGCGGGGTTATCCCGGCGCGCGCATCAATGACGAACATCGCCGCGTCGGCGCCTTCCAGGCTGACTTCGGTTTGCGCCCGCATTCTGCCGGGCAACGATTCGGCATCGTCGTCCTCCCAACCAGCGGTATCAACCACGGTAAATTCGAGGCCCGCGAGCTCCGCATCACCCATACGGCGGTCACGCGTAACGCCCGGCTGATCATCGACCAGCGCGAGCTTTTTGCCCACCAACCTGTTGAACAGCGTGGATTTGCCGACGTTGGGCCGGCCGATGATGATGACTTGTGGTTTCATAAGGTTGCTGGCCAAGTGGCCCTTGCACCGCCGCTTGGCAAGTGCTGCGCGGTTTGATGGGCGCTAGTCCTTACTTGGCGATGGGCGGTTCATCGCCCAAATCTTCGTACCAAGCTTCGACCGGACCGTTCAGCTTGATCGTCAGCGGGCGACCCTTGCGATCGACTGTCTTTCCGGCCTGAACCCGGACCCAACCTTCGGAAATGCAATATTCCTCGATATCGGTGCGCACCCGGTCTTTGAACTTAATGCCAATGCCGCGTTGCAGCTTTTCCGCATCAAAATGGGGTGAAGTGGGCTGTACCGACAGGTGGTCAGGCGGGGTGTCTTGGGTTTGTTCGTCGCTCATGAATATCGTCCAATTATTGGTGATAGCTGTCAATCGGCGGTGCGCCGCAGCTTTCAATTTCTCCGCGCTTTAGTCGTGCGAAGTGAACAGAACAAGACGCAAGTGCTTGCCCTTTGCCGCGCGCCCTTCTAAGGGCGCTCCCTTAACCGTTCGGGATCGTCCCTAAGGGGCGCTCAAGTGCGGCATCGTTCGGGTTGCGGGCGTGGCGGAATTGGTAGACGCGCTGGTTTTAGGTACCAGTATCGTAAGATGTGGGGGTTCGAGTCCCTTCGCCCGCACCAAGATGCCGCCATATTCCGACAACATTTAGAAGATTGTTGAGAAGGCTTCAGTTTTAAATCCATGAAGATCAAGGAAACCACCAACGAGGGCCTCAAGCGCGCCTATCAGCTCACCATTCCGGCTGCAGACATTTCTGCGCGGATCGAAAGCGAGGTGAGTAAGATCGCGCCGCAAGTGAACATGCCCGGCTTCCGGCCCGGCAAGGTTCCTGCAAATCTGGTCAAGAAAATGCATGGTGAGCAAATCCATGCCCAAACGATCAATGATGTGATCCGCGAATCGGTCGACGAATTGATGAAGGACAAGGAACTGCGTCCTGCGATGCAGCCTGCTGTCAGCCTGGGTGACGGATATGAAGAGGGCAAAGACGCCGAAATTGGAGTCGAGCTGGAAATCCTGCCAAACGTAGAGGCGCCGTCAACCGATGGTATGAAACTGGAAAAGCTGATTGTGCCTGTTTCTGACAAGGCAGTGGACGAAGCGGTTCAAAACATCGCCAGCCAGAATAAAGCCTATAAGGATGCGCCCAAGACCAAGAAAGCTGCCGATGGCAACCAATTGCTGGTCGATTTTGTCGGCCGCGTTGATGGCGAAGAATTTGAAGGTGGCAAAGCAGAAGACGCTGCTCTGGTGATTGGCTCTGGCCAGTTCATCCCGGGCTTTGAAGAACAATTGGTTGGCGCGAAGACCGGTGATGAGAAAACCATCACCGTCACCTTCCCCGAAGATTATCCAGCAGAAAACCTCAAAGGCAAAGAGGCCGAGTTCGATGTTTCGGTGAAGGCCGTGAAGGTCGAAACCGACACCAAGGTTGACGATGAATTCGCCACCTCGCTTGGTCTCGACAGCCTCGACAAGCTGAAAGAATTGCTGCGCGGACAGTTGGAACAGCAAACCGCCGGACTGACCCGCACGCAGATGAAGCGTTCACTGCTTGATCAACTGGCCGCGGGTCACGATTTTGACGTGCCCGGCAGCATGGTCGATGCCGAATTCGAGCAGATTTGGAATCAGCTGCAGCAAGAAGCAGCCGGTGAAGAAGATCCCGACATGGCGATGAAGGAAATCGAAGCCGAGAAGGACGATTATCGTTCGATCGCCGAGCGCCGGGTGCGTTTGGGATTGCTCCTGTCTGAAATTGGTCAAGCCAATGGCGTAGAAGTCACAGCTCAGGAAATGAGCATGTTGATTCAGCAAGCGGCTCAGCAATATCGCGAGGAAGACCGCGAGCGTTTCGTCCAATATGTCCAGCAAGAACCAATGGCCGCCGCACAGCTGCGCGCTCCGTTGTATGAAGACAAGGTCGTCGACTTCTTGTTCGAGAAAGCTGAAGTGACTGAGCGTGAAGTAACGCAAGAAGAGCTGGAAGCAGCGATCGAAGCAGAGGAAGAAGCGGAAGCGAAACCTGCGCCTAAGAAGAAAGCAACTGCGAAGAAAGCTGCAGCCAAAAAGCCAGCCGCTAAAAAGGCTCCTGCGAAAAAGGCTCCGGCAAAGAAACCGGCCGCCAAGAAGGCAGCCGCTGATGATAAGCCTGCAGCCAAGAAAGCTCCGGCGAAGAAGCCAGCTGCTAAGAAGCCAGCTGCCAAAAAGGCGCCTGCCAAAAAGCCTGCGGCTAAACCTGCGGCCAAGAAGGCTCCGGCGAAAAAGCCAGCAGCGAAAAAATAAGGTTTGCCCTCTCGGGGCACCTACAGGCATTTGAGGCCAGCTACGCCAGAGGGTGTGTGTGGCTGGCCTCTTGCTTTAGGTTCTGTCGCTATCCAACTGGGGCCCAATTGGGCGAACTGCTAAAAGTTGCCGCTGATATCCAACCTGAAAATCGGCCCAATGCGGCGCCTATATTTTTCGGTGAACGACACCAATGAGACATTGCGCCGTCCTTCAAATGCGGTGCGTTCGAATCTGTCGCGTCCGCCAGCGATATTCCCCAAAGTTGCCCGTGCGGTTAGGCCGTAGATGTCTTTGTGCTCGACAAAGACGCGCGCGAAGGCTGGCCCATCTTGCGACTCGCTGATTTCCTCTGTGCGGATCTGTGGGCGGCGCAATTCGTAAAACAACCCAGCGCCATAGGCGATGTCGCTGCTCGGAATGTCGTGGCGGATTTCGAATTCAGCTTCGCGCGAGTTGCCGCCGGAAAAATTGCGCAGTTCGCCGGTCAATGGGTCACGGATCTCGCCGGCTTCATATTCGAGGCGTAAATCCAGTTGGACGCCTCGTGCGCCGATTGGGTCAAGTTTTAGGGTGTTCGTCCATTCGATCTCTGTCCGACGAGCGGAGGGGATATTGCCGTCTGCCTCGGTACCGTCATCGAGCGGAATGAGATCGATAAAATCTTCGATCCAGCGCTTCTCTACCATCAAACTGGTGGAACCCCATTCGCCCAGGGTCTTGTTGATTTCCAATTGTGCTTCCCAAGTCTGCGACGGTACAAGTTCATTGTTGCCAGCATTCGCGTTCTCGGTGTCCAGGTTCACCCTCGCTAGGAAGTCACCAAATGACAACTGCCCAACGCGCCGCTCGCCGGTAAGGGTAATGTCCAGCCCATTTGCATTGGTCCATGCAAGGGAGGCGGAGCCTTTGGGCCGTTTAAAGCTGCGGCTGTTGGCTGCGCTGCCAATCTGCTTCAACGCCGAAAATTCATATCCTGCATTGACCTGAAGACTCAGCCGATTGGTTAGGCCTTCCGAAAAGCTGGCTGAGATTTCGTAGCGGTCCTCGGTAACGCCGCCAGTGCCTTCGGGAAAGTCGAGTTCCACAAATTCACCGGAGGGATCGAGTTCGAGCAAGCCTGACACGCGGTCGAGCCGGTTGAAGGCAGCCTCTCCAGCAATTTGCCATTCAGCGCCAAACAACGGGAAGTCATATTCGGCGCGGCCGATCCTTTCACCAATCCCGTCTTTGCGGGTAAATCGATCACCGATTTGATCAATTGAGGGATCGTCAAATGTTTCAATGACGGTCTGGACAAAATCTTCGCTGTCATAAGTTTCAACACCGATCAGTTTTAGCTGTCCGTTACCCATCTGAAAGGTCAGGTCGCCGCTTACCTCATACTCATAACCGTTATCGCGTAACCGCACCGTGCGCAGGCTTGGATCGATCAACGGACCAGTCTTTGTTTCATCGGCGCGTCTGCGGAAATAATTGCGCGCGTAAGACAGGTTGAGTGAGGCGCTGACATTCTCGCTGAAGGTGTACCCAAGGTTGGCTGAAACCGTTGGCTTATCAAATGTGCCCCGAAGGACGGTATCTTCAATTTGGATCAAATTGCCATTTCTATCGTTCACGATTGTTGGCCCGTCAGAACCGAAGCGGTTATTGGGATTGTCCAATGCAACCGTAAAGCTGAGGTCGCCGGTCGTTCCTGCGACCGAAATTTCGCCGCCAAACCACTCCAGTCCTGGCGCAGTTTCGCGATAGCGCCCTTCCCATGAGAAGGAGCCAGAAATGCCCTGCAAGTTTACAATGACATTGGCGACTTGTCCGGAAAGGCCGGTCACATTCACATTGGTTCCATCGACAATTTCAATCCGAACAACATCATCAGCAGGAATGCGCCTTAACTGATCCCGCGCGTTGTCCGATTTTGAGGAGAGGCGTTCCCCATTTACCAACACATTCTGATTGGCTTGGCCTAGCCCGCGGCCCCCGCCGTTTCCCCCGCTGACTTGAAAACCGGGGATTCTGTCGATCATGTCGAGCGCGGTTCGCGGGGCGAAGCGCTCAAAATACGTGGGTGCGTAGGTTTGACCCTGTGCGGCTGGAGCAACGGTCGCGGTTGCTTCCTCTTCCACTGTGGGCGCGGCTTCTTGCGCGCTTGCAGCTCCGGGCCACCCTAGTGCCAACACGAAAACTGAGGCTGGCGCGGACAGTATCCTGAAAGGAACATTGCATTTAGGAAAAAGCAAACTGCACCACCATTATGAATGTACTACTATCGACTAGTTCTGGACCGCACGCGCAACAGCGAACTTCGACCGACAGTTGTAATTCTCGGACAAACACCGAGCGTCACGCTAACTCGGCGTGCAATGGTAATATGCCAAGGCAAAGCGCGGTCGAGGGCAATTTCTCGGCTGCCCTGCCGATGCCCCTGCGTTGTTCGGTCGCCAAGATGGGAATCTGTGGTTGCAAAGGGTTAATGCCCTTGAACATTGTGCGGCAGCGCCCGACATAGGTCTCCAACCAATTCGACGAGGAAAATTTTGATGATCGATCTGTTCGGCAGCGATGCCCATGCCAGCCAGGGCCAGTTTACCCGCGACCCATTGACCGGCGCATTGGTGCCCATGGTGGTGGAGCAAACCAGTCGCGGCGAACGCAGCTTCGATATCTTCAGCCGTCTGCTACGCGAACGTATCGTATTCGTAACCGGGCAAATCGAAGATGGCATGGCCTCTCTCGTCACTGCGCAATTGCTGTTCCTAGAAAGCGAGAACCCATCCAAGCCGATCAGTATGTATATCAATTCACCTGGCGGCGTTGTGACCGCCGGCCTGCAGATCTACGACACCATGCAATATATCAAATCGCGCGTTTCAACCGTGTGCATGGGCCAAGCAGCATCCATGGGCAGCTTCTTGCTGGCTGCTGGCGAGCCCGGAATGCGTATCGCTCTGCCAAATGCGCGGATTATGATTCACCAGCCTTCTGGCGGCGCACGTGGCATGGCCTCTGACATTGAAATTCAGGCGCGCGAGATTTTGCGAATCAAAGCGCGGATGAACGATCTCTACGTCAAATTCACCGGTAAGAAGCTGAAGGAAATTGAGGCCGCAATGGACCGCGATACCTTCCTCGAAGCGGAAGAAGCTAAGAAATTCGGTCTGGTCGACGAGGTATTTGAAACACGTCCAGAAGCCGATTCGGACGATGATGAGAAGGGATCGGGCGGCGCTCCGGAGTAATTTTCCCACATTTTTGGGCCCAGCAATGGGCCGAAATGGGACATTACCCTTTGTCTTTGCGGGAAAATTTGCAATTCAGGCAGGGGTATTCAGGAAAAGCGCCAGCTATATATTGATTCATAAGCATCGCGAGATAGACTCGTGCGAATCCCCATTTGGGGGATGGGAACCGTAGGAAATGACTAAATTGAGCGGAACTGACAGCAAGAGCACCCTATATTGCAGCTTCTGCGGCAAGTCGCAGCACGAGGTTCGCAAGCTGATTGCAGGGCCAACCGTGTTCATCTGTGATGAATGCGTGGAGCTGTGCAATGATATCATCCGCGAGGAGACCAAGGCTGGCATCGCTGGCAAGAAAGAAGGCGAAGTTCCCACGCCGTCGGAAATTTTTGCCACGCTGAATGATTATGTGATCGGCCAAGATAGCGCCAAGCGCAATTTAGCGGTCGCAGTGCATAATCATTACAAACGGCTCAAACATTCGGGCAAATCGGGCGATGTCGAATTGGCAAAGTCCAACATTTTGCTGGTTGGGCCAACCGGGACCGGCAAGACATTGCTCGCCCAAACTCTGGCGCGCACCTTTGATGTGCCGTTCACCATGGCCGATGCGACCACCCTGACCGAGGCTGGCTATGTTGGTGAAGACGTAGAGAATATCATTCTCAAGTTGCTCCAATCCTCTGACTATAATGTCGAGAAAGCGCAGCACGGGATCGTCTATATTGACGAGATCGATAAGATCACTCGCAAAGCTGAAAACCCTTCTATTACGCGCGACGTTTCGGGCGAGGGTGTGCAGCAGGCTCTGCTGAAGCTGATGGAAGGCACAACTGCCTCTGTCCCGCCGCAGGGTGGCCGCAAGCATCCGCAGCAGGAATTCCTGCAAGTGGACACAACCAACATTCTGTTCATCTGTGGCGGCGCGTTTGCTGGGCTCGACAAAATCATTGCCGACCGTTTGCAAAAACGCTCAATCGGGTTTGGCGCGCATGTTGCCGATCCGGACAAGCGCCGCATTGGCGAATTGCTGGAGAAGAGCGAGCCGGAAGATTTGCTCAAATTCGGTCTGATCCCCGAATTTGTTGGTCGTCTGCCGGTCATTGCAACGCTGCATGATTTGGATGTCGATGCGCTGGTCACCATTTTGACCGAGCCAAAGAACGCCATCGTCAAGCAATATGGCAAGCTGTTTGAACTGGAAGATGTCGCGCTTACCTTTACCGATGACGCGCTGACAGCAATTGCTGAACGCGCGATCAAACGCAAAACCGGTGCTCGCGGCCTGCGCTCTATCGTCGAAGGCATTTTGCTCGACACCATGTTTGATCTGCCCGATCTGGACGATGTCAGCGAAGTGGTTGTTGATGGCGATGTGGTTGGCGGCAAGAAAGAGCCTATTCGCGTCGTATCCAATGATGACGACAAGAAGGAAGAAGCAGCCTAGTCTTGTTTCGGCCCTCATGCGCCGGGCGCGTGGGGTCCCCCTTGTTTGGCTTCCACGCGTAGGCTCGGGCGGCCAGTCGGCTTTGCAGATCCAATTGGATCCGAGCCATTCCAAGCCATTGTTATTGCACCGGCACTTGCTCGCCGCAGCCAGAGCGCGACTGCGCGGCGCCCGTTAGTGCGGTAGCCTAAGGGAGCGGATGCGACCGCCGACGCTTGAGGCTAAACAAACAGAAAATCAAAAAAACCCCGCCCGGCTCTGGAGGATGAGCCGAACGGGGTTCTGGGATGCGCCGCCCGTTTGCGGATGATGGGAGATCCGGGCAGCGCGAGGGAATGCTTAGGTTTAGCCCAAAGATTAAGCCAAAGATTAAGCAGGCAGGAACACTCCGTCTGTCACATGGATCACGCCATTGGATGTCTGGACATCGGCTTGCGTTACGGCAGCGCTGCGGCCTTTGGCATCGGTGATGATCACTGTGTCACCAGACAGGCGCGCGGTTAGTTCGCCACCAGACAGCGTCGTAATCGTGGCTTCGCCGCCATGCTTGTTGATCAGCGCGACAAGGTCGCCTGCCGACACCGATCCCGATACAGCATGATAGACCAGTACATTGGTCAGCGTGCCCTTGTTCTCTGGCTTCAGCAGCGTTTCAACCGTGCCCGCTGGCAGTTTCGCAAATCCCGTGTCGGTCGGAGCAAATACCGTGAATGGGCCTGGATTCTGCAATGTATCGGCAAGGCCAGCAGCTGTGACTGCAGCGACCAGAGTGTTGTGAACGCCCGTGCTTTGCGCGGTTTGAACAATGTTGGGTTGTGCTTTTTCCTTATGTCCATGCGCAACCGTGGGTGTTGCTGTTGCGAGCACCATTCCAGTGGTTGCGGCGATAGCGGCCATTGCGGCCGCGCGGAATTTTTTAGAACTTTGCATTTCGTGTCTCCTTTTCAAGACAAGCCCCGTCCTGCTTGTGTAAGGAGTTACGAGCTCCGATGCTTGGCAGATGCAAAGCGCGGAAGAAAATTCTCAAAAACTATCTAAGTTGTTGAAAAGGCACCGCTTGCGACCACCGGCCCTGCATCAACTCCAGCAGGTTTTCCGCCCAATGGTTCGCGGGTCAGCAGCAATTCTGATCCATTGGCAATACTGTTGGTGATGTCCTGTGACAGCGCAACCCGGCGCTCCTCGCCCGGAATGACGACGCCCAAAGACAGCAGTTCGCCTTCGGGTGGGACGAGCCACAATTCGTGATCATGGACGCCATCGGCGCTGAGACCGCTGGCGGACACCAGCATTTCAGAACGATCTGGCAGATAGGTCACACCCAATCGCAAGGGTGTGTCGGCAATCGGGATCGACGCAACCAACGGAGCTTCAGTTGGAGTGACATTGGGAGCGCCAGGCTGACCCGGAGCCAAGACCACCATCGCCAAAGCAGCCACTGCTGCCATGGCCGATGCTGTACCAGCGACCTGCCAATTGCGCAGTTTCTGACGCAGCGTAGCCAGTTCGATCACAGTCGCGCCACTATCTGGCTGAGCATGGAGCTCGGCCTGAATCTTGTCCCACAGTTGGGGACTGGGTTCGATGGCGCCAACATCATCCAGCATAGGGGCAAGCTGGCTTTCCCATTGCGCCACTGCATCGGCAAATTCGGGTTCGCGCGCGATCCGCCCGCGGGCCATCATCAGGTCTTCGCCTTCCAGCACGCCCAGCACGTATTCGGCTGCGAGTTGGTCCAGATCGGTCATTCGCCACCCTCCAGACAAGTCTTTAGCTTAGCCATGCCGCGCCTGATCCAGCTTTTCATAGTGCCCAATGGAACGTCTTGAGCCTCGGCCAGTTCGGCATAGGTTCGCCCTTCGAAAAAGGCGGTCTTGATAGCGTCGCGCTGCTTGTGTTCCAGCGTCTCAATGCATGTATGGACACGGGCGGAGCGTTCGGAATCGATCAGCAAATCATCGGCCAATGGCGCACTATCGGGCACGGGAGCGGCTTCGTCGACAGGGACAGCATTCTGGCGGATTTTGCCCGTGCGCAAGCGATCCACCGCACGATTGCGTGCGAAGGTCGATAGCCAAGAAATTGGGCTGGCCCGCGCCGGATCATATCGGTCTGCGCGTTGCCACAAATTTACATAGACGTCTTGCAATGCGTCCTCGGCCTCCTTTCGGTCACCCAAGATACGATAGCAGATTCCAAAAAGTTTCGTTGAAGTTGCACGATAGATGTCTTCCAGCGCGTTTTTGTCGCCAGAGGCAAGCCGCGCCATCGCCGCTTTCAAATGCTCGCGCGCTTCATTGCTGGCGGGACGCATCAACAGCCCCCCGCGCAGTCATTGCGCTCGGTTTCGATTTGGACCGTGGCGTGCTGGATATGGAAATCATGCTCCAATTGCTCAGCCAAATTGTGCAGAAAATCGTCGCCGGGATGGCCAGCGGGCATCACCAAATGCGCGGTCAGGGCCGTCTCTGTCGTCGACATGGGCCAGATGTGAAGATCGTGCACTGCGTCTACTCCATCACAACCTGCCAAATGGGTGCGCACGGCGCTTTCGTCAATGCGTTCCGGCACCGCGAGCAGCCCCATCTTTAGGCTGTCCTTTGCAAGGCCCCATGTGCCCCAAGCAATTACGGCCACGATCAACAGGCTGACAAGCGGGTCGATCCAGACGATATTCGTCAGGATAATCGCTATCCCGGCTATGACCACGCCGAGCGAGACCAGAGCATCGGCAGCCATATGCAGAAATGCGCCGCGAATATTGAGATCATCGTGCCGTCCGCGCATGAACAGCATGGCCGTGCCTGCATTGATCGCAATCCCGATGGCCGCGACGATCACCATTGTCATGCCCTCGACCGGGGCAGGTTCGAGCAAGCGGTGAAATGTCTCGAATGTGATCGCGCCGATGGCAACGGCCAGCAATGCCGCATTGGCCAGTGCGGCGAGAATTGTCGAGCTTTTGAAACCATAGGTATAGCGCGCGGTGGCCGGACGTTTTGCCGCGACACTGGCCCCCCATGCCAAGAGCAGAGCCAGCACATCGGACAAATTGTGTCCTGCATCGGCCAGCAACGCCATCGAACCTGACAACAGGCCGAAAACGGCCTCAACGATCACAAAGCCAGTGTTGAGGATAATCCCGATCAGGAAGGCGCGGTCAAAATTGGCCGGAGCATGAGAATGGCTTCCATGCCCATGCGAATGACCATGCCCATGCTCATGAGAGTGCCCATGAGCATCACCAGTCTCATCGCTATGTGTGTGTCCCGACCCCATTGGCATCATTCATAGACGCAGGAATCGAGCCCGTCACGCCTAACCACGCCCATCCGGCTGGTAATTGTGCGGCCATGCCGCGCAAGCCAACCTGTCGGATTGACCACTTCGCGCTTCTTGGGGAGGGGCAGGGCGACCGCCATTCGCGCGGCCTCCTCGCGGGTGAGACGCGCGGCGGAATGGCCAAAATAACGCTCGGCCCCGGCATGTGCGCCGTAGGTCGCTATGCCCGTTTCGGCGACGTTGAGGTAAACCTCCATGATCCGGCGCTTGCCCCAGGTTTTCTCGATCAGGAAGGTGAACCAAGCCTCCATCCCCTTGCGGAAATATCCGCCGCCTTGCCACAGAAACACATTTTTGGCGGTTTGTTGGCTGATGGTTGATCCGCCGCGAATGCGCCCGCCTTGCGCATTGTTGACTGCGGCCTTGGCAATGGCAGTGGCATCAAATCCGCCATGTTCGCAAAACTTGCTGTCCTCTGCCGCGATCACTGCGGTGACCAGATTGCGATCGATATTGGATAGCGGCTCCCAATCCTTGGACAGGCCATTTTCATACACTTCGCCATCCAACGCCATAGTCGCAGTGATCGGAACTGGCACCCATTTGAACAGCAGTACCAATGCCAGACTGAGCAGGACAAAGGCGAGGATCAGTTTTGCGAGAAAGCGCAGGATGGTGCGGGTCATGAAACACCTCTTAATTTCGTGCTGCATGTCACGCAATGTCGGTGATCTTGTGTTCCTCTGCTCAACACGTATGTTTGATGGATGGTACGTAAATTTCTGATCCTTATGCTCGCGCTAGCTGCAAGCTCTGCATCGGCGCAGGAGGATTACGAATGGGAAGCCATACTGGTCCATTCGGAATTGCCTCTTTACAATTTCGCTTGGGATGAATTCTGGCCGCGTAGCTTTAGCGACAACGAGGACGATGTTCTGTCGTTCGGTTGCACTTCGCGCGTTTCTTTCGGTGATTGGCGGTTCACACCGCACCCTGACAATGAGTTCGGCGACACCGCTTGGTATCGTTTTTCCAACTACGGTGTATTCCATTGTGCGGCGAATGCTCTGACCGCAACAGAACGCGAAGAACTTGATAGCGGTGATTTTTCACGGGGATTTTTTGCAAAGATTGGGACTTCTTCACGGCAGGGTAAAAAGTTTGAGCTTTGGGTTTTTCAGCAAGGCTTCGTACCGGGTAGCGACTATTTGCTGCTCGCGCGTCCTGTTGACGATGATGGCATCATTAAGGTTTTCAACGTATTGCAATCACGGTGTCCGAAGTCGAACATAAGAAGGTCTGACCACATGGATGTTTGGCTGACAAGTTACTGTTCGATCAATGATCGAACCGAGCTTTTGTCATTTGCCAAGCGAATGCTGAAAGAACCTGATCTTGGCAGATTGGAGCTAGTGCCAAATGAAAAGGGGCCGGATACCGAAGTATCTGACCCCTCTCAAGTCTCCAACGAAGATTGATTCGCTAAGCGCTTACGCCGTTTCCGGCATCAGCCTTTCGCCAGCGATCGTTTTCATCGCTTTTTGCAGCTTTTCAAATGCGCGTACCTCAATTTGGCGAATGCGCTCACGGCTGACGTCATAAACTTGGCTCAGCTCTTCGAGCGTCTGCGGTTTTTCGGTCAGGCGGCGTTCGGTCAGAATGTGCTGCTCACGCTCGTTCAGTGCGTCCATCGCTTTGATCAGCATTTCATGGCGCACTTCGGCTTCTTGTGCATCGGCAACCGTCTCGTCCTGCAGAGGACGATCGTCGGTTAGCCAATCCTGCCATTCGCCCGAGCCATCTTCACCATTGCGCATGGGGACGTTGAGCGAGCCATCGCCGCCCATCATCATGCGCCGATTCATATTGATGACTTCCTGCTCCGGCACGCCGAGGTCGGTCGCGATTTTCGCAACATCATCGGGATGGAGGTCGGAATCTTCATACGCCTCCAGCTGCTTTTTCATGCGGCGGAGGTTGAAGAACAATTTTTTCTGAGCGGCGGTGGTGCCCATTTTAACGAGCGACCAGCTGCGCAGGATAAATTCCTGCATAGAGGCCTTGATCCACCACATCGCGTAAGTCGCGAGGCGGAAGCCGCGTTCAGCTTCGAATTTCTTGACGCCCTGCATCAGGCCCACATTTCCTTCTGAAATGAGGTCGCTGACCGGCAATCCATAGCCGCGATAACCCATGGCGATCTTCGCCACGAGCCGCAGGTGGCTCTGCACCAATTGTGCGGCTGCTTCGGGATCTTCATGTTCCTCGTACCGCTTGGCGAGCATATATTCCTGCTCGGCAGTCAATACCGGGTACTTTTTGATCTCGGAGAGATAGCGATTGAGGCTTTGCTCACCGCCTAGTGACGGAACTGTCACGCTTTTACTCTTGCTCACGTGTTCCCTTACCTTTCTTGCGTCGACCTCTCGTCGCGGACCCCTAATGGGCATCCGCAAAATCGGGCCACTTGGTTACATATAGGCGTGCTCGGCAAAAATTACATTGCCTTTCGTCGATTTCAACGAGCGGTTTGGTCGATTAGTTCCCGCATATCGGCCGGTAATTCGGCTTCGAACTGCTGGGTTTGGCCCGTCACCGGATGTTCAAAGCCCAAGCTGGCAGCATGCAGAGCCTGTCGACCAAAGCGTAACTCTTTGAGAAGCGTACGTAATTGCGCTGGAGTTCGCCCATAGACAGGGTCCCCTAGTAGCGCATGTCCGATTGATGCACAGTGAACACGGACCTGGTGGGTTCTGCCTGTTTCGAGCCTGCATTCAATTAGTGCGCAACCTGAAAGCAATTCTACTGTCCTAAAGTGGGTAACAGCGTGTTTTCCGCGCGACGAATCGGTGTCCAAGACTGCCATTTTCTTGCGATTCGCGTCGCTTCTGCCGATCTTGCCTTCGATTCGCCCAGCTGAGGGGCGTGGGTGACCATTGCACAATGCCAGATAACGCCGCTCTATCGAATGATCGGCAAATTGTTTGGCGAGCCCTTCGTGTGCCGCATCGCTCTTGGCGACCACCAGAAGGCCGGATGTGTCCTTGTCGATGCGGTGGACAATGCCGGGCCGGGCGACCCCTCCGATGCCTGAGAGTTGACCTGCACAGTGATACAGCAGGGCATTGACCAGCGTGCCATCGGGATTGCCAGCGGCGGGATGGACGACCATTCCAGCAGACTTGTTGACGACGATCAGATGTTCGTCCTCGAACACCACATCCAAGGGAATGTCTTGCGGTTTTGCCTCTGCCTCGGCGGCGGGCGGGACATCGATGGTGAATGCGTCTCCGGCTTGCACTTTGGCTTTGGCGCTTGTGGCAATGGTGCCGCCTATCGTGACATGTCCATCAGCGATCAGGCCTTGGATCCGCGCGCGCGAAAGCTGCGTCACATCAGCCAAGGCTTTATCCAGCCGGGTAGGGCCGGCGATGGTTCCGGTGATGACTTCTGCACGGCTCATTGGTAGTCCATGCGCGATGGAAATTGGGCTGACAAGTGATGTGATGGAGCAGATGCTGGCAGCAGCCACAGCAGCACACCCGCAGGAATGCTGCGGTCTTTTGCTGGGAAGCGGAGTGCAGATCACCCAATCGCAGCCAGCGCGCAATGTTCACCAAGCGCCAGAGACACATTTCGAGATTGATCCCCAGACGCTGGTGGATGCCCATCGCGCGGCTCGCGACGGAGGGCTTCAGGTGCTGGGCTATTACCATTCGCATCCCACTGGCGCTCTGCTTCCCTCGCCGACAGATCGCGCGATGGCGGCAGGTGATGGGCGAATTTGGGCGATTGTTGGCAGAGGCAGCGCGCGGTTCTGGCGCGACAAGCCGGACGGTTTTGAAGCCCTCTCCTATGAAGTTTTTGAGGTCTGAATTGCGGTCAATGATGGTAAGCGTGGGGCAGTCTCCAACAGGTTTTCCCGACTGTGGGTGGCGGGGCCGCAAATTTGTTCTATTACAGTGGGCCACGCTTAACATCACAACAGAGATTGCCCATTTTCGATGACCACTTCCGCGACTGATCTAGCCAGCCTTTTGTGCTCTCGCCTGTGCCACGACATGCTCTCGCCGGTTGGCGCGCTGAGCAATGGGTTGGAACTGTTGGAAGACGAGACCGATCCGGCCATGCGCAAGCAATGTATGGAGCTACTGGAACAAAGCGCGCGGATCAGCCGCGATAAGCTCAAGTTTTTCCGGCTGGCGTTCGGTGCTGCTGGCGGATTTGGCGACGCGGTTCCGGTCGAGGAATCAAAATCAGTGGTTGAGGCATTGGCCGCCGATGCCAAGCGGGTCGAACTGAAATGGGCCATCGAAGCTGCAAACCTGCCCAAGCCAGCAGTCAAGGTGATGCTCAACTTCGCCCATATCGCGCTCGATGCACTGATCCGTGGTGGCACGCTCGATATAGGTGCAGAGATGCGCAATGGCGCGGCAGAAATCGTGGTTCGCGCCACTGGTGATCGGATCGCGTTTGATGGCAGCATCGGCAAAGTGCTGGAGGGTGATCTTGGCCCCGGTGAATTGTCCTCGCGCAATGCAGCGGCTCATATGATTGCCCTGCTGGCAGAGGAAACCGGCGGCGGCCTGCAATTCAAACGAACCGAGGATGCCTTGGTGCTGGGCGCGGTGTTGCCGCAACCCGATGGAATGATCGGCTGAGATGGAAGCCGAGCTGGTCCATAAAGAGCGGCTCTCGCCCAATCACAATGGCCGCAAGCTGCCGATTAGCATGCTGGTTGTGCATTACACCGAAATGGAGAGCGCCGACGTCGCGATTGAACGCTTGTGCGATCCCGACGCAGGCGTCAGCGCGCATTATCTGATCAGCGAGGACGGCGTTGTCACTCGACTGGTGCATGAAGAAAAACGCGCTTGGCATGCTGGGCAATCATTTTGGCGCGGACACCGCGATGTAAACTCGGCCAGCATAGGGATTGAGCTGGATCATCCCGGCCATGGGCTTGGCTATAGGCCTTTCGCCGATGCACAAATTGACGCGCTGGTTCCGCTGGTCGCTCGGATTATCAAGAAATACGATATTGCCCGGTCCAATGTGGTTGGGCATTCCGATGTGGCACCAATGCGCAAGATTGATCCGGGCGAACTGTTTCCGTGGGATCGCTTGGCCGAGTATGGACTTTGCTTGCCTAAGCCGGATAATTTGGAGCTGGGTGATCCATTCGATAACGATGGCGCATTCTACCTCGCGCTCGAACGTTTTGGCTATGACATCACCGATGGACATAAGGCGGTTGAGGCATTTCAGCGACGCTGGCGGCCTGACAATATCGACGGCAAAATTGATGGGCAATTGCGCGCAATCTTGTTCCAATTGTTGCTCGATCGCGATCGCGGCGGAGCTCGCTAAAATTCCAGCTTCGCAGTCATGATTTTACATGATCTAACATTATCCCCGCCCAAATTGGTCTAGCCTACCCGACAGTGATACAATGCCTGCGGGCATTTTTGGAAGGGATTGATAATATGATGAGGAAGCTTTTTGCCGAGTTTTTCGGCACATTCTGGCTGGTGTTCGGGGGCTGCGGCTCTGCTGTGTTGGCGGCGCTGTTTTTGACGCCTGAACCTTCTAGCGTGCAGCTGGGTATTGGTTTTGTCGGCGTTTCGCTGGCCTTTGGTTTGACTGTGATGACCATGGCCTATGCCGTTGGAGGAATTTCGGGCGGCCACTTCAACCCGGCGGTGTCGCTGGGCCTAGCGGTTGGTGGGCGCTTTTCATGGAGCGAGCTGGTGCCATATTGGGCCGCACAAGTGGTCGGAGCCTTCGTTGCATCGGGCTTGCTGTTCATGATCGCAAGCGGAGCGGACGGTTGGACCGGCGCTGGTGGCTTTGCCTCCAACGGCTTTGGCGAGCTGTCACCGGGCGGTTATTCGATGATGGCGGTGTTGATTACGGAAGTCGTCCTAACAGCGATGTTCCTGATCATCATTTTGGGCTCTACTTCGTCTAGGGCACCTGCTGGATTTGCCCCAATTGCGATTGGTCTGGGCCTGACGTTGATCCATTTGATCTCCATTCCGGTCAGCAACACTTCGGTCAATCCGGCGCGGTCAACCGGCGTCGCATTTTATGCTGAAACTGGTGCAACCGGTCAGCTGTGGCTGTTCTGGGTCGCTCCGCTGATTGGAGCTGCAATTGGCGCTCTGATCTGGCGTTTCCTGCTGTCACCGGACGAATCGCTCGAAGGTATCGGCGGAGAAGCTGACTAAGACTGATTGCGGCATTTGCCGTTTGACAAGAGCATGAGGGGTCAGCGATTGTACTGACCCCTCATTTTTTCAGCTGTAGCATATGAAATCGGTCGACTAGTCTTGCATCGGCATATCCATGCCTTCTGACACGACAATATCACCGCCCATTGTCATGTGCGGACAGCTTTGCGCCATCGCAAGGGCGGCTTGACGATCGTCGGCTTCGACAATGCTGATGCCGTTCAATTGGTGCGGGCCAATGTCTTCGCTTGTTCCCGTTAACGACACAGCGACAGATTGGGAAAATGGCATTCCCGGTTCAATCATGGCGGCTCCCAAACCATTGGACCAAGCCATCCACGCTGCCATGTGCTGCTGTCCTTCTTCAGGAGTGCTTGGCGGGTTGGCATTGCGGTAAATCAAAGCAAATCTAGGCATAAAATTCTCCATCAATCGGACGAAAACTAAGTGCGGTCTGGCAGTCATCTAAAAATGTTCAAGAACATATTAAAACTGCATGCTAGGGCCATTGTGAACTGATGGAGTGATGTGATTGCCCTATTCGAAAGAGCACAAAGCCAAGGTCCGCGCCGAAATTGTCGAGGCGGCTCGTCGCCTGTTTAATCAATATGGATTTGACGCGGTCACAATCGATCAGCTGATGGCGGAGGCTGGGCTAACCCGTGGTGGTTTTTATGCCCATTTCGAAAGCAAGGAAGATGTTTTTGCCGCCGCCACCGCCAGCTTCCTCAATGGTCAAGGCGCTGTCTGGCGCAAGGGAGCCGGCGTTAAACCGAGCGTAGGACAGATTGAGATGGCGCAGCGAATGGTGTCCTCTTACCTGTCGCGCGAGCATCTGGATCAGGTCGAAAATCAATGCCCGCTAATCGCCTATGCAACTGATGTTGCTCGCGCCGGTCCGCAGGTGAAGGATAGCTATCGAGAATTGCTCGAAGGCATGGTTTCCTTGTTCGATGCAAATTTGCCCGACGGCCAAGGAAATTCACGCCAAAGGGCGCTTTCTCTTGCGGCACTGTGTGTCGGCGGAATGATCGTAGCTCGCGCTTTGCCCGATGATCCGATTTCTGAGGAAATACGAATTGCTGCATTGGGAGATGCGCAAGCTCTATGGCTGTCAGATTCTGTAGACGAAGCACCAATGCAGGCCTGATCTGCTTTGCCAAATGGCCAAATGCTTGTATGCGCCCGCCTGCTAGGGGGCCGGGCAGCTGCGGGATCGCCACGGGAAACCGGGGTTATCGCGAGGAAAGTCCGGGCTCCATGAAACAATGGTGGCGGGTAACGCCCGCCCGGCGAAGTCTTCGGATGAAGTCGAGGGAAAGTGCCACAGAGAGTATACCGCCGATGGCGCGCGCTCCTTCGGGAGATCGGGCGCACAGGCAAGGGTGAAAGGGTGCGGCAAGAGCGCACCGGGGCTGCTGGTAACAGCGTCCGCATGGCAAACCCCACCTGGAGCAAGGCCAAATAGGGGCGGCGCGCCGGAACCGTTTTGCGGGGAAGGCGGGGTGTTTCGACCCAGTCGCCCGGGTTGGCTGCTCGAGCTGCGGAGCAATCCGTAGCCTAGATGAATGGCTGCCCATGCGGGGCTGATGTTTTACATATCGCTCGCATGACAGAACCCGGCTTACAGGCCCCCTGGCAACAATTTTGCACCCATCTGATGCTGATGCGCAATGGGCGTGAGACCTACGAAGCAGACCAGTGTTCCACGACGCTCGACCAGCGGCATTCCAACGCACTGGTATTTTGTTGCGCAACTTGGCAAGGTTCCTCCAATTAAACGACTGGGCTTACAGGGAGAATACCATGCCGAAACGCTGGCTTGCCGCCGCATTGCTTACCTCAAGCATTCTTGCCGCACCTTTATCTGCCGAGGCGCAAGAGACCAAACTCCTGCGTGATCCGGCCCTGTCCGACAACGCTCTGGCATTTGCCTATGCGGGCGACATTTGGATTGCGGAAGCCGACGGCAGCAATCCCCGGCGTTTGACCTCGCATGCTGCGGACGAGAGCAATCCGATCTTTTCTCCCGATGGGACCAAGATTGCCTTCACCGCCGATTATGACGGCAATGATGATGTGTTCGTGGTGGACGTCACCGGCGGACAGCCCCAGCGCCTGACGTGGCATCCGGGCAATGACCGGGCGATTGACTGGTCGCCCAATGGCGAAGAAGTTGCTCTGGTGTCGGCACGCGAAGTTCGCTCGGGCCGTTCGGGCCAATTGTACCATGTTGCTTTAACTGGTGGATTGCCGACCAAAATATCCGAGGCGGTTGTAGCGGGTGGTGCCTATGATGAAACCGGACGCATTTTTGCCAACGCGCCATGGGGTTCGGGCAATGCCAATTTGACCGGGGGCGTCAACGGTTGGCGCGGCTATCGCGGTGGCCGCACGCCGTCTTTGCAATTGATCGATTTCGAAGGCGATAGCGCAACGACCATTCCCGGTGATCGCACGACCGAATTTGACCCGGTATGGATGGATGGAACGCTCTATTTCCTGTCCGACCGATGGAATATGCGGTCCAATATTCACAGCTTTGATCCGGCCAGTGGCGAATTGTCGCAACTGACCAGCAACGCGGATTGGGACATTCGCAATATAACTGCCAAGAATGGCCGCATTGTCTATGAAGCAGGCGGCGTGTTTCATACATTTGATGTCGCTAGCGGTGCGATTTCGCGGCTGCCCATAACGCTGGCGGCGGATCTGCCAGCACGGCAGGCTGGATGGAAAAATGTCAGCGAGCAGATGACGGCTGCATCGCTCTCCCCTTCTGGCAAGCGGGTCGCTGTGACGGCCCGTGGCGAAGTCTTCACTGTACCGACAGACAAGGGCGCGACCCGCAACATTTCGCAAAGCACGAGTGTGCGCGATTACGGCGCGATCTGGTCAGAGGATGGCACCCAGATTGCCTATGTCACCGACAATGGCTCGGGCCAGGTGCTGGTGATCGAAGATCAGAGCGGCATCAAACCGGTCCGCACGATTTCTCTGGGTGAAAATTTCTACGAATTGATTGGCTGGGGCAATGGCGGTGAAACAATCGTCTATTCGTCCAACACGCTGACCCTTCACGGGCTAAATGTGGCCGCGGGGACCAGCTGGCAGATCGCTACCAGTGAAAGCCGCAATGGCAATTTTGACGCGGCAATGTCGCCCAAGGGGCGCTGGATCAGTTTCACGACACGCGGTGCCAATGCCAATGCCGAATTGCATCTCTATGATTTGACCACGCGCAGGCAATATCCGGTGACGGGCAATTTTGCCGACATCGGTTCTCCGGTTTTCTCCAAAGACGGCAAGCTGCTGTTTTTCACCGCATCGACCAATGCGGGTACGGTTTTTGCGGGTCTTGATATGACGACGCAGGATCGCCCCTATCGTGCGGGCATCTATGCCGCCGTTTTGGAGGCTGACGGCAAATCGCCGCTTGCTCCTGTGTTGGCCAATGAAGAGGCCGACACATCGGGCGATGATGAAGATGGTGAGGATAGCGACGAGAAAGGCAGCGCAGACAAGGACAGCGGCGTAGCTGTTTCGCCCGCTAATATCGCGAACCGGATTGTTGCTCTGCCCGTGCCAGAGGCTTTCTATACCGACATTGCGACGGCCAAGGACGGCGCGCTATTTTATGTCGAGCGAGTCCAAGCCGGAGTTTCTACCGGGCCGGGCAGTGGCGTAGAAAACAGCAGGCTGATGCGCTTTGATTTTGAAGAGCGCGAGGCAAGTTCGGTTGGCGCTGGTTACACTGGTGTGTCGACCGATTCCGAAGGAGCCAAGCTGTTGCTGGCCAAGCCGAACGGCAGTTTGGCGACCGCAGATGCGGGCGAGAAATTGGAGCCAGAGGCGGTTTCTATGTCGGGCGTGCGGATGAATATCGATCCGCTGGCCGAATGGACCCAGATTTTCGGCGATGTTTGGCGGATGGAGAAAGAGTATTTCTACGACCCCAATCTGCATGGCCTCGATTGGGCGGGTGTCCGCGCCAAGTTCGAACCGTTGCTGCCCCATTTGGGACGGCGCGAGGATCTGAACGAATTGCTGGTCGAAATGGCGGGTGAAATGGGTGTCGGCCACAATTACATTGGCGGCGGCGATGTTTATGACAACAGCTCTGCCTCTCCCGGCCTATTGGGTGCCGACATTGCGATTGAAAACGGTCGCTATCGGATCAAGCGCATCTTTACCGGAGAGCAATGGAACCCGTTCTTGGCCGCGCCATTGGCTGCGCCAGGTGTGGATGTGAACGAGGGTGATTACATCATCGCAGTCAATGGTCAGGAATTGACCGCCAGCGATAATATCTATGCCGCATTGTCGGGCTCTGCTGGATCGCAAGTGGCGCTTACTGTGGCCAGCACGCCTACGGCGGCTCGACGCACGTCAACGGTTGAGCCGGCCGGGACCGAGCGCCAATTGCGCCTGTGGTCATGGATCGAAGACAATCGCAAGCGGGTGGATCAGGCGAGCGGCGGCACAGTCGCCTATGTCTATATGCCCAACACCGCCGGGGCCGGATACACATTCTTTAACCGGATGTATTTCTCGCAAACCGACAAGCAAGCGCTGATTCTGGACGAGCGGTCCAATGGCGGCGGCCAAGCGGCCAATTACATCATCGATGTGCTGAGCCGGAAATGGATGTCGGGTTGGAAAGACCGCGAAGGTATCAATTGGTCAACGCCGGGCGGCGGCATTTATGGTCCGAAAGTCATGCTGATCGACCAAGACGCAGGATCTGGCGGTGACTGGATGCCCTATGCCTTCCGCGAAGCTGGATTGGGCACTTTGATCGGTCGCCGTACATGGGGTGGATTGATCGGGATCAGCGCCAATCCCGGCCTGATCGACGGCGGTTTCCTAACCGTGCCGTTCTTCCGCTTTTACGATCGCAATGGTCGCTATACGGTCGAGAATGAGGGTGTCGCGCCTGATATTAGGGTCGATTTGGACCCGATCGCGCTTGATCGCGGGCAGGACACTCAGTTGGAAGCGGCCATTTCTGTGGTGATGCAGCAATTGGAAGGCAACCCGCCACCGGCTCGTCCGGCACCGCCCTATCCCACCGAAATCGGGAAATAGCGGCTGCGCAATAATTGAATATGGAAACCAGTGTTAAGGAGTGTTGGGGCGGGGCTTAGTCCCGTCCTACGCTCACATATTCAAAGCCGAGTTCGCGCACATCTACTGGTTGGTAGATGTTTCTCAGATCAACCAGAACGGCATCTGTCGCCAATTGTTTGACCCGCCTCAGATCGAGCGCGCGGAACGTGTCCCATTCGGTCACGATGGCGACGGCATTGGCCCCTTCGATCGCGTCATAAGGGTTTGAGCACATCACCACATCGGGCATCAAAGGCTTGGCTTGCTCCATCCCTTCGGGGTCGTAAGCGGCTATCTCTACCCCTGCATCCTGCAAGGTTTGGGCAATCGCAATCGCTGGCGAATCGCGCATATCATCGGTGTTGGGTTTGAAGGTCAGCCCCAACATCGCAACCTTCTTGCCGCGCGCATCGTCTGGCCCGCCCAGCGCCTCCAGAACCTTGCGGCCCATCGCGCGTTTGCGGCTTTCATTGACCTTGACCACCGCCTCTACAATGCGAACCGGGCTTTCATAATCTTCTGCTGTTTTGAGCAGCGCCAAAGTGTCTTTCGGGAAGCATGATCCGCCATAGCCAGGCCCGGCATGGAGGAATTTGGCCCCGATGCGGTTGTCCATCCCAATCCCGCGCGAAACGTCCTGAATATCGGCGCCAACTTGCTCGCACAGATCAGCCATTTCATTGATGAAAGTGATCTTGGTCGCGAGGAACGCATTGGCCGCATATTTGATCAGCTCGCTGGAACGGCGATTGACGAAAAGTATCGGCGATTCATTGAGGAACAGCGGGCGATAGACCTCGCGCATGACATTGCGACCAAATTCGTCCTCAGCCCCTATAACAATGCGGTCGGGCCGCTTGAAATCGCGAATCGCAGCACCTTCGCGCAGGAATTCGGGGTTAGAAACGACCGAGAATTGGTGGCCGGTGCCGCTGTCGGACAAAATACGCTCAACCTCGTCACCAGTGCCTACAGGTACGGTTGATTTTGTGACGATGACCGCATCGTTGGCGAGGTTCGCGCCAACTTGGCGAGCGACCTCGTAAACAAAGGTTAGATCGGCGTGGCCATCGCCGCGGCGGCTAGGGGTGCCAACCGCGATGAAGATGGCTTGGGCGCCCTTGATTCCCTCGGCCAGATCGGTGGTGAAGGTCAGGCTGCCCGAGCGAACAGTGCTGCCGACCAGGGCGTCTAGACCTGGCTCGTAAATCGGCATGATGCCATCATGCAGCCGGTCAATCTTGGACTGATCCTTGTCGATACAGACCACATCATGGCCAAAATCGGCAAAACATGCTCCCGACACTAGGCCAACATAGCCAGATCCAACCATTGCAATCTTCATGAGCTCAAATCCTCATTCACTATTGTGATTGCCGCGCTGCTTTCGACGGCTTTGATAGCGCGCTTTTGGTCCTCTTCCAGAACCAATGCGGTCAGAACGCCGGTACGAAATGCCCCAGTGTCGATCCCAATGCGGCTGCCCCGATCTGTTACATCGTCAAAGATCGTATGACCATGCACCACAACCTTTGGCAAAGGGCCTTCGTGCCTTAAGAAGCGCTCTCGAATCCACAGCATGTCGCGCCGCTTCTGCTTGTCCAAGGGACGTTCAGGATCGATCCCGGCATGAACGAAGAGATAATCACCAGCTATGATCATCTCTTCAAATGCGGCCATATAATCGCGGTCTTTTTGCGGCACGATATCGGGCAATGCGTCGAACAATTCTTCGACCGACAGAGCGTTGAACTTCTTTGGTGGGATGCCATAGCTGAGCAAGGTTTCGCGCCCACCATGCTTTAGAAAATGTCTCAGCACGTCCTTGTCATCGAAGGATTGTAGAAACATCTCTTCATGATTTCCGGCCAAAATCCGAATTTTGCGAGACTGGCGCCATTTGCGGCTGCGGCGAATCACTCCGGCACTGTCCGAACCCCGATCGACCAGATCCCCGAGCAGGATGATCGAAATGGCGGATGTTTCGCGTGAGGCAATGTCGTCCTCAATCGCGTCGATCAAGGCATCGAACAAATCGAGACGGCCATGGATGTCGCCCACGACATAGTATCGCTCCCCTTCGGGCACGCGCGGCCCGGCGGGTTTTTTTCCGCCAGAGCGAAACAGATTCTTCAAGGGATCAAGTATCATAGTGCAGTGGTGGTTCCGATTTGAGCGCGCTTTAATCTACCGCTCGCTGAACGGCAACTGAGTGAGGGATTTGCGGGCACTTTGATGTGGTGCAAAAAACCCACACTTGGACCGGGGCATTCGAATGTTTAGAATTTCTCTTGTGCAGTGCAGTAATTTTGTGCACGATTGTGTCGCATTTGATTGAGATCACATATCAAAAATAAGTGACCGTCGAATACGCAGGCGGGACGAGGCAACAACATAAGTAAGGAAGTTGTAATGCTCACGTCCATCCGCGGCCTCATGGCCGCAAGTCTCGTTACCGGAATGGCTTTTGCAGCCACCCCGGCATTGGCTGAAGAATCATCTGAAGAGAATCTGAGCGAAATGAAGCTCGTACTCTCTGAGGCAGTTACTGAAGCCGATATTGATCGTGCCATCCAAGACATTGAAACCGACGCTGCTAACTCTGTTGGTGGCGATGGCGGTTTTGAAATCTCTGCCAATGTCGCGCTCGCATCTGAATATCGTTTCCGCGGTGTTGACCTGTCTGGCGGCAATCTTGCCATCCAGGGCGGTGTCGACTTCTCTCACACCTCTGGGTTCTACATCGGAACCTGGGCGTCTAATCTGGACGAAGACACAGTCGGCTTTGGTTCTACTGAGCTTGATGTTTACGCCGGTTTCGGCGGAGATATTGGTGAAGGCCTGTCCTACGACATTGGCGGTATCTACTACCTCTATCCCGATGCGGCATCGGGTGCAGCAACAGACTATTTCGAAGTCTACGGCTCGCTCGGATTTGGACTTGGTCCAGCTGAACTGACCGCGGGCGTTGCCTACGCTCCCGACCAGCAATCGCTGGGCAGCACCGACAATCTGTATCTCTACACAGACATCGGCTTCGGTATTCCCGAAACCAGCCTGACAGTTACAGGACACCTTGGTTACACCGATGGTTTCCTGACCTTCACTGATGATGGCAAGGCATTTGACTGGTCAATCGGTGTTGAAGCTGCCCTCGCTGGCCCGCTCAGCGTCGGCGTGTCTTACGTCGGTGTAGAAGGTGACGGCTTGATCGATCCAGGCGGCGTCTTCACTGACGATGCTATCGTGTTCACGCTGAGCGCGAGCATTTGATAGAATTGTTCGATTAAAGCGTAACGCTTGATCGCAAGAGGAACGGGGCGCGGGCTGTTGAATGGCCGGCGCCCTTTTTCCATTGTGGTTGTAATTTTGCGCGACCTCTACTTTCGCGTGATTAACCGAGCGAGAAATGCACGGTGGTGACCACTCGGACCTTTTTATAGGGGGAATCGCTGACACCCCAGCCGCCGCTATCGCCATCGCGGCCTTCGATGCTGAAATAACCTTGGGTCGCATCGCGAATGGCACCAACCGCAGCGCCGCTATCCTGAGCAAATTGCTCAGCCGATGCCCGCGCATCTTTGGTCGCTTGCGCCACCATTTCCGGCTTGATGTCATTCAGCCGAGTGAAGGTGTACGCCATGCCAGACCCTTCCTCTAAGAACACGCCTTGATTGACCAGCTCGAATTGGCTGGCGACCGCCTTTTGCGCGCGTTCGATGTCTTGCGTGCGCAGGGCCAGCCGCTGCCGTACGGTGTAATGGGTGACGCCTTGGCGGGTGTGGCTGGACACATTGGCCCCGGTGGGCTGCAGGGCATCGCCGGGAAAGCCTAGTCCGTCAAAGAAGCTCTCGATTTCGGCTGTATCGCTGCGAACTTTGTTTTGAGCAGCGGATAGATCTGTTGAGGTGGAGGAATAGGAAATCGTCCATGTGGCGAGGTCTGCGGTAACATTGCGCTCTGCCAGGCCGCGCACGGTAACGGTGCGTTCAGCGTCCTTGGCCCGCAGCAATCCATTGCCCAGCAAATATCCGCTAAGCACCAGCCCGGCCGCGGCTATGCCAGCGGTGGATAGCCAGCGCAACGTGACCGGATCTTTCAAAAATCCGCCACCTGTTCCAACTGTTGCTTGCTCATTCACAGCATTCATTGCATCCTCCGTCCAATTGCTTAGCCCACGATGAGCTGTGGCTTTCTGTCGATGAACTGATTTTGAATGAGGCTGAATATTTATGGTCAAATATCTCCATTCCATGATCCGCGTGTCTGATCCCGATGCGACGGTGGACTTTTTTAAGCTGATTGGGCTGGAGCAGGTGCGCCGCTTCGATATCGAGGCAGGGCGTTTCACGCTGATTTTTCTGGCAGCGCCAGGTCAAGAGGATGTGGCCGAAGTTGAACTGACGTACAATTGGCCAGCCGAAGATGGCAGCGCGCCAGAGGAATATGATGGCGGGCGCAATTTTGGCCATCTCGCCTATCGCGTCGACAATATTTACGAGACGTGCCAGCGGTTGATGGACGCAGGAGTCACGATCAACCGCCCGCCGCGCGACGGACATATGGCCTTTGTCAGATCACCCGACGGAATTTCGGTAGAGCTGCTGCAAGACGGCAGCCTCGAACCGCAAGAACCATGGGCGAGTATGGAGAATATCGGCAGCTGGTAATCGCGTTGCTGACCTAATGCCTGCCCTAATGGCTGCGCCTTTGGTCGCGCTTAAGCGTTGACCTTCTGATCGCCCTGATCGTCGCACTCTTCCTCAGGGTGCTTGGTGGTCAGCCGCAGCACGGTGTAACCCATAATCGCTGATATGGCAGAGCCCATAAGAATGCCGATCTTCGCCTCGTCGATCAGCAATTGATTGCCGGGGAATGCAAGGCCGCCAATGAACAATGACATGGTAAAGCCGATCCCACAAAGGACGGATATGCCGTAAATCTCCATCCAACTCGCCTTGTCAGGGGGCTGCGCAAAGCCAGTCTTCACCGCGACAAATACGGCCGAGAAAATACCCAGCTGCTTGCCGACAACCAGACCGGCAGCAATCGCAATCGGCAGCGGATCGAGCAGTGCCTCGATCCCCATGCCAGCAAAGGACACTCCGGCATTGGCAAAGCCGAAAATTGGCACAATCAAATAGGCGCTCCATGGGGCGAGTCCGTGCTCCAGCTTCTCGAGCATGGAATTGCCGTCCTTGCGCTTCATCGGAATGGTCAGCGCGGCGACTACGCCAGCGATTGTGGCGTGAACGCCAGTGTTGAGAACGCAGAACCACAGCGCCAGCGCCATCAGTATATAGGGGGTAAAGCTGCTCACCTTCATCCGGTTCATGCCCACCATCAATCCGAAGACCACGATCGATGCGACCAACCAGATCATCTTGATCGTGGGGGTATAGAATAGAGCGATGACCATCACCGCGCCAATATCATCAACAATCGCCACGGTTAGCAGGAACAGGCGCAGCGATGCCGGAACGCGGCTGCCCAATAGGCCCAGCACGCCCATCGCAAAGGCAATATCAGTGGCCGCCGGGATCGCCCAACCAGAAGTGTACATGCCCCCGCCAGAGACCAGCATATAGACCGCCGCAGGTACGAACATTCCCGCAGCCGCCGCGACAACTGGCAATCGGCGTTTCATCGGATCGGCCAATTGCCCCGCGATCAATTCGCGCTTCACTTCCAGCCCAACGACGAAGAAGAAGATCGCCATCAGGCCGTCGTTGATCCACAAATGAAGATCATCCAGTTTGGCAATCGGCGTCCATGCAAGGTCGCCATAGAACAGCTCTTTATATTCTCCGGCCAAAGAAGAATTGGCTGCAAGCATCGCCGCTGCCGCCACCAGGATCAACAAAATCCCTGCTGATGCATCGCTAACAAACAGGGCCTTTACCGGGGCAAAGACTGAGCGACGGGTTTGATTTTGCTGTTCCATAATTGAAAAACTCTCTTTCGAAAACTTTCCCTCGTTGCAAGCAAAGAGTGAACCCGTTAGGCTGCTTTTTTAACGGGGGCAGGGCAGATGCCATTCTGGGAGCTAACTTTCTGGCAGTTGCTGGCATTGGTTCAGCACGAATTGTTGCTTTTTGCCGGCATCTTCTTTTTGATTGGTGCGGTAGACGATCTTGCCGTTGATTTTACTTGGCTGTGGCTGAAGCTGACCGGAAGGGTTGGCACCGCGAAATTTGATCGCGAAGAAATCAGCCAAGCCCAGCTCACCGGTGATGTCGCCGTGTTTATTCCTGCATGGAGCGAAGCCGAAGTTATTGGCGACACAATTCGCCATGCGCTGAAGGTGTGGCCGCAATCGGATCTGCGCCTGTATGTGGGCTGCTATCCCAATGATCCGGCCACAATTTCAGCGGTCATGGAGGCGATGCCGGGCGATCAGCGTCTGCGTCTGGTGATCAATGATAGGCCGGGCCCGACCACAAAGGCGGATTGCCTGAATCGATTGTATCGCGCGCTGCAGGATGACGAGCAGCGGCTTGGCCGCAAGGCGCATATGGTGGTCTTCCACGATGCGGAAGACATGGTCGATCAAGCAGGGCTGGTCTTGCTCGATCGGGCGATTGGGCGCAGCTCGTCCAAGGCTGCCTTTGCCCAATTGCCAGTCCTGCCAATGCCACAGCATGACAGCCGCTGGATCGGCAGCCACTATTGCGAGGAATTTGCCGAATCTCATGGGAAAGCAATGGTTGTACGCGGGGCTTTGGGCGCGGCATTGCCTGCAGCTGGCGTGGGTTGCGCGGTGGAGCGGCACGCGCTCGACAGACTGGCCGAGGGGCGCAGCGACCAATTGCCATTTGCTGCCGATTCCCTGACCGAGGACTATGAATTGGGCATGGGCGTGGCCGCACAAGGTGGGCGCAGTCGGTTCGTCCGGGCGCGCTCTGCTGAAGGTGATTTGATCGCCACCAGATCGTATTTCCCGGCACGGCTCGACCATGTGGTGACCCAAAAAACCCGTTGGGTGCATGGTATCGCCTTGCAAGGTTGGGATCGGCTCGGCTGGAATAGCAATATTGTCGAAGGTTGGATGCGGCTGCGCGATCGGCGCGGGCCGTTTTCGTCCATCGTTCTGATTGTCGGATATCTGCTGCTCGTTTTATCAGGCTTTATTACCGCCGCCAGCCAGATGGGTTATGGCACGCCAATTGAGCTATCCGTCTTTGCCAAAACCCTGCTGTGGGCCAATTTAATCGCCTTTGGTTGGCGCGTTATCATGCGCTTTGCCCTCACCACTCGCGAATATGGTTGGGTTGAAGGCGTCAGATCCGTGCTGCGCATTCCGATCGCCAATATCATCGCCATAATGGCGGGCGGACGGGCGGTCCTTGCCTATGGCCGTACGTTGATGGGCGCTGCGATTGTGTGGGACAAGACTCCGCATTTCAGCCATCCAACGCGCGTGCCAGAGCCAGTTGAAAAGGCTGAGGCCAGAGCGCCGCAAGCGACGGCCCTTTCGGGCAGACCGGCATGAGCAGCGATACAATGCAGAGCCGTCCAACCGGCCAGAGCCATCCAACGGGAACGCGCGGCAGGCCACTGGCGATGCTGGTGCTTGTCCTGCTTGCCTGGGGTTGCGCCCGGATTGTAACTTGGGAAGCGCCTTGGCCCCAGGTTGAAAATTTGGTGCCAAAGATCGTGGCTGGCGACGCCAATGGCTCTGCCTCGTCCATAGAACAGGGAAGCTCTGTACAAGGTTTGGCTCAAGGCGAACCTGCTCAACAAGCGTCAGCGCCTAGGCAGGGGCTGAGCACTCCACCGCATTTTGGCGCAGTTCAAGTCGAGGGTCTGACCGAAGTACCGCACCCAAGCTATGGCGCGAGTGATATTCAATTTGCCGATCCGCTTGTTGCTGCTGACGGACAAACAGCGACCGCCGCCGGGCACCAGATGATGTGGATGGCAGCGATGACGCATCTGCCCATTCCGGCTTCGATCGAGCATTCGTTGAATTCACTCGGTTTGCAGCATTCGCTAAATACGCAGGCAGAAAATGGGCGGCCTCAAGAGGGGGCGCCTGATCGCTGGTCGCTCGAGGCGTGGGCTTTTTGGCGGCAGGGTTCCAATTCCACACTGGTATCGCAAGGCCGAGCGCCAACTTACGGTGCCAATCAGGTCGGCGCGGTGCTGAATTATCGCTTGGCGCCATCATCCAAGCGTGATCCGCGCGCCTATGTTCGGGCCTATCGCGCTTTGATTGACAATGGTGAAACCGAACTGTCGGCCGGCCTGTCCGCCCGCCCAGTTGCGAAAATTCCACTGCGCGCTCATGCTGAATTGCGAGCCATCGAAAGAAGCAATGGCGGCGGCACAAAACTTCGCCCTTCTGCTTTCGCCACGACCGAGCTTGAACCGATTGATCTGCTGTTAGGAGCAAGGGCAGAAGTTTATGCTCAAGCGGGCTATGTCGGCGGAGACGGCGCAACCGCATTCGCTGATGGTCAGGTGCATGTCCTGCGCGATGTTGGCCAATTTGATCTCGCCCGGTTCAGCCTTGGGGCGGCGGCATGGGGCGGCGCGCAAAAGGGTGCGGAACGGGTGGATATTGGGCCAAGCGTTCGGGTCGACATGACCATCGGACAAGTTCCGGCGCGTCTGTCGGTGGATTATCGAGAGCGAGTAGCAGGTTCGGCAGAGCCCGATTCCGGTGCCGCGGTGACACTGTCGACACGCTTTTAATCAGTTTGGCGACGCTTCGCCTTTAATCCGTGCTGCTGGTGGGGTAGGCCGAAGGTATGGACGTTTATCTTCCCATTGCGAATCTCTCGGTGAACGGTCTTCTGATCGTCGCACTGGGTGCGCTAACGGGGGTGCTGTCCGGCCTGTTCGGAGTGGGCGGCGGATTTCTGACCACACCGCTGCTGATCTTTTACGGCATTCCGCCCACAGTCGCGGCGGCCTCTGCATCAACCCAAGTCACTGGCGCAAGTGTTTCTGGCGTGCTCGCCCATAGCAGGCGCGGCGGGGTGGATTACCGGATGGGGATGGTGATGGTCGGCGGCGGCGTCATTGGCGCATTGCTGGGCGCCTTGCTGTTCCGTTTCTTCCAATCCGTCGGTCAAATCGATGTTGTCATCAACATGCTGTATGTTTTGATGCTTGGCACCATCGGTATGCTCATGGCGCGAGAGGCGATGGAGACCATACGTCCCAGCGCCAAGGCCAAAGGTCCGCGCAAACGGCGGCACCACCCCTTGGTTGCTGCGCTGCCTTTGCGTTGGCGGTTCTATCGATCGGGGCTGTATGTGTCACCGATCGCGCCGTTTCTGCTTGGCATCATCGTTGGCATTTTGACCATGTTAATGGGGGTCGGCGGCGGCTTCATCCTTGTTCCGGCGATGCTGTATATCTTGGGCATGAGCGGCAATGTTGTGGTTGGAACGTCGCTGTTCCAGATCATGTTCGTCACCATGGTCACCACCATGACCCATGCTCTGACGACCAAGTCGGTCGACATCGTCTTGGCCGGATTGTTGCTGCTTGGATCTGTCATGGGGGCACAATTCGGCACCCAAATTGCGCTCAAGGCTCGGCCCGAGATTTTGCGTCTTGTGCTGGCCGCTATTGTGCTGGCGGTTGCGGTCCGCATGCTGTTGGGGCTTGGGTATCAACCCGATGAAATCTTTACGGTGGCACCGCTATGAGGGCGCTGTTCCTGATCCTAGCAGCCTTTTTGTTGTCTGCTCAAAGTGATGCCATTCTGGTTCCCGAAGTGTCGCAGGACGAGGTCCAGGTGCGACAAGGCTTCACCGGAACAGAGCTGCTATTGTATGGCGCGATCCTTGATAATGTCGGGCGGCGCGGCGGCGCGGTGTACGATATCGTCGTCGTTCTGAAAGGGCCGACGCAGGCCATCCGAATGCGCGAGAAAGAGCGGTTTGTGGGCATTTGGATGAATGCGGAAAGCAGTGACTTTCGTTCCGCTCCATCCTTCTTTGCAGTGGCCGCATCGCGCCCGGTTGAGGAAATTGTCGATGACCGAACGGCGGCAATTTACGAATTGGGCACCGAGTTTATTCAGCTTTCGCCATCGGGCGAGATCGACCCTGACAAACAAACCCGCTTTGCCGAAGGCTTGGTCGATTTGCGCCAACGTGAAGGTCTGTACAAGGAAGATATGAACGGCGTGCGGATCAGCGAGCAAGTCCTCTATCAAGCCAGAATTTCCTTGCCATCGAATGTCCAGACTGGCCTTTATACTGCTGAAACATTTGCTATTTCTGATGGCCGAGTGATTGCCTCGGCGGTTGCAGATGTGGATGTCCGCAAGGTCGGATTGGAGCGCTTTGTCGAGACTTCTGCGCAGCGTTCTTCGTTCATTTATGGTCTGGTTGCGGTGTTCCTGTCGATCAGCATGGGCTGGATTGCCGGTCGTCTGTTTGCAATGATCTGACAATTCCCGGCACGCTTGCAGCGCTTATCGTTGACGCGATTTTAACCTCAACTGCCTAAGCCAACCAAGAACCGATCAAAACGGAACTTGGGATCATTTATGACCGACATGGGCAATCAGAACTTTGACTCCTTTCAGCAAGGTGCTGGCCAAGGAAATGGCCAAAATCCCGCACAGGGAAATGCGCAGGAAAACGTGCAGCATGAAGAGCCTTCGCAGGCAATTGGCCAGGGCAAGCTGGTAGAAGCGGCCGCCGCCGCTGCTGCCGCCGAAGCCAGAGGTGAGAATTCTGTCGAACCGGCTACGGAACCAGCTGAAGTAACCCCTGCTGCTAGCGACAATGCGGACCAGCCAATTGGTGTCGTATTGGAAATCGCTGGCTCTGGCTCTGAGATCGCGATTGATATTGAACGCCTGAACGAGTGCATGGAGGATGATGATCCATCCATCGCGCTGGCAG
This sequence comes from Erythrobacter sp., assembly GCA_039988235.1. Taxonomy (GTDB): domain Bacteria; phylum Pseudomonadota; class Alphaproteobacteria; order Sphingomonadales; family Sphingomonadaceae; genus Erythrobacter. Next base: position 98,087 of record JBDXKB010000003.1, read on the forward strand.
GGCAAGTTGGTAGCCAAGTGAAAATCAAGGTGGGTGACAATTGGCTTCTCGCCAGTGTCCGCAACCAACGCAAGGATCGCCGGGCCAATGGAGGCATTCTGGCCAATATCGATTTCCTTGGTGAAGGCCGTCAGGAAAAGCTGACCGGACGCATCCACGGTTTTCGCCGCGGTGTGACCCGCTATCCAGTGCCGGGCGCATTGATCTATCCTGCGACCACCGCAGACCTTAAACAAATTTACGCCAGTGACGGCCGCGCCAATGTTGAAATTGGCACCGTCTATCCAACCAGCGATATTCGCGCTGGCATGTATATTGATGCGATGCTGGGCAAACACTTTGCCCTGCTCGGCTCGACCGGTACTGGTAAATCGACCAGCGCTGCGTTGATCCTTCACCGCATCTGTCAGGCCGCTCCGCAGGGTCACATTGTGATGATCGATCCGCACGGCGAATATTCCGCGGCCTTCCGCCAGACCGGACAAATCCTCGACGTATCCAATCTGCAAATGCCCTATTGGCTGATGAATTTCGAAGAGCATTGCGAAGTGCTGCTGACGTCGAGCGGCAATGAACGTCAGGTCGATTCCGACATTCTGGCCAAATGTTTGCTCCATGCGCGCAGCAAAAACCGTCTGGCAGACGGCATGGGCAAGATCACTGTTGATTCGCCCGTGCCCTATCTCTTGTCCGATCTTTCGAACAAGGTTCAGGACGAAATGGGCAAGCTGGACAAATCGACCACCTCGGCTCCGTACATGCGGATCAAGACCAAGCTGGAAGAATTGAAGGCCGATCCGCGCTACCAATTCATGTTCTCTGGCATGTTGGTTGGCGACACCATGGCTGAGTTCATCAGCAAAGTGTTCCGCATGCCGGGTGATGGCAAACCGATCTCGATCATCGACGTTTCGGGCGTTCCATCCGACATCACCAGCACCGTTGTGGCTGTGCTCAGCCGTCTGGTATTCGACTTTGCAATCTGGGGCCGGGACGACAAAACTCGTCCTATCCTGCTCGTTTGCGAAGAGGCGCACCGCTATGTGCCTAGCAGCGCGAATGAGGATGGCTCATCGGTCGGTCGCATCCTGTCTCGGATCGCTAAGGAGGGCCGTAAATACGGTATCTCTCTCGGCCTGATTACCCAACGTCCATCTGACTTGGCCGAAGGCGTGCTGTCACAATGCGGTACGATTATTTCGATGCGTTTGAACAACGACCGCGACCAAGAATTTGTCCGGGCAGCCATGCCCGAAGGCGCGCGTGGTTTCCTCGATTCCATTCCCGCATTGCGCAACCGCGAGTGTATAATTTGCGGCGAGGGTGTCGCCATTCCGATCCGCGTCTCGTTCGATCACCTCGAAGAGAACAAACGTCCCGCATCCGAAGATCCAAGCTTTGTTGACCTGTGGTCATCCAGCGGTGGCGAAGAGGATATGGTTCAGCGCGTTGTCCAACGTTGGAGAAGCCAAGGTTAAGTGTGCTTGTTGACCTACGACACCGGCATTTGAGGGCGTAATCAATTCACGTAGCTCGCGTATCTCCATAGAGGTGGATATGCAGCCGGTCACTCATCCTAAAGCCATGCTCCAGACATAGCGGGCTGAGCCATTGCTCGCGTTGGTGCAGGGTCTTGCTGTCGGTGCCTTCCGGCATCAGGAACACATGGCCGGGCATGAACCGATAGCGGCGCTGCAATTCCAGCACCTCGGATACGTCATCAGGCTGGGCGATCACGAATTTGAAGAAAGCGCGCGGATCCGCTGCAAAGGCGTCCAGCCGCTCAGGTATCAAAGCCAAATCGGCTGGATTGCCCGAATGCGCCAGCTTGGGGCTGACGTTGAATTGGTCGATCCGAATGTCGAGCCGGGCAGGGGGCTTGGCCGTACCATTGGTCTCAATTTCGACCGACATGTCGGGCAAATGTTCGAGCATATCCGCCAGCGCGCCAGCCTGCAGCATCGGTTCGCCGCCGGTGATGACCAAGCGTTTTTGACCCAGAGCCAATATCTGATCGGCTGCATCCTTTGGATCGAGCGCAATCTGATTGGCTTTGCGATCAAACACCTCCCTATCGCGGTGGTCACGGCTGTTATCAAACCGCCAAGTGTAGGCCGTGTCACACCAAGTGCAGGCAAGATTGCAGCGCGACAGCCGCACAAAGGCCACCGGCATGCCAGCACTGGGCCCTTCGCCCTGCAGCGAAGCAAAAATTTCTGCCTGTCCAGCATCATCAGTGGCCAGAATTATCGCCAATTTACGCCCACTTTCTATTTTGACACTTTTGACACTGTGTCAAGCGACCAAAAACCTCATAAGTTACGGAAAAATATGACAAAATAGGCCGAATTTCTATTTTGACACTTTTCCAACTTTGAAATTGCGCCAATGACCCGTTTTCAGGCTCCATTTCAGGCCAACCCGCCAGTTCATCCAATGTGCCTCATGCCATGATTGCTTGGCGTAGGAAACTCTCCCGGCTTCGTCATTGCGAGCACCCCCAAGGTTGCGCGGCAATCCAGAACTTTTCGAGAGCCGCTCTGGATTGCCTCGTCACCCCGAGCAAGGCTCGGCGCTTCTCGCAATGACGCTCATGTTACCCCAATCGGGCGAGCGCGCCTTGCAGCCGCTCAGCCTCGGCCGAATGATGGGCAAAGTCGGCCTTGGCCTTCTCCACCGCCTCGGGCTTGGCGCGTTCGACAAAACTGGCGTTGGCGAGGCGACCCTCCAGCGATTTGGCTTCCTTTTGCGAAACCGCGAGAGCTTTCTCCAGCCGCGCCTTTTCCTCGGCAATGTCGATCACACCGGCCAGATCGACCAAGATCACATCATCGCTAACCGCGATTTCCATGGCAGGCTTGGGGATAGGGCCAGGGACATTGGCATCACCAATTTGCCCGATCATCATGAAAGGACCCACGCGGGACAATCGCTCCATCGCGGCGGCCCCATTGCCGCCAAGAACCTTGCGCGCCAGATCGGAAGGATCGGCGATCACAGCCCGCAATTTGGTGCCGGGTGGGATGCCAATTTCATTGCGAGCGGTGCGCGCATTGGCGACAAACTCAATCGTCCAATCAATCGCATCGGTTGCGTCCTTCGACACTTGCGCACGAGGGTTGGGCCACTTGGCGGTAATTAGCGGATAATCGCTCCGATCGGTGCCGTTCAATTCTCCCTGCGCATGCCACAATTCTTCGGTGATGAACGGCATGAATGGGTGCAGCATGACCAAAATTTGATCCAGTGCCCATCCGGCCACTTCGCGGGTTTCGGCAATCGCAGCATCGGATGCTGGGGGCTGGTCATCATCCTTGATCAGGACCGGTTTGATCAGCTCAAGATACCAATCGCAGAAACGCGACCAAGCGAATTGATAAATGGTGTTGGCCGCTGCATCAAAGCGCAGATCGGCCATTGCCTGTTCTAATTCCAGCGCGGTTTGCTGAACCTCGCCAATAATCCATTGATTGACCGCCATGCGCGCTTTCGGAGCCTTCAGAGTGGACGAGGCACCAATGCCATTGGACTGGCAATAACGCGTGGCATTCCACAGCTTGGTGGCGAAATTGCGATAGCCCTCAACCCGCTTCTCATCCATTTTGATGTCGCGGCCTTGGCTTTCCATTGCCGCCATAAAGAACCGCAGCGCATCCGCGCCATATTGGTCAATCAGGCCGAGCGGATCGACCACATTGCCCTTTGATTTGGACATCTTCGCGCCATCTGCCGCGCGAACCAATCCATGCAGATACAGTTTGGGCCATGGGGCCTCACCCATATTGTACTGACCCATCATCATCATCCGCGCATCCCAGAAGAACAGGATGTCGAAACCGCTGATCAGCAGATTGTTGGGGAAGTGCTTGGAAAGAAGGTCTTTATTCTCGCTCCAATCCCCCAATTCCGTTCGTGCTGAGCTTGTCGAAGCACTGTTCTTTTCTTCGGAAGTGAAGTGCGGCCCTTCGACAGGCTCAGGGCGAACGGGTTGGTATGAGGATTCTGGCCAACCCAGCGTGGCGAAAGGCCACAAAGCGCTAGAGAACCATGTGTCGAGAACGTCGGAATCTTGCGTTAGGACGGCCCCTTGAGGTGCCTGCGCTTGCGCTTCCTCCTCGCTCGCAGCAACAAAGACATTGCCCTCTGCATCAAACCAAGCGGGAATCCGGTGGCCCCACCACAATTGGCGTGAAATGCACCAAGGCTGGATGTTTTCCATCCAATTGAAGAATGTCTTTTCCCAGCTTGCTGGGATGATTTCAATTTCGCCAGACTTCACTTGCTCAATCGGTTTGGCGGCCAGCTTTTCCGCATCGACATACCATTGATCGGTCAGCCATGGTTCGATCACCACGCCGCCGCGATCCCCAAAAGGCGTGGCGATCTGACGCGGCTCTGCGTCATGCTCAATTTCTTCGCCCTTTTTGGTCTTGGATTTGTGCGGAATCAGAAATCCGTCTGCTTTCAAACGAGCCACAATTGCTTCGCGCGCGCCATCCACACCGTCCCGCTTAAAGCGGTGCAGGCCTAGAAATTCCTCCGGCACCAATTCGTCAGAGGTCTGGCAAACATTCGCATCGCCATCCAGCATGTTGAGCATATCGCCCGCGGCAAATCCGGCGCGCTTGCCCACGTCAAAATCGTTGAAGTCATGGCCCGGAGTGATCTTCACCGCGCCCGAACCCAGTTCAGGATCGGCGTGCTCATCGGCCACAATCGGGATACGCCGTCCGGTAATCGGCAGCACCACATGCTTGCCCACTACGCTGGCATAGCGTTCGTCCGATGGGTGAACCGCCACGGCCATATCGGCCAGCATGGTTTCCGGCCGAGTGGTCGCAACTTCGATGTAGTCACGGCCATCTGCCAAGGTCACGCCATCTTCCAACGGATAGCGGAAGTGCCAAAAACTGCCCGCAATCGTCTGCGTCTCAACCTCAAGATCTGAGATCGCGGTTTTCAGCTTGGGGTCCCAATTGACCAGACGCTTGTCGCGATAGATCAAGCCATCATTGTAAAGATCAACAAAGGTTTTCAGCACCGCCTTGGTAAAATGCGGGTCCATGGTGAACTGCTCGCGGCTCCAATCCATGGAACAACCCAGCCGCCGTAATTGGTTGGTGATGGTGCCGCCGCTTTCGTGCTTCCACTCCCACACCTTGTCGACAAATTCGTCGCGCGAATAATTGGTGCGCTTGTCTTGGCGTTCCTCCATCTGCCGCTCGACCACCATCTGCGTTGCGATACCGGCGTGATCGGTGCCAACCACCCACAGCGCGTCTTTGCCGCGCAGGCGCTCGTATCGGATCACAATATCCTGAAGCGTATTGTCCAGCGCGTGGCCGATGTGCAGCGACCCGGTGACATTCGGTGGCGGGTTCACAATCGTGAAGGGCTCTGCGTCCGGGCGATCCGGGCGAAAGTTGCCGCTTTCTTCCCATTGCTTGTACCAGCGCGCCTCAATCTCGGCGGGGCTAAAGGTCGTATCAAGTGTCATCTGTATCTGTGCTCGTTTTGACTCGCTGGCTGTGCCGCCCACGCCCTCCACCCTTCCACCCGGATAGTGTCCCGGTAGGCTCCGGGTGGAAGGGTGGAGGGCGTGGGAGGTATGACCCACAAAGAAACGCCTTTGCCAGTGCAAATGCTGCGATGCAACGGGCGATAGCGCCGAATTTCAGCCAGACCGCTTGTTAAGTGCCGAAATAGCTTTCATAGATTCGCAGATGAGCGGTCTAGCGAATTTTGCTGTGGAGCATGATGAGCAAGGGCAGGGTAAACTCTCCCTGTCTGGCGCGCTTCTTGTTTCGACCGTGGGCGAGATTGATCATGGCCTTGAAGCGATCGATGTCCCGCTGGTTTCGGTGGACCTTAGCGCTGTGGACGAGATTGACACGGTGGGCGCATGGGTCGTGTGTCGCTTGTCCCGGCGTCATGATGTAGAGATTTTGGGCGCGAGTGAGCGGGCTCAGCGTTTGCTGAAGGCGGTTCGCGGCGCGAGCAATGATGCCGACATTATGCCGCCTCATGTCCCCATTTGGGAGCGGGTCACCGGATTTCTGGGAGCTAAGGTCACCGAGACCTGGACCGGGATTGTTCAGGTCGTGGGGTTCCTTGGGCAAATCCTGATCGGCATGGGCAATTTGATCCGGCATCCGAGCAGGTTTCGGGTAAAGGCCTTCGTCCATCAACTGGAATTGGTTGGTGTTGCCTCGCTGCCGATTATCGGCCTGATGAGCTTTCTGATCGGGATCGTGATCGCTCAACAGGGCGCGGTGCAATTGACGCAGTTCGGCGCAGAGGCGCTGACGGTCAATCTGGTCGGCCGTATTACCCTGCGCGAATTGGGTGTCTTGATGACCGCGATTATGGTCGCTGGCCGATCCGGTTCTGCCTTTGCTGCGCAAATCGGGACGATGAAACTGACCGAGGAAGTTGACGCGATGCGCACCATCGGAATTTCTCCGATAGAGGCATTGGTCATCCCGCGCGTTCTCGCCTGCACATTCATGATGGTGCTGCTCGGCTTTTACGCATCCTTGGTTGCCATCATTGGCGGCGCAGTGGTGGGCGATTTGTCGCTGGGCATTCCGTTCTTCACCTTCCTTGAACGGATCAAGGATGTGGTGCCGATTTACGATCTTTGGGTCGGCCTATTGAAAGCCCCTGTGTTCGGGCTGATCGTGGGGCTGGCGGGCTGCTATCATGGGATGCAAGTTAAGGGGAATTCGGAGGAAGTTGGCCGCCGTACGACCTTGGCCGTGGTATCTGCGATCTTTGCGGTGATTGTCCTCGATGCGTTTTTCGCAGTGTTCTTCACCAAGATCGGCTGGGTCTGAGCCATGGCAGAGGGTGACAATAAACTGCGCAAGGAAGCCCGTTTTCAGGGTGAGTATCCGGTAGTAATTGAAGGGCTGGTCAATCGCTTTGGCGAGCAAGTGGTGCATGATGATCTCTCGCTCAAGGTCAAACGCGGCGAGATCATCGGCGTGGTTGGCGGATCGGGCACCGGTAAAAGCGTGCTGATGAGATCGATCATTGGCCTGCAAACACCGGTCGCCGGAAATATCGAAGTGTTTGGCCAATCCATCACCGATGCAGAGCCGGACGAAGATATCGGCGTTCGCCGCCGTTGGGGTGTGTTGTTCCAAGGCGGGGCATTGTTCTCAACCCTAACCGTGGGCGAGAATGTCGAGGTACCATTGCGCCAATTCTTCCCCGAAATCAGCGATGAATTGCGCGCCGACATCGCCCGTTACAAGGTCATGCTGTCGGGCCTGCCGGAAGATGCGGCGAGCAAATACCCCTCGCAATTGTCTGGCGGAATGCGCAAGCGGGCTGGGCTGGCGCGCGCGCTGGCACTGGACCCAGAAGTGCTGTTTCTGGATGAGCCAACCGCTGGCCTTGATCCGGTGGGCGCGTCAAAATTTGACCGCCTGACCAAAGAGCTAAAAGAAACCCTTGGCCTGACCGTGTTCCTGATCACCCATGACCTGGATACGCTGCATGCGATTTGCGACCGGGTGGCAGTGCTGGCCGACAGGCAAGTGATTGCGGTGGGGACTATTCCTGAACTGCTGGCGACCGATCACCCGTGGATCCAAGAATATTTCAACGGCCCGCGCGGCCGCGCGGCGCAAGACAGCCGGACGCGCAACACAAGTATAGAGATAGACAAACCCCGCGTTTCGGGGGATTAGAGGCACCGAGATGGAAACACGCGCAAATCACATCTGGGTCGGTGCCGTAACGCTGTTGCTGTTGGCATTGTTGGCAGCGGCAATCATCTGGATTGCCCGGCTGGGGCAGGGCCAGCACAATGAATATGACATTTTCTTCAAGCAATCTGTCTCGGGCTTGGCCAATGGGTCGCAAGTGGCCTTTGCCGGTGTGCCGGTTGGTCAGGTCTCTGAAATAACCCTGTCCGAAGATGATCCCGAATTTGTAAGAGTGCGTGTCCGGGTGCGGGATGAAGTCCCCATTTTGGTCGGCACATCGGCGACCATGCAGGGCAGCTTTACCGGCGTTTCCACGATCCTGCTGGATGGAGCGCGCAGCGGCCAGCCCCCGATCAGTTGCGAGACCACTGCATGTCCCGAAGGGGTGCCGGTCATTCCGCCGGCGCCGGGCCAAGGCTTGGGCGCGGTTCTGGCCAATGCTCCGCTGTTGTTGGAGCGGCTGGCGACCCTGACCGAGCGGATGACGCAAGTCCTGTCCGACACCAATTTGGAGCAGATGGAAGGCATTCTGCGCAACACCAATGAAATGACCGCCAATCTGGCCAATGCCAGCCCGCAGGTTGAACGCACCATGTCAGAGCTGCAGGTTACCTTGCGCGAGGCAAGCGAGGCTTTGGACCAATTTGAAACGGTGATGGGTTCGACCGACAAGCTTATCAATGGCGAAGGCGCGTCCTTGGCACAGGAATTGCGTACCACGCTGGCGGCGGCCAACAAAGCGGCTACGTCGCTATCCGCCACGCTGGAAGACACCCGGCCTGCCGCGCGCGAGCTGACCGATACGACCTTGCCCGCAGCCGAGGCCACGTTGAGAGATCTGCGGGCCACCAGCAAAGCATTGCGCGCGATCACTGAAAAGCTCGACAATCAGGGGGCAGGGGCATTGATTCAGGGCGAAACTCTGCCGGATTACAACCCATGACCCGATCGCATATTTTGAGACCAGCCAAACTGGGGAACGCCATGATCATTCGCCGCGCAAAAATGCTGGCGCTTCTCGCGCCGGCCGTGCTCGGATCAAACCTGCTGCTCACCGGCTGTGTCAGTCTGAGCAGCGAGCCGCCTGATAGCTTGCTCAATTTGACCGCATCGCAAACTGCGCCCGCGGGCAGCGCGTCGAGTGCATCGCGTGACGAGGCGTTGGCCATTTACGAACCCGAAGTACCGGCCAAAATCGACGTATTGCGCGTTCCAGTTCAGGTCAGCAGCACCGAGGTGGCCTATTTGAAGGACGCTGTGTGGGTCGAAAAGCCTGCCCGATTGTTCCGGCGTTTGCTGGCTGAAACTGTGCGCGTGCGGACCAACCGACTGGTGCTGGATGCCGATGATCCAGGCCTGTCCGCGCAAAGCCGTTTGCGCGGTGTGCTGCGCGAATTTGGCTATGATTCGAGCAATTCATCCGTGATTGTGCGGTTCGACGCGATCCGCCGCAGCACCGATGGCACCATGGAAACACAGCGTTTCGAAGCGGTGGAGCAAGGCGTCGTGGCCAAAGCTGTGCCGGTTGGCGCAGCCTTGAACCGCGCGGCCAATGATGTCGCTGCTCAAGTGGCCGATTGGGTCGGTGAGTAAGCGCTGCCAGTTAAGCCTATCACGGCTGGCTTAAACCAGCGAAGACAGCTCTAAGACAGGGCCAGCTGGGTCCAGCGAAAAGCACCAAGGAAGTCATCGCGCTTGCGCAAGCGATCCGCCTCGGCATCGGCGTCGCGGCCCCACAAATCGGCCTGCCATTCCTCTTCCAACGTCGCGGCTTGCCACAAATCTTGCGCATCTGCGTCGGGCTGCAAAGCCTCCAAACCGATACACAATGATGCCGCCAGTGATGCCATTGTGTGCAGCCCCGCAAGTTGAAACGGGTCCATTTGGGCCAGCCGCTTTTCCAGATGCGGCAGAGTGGCATCTGGATGGGCGCGATGGACAATCCCGCTAACCCGGGCGAATTGCACGCCCTCGCGCTGCTCAATTGCGGTGATGATCGGCTCCCACACAGATTGCTGCTGAGCAAACAGAGCATCCTCGGGATCGGCGCGGTAACACAGCGTATCGGTCTCGCCATAGGCGAGCGTGCGGGCAATGGTTTCGGTCGGATCAACCGCCACCTTGTCCAGCGCAAAATCGGTCTGATCGCGCATGATCAAGCCCTTGGGGTCGAGCATTTCGCCTTGTGCGTTCCACTCGGCGGCCATGGCCTGCGCCAGTTCTTTGGAGGCAACAATTTGCTGCTTTCCGCCGACCGTTTTCAGCGGCCTCTCGTCCAATGTGACCTGCCAGCTGCCGCCCAATTCTTTGACGTCAGCCTGCTTGTAAAAGCGCTTCATTCCTCGTCGCTCTTCCAATTTTTGGCGAGGATATTGGGCATCAGGAAGAATTCGAGCAGGCCGAAAACCGCCAGCACCACGCCGACCGCAAAGGGCAGATCAATCGCGCCTTGGGTGATCGCAATACCGATCAAGACCGCCGCAAGGCCCATCAAGCGAACCAGATTGAGCAGCATAAAACGTTGTTTGGCCAAAGCCTCTGGATCAACAGGTGGCTCGTTATTGTCCGGCGTCAAATCGCTCACAGTAATGTCTCCAGATGTGCTGGATCGCGCGCGACGGTCTCCGCGCCGGTTTCCAGCAATTCTGCTGGCGTGTGATAGCCCCACGCGACGCCCACCGAACGCACAGCGGCACCGCGCGCCATCTCCATATCGAAACTGGTGTCGCCGATCATCACTGCCTGCGCCGGATCTGCGCCTGCCTCAAACAATGCTGCCTCCAACATCGCCGGATGCGGTTTGGAAGGGTGGCGGTCGGCAGTTTGTAGCGAGACGAACTTATCCTTGATCCCATGCGCTTCCAAGCAAGCGATCAAGCCGCGATCGCTTTTGCCGGTGGCCACCGCCAGCGACCATCCGCTGGCATGAAGCCGTGCCAACAAATCGGCAATTCCATCATACAGCGGCTCGCGCAAATGGCCGCTTGTGCGCCGGTCGCGGAAGGCGAATTTATAGCGCTCGACAATGGCATCGCATTGCTGATCAGTCAGCTCAGGGGCGAGGCGGCGCAAGGCAAATGGCAGGCTCAGCCCAACGCTGCGCCGGATTTCATTGCGGTCGGGCGGGGTTAGGCCAGCGTCTTTGAAGGCGAATTCCATCGTGTCGCACACATCGGCCTGGCTATCGACCAGAGTGCCATCGCAATCGAACACGGCCAGACGGGTGGTCACCGGTTGCGGCCCTTCGGCGCACGCTTAGGACTGCCTTTGGTGCCGCCTTTAAGGCCGCCCTTACCGGGCGCCTTACCTTTGGGCTTGCCACCGGTTTTGCCCGCTTTCGCATCGCCCCTACCACGGCGCGTGCTACGCTCGTTCTTGCGGAATTGCTTGGCGTGTTTGCGCGCTGCTTGCTTCTTCTCAAGTCCAGTGCGTTCGGGCGGACCAACAGCGATAGGCGCAGCATCGCTCATCCCTATGTCAAAACCCAATTGCTCCATCGTCGCGGCAAAATGCTCGGGCAGATCGGCGGTCACATCCAGTTTGCCGCCGCCTTTGCCAGCTTCACCGGGTTGAGAGATGACCAGCCGCCGAGCGTGCAGATGCATTTTGCGGCTGACGCTGCCGGTCAGAAAGGCTTCTTGTCCGCCATATTTGCCGTCACCGACAATCGGATTGCCGATGGCGTTCATATGGACGCGCAATTGATGAGTTCGCCCGGTTAGCGGCTCCAGCTCGACCCATGCCGCGCGATTTCCAACCCTGTCGACAATGCGATAACGGGTCTTGGCGGTTTGGCCTTCTTCCTCGTCGACATGCATTTTTTCGCCGCCGCTGCCCGGCTGCTTGGCCAGCGGAGCCTCAATTGTGCCCTCGCTGACCTCTGGAATGCCAACCACCAGCGCCCAGTAAATTTTGCGCGCGCTGCGTCCGGAAAAACGTTTTGAGTACGACGCGGCGGCACCCGGAGTGCGCGCGATCAGCAGCACGCCCGACGTGTCTTTGTCCAACCGGTGGACCAGCCGCGGGCGGATATCGTCTTCACCAACAAATGCATCCAGCAGGCCGTCGACATGCTTGGTGGTTTTGCTGCCGCCTTGGGTCGCGAGACCGGGCGGTTTGTTGAGCACGATTGCCGACTTTGTCTCGGTGATGACCATGGCATGCGCCTCGGCCACTTCGGCCGCTGTCAGTTCGCGCTTTTGCTTGGGCTTGCGGGCAGGGCTGTCGCCGCCCGGCGGGACGCGCAGAGTTTGGCCTTCTTCCAAACGGTCATCCGGCTTGGCGCGCTTGCCATCGACGCGGATTTGGCCAGTGCGGGCCCAGCGCGACACCGTGGCAAAGCCGATCTGCGGCAGATTGCGCTTGAACCAGCGGTCCAAACGAATGCCTGCATCGTCTTGGGTGACGGTGAATTGCCGGACGGTATCTGGGCCGTTTGTATCTGGGCCGTTTGTATTTGGGCCGTTGGTATTTGGGCTATCGGCGCTCATGTTGCCCCCCGCATCATTAATAGGCCGATATATAGCGCGGCCAATCCGGCCAGCACCGATATTCCGGCATAGGTGACCGCAAGCCCGGCCGACCCGCGCTGGATCAGCAGCAGCATCTCTAGGCTAAAGGCGCTGAAAGTGGTGAAGCCGCCGAGCAATCCGACGCCCAGCAACAACCGCAAGCTTTCCGAGCTGCCGCCGCTTCTGGCGAGCCAACCAAACAGCAAGCCCATCGCCAGACAGCCGATGACATTGGCGGCCAGCGTCGCCCATGGAAATGGGCTGCCCGGACCGACCGCATGGGTCACTGCGCGGCCCAATTGATAGCGCGCAGCCGCGCCCACTGCGCCGCCCAATGCGACGTTCAGCGTTGCCAATATAGGAGAGAGATCACCGGCCATGCGTCGCCCTTTAACGAGAGCCGCGCATTCTGCATAGCGTTGTGCGCGTCGATCTGCTTCGTCCAGCATGTGTTGCAAAGCTGCATTCCCTGCGCACAAACAGCATGCTGAGCGCCGATCATAGGCCCCGATAGCCATTCAATACCTTGCCATAATTGGCGTCTGGCGTTATGTGAGCCCCAGATAAAGCGCGTTCCGGGCCGTTAAGTGGTGGGAAACGCGCCGTTTTTAGCGTCAAATTTACGCGTTTGACCCCGTGATTCGAGATCGCTTCGGGTGGGGACTTTCGTGGTTTTGGAATAAGGTATTAGTCGTTTATGCAAATCATGGTTCGCGATAACAATGTTGATCAGGCCCTCCGCGCGCTCAAAAAGAAGCTGCAGCGGGAAGGTGTCTATCGCGAAATGAAACTGCGCCGGCATTATGAAAAGCCGAGCGAAAAGCGCGCCCGTGAAAAGGCTGCTGCTGTTCGTCGCGCTCGTAAGCTTGAGCGTAAGCGGCTTGAACGCGACGGTTAAATTCGCGCCCTTTGGCATTAGGACGGTTTAACTGCCGAATTGCTTGATGCCAGCAGTGTGATAAGCCAAAGGGGCGTGGGATGATTCCCGCGCCTTTTTGCTTACTATGACCCTTCTTGCCCACCCAATTTAGCATTTTCAGGAACGCTGTATGACCGAAGTCACCCGAGTGCCCTTGCATCCCATCGCCAAGGGATCGCTGACCAAGCTGTGGCTTGGCGTGATCATTGCCGCGCTGATCGGCGCTGGTCTGGCTTGGGCGGCTGTGCCCAAGGGAGTTGAGGTGGATACGATCACAGCAGGCACCGGACCCAATCCGAGCGAGACCGATGTCGTATTCATGCGTTATGTTGGCAAGCTGGCGGGTTCGGGCGAGATTTTCGACGAGTCTCAAGACTTGCCGCTTCCCATCGAAGGCATCTTCCCCGCGGGCAGCCCGCTGCCGCTGGATGCGATGGTTCCGGGCTTCCGTGAAGGGGCCTTGAAAATGCAGAAGGGCGGCAAATACGAGCTCTTTATCCCAGCCGACAAAGGCTATGGCGATGCGCCGCCTCCCGGTGCGCCAATCCCGCCCAATGCGGATCTGATGTTCGAAGTCGAGATTGTCGACTTCATGACTCGTGACGATTTTGATCGCCGTATCGGTATCCTCCAGCAAGCTATGCAGGCTGGGCAATCAGGACAAATGGGTCCCGGCGGCCCCGGCGGCGCGCCGCAACCTCAACCCGTTCCAGTTCCTGTGCAATAATCCCAATCAAGGCACCAACCTCATGTCGGTAGACAAACAAACCGTCGCTAAGATCGCCAGTCTGGCTCGCATCAAAATGAGCGATGACGAGCTTGAGCGTATGGCACCCGAACTCAACAATATCCTCGAATGGGTCGAACAATTGAGCGAGGTCGATACCAGCGATGTCGCTCCGATGACGGCGGTCATTCCCAATATATTGCGCCTACGCGATGATGTGGTCGATGCCGATCCACTGACCGGTGGCGGCAAGCGTGACGATGTTTTGGCCAATGCCCCGGCGGCAGAGCACGGCTTTTTCGGCGTGCCGAAAGTGATCGAATAATGACTGATTTCACCATACTCGGCGTCAAAGACATTCGTGACGGCGTTGCCAAGGGCGATTTTACCGCTCGCGAAGTGGCCACGGCCTTTAACGCGGCGGTGGCTGAGGCTGCATCGCTCAACGCCTTTATCGTCACCACGCCCGATCATGCATTGGCCGCAGCTGACGCAACCGATGCCGCGCGCGCCAAGGGCGAGGCGCTGGGCGCAATGGCCGGTGTCCCAATCGGGATGAAGGATTTGTTCGCGACCAAGGGCGTTCAAACCACCGCAGCCAGCCACATCCTAGAAGGGTTCACCCCTGAGTATGAAAGCACAGTTTCGTCCAACCTCTGGGCGGCGGGTGCTGGCATGCTGGGCAAGCTAAACCTTGACCAATTCGCCATGGGTAGCTCGAACGAGACCAGTTACTTCGGCAATGTTTCATCGCCATGGCAAAAGGAAGGCACCAATGCTCCGATGAGCCCGGGTGGATCTTCGGGTGGCAGTTCTACCGCAGTTGCGGCGCGCATCGCGCCCGCTGCGACGGGTACCGACACTGGCGGTTCGATCCGTCAGCCTGCGGCCTTTACCGGCATTTGCGGGATCAAGCCGACCTACGGCCGGTGCAGCCGTTGGGGCGTGGTGGCATTTGCCAGCTCGCTCGATCAGGCCGGGCCGATGGCGCGTAGCGTAGAAGATTGCGCAATCATGCTGGAGGCAATGGCCGGATTTGACCCCAAGGACGCGACCAGCCTGCAAATGGAAGTGCCCAATTGGGAGGCCGCGCTGTCTGGCGATTTGTCGGGCAAGAAGGTTGGCATTCCCAAGGAATACCAGATGGAGGGCACCGATCAGGCGATCCTCGACAGTTGGGAACAGGGCAAGGCGTGGCTGAAAGATGCTGGCGCTGAGATCGTCGATATTTCGCTGCCCCACACCAAATATGCGCTGCCGGCCTACTATATCATCGCGCCCGCAGAGGCGTCGTCTAACCTCGCCCGCTATGATGGTGTGCGTTATGGATTGCGCGATCTTCCCGATGGCGCTGGCTTGCAAGATATGTATGCCGAGACCCGCGCAGCCGGTTTTGGTGACGAGGTGAAGCGCCGCATTTTGATCGGCACCTATGTGCTCAGCGCGGGCTTTTACGATGCCTATTATAATCAGGCGCAAAAAATCCGCACTTTGGTGTCGCAAGATTTTGAGAAGGCGTGGGCTGCGTGCGATGTGATCCTTGCGCCAACCACACCAACCGCCAGCTTCCCGCTGGGCTCGCTCGATGCTGATCCGCTGACCATGTATCTGAACGATGTGTTCGCCGTGCCTGCATCGCTGGCCGGACTGCCCGCGATGAGCGTTCCGGCCACCATGACGCAGGACGGATTGCCACTAGGTCTGCAATTGGTGGGCAAGCCATTTGACGAGCAAGGCGTGCTGAACGCTGGCCTAGCGATCCAGCAACGCGCTGGCTTTGTGGCAGCTCCGGAGAAATGGTGGTGAGTGCATTTGAACTCAGCATTATTGGTCTGATAATTGTCGGAGTGGTCATCCCGGTGTGGGTTTTCCTTTCCATTCTCTACACCGGACGTCAGGTCGCAATCGATAAGCAACCCGGCACGCGCTACCGCGCTTATATGGCGGTGCTCGACCGGCTGGTTCACGAGGTGAACAAGGAAGCCTCCAACGGTCCGGCGGTGGTCGCCAGCATGAGAGAGCTGCGCGAATTTCCCGAATATCGCGATATTTCGGTGCTGTTGCTGAATGCCACTAATATCACCGGCAAAACCCCGTATGACCGGATGTTGCAGGTCGAGGTTCAGCAAACCGAAGCCTATTTGCTGGAAACCACCAGTGAGTGATCAGTGACGGCACCACCGCTCCGGTCGCCCGACTTTGCGGCTGAACGGTTTGAGGTGCTGGATGCTTTGCGCGGGCTATGTGCGCTGCTGGTCGCGCTCTATCATTTTCAAGCGAATGGACTGATTGCGCGGTCTTTACTGGTGCAAAATGGCTGGCTGTTCGTTGATTATTTCTTTGTCCTGAGCGGCTTTGTCATCGCCCATTCCTATGGCGAGCGGCTGCGCGAGGGCGCGGTCTCTGTCGGGCGTTTCATGGCGTTGCGGATGGGCCGCATCTATCCGCTGCACATTGCTGTCTTGCTGGCCTTTGTCGCGCTCGAATTGCTGCTAGTGTTTGGCGGCAATTGGATCGCACAATTTGTGACCCGCGAGCCCTTTACAGGATCGCGCAGCATCGGCGCTCTGGTGCAGAATATCTTCCTGTTGCAAAGCTTCGGAATTGAGGGCGGACGCGGCTGGAACGGCCCAGCATGGAGCATTGCCGCAGAGATGTGGACCTATCTGTTGTTTGCGCTGATTTTCGTGGCTGCGCGGCGCTGGTTCGTGTGGATTGCCGCGCTGATAGTGGTGGTGGCTGCCGCATGGCTAAACGCCAATGCGCCGGATTTGCATGTGACCTTTGAAGGCGGGATTGTGCGCTGCATCTTTGGCTTTTCGGTCGGCGTGTTGACCTATCAGGCCTATCGCCGATTTGGGGGGCTGCGCGGGCAGATGTGGGAAGTGCTGGCAATTGGTCTGGTGATTGCCTTTGCATCCTTCGCCACCGGTCGCTGGACGTTTTTAGCCCCACTGATCTTCGCCCTAACAATTATGGCGTTGGCGACGCAAAGCGGGGTGATTTCAGCAATGTTGCGGCGGCCGTTCTTCCAATTGCTCGGCCTGATCAGCTATTCGATTTATATGATCCATGTGTTTTTGCAGGGACGCTTGGGCGAGGTTTTGCAAATGAGCGATGTGATCGACATTTCGGTCGATGCGCAGGGGCGCACCTTGCTGACCGGATCGCCATGGGTGGGGGATGCGGTGACATTGGCTATGCTGGCGCTGCTGATCGCGGTTTCATGGCTTGGCTATCGGCTGGTGGAGAAGCCAGGTCGCGATTGGTCGCGGAGACTACTGGCTTAGGATTCAGGCTTGCTCAGTTTCAGGCGGTATTGCTTGGCAAAGAACCGCTCGAACAATCCCAAAGTCACAGCGTTCAACAGCCTGTCGCGCCGTCCGGTGATATTGGGCTCGATCCTACCTAGCGCCAATTCTCCGCGTGTTCCCAGCTCCACCATCGTCGTTTTGGTGAACCAGCGCAGATGGGTCAGGTCCATCACGCCAGCATCGGCATAATCGAACCGCCCGCGCACAATCAGCGGCATCACAAGCCCATGATAATTGGCATTGGGCAGCGATAGCAGAATGGTTCCACCCGGCTTTAACGCGGCCTCCAACAGAGCGATGACCGGCCACGGATCGATCAAATGCTCCAGCACATCAAGGCACAATATGGTGTCGAACGGGCCCGCCTCATCCAGCGCCGCTTTGACTTGATCTCTGTCGTTCAGATCGAGCGCAATGGCTTGGTCGATGTCGCCCAGCGCCTGATCCGCGACCTGATCCAGCAGCACGACTTTGTCAGCGCGGGCTTCCTGTTTCAGCGCCGACGATGTCGCCCCGACCCCGCCGCCAAAATCCAGCACTGTCCCCGCATTGCCCGCCAGCATCGCCAGAGCATCTGCCCGGACGAGGTCGTGATAGGTGGCGATTGTTTGCGGCATGATCGCGCATAGACCTATCCCCGAGTCAGCCTCTGGTAAAGCGGCAAGACCTGACCTTTCTATGCTTTAATCGAAAGGCGCAAAAAGCGGTAGGAAGTGGGCCATGAAACCGCTAAATCAGCTCGAAATGGTTTGGGCAATCTGCAGCATTTGTCTAAAGCCAACTCGCAATTCCAATTGGTCGAAATTTTCGGAGCAGAAATGAGTTCGTATCGCATTCAAGGCGCAACAGGTGATTGGGAGGTCGTAATCGGCCTCGAAGTGCATGCGCAGGTCTCCTCGCAGGCCAAACTGTTCTCCGGCTCCTCCACCGAATTTGGTGCAGAACCCAACACGCAGGTTTCGCTGGTCGATGCGGCGATGCCCGGTATGCTGCCCGTGCCCAATGCCGAATGCATCCGTCAGGCGGTCCGTACCGGCATGGCGATCGAGGCAGAAATCAACAAATATTCGCGTTTCGACCGCAAGAATTATTTCTACGCCGATCTGCCGCAGGGCTATCAGATTTCTCAGCTCTATCACCCGATTGTGGGCGAGGGACAGCTGCTGATCGAAGCGGATGAGAAAACCGGCATTCCCGAAGATAAAGTTATCGGGATTGAACGCATCCATGTTGAACAGGACGCGGGCAAGCTGATGCATGATCAGCACCCGACCATGTCCTATGTCGATCTGAATCGGTGCGGTGTGGCGCTGATGGAAATCGTTTCCAAGCCTGACATGACCTCGCCTGCAGAGGCTGGCGCTTATGTGCGCAAATTGCGCGCTATCTTGCGCTATGTTGGCAGTTGTGACGGCAATATGGAGCAAGGTTCCATGCGCGCGGACGTCAATGTCAGCGTGCGCAAAGTGGGCGATCCCGAGCTGGGCACTCGGACCGAGACAAAGAATGTCAATTCGGTGCGTTTCGTGATGCAAGTGATTGAATATGAGGCGAACCGTCAGGTTGATGTCCTCGAAAGCGGTGGCTCGATCGATCAGGAAACCCGGTTGTTCGATGTCGCGACCGGCACCACGCGAACCATGCGCAGCAAGGAAGACGCGCATGATTATCGCTACTTCCCCGACCCCGATTTGCTGCCGGTCAATCTGGAAGATGACTTCTTGGCGGATTGCCGTGCGTCACTGCCCGAACTACCCGATGCCAAGCGCATCCGGTACGAGCAGGAATTGGGCCTGACGCCCTATAATGCGCGCGAATTGACCGCCGAGGTTGAGACCTTTGCCCGGTTCGAAACATTGCTGGGTGAAACCGCCAGCACCTTGGGCAAACCAGAAGCTAAGGTCGCCACCCAAGTCGCCAATTGGGCGCTTTCGGTTGCTCCCGGAGTGATCAAATCCATCGGTGACGAGGCTCAGCTTGAACACGCCACGGCGTCACGCCAGGCCGCCATCCTCAAGATGCAGGATGCGGGCGAAATTTCTGGTGGTCAGGCTAAGGAAATCTTCGAAATCGTGCTCAAAACCGGACGCGAGCCGGACGAAATCGCCGATAGCGAAGGGCTGAAACAAGTCAGCGACACCGGCGCCATTGAGGCCGCGATTGACGAGATTCTCGCCAATAACGAGGACAAGGTTGAGCAGTATAAGAGCGGCAAGGACAAGCTGTTCGGTTTCTTCGTCGGTCAAACGATGAAAGCAATGCAAGGCAAGGCGAACCCGGCTGTTGTAAATCAGATATTGAAGGGCAAATTGGGGTAATTGTGCCTTAGCGCAGCACTCTACCCTAACGGGTAAATCCCGTTTGGGATCAGGTCGAGAGCAATGGGAGGTCCGACTTAGGATGATGATTTCGCGGCGAATTTTCGGGGCAGGAATGCTCGGTACAGCCTTTGCCGGGCTAGCTGTTCGTGCCCATGCGCATCTGCCTTTCACCGCGGTCAATCAGGTCGGTGGCTATGGCCAATTGGTACCCGATCCCGACCGGCTCCTCGATCTGCCCAAGGGCTTTTCCTATCAAGTAATCTCTCGGCGCGGGAACTTGATGAGCGATGGCTTTGTGGTTCCCGATGTCGCTGATGGCATGGGTTGCATTGGGATCGGCGAGAACAAAGTTGCTCTGGTCCGAAACCACGAACTCAATGCGCTAGAGGGCAGCTCTGGCCCATTCCCTGGCGAGGTACCCGACCATATCAATGCCTATGACCGCATTGATGATGACCAGCAGAAGATATTGCCCGGCGGCACCACCACTCTGGTCTATGACATGGACGAGCGCAGGGTAGTCGAAGAATTCCTCAGCCTGATCGGAACCGCGCGCAATTGTTCAGGCGGAATTACCCCATGGGGCAGTTGGCTGTCGTGCGAGGAGAGCGCGCTGGAAGTTAGCGACGGCGTGGGCAAGGACCATGGCTATATCTTCGAAGTCCCTGCCGATCACAAAGGCTTGGTCGATCCGGTCCCGCTCAAAGCAATGGGCTGTTTCGTGCACGAGGCTGTTTGCATCGATCCGCGATCAGGCATCGCCTATATGACCGAAGATCGGGGAGACAGCCTGTTCTATCGCTTCATCCCCAATGTGCCGGGAAAATTGGCGGAAGGGGGCCGCCTGCAGGCCCTCTCTATTGCTGGCATTGTCGACACCAGAAACTGGGATGGCAGCACAATTACAGTGGGGGATGAGCACACAGCACGATGGGTCGATCTGGGCGATCCGGAACGGTCTGCAGGTGAACTTCGCGAACGCGGGGCTCAGCGTGGAGCGACCATTTTTGCACGCGGCGAGGGCATCTTCTGGGATGAGAAAGAGCACCAGCTGTTCTTCACTTCGACCAGTGGCGGGCCTGAGAAATTCGGCCAGATTTTTCGCTACCGGCCTGCTGCGAAAACCTCGCTTCATGGCGATGATGGCAGTTTGAGCCTGTTTCTTGAGAGTCAGGGCGCAGCGACCTACAATCTGGGTGACAATATTTGCGTGATGCCATCGGGGCATCTGATGGTGTCGGAGGATCAATATACCGAGATTACCAACAATCACCTCAGATGTGTGACGCCGGCGGGCAAAACATATGTCTTTGGCAGAAGCCGCATCCAAACCGAATTTGCCGGCGCCTGTTTCTCTCCGGATGGTTCGACCATGTTCGTAAACCTGATGTCTCCGGCAACCACCGTCGCTATTAGAGGCCCGTGGGAAAGCGTGGTCAGCATCTAAGCCTACCGGAGCGCGATGCGGAGGCTGGTTTCTTGGCGAGGAAGTTGGCTAAAGCCCGAAACGCACGCCATAGCCAATACCAATAGTGAACTGAGTGGCGCGGCCCCTTTGGGTAACCAGTGGCGAATCTTCTGCGCTGCCTCCCAACCGCTCTAGGCTGGTGAACAATGTCACGGCGCTGCGCCGATCAATCGGTTTGATCGCGGTGCCGCCAACACCCCAAGACAGCAATCCGCCATCAGCTTCAAACACTGGTAGGCCGGAATTGGCCGATTGGACCGAGTCGATCCCAAAATAGGTCTGCGTGAAATCGCTGCTGGCAAATGATGCTCGCGGTCCAAAACTGACATTCGCGCCGCTCACGCGGGTGCGATAATTGAGCGAGACATCGGCGAGGATGCCGTCATGCCCGCCAAATCCTTGCAACACTTCTCCGCGCAATTGCCACGCGCGACGCGGGCCAAACCGCTTTTCGACAAAGCCGCCAATTTCGCCCGAGGTGCCAATGTCCCCCAATCCGATCAGGGCATCGCTGTCTCCGGCGATCAGGAAAGGTGATCCGCCCGTATCCTCGTCGCGGCCAAAGCGAATTTTGGCTAGCGGTCCGGCCTTCCAACCGTCGGCATTGATCGCATTCCAACCCAATCCCTCGGGAATGGAGGCAAAGATGGCGTCATCATATTTCAACCGGAGGTCCGGGAAGACCGACAGCGTCATATCGCGCGAGCCCTGAAATGCGGGGCTGAGCACAGGCGCAAAACCCAGCGTTACGGAGAGGCCTTGCGTGTCTGGACGCCCAGGCCCTCCATTGGCGGCGGCGGGAGGCGGCCCTGCAGGCCGTTCGCCGGCAGGACCGTTTGCCTTTGCAGCAAGCTGCTCTTGCGGCTGTTGGTGTGGAGCTTGGTCCTGCGCTGAGGCAGAACCAAGCGGCACAATGCTGGCTGCCAGCAAGGCAAGAATAAAGCGAGGGGTCATATTGCGATCCGTAAAAGCTAAGTCGTTTCCCGCTCAACGATCGCAATCACCATTTTGATCCTGCCTATATTCGGGGTTTAGAAGATTCCGGCCACGCCCGCAGTGGCGCCGGTGTTGGAACCACCGCTGTGCGAGATGCTGGCGTTGATCGTAATCGGCACCGCAACGTTCAACCGATGCGACAGGCCGAGGCTAAAGGCTTGTTCGCCGCGATAGGTCGCCCCGCGCATCGCATAGCCGGTTTGGCCGGGCTCTGGCGGGAAGGGTGCATCAGCTTGAGCCATGGCTGCAGCGACGCCTTGCTTGTAGTCATTGCTGAGGTCTTGCAGCTGGAAGTCGAGCGCATTTACCTGCCCCTCCAGAGCGTTGAACTGAGCATCGGATACTGCCGCGAGTTGGCGCAGATTATTGCCGACGCTGGCAACCGCTTGCATGCTGGCCACAGCGGCTCCTTTGCCGAGCGTACCATCGCCATCAACCGTCACCGCAAACAAGTCACCTGTCTGTGCAGCGGTTGAGGCGTCAATGTCACCAACCCTGACCGATCCTCCTGCACCGCCAAGCGTCACCTGATTGGCTGCCGTAGTGGTGGCTGTGTCACCAATCGCTGTCGAGTTGGCAAAGGCTGCGATCGCGCCTGCTCCCACTGCGGTTGCCCGAACCGCGCTGGCGCTGGTATCGGCACCCACCGTGGTGGCCCGGTTGGCGCTGGAACTCGCGCCTTGGCCAACCGCGGTGGCAAGATCGCCATTGGTCGTCGCAGTGTTACCCACAGCAGTCGCACCAAAGCCGCTCACATCGGTCAAACGACCAAAAGCCGAAGACGCTATCCCGCGAGCTCTGGAGAGGTAGCCGACAGCCGTTGCACTGACCCCACTTGAGGTTGCCAGCGCACCATTACCGAACGCTGAAGCATTATCAGCTTCCGCACCCGCATTCTGACCAACCGCAGATGAACCCGCTCCAGAGGCAACTGTATCCGTGCCAATGGCGATGGAAGAAGCAGCCGTAGATTGGCTGGAAACGCCAAGCGCTATCGAATTGCCGCCATTGGCCGTGGTACGTTGTTGTGCAGTAGTGGCCGAATATCCACTGGCGCTGGCTGAATCGAAGGTTTCCGCGATCCCGCCAATTGCGATATTGCCGGCGCTGCCAACTCCCCCTGCAGTGGTAGCAAAGGCACCCAATGCAACATCGCCCTGACCGCTCGCGATGCTCGATTGGCCGCCGGCAAAGCTACCACTAGCCGCAGTACTGCCTGCGCCCAATGCGGTTGCCGATTCTGTCGCATTGCCGGATGGTCCCAGCGCTGTCGCGCCAACCCCTTGAGCGACAGAATTGCCGCCCACCGCCACCGCCAGAACATTGCTGGAGGTTGATTGCTGACCCAGCGCGAGCGAATAGCTGCCCGTGGCGGCGGCATCTGCGCCAATGGCAATGGTTTGACTGGCGCTGGCTAGGGCGCCTAAATCGTCAAGATCCATGCCATCTGCCCCAATAGCAATTGCGCCGCTTGCCTGTGCCCGCGCTAACGATCCAATCGCGGTGGCGTCGGTTCCGCTGGCTTGCGAACTTGTGCCCACGCTGGTTGAGCCATTGCCGCTCGCCTGGGAACCAGCACCTATTGCACTGGAATCGATACCGCCAGCCTGGGCCAAATAGCCAAGCGCGCTGGCATTGGCTTGGATCGCGTCGCTGGATGATCCGATGGCGGTTGATTGTAGGCCAACAGCAGTGGCATCAAAACCCAAGGCGCTGGTATCGTCGGCGCTGGCAGCAGCATCGGCACTCACGCTGGTTGCATTCGTGCCAATGGCTTGCGCGTTGACCCCGACAGCAGTGGCATTGGCCTGGGTGGCGTCGCTCAATGTGCCAATACTGGTGGACGACATGCCCGACGCGGTAGCGCTTTCTCCTACAGCCACTGCGTCTGATCCGCTGGCCACAGCATTGGCCCCCACTGCAGTTGAAAAGCCGCCCGTCGCCTGTGCTCCAATGCCGCATGCCAGCCGGTTTTCCTGATCGTTTGAATTGGCCCCGCCGTCATTGTCGGAACCAGCGTCAGGGATGCAATCATTGTCCCGATCTAGAAGGCAGTTCATCGGCGCGAGCAGGTTGCGGCCCAGCCAGCATTGCGGCGACAAAACCGGCGGACATTGCTGCGGAAAGCAGGATTGTTCTCTTCATTGATCGTTCCCTTCGTTAATTGTCGAAGGGAGCAGCATTGCAAGACCAGATCATGCTGATCGCACGCTCCAAACTGGGCTGTGATTATTGCGCCTAGCCCCCTACGACCAAATTGAGGTGAACTTACAGGTGAACGCCGCCCGCGTATGGTCATTAACGCAATTTAATCGCCAATACTGGGCCCGTGCTGGGCCCATTCTGGGAACCAGGTTTGGCAAGAAAAACCCGCCAGAGCGCGAACTCTAGCGGGTCTTTTAATGGCTTCGCTGTGAAGCGGATTATTGCTTAAACGCGGGTACCCGACAAAGGCATCGCACCAAATGCGCCAGCGTTGACATTGCCGGTCAGCGTATCGCCATCAATCGTGGCTTCGCCTTCCAGCGTCATCGGCATTGGTACAACCATGTTCATTTTCCAGGTGATGGTGTTGCCGTCGATCTTGCCGTCTTCGGTTTCCATCGCGCCCATGCCGCCTTCCATCTTGCCGTTGAAAGTGCCGTCGCCATTGTCTTCAACGGTGAAGACACCGGCTTGGTCGCCCATCGGGCTTTTCACAGTGGTGTTGTATGAACCTGCTACTGACATTCGAATTCTCCTTAATGCAAATTTTGTTCTCATCGAACCAAGCGATGGCAGATGATTGCGTTCCTATTTACATGGCTGTCAGTTGGACTCAACCACATATCGACGCGAGGCATTCGCCAGCACGTCTTCGCGCCAGAAATGGACCGGTTTCAGCTCGTGATCGACAAACATCTGCATTTGGTCGGTGTAATGCGGACTGTCGGGACGGGTGGTGGCCGAACCGAATGGCTGGATTGAGCGCGAGGTCACCTTTCCGCCATCGGCAGGCCATTCGACCCATTGGATAAAGCTATCCCCGTGGCGCAGCGACAGGCGTCCATCATCGTCCACATCCCATGTAGTAGAGGCGCGCAAAGTGTCCGATCCGCCATCCAGCGGTAGATCGACCTCGCCCTGCCTTAGCCGGAGAAGGTCCGACATGGGCGGATCAATCTGGCCAAAATGCTCCATGAGATGCTCGGTCTGGTTCTCCAGATACTCGCGCGCATCAGGTGCAGACAAATTGGCATATTCTGCAGACATGAAATCGCGCACCATCAACAGCGCTAGCGCGTCTGCTCGCCCGACATTGTCAGCGGTAAAGTCCCACTCCAACAGCATGTCCCGCGCCTCTGCCAGATCGGCATCATCGGACAGATCCATCGCCTCCAATGCGTCCCACAAATCGGCTACATAATCCTCCCGCTCATAGGCGGTGTCATATTTGATCCGCTCCAAAGTCTCCCGGTCGAGCACAGTCGCCTCTGACAGCAATTTATACGCGCGGCGCGAGCGGTTGGTCTGCTTGCGTTCCACTCCAAGCACGGGAGAGAAGTCCGCCGGATCAAGATCACTGCCAGCGCCTGCGGCAGTGAAGGGCTCATTGTTGGAATTGTACAGCCAGCCAGAGGCGGGATTGATGAGCGAGGGAATTTCTTCAAACTCAACCGAGCCTTCCCAGATCAGGTCAGAACGTGATCCATCCAACACGCCGCGCCAATTGGCCTCCACCTCGTCCAATTCAGGGCGGTCGGGAAAGGCGGCGTTGTAGATATAAGCGATATTACCTTCTCGATCGGCATAGACGACGTTGAAATTGGGAATGTCGAGCCGCTCGTAGACCTCCATCCATTCGTCTTTATTTGTGGCTTTGCCCAAGCGGTAGAACGCATCCATCTGGCGCACGCTTTCCATGCCGCCATAACGGAGTGCGAAAAACCCATTGTCGTTCTTGATCACCGGGCCGTGGATGCTGCGATAGATTGTTTGGCGTATGGGCAAAGTAATTGGGCCGACTTTTACCGGCAACGTCACAGTCTCTTCCTCCAGATCGAGCCATTCATCGTCGAGACGATAGCGCAGGCCATCGCTGACGCCGGACGCCTCCATTTCCAGCTGGAAAACGTCGATCAAATCGGGGCGATTGACGGTATAGGTCCAGCCCAGATTCTCATTGTGACCCATCACGGGGAAGGGGGTGCCAGGCAAGTTGGGTCCCACCATATGCCAGCCGGTTTCGCTTTGAACGCCCAATTCGTACCACGCGACCCCACCGCGCAGCGGTTGGTGCGAATTGGAGATCAGGGTGGTCGGTCCGCCGCTGCGTTCGGGCATCACGGCAAAGGCGTTGGAGCCAAGATGCTTGGCTTCCTCGCCCAGAGGGAGGACCAATGGCGCGCGGCGGTGCGCGACCTCTTCGGTACTTTCTTCCTCTTGCTCACCTGACAGGAGTTGTCCTGAAATGGGTTCGCGCGGAAAACCGGGAATGTCCGGGCCAAATTCGCGGCGCAATTCGTCTCCAGCTACCAATTGGCCGACCGTTGCGCCTAGTCCAAAGAACAACGGTTGGCGCAGGACAAAACCTGCGGCCACATCGGTGCCGCTGACCGGGAACAGCTTGGCCAACTTGACCTCGTCAGGATGCTCAGCAGCATAATGGTTCATACCAGCAGCATAGGCCTCGTAAATGGCTCGCGTTTCGGCCGAGAGTTTGGGATATTCGCGCGAGGCCACTCCATCAGCATCGAGCAAATGGAACAGGAAATCGACCTGAGCACCATCTTCGCCAGCAATCGCGCCATAGCGGCCCTTGGACATGGCAATAACGTCTTGCAGGGTGAAGAAATCATCCTCTGCATGGGCTACCGCGACACCAAAGGCGACATCGGCATCGGTCTCGCCATAGATCATCGGGACGCCAAACTTGTCGCGCACAATTTCGGCTTTGTATTGGCGGTCGTTTGCTGGAGCTTCGCCTTGCTCGGCGAAGAAAGGCTCCCAAGTTGCCAGACCAATGAAGGTGACGATCAACAGGGCGAGCAGCCCAAAGCCGCCCCGAACCAACCATTTGCGCATTCCTGCATCCTCTTATTGCATTTGAGGGGGACAATTGCTTTGAGTCGCGCTTAGGTCAACTCAGCAATTGTTCGGAGCAAGAGATTATCGCCATGACATATCGAAGAAAAATCGCGTCGCTTTCGCTTGCAAGTGTCATTGCATTGGCTCCGCTTGGACTTGCTACGCCAGTTCAGGCTCAGGATGTGCTGGGTTCCGGCATTGCGCCAGCAGGGGTGCAGAACAGTGCTGAGCGAGAGATCACATTCTCCGCCACCGTTCCCGCTGGCGCGGCGTTGGCGATTGTGACCACGACTGGCGAATTGCCCGCTGGCGCTATGCTGGATGATGGCCTGCGCGATCTGGTCGAGGCGATTTTGGCGAAGGCAGAATTTGACGGTAAAGCAGGAAGCTCGGTCGCAATTCCTGCGGTCGAGGGCCGCCCTAGCATTATGGTCTTTGGTGCTGCTGGTGCTGATAGCAGCCATGATAGCAGCGTCGACTGGCGCGAAACCGGCGGCCGCATTGCGCAGGAAATAATTGATCAGACAGAGCAGGTCGCGATTGTCGGCCTGCCCGATGGCGCGGCGATGGCCGATGCTGCGCTTGGGGCAACGCTGGGCCAATATCGGTTTGACCGGTACAAAAGCGATCGGACGGCCCCTCCGGCTGAAGCGATTGCAATTGTTGGCGCTGATGTCTCGGCTGCACGTGCCGCATGGAATGGACGCAGCCGGCCCTTGGCCGAAGGCGTTCGTTTTGCGCGCGATCTAAGCAATGAACCGGCCAATGTGATTTACCCGGCCAGCTTTATTGAGCGCACAAGAGCAGCGTTTGCCGGAGTGGACGGGGTCACCATCGAAGTTCTGGATCAGGCCGATATGCGGCGGCTGAATATGGGAGCGATAGCCGGCGTTGGGCAGGGTAGCCCGCGTGGATCGCGGCTGATGATGATCACATATAAAGGGGCTGGCGGTGCGCCGATTGCGCTGGCGGGCAAGGGCATCACATTTGATACGGGCGGTATTTCGATCAAACCAAACACCAATATGTGGCGGATGAAAGGCGATATGTCGGGCGCAGCGGCGGTCACCGGTGCGCTCTTGTCTTTGGCCAAATCCGAGGCGCCGGTGCATGTGGTTGCCGCCGTTGCACTGGCTGAGAATATGCCGGGGGCCAACGCTCAACGTCCCGGCGATGTGGTGCGGACGATGTCGGGCAAAACCATCGAAATCCTCAGCACCGATGCGGAAGGGCGCCTCGTCCTGTCCGATGCGATCGAATATACGGTACAAGAGAAAAATCCCTTTGCTTTGGTGGATATTGCCACGCTGACCGGATCGGTCGTGCGGGCGCTCGGGCCCGAATATGCCGGGGTATTCGCGCGTAAAGATGCCCATGCTGATGCGGCGCTGGCGGCGGCTGAGGTCTCTGGCGAGGCATTGTGGCGGCTGCCACTGCATCCGGCCTATCGCAAGGCGGTGAAGTCAAAAATCGCCGATGTGAAAAATAGCGGTGTGACCAGTGCGCCGGGCGCAAGTTCGGGGGCTCACTTTGTCGAATATTTTGTGCCACAGGACTTGCCATGGGTGCATATCGATATGGCTTCGGTTTTTCGCAGCGAGACGGCGCGGCCACTGGCCCCGGCTGGGGCAAGCGGCTTTGGCGTGATGTTGCTCGATGAAATGGCGCGCAGCTGGCGCCCTGAATAGGGGGTCCACATAGTCGCCGCTTTGCCGGACACTTGCACTTGCGGCGGTAAGACCTACCTAGTCAGGTAACACACCTTTAAGGGCAGCACCATGAATCTGGAAAAATTCACCGACCGGGCCAAGGGCTTTTTGCAAAGCGCACAGACCGTTGCCATCCGCATGAACCATCAGCGGATCACCGCGACGCATCTGTTGAAGGCGCTGCTGGAAGATAATGAAGGCATGGCGGCTGGATTGATCCAGCGCGCTGGCGGTGATGCACCGCGCGCGGTCAGCGAAGTGGATGCAGAGCTGGCCAAGATACCGGCGGTTTCCGGCGGAGGCGCTCAGGCGACACCGGGGCTTGATAATGATGCGGTTCGGATCTTGGATCAGGCAGAGCAGATCGCGGAAAAGTCCGGCGATAGCTATGTCACGGTTGAGCGGCTGCTGGTGGCGCTTGCGCTGGCCAGCACGACCAAGGCGGGCAAGGCGCTGAGCGCTGCCAATGTCGATCCCAAAGGTTTGGAGCAGGCCATCACAGAGTTGCGCGGCGGCCGCAAAGCGGACACAGCCAGCGCCGAAGATGCTTATGATGCGATGGAGAAATATGCGCGCGATCTGACGCAGGCAGCCCGCGATGGTAAGCTTGATCCAGTAATCGGGCGAGATGAAGAAATCCGCCGCACGATCCAGATTTTGGCTCGCCGCACCAAGAACAATCCCGCGCTAATCGGGGAACCGGGCACCGGTAAAACCGCGATTGCCGAAGGGCTGGCGCTGCGCATTGCCAATGGTGATGTACCCGACAGTTTGAAGGGTCGCACTCTGATGAGCCTCGACATGGGTTCGCTGATTGCGGGCGCGAAATATCGCGGCGAATTTGAAGAACGGTTGAAGGCGGTTCTGGACGAAGTGAAGGGTGCCGACGGACAGATCATCTTGTTCATTGACGAGATGCACACTCTGATCGGGGCAGGGGCCTCGGAAGGGTCGATGGATGCGTCCAATCTGCTCAAGCCAGCATTGTCGCGCGGGGAACTGCACTGCATCGGTGCGACCACGCTTGATGAATATCAGAAATATGTCGAGAAAGACCCGGCGCTCCAACGGCGTTTCCAATCGGTCTATATCGATGAGCCCAGCGTTGAAGACACAATCTCGATCCTGCGCGGTTTGAAAGAGAAGTACGAGCTGCACCATGGCGTGCGGATTACCGACAGCGCTCTGGTGGCGGCGGCTCAATTGTCCAACCGCTATATCCAGAACCGCTTTCTGCCGGACAAGGCGATCGACCTGATGGACGAGGCCGCCAGCCGCATCCGGATGGAAGTGGAAAGCAAGCCGGAAGAAATCGATGAGCTCGACCGCCGGATTATCCAGCTCAAGATCGAAGAATCTGCGCTGGGCAAGGAAAGCGACACTGCATCGCAGGACCGGCTAGCGGTGCTGCGCGAAGAATTGGCAAATTTGGAGCAAGAAAGCTCTGAACTGACCACTCGGTGGCAGAATGAACGCGACAAAATCAACGCCGAATCCAAGATCATGGAAGAGCTTGACGGTGCCCGGTTGGAGCTGGAGCGGGCCGAGCGTGAGGGCGATCTCGCCAAGGCGGGCGAGCTTTCCTATGGCCGCATCCCCCAGTTGGAGAAGCAATTGGCCGAGGCCGAAGGCCAGACCGAGAACGCTCTGCTGCGTGAGGAAGTGACCGAGGAAGACATCGCCAGCGTTGTCGCTCGGTGGACCGGCATCCCGATGGAACGGATGATGGAGGGCGAACGCGAGAAGCTGCTCCAGATGGAAGAATTGCTCGGCAAACGGGTGATCGGACAAGAGCAACCGATTGAGGCTGTGTCCAAGGCTGTGCGGCGCGCGCGGGCTGGATTGCAGGACCCGAACCGTCCGCTCGGCTCGTTCTTGTTCCTCGGCCCCACCGGTGTCGGCAAGACTGAGCTGACCAAAGCACTGGCCGAATTCCTGTTCGACGATGACGATGCGCTGGTGCGGATCGACATGAGCGAATTTATGGAGAAGCACTCGGTTGCTCGGCTGATCGGTGCGCCTCCGGGCTATGTCGGTTATGACGAGGGCGGTGTGCTGACTGAGGCGGTTCGGCGCAGGCCTTATCAAGTCGTCCTGTTTGACGAGGTTGAGAAGGCCCATAGCGATGTGTTCAACGTGTTGTTGCAAGTGCTGGATGATGGCCGGCTGACCGATGGACAGGGCCGGGTGGTGGATTTCTCCAACACGCTGATCATTCTTACCTCCAATTTGGGCAGCCAATATCTTGCCAATCTGGAGGACGACCAAAAGGTCGCCGATGTTGAACCGCAAGTTATGGATGTAGTGCGCGGACATTTCCGTCCCGAATTCCTCAACCGGCTGGACGAGATCATCCTGTTCCACCGCCTGAGCATGGAGCACATGGCGCCGATCGTCGAAATTCAGGTGGGCCGTGTGCAAAAACTGCTGGATGATCGCAAGATCACACTCGATTTGACCGAGGCCGCGCTGCGTTGGTTGGGCCGGGTGGGTTACGACCCTGTCTATGGAGCTCGTCCGTTGAAACGGGCCGTGCAACGTTATCTTCAGGACCCGCTGGCGGAAAAACTGCTGCAAGGCGAAGTGCCTGATGGCAGCAAGGTCGCGATTGACGAAGGTGACGGCGAGCTGAACATTTCGGTCGGATAGCCAGACCTGCGTCCGGTAATTGTCGCCGCTTTGCCGTCGTAATCCCCAGATGTAACCAAAATTGTGGGAAATACGCAACAGTGCGCATATGAGATAGTTCAAAACGTAACTAGGTGGTTTGACATGCCTGTCAGGCTGCGTAACACCCCAGCCACCTAATGGGGATTGGGTCATTCCAAGGGGTCTGTAGTCAGGCCAAGCGCGGTGGGGACATGCGCTTGCGGGCACGTATAGAACTTCAAGATTGAACCTGATTCCAGATTTCTGACTGGAGTCTTTAATGAAAACGTTCAATAAAAATACGGCAAGGGGTCTCGCACTTTCCGTTTCAGCGCTGGCATTGGTTGTCGGTGCGCCTGCTCTCGCACAAGACGCTGAAGAACCAGCGGAAGAAGTAGTCGAAGAGGCAGAAGAAGAAGCGGTTGATATCACCACTGGTGATGCCGGCGCGACTCCTGACCAGGGTGCAATCACTGTTACTGGCTCACGTATTCGTAAGAGCACGTTCAACAGCATTTCACCGCTCCAAGTTATCACAACTGACCAATCGTCCAACGTTGGCGCATTTGACCCTGCGCAAATCCTGCAGCGGTCCGAATCGGCTGCTGGTGTGCAAATCGATGCGACCTTCCAAGGCTTCGTTCTCGACAACGGACCTGGTTCAGAAACAATCAACCTGCGTGGCCTTGGTGCAGACCGCACGCTGTTGTTGATCAACGGCCGCCGCCTTGCACCAGCCGGTGTTGAGGGCGCGCCAACCAACCCGTCTATCAACCTGCTGCCTGCATCCTTGATCGACCGTTACGACCTGCTGCTTGACGGCGCGTCTTCGGTTTATGGTTCGGACGCTGTTGCCGGCGTTGGTAACATCATCCTGCGGAAAGACTTCGACGGTCTTGAGCTGTTCGCAAGCGGCAATTTGAACGAAGAAGGCGGCGGCAACGACTACACAGTCAGCGCAGCCTGGGGCTTCAACACTGACCGCGCCTTCTTTGGCATCGGTGGTGAGTATCGCGTTCGTGACGAAATTCGTCTGCGTGACCGTAGCTTCCTGTCCGGATGCGAAACAAACTATGAGATTGACCAGAACGGCAATGTTCGCACCGTCGGTGTCCGTGACAATGCAGTTGTGCAAAATCGTACACCTGGTGTGTCGGTTTCGGAAAGCCCCTGTGTGATCACAGGTATTTCTGGCCGTATCTTTATCCCGTTCACCAACTTGGGTTCGGTTTATTACCAGAACGGCAATTCCAACACTGGTATTCCGAACTTCAATGAATCGACCTTCTCGTCAGCTGGTATTCCGGCATTTGACGTTGATGCCAATGGCGACGGTATTCGTGACGTTGATTTCCAAGACGTGAACACCAACGCGGCTGATCTGGACGCTACGCTGATCAGTCAGCAAAAGCTCTACAATGTGATGGCATATGGTGAGTACACCTTCCCAGGTGCCGCCAACATCACGCCATTCTTTGAAGCACTGTATACCCGTGCGGAGATTTTCTCTTCCAACACTGGTACCGGCCAAGTCTTCCCATCGGTTCCCGATTTGAACGCATTCAACCCGTGTAACTTCATCACCAACCCTAACGGTGTTGATTGTCGCGCAGCTGAAAACGCAACATTCGGCAGTGGCTTGGGTGGCGGCTTCGCACTTCCGGTTTCGCCGATCTTCAGTATTCGCGGTGACCGTAACAATGTCGACGTAACCCAAGAGCAATATCGCGGTGTTCTCGGCGTTCGTGGCGATCTGCCATTCATCGGTTCTAGCTGGACCTTCGAAGCGTCGGGTGTTTACTCGCGGTCAGAAGGTAGCTCGATCCGTACCGGTATCCGTGAAGACAAACTCGCTTTCGCTATCGGCCTCGATCCTACGGCCGATTATGACGGTGACGGGGTGTTCGATAACAACGGTGATGGTATCGCCGATGATTACGATCAAAACCTCGACGTATTCACATTCTTCGGTGACCCACAGGGTATCACGGCATGTGATGCGACCGGCCTCGCCAATCCAGACGCCGCATTGGGCGATCTGACGCAAGGTTGTGTTCCAGTGAACTTGTTCGCTGATAGCGTTCTTGGCCAAGCAATTGGTGATTTCGAGACGCAGGCTGAGCGTGACTATCTGTTCGGTGTTCGTAGTTTCGACACGACATACGAACAAACCTTGCTTTCGGCATTTGTAACCGGTGATTTGTTCGAATTGCCTGCTGGACCAGTTGGTGCAGTGTTCGGTGCGGAATATCGCAAGGATAGCATCAACTCGACCCCGAATGATGTTGCTTCAAACGGTTTGTTCTTTGCCTTCTTCGCCGACCGTGGCGCAATTGGTAGCAAGGAAATCAAGGAAGTATTCGGCGAAGTTTCGATCCCTCTGCAGGCTGATAAGCCTTGGGTTCGCGAACTGTCGGTCGATATTGCTGGCCGTGTCACTGACGAGGAATTCTACGGTACGAATGCGACCTACTCGATCAAGGGTGGCTGGCGCCCAATCGACTCCCTCTTGTTCAAGGTCACCTATGGTACCTCGTTCCGTGCACCGAACTTGCGTGAGAACTTCCTCGCCGGCCAAACTGGCTTCCCAACCGTATTTGACCCATGTGCCGTTCCAGACGCCGCATTTGTCAACGGTGCCTATGACGCCAGCTTGGATACACGCGAATCAACCACGCTAGACAATTGTATCCGTGAAGGCCGCGATCCGACCGTTGTCGGCATCGGCTTTGACGCGAACGACCCAACGATTGCCTTCCCACCGGTTCAAACAACCAGTGCCGAAGCAATTTCAGGTGGTACACTTGATCTGGATCCGGAAACTTCACGTTCGATCACTGCAGGCTTCGCTTTCGAAGAAACCTTTGGTGACGGCTATGATGTTGCGTTGAACCTCAACTACTACGACATCAAGGTGAAGGACTCGATCATCGAGCCGAGCTCGCAGTTCATTATCAATGACTGCTTCACTCGCGATGATGGTATCCGTAGCCAGTTCTGTGATCGTCTTGAGTTTGATACATTGGCCAGCACACGTCTTCTCGTGTCTGACATCAACTCCGGGTTCATTAACTTGAACCAAGAATTGGTCCGTGGCCTCGATATCAACGCAGATTTCAGCAAGGAAGTTACCTTGTTCGGCAATCTGGTCGATCTGGGTATTGAAATCCAAGCGAACCACCTGATCGAGCGGAGCAATATCTTCATCGATGATTCCGGTGTGTCATCGTTTGACGAAGATGCTGGCGAGTTTGGTTTCCCCAAATGGACCGGTCGTGCAACGTTCACCGCTGAGGTTGATAAGTTCCTGTTCACTTGGCAGACCCGCTATGTCGGACCTGTTGAGCAGTCTGAGCCAGGAATTGATCCACTTTCGGATGCATTCGGTAACGGACCTGACGGTGTTGGCACCGGCTTCCTCGGCAACACTTGCTTGGGTGGCGGTAGCGCCAGCGGCAATGTTGCTGGCGACGGCATCTTCTGTCGCGACGTAGGCTTCGCCAATGCTTATTATGAGCATGCAGCGTCGATTCGTTATCGCGATGACAGCTGGACCATCCGCCTTGGTGTGACCAACATCTTTGACCGCGCACCGCCGCTGGTTGATTGTAATGAAGGTCCAGGCAACTTTAACTGCTTTGCAAACCGTGCTCTGGGTAACGCCTACAGCATCGACGGACGTGAGTTCTTCGCATCGGTACGCAAGACGTTCTAAGTCTGTTCATACTAACCTGACTACAAAGAAAGCGGTTCCATACACTTGTTATGGGGCCGCTTTTTTGTATGATTGCCCAATCGCAGACTCACCCAGAGAGACATATTATGAAGACCCTTAAAGCCCCCCTCATTGCCGCCATGATTGGTGTATCCGCCATTGGCATGTCGGCTGTGCCAACAGCGCCCGCAAGCGCGCAGGCCACAGCAACGGTTCCGATCGAGGCTTGGGCATTGCGCAATGTGGTGAATGCAGTGCAGGTTTCGCCCGATGGCAAGCATCTGCTTGTTCACAAGGTCGACAGCAAAGAAGGCGATTACCTGTTGCAAGTCTTTAAGACGAGCGACCTGTCGAAGCCGTTGCGGACTTTGGCAGCGGATCCGATGGAAATCATCACCGCGCGCTGGGTGAGCGACAACCACATTTTTGGCGCTGCGTGGAAGGAAGTGCGCAAGCGCGTTACCCGGCCCGAGGAAGATCACCGCAGCTACAAAGCGTATTTCTACAATCTGGAAAAGAACAAGTTTTCGGCTGTTGATGGCAATTTCGGCATTGAAAACACTCTGCCGGGCGAACCTAGCAAGATTTTGATCGGTTCCGGTAATGCCATCCCGGATACGACAGGCAAGGATCCCTTCGC
Source organism: Erythrobacter sp. (assembly GCA_039988235.1). Classification (GTDB taxonomy): domain Bacteria; phylum Pseudomonadota; class Alphaproteobacteria; order Sphingomonadales; family Sphingomonadaceae; genus Erythrobacter. The sequence goes on from JBDXKB010000003.1 coordinate 133,838, forward strand.
GGCGTTCCGTCCGCGTTCCTATTACAAATTTGATCTGAACAAGGGCACCAAAGAACTGGTCATCAAGGGGAACGAGAAATACTCGAACCTCGCCTTCGATAATCAAGGTTATCCGCGCTATGCCGAAGGTTATGATAGCGCGAGCAAGACGCTTAAGTATTACTTCCGCCGTCCTGGCGAAGGGTCATGGACGCAGTTCGGCGACGAATATGATCTCGACGAGCACGAGAACCTCTACCGCGTTCTCGGTGGCTTTCAGGGGCTTCGCGGATTTAGCGCTGAAGATCCCAACATTGGCTACATCATCGACAACCGCAATGGTGAGGATAAGGCTGCCTTGTGGGAGTTTGATTTCCGCACCGGTCAATTTGGCAAGAAATTGTTCCAAAACGAAGATGCCGACGTCATGGGGATCCAGACGCACTCGATCCCGGGAAATGACAGGCTCGTTGCGGCGAACTACCCGGGAGCAAAGCGCGAACGTCACTGGTTCGATGAGGAAGAGAAGGCACTTTACGAAGCGCTTGAGCAACAAATCCCTCATTCGCATCAGCTGAGTATCTCAAGCCGTTCTCGTGATGGCAATGTGATGGTTGTGTCCAACAACGGCCCACGCGATCCGGGCTCCTATTGGCTGGTAAAAGATGGTCAACTGGCCAAACTTGGCAGCCGTAATCCGCTGGTCACGCCGGACGATCTGTCTGATGTACAATACATTCGTTACAAGGCGCGTGATGGCAAGATGATCCCAGCCTATCTGACCGTGCCTAAGGGCGAGGGGCCGTTCCCATTGGTGATTCAGCACCATGGCGGCCCGCACGTCAATGCCGTGCAAACCTATAACGAAATTGGCCAAATGCTGGCCAATAACGGATATATGGTTCTCTACCCACAGAACCGCATTTCAACCGGTTGGGGCAAGGCTCACTTCGATGCTGGCTATGGCGAGCATGGCCTAGCGATGCAGGACGACAAGGATGACGGCGCTCTGTATCTGATCGAGCAAGGACTTGCTGATCCCAATCGTGTGGCATTCTATGGTTGGTCCTATGGCGGCTATGCCGCGCTGGTCGCCTCGCAACGCGAAAACAACATCTATCAATGTGCGATTGCTGTCGCGGCGGTTGCCGATCCGGCAAAAACCTACCGGCAGCGGCGCAATACATCATCACCGAAGGCATTGGACGATTGGGGTCAAAGACGCGGCATGATCGGGATCAACCCGATTGAAGATGTAAACAAGGCCAATATCCCGCTTCTGATGGTCCATGGCGACGTAGATTCGCGTGTGCGCTACTTCAACATGAAGGATTATAAGAAGGCGCTTGAGGGCGCAGGGAAGGCTTCAATGGGCCAGTTCCTAACGCTTGAAGGGGTCGATCACAGCAATCTGATGTATAGCCATCAGAACACGCTTTATACCAAGATGCTCGACTTCCTGAAGAATGATTGCGGACCAGGTGGTCTGTAAGACTTACCGCTGATTATCAGCACTGGATAACGGAAAGGGCTCGCCATATTGGCGGGCCCTTTCTTGTTGGGGGCAATACATTTCTTGGAACAGCGGGGGTTCGCAGGGGGTTGCAGTTGCAAGGTGACCTGCTGGACGGTAGCATCGCATAGTAGAGTAAAGTTGTCGGAAAGAGCCCTTCTGGGCGAATTTACCGAGGGCACTCACGCTCTATCGCCGATCGAGCACGAAGTTGGAGAGATCAGTACAATGAAAATGCGTTTGGCAATTGCCGTCTTAATGGGCGGCATGATCGCGACAGCTGCCAATGCTCAATCGCCCGAGGAAGTGGCGTTGGAGCCCTTTGCCAAGTGCGAGGGCCTGTCTGATCCCACACAGCGATTGGCCTGCTTTGATGAGGCATTGGTCCAGGCCAAAAATTTGGCTGTCACGAATAGGGACCAAAGGCGAGCCCGAACGCGCGACGACTTCGGGCTATCTGCTTTTGAGATCGCTGAAAAAGATGTCGAAGTGACCGAGAATGATGCTGAGTTGGTGCAGGAACGCCAAGACCAACGCAATGAGTTGGAGCCCAATCAGATCGAATCCGAACTGGTCGAGTTCTACGTCGGGAATGCATCCAAGATGCGCATATTTGTCCTCAAGAATGGTCAAATCTGGCAAGAGACTAGGGCGAACAGCCTTGGACGCTCGCCTCGTGCAGGAATGAAGATCGTTATTTCAAAATCGGGCTTCGGCGGCTTCCGGCTCAAAATAGGCGATCGCAAGGGCAATCTCTCGGTCAAGCGATTGCGATAAGCAGCGAGGGCGCTTTGGAAGTGCGTGACGGTAAGACTGCCGGATTTTCCCAGACCGACGGGAGACCTGACGCTGGGTACTATTTCTTCATGAGCCATTTCTCTGGGAACCAACTGTCTGGGAACAGAGAATGCCCTGCTTGGGATCGGAAGTCATCCAATGGAAAATAACAATCAAGGCGTAAAAAAACACGCTTGGGAAAATTACTGGACCGATGGCCGCGATAGCGGTTCGATAGGGTGCCTGCCCGATTCCACGCCAGAGATTGTCGAGCTGCAGCTGGAGTTTTGGAAATCCACGCTCAGCCCGCTACCGCGCAAGGCGCGGATCGTTGATCTTGCGACCGGTGACGGAGGCGTCCTGCAACAAATCCAACGTATCCGGACCGATTTGAAGCTCACCGGGGTCGATTACAGCAGCAAACTGCCGCCGGCGCCCAAGCACATCAAATTGCGGCCCAATGTCGACATGGAAGATCTGCCATTCGCTGATGCGTCGATCTCTGGCTTTGTCAGCCGGTTTGGGGTCGAATATGGCGACATGGAACGCATCGCGGCTCAGGTGGAGCAGAAATTAGGGCGGGGCGGTGTCTTTGCCTTTATGATCCATCACAGCGGCAGCCCAATCCATGCGATCAACAAAGCGCGTGCTGAGCAGCTTTCTTGGGCTCTGAATGATCAGCAGGTGACAGCAAAGGCGGATGCCTATTTACGCTCACGCCAGATGCTCGGGAATATAGTCCCGCCCGGCTTTCAAGCGACTGCGAACGCCGCAATGCAGAAGTTCGGCCGTCATTCCGTGGCGACAGAGTTCGCCCATGCGGTTCTGCAAACACTGACGATTGGGATCGATAAACCTGTCGAAGTGTGTCGCAGCATCATTGGTCAGCTGACCAATCAATCTACCCAGGAAATCACCCGCATTCAGGCGATGCTTTCTGCGTCTAAGGATGATGTGGGAATGCAGGTTGTGGAAGAGCAGTTTGCGTCTGCAGGACTGCAGGTCGATGCCCGATTCCCGATGGTCTTGAAAAGCGAAGATCAGCCCATCGCTTGGGCGATCAACGGCAAAAAAATCACCCCATAAAAAAAGGAGCAGACCAGCGATGCTGGCCTGCTCCCTTATTAAGCTAGATTGCGTTAGCTATTAGAAACGCACTTTAGCAGTTGCCGAGTAACGGCGACCCAACACATCGTATGTCGATGGGAAGGTGTTACCGGAGTTAAACCCGGTGGCGCCGATGCTGCTACCTGTGAAAGGTGGCGTGTTATCGAGCAAGTTTGACGCACCAAAGATCAGCTTCAGATTATCTGTAGGATCAAAGGCAACGGTCAGATCGAAGTAGTGCTCTGAACCAGCGTTCCGGAATTGCTCCAGGAAGTTGGTTGCAACCAATGGCTCAACTTCAACTGCGTCGATCCAGCGGTGGAACAATGACACTGACATATCGTCAAATGTCAGAGTGTTTCTCCATGTTGTGGAGAACTCAGGCTGAATGGATGCACAGTTAGAGCTGTAGAAGCCAACACACTCACGGTTCAGACCGCTTGGCGTCGCTTGGAACTTGCTGCTGTTGGTCCAGTTGCCGTTAAAGCCAGAGGTCCAAGTCGCGAAGTCAAAGTCCTTGCGATAGTTGATCGACAGATCAACACCGTCGGTTGTGATAACACCCAGGTTCGAGAGAACCTGTGGCAAGCCTGGTGTAATCGCAACGTCGCCAAACAGGTTACCCGTGATTGGGTTACGACGAATGCTGGTACATGCCGGATCAGATGCCGAAGCAGCTGTTACCGACGGTGCCGTTGCAAAGCCCGCACCAAAACATGCTGCGAACAGATCGTCTTCCGTTGGGTTCGTGATCGCGCCCGTAACCTTGATGTTGTAGTAATCTACAGTCACCGACAGTCCAGGAGCGAAGTCAGGGCGGAATACCGCACCGATTGTCCACGTTGTTGCATCTTCTGCACCGAGGTTCGGGTTACCACCAGTGGTAACGTTACCTTGGGCAGCCGGGTCAGGAATGATGTTCCCGATCGAAGCTGCTGGTGCACCCTGAGCCAAACAAACGGCTACGAGGTTAGCATCACCTGCGATGGCACCCTGACATGGGTCAGCAGAGAAGTTACCCAGACCAGTCGCTTGAGGAGAGAATAGCTCCCCAATGTTCGGTGCACGGGTGACTTTCTGGTAGTTACCGCGGATTTGCAGGTCAGGCACCGGAGAGTAGGTACCACCGACTTTCCAAGTGTATTCTGTTCCTGTGGTTGAGTAGTTCGAAACACGACCACCCAATTGCAGGGTCAGCTCTTCAAAGCCAGGCTTGCCTTCTACGAGTGGAACAACCAACTCGCCGAAAGCTTCCTTAACATCGTAACCGACGCCAACGAGATCCGGAACAGCTGCGCCGTTACCCAGAACTTCACCAGGAGTTTGCGACAACAGATCGGCAGTGTTGCCGGCTGTGTAGTCACGATACTCGACACCGAGCACAAAGCTAACGCCTTGTTCGGCCCATGGTGCAGTCAAAGCCAGATCGCCGTCGATGTAACCACCAACTTGCGAAAGCTCAGAGGTACGAACTTGCTGGTTACCTGTATCCAGGAACGCCTGCATTTCAGGAGTGATGCTGCCGATGTCACCGAACAGGTTGAAAGGCACACATCCGTTGCTTGGATCGACACAGGTATCTACGTCCGTCGCCGCAAGAGCTTGGATCAGGCGTGATTTCAGGCCGTTACCAGATTGCTTGCGGATGACTTCGTTTTCACCGTGAGCACCAAAAACTTCAAAGTTGAGGTTATCGGTGATCGAACCGCGTGCACCAACCTTGATTTGGAACTGACGGGTCGTACGTTCGCTCAAACGCTCACCGAATTCGATGAAGCGACGTGCAAAGGTAAACTGCGTGAATTCCTGATAAGCAGGATCGCTTGGGTCAGTCACTGTCGAAGCCGCATCACAATCAGCTTGTGCAATGCCCGCTGAGGCACACAATTGGTTGCGAGTGGTATCTTGCAGGAACGGGTTGCTCAACGGAATCGGACCGGCAAAGCCGAACGAACCTGATGGCGCGCCGTTGGTGTCGGTCTGACTGTCAACAAACATCGCTTCAGAGAAGACTTCGATGCCTTCTACGATTTCGTAGTTACCTTGAGCATAAATACGGAATTGCTCTTGTGGCAGCTGGAAATAGTTGAACGGGTTGTAGTTGAACGGCGAAAATCCAGGATTGATGTTGCCAGAGGCAGGGTCAATCTGTTGGAAGCCGGTGAATCCACCACCACTGATACGGACCGGAGCAGTTGTTGAAGAACCGCCGGCGTTACCGCTACGTGCGCTGATGTTGTCGATCGAGTAGTCACGCTGACCTTGACGCAGCGGATCACGCTGAGAGTAGCCAACGCTGATGACAGCGTTACCACGTCCATCGTCAAAGTTCGCACCAATGGTAAGGTCGGCGCGGAAGTTGTTCGCGTCGCCTTGCTCGGTGATCGAGTTGTTGACGGTGAAGTCCATGCCTTCAAAGTCTTGCTTGGTGATGAAGTTGATCACGCCTGAGATAGCGTCGGCACCGTATGTGGAACCAGCACCACCGGTCAGAACGTCAACGCGTTCGATCAGAGCAACAGGAATGATATCCAAGTTTACACGGCCGGTACGGTCAACTGGCACAAGACGTGTGCTGTTGAGCAGTGTGATGTTCCGTTGGGAACCAATGCCGCGCAAGTTGATGAACGTGCTGCCGCCGTTACCGTTGTTCAGGTTTGAACCTGTGCTTGGAACAACGCCAGGAATTTCGCGAAGAACGTTCTCGATATTGCCTTGCTGACGCAGGTCGATCTCTTCAGATCCGACAACCGCAACAGGGCTGGAAAGTTCGAGGTTAGGGTTGCTGATGCGCGAACCCGTGACGATGATCGCCTGACCTTCGTCTTCAGCCGCTGCAGGAGCTGCGACCTCGTCCTGAGCGAAGGCAGGAGCCGACGCCAGAGCCAGACTGACGGCCAGCGAACCAGCGCCCAGTCTAAGTTGTGTAGAAGTTTTCATTTGGTTTTGTACCCTTATGAATTGCTTCACCGCCGAAACGATGGAAGCGTTGCCGGCTGACCCCCGTGATTGCCTCCGTTAAAGAGTCACTCACAATCGTCAGCCAAGTTCATGGGGCGAAAGTAAATCAACGCCATATTGCACGCAAAAGCATGCAATACGCGCTGATCGACCAGTCCCTGCCGACCGGTTAGGCCGATAATACCTACGATTGAAACCATCTAGCCCTGCAAATGACAAATTGGGCTCACTGGTGTAACACTGGTGCAACACTGCTCTGAACACCGAAAAAGGCGGTTTTTGCGGTGTATCTGTATGATTAGGTCGTATTCGGCCGGTGGGCATCAGGTCGAACCGGCCGACCCGGCAAATTTGAAATTACCACTATGACTAAGTTGACGCAAACGTAAGGTGTGCCTAGGCCGGTCTCAAACCCCCATTGCATTTACGGAGCTGAAACCATGACCACCGCCTATATTGTTGATGCCGTTCGAACCGCTGGTGGCCGCCGTGGTGGCCGCTTGGCTGGGGTGCACCCGGTTGATCTGCTTGCTCAATCGCTCGATGCGGTGGTTGAACGTAGTGGAATTGATCCGTCCGCGATCGATGATGTTGTGACCGGCTGCGTCAGCCAAGCGGGTGAGCAGGCAGGGCAAGTTGGCCGCATGGGCGTGCTGGCTTCGAAATTGCTGCCCCAATCCACGCCAGCGGTTTCAATCGATCGCCAATGCGGCTCCAGCCAACAGGCGATCCAATTTGCTGCTCAGGCGGTGATGAGCGGAACTCAGGATGCGGTGATCGCCAGTGGAGTGGAGAGCATGACCCGCGTGCCAATGGGCACCAATATGACCCTGCACATGAAGGAAGGGCTGGGCAATTACATGTCCCCCGGCGTTCAGGAAAAATACCCCAATGTGCAGTTCAGCCAGTTCATGGGCGCTGAAATGATCGCGCAAAAGCATGATTTCTCCAAGGATCAGATCGATGCATTTGCGCTGGAAAGCCACATGCGTGCCATCGCTGCGACCAAGGCCGGTGCGTTTGAGAATGAGATCGTCCCTGTCGCGATCGAAACGCCTGAGGGCGACGATATGCACACAGTGGACGAGGGTATCCGGTTTGACGCGACGCTAGAAGGCATTGCTGGGGTGAAATTGCTCGCCCCCGAAGGCCGCATCACGGCAGCCTCGGCCAGCCAAATTTGCGATGGCTCATCCGCCGTTCTGGTGGTCAATGAAGAGACATTGAAGCGTCACAATCTGACCCCGATGGCACGGATCCACAATCTGACCGTGACCGCTGGCGATCCGGTGATCATGCTGGAAGAGCCACTGTTCGCGACCGACAAAGCGTTGGAGCGGGCCGGCATGAAAATCGACGACATCGATCTTTATGAAGTGAACGAGGCATTCGCGCCTGTTCCCATGGCGTGGCTGAAGCACACCGGTGCCGATCCAGAGAAGCTGAATGTGCATGGCGGCGCGATTGCGCTGGGTCATCCATTGGGCGCATCCGGCACCAAATTGATGGCGACTTTGGTCCACGGACTAAAACGCCACGGCAAGAAATATGGCCTTCAAACAATGTGCGAAGGTGGCGGCGTCGCCAATGTGACGATCGTCGAAGCGCTTTAATTCAAAATCTCAAGAGGAATTTCGATAATGGAAGTATCAGCCAACACCCCCGCCGTTGTAACTGGCGGCGCATCCGGACTGGGTGAAGCCACCGCGCGCGCACTTGCTGCCAAAGGCGCCAAAGTCGCTATCTTCGACATGAATGAAGAAAAAGGCGTAGCAGTTGCAGCCGACATTGGCGGTGTGTTTTGCAAGGTCAATGTGACCAGCGATGATGATGTGGACGCAGGCTTTGCCAAGGCGCGCGAGGCCCATGGGCAGGAACGAATTCTGGTCAATTGCGCTGGTATAGGCAATGCGATCAAAACTGCCAGCCGCGACAAGCAATCAGGCGAAATCAAGCATTTCCCACTGTCCGCATTTGACTTTGTAATTCAGGTCAATCTGATCGGCACGTTCCGCTGCATCGCCAAGTCGGCTGCTGGGATGATGACGCTGGACCCAATCAATGACGAAGGCGCCCGCGGCGCGATGGTCAATACGGCGTCTGTTGCAGCAGAAGACGGCCAGATGGGCCAAGCAGCCTATTCTGCATCCAAGGGCGGCGTTGTCGGCATGACTTTGCCGATTGCCCGCGATCTAATGCGCGAAGGCATCCGGGTGAACACGATCCTTCCCGGCATATTCGAAACCCCGCTGATGAATGCAGCACCGCCTCAGGTGAAGGAAGCACTGGCAGCGTCGGTTCCTTTCCCCAAGCGTCTGGGCTATCCCGAGGAATACGCTAAGCTGGCGATGACCATGATCGAAACCGGATATTTCAACGGCGAGGATGTCCGCCTTGACGGTGCGATCCGGATGGCGCCGCGTTAAGACGCGGTTTGGTGCAATTTCGAACCGCTCTGGCGTGCGAAACAGGCATTGCTAAAGCGGCTCGAAAGGCGCTTTTAAGAGACACAATTTCCCTAGGGAGTATCAACCAATGAACCTTGATTTTACGCCTGAAGAAGTGGCGTTCCGCGAGGAAGTTCGCGCCTTCATCGACGAAAGTTACCCCAAGCACCTCGGTGATTTTAGTATGCGCGAAGACCTGTCGGCAGACGATATGGTCGCTTGGCACAAGGTTCTGGGTGAGAAGGGCTGGTCAGTACCGGCATGGCCAACCGAATATGGCGGAACCGGATGGAGCCCGACACAGCGCTATATCTGGTCCGAAGAAAACGCTCGGATTAATGCCTTTATGCCGCTGCCATTTGGTGTGTCGATGGTTGGCCCGGTGATCTACACCTTCGGCAATGAAGCGCAGAAGGCCCAGCATTTGCCCGGCATCCGCAGCGGTGATGTGTGGTGGTGCCAAGGCTATTCAGAGCCGGGTGCAGGTTCTGACCTTGCCTCGCTCAAAATGTCGGCCGTTCGCGATGGCGATCACTATGTGCTCAATGGCCAAAAAACCTGGACTACATTGGCCCAGCATGCCGATTGGGGTTTCTTCTTGTGCCGCACCGATCCCGATGCGGCCAAACCACAGGAAGGCATCAGCTTCATCCTACTGGATATGAACACTCCTGGGGTTGAGGTTCGCCCGATCAAGCTGATCGATGGCGGTTATGAGGTCAATGAGACTTGGCTGACGGACGTACGCGTGCCGGTTGAAAATCTTGTCGGCGAGGAAAACAAGGGTTGGACCTATGCCAAATTCTTGCTCGCCCACGAACGCAGCGGGATTGCCGGTGTGGCCCGTTCCAAGCGAGCGGTTGAGAAGCTGCGCGAAATTGCGGGATCGGAAATGATCGACGGCGAACCGCTGATCAAAGATTTTGATTTTGCCCGCAAAGTCAGCCAGCTCGAAATTGATTTGGCGGCGCTGGAATTCACTGAATTGCGCACTCTTGCTGGCGAACAGGCGGGCAAGGGACCGGGGCCGGAAAGTTCGATCCTCAAGATCAAGGGCACCGAGATTCAGCAACGCCTGACCGAGCTAACCTTGGAAGCTGTGGGCAATTACGGCACCCCGCAATATGGCAATATTGCCAATCTGTCCGGCGATGCGGGATCCAACCAATATCCGATTGGTCCTGACTATGCCCAGCATGCAGCGTCCAGTTATTTCAACATGCGCAAAACGTCGATCTATGGCGGATCGAACGAAATTCAGCGCAACATTATCACCAAGATGATCCTTGGCCTTTAACGGCTAAAGCGAGACCGGAGAACTTACGTGGATTTCAATTTCACCGAAGAACAAGACATGGTTCGCGACGGACTGACCCGTATGGTGCGCGAACAATATGATTGGGAAACGCGCCGCGAAGCCGTGGCGAGCGAGGCCGGCTGGCGTCCCGAAGTGTGGGCGCAATTGGCCGAGTTGGGCATTCTTGGCATGCCTTTCAGCGAAGACGATGGCGGCTTTGGCGGCGGCGCGATTGATGCGATGGTCGTCATGGAAGAGTTTGGCAAAGGCCTAGTGGTTGAACCATTTGTGCCAACAGTGGTGTGTGCGGGCGGTTTCCTGAAGCATGCTGGTACGGCGGCGCAAAAAGAAGAGCACATCGGCGGTATTGTCGATGGCAGCCGTCTGTTTGCCTTTGCCTATGCCGAACCACGTGGCCGCTATGATTTGGCCAATATCGAAACAACCGCGAAAAAGGACGGTAGCGGCTATGTCCTCAACGGCCACAAGGCGGTTGTGGTGGGCGCGCCATGGGCAAGCCATTTGATCGTCACCGCGCGGACATCGGGCAATCAGACCGACAAGGACGGTATTTCAGTCTTTGTGGTCGACAAGTCAGCCGACGGGATTGTCACTCGCGACTATCCGACATTTGACGGCCGCCAAGCATCCGAGGTTTATTTTGAGAATGTATCGGTTCCTGCAGAAGGCTTGATCGGCGAAGAAGGCGCAGGCCTGCCCTTGATCGAGCAGGTCACAGATGAAGCGATCGCGGCACTATGCGCCGAAGCATGCGGTGCGATGAAGGTCGCCCATGCCATGACGGTTGAATATTCGCGCCAGCGCAAACAATTTGGCGTGCCGATTGGATCGTTTCAGGTTCTGCAGCACCGCATGGTCGACATGTATACCGAATTTGAGCAGGCGGTTTCTCTGACCTATTTTGCCACGCTGAAACTGGATGCATCCGAACGCGAGCGCAAGCTGGCTGTTTCAGCTGCGAAAGTGCGGATCGGTCAGGCAGCCCATCACATTGGTCAGGAAGCGATCCAGATCCATGGCGGCATGGGCATGACGGATGAATTGGCGATCGGTGCCTATTTCAAGCGGCTGACGCTGTTCGATAGCGAATTTGGCAATGTAGACCACCATATGAAGCGCCATATCGCGCTGTCCTAATCGGCATTCTTGCCCAGCGTTTGAGGAGCGAATTCATTGACTGACTACACCCAGATTTTGGTCGAAAAGGCCGATGGCATTGCCACGATCACGCTCAATCGTCCGGAGAAGATGAACGCCTACACACGCCACATGCAGGGCGAGATATGTGCTGCGATGGACGACATTGATGCTGATGACAGCGTCCGTGCGGTCATCTTTACCGGGGCAGGGGACCGCGCCTTTTGTGCCGGTGCCGATTTGACGCCAGAGGGCGGTGGGCATGTCTTCTCTGACCCGAATGAGGTCGAGGATTTGTCCGATCCAACGGTGCGCGATGGCGGCGGCAAGCTGACCCTGCGCCTGTTCCAATCGACCAAGCCGCTAATTTCGGCTTGCAATGGCGTCGCCGTGGGTGTCGGCGCGACTATGCAATTGGCGATGGATATTCGCCTCGCCAGCGACACCGCGCGGTATGGTTTTGTATTTGCGCGGCGCGGGATTGTGCCAGAGGCATGCTCAAGCTGGTTCCTGCCCAAGATTGTCGGCATCCAGCAAGCGCTTGAATGGTGCTATACTGGGCGCATATTCGATGCAGCGACCGCCAAGGAAGCTGGTCTTGTCCGATCTGTGCATGCGCCCGCTGACCTATTGCCAGCAGCGACCGAATTGGCACGCGAGATTGCGGACAATACCTCGGCTATTTCGGTTGCGATGACGCGCGCGATGATGTGGCGATTGTCAGGAACTGAGCATCCGATGATGGCCCACCGGGTGGACAGCAAGGCGATTTACCGCATGTCGCGTGGAGGCGATGCCAAAGAAGGCATTGCCAGCTTCCTAGAGAAACGCGAGCCGCAATATCCCGACAAAGTCAGTCAAGATTTGCCGGACTTTTACCCTTGGTGGGATGAACCCGACTATCGGTGAGCGGTAATCGGTATGCAGTCAGCCTGCCGATCAACTTGCCAAACCGGCGTGGATTGTGACAAGCCCAACCGATGGACGAAGACCAAACACCAGAAACATCCGGCGCGAGCCCCGGTGCTACCCCCGGTACTAACCACAGGACAACGCCGGGCACTGGCCGATTGGCAGATTTCCTGCCGTACCAATTGTCGGTCACTTCAAATGCGGTCAGCAGCATGATTGCGCAGCGTTACCGCGCGCGTTTCGGGCTGAAAATTACCGAATGGCGGGTGATTGCAGTTCTGGGCGATGCAGGTGCTTCGACACAACGTGATCTGACGCAAGCAACCTTGATGGACAAGGTGGCGGTCAATCGGGCGAGCAAAGTGCTGGAAGATCGCGGCCTTGTGGCGCGCAAGCCCAATGCCAGCGATGGGCGTTCGCATTTGTTGGAATTGACCGAGGAGGGCGATGCGATCCACCGCGAAGTCATGCCCATGGTCGAGCGGATGGAGCGCGATATTTTTGCCGCGCTGAACCCGCAAGAACAATCGCAATTCAAAGCGATGCTGCAGCGGATTTTCGAGAATACCGACGCGCTAAATACTTAAATCGTGCTGGAATCAAGGAAGCCCGCCTCACACTCTTGGTGCGAAGCGGGCTTCTCAATGTCAGAGCCCAAACCCCCTTAGGCTCTGCCCCGTAATTGCGGGTTTCCGGTGGTTTCCTTATTTGCTGATGAAGGAGTCCGAGATCGAGCAAGCTGCTGGACCCAAGATCACAATGAACAGCACCGGCAGGATGAACAAGATCAACGGCACCGTCATGATGGCTGGCAAACGCGCAGCCTTCTCTTCAGCGCGCATCATGCGCTCGTTCCGGAATTCAGCCGACAACACGCGAAGCGCGGATGCCAGCGGTGTACCATAACGCTCGGTTTGCACCATGGTGGTCACCACGCCGCGAACCGAATCCAGATCAACCCGGTAGGCAAGATTGTCGAACGCCATCTTGCGTTCGCTCAGGAATGACAGCTCAATCGCGGTCAAAGCGAATTCATCGCCCAGCTCGGGATAGGCACGGCCCAATTCCTTGGCCACGCGGTTGAACGCAGCATCAACGGTCAAACCGGCTTCGGCACAGATGACCAACAGGTCGAGTGCGTCAGGCAGACCCTTACGGATTTCGCCCGTGCGTTTGGTGGCCTTGTTCTTGAGAAAAAGCTCTGGCCCTTTGTAGCCGAGGAAAACCGCCGCAGACAAAGCCATGACCTTTTTCATCTGCCAGTCGGGATAAATCTCGACGACATAGAGCAGGACGAATGCTGTGATGCCCAAGACGATCGGTGCCACAATACGCGCACCGATGATGAAGACGGCCAGCTCTTTATTGCGATAACCGGCATGGGCCAGTTTCTGCTGGATGTCCTCGATCTGGCTCTGCTGGAGGACTTTCATGCCCTCCAGACGTTCTTTCATCTTGTCGGTCTTGTCCGTTTTGCGGACCAAGCTGACGCGTTTTTTCGCGCTCGATGTGATGATGCCAGCCTTCAGCTCTTCGCGGCGGTCATTCAATGACTGCACACGCTTGGCCATCGGATCCTTGACGGTCACCGCAGCATAAATCGCGAACATAACAGCCAAGGCGGCGATCCCGGCAAGGATCGTTCCGACGATAATAACGTCGAAGCCAAGGAGTGTTGGTCCAGGAGGGGTATTTAGCATTGTTTCGTTTCCCTCACTTAGATTTCAAAGCTGACCATTTTGGCCATGATAAAGCCGCCAATCGACATCCACACCAGTCCGCCAAGACCGGCAACAATCAGTCGGTCGTCGCTGAAGAAACCGCCAATATAATTGGGGTTGATCGAGAAGATCATGATGAAGACGATGAACGGCAAAGAGCCAACGATGTAAGCAGACGCTTTTGATTCAGAGCTCATCGCTTTGATCTTCAGCTTCATTTGCGAACGCTTGCGAAGCACGTCGGACAGGTTTGACAGGGTTTCTGCCAGATTGCCGCCAGTTTCGCGTTGGATGGCCAGGGTGATGCAGAAGAAGTTGAACTCTGGGATGCCCAGCCGATCGGCTGTTTCCTGAAGCGATTCTTCCATCGTGCGGCCAATTTTGATCCGCTCGACAATACCCTTGAATTCCTCACCCACCGGGCCAGGGACTTCCTGAGCCACAACGGCAAGAGTTTCGGTTACCGGAAGGCCCGAACGCAGGCCCCGGACAAGCAATTCGATGCCATCTGGGAATTTTGCATTGAACTGGTTGGTGCGGCGCTTGATGAAATAATTGACCACCATATGCGGCAATCCAGCGCCAACAAACAGACCAACGGCAAGCGACATGAATATCGCGCCGCTGCGCAGGAATATCACGACCGCAAGCACCAAGGCGATGCCCAGCGATGCATAGAGATATTGCGACAATGTCCAGCCCTTGCCGGTACGATCTAGTCGACCTTCAAGTGCCTCAACCCGCGATCCCGACCCTGCAATTTTGTGCATTTTGGGTTTACGCGCGGCGATCGCCTTTTTCAGTTGAGATTCAACCTTGGTGTCGGTGCTTTCGGAATGCCGATAGCGGACCGCATCAAGGCGGCGCTGGCTTGCTTTTGCAGCCGACGGCCCTGCGTACAGCATATAGCCGCCGACCAGGATAGCCATCGTAACGCCGCTCAGCAGCAGGAGCTCTAGAATGCCCATGCGATTGTCCCGCCTTTCCCTATCAAATCCAGTTCAGGGGTGGCGGGGCTGTTCGTGCATTTTCGCAAAACAGCCCCGGTCGCCCAGATTGTGACCATTGCGGTCACTGTTACTCCGCCGGTTCGTTAACCGGCTGGTTCTTGCCCTTTTTCGCCAGCAGCGATTTCAGATCGAACGTGCCGAGCAGAGATTTCTTCTCTGGCTCCTCGGCGGCCAAATCTTCTTCGCTTGAGCCGACGATGCGATCAGCGATCTGCTTGATCACAGCGGTTGCCTTGGCCGAACGATTGGCTTCAACAAACACCTGTCCCAGCTTGGCTGCATTGGATGCGGCCTTCACGTCATAGGGAATGGTGAAGTCGATTTTGCGCTCGATCGAGGCTTCGAAATCGGCTTTGCTGATTTCTGCAACACCGGACTGAACCTTGTTCGCGATGACCATCGGGTGGGCATGCGCAGCATTGGTTTTCAGCCAAGACAAGATCCGGATGGTGTCACGGGCAGATGCCAGCGTCATTTCCGTTTCCAGCAGCACGAGGTTCACATCCGTCAGCAAGTGAGGGAAGTTGATCAGCATGTTGCGTGGCAGATCGATCATGGTCATTTCGAACGCTTGGCGGAATTCTTCCTCCAGTTGAACGAATGCAGAGCCATCGGTCATCAGCGGCGCATTAATGGGCGCCTCTGCAGACAGGATCGACAGATTGTCATTTGCGCGGATCATCGCACGTTCGATGAAAAGGCCATCGATCCGGCTTGGGTTGTCGATCGCGTCGGTCAGGCCGCGGCCCGGTTCCAGATCCAATGCCAACGCACCGGTTCCGAAATGCACATCAAGATCGAGCAATGCCGTTGGCAATTGATGTTCTTGACTGAACAGCCATGCCAGCGAAGTCGCCAGAGTTGAGGCACCAACACCGCCGCGTGTTCCAACAACAGCTGTCGAAACATGACGCTTCACGGTTTCGGCTTCACCCGGCTTCGGCGCTGTAAACACAGCCTGAGCCTGGTTCAGTGAATCGCGCACCTGGCTGGCCGAAAGTGGCTTCAGCAGATAATCGTGGATGCCGCTCGCCAACAGATCGCGGTACAAGCGCACATCGTTGACCTGACCAATTGCAATCACCACCGTGCCAGGTTCGCAAACCTCGGCCAAGGCGTTGATATCATTCAGCGGATCGCCGCTTTCTGACAGATCAACTAGCAGAATGTTCGGGCTTGCGCTGACCGACAGAGACTGAACTGCATTGCGCAGACCGCCTTTGTTGCACTTTTCCGGCTGCCATCCCAGCTCGATAACCACAGGACGCAAGACGTCCAATGCATTGTCATCACAGATATAGGCAGCGAACGGATCGCGGTTGCCAGGCATTCCTGATTTCCAAGGAGCGTTCATGGCTCAGTTCCCTCCAGTTTGATTGGTTGTCAGGCCGCCGGCGCTCGGGCCGTCGGTACGATAACGGTCAACCGCACGGGTTTGACCTGTGACCCAGGTTTCGCCCGAGCCTTCTGCACCCTCGATCAGGTCTTCAGGATTGGCGACCATTGCAGCAATGTTGCTATTGGTCGCGCAGCCATAACCGGGCGAAGTTGCATTGTTGTAATTCATGTCGGACGATTCGCTCCAATCGGGGCATCCAGGCACCGACGCAGTAGAGCGGGTCAGGACAACTCGGGCATAACCAGGTTGAACAAATCCCGAGGTAACCGGAGCCGTTGATTCGATCAGCAAGCCAAACCGGCCAGCCAATTCGGCAACAGAATCCTTGGTCGCATCGCTCGCCAGTGGATCGTCCACTGAAATGCGATCACCATAACGAATATCCATCGCTTCAAACCAACCGGACAGACGTTGTTGCTCAGGAATGGTCAGGCCATCCTGGCTGGTCTGAACGTCCAGCGTATAGTTCGAACGTTCAACAACTGCCTGTTTGGTGCTGTAAAGGCTCTTGTTGGTCGGCATTCCGCCGCAACCGCCGAGGATTAGTCCAAGAGAGAGGGCGACAGCGCCCGCCAACTTGCTGTGTTTTGCAATAGGCATTGATCTCACCTTTCTCGATTAGAGGCTAAAGCCGGGCGCCGCAGAATCTGCGCGACGATCGTTCTTGCGTTTCTTGTCTTGGCCAGCGCGCTTTTCGCTTTGCTGGTTAGCCGGTACGATTGCAGCCGGTTCGATGCTTCCTACTGCAGGAGCAGGGGCATCTTCATTCGATGTAGTCGGTACTGGGCGATCATTGCCCGAGTCAGGCGAATGATTCTGATAGCCAAGCAGCTGTTCAAACTCATTGGCGGCGTTGAACCCGTCAGTTGGCAGTTTGATGTCATTCGCATTCACTGGCTTGACCAGATATGGCGTAACAACGATCACCAGCTCGGTTTCGCCCTTACGGAACGAACGTGAGCGGAACAGATTGCCCAAGATTGGCACATCGCCAAGGCCAGGGGCCTTATCCAAGGTGGTCTGAGCATTGTTGCTCATCAAGCCTGCAATCATGAAGCTTTGGCCAGAGCCCAGCTCTACAGTTGTTTCTGCACGGCGGATGGTCAGTGCTGGGATTTGGAACCCGTTGAGCACGACCGAGCCTTGCGTCGACAGCTCCGATACTTCCGGACGAACGCGGATCGAAATCCGGCCATTGGAAAGAACCGTTGGCGTGTAAGACAGGCTGACACCGAAGTTGCGATATTCAATCGCGGTGGTGCCAAGACCCTGACTGATCGGGATCGGGAACTCACCACCAGCAAGGAAGTCAGCGGTTTCACCCGACAATGCGGTCAGGTTTGGCGCCGACAGCGTGGTCACCAGACCAAGCTGTTCGGACAGGTCAAACGCTGCGCCTACGTCCAGACCGAACAACCGACCAGCTGCTTGCAGCGCGGTTTGGGCTGGGTTGGACGTAAAGTCATAGGTCGTGCCGCCGGTGACAAACTGACCCGTCGCCGGATCGAATGGCAGCGAGATTGAACCCGCGGGCAGGCCAAACTGCGTTGATGCGTCAAGCACTGGCAGACCAGCTGTACCGGCACCGCCGATAACTGGGCCATTGCCGCGTTG
Organism: Erythrobacter sp.; assembly: GCA_039988235.1. Lineage (GTDB taxonomy): Bacteria > Pseudomonadota > Alphaproteobacteria > Sphingomonadales > Sphingomonadaceae > Erythrobacter. The sequence goes on from JBDXKB010000003.1 coordinate 151,733, forward strand.
CACACCAAACAGGAAGCCGCCTGTTTGATCGCGGGTCGAAAGGTTGCCATTAATGGCGCGAACCAGCGAACGGCTTACCTCGGCAAAGCGCACTTGCAGATTAACCTGCAGCGGCGTTGCCATTTTCAGGCGGCTGATGACATTGGCTTCTGCGCCCAGGAATGCTTGGACAAGGCGCTCTGCCTCGGCAGCATCTTCAGGTGCAGCCACTGTGCCGGTCAGCAAAACGGTGTTGGAACCCATGGTGGCAACGCCAACCTTCGCAGCAGGCATAGCCAGAGCGAGCATTTGGTCGATGCTATCAATGTTGGAGCCAACACGAACGTTAGCAGACCAGATTACATCGCCGGCAGAGTTGCTGGCATAAATGGTGGTTTCGCCGCCATTCTTACCGAACACATAAAGCTGGCGCTGTGACTTGACCTGAACATCGGCCACCGCATCATTTGCGATGAAGACGTCAGCCATAGAGCCCGGAATAGTGATGAGTTCGCCGCGACCAATAGAGATCACGATGTCGTCGGTTGGGCTGGCGACTGACTGCGCGGTAGCGGTGGTCATCGGAACACCGGCGAGCGGTGCGATGGCCAGACTGGCGAGCAGCAGTTTGGTAGTAAGGTGGCGCTTCATGGTTTTGCCCCTCGGTTTGGTCTCTGTCGCCGTATTGGCGGCAAATTGTTGTGTGTTATTGCGGTTCATGATCGTGCCCCTTACCGAACCAGCGCAGCGCTGGCGGCTGGCACAGTGCGGCCGCCATTGCGAACGCCGGCACCTTGTTGGCTGAGCAGACGACCTGCGCCTGTGCCAACACCGACGACCTGCGTGTTGTTACCGCGGGTAACCCGAACACTTGGTCCCGGCCGAACTCCGTCAACGCCTACAGCGCCTGCAGGACCCTTGCCTTGCGGCGGAACGGTGCTGCGTTGGAAGCGAGATACGTCGCCGCCAGTGCTGAAGGTGGTGCCCTTGTCGACCGGGCGGTTCATCGCAGCGCGAAGCAGCTTCTCTTCTTCTTCAGGCGTGGCATCTTCAGGCACCACGACATCACCAGAAGCAATCGCACGCTCAAGCTCAACTTGATTGTCCGCGATTGAACGAAGTGCCAGGCTGATCGTGCCAATGGTCTGAGCCACAGCAACCTTCTCAGCGATCTTTGGTGTTACTTCGACGGTCACTGTCTTAAAGCCGCGAACAACTGTGCGACCATCTTCGGTCTTCACTTGATCGGTTGTTTGGTCAGTGGCCAAAACACGAAGGTTACGCAGGACTGTTTCAGCAGCCTTCAGAGGAGCGCCTTCTTCACCGGTAACGGTTTGTGTCAGCACGAGGTCAACACGGTCACCTGGGAATACGAAGCCAGCCACACCTGTGTTGGCCGAAACCGGAACGGTCACTGCTCGCATGCCTGGGCCAAGCGCCGCAGCAAGAAATCCGCGATCGCCAGGGCGAACAAGCGAACCTTGGGTTACTGGCTCACCGGCGGTGACCGGAAAGCGTACAACAGTGCCAAGCAATGTGTTGATGTTGGATTCGCCATCAATGAAGTAGGCATCCTGCACCAATTCTTCCGGCCATTGCTGAAAACTCAGCGCATCGGCGGTGATGATGGTGCCGGCTGGCATCGCGCGTTGCGCTACCAAAACCTTGGGTCCTTCGGGAATCGGCGCTGCCGCTTCCACTTCGGGTGCGGCTGCACCTGCAAACATGCTACGGGCTGCCAACGCAGTGCCGATCGCAATGACCAACGCTCCCAACAGCAATACCAGCTTCTTCCTATCCATGGCTAATCAAGCCCCCTATTTCGGCCCATTCAAAAAGTTTCGGGCGGGTATGGTTCACGTCTCTAAGATCGAAATGGTTAAAATCAGGTTCACCCCAAGCCAGCTGATTGGCCGGCCAGAGGTAAATAATGTGTGCCGAGCACCCACAGACCGCCCACAGCGATGGCTACGCCGTAAGGAACAGCCAGCTTCTCGCGCTCGCGTTTCATAAGGTGGGCAAGGCCCATAATGATGGTCAGCAAGCCGCCAACCAGCGCCATGATGACGAGCAGTTTGAGAAACATCGTTGGCTCGATCCAAAGCGCCAACGAGGTCAAAAGTTTGACGTCTCCGCCGCCCATCATGTTCAAAGCGAACAATCCGACCAGCACAGCAAAGGCGGCCAAAGCCACGCCCAACTGAATGGCAACTCCGGGATAAAGCGACAGTCCGCTCGACCACCAATACAATGGTGCAGCAAGGACGATGGAAGCGTTCAGCCAATTGTCGATCTGGCGCCGACGCATGTCGGTAAAGGCTGCAATTAGCAGCGCGATTGCCAAGCCAATAAGTAGCCCGTAGTGAAGATATTCGCTGAACATTCGGCCCCCAATTTCCCCTTGGAAATGGGTGCTACAGATTATCACTTACCAAATAGTAACCAGACCTGGAGGCTTGCCATTAGTAACGTGAGGGAGGGGCTCGATAACCTTATCGATCGGCGGGCAATCCCAGTCGATGCGAGCGAGACTATCTGGACAGCTGCTGATGGCCATCCGGTCCGACGGATCGATTGGCCCGGGGAAACCACGCAAGGATCCGCGCGCGGATCGATCCTGTTCTTCCCGGGGCGGGGCGACAATTACGAAAAATATCTCGAAGCGCTGGAGCAATGGCACCGCGCGGGATGGCGCGTAACCGCTGCGGATTGGCGCGGTCAGGCTGGCTCTGGCCGGTTGGGCAATGACAAGGTTACCGGACACATAAGTGATTTTGCAGTCTGGATCGAAGATTTGCGCGCATTTTGGAGCGATTGGAAAGCCTCCACTCCCGGTCCTCATGTCCTATCAGGCCATTCAATGGGCGGGCATTTGGTGTTGCGCGGGGTGGCCGATGGCGCGGCTGATCCCGATGCAATGTTCCTGTCCGCTCCGATGCTCGGCTTTGTTGGTCCTCTGCCGATTGCCGCAGGTCATGCAGCGGCCAAGATGATGAAGGCGGCTGGCGATCCGATGCGTCCAGCATGGAAATGGAGCGAGAAACCCGGCGCAGTCCCGGCAAGTCGCGCGGCTTTATTGACGCATGATAGAGACCGCTACGAGGATGAATTGTGGTGGCGCGAACACCGCCCTGAACTGGTCATGGGTCCGGGCAGCTGGGGCTGGGTCGAACGGGCCTATGCTTCGATGCGCGGCCTGTTTGCCGCTGGCCAGTTAGAAGCCATCCAAACACCGACGCTGATGATCGGCACATCGAATGACAAGCTTGTGTCGATGGGCGCGATTGAAGAAGCGGCCAAACGCATGCCCAAGGCGGAGCTGTTGAGTTTCGGCAAAGAGGCCCACCACGAGATTTTGCGCGAGGGTGATCTGGTCCGAACGTTGGCGATGGATGCGATTGCCCACTTCCTCGATACAATTGTCCCCCGGAGCAGCTCGGACAATAAAACGGGCCAAGCACCACAATAATGGCTGCGAAGATTTACGACTTTGCCGTGATTGGAGCGGGGATGGCCGGTGCCAGCCTCGGTTCTGAACTGGCGCAGCATGCCAGCGCGGCGGTGTTGGAGGCTGAGGATATGCCGGGTTATCACGCCACCGGACGCTCGGCTGCATTCTGGGAAGAATGTTATGGCGGACCAGAGCTGGTCCCGCTCACTTTGGGGTCTGGCGGCTTCTTGCGCGACAATGGTTTTCTGAACCAGCGCGGTGCCTTATATATAGGGCGGCAGCAAGATGGCGCCCAGATCGACAGCTTTCTCGACCGCTTTTCAAGCAGCGGGGCAACGATAGAACGGCTCTCGGCAGAGCAATTGGCAAACAAAGTCCCGATGCTGCGCAGCGAATGGTGCGATGCCATTTGGGAACCTGCTTGCGCTGATATAGATGTGGCGGGGCTGCATGCTCATTTCCTCAAGCAGTTCAAACAGGCCGGTGGGGACTTGCTTACGCGGGCCAGATTGCAATCGGCGCAGTTTGATGGCGATTGCTGGACATTGGTTGGTGGCGGACAGGAAATCAGAGCTAAGGTGCTGGTCAATGCTGCCGGTGCTTGGGCCGATGAGGTGGCACAAATTGCCGGGGTGAAGCCGATTGGCATAACTCCCTTGCGCCGCACAGTGGTGCAATTGCGGGTCACGCCTACTGCTCCGCATGACCTTCCGCTGGTGCTCGACATTGGTGGCCAGTTCTATTTCAAGCCAGAGAATGGGCGGTTGTGGCTCAGCCCGCATGACGAAGTGCCCAGCCCGCCCTGCGATGCCGCCCCAGAGGAGTTGGCTGTTGCAGAAGCGATCGAGAGATTGATGGCGGTGGTCGATATTGAGGTCGAACAGGTCGAGCGCAAATGGGCCGGATTGCGCAGCTTCGCGCCCGACCGATTGCCTGTGTATGGGCGCGACCGGGCAAGGCCGGAATTCTTCTGGTTCGCCGGACAGGGCGGGTCAGGCATTCAAACCTCGCCAGCTGCCGCACGCATGGCATCGCAAATGCTGCTGGGTCTGCCTGTGGACCAGGTCACGCAGAATTTACAAAAAGATACATACAGCCCAACCCGCTTTGGGTAGATTTTTCTGTCAGCGGCTTTAGGGTGCGTCATGAAGCTAACAAAAAATGGAGGAATGCATATGGCTCACCGCTTTGAAATCCGGAAAAACAAGAAGGGCGAATTCGTGTCCTATTTCATCTACAATTCGGAAACGATTTGGTGGACTGAAGGCTATAGCTCCAAGGCTAGTGCAAAGAACGCAATTGCGTCGGTCCTAAAAAATGGCCCTAACGCCGAAGTGGTCGATAATTACTGATCAGATTTTGGCCAATTGGCTGAATGGAATTGCGGGCGGGCATCATATCGGTGTGCGCCCGTTTCCTTTTCTGGCGTTTCCATTTTTGGCGCCGTTTCTAGGCAATAGCGCTAGGATTTAGCTGTCAGATCTCGCTGCGCTAAAGACAGAGGCTTGATCGCTGGCCAATTGATCAACCCGGTCATTTTCGGGGTGTCCTGAATGGCCCTTCACCCAATTCCATTGCATCTGATGAGGCTTTGCCGCCTCCAACAATTCGCGCCATAAATCGGCATTGAGGACGGGTTTTTTGCTGGCGTTCTTCCAGCCGCGCTTTTGCCAGCCATGGATCCACTTGGTGATCCCATCCAGCACATATTTGCTGTCCGAATAAAGCTCGACCTTACACGGCTGGGTCAGCGCTTGCAGCGCCTTGATCGCCGCGGTCAACTCCATCCGATTGTTGGTAGTTTCCCGCTCGCCGCCCGCCAGCTCTTTTTCATGGCCGCCCATCCGCAGCAATGCGCCCCAACCGCCGGGGCCGGGGTTGCCCTTGCAAGCACCATCGGTGTAAATCTGGACTTCCTTCATGGGGGTTTCCGTCATTGGGTGGCTCAATCGCCGAAGGCTTGCGAGCCGTGCTCGCGATAAAAAGCCAGCCGCCGAGCAAAATCCATCGGGTCCTTGCGCGCCACCAATGCATCATCGGGCGTGGTCAGCCAATCTTCTGATCGCGAGGCAATAAACCGCATGCAAGCGCCGCGCGCCAGAATATGCAGGCACTCACGCTCGTCTTGAGAGAGTGCGCGCACATCCTCATATCCGGCAATCAATGCGGAGGAGATCTCGGGCCGAAACGTTGCGCCATCCGAACTGAAACACCATGCCGCATGGGTAACCGCCAAATCGTAGGCAAAGATGTCATTGGCGGCGAAATAGAAGTCGATCAGGCCGGTCACTTCATCGCCCAACATCAGCACATTGTCGGGAAACAAATCGCAATGGGTGACGCCGTGGGGCAACCCACCGGGCCATTCACCAGCCAACCACGTCAGCTCGTCAAAGGCGATCTTAGGCAGTGTCGGATCGATAGTCGCCAGCGCATCGTCGCCGCATTTGTCGATCAGATCATCCCATGCCGCCAGACCCAGCGTTTGATAGCGCGACTGGTCAAAGTTGCTGGCGGCCAAATGGATTTGCGCCAATGCTCGGCCCACCGATCGCGCTTGAGCAGGCGTTGGATGGTCGACCGAAACGCCGGGCAAAAACTCGATCAACGCCACGGCCTTGCCATCGACCATGCGATAGGCTGCGCCGTCGCGATCATGGATGGTGCGCGGGACGGGGCAATCGTGATCGGCCAAATGGTCGAGCAGGCCAAGGAAGAACGGCAAGTCGGATGTTTCGATCCGCCGTTCATACATGGTCAGGATAAATCGCGTGCCCGAAGCGCGACTTCCCGTCGTCTCGATCAGCCAATTGCTGTTCGATACGCCTTCGGCAATTCCCTTTGCAGAGACTAACTCGCCCACATCATATGTTGATATAAGCTGCGCCAAATCCTCGGCGGCAAGATGGGTGTAGACAGCCAATCCGGTTTGCTCGGCTATTCGGTTAGCTGGCGGGGCAGCTTAAAGACCATCTTTTCTGTCGCGGCAGAGATCGTCTCTTCTTCAACTTCGCGCCAGCTTTTCAGTCTTTCGACCACTTCGCGGACCAGTTTTTCGGGCGCAGATGCACCCGCGGTCAGACCCAGTGTGCCAACGCCTTCCAGCCATTCGGGTTCGATCTCATCCGCCCTTTGGATCAAATATGCGTCTGTACCCAGCCTTTGGGACACTTCGACCAGCCGCAGTGAATTGGACGAGTTCGGCGCGCCGATAACCAGCACCAAATCGCTGGATGGAGCGATTTGCTTGACCGCCGCCTGACGGTTGCTGGTGGCGTAACAAATGTCTTCTGCTTTGGGGCCTACGATCTGAGGAAAGCGGGTTTGCAAAGCGGCGATAATATCGGCGGTATCGTCCACCGACAGCGTGGTTTGGGTCAGATACGACAGGTTTGTCTCGTCTGGAACTTCCAATGTCGCGACATCTTCAGCCGTTTCCACCAATGTCATTTGACCCGGCTCAACCTGTCCCATCGTCCCGATGACCTCTGGATGGCCATCATGGCCGACAAAGACAATGTGTTGACCCTTTTCAATCTGGCGCTCGGCCTGACGGTGAACCTTGCTGACCAAGGGGCAGGTCGCATCGACATAGATCATCTCGCGCCGCTCGGCCTCTGCCGGGACCGATTTGGGCACGCCATGGGCGCTGAACACCACCGGCGCGTCATCGGGCACTTCGTCCAGCTCTTCGACAAATATCGCGCCCTGCGCCTTGAGCGAGTTGACGACATATTTGTTGTGCACGATTTCGTGCCGGACATAGACCGGCGCGCCATAGCGTTCGATCGACCGTTCGACGATCTCGATCGCACGGTCGACACCGGCGCAAAAGCCGCGTGGGGCCGCGATCAGGAGCTTCAACACGGGACCTTTACCGTTTTTATCGGTCGTGTCCCCGGATTCTGATGATTGAAAGGGAGCGTTCATACCACGCCCTCTAGCGCATTGCTTTGCGCGCCGCTAGGACGTGGTCACGCTTTTGAGCCAAAACTGATCGATCAAGGATTTTGCTGCACATGACTCCTCGCACTCGCCTGTTTACCACCCTAGCCCTTGCCGCCGCATTGGCCGGTTGCTCTCGCGAAGGTGAATTGGTCGTCGATCAAGGCGTTGGCATTACTGCGGTGCTATCATCATGCCCTGCGGTTGGTGTGCCGGATTACACTGGCGATGTGACAAGTTTCCGCACCGCAAGCGACAAAACTTCGGGCAATCTCGATTTTACCGCTGCGATTACCAATCTGCGCAGTACGTGCGATGATTCGTCGGCCAAGGTTTACAGCGGAGCGACATTCGATGTGCTGGCACGGCGCATGGACACGCGCGGCGCTCGGCAGATCACAGTGCCTTATTTCTCCACAGTGGTGCGCGGCGGAAGCGCGGTTGTGACCAAGCGTATCGGCAGCGTCACGCTGAATTTTGCAGACGGTCAGGAACGCGCCCAGGCAAGCGGAAAAGCCGGTGCCTTTGTCGACCGTGCAGAGGCGTCTTTGCCCGCTGACATTCGCGAACGCATCACCCGCCGACGCAAGGCTGGCGATCCCGATGCGGCGTTGGACCCATTGGCCGATCCGCAAGTGCGCGCCGCTGTGCAACGCGCCAGCTTCGAAATGCTGATCGGTTTTCAGCTGACCGAAGACCAATTGGCTTACAATGCCACTCGTTAGCTTGGGCCGTTAGTTTGGGTTTCAATTAGGGCCTCAGACCTTGCGCTTTTTGGTGGCTCGTTTAACCGCGCGCCTATGTCTGATATGCAAACTGTTTACACCGCTTTCACGGCGAAGATCGATCAAGTGCTGACTGCGCTTGAGGCCGATGGTGCTTTGCCCGCCGATATTTCTCACGCCAATGTTACAGTAGAGCCGCCCCGCGATCCCTCGCATGGCGATCTGGCGACCAATGCCGCGATGGTGCTGGCCAAACCAGCAAAGAGTAATCCGCGCGCCTTGGCCGAGCTGATCGTGGCCAAATTGAGTGATGATCCACAGGTGCAAAGCGCCGAAATCGCTGGCCCCGGCTTTATCAATCTGCGTCTGGTTCCCGGCGTGTGGCTGAACGAGATTGGCGCGATTGCCAGCCAAGCGGACAATTATGGCAAATCCACGATGGGTGCTGGCCAACGGGTCAATGTCGAATATGTATCCACGAACCCAACCGGCCCCATGCATATGGGCCATTGCCGCGGCGCAGTGGTGGGTGATGCTTTGGCCAGCCTCCTGGAATATGCCGGGCACGGCGTGGTGCGCGAATATTATATCAATGACGCAGGGGGGCAAATTGATGTGCTCGCCCGCTCTGCTCATAGGCGCTACCGCGAGGCGTTAGGCGAAGATGTGGGTGAAATTCCCGAAGGCCTCTATCCCGGCGAATATCTTATCCCGGTGGGCGAGTATTTGGCTCAGGAATTTGGCGATCGATTCAAGGATTTGCCAGAGGAAGTTTGGCTCCCCATTTTTCGCGCCGAAGCGGTCGAAAAGATGATGGATCGGATCAGGGCCGATCTTAAATTGCTGGGTGTAGAACATGATGTGTTTGCATCTGAGGCCGCCTTGCATGCAGCAGGAAAGCCTGACCAGGCTGAGGCGTGGCTGCGGCAACACGATCTGGTTTATGATGGCATGTTGGAAGCGCCCAAGGGCAAAACGCCTGATGATTGGGAGCCGGTGGAACTGCCGCTGTTCCGCTCCACCAAATTTGGCGATGACCAGGATCGCCCGATCAAGAAGTCAGACGGCAAATGGACCTATTTTGGCGCCGATCTGGCCTATCACATGCAAAAGGCCGAAAATGCCGATGCGCTGATTGACATTTGGGGCGCCGATCATGCTGGCACGGTCAAACGGATTAAGGCAGCGGTTGCAGCCTTGGCCCAAGGGCAGGGCAAAGTGATCCCGTTCGACGTAAAACTGGTCCAGATGGTCCAGCTGATGCGCGGCGGCGAACCGCTCAAAATGTCGAAAAGGTCGGGTAATTTCATCACCTTGGCTGATATGATCGACGAAGTTGGTAAGGATGTTGTCCGCTTCACCATGCTGACTCGCAAGCCAGAGGCTCAGATGGAATTCGACTTTGCCAAAGTGGTCGAGGCGTCCAAAGACAACCCCGTTTTCTATGTCCAATATGCCCATGCGCGGATCCATTCGACCATGCGCAAGGCCGCTGCGGAAGGCTTTGCGCCGGCACCCGATGATCTGGCCCTATTGGGCGAAGAAGAGCTCGATCTGGTCAAGGTCGCGGCCCAGTTCCCGCGCCAGATCGAAGCGGCTGCACAAGCGCGCGAGGCGCACCGGATTGCCTTCTACCTTTACGAATTGGCGGGCGCATTCCACGCCTATTGGAATGTGGGCAATGATCGGCCTGACAAACGCTTCATCGTCGCAGACAATCCCAAACTAACCGCGGCAAGGCTTTTCCTCGCGGCTCAGTTAGGGCAAGTTATCCGTAACGGTTTACACGTATTGGGTGTCGAAGCCGTTGAGGAGATGTGATGATGGCGGGGTCGATTGCAGGGTCTGGGGACGAAAGCCTTGAATTGGGCGACGAGCTGGCGCTGAACGATGATGACAGCCTGCCATGGCTGGAATCTGAAGATTATGACGATGATGGCGGGGTCGATACGTCGCGTATCATTGGCTTTGCCGCGATCTTGCTGGTCATTCTCGCCCTGGTTATTGGTGCGGTCTGGTATCTCACCAATCGGACGGGCGATGACGCTCTCGTCGCTGATGGTTCAACAATTGCCGCACCCGAAGGCCCCTATAAGGAACGCCCTGATGAAGCCGGAGGCAAGCAATTTGCCGGGACCGGCGACACCAGCTTTGCTGTTGGCGAGGGTCAGACGACCGAAAGCGTGATCAAGGATGCAGAGCCCGATGCGGTTGCTCGTCCAACGCTGAGCACGCGAACGACCGATGACAAGCCCGTCGCTCAAGATGGCGTCGGGGTGCAAGTGGGTGCCTATGGCTCGCGCGCGCTGGCCGAAACCGGCTGGGCCACTTTGCGCAACAAAACCGTGCTTTTGAACGGGGTCAGGCACCGCGTGTTGAAGGGGCAGGCCGACATTGGCACCGTCTATCGTCTGCAGGCGGTTTCTGGCGATTTGGCCAGCGCACGGTCGCTGTGTGAGGCATTGAAGGGCGAGGGCATCGCCTGTCAGGTTAAGCGTCCCTAAGCAGCCTAAACCTTCTGCAAGCGGTCCATTTGGCCCTCATTTGATCATGCCTTGCGGCGATTAACTCTGATTCAGTGCGAAATAGCCTGATTCTGCCCCGTTTTCCCCACTGTGGGTAGGTTTACGCCTTGCCCACGCACGGCTTTGGTGCGAAATTTCCGTCTATGACGCCTGCCATCTTTGGTATTGCCGGGCCCCAGTTGACCGCGGATGAAAAAGCCTTCTTTCAGGAGGCTGATCCTGTGGGCTACATCCTGTTTGGCCGCAATTGCGTTGATGGCGAACAATTGCGCGCGCTGACCGATGATTTGCGCAGCATCCACGGGCGCGACGATTTGTTGGTCTCGATCGATCAGGAAGGCGGCCGTGTTGCGCGGCTGCGCCCTCCGCATTGGAGCGCCTATCCCAGAGGCGAGGCATTTGACCGGCTCTATGCGGTCGCTCCGGCCAGCGCGATTGAAGCGGCGCGGGCCAATGCCCATGCGATGGGGCTGGAGCTGGCCGAGTTCGGAATTACGGTTGATTTTCACCCGCCGCTCGATGTGCGGCAACCCGGCGCTCATGATGTGATCGGCGACCGCGCCTTGGGCAGCGAGCCTCGACAAGTGGCTGCGATTGGCCGCGCAATTCTGGACGGACTGGCCAAAGGCGGCGTTGCGGGCTGTATTAAACATATGCCGGGCCACGGGCGCACCATGTGTGATACGCATAAGGAAATGCCCACCGTCACCGCCAGTGACGAGGAGTTAGAAAGCGATCTGGCACCATTTCGGGCTCTGCGTGATGCGCCGATCGGCATGACCGGCCATTTGCTGTTTACCGAGTGGGATGCGGATAATCCGGCCACGCTGTCACCCTTTGTGATCGAGCAGATCATTCGCCAGCGGATTGGCTTTGACGGGCTGCTGCTGACCGATGACATCGACATGGAAGCGCTGGATGGCACTGTGCCAGAGCGATCGGTTAAGGCCCATGCCGCAGGGTGCGATGTGATCCTCAATTGCTGGGCCAAGATGGACGATCAAGTGGCCATCGCAGACCAATTGCCACCTCTGTCGGAAATTGGCGCAGGCCGGCTGGAGCGAGCGCTGGCAGACACGCATATTCGCGATGAAAGCGATGGCAAGCTCGACTTGTTGGCGAAGCGCGATGCGCTGCTCGCGCTGGCCGGAGAAGCCGCATGAGCGAATCCGAACTGATGCTGGGCGATATTGCCAATATGCCTGGGGCCGACGAGGCGTGGGAAGGCGTTGCTGCTGAGAAAAGCGACGATCCCTCGCTCTATTTGGAGCTGGACGGGTGGGAAGGACCGCTTGATCTGCTGCTCGATCTGGCGCGGCGGCAAAAGGTCGATTTGCGCCAAATTTCGATCCTTGCTCTGGTTGATCAATATCTGACCTATATCGAGCAGGCAGAGGCGCTGCGGCTGGAACTGGCAGCGGATTATCTGGTGATGGCGGCATGGCTCGCTTACCTCAAATCCTCAATGCTGCTCCCCAAGGAAGAGCAGGAAGACCCCAGCCCCGAAGAATTGGCGCTGCGTCTGCAATTACGCTTGCAACGATTGGGCGCAATGCGAGAGGCGGCGGCGCGATTGATGGCGCGCGACCGGCATGGGCGCGACATATTCCTGCGCGCGGCCCCAGAGGGATTGCGGATTGATCGCAAGACCAAATGGACGTGTGACAGTTACGCTTTGATCCAGGCCTATGGGCAAGTAAAGGCGCGCACTGCTCCGAAGATTTACATGGTTTCCGACCGTCCAGTGATGACGCTAGATAGCGCGTTGGAGCGGGTCTCTTCGATGCTGGGTGTGACGCTGGACTGGATGCAATTGGAGGATTTTCTGCCGCCGCATGCTGAGCCAAAACTGCGCAAATCGGCATTGGCCTCAAGCTTTGTCGCGGCGCTCGAACTGGCGCGATTGGGGCAGGCGGAATTGGCACAAGAAGAGATATTCGGCCCGATGCGGATCAGGAGGCTGACCCAATGAGCGATGATATGGACGATACGGTCCGCGCGGTGGAGGCGACCCTGTTTGCATCCGAGGACCCGATGACGGTCGAGGCGCTTGCCGGGCATTTGGGCGGTTTGGAAAATGCGCTTGTGCGCGATGCGCTAGCCCAGCTTGCGGCGCATTATGACAAGCGTGGTATTTGCCTGGTTGAACGCGGCAAGCGGTGGCATTTTGAGACCGCACCCGATCTGGCACATTTGCTACGGCGCGAGCGGGAGCAGGTCCGGCGGCTGAGCCGGGCGGCGACAGAAGTGCTGGCGATCATCGCCTATCACGAGCCGGTTAGCCGGGCGGAAATTGAATCGATCCGCGGTGTTCAAACCGCCAAGGGAACACTCGACGTGCTGATGGAAGCGGGCTGGATCAAAATGGCAGGACGGCGCGAAGTGCCGGGACGACCGGTGATTTATGCCACTTCGCCCGAATTTCTCGATCACTTTGGCTTGGAATCGCGCCGCGATTTGCCCGGAATGGACGAATTGCGCGCCGCAGGTCTGCTCGATCCGGTCGATGATGCCTTTGAAGAGGCGATGGACAGGGCCGGTTCTGATGAGGCCAACGACCGCACAGATACAGATGAAGAAGATGCTGACGGTCGTATGTCTGACGACCGCATGCCTGACGACGGCGCGGACGAAGCAGAAACGCAGGCAAAACTGTCTGTCGATACGGAAGAGCCCGCTCAGAACGGCTGATTGCGGCAGCCAATTTGCCGAGTGCGCATGATGAATTTGCAAGACGGCGCGACATGTTGACTGGCGCAATCGGGTGTTCGCCACTATATCAGACGCGAAACTTAAAAGAGAGACTCCTCATGGGTGCTATTGGTTGGCCGCAACTCCTCATCATTGGACTGGTTATTCTCGTCCTGTTCGGGCGCGGCAGGATCGCGGAAATGATGGGCGATTTCGGCAAGGGGATCAGCAGCTTCAAAAAGGGTATGAAGGAGGAGGAGAACACCCCTTCCACGCCTTCCGCTCAAATCGAAGCGCCAGCCGAAACGCCGACCCAATCTGCGGCCAAGGATGCGGCAACACCTGCCAGCAAGACCGAAGCCGAGACTTCTCCATCCGAACGGAGCGACAGCGCGAACTGACGCGAAAGGACGCGTCCACCCGCGATTTTTGATCCAATGTTTGATCTAGGCGCAGCAGAATTATTGGTCATTGTGGTCGTGGCGATTATCGTCATCGGCCCCAAAGACATGCCTTTGGCGCTGCGCACGGCGGGCAAATGGATCGGCAAGGTGCGCAAGGTTTCGTCCCATTTCCGCAGCGGTCTCGATACTATGGTGCGCGAGGCCGAGTTGGAGGAAATGGAAGAGAAATGGAAAACCCAGAATGAGGCGATCATGGCCGGATCCAGCGACGAGATGACCGGCCCGCCCATGGATCTGGGTTATGCCGGCGAGAATGGGGCTGGCGAGAATGTCGCTGGCGACAATTTGGCCAGCACAGATGAAACTGCGCCTGCTTCGGCAGAGGCAGCACTTGCCCCCGCACCGAAGAAAAGCACGCCGCCAGCGCGCGATGCTGACAATGCAGAGCCGCAGCTCCCGCTCGGCGCTGACAATCCGCCCAAACCGCGCATTCCGGGTCAGGGCTAGAGCGCCAATGGCTGTCATCCGCGACATTGACGATACACAGGCGCCCTTGCTTGATCATTTGGTCGAATTGCGCGGGCGGTTGATGCGTTGCGTGGTGGCGCTGGCGATCAGTTTTGGCGTTTGTCTCTACTTCGCCGATCCGATCCTCGGTTTCCTGGTTCAACCGCTCAAGGATGCATTTCCAGAGGGCGAGGGGCAGCTGATCTTCACCAAGCTGTACGAGGTGTTCTTCGTTGAGCTGAAGGTCGCATTGTTTGCAGGCTTCTTTGTCAGCTTTCCGATCATCGCCAACCAATTGTGGGCCTTTGTCGCGCCCGGGCTTTACGCCAAGGAAAAGAGGGCATTTCTGCCTTTCCTGATTGCCACTCCGCTGTTGTTCACTGGCGGCGCAGCGCTGGCCTATTATGTGGTCATGCCCACCGCATTTAAATGGTTCCTTGGGTTTGAGGGCACAGCCGGAGGCTTGGAGGTAGAGGCACTGCCATCGGCCGGCGATTACCTGTCCCTAGTGATGCAGTTCATTCTGGCCTTTGGGATGTGTTTCTTGCTGCCAGTGCTGCTGTTGCTGCTCAACCGGGCGGGCATTGTGTCGCGGGCGCAATTTGCCGCCGCGCGCCGCTATGTCATTGTCGGCGTGGTCGCGCTGGCCGCGATCGTTACGCCGCCTGATCCTGGATCGCAGGTTATTCTGGCGATTCCCTTGCTGCTTTTGTTCGAAGCGTCGTTGTTGCTGATGCGTTTGCAAGAGCGCAAAGTTGGCGGTGCAGACACTGCGGCTGCTGCGGATGTTTCTGACGGGCAGGGCGATGAGCCCGACGAACAGGCAGCGACTTCACGAAAATAGATATGATGGTTCGCCGGTTCGCGATCGTGCATGCTGTTGAGGCGCATGTGCTTGTCATGTTCCGCGTTCAGTCCGAGACTGCATCCACACCCGAGATTGCACCTAACCCTTACTAGCCAAGCAATCGAGCGGATGAAAAATCCAAGCTGCAAGAATGCAACGCGCACAAAAAACGGGGCCCGAAATCGAGCCCCGTCCTTTGAATTCGGTAAGTAAGCTGTCGCTTAGACGCTTACGGGATCGTCGTCACCACCGTCAGAAGCGATGATGATACCAGCGATCACTGCAGCTGCTGCGAGCAGAGCCAAAATGATGCCTGAGCCACCTTCCAGTTCGCTTTCGCCTTCGACAGGAGCCGAAGTGCGGTCAGCAGCTTGAGCCATTGCAGGTGCAACAGCGAGAGAAACGGCTGCGGTTGCAGCGGCTAGATTACGAATAGTCATTTATATAGTCTCCTTGGAGCTCTGAAATCGATAATTGCGTGTCTTCTATGCAGGGCCGCATCCACTGACAACCCTACAGTCTATTCCCCGGGCCACTTAGCGAGAAATTTGGTCATTTCTTCTCAAAGCGATGCCATTTTGTGACATATATACCGCACTGCAGCATATTGAAACGTCTCTGGAATAACCCAGAAACGAATCAATGTATTCCCATGCGACCCTATATTCAGCGCATTCTACGATTGGCGCTCTTATATCTTTTAGAATGCCGACAAACCCTGACAATAACAAGACCCTGACGGGCAATTCACCGCAGTCTCTGCAGGTTTTGCCTTAAAGGGACGTAAATACAACACTCTGCCGACTGCGTAGTCGCATATTGGCCAGGCTGTATTTCGCTAGCGTGAATAGACCTTTTCGCCATTGATCCACGTTTCATATAACACGGTTTCGCGAATGTCTTGCGGTGATGCGAGCAGGAGGTCGCGGTCGACCAGAATGAAGTCGGCGCGTTCTCCCGCCACGATTCGGCCAAACCGGCCCTCGGCAAAGCCGGCATAGGCGGCATCGCTGGTAAAGGCGCGCAGTGCCGCCTCGCGCGAGATGGTTTCTGCTGGCAGCCACCCGCCAAACGGCTGTCCTTCCCCATCGGTCCGGCTGATCGCAGCGGCCAATCCGTTCATGACATGGGGAGGTTCAACCGGAGCATCAGAGCCAAAGGCCAATTTGGCACCGGTTGCGGCGATACTGCGCCATGCATAGGCGCCTCCCAAACGCTCTGGCCCCAGCCGCGCCTCTGCCATTAGGCGGTCAGATGTCTGGTGGAGCGGTTGCATCGAGGCAATGATCCCAAACTTGCCGAACCGTTCAATATCGGTTGGATCAACGATCTGGGCATGCTCGATCCGCCACCTGCGGTCACCGGTGTAGGATTCGTTTAGCTCCTCAATCGCATTCAGCAGGTCCGCATTGGCTGCATCACCGATTGCGTGGACTGCGACTTGAAAATTGTCGAGCGCGGCGCGGCTCATCAAATTGCGCAGCTGTGCCGGAGTGGTGATGGGTAGGCCGCGATTGCCCGGTTCGTCAGCATAGGGCTGCTTTAGCGTTGCCCCACGTGAGCCCAGCGCTCCATCCAGATAAAGCTTAATCCCGCCCATCCGCAGCCGGTCATCATACAGCCATGGGGTTGGGGCAGGACCGCCAATCAACTCCATCGCCGCAATGCTCCGGGCATAGGACATGATCCGCAGTTTCAGCGTGCCATTGTCGCCCGCCCGGCGGAAGGTCTGCCAATCCTCGATCGTTGTGCCCATATCGGCAGCGGCAGTGATGCCATTGGCAAACAGTCGCTCTTGCGCCTTGCGCAGGGCAACATCGCGGTCTTCTGGGCGGGGCGGGGGCACAATCTTCTGAACCAGATCACCAGCGGTGTCGATAAATACGCCCGAAGGCTCCTGCGATCCGGACAAGCGGATGACCCGCCCACCGGCTGGATCAATTGCGCTAGCATCCACATTGGCGCGGCGCATCGCATTGCTGTTGCCCCAAAAGGCATGGCCATCCACACGCGCCAGCCACACCGGACGGTCAGGGACAATGGCATCCAAATCAGCGGCGGTAGGAAATCGGCCCAGACCCCATTTCTCTTGGTTCCACCCGCCTCCCAAAATCCACGGGCGACCCGGATTGTCAGCAGCAAATTGCGCAATTTTTGCCAGCGCCTGCTCCAGCGAAGTCGTATCCGACAAATCCAGCGTCAAAGCTTGAATGCCCAAATCCATCACATGCAAATGCGCATCGATCATCCCGGGCAACATATAGCGCCCTTGGCCGTCCTCTTGAAAATCAAGATTGGTGGGACGTTCGTCATTGCGGCCAAGCACTTCGCGAATGCGCCCATCGTCGCCGATCACAACGCCGGTAAAGCGGACAGTTTTGCCATCTTCGTCAATGGTGATGCCTTGCACATTTTCGACCAGAGTGTCGGCCAAGGCGGGGCTTGCGCCAAACAACGCTGCGCCAGCGACAGCCAGCGACAAAGTGAAATTGCGGATCATGACGCGCCCCCTTTGGCCCGATTTCCAATTGGTAGCCGGGTTATCAATGCGCTGGTGTCTTTGCGGCCACCGCCATTGGCTTGCACTTCGGCATAAAGTTGATCGACCAACGACGAGATGGGGGAGGACAGGCCCAATTTGCCAGCCTCTTCCAAGGCATAGCCTAAATCCTTTCGCATCCAGTCAATCGCAAAACCAAAATCAAATTCGCCAGCGGCCATGGTTGGCCAACGGTTGTTCATTTGCCAACTTTGCGCCGCGCCGCCCGATATGGCCTCATAGGTTTTGTCCATGTCCAATCCGGCAGCATCGGCCAGCCGGATCGCCTCTGACAGGCCGCCCAATACTCCGGCAATGCACATCTGATTGGCCATTTTGGCGGTTTGGCCTGCGCCGGCCTCGCCGACATGGACGATCCGAGCGGCATAGCAATCCATCACTGGCGTTGCGCGGGCCATCGCTGCCTCGCTCCCGCCGCACATGATCGCCAGAGCGCCATTTTCTGCGCCGGCCTGACCGCCCGATACTGGCGCATCTACCGCCGCCAATCCGCGCTCGCCCGCTGCGGCATCAATCTGTCGTGCCATCCGCGCCGAAACCGTTGTGTGATCGACAAACAATGCGCCCGCGCGCATCGCATCCAGCGCTCCATCTGCGCCCAGCGCAATTTGTTGCAGATCCTCGTCATTGCCAACACAAGCAAACACAATATCTGCATCTTTGGCGGCCTTCGCTGGAGTGTCAGCGATGGCTACATCGTGCCCCATGGCTTGCTGCGCCGCCAGCCAAGTCTCGGCCCGAGAATGTGTGCGATTGTATGCGGTTACACGGTACCCAGCAGCAGCCAGGTGACCGGCCATCGGTGCGCCCATCACACCCAGCCCAATGAAGGCGGTTGTTTGTTTGTCGTTCATGGCCAATCGATTAAGCAAATTTTGCTCAACTGCAAAGACATTCGCATTGCGGTTGCCATGCCAAATCACTACCGCTGCCAACCATGAGCAATGAAGCAGACACGCAAGCTAAGAAGGAAGCGCTAGGCGCGCTGACTCTCGATCACGTTCGCGCCGCGGCAAAGCGGATTGAGGGGGCGGTCGTACGCACTCCGATGATGCATTCGATTACTCTGTCCAATATTGCTGGCTGCGAGATTTGGCTCAAGTTTGAAAACCTGCAATTCACTGCCGCCTATAAAGAGCGTGGCGCGCTCAATGCGCTGCTCGATTTGACCGAGGAACAGCGCGCTCGCGGAGTGATCGCTGCATCGGCCGGCAATCACTCGCAAGGGTTGAGCTATCACGGAACAAGGCTGGGCGTGCCGGTGCATATCGTCATGCCGCGCACCACGCCGACGGTCAAAATCATGCAGACCGAAAGCGTTGGCGGACAAGTGGTTCTGGAAGGCGAGACCTTTGACGAAGCCTACGCCCATGCGCGCAAATTGGAGGCCGAACTGAGCCTGACCTTTGTCCATCCATTTGACCAACCCAATGTGGCGGCTGGCCAAGGCACGGTGGCGTTGGAAATGCTGGAGGATCAGCCAGAGCTTGATTGTTTCGTAACGCCAATTGGCGGCGGCGGACTGGCCTCTGGCATGGCGACCGTGGCCAAAGCGATCAATCCAGCCATCGAGATTGTTGGCGTCCAAGCGGCGCTGTTCCCGTCGATGTATGCCAAGATGAAGGGGCAGGACATGTCCTGCGGCGGAGACACTCTAGCCGAAGGTATTGCGGTCAAGGCACCGGGCGAGTTCACCTCTAAGATTGTCGATGAATTGGTCGACGATATTTTGCTGGTCGAAGAACGCGAGCTGGAAAGCGCGGTGTCATTGCTGCTTCAGATTGAGAAAACCGTGGTGGAAGGTGCCGGGGCTGCTGGCCTTGCTGCTGTTCTGGCCAATCCTGATCGGTTTGCGGGCAAGAAGGTCGGGCTGGTGCTGTGCGGCGGTAACATCGACACCCGATTGCTGGCCAATGTCTTGCTGCGCGATTTGGCCCGCCAAGGGCGTCTGGCCCGCTTGCGGGTGACCTTGCAGGATCGTCCTGGCGCTTTGTTCAAAGTGATGCGTGAATTTGACGCTCACAATGTCAACATCATCGAAATCTATCACCAGCGCATCTTCACTCATCTTCCCGCCAAGGGCCTGATTACCGATATTGAGTGCGAGGCGCGCGATCGTGACCAATTGGATGCCCTAGTGTCGACGTTAAGGACAAAGGGTTACGCCGTCAGTCCAGTTGAGCTTAACTGACAAAAATAACTCCACTTACCCGTCATATCGCGCAATTCCTCGGCTGATTGTGTAAAGTAACCAATTATTTACCATGTTTCATGGTTAAGGGACTTTTACCGAGGGCTCCAAACAGGCATAACATGGGCTTAACGCGCATCTGGCGCTTGATTCCGTGTTTAAGAGGATTTGGACAAACTCGTGACGGCGCCCATTCGCTTTCCCCGATTTTTCGTGACCAGCCCGGCACCGTGTCCGTACCTGCCCGGACGCACGGAGCGGAAAGTTTTCACCGAGCTCAAAGGCGCGAATGCGGACCAGCTGAATGAAGCATTGGGACGCATCGGTTTCAGACGCAGCCAGACGGTCGCTTATCGGCCCAGTTGTCTTGATTGCCAGGCCTGCGTGTCGGTTCGTGTCGCTGCATTGGAATTCAAACCTTCTGCGACCCAGCGTAAGAATTTGCGCCGCAACAGCGGTCTGATCGCAACCGAGTGCCGCCCATGGGCAACCGATGAACAGTTTGAGCTGCTGTTGAAATATCTCAGCGTGCGCCATCCAGAAGGCGGCATGGCCGCAATGGACGAGATGGATTATGCCGACATGGTCGAGCATACGCCGGTTTCCAGCAATATGATCGAATATCGCGAGGCTGATGAAAATGGGGAACCAGGACGCCTTGTCGGGGCTTGTTTAACTGATCGTCAGGGCGATGGCCTGTCGATGATCTACAGCTTTTACGACCCGGATTATAAGGAACGCTCGGGGCTTGGAAATTACATCATCCTCGACCACATCCGGCGCGCGTCCGAAGAACAAATTCCCTATGTATATCTTGGATATTGGGTGGAAGGTTCGCCGCGCATGCAATATAAGGTGCGCTACCGCCCCCTTGAAAAGCTTGGTCGCGATGGATGGCAGCGTTTCACTGCAGAAGAACAAAGCGCGCTTATCGCCAATGCGACTAAGCCGTGCGGACCTGTGCCTGCCAGCAGCAGCAAGGATGGGCAGCAGCCCAAGCTCGAAACCAGCTAAATCAGTTTTCAGTATTGGTGCGGTATTTGCCTTAAGCATTGCGCTTTCGGCGGGGTTGGCCTCGCAATGGTCGTTCGCCCAAGCGCAAGACCGCGTCGCGCCAACGCAATTAGAAGATTTGATCCCCGATTCTGCGGTCGAAAACCCGGAAGAATGGGCCCAGCAGCAGCCAGCAACGCAGGACGAACTGGCCCCAGCGCCACCGCAATTGGACGCTGGCAGCCCCCCCAATGCTGACACACCCCCCAATGCTGACACACCAATGTCACCACAGCCCCAGTTTGAGGTGGAATGGCCCCAGGGTCTTGAGCTGGCATCGCCCGAGCCACTAGCGCCGCTCAATAGCGAGGAATTGGACGAGGCCTTTGCTGATTTGCCGCAATTGCGCCGCCCTGACCGGCCTGAAATTGACCTTGTTCAGATCGATGACAAGCTGTTGCTCGGCTTTCTTGATGACGCAGATGATTTTCCCGAGCGCAGCGATTTCATTGCACGCTTCAAGGCGCTTTCCACGATTGAGCAATTGGGCGGGGGCGAGGAAAATATAGCGCAATTGTCTGCTCGTGCCCGGGCGGATGAGGATCTGTTGCGCCGTTTGCTGCGCGCCTATGGCTATTATGACGGGCAGATTGTTCGCACCGTCGGCGTGCGCCGATCAGAGCGCGACCAAGCCGATGCCGAACCGCGCGTCCGCTTCAATATCATCCCCGGTTCGCGCTATGCGGTCGGTGCGATTGATCTGGGCACTTTGTCTGCCGCCCCGGACGCAGAAGATTTGCGTGCTGCCTTCGAAATTGTTCAGGGCGATCCATTGTCCAGCGACCGAATCGTTGCCGAGCAGCGCGATTTGGACAGCGCCCTGGGTGAAACCGGATACCCCTTTGCCGCAATTGCCGATCCAGAACTGCTGATCGACCATGACCGGGCCGAGGGTGATATCACTCTGCCAGTGACGCCGGGCGGCAAATATGTGTTCGGCGCAGTGACCAGCAATGATCCGAAATTTCTCTCGGCCAAGCATCTGGCGACAATCGCACGGTTTGATCCGGGCGAAACCTATCAGCGCAGTCTCGAAATGGATTTGCGCCGCGCCATCGTGGCGACGGGTTTGGTCTCCACCGCTGGCGTTACCGTTCGCGAGACCATCGCCCCGACCGAGACAGAGCCGGGCGAGGTGGTTTTGGATGTCGAATTGCAGCGGGCGAAACTGCGCACCATTGCCGGGGCGATTGGCTTTGGTTCGGAAGATGGGGTCAAGCTGGAGGCAAGTTGGGAACATCGCAATCTGTTCCCGCCCGAAGGTTCGCTGAAAGTTCGCGGGATCGCTGGAACGCAAGAACAATTGCTCGGCGTCAGCTTCAAAAAGAACAATTTCCGTAAGCGTGATCAGGTCTTGCTGCTGGATGCCTATGCCAGCGATATCGAGTCCGAGGCGGTCGAAGCGCGCACCGTCGCATTGCGCGGCAGCCTCGAACGTTTATCCAATTTGCTGTTCCAACGCCCGTTCAGTTGGTCGGTCGGTTCAGAAGTGCTGCTGACCGATGAACGCAACCGGGTGACTAATGGCATTCCCAGACCGCGCCAGACCTTTGTGATCGCCTCGCTTTTTGGCAGTGCGACCATCGATACCAGCGATTCATTGCTCGACCCCACGAGAGGGTACCGGGTAACCGGATTTTTGGCGCCGGAGGTCTCGCGTTCTAATGGCAGCGAGGTGTTCTACCTGCGCGGGCAGGCCGATGCGAGCTATTACCAATCGGTTGGCAGCGGGACAATTGTGGCGGCCAGAGGGCGCTATGCTTCGATCCAAGGAGCCCAGACTTTCGAGATTGCGCCGTCGCGTCGGCTGTACGCGGGGGGCGGATCATCGGTGCGCGGCTATGGCTATCAGGCGATTGGCCCGCGCAACGCATTTGACGAGCCAATTGGGGGCCGGTCGCTGGTGGAATTCTCGCTCGAGGCGCGGGTGGATACCGGGCTGTTGGATGGCGCGGTGCAGATTGTGCCATTCATAGATGCAGGGTCGGTCTCGACCGATTCCTCGCCTGATTTCCGCTCCATCAAATATGGCGCGGGTCTGGGCTTCCGATACAAAACCGGGTTCGGACCGATTCGGCTTGATGTTGGCGTTCCACTGAACCCCGGTGCCGATGATGGTCCGGTGGCGGTCTATGTTTCGTTGGGTCAGGCGTTCTGATGGCTGAGAAGAGCGTCGAACATGTCGAGCAGGCTGCGGACGAACCGGTAGAGGTGAAGCGCAAGCGGCGCTGGGCCAAGCGGGCCGGTTGGCTGCTGGCTATCATCCTTGCGCCGATCTTTCTTGCCATGGTGTTCTTCAATTCGCCCATCGGCAAACGTTTTGTCGCCGATCAGATTGCTCAGACTGCGCCAGCGTCGGGGCTGAAAATTTCCATCGGTCGGATTGAAGGCGATCTATACGGAGAGGCGACGCTGCATGATGTCGCCCTGTCCGATCCCAAGGGTGTCTTTCTCACCGTGCCACTGGTGGAGCTTGATTGGCGGCCGCTCGCTTGGCTGCGCTCCGGCCTTGATGTTCGCACCTTGATTGCACGGCGCGGCACTTTGCTGCGCCTGCCCGAATTGTTGCCGGGTGATCCCGATGCCCCGATCTTGCCCGATTTCGATATTCGGGTGGACGAATTTGCAATCGACAATCTCACCGTCAGCCCCGGCATTGCTGGCGACGAGGCGCACCGGGTCGATCTGACCGCACAAGCGGATATTCGTAGCGGCCATGTCTATCTTTCGGCCAATGGCAAAATGGGCGACCGCGACAATTTGGCGCTGCTACTTGATGCAGAACCGGACGGCGACACATTCGATATTTCTCTCGATTATCAGGCACCCGAAGGCGGGATGATCGCGCAAATGATCGGAGCACAGGCCGGATATCGCGCCCGGATCGACGGCGATGGTACATGGAGCGATTGGCTCGGCAATGTGCTGGTCCAGCGCGATGAAGAGCGCTTCGCCGCCTTCCAACTGACCAATAAAGCTGGCGAATATGCGCTGCTGGGGCAGGTGCGACCGGCCGCCGCGACCAGCGGAATTGTGCGCGATGCCTTGGGGCAAGTGGTCTCGGTATCGGTCAAAGGAACACTGGTAGACAGCGTCTGGAATGGCCGCATGGATATGGTCGCGCGCGCGATTACCGGCCGTGCCGAGGGGGCCGTAGATCTGGCGGGCAACAGCTTCGATGATTTCAACCTAGCCGCCCGGTTGCGCGATCCCAATGTGCTGGGCGAGGGTTTGACCCTGTCGGGCACCCGCTTGCTGGCAAAGCTCGATGGACCGTTCCAAGACCTGGCCATTGAGCACACTCTCACGCTGGACGAATTGGTTGCTGGAACGACAGTGATTGAACAGCTGGGCCAGCAAGGGGTCGCAACATTTGACGGCGCCGATTGGACCATACCGCTATCCGTTGGCGCTGAGCGTGTCGTGACCGGCAGTGATTTGATCGACTCGCGGCTTACCGCTGGACGGCTGACGGGCAATTTGACCTATGGCGGAACGCGGCTGTTTTCGGATGATTTGAGGCTCGATTTTGACGGGCTGAGCGCCCGGATGGGGCTGCGCGGCGATGTTGACCAAGGCAATTATCGCCTCACTGGTCCGGTTGAGGCGCAAGCATTGCAAATTGACGATCTGGGCAATGTGGACGGCACGGCACGGGTTGATCTTGCCTTCGGTTCGGGCGGCGGATGGCGATTGCAGGCCGATGTAGCGGGACAAATGGACGCTGTCAGCAATGCGACTGTGGCCAATCTGGCCGGAGACCCGGTCGCATTTACCGGAGCCCTGGCGATGGGCAGCGGCGCACCGCTCAGTTTCGACCGGCTGACCGTGGATAGCGAGCGTTTGCAAGTGACGCTGGATGGAAAGGTCGACAATGGCCGGACGAGCTTGGCGGGCAGTGGCACCCACACGCAATATGGTCCGTTCACTGTGGATGCCGCAATCGACGATACCGGTCCCAATGCGAGTTTGGTGTTTGCATCCCCACTGCCCGCAGCCGGGCTCAGCGATGTTCGCGTGGCCATTGCGCCAGCCGACAATGGCTTGCGGATAGAGACCGAGGGAGGCTCCACATTGGGGCCATTTTCGGGAGTGTTTGGCTTGGTGATGCCAGAGGATGGGCCAAGCCAATTGGCGATTGAGCAATTGCGTGTGTGGCGCACTCAGGTGAGCGGCGATGTGGTGCTGGTGGACAGCGGGGCTCGCGGTGATTTGACGCTGAGCGGCGGCGGTATCGACGGGACGATTGCCCTTACGCCGCGCGATGGGGGACAGAGCTTTGCCGTCAACCTTACCGCCGATGACGCGCGTTTTGGCGGAGAAACGCCGATTGCGCTGTCGCGTGCGAATATCGTTGCCAATGGTTTTCTGATTGAGAGCAATAGCGAGGTCGATGCTGACATCACCGCGCAAGGCGTCTCCTATGGTTCCTTGTTTCTCGGCCGCGTGGCTGCCACTGCGCGGGTCGAAAATGGGCGAGGCGATGTGACGGCACGGCTTGCCGGAAGACGCGGCAGCCAGTTTAGCTTGCAATTGGATGCGGACATTACGCCGGATGAAGTGGGCTTGCTGGCGCGGGGTAGATTTGCCGGTCGGGCTATTACGATGCCGCAACGCGCTGTGCTGTCGAGGCAGTCGGATGGCGGCTGGCAATTGGCTCGCTCACAAATCGGTTACGGCGGCGGTTTTGCGCTGGTGGAGGGCGAATTTGGCGGAACTGATACCGGTCTCGACCTCAAACTGGACCGGATGCCGCTGTCGCTGACCACCATTGTTGCGCCCGATCTGGGCATAGCAGGAACGATCTCTGGTCTGGTGGAATATAGCGCGACAGAAGGCAGTGCCCCCACCGGCAGCGCGAAAGTGAAGATTGACCAACTGACACGGTCAGGTCTGGTGCTGTCATCGCGACCCTTGGATGTTGTTCTTATTGCCGAACTTAAGCCAGACCGGGTCGCTGCGCACGCCGTTTTGAACGAGGATGGGAAACGGTTGGGCCGGGTGCAAGCCCGTGTGACCAAGATGCCCAGCGCTGGCTCTTTGTTTGAGCGATTGCAGGCGGGCAAATTGCTCGGCCAGATGCGTTATGATGGCCAGGCCGATGCGTTGTGGCGTTTGGCCACGATCGAAGTGTTCGATCTGACCGGCCCGGTTGCGCTGGCTGCCGACGTCACCGGAACGCTGGCCGATCCGCGTGTTCGCGGCACCATTTCGAGCGATGATTTGCGGGTCCAAAGCTCGCTATCGGGAACCGACATCAGCGATGTGAAGGCGCGCGGCAGCTTTAATGGCTCGCGCCTCAGCATCACCAGATTTAGCGGCAAAGCGCCCAATGGCGGTACGATTGCCGGCTCGGGAACGATTGATCTGACCGATATCAGTGCGACCCGCGGGCCGCAGATCGATTTGCGCGCGGCGACCGACAATGCGCGGCTGCTCAACGCCAACGGATTGGTCGCGACGGTTACTGGCCCGCTGCGGATCATATCAAATGGCAATGGCGGGACTATCGCTGGGCGGCTGGAAATTGATCGCGCCAGCTGGGTTTTGGGAGCGGCGGAAGAGGATGTTCGCCTGCCCAATATCGCCACGCGAGAGATCAATTTGCCGACCGATATTGAACCGCCCAGCGCACCGGGTGCGGCATGGCGATATCTGATCGATGCGCGCGCCCGCAGTCGGATCGATGTTGATGGTATGGGTCTGGACAGTGAATGGCGCGCCGATATCCGCTTGCGCGGCACCACCGAGGACCCCCGCTTGGGCGGCGAGGCACGGGTGGTTCGTGGCTATTACAGCTTTGCTGGCACGCGGTTTGAGCTGAGCCGGGGCGAGATCGAATTCGATGAATTTGCGCCAATCGACCCGCGCGTTAATATCGCCGCGATCACCAAAAAGGACGGGTTGGACGTTACCGTCAACGTGACCGGAAACGCATTGAAGCCAGAGGTAACCTTTAGCTCGGACCCAGGATTGCCCGAGGAGGAAATTCTGTCACACCTGCTGTTCGGTGGCTCCATCACTTCGCTATCTGCCACCGATGCCCTTCAATTGGGAACCGCATTGGCCAGCCTGCGTGGCGGTTCCGGGATCGATCCGATCAACCAATTGCGCAGCGCGATCGGGCTCGACCGGCTGCGCATTGTTGGGGCGGACCCAGCGCTGGATCGCGGCACTGGTGTGGCAGTGGGCAAGAACATTGGGCGGAAGTTTTACGTCGAGATCATAACCGATGGGCGCGGTTACAGCGCGACGTCGGTGGAGTTCCGCATCACCAGCTGGCTGGCGCTATTGGCCAGCGTCTCGACCATCGGCAGGGAAAACGCTTTGATTGAGGTCAGTCGGGATTATTAGGGTCTGGCGCCCCGTGACGATGTTGTGCGGAGCTTCGCCTCCAACGCCTTCAGCCGCTGATCATGTTCTTGATCCTTCATCCGCGATTGCTCGGAATACATGTCTTGGCCATCCATCCATCCGCCGCGCTGTTGCAGCTCGCTCTGCATATTTTCCGAGGCAAGCACCAAGCGGGTAATATTCTCGGTTAGCCGGTCGATTTTCTCGCTATTCGTGGTGGTCGCCATTCCGGTGCGGGAAATCTCATACATAATCAGTGAGAACCCGCCGATCATCACAATCGAAAAGGCGGTGATACCCAGCTTGATCCACAGTTCACCCTGAGCCTTTGCGCTGAGCACACTCTGCTCTGGTTTTAGCGCGGCGAGAATTGCTGCGGTGTCAGGTGACATTTCGGTGCTCATGCTGCGCCTCCATACAGCATCGCTTCTGCTTCGCGGCGCAGCGACAGCCCCCGCAACACTCGGCCATCGGCGCGGTTCCAGCGGGCAAATTCGCGCTTTGCCGCGCGGTAATCGCCATTGATGTGGCGCTGGGTCAGCGTGGCACGGGCAATTGCTCCGGTGTTGTAATGCAGGCTGACCATGGCATCGAATTGCGCCTGCGAGGTGGGAGTATCGCCGATCGCATCGGCAACATCGGCGGCATAGATGCGCAGATCATCCTCCAACCGCTCGTCCGCTTGTTGCTGGGTCCAGACGGTGTCGGGCCCCACAAAACCATGCAAGCCATTGCGCGTTGCTCCCCAGCCAATTGTCCATGGTTCGCCTCCTGTGGCGGGATCGGGATAGGCTTCGATCAAACCATCCTCGCGCAGTCGAGCGCAGCCTTCGAAACGCTTGATCAGAGCGGTTCCCTTTGCGCTGACAGTGCGGATTGAGGGCGATGGAGCATCGCCGCGCGGCAAAGCGTCGAGGTCTACCGCATCCTGGCCGGTTGCCTGATTGAGAGCACTGTCGAGCGTTTTATCGAGCGCATCGACCTCTGGCTGACGGAATCCGCGGCCAAGGATTGCGCGAACCGTATCGAAGATAGGCTTGCGTTTGGTGGTGGTGTGATTCTGTGAATTCGGAGCATCGCCGGGGGGCTTGCTGATGGCTGTTTTGCCGAACATAGGGGTGTACGCCTTTTGCAAATTGAAAGGCGCACGCATTAGGCACAAATTTGTTGAGTAGGAAAATGGTTTTCGAGGGGCGTTAGCCGAAGATACCGCCAAGAATGTCATCAACCTTGTCCAGCGGATTGGCGCGGAACTTGGCCTCTTCATTGGCGATATAGCTGAAAATGCCCTTTAGCGCCTGCTCGGTTACCGACTGGCCCAGCCTATCGCTGGTAAGCCCGGCTTGCGCCACCAGACTGGATTGTTCGCCCAATTTGTCGAGCTGATTATAGGCGCCCATTTCGGTCATGGAATTGTCCACCAATGGCCGCAATTTCCCTTCCAATTTGGTGCCCGAGCTCTCTTCCAAATAGCGGGTCGCGCCGTCATTCTTGCCAATGATGCCGGGGGCATCGGTGATCGACAATTCATTGATGGATTCGCGGAAAATGGGTTTTGCTTCGCCCGCAGCAACACCGGCTGCATCATTGATCGTGCGGGTTAGTCCGCCCAGCAAATCGATCTTCTTCTTGCGGCCAAACAGGCCCGAGGCACGGCTGGCCAAATCGCCCAATCCGCCCAGATCGCCCAAATCGCCGATCAGGGGCAGTTTAATGCGGATGTCTTCATCGCCATAAAATGCGCCGGGAACCGCAAGCTTGTCGAGTGCGCTGTCGGATGCCTTAGCAAGGATGCTGGTCAACCCTTGCGCGTGCGCTTGTGAGGGCAGGGCAAAGGGCAGAGTGGCAAACAAAGCGCCGCTTCCCAAAAGAAAGTAACGGCGGTTGGCAGTGATGTTTGATGCGCTCATGCGAAATTCCTTTCCCGGATGGCGCAGCTTGTCATGGGCACACACCAATGGGCAAGGGCAAATCGCGCGATGTTTGCAAGAGTTTACGTTGTGAAATCATGCCCACCCCTCCCGGGCAGGCAACAAAAAACCGCCCGGATCGCTCCGGACGGTGATTTGTGTTTTATCGCGATTGCCAGGACTGCGGATGCAGCCGGCGGCACTTGAGGCAAAACAATTAAGCGCTGTAATACATGTCGAATTCAACCGCGCTTGGAGTGGTTTCCAAACGGCTGACTTCTTCCCACTTCAGTTCTGCATAGGCGTCGATCTGATCTTTCGAGAAGACGTCGCCCTTGAGCAGGAATTCATGGTCGGCTTCGAGGGCTTCCAATGCTTCACGCAAGGAACCGCAAACCGTTGGAACTTCGGCCAGCTCTGCTGGTGGAAGATCATACAAGTTTTTGTCCATTGCATCGCCCGGGTGGATCTTGTTCTCGATCCCGTCGAGGCCAGCCATCAGCAGTGCTGCGGACGACAGATAAGGGTTGGCAAGCGGATCGGGGAAGCGGAATTCAACCCGCTTCGCTTTGTCACCGGCGCCATAAGGGATGCGGCAAGAAGCAGAGCGGTTGCGCGCAGAATAAGCGAGCAAAACGGGCGCTTCGAACCCTGGAACCAAACGCTTATAGCTGTTGGTGGTTGGGTTGGTGAAGGCGTTACAAGCCTTAGCGTGTTTGATCACACCGCCGATGTAATGCAGGCAGGTGTCGGACAGACCGGCATAGCCATTGCCCGCAAATGTGTTCACGCCGTCTTTCCAGATCGACATGTGAGTGTGCATGCCAGAACCATTATCTTCCTTGATCGGCTTGGGCATGAAAGTCGCCGTTTTGCCGTAAGCATGGGCAACTTGCTGAACCACATATTTGTAAATTTGCACCCGGTCAGCCGTCGTCACCAGATCGCCAAAGGTAATACCCAGCTCGTGCTGAGCAGCGGCCACTTCGTGGTGATGCTTGTCCATGGGCAGGCCCATTTCCAGCATAGTCGAGACCATCTCGGCACGGATGTCCATCGCGCTATCGACAGGGGCAACCGGGAAATAACCACCCTTGGCGCGCGGGCGGTGGCCCATATTGCCGCCTTCATACTCCTTGCCGGTGTTGGTTGGCAGCTCGATATCGTCGATGGCATAGCCTGAACCGGCATAACCGTCTTCAAAGCGCACATCGTCGAACATGAAAAACTCTGGCTCTGGACCAACGTAAACCGTGTCACCCAGACCTGTTGTCTTGAGGTATGCTTCAGCGCGTTTCGCGGTTGAGCGTGGATCGCGCGAATAAAGCTGGCCGTCGGAAGGCTCAACGATGTCGCAGAACAAAACCATCATCGGCGTTGCAGAGAACGGATCGATGTAAGTGGTACCCAGATCAGGCTTCAGGATCATGTCGGATTCGTTGATGACCTTCCAACCTTCGATCGAAGAGCCGTCAAACATCAGGCCGTCTTCCAACGCGTCTTCGTCCATAACGCCAGCATACATCTGGAGGTGCTGCCACTTGCCCTTAGGGTCGGTAAAACGAAGATCTACCCATTCAATTTCTTCGTCCTTGATCTGTTGCAGGACGTCTTGTGCACTTGCCATTTGGATTATGTCTCCAGCTTAGGATGGTTTGTCTTGCCCCATTTCGGAGCGGTTGAGAGATTTGCGTTTGCGATATTTGCGTTCAGGGCAATGGAAATTGCCTAGATCGCGTCGTGATCTTTTTCTCCGGTACGGATGCGCAGGGCGTTTTCGATTGGCGAAACGAAGATTTTGCCATCGCCAATCCGGCCGGTTTGAGCAGCGGCAGCGATTGCTTCAACCACACGGTCAGCAATGTCGTCGGTTACGACAACTTCCAGCTTAACTTTGGGTAGGAAATCGACCACATATTCGGCCCCACGATACAATTCGGTGTGCCCTTTTTGGCGGCCAAAACCTTTTGCCTCGGTGACGGTGATTCCGGACACCCCAATTTCGTGCAAGGCCTCTTTGACTTCGTCCAGCTTGAACGGCTTGATGATCGCTTCGATCTTTTTCACGTCTTTTGCCCTCGGCGATTAAAAACCGGCGGGATGGCTTCGAAACGGTCGCCGAAGTCCATAGCCGGTTGGCTAGTCCATTTCCTTGTCACATTAATTAATCCAAGAATCGTGCCAAGGCGTGTGCGAATGTCGTTAGAACAAACGCGCCTTTCACGCAAAGGTCATTCGATTGGAGTGGCTATGGCGTAATTATATTACAACACGCTCAAACCCTGCTCAATTTGCGGACGGCGACTGCCTAAAAAATAGGCAGCACCAAGTTGTCCGTCAGATCAAAGCGCGAGGCCGTCTGTCTCAGGAAAGCCGCACATCAAATTGAGCGATTGGACCGCGGCTCCGCTGGCTCCTTTGCCCAAATTGTCGAGCCGAGCGACAAGGCGCGCTTGCTGGCTGTCGGCATCGGCAAAGACGAACAATTCCAACCCGTCCCATGCAGGGGCATTGGCATGGAGCAACAGCTCGCCAAGATCGCTGCCAAATGGCTGGACCGAGACGATCGGTGACCCGGCGTAAAATTCGCTCAGCGTCTGATGCAATTGCGCCGCAGAGGCCTGCACTTCCATCGCCGCCAATGGCAGCGGCACATCGACCACCATGCCGCGCATGGCGCCGACCACGCTAGGGGAGAAAACCGGCAAATGGGTCAATCCAGCATGGGCGCGCATTTCGGGCAAATGCTTGTGTTCCATCGCTAGGCCATAGGCGCGAAAGGCGATGTCACCTGCCTCCTCGAACCGGGCGATCATGGCTTTGCCGCCGCCCGAATAGCCCGACACAGCATTAACGGTGTAGGGCCAATCGGCAGGCAGAACGCCAGCCCTGACCAGCGGCGCAACAATCCCGAGAAATCCGGTCGGATAGCACCCTGGATTGCTGACCTTTTTGGCGCTGGCCACTTTGTCGCTCCCGATCAATTCGGGAAAACCATAGGTCCAGCCATCTGCCACACGGTGGGCTGATGATGCGTCGATGAAGCGGGTGTCGCTGCCGTCAGCCAGCGCTACGGCTTCGCGCGATGCCTCGTCGGGCAAGCACAATATGGCTATGTCGGCAGAATGCAGCGCGTCCTTGCGCGCCTCGGCAGATTTGCGATCCGCATCGCTCAAGATGATCAGGTCGAATGCATCGCGTCCGGCCAATCTTTGATGGATTTCGATGCCCGTAGTTCCAGCGGCGCCATCAATGAAAATTTGCGGTTTCATCGCCAGTGCATTCACGCTTTTGGGGGGGATAGAAGATTGCTTTTGACATAGCCCGATGGGCCGTCTGGTCCCAAGCAGCCCCAGGCCCAATCACCTGAAAAATCGAGGACTTCGAACGCGCTGTCAGCCTCAAGGTGCGTGACAATCTCGCTGTCGCTCTCTTGCGTCAGATGCAGCGCCGCAGCCTGCGGCCCCACGGTATAGATGTAAGGGATCACATAATGCGCGGCCAAATGCCGCCCAGCCAGAGCGATATGGGCAAGGTCACCGCGCAGCGGCAGCGTACCGGGCGCCGGGCGCACCACAGGACCCGCTAGCCGCAGCGGGCCCGTTGGAACCGTGTATGTTGCATCGCCGCTCATTTGGGCATCATTCCCCAAGTCAAACCCAGCCCGCCGATTTGCGGGTTTCGGCGCGCTTATACAGTGATCCGCTTTCGGGCAAGTTTACGCCCGACCTTCATCACCCACCGTAGCGTTTTTGCAACATGTGGAAACTGGCACGTAGGCCGTAAGATGCGCCGCCTTTGGGACGGCCTGGTTTGGCAAAGGGACGCCAAGCGAAAGTGTCAAAATGTGCCCAATCAATGCCTTCGCCGACAAATTTGTCGAGGAACAATCCGGCCACGCTGGACCCGGCATAGGGATTGCCGTGGGTGTTGTTGAGATCGGCAATATCTGACTTGAGCCAATCGGCATAGGCTGCGGGCAGCGGCAGGCGCCACGGCTCGTCATCATTGGCCTTGCCTGCCGCAATCAGCTCGTCCGCGGTTTCATCGCGCCGTGTCATCAATGCTGGCAAATCGGGGCCGAGGGCCACGCGCGCTGCACCGGTTAACGTCGCAAAATCAATGATCAGCTCAGGCTCTTCCTCTGACGCCCGGGTCAAGGCATCGCCCAGAATCAATCGACCCTCGGCATCGGTATTTCCGATTTCCACCGTGAGGCCTTTGCGCGTTTTCAGCACATCACCGGGACGAAAGGCATTGCCAGCAATCGCATTTTCAACCGCTGGGACAAACAGATGCAGCCGCACTTTAAGGCCCGCCTGCATGATCATGCCCGCCAAAGCGATAGCATGGGCTGCGCCGCCCATATCTTTCTTCATCAGCAGCATTCCTGCCGCTGGCTTGATATCGAGCCCGCCGGAATCAAAGCTAACCCCTTTGCCCACGATGGCGACAGCAGGGTCGCTTTCCTTGCCCCAAACCAAGTGCATGATGCGCGGTGCATGATGGCGCGCGGCGGCACGGCCAACCGCATGAACCATTGGATATTCTTGTTCCAGCGCATCACCCTTGGTCACTTTCAAAGTGGCAGAGTGGGTTTTGGCTAGCTTTTCGCATTCGGCCTCCAATGCGGCCGGTCCCATGTCCTCTGCCGGAGTGTTGACCAGATCGCGGACCAGCATTTCTGCAGCGGCCTCGGCAATAGATGCATCCACTTGTTTGACCTGTTTGGTCAGCAAGACGCGCTGGCCGGTTGGGCTATCGTCCTGCTTATAGCGGTCAAAGCGGTACTGCGCAGTCTGCCAGCCATGCATCGCAGCGCCCGGATCGCCATCGGCAAGACGGTATGTGCCTTCGGGCAAAGCCTCTGCCAATTTGGCGAGGCACCAACTGTCCAGCTCTGCCGGATCGGACACTCCGCCCACGGCAAACCAATCATCGCCATCGGGCACAATGCCCACTTGCGCTGCGCCGCCTTCAAATTTCTGCGCTTTCAACGAAGCGCGCTGGCCGGCAGAGAGCGATTTTGACCAGTCGGCAAAACCGGCCTTGTCGATCAGGTGGATGGCAACCGCGTCTTGTTCGCGATCGGGCTGAATCAGATCATCTTTGGTGCTCATATCTCATGCTACTTAGTGACGATGTGGCGCTTGTCACTCGCAATTTGCGCAATCGCCCGCTATATGGCCGCCCATGAACCAATACCAACTCGTTGAAGGCGATGAGACCGTCTATCGTGACGGCTCGATCAAGCTGCATAATGAAGCCGGCTTTGAAGGCATGCGTAAGGCGGGCCAATTGGCCGCGCGTATTCTGGATGAAGTCGCCGATCTGGTGCAGCCCGGCGTCACCACCGAAAGCGTGGACACCGCCATACGTGAAATGATGCTGGATGGCGGCGCAGTGCCAGCAACGCTCGGCTATCGCGGCTACACCCATTCCAGCTGTATCTCGATCAATCATGTGATCTGCCACGGCATCCCCAATGACAAGGCGTTTAAGGACGGTGATATCGTCAATGTTGATGTTACGCCGCTGCTGGATGGTTGGCATGGCGACACCAGCCGGATGTTTTTTGCTGGCGAGCCTTCGCTGAAGGCAAAGCGTCTGGTCGATGTGACCTATGAATGTCTGATGCTGGGGATAGAGGCAGCACAGCCCGGCGCACGGCTGGGCGATATTGGTGCCGCGATTGAGGCCCATGCGCGCCAGTTCCGCTATGGCGTTGTGCGCGAATTTTGCGGGCATGGTTTGGGCCGCTTGTTCCATGACGCGCCAGAGGTGGTTCACGCCGCCGAAGCTGGCACGGGTCCAGAACTGAAGCCGGGCATGTTCTTCACCATCGAACCGATGATCAATCTGGGCAAGCCATGGGCCAAGGTGTTGAAAGATGGCTGGACCGCTGTGACGCGCGACAAATCTTTGAGCGCTCAGTTTGAGCACAGCCTCGCGATCACAGAAACCGGCAACGAGATTTTCACATCCAGCCCGACGGGCAAGAACCAACCGCGTTATTGAGCGCGGTCGCGAGAGCATTCTTTGACGCACATCCGTATTGAACCTCAGGCGGTTGAGCATGCAGCCGGGCTGTTTGCGGCGCTTCGGGATGCGCGCATTTATGAGCATCTCGATGAAGGGCCTCCGGCATCGGTTGAAGCCGTTGCAGACCGCATCGCAAGGTTGTTGCAAGGCTCGCCCAAGGATTGCGGAGAGACCTGGCTCAATTGGACCGTGTTCGAAGGCGACACTGTGGTCGGATACACGCAAGCCACCATCTATGACGATGGCACCGCCAGTCTGGCCTATGTCCTCTCGCCGCAAATATGGGGGCGATCTGTGGCTTACGCCGCCAGCAATTTGACCATCGACTGGCTCAACGCACAGCCATCGATATCGCGGATTATCGCCGACACAGAGCAGGGCAACACTCGGTCAAAGGCTCTGCTTAAACGGTTGGGATTTGTCTTCACGCATGAAATTGACGGCGATGTTTTTTACGAATTGAAGCGCGACTAATTCGAACGATTGCCACCCATTGCAGAAACTGTAATGTTGATCATGTCCCAAGAAGCTGGGACCGGAAAAATACCATCAGGTTTCTCGAAAGGACCACCATGCGTTTTGCTCTTTTGACGTCTGCAGCAGCCCTTAGTTTTGCAACGGGTGTTGCCGCAGTTCCGGCCTCCGCAGAGGAAGCGCCAGCAACAGAAACGGTGGAAGCGGTTTCGCAATCGAGCAAATCTGTGAAGGCGGATCGCGGCAGGCTGGAAGCCGATGTGCGCTTTCTTGCCGATGATGCATTGGAAGGTCGCGAGGCGGGAACAGCTGGCTATGCGCTGGCTGCGGGATATGTCGCTGGTCAATATGCCGCGATAGGCCTGCAAGCGGCTGGGAATGACGCGACCTATTTCCAAGCCGTCCCGATGGTTAGCTCCACATCCATATTTGACGACCAAGCCAGCTTGATTGTTACAGATCGGGCCGGAGCAGCAGTGCTGCCTGCTGGCACATCGGGCGATGATTACTTCACTTTCCCCAAGAGTGACCAAGAGCTTGGCGAGGTAGAGGGGGAACTGGTCTTTGTCGGCTATGGCTTTGCCTCTGAGGGTTACGACCAAGACGACTTTGCTGGGCTCGACTTGACCGGCAAGATTGCGGTGCGATTGCGCGGTGCTCCCGGCTCACTCAATTCCGAAGAACGCGCACATTTTGGTGCAACCGTAGGCCAACGGCTTTCCGAACGCGGAGCCATCGGTACCATATCGTTGACCACACCTACCGACAACGCGCGGTTTCCTTTCGAACAGGTCAAAGAAGCCGTTAGCGCGACCTCGATGAGTTGGGCTGATGAGGACGGAAAAGCCTTCACCAAGGCTCCGAATATCGAAGGGTCGGCGATATTGAGCCCAGCATTGTCAGAGGCCCTGTTCAAAGGGCAGCAGGTAAGCTGGGACGATGTGACAAAATATGCGGCTGGCGAGCTGGATAGCTTGCCGTCCTTTGACATGGGATTGAGCGCGCGAACGGTTGGCCAGGCGACTGTTGGATCCATTATCAGCCGGAATGTCATCGGCATGGTTCCCGGGACTGATCCTGAGGTCGCCGATGAATATGTGGTTGTCACCGGTCACCTCGATCACACCGGTAAAGTCGAGACGCCAGAAGAAGGCGATGACGAGATTAACAATGGCGCGATGGACAATGCCACCGGTATTGCCTCCATGCTGGAAGCGGCGCGTTTGTTGCGCGACAATCCTGGTCGGCGTCCAGTCGTGTTCTTGGCTCTGACCGCAGAGGAGAAAGGCTTGGTCGGGTCGGATTATTTTGCTCGCAACCCCACGTTGGGCGACGGCGAAATAGTCGCGAATATCAACCTCGATATGCCGATCCTGACCTTTGAATTCACCGATGTGACAGCCTTTGGCGCGGAACGATCCACGCTATTGCCTGCGGTGGAGGCTGCTGCGGCCAGCAATGGCATAACGCTCAGCCCCGATCCCATCCCAGAGCAAGGGCTGTTTACTCGATCTGACCAATATAGGTTTGTCGAGCAGGGAATTCCGGCGATTTATCTGGTGACCGGCTGGGCCAATGGCGGACAAGCGGCGCAGATGGGTTTTCTGGGGAAGCACTACCACCGCGTATCAGACGAGATATCGCTGGTTGATTTTGAGCAATTGGGCCGGTTCACCGACGTCAATCTCGCGATCATTCAAAACGTCGCGAACATGGCTGAAAAGCCGGTGTGGAAGGCGGGAGACTTCTTTGCCAAAACCTTCGGCGGCGAGATGGAAGAATAGCTCGGCGGATTGGCCGGATGGGCGTCGACCCAAATAGGCAGTCGCCCGTCTAACCCTCGCGCGATGCCCTGATTGCTGCGCCTGCCGCAAAAGGCGCAATTGCCACCAACAGCAGGCTGATCGCTCCGACAAAACCCAGCGTTGCTGGGTCGCTGCGGGCTAAGGCTCCTGCGCCAAATATCAGGATCGGCAGGGCAAGCGGGATCAGCAGCAATCCGGCCAGCGCCGCACCTCCTCTCAGCGAAGCGGTAAGGGCGGCGATCATCACGCCCACTGCGGCCAGACCCGGCGTCCCCGCAATCAATCCTAGCACCAGCAATTTCAACGTTTCACCATCGAGCGACAGCAATGCGGCGGCGGGAAAACATGCGAGGATCAATAGCGGGCCAAAGCTAAGCCAATGGGCCAGCAATCGCGCGGTCATAACCCATTCTTCCGATATGTCGCGCAGCTTGAATTGGTCGAAAAATCCAGCCTCCAGATCGCGCGCAATCAGGCCATCCAAAGGCAAGATCGCGGCCAGCAATGCGGCGATCCAAACCACGCCTCCACCGGTTTTGGCGAGCAAAGTGGGGTTGGGCCCAACCGCAAAGGGATAGAGCATCGCAATGCTGAGGAAGAACAATAGCGGCAGCGCTGCGCCTGCTCCATGCGCTCCGGTGAGCAAGTTGCGCAGGTCGCGGCTGAGCAAAGTGGTGAAGGTGCCACTCATTGGGCAAAATCCGGCTGAAATTGGGCCAAGTCCAGCATCTGAATATCGTCCAATGGGAAGGGCTGATGCGATGCCAGTACGCAAATCCCATCGGCGCGGCGATGCGCATCCACCAACGCGCCAACACCAGCAATCGCGTCTTGGTCCAACCCGTTCAATGGCTCGTCCAACAGCCAGATCTGTGGACCTTGTGCATCCAGCCGGGCGAGGGCGGCGCGCTTGCGCTGGCCAGTCGACAAATAACGCACCGGCACATCCATCAGCGGCTCTAACCCATGCGCAATCAGCGTATCGGGCGTGCTGTCGACACTGCGCCAGAAACCCAATGCTTTGCCGAGTGGCAGATGCTCGTCCAGTGCCGGGTTTTCATCAAGCAAGCCTATGCCGCCTTCGCGCTGGACCGTTCCAGCATAGGGGGTCAGCAATCCGGCCAAAATGCGCAGCAGGCTGGATTTGCCCATGCCATTTGCGCCGCTCACTTGCAGCACATCGCCCGGCTTCAAATCAAGCGACAGCCCGCGCAGCAGCAGACGGTCACCCCGGCGGCAGGCAATATCGGTCGCTGACAGGCTGGCTTGCATGGGCAGCAGCGATAGGCGAAAGGCAATTGCAGAACAACAATTTGCGCGATTGGAGATGAATATGGCCGTGCCCCAGCTGACCGATGCCGAATGCGATGCCTTTCTGACGGCGCATCCCGCATGGTCAATTGCGCGCGAAGGCCGGGCGATCGAACGCAAGCTGGAGTTTGCCAATTTCAGCGAGGCGTGGGGCTTTATGAACCGGGTCGCGCTGCTCGCCGAAAGCCATGATCACCACCCCGAATGGTTCAATGTCTACAACCGGGTGGAGATCACGCTGACCACGCATGACGCCGATCCCAACAATGGCGGCGGATTGTCAGAACGCGATGCCGTGATGGCCGGAGCGATCGACGCGCTTTTGTAGTTGCGCCCGACATTCCGCGCGCTCCATCGCGAGCACTCCATCAGGCGCGCGATTTCTTCGCTCACTAGATGGCTAGATCGGTTCCGATCCCTTGGCTGCGCATTTCCTTGCGCACCTTGCCCGGCATCCAGCGTTTCAGGAACAGCAGACGACCGGCGGTTTTGCCCACAGTGTAGTCCAGCTTGTCGCCATGAACCGCTTCCCAAACCACTTTGGGAACAGAGCTGACCGGCGATACTTCGACGCCAGCATCAACCAGTGTTTCCTTGACCGTTTGGTTTGAATCAGGGCTGGTTTGTCCGATGATCGGGGTGTCGATAAAGCCCGGGCATAGCGAGGAAACCTTAATCCCATCGCCAGCCCATTCTGCATCCAAGCTTTGGGTCAGACCACGCACCGCCCATTTGCTGGCGCAATAAACAGACAGGTTCGGCGCACCAATAATACCAGCAAGACTGGCGGTATTGATTAGGACAGATCCGGGCGCGGTTTGTTTGAGGTGTGCATGCGAGGCTTGCGCGCCGTAAATGACACCTTTGATATTCACATCGAGCACCGCTTCAACTTCGTTAGTGGGTTGATCAACCACGGGGCCGCCATGAGCGATCCCGGCATTGTTGAACACAACATCGATCCGGCCACCGGCAGCAGTCGAGAACGCCTTCAGCGCGACATCCCATGCATCGCGGTCACGCACGTCCAATTTATGCGAATATTTGAAGCCACCCTCGATCATGCCGAGAGTGTCCTGCATTCCCTCTTCGCTCACATCGCCAATGCCGACGAACCAGCCACGCTCGGCAAAATACAGCGCCACCGCGCGGCCAATGCCTGATCCGCCGCCAGTGATAAAAATTGCGCGTCTAACGCCGGTCGCTTGCTCGCTCATGTGATCCCTCTCTCGATTCATTATTTATCGCTGCTCTAGCGGTTGCTGATGGCTTTGTCAGCTACTGACATTGATGTCAGCTAATGCGTCTTGGACAAGACGTTTACAAGCCCTGCACATGGGCAGCACCTTCGACAATCTCGGCGGTTGATGGTGTCATGACGTCGCCGACAGGCTCGGCCCGTCCGCCCAGACATTCGGCTAAGAAATTCTCGGCAATGGCGAAGAAAGAGATCGAGTTAACCGGACGGGCAAAGCCGTGCCCCTCGTCGGGATAGAGCACATAGGTAACCGGAATTCCGGCGCTTTTCATGGCAGTGACGATCTGGTCACTTTCGGCCTGTTTCACGCGCGGGTCATTGGCCCCTTGTCCGATCAGCAGCGGCTTGGTGATCTGGTCGGCCTTATACAGTGGGCTGGCCGCTTTCAGCAGTGCCAAACCTTCTTCGGTCCCCGGATTGCCCATCCGTTCGTGGAAAATTTTGACCATCGGCTCCCAATAGGGCGGTATAGTTTCGAGCAGTGTTTCCAAATTCGACGGCCCAACAATATCGACCCCGCAAGCGAATTTCTCTGGCGTAAAAGTCAGCCCCGCCAGCGTCGCATAACCGCCATAGGAACCGCCCATAATCGCCACTTGATCGGGCTCTGCAATGCCTTGATCAATGGCCCAGTCCACCGCATCGATAAGGTCATCATGCATCGCCAGACCCCATTGCTTGTTCGCGGCATTGATGAAGTTCTTTCCGAACCCAGTCGAGCCGCGGAAATTTGTGCTCAAAACGGCATAGCCGCGATTGGCCAACAGCTGATGTAGAGAATTGAAGCCATAGCCATCGCGCGCCCATGGTCCGCCATGAACCACCAGCACCATTGGTGCGGGGCTGGCTGGGCGCCCGCTTCCTTCGCTATCGCTTCCCGCTGGCAGGGTTAGATAGGATGGCAGGGTTAGGCCATCGCGTGCTGAAATCTCTACCGTGTGCATCGGTTGCAATGGCATGCCTTCCAATTCGGGTCGAGAGACATAAAAGGGGGTCAGCGTCCCGGCATCACGGTCATAAATATAGGTCGAGGTCGATGCGGTAAGAGGATCGTTCCAAACAATCCATTTGCGGTCATCATCGGTCCGGCTGGAAACGCCCACTTGGCCGTCAAACTGGCTTTGCAGAAATGCAAATGCCGCGCCGATTTCGGGATCGATCGCGGTCCATTCGGTCTTGAGATAATTGACCGAATAAGCCTCTATCACGCCGGTTCTGGTGTTGCGCAATGTGCCGCCAATATCCGCCTTGTCATCCTCGGCGACCAGTGTCCTTTCCCCCGATGCGACGTCTTCGGCATAGAGCGCTGCGGTATCGCGCCCACGGCTGTCCAGCCAATACAATGTCGTGCCATCATTGGTGTAGCCCGCCGGATTGGTGGTGAGCGAATCCTCCATCTGCGTCGCAGAAAAAGGCTCATCGGCAACCACATTGCCGATGACGTGGAAATAATCCGTTCCGCCCGCCTCATTTTGGCGCATGGCCATGCGCAAGGTCAGCGTGTCATCGGCCATGAATCCGGCATAGCCATCATTCTCCAACACCAGTGTAAGCTCGCCTGAATTAAGGTTGAGCCAATGCACGTCATGGAATTGCGGATCGCGATTGTTCAGCCCGATCAGGATCGCATCGCGAATGGTCTCTGACCCGCCAACGATGTCCACCCGTGTGTTCTCGAACGGGGTCAGCGAGGTTTCTTCGCCAGTGGCAATATTGACCCCGTAAAGGAGGTAATTCTCATCGCCGCCCTTGTCCTGAATATACAGCAGGCTGCCAGAATCGGGTGACCACATATATTGCTGGATCGGACGATCGATGGACCGGGTCATTGCTTTGGCGTCGGTCGGATCGCCAACAGGTGCCATCCACACATTCAAAACATCATCCAGCGGTGCCAGCCAGCTGAGCCATTGGCCATCCGGGCTGATCTTGCCCATCGCTCGGCTGGGGTTGCCGAACAGAGCGTCACGGGGAATCAGTGGAAAGGTGTCGAGGTCTGGCAAGTGCGCGGTCATAATGTCTCCGATGGGTTATGTGTCAGCTAAGCAGAGCTGGGCGAATTGCAATTCTGGGCCGTGAGTTATTTGACTTGCTTTCCGGCCTGCCAACGCTGAAAAAGCGGCCATGTATCATCGCTTCAAATGGACCGCGGCCTCGCATCGCCGCAATGGCATCAGCCAGGAATATGAACCGTTACAACCCTATTTCCTGCTCGCATTGATGCAGGCGGCGGGTTGTAAGTCATTCGTCGATGTCGGTGCCAATATCGGGGCTTATTCTGTCCTGATGAGCCAACAGGCCAAGCAATTGATCGCTTTCGAGGCCAACCCTGCTGCGGCCGACGAAATGGCGGAAAACCTTGCCCTCAACGGTCTGGAGGCGCAGCTTCGCCGGGTTGCGGTGTCCGATCATTGCGGAACTTTGCAATTTGGCACGGTCAGCCGGCTGGCTGGCAATAGCGCGGTGGTCGAAACCGCTGACAATCAATCCTTTGTCGAAACGGACGAAGTGGAATGCGTCACTTTGGATTCTGCTCTGTCTGAGATTGAGCAGCCAATTGCGCTCAAGATTGATGTCGAGGGGCATGAGGCAGAGGTCCTGAAGGGGGCTGTAAAAACCATGTCGAGGCCATGCGTATTGCAGGTCGAAAGCCTAAGCGGCGAGATTGAAATTGACGGCCTGAGGCGTTTGACGGCCATCGGTCCGGATCACTATTTCACCAATGTCAGCGGCATCGAACCGCTCGTGATTTTCGAGGAAGCGTGCCGATTGTTGATCGCGGCCAATCACGAAACAAAGTCTGCGGCGCTAAAGATGGGGTCGCTTTCTTTGGTGGTGAGCGGCAAACCCTATCATGTACTGCGCAATCTGGTGATGAAGCGGATGGGCAAGCGGCTATAATGTCAGGCCGTGGTCTGGGGATCGCGGCAGCGCGGCTCGCTAAATCGGATCAAAGCGCTGGATTGGCGTAATAATGCCAAGTGAATATCGCCATCGCGCCGCGATGCGGCGACCATTGATCGCCCAAGGCGCGGGCCTGTTTTTCCTTCGGGCGTTCGTCCAATTCGAGCAAGCGCTTTACCCCCTCTTGCACCGCCAGATCACCGGCGGGCCAAATGTCGGGGCGCCCTTCTGCAAACAGCAAATATATCTCGGCTGACCAACGGCCAATTCCTTTGATGGTGGTAAGCTCTGCAATTGCTTCCTCGTCATCTTCGGGAAGCCGGTCCAGATTGAGGGCACCTGCATCAACCAATTCGCACAGAGACCGGGCATAGCCCTGTTTCTGGCGCGACAATCCGCAGGCGCGCAAAGTGTCAAAATCCCGCTCCAGCAAACTGGCCGGAGTAAAACCCGCACCCAATTCGGCTTCCAATTTGTTCCACATCGAACTGGCCGCAGCGACCGAGACTTGCTGGCCGACGATGGTACGCAGCAAGGTCATGTAACCGCGATCACGCTCGCGTGCCTCGGGATAGCCAACCCGCTTCAATGCGGCATCGACCTTGGCATCGGCATTGGCGATGGTATCGAGGCTGGCGACTATTGCTTGCGCAGTCAGACCCACTAACTATTCCCTTAGCTTGCAAATTCCTGCGCCAATGCGTAGCAGCCCGCCCGATAGGGCGATAGGGTTGCGATCAACCCGAAACACAGATTAGCCCGAGATACGAAGGAACCAAGAGCATGCCCAAGCTGATTGTCGTCAACCGCGATGGTGAAGAATCCACGATTGAAGTGGGCGAAGGCCTGACCGTGATGGAAGCCATTCGCGACAATGGCTTTGACGAATTGCTGGCGCTGTGCGGTGGTTGCTGTTCCTGTGCGACATGCCACATCACCGTGGAAGCGGGTCCGACGGACAAATTGCCCGCGATCAGCGAGGACGAAGATGATCTGCTGGAAAGCTCTGATCATCGCGGCGAAACGTCCCGCCTGTCTTGCCAGATCCCGTTCACCAATGATCTGGACGGACTTAGAGTGACTATCGCACCTGAAGATTGATCTTGATTGCAGCATGGTGCGCTAGCGCTTAAGTCTTACCACCATGAACAT
This sequence comes from Erythrobacter sp., assembly GCA_039988235.1. Lineage (GTDB taxonomy): Bacteria > Pseudomonadota > Alphaproteobacteria > Sphingomonadales > Sphingomonadaceae > Erythrobacter. The sequence continues at coordinate 195,821 of JBDXKB010000003.1, forward strand.
CACTCAACCTTTTAAGTCGACCCTTGATCTGATCGGCAACACGCCGCTCGTCCTGCTTGAGGGGCCGAGCAAGGCCGCCGGTTGCCAGATTTGGGGCAAGTGCGAATTTGCCAATCCGGGTTCGTCGGTAAAGGATCGCGCGGCACTGTATATGATCCGCGACGCAGAGGCGCGCGGCGAATTGCAGCCAGGGGGCACCGTTATTGAAGGCACCGCTGGAAACACCGGTATCGGCATAGCGCTGGTCGCCAATGCGCTGGGTTATAAGACGATCATCGTGATGCCTGACAATCAGTCGAAAGAGAAAATGGACACGCTGCGGGCTTTGGGTGCTCAGCTGGTTCTGGTGCCTCCGACCAAATATGCCGATCCGGCCCATTTCCAGCATACCTCGCGCCGTATGGCGGAAGAAACCGAGGGCGCGATCTGGGCTGGCCAGTTCGACAATATTGCCAATCGCAAAGCCCATATCGAGGGCACTGCGATGGAATTGTGGGAACAGATGGATGGGCGCATTGATGGCTTTACTTGCGCGGCGGGCACCGGTGGTACGATTGCTGGGGTCGGGCTGGGACTGAAAGAGAAAGACGAGAATGTCTGCATCGCTCTGACCGATCCGCATGGCGCAGCGCTGTATAATTATTACGCCAATGGAGAGCTTCAGAGCGAGGGTTCTTCAGTGGCCGAGGGTATCGGGCAGGGGCGCATCACTGGCAATCTGGAAGGCGCGATGATCGACACGCAATTTCGTGTCTCCGACGAAGAAGGTATGGAATGGGTCGCGCATTTGTTGCGCGAAGAAGGGCTGTGTTTGGGTCTATCGTCCGGCATTAATGTCGCCGGTGCGATTGCACTGGGCAAGCAATTGGTGGCCGAAGGGCGCGACAATCCGCGCGTTGCGACCATCCTTTGCGATACAGGCTTTCGCTATCTCTCCACGCTCTACAATGCCGAATGGCTGCGCGAAAAAGACCTGCCGGTGTTTGACTGGCTGGAGCAGGATTGAGCGAACAGGGTTTGACTGACCCGCTCAATCGCTTAGCGTATCAATATGGCTGACCCGCAAACCGTAACTGACGATGCAGAACCGGCGAGTGTACCCTTAGGTGGCACCCGCTCAGAAGCGATGCAGCGCTTGCAAGTGGGCGTGGCCGGGATCGGTGCGATGATCCTTTTGGTTGGACTGGCCAATGTGCTGCAAAACCGGGCCGAGCTGTCAGAGGCAATGTCCGTGCCTGACGCGGCGCCGACGACAGAGCCAAGCGCGCCGCCGCCTCAGCGCGATCCGCTGGCAGATGCTGGCTTGGTTCCCGATATGCCCGCCGAAGCTGTGCCGGAAGAGCAAGAGCCGGCGATTCTGCCCGAGCAGGGGCTTGCGCCAGACCAGGGTCCGGAATCAAACAGAGGCGATCCGGTTGAACCGCGTTAATCCTATCCTGCTAGCTGCATTCATTCTGGCTGCCTGTTCAGGCGAACCATCGGCCGAATCCTCGGACGACACCTCGGGCAAGGCTGCGGCCATCCCCGCCGAAGATCGCGAACCGCTCGGTCTGATGACCAGCCTGCCGCTTTATTGGCCGGAAGGCGCGGATATGGATGCTATGCTGGATGGCGGCGATCAAGAGATGCCTTGGGTGCGCGAGCATTTGGAACAGCAGTTTGCATTGTCGGCGCTTGATACGCTGAGCGCTGATCAACAAGAAGCTGATGTAGAAACGGCTGCAGGCCCGCTCGATGTTTTTGAAAGACTCATGATTGTCCAGCCGCGTGGCCTAAGCCCGGCAGATAATGTCGCGCTGGACGCATGGGTTGCGGCTGGCGGGCGATTGCTGATTGCGCTCGATCCCTTGCTGGTCGGGCAATATTCCTATCCGCTCGGCGATCCGCGCAATCCCGTGCTCAGCACATTGATACCGCCAGTGATTGATCGCTGGGGCATGTCGATGTCTTTCAGCGAGCGGCAGCCTTTGGCAATGCAAAGGATCCAATATGAAGGGGGCGAACTGCCCATGGTGATGTCGGGCGAATTGCAATTGGACTCAGAGGCCGAGGCCGTTTGCACTCTCGAGGCCGACAACAGAATTGCTAGCTGCGCAGTGGGCGAGGGACGAGTGACTGTGGTGGCCGATGCGACAATTTTTGAAGTTAAAGATCATGGCGCGAGCGACAAGGTGGACTTGCAGGACCTGATCGAAAAGGCGTTTGACTGAAGACTGTACTTGGTTCGGGGAAATCGCGGGAGCCGCGACTCGATATTGGCCAGCAAACAGCATTTCGGCATGAAATCAGCCGATTGAGAGGGGTAGTTGATTAGAATTTGGAAAAATACAATCCAAATACGACTCAATAAAATATCAAGAAATCAATATTTTAACGGGTTATCCCGCAAAATCCCGTAAAAACCCCTTTTATCCCCCGCAAGTGCGGGTTATGACCATCTTCCATCGGACATGAGTTGTCGAGCTACGGCCTGCTTTGCAGGGCGAGCCACCCGTTCTTGCGCGCGGTTGGAGGCAGAGAAGTTGTGTTCAGATGAGGGGGTGGGTCGACTGGCGACCCGCATTTTGGGGTGGAGACCGCAGCGTGTCGTTTGGAGGGTACAGTGGACAGGCCTATTCGCCCGCGGGCGACAAGAGCCGCTTTGTCCTGCCTCCCTTGTTTCGCAAGGCGGTTAAGGAATCCTCGGGCGGCAGCAAGGTCCTCTGCCTCGCCAAACACGAACGCTGGAACTGCCTGATCGGCTTTGGCCTGTCGCGCAAGGAAGAGCTTGAGGCTCAACTTGACCGCGAGGAAGAGCGTGCTCTCCGCCTCGAACAGCATCATTGGGACCGCGATCTGCGCGCCATGCAGCTGTTTGGCTTTGTCGAGCTACCGTTTGATGACAGCGGCCGCTTTATTATGCCCGACCATTTGCGCACTTTGGGCCAAGTTGGTGACGGGCTGTATTTTCAAGGCGGCGGACGCTTCTTTACAATTTGGAATCCGGATGAACTGGCCGAAATGGGCGAGGGCTGGGAAAGCGCACAGGTCGCTTGCGCCAATTTGGTCGCGGAAATTGCAGCCAAGTCTAAAGGCAAGGGGTCATCGAAATGACGGCTCCACAATCCTCCGGCCCTCATGTCCCAGTACTGCTCGATGAAGTAATCGCTGCGATTGCACCTGCCCAAGGCATGAAGGTGATCGACGCGACCTTTGGTGCTGGCGGATATTCGCGGGCGCTGCTGGATGCTGGCGCACGGGTCTATGCCTTTGACCGCGATCCCAATGCGATTGCCGATGGCACAGCAATGGTCGCGCAATATGACGGCCACTTGTCACTTCATGCAGAACGTTTCTCGCGCATGCGCGAAGAGATGGAGCTTCTCGGCGTGCCGCAAGTCGATGCGGTGGTCATGGATATTGGCGTATCGTCGATGCAGCTTGACCAGGGCGAGCGCGGCTTTGCTTTTTCCAGCGACGGACCGCTCGATATGCGGATGAGCCAGCAGGGCGAAAGCGCGGCTGAATTTCTCAACAGCGCAGACGAGGCAGCGATTGCCGATGTGCTGTATCATTATGGCGAAGAACGCCAGTCGCGCCGTGTTGCACGGGCGATTGTTGCTGCTCGCCCATTGGAAACGACCGGCGATTTGGCGCGCGTCGTGCGCAAGGCGCTGGGTTATCGCCCGCATGACAAGAAAGACCCTGCGACCCGCAGCTTTCAGGCGGTCCGCATTCATGTGAATGACGAGCTGGGCGAGCTGCGCGCTGGACTGCTCGCGGCAGAGGCTTTGCTGCGCGATGGCGGCATCTTGGCCGTGGTCAGCTTTCACAGTCTGGAAGACCGCATCGTAAAACGGTTCCTGCGCGAAGCGTCGGGCGCAGGTCGCGCGGTTTCTCGCCATTTGCCGCACGAGATTGCCGGACCCGAGCCGGTGTTCACCAAAGTTTCCAAAGCGATCCGGCCCTCAGTGGCAGAGATCGATCGCAATCCGCGCGCGCGCTCTTCGACATTGCGCCACGCATTGCGCACCCAAACGCCAGCACGGGAGATGGCAGCATGATGGTTTCCGGGTCACGTTTGCGCCAAATCGGCTGGTTGGTAGCCCTTGCTGTGTGCATTGGCCTGTTCCTCGCGCTGACCTTTAGGGTGCATGCCGTTAACAGCGAAGTGTTGCTTGCCGAACGCCAGATTGTTGCGCTCAAGAACGAGACTTTGATGCTCGAAACTGAATTTCAGACCCGCGCCAGCCAACGCCAATTGTCGGACTGGAACACGGTTGATTTTGGCTATCACGCGCCGCGCGCTGACCAATATCTGGGCAGTGAACGCCAATTGGCGAGCCTGTCTGCTCCGGGCATTCCGGGTGCGCCCAGCCCGATCCGCGTAGCGCGCGTTGATGTACCGGTCGAGCCAGCAGAGCCAGGCGAAATGCGCTCGCCTTTGACGGGCGAGCCAGTGGCCTTGACCGTGGCCTCTGCCGAAGTTGAAACTGGTGTGATTTTCGCAGAGGCATTTGGTGATTTGATCGCCGAAGCATCGCCAGTGCGTCCTGCAAATGCCCGCACAATGTTGTCCGCAGAGGTCGTTGAATGAACGCTCTGTCGGCCACAACGGCCATATCAACCGGCAGGGTTCATCTGGTAACTTTCCGGCGACAATCGCTAACGATGGCGCGTTGGCGAGTGCTCTGGGTCGCTCTCGTCTTTGCCTTAGTCGCCGCCGCAGCAGTGCTGCGGATTTTCTATTTTGGGCTTACCGATCACACTGTCTCTCGCACCTCGATGGAGGAGGCTTTGCTGCCACCGCGCGGCGAGATTACCGATCGCAATGGTATTCCGTTGGCGCGAGCGTTTCCGGCCTATGCTCTGTGGTTCAATCCCAAGGCTTTGGGCGATGAGGGCGCGCCTCTGGTCAAACCGCCAGAACAAGTCGCTACCGAGCTAAAAGCCATCTTTCCAACTTTGGACGAGGCGAAAGTCGCCCGGCAGCTTGCCTCTGGTAAAGCGGGCTATATCCAGCGCCGCGTGCTTCCCGAGGAAGCCAATCAGGTGCAGGCAATCGGAGAATTGGCGCTGGGCATGCCGCGCGAAACCGACCGCCATTATCCGCAAGGTTCGATGGGCGCGCACGTGCTTGGCTATGTTGCCGCTGATGGCAAGGGCCGGGTCGGTATGGAACAAGTGCTCGAGAAGCAATTGAGCGATCCGGCGTTGCGCGGTGATCCGGCGGCTCTGTCGATTGACGTGCGGGTTCAAGGTGCTTTGGAGGACGAGTTGCGCCGCGGGATGCTGGCCGTCGAAGCCAAGGGTGCCGCTGGCATTGTGCTGGATGTTGATACAGGCGAAGTGATGGCGCTGGCATCGCTGCCTGAATTCGATCCCAACCGGATCGATGAACAGGGCGCGGCGAACATGTTCAACCACGTCACCAACAAGGTTTACGAGCTTGGCTCGACCTTCAAACCGCTCAGCATTGCGGCGGCGATTGATGCCGGTGTGGTGCGCGATTTTGGCCGCCAATGGGATGCAACGCCGGTTAAGGTTGGCCGCCAGACCATTCGCGATCTTAAGCCCAAGGGTAACACGCTGAATGTACCGCAGGCGCTGATTTACTCCTCCAACACTGTCACTGCGCGGGTTGCCGACGAGCTGGGTACGGAACGTCTGCGTAAGGTGATGATGGATCTGGGCATGCACGAGCGGCCCTATATTGAGCTTCCAGCCAAGGGGCATCCGATCTGGCCCAAGGGTGACTGGCGGCGGGTCAAGAATATGACGGTCAGCTATGGCCACGGTCTGGCTGTGACCCCGCTGCATCTGGCCAGCGCCTATGCCGCGATGGTCAATGGCGGTATCTGGCGTCCGGCGACATTGCACAAGGTGGAGCCCGGTGCTGCGCCGCGAGGTCGGCGGGTCTTTAAGGCGTCAACATCGTCTCGCATGCGCCAATTGCTGCGCATGATCAGCAAGTTCGGCACCGGCCGCAATGCCGATGCGCCTGGTTATAGGGTCGGCGGCAAAACCGGCTCGGCGGAGAAAGCCACGTCGGGCGGCTATGCCCAAACATCGCTGATCTCCAGCTTTGCGGCAGCCTTTCCGATGGATCGCCCGCGCTTTGTGGTTGTGGTGCTGTTTGATGAGCCGCGCGGCACGCTGGCCAGCTCTTACCAACGCACCGCTGCATGGAACGCAGCCCCAGTGGTGGGCCGCTTGGTCCCTCGCATTGGCCCGTTGATGGGTGTGCAACCAGACGCAAGGCGCGATGTCGACATTAGCGATCTTGAACCGATGGTACGGAAAGCCAAGCCATGAGGTTGCGCGCGCTCGCCTCTGCTGCCGGGATTGCGCTGGATGATGGCATTGAGGCCAATGTTACCGGCTTTGCCATTGACCACCGCAAGATTGCACCCGGCACCGTTTTTGGTGCCTTTCGCGGTGCACGCTTCAACGCCGAGGATTTTGTTCCCGACGCGGTCGAAGCAGGCGCTGTGGCGGTGGTTACCCGCCCGGAAGTCGCGGTGAGCGGTGTGGCCCATATCGCCAGCGCCGAACCACGGCGCGATTTTGCCCAATTGGCAGCCCAATTCTTCACCCCTGTGCCCGACACAATCGTTGCGGTCACTGGCACCAATGGCAAAACCTCTTGCGTTGAGATGACCCGCCAGATTTGGCGCATGTGCGGCGAACGCGCGGCTTCGATTGGAACGCTAGGCGTGACCACGCCGGACGAAAGTGTCGCCACCGGGCTGACCACCCCCGACATCGTGACTTTCCTGTCCAATATGAGCGGTTTGGCCCGCGAAGGCGTGTCTCATGTCGCCTATGAGGCCTCCAGTCACGGCCTGTCGCAATTTCGCAATGAGGGTGTGGCTGTCAGCGCTGCAGCCTTCACCAATTTCAGCCGCGATCACCTCGATTATCATGCCGATATGGACGAGTATTTCGCTGCGAAAATGCGGCTCTTTACCGAGGTCGTTGATGCCGGTGCCGCTGCGGTAATCTGGGACGATGGTACTGATTGCAATTGGACCAAGCAGGCTAAGCGGATCGCCGCCGAGCGTGGGTTGAAAGTCTTAAGTGTCGGCAAGGGTGGCGACTTTATTCGCATGACCGCTCGCACGGCCACCCAATTGGGTCAGACCCTAGAAATTGAGCATGTCGGTAACACTCGCTCGATCAAATTGCCGCTGATCGGAGCCTATCAGGCAGCCAATGCGCTGGTCTCTGCCGCGCTTGCGTTGGCCACCGGCAGCGATGCGTCACAGGTCTTTGATGCGATTGGCCGGTTGCAGCCGGTGCGCGGAAGGCTCGAGCGCGCAGTCATCACCGCGCAAGGTGCGCCTGTCTATGTCGATTACGCGCATACGCCGGATGCTTTGGAAGCCGCGATTGCGGCCCTTGAACCCCATGTTGCGCGCGAAGACGCCGGGCGATTGATCACCGTGTTTGGGGCTGGCGGCGACCGTGACAAGGGCAAAAGAGCTGCGATGGGCAAGGCCGCCACGCGCGGTTCGGATATTGTCATTGTGACCGATGACAATCCTCGCGGAGAAGACCCCGCCAGCATCCGTGCCGAAATCATGAGCGGAACTGGCGATTGGGGCGATGCCATCGAAGTGGGCGACCGCCGGGCCGCCATTGCCCAGGCCATCGGTATGTCGGGGCCAAAAGATATCATTCTCATCGCCGGTAAGGGCCATGAGCAGGGACAAATTGTTGGAGCCGGAGACAGTATGAAAGTCTTGCTGTTCGACGATGTGACAGTGGCGCGTGAATGCGCCGCGATGCAAGGAGCGATCTGATGCGTAAACAGGCTCTAGCAGGGGCTCCTGCACTGGCAAATGGCCAGATCAATGGGCTACGATCATGGCCCGTCAGTCCGCGCGACACATTGCCGATGGCGCTGTGGGATGCGGCTAGCATTGCAGCAGCCGTTGATGGCACCGCCAGTGCCGATTTTCGTGTCTCTGGTGTGGAAATGGATTCGCGCGACGTGCGCAATGGCGATTTGTTTATCGCGTTGAAAGGCGATGCGATGGATGGCCACCGTTTCCTCGACAAAGCTTTCGCAAATGGTGCCACCGCCGCAATTGTCGATCGTCCGGTCGATTATCCGCATATTCTGGTCGATGACACGACCAAAGCGCTGCATGCTCTGGCCCATGCAGCACGAGATCGAGGCAATGCAAAACGGATCGCAGTGACCGGATCGGTTGGTAAAACCGGGGTCAAGGAAGCCATTTTTGCCGCTCTTGATCGCTCAAGTCGCGGATCATGCCATCGCAGCGTGCGCAGCTATAACAATCATGTCGGCGTCCCGCTCAGCCTGGCGCGCATGCCAGCTCGCGTTCGCTATGGCGTGTTCGAAATGGGCATGAACCATGCCGGAGAGATCGCTCCATTGGCGCAGCATGTACGGCCCGACGTTGCGGTGATCACCACCATTGCTCCGGCGCATATTGAAAACCTTGGCAGCGAAGAAGCGATCGCTGACGAGAAAGCGCAGATTTTCACTGGGCTTGCAAAAGGCGGCACCGCTGTTGTTCCAGCCGACGGCCCGCATAGCGAGCGATTGATCGCTCATGCCAAGACGGCGGGCGTCAAAATCGTCACTTTTGGCCGGTCTGAGGGCGCCGATGTCAGGCTGCTGGATGCGATCCCTGATGCCAATGGCGGATCATTGGTGACCGCCGATCTAGGCGATGTGCGCCTGTGTTATTCGATTGCTGAGCCGGGTGAGCATTGGATCGCCAACTCGCTCTGCGTCATGGCTGCGGTAAGAGCCACGGGAGGCGATTTGGGCGCGGCCGGGCTGGCGCTGGCCGAAATGGGAGGCCTAAAAGGTCGCGGTGCTCGCCACCGGATCACCGCGTCGCAAGGCAATGCTTTGCTGATCGATGAAAGCTACAATGCCAATCCTGCATCCATGCGGGCAACATTGCGCCAATTGGGCCAAACCCCGGCGACGCGCCGCGTGGCGGTGCTGGGCGCGATGAAGGAATTGGGCGATTTTTCTGATCGCTTCCATGCCCAGTTGAACGAGCCTTTGAGTGAGGCCAAAATCGACTACGTCATTCTGGTGGGCGAGGAAATGCGCGCCCTGCTGCGTGAACTGGGGAAACCGGGTCAGGCCTCGCTTGGCAACATAGGTGGTTTCGCCCATTGCGATGGACCTGCCGAGGCGATTGCCGCGCTGGAGGAATATGAGGTGACGGGCGGAGACGCGATCCTGGTCAAGGGGTCCAATTCCGTCGGTCTGGGTAAATTGGTGTCACACTTTGCAGGCCTCGACGGTTAGAGGCGGGACAATTCAATGCTCTTTTTGATTGCCGAGTGGCTGGGATTTGAAGGCGTATTCAATTTGATACGCTATCAGACCTTCCGCGCGGGTGCGACACTGATCACGGCGCTGTTTATCGGCCTGATCATTGGTCCGCGTTTTATCAGCCTGTTGCGGGTTCGCCAGGGCAAGGGGCAGCCGATCCGAGAGGATGGGCCGCAAACCCATTTGGCAAAAGTTGGCACGCCCACAATGGGCGGGTTGATGATAATCGTCGCCCTGTCGATGTCGCTGCTGCTGTGGATGGATTTGCGCAATCCCTTCGTCTGGGCCTGTCTCGCGGTCACGGTTGGCTTTGGCCTGATCGGGTTCCTCGATGATTATGACAAGGTCTCCAAGGCGAGTCACAAGGGCGTTTCGGGCAAGGTCCGCCTGCTGCTGGAATTTATAGTAGCTGGCGCAGCATCATGGCTGATCGTGAGTCAGATCAACACCGATTTGTATGTGCCTTTCTTCTCCGATCTGTCGATCCCGCTGGGGCCGTTTTATTATCTGTTCGCCGCCACGGTTATTGTTGGTTTTGGCAATGCAGTGAATTTGACCGACGGGTTGGACGGGCTGGCGATCATGCCGGTGATTATCGCGGCGGGCACCTTTGCCCTGATCGCCTATCTGGTGGGCCGGGTCGATTACTCGGAATATCTCGGCATTCCGCATGTTCCAGGCGCCGGCGAGCTGGCGATATTCTGTGCAGCGATAATGGGCGCAGGACTGGCGTTTTTGTGGTTCAATGCGCCCCCTGCCGCTGTGTTTATGGGTGACACAGGCAGCCTTGCCCTAGGCGGAGCCTTGGGCGCGGTTGCGGTGGCCAGCCATCATGAGATTGTGCTGTTGATCGTGGGCGGGCTGTTCGTGGTAGAGACCGCCAGCGTCATCATTCAAGTGTTCTGGTTCAAACGCACTGGCAAGCGGGTGTTCCGCATGGCCCCGATCCATCATCATTTCGAACAGCTTGGCTGGAGCGAGAGCAAGGTCGTGATCCGTTTCTGGATCATCTCGATCGTTCTCGCCATGGCCGGATTGGCGACGCTGAAGCTGAGATGATTACCTCATCCGCCTTTGCCGGAAAGCGTTATGCGGTCCTTGGACTGGCCCGGTCGGGCGCGACTGCGGTGGAGGCACTGCTCGCCAGCGGCGCGAAGGTGACGGCGTGGGATTTGCAAGAGGATGCCCGCGCGCCGTTTGAAGGCCAGGTAGAGCTGGCCGACCCGTTGGGAAAAGATCTGACTGGGTATGATGGAATTGTTGTGTCGCCCGGCGTTCCGCTCAACACCCATCCGATCAAGCCGCATGCCGAAAAATACGGCGTTCCGGTTATCGGAGACATTGAATTGTTTGCGCTGGCTCACGCTGATCTGCCACCGCACCGCGTGATTGGTATCACCGGCACCAATGGCAAATCGACCACAACGGCGCTGGTCCATCACATTTTGGAATATGCCGGGATTCCGGCCACTTTGGGCGGCAATATTGGCCTTGCGATTATGGGTCAGGAGCCGCAGCCGGACGGCGGCGTCTATGTGCTGGAATTGTCGAGTTATCAGATTGACCTGACCCGGTCGTTGAATTGCGATGCCGCAGCATTGCTCAATATCACGCCTGACCATTTGAGCCGCTATGACGGTTTTGAAGGCTATGCCTTCAGCAAGGGCAGGCTGATGGCGATGCAATCCACCGGACAATTCGCGGTGTTTGGCGGAGAAGATGCCGCGACCCGGACCATTCTGGCTGCCGAACAATCGCGCCGACCCGCTGGCAGAGCGGTGGCGGTGGACAAGCAGGCCTTGGCAAATTTGCAATCCGGTTGGCCCAATCTTCAGGGTCCGCACAATCTTGAAAATGTGGCTGTTGCCATCGCTCTGGTTGAGGAAATAGGTGTTTCTCGATCGCAATGGGAAGCGGCCTTGCCGCTGTTCAACGGGTTGGGGCACCGGATGGAGCGGGTCACCGAACATGACGGCGTTCTGTTCATCAATGACAGCAAGGCAACCAATCAGGCATCGACCGCGCCCGCGCTGGCTGCTTTTCCTCCTGAACAATGTGACGGACTGGACCAACGAGCGCGTATCCACTGGATTGTTGGCGGATTGCCTAAGGAAGACGGGCTTGGCGAGTGCGAGCAATATTTGGGCAATGTTGCCGCCGCTTACACCATTGGTGAGGCAGGACCTCGATTCGCCGAATTGCTCGAACCGCATGTGCCGGTGCACCGCGCTGAACTGTTGTGTGAGGCGGTTAGCAGCGCGATGGAGCAAACCAAGCCGGGCGACGTCATTCTGCTGTCGCCAGCCTGCGCCAGCTTTGACCAGTTTCGTGATTATGAAAAGCGCGGTGAGCACTTCCGCCAAGTTGTTGCCGCGGTGACCGGCGCGTCGAGCGAGATAAGGCAAGCCTTGGCCGAAGGCGTCGATGTATGAGCACGGATCGCTTCTATATGCCGCAAGGTTCGACAAGCAGGTCAGGGGTTGGCCAATCTCGCGGCCAGTCTGGGGGCCAATTTCGGGGCCATTGGCGCGACGAGGCCAAGATTTGGTGGCGCGAGATCGACAAAGCTCTGCTGGCATTGGTCGGATTGCTGATGGTGATCGGCACCGCAGCGGTTGCGGCTGCCTCGCCTGCCAGCGCAGACCAGCTTTCAACCTCGGCCGTCACGCTCGATAAATTCCTGTTTTTGAAACAGCATTTGGTGTGGCAAACATTGGGGCTGATCGTGCTGTTTGGTGCCTCTATGTTGACCCGCGAGCAGGCCAGACGAGCGGGCATATTGCTGGCGGCGGCTATGATTGTCGCTTTGGTGCTGGTGCCGATAATCGGCTTTGAGCGCAACGGCGCGCAGCGCTGGCTCAATCTGGGTTTTTCGTTCCAACCATCGGAGTTTTTGAAGCCCGGCTTTGCGATAGCGCTGGCGTGGATTTTAACCTGGCGATTGCGCGATCAGAAACTCCCCGTCGTGCTGTGTGTATCGGCGATCATGTTTGTGGTTGCCGCGTTGTTGATGCTGCAGCCTAACCTTGGCGCGACCTTATTGTTCGCAGGTGTGTGGTTCGTGCTGGTGCTGTTGTCGGGCGTGTCGGTCCAGCGGATTGCGGCCCTCATTGGCGGCGGCGTGGCGGCGCTCACGGCGACCTATTTCCTGTATGATAATGCGCGCTACCGCATTGACAGCTTTTTCAGCGGAGGCACTGCTTACGATCAGGTTGATCTGGCCGAGCGCACTCTGCTGGCGGGTGGGTGGACCGGCAGCGGGCTGTGGTTGGGCATTCGCAAGATGAGCCTGCCCGAGGCGCATACCGACTATATCTTCTCCGTCATCGGGGAAGAGTTCGGCCTGTTTTTCTGCGTTCTGATCGTGCTGCTCTATCTCGCCATCGTGCTGCGGGTGTTGCTGAGGCTGTTTGACGAGGACAATTTGTTCGTCATGCTGGCCGGGGCTGGTCTGGTGACCCAAGTGGGCGGACAGGCCTTCATCAACATCCTCGTCAATCTGCAATTGTTCCCATCCAAAGGCATGACCTTGCCGCTGGTCAGCTATGGCGGGTCATCCACCATCGCGGTTTGCCTGACGATCGGCTTGCTCTTGGCGATCACACGGCGCAATCCCTTCTTGCAACGCGAGACGCCCGGCCTGCTCGATATGCTGGGCCAGAAGGAGGAAAAGGGATGAGCCAGGATCTGAACACCGGGTCCAGCCGGCACTATGTCCTCGCTGCAGGTGGCACGGGGGGGCATCTGATCCCGGCCTTTGCGCTGGCGGCAGAACTGGACAGGCGCGGCCATCATGTTGCGCTGATCACGGATGATCGCGGCGCAAATATTCCGGGCAAGCCTGATTTTCTGCCAGCGCATGTTCTGCCAGCGGGCCGGTTTGGCAAAAATCCGCTCAATTGGATTAAGGGCGCAAAGGCGGTGATGAACGGTCGCAGCATGGCTCTGCGGTTGCTTGATACATTCGAGCCAAGCGCTGTTGTCGGCTTTGGCGGCTATCCCGCTTTGCCCGCTTTGCTCGCTTCGACCTCGGCCAAAATTCCCAGCATCGTGCATGAACAAAACGCTGTGCTGGGCCGTGTGAACCGGCTGTTGGCGGGCAGAGTTGACGCGATTGCGACGAGCTATCCCGATGTTGACCGGCTGAAGGGTGATCATCTGGCCAAGACGCATTTGGTCGGCAATCCGGTGCGCGAAGAAGTGCTGGCGTTGCGCGACCAGCCGTTCCCCGACTTTACCGAGGAAGGGCTGCTGCGCGTGCTGGTCACCGGCGGAAGCCAAGGCGCGAGCATTTTATCGCAAGTGGTGCCCGATGGTCTGGCGATGTTGCAACCGGCCTTGCGCCAACGCTTGCAAGTCATCCAGCAATGCCGTTCCGAAGATTTGGACACGGTTCGCGAACGCTACAAGGTCCACGATATTCCCGCCGAGCTGGGCACATATTTCGAAGACATGGAAGAACGGCTGGCCGATGCGCATCTGTTCATTGGCCGTGCCGGTGCCTCTACTCTGGCAGAGTTGACCGCGGTAGGCAGACCCGCAATCCTGCTGCCTCTGCCGATAGCGACGGACGACCATCAGGCCGCCAACACCCGCGAAATTGTGGCCGCTGGTGGTGCCAGAATGATCCGCCAGCCCGCCAGCACGGTCGCAGATTTGTCGAACAAGGGTGACGAGGCCAATGTGCAGCGGGTCAAGCAATCTGATGGGCAACAAAGATTGTCACGCGACATCTGTTTGCAAATTCAGGCGATGGCGCAAAATCCTGCCAGCCTGGCCAATGCGGCGCATGGTGCATGGAACTGCGGCCGACCCAAAGCAGCATCGGATTTGGCCGATCTGGTCGAGAGTTTTGGCGGAGCCGATATGATGGATGTGATCCGCGTGGGCGAGGGTGGCAAGCGCGCCACGGCAACCCGCAAAGCTGCCGAGGGTGCAACCCGGGACGGCACGCAATGAAGGGCGTCGGCACAGATATTGGCACGATCCATTTCGTCGGTATTGGCGGGATCGGCATGTCCGGCATCGCCGAGGTGATGAACAATCTTGGCTATACGGTGCAAGGATCGGACATCAATGAAAGCCCCACGGTAGAGCGGCTGCGTGGTAAGGGTATGGTGATCCATATTGGCCATGCGCAGGGCAATGTCGAAGGCGCTGCTGTGGTCGTGACTTCTACCGCGGTCAGGCGGACCAATCCCGAAGTTGCCTTTGCGTTGGAGAACCGCATCCCGGTCGTTCGGCGCGCGGAAATGCTGGCCGAACTGATGCGGCTGAAGTCCACCGTCGCGGTTGCCGGAACGCATGGCAAAACCACCACCACCAGCATGATCGCGGCGCTTCTGGACAAGGGCGATGTCGATCCGACCGTCATCAATGGCGGGATCATCGAGCAATATGGATCGAATGCTCGGCTGGGCGATTCCGATTGGATGGTGGTCGAAGCGGACGAGAGCGACGGCAGCTTCCTGCGGCTGGATGGCACCATCGCCGTGGTCACCAACATCGATCCCGAACATCTTGATCATTATGGCGATTTTGACGGGGTAAAATCGGCCTTTGTCGAGTTCATTCACAACGTCCCGTTTTATGGCGCGGCGGTGCTGTGCATCGACCATCCGGAGGTTCAGGCGGTGGTCGGCAAAGTGCGCGATCGCCGCGTCATTACTTACGGATTTTCGCTCCAAGCGGATATTTGCGGCGTCAATGTCCAGCCCAATGCGATGGGCAATGTGTTCGACGTGATCGTGCGCCAGCGTGGTGAAGAGGACCGCCGTATCGAGGGCGTGCATTTGCCCATGCCGGGCCGCCACAATGTTCAAAATGCGCTCGCGGCGATTGCTGTGGCGATAGAGATGGGCTGCGATGACGAAGTGATCCGCCAAGGCTTTGCCGGATTTGGCGGGGTGCGCCGCCGCTTCACCAAAGTGGGCGAGGTTGCCGGTGCGATCATCATTGATGATTACGCCCACCATCCGGTCGAAATTCAGGCGGTTCTGGGCGCAGCGCGCGAGGCCGTGGGTGGGGGCGACACAGGCCGCGTTGTGGCCGTGATGCAGCCGCATCGTTATTCACGCCTCAACGATCTGATGGATGATTTCCAGTCCTGCTTCAACGATGCCGACCACGTCATCATTACGCCGGTCTATACCGCTAGGGAGGACCCAATTGACGGGGTGGACGCCGACGCATTGGTGGCGGGACTAAAATCGCGTGGACATCGCTCTGCCATGACGATTGCAGACCAGGCAGAGCTGGCACAGCATTTGGCGCAGGAAATTGAAGCAGGCGATATAATCGTGTGTCTTGGTGCTGGCGACATTACAAAATGGGCCGCTGGTCTTGCCGCCGCAATCGAGGCGCAGCGCGCGTCATGACAATGAGCCAACCTGATGACTGGACTGGCTGGGACGATGGCGCGGCGCCGTCTTGCGCTGTGGAAGGTGCAGTGGACGCGCCCATTCCGATGACCGGCATCAAAGGGCGGCTGACCCAAGGCGCGCCTCTGGCGAAATTGGTCTGGTTTAAATGCGGAGGAGCGGCAGACTGGCTGTTTGAGCCTGCTGACTTGGCCGATCTGAAGGGCTTTGTTGAACGGTTGGATGGCCGATTTCCGATCATGGCGCTGGGCCTTGGATCGAACATGATTGTCCGCGATGGCGGGGTGCCCGGCGTGGTTATCCGGCTGGGCAAGCCATTCGCGCAAGTGACCGATTTGGGCGATCACAAGGTTGCATGCGGCGGCGGTGCCAGCGGCATTCTGGTATCCTCAACTGCGCGCGATGCAGGGATTGCCGGGCTGGAATTCTTGCGCGGCATTCCCGGCACGGTCGGCGGATTTGTGCGCATGAATGGCGGTGCCTATGGGCGCGAAGTGGCCGATGTTTTGATCGACTGCGATGTCATCATGACGGACGGCAATTTGATCACTCTGCCCGCCAATGATCTGCAATATTCTTATCGCCACTCGGCCTTGCCCGATGGCGCGATTGTGGTGTCGGCTCGTTTTCAGGGCGAGGCAGGCGATCCCGAAACTATCGGCGCAGAGATGGACCGCATTGCTGATGCGCGCGAGCAATCGCAGCCGCTACGAACCAAGACGGGTGGTTCGACCTTTAAGAACCCAGATGGCCATAAGGCTTGGGCTTTGGTCGATGCAGCCGGATGTCGCGGGCTGACCATGGGCGGCGCGCAGGTGAGCGAGAAGCACACCAATTTCCTGATTAACATGGGCGATGCGACCAGCGCAGATATCGAAGGTTTGGGCGAAGAGGTTCGCCGCCGGGTTTATGAAAATTCGGGCGTAGAGCTGGAATGGGAAATTCAGCGGGTGGGGCGTCCATGAGTGACACAGGCATGAGTGACACGCAGCCCTCCGCCAAGCCACATGTCGCTGTCCTGATGGGCGGCTGGGCCAACGAACGCGAGGTTTCTTTGATGAGCGGCAAGGGCGTGGCCGATGCGCTGGAAAGCCGGGGTTACCGCGTCACCTGCATCGATATGGACCGCCAAGTCGCTGCGCGCATTGCAGACGCCAAACCCGATGTCGTTTTCAACGCTTTGCACGGCGTGCCGGGCGAAGATGGAACGGTGCAGGGCATGCTCGATCTGATGGGAGTGACTTACACCCATTCGGGCCTTGCCACTTCGGTCATCGCGATCGACAAACAGCTGACCAAGCAGACGCTGGTGCCCAATGGCATTCCAATGCCGGGCGGGCGGATTGTCCAATGCGCCGATTTGTATGAGCGCGATCCTCTGCCGCGCCCTTATGTTCTAAAGCCGGTCAATGAAGGTTCTTCGGTTGGCGTCGCGATTGTCACCGATGACAGTAATGTTGGCAATCCGATTGCCCGCGATGCAGCAGGGCCATGGCAGGACTTTGACGAATTGCTGGCAGAACCCTTTATCAAGGGGCGCGAGCTGACGACGGCGGTGATCGACGGGGCTAACGGGCCAACGGCGCTGGGTGTGACCGAATTGATCATCGAGGGCGGCTTTTACGATTACGAGCACAAATACACCGATGGCAGAACAACTCATGTCTGCCCGGCCCAAATCCCTGCTGAAATCGCGGCCCAGTGCGAGGAATATGCGATCCGTGCCCACCAATTGCTCGGTTGTCGCGGGACAAGCCGGACCGATTATCGCTGGGATGATGAGCAGGGCGAAGCCGGTCTGTTTGTGCTGGAAACCAACACCCAACCCGGCATGACGCCGCTCAGCCTGGTGCCGGAACAGGCCCAGCATGCCGGCATTGACTATGCCACTTTGGTGGAGCGCATTGTCGAGCAAGCACTGCGCGATAAGGAGGCCGATCATGGCGACAATTAAGCGCGGCGGCAAAGGCGTGCGCCGGGCGGCCAAAGCAAACAGCCGGGCCAATACGGCCCGCAAAGCGAAGGCCCGCACAGGTGGTTTCATCGACGGTGTGATGGGGCTGCTGCCCTTCACCGACGATCAATTGCAACGCATATTCCTGTTCGTAATTTTGGCGGGAGCGGCGGCATTGCTATGGTTCATCGCCAGCCTTGCCGGTGTGCCTGCAATCGCTCAGGCGAAGATGGCAGGCCTTGCTTCCAACGCCGGATTTGAAGTGCGCCATATCCGCCCCAGCGGGGTCGAGCATATGAACATCGACCGGGTCTATGAACGGGTTTTGATCGAACGCGATCAGCCCATGCCCTTGGTTGATCTGGAGGCAACGCGCGAACGCTTGTTGGCATTGCCATGGGTCGCCGATGCGCGCGTATCCCGCCAATTGCCCGACACGCTGGCGATCGACATTGTTGAGCGGCAACCCCATGCCGTTTTGGTGAAGCCTGATCGGTTGATGCTGATCGACACGACCGGGGTCGAGCTGGAGCCAATATCGGTTCGCAAAGCGCGCGAGATGCTAAAAATCACCGGGCCGGGTGCAGCGCGGCAGGTCGAAAATCTTGAACGTTTGCTGGAGGCCGCTCCTGCTCTCAAATCCAAGGTGAGCGCGGCCGAATGGGTCGGCAATCGCCGCTGGAATCTAACCTTTGACACCGCCCAAGTGCTGGCCCTTCCCGAAGGTGAGACCGAGGGCGCTTCAGCGCTGGTCTCTTTCGCTCGGCTGGATGGGCAGAATCGCCTTTTGGGCGGCAAAGTAACAACTTTCGATATGCGCGCACCGCCGCGCCTCTACATGCGCATCCCCGGACGCGCCGATGAAGTGCTTTCGAGCGAACAGGGCAATTGATGACCAATCCACGTATCTCCAAGGTTTTTGGCGCGGTGAACACCGGATCATTCCGTATATCGGCGATGATTATGGGGCTGACCGAAACCGGCGAGCTGATTGTGCTGGGGTCTGGCCATCGGGCCAGCCAAGGGATCAAGCGCGGCTATGTCACCGATATGGCGGCGGCAACCTATGCCATTCGCGATGCGGTTGAGCGGGCGGAAAAGAATGCGGGTGCCAGCGTACAAAGCGTTTGGGTTGGATGTGCCGGTGCCGGATTGGCGAGCCAGGTTTCCAAGGTCGAAATAGAGATCGGCGGCCGGCGGATCGAAGAAGAAGATATTGAGGCGCTGCTGATCGCGGCGCGCGACACAATCCAGCCCGATGGCCGCATGGTCCTACATGCTCAACCAGCGCATTACACGCTAGACGGGGCGCATGGCGTGGCCAATCCCAAAGGGCTCCATGCAGAGCGCCTAGGTGTCGATATTCATGTGATGCTGGCCGATGGAGCGCCAGTGCGGAACCTGACTGAGGCAGTTCAAAACGCGCATCTGGATGTGGAGGCAGTGGTCGCCTCTCCACTGGCGGCTGGACATGCCTGTCTGAGCGCAGAGGAACGCGAGCTGGGCGTTGCGATGGTGGAAATCGGCGGCGATGTGACCAATGTGGCGGTCTATGCTGGCGGGATGCTGCTTGGCTTGAAAGCGCTGCCGTTTGGATCGAACGATATCACTGATGCAATCGCCTCTACCTTCGGCATCCGGCGGTTTCAGGCAGAGCGGCTGAAATGCGTTTCGGGATCGGCCATCGCCAGTCCGGCGGACCATCGCGAGATGATCCCGGTCAATGGGCCGGGCGATGATCAGGCGGGGCCGGTTGCACGCGGGGCCGATGACAAGAACCAGATTGCCCGGGCCGAATTGGTCTCCATCGTCACGCAAAAATTGGGGCATCTGACCGATGAAATCGGCAAGGCGCTTAAGCTTATGGGCTTTTCCGGGGTGCGCGGCGGCCAAGTTGTCCTTACCGGCGGCGGCGCAGAGCTAGCTGGATTGGCAGAATTTTCCCAAGGTGCATTGGGCATGCCGGTTCGGATCGGTCGTCCGCCCACATTGAAGGGCTTGCCCGAGGCGCACTCAACGCCCGGCTTTGCGACCTTGGCTGGATTGTGCCTCTATGCTGCGGATGACCCGATTGACATTCGCGCCATCGGGCACAGCCACACGATTGCGACACGCTATGGCTCGGGCGCAGTTTTCGAACGGCTGTTCAAGGCCGTTAAAGAGTATTTCTGATGCTGAGAATGGCCCGTTCAAACCGTGCCGGACGCAGCGTTAAGCACTGTGGATAAGGGTAAACGCGCTATCCACGGAGCAAATTGTTTATGTCACTATCGCGTAAAGCGATGAAGTGGGGCGAAAAACGCCCGGAGGAAAGAGTAATGAGCATCAATATCGGCCCGGCATCTACGGATGAATTGCGACCCAAGATTACTGTAATTGGTATCGGCGGTGCTGGCGGGAACGCTATCGCCAATATGATCGAGTCCGACATCGAGGGCGTAGACTTCATAGCGGCCAACACCGATGCACAGGCGTTGTCGACTTCGGCCGCCGAAGTTCGCATCCAGCTTGGCCCGGAAATTACTGGCGGTCTTGGTGCTGGGGCGCGTCCCGAAGTGGGCAAAGCCTCTGCCGAAGAAACCGTCGCCGAAATTGAAGACGCGCTGGAAGGCGTGAACATGGTCTTTATCGCGGCCGGTATGGGCGGCGGAACTGGTACAGGCGCTGCGCCAGTGATCGCCGAGGCGGCTCGCCGTAAGGGCGTTTTGACTGTGGGTGTGGTGACTAAACCATTCCTGTTCGAAGGCACCCGCCGGATGCGCGCTGCAGAGGCCGGCATTGACGAGCTGCAACAGCATGTCGACACATTGATCGTTATTCCGAACCAGAATTTGTTCCTGGTGGCCAAGGCCGAAACAACCTTCAAAGAAGCTTTCCAGCTGGCCGATGAAGTCCTGCAACAGGGCGTTCGCTCGATCACCGATTTGATGGTGATGCCTGGTCTGATCAACCTCGATTTTGCTGACGTTCGCTCTGTGATGAGCGAGATGGGCAAGGCGATGATGGGCACTGGCGAGGGCGAGGGTGAAAACCGCGCGCTTGAGGCTGCTGAACACGCGATAGCCAACCCACTGCTCGACGGGGTTAGCATGCAGGGCGCGAAAGGTGTCATCATCTCCATTATCGGCGGTGAAGATATGAAACTGCTCGAAGTGGACGAGGCAGCGAACCATATTCGCGAGTTGGTTGATGAAGATGCCAACATCATTTGGGGCTCGGCATTCAATCCAGAACTAGACGGCAAAATCCGCGTTTCCGTGGTTGCCACCGGTATCGAACAAAGCGCCATCGGCATTTCGTCCGAAAGCGCGCCAGTGTCTTTGGCGGGTGCAAGGGCGCCCAAGCGGCCAGTGATTGCATTGCCGCCCGAAGATACGGCTGCAGCAGAAGAACCAGCAGCAGAAGAACCGCTTGAACTGGGCGCAATGGCCGAAGCCGAAGCGTTACCGGAAGCCGATCCAGAACCAATGGCTGAGCCGGAAGAAGAGGCCGAAGCAGCAGCTGAGCCATTTGATCTCACCGGCATGCAGGCAGGCGACGAAGTGGTCAGTGATGGCGAAGACGTAGATGATATTGTCGATCCGCTCGCCGGAATGCGCGACGAAGGCAATGACCCTTATGCAGATGATGACGGCGCCATTGCTGATCCTGCCGATGACAGCGGTTTCTCTGCTGGTGCAGGTGAAGGTGGTTTCGGTTCCGAAGGTGATGCGGAAGAGCCGCTCGATCTGACCGCAGAAGTGGATGCTGGCGATGGCGCAGGTGACGGCGAAGGAGATGGTTCAGACGATCTGCTCGCCGGGGCTGACAAGCTTGCCGAAGACGATCAGCCGGTTCAGGCCCAATTGGGTGGCCGACGCCGTGGATTGCTGGGTGATAGCGGGGGCGGTGAAGCTGCTTCGGGTGGCGAAGGCGCATCTGGCGGGGATGGATCATCAGGCGCAGCTGCGTCCGGTGGCGGCAGCACTCTGTTTGAGCGTATGGCCAATCTGTCGCGCGGTTCGGATAAGGAAAGCGAACGCGAAGATGATGACGAAGATGGGGACGAAGGTTCCTCACTCAGCATCCCGCGCTTTCTCGGACGCCAAAACAACCAATAGAACTGGCAATAGAGCTGGGCAACAGAACAACCAATAATGACGCTCTGTGGGATCATGGTGGGCATATTGTCCGCCATGGCCACCGGTTCGTCCTGTGTTCAGCAGGTGTTGCTAGAAATGTTTCGATCTATGGCTAGATCGTTAACCTCTATGCACAGATATTGCTCGAAACTCGCTATTCTCGCCGGCATTGCTGCGACGCCTTTGGCTATTCCTTATGCTGCCGCTGCACAATCTCGTGACACGCCGGTGGCTCGCGAGGTGGTTCAGCAACTTCCCACCGCCGATGTCCAGCGGCTCAACAAAGCGCTCAAACGGCTGGCCCGCAACGCGCGCGATGTTCGCGCGCTGGTCGATGCTGGAAATGCGTCGTTGCAATTGGGCGATTTGGACGCAGCGATGGGCTTTTTCGGCAGAGCTCAAGTGCTCGAGCCCAACAATGCCGATGCCAAAGTTGGCCGCGCGGCGGTTTTCTTGCGATCAGAGCGACCGATAGAGGCTTTGCGAATTTACGCCGAGGCCGAAGCCAAGGGTATTTCAACCCGGCAAGTGGCCGCCGACAGGGGGCTGGCCTATGATTTGGCTGGCAACAATGCGCAGGCGCAGCAAAGTTATCGCAGCGTGTTGGCGCGAGGGGCCAACCCCGAAGTCACTCGCCGGTTTGCGATCAGCCAAGCGATTAGCGGTGACGAGAGCGGATTTGAGGCGACACTGCTGCCGATGCTCGAACGCGGCGAGTTGGCAGCGTTTCGTGCGCGCGCATTTGGGCTGGCTATCTTGGGCAAGGTCGATGACGCAACCAGCATTTCCAACGCTGTCATGCCGCGCGATTTGGCCAGCAGGATTGCGCCCTATCTCGCCTATATGCCGCGCCTGACAAAGGCACAGCAGGCCGCTGCGGCCAATCTTGGTATATTTCCGCAAGCGGCTGAAATTGGCCGCGATGATCCGCAAATTGCGCAATACGCGCAAACCGGTACGATTTCTCCGGTAGCCAATGTCGATGCTCGGCTGGTGCCTCAGGGCAGGCAGCTTGGCTCAAGCAACCCAAGCACGGCGGCAAGTCAGCCATCTGGAAACACCAGCCGTTTGGCAGCGGTGTCGCAAGGGCAATCACAACCTGCGGCCCAACCTGCATCATCACCATCCCGTAGCGCACCAGCGGAGCGGCCCGATGTTGGACAGGCTTTTGCTGGCTTTGAATTGCCTCCGCAAAGCGGCTCGCGCACGCCCGCCGACAGGGTCGATATCAGCACATTCGAACCGCCGAGGGAGATAGCTGCACCGCCGCCTCCATCGCACCCAGCTCGCGAATGGGTCCAAGTGGCGACCGGACGTGACCGCACAGCCTTGCGTTTTGATTGGCGGCGGATGGCCCGCAACGCCCCGGATTTGCTCGGCAATCTTTCCCCCCATGTGGTCCGCTGGGGTCAGGCCAACCGGCTACTTGCCGGACCAATAGACTCGCAAACCGCCGCGCGCGATCTGGTCAATGCGTTGAAGGCGCAAGGGATCGATAGCTTTCGCTATGCAAGTCCCGAGGGTCAGGAAATCACAGAACTTCAATAGCTTGGCACTAATGCCCAACTTTCTTTGCACAGGGTTTGAACAAGCGAAATCAGTTCTCCCCAAGTGCAGCACTGCGCCCCATTGCGTTGCCAATGCCTGACGAGGCATCCAGCAATTGATGAAAAGATCGGGACGCATTTGATGAGGACGCAACAGCAGGAATTAACTGCCGATGATGACGCGGCGCCAGTGGATATGCTGGCGGCATTGTTTGAGGCGCGCGGTTGGCCGTGCGAGATTTTGTCGGAAGAAGAGGTTACCTGCGAAGTGCAGGGCAGCTGGACCAAATATCAACTTCGCGGAATTTGGCGCAAGGAAGACAATGTCCTTCAGCTGATCTGTCTGCCCGATATTCGGGTGGCCGATGACAAGCTGGCGCAAGCGCATGAATTGCTGGCCATGATCAATGAACAGATGTGGCTCGGCCATTTCGATATCTGGTCCAATGGTAAAGTGCTGCTCTATCGCCACGGCGCATTGCTGGGAGACGAAGGCTTGCTCAGCATTTCGCAGGCTCAGGCACTGGCGGAAAATGCGATTGATGAATGCGATCGCTTCTATCCCGCGTTCCAATTCGTGCTGTGGGGCGACAAAAGTCCGCGCGCCGCGCTGGACAGTGCCCTTGTAGATGCAGCGGGCGAAGCTTAAGTCCTCAACGCAATTGAGCGACAGGATTTGAGCAATGGCAGCTTTCAAAAAAATGCTGATTATTGGCTGCGGCAATATGGGCGGCGCAATGCTGGCCGGATGGTTGGCGGCGGGCGTTCCGGCGTCACGGTTCGAGGTGCTGGACCGCAATATGGACAATCCGCCTGCTGGCGTTGTGGTGCATCGCTCGCTTCCCGACAGGGCCGGTTATGACAGCGTTATGCTGGGGTTCAAACCACAACAGCTGACGGCGTCTGCGCCGGATTTACAGGTCGTGACGCAGGGTAAGACCGTATTCTCGTTGCTTGCGGGAATTGAGGTTTCTATGCTCGCCGAAGCATTCCCTGATGCGGCGGCACATGTGCGGGTGATGCCCAATCTTGCGTCCCGAATTGGCAAATCACCGGTAATTTTGACCGGTGACGGGTTGGATGGGGCCGATCGGGCACAGGCCAAGGCTTTGTTTGACCATCTGGGAACTGCGGTTTGGCTGGATGATGAGAGTAAATTTGACCTAGTGACCGCATTGGCCGGATCGGGTCCAGGCTTTGTCTATCGCTTTATCGATGCACTCTCCGGCGCGGCGCAGGAATTGGGCTTAGACGCTGAAATGGCGGATCCATTGGCGTTCAGCATGGTCGAGGGTGCAAGCCAATTGGCCGCTGGTTCGGATGTGCCGCCTGCACAATTGGCCGACCGCGTTGCAAGCCCGGGCGGCATGACCCGCGAGGGTTTGGATGTGCTCGACGCTGATGACGCGCTGAAAAACCTTTTAATCGCAACGCTTAGGGCGACGGCGGACCGGGGCGGTGCCTTGGCGCAGGCATCACGCAATCACCGTTAAGCTGTTGCAAGCTTTGCAATCCGGTTTTGCTTGAAAAATGGCCCAATAATCCCGATATTGGCCGCAACAGGCGCTATGGTGCGCCCCAGTTTTCGGAGTGAGAACAACAAATGGCTGAATGGAACGAACAACAACGTCCGCAGCAACAGGACTTTACCGGGGCATCTGTTCCGCGGACAGGCGAGGTTTTTGACGAGGGTCTGCGCAAGCATATGCTCTCGATCTACAATTACATGTCATCGGGCGTTCTGCTGACGGGTATCGTTGCCCTGTTGACATTTAGCACGGGAATGGCCGCGTCGTTTACCTCTGGTCCGTTGTACTGGCTGGTAGCGCTTTCACCATTAGCTGTCGTGATCCTAATGAGCTTTGGTAGAAACAAGTTCAGCAAAGCAACCCTGCAGATGATGTTTTGGGGCTTTGCGTTGCTAATGGGACTGTCGCTTTCAACGCTCTTTTACTATTATACTCAAGGGTCAATCGCAGTTACGTTCTTCGCTACCGCAGGCGCTTTTGCTGGGCTTAGCCTTTGGGGTTACACTACCAAGCGCGACATTTCGGGCTGGGGCAGCTTCCTGTTTATCGGCTTGATCGGCTTGATCCTGTCGAGCCTGCTGAATTTGTGGCTGCAATCGCCGGTGATGCATTACGCAGTTGGCGCAATCGGTGTGCTGATTTTTGCCGGTCTGACGGCCTATGATACTCAGCGTTTGAAGCACGAATACAGCGTATATCGCGGCACAGAATACGCCGGGAAGGCGATCATTTTGGGCGCGTTGAGCCTGTATCTCGACTTCATCAACATGTTCCTGTTCCTGCTGCGGTTCATGGGATCGCGCGAGTAATCGCCACCCATTGAAGTCGCTTTTGCGGACTACCGCAAACAGGACTCGCTTTATCGATGCCCGGGCAGCCTAGCGCTTCCCGGGCATTTTCTTTGCTTTCGTATCGGTTTACCTTGCGGATTCAGGCCAGCGAAAGGCAAAGCTGGGCACATTGATTGTCGACGGACGGGAGAGCTAAGACATATGGGCGCGAGAAATAATGCAGGGTTGAGGGTTTTGACCGTTGCGGTCGGTGTGGCCGCATTGGCCGCTTGTGCAACGCCGCCACCTCCTCCACCACCGCCGCCTCCTCCACCGCCACCTGTGGTGCAGGTCATTCCACCTCGTCCAACTCCGCCGGGCGGCGCGGTAGATATGATGGCAATCCCCTCTGTAGGTCTGAATGGCGTGCGCCAGACAGTGAACGCCAATATCAGCGAGACGCAGAAATTGTGGAATGTGCGTTCGGGTCTCAATGTGGCTGCGCTCAATTGCCTGCGCCCAAAGCATGCAATGTTGGTGAGCAATTACGGCACATTTCTGAAGCATCACTCGCGCGAATTGCGCCGCGCCAACACCAAGCTGACTAGTGAATTTCGCGCAGAGCATGGCCGCTCACACCGCAATGTGCGCGATACCTATATGACGCAGGTCTATAATTACTTCGCGCTGCCGCCAGCCTTGGCCGATTTCTGCGATGTCGCATTGGATCTGAGCCATGAAGTTGTGACAGTGGAGAAGGGCGGCCTGACCACCTATTCGCAAACCGCTCTCGCCCGGATGGAAGCGGTGTTTGAGAATTTCTACAGCTCTTACGAGCGATACCGCAATGATGTGGCGGCATGGGATGCGCGTTATGGCCCGAACCGCGGGCTAGCGACGTCAAGCTTTGGCCCGGCCACCGGAGCCAATCTGCAAGCGACCTATCCGCGTCAGGACACTGGTCCCATTGGCGGGGTAGAGCCTGCCAGCCCGGCGATCACCACCACCTACACCCCGCCATCAACAGCGGCAGGTGCGGCCACTTTGGCGGGTACTGCTGGGCTATCAAGTGTCGAGACCACGCCTGCGGAAACTTCGACCGCCGAAGTTGTCGAGGATTTGGTCGATTCACCACTACCAGCGCGCCCTCCGGTGACGGATACTGCCGAGACGGAACAGGTTGCGGATGCTGCTGCGCCGGAAACGACAACAGGCAATACTGTGCAATTTGTCTCTCAACCTGTGGTCCAAACAGAGGCTACGACCCCCGAGGGCTGAACGATTTATTCTGCGATTAGGGCGGGCTTGCGCGTTTGGTGCGGCCCGCCTATTGCCGCGCCCATGAAAGGCGGGGCTTTGCTCTCAATTTCATCAAATGCGTGCCGGTAACGGGAACACGGTGAGGGCGGTCTATCCGCCCAATTCCGAGGCTGTCCCTGCAACTGTAAGCGGCGAGCGCAATGCCAAAGCGGCCCTATTTTGGGGCGGCAGCCACTGGGCGATCTCACGATTGCTTGGGAAGGTTGGCAAAGCGCGATGACCCGTGAGCCAGGAGACCGACCGGAACGTGTCGCTCTTGCCCGGCTCAGGAATTGGCCAGGCGCGAAACTCTTCGTCTGAGCGACGGACTTGCTGGCTGTGAGGGATCACCCTTGCGGCCATTATGTTTTGCTCGGATCAGAAGGGATCTAAGATGAAATACAAATATTTATGTGCGGCTGCTGCTGCGGCCACTGCGGCATTGACTGTGCATGCGCCCGTGCTTGCGCAAGATGGTGAGCGGGCCAGTGGGCAGGGTGAAGCGCAGCGTGATAGCGGTGCGATTATCGTGTCGGCTTCGCGCTCTGCAGATGCGGTCATGGCGAGCGATTACACCGGGTCGGCCACTGTCCTGTCAGCCGATGACGTGCGTGATCGACAGACCCGCGAATTGGCCGATATTCTGCGCGATGTCCCGGGCGTCGCGGTGAATTCCACCCCCGGCCTGACCCAGATCCGCTTGCGCGGTAGCGAGGGTAATCATGTGCTGGTGCTGGTCGATGGGATTGAGGCGGCAAGCCCATACTATGGTGAGGCAGATATTGGCACTTTGCAGACCGAAATCGGTGCGCGGGTGGAAATTCTGCGTGGCCCGCAAAGCGCGCTCTACGGATCGGATGCCGTGGCCGGTGTGGTCGCCTATCAATCTGCCTCTGGCCGCGAGTTGAGCGGTGTATCAGCACGGTTTGAAGCCGGCACACAAGGCCGGTTTAATGCGGCGGCTCGGGCTGGGTTTGCGGGCGAGAATACCGATCTGGCATTAAGTGCCGCTTACGTCAGCAGCGACGGCGAACCCAATGCGCGCGGCGGAAACCGCAACCTTGGCTTCGACAGCCTGACCTTGTCGGGCAAGGGCAATTGGGATGTAGCGCCCTCGCTCTCGCTGCGCGCGGTCGGCCGATATGTCACGACCGACGGTGACTTTAACGAACAGGATTTCGATTCCACCAGCCCGACCTTGGGTTTAGTGCTCGATAGTCCCGGTGTGTCTTATG
Source organism: Erythrobacter sp. (assembly GCA_039988235.1). Classification (GTDB taxonomy): domain Bacteria; phylum Pseudomonadota; class Alphaproteobacteria; order Sphingomonadales; family Sphingomonadaceae; genus Erythrobacter. Next base: position 223,963 of record JBDXKB010000003.1, read on the forward strand.
AAAACGAGGCGTTTTATGCGCTGATAGGGGCAAGCTTTGCCGCTAGTGGTGCATGGAGCCACGATATATCGGGCCAGATTGCGGATGTAGCGCGCGACACATTCTCCGGTGACTTGCGCACCAGCGGCAATGTGGGTCAGCGGCTGAAAGGCTCCTATGTCACTACACTGGTGCTGGGCGGGCCAGTGTTCCAACACACACTGACCGCGGCTGTGGATGTAGAACGTGAGAAATTTCGCAACAACAATCCGTTTGGACCAGCGTTCAACGGCTTTCGCACGGCCAGCAACACCGGATTGGTCGGCGAATATCGTCTGTCCGGCGATCGGTTCGATCTGTCAGCAGCCGTGCGCCAGGATTTCAACAATCGCTTTCAAGACGCGACAACATTCCGTGTTGCTGCTGGTGTTCAGGCGGGCCCGACAACTCGTTTGCGCGCTGCGGGTGGTTCGGGGATCAAAAATCCCGGCTTTTTCCAACTGTTTGGCTTTTTCGATGGCCAGTTTATCGGCAATGAAGATCTTCAGGCGGAAAAGTCATCCGGATGGGAAGTGGGCATTGATCAGAGCCTCGCCTCGGATGCCGTGTCGCTCTCGCTGACCTATTTCAATGACCGACTGAAAGGCGAAGTGTTCACCGCATTTCCCGCACCCGATTTTCTCGCGACCCCGCTTAACCGGGACACCACTTCAAAGCGGCAAGGCATTGAAGTGTCGGCCAACGCTCAGCTGGGGGCAGGGTTCACGATAGATGCGGCCTATAGCTGGCTGGATGCGGAGGAAAATGGCGAGGAAGAAGTGCGCCGCCCCGATCACATCGCTTCAGCGGCGCTCAATTGGGTGTCGAGCGATGACCGCGCCTCGGCCAATGTGACCGTCCGCTACAATGGCGCTGCGCAGGATGTGGCTTTTACCGATCCCAGTTTTGTGCCGGTTCGGGTGACATTGGACGAGTTCACTCTGGTGAATTTCAACTTTGGCTATCGCTTGAACGATCAGGTGGAATTGTTCGTTCGGGCGGAGAATCTGTTGGATGATCAGTACGAGCAGGTCTTCAGCTTTACCAATCCGGGACGTTCGGTTCTCGGCGGGGTGCATATCTCTCTGTGACGCTAAACTGGCGGGAGGGTGCGAGCCTTCTCGCCAATTGGCCCCTCGCCAAATCCGCCAGAAGCGAATAAAGGCGCATCATGCATTTCCTTGATCAAGCCAAAATTCATCTAAAATCTGGTGCCGGTGGACCTGGCGCGGTTAGCTTTCGGCGCGAGAAATATGTCCAATATGGCGGGCCGGATGGCGGCAATGGCGGTAAGGGTGGCGATATCATTTTTGAAGCTGTCCAAGGCCTAAACACGCTGATCGACTTCCGCTATTCGCAGCACTTTAAGGCCAAACGGGGCAACCACGGGCAGGGTCGCGATCAAACTGGGGCAGGCGCGCCCGACCTGATTGTCAAAGTTCCAGTTGGCACGCAGATATTGTCTGAGGACAAAGAAGAGGTTCTGGCCGATTTTACCGAGACAGGGCAGAGGATTCTCTTCCTTGAAGGCGGCATGGGTGGCCGCGGAAATGCGAGCTATAAAAGCTCAACTAACCGGGCGCCTCGCCAACATCAAACGGGCGAGCCTAGCGTCGAAATGTCTGTCTGGCTGCGGCTGAAATTGCTGGCCGATGTGGGTCTATTGGGCCTGCCCAATGCGGGCAAATCGACTTTTATCAATGCGGTTTCCAACGCCGATGCCAAGGTCGGGCATTACGCCTTTACCACGCTGGTGCCCAAGCTGGGTGTGGTGCGCCACAAAGGGCGCGAATTTGTGCTGGCCGACATTCCCGGCCTGATCGAGGGTGCTGCTGATGGGGCTGGCATTGGTGACCGGTTCCTCGGCCATATCGAGCGGTGCCGTGTACTGATCCACTTGATCGACATCGAAGGCACCGATCCGGTCGAAGCGATGCGGATCGTGGAAGACGAATTGAGCGCCTATGGCTCAGGCTTGGAAGACAAGCCGCGCTTGGTGGCGCTGAACAAGCTGGATCTGGCGGATGACGAATTGGCTGAAGCGTTCGCGGGCGAACTGATGGAGGCAGGGGCCGACAAGGTCTTTGCAATTTCTGGTGCAACCGGCGCGGGGATCGAACATTTGTTGGATGCGACCCTGGGCTATTTACCTGACAGCACCTCGACCGAGACCAAGGGCGCCGAAGTTGAAGCAGAGGATGAGGAGGGCGAGTGGTCGCCAATCTGACGCGATGAGCCTCACGTCACTCTCTGATCTGAAGACGGCGCGGCGGATCGTTGTCAAAATCGGCAGCTCTTTGTTGGTCGAAAGCGGCCATCCGCGTGCCAGCTGGCTGCATAAATTGGCCGAAGAATTGAAAGCCTTGCGCGATGCGGGGACGCAGATTGTGGTGGTTAGCTCGGGCGCCATTGCGCTGGGAGCGGCCAAGCTAGGCCTCGACAAGGGTGGCCGTGGCAGCCTGGCCGATGCTCAGGCGGCGGCTGCGGTGGGACAGATTGAGCTGGCCCGATTGTGGTCGGAAAATTTGGGCCTGTTCGGGCTTACGACAGCACAAATGTTGCTCACTTTGGAAGATTTGGAAGACCGACGGCGCTATCTCAACGCCTCGGCTACGCTGTCGCGCTTGCTCGAAGCAGGGGGGGTGCCGGTTGTGAACGAGAATGACAGCGTGGCAACCGAAGAAATCCGCTTTGGCGATAATGACCGGTTGGCAGCCCGTGTGGCGCAGGCAGCCGATGCAGATGTGGTTCTGCTGCTGTCCGATGTAGACGGGCTGTATGATCGCGATCCTGCCATTGATGGCGCAGCGATCATTGCCCGCGTCGAAGGGATCACTCCTGAAATTCTCGCCATGGCGAGCGGCACGTCATCGTCGGGTATGGGTTCTGGCGGTATGACTTCAAAATTGCAGGCGGCGCAAATCGCAGAACGCGCCGGAATTTCGCTCGCGATCATCAACGGCCAATGGGATTCGCCGATTGCCAGATCGGTCGATGCCAATCTGGGCACGATCTTTGTGCCCCAGCGCCATGACGATGCGCGCAAAGCATGGCTGGGCGGACGCATTGGCGCCAAGGGTGTGCTGACGGTGGACGAGGGGTGCGAGGCGGCATTGCGCAAGGGGTCCAGCCTACTGGCCGCCGGAATCACCGAGATTGAGGGTGAATTTGACCGGGGAGAGCTGGTCAGCATCACCAATTTTCAAGGTGAGACGCTGGCGCAGGGTCTGTGCGAATATGGCTCGACGGATTGCGGCAAAATTATCGGCCTGCGTGAGAGTGATCAGGCCCCAGCATTGGGCTATTCCCCGCGCTCTGCCGTCGTCCATCGCGACCAATTGGTGCTGTTATGAGCGGAGAAATGCCTGTCGCGATTACCGGGGGCACCGGCTTTGTCGGACAGGCGGTTTTGGATGCCACACAAGCAGCGCTGATCCCGGTCGAGGCGCTGGCGCGCAAAGTGCCCAAGGACAAGCACACGCGGGTCGATTGGGTGCAGGGCAGTCTGGATGATTTGAGCGCGCTTGAGCACCTTGTCGCGGGCAGCCGAGCGGTGATCCACATTGCTGGCCTCACCAGTACGCCAAATCCGCAAGAATTTGAGCAGGCCAATGTCACCGGCACTGCAAATGTCATTGCGGCGATGAAGCGCAGCGGGGTCAAACGACTGGTTTTTGTGTCCTCGCTTGCCGCGCGAAAGCCTGAATTGTCCGAATATGGCGCATCGAAATTCCGGGCCGAACAATTGGTTGAGGCAAGCGGCCTCGATTGGACCATTGTGCGCCCTCCGGCGGTCTATGGCCCGCGCGACAAGGACATGTTCGAACTGTTTCGCTCGGCCAAATTCGGGCTGGTTCCGCTGCCGCCGAGTGGCGCAACCTCGATCATTCACGTTGACGATCTGGCCCAGCTATTGGTCTCGCTCGCCGTTTCATCAAACAGCGGGTCGGCAAAAAAGCGGATTTACGAGCCCGATGATGGGCGCGAGGGCGGCTGGAGCCACAAGGAATTGGGCAAAGCCATAGGCGCAGCCATGAACCGGCCCGTGATGGCAATCAATTTCCCCGCCGCCGTTTTGCAAGGCGCGGCAAAGCTGGATGGGTTGTTCCGCCGCGGCAATGCCAAGCTGACGGCTGACCGGGTCAGCTATATGACCCACCCCAATTGGGTTGCGCGTTCTGATCGGGCGGTCCCCAACAGCCTGTGGCAGCCGCAAATAGAAGGCGAGAACGGGCTGAAATCGACCGCAGATTGGTACAAGGCGCAGGGCTGGTTGTAGAGCGCAAATAGGGGGGCCTGAATGGGATGCTTGAATGAGGTAGTGGCGAATCTTTGCCCTTTTTCGGGCAATTGCTTAGGTTCCATCCCGTCGCGAATCATTTTGGAAAAAGAAGCCGGCTAGACTGGCTTTCGATTGGGGGATTTATGAAGAAAATTGCACTGATTGCCGCTCTTGCGGTTGTAACGGCCTGCTCACAAGCAGCAGACGAGATGGAAGCGGTCGAGGAAACTGTTGAAGCTGCAGGTCCGGTCGCGCTGGATGGCGAGCCATCAACCGGGACTTATCGGATTGTGACCGCAGAAGGCACAGAGATCACTCAGGAAGTGCGTGCCGATGGCACCTATACCAACACTGTTGGTGAAGAGAGCGAGACAGGCACTTGGGAGCAGAAGTCTCCGGAAGTGTTTTGTTCTAAGAGCGATGACGAAGAAGAGATGGGCTGCAGCACCGAAAGCTTGACCGAAGATGGCGTGTGGCAATCTGTCGATGACGACGGCGCAGTTTCGACCGTCGAGCGTGTCGCAGAAGAAGCTACTGCAGAGTAAGACAAAGCTGGGGTGGACGGTTGAAAATACCCTCCACCCCTTTGCTTTTGCACCAGATTTGAAAGTCTCGGCTTAGAGGAAGGGCTCGTAGCCTGGAGGCAATTCGCCATCCTCGCCCAGCGGCGTATGAATGCCGCATTCTGTCTTGTCCCAACCCTTCCAACGGCCTGAACGTGGGTCTTCGCCCGGCGCAACTTTATGCGTGCAGGGTCCGCATCCAATTGAGGGATAGCCTTGGTCGATCAGCGGATGACGGGGCAAATCATGCTCCGCAAAATAGGCATCAATATCCTCGGCCGACCAATCGATCAGCGGGTTGATCTTGAGCCGGCCTTGCTTGTCCGATGTGTCCACTTCGAACCGAGGTAGATTGGCGCGCGTTGCGCTTTGGAAGCTTTTGCGACCGGTGAAGCTGGCGTCATAATCCGCCAATGCTTTGGCCAAAGGTTTGACCTTACGGATGTCGCAACAGCCATCGGGATCGTAAGACCATCTCAGGCCGGTTTCATCCTTGGAGGCCAGGTCTTGTGCTTCGGGATACAGATTGATCACATTGGTCAGGCCAATTTGGGCGACCAACTGATCACGATAGGCCAGCGTTTCGGGAAAGTGCTTGCCTGTTTCCAGAAACAGCACCGGAAGATCGGGATCAACCTGAGCAATCAAATGCAGCAAAACCGCACTCTCGGCGCCAAAGCTGGAAACGGTGGTGACCTGTCCTGCCAACCCGTCCTTGATCACCGATTGCAGCATTTCCTGCGTGCTGGCGCCGCGGAACATGCGATTGAGCTTGATCGCATCAGCTTCTGAAAAGCGAGGGCCGGTATCAATCCGATCAACGGTGCGCATGTCATTCATGGCGCAAATCCCAAATGGGTTTGCGAGCGTCAGTTGTGCTTTGATAGACGTCGGGCCAGCGCGCGAATGCGGCCTCGGCATCGGCTTGGTCAATCGGAGCGTCTGGTGCAAAGGCATCAAAGCCGCAGCGCCGCATAAAGCCGATCTGATCGACCAAAACATCGCCCACGGCGCGCATTTCGCTCTCATATCCGGCTTCGCGCAAAACCCGAGCGGCAGAGTATCCACGCCCATCGGTATAGGCGGGGAAGTTTACTTCAACCAATTGTAAACGGTCGAGAAACGGCAGCAGTGCGCGGGCATCATCACCAGGTTCGATCCGCACTGCAGTGGCGTTTGATTGGTCGAGAAAGGCGTCGACGGTGACCGCGGCGTGGTCTGCCACTTCGTCATCACGAAACCGGAATTGCACTTCGTCAGGGCTCGTGCCCATGTCTGTTCCCTTAGTCATAAAGTGCCTCCTTGAAGGGATCCATTCCGATGCGGCGATAGGTGTCGAGGAAACGCTCCCCCTCCTCGCGCTTGTCGATGTAGAGATCGGTGACGGTTTCGATCGCAGCGATCACGCCGTCTTCGTCAAATCCACGCCCGGTAATTTTGGCCAAAGCGGTATCTTCCGCCTCGCTCCCACCCAGCAGCAATTGGTAGTTCTCGGTGCCTTTCTTATCGACGCCCAGAATGCCGATATGTCCGGCATGGTGGTGTCCGCAGGCATTGATGCAGCCCGAAATTTTGAGCTTCAATTGGCCCAGTTCCTCGGTCTTGCCTTTCTCGGCAAAACGGGTCGAGATTCGCTGTGCCAGCGGGATAGAGCGGGCATTGGCCAGGCTGCAATAATCAAGGCCAGGACAAGCGATGATGTCTTCGATTGTGTCGAGATTGGGAGCGCCCAGTTCAGCCGCCTCCAATTTGGTCCACAATGCGTGCAGATCGGCGATGCGGACATGCGGCAGCACGATGTTTTGCGTGTGCATCACCCGCATTTCGTCAAAGCTGTATTCCTTGGCCAGGTCGGCCATCACATGCATTTGCTCCGACGTTGCATCGCCCGGAATGCCGCCCACCGGCTTCAGGCTGATGACCGCGCTGACATAGCTATCGCGCTTGTGGCGATGGGTGTTGCGCTCCACCCACAAGGCAAAATCAGGATCGCTGCGGTCGATGGTCTTGGGCCCATCGGCAAAGTCAGGATCGGCAAAATAGGGACGCAGACGCTCTAGTTCTGCCAGTGGCGGCTCAATACCCTCGTCGAGCAGATGTTGGAACTCCTCCTCCACCTGACGGGTGTATTCTTCCTTGCCCAATTCATGAACAAGGATCTTGATCCGCGCTTTGTATTTATTGTCGCGCCGTCCATAACGATTGTAGACCCGCAAGCAGGCCTCTGAATAGGTAATTAGCTGATCAAGCGGTACAAATTCGCGGATCAATGGCGCAATCATTGGGGTGCGGCCCATGCCGCCGCCAACGTAAAAGGCTGCGCCCAGCTCGCCTGCGTCATTCTGGACGATCTGGATCCCGATATCGTGCAATTTCATCGCTGCACGATCGGTATCCGACGCGATCACGGCGATTTTGAACTTGCGCGGCAAGAACGAGAATTCAGGATGAAAACTCGACCATTGGCGCAACAGTTCTGCGTATGGGCGCGGATCAACCAGCTCGTCCGCAGCAGCGCCGGCAAAGTGATCGGAGGAAATGTTGCGGATACAATTGCCGCTGGTCTGGATGGCATGCATTTCTACCGAGGCGAGATCTGCCAGCAGATCGGCGGTCTCTTCCAGTTTCATCCAATTGTACTGAATGTTCTGGCGCGTGGTGAAGTGGCCGTAACCACGGTCATATTTGTCCGCAATATCGGCCAGCATGTGCATCTGGCGGCTGTTCAACGTGCCATAGGGAATGGCGACGCGCAGCATATAGGCATGCAATTGCAGATACAGTCCGTTCATCAGCCTTAGCGGGCGGAACTGTTCCTCTGTAATGCGGCCATCGAGGCGGCGTTGAGCCTGATCGCGAAATTCTTCAACGCGGGCGTCGACCATTGCTTGGTCATATTGGTCATAAAGGTACATGGTCTATATCACCCAATTGCCGGCTTCTGGGTCGGCTGGTTTGAGGGTCAGGTCAGGGCGGACTGTGGGGCCAAGGGCGCGCACGCGGTCCTTGATATGCGCCGGACGAACGCCGGTTTCATCGCGGCTTGCGTCGATCGCATAGCCTGAATTGACCCGGCGGGCGGCGTCTTCGCGAGCGAGGATCTCATCCCCGCGTTCGCCAACATCAACGGCATCATCGACATAGCGCGACCAGCCAGTGCCATCCCACCAGATGACATCGCCGGTCTTCAAATCATTTCCGGTCAGTATTTTCATTGCGTTGCCTCCACGGCAGTTTGAGCAATCACGCTGTCATTGCGCGCGGTTACGTCGCCAATCACGATCAGGGCAGGGCTCTTGATCGAATGCTGAGTGATTAAATCGGGCAGTCCGGCCAGCAATCCGCGCACCACGCGCATATTGGGCCGAGCGGCATTTTCTATCACCGCCACTGGGACATCTGGCGTCAGGCCATCGCCCATTAATTTCTCGGCGATTTGCGGTGCTGTCTTCACCCCCATGTAGATCACCAATGTGCGCCCTTTGCCCGCAAGGCCCGACCAATTTTGGTCCGACAGACCTTTGCATTGCCCGGCAACAAAGCTGACAATGCTGGAGGCATCGCGGTGAGTCAGAGCAATTTGAGAGGCTGCCGCTGCGCCATTGGCGGCAGAGATACCGGGCACGATCTGCACCGGAACACCGGCTGCGCGGGCATCTTCTGCCTCTTCACCGCCGCGCCCAAAGACCAGCGGATCGCCGCCCTTCAATCGGATCACATCGCGGCCCTTTTTCGCCTCGCGGATCAGCAATGCGTTGATATCTTCCTGAGGCAGAGTGTGCCGAGCGCGCTGTTTAGCGACCGAAATTAGCTCTGCATCGGGCTGAGCCAGCGCCAGAATGGCGGGATCAACCAGACCGTCATGGACGATGATTTCGGCATGCTCGATCAGCCGTGCCGCCCTTAGGGTCAACAGGTCGGGATCGCCCGGACCTGCGCCGACAAGATAGATGGTTCCTGTGTTTGTCATCCAGCGCAAATGGGCCGCTTCGGCCATTAGTTCCAGCGAGAATGGATTTGTGGGTGCTAAGCAAAGCTATCGCACTTGATCAGTCACGCTATTCCTTAGCAGCCTTGTTGGCCGCCATAACCTCTATCAGCCGGTCCAGCTGCTTGCTGGAACGCAGATGCATATCCTGCTGCGGGAAAGGAATTTCAACGTCATTTTCGGCGAACAATTCCCAAATCCGAAAATACACATCGGAACGGATATTGGACAAGCCCTCTTCCGGGTCTTGAATCCAGAAGCGCACCTCAAAATCCACCGAACTGTCGCCAAAACCCATCAGATTGACGCGCGGTTTGGGGTGCTTGAGGATACGGTCGGTGTCATCGACCGCCTGATGAAGCAGCTCCTTCACCAATTTCATATCGCTGCCATAAGCAACGCCGACCGGCGCGCGAACCCGCACATCGCGCGAGGAATATGACCAATTGACCACTTGATTGATCATCAAATTCTCGTTCGGAATCAAATGCTCGGTCTGGTCGCGGGTAATCACCGAAATGGCGCGGATGCCAATCTTGCGGATTTGCCCCACGCTTTCATTTCCGGCCTGATCCGACACTGATATCACATCGCCCGGCTTGATCGACTTATCCAGCAACAGCAAAATGCCCGAGATCAAATTACCAAATGTCTTTTGCAGACCGAAACCGATGGCCAGACCAAAGGCACCGCCGAAAAAGGCCAGCGCGGTCAAATCAATGCCGAGCAGATCGATCCCCACCAGAAAGGCGAATGCCCAAATCGCTATCGTGCTGAGCTTTTCCGCGAGCAATTTTTGCGTGCTGTCAAAGCGGCTGATGCGTTTGATAAGACCGCGCGATAGGCGAGTGGCCACCCAAGCGACCGTAATGACTAGCAAGATCACGCCGATAACCAGCAGGACATCGAGGATGGATATCCGAAGATTGCCAATCTCAATGGCGAAGTCGCTCAGGCTCTGCAAAAACGCGCCCGCTGCCTCGCTGCGTTCACCAACACCGTCGACCAATTCTTGCGAGCCTTCGATCGCTTCAATTGGCTCGTCGGGTGTTGGCTCGGCGGTTGGTTCTGCCTGAGGCGCATCTTCAATAACGCCATTGGCCCCGTCAGCAGATGGATCTGTGGTCTCGGTTACATCAGCAGGCAGTGTGGCGGCTGTGGTCATGTTCGGTCCAGTTTTTCAAGCGCTTGGGCAAGGTCCGCAATCAGATCCTGCGGGTCTTCCAAGCCGATCGATAGGCGAATGGCGTGGGCAGGACCAGTTTTACCTTGAGGCGGCCACTCCATCACCGTGCGATATTGATCGGGAAAAATAGGCAGGGCCAGACTTTCAAACCCGCCCCAGCTGTAGCCAATGCCGAAATGATCCAAATTATCGACCACAGTCGCCTGCGCATCGGGATCAACACTGTTCAACACAAAGCTGAACAAGCCGCATCCACCGGTGAAATCGCGCTGCCACAGATCGTGCCCAGCATTGCCGGGCATCATCGGGCACATCACCGCGCTGACTTGGGGTTGCGCATCCAGCCATTGAGCAATTTGTAGCGCGCTATCGCTGGATTGGTCTAGCCGCAGCTTCATCGTGCGCAGGCCTCTTGCGGCCAAAGCGGCATCATCGGGGCTGACCACTGTGCCCATTTGTTGGGATGTACGGCGCAGGCCGCGATAATATCGCTCGCCCGCGGTGGCGCTGCCCATCATCAGATCGGAATGCCCACCGACATGTTTGGACAGGCTCATGACGGAAATATCGCAGCCGCGCTCGAGGGCGGGGAAACCCAGCGCGCTCGCCCAAGTGTTGTCGATCAAGCTGACCGCGCCATTTGTCCGCGCAATTGCGGCCAGAGCAGGCACATCGCACACTTCCATCGTCAGGCTGCCTGGGCTTTCCAGCCAGACCGCTTTGGTGCGCTCGCAAAACAAGGCTTCGTAAGCAGGGATATCCAGCGGATCGAAAAAGCGCGCCTCAACCCCCAATCGGGTGAGCAGACCGGTCGCCATCGACCGTGACGGGTCGTATGCATTGTCGGTAATCAGCAGCACATCGCCCGGTTTCAATACGCTAAGCAATGCGCCAGCGATGGCGGACACGCCGCTAGGGTACAGTACTGTGCCATGCGCGCCGGTCTCCAACTCGGTCAGCGCCTGTGCCAGCGCCCATTGGGTGGGCGCACCGCGTCGCCCATAAAAGAAATCGCCATCCTGGTTTGTTTTCAGCGCGGCTTTGCGATCGGCCTCGCTGGCATAAAGATGCGTGCTGGCGCGCCAGACCGGTGCGCTAACGACCGAGCCGGTCCATTTGTCATCGCGGCCTGCCTCAACCACTGTGGTCGCTGGTTTCGCCGGTTTGATATCTTTGGCCATGCTCAGTCCGCCTTCCTAGTGGTTGAGGGATCATTGCCTGAAACCGCCTTTGGCGTTGCGGCATCGCCAGCCCATTCCAGCCAACTTCCATCATACAGCGCAGTGTCTTGCTTGCCGATCAGATGCAGCGCGAACAATAGAACGCTCGCGGTTACTCCGCTGCCGCAAGTGGTGGTGACGGGGCCGTCCAAATCGATGCCAGTATCGCGAAACAGGCCGCGCAATTGCTCAGGCGATTTATAGGTGCCGTCGTCTGCGAACAGCCGGGTGAAGGGCAGATTGTGCGACCCGGGAATGTGACCGCTCGGCAGATTGTGGACCGTGTCTTGGGTTGTGCCGCTGAACCGGCCTTGGTCTCGCGCGTCCAATATTTGCTCGGCCTTGCTGTCGATATTGGCGAGCATATCCGCCTTCATCCGGATGCGGCCTTGGGTCGACAGCGAGATGGGTTGCGAGGGCTTGAGCGCCGCATCGCCGCTTTCCAGAGGATGCCCCTCGGCCTTCCATTTGGCCAGCCCGCCATCGAGAATTGAGACACTTGCGAACCCGTTTTCGCGGCATAGGAACCATGCGCGCGCCGAAGTTTTTACCGCACTGTCGTCATAGAAAATGATGTGATCTGTGCTGCTTACACCCAATTCTTGCAGCAATGTCACAAGTTGATCTGTGCGAGGGCAGGCCATCGGAACCGCAGAGGTTTCATCCACGAGTCTACCCAGATCAAAATACCGAGCGCCGGGAATATGCGCCGTGGTAAATTCTGCCGCTGCATCGCGTTCCGCGCCGGGCAAATGCTTGGAGGCGTCCAATATCACCAGATCGGGCAAATGCAGATTGGCCGCCAGCCACTCGATAGAGATCAGGTCATTCATGGCCACCAGCGGTAGCGTTCTGTCGCTCGCCCGTCGAGAGTTTGTGATCCTGGGTTAGACCAGCGGCATTATGGAAGCGCGCGTGCACCAACATTTTGATAGCCGCCGGGTGGCCCGTTGAGCGGCAGGGGATGCAGTTTTTGGCCCGGTGAACTGACCCCCAAGACATAGGTTTTGGCGACGCGATCGGCGCTGTCGCAATCGGCACAGATGCGCGCCAGGGGCACAAACATCGGGACATTGCCTTGGCGAAATCCGTCGATCTCTCCGATGGGAATTTGCAGGGTCACATCGATTGCGTGCGATTTATTGGGACCGATCCGCTCAATCTGGGTGAGGCCTGCCAATTGCACTCCATCGCGGGCCATTTGTTGCTCCATCGGAACACTCTTGCTGGCGCTGATCAGGTCGCCAGAGATCGCCACATCGCGCAGCGCCCGATCTGACCGATTGGCAATTGTGACACGCCCGGTGACGGTCACCATCCTCAGACTGCGCATGACGGTCAATATTTGCAGATCGAGCGCAAACCGACCCTTTGTTGCGGCCAGATTGGGTTCCGTCGATGCGCCAGAATCGATTGGAGTCTTTGTCGGAACGATAGGCGGCACGATGGTTGGGACAGTTGTATTTGATGCACGGCGACGGATGGCCATCCATGCTCCGCCCACCAACACGATCAATCCCACCAGACCGGCGACGAGCCAAAGCCATATGGGCCAGTCTTGGTCGTCTTGCTCGTCTTGAGCGGCGTCTGTGTTGTCGAAGGTGAAACCCGGCAGTGGAGCGGGTGATTGGGTTGGAATTGCCACTTCGGACGAAGTGGCCTCGATGGGTTGCGGATCGTCAACCGTTTCACCGGAAACAGTTAAAGGATCAGGCGAAAGGGTCGGTTGCACATTTGTCGGTTGGGCAGTCTGCGGGGCCGCCTGTTGGGGTGGCGCGACAGGCTGGCCCGTGGCCGCACCGCTTGGCGTTGCGCTAGGGGTAACTGCCGGAGAGGGCGCCGTAGTGGGCGCATCGGTTTCATTCGAGCGGGGTCCGACCGGAATGGGCCTGACTGGAATGGGTCCGACCGGTACCGGTCCCGTATCATCCACCGGCCCTTGAACCGGAGTTGGCGTTGGGGTCGGGGTTTCGCTCGGCGGCAAGGTAAAGTCCCGCACCGGGTCTTGCGCCATTGCAGGCACAGCATTTGCCGCCGCAACAGCAGCGCAAGATATCAGGGCAAGAGATATAGTTCGGGTCATCGGATTTCGGCGGCCCTTGAACAGAAGTTAATCGCTTCCGTCCAGCCAGTCTCTTGCATATCGGGCCACTTCGCGGCAACACCGCGGCATGAGCGACACACCCCAAACTACGCATTTAGGCCAAGACAGCAGCCTGCCTGCATCACCAGACCAGGCGCAGCTGGATTATGTGCCCAATCCGCGCGCCGGATCACTGTATCTTGTGCGGTTTGCCGCGCCCGAATTCACCTCGCTATGCCCGGTAACGGGTCAGCCTGACTTTGCTCATCTGGTGATCGATTATGCCCCCGGCGAAACGATCGTTGAATCCAAAAGCCTCAAGCTGTTTTTGGGCAGTTTCCGCAATCACAGCGGCTTTCACGAGGATGTGACGGTCGGCATTGGTCAACGGCTGGCAGAAGAAATGAAGCCGCGCTGGCTTCGGATTGGCGGATATTGGTATCCGCGAGGCGGCATTCCGATCGATGTTTTCTGGCAAAGCGATGCTCCGCCCGATGGGCTTTGGGTGCCCGACCAAGGCGTCGCCTCCTATCGCGGTAGAGGTTGAAGGAACAATCGTGAGGGGTCGCAGCCTTTTGATGGATCAAGTGGAAGGATTGGCCGCCAGCGCGCAAAGCTGGATGAAGGATCAAGCCTTTCCCTTCTGGGCTGAAAGAGGCCCTAATCCTGATGGTGGCTTTTTTGAGCGGCTCGATCTCAATGGCATTGGCATTGTTGGCGAAGACAGCCGCGTCCGCGTTCAAGCGCGCATGGCAATCAGCTTTACAATTGCAGCAGAGATGGGGTGGGAACCCGTCCGCGCGCGCGCATTGGCACAGCGGGCTTTGGGCGTGCTGGTGGCCGATTGCCGCCGACCCGACGGGCTTTATGGCAAAATGGTGCGCCCCGGTATTGGGCTGAGCGATGATACAGGCATGGCCTATGACAGTGCATTCGCGCTGTTGGCATTCGCGATGGCCTATCGCGCATTTGAATCGAGCCATGCTTTGCAGGCGGGCCAAGAATTGTCGCGCGCGATTGATCAGCATCTGATGTGCAGCACGGGGGAGGGTGGGGCAAGAGAAGTTTTGCCTGCACCGATTATTCGGACCCAGAACCCGCATATGCACCTGACCGAGGCATCGCTGGCGTGGCATCAGGCAAGCGGTGATTCGCGCGCTCTGCAGCGGGCCAAGGATATCATCCAATTTGTCGAGACGCGCTTTTTCCGCGAGGATTTGGGCCTGTTGGTCGAGGAGTTCGAGGTCAGCGACAGCGAAAATCGCTGCGAAGTCGGACATATGTTCGAATGGGTATGGATCTTGGGCCAGATGCGTCACACCGATGGCGGTGCGCCCATGCCATTGATCGATGCATTGTATGCCGGCGCAATGCGCTCAATCGAACCATTTGACTATGTACCGCTGGCACAAAATTTGGACGGACAGGTCTTGCAGCCAAAACAGCGCACTTGGGCCGTGGCGGAAAAACTGAAGGCGCATATCACCCATTGGCGGCTGCATGATGACCTTGCATCTGCCGAGGAAATTGTGCGCACGGGACAGATGTTGTTCGTCGACCATATCGATGCCGCATTGCCCGGTGCTTGGAATGACGTGATCGACCCGCAGCGAAAGCTGTTGGCCACAGATATTACGCCCGCGACAGGTTATCATCTGTTTCAAGCATTTCAAGAACTTACCGCGTTTTCAGACGAATTTTTGCGGGTTGAGGAACTCGCCTAATCGACTCTTCCGGGCCGACGCGATATTCGGGATATTGACGGTCACAGATGCTGTGATGCACCATTTTCCGGAAGTTCAAATGTCGGCTGAAAAACCACCTCCTCCATTTGCTCAATTTGCCCCCGCATGGGCAGCACCCTCGGCTCTGCGCAAAACGATAACGCAAGCCACTCTCACCCCCGAACAGGTAGCGGTTGAGCCTTTGCTGGAGGCGGCGCGGTGCTCGCCGCAAGACAAGCAAGAGATCGCTGCATTGGCCCGCGATTTGGTCACGCGATTGCGCAAAAATGGGCAAAGCAGCAGTGTTGACGGGTTGGTGAAGGAATATTCGCTTTCCAGTCAGGAAGGCATTGCCTTGATGTGTTTGGCCGAGGCTTTGTTGCGCGTGCCGGACAATGCCACCCGCGATGCCTTGATCCGCGACAAGATTGCCCATGGGAAATGGAGCGACCATCTGGGCGAGGATCGCTCGATCTTCGTCAATGCGGCCACATGGGGTCTGGTGGTTTCAGGCCGGCTGATCGCACCGGTTCAAGAAGACAGTCTGACCGCCTCGCTCAGCAGCCTGATCCGGCGCGCTGGCGAACCCGTCATCCGTAGCGGTGTGAACATGGCGATGGAAATGATGGGCGAACAATTCGTCACTGGCGAGACCATTACCGAGGCGCTCGACCGGGCGAAAGCGCAGGAAAAACGCGGCTTCACCTATAGCTATGACATGCTGGGTGAAGCGGCCACAACCATGGCCGATGCCGAGCGCTATTATGCCGATTATGAGCGTGCGATCCATGCGATTGGTAAGAGCGCTCAAGGGCGCGCCTTGAACGAGAGCGTTTATGAAGGTCCCGGCATTTCGATCAAGTTGTCGGCGCTGCACCCGCGCTATGAACGTGCGCAATTGGGCCGTGTCATGGGCGAGCTTTTGCCACAAGTTAGCGCGCTGGCCCGGCTCGCCAAAGGGTATAACATTGGCCTAAATATCGATGCCGAAGAGGCCGACCGGCTCGAACTATCGCTCGACATTATGGAAGCGCTGGCGATGGACCAGAAGCTGGCCGGATGGGACGGGCTGGGCTTTGTTGTGCAGGCCTATGGCAAGCGCTGTCCGCTGGTGATCGATTGGCTCGCCGATTTGGCGCATAGGTCGCGCCACCGGATTATGGTTCGGCTGGTCAAGGGTGCCTATTGGGACAGCGAGATCAAGAATGCGCAAGTGGACGGCCTGGCTGATTTCCCGGTATTCACCCGCAAGGTTCACACAGACATCAGCTATATCGCTTGCGCCAAAAAATTGCTCGATGCGCGCGCACATCTGTTCCCTCAATTCGCCACCCACAATGCGCAAACATTGGCCACCATCTATCATCTGGCGGGCGATCAATTCACCTTGGGCGATTATGAGTTCCAATGCCTGCATGGCATGGGTGAAGAGCTGTATTCCGAGGTCGTTGGCAGCGACAAACTGAACCGTCCGTGCCGCATCTATGCCCCGGTTGGGACGCATGAAACGCTGCTCGCCTATCTGGTCCGGCGCTTACTGGAAAACGGTGCCAATTCTTCCTTCGTCAACCGTATTTGGGATGAGGATATTCCTGCAAGCGAGCTGGCGATTAGCCCGGTGGACGAGGCCGAGGCGATTGCGCCAGTTGGATCGCCGCATCCGCTGATCCATTTGCCGCGCGATCTTTATCCCGAACGCAGCAATTCGCGCGGGCTCGATTTGAGCGACGAGAACGGTTTGGCAGGTTTGAGCGAACAATTGCAGGCCAGCGCCAATGTTGAGTGGCGCGCAGCGCCGACGCTGGCGAGTTCTACTGAAAACGCTGCCGAAGATGTCCGCAATCCGGGCGACCACCGCGATATTGTGGGTCAAGTGCAATGGGCGCTTGAGGAAGATGCGCTGGCAGCGGCAAAACTGGCGCATAATGGCTTTGCCGCATGGTCGCAGACATCGGTTGATGAGCGCGCTGACTGCTTAGACCGCGCTGCCGATGCGTTGGACAATCGGATGGAGCAATTGCTCGGCCTGATTATGCGCGAGGCTGGCAAGTCCGCTCCCAATGCCATTGCCGAGGTCCGCGAGGCGGTCGATTTCCTGCGCTATTACGCCAAACAGGCCCGCCAGCATCATGGCGCCTCTGTGCCTTTGGGACCGGTCCTGTGCATCAGCCCGTGGAATTTCCCGCTCGCCATTTTTATCGGACAGGTCGCAGCGGCTCTGGTCGCAGGCAATTGCGTGCTGGCCAAACCGGCGGAGGAAACCCCGCTGATTGCTGCGCAAGCTGTCGCCATTTTGCACGAGACTGGCGTGCCCAAAGAAGCGCTGCAATTGGTGCCGGGGGCGGGGCAAATCGGCGCCGCATTGGTGGCCGCGCCGCAGGTTTGCGGGATCATGTTCACTGGATCGACCGAAGTCGCCAAACTGATCCAGCGGCAATTGGCCAAGCGAACTTTGGCTGATGGCTCGCCGATCCCGCTGATCGCGGAGACGGGCGGACAAAATGCGATGGTGGTGGACAGCTCTGCTCTGCCCGAACAGGTGGTGCGCGATGTCATCGCCAGCGCTTTTGACAGCGCGGGCCAGCGGTGTTCCGCCCTACGCATTTTGTGCGTGCAAGAGGATATAGCGGACGAACTGATTGCGATGCTGCATGGCGCGCTGGCTCAGCTCAGCATTGGCTCGACCGACCGGTTGAGCGTTGACTTTGGCCCGGTAATTTCCGCCCAAGCACAAGCCACGATCAATGCGCATATCGATCGAATGGGCGAGTTGGGCCACCGCGTGGATCAAACCGAAGTGGGCCAAGATACCGAACACGGCACCTTCGTCGCTTCAACCATCATAGAAATTTCCGACATTGCCGAACTGGGTCGCGAAGTATTCGGCCCGGTGCTGCACGTAATGCGTTATCGCCGACGCGATCTGTCCAAGGTCCTGCGCCAGATCAACGCGACGGGTTACGGCCTGACATTTGGCATCCATAGCCGGATTGATGAGACAATCGCCG
This sequence comes from Erythrobacter sp., assembly GCA_039988235.1. Classification (GTDB taxonomy): domain Bacteria; phylum Pseudomonadota; class Alphaproteobacteria; order Sphingomonadales; family Sphingomonadaceae; genus Erythrobacter. The sequence continues at coordinate 242,035 of JBDXKB010000003.1, forward strand.
AGGTCGCTGCACAGGCTAAGGCAGGCAATATTTATATCAATCGTAATGTCATTGGCGCGATTGTGGGTGTGCAGCCCTTTGGTGGGCGCGGCCTTTCTGGAACCGGACCCAAGGCGGGCGGGCCGCTATATCTGGGCCGGCTGGTAACAAGAGGGACAGATCGGGCGAGCGAATTCCTCGCTCCATCGGAATTGCCCGGCCCAGTGGGGGAGCGCAACATTTACACATTGCACCCGCGTGGCCGGGTCTTGCTGATCCCGCAAAGCGCAGCGGGGCTGGCCATGCAATTGGCGGCGGTCACCGATAGCGGCAACAGCCCGGCATTACCCAATAGCGCGCAAAGTTTGGCCGAATCGCTGCCGCCTGAGGATTTTGCCCGGCTGGAATGGGTCAGGGATTGGATCAATGAGCCCCCCTTTGATCACATATTAATCGAGGATGCGGGGCAGGATATACGCCCAATCCTTGCGACCATCGCGGCCAAAGACGGCCCCATTCCGATTGTGCAATTGGGCAGTGCGGACAAGCCTTATCGGCTGGACTGGATGATGGAGGAGGTCTCCACCTCTATCGACACGACCGCAGCGGGCGGCAATGCCAGCCTGATGGCGGTGGTTTGATCGGCGACAGAGCTGGATTGGGATCGCGCAAAAATGGTGCCGGCTGCAAGATTCGAACTCGCGGCCCCCTGATTACAAATCAGGTGCTCTACCAACTGAGCTAAGCCGGCACATAACGCTTGAGAAAGGCCCCCTAGTGCAAAGTGCGCCCCGCCTCAAGTAGCGAAGCGGTAGGCGGGCAAAAAAGTCTCAAGTAGCGAAGCGATAGGCGAACAAAAAACCGTCAAACTGCGCCAAATGTCCAGCCCTCTGTGCGGGCAATTTGTTCGTTTAGTCCAGCGGGTTGCCAATATTTTGGGTCTTTTGCCGCATTTCTCAGCCATGCTGCGGTAATCAGTGCGTCAGAGGAATGGTCGTCAATTGCCCCGTCGCCTTGCACATGTGGTGACCCCAAACACTCCAACGCCTTGTTGAGCGCATCATAGTCCCTGATTTTGGTTTTGCCCTTACCAACACCGCCGGCGCGCGCAGCAATCGAAGTGTAGATTTCCACCAGCACCGCCCCACTCTCGGGCACAGGATCAATTGGCCAAACCGACACGCAGTCGCGCAATCGGTGCAACATTCGCATACCTGTAAGAGTGGATTTGCCGACTTGTGCCGCCCCGACGAGGTTGAAATTGCTGACCGGGCGGACGCCATGACTGCGCTGGGCATGCTCGGCCACGCGGAACCTGCCTTCGCGACCAGCTGACCCGCTCAGATGAAAGAATGACCCTTCGTCCCCTTTGGCGTGGCGAAAATATTGCCTCGCTTCGGGGTGGCTGAGCAAGCCGCAGCACTCCAGATTGGGATCATCTCCGCAGATTGCATCAACCAGCGCCCACAGTGATTTTGCATCGTCCGGGCTGTGGTCCCAACCGGGGAAGAATGCACCCGCATCGGTGAATGGCAAGGAGATTCCCATGTCGATCCCGATCAGGACAGGGCTGGCCGAAAGATCGCGAATGGTGTCCATTGCTTCGCCGCGTGACCATGCCTTGCCGGATGGTTTTAAGAGCTCTGGCGGTCCCGCGCTTTGCGCTAAAGCCAATGCGATCCCTTGTTGAGTGGTTCCCTTCGCCCCTGACCAGTCGACGGCCAAAAACTGATCAAAACGGGATGTCACTGCCGCTCGCCGCGCAATTTGTCCCAATAGGCAATGCGTTCGCGAATTTTGCGCTCAAATCCGCGCTCAACCGGAGCGTAAAGCTCGATCGGCTCCATTTCTTCAGGCCAATAATTGTCGCCGGAAAAGCCGTCCTCGGCTTCATGGTCATAGGAATAGCCCTCGCCATAGCCGACATCCTTCATCAGCTTGGTCGGAGCGTTGAGGATATTGGCAGGGGGCATCAAACTGCCGGTTTCGCGCGCGGCCTTAAAGGCGCTTTTCTGCGCCACATAGGCCGCGTTGGATTTGGGCGCTGTCGCGCAATAAAGACACGCCTGCACAATCGCCAGTTCACCTTCCGGGCTGCCAAGGAAGGCATAGGCATCTTTCGCCGCAAGGCATTGGGTCAGCGCTTGGGGATCGGCGAGGCCTATGTCTTCGCTGGCAAAACGCACCAAGCGGCGCAGCAAATAGAGCGGTTCTTCGCCCGCCACCAACATCCGCGCGAGATAATAGAGGGCAGCCTGAGGATCGGACCCGCGCAAGGATTTGTGCAACGCCGAAATCAGATTGTAATGCCCGTCGCGATCCTTGTCATACACCGCCACGCGGCGTTGCAGGAATTGACCAAGAGCTGCGGGATCGAGCGGTGCATCCAAACCGGCATTGTACAATGTCTCTGCCTGATTGAGCAGGAACCGCCCGTCACCATCGGCGCTGGCGACCAAGGCTTCGCGCGCATCATCGGTTAGGGGGAGGGGGCCTACCAAAGCCTCTGCCCGGTCCAGCAATTGCCCCAATGCCTCTGCATCCAGACGGTGCAGGATCAGCACTTGCGTGCGGCTGAGTAAGGCAGCGTTGAGTTCAAAGCTGGGGTTTTCGGTCGTTGCGCCCACCAGAGTAACAGTGCCGCGTTCGACGAACGGGAGGAATCCGTCTTGCTGGGCGCGGTTGAAGCGGTGGATCTCGTCCACGAACAGCAGGGTGCGTTGGCCCGCCTCGGCTGCGCGGTCAGCCTCGGTAAAGGCTTTCTTCAGGTCAGCAACGCCGGAAAAAACCGCGCTTACAGAGATAAAACGCATGCCCACAGCATCGGCCAGCAACCTCGCGATGCTGGTCTTGCCGGTGCCGGGTGGCCCCCACAAGATCATGCTGGAAAGCTTGCCTGCGGCAACCATGCGACCAATTGCGCCGGCTGGTCCGGTGACGTGGTCCTGGCCGATAATCTCGTCCAGCGCGCGCGGCCGCAAACGGTCGGCCAGCGGGGCATCCTCGCGCGGCTCCCCAGAAGCAGGTCCAACGCCAGACTGCAGCGATGCAGCATCTTTTCCAAACAAATCGGCCATTGGTCGGGCGTGATACGCCGCTGATCGGAAAAGGTAAGGAAAAATTGCGCTTCCACTTGAAATGATAGCTCTAAGATATATCTTCAATACATCGAAAGACTGCTCGTACTAATCGCGGGCACCAATGGAGAATTGAAATGACTAGGCAAAGACGAGGTATGGGCGGCTGGAACAATCTGGGCCCGATGATAGCTATGATGGCCGCATCTGCGGCGAGCGATTGGGACAGCGGCGATGGTACGCGCAGCCGACGCGGCAGCGGTTGGAAAGACGGGCAGCGGCGCGGTAAGCGTCGCAGCCGGATGTTCGGCCAAGGCGAATTGCGGCTGGCTCTGCTGGCGCTGATCAATGAAGAATCGCGCCACGGATACGAACTGATCCGGGCGATCGAGGATATGACCGGTGGCGGCTATGCACCCAGCCCGGGTGCGGTTTATCCCACGCTGCAATTGCTCGAGGATGAAGGCTTGATCAAAGCGGCCAAGCCCAAGGGCAAAAAGGGTGAGGACGAAGCCGAGGCAAGCAGCAAAAAACCATTCAAAGCCACCAAAGCGGGCAAGGCCGAGCTGGCTGAACGGTCCGAGGAAGTGGACCAATTGATGGGCCGTATCTCTGAACATGGCGACCGCGCCGAGCGGGTTAAGGAACGTTCCCCTGATCTGTTCCGCGCCATGGGCAACCTGGGCAATGTTCTGAAGAACCGTGCCAAGGCGGGCAAGCTGGATCAGGCCGCGATCAACGAGATCGTCGACATAATTGACGAGGTCGCCAAGCGTATCGAGCGCATGTGATTGACCGACCGATTTGCAGATAAGCAAATGCGGCCCTAAACTCCCCCTCCATAATGCTGGACATGCCTAAAAGTGCAGCCAGCTGTCCTTGATAATAGGACCAATTGGAGGGGGAATTTATGACGGAATCAGTGAAAACGCCGTGGCACCTTTGGGTTGTCGGAATTTTGACGCTGCTGTGGAATTCAGTGGGCGGGATGAGCTATACTTTCACTCGCCTGGGCATGCTCGAATCGCTGGGCATGACGCCTGACCAGATCGCCTATTTTGACACTTATCCTATATGGGCCAATACGGCTTGGGCGCTGGGTGTTTGGGGGGCGATTGCCGCATCATTGTTGCTGCTGGCGCGGTCTCGCCATGCGGTCACCGCGATCATCATTGCCACCATCGGCTTGATCGGAACGTCTATCTACCAGCATGTTCTGACCCAAACACCAGAGAGCCTGCAAAGTCCGGGGCTCGCAATCAGCATATGGCTGACCACGCTGTTCATGCTTTGGTATTCCATCCGCATGAAGTCAGCTGGCGTATTGCGCTAAGGGGTCAATCGGAAGAGGCGGTCTCGTTGGCCGCCTCCGCCGCGATTAATTCGGCACGGGTGTCGACCAGACGTTCATAGGTTTCGGCCATGACGCTGTTGATCGCGTCCCAACTGTATTCCCGGCTGCGGCGCTCGCCTTCTTGCCCGTGACGAGCGCGTAAGTCGTCATTGGTGCAATAAGGCTCAATCGCGTCGGCATATGCCTTTGCATCGCCAGGCGGTATCAGCCGTCCGTTCTCCCAATCCTCGACCAGGCTCGACGCGCCCGTGGCGCTGGCCGCGACCACCGGCAGTCCGCTGGCCATGGCTTCCAAGGTGACATTGCCGAATGTTTCGGTGACCGAGGGGTTGAAGAAAATGTCGCCGCAAGCAATCGCCCGCCACAGATTTTCCTCGGTTTGCAGGCCGACAAATATCCCGCCGGGCAAGGCATTCTTGAACCATTGCCGGGCTGGCCCTTCGCCTATGACCAGCACTTTGTGCGGAATTTGGCGTTTGCGCAATTGGACGATGGTTTCGGCAAAAACGTCGAGACCTTTTTCCATCACCAACCGGCCAAGGAAGGTGATCACCACATCATCATCCGCGATGCCATGCGATCGCCGCCACTCCATGTCGCGGCGCGAGGGATCAAACTTGTGCCGATCGACCCCGCGCGACCACAGGCCGATGTCGTCATGCATTTCTTTTTCGATCAGCTCTGCGATCATGCTGCGCGAGGGGGCGACCAACGCATCGCAGCGATTGTAAAACCGCTGCATAATTTTCAGCGCGAGAGGCTCTGCAAATCCAAACCCGTAATAGCGCAGATAGGTGTCAAAACGCGTGTGCACCGATGACAAGACCGGAATGTCATGATCTTGCGCCCAGCGTAGGGCAGCATGGCCGGTCGGGTCTGGCGAGGCGATATGGACAATGTTCGGTTTAAACTTGGCCAGATCTTCGCGGTTGGATCGCGACAGCCCCATTGGACAGCGATATTCCGAGCGTCCGGGAATCGGAAAGCTTGGCACGCTGACCAGATCGCCGGTCGGCTCAAATGCGATTTCCTTGCTGGTCGGGGAATAGACGCGCAGATTGGCGCCATGCCGCAGCAGATATTCGGCCAAACGGTTCAGGGCCTTGTTCGCGCCGTCCAGCGTCATGTTGTAATTGCCGCTGAACATGGCGATGCGAAGATCGGAAATATCCATTACCTTTGGCCTTTAATCCGCTTCGCGCCAATTGGCGAGACCTGAGTGTGGGCAGCTTGGCCAAAAGCTTAGCCTGTCGCATGGCTATCCCCGATCCAATGCTGTTCGCGCTTGACTTGGGCGGGGGCATCTCTAGTGCGGCCGACGGGCCACGCGGTCCCAACGCCGCGCGAGCTCTCTGTAAGGAGAGAATACATGACTGACGTACCCGCTCTAAAACCAGAGCGTCCTTTCTTTTCGTCCGGACCCACTGCCAAATTTCCTGGCTGGTCGGCGAACAATCTGAAAACCGAAGCCCTTGGCCGTTCGCATCGTTCTGCGACGGGTAAAGCGCGTTTGAAATACGCCATCGACCTGAGCAAGGAAATGCTCGGCATCCCCGATGATTACCTTGTCGGTATTATGCCCGGATCGGACACAGGCGCGCTGGAATGCGCGATGTGGACCATGCTGGGGCAAGGACCTGCCACGGTTGCTGCTTGGGAAAGCTTTGGCAATGTATGGATCCAGGACGCGGTAAAGCAGCTTAAGCTGCCCAATCTGCAAGTGCTCGACGCTGACTATGGTGAGATCCCCGATCTGCACTCCATCCCGCAAGACAATGATGTTGTCTTCACTTGGAATGGCACAACATCGGGCGCAAAAATCCCCAATACCGATTGGCTGGAGCCGGGCCGCAAGGGCATCACCATTAATGATGCGACCAGCGCGATCTTTGCGCAGGAAATGGACTGGCCGAAACTCGATGCGACGACTTATTCGTGGCAAAAGGTGATGGGTTCAGAGGCGCAGCATGGCATGCTGGTGCTCAGCCCCAAGGCGGTAGAGCGGATCGAAAGTTATGATCCAGAATGGCCATTGCCCAAATTGTTCCGTCTGAAAAAAGGCGACAAGATCAACCAAGGCATCTTCAAAGGCGCGACGATCAACACGCCTTCGCTTCTCGCAACGGAAGATTACATTGCGGCGCTGGAATGGGCGCAAGCGATGGGCGGACGCAAGGCGATGTTTGAACGCGCCGATGCCAATGCCAAGATCGTGACCGATTGGATCGAGGCGACACCGTGGCTGAAAAACATGGTTGCTGATCCGGCCAAGCGAACCAACACCGGCATCTGCATGCAATTCACGGGCGATTGGTACCAAAACCTGTCTGAGGAAGATCAGGCAGCGGTGCCCAAGAAAATCGTCGGCATGCTGGAAGAGCGCGGCGTTGGCTATGACTTCAACGGTTATCGCGATGCACCGCCATCCCTGCGGATTTGGTGTGGCGGGACGGTCGAGCAAGAAGACTTGAAGCGTCTCTTGCCGTGGATCGAATGGGCTTACGCTCAGGTCAAGAACGGCTGAGGCCGCATTCGCTGACCTTAACAATTGCGTCTCCCTGGACTTGATCCGGGGTCCCGCTTTTCCCTTTTATGTCCCGCAAAAATAGCGGGGTCCCGGCTCAATACCGGGGCGACGATTGGAGAATTTCCATGACAAAACCCAAAGTACTCATCTCTGACAAGATGGACCCCAATGCAGCGCGCATTTTCGAAGAGCGCGGCTGTGATGTCGATGTAATCACCGGCGAAACGCCCGAAGAACTGATCGCCCGGATCGGCGAATATGATGGCTTGGCCATTCGTTCCTCGACCAAGGTTACCCAGGCGGTGCTGGATGCTGCGACCAATCTGAAGGTGATTGGTCGGGCCGGTATTGGGGTCGACAATGTCGATATTCCCTATGCCTCTGGCCGCGGCGTTGTGGTGATGAACACACCGTTTGGCAATTCGATCACAACGGCTGAGCATGCGATCGCGATGATCATGGCGCTGGCCCGTCAAATCCCCGCGGCGAACACCCGCACGCAAGCCGGTGAATGGCCCAAGAAAGATTTCATGGGCGTCGAGGTAACCGGCAAGACCTTGGGCCTGATCGGTGCTGGCAATATTGGTGCGATCGTGGCCAGCCGCGCAATCGGTCTGAAGATGAAGGTCATCGCCTATGATCCCTTCCTGACAGAGGATCGCGCAATTGAAATGGGGGTCGAGAAAGTTGATCTCGACACCATGCTGACACGCGCTGATTTCGTTACTTTGCACACGCCGCTGACGGACCAGACCCGCAATATCCTCAGCCGTGAACGGTTGGAGAATGCCAAGCCGGGAATCCGCATCGTCAATTGTGCGCGTGGCGGCTTGATCGACGAGCAGGCGTTGAAGGACTGCTTGGAAAGCGGGCAGGTCGCTGCGGCGGCTCTGGACGTGTTCGAGACCGAACCAGCCAAAGAAAACCCGCTGTTTGGTGCACCCAACTTCATTTGTACGCCGCACCTAGGTGCCTCCACGACGGAGGCGCAGGTCAATGTGGCGCTGCAAGTGGCCGAGCAATTGAGCGATTATCTGGTCAATGGCGGCGTCACCAATGCGCTCAACATGCCATCACTTAGCGCCGAAGAAGCGCCCCGGCTCAAACCCTATATGTCACTAGCGGAAAAGCTGGGTTCGCTGGTTGGACAGCTGGCCCATGGCAATCTGACCAAGATCAGTATCGAGCGTGAAGGCGCTGCCTCTGAGCTGAACGGCAAGCCGATCACTGGTGCGGTTCTGGCGGGTTTTATGCGCCGCTATTCCGATACGGTGAATATGGTCAATGCGCCCTATCTGGCGAAAGAGCGCGGCTTGGACGTGAGCGAAGTTCGCCACGAACGCGAAGGCGCCTACAGCACCTTGGTGCGGGTCACGGTTGATACAGCCCAAGGTGCTCGCTCTGTAGCAGGCACTCTGTTCGGCAATTCTTCCCCGCGACTGGTGGAGATTTTCGGCATCGGGATCGAGGCGGATTTGGACGGCCACATGCTCTATATCGTCAATGACGATAAGCCGGGCTTCATTGGCCGTATCGGAACCTTGCTGGGCGATCACGGGATCAATATCGGCACCTTCAACCTTGGTCGCCGGGATGCTGGCGATGAAGCGGTGCTGTTGCTTAGCGTTGATCAGACTATCTCCGATGATGTGGTTGCAGCGGCGGAGAAGCTTGAAGGCGTGAAATTGGTCAAAGCGCTGGAATTCTAGGAGGGAATCGGGCAATCGCCCGCTTGCAATGACCAAACCAGACGACCTGTTGCCCGAGGGGCTCGAAGACCGGCTGCCGCAATCAGCCGAGACAATCACGCGTGTCATGCGTGTTGCTCTCGATGTGCTCGGATCGCATGGATATGACCGCGTGCGTCCGCCGCTGGTGGAGTTTGAGAAATCGCTGGTTGGCCGGATGGCCGGGCACGAACAGGATGCGCATCCGCGCCGCATGTTCCGCTTTGTCGATCCATCCAGCCTGCGCACCCTTGCTCTGCGGTCGGATATCACGCCGCAAATTGGACGGATTGCGGCGACCAGTCTGGCCGATGCACCGCGCCCGCTACGGCTGTGTTATTGCGGCGAAACCGCTGTCATGCGGGCCGACCAACTTGATCCAGCACGCGAACGTTTGCAGCTGGGTGCAGAATTGATCGGTGCCGACACGGTCAATGCAGCGGCAGAAATGGTTGCGTTGGCGGTTGATGCATTGGCGGCGGCTGGATTGAACGGCATTTCGGTTGATTTCACTTTGCCCGATCTGGTCGATATTTTGTCGCAAGACGCCATGCCTCTCGTCCCCGATGCGGTGGACGCGGTGCGGCGCGAATTGGACACCAAGGATGCAGGCGGATTGAAGGCTGCTGGCGGCGAGGCTTACCTCCCGCTGCTCTATGCCACCGGGCCATTGGACGATGCCCTAGAAAGCTTGAGAGCGATTGATGCAGGCGGAGCCTTGGCAAGCCGCATTGCCGGTTTGGAAGCGATTGCGAAGCGGATTGGCGGGGCGGATAACGGCGGTCCACGCATCACGCTCGACCCGACAGAACGCCACGGATTTGAATATCAAAGCTGGTTCGGCTTCACCCTTTATGCCGATGGTGTGCGCGGCGCAGTAGGGCGTGGCGGGACCTATAAAATTAAGGGTAGTGAGGAGGTTGCGACCGGCTTCTCATTATTCGTCGAGGTTTTGGCCTCTGCGGCGTTCGAGCTTTCACAGCCCGATACGCTGTATCTGCCCGAGGGCCATGACGATGATGCCGCCGCCCGATTGCGAACGATTGGCTGGCGCACGATTGCACAGATCGGCGCAGACGAAGATGCAGTAGCATTGGGCTGCACCCACCGCCTTGATGGCAAGGAACCGATCAGACTTTAGCTTCCAGAATTCGTACCGCAAAGGATCAGGCAATGAGCGAACAGGCGACCCCGATTAACATCGATCCCGATCCTCTTGCTCCCTATGCCATTTGTCCAGGCTGGAAGGTTGGCGGTCTGATCTTTCTGTCCGGCCAAGCCGCGATTGCAAAAGATGGATCAATTGTTGGCGCCGAAGGTAGCGACAGCGATTTTGACCTCCAGCTCAGCCAAACCATGGCCAATATCGAACGCGTGTTAAGAGCTGGCGGCAGCGACATGTCGAAGATCGTCAAAGTAACGATTTATCTGACCGACATGGCCAATTTCCCTGCCATTGTTGAGGCACGCAAGGCGCATTTCACGCCGCCTTTTCCGGCCGATACAATTGTCGAAGTGTCCTCGCTCGCTCTGCCAGAATTGCTGGTGGAAATTGACGTGATTGCGACCACCTGACCACCTGCGATAAACACAGCGATATGGCTGGTCGGGTGATAGGTGATACTTGCCGCTTGCCCTCCCTCTGGTGAGGGCCTAATCCCGCGCGGTTTGTCGCTTCGGATTAGAAAGCAGATTCCATGGCTAACGTTACCGTGATTGGCGCCCAATGGGGCGATGAAGGCAAGGGCAAAATTGTCGACTGGCTCGCCAGTCGTGCTGATGCCGTGGTCCGCTTCCAAGGTGGGCACAATGCCGGCCACACGCTGGTCATCGATGGCAATGTGTTCAAACTCAGCCTGCTGCCCTCTGGGATAGTCTCTGGCACTTTGTCGATCATCGGTAATGGAGTGGTGCTGGACCCATGGGCACTGCGCGACGAGATTACCAAGCTGGAAGGCCAAGGCGTTACCATCACGGATGACAATTTCGCCATTGCGGACAATTGCGCGCTGATCCTGCCGCTGCACCGCGATCTGGATGGCCTGCGCGAAACCGCTGCGGGCAAAGGCAAGATTGGCACCACAGGCCGCGGTATTGGCCCGGCCTATGAAGACAAAGTTGGTCGCCGCGCGATCCGGGTGTGCGATCTGGCGCATCTCGACCGGCTCGATCCGCAGTTGGACCGGTTGTGCGCACATCACGATGCGTTGCGGGCTGGGTTTGATCAGGAACCGGTCGATCGCAATGCCTTGCTGGCCGAGCTGCGCGAAATCGCCGATTTTGTGCTGCAATATGCTCAACCTGTGTGGAAACGCCTGAAGAAAGTGCGCAAAGCCGGCGCGAAAATTCTGTTTGAGGGCGCGCAGGGCGTGCTGCTGGATGTCGATCACGGCACCTATCCCTTCGTCACCAGCTCCAACACGGTCAGCGGTACGGCCGCCAGTGGTAGCGGGCTTGGCCCCAATTCCACCGGCTTTGTTCTCGGCATTGTGAAGGCTTACACCACCCGCGTCGGCTCTGGTCCATTCCCGACCGAGCTCGATGATGCCGACGGGCAACGTTTGGGCGAGCGAGGCCATGAATTTGGCACCGTCACCGGGCGCCAGCGGCGCTGCGGATGGTTCGATGCGGTGTTGGTCCGCCAAAGCTGTTCGATCAGCGGCGTCACCGGCATTGCGCTGACCAAGGTTGATGTGCTGGACGGGTTTGACACGGTCAAGATTTGCACCGGCTATCGCTTGCGCGGCAAAATTTTGGACTATTTCCCCAGCCATTCCGCCGATCAGGCCGAAGTTGAGCCGATTTACGAGGAAATGGAAGGCTGGCAGGAAACCACCGCTGGCGCGCGAAGTTGGGCTGATCTCCCGGCCAATGCGATCAAATATATACAACGGGTGCAGGAATTGATCGAAACGCCGGTTGCACTGGTTTCGACCAGCCCAGAACGCGACGACACCATTTTGGTGCGCGACCCGTTCCTTGACTGATCGAGGCGCATCGAAGTGCGAGGCAGGGTTAGTCCTGCCGCTGTTCCGACAATTGAGCCACTTGCACTTGCAGGCGCTTAATCTCGCGCAGGATCGTCAGCATATTCATGCGAGCGAACATCCATTCCTTGGCAAAACCGATCACCACCAGCAGCGCAACGCCGCATATCGCCCACAGGGCGTGGACCATCGGATTGGTGGTGGAGTGAGCGACCTGCCAAATCACATATATAAACAATAGGCCAAGCACTACTGTGAAGGCAAAAATCAGCTTGGCCCATCCGCCCAGTGGACCTTTCCAGCTGTCGCCGATTTGCTGAAACATTCCGCGATCAGCCTCAAGGCTGGCCAGAAAGTCCTTGTCATCTGCGCTTAGCGCACCGGTGATCAGATCATCTTTATCGGTCATCAATTCTCTCCTTGAGTGATTTCAGGTGTAAGCGCCGCCTTCAATTTTCGGCGAGCGTGGAACAGACGCGACTTGGCCGTTCCGATGGGGATGGATTGCACGGCGGCAATTTCGGGCAGGGTCAGCCCTTCGACGAAGAACAGGTGGGCTGCCAATCGCTGGTCGGACGGAAGACCGGCAAAGGCTTGATTGATGGCCAGCCTATCATCGTGATGGTCGGGCGGGGCAGCGGGCAGCTCGGCATCGTTGCGAATCATTTCCCGGTCACGGATTGCACCCGATATCTGCCCAGCGCCTTTCTTGCGCATGATGCTGAAGACCCAAGGGGCAAATCGCGAAGGGTCACGCAATGACCCGATCCCGCGCCAAATCGCGACCCAGCAATCCTGCGCCAATTGTTCCGCCAAAGCGCCATCGCCAGCGTAACGCCGCGCCGTTCGCAGCAGCCGGGGGTTCCAACGCTGGAACAATCTATCGCCAGCCTGCCTGTCGCCTTGCAAGATCAAAGTGATCAGCAATTGATCGAACAATTCGCCGGACTTGGCAGACCGCGCTCGTGACGCTCCGGATTTGCTTGTGCGTGCCATCATTGGGGTAGTGCGGTTGTTAGGCGCAAAAGGTTCAATCCCGCCGCAGATTTCGCGAAATTTAACACAAAATCTTGACCTGATCTTCATTTGTTCTACTTTTGTCCTTAATTCAACGGAGGCTGATTCGGTGGCACAGGCAGATTTTTCATACGCAGCGGTGGGCGATGCAGCGGGCCTGACGGCTCGTGTTTCGGTGTTCTCGGACCGTCCTTATTTGCGCGAGCAGATCGGCGACGATCTGCGCGGGGCCGGGTTTCAGATCGGTCACGGCGGCAAAGTTTCGGCGCTGCTCGATGGCAATATGACCGTGCTGGGCGATGTGGTGATCTTGGATTGTCCGATGGTTGATGCCTCCAGCATGGCGGCATTGTCGCGGCTGGATATGCGGGTCGCGCGATCGGGTGCGCAATTGATCGTCAGCACGTCTCTGGATGCGCTCGACCCGGTGTTTTCCTGCTTTGACCAATCCGCGCCGCAAATTCTGGTCGATGCTTCACGCGTCGAACGGGTTGTGGCGGTTGGCCGCATTCTGGGCGCCGTTTCGGGTGCAAGGGTGCGCGAATTGTCCGAAGTGGACCGGCTGGGGCTGCTGCGCTTGACCGAGCAGGTTGACGCCATTGCCAGCAAGTTTGATCGCTTAGACGAGCGAGGTTTTTCTCGTGCTCCATCTGTGGCCCCATCGGCGTCAGATCGCGATCTCGAAAATGCATCAGAAGATCGACTTGCCACCTCGCCTATCGCACGGCGTGGTGCCTCTGTGCCTTTGCCCGATCCGCGATTGGTGCGGCGGATTATTCGCCAGCGCAACAACCGCCAGCGTTTCTTCGATGCAGAACTTTTTTCCGATCCGGCATGGGATATGCTGCTGGATTTGACCGCGGCCCATGCCGAACACACCCGTGTTTCGGTCAGCTCGCTATGCATTGCATCGGGTGTGCCCGCCACAACCGCGCTTCGTTGGATCAAGCAAATGACCCAAACTGGCCTGTTTGACCGGATTGAGGACAGCCATGACAAGACGCGGGTGTTCATCACGCTGAGCGATGCAGCAGCGGACGCAATGGCGTATTATTTTGCCGAAGCGATGCACGAACCGATGGCAGCTGCTGCCTAAATTTTGAAGCGCAGAATGACGGTCAGCGTGCGGCCAGCATCTTGATTGTCGAAGCGTTGCTCGGCCACCGGACAGCGGGGTGCAGCGGCGGTGTTATTGGCGTCTGCGCCATCACTCCGGCGCGCATTGGCGCAATTTTCGGCATCACAAGTGATCCGTATCGCATCGGCGCGGGCGCGAGCCATGATGGCGTCGGGTACTGGGCCAATGGCACACACCGCATCGGCCTCTCCCAAAGCGCGCGCTTGGCGCAGGGTCAGGTCCTCGGGGTCGGCGCTGGTTAGGGTGAATTCGGCGGTCTCGCTGGGCTTTGTTGCATCCGCACCGGCCAGCCAATCATCGAGCCTTTCGTGGCTCTCACCGTCCAGTGCGTCCAATGCTCCGCCTTCGCGCAGGGCATCGTCCAAACCGCGCCTGCGGTCAGCTGCATCGGGAAACATTGTGCGCAAGGCAGGCCGCGCCGCAAACAGTGCATTGGCCAATTTACCCAGAGATTGTGGCAGAATACGCTCCAGCCTCAACCGAACATGCTTGGCCAGACCTGCCGATGCACCGCCAGTACCCACCGCAATCAATACCGGGTCGCGGTCCAAAATGCTGGGGGTGGTGAAATCGCATAGGTCAGGCTTGTCGACCACATTCACCAGCAATCCGGCACAGCGAAGATTGATCGCTGCCGCCTCGCATGCGGACGCATCATCATAAGCCACGAAAGCAATCCGCACGCCTTCATCGACGGCCTGTTGCATGTCGCTGATTACGATACCGCCGGCACGCTCGACCAGGCGTTTCTTGGGCTCTGCTGCCTCTCCATCGCCCAGCACCAGCACGCTTTGGCCGCGTATTTGGTGGAACAGAGGCAGCGATCCGATCATGCGAGGAAATCGGGGACGCGCTCTGCATCCATGATCGCATTGGCATCGATCCGGTCTGCTACCACGGCGAATTGATCACCATCCACCATCACCTCAGCCACGAAGCCGCGCGAATTGTAGCTTGAGGCCATGGTTGCGCCATAGGCCCCAGCGGTGCGGAACACCGCCAGATCGCCGCTGGCAACAGCATCGCAATCCCGATCGCGCGCGAAAGTATCGCCTGTCTCGCAAATCGGGCCAACGATATTGGCAATCATCCGCTCGCCATGTGGCTCAACCGCGTCGAAATCGTGCCATGCGCCATACAGCGCTGGCCGGGCGAGGTCATTCATCGCTGCATCGACAATCACAAAGGGAGGCCCATTGCCGCCGCGTTTTACCCGCACCACACGGGTCAGCAACACGCCAGCATTGCCCGCGATCACGCGGCCCGGCTCGAACGTCAGCTTCACGTCCCAACCCGCAGTAGCCTTGGCCACCATGGCGCCATATTCGGCCGGGGAGGGCGGGTTTTCGCCCGTTTTATAGGGAACCCCCAAGCCTCCACCCAAATCAACATGGGTGATCGTGTGACCGGCTGAGCGCAGGTCTGCGACCAGAATGCCGATCTTGGCAAAGGCGGTTTCCAGCGGCTCCAGATCGAGCAATTGGCTACCGATGTGGATCGCCACTCCGCGCAAATTCAGGCCCTGCAATGCCGCCAGCTCGGCAAACACTTCGCGCGCGCGCATCAAGGGCATGCCAAATTTATTCTCCGCCTTGCCGGTGGAGATTTTCTCGTGCGTTTTGGCATCGACATCGGGATTAATCCGCAACACCGCATCGGCGACTTCGCCGCGCGCCACCGCGATTTCGGACAATTCCTCGCCCTCTTCGCGCGATTCAATGTTGAATTGGCCGATTTGTTTGTCGAGGCCCAGCTCTAGCTCAGCCCGCGTCTTTCCGACGCCAGAAAAAACCACATCCACCGGAGCCATCCCGGCGGCGAGCGCCCGGATCAGCTCTCCGCCTGAGACTACATCTGCGCCAAAGCCCTGACGCTGCAACACTTTGAGCACGGCTAAGTTGGGATTGGACTTGACCGCAAAGGCGCACAATGGCGCCTGATCGCCCGAACCCAGCGGTGCAAGAGCCTCGCTAAAGACACGCGCATGCCGTTCTAAAGTCGCTCGCGAATAGACGTAGACCGGCGTTCCAACTTCCTCGGCAATCCGGGGCAAGGGAACGTCCTCGGCATGCAAAATGCCATCGCGCAGTGCAAAATGATCCATAGATTGAGGCGCTCTTATTCGGGAGGAAGGTCAAATGGGTCGTCCTCACGCTCTTCCGAGCGGCGACGCAATTCCACGCTGCGTTCCGGCGCGGCGATTGTGTCGAGGACGAGAAGTTCTTCTGCATCAGGCTGAATGGTCGCGCCATGGGGCGCTGGGGGCAATGTCTTTCCGGTCAGAGGCACCACATCGGTGCGCTGTCCGCATGCGCCCAACATCAGCAGCGCAGCCAATCCGGTGAGTGTTTTTGCGGCGTTGGTCATCTTGCGTCCTCTGCCAATTGGGCCTTCGCCAGCTCAGCCATGGCCTTGGCCACCTGCGCTTTGACTTGTTCCGGCGCGGTTCCGCCATAGGAATTGCGCGCAGCCACCGAAGCATCGACCGACAGAGCATCAAACACTCGCTCGTCAATCCGGCTGTCAATCGCTTGCAATTGCGCCAGTGGTATCTGGTCGAGCGAGAGGCCTTCGGTTTCCGCCAGTTTAACGACGGCTCCGGTGATATGATGCGCCTCGCGAAACGGGATGTCGGCTTGCGTCACCAGCCAGTCAGCCAGATCGGTCGCGGTCGCATATCCCAACTCAGCCGCATTGCGCATGCGGGCGGTGTCAAACTGGCTGTCGGCCACCATGCCGGTCATCGCCGCAATCGACAGGGCGAGCAGGCTGGCGGCCTCAAACACAGGCGGTTTGTCGTCCTGCATATCCTTGGAATAGGCGAGGGGAAGCCCCTTCATCGTCACCATCAGCGCGGTTGCCGCACCAATAATGCGCCCGGCATGGCCGCGCACCAGCTCGGCTGCATCAGGGTTCTTCTTTTGCGGCATGATCGAACTGCCCGTGCTCAGCGTATCGGGCAGGCGGACAAAACCAAAGGGCTGGCTGGCCCAGATGATGAATTCCTCTGCCAGACGCGACAGATGCAGCGAACATTGGCTGGCGGTCATGAGATAATCGAGCGCAAAATCACGGTCTGACACTGCGTCCAGACTGTTGGCGGTGGGCCGGTCAAAGCCCAATGCATCGGACGTCGCATTGCGGTCTATCGGAAAGCCTGTTCCTGCCAATGCAGCCGAGCCAAGCGGACATTCATTCATCCGCCGCCGAGCATCGGCCAGCCGCGAACGGTCGCGCCGGATCATCTCGTAATAAGCGAGCAGATGGTGGCCCAGCGTTACCGGTTGTGCGGTTTGCAAATGGGTAAAGCCGGGCATGATGCTGCCCGCATGGTCGCCAGCACGGGTGACGAGCGCATTCTGCAAAGCCGCCAATCCGGCATCCAGCTCGTCAAAAGACTGACGCACCCATAGGCGAAAATCGGTCGCCACTTGATCATTGCGGCTGCGGCCCGTGTGCAAACGTCCGGCAACCGGCCCGATCAATTCGGCCAAGCGGCTTTCGGTCGTCATGTGGATGTCTTCCAGATCCCAGTCTTCGGGAACGCCGTCTCTGGCATATTCCGCTGCGACTTGGTCCAGACCATTGGCGATTGCTGCTGCATCATCCGCCGTCACAATTCCTTGCGCGCCCAGCATGGCGACATGGGCCTTGGATGCGGCGATATCTTGTTGCCACAGCGCCTTGTCGAACGGGATCGAGGCATTGATTTCGCGCATAATCGCGCTAGGTCCATCCGCGAACCTGCCACCCCACATTTGATTGCCGCCCGGGGTGTTTCCCGCGCTGGCATTGGAGTTATCTGTCGTGTTCCGTTCGTCGCTCACATTATTGGCCTTGGCGCTTGCTGTTTCGGCTTGCGATAGGGAAGCCGACCCTGCGGTGCAACAAGAGGAAAATTCCGCCTCTGCCAAGCAAGAATTGTCCGGCACCATTGATCGCAGCTTTGAAGGTACGCTTTTGCCGGCGATTTTGCTGAACGATCCGGACGGCAATGCGCTCAATCTGGGGGCGGTGCAGGGGACGCCAGTATTGGTCAATTTGTGGGCGACGTGGTGCGCGCCATGCATCGTAGAGATGCCAATGTTGGACAATCTGGCCGATGTGATGGGCGATGATTTGCGGGTCGTAACGATCAGCCAAGATCTGCAAGGCGCAGACCGAGTGGCACCCTTTTTCGCTACACGTGAATTTCGCAATCTTGAACCATGGCTCGATCCCGAAAATGCGGTGGGCGATGCATTTGGTGACGGCGTAATGCCGATCACCGTGCTGTTTGATGCATCAGGACGCGAGATTTTCCGGGTTGCTGGCGGGTATGAATGGGATAGCGAGGAAGCCATCGCCGCGGTGCGTGAGGCGATCCAGCCTTAACGCTAGCGATTAAGCTGCGCGTACACGTGCTGGGCCGGGCACATAAGAACTATCAAAACACTGAAGTTATCATGGCGCCAATTTGGCGCTACCGCGTTAGGTATGGCTTCGCGATACACTTTGAGCCAGATCAATGCGTGGATATTGAACCATGACGACGACGATGGGCGTAGGCTCTCCGACGACAATACCGGCCGAAGCAGAGGCGCTGCGGGCTTCGGTGAAAGAATTTCTGCAAGAGGCTTTGGCGGGGATGCCAGCGCAGGAGCGCGCGCGGACATGGAGCGGGTTCGATGCCGATTTCAGCAAGGCCTTGGCCGACCGCGGATGGCTCGGCCTGACGCTTCCAGAGAGATATGGAGGGGCGGGCAAGGATGCCTTTTCGCGCTTTGTGCTGGTCGAAGAATTGCTGGCCGCTGGCGCTCCGATCGCTGCGCATTGGATTGCGGACCGCCAAAGCGGGCCCTTGTTGCTCGCCTTTGGGACCGAGGACCAGCGCCAGAAATACATTCCGCCGATTTGCCGTGGGGAAATGTTCTTTTGCATCGGGATGAGTGAGCCCAATGCCGGGTCCGACCTTGCCAGCGTGCGCACGCGTGCCGAGAAAGACGAGAGTGGCCCCAGTGCGGGCTGGCGTCTTAACGGGTCGAAGATTTGGACCACTTACGCCCATAAATCGCATTATATGATCGCCTTGGTCCGCACATCAGGCACGCCGGATGATCGGCAGGCTGGATTGTCGCAATTCATCATCGATCTCTCGCTGCCCGGCATTACGATAAATCCGATCACGCTGGGCACAGGCGACAGCGATTTTTCTGAAGTGCATTTTGATAATGTGCTGCTGCCTGCCGATGCACTGGTGGGCGAGGAAGGCAATGGCTGGAAACAGGTCAATGCCGAGCTAGCATTTGAGCGTAGCGGGCCAGAACGCATTTACTCCAGCCTGATATTGCTCGACCTGTGGACCAAGAAATTGGCTGATAATGCGAGCGATGCGGACAAGGTCAGGCTGGGCAAATTAATCGCTCGGCTGGCACCTTTGCGGGCCATGTCGCTGGCGATTACGGGCCAGTTGGCTAAGGACGAATCGCCGCTGATCGAGGCGGCCTTGCTGAAGGATTTGGGCACCGAGTTGGAACAGGCGATCCCGCTGGAAATTGCCGATGCTGTTGCGGCCGACCCGACCGCAGACCTTGATCCAGAGCTAATGAAAACGCTCGCCTTCTTGTTGCAGCTAAGCCCGGTATTCTCGCTGAGGGGTGGCACGAGAGAGA
Source organism: Erythrobacter sp. (assembly GCA_039988235.1). Taxonomy (GTDB): domain Bacteria; phylum Pseudomonadota; class Alphaproteobacteria; order Sphingomonadales; family Sphingomonadaceae; genus Erythrobacter. The sequence goes on from JBDXKB010000003.1 coordinate 261,492, forward strand.
TTTTGAGAGGCATGATTGCCAGAGGGTTGGGCCTGAGATGAGCGACATCAATGAAATGCTGGTGGAGCAATTCACCGGACTGGTCGCGTCAATTTCGCCGCCATCCCAAGTGCGCGCTGCTGAAAGCCCCACCACAACCCATCCGATGTGGCAGCAAATAGCCGAATCCGGCTTTCTGGACCTGCTGGTGCCTGAGGATATGGGCGGAGCCGGGCTAACCCTCGACAGTCTGTTTTTGCTGGCTGTGGTCGCGGGCGAGCATGCCCTGCCGGTGCCCTTTGCCGAGACCGCAATGGCGCGCGGATTGTTGGCCGCAGGCGGTGCAAGCGCGCCCGATGATGCGGTAATCGTGCTGGCTCCGTCATCGAACATCACGCCGCTGGCTGCAGGTGCAACCCATGCTTTGATTCAGAAAGAGCAGGAATTGTGTCTGGTCACGCTGAGCGGTGAAGGTCTTGATCCATTTTCAGCCGGAGCAGAGGCTACACTGACGCCGGGAGAGGCAATTGCATCGATTCCCATGGGCTCAGTTGATCTGCTGGCGACGGCAGCGGCGCTTACCGCTGCGAATATGGCGGGCGGCATGGTCAAATTGCAGCAAATGTCGAACACTTACGCTGGGGAGCGCCAGCAATTCGGGCGACCTCTGGGCAAGTTTCAGGCGATCCAGCAACAGCTCGCAGTCATGGCGGAGCAGGTTGCATCGGCCTATATTGCGGCGCGTATCGGGCTGTCGGGCGATCAGGTGGTGCCGGTCAGGGCAGCGATGGCCAAATGCCGGGTGAGCGAGGCTGCGCATCAGGTCTCGGCAATTGCACATGCGGTTCACGGCGCAATTGGGGCGACCGAGGAATATGATCTGCAATTGTATTCTCGCCGTCTGAAACAGGGGCAATTGGCGTTTGGTTCGGAAAGCTACTGGGCGTTGCGATTGGCCGATGCTCGGCTGGGAACGGCAGAAATCAACAGTGCGGATTTCGTCCGGTTAAACCTGCAAGAGCTGGCGCAGGGCTAAGCCAGCACAGCTTTGCCGCGAATCATTGCCAATAAATAGGGAAGGCCGTGGTGGGCGATGACAGGCTCGAACTGCCGACCCTCTCGGTGTAAACGAGATGCTCTACCAACTGAGCTAATCGCCCCACGGAAGGGGGCTATCTAACGTCTCTTTTGGTAAAATCAATTGCCTTCTGGCATGAATCTTTCCCCGCCGCTATCGCGGGGCCCATGAACACCACCATGAATACAGGCGCAAACATCCTGATTTTGGCCACGGGCGGCACGATTGCTGGCACCGCAGGCGCCGCATTGAAGCGCGATTATCGGCCCGGACAGATCGGGATCGACGCCTTTATCCAGCAAGCCGGAGCGATGGGTGTGACTGCGCGGCTGAACGGTCGCGAAGTGGCGGCTATAGGTTCTGAGGACATCGGGCCCGACATTTGGCGTACCCTGCATACCGCCTGCGCCGATGCGATGGCGGACCCGGAAATTGATGGCGTGGTGATCACTCATGGCACCGACACGGCAGAGGAAACCGCGCTGCTGCTCGACCTGACATTGCCGACCCAAAAACCGGTGGTGTTGGTGGGCGCGATGCGGCCAGCTGACGCTGTGGGCAGCGACGGGATGCGCAATTTCGTCAATGCGGTGCGGGTGGCGAGCGATCCCGACGCATCGGGACGCGGCGTCTTGCTGGTGATGAGCGACCGAGTGATCTCGGCCCGCGATGCGCGCAAAGCCCGGACCAGCGGCACCGATGCATTTCGCGGCTTTCCGCGCGATTCGATCGCTAGCGTGACGCCCAGCTCGCTCGATTGGTTCGGTGATCCATGGGCGAGGGACCGCCCGGCGCGCTTTGCCTTTCCCGATGAGTTTCCCAAGGTGCCGATCTTGCATGCCTATGCCGGGATGCAGGCTGAACTGGTCGATTGCCTGTTGGGAAGCCGCGTTGGAGAGGGTGCGCTAGGCCTAGTGCTGGCCGGATTTGGCGAGGGCAATGCACCGGCCGCGATCCGTCGCAAACTGGCCGAGGCTGCTGCCAATGGCGTTGTGGTGGTTCGGGCCAGCCGCGTCGATGAAGGGCTTGTCGACCGTGAGAGCGAGGATGATGACAGCGGCCTCGTCGCATCGCGCGGCCTCAATCCAGTCAAGGCGCGAATATTGCTGCAAGTGATGCTGGCGAGCGGGATCAGCGACCCCGCTCTTATCCAACAAGCATTTGATAAGCGTTAGGTCAGACAGCGATAGTTGCTTAGCTGCACTTCGCGGCCAAAAGCGGTCAGTCGGCTAACGACCCACTTGCGGACGTTCATGCCAACGACCTTACTCGCTAAAAGCGGACGCTATTCTTGCCAAGCTGAAATGGCCGACATTGGTGTGGAAGCGGACTGTCAGTTCATCCAAATAGAACTACCGGAATCAGACTGAGGGGACGTGCGATTTCTTGCCCAGTTGAAAACTGGAGCGGTTCCTCTCCTAACACCCAAGCCGGTTTACTCGGCGGAGAAAGCGTAGGCATCCATTCTCAAAACGCCATAAGTCGTACTTGAGTGCAATAGCGAGGGTTGAGCGGCCGGACCACCTGCACCAAGCGCGACAAACAGAGGCAACAAGTGCTCTTCTGTAGGATGGTTTCGCTGTGCGAACGGTGCTCGCTCCCAGTACTCGAGTAAGCTCTCAATATTGCGATCCAAAAGCTGCGCGTTGAACCACTGTGCAAATTCTGTAACCCATTGGGGCTCCGTGTGCCCTTTCTGGTTGCGCCAGCTTGAAAGGTCATGCGTAAAGCTCCCACTCGCTAGGACAAGAACGCCCTCCTTTGTGAGTGAGTGAAGGGTTCGCCCCAGTTCGAGGTGATATTGAGGGCCGAGTTCGGTCTGAACCGATAACTGCACCACTGGTATCTCAGCCTCAGGCCAAGCCAACATCAATGGCACCCAAGCGCCATGATCAAGACCTCGTGTCGTGTCTAATTTTACTCCCAAACCAGCATCCAAGAGCAAGCTAGCAGCGTGTGAGGCAAGCCTAGTGCTGCCTGGTGCCGGATATTGCAATTCATAAAGCTCTGTTGGAAAACCACTGAAGTCGTGGATAGTGTCATTCACAGTTACAGCATTAAGCGTGGCAGTTTCGCCTTCCCAATGCGCTGAAACAACCAATATTGCGCGTGGCACGGGCAATGTTGCTGCAAGGCCCTTGATGAAGTGGTGCGCGGGCACACCTTCGAAGGGCAATGTAGGTGATCCATGAGACAGAAAGATCGGTCCAATTGCTGAACCCAGAGGCGCGTGCACATTGGTCATCTTGCAACTCCTTCAGTTCGGGTCTGAATGCTTCTCGACCCAAGCCACAAACTGATCGATCCAACCTTTCAAGAATTCGCGGCTATTCGGGCCAATGTTGCCGTCGCTATCGAAGAACTCTGGAGTAGCCTGGAGAAACGCTTCGGGCTGTGCGAGCGTAGGCACATCAAGGAAGGCGAGAATATTGCGTAGATGTTGCTGCGCCATCGCTGTGCCGATCGATCCGACTGAAATGCCGATGATTCCCGCAGGCTTGCCGCCCCAAACGCTTTCTCCATATGGCCTTGATGCATGATCAATGGCGTTTTTCAGAACACCAGGAATGGAACGGTTGTATTCCGGCGTGACGAAAAGCACACCATCAGCCTGGGCGATTTGCGATTTGAAGCGTTTCACCGCGTCTGTTTGGGCGGCATCGTCATCCTGATTGTAGAGCGGCAATTCGCCTATCTCAGCATAGTGAAACTCAACATTTTTGGGGGCGAGCCGCGTCAGGCCCTCAGCAAGCGATGCATTGATTGAGTCTTTGCGCAGACTACCTGTGACGATGGCTATTCTAATGGCAAACATGTTTAGTTTCCTTCTGATTTAATTGCGGTTTTTGAACTGGAGTTTTGCATCTTCTGGCTTAGCGAGAGCGAGGGCTTGGGCCCTGTTGTTGGCTGACGCGGCGACGCTATTCGCTCAGTTTGCCCAAGTGCCCGGCACGATAGGCCGCTTCGACTTCGGCAATCTCAGCCTCAGTGCTCATCACAAATGGACCGCGCTGAACAAAGGGTTGAGCGATCGGTTCACCTGTTACGATCACTGCGTGGCTCTCAGCGCGAGCGCGCAAAACCAGAGTTCCCGGACTCTTTCTAGCGCTGATCGCCAAGGCTTCACCTGAGGGAAGTGGCACAGGCTGATTGCCAACAATCACTTCGATCGGCTCATCGACCGCAAGGATCCATTGGGAGTGACCGGGAGCGACAGTGTGCTCGAAACCACCACCTTCATCGATTTTCGCATCGAGGATCGTCATCGGCAGCGCAGGAGAATTGGCCCCGATGACCCCGTTACTCTCACCCAACACAAGGCGTACCTTCGCGCCATTGCCTTCAATCACGGGCATTTCGCTTGCTTTGATGTGGAGCGCGTCTGGATCGTCGTGCTTCATATGAGCAGGCAGGTTCACAAACATCTGAAGCCCATGAGCCATTGCGCCATGCATCGGCTTTTCATCATGGACCGCTCCGCTTCCGGCTTTGAGCCAGTAGAGATCCCCCGGCATCAGATCGATATCATTGCCGAGCGAATCGCGATTGTTGAAAGCCCCGCAGCTATCTTCGAACAATACTGTAACAGCGGACATGCCGGCGTGAGGGTGAGCGCCAAAGGTCGGTGCGCCCATCAAGTAATGGTCGACCATCACGAGCGGGTCCATCATGCCATCAAACATCGCATGCTTGAAACTCGTGGTCTTAAAGCCTTTTCTGATCGATATGTATTTACCTGCAATTGGGCCAGAGTGGCGGCTTTGGACAGCGTTCGCGGTGTCAGTTTCAATTTCCAAGAGAGATGATTGGGTCATGGTGTTTTCTCCGATTGATGTCTTGCAATCAGGAGTAGGGCAAAGAGAGGAGGGGCTATTGCCAGCCGCCGCCACAGTTTTACCAGTTCGCGCCAAACGGCGACGTTCAAGCTCTCTGGGGCCTGCCTCTAATCCTCGATGCCGAAATAGCGGAACGTCTGCCCCAGCGTATTGAAGGCGCCGTGAGCAAAGATCAGCGGCATAATATTGCGCCGCCCGAACCAAAGGTAGAAAACACCGAATGCAAAGCCGCCAGCGCCCGTGACGAGCGCGCCATGCCACCCTTGATAGTAAGCGTGGCGATAACCGAAGAACGCTGATGAGATGATCAAGGCAACAATGTCTGACCGAAGTCCGCCGCCAAGAGCCTCACTCGTGTGGTTGATGATGAATGCGCGGAACAACAGCTCTTCGAAGAAGGAGCCGTGCGTCCATACAAGCACCATGATGAGCAAATACGCTGGCAAATTGCCTTCGATATGGGAGAAACGATCGCTTGTCCCAATGTCCTCAAAAAAGAGGTCTGCAACCACAGCCATAAGCTGAGTACAGACTAGGAAGAAGACCATTGTCAGGAGTGTCAGCCTAAGCGTCTTGGGCCAACTTTCTGGCCACCGAAGGCCAAGGTCGCTCCAAGCTGCCACCCTGCGGCGTAACAAGAAGGTTCCCAAGATCATCGCGCTCAAAGTTGAGGCTGGACCCGCATAAAGCTGGGTGATCGGGAGCAGGGACTGCTTGACGATGACAAGCACTGAGACAACCGCAAACAGGTCGCGCAAAGCGGTCAATCGGGTGTAATTCGGGGGCGAACTGGTTGATGCTCCATTATCTGGCTGCGACATAGGACTACCCTGCCTTCTTTCGATTGGATGCCGCACGCGCTCGTCGCCAAATAGCAAAGCCTGCGCCAACCAGGATCAATAGCGAACCGCCTGCAAAGACTATGAGAGCCGTTGGCAGTCGCGAGGCAAAGGTGAGAGTGTCAACTTTTCCAGTCTTCCAGAACACCCACTCGCCCGCGAGCTGCGTCGCCAGCATCGAATTGCCGGTTGAAAGAATGACGATACCATCGCCAGTTGCCGGATCAAGCCGAGCCGCAGTGTTGATCGCCGGTTCGTTGCTGCCATCATGACCGATTATGAAATCTCCGGAATTATTGGGCGCATAGAGCATTGTACCGAGCCCCCAGATGTCTGCCCCCATTTCTGAGGCATGGGGTGTGCGGATTAGCGCCAATGTATCCTGTGATAAGACGGGGTTCGCCGCATCCGGGGCCTGTGCTGCAACAAGCTTCGCAAGATCCTCAGAGGTTGTAAAAAGAGACGTCGCCGCAAGTGCAGTGTACCAGCCGAATGGCTGAGTTGTGCCTCCGGGTCCAAAGTTCTCAGCCAGTCCAAGCGCGGCCGCCTTGTCATGGTCAAAGGAGGTTCTCTCCATGCCCAAAGGTGCAAAGACACGGGTTTGCATATAGGCCGTAAATGGTTCGCCAGAGACCTCTTCGATCAGCAGCTGAAGCATAGTGTATCCGCCGCCTGAATAGGCGAAGCCTGAGCCCGGCTCGGTTCTTAGGAGTGTCCGGCCATCCTTGCCCGGCGATGCGTCAGCGGCCCGGGTCAGCGATGCTTCGAGGGTTTGGCGCTCTTGTGCTGTCGCAAATCCATCATAGCCAAGGCCATCGGTAAGGCCTGCGGTGTGGCTCAGCAAACGCCGCACTGTGACACCGGATGCATTGAACTCGGAAGCCGGCAATTGCCAGCGCGTGAGGTAGTTTGAAACCGGTGCATCAAGGTCCAACTGATCATCTTCGACAAGTGCCATCACGCCCCATGCGGTGACCCATTTGCCCAGAGATGCGACTTGGAAAACGCTTTGGGCGTTCACTTCTTCACCTTTTGACAGATGAAACTCTGCCACTGGCGCTCCGCTCTCAATCAGGATGGAACTGACGTTGCCTTGATTGTCTTGCTCGGCGATTTCTTTCGCTGCCAATTCGAACCCGGACAGGTCTCCCTCTTCCGCGATCGCGCTCGTTCCCCAACCTTGGTCTAGGCCAGCAATTACCAAGCTACCCCAAACCACGATCGCTAGAATTGTGGAGACGCTTAACGCTGCATATCTCATGATTACACCTGTCCGCTTGTGATGAGTGTGATGGCGGCGATGATGTAGAGCCCGGAGGTCAGGGCGCTTCCTAGAGAACGGAAGTGATTAAGCCGGGTCCATTTCTCGCCGTACTCCATCCAATAGTTCTGTGCTTCGACACTGGTATGATCGTCACTGTCGAGCCGGTTGTTCATCGGCACATTGCCAAGCATCGTCATCAGAAAGACGCTGGGGACGTAAACCAAGCTGGCTAGGATCAGTGTGACCAGCGCCGCGCCATCAAACACCGCAAGGCTGTAGGCCGCAAAGAGCACTGAAAAGACTGCGATGAAGAGGATGCCAGCTACGAACTGGGTCTTGATCACATCGCGATTGATGTGCTGCATCGCTTCAATGCCACTTGCAGGTTCTGACTTGAGCAGAGCCGACATGATGAATTCTGAAAATGCAGAGAAGTTACCAGCGACAATTGCACTCCACAGCGCAAGGAAGAGGCAGAAATAGAGGGGCCATTCATAAGTCATTGATCACTTATCCTTTCGTATTGAGGGAACAGGTGGAAGAGCTGCGTTTGCGCGTCAGCATGGCTTGGATGTGAGCGCAAAGACGATACCCGCCGGCTATTTCTTGGGTCGTTCTGACGACGTGGAGAAAAGGTACATCAGGTACAAAACGATGCTGGAGGTGAAGATCGCTGTCGCGCTACCGCTCGGTTCCGCTGACGCGTAACTGAATTTCCAGACGGCCAGCCCCGTCAGAACAAACAGAGCGGTGACCGATGCCAATGTGCATATTTGCCTGCGGGTCATTGGGTCATCTCCTGGTGAAATGCATCCACCTGTTGCAGTGGGTTTGCAGCTTGAATTTTGAGGGTGAGTGCTAGCAGTAACGCGGCAACAGTGAGCTCGAAATACATCACGACGACGAGCGAATCCGTTGGCGTACCGTGTAAATACTGGCTGACCAGACGGCTGAAGCCATAGCTGCCATAGACAGCCGCACCCGCAGCCAGGCCAAAACTTACCAACCGCGCTTTGATCGCACTGAAGATCATGAATGCGCCGATCATGCCCGGCATGCCGCTTGGCGCTGTCACTTCGGACATAAGGCCAGCGTCATGCTCGACAATGACCTCGCTAGTAGCGAGGAATATTATCGGCGCGGCCATGGGCCAACTGCCGATGCCTACCAGGATCGCTCCCGATACGGCCAGAACTGTGCGTGTGCCGAAGTTTGTCATGCCGCAACCCTCCATGCACCGGTTGCAGCCACATCACGGGCGTAGTCTGTGAAGTCTTTGGGAGCACGGCCAAGCGCCCGCTCAACGCCATCAGTGAGATGTGCATTTCGACCATCGAGGACGGTCGAGAACAGATAGTCGAGCATCCACACGACATCATTGGGCGCGCCAGATTTGGTGAGCTCTTCGATAAAGGCATCATGCGGCACATCGACAAAGGCTATTTCGCGTCCGGTTGCAGCGGACAGGTCCGCCGCAATATCGGCCATGGTCATTAGGCGTGGGCCAGTGACTTCGTAAATCTGGCCATTGTGCCCATCTTCACTGAGAGCTGCGACTGCAACATCGGCAATGTCATCGACATCAACAAAGGGTTCTGGCGTCTCGCGTGCTGGCAGAGTGATCGCTCCGCCGAGCACCATGTCGATGAAGGCGCCTTCTGAAAAATTCTGATTGAACCAGCTTGCGCGCAAAACCGTCCATTCAAGACCGCTATCAGCAACGATCTGTTCGCAAGCCTGCGCTTCCTCCTCGCCGCGACCAGATAGAAGGACGAGGCGTTTGACGCCATTCAACCTGGCGCGCCAGATCAAAGCGCTAATTGCATCTTTGGCCCCTGGCATAGCCAGATCGGGTGAGTAAGTGATGTAGATGTTTGAGACGCCATCGAGCGCAGCATCCCAGCCAGCTTCGCTGTTCCAGTCGAACGAAGGAAAGGAAGAACGCGACCCGATGCGGACGTCCTGACCCTTTTGTATTAGACGATCAGCAACTCTTTTGCCGGTCTTACCGGTTCCTCCGATCACCAGAGTGATCGGGGCAATGTCGGTTTGAGTGGTCATATGCTTGTTCCTGTTTGTTGGAGACAAGCATGGGATAGCTCACTGGCTTGAGCGTCTCTTGCCCGAGCACGACAAGGTTTGTGCAGATGGCGTCATTAGCTTGATTTTGCGCCTAATCGGTATGAGCGAGGAGTCTCACCAGCCCAACGTTTGAACGCTCTGGTAAAACCGCTTTGTTCGGCAAAGCCGGTCAGGAAAGCGATCTCAACGAGCGGAAAGTTAGTCGTGCGAAGCAGCTTCTCAGCCAGCTCACGCCGCGCTTGATCGACCAGATCCTGAAAAACCACACCATTATCGCTCAATCTGCGTTGCAGCGTTCGCGCACTCATCCCCAAGCCCAGAGCAACATCGGATAATTTTGGAACACCACCGCTGAGCTTCTTGCCGATGGCTGACTTCACTTGAAACGAATGGACGGCATCTGTTTTGATCTGGGCGAGCATTTCTTCAACGCGCTGATCAAAAAAACGAGAGATCGCATCATCACCGACCGCATTGGGCAGTGCCAGCTCCTCGTTCGAAATGACAACCGCATTTATCCCTGCGCGGTCGTCAACTCGGCAGCCGAGATAGTCCTCAAGAAAGGCTTTATCGCCAACGAAGTTATGGGCGCACATGGCCCGCTCTGGTTTGAAAGGGCGTCCTGAGGCTTCGCGACAGATGGCCGTGAAAGAAGCGAAGGTCGCTTCGTTTGATAACCTAGCTCCCATCGGAGCTTCGTCAGCCAAACGAAGAAAACGGATCTCGGTGGTTCGCTCACTGCGCTTCAGCTCAAGTGCTCGCACGCCGGCAACAACACTGACATAACGCTGCGCACGATCCCAGCCATCCATCAGAGTGGGCGAACTTTTCCAAGCAAGACCCACCGCACCAAGGTCTTCGCACCGCATCGACATACCAAGTCGAATGTGAGCCCTTGGTAGTCCGTCTTCGGCTTGAGCTATCGTCTCGAGAAGCCTGACATAATCTTCTTCTGAGACCATTGACGCAAGATCCGGAGCTGCGTCCATATCGAGCCTGCAAATTGCGAACAACTCGGCTCGATCTAGATGCCCTGGCGCGTGTTCAATCGCTTTGCGCGAATAGATAGAGGAAGATTGAGCCATCTTCTTAGTTTAGCTGTATCTCACCCCACGTGGAAGGGTGACTGGAAAGCTCAATTTTTATGCCACATTTCAACGCATTTCAGCCTTGGTCAAAACCCGTTCACTTTGGGTAAGGTCGATTTTCAATGCAAAGATCAGCAATTGGGTCGTTGGCAGTCATTCGGTTGAGTTCGAAAAGGCGTCCGCTTGCATAGACTAGCCCACGCAAAGCAGACCGTCCGCTCCCCACCCCAAAACTGACCGCAATCTAGCGGAGTACCAAGCCCGATAGCTGTCTGGCAGCTAGGTCAAAGCGTTAGCTAGAAGCAGACCGGCTGCTAACGACCCATTTGCGGACATTTAGGCTATACTCGGGTGGATAGGCAGTTGCTATCGTGACGCCAAGGCCAGCTAGTGTTCAATTGGATTTGGTGCCGAGTAAGACTTTGAATGCATAAATGATATTCTTCATATCGCTTTCTTCGGGGTGGTAGAACGAGGCTGTGTTTATCGCCCCAACCGTCATCGCCATCAGCAAATCACCAGCAATCGCGATATCTAAATCGGCTCGCAAGTCACCACTGGTGACTGCCTCTTTGACCAAACCCCGGAACACCACCGTGGATTCTTCGCGCAGTTTGCGAAGTTCCGCGAACTTGACTGGGTCGTCGCGCAACCGGTTCATTACCGCACCACTGATTGTTTGGAAGCCAGACGCAGAACCTTGCAAAGGTCGCACCGCATCGAGCAAATTGTTGAGTTTGTCCTGCCAAGTGGCGCCCTCCGCAACAGCTGCCGTAATCACTTGGTTGTAGGTGAGTACTCGCAGCTTTATCGCGGCTAGAAATAATTCATCTTTCGAGGGAAAATGGTTGTAAATCGCCGGGCCAGATATGCCCGCTCGCTTGGCGATCTGCTGCATGCTTACATCTGGGTAAGAGCGCGAATTAAACTCACTTTCCGCGGCCTGGATAATCTTGGCGCGGGTTTGCTCTGCAGTCCTACCGGCGGGGCGGCCACGCTTTGCGACTTTTCGCTCAGCCTTTGCCTGAAGAATTTTGTTATCCTTCTCCATCTTCCCAAAAACCCGCTAGGTAACTCCTGCTTTGATCTAACCGTCAGAATTATCTGAGAACCTTATGGATTATACCAAATCGGAGAGCTGTAAGCCCGCTCCTGGGTAATCAGAGGGATTTCCGGTTTGGGCTCTATCCCGAATCTTACCGCATCGTAAAGTGTCCAGCGAGGCGTCGGGATTTCAAGCACCCGTATGTAATAGAATGCAGAGAGTGCAGGATCAAAGTCTGGGTCCTGCCAAAAGGTCATCAGCTGCGCTGCGCCGATGTCATTGGTATAGGTGGCATCGTTGAGGTTCACTGTTGAGCCGATTGGGGGCAATTCGCCGGTCTTTTGATTGATCGAACGATTTCCAGCGTAAGCCACATTATAGATGACTTCATTGAGCTGACCATCTTTGTCGCGCCAACCTTTGATGATTTGAATGCGGTCCAGATGAGCACTGTTCGGGTCTTTTACAGCGGAAATAAGAAACTGTGGAGTTTCTCCCTCACCGTCGATAACGGCTCCCATGGGCACGCCTTTTTCATATCCGTTGTCAGCTAGTCTGCCGCCTTCGACGTCACCTTCTTCAAAATCCCAGCCTGCAAAGAAGCGCAGACTGATGCGTGGGCCGGTCGTCGCATAGGTTTCGCGACGTTTAAACGCTGCAAAGATTTCTTCGCGCGTATTGGCCCGGGCCCAAACCCCGACATAACCAGATGCAGACAGGCGCCAATTGTCCCATAGCCTGCCGCCCATCTTCGAACCAAGTCGCTCTGGACTGGGTTCGGATTCGACGAATTTTCCCCAAAAATTGTCGTCATCGGATGTCGCCAAACCGGTGTGGGAATCGGTGCTGCCTATCATTCCAAATTGATAGGGATTGATGCCAAAACGTTCTTGTAGGTCCAATCCTTGCTTCAATGCTTCCCGAGCATATTCATTTGCAAATACCTTGCGACGCTCGTCCTCGTCTTCGGGGCGCGCTACCATGGAGACATTGGTTTCGTCCCAAGTTTCAAAGTCAGCAAATTCGTCGGTTGGGGAAAGCAAAGGGTGCGCTTCGCTATCGCCCTTTACCTGTGTCATTTCATACAGCGGTTCCCAGCGTGCGCGGGCTGTTACATATTCCTGATCGAACGGCTCGCCATCAATCTGGATATCGCCAAACATGTTGCCATTTGAAAGATTGCCATTGTGGGCGATGGCAAGGACCTCGCCTCCTGTCGATTTTTCATAGTTCTCAAGATAATTCCACAGCTCCATCGGATTGTTACCGTCAGCGGCCGAGAAAGGAATTGTCTGAAGGGTTTTGTCCTTCCCATCCTTGTAAACAACTACGCGATGCTGATTGCCGCCCTCCGGCATTGAGGTCCACTCATAGCCCGCAAATGTGGTGAACTTGCCGGGCTTGTTATGTCGTTCCGCAGCTTCGACAAGCTCTGACCAAACGGTCTTTCGGAATGCCTCAGGCGGCATGCGCTCAGCCTCGCCTTCACGCAATGAGGCAACAACTTCGTCCATTGGGCCGACTGTATCGCCAGCCTCCTTCATCGCGGCCCAAGCCTTGCCCAAAGCCGTGTCGACAATGTTTGGATCATCATTCTCAATGCCCAAAAACACACCCGTGTATTCGGCGTGATCGGCAATCATCAAGAAATCTAACGGCGTCTCTAGCTGTGCCTTTTTACCCGTGTGAGCGTCAATCGCCTGCCCCTGGGCGAACAGATATGCTTCGTCAGGTCCGAGCGTATTGTTGCCAAAATTGAAGCTATCGAATGAGTATGTGGTGTGGAGATGGAGGTCGCCCCAATACACCCGCTCTGGGGTGTCGGCCAGCGGGACAGTTTCACTAGTCAGCTCGACACTTTCGTCGCTTTCGCTGCTGCTGCAGGCGGAGGCAGCCAAACAGATGCTTGCAACCATTGCACTCAGCAGGACCGTTCGAACCCTTGTTGGCGCCTTACCCGTGCCCATTCCACAGCTGCTGTGCATCAATTTTTGTTCCCCATTTTCGGCCGATCGATGACCGGACTGATACTTTTGACAATAGCTCTCTTGGTCACTTTAATTAATCAGTATTCATTAAATTGCAAATCCGAATTTCGGATTGTTTCTAGGGAGGGAACATATGAGAAAAGATTCAACACTGCTGGGCGGCATGTCGTCATTGGCTGTTGCAGTCGCTATGATGACAGTGACATCACAAGCGCAAGCGCAGGACGCGCAAGGCCCTGAAATTGAACAGGGCAGTTCTGACGGAATTCCTGAAATTCTTGTCACAGCAAGAAAGCGGGTTGAACCGTTGCAATCCACTCCTGTGGCGGTGACCGCACTGGGAGGCGAAGCCCTTGAGCGGATTCAGGCGACAGATCTGTCTGACCTCAGTGGTCGAGCACCCAACGTTACCATCAATACGATCGGCAATTTTGGCAGCTCAGTCTCTGTATTCATCCGTGGCATCGGCAACGGCGATCCTGGCTCTACGGTTGATCCGGCGGTCGGCATCTATGTTGATGGCGTGTACTTGCCTCGTACTGTTAACTCGTCGCTTGATCTATTTGATGTTGAACAAGTGGAGGTTCTGCGCGGTCCGCAAGGCACTTTGTTTGGCCGCAACACAACGGCTGGTGCGATCAATTATCGGACGAAACGCCCGACCGGCGAGTCGGCGGCGCGCGGAACAATCACCCTTGGCAGCTTTGGTCAGCGCGACCTCCGAATTTCTGCGGAAACCCCGCTTATTGAAGATGTCTTGGCTGTTAAAGTCTCGGCCTTCTCTCAAGAACACGATGGCTTCTTTACAAATACATTCGTGGGCGGCCCCGGCGCCAGAGCGCCGCGAGATGCAGGACGAACCAGCACATTCTCGCTGCGCCCAACTGTGTTGTTCACCCCGACAGACAACTTTGAGCTGACCCTGATCGGTGAATATTACAACGAAAACAGCGACAATTTGCCGACCATCAACATCTCCCAACCTGGTCAGCTATTGCAAGTCTTTCACAGTCCGCCTGTGTTCGAAGCTGGTGCTGAAGTGCGCGCGTTTCCTTTCAATGTCGAAGGGTTCAGCGACATCGAAGTCTTTGGCTTAACAGCGGAAGCAAACTGGGAAATCGGACCTGGCACGGCAACCTTAGTATCCAACTATCGTGATACGACCGATTTTAACAATAACGATACCGATGGCACCCCCGCGAGCTTCTTTGAAACTTTGCGAGAGACTCCGCATGAGCAGTTCTCATCCGAGCTGCGGTATGATTGGGAGCTCAACGATAACATCAACGTGATCGCGGGTGTTTTCTACTTCCGTCAGAAGTTCTTCCTGCAACGCGATACGTTTTTGGATATCACCAATACGGGAACAGCGACTGAGCTTCGCTCACAAGGTGGGCAGACCCACCGCAACTATGCCGCGTTTGCGCAGATTGATTACGATGTCACTGATCGGCTCAGCATCAGTCTTGGTGGTCGGTACACGTATGAGGAAAAGGACTTTTTCTCATCCTTGTTCCGGCCAGTTGCGCTTGGTCTTTCGCCACGCATCAATTTAAGCGATACCTGGTCCAACTTTGGTCCCAAGGTCGGCTTTGATTATAGGCTGACTGACGATGCCCTTGTTTATGGGTCATATTCCAAAGGCTTCAAGAGCGGTGGTTTCAGTGTACGCGGATCAACAGCAACCGCACTTGGGCCGTTTGATGAAGAGTCAGTAGATGCGTTCGAGATTGGTCTGAAGGCTGATTGGTTTGACAATCGCCTGCGGACAAATATCGCGATATTCCAAAGCAATTATAGCGATCTGCAACGGACCGTTATTCGATCTTCAACCGATCCGAATAATCCGCAAGAAACTATCACGGACAACGCCGCCAATGCGACGGTCAAAGGAATCGAAATGGAGGTGACTGCTGTGCCAGTCGATGGCCTGCAACTCGATTTTTCCATGGGCTATATCGATGCAAAGTATGACGAGTTTCTGGCTGATCTGAACAATGATGGAATTGTTACTGACAACTCAGACCTGCCGCTTTCAAGAGCTCCGAAATGGACGTTGGGTGCAGGAGCCTCTTACCGGGCAGATCTGGGCAGTGCGGGCGAACTGACGCTGCGTGGGGATTGGATTTATGTCGACAATCAAAACGTCCTGGCCAACGGCGCTGCAATTGGCGAAATTCCATCTTACAACGTTTTGGACGCCAGCATCCGTTGGGATTTACCTGACGATCGCTTCCACGTGACGGTCTTTGCCAAAAACGTGAATGACGAGATTTTCGTCAGCTCGCTGACCAATGTTGCCGCACTGTTCAACTTCAATCAGATCAGTCCGCCGCGCCGCTATGGCGTAACGTTCGGATTTGATTTGTAAGCAAATCTGAAGTTCTCTCCAAACTTTGGGGCGGGTCACTTTATGTGGCTCGCCCTCTTTCTTTGATTGGGCTGCGGTTGTGTCGCGACCGCAAACTGAGCGGGCGGGTTTGATCGAAGAGCCTATTGTCCGCTTCCCACCCCAATTCTAGCCACGTCATTGGGGCGCGCACTCCGCTATTTCTTGTCTTTCGCTGGATAGACCGCTGAGCGGCGAGCCCCCGCATCCGCAGAGACTCGCGCCGGACGGCACGCAACGTTAAGCGTGCGGGGTTACCAGATACTTCTCGCCAGTTTTCATTTGGCGATAGTCCATGATCGCTTCCTTGGTCAGCATCTCTTCCAGATTGACCTTCGCCTTGTAATGCGAGGCGAAAGTGGTGGTCAGGTTTTGCTGAACGCGGGTGCGCATTTTGATCACTGTTTCCATGCCAGCATTGGCCAAGAATGGCGTCAGCAGGAAGCCAGAGATTGTCCATTGCAGACCATAGGACGGGGTCAAAATGGTCGGGCCTAGGTCGAGCCGGCCATACATATACATCTTCTTGTCTTGGTTGGAGCCATAGCGAGAGAACTCGTCCATCTGGCTTGATGCGACCTGCTCCATTGCTTTCAGCACGCCGTCGCTCGCCTGTCCGCCGCCAATTGGATCAAAGCCGAGAAACGCGCTGGTCGCGGAAATCGCTTCGCGCAATTGCTTCATGTAATCATCGTCGGAAGAGTTGACGACATGCTCTGCACCTAGGCCTTTGAGCAGATCAACTTGCTCTTGCTTGCGCACGATATTGACCAGCTTCATACCGTCTTCGAGGCAGATCTTGTTGAGCATTTGGCCCAGATTTGACGCTGCGGCGAGGTGGATGATCGCATCGTGGCCTTCCATCTTCGCGGTTTCAACAAAGGCGAGCGCGGTCATCGGATTGACGAAGCTGGAGGCGCCGACTTCGCTGGAGTGATCGCCCAGCGGCAGACACATCATCGCATCGGCAATCGCATATTGGCTGAACGCATTGCCCGGTACGCAGGCAACACGTTGGCCCATCAGAGCCTTTGCCATGTCGCTATCACCGGTGGCGATGACAGTACCGGCACCCTCGTTACCGGCGGGCAGGCGCTGACCATGGCGGCCTTTTTGGCCAGACAAGAATGGCTCGGGCATTTGCGCGACCACTTTACCATTGGAATATTCGGCATTTTCGAAATCGGCTGCACTGGTCAGGATCGCGAGGTCCGATGGGTTGATCGGAGCCGCCTCCATTTTGACCAAAACTTGATTGCCGGTCGGCTCAGGAAAACTCGCCTCGGCTATTTCGACGGTCAAAGCGCCGCCTGCATCAAGCGTGGTGAAAAGCTGTTTACCGGTGGTCATGATGTTTCTCTCCTAATGAACTTTGCACCCCAGCTACGCTCGCGATGATCGGATTACTAGGGTGACGTTAGGTCAAGTGACCTCTGGATAGATCGCTTCAACGAAATAGAGCCCGTATGGCGGCGCGTTATATCCCATCGCCTGCCGGTCGCGCGCGGCCAATGCCTTGCCGATTTGTGCAGGCTCCCATGTGCCGACCCCCACCATTTTGAGTGATCCGACCATGCTGCGCACCTGATGATGCAGGAAACTGCGCGCGGAGGCGTGGACGTGGATCTCTGGACCGAGTTCAGTTTCGGCGCGTTTGATTTCGAGCAGGTCGAGCGTTTTAACCGGGTCTTTCGCTTGGCATTTGACCGAGCGGAAGGTGGTGAAATCGTGTTTTCCGAGCAGCGCACGCGCACCCTCTTGCATCGCCTCCAAATCCAGCTCCGGCGCGACATGCCATGCGCGCAGGGGCCCCAGGGCCAGCGGTGCTCGGCGATTGACGATACGATAGAGATAGCGCCGCCCGGTGCAGGAAAAACGCGCATGCCATTCGTCATCCACCACCTCGCAATGGGTCACGGCAATCGGATCGGGGCGCAATGTGGCGTTCAGCGCCTCCATCAGGCGGAACGGCGTCAGATCTTTTTCAATGTCGATATGACAGCGCATCGCCAGCGCATGGACGCCCGAATCGGTCCGGCCAGCACTGAGCATAGCGACCTGTTCGCCGGTGATCGCAGCAACGGCATCCTCGACCGATTGCTGTACGCTGGGGCCGTGCGGTTGGCGCTGCAACCCCATGAATGGCGTGCCGTCAAACTCCAAAGTGAGAGCGAAGCGGGTCACGCGAATTTCGCCCCTTTTGCGACTGCATTGCCGCGCAGGAAGTCGGCCCGATCCATCGCCGGTTTACCCGCGCGTTGCAGTCGGATCGGGCGCAAGGCTCCTTCGCCGCAAGCAATACCCAGATCATCGTCCAGAACCTCGCCGGGCTGTACGGCAGCGTCCAAATCCTCGACCAATTCCGCGCGCAAAAACTTCACCCGCGCAGCGCCATCGGACCCTTCTATCTCGCTCCACGCGCCGGGGAAGGGAGCCAATCCGTGGATGTGCCGCACCAGTTCGGCCGCTGGGCGGGTCCAGTTGATCCGTGCCTCAGCCTTGTCGATCTTGGGCGCATAGGTCGCTTGCGCTTCGTCTTGATCAACCGGCACAAGGATCGCCAAATCGCGCAATGTGCCAACCATCAATTGTGCGCCCAATTCGGCCAATTCCTCGGTCAGCTCGCCAGTGGTCTTGTCCTCTATTGGGGTGCGCACGGTCGCCAGCATTGGTCCTGTGTCGAGCCCGGCCTCCATCTGCATGATGGTAACGCCGGTGCCGACATCGCCCGCCATCACCGCGCGGTGGATCGGGGCGGCTCCGCGCCAGCGCGGCAGGATAGAGGCGTGGATGTTGATGCAGCCATGGGTGGGCGCGTCCAGCACCGCTTGCGGCAGGATGAGGCCATAGGCGGCCACCACCGCGACATCGGCATTCAGCGCGGCGAAGTCCGCTTGGGCTTCCTCAGACTTAAGCGATTTTGGGCTGCGAACCTCAATCCCCAATTGCTCGGCCAATTTCTGCACCGGCGATGGTTTCAGCTTCTTTCCCCGGCCAGCGGGACGGGGCGGCTGAGTATAGACGCACACAATATCATGAGCGGCATCATGCAGCGCGGCCAGCGCAGACACGGCAAATTCCGGTGTTCCCATGAAAATTATGCGCATGGCTTTGATGCAGGCCTTTCTTGAACGGTTTGAAGCCCCTATCTCTCCCCCCATGGCATCGCAAGAGATTGAGGCACTGGCCAGCGCATTGGCGCGGCTTCCCGGACTGGGCCCGCGCTCGGCCAGGCGCGCTGTGCTGTATCTGGTGAAGAACCGCGAGCAGGCGCTGCCCGCGTTGCTCGATGCGCTGGGTGTGGTGCAAGAAAAGCTGCTGGAATGCGACACTTGCGGGAATGTCGATACGCGCAATCCGTGCGGCATCTGTGCCGATCCGCGCCGCGATATGAAGTCGCTATGCGTGGTGGAGGATGTGGCCGATTTGTGGGCGCTGGACCGCTCGCGGCTATTTTCGGGCCGCTATCATGTGCTGGGCGGCAAATTGTCGGCGCTGGACGGCATTGGGCCAGAGGATTTGGGCATTGCATCGCTGCTTTCCCGCGTCGAGCAGGGCGGCGTTGACGAGGTTGTGCTGGCGATGAACGCCACACTAGAGGGGCAGACGACCGCGCATTACATTGCCGAGCGGCTGGAGGCCTTTCCGGTGCGCATCACCGCGCTGGCCCATGGTCTGCCCGTCGGTGGAGAGCTGGACTATCTGGACGAGGGCACTTTGGCGCAGGCTTTGCGGGCGCGGCGTCCGGTGGATTGAAGGGCCTTTTTGTTTTGGAGCCAAGCCGCCCGCGGCAAGGTAAGAACGAACGTTCTGACCCCAATCAAACAACATCACACGACTTGCGCACTTCCACTGCCGACACTAAATCACCCCTATGGCTATTCGTGAAATTCTTGAGGTGCCGGACCCCCGGCTCAAAATCGTGTCAAAACCCGTCCCTGCGGACGAGTTCAATGACGAGCTGAAAACGCTGGTCGAGGACATGTTTGAAACCATGTATGACGCGCCGGGCATTGGCCTTGCCGCGATCCAAGTGGGCGTGCCTCAGCGGGTTTTGGTGATCGACCTTCAACCCGAAGATCCCGATGCAGAGCCGGTGGAATGTGGCCACGACCACGGCGACGGCGCGCACACTCATCCCGCGACCAAGAATGATCCGCGCGTGTTCATCAATCCAGAAATTGTTGATCCGGCAGAAGACCTTGCGACCTATCAAGAAGGGTGCCTGTCCGTGCCCGATATCTTTGCCGATGTGGATCGCCCCGCGACCTGTACGGTCAAATATCAGGACCTTGATGGGAAAGAACATACCGAGGAGCTGGAGGGCCTGATGGCGACCTGCATCCAGCATGAAATGGATCACCTCGAAGGGGTGCTGTTCATCGACCATTTGTCACGCCTGAAGAAGCAAATGGCGCTGAAGAAATTGAAAAAACTGAGGGCTGCGGCTTAGTTTGATGGGCCTCAATCGCCGGCGGGGCCATCCGGCCCCTTAGGCTTTCACGCTAACCGCGCGGCGGGCGTCTTTGTCGTCCTATCGCTTTGCTATTCGAGGACGAAACGCCCTTGCGGTTCAAGGACTCGAACCGTTTTCTTAGCTTCTCTCGTCACCCCGGACTTGATCCGGGGTCCAGCTTTCTTTGGAAAACTCGCATCAACTCTAGCGTTCCGGTTCCGTTCTGCTTAGGTTAGCCGCATGGATCCGACATTATCTGGAATTATCGCCCTCGTTCTGGGCTTGGCAATCGGCGCAGCGGCGGGCTGGTTTTTCGGTTCGCGCCCTATTGCTGATTGGAAAGCACGGTTTGCCGAGCGTGACGGTGAGGCGAAGAAGTCCGCCGATGATCTCGCCCGAATGACGCCGGAATTGGCCACCATGTCCGAACGCGCTGCACGCGCGGACGCATTGGCGGTTGATCTGGACAGGGCGCGGGAAGAAAACTCCACCTTCAAGGCAGAGCGGGCCGGTTTCGCCGAGCAAAAACGCTTGCTAGAAGAATCGCGCGACAAACTGCTCAAAGAGTTTGAAAACACCGGTGCCAAGGTGCTCGAATCGGCTCGCGAGCAATTCGATGCAGAGGCGAGCAAGCGCCTGATCGAGGCAGAAGCTAAGAACAAGGAAGCTGTCGCCGGATTGCTAAAGCCGGTTGGTGATCGGCTGGAGAAATACGAACGTCAGGTCGAAACGCTGGAGAATCAGCGCAAGGATGCCTTTGGCCAGCTGACTGGGTTGATCCAATCCATGCGAGAGGGCCAGGAAGAGGTTCGCCGCGAGGCGCAGCGGCTCGGTAATTCGCTGACCAATGCGCCCAAGGCGCGCGGGCGCTGGGGCGAACGGGCTCTGCAAAATCTGCTCGAGCAATGCGGTCTGGCGGAACATACCGATTTCATGATGGAGCATTCGGTCGAAACCGAGGAGGGGCGTTTGCGGCCCGATGCGATCATCAATGTGCCGGGGCAGAAAAAGCTCGTGATCGATTCCAAGGTTTCGCTCAACGCCTATCAGGCTGCGTTTGAGGCCGATGATGACGTAGTCCGTGATCAACACTTGGTGGCCCACGCCAAGTCCATGCGCAACCATGTTCAAACGCTGAGCGCGAAGAGCTATCAAAGCCAGTTCGAAGAAGCACCCGATTACGTCATCATGTTCATCCCCGGCGAACATTTTGTCACCGCCGCCTTGGATGCCGATCCGACCTTGTGGGATTTTGCGTTCGAACGCAGGGTCTTGTTAGCCACTCCGACGAATTTGGTCGCCATTGCGCGCACGGTTGCTCAGGTGTGGCGGCAGGACGGTCTGGCCAAGGAAGCGCAGGAAATCGGGAAGATGGGCGCTGAATTATACGACCGGTTACGGGTCGCGAGCGAACATCTGAAACGGGTCGGCGGCGGGCTGGATAGCGCGGTCAAAAATTACAACAAATTCGTCGGAAGCTTTGAACGCAATGTCCTGTCTTCGGGCAAGCGTTTGGCAGACAAAGGCATCGAAATCGGGAAAGCCGAAATCGAAGAAGTGCCATTGGTGGAAAGCACTCCCAACTACAACGCCAAGGATGCTGACGTTGCCGATCTGCTGGAAGACACCTCAAAAGACGCTGCTGAATAGCGGCTAGCCTTCCAGCCCGGCCAACACTTCATAGGCCAGCGCCGCACCGGCAACCGAAGCGTCCAAATTGTCAGCGTGGCCGCTGACTTTACCATCAGCAGTCGCCCCTGCTAGACTTCTCTACGGGGGGAACGATCATGGTCAGAATTCTGAAATCAATGCTGGTGCTGTTCATCGGGCTGCATGCCCTGTTTTACGGCTTGCAGAACATCGCCAATCTTGAAGCAGCGCATGGCGCCTTGGTTTACGTGATGAGCGGTGCTGACCACGAGGTTTATCCTGCGACGATTTTCTTCAAACTTGACGCGGCGGCCATTTCATGGGCGGCTCTGGCTCTGGCTCTGGTCTTGCTGGGCGAATTTGCGATAAGCTATTTCGGGATCAAAGGCGGTTGGGACCTGTTCAAAGCGCGCTCAGCCAGCGCAGCGCAATTTCACGATGCGAAACGAAACGGGGTAATAGCAGCCGGGCTGGCTCTGCTGGTTTGGTTTGGTTTTTTCATGACCTTTGGCGCGGCGTTTTTCCAGATGTGGCAAACCCCTGTGGGAGCCGGTTCGATGGAAGGTGCATTCATGTACGCCATGGCATCGGTCGTCACGATGCTGTTCGTGTGTCTAACAGACGACTGATTCTCCAGCCGTTTCAATCAGGTTTCGAGCGTATCGAGCACTTCATAGGCCAGAACTGCGCCGGCAACCGAAGCATTTAGACTGTCGGCGCGGCCTCGCATTGGCATCGTCACGCGCAGGTCGCATTCGGCCTCGTAAGCTTCGGGCAAGCCTTGCGATTCATTGCCCACGAGAATGAAACATGGACTCTGATAAGGCGCACCGCGATAGGGCACCGCATCGCGCAAGGACGCCGCGACCAATTGGCCCCCGAAACCGCTAGCTCCTGAGCGTAACCACGGCACAAATTCGTCCCAGCCGGCCCGCGCTATGCCGACAGTGAACAAGGCGCCCATGCTGGCGCGCACCGCCTCGACCGAGAACGGATCGGCACAATCATCGATCAGGATCAGCCCGCCAGCGCCCACCGCATCGCAAGTGCGCAGCATCGTGCCCAGATTGCCCGGATCGCGCAGCGCCTGTGCCACCAGCCAGATGTCCGCTTTGGAACGGTCCAACGCAGACAGCGACGTTTCAAATTCGGCAAACACGCCTGTGACGGCCTGCGGGTTTGATTTGCCCGTGATCTTGCTGAGAATATCGGGCGAAGTTTCGATCACCTCGCCGCCCTTGGCCACGACATCGCGCTCCATCTCGGCAAGGAGTGGATGGGGATCGCGCGCCGAAGACAGCACCAATGTTTGCGGGGTAATCCCGCATTCGCGCGCATCGGTCAGCAGGCGCAAACCCTCGGCCAGAAATTGTCCCGACGCCTTGCGATGCTTCTTCTCGCGCAAGGATCGCAGATATTTGACCGTTGGATTGGAGTATCCGGTAATTTCGCGGCGCATATGCTACTCCCGCTCAGCCGCAGCTTGGCTAAGGATCACTCTTCGCCGAAACCGTCTTCGACCATGGCTGCGATGTCCGCCATGACGGTCGAAGCATTTTCGCCTGACACGATCAGATCGATTTGATCACCCTTGGCGGCGCCCAACATCATCAGGCCCAGGATGGATCCACCAGCGGCTTCATTACTGCCTTTGGCGACCTTTACCGAAACATTGTCTGGCAGAGCCGCAACCGCACCAACGAATTTTGCGCTCGCCCGTGCGTGCAGCCCGCGCTTGTTCACAATGGTCAGGGTGCGGCGCTCTTCGCTCATGCTTTGGCCTGCTTTGACGTCCGTTGGGGTTTCTCGTCAGTGGCCAGAAATTCGCTGGCGACGGTGATGTAATTGCGGCCAGCGGTTTGCGCCGCCTCAACCGCGTCAACCACGCTCAAGGATTTGCGTGCACCAGCCAATCGGATCAGCATGGGCAAATTAATCCCGGCGATCACCTCGACATGTCCGGTGTCGAGCAATGAAATGGCCAAATTGGAAGGCGTTCCGCCGAACAGATCGGTCAGAATGATCACGCCTTTGCCCTGATCAACCTTGGTGATCGACTCGGCAATTTCGCCGCGCCTTTGCTCCATATCGTCATTGGGGCCGATGCAAATCGCAGCAACAGCTTCCTGCGGGCCAACGACGTGCTCCATCGCATCAATAAATTGGTCCGCAAGGCGGCCATGGGTGACCAAGATCAAGCCGATCATATTAAAATGTTAGATCCATCATTGTGAGCGGCGCGGCGCCAAGAATATTTTCTCTGGATTTTCAACGCTGTACCCCTTCGATCTCGTCGGTAATGCGCGATGCCAGATTGCGGTGGCGGACAGTGGGCGAAAATCCTGCGCTTCGCAAGCTTTCGGCCATTTGCTCGGCGGTAAACACGGAACGGTGCCGTCCGCCGGTGCAGCCAAAGGCGATATGGACATAGCTTTTGCCCTGCGCTTCGTAACGCGGCAGCAAGCTCTGCAACAAGTCGTGAATACGTTCAAAACTGTCGGCAAAGGCGGGGTCTTTGCGAATGTGATCGCCAACCGGTTGGTCGAGCCCCGTCTGCTCCCTCAGCTCAGGAACCCAATGCGGATTATCGAGGAAGCGCATGTCGAACACCAGATCGGACAGAGGCGGCATGCCGCGAGCAAAACCGAAGCTGGAAATGGTGACGGTCATCGATTTGGCCTCTTCGTCACCGAAGGATGTGCGCACATGTTGCTGCAACTCGTTGGCGGCAAGCTCGCTGGTGTCTACCACCAGATCGGCCCGTTTCCGCAGCGGTCCCAGCAATTCACGCTCTGCCCGAATGCCTTCTTGTAAAGGACGATCCCCTGCCATCGGATGGCGGCGGCGGGTCTCGTTATAACGGCGTTCAAGCTCGCCCGAACTGCAATCGATAAACAGGGTGGAAACTGACAGATCGTCGCGCTGGGTCAGATGCTCGACAATCTCGATTATTTTTTGCGGTACAAATCCGCGGGTCCGCGAATCAAACCCGATGGCCAAGGGGGCTTGCTGATGTTGCGGGCTTGAGATCAAACCACGCAGCAGCCGCACCGGAAAATTGTCGATCGTCTCCCAGCCCAAATCTTCGAGCACTTTCAACGCAGTGGTCTTGCCCGCGCCTGACAGGCCGGTGACCAGCAAGACGCGCTGTGTTTGCTCGCCAGATGGGGCCGGAGAATCGTCGGAAAGTGCCTCGCTCATGCGGTCCTTTTGCGCCCTCGCGATGCAATGGGGAAGGGGGTTCGTTGGCTAAATTGCGGCCACCAAACCATGCTACGGCAAATCATGGTACGCCAAGCCATGCTGGACCAAAGCATATTCGGCGCGCAAGGCCTGGATCGCATCGCCGGGTCGGAAGGGGAGAACCGGAATTGTCATGCCCAATATCTCGCGATGCTCCACTGGATCGGGAAACCGAGGTGCATCTTTGGTCAGGGTCAAAATCAGGCCTAGGGGTGCGGATGTAACCGGCAGGTCAACAATCCCGACGTTGCGGATTTCCAACTTGCCGCGAATATTGGGCGGGGGCGATGCAAGCAACCGACCCTCGCCAAGCGATAGCTGCACCCCATCGTCACCAATCAGAATTGCGCCCCGGTCAATCAATGCGATGGCAAGGCTCGATTTGCCTGCGCCCGGTGGCCCCTCGATCAACAACGCGCGCCCATCAATCGCAATTGCGCTTGCCTGTATACTGGCCTGCACTTTGGCCTGAACAATTGCGTTGTTAGCGGTCATTTGGCGGCCGGAATGCACAGTCGCATACATGCCCCTTGCTTGCCGTCGGCTCTGGCCTGCGCGACCAAAGTTCCGTCATGCGCTTCGACAATCGCTCTCGCAATCGCAAGGCCAAGCCCGCTGTGCTGGCCAAAATCTTCCGCCGCGGGGCGCAGGGAGTGGAACCGGGTGAAGACCTTCTCGCGCGCATCCTCTGGAATGCCGGGCCCGGCATCGCAAACCGTCAAATGGACCAGCTCTCCGTCATTATTGATCGCGACCTCGATCGGTGCATCGGACGGAGAAAACGACACCGCATTGTCGAACAGATTTTCCAGCACCCGTTCCAATCGGGGTCCAACGCCGACCACCACTGGCGCAAATCCCTTGGTCGAAACGGTGATCCGATGGTCGCGATTTTCCGCCCGATCCTCGCGCGATCCGGCGATGGCTTGCACCAATTGGCCCAGATCAATCCGTTCCAATGTCGCACGTGACATTTCGGAATCGATCCGGCTGGCATCAGAGATTTCGGTCACCAGCCGATCAATCCGGCGGACATCATGGGTCGCAATATCGGTCAGCTTGCGGCGCACATCGGGGTCTTCAACCTTGGGCAGAGATTCGATTGCGCTGCGCAGGCTGGCCAGCGGGTTTTTGATTTCATGCGCAACATCGGCGGCAAAGTGATCAACCGCATCGATCCGTTGGCGCAGGCCCGAAGTCATGTCGGACACCGCGCGCGCCAACTGCCCAATTTCGTCGCGCCTTTGAGGCAGGCGAGGGACCTCAACACTGCGATCCCGGCCTTGGCGCACCCGAACGGCGGCTTGGGCCAATTCGCGCAGCGGCATCACAATGGTGCGGGCGAGGAATAGCGACAGCAGGATCGATGCCAGCAGCACTAGCAATACCGCGATGCCCAAAGTTTGGCGGGCGCTGCGGACGGCCTCGGTAATGTCCACTGCATTGCGCGTTGTCATCAAGGTCGAACCGAGCAGGCCCACTGGCGCCGCGGCGGTGATTACCGGCGTCCGATCGGGTGCATGACTCAATTCGATCTGACTGACGCCCTCTTCGCGGGCCCGGATCAGGATCGGCCACGCATCGGCCAAAGTGGACTCAGGCTCGGCAAAATCGGGAATATCCTCGGCGCTAACAATCGCATCAACCCCGCGATCCAGTGCCCGAGCAAAGTCCTGTTCCCAACCCTGACCTTCGGGGTCGGCAAATTCAAAGGCGGGTTCATCAAGCGCGAAACTGTCGGCCCAAAGATTGCCCTCTGCATCGAACATCCGCAGACGCATGCCCTGTTCCTTGCCAATCTGGATCAGGAGCGCCTCTTGCCGATTGCGCGATGCACCGGCCAATGCCTCGGCGGTGATCTGCGCCTCGATCCGCGCCAATTTGTAGCGTTCATCGAGCAATTGGTTGCGATAGGTATCGAGGTAGAAAATTCCGCCGCCCAGCAATGCCAAGGGCAGAATGTTGACCGCCAGAATACGCGAGGTGAGCGACAATTTTGCCGCCTTTCCCGGCTTTTCAGCCCCTCCCGCACTTTCTAGGCCGCGATCGATCTGGCCCGGCGGCTCACGCTCAGCCATCGGTTCAGGTATCGTTTCAGGCATCGGTAAAGCTATAACCAGCGCCATACAGCGTATCGATGGCGGCAAAATCATCGTCCACGACGCGGAACTTGCGCCGCATCCGCTTGATATGGCTGTCGACTGTGCGATCATCGACAAACACGTCATCGGGATAGGCGGCATCCATCAATTGGTTGCGGCTTTTGATCACGCCCGGACGCGAGGCCAGCGCCTCCAAAATGAGAAATTCGGTTACGGTTAGCGATACTGGCTTGCCGTCCCAACTGATCTGGTGGCGGGCAGGGTCCATGAACAAGCGCCCGCGATCCAGACTTTCATGAATCGGCTCTGCCTCTGCCGGATCAAGCGCGTTCACACGGCCCGGATCGGCGCGGCGCAAAATGGCGCGAATGCGGGCCACCAGCAGACGCAGGCTGAACGGTTTGGAGATATAGTCATCGGCCCCCAATTCCAGGCCCAACTCCTCGTCCTGCTCGTCATTCTTGCTGGTCAGAAATATGACCGGCAGGCTAATTTGCTGACGCAGCTTGCCGAGCAGTTCCAGCCCATCCATTTCCGGCATTTTGATATCAAATACGGCAATATCCGGCGGATTTTCGACCAGCGCCTTGAGAGCGGAATTACCGTCAGAATAAACGCGCGTAGTGAACCCTTCGGCCTGCAAAGCGATCGACACCGTGGTCAGGATATTGCGATCATCATCAACCAGAGCGACAACGAAGGGCTCGTTTTGCGCCGCATCGATCGTTGAAACTTCATCTGCGGAAACTGTGGGCGATGCGTCGGTCATGCCGGAACTTTCTTGCATAGGTCGCTTTGATTAGCGTGAAGCCTGCCCGGAAACAACGGATGGGCACAAAATCGTCTCAGATTGCGGTATTTCCCCCAGCAGGGTTTGACGCGATCTGGTGGCCATTCTATGCGGCGTAGCGAGCCAAGCGCATTCGTATGCAGCAGTGATTCTGTAGCGATTTCGCAGTCGGCCAGTTTTAGCCGGCCAGTCTTAGCCGGCCAGTCAAAAATTTCGGATAAAACATCCTTCCGCAGGAGAATTTGCGTGACCACCCCGTTAGCCCACTCTCTTTCCAGCCAAGGTTTCAACACCCAAGCGGGCATTAAAGCCAATCTTGGGACCGCTCAATTGGTAGAAGCCGCGGTCAGCTCTGGCGAGGGCGAGCTGTCCCGCTATGGCTCTTTGGTTGTCAAAACCGGAACGCACACCGGACGTTCGGCCAAGGACAAATTTATCGTTCGAGACGAAACGACCGAAGACACTGTCTGGTGGGGCAAGGTCAACGCCAGCATGACGTCGGAGCATTTCGCTGCGTTGAAGGAAGATTTCCTCGCCGCACTGGGTGACAAACAAAAGCTTTACGTCGCCGATCTGTTCGGTGGTTCTCAGCCAGAGCACCGCGTCAATGTGCGCGTGATCAACGAATTGGCGTGGCACAATCTGTTTATCCGCACGATGTTGGTGCGCCCAACAGTAGACGAGCTGGGTGATTTTGCGCCGGAATATACGATCATTGATCTGCCCAGCTTCCGCGCTGATCCGGAACGGCACGGCACGCGCGGCGAGACCGTGATTGCGGTGAATTTGGCCGAAAAGCTGATCCTGATTGGCGGCACGCAATATGCTGGCGAGATGAAGAAGAGCGTCTTTGGCATCCTCAATTACCTGTTGCCAACCAGGGGCGTGATGCCGATGCATTGCTCTGCCAATGTTGGTTCCGATGGCAAGACGGCGGTATTCTTTGGCCTGTCGGGCACCGGCAAGACGACTTTGTCTGCCGACGCCAGCCGGACATTAATCGGTGATGACGAGCATGGCTGGTCAGACACTGCGGTCTTCAATTTTGAGGGCGGCTGCTATGCCAAGATGATCCGTCTGTCAGAGGAAGCAGAGCCGGAAATTTACGCCACCACCCGCCGCTTTGGTACGGTGCTGGAAAATGTGGTCATGGACCCGGTCACCCGCGATCTCGACTTTGATGACAACACTTTGGCCGAGAATACCCGCGGTGCCTATCCGCTGGAATATATTCCCAACACATCGGAGAAAAACCTTGGCCCAGTGCCAAGCAATGTGATCATGCTGACGGCTGATGCCTTTGGCGTGTTGCCTCCGATTGCGCGGCTGACCCCGGAACAGGCGATGTATCACTTCCTGTCCGGCTACACCGCCAAGGTGGCTGGCACAGAAATCGGCGTGACCGAGCCTGAGGCAACTTTCAGCACATGCTTTGGTGCGCCATTCATGCCGCGTCACCCCAGTGTTTATGGCAATCTGCTGAAGCAGCGTATTGCCGAGGGTGGGGCGCAGTGCTGGCTGGTCAACACCGGCTGGACCGGCGGGAAATATGGCACTGGCAACCGGATGCCGATCAAGGCGACGCGCGCATTGCTGAACGCGGCGCTCGATGGATCATTGAACGATGCCGAGTTCCGCCAAGATCCCAATTTCGGCTTTGATGTTCCGGTGGCTGTGCCCGGCGTTGACGGTGCGATCCTCGATCCGCGATCCACTTGGGCGGACAAGGATGAATATGACAAGACGGCGGACAAATTGGTCAGCCTGTTCATCGAGAATTTTGCCGAGTTTGAAACCCATGTCGACGAAGGCGTTCGTGCTGCTGCACCCAATGCGGCGATACCTGCCTAAGTTACAAGATTTCACATTTCCAAAGGGGAGCCCCGCCTTGCGCATATGCAGGAGCGGGGCTTTTTCTTTGCCCGATAACGGGTTACAACTCGGGCAACATAAAATCAGGAGAGACGATTATGAGCCTTGCCCAAATGCTTCAAAATTCCGGTGTCATCGAATCGATGGCGGGCGAACTTGGGATTGACCAACAAACCGCGAAAACCGCGGCTGGGGCTTTGCTACCAGCGATTGTGGCCGGGATGGGTCGTAGCGCAACCGGCGGCAACAGCACGCCCGATCCCTTGGGCGGTTTGGGCAGTCTGGCTGGCGCAGTGCTGGGCGGCGGCGGAGGCGGCGGTCTTGCAGGCGGCCTAGGTGGAGGGCTGCTGGATGCGGTGCTCGGCCAAAGCCCGACACCGGTTAATCAAGGCAATGACATTCTGGGCAATATTTTTGGCAGCAAAGATGTAAGCCGCTCTGTCGCAGGCGAAGTTGCCGCCATGACGGGCATCGACGAAGGCCTGCTGAAGAAAATGCTGCCGATCCTAGCGATGGCGGTGGCTGGCTATATGGCCAAGCAAGCAACCGGTGGTGGTTCCGGTGGCGGTGCCAGTGGTGGCGCATTGGGCGGCATTCTGGGCTCAATCGTTACCGGCATGATGAGCCGATAAACGAGATTGTTAGGCACGGCTGCTAGGCGGGGTTAAACAGGATCATCTGGGGTGTCACCTTTGGCATCTTCCCCGTCTGCACTGACCCCGTCTGCACCGACACCATCTGGCTCTTCGCCGTCTTCGTTTTCACCGTCGGTGGCAGCATCATCGGTGCCATCGCCTGAACTTTCCAGGGCGTCTTCAAATTCGTCGAAGTTTGGGAGAAAAGGCTCGCCTTCGGGCGATTTGTTCAGCTGATCGATCAGAAATTTGGCCGCATCAGCTTGGCCGCCGCCATGGGGATTGGCCGCTAGCGGGGCGAGCGTGGATGCCGCCAGATCTATCTTGCCCTCTGATGCCTGCATTATGCCAACATTGAAGGCGAGCGACAGGTCAAATGGAGCCAATTCTGACGCACGTTCAAGAGCATGTCTTGCGGTTTCGGACGGTTCGCGACCGCCCTGAACATAGCTGCGATAGAAATAGATCAACGGCAGTGGATGGTCGTTTTCCAGCCTGTTCAATGCCGTAAATGGCTGCATTGCAGCCTTGAACGCCGCATCCGCGTCCTCTGCATCTTCGGCCAATTTGAACAGGGCAAAGCCTTTTTGAATATAGGCAGGCTTTGTTGCGGGGTCGATTGCAATGGCTCGATCTGCTGCTTCGATTGCCTGTTGAGTGTTCCCTGCGTCGAATTCGGCCTCGGCCAAGGCTGCCAATACGCCGGGATCATTGGGAAATTCTGCGGCAATCTCTTGCGCCTCGGGCAGCAATTCCAAGGCTTCTTCCTCGGTGACCCCGCGCTGTGACCGGATGATAATGGGCAGCATTTCATCCATACCCGGGCTCATCTCGACAATATCGATTGGTCCAATCGGCAAGATTGTCTTCTTAATCCGATAACTCGAAATTTTTCTCAAATTGAGATAAACCAGCAGTTCTTTTTCAAGCTTCTCCAAATCACCAAACACTTGCTCGGCTGCCTCGAGAGGGGTGCTGCCAGATGCCACGGTGTTCCAATAGTCGGTTAGCTGCCCCTTACGCTCGGGCGAGAAATACAAATAATGATACAGCGCCCACGACCGGCCATAGAAACTGGCCAGATTGTTACCATGCGCCTCCTTGTATTTTTCCGGGTCCATCAATTGTTCGACCGTGACCAAGTCGCCATACACCAGCTCTGCACCGCGGTGATAAGCGGGCCGCCCAATGTCCAAAGCATCCTTGCGCATTCTGGCGGATGAAAAGAATTCTGCGGCTCCCTCGCTGAACCAACGCGGCATGGCGTGGCGCGATGACGAGATCAGAAAGTGGTGCGCATATTCATGCAATAACACCGTAACGGAAAAGTCTGGCTCGCCTGTGCTGACCCGGACACGAGGGACAAAGGCCCGCGATCCGCCCGCGCGTGGGATGTAAAACCCAGCAACAGATGAATTCTTGTCTCCGTACAGTTTGCGCAGCGTCCGTTCGCTGCCGACCACATAGATAGTGACCCGATTGGAAGGGCTGGGCTTGGGAACCTCGCGACCGGTCAGCAGCCCAAGGGCCACGTGATAATGCTCCAGCATCTCTGCAAAGCGGCGCAGATTCTTCGGTTTTGAATCGGAGTAAATGACAAAGTTATCGCTGCTAGCCTGGTGCCATTCAGCGCGGGCAGGGGATGCGGTCAAAAGTAACGCTGCCAATGCAGTGAGCACAACTGACCGGATAATATTCATAAAAATGCCCCAAATTCTTGTCTCAACAAACTAAATTTGTCCCACGGCAGCATATCAAGGCCGTTGAACAAGGCAAGCAACGGGTATTCATGCAAATTATACTGCCATCCAACTATACAGGCACCCAAACAGAAACGCCGCCAAGCCCGCGATGGGCCTGACGGCGTGCAATGCTGTATGTGCAATCGGCTGGCGGCGACACTTGGTCGGACCGCCCGACGCGGCAGCAGACCTTTAGATCAGTCCTTAAGGTCGCCAGGTACAATACCGCCTGCTTCGGCGATTTTGTCCAATACCGCAGCATGCAGAGCGATGTTGTCTTCCGCTGTGCCGGCATAATCTGTGTTGCCCATTTCCACGGCCAATTCCTTGCGGTTGGCATAGCTGGGATCAATCCGCACCAACTTCATCAGATCGACGATTGAAGTCTGCCAGTTCAGCTTGTCTGAACCAGGAATGGCAGCGATCCGGCGCTCGGCCTCGGCGCGGCTGATTGCGGCGCGCTCAGCTGGCGTTGCCGCTGCTGGTGCTGCAGCTTCTGCTGCTTTTTCTTCTTCGTCGCCGCCGAAAATTGCACTTTTGATTGAACTAAAAATTCCCATTCCCAAAATCCTCCTGCTTGTTAAAAAACGACCGTAGCAAATCGTGTTGGAACAGTACATTAACAGCGCGAATTTGTGCTATTATGCAGTTGTTACCGCGCGCAAAGGAAGGGAAGGCCGATGATGAACATAGTTCTGTCGATTGTGATGCTGGCCGCTATCGCCCTGTTTGTGGGGGCGATTGTCATGTGGCGCCGGGGGGCACCACCCAAACAGCCATTGCTGATGATCCTGCTTGCGCTGATCGCTCTAGCCAATGTGGCGATTTGGACAGTGCCCGATTCCAGCGGTGATGCGCCGATCGACCAAGTGGACGACTAATTCGCTTGATGATTAGTCGGGCAGTACCCAGCGTATTGAGCTGGAGTAGGCTCCTTGGGTTGGTTTGCCCAAAGCATCGGATGCAGGCGTAAATCTGGCCCGCTTGGCCACCAGCTTGCAGGTCGCCTGATCCAGCGCATTGTGCCCGGTGGATTTGGTGATCGAGCAGTTGGTCACCCGGCCATTGGCACCCACTTCCAACATAAAGCTGGCCGTGCCGAACATCTCTTTGCGGATCCAGATTGAGCGGTAATCATTGTCGGTCAACCAGCGCGAGGGATCATTGCGCGGGCTCACTTGGGTCGGCTGGAAATTGCTGCCGCTGCCGCTGCCGATCCCGGGATTGGTGGAAGGGGGATCGATCACCAACCGAATGTCGTCGCTCATCGGAGGCAGAATGGGAGTGGTGTCGATGATATTGGGCGTTGGCGGCAAGAAGTCAGGCACCGGCGGAGTGTACACCACAGAATTGGGTGCAGCCTCTGGCTGTTTGGCTGGTTTGGGTGGCGGCGGCGGCGGGTCGCGGTATTCAGTAGTTGGTAGTGGGCCAGAATAGACGTCAGGCAATGAACCAGTAACGGTCAGGCCGACCACGATCAATGCGCCGAGGCCTAGGTGGACACCAGCTACACCTGCGATGGCGGCGGGCCGGTTTGCATGCGATTGGGACAGATAAGTCATGTCTTTCGCTCCTCTCTCTTCAGGAGCGCTGATCTTGAGTGCCAACGACTCCAGAACAGTTATGTTACAACATAACATGCAACAAGGCAAGTTTGTGGGAGATCGGACCCTGTCGCGGGCGTGGTTCAGGGCGTGGTTTTGGGCGCGGCTAAGCGCGGGTTTCGGGCAGGGTTTTGGGGTGGGCTCTAAGGTGCATTTTGACGCAAACAACCGTGCCAAACCGACAGGTTCAGCAGGGCGATTGCATGTTTGTGCTTGGCGAAGCTCGCCGAGCGAATTTACTTGATCGGGCAGTCCGGCGAGAGGCGGAAGTCGAGATAATTGTCGACCGAACCCATCAAATCACCCAGCTCGTTCTCGAAGAAGTGGTTCGCGCGTGGAATCTCTTCATGATGGATGGTGATGTGCTTTTGCGTGCGCAATTTGTCGACCAGTTTCTGAACCGCAGTGGGTTGAACCACTGTGTCTGCCGCACCTTGGATAAAGATGCCCGACGCCGGGCAGGGGGCCAGAAACGAGAAGTCATACATATTGGCCGGAGGAGCAATCGAGATAAAGCCACGCACTTCGGGACGACGCATCAGCAATTGCATACCGATCAGCGCGCCAAAACTGACGCCGGCAACCCATGTGGTTTGCGCTTCTTCATGGAACGATTGGACCCAATCGAGAGCGGCGGCGGCATCGGACAATTCGCCAATGCCATTGTCAAAGCTGCCCTGGCTGCGGCCAACGCCGCGAAAATTGAACCTGAGAACGGCAAAGCCGCGATCAACGAAAGTCTGGTACAGATGTTGGGTGATTCGATCATTCATGGTCCCGCCGCCCTCTGGATGGGGATGCAGGATCATGGCCACTGGCGCGCGTGGGCGCGGTGCGGGAGAAAAACGGCCTTCGAGACGGCCTTCTGGACCGGGAAAGATGACTGATGGCATCGAGAAACCTTATGCAATGAGTTAAGACAAGTACCGGCTGGCACCGACTTTCCAGTGCTCTATAGTGGCATGCATAAGTTTCTGCAATTTTTTAAGAATGATTCGCAATAAGGGCTTTGTGAAACCTCGTATCTATCTTGATCATGCGGCCACCAGCCCGCTGCGCCCAGAAGCCAAAGCGGCGATGGACGAGGGCTTTTCGCTGTGGGCGAACCCGTCTTCTCCGCATGGTGAAGGGCGCAAGGCCAAGTCTGCGCTGGAGGATGCTCGGGCCCGGATAAAGGCGGCGCTGGGCTTGGGCCAAGAAGACAATGGCTACGAGCTTATCTTTACCAGCGGAGCGAGCGAGGCTCTGTGGATCGCGCTGAACCGCACCAAGGCAACCCGCCGGATTGTCAGCGCGGTCGAACATGATGCGGTTTTCCGGGCTGCGCCCAATGCTGAGAGTTTTGGCGATGAGACTGTGCTGGATGGAGAGAGCATTCTGGCGGTGCAGCACGTCAATTCGGAAACCGGAGTGATCAATCCGGTCAGCAAAATGGTCGAGACACTGGCTCCCAATGGCGTGGTTACTTTGTCCGATTGCGCCCAGAGCGCTGGCAAATTGGACCTGCCCAATGCCGATATGCTGGTGGTGTCAGCGCATAAATTTGGCGGTCCAATTGGCATCGGTGCCTTGCTGGTGCGCGATTACAATTTGCTGGATCCCATGGGAGGTCACGAGCGTGGCTATCGTCAAGGAACCGAGAATATGCCGGCTGCCCTCGGTATGGCAGCGGCACTGGAAGCGGGCGAGTGGTCCACCACACCAGAGCAGCGCAGCGCCTTTATCGAAAGTTTGGGATCAAGCGTCCTGACCTTTGGCGATCAGGCGGATTATATTGTCGCACTGACCCACCCCTCCATGTCCGCCCAAGCGCTGCTGATCCGGCTGGATGCTATGGGCTTTGCGGTGTCGGCGGGTAGCGCATGTTCATCTGGTACACTTAAGAAAAGCCGGGTGCTGGACGCATTTGGCGTGGCAGATGATGTGGCATCGCGAACGATCCGCGTCAGCCTTGGCTGGAGCACGACGGCCGATGAATTGGAACAATTTGCTGATTCGTGGAAAACACTTGCCTAACTCGTCATTGCGAGGAGCCCGCTTGGGC
Organism: Erythrobacter sp.; assembly: GCA_039988235.1. Classification (GTDB taxonomy): domain Bacteria; phylum Pseudomonadota; class Alphaproteobacteria; order Sphingomonadales; family Sphingomonadaceae; genus Erythrobacter. Next base: position 297,218 of record JBDXKB010000003.1, read on the forward strand.
GACGCAGCAATCCATTGATGGGTTCTGGATTGCTTCGCTGCGCTCGCAATGACCCAACAGAACGGTTAGAGAGCTGAATTCATGATCTACCTCGATTATCAGGCGACTACGCCGCTTGCGCCAGAAGCGCGCGATGCCATGCTGCGATGGCTCGATGGGCCGGATGGCACCGGCTTTGGCAATCCGCACAGCCCGCACCGCATGGGCCGCCAAGCCGCTGCTGCGATAGAGTTGGCGCGTGACCGGGTGGCGGCGCTGTTCCCAGCGGGCGGCAAGGTGATCTTCACCAGCGGCGCGACCGAGGCGCTCAATTTGGCCATTCGCGGCAGCGGATCGGAAGGAACTATCGCTTTTTCCGCGATCGAGCACTCTGCTGTTGGAGATACCGCCCAGGCCGCGGGCAAATCTCATATGCTCAATGTCTCGGCTGAGGGACAATGCGATCCGGCTCAACATGTGCCCGATGATGCGCGGCTGATTGCGGTGATGCAGGTCAATAATGAGATCGGGACGATCCAGCCGACGATTGATTGGCATCGCAGGGCAAAGGAAGCGAATGCTCTGTTCTTGACCGACGCCGTGCAGGCCTATGGCAAGATGGAGGTCACTGGGGCAGATATGATCGCGATCTCCGCGCACAAATTCCATGGTCCCAAAGGCGTTGGCGCTTTGTGGGTTCGCGATGGAGTGAAGCTGGACGAGGTGCAAACTGGCGGCGGCCAGGAACACGGCCTACGGTCTGGTACGCTGTCTCCCGCGTTGATTGCCGGGATGGGGGCCGCAGCCAAACTTGCGGCAGAAATGCGTGCGGCTGATGCCGACCATGTCGAAGCGCTGTGGACCCGTGCGCGCGAAGTGTTTGCCGATTGGCAGCTGAACGGCAGCGCAGAGGCGCGCTATCACGGCAATCTCAACATCCGCAAACCGGGGCTGGATGTCGCTCGCCTGATGTCGGACGTGCGCGATGTAATGTTCAGCGCGGGGTCCGCTTGTGCCAGCGGATCGGGCCGCACCAGCCATGTGCTGCGCGCCATTGGGCTTGACGACAAGGCCGCCAAGAGTTCAATCAGGCTGGGATTTGGGCGCTATACGACGCTCGAACACATTGAGGATGCCGCGACAAGGATCAATGCCGCTGCGGCGGCGCAGGAGGTCTGATGGTTGCCGTGCGTTTTACCGACCCCAAGGGGGATATCGTAACTGCCGAGGCTGAGCCGGGCGACAATTTGCTGCGCGTGGCGCAAGCCAATGGCTTGCCACTGGAGGGGACCTGCGAGGGGCAAATGGCGTGCTCCACCTGCCATGTTGTGGTTGATCCAGAATGGTTCGACAAATTGCCCACCGCCAAGGAAGAAGAGGAAGACATGCTGGATTTTGCCGCCGGTGTGCGCCGCACCAGTCGCCTCTCTTGCCAGATTGATCTGACCCCGGAATTGGATGGTTTGTCCGTGTCCGTCCCTGCCGATGCGCATGACGCACGGCGGATGTAGAGCGCCGCACTCAGCTCTCTCTCTTAGTTAGAAAGTGGAAGTACCAACGCCTCCATCCACCACCACCGACTGGCCGGTCATATAATTGGCCATATCGCTGCACATCATGGCGACGATTGAACCCAGATCATCCGCGCTGCCAAAACGGCCCGCCGGGATGCGCACCGCTTTCACAAAGGCGGCCACTTCCTCGTCATAGCTGCGGTTGTTGGCTTCTGCCCGAGGGCCAAACACATCCTCAATTCCGGGCGTGTGATGCATGCCGGGCAAGACCGAGTTGATGGTGACATTGTGCTTGGCCACATCCTTGGCGATGGCGTGGCAATAATTGGCCAATGCGGCGCGGGGCGGGCCTGACAATACTCGCATAGAGGCAGGGTATTTTGCAGCCCCTGTGCTGATGTTCACAATCCTACCCCATCTGCGCTCGATCATCGGGCTGATCACTGCCTTGATGTAGTCAATCGGGCTGAGCAAAGCGATCCGCAGCGCTTCTTCCATCTGTTCGCGGGGCACATCGCGGAAATCGTCGGTGAAGGGCGGTGGAGCGCATGTTGCCACGAAAATGTCAGGGTCCGGACAGGCGCCCAAGATGGCTGCTCGTCCCTCGTCGCTGCTGTGATCGGCAACAATCGGATGGACCTGAGCCCCGGTTTCAGCGGCGATTGCGGCGCATGTCTGCTCCAACCGTTGCGCCCCGCGCGCCGAGACAAACACTTGCGCGCCCTCTTTCGCCAGAGCCAGCGCAGCGCCCCGGCCCATGCCTGCGCTGCCGCCGTTCACCAATGCTTTCTTGCCCGAGATACCTAGGTCCATTCACGCCTCCTATGCTGACCGAATTTCGTCATTGTCGCGGGCATAGCGGGATTGCTGGCGACTAGCGCCTGATCATTGCGCTATTGCATTTGGTCCACGGGAGAAGAGAGATCGCCCCTGTTTTCAGCCACGTCAGCGCCTATATGCTGTTCGCAATGAACCAAGCTGCAACCCAAATTACCGAGCCAATGACACTGCGCGACCGCGCGCGGGTATTCGTCGAATCCAAGCTTTTCGAGCGTTTCATCACCGCGATCATTGTTATCAATGCGATTGGGCTGGGGTTGGAGACATCGCCCGCAGTCATGGACCGGGTGGGCATGATTGTCTCATTGCTCGACCGGATCGCGATCGCGATTTTTGTGGTCGAATTGCTGATTAAGCTGTTTGCCTACCGACTGGCCTTCTTCAAAAATGGCTGGAACGTGTTCGATCTGGCGATTGTAAGCGCGGCATTGGTTCCGGCGGCTGAGCAATTCTCTGTCTTGCGGGCACTGCGCATTTTGCGGGCTCTGCGGCTGGTGTCGGTCGTGCCCAGCATGCGCAAGGTCATCACCGGGCTGTTTAGTGCGATCCCAAGCATTGGCACGGTCATCGTGATGCTGTTGCTGTTGTTTTACATCAGCGCCGTGATGGCGACCAAGCTGTTCGGCGCCGCCTTTCCCGAGTGGTTCGGATCGCTCGGATCATCGCTTTATTCGCTGTTCCAGATCATGACGTTGGAAAGCTGGTCGATGGGCATTGTCCGCCCGGTGATGGAGGTGTTTCCATGGGCGTGGGCATTTTTCGTGCCGTTCATTCTGGTCACCAGCTTCATCGTGCTCAATCTGTTTATCGGTGTGATCGTCAACGCGATGGCCGAAGCCAATGATGAAGAAGCCCATGGCGAACGCGAGGAAATCCTGACCGAATTGCGGTTTCTGCGGGCGGCGATCACGGATCTGAGGGACGATCGCAAAGAGTAGCGAGTTGTCCTGCGCGCGCACTTGATCCGGGGACGCTGCGGTGGAATGGTAACAATTGTACCTTCCCGCCCGCTTTTCTCAGCGGTGCGCACCCAAACATTTGGAGCATATTCATGTCCGACGGCGCACCCAGTGGGGCCGATCAACCGCAGCCCCAATCGGCCCAAACCCGCCGCAATGCCTTCACCCGCTTCCTCGACGGGGTAGAGTGGCTGGGCAATTTGCTGCCGCATCCGGTAACTTTGTTTGCGATTTTGGCATTGGGCATTGTGCTTTTGTCCGGCCTGCTCGGCTGGATGGGCGTTGCGGTGGTCGATCCGCGTCCATTGGGGGCAAAGGGCGTGGCAGAGGACGGGATGATCCGCGCGGTCAGCCTGCTCGACGGGGACGGCATCCGCCGCATTTTCACCGGATTGGTCGACAATTTCACCGGCTTTGCCCCGCTTGGCGTGGTGCTGGTGGCGATGTTGGGCGTGGGCGTGGCAGAGAAATCGGGGCTGCTGTCCGCCGCAGTGCGCGCGATGGTTCTGGGCGCTCCAAAGCATTTGGTGACCGTTGCCATCGTGTTTGCAGGCATCATCTCCAACACTGCGTCAGAGGTCGGCTATGTGGTTCTCATCCCCTTGGCCGCCGCGATATTCTATGCCCTCGGACGGCATCCCTTGGCCGGAATGGCAGCCGCATTCGCCGGGGTTTCCGGGGGGTATAGCGCCAACTTGCTGATCGGCACGATTGATCCGCTGCTGGCCGGAATCACGCAAGAGGCCGCTCGCCTGATTGACCCGGATTACACCGTGGTTGCGACCGCGAATTGGTATTTCATGTTCGCCTCCACCTTCCTCATCACCGCGATAGGCTCGCTGGTTACGATCTTTATCGTGGAGCCAAAACTGGGCACTTATGACACTTCGTCGGCGGATGAGACGATCCTTGATGACCGAATGATGGAGCAGGTCAGTGCTGACGAGCGCAAGGGGCTGCGCTGGGCCGGGCTTGCCTTATTGGCGGTGCTGGGGCTGATGGCGCTGACGCTGGTGCCGGACTGGGGCATTTTGCGCAATCCCGACGATGGCGACCGTATCGACAGCCCGTTTTTTGACGGATTTGTGGTGTGGATCCTGATCTTCTTTGTGGCGCTGGGTTATGCCTATGGCCGCGCGGTTGGGACGATGAAGACAGATCGCGACATCATCAATTCGATGGCGGCCGCGCTGTCCTCGCTCGGGCTGTATATTGTGCTGGTGTTCTTCGCCGCGCAATTTGTGGCGTTTTTCGGCTGGACCAATCTGGGCGCGATCACTGCGGTGACGGGCGCAAATTTCTTGGTTGAGACCGGCATGACCGGCCCGGCGATCTTCTTCATGTTCATCCTGCTGTGCGCTCTGATCAATCTGTCGCTGGGTTCAGCCAGCGCGCAATGGGCCGTCACCGCGCCGATATTTGTCCCGATGCTGATGCTGATCGGATATGCGCCAGAGACCATTCAGGCCGCCTATCGGATCGGGGACAGCACGACCAATATCATCACCCCGATGATGAGTTATTTCGGGCTGATTTTGGCGTGGGCCACGCGCTATGACAAGAATTTGGGGGTCGGCACGTTGATCGCGATGATGCTGCCCTATTCGATGTTCTTCATGGCGTTCTGGTCGGTGTTTTTCTACCTCTGGACCTTTGTGCTGGGCATTCCTGTCGGGCCGGGCTCGCCGACCTATTATACGGTGGGGTGAGGAGCGGCCGGGGCGTGCCGCGTGCTTAGGAAATGAGGAGGCAAGCATAACGTCCGCTATCGACCCACTTGCAGACATTGGCTTGCTCAAGGGTTAGCTTGTCTGTCGAGCGTAATCATCGCTGTCGAACCACCCGAACGAAGACTGAATCTCGCCATCATCGTTGATGTCCCATTCTTCCCAACCCGAAACGCGTACTGGTTTCCCAGTTGAGGCGTGCGTTCCAGTGAAGGTCCACAGATATACAGCATGATCTCCAGCTACTCTCACCGAGTCGCACACAAGGGCTAGATCCGGAATGTCGGCGAAGAAACCTGCCGCCATCTCGGCGACACCGCCCCGCCCATTCCAAGGATCACCACGGTTGATAATAATCTTGCCATCACTGGCGTAGAGAGATGCAACAGTATCCGCAGACCCGCTATTCCATGCGGCGGTATAATCGGCAGCCAATTCTTCGGTCTTTTGCTCGCCAGTAGGCATTGAGTCAGAACTCCCTTGCAGCAATCTGCCATGTGTTGGCGCCGATACAATAGCATATATCGGTAAGCCGCCAAGATCACACTTTCGCCCCCGGCGACCGTTCGCTTTCCACCCCATAATTTGCCCTTGTCCGGCACAGTGAGCAATCCTGAAACCGGACTGGCAGAACTCCCACTCATTCTGATAAAAGCGGAACTGCTGTTCACGACCCAATTGCGGACGCTCGGCACTTTGGCTAACGATTGCCAATGGAGCTTTTAACTTCAGCAATAGAGCCGGATTTCAAAAAAGGCGGTTGGTACCTAAATCGTACAGTCACCGTCCCAGGCCAAATACCTAGAGGCCATCCCGCCTATAATGTGATGGAAGCTTTTGGCGGATTGAAGATTGGCCACTCCGGCACCGGTGAGGAATGCGCGTGTAGCGATATCGAGTTCGACGGCTGTTCTGACGAGGACGAAGATATCGAGGCTTGGCAAGCTTTGCTGATGACCAAGTTCGTAGGGCTCGGCACAAGTCATCATGGTCACGAGCAACTCTGGCTAGATGGTGAGGCGCGGCTATTTTCAAGCTGCCTTGTTGCACCGGGAGTGCTATTTCTTGGCGATAGTTTCTCAGAAGGAATTGAGAAATTACTCCGGGGTAGGCGAGGGCAGCCAATGCTCTTGTCGCCGGAAGAAAAGGTCATGGCCTGGGGAGAGTGGTTCACAAGGGACGACGACACCGTCTTGACCCCAGACTCCTTTACAGTCCGATAACCACCCCAATTGCGGACTTTAGAGGTGTCAGGAAAATTGCCCGTAAGCAGCCTTAGACAGCCATCACCGTGCGGCGCGATACATTGGCGTCATCACCGGGGAAGTTTCGGTTTGAATTGTGCCCATCACTTCAAACCCGTGCCGTTCATACAGCGATATGTTGCGCGGGTTGGACGATTCCAAATAGGCGGGAAGCGATTGGTCATCGCACACGCTGAGCGCATGCTTCATCAGCGCGGCACCCAACCCTTGCCCAATATAGGCCGGGTCCGCTCCGATCATCGGCAAATACCAGTGCTCTATCTGCGGGTGGAACTCTTGCACTTGCCCAAAGAACGCACCGACTTCTTCCAATCGCTCCTCCGGTATAGTCTCTTCAACCAGTGCACCAATCGCGTCTCCATCCACCTCTGTGCCAGGTTTGAGCCACATCGCCGCAGCGCGAGGGCCCTCCACCATGTAGGCGGTGCCTTCCTCCAACCCGCGAAAGCCAAATGCTTTGGCGAGGCGAGGAAATGCTTTGAGATAAGTGCCGGGTTCAGGCCACATCCAGCGTGAAATTGGGTCAACTGAAAAGCTCAGTGTCATTGCATCAAGGATGCTGTCAGCGTCCCTCAGTTCTGCTGTTTTGATTATCGGGTTTTCCATTTTGTATGTTTACCCCAAAGACCGACAATGATCTACAGGAGTGTCGGCTGATCACCCCAAATGTTGACCCTCACCATTCTTGTGGAAAGGGCTCTCCCCGTGGCCTCGCGCAATTGCTAAGCGGGGTGCATGGCTGACACGACTGAATTGAATCCCGAAGATTTGCCCGAAGATCCGTTCGACACAATTGTCGATGCTCCGTTCGATGCGGCATTGTCAGAGCGGTATTTGGTCTATGCGCTCTCCACCATAACCGCGCGGTCGCTGCCCGATTTGCGCGACGGGTTGAAACCGGTGCATCGCCGCCTGTTGTGGACCATGCGCCAGCTCAAGCTGGACCCCAGCAACACGTTCAAGAAAAGCGCCCGCGTTGTGGGCGAGGTGATCGGTAAATATCACCCGCATGGTGACACCGCTGCCTATGATGCGATGGTCCGCCTCGCTCAGGATTTCTCGCTGCGTTATCCGTTGGTCGAAGGGCAGGGCAATTTCGGCAATGTCGATGGCGATAATGCGGCCGCCTATCGCTATACCGAGGCGCGCCTAACCAAAACCGCGATGCAGTTGATGGAAGGGCTGGACGCGGGCACGGTTGACTTCATTCCGACCTATAATGGCGAGGAGGAAGAGCCTGAGCTGATGCCCGGCCTGTTCCCCAACCTACTGGCCAATGGGGCGAGCGGGATTGCCGTGGGCATGGCGACCAACATCCCTAGCCACAATGTCGCCGAGGTGATCGATGCGACGCTGGAATTGATCGATAACCCCCATGTCGAACATGCGCGGCTGATGGAGCTGATGAAGGGGCCAGACTTTGCCACCGGAGGCCAGCTGATCGATAGCGCCGAGGTGATCTCCAGCGCCTATGAAACCGGCCGGGGCAGCTTCCGATTGCGCGGTGTGTTTGACGCGCCGGAGGCAGATAAGGCTGAAGATCGCAAAGCCGGGATTGAGCGGCTGGGTGGTGGGCAATGGCAGCTGGTCATCTCGCAAATTCCGTATCAGGTGCAGAAGGGCAAATTGATCGAGCAAATTGCGCAAGCGATTGCTGATAAGAAGCTGCCGATTTTGGAAGATGTGCGCGACGAAAGCGACGAGCAGATCCGCATCGTGCTGGTCCCGCGCAGCCGCAATGTCGATCCGGAATTGCTCAAAGAGAGCATCTTCAAGCTGACCGAAATGGAAACGCGGTTTGGCCTGAATATGAATGTGCTGGACGCAACCAGAACCCCTATGGTGATGGGCCTCAAGGAGCTGTTGGAAAATTGGACGCGGTCGCAGATCGACATTTTGCAACGGCGCACGCAGCACCGGTTGGACCAAATTGCCCGGCGGCTGGAGCTGGTCGAAGGCTATATCATCGCCTTCCTCAATCTGGATCGAGTGATCGAGATTATCCGCACCGAGGATGAGCCCAAAGCGGTGATGATGGCCGAGTTCAAGCTGACCGACCGTCAGACCGAAGCGATCCTCAACATGCGGCTGCGGTCATTGCGCAAGCTGGAAGAGATGCAGTTGCGCGACGAGAAGTCTACCCTGTTGGAAGAGCAGGAGGGCTTGGAAAAACTGCTCGGATCGCCCGCGCGTCAACGCACACGGTTGAAACGTGACCTCAACCAATTGCGCAAAGACTATGCCGAGGACACCGCATTGGGCGCGCGTCGGACGCGGATCGAAGAGGCTGAGCCTGCGGTCGAATTCTCGATGGATGCGATGATCGAGAAAGAGCCGGTCACGGTTATCCTTTCCAAAAAGGGGTGGATCCGTGCGGCCAAGGGGCACATCGATCTGGCGCAGGAATTCAAGTATAAGGAAGGCGACGATCTGGCCTTCATCGCCCATGCGCAAACGACGGATAAATTGCTGATCGCGGCGGAAAACGGGCGCTTCTACACGCTGGGTTGCGACAAATTGCCCGGCGCGCGCGGCTTTGGCGAACCGGTCCAATCGATGATCGATATGGAGGCCGAAACCCGTGTGGTCGGAATGGTGGTCCACAAGCCGGAAGGCAAATTGCTGCTCGCATCCTCCATCGGTAAAGGCTTCATCGCCGAAACCGCAGAATTGCTCGCCGAGACCCGCAAGGGGCGCCAAGTGGTCAATCTGAAAAATGATGCGAAATTTGCGGTGATGCGCGAAGTCGATCCGGCCCATGATCACGTCGCGGTGGTGGGCGAAAACCGCAAGCTGATCGTCTTCAATATCGAGGAAATTCCGGTGATGGCGCGCGGTCAGGGGGTCATGCTGCAACGCTATCGCGATGGCGGGCTGTCCGATCTGAAGAGCTTCATCTTGGCCGATGGGCTTAGCTGGACGATGGGCGGCAAGGGCGATCGAACCCGGACCGAGAACGACATTTGGCAATGGAAGGTTGCGCGCGGAGCAGCGGGACGCCTGCCGCCGCAAGGCTTCCCCAAGGACAATAGGTTTTAGGCGACGCTTGCGACTGTCCGAGCAACACGAAAAAGGCCGCCCGGTTATGCACCGAGCGGCCATTTTTCTGTGAGGGTTTGACCCCGAATAAGGGAGCGGCTTAGCCGCCTTGAACAGCCGCCAAGATGTCCGCCAAATTCGCCCGCGCCACCAATTGATCTTCGGCATCCAGCGCAAAGAAGCTGCGCGGCAGAGTGACCAAACCAACTTCTTCATTGGTGACCACAACATTGGCGTCGATCAATTCGCTGATCGTGCCGAGCGGCTGAGCGTCCGCGGTAATCACAGAATTGCCCACCGAAATGGCTGCATCCAGCTTAGCAGCAGCTTCAGCTTCTGCAGCGGCCGCAGCATCGGCTGCAGCTTGTGCCTGAGCAGCTTGCGCTGCCATCATGCCGTCGATCTGAGCTTTGGTCGCATTGACCGTCCATTTGCCTTCGCGCTCTGCCAACAGATTGGCGGGCAGCGGCGCCTTGTGGGTGCCAGTATCGACCACAACAGTTGTCCCATCGTTCGATTCCACTGCACCGATTGGCGCATCGTCATTGCCAAAAACAGTTGTGCCGGCGTCTTGCGCATGAGCTGCCATCGGGGCTGCTGTAATCGCTGAGGCAAGAAGGGCGAGTTTTGCGAAATTCATCAATGTGTCTCCGTGTGATTCAAAACGATATTCACACCGGCCGGGCTTGCGTCCGACTTGCGTGACTGGACTGTACTGATGGGTGGAACGGGGGAGGCCGAATACCCGGGGGTAAGGCAATTGCCGCGCAATCGCCTATGTTGCGATTCTTAGACAAACCGGGCGCGCGATTGCAACCGAGACTTGTAATAGTGTGTCATCTTGAAGCTGGCATGAAGCGATTGGCGGACCTTAGCTTAGCGCCTCTTCCAACAAAGCCATCACCCGTTCCTCGTCAGGGAACCCCTCCGCAATCCAGCGATCTTCAATTGCGCGCAATATCCGCGCAATGTCAGGTCCGGCTGCGATGCCGCGCTCCACAATCAACCCGCCTTTGAGCGGGAATTGCGGAACCTGCCAATCTTTCAGCGCGCTTGCGTCCCCATTGGTTAGCAAGATGCGGTCAATCGCGCAGTCCGTCCCTTCGCGATAGGCCAGTGCAGCGGCGTGCTGCGGATCATCATTGTTGCGCTCAGCCACACAAATTAGATGCGCGCGTTGCTTGCGCGACAGCCGCAGCCGGGCCGCAACTGCATCGGCGACTTCGGAGATGACTGGCAACAAGGCAGCCAATCGCCGGATAGCGCTAGGGGCAAAACTCTGCTCCTGCTCGGCGGCGATTAATTGCTCCAGATTGGCGAGCTGGGGTGGGCAAGTTTCCGGCAGGATGACTTGCAATACGCCAAGCTTACGCATGCGCGCCACAGTCGGTGCGGGATCGGGCAGTTGCAGCAGCTTGAGCAGCTCCATCGCCACGCGTTCCCGGCTCAAACCTTTGATTGTTTCGGCCAGTTCGGCACAGGCGCTCTCGGCATCTTCGTCCAACATATAGCCAAACCGCGCCTGAAAGCGGAAATAGCGCATGATGCGCAAATGATCCTCGCGAATACGCTGCCGTGCATCGCCAATGAACCGAACGCGCCGCTCTTCCAGATCGTCCAGCCCGCCGAAATAATCGGTCACCTCCAGCGTTTCGGGATGGGCGAACAGGGCATTGATGGTGAAATCGCGGCGTGCGGCATCCTCTTGCCAATCCTGAGCAAAGGCGATGGTTGCGCGGCGGCCATCGGTCGCCACATCGCGGCGCAATGTTGTGATTTCAACCGGGCCATCATCCAGCACTGCGGTGATGGTGCCGTGGTCAATCCCTGTGGGGACGGTGCGAATGCCCGCTGCGTTGCATTTGTCGATTACTGCGGCGGGCAGATGGGTGGTCGCGCAATCCACATCCTCGACCGGATGGCCGAGCAGGCTGTCACGGATCGCTCCGCCAACCCAGCGAATATTGTCCGCCCCCAAGGCATCCGTCAGTGAGCGCAATCCAGCGCGCTGGGCCCATGTTGCATCGTGCAGCGAGTGGAAGCGAGGATCAGCGGCCATTGATCAACTCTTTGTGATCGAGCCGCCGCGACAGATTGGCCAGAATGGCTGCGGTTACCCCCCAAATGCGAAAGCCCTGATAATCCATTTCGAGATAATGGCGCATTTCGCCGCGCCAATACACCTCATTCTCGGTCCAATTGCTGCGTTCCATCACGAGCGAAAGGGGGACTTCGAACCATGCTTCAACCTCGGTCGGATTGGGTGACAGATCGAGATCGGGCGGGATCACGCCCAGCACCGGCGTCACGTCAAATCCGGTGCCGGTCTGGTACCGATCGGTGGTGCCTATGATGCGGACCTGTTGCGGGGATAGAGCCAGCTCTTCATCGGCCTCGCGCAGGGCCGCCGCAATGGCATCTTCGCCTGGATCAACTTTGCCGCCCGGCAGAGCGACTTGGCCGGGATGATCGCGCATCCCCTGGGGGCGCTGGGTCAGGATCAGGCCGGGTTCAGGGCGGTCGGTCACAGCGATCAACACTGCCGCGGCGGCACTGCGCTCGCTCTGTGCAAAACGGGCATCGGTGATCAAATCGTCAAGCGGTTCGCGGTGACCGCGTTCAAACAAATGCGAAAGGCGATCGAACAAAGCGGTCATGCGGGCAACAACGAAAAACGCTGCCCCTGACTGGTGACGGTCCAATCCTCAGAATGCGCCAGAGCGATCTCGGCCAATTGGGCATAGGTGCTGCGGTTGAGACGCGCCTCTACACCGCGCCGAACGTGCAAATAGAGCGCAGGTGTTTCGGGCGACCCGCGAGCGACCAGCTGATGATCGGGTCCAGCAATAATGAGCTCGTCCGTGTTGAGCCGAAAAGCCAGTCCCGGGCCATTATCATCTGCGCGTTCGGCAACATCGGTGGCGATAAAACCGGCATCCTCAACCTGAATGCTCAATTTTTCGAATGGGCTGACCAAATGATGAGAGCCATCTGCATCGCGGGTCAGCAGGCCAGAAAAGGCGCGCACCATCGCGTCGCGCTTGATCACAGAACCATCGTGAAACCATTTGCCATCGGCAGCAATCCGCATCCGGCTGTCGCCAAATTTTTGCGGTTCCCAATTTTCCACCGGCGGCAATTTGCGTGATGCAACTTGCTCGGCAATTTGGCTCAGCGTCAATTCGGCCAGTTCAGGAGGAGGTTGATAGGGCATGTCCGACCTCGCGATGCCAGAAGAAGGTTAATTCGCCAAGTAGAGAGGGTCTTGTGCGCGCATCTGATGTGTTCGGGCCGCATTAACGGGCCGCAAGGGCGAAGCCCGCCCGCAGCGACGCGGCCTTCTGGTCGCATGAGCGAGGATTTCGCGCGCCGGACGGCGTGCGGGAACTTAAGAGGCTTCCCATGGGCCAATCATGCCCGCTTGAGGCAGTATCGCAGGGTTCGAACAACGCAGCAGCAACCGCGCCGGGTCATTCGGGCCGGGGCAATGCCAACCACTGGTGTGCTCTGCAGTGAACCCGAAAAAGCGCCCGTAATAATCCGGATCGCCTATCATCACCTGCGGCAGAGCGGCATCGGGACCGATTGCCTCCAGCGTCGCCAGCATCAGCATTTTGCCAAACCCCTCACCCTGCCGCTCGGGCAAGACTGCAACCGGACCGATCATCAGCAATGGATGTGGGCGACCATCGGGATCGGACAGCGCAACCGGCCAAACTTGAATGGTGCCGGTCAGGAAGTCTGCGTCATCCAATGCGGCAAAACTCAGCGCCTCGAGCCACTGTGTCCCCTCGCGCATCCGATAGGCAGTGCGCGCATGGCGTTCAGGACCAAACGCCCGGTCGAGCAATTGCTCGATCAGGTCGGTTTCCACATTCGCAAGAGGCACAAGTTTAGCCATCGGTCCGCGCGCTTAGGCGGCTAATCCATGGCTGTCGACGAATTTGCGCAAGCGTGAGCGGAAACTACTCCTCGCTCGACAGTTTCATCAACCGTCCGCCTTCGCCATCTTCCAACAGCCACAGCGCCCCGTCTGGGCCTTGATCGACCGAGCGGATGCGGTTTTCGAAGGGGTAGCGCTGCGCTTCGGTGGCGCTGTCTCCGTCGATCTCAATCCGGATCAGTCCGGGTTCAGCCAGACTGGCGATCAGGGCATCACCCTGCCACGCAGCAAACATATCTCCCGAATAAAAAATCATGTCGCCCGGCGCGATCACCGGGGTCCAGTGGATGGCGGGCTTGGTAAAGCCATCATCCTCGCTGTGATCGTCAATCGGATCGCCGCTATAATGGTTGCCGTTGGAGCGCGTGGGCCAGCCATAATTGGCGCCAGCTGCAACCAGATTGAGTTCATCACCCCCGGCCGGGCCATGCTCCATATCCCACAAGCGACCTTGCGCATCCCAATCCATGCCAAGGATGTTGCGGTGGCCGTAAGACCAGATCTCGTTCGTGGGGGAGGGTTGGTCAGCCATCGGATTGCCCGCCGCAGCACTGCCATCCAGATTCAGCCGAACGATGGTGCCGATGGTGTTGGAATTGTCTTGCGCGGGATCAAGTTTCTGCCGGTCGCCGCTGGCCACAAACATATGGGCCTCGTCGGGCGAGAAACGGATGCGGTGCGAATAATGCCCGCGTCCGGTAACCTTGGGTGCTTGCTGCCACACGATTTCCAGATCACTGATCGCGCAGGCGGTTTCGGAGCAAGCAAATGTGCCTTTGCCCACTACAGCGCCCCGCGTGTCGCCATTGCCTGCCTCAGCCCAGCTGAGATAAATGCTGCGCTCTTGCGACGCATCGCCAGCTTCGCTGGTCAGGAAAGCCACATCGCCCAAACCGCCTTGGCCGCCATAATCGACCTCTGGCGCTCCGCTGACGGGAAGAGTCTCGCCGGTCGCGGTATCGATCGCTTTGATCGCGCCAGCTTTTTCGGTGATGACCAACATCTGTGTGCCCGGCAGGAACGCAGCTGCCCAAGGCTCGTCGAATGATGCGACTTCCTCAATCGTGTAATTGTCCACGTCCGCCCCATCGGCTGAGCGATCGGCGGAGCTATCCACATTGGCCTCTACGCTGCAACTTGCGAGCGCCAAACCGGCAGGGAATAAGAGGGCGAGAGGTTTTTTCTTCATGCTCATGTTCAGTGGAACTCCTGAAAACGCATTGGGTGCCCCGGTTTTTGATCGTCCGATCATTGTCGGGGTGGATGAGGCCGGTCGCGGCCCCTTGGCTGGCCCGGTTGTGGCCGGTGCCGTTCTGCTGTGCAAGGGTTCACCTGATGGCTTGGCCGATTCCAAGCAACTTTCTGCCAAACGACGGGCAATTCTCGACGAACAGCTGCGGCAAAGCTGTTACTGGGCGGTGGGCATCGTAGAGCCGGAAGAAATTGACCAGCTCAATATTCTGGTGGCGACCATGCGGGCTATGACGCTGGCGGTGTCGGGCTTGGCACAATGCGCTGGCACCGATCCGGACGAGGTCTTGATCGACGGCAATATGACACCGGCTGGCCGCGCGCCCGACTGGCGCTGGAATGGCCGCACGATTGTGGGCGGTGATGCGACAGAGCCCGCCATTTCCGCCGCCTCGATCATCGCCAAGGAATGGCGCGACCGGTTGATGGTGGAGGCAGCGATTGCCCATCCGCATTATGGCTGGGAGCGGAACAAGGGTTACGGGACGCGCGAACATATGCAGGCCTTGCGCGAACATGGCTCAACCCCGCTGCACCGGCAAAGCTTTGCCCCGGTTGCACAATTGGCTCTTCTATAGCGGGCAAAATAGGCTAAGCGCACATTCGTGATTGAAGCTATCCTCCTCAGTATCGCCGGCCTTGTGGGTCTCGCCATTGGCGGCGAATTCCTCGTCAAAGGCTCTGTCGGCATTGCCCAGCGTTTGGGCGTGTCCAATCTGGTGACCGGACTGGTCATCGTGGGCTTTGCCACGTCGATGCCGGAAATGGTTGCCAGTGTTCAGGCGGTAAGCCTGGGCTCGCCCGAGATTGCGTGGGGCAATATCGCCGGGTCCAACATCGCCAATTCGATGCTGATTTTGGGCGCAACCGCGTTGATCGCACCGATTGTGCTGACCGGAACGGGACGACGGGATGCCGTCGTGGCGCTTATCGTCTCCGCAATCATCCTGGCGATTGGCGTCACCCAAATCGCGTCGGTTTGGATCGGCGTTGCTCTGCTGGTGATGTTGGTGACCTATATTGTGTGGCGTTATCGCCATCCGCGCACAGAGCACGAGGAAGATGACGGCGACCCACCATCATGGGCCAGCGCAATAGTGTTCTTCTTGATCGGTCTTGGCCTGTTGGTGGGCGGCGGTAAATTGCTGGTCGATGGCGCGATTGATCTGGCCCGGTTGGCCGGAATTAGCGAGACTGTGATCGGGTTGACGATTGTGGCGATCGGAACATCCTTGCCCGAATTGGCGGCATCAGTCGCCGCTGCCTTGCGCGGCAAACCGGGTCTTGCGCTGGGCAATGTGGTCGGATCGAATATCTACAATTTGTTGCTGATCGGCGGGGTCACCATGATCCTTGCACCATTGCCAGCACCGGCTTCACTCAACGATCTGGAGTGGCCTCTGGTGGTTGGAACTGCGCTGATCATCTTGCTGCTGTTCTGGTTTGCGTCGCGCATTTCGCGGATGCTGGGTGCAGCATTATTGGCCGGCTTTGTCGCCTTCAACGTGTTCCTGTTCCTGTAAATTAGCCATTTCGCCAAAGCGGTCTTGCGCTGAGTCCTTGGCGCAACACCCCACCATATCGAGTCTGATAAAGCGCTATAGACTCAATATGTTGTGGGGGACTCTTTTTGTTCTCTCATAACTAACCACGCGTTAACCATAATCCGCGATGATTTACCGCTTGACGTGGAGTCCGCTTGGACTCACCCTGTGGATAAGTTTGCCGAAGGGATGTGGATAATGGGGGTCTTAGAGACCGCGAAGACGCGCGCTGCGCGCACGAAACAAGAAACTGTCGCGCCGGCAGATGTGCTTCCGCTCGGACAGATTCTGGACGGAGATTGTATCGAAGCGATGCGTTCGCTGCCGGACAATAGCATTGATTGTGTGTTCGCCGACCCGCCCTATAATCTTCAGCTGGGCGGTGATCTGAACCGTCCCGATGGCAGCCAGGTTGATGCGGTCACCGATCACTGGGACCAATTTGACAGCTTCAAAATTTATGATGATTTCACCCGCGATTGGTTAAGCGAAGCGCACCGCGTCCTGAAACCGGATGGCGCGCTGTGGGTCATTGGCAGTTATCACAATATCTACCGCGTCGGCGCGATCCTACAGGATCTGGGGTTCTGGATCCTCAACGATATCGTCTGGCGCAAAAGCAATCCGATGCCCAATTTTAAGGGCACGCGATTTACCAATGCGCACGAGACTTTGCTGTGGGCCAGCACTGGCGAGAAGGCCAAGTACCAGTTCAATTATCGCGCGATGAAGACGCTGAATGACGAGCTGCAAATGCGCAGCGATTGGCTGCTGCCGATCTGTTCGGGCGGAGAGCGTTTGAAAGAGGGCGGCACAAAAGTTCACCCCACGCAAAAACCCGAAAGCCTGCTCTACCGCGTTCTGCTGGCCACGACCGAAAAGGGCGACGTTGTGCTCGACCCGTTCTTTGGCACTGGCACTACGGGTGCGGTGGCCAAACGTTTGGGCCGCGAATGGATCGGTTGCGAGCGCGAGAATGTCTATCGCGATGCTGCCTATAAGCGGATCGAGAAAGAGCTGCCGCTGGATGAAAGCGTGATCGAAACCATGCAGAGCAAGAAGGCCGCACCGCGCGTTGCCTTCGGTGCATTGGTGGAAAACGGCTATATTAAGCCGGGCACGAAGGTTTTCGATAAAAAGCGCAAATGGATCGCAACCGTGCGCGCCGATGGCTCGCTGACTTATGAAAAGCAGGTCGGCAGCATCCACGGGCTGGGCAAGGAATTGCAGGGCGCACCCAGCTGCAATGGCTGGACCTTCTGGCATTATGAAGATGGCGCAGAGGTGAAGCCGATCGACGCGGCGCGCCAGACATATCTCCTCGCGACAGAGGATTGACGGGGGAGCCGAATTAAGGCTCCTCAATCACAGGTTTCAATCGTCACGCACAAGGTCGCCCCGGGCCTGACCCGGGGTCCCGCTTCAATCTTTAGACAATCGACCTGTACAAATCCGTCCAGTCGGGGTTGGATTTCTCAACCAGCTCAATTTTCCATCCACGGCGCCAACCCGCTCATTATCTGTGAGAAGAACAGGAAGTAATCGGGACCCCGGGCTTGACCCTCGGCGACGATAGGTGGATTTGTCAGATTTGGGGTGGGAAGCGGTCACTCAAACATGATTCTTTTTTCAGCTCTTCTCCTCAGGCTCTTGCTGCTTGCTCAAGAACCAGAATGTAGCCCCAACGACAAAGCCTCCACACAGTGAAAGCAGTTGAATCGGCCACGTCTCGACTAGAATTAGCGCCCCTGCCTCAGATGAGAAAGTCGAAATTGGGAAGAGCAATAGATTCATAACGATTATGCCAAAAAGAGAACCAAGAATTGCATAATGCCACAGCCTATTCCAACCAAGTTTCGTGAGCAGGAAGTGCGATGGAATCCCGACAACCAGACACGCTGGAAATGCTACAAAGAAGGCAACCGTCCCCGCCCACACTCCTTCGCCTGGCGCGCCCGTGAAGATCGAAATGAATATGAAAGCAGCGCTGAGCGCGAGTGAAGCGAAAGCAGCCGCACCAACGGCCCTCATGAACGAAAAGATGTATTTCTTATGCATCGCCTCATTCTATATGTGAGGATGAAACATAATGCACCAAGGCCTTGGCCCCGTAAATATTTTGGGACGGGAAGCGGACAGTCGTCCATTGCTCTCCTATTGAAACCGTTCAGAGTGAGGATCGCGCGAAAAGGCTCGAAAAGTCGATAAACTCAACCACAAAATCTGAAACCAAATCGTGGCTTTACCTATGGTCGACTTAGTGGCTGCGAGTTCCAATCCGAGCAATGTTCTTTTCGCCATAACCTGCCCCTTCGACGCTGCTGCATTTAGCAAACTTAGTCCACGCTGCTTTGCCTCGGACGTGTTGCCTTCATTCGTGAGCAACTTGCCAAGTCGGGCTATGCTCAGCACATGACCTTTCGCAACACCTTGCTCAAATGCCAATCTCGCCTCTGCAAAGTCGCCACGATCGACTAACAAATCTCCCAAACCAATTAACCCATACTGGGACCCTTGCTCCGCTGACATTCGGAACATTTCAACCGCATCGTTCAAGTTCTTTTCGCACCCTTCACCGTTTTCCAGCATCCAACCTAAGACATTGAATACATCTGTATCGCCGCTTGCGCGAAGCGCCATGAAGATTGGGAAGGCGTCGTCGTAGTCGCGTCGGTCCATCGCGTCCCAGCCCGCTGTCATCAAATCGGAATGGGTCAAATCGTCCAAGCTGCTCATGCCGTATACTACTTAAAGCAGTGTATGTCCGCAAATGGGGTGGGAAGCGGACATTACATGCTGGCGAACTTATGCTATGTCTTGCGTCATGTTATTTCGGCCAATGATAGCGATATTTGCGTTTCTATCACTTTCTGCATGCAATCTTTTTGATGACACGCCGACATACCGATATCGGATGACGGTGGAGGTCGACACGCCAGAAGGTTTGATGAAAGGCTCAAGTGTCATCGAAGTCGATACGAACGTTTCTGGTCAGCTATCTATTCCAACACCCGGTGCGGTCCGCGCACGTGTGCGCGGTGAGGCCGTGGCTGTCGATCTACCGAATGGAAGGGCATTGTTTGCCCTTTTGCGATCAGAGGACGATGTCGATTTTGCCAAGCGGATCATGTTCCTTATGGCACCCAAAGGTCGCGACGCGAATGGTGATCCGTTTCTTGGCCGCTTCAACAATATGCTAGAAATGACGGACCCGGTTGAGCTTCCAGCAACGCAAGCGAAGATCAATCCATCTCTTGCCAAGATGAAAGCCCAACCGATGCTGGTAACATTCGGCGATCTCAATGACCCGACAACTGTGGAACGTGTCGACCCATTCAACCTCCAAGATAGCTTCGGCGACGGCGTCTCACTCAGACGCATCACCGTGCAGGTCACCGATGATCCAGTGACCAAAGGCATTGAAAAGCGGTTTCAGTGGCTTGGCCAGATCAAGGGTTCCGGTCTGACCCGAGATGATTTTCCAGAAAACGTTCCCGTCGGAGCATTCTCAGAGATGTTCAAGAAAGGTGACTAACCGTCACTGCAGTCGCCTTGTCTTAAACGTCCGCAATTGGGTCGTTAGCTGACATTCCCGTACAAGCACCTATTCAGGGCTGGAATCGGCGTCAATCGGTCAGGGTTTTCAAATCCAGCCACCACTACGCGCGGCTAGATCGGGCCACCAATACGAGCCTTCAGTCCAAACTGTCGGCAATTTCGCCTTTGCGATAATTCTTTGGGGCCGAAACTTTCAGCTTTGTCTCCAAAGAGTCTGTCAGCGTGCTGCCGGTGATCGGCTCTGCGAACTCAACACCGGCGCGGCCATTTTCGGTCCACACCACCATACCGGTAATGCGCGAGCGGCCACAGACCAATGTAACCGGTTCAAAAATGGCGACCGGTTGACTGACGTCTAGCAAAGCGCCGTCGACCGAGACATCGCGAACGCGCACTTCTTGAGTGCCGGTTTCGCGTTCCAAGCTGCCGTGCAAAAATATGGACGTGCGCTTTGTTTGCCTCTTTGGGACAGTCATATCCACGGTCGAAAACTCCCTTTTTGCCCCCACCTGGGCCTCGTTCAGTTTCGGCGATATCGCGATCTGTTTTAGATAAGGTTAAACCATTGGCTTTGATTGGCGGGTGACAGTCGGGCGAAGCAGTATGTGCTGGGCGCTTTCCTACTTGCTGGCAAATTGGCAAAGCTGGCCCTCAATTTTCGGGCGGCGGATCCAAAATCGGGCTCAAAAATGGTCCAAAGGGTTAAATTCAAAGTTGGAAAAGTGTCAAAATAGAAAATCGGCTTCAAACCTCTCAAATCACAAGGAAAATCGGGAAAATGGCCCAAAAACAGCTGTCAAAAGTGTCAAAATAGAAATCAAGCGCTGAAAATGCATTCAATCGCGTGATTTTGCACACTCATCCGCATATTGGGACAGAGTGGGGGAATGTCGCGCGACCGCTCTTTCCATAGGGCGCACACCATGCGTAACAATTGGCCTGAATTGCCGCTTCAACTGCACTTACAAAAGGCTCCATCTGAATGAGCGAAACGATCTATATCCGGCCTCTGACATTCGTTTCTGGCCCGCAAGCCGCCGACGGCAATGCAGTGCGGCTGGCTGGCGGCATGGCCTATGCTCGTGAATTTGCGGTGATTTTGCGCCGGGACGGTGCGATTGCGGGACGGTGGATCGCAACAGCCCAGAGCATAGACGAAGTGATCGGCGGATTGCCTGCCAGCGTGGCAGAAGAGGCCGCCGCGCAATGGACCAATCTGGCGCTGGTCCATCCGGCACTGGAATTGGGCGCGCGGACCGTGCGGCTCGATCAACCCCAGATCATGGGCATCCTTAATGTGACGCCGGACAGTTTTTCGGACGGGGGCGAGTTTCTGGATGATGTGGAGGCTGGCCGCGCGCATGCTTCGGCGATGTTGGAAGCTGGCGCTGCGATCATCGACATTGGCGGCGAGAGCACACGGCCCGGAGCCGCCGCAACATGGGAGGGCGACGAGAAAGATCGCGTTCTGCCCGCGATCGAATATTGCAGCGCAATGGGTGCCGCGATCAGCGTGGACACGCGCCGCGCTGGGGTGTTGGAAGCGGCCTTGGAGGCAGGCGCGCATATTGCTAATGATGTGTCGGCACTGCGTTATGACCCACGCACAGCCGAACTTGCGGCCAGTGCTGGCTGTCCGGTGATATTGATGCATGCGCCCGGAGGGCAGGCTGGAGAGGGCGATGATCTGCATGCCGGGGGTGACTATGCAGACGTAGTGTTCGATGTGTTCGACTGGCTCAAGGAACGCCGTGATGCCGCCGTGGCGAGCGGGGTTTCAAGGGCTAAGATCGTGCTCGATCCGGGTATTGGATTCGGCAAAAGCCTGGCCGAAAATCTCTCGCTTATCAACGCTTTGCCGCTGTTTCACGCATTGGGTCAGCCGTTGCTTGTGGGGGCCAGTCGCAAGCGGATGATCGGCGCGCTTTCCAACGAGGATGGGCCCGAAGAACGGCTCGGCGGAAGTGTTTCGTTGGCACTTGCCGGGATGAATGCCGGGGTGCAATTGCTGCGCGTGCATGATGTGGCTGAGACAGTTCAGGCGCGCAATGTGTGGCGCGGCGTGCGCGATGCAGCACTCACCGATTTTTCGGAAATGCCGTGACGCAAATGCGGCGGCAGTTGCGGGGGCAGTTGCGATTAAGCGGCGTTGTCGATGCCCAGATCGCTTAGCTTGCGATAAAGGGTCGAGCGGCCGATACCAAGGCGGCGAGCGACCTCGGTCATGCGGCCACGGTAATGTCCAATCGCTAGGCGGATGACATCGGCCTCGATCTCTTCCAACGGGCGCAGATTGCCATCGCTGGTGTACAACATCACGCCAACGCCTTCGTGGATCGGGTTGGTCATTTCTTGGGCATCACCCAACAGCTCGCACAATTGCGGGAAGCTGTCGGCGGTAAGCGTTTGGTTGTCGCAAAACACGGCGGCGCGAAACAGGACGGCTTGCAATTGGCGGACATTGCCCGGCCAATCGTAAGCGGACAGCAAAGCGAGCGCGGAATCGTTGATCGAGAGGTGCCGCAATCCGGGTTGCTCGCCAATGCGGGCGAGGAAATGGCGGGTCAGGGCTGAAATGTCGCCTTGGCGCTCTCTCAAAGGAGGAAGTTTGATCGTGGTTTGCGCCAATGCCCGGTACAGTTCGGGCTGGAAATGTCCGGTTTGGACCAGCTCTTCGAGCGGGAAATTGCCTGCGCTGAGGATGCGGACATTGACCCTGAAACCATGCGCTGCGCCGACCGGGCGGACAATGCCGCTTTCCAGAACCTGCGCCAATTGGGCCTGCATATCATCCTTCAGCCGGTCGATCTCGTCCAGCACCAAAGTCCCGCCATCGCATTGCTGCAAGGCGCCGATCTGCCGGTCGAATGCTCCGGGAAAGGCGCCGGGCTCATGACCGAACAGCACCGAATCGAGCGAATTTGCCGGCACTCCGCCGATATTGATGATGCGGAATGTGGCTTTCGAACGGGGGCTGGCAGCATGCATGGCCCGCATCAGCATTTCCTTGCCGGTGCCGCTTTCGCCCTCAATCAACGCATTGCCATGGCCGCGGGCTGCCTTAGCCGCTTGCGCCAGAGCGGTGCGGAATTTGGGCGCAGTGCCAATCATCGCGTCAAAATCGAGCGACGCATGCATTTTTTCGGTGAGCGGTTGCAGCTCAGCCTTGGCTCCTTCGTCCTCGGTCGCAGCGCGCAAGGCTTCCATCAAACGGTCAGGCGCGACCGGCTTGATCAAATAGTCAGACGCGCCGGCTCGCATCGCTTCGACCGCCAACAACGGAGAGGCGCTGGTGGTCAGCATTAAAATGGGCAGGGCAGGGCGGCGGGCCTTCAATTCCTCGATCAAGGAGCAAGTGTCATCACCCGGCACCCATTGATCGAGGATGATGGCGGACAGTTGCATGCCCTCTCTCGTCCCTAGCATAGCGATCGCAGTTTCGGAATCCGATGCGACAAGCGTGCGCCAGCCTTCCCGCGCCGCCAGCGCAGAAATCAGCCGGCTTTGCGCCGGTTCATCGTCAATCAGCATGACTAGGCGGTTTTCGCTATCCGTCATGATCCCCAAGAATTGCCTCACGTTTGTGCATTGGTGGCAATACTTGAAAGGGGTAAAGGCCCGATTAAGGCTATTTGCTGAGCGCGGTTTTATGCGTTTATGCGGCGTTTGTATGGGCGCGGTCTTGAGATAGAACGAGTAGCACGATAGACGGTCGGGGAATCACACCAAGACACTTGAGGGAAAAGTTTGATGGCTTCGCAAGATATTGAAACTGCGCAACGAACCTATGGCAGCTTTATCGGAATGCTGAAGTGGGCTGTTCCGGTTATCGCTGTGATCACCTTGGTCGTAATTATGCTGATCGCAGAATAAGCAGCTCGGCACTTGAAAATAGCGATTCTGAAAGAGCGAGCCGACGGGGAAAACCGCGTTGCGGCGTCCCCTGAAACAGTCAAAAAATTCATTGCTTTGGGTAATGATTTCGCCGTCGAGACGGGGGCGGGTACGCTCGCTTCGATCTCTGACGAGGCCTATGCAGAGGCGGGTGCCACGATTGGTTCCGCCGACGCCGTGGTCAATCAAGCTGATATCGTCTTGGGTGTGCAAGCGCCTGATATTGCACTGCTCTCCGGCGCAAAGCCGGGCGCAATGGTGGCAGCACTGTTTGATCCCTTTGGCGATAAAGACCGGGTCGAAGCCTATGCTAAGGCTGGGCTAGAAGCTCTTTCGATGGAATTCATGCCGCGCATTACCCGCGCTCAAAGCATGGATGTCCTCTCCAGCCAGTCCAATTTGGCCGGGTATAAGGCGGTTATATCAGCGGCCGAGATCTATGGCCGCGCATTCCCGATGATGATGACGGCAGCAGGCACGGTTCAGCCAGCGCGCGTTTTTGTGATGGGGGTCGGGGTTGCAGGGCTGCAAGCGATTGCCACCGCGCGCCGCATGGGTGCTCAAGTTTCCGCCACCGATGTTCGCTCCGCGACCAAGGAGCAGATCCAATCGCTTGGTGCCAAGCCGATCTTCGTTGAAGAGGTTGAAGGTATCGAGGGCGAGGGTTCCGGTGGTTACGCCACCGAGATGAGCGATGAATATAAGGCCGCGCAAGCCAAGCTGGTGAGCGAGCATATAGCCAAGCAAGACATCGTGATTACGACTGCGCTGATCCCGGGTCGCGCCGCGCCGCAATTGATTTCGGACGAGCAAATCGCGAGCATGAAGCAAGGCAGCGTCATCTTTGATCTGGCGGTCGCTCAAGGCGGCAATGTTGCTGGCTCTCAGCCGGATCAAATCGTTGAAAAACACGGTGCCAAGATCATCGGGTATTCCAACACGCCAGCGCAATTGGCCGCCGATGCTTCGGCATTGTTTGCGCGCAATCACTTCAATTTCCTCTCCGCATTTTGGGACGAGGAAGCAGGCAAGCCAGTTCTCGATGAAGAGATTGGCGATGCAATCCGGCTGACCCAAGGCGGCGCAATTGTGAACGAGAGGCTGAAGGGAGCCAACTGATGGACTTTATCTCAATCCTCTCGATTTTCGTGCTGGCCTGCTTTGTGGGTTATTACGTTGTGTGGTCGGTCACCCCGGCTCTGCACACTCCGCTGATGGCGGTGACCAATGCGATCAGCTCGGTCATTATTGTCGGTGCGCTGATCGCCAGCGCAGAGGCGGGCAGCCCGCTTGCCAAATGGCTGGGGCTGGCCGGTGTGGTCATGGCCAGCATCAACATATTCGGCGGCTTTGCCGTGACCGAGCGAATGCTCGCCATGTATAAAAAGAAGGAGAAGTAAGAGATGAGCTTCTCCATCCTTGCAGCCGCAGCAGACGGCGTTTCGGGCACTCCGGCGTGGGCCATGCTGGCCTATCTCGCCTCGGGTATCTTCTTTATACTGGCATTGCGCGGGCTATCATCGCCCGCCACCAGTCGGGCGGGAAATCGCAATGGCATGATCGGTATGGTCATCGCCGTGGTAACCACTTTGGTCACTCATGACATCGCCAACATTGTCGAGATCGGCATCGCGATGTTTATCGGTGGCCTAATCGGCATCACCATTGCGCGCAAAATCGCGATGACTGCGATGCCGGAATTGGTGGCTGGTTTTCACTCTTTGGTCGGTTTGGCTGCGGTGGTTGTGGGACTGGCTGCATGGCTTGATCCGGGCAGTTTTGGTATCACCGATGCCGCTGGACAGATATTCATGGTCAGCCGGATCGAGCTGGGACTGGGCATCGCCATTGGTGCAATCACATTTTCAGGCTCGGTTATTGCCTTCCTGAAACTGTCTGGCCGGATGAGCGGATCGCCCATCATGCTGCCGGGTCGCCACATCATCAATTTGGGAACGCTGGCTGCGATCCTTGGCATGATCGGCGTCTATGCATTTTCCGGTGCTGCCGGAGCGGGCGAGGGTCAGTTGATGATCTGGATCACCGTGTTGGCCTTTATCATTGGTTTCCTGCTGATTATCCCGATTGGTGGCGCGGATATGCCCGTGGTTGTGTCGATGCTGAACAGCTATTCTGGTTGGGCGGCAGCTGCGATGGGCTTCACCCTTGGCAACACCGCGATGATCATCACTGGCGCTTTGGTCGGTTCGTCGGGAGCGATCCTGTCCTACATTATGTGCAAGGCAATGAATCGCAGCTTCATCAGCGTGATTGCGGGCGGATTTGGCAGCGATGGCGGCTCTGGCGGAGGCGAGGCTCGCGAAGCACGCCCTTATAAACAGGGCAGCGCAGCCGATGCGGCCTTCATGTTGGAACAGGCAGAAAAGGTCATCATCATTCCGGGTTACGGCATGGCGGTGGCACAGGCGCAGCATGCTCTGCGCGAAATGGCCGATGTTCTGAAGGAAAAGGGTGTGGAAGTGAAATACGCTATCCACCCTGTTGCCGGACGTATGCCAGGCCATATGAATGTGCTGCTGGCAGAGGCCTCGGTCCCCTATGATGAGGTGTTTGAATTGGAGGATATCAACTCCGAATTCGCCCAAGCCGATGTGGCTTTCATCATTGGCGCAAATGACGTGGTGAACCCCGCGGCAAAGACGGACAAGACCAGCCCGATTTACGGCATGCCGGTGTTCGATGTCGACAAGGCCAAGCAGGTCTTCTTCATCAAGCGCAGCATGGGCGGGGTTGGTTATGCCGGCGTCGATAATGACGTGTTCTATATGGACCAAACCATGATGCTGTTGTCGGATGCGAAGAAGATGGTCGAGGAAATCGTCAAGTCGATCGACTGATGCCATTGGCTGAGGGCAACGACTGGGGCAGGCTCGGATGAAGCGCTTACTAACTTTGCTTGTCATTATCGCTGTTGCAGGCGGTGCGTGGTTCTATTTCAGCGGCACGCTTGATCGTGTGACGGAGACCCGCGTTGACGCAGCCTTGACTGATAATGGTGTCCCGCCTGATCTGGCCAATTGCATGTCCGGCCGGATGGTGGAGCGCCTTTCGCTCAATCAATTGCGCAAGCTGGAACGCATCAGTCCCCAAGAAGGAGAGGCCGCGGTCCCTATCGGTCCCGGTCAATTCATGGATCGGATAAATCGGGCCGATGATGCCGAGGCGATAGAGGTCACGGCGCAAGCAGCAGCGGCCTGCGCAATCGGGTCCATCTTCGAATAATCATAACAGCGCTTGCAATCCGGCTCTCTTGCGGCAGAATGCGTTGCAAGGAGAGACCAATATGCTGAAATTTTCGATCGCTGTTCTGGCCTTGGCCAGCGCATCCAGCCTTGCCGCCGCGACCCACACGATCGCACCCGGTGATGGCGCGCAGGAACGTTTGCAAGAAGCGCTGATTTTGGCGGAACCGGGCGATGAAATTGTGCTGGAGGAAGGTCGCTTTGCGCTAACCGACGGGCTGAGCCTGGACGTTGATGGTGTCACAGTGCGCGGCGCGGGCATGGATGCCAGCGTGCTCGACTTCACCACTCAACAAGGGGCCGGCGAGGGATTGCTGGTGACCTCGGATAATGTGACTTTGCGCGACTTCGCGATCGAGAATGCCAAGGGTGACGGGATCAAGTCCAAGGGCGCGGATCAAATTGTGTACCACGCATTGCGGGTTGAATGGACCAATGGCCCGGACGCCAGCAATGGCGCCTATGGCATCTATCCGGTCGAGGCGAAGAACATCCTGGTGCAGGACAGCTATGTTCGCGGGGCGTCGGATGCTGGCATTTATGTCGGGCAATCAGAACAGATCATCGTGCGCCGCAATCGGGTGGAAGAAAACGTTGCCGGGATCGAGATTGAGAACAGCAATTTTGCTGAAGTGACCGAAAATCTTGCGACCCGGAATACCGGGGGGATTTTGGTGTTTGATTTGCCCGGCCTGCCCAAAGTTGGTGGCGGCAATGTGCTAGTCGCTCGCAATGCCGTGGTCGAAAACAACACCGATAATTTCGCACCAGAAGGCAATATCGTTGCCGCTGTCCCTGCGGGAACCGGGGTGATGGTGATGGCCAATACCGGCGTGCAAGTGATAGACAATGCACTGATCAGCAATTCAACAAGCCATGTGATGTTGGTCGCATACACGCAAAGCTTTGATGACGAGCGGTACGAACCGCGCCCCGTGAATGTGACCGTTCGCGGCAACATCTATGGCAAGGGTGGAAACGCGCCAGATTTCACCGGGGGCGAGCTTTTCGCAGCAGCATTTGGCGGGGCTTTACCGCCCGTTTTAACCGACGGGCTGCACCAGAATTTGTCCATCGAAGATGCTGTGCCAGTTGTGACGCTGGGCCTGACCGAAGTGGGCCAGCCATTTACCCAGGCGCAACCCAGCTTGCTACAGCCGACGCAGGGCGATCCGGTCGCTCAATATGATCCGGTGCAATTGCCCGCTGAAATGGCTGCAAGGCTCAAGTGAACCGCAGCGCCCCAATCTTTGTGGCAGCATTGCTGGCAATGGCGGGCGCAACTGTTCAATCGACAGCGAGAAGCCCGGCGCCGGTCAATAATGCTGTGGTGATGGGCGAGGGCGCAGGCAATAAGATGCCGCGCACTCTTTCCGCCTATGGCTTTTTTGCCGATCTACGCGAGCAACATGGGACTTATGGTGTCTCAGACTATCGGTTGAACACGCCGCTCTATTCCGATGGGGCGGACAAATTGCGGTTCATTTACCTGCCAGCTGGCACCAAATTGACCGCCGATGGAGCGGGCTTGCTGCAATTCCCTGTTGGCAGCGCGATTATCAAGACTTTCGCATTTGGCGAAGGCGAGGATCGCCAGCTGATCGAAACGCGCGTTTTGCTGCATCGCGTCGATGGTTGGACGGCGCTCCCCTATCGCTGGAACGAGGACCAGACCGAAGCCACATTGGCTCTTGCTGGCGCTCGTATTCCTCTGACCCGGCCCGATGGTGCAGAGATCAGCTATCGGATACCGAACAAGAACCAATGCAAGACCTGCCATAGCAAGGATGGTGAGATTATCCCGATTGGGCCCAAGCTGCGCAATCTATCGCCCGAGTGGTTGGAGTTGATGCAGCAGGCTGAATATCTGGCTGAGATTCCCAAACTTGCGGACCGTATGCCGCTATGGGAGGCGCAGAGTGAAGTTAGCCTCGATAAGGCAGATGTGACCGCGCTGGCGCGCGCTTATCTGGATGTAAACTGCGCGCATTGCCATCAGCCGGGCGGGGGCGCTTCCAATTCCGGCCTTGATCTGCGTTGGGAGCAGGATGACCCGCACGCCATGGGCATCCGCAAGCCTCCGGTGGCGGCTGGTCGCGGGTCGGGTGGGTATGCAGTTTCTATCGCTCCGGGCGATCCCGATGCGTCGATCATTATCCACCGGATGAGTTCGATAGAGCCGGGTATTGCAATGCCTGAGCTAGGCAAGAATACCGTCGATCCACAAGGCGTGGACATTGTGCGGCGTTGGATAGCAGGGATGGACCAATGAAGTGGGTTTTGCGGATATTGGGGGCCGTTTTTGCAGTCATTTTCATCGCTTTGATAGTGATGAGGGTGCCAGACACCGATCCGGCGCAAATGCGCGCCAAATATGGCGGTGAGCCGTCGCAATATATCGAGCTTTCCGACGGATTGACCGTCCATTTGCGCGATGAAGGGCCCAAAAGCGGCGCCCCGGAAGATCCTGAAGGGGATGCACCGGCTATCATCCTGCTGCACGGGTCGAATGCGGACCTATCGACTTGGGATGCGTGGGCAGACGATTTGAGCCAAGATTACCGCGTCATCCGCTATGACCAGATTGGCCACGGCCTAACAGGACCAGCCACCAATGATGATTATCAGGTTGAATCCTTTACCCAAGATCTTGACGAGATTGCCGACAGGCTGGAGCTCGACAGCTTTGTCCTTGCCGGAAATTCGATGGGCGGCGCGATTGCAATGCATTATGCCATCACCCATCCCGCACGGTTGGATGGATTGGTTCTGGTCGATGCAGGCGGAGCCGCTATCAAGCAGGAGGGCGGCGGAAATCTGGCCTTCACACTGGCCCGTATCCCCGGTCTCAGCTCCGTTTTGGCGACAGTCATGCCGCGTTCGCTGGCCGATCGCAGCCTGCGCCAATCGGTCAGCAATCAGGATATCGTGACCGAGGAAATGGTCGATCGTTATTGGGAAATGGCGCGTTATCCCGGCAATCGAGCAGCCACTCTGAAGCGGTTTTCCACTCCGCGCAGCGCGTTAAATGCTGGCGATGTTGCCGCGGTTACCGTGCCGACATTGGTGATGTGGGGCGAAGAAGATTCGTTGATCCGTTACGAGGCGGCGAAGTGGTACATGGACCAATTGCCCAATGCGACGCTGGCGAATTATCCCGGTATCGGCCATCTGCCACATGAAGAAGCAGCGGATGCGACCATTGCTGATCTGCGGGCTTGGCTGGCAGGGCTGCAACCGGCCGAATAGGCCTGTTAAGGTCCTGAACTCATTCAGCCTATAGACGGCTTTCATACCCTATAGAGCGGTCTAAGTGGGTTCAGGGGGCGATTTCGACGTGCGAAAACTTGGTTTGATTGGCGGCATGAGCTGGGTTTCTACCGGCATGTATTATGACCGCATAAACCGCTTGGTTCAGCGTCGGTCAGAACCGATGGTGAGCGCGCCATTGTTGGTCGACAGTCTCGACTTTTCCCAGCTTCACGGTCTGCGCGAGGAAACCGACTGGCAACGCGCCGCCCAAGTGCTGTCAGACAGTGCCAAGCGGTTGCAAGATGCCGGTGCGGATGGACTGCTGATCGGTGCCAATTCCATGCATAAGGTCTATCGCGAAGTGGCCGAGACAGTGGATATTCCGATCATTCATATCGCCGAATGTGTTGGCGAAGCGATGAAGAAAGCGGGTTGTGATAGCGCCGCCTTAATCGGTACGCGCAATGTCATGACGGAAAGTTTCTATCGCAGACGCTTGGTCGCTCATGGGGTTGATCTGCTGCCGCCCGAATTGGTCAATGTCGATGCGATCGACAAAATCATTTATGAAGAACTGATGGTTGGCAAAGTCACTCGCAATGCCGAACGCACCTTGCGCACGATCATCATGAAGAAAGCGCAGCAAGGCGCGAAGGCGATTGTAATCGCCTGCACAGAGCTCGATCTGATTGTCGATGCAGACGCTAATGTCATGCCGATCTTTGAAAGCTCGCGCATTCATTGCCAAGCGGCAGTTGACTGGATGTTCGCCGAGGATTGATCGCATCCTGATTATACCGCCCGAGCCAGCGGACTAAATTTGCGATCAGGCGAGACATTCTTGCCGGATAGTTGCGGTGTTGCCCGATTGTTCCCGTTGTCGCTTCGCTCAAGCTGACCTAATCGCTTGGCTAACATGACCCGCGCACCTTACGCCGCTGATCCCACCGCATCGCGCGGACGCGAATTTGACTGCGCGATCTCTTCCACGCGCGGTCCGCGCAGCGAGTTTCAACGCGATCGGGATCGGATCATCCATTCGATGAGCTTTCGCCGTCTGCGTTCCAAGACGCAGGTGTTCATTTCGCCTGAGGGTGACCATTATCGCACCCGCCTGACCCATAGTCTTGAGGTGGCGCAAGTTGGCCGGGTCATCGCCCGTGCGCTGGGGCTGGACGAGGACCTGACAGAGGCGCTGTGTCTGGCGCATGATCTGGGCCATCCCCCCTTTGGCCATGCCGGGGAAGCTGCCCTGAGTGAGGCGATGCAGCGCCATGGCGGCTTTGATCACAATGCCCAATCGATGCGCACCATTATGCGTCTGGAAAGCCCCTATCCCGAACATGACGGGCTCAATCTGACGTGGGAATTGCTGGAGGGACTGGCCAAGCATAATGGGCCGGTCAACGCGCCCAATTGGGCCCTGACCGAATTGGACGAAGCCTTTCCGATGGATTTGGGCCAATGGCCATCTTTGGAAGCTCAAGTGGCGGCCGTGGCGGACGACATCGCCTATGACAATCATGACATCGATGATGGCCTGCGCGCTGGGTTCCTCTCGCTGGATGATCTGCTGACGGTTGATTTTCTGGCGGACCAATGGCGCGAGGTGGAACGGCGTTATCCCAACGCGCCGCGCGACCGCCAATTGCGCGAATTGGTGCGCGGGCAAATAGGCCTGATGGTCAATGATGTGATTGAACACACACGGGCCAATATTCGCGGGATTACTTCGATTGCTGAAGTGCGCGATGCGGGCAAATGTCTGTCGGGATTCTCGCTGCCCATGGCGCAAGCAGAACGCGGCTTGAAGAAATTCATGTATGACAAGCTTTACTACCATCCTGATCAGACCGCTGCTGCGGGTAAAGCACGCGAAGTGGTGTCGCGACTGTTTGCCGCTTACTCGCAAGACGCTGCATTGATGCCAGCGCAATGGCAGGAAGGCCTGCCTGTCGCAGAGCCATTTCGCAGCCGTGCCATTGCGGATTTCATCGCCGGGATGAGCGATCGGTTTGCGATTGATAGCTGCCGCGCAATTTATGGCGAAGCACCGGAGGGATTGGTCAATGTCTGATGTGCTGCGGATCGGTTTGGTTGGGGCCACCGGGCTCGTCGGTCGCGAAGTCATCAAGTCATGCATCGGGTGTCACTCGGTCCGGCTGGTTGGCATTGCCCGCCGCGAGACTGTGCTGCCCGAAGGCGCGCGGATGGAGATGTTCGTCGCCGATCCGGATAAATGGGACGAGGTTTTGGAAGCGGTTAAGCCGGACGCTTTGATCTGCGCGCTGGGGACCACTTGGAAAAGCGCAAGCAAGGACGAAGAGGCCTTTCGTGCAGTGGATCAGCATCTTGTGATCAACACAGCAAAGGCGGCGGTGGCTGCCGGGGTTGAGCGGATGGTGGTGGTCAGCTCGGTCAATGCCGATGCCAATGCCAAGCTGTTCTACTCTCGGGTAAAGGGAGAGACCGAGCAGCAATTGTCCAAGGTCGGACTCAAGCGGCTCGATATATTGCAACCCGGATTGCTGATGGGGCGGCGCGACAATGATCCGCGTTTGGGCGAAGGCATCGCCAAAATCCTGAGCCCAGTGACCGATCTGATGATGCATGGAAAGCTGCGCAAATTCCGCTCTATTGCGGGCAAGACAGTGGCAGAGGGAGCCTTGGGGCTAGCCGCGCGCAAGGCGGCAGGGCGCTTTACCCATGATAATGACATGATCCGACGGGCTGCGCGCGAATGGGAAAAACGCCAGGACGACTGACCCGCTGGTAAAAGCGATGCCACGCCGCTACGCCCGCAATCAGGGGGAGGGTTGCTATGATCCGTTGGGCGACAAGCCTGTTTGCAGTGTGGACTGTGCTCGGCACAGCATGGGCGTGGTTTTTTCCGGCCCATTTCGTGTGGGTCGTCGACGGTACATTTCAGCCCTTCGGCCAATCACTGGTCAGCGTCTTGCTCGGTATCATCATGTTGGGCATGGGCCTGACGCTTTCACCGCAAGATTTCCGCCGCGTGCTGACGATGCCCAAATGCATCGCGGCGGGCGTAGCATTGCAGTTTACAATCATGCCGTTGGCTGGGATCACATTTGCCAGCCTATTCGGGCTGGAAACAGGGCTGGCGGTCGGTTTGATCCTAGTGTCTTGCTGTCCCGGTGGCACTGCTTCCAATGTGGTGGCTTACCTTGCGCGGGCAAACCTTGCCCTGTCTGTCAGCATGACCATGGTTTCCACCCTGATTGCAGTCATTGCGACCCCGCTATTGACCGGATGGCTGGCGGGTGTGTTTGTCGAGATTGATCGCTGGGCTTTGTTCCGCGGCATGATCACAGTGGTGTTGCTACCGGTCATCGCGGGCGTGCTGATCAATCGCCTGTTCCCGCGCGCGACGGCGAAGATCGCGACCATATCGCCCTTGGCATCTGTGATCGGGGTGGTGTTGATTGTGGCGGGCATTATCGCTGCATCAAAACCACTAATTGTCGAGTATGCTGGCGTCCTGTTGCTCGCCCTGCTGATGCTGCATGCGACCGGCTTTTCCTTGGGCTATGCCATCACCAAATTTCTTGGGTTTGACGAGGCAGAGATACGCACATGCTCAATCGAAGTGGGCATGCAGAACAGCGGCTTGGGATCATCATTGGCATCCTCGCCCACATTTGCAGCACAATTTGCGATGCCGATGCAGGCGGCTTTGGCACCCGTGCCAAGCGCGGTATCAGCGGTCTATCACGTCGTCATCGGCAGCCTGCTGGCGGCATGGTGGAGACGATCGGCAAGTGACGAGACAACAGGAGACAGTCAATGAGCTGGGACGCAGTTTTTGGAGCGGCAAATATGCTCGCGATGATCGCTTGGGCGGGGCTGATCCTGCTGCCGCGCAAACCGATAGTCCTCGCATTAACGCTCTACATCGGGGTCGGTATTTTGTGCGCGACTTATGCCGTCAGCCTGATCGGAATTGTGTCCGGTACTTTTGATTCTGGCGGCTCCGATGTCTCAATGGACTTTGGCAGTATCGAGAGCATTCGGGCCATATTTGCCTCTGATGGCGGAATAGTTGTGGGCTGGGTTCACTATCTCGCATTTGACCTATTTGTTGGCTTGTGGATTGCGCGCGATGCCGATGCGAAAAACTTCTCCCGCTGGTTGCAGGCACCTATTTTGTTGGCGACCTTGTTTGCTGGGCCATTGGGGCTGTTCATCTGGTTGTTGGTGAGAGAGCCTGCCGCGCGCCGTTCGGGCCGACCCGAATGACGTAAAGCGTTGGACCGACGGCCTGCAAAATGCTTAGTCTCTCTGCCAAAGAATATCCGGAGAGAGACAGACTATGGCCAATGCTGCCCATCATGAATTCATCACCTTTGACGAGATCTTAAAATACTGGGCTGAGCGGCGTCCCGACACCCCGGCTTTGGAGCAAGATGGCAGGGTCACTACCTTTGCCGAGGCGGAGGTTCTTACCCGTCGTCTGATCACCTTGTTGGGGTCGCATGGGGTGGGCAAAGGCGACCGAATTGCTTGGCTGGGCAAGAATTCTGACCGCCACTGTTTGCTCTATATTGCGGCTGCGCGAATGGGCGCGGTTTTGGTGCCCATCGGCTGGCGTTTGGCCCCGCCTGAAATCGGCTATATCTTGAACGACACAGAGGCCAAGCTGGTCTTTGCGGGCGAGGGTTTTGCCGACATCGCGCATCAAGTTGCAGCCGGGCTAGAGACCAAACCATTGGTCATCGACGCAGATGCGGCCATGCGCGATGCCAGCGCAATGGAGCCTGCCAATCATCAGCCTCCGCATCCCAATGATCCGGTCCTTCAACTCTACACTTCGGGCACAACGGGCAATCCCAAGGGCGTCCAATTGTCCAATGCGAACATTTTCAAATTGCGCGATCTGGGCAATAAGGCCGGCGTTGAATGGAACGAATTTGAGCCCGACGACTGCGTATTGTTCGCGATGCCATGCGCCCATATTGGCGGAACTGGTCTGATCAACAATGCAATGGCAAATGGTGTCAGGTGCCGTGTGGATGCTGAATTTACGCCCGATGGCGTCCTTTCAGCCATCGAATCCGGCGCGACCCATTTGTTCATCGTTCCCGCTGCATTGCAAGTGGTGGTCCAGCATCCAAAAGCTGCCGAGACCGATTTCAGCAAGCTCAAATTCCTGATGTATGGCGCGGCGCCAATGCCGCTCGAATTGCTCAAGGAAGCGGTTAAGACTATGCCCAATGCTGGCTTTGTGCAGCTGTATGGAATGACCGAGACCACCGGCACAGTTACCGCTCTGCCGCCTGAAGATCACGACCTTAATGGCAACAAAAGGATGCGTTCTGCGGGCAAAGCCATTCCCGGTGCCGAGGTGCAAATCCGCGGGCCCGATAATCAGGAATTGCCGATTGGCGAAATTGGCGAGGTGTGCATCAAATCGCCTTCTAATACGGCGGGTTATTGGAAGTTGCCCGATGCAACCGCCAGCACGATTGATGCCGAAGGCTGGGTCCATACCGGCGATGCAGCGATTATGGATGAGGACGGCTATGTCTATATTCAGGACCGCATCAAGGACATGATCATATCCGGCGGAGAGAATGTCTATCCAGCAGAAGTTGAGAGCGCGATTTACGGCCACCCGGCAATCGCCGAAGTCGCCGTTATCGGCATTCCCAGCGAAAAATGGGGCGAGGAAGTGAAGGCCTGCGTGGTTTGCAAGGCCGGGCATGAACTCGATCCCAATGATGTGATCGCCTATACCAGAGAGCGAGTTGCCGCCTTCAAGGCCCCCAAAACGGTCGACATCATCCCAGAAATGCCGCGCAATGCGAGCGGTAAAATTCTCCGGCGCGAGCTGCGGGACCCCTATTGGGTGGGGCAAGACCGACAGGTCGGCTGAGGTGAAGCGCCACGCGCCAGCAACTTTGCGCAATCGCCATGCGATTGGCGCGGTGCTGGAACAACAATTGCCAGACCGGGCTAGGGTGCTGGAAGTGGCCAGCGGATCGGGCGAACATGCGCTCTATTTCGCCGAAATGTTCAAGCCGGTAATCTGGCAGCCAAGCGATCCAGACCCCGACGCGATTGCCTCCATCGCTGAATATGCGTTGGAGTATTCAGGGGACAATCTGGCCCCGCCGGTCGAACTGGATGCGAGCAGGCCGGAAAGCTGGCCGGTTCAGCAGACTGATGCGATTTTGTGCTGCAATATGGTCCACATCAGCCCTTGGGCCGCGACGCAGGGGCTGTTTGAGGGCGCGGCCAAAGTGCTGTCGTCTGCCTCGCCGCTCATTCTCTATGGCCCCTATTTCGAGCAGGGAACAACGCCAGCACAGTCGAATGTAGACTTTGATGCGAGCTTGCGACTGCGCAACCCGAAATGGGGCATTCGCGATGTGGCGCAGATAGATGCGCTGGGCGCAAAAAACGACCTGGCCCGGACCGCGCGCTATGAAATGCCGACCAACAATCTGATGCTGGTGTATCGGCGCGCTTGAGCGCGCCTGAGCGTTATTCCGCCTGAAGAATTGCTAGATGTCGCTGCCTGACGTGGCTTCTGTTGGCCTGTCAGCAATTTGCGCCAGCTTTCGCTCTCTCCATGCGATCAACAAACCTGCACAGATGATCAGAGGCGCGCCGACCCAAAGCATGTTCGATGGTGCGGTTGAAAATATGACAGCACCATAAATCGTCGCCCACAGCAGCGATGTGTAATCCATCACGATAATCACCGATGCAGAACCAAATCGCAGTGATGTGGTCAGCAGGATTTGTCCAAGAGCGCCCGCTGCTGCCATCGCCACAATCACCAGCCATGTTTGCGCGTCATGCGGTCCGATCACAAAGGGCAAGATCAACCCCATCATCGGGGTGGTAATCAGAGTGAACCAGAACACGATCGTCCACGGGTTTTCGCTTGTGTTCAAATCCTGAACTTGGAACGAAATCAGCGCGACTAGGAAGGCCGCGATCAGGCCGACGCCGGCCCCGATTGGATCGACAATGCCCGATCCCCCCGGCTGGGTGATGATCAGTACACCCGCAAACCCCAAAATCACCGCGCCCCAGCGGTATTTGCCGACCTTCTCGCCAAACAAAATAACCGACAACATCACGGCAAAGAATGGGGTGGTAAAACTGATGGCGGTCGCCTCTGCCAAGGGCAGTATGGTGACGGCTCCATAGACAAAGAACATGCCCGTAAGGCCGGCTATCGACCGGCGGAAATGCGCGCCAAAACGGTTCGTTCTCACCTGCGCCAAGCGCCTACCAACCGCAAGAATGGCAATTATCGCGATAAGCGTAAGCGTCTGCCGCCAGAATATCAGTTCGGCGAGGTGAACCCCCATATTGCTGGCCAATTTGACCAACATGGCCATGGTTGCCAGCGTCCCTGCCGCCAACAGGCGAACGCCAAGCGCGAGCATTGGCCGGGGGCGGGCAACTGAACCATCCATAGATTAGCGCGTCTAAACAGGCTGACGGTTTGCGCAAGCGAAGCGACCACCTATATGCGCATCTCGCGATGTTTGACTCAACTCACGCCTTGACCTTTGCCAGCGACGCCGAGCTGTTCACCTTGCTCGGGGTGGGCTTCCTCGCGCTGTCCGGAATTGCTTTGTTGATGGAAAGCCGCAGGGCCAAACGCGCCCAAATTGAGCGGGTCGGCTGGGTCCCGTGGACAGGCGTATTCCTGTGCTGTGCGGTGATCGGCGGCGGTATTCTGGCGATGAGCCTGCCCGTGGTTATTGGGAGTTAATTCCTTACAGACACGCCTCAAGATAAGCTTGGTCAAACCCATATTGGCGCGCTTTTTCAAGCGTATAGGGCCGCAGACCCGATGCTCGGAATTCGCCCAGGATTTTGCCGTCTTCGCTCTCGTCCAAATATTCAAATTTGAACAGCTCTTGCGTCACGATCACATCGCCTTCCATCCCGATTACCTCGGTGATGTTGGTGGTGCGGCGTGAACCATCGCGCAGACGTTTAACCTGAACGATCAGATCGACCGATTCTGCGATCTGGCGCGAGATTGCTTCCTTGGGAATTTTGATGTCGCCCATCAAAATCATGTTTTCCATCCGGCCCAGGCACTCGCGCGGGCTGTTGGCGTGAAGTGTACACATCGAACCATCGTGGCCGGTATTCATCGCGGCCAGAAGGTCGAAACATTCCGCGCCACGAATCTCACCCAGAATAATCCGGTCGGGGCGCATACGCAGGGCGTTCTTCACCAAATCGCCAATGGTAATGGCGCCTTGGCCTTCAAGGTTTGGCGGACGTGTTTCTAGCGGCAACCAGTGCGGCTGCTGCAAGCGAAGCTCAGCGGCATCCTCAATCGTGAGAACGCGCTCGCCCGGATCGATCATTTTCGACAGGGCGTTGAGCATCGTCGTTTTACCCGAACCCGTACCGCCCGAAATGACGATGTTCATCCGGCTGGCACCAGCGATTTTGAGCGCGGTACACATTTTCTCGTCCATCGAGCCAAAGTCCTTGAGCATATCAAGGGTGATCGGCTTTTCGGAGAATTTACGAATGGAGATCGCTGTGCCTTTGAGCGACAGCGGCGGAACGATTACGTTCACACGGCTACCGTCCTTAAGACGGGCATCGGCCAGTGGTGTGGTTTGGTCAACGCGGCGGCCAACCTGGTTCACGATACGTTGGGCAATCTGGAACAGATGCTGCTCGTCGCGGAACTGGATCGGGGCAAGCGCCAACTTACCGTTTTTCTCAATGTAGGTTTGCTGTGGTCCGTTGACCATAATGTCCGACACGTCGGGATCGTTCAGCAATTCTTCCAGCGGGCCAAAGCCAAGCAGCTCGTCGATCAGAACTTTCTCAAGCGCAAATTGCTCGCGACGGTTCAGCGTAACCTTTAGCTCGGCCAGCACTTCCATGATGATCGGACGGAATTCTTCCGACAGCTCTTCTTTGGACAGCGTTGCAGCAGCTTCGGGGTCAACCCGTTCGAGCAAACGCGGAAGCACCTGCTCTTTGATCTTGTGAACGCTGGCTTCAAAGCCACCGATTTCTTTTTGTTCGTGAACTTGATTGGCGCGGTCTGCCAATCGGCTCAGCGCATCGTCTGAACCATTGGCAACAGGCGGCACAGCGTCGCCCGAAGGGGCAGCATTAGAACCGTCATCACCAGCACCATCGGCACCGGGGAGCGGCGGGAATTGATCCCCACCTTCGGGTGCATCTTCCTCAGCGCCACCTTTGTCGCCGCCTTGCATAGGCTTGGCAACGCCAAAGGATGGACGAGCCCCGGCCTTCATGCCGCCAGGTCCAGTCTTCCTACCGAATGCGCTCATTCTAAGTCCCCAAACGCGATAAACTTAATGGCCTCTTCGCCGCAATATGACGAAGGGTGCCTCTCGAAGTTTGGTGAATAAACCGGAAACCTTATTTTTTTCCTAAGGTATTGGTCTTCATTTGCCGGGCTCGGCCAATGCCAGCACTTCGCGCGCCACCCGGTCCCAATTGTAATATTCGCGAGCGACCTGTTGGGCTTGCTGGCGAAAGGTGGCTTGCTGCTCGGCTGGCATCGCAAAGATACTCTCGATCGCATCGACCCATGCATTGGCATCGCCGCTGGCGATCAGTCGCCCAGTCTTGCCATCGATCACCGCGTCCCTCAGCCCGCCATGATCGGATGCCAGCACCATTGCGCCTGCTTCGGCGGCTTCGACGGCAACCAGGCCAAATCCCTCATATTCGCCGTTCGGCACATCGATATTGGGCACAATGACACAGTCGGCATCACTATAGGCTGTGCGCAAATCTTTAGGAGAAAGCTGTCCTAGGTAATCAACCTGAGGATGCTCGACGACAAATTGTTCGCTTTGGTCCCAGCCAGTGCCTGCGACTTTCAAGCGAGTGTTGTCGGGCAGGTTAGGCAGCACATTCTTGACGAACCAACCGCAACCTTTGCGGGTCACTAGCCGTCCGGCGAACAGAATGTCGCGGTGCGCTGCATCGCTTTGCTTGTTTTCGATTTTAGGCGCGGCGGTTGGGTCTGAACGCGACGTGGCCAACGCGACGACCACTGAATTGTCCCAGCCGGTTTCTGTCAGGACTTCGGCGGTTGCGCGCGAATTGGCAATCACTTTGGCTCGCCGCATCAACCGCGCGCCCAAACGCAGATAGAGGCCATAGAAACGGCCCTTGATCCCGCCACGACGATGATAGGACACATCGGTGCCGTGGGCTGCGATCAGCAATTTCGTGCGGCTGGGCAGTGGCCAGAACAGCAACGCCAACGGCCAGATCGCCATGTCGCCCAAGATCAACAGGTCGGGCGTTGGGCGGCGCTTTATGCGGTGCAGCAGGACAGTGAAGGGGAACAGCAGCAAGGAGAAAAAAGTCGGCGGTTGGCCATTTGTGCGGCCCGGCAAAGCAACCAGTTCGAGCGAGCTACGCGCAGACAATTGCTCAGCGAGATTTTTCGCCCATGTTTCCATACAGCCCATGGCCGGCGGCCATTTGCGGGTGATGAACACCACATTTGGCTTTTCCGCACTGGCTAATGCTTCGCCAGAGCAAGAGCTCTGATTGCTGGGAGATGCTGAATTGCTCATGGTCAGTAATTTGTGAACAATGGGTCTTGCGGGAAGGGCGTCTCGGGCACGGCCAAATTGTCGCCCCAGCGGATGGCTGTGCCACCTTTCATTATTGGGCCAACTTCGATCGCGCCGCGTTTCAACTCAATAGAATCGCCCGGCTCATATAGCGTTCCGTCAATCGTCACGGCGCCGCCCTCAAGCGTATAAATCCCCGGCATTTTGATCTGGTATGTTCGGGCATCGGGCGAGACTTCAAACCTCTTGCCAGCAACAAAGATCATCCCCCAATGCTGAAGATAATTGTCGCGCAAAGCCGCTGTATCCTCAGGTAATAGAGCCATTGGATCGTCGGCGTCTGGTTGCAATTGTTCCAATGCATATCCCTGGCGCAGGAGCATTGGCGAGACAACGGTTTCGATAGCATGATCGTACATCGCATGGTCATTTTCGCGGTACACCTCCAGCGACCAGCCAGAAGCAAAGTGAGGAACGGCCCTTGGGTAGTCGGGCCTGAAACCAACATCATCGATATAGGGCACTTTCTCTGGAAAGATTTCGGCAATGCCAGCGTGGACGATCCGTTGGTTGTCGATAACGCTGCGATCCTCGGCAAGACTTAGTATG
The DNA here is from genome assembly GCA_039988235.1 of Erythrobacter sp. Classification (GTDB taxonomy): domain Bacteria; phylum Pseudomonadota; class Alphaproteobacteria; order Sphingomonadales; family Sphingomonadaceae; genus Erythrobacter. The sequence continues at coordinate 338,438 of JBDXKB010000003.1, forward strand.
CCTGCGCCCATCACCGTTACTAGCAACACGGCCTTAATCGAGTAGCGTTTGGTTACTGATTGCACACCCCACGCCGCTGCGATGGCGACGGGCGGCAGGATAAAGGCATAGAAATAGGGGTAGGAATTGCGATAAATGACAACGGATAGCAGCGGCAATGCCAGACCGATCGGCAACCACCACGGAAACGGCCCATCGGCTTTGCGTTGAGCCCAAAGTCCCGCGATTATCATTGCGGTAAATGCGGGGGCGGTCGCCAATTGCACTAGAAAATATCCGCCATTGGGAAAGATCCCAGCATCGAACATTCGCCGTGCTGATGCTTCCAACAGGGTAACAATATCGCGAGCGACGCCGCTTGGCAGCACCATGTAAATTGCGCCAGCCACAGTAATCGCACCTATGGCACAGATCGCCAAGACGCCGATGTTTTTAAGCAGATCCAAGCGCCACACCACTACCGCCGCAAATGCGGGCAAGTACAATAAGCTCTTCATTGTCGCTATAAATGCCAACGCGGCGAGCAGTGCCGCGATTATCAAGGCTAGCCAACGAGAACTCAGATTGACGATCGCGCACAAGGCCAAGGTTAGCAACATAGCCGCGATCATGTCTGCGCGCAGGGCAAAGCTGTGCATGAACACATATCCGGCGCCAAACCATGCGATGGCTGCAACTGCGGCGGCGGTATTGTCAGTGAAGCGGCGAGCCGTAAGCCAAATCGCAATTGCTGTAATTATGCCGCATGGCAGCAGCATCAAGCGGATCCATATGGCCTGATCAATCGGCTCGCTTACGAATGACGGAACCCAGCTAAACAGCGGTACATGCGGCGTTTGTTGCCACTGAACCGCTTCGCCTCTCAGATGGGTATGTATCTGGCTAAGATGGAAAAATTCGTCCCAATTGATGCTCTTATGGAAGGCCAATTCGACCTGCAGGGCCACTAAGACAAATGCAGCCAAGGCGAAAAGGGACCAACTTACTGGCCCCGTATCAGCGGATTGCTTGGTGTTGCTGCCAGTAGCGGATGTCGGCTCGCTGACCATTGTTCATTTGGTCTCTGGCGTATTTTTCGAACTGATTTGAGAGATTTCGTCCGCTGTCTTGTGGTCCAAATCGTCCTTCAATATCCGAATTTCTACCAGCGCCTGTTCCACTAGCTTGCGGTTGGCAGAGACCAAATCCGCCAAGATACCCAGAACGGCAATCAGGGTGCCAACGATGAGCAAGGCACCTCCGATGACCAAGGATTGGATATGGCCATCGCCATTCCCGGCCAGAAAGAACCATAGGAACCGCAGCATCGGGATCATGCCGATCAGGGTCAAGAGCACGCCAATGCTGACAAAGGCACGCAAAGGATTGTGGGTGGTATAGGCCCGGGCGATGGTGATCCCGGTGTTGATAATAAAGCGCGGGACCGAGCTGAACAGGCGTGATGGCCGCGGTGTGGCATGGGTGCGCACTGGTACGCTGACAATCGCCAAGCGTTTGCGCCCGGCCTGGATCAACATATCGGTTGTGTAACTGAACTCGGTGGTGATGTTGATCTGGCTGGCCGCGTCGCGGCTGAACGCGCGAAACCCGCTAACGGCATCGGTGATGTCAGTGCGCGAAAGCTTGCGGACAACAAAGCTACCTAGCCTTTGCAATTGCTTTTTTACTGGTCCGAAATGCTCGTTCTTGGCCACACCGCGGTCGCCCACAACCACGTCGGCCGCGCCGCTCAAAATCGGCTCTACCAGCCGAGCAATATCGGCACCTTCATATTGGCCATCGGCGTCGGTGTTCACAATAATATCTGCGCCCGCATCTAAACCGGCTCGAACGCCAGAACGGAATGCCTGTGCCAAACCGCGATTGCGGCGGTGACGGACGATATGGTGGACCCCGCATGCGCGAGCGACTTCGCTGGTATCATCGCTGCTGCCGTCATCAATGATCAGTGTTTCAATCACGTCGATGCCGGCGATTTCCACGGGCAACTTAGCGATGGTCTGCTCAAGACTTTCTGACTCGTTCAGACAAGGTATCTGAATGATTAGCTTTGTCATCCGGCACAATTCCCCTGCAAATGCTGCAAAGACGGCTATCGGGGCCCTCTAAATATAACGTTAACCATGGCAATCCGCGCATTGCCAGTGCAAAGCGCGCGTCAGACGGGTTTGAGCATGCGTTGCTCCACCACCATCACATGTCAAAAATTGGCACCATCGAAGGGTTCGCATTGATCAACGAAGCCAAACAATCCAGCCGCGCAGGGCTGCTCTATGCAATCTGTGGATTTGCCTTGCTTTCTTCTGGTGATGCTGTGGTGAAAACCATGGCGGACGAATGGCCTGCCGTCGCCGTGGCGGCCTTGAGGTTTACTGTTGGGGCGGTGGGCCTATCAATTTTTCTTCTTATCAAAGAAGGGCGTAGCAGCTTTTTACCGACAAACCCCTGGCTGCAGATTGCCCGGGGAACATGTCTCACCATTGCATCCTTGGCCTTCTTCTCCGCCATTTACATCATGCCATTGGCTGAAACGATGGCGATCGCGTTTCTGGCACCAATATTGACCATTTTGCTCAGCGGACCGATTTTGGGCGAGCGCATTAGACCGGCGGTTTGGGTGGTTTGTCTGGGCGCTTTGGTGGGCGTTGCCCTGATCCTCAGGCCCAATATTGCGGAATTGGGTTGGCCCGCGATCTTACCGCTAATTTCCGCGCTGTTCTTTTCATTCATGATGATCGCCAACCGCGCGTCCGCCGGTCAGGGAAGCGCCTTGTCGATGCAGGTATTTATTGCCGCAATCGCATCCCCGTTACTGATTTTGGCGGCCACAGCGGCGAACCTGTTTGAGGTTCCCGGCATGCAGTTTGGGATACCCGATTGGAGTGTGGTCGCGCGCTGCATCCTTGTCGCGATAACTGCGTCGGGCGCGCATTGGCTCGTCTATATTGGGACAATGAAGGCCGGTGCCTCTCAGGTCGCACCAGCGGTCTATGTCCAGATGCTGGTGGCGGTTGTTCTGGGGTGGTGGTGGTTTGGCGATGTGCCCGACAATATGACTTTGATCGGGGCAGGGGCAATCATTGCAGCGGGGCTCTATCTGTGGCGCGACAGCAGTACCGATCCAGAACACGAAAAGACCATTTGAGCCTGGAGCATATGACGCTAGAGGCAATCTTGTATTCAGGTGCCTCTCGATAGGACGAGCGGCTTTCACGGAAATTGACAAGTCAGGGCGGATCATGTGCGGGATCATTGGAATAGTCGGCGATGCGCCAGTGGCCGATCGATTGGTCGACGGGCTGAGCCGGATGGAATACCGCGGCTATGACAGCGCGGGCCTATGCACAATCGATCAAGGGCAGCTGATCCGTCGCCGCGCCGAAGGCAAGCTCAAAAATTTGGTCGAAGTGCTGCGCGATGATCCGATCGAGGGTACCATTGGGATCGCCCACACCCGCTGGGCCACGCATGGCGCGCCGACCGCCCAAAATGCACACCCCCATGCAACAGATCGTGTGGCGCTGGTTCACAATGGAATTATCGAGAATTTTAAGCCTCTGCGCGAGGAGTTGCGCGGGGCTGGTCGCGTGTTCGAAAGCGAGACCGACAGCGAAGTGGTGGCCCATCTGGTCTCCCAACAAATCGAAAATGGCGTTAGCCCACAAGAGGCCGTGCGCGATGTGCTGCCTATGTTGCGCGGAGCCTTTGCCCTCTCGATTGCGTTTCGTGACCATCCCGACCTGTTGATTGGCGCCCGGCTCGGGTCGCCGCTGGTTGTTGGCTATGGTGATGGCGAGACATTTCTCGGGTCCGATGCCTTGGCCTTGGCTCCGCTGACCCAGCAGATCACCTATCTGGAAGAGGGCGACTGGGTCGTCATTACCAAGGATGGGGCAAGCATTTTCAACAGCGAGAACAATCAGGTGGATCGCCCGATTCAATCGTCTGGAGCGTCAGCGGCGGCGGTTGAAAAGGGCAATTATCGCCACTTTATGCAGAAGGAAATTTTTGAACAGCCAACCGTGGTTGCTCAAACGCTAAGCTCTTATCTGCGCCAATCGGACAATTCGGTCGCACTGCCGCAATTGGACTTCGATATTTCAAAGATCCGCCGGCTGACCATCGTCGCCTGCGGCACCTCCTTTTACGCGGGGATGGTCGCCAAATATTGGTTCGAGCACTTTGCCCGCGTGCCAGTGGATATCGATGTCGCCAGCGAATTTCGCTATCGCGACCCGGTGCTGGAAGATGGCGGCCTCGCGCTGTTCATTTCGCAAAGCGGTGAGACGGCCGATACATTGGCGGCGCTGCGCCATTGCAAGCAGGCCGGACAAACCATCGGGGTGGTCGTCAATGTTCCGACCAGCTCTATGGCACGCGAAGCCGATTTGCTGTTGCCCACCCATGCCGGTCCGGAAATTGGCGTGGCCTCGACCAAGGCCTTCACATGCCAGCTTGCCGTGCTTGCTGCTTTGGCGGCCCATATGGCGGTGAAGAAGGGTCTTATGAGCCGTGCCGAAGAAGAAAGCGTGGTCAAACATCTGCTCGAAGCTCCGGCATCCCTCAATGCGGCGCTGAATCATGATGACGACATTGCCGCGATGGCACATTTGATCGCACCGGCCCGAGACGTGCTGTATCTAGGCCGAGGTCAAGATTTCCCACTCGCGCTAGAGGGCGCGCTAAAGCTCAAGGAAATCAGCTACATTCACGCAGAAGGCTATGCCGCTGGCGAGATGAAGCACGGTCCGATTGCACTTATTGATGACGAAGTGCCCGTGGTGGTGATTGCACCCTCTGGTCCGCTGTTTGAGAAGACTGTTTCCAACATGGAAGAGGTTCGCGCACGCGGCGGCAAGATTGTGCTGATCTCTGATGCCAAGGGATTGGAACAGGCGGGCGAGGGGTGCGCTGCGACCATCGAAATGCCGCAAGTTCATCCATTAATTGCGCCGCTGGTTTATGCCGTCCCGGTTCAGCTGCTTGCCTATCACACGGCTTGCGCGAAAGGCACTGATGTGGACCAGCCCCGAAACCTGGCCAAATCGGTCACCGTAGAGTGAGGCACCTGCAATGGTTAAGATAACCGGCGGATGCCATTGCGGGGCAGTGCAATTTGAGGCCGACGTTCCAGCAGAGCCGGTTTTGCTCGACTGCAATTGTTCGGTTTGCAGCATGACGGGGTATTTGCATCTCACAATCCCGCATGGCGATTTTGTCCTGAAAAGCGGTGCAGACGTGCTCACCTCGTACAAATTTGGGACCAAGACGGCTGATCATCTGTTCTGCAGTCAATGCGGGATCAAGAGCTATTACCAACCTCGATCCCATCCTGACAGTTGGAGCGTCAACTATAATTGCGTGGATGCCAATTCTTCACTCGATCCAGAAATAGTTACTCTGGATGGAAAAAATTGGGAAGAAGCGGTGAAAAAACTCCGAGCAAAACCAAAGGGTTAGAAGTAAATCTGCCTTGCTGTAGAAGATTGCTTTACTGAGCGATAACCTTTCCGCGTTAGACGCGTGGATGTGAGCGAAATTGATGCATCCGAAAACTCCCTCTCAGGGAAACTGCCTATTGCGGCTGTGCTGGGTCTGTCCAAGGCGGACGACGCAGAGCTGACGCAATTGCGTGGGCTGCAATATGCGACCTTGGCCAGCCAATCGCGCAGTCGGGTTTTCATTCATGTTGCTCTGGCCGTTTTGGCCGTCTGGCTTTTTCTTGGTTCTGTCGCGCCACTATGGCTTGGCCTGTGGTTCGCGCTGGTGGTTACGGTGCAGATACGCGGCGCGTCGATCGAAGAGAGTTTTGCCGATGGCGAACGCCGCAGTGTCACCCGTAGCGAGGTTTTGCGCCATTCAGTAACTCCGATTTGTTCCGGCATTTTGTGGGCAGTACCGCTAACCTATTTTGGACTTGCCAGCGGTGAGGCCGTCCATGCCACAGTGTTTGGGATTGTCGCGATCATCTTGGCAGTCGCAGCTTTCTTTTATAGCTCTGCTCCGCTTGGAATTGTGATTTTTGCTACGATCGTGGCCGCGGCTTCGCTCGCCGGCTTCACCATTAGTGGCCAATATGAAATGGCCGCCATCAGCACGATCTTTGCTGGCACGACCTTATTTGGCGCGGTTGAGGTGGCACGAACAAATCTGGCGGTGCAGGTCGCCCAGAACGGTGTTGCAGAGAAAGACCAAGTGGTTTCATTGCTGCTGCGCGAGTTTGAAGAAAACGAAGCCGACTGGTTGTGGGAAGTAGACACTTCTCGCCGCGTCCGGTCCGTATCGCCGCGCTTTGCCTTTGCCTTGGGCCAAGTGCAAACCGAGGCCGAGGGGCGTCCTTTGTTGGAGCTGGTCGCTGGCAAGTCATGGGAAAGCGGCAACTTCCCGACCAGCCTGCATGATCTGGCTGAACGCCTCAAACACCGGGAAAATTTCTCGAACCAGCTGGTACAAGTGTCGATCAAGGGTGAGGCGAGATGGTGGGAATTGTCCGGCACACCGATGCTGGACGAGCGGGGCAAATTTATTGGCTTTCGCGGCGTTGGTTCAGACGTAACCGAACAGCGCGAGTCCTCTGAAAAGATTTCATATCTCGCCCGCTTTGACACGCTGACAAAGTTGCCCAACCGCTTGCAATTGAACGAGGCGTTGGGCGAGGCTCTGCGTTATTCGGAGCAATGGAATTCGCGCTGCGCGTTCTTGATGGTCGATCTGGACCGGTTCAAATCGGTCAACGATTCGCTGGGGCATTTGGTGGGTGACCGCCTGTTGGCTCAGGTCGCCGGTCGCCTGCAATCGCTGATGGGTGACAATCGCATGTGTGGCCGCCTTGGCGGTGATGAATTTGCGGTGGTTATCCGCGACGCAACCGATCACACAGTTATCGAGAAAGTCGCCAAGAGCATCATCGAGCATTTGTCCGAGCCATATACGGTCGACAATCACACGCTTTATGTTGGGGCCAGTGTGGGCTCAGCTGTTGGTCCGCGTGATGGCCGCACGGTCGAAGAGTTGATGCGCAATGCCGACCTCGCATTGTATCGTTCGAAAGACGAAGGCGGCGGCGAGCACTTCAAATTTGAACCCGGTCTACATGCTCACGCAGAGGAGCGCCGCCAACTCGAAGTGTCCTTGCGCACGGCGTTGGAAGAAGAAGAATTTGTGCTGCATTATCAACCTGTGGTTGACGCAAATTCTGAAGAGCTCGTCAGTTTCGAAGCTCTGGTGCGCTGGAACAGCAAGGATCACGGTTTCGTCAGTCCGGGCAAATTTATTCCGTTGGCCGAAGATACAAGGTTGATTGTTCCTATTGGTCGCTGGGTCCTGCGCCAGGCCTGTATTGAGGCGCGTTCATGGCCCGAGCACGTCAAGGTGAACGTCAATGTCTCGCCTGAGCAATTGCTTGAGCAAGACTTCACAGACGATGTGGTTTCCGCGCTTGCAGAAACCGGCTTGCGCCCAGAGCGGCTCGAAATCGAAGTAACCGAGAGTATCTTCCTGCGTGATGCAACGATCGCTCGCAATGCGCTTGAGCAAGTGATGGCGCTGGGCTGTAGCGTAGCGCTGGATGATTTTGGCACCGGCTATTCTTCGCTTGGATACCTTCGCAAATTGCGCTTCTCAACCATCAAGGTCGACCGGACATTTGTCCAAGGCGCTGCGCAGCAAAGCGCCGAAAGCTTGGCCATTATTCGTGCAGTTGTGGCGATGGCGCAGAGCCTCGACATGACCACCACCGCTGAAGGCGTAGAAACGGCAGACGAGGCGGCACTGATCCGCTCAATGGGATGCGACAAGATCCAAGGGTTCTACTTTGGTCGCCCTCTGCCGGCAGAGGACGCGCGCCGTCTGTTCAAAACGATAAAGCGCAAGAGCGCTTAACGCCGGGTCACGCCCCGACCAAAGAGCCAATCGCGCTTTCGAACAATTTGCGGCCATCTTCGCCGCCATGTTCGGCCTCAATCGCGCGTTCGGGATGGGGCATCATGCCAAGCACATTGCCCGCCGCATTGACGATTCCTGCGATGTCGCGGCGCGATCCATTGCATTGCTCGGCATATCGGAACACCACTCGGCCATCGCCTTCTAACCGGTCGAGCGTATCTTCATCGGCAAAGAAATTGCCGTCGTGATGGGCGACCGGGATATTGATCGTCGCGCTTTGTTCATAGGCCGATGAAAACAGCGTCTGACTGTTCTCAACCTTGAGCGGAACGGTCCGGCAGATGAAATTCTGGCTGGCGTTGCGCATCAATGCTCCGGGCAATAACTTGCTCTCGGTCAGGACTTGGAAGCCATTGCACACGCCCAAGACTGGGACTCCGCGACCAGCAGCCTTGATCACCGATTTCAGGATGGGGCTGCGCGCTGCCATCGCACCGGATCGCAGATAATCGCCATAGGAAAACCCGCCCGGCAAAGCGATTAGATCAAGCCCGTCAGGCAAATCGGCATCGCCATGCCAAAGGCGCAATGGCTCTGTTCCCGAAACAGATTTCAGGGCCACCGCCATATCGCGGTCACAATTGGATCCGGGGAAGGTGACAACCGCGCTGCGCATACTCATCACACTGGCTCCGCTGCGCCCAATTTCTCGATCGAGTAATCCTCGATCACCATATTGGCGAGCAATTGGCGACACATCTGGTCAATATTTTCGTCCGAAGTGTCGTCAGCCACATCAAGCTCGATCATCCGGCCGATGCGGACATCATCCACGCCCGCAAAACCGAGCCCTTCCAGCGAATGGTGCACGGCGCGGCCCTGTGGGTCGAGAACTCCTGGTTTCAGGCGAACTAAGATGCGGACTTTCATGTTGGCTCCTGCCAAGACTTTGGATCGGATGGCCGCAGCCTATAGCGCCGCGACCGATCTGCGCAATCACCGCGCGCAGATTGCCCACGATTGAATTGAGCTGGCAATTGGCAATACCTTTGCCTTTACTCAGCCTGATCCTGCGCCAATTCGGGCAGAACCAGGAATTCCAGGGCATCGTGTGGCGCAAGATATTGCTGCGCTGCTGCCTGCAATTGCTCAGGCGTTATCGCATTGAGCCGGTCGGGATAGGCAAAATACCGCTCCAGCCGGTCCGGCTGACTTTGCGCCCGCGCGGCAAGGTTCATCCAGCCGCCCAGCGTTTTGAGCGTGTTTTCATAGTTTTCGATCAGCGGACGCCGCACCCGGTCGATGGTGTCAGCCTCAATCGGCTTTGTGCGCAGATCATCCAGCAATGTCGCGATGGCCGCCCGCGTTGCCTCAATTTCATCGGCCTCAACCGAGGTGGAGATCATGAAAGTGCCGTAACCGGGGTAGTATCGGCTCATCTGGCTGCCTGCTCTGGGTGAATAGGCTTGTCCCAATTCTTCGCGCAAGCGCTGTTGCAGCTCGAGCCGGACGATGCCGACCAACAGGCGCATCAGCGTTACTTTGTGCGGATCTGAATTATCATCGGTCGGCCACACCATGCGAACCAGCGCCTGATCGGCCTCTCCTTTGTGGCGCAAAATTTGCTCGCCGCGGCTATCGGTAAAGCTGCGCTGGCGGGCGTCGTCGCGAGGAAGGAAATCAGCTTCGCGCGGGGGCAGGGCACCCAAGGTCGCGGCCACCATCGCAATCGCCGCATCTTCGTCCAAATCACCCACCAAAGCGACTTCGATCGCGCCTTGTTGGAAGCGGGTTTCGATCACTGCCTTCAATTTGGCAAAGTCGAGGGCGAAATACTTCTCTCTTTCTAGCAGAGAGAAGCGAGGATCATTGTCGGACAAGATTGCCCCGGAGGCCGCACTATAGGCCCCGCCAGGTGTGGATCTGAGCGAGTTGAAGAAATTGTCGATCCGGCGGCGATATTGCTCCAGGCCTTCGCGGCGATAGCCAGGATCGGTGATGCCTGCTGTGACCAGCTGCAATTGCAGCTCAAGATCGCGCGGGGTCGTTCCGCCAGATAGGGTAAAGCTGTCTTCGCCACTGCCGATCCGCAGCCCGACGCTGCGCCCGGCCAATATACTCAGCAATTCATCTTGGCTGTGCTCGCCCAATCCGCCCGCTGGCAAAGAGGTCACCAGATTTGTCGCCAAGGGGTCCTCGCGCGAATTCAGCAAGCGGCCGCCGTCAATCGCGACCCGATAGCTGATCCGGTCCTCCTGAATGTCGGTTTGCTTAAGGGTCAGGCGAACCCCATTGGCAAAGGTGAGATAGCGCAAGCCGAGCCGCTCATCGCGTGAATCAGCCACCACTTGTCCTGCCTCGCCAAAATCGGTGTAGGCAAATTGAGTGGCGCCGCTGTCTTGCGGCGCAGCGATGGGCAGGGCCATTCCTTCCTCAAATGCAGCGCGTAGGGCATCCTCCCCAGATTCCTCGCCCCCTTCGGGCGCGGTGCGGCCTTGGAAGCGGATCAACGGATCGTTCAATGGCGCGGCATCTGCCTGCAGAACGGCCAGCAAATTCTCCGGGGTGAAGTCAGCCTTCATGCTCTCATATTGGTCGAGGCGATAGCGCGCCTGTGTTGGAATGCGATCAGCGGCAAGCAGCGACAGAGCGCCACCCACCAGCGAGCCATTGCTGCGCGTTGCCTCGCCCTCAACCGCATTTTCCAAGGCGGTCTTGCGATTGGCCAATTGCTCGTCGATTTCCGATTGGGTAAAACCAAAACTCAGCGCCTGGTTCACTGCCTGTGTGGCTGCCAACACACCTTTGCGCCATTCTCCATCGAGGCTGGAAACGGACAAAGTCGTCGCCCGCGCGTCTTTAAAGACATCGCCGGTGGAAAACCGTGCTCCGCGAAACGGCGCGTCTTCTGATCGACCAATCCGGGCGAGGCGACGGTTGATGATCGCATAGGCCACCGCTCGCAATGCTGCCTCGCGGCGATTGGCGTCGGTATCGGGCCGGTCCTGCCACGGGCTAAGTCTGAAAATGGAGACATTTTCGGAGAGGGCGGGGTCGATATAGATATCGGTCAGGCCAGAACGGGTGATGTCGACCGGACCGGTTTCGGGATCAACCGGTGCAGCGCCGCCGGTCCAATCGTCGAACCGCGCACGCAGCGCGGCTTCCATCGTCTCAACCGGGAAATCGCCTACGATAACCAGCACTGTGTTGGCCGGCGCATAGGTACGCTCGTACAGCGCCCGCATTTGCGCACCGGTCGCATTTTCCAGCACCTCAAGCGTGCCAATCGGCAGTCTGCGGGTATAGCGCGCATCGGGCGTGTTGAAGGCAAAGCTGTCCTCCATCGCGCTCTGAGAATAATTGCGCCGGTCGCGCCGTTCGGCCAGAATAACACCGCGTTCGCGCTCGACCGCATCCTCGGCAATGGTCAGTTCGCTGGCGGTCTCTCGCATCAGCATCAGCGCCGTGTCGAGCAAGGTTTCGTCATTGCGCGGCAGGTTCAGCATATAGGTGATGGCGCTGAACCCGGTTGAGGCGTTGGTGTCCGCTCCGAAAGCCAGACCCTCGCGCTCCAGCAATTTGATCATCTCGCCTTCGGGAATGCCGTTGGAGCCATTGAACGCCATGTGTTCGAGAAAATGGGAGAGGCCCAATTCGCTTTCGGTCTCGTCCAAAGAGCCAGAATCGATCCGCATCCGGACCAATGCTGTGCCTTCAGGCGTTGCATTCTCGCGCAATACATAGCGCATGCCATTGTCCAATTGCCCGAACACAAAGCCGGGATCGACGGGGACATCGCTGTCTTCGAAAACCCAGACGGGTTCCTGCTCAACATCAGCAGGGGCATTGGTGGGCGTATCAGTGGGCGCAGCAGAGTGCGCATCCGTCCCATCACTGGCTTTGGCAGATACAGGAAGGCTAAGGCAGGCTACGAAAACAGCCAAAAAAGGAATAAAACGCATGCGCAGACGCTGCCCTAAGCAGACGCCTGTGACAAGCGGGTGATTTACCCAATGCAGGTTACTTTTTTGCCGGGGACCCGCGCAATTTGTTGCGGTGGCTGGACAGGTCCAACACCTCGCCGGGGCCATTGTCTTCGCCCTGCAGTAGGCCGAGCCGCCGTGCGACCTCGCGATAGGCCTCTTCCTCGCCGCCAAGATCACGGCGGAACCGATCCTTATCCAGCTTCTCGCCGGTTTTCATATCCCACAATCGGCAGCCATCAGGGCTAATCTCGTCTGCCAGAATCACCCGGCTAAAATCGCCATCATAAATTCGGCCAAATTCCAGCTTGAAGTCGACCAGACGCACATCGACACCGGCAAACATCCCGCACATGAAATCATTGATGCGGATCGCCATAGAGGCAATGTCGTGCATTTCCTCCTGAGTGGCCCAACCAAAGCACGCAATGTGCTCTTCTGCGATCAAGGGATCGCCCAATGCGTCATCCTTGTAATAATATTCGATCAGCGTGTGGGGCAGCTGTTTGCCCTCTTCAATGCCCAACCGTTTGGAGATTGAACCGGCAGCCACATTGCGAACCACGACTTCGATCGGGATGATCTCGCACTGGCGGACCAATTGTTCGCGCATGTTCAGGCGGCGAATAAAATGGGTCGGGATGCCGATATGCGAAAGTCGGCTAAAGACATGCTCTGAAATGCGGTTGTTGATCACGCCTTTGCCGTTGATCGTGCCCTTTTTCTCCGCGTTGAAAGCGGTCGCATCATCCTTGAAATATTGGATGATAGTGCCCGGCTCAGGACCCTCATATAGGATCTTGGCTTTGCCTTCATAGATTTGGCGACGACGCGTCATTCTGGATTGTCCTCAGAGAAAAGAATGCGCCCCGGCAAGGCGAGGCACAATGCCTTGCTGTAACCGGGGCGAGAGCCTTTTTATACGCGCTTAGCTTCGGTTTGGCAAACATTTGGCCAAACCGCTGGCGGCGCGCTAATAGGGGGCACTAGATAGGGGCGAGGGCGCGAATTCATGAAGCAATTGCCGGAAGAGTTTTACGCTGGCGATCTGTTTGGCGAGATTCACCAGGCCGAAACCGAACCCAAGAAACGCTCGCGGGCAGCAATCCTGCCGGGTTTGATGATTTGCGCGACCGCCAGCCTAGCGGCCACTTGGTTGGCCGAGCATTATGGCTTCCCAATCATATTGTTGGGCCTGCTGATTGGTCTTGCGCTCAGCTTTGCATCAGAGGACCCGCGCACCCATGCCGGGTTGGACTTTGCGGCCCGCCACGGTTTGCGGTTGGGCATTGTCGTGCTGGGCCTGCAAATAACCTTTATGCAAGTCGCCGCCTTGGGTTGGCTCGCCTTTGTTGGGCTCGCATTGGTCATGTTTGCGGCCTTCTTTAGCGCAGTTGCGGCCTCTCGCTGGCTGGGTGAGGGGCGCGAGGCCGGTGTTCTGGCGGGCGGCGCAACCGCGATTTGCGGCGCATCGGCGGCGCTTGCGCTTTACGGCGTAATTGGTCAGCGGCGGCTCGATCCGACACGGTTTTCGATAACACTGGTTGGCGTCGCCTTGGCCAGCGCGATAGCGATGACCGCCTATCCGGTTCTTGCACAAATGCTGGGCCTCAGCGATGCGCAGGCAGGCTTCCTGATCGGGGCCTCTGTCCATGATGTGGCTCAAGCGATTGGCGGCGGCTACAGCTTTTCCGATGCCGCAGGTGCAGACGCCACGATTGTAAAGCTTGCCCGGGTGGCGATGCTGGCACCGATTGTGGCGCTGGTTGCGATCTGGCTGGGCCGTGATGACGCAGACACAGCGTCCAAGCCATTGTGGCGCAAGGTGACCGTTCCTTGGTTTATCGTGGGTTTTCTGGTTTTGGTTGCAGTGAACAGCGTTGTCGCAATGCCAGAGGGCGCCCGTGAACACGGGCTGACATTGTCAAAATCGCTGTTGTTGTTGGCGGTAACCGCGGCGGCGATGCGGTCACGCTTGGCTTTGTTGCTGGAGGCAGGGTGGAAACCACTGGTGCCTGTATTTGCCGCAACATTGGCGTCATTTCTCGTCGCGCTGACGGTCAGCATGACGATGCTCGACTGAGGCGGACGGTCTGTCTGGAAAGTGGTGCACTGCGCGGTCTCGAGCTAACCAGTCTTTGCATGATTTTCCCTGGTTGCAGGGAATTTTGCAGGGATTTCCAGCATTTTCAGTCAATTCTTTGTATGAGGGCTTGGTTGAAGCCATTGAAACTGCGTCATATTTAGACTCATTTCCCTACTCAATTGAGCAGGGAATTTGGTACTTATGGGCAGGGATGAGGAAGAAAGCCCGCAGCGAACATGCCTCGTCTTGGGAGGGAATTTGGGCACAGATGGCAACATGTCATGCTCATTCAACAAAATTTGAAAAAGTTCTTGCATCCCGATTCATGCTGAGATTTACTACAACATATCGCCGCAATGATGGGGCAAGGAACTAGGGCAATTGCAGCCTGATGTTTTGCTGGTCTTCTTGGATCAGGCGCCTTGGCATCATTGTGTACCTTGGAAGGAATGCGTGTTGATTGTTCTTCTGCGGAAATGTTCCGCAGGAGGAGGTCGCATTCGCGTACTTCTTTGGGCAATCCACACGTGTTTCATTCCAAATCAAGGCGCATCGCGCCGCAGAATTTGGAGTTAAGCAATGTCAGAAATTTCCACGGCTTCCGGAATAAAGCAAGGCCTCGCCGAGAAGACCAAAGCCGCTAAGATCAAGAGCAGCCATGCTGTCTCAATGACATCGATTGCAGCTTCAGCCCAGTCGGGGCTGCTTTGTCCTATGAAGCTGGAACGCCGGACAATTGCTTCGCTAAACGGACTGAAGAAGCGGGTTCGCAAATCAGAGCGCGCCCAAATTGAACGCGTTGCACAAAGTCTCTCGACACTCAAACAATCTGCGCCAGTTCTGATCGATCAGTCAGGTGAGATCATTAATGGGCACATCGTTGTAAAAGCACTCGAACAACTCGGCGAGACAGAGGTCTGGTGTGCAGTAATCGAGCACCTAGATGAGAACGAACGCTCATTGCTCCATGTCGCTATAAACAGGATCGGTGAAACGGGGGCTTTTGATATTGAGGCGCTGGGTGACCTATGTATCGACTTGGACGCACTAGGATTTGATCTCGGCGTAACCGGCTTCAGTTTGCCGGAGCTCGATATCATCCTGGCGCCAGGCGAGGGTGACCCAACAAATGAGTCAGAGGCACTGATTGCGCTGCCTGATCAACCCGTGTCTCGAATAGGAGATCTTTGGATCATGGGCGATCACCGCCTTTATTGCGGCGATGCAACCGATGTCAGCGCCTACCAAGCTGTACTCCAAGACGAGCTCGCAGACGTCATCTTTACAGATTGTCCGTGGAATATTCCCATCGAAGGTTTTGTTAGTGGCGCTGGAAAAATCAAGCATCCAGACTTTGTTCAAGGCGCAGGTGAAATGAGCGAAGAAGAGTTCATTGGGTTCTGCAGCGACTTTCACGAACTTGGCGCCAATCATCTCAGCGATGGCGGAGTATTCTTTTCTTGCATCGATTGGCGCTCAGCGCACATTATTGTGGCAGCAGGTTTGGCAAACGAGCTGCGGCATATCAACACAGCAGTATGGAATAAGGGCCATGGCGGCATGGGTGCGCCATATAGGTCTGCGCATGAACTCGTGGTTGTCTTTAGCAAGGGCAAAAAGCTTGCGGTGAACAACGTTGAGCTAGGCAAGCACGGCAGGGATAGGACCAATGTCTGGACCTATCCTGGGGCCAACCGCCCTGGTTCATCAGCCAATAACGCCTTGTCTTTGCATCCCACCGCCAAACCGGTTGAGATGGTTCGCGATGCTTTGCTCGATGTGAGCAACCGTAAGGCAATTGTGCTCGACATGTTCATGGGTTCCGGCACGACGATTTTGGCGGCTGAGACGAGTGGCCGATTTGCCCGAGGCATCGAGCTCGATCCCAAATATGTCGATGTGATCATCAATCGTTGGGAACTCGCGACCGGCAAAAAGGCCATCCATCATGAAACTGGGGTGTCGCTTTCTGCTTTGGCCGAAGCTCGTTCTGAAAAAGCCAATCTATCCATTCCTGCCTGAAATCGATTTAAGAACTAGGAGAATAGTTATGTCGAGCGAGTATGATGTCGGCTACAAGAAGCCGCCCAAACAGCATCAATGGGAAAAAGGTGAAAGCGGCAATCCGCTTGGAGGCTCAAACAAGCAGAGAAAGCACGACGTTCTTAAGTCTTTCGAGGATGTGCTTATCGACGAGCTGTTAGTTACAATAGAGCCGACGGTCGGTGGTAAGAAGCAGAAGATGAGGATCTTTAGAGCAATCATCAAATCAACGGTCCGCGACGCTATGACGGGTTCATCACGGGATCGACGCGAATTTATTAAAATGATCGACCGCTTTGTTGGACTCGATCGACTAGGGTTTTTGGCCAGTGAAAGAGGTGCCGATAAGCCGCTATCTCCAGCAGAAAAAAAGCTAATCTCCAAGATCATCGAGGATGCACGCAATGAATATGGCGAGCCACCTACGGTCGTGAGTGACTACGTTGCCAGTGATCAGGAAATAGAAACCTTCTTAGGGCGCAGTACAAACGACGCTTCAAGTAACAACGATTAGTGCTGAGAGCTGCGCACTGATCAGAAGAACTGCTAAATGCGCTTGGCAGCGTCCTGCGCCTGCCGCTCTTTGATTGCCCGGTATTTCTCGCTCAGTTCTGAGTGCTCGTACACAAGGCAGTAGCGTTCCAAATGCTCGCAGCGTTGGGTAAGTGTGATTTTGCTCAAGCCATTGTTCCACACTGACCTAAGCGAAGTGAAGTCGGCGCCGGCTTTGGTTTGAAATGGTGAAACTGTTTCTTCTGCGGGACCGTAACCTCGGGTCAGAGCATCATGAATATCAGGATAGTACTGATTGTTGGCATAAAAGCTGATTTCGAAAAGTCGAAGTTCATTGTCACGTTCGATAAAGCGAAAGGTTGGGATGCCGCTCCCTTTACCGATCTTAATCCAGTGCTCCCAAAACATGCGAATGCGCAGTGACTTGATTGATGAATACCATTTGCATTCCACAATTCCTGCAGCCTTATCATCTGAACTTAGGTAAAATTTATCGCCCTTTGGACCTGTGTCATTCGAACATCCCGACTGAAGATTGGTATATTCATCCTCGTCATTTGGGATCGCGGCGTCTTTGAACTCATCAATGGTAGTGCCTAGCTCAACGCCGCGCATTGAGAAGGGCCTGTCTACAGGTGCCTGTGCTGCGGACGGGGCTGCACCCATTATGCTCGCCGTACTGAGGACCAATAACAATTGTTTCAGCCTTATGCTTGCCACTTTCCATCTCCTCAATGTCGTCAATAAGTGACAACAGCAATGCTCGGCTGGGGCCAACAGTCAAGTGAAATGTCACTGATTGTCTGTAGAATGATCGGCTACACTGGGTTCTTGTCGATTGGATGGAAGTTCATGATCGTCTTGCCCAGAATTTGCGTGCCCTTCGCCGAGCTAAAGGCTGGAGCCAGGAAGAGCTTGCGCATCAAGCCGATATCCATCGCACCTATATTAGCGACCTTGAGCGTGGAGCTCGCAATCCTTCGGTCGAAGTGGTTGATCGCCTCGCCAAGGCGCTGAAGGCAACAATGGGGCAGTTGTTAGACTAGCCGAATTTGGCGGCGCGAAAGCGGCGCATCCACGATTTAGTCCAAGTACTCTATGCTGCGACTCGGGCGCCGGAAAAGGCGACTTCACTGTCCGAATGCGCCCTATCTTGTCGCTTTCATACTATTTCCCATCTAGTTGACGACATTCTCATAACTCAATCTGAGTTTTGAATTGAAATGTAGTGCAACTCTTCGTCCTTTGTTAAGCAAGCGACTCGGCAGGAAACCTTGGAAAATCTACTGACGGAGAGATTTTCTTTGATGCTGTTGACTTATCTGAAAACTCGGCTCAGCTTTAGTGAATTAGTTCAAGAGAGGACGCACCGTATGCTCCGTCAATACTTGCTCGCGAGCTCGTCTCTCGCGGCGATCCTAACTGTCTGCTCGATGCCTGCTAATGCTCAGTCGCAGGAGAAGGATCACACATATGATTCACTTGGTCGCCTGATCATAACCGAGGTGGACAATGGTGATACCCGAACGATCTGTTATGATCCGGCAGGAAATCGCGTTGATCTGAAAACGCGTCAGGATGGTTCGATTCCTGCTTGTAGCGCCTCTCCGCCTCCACCACCTCCGCCACCTCCACCTCCACCTCCACCTCCACCACCGCCACCGCCACCTCCTGGAAGTCCGCCGGTTGGGGTGAATAATTCAGTAAATCTTCCGTGCGATTACGCGACCTTTGTCAATTTGACGAGCAACGATACTGATCCAGACGGCGATTATCCGCTGAGTTTGACCAACATTGCTAAGACCAATTCTGGCCCAGCAAATGCGTCGATCTCGTCTGCAAGCTCGGTGATTGTTGATAGCGGGACTAGCAATGGAACGACCACTTTTACCTACACGGTCGCTGACACAAGCTCGGCGACAGACACCGCCCAACTCACGGTAATCACCACGAGTTGCGGCGGCGGGCTGCCGAGTTACTGACTCAACTCTTTTGACAACAATTTGCTTTTCGGGAGTCCACGATGAAACAATCGCTAGCATTTGCCGCACTTGCCACTGGAATGGCAATTGCACCAGCAGCCCCTTTGGCGGCACAATCTAATGGCTCAGCAGGAACGAGCGAAACTTCAGCCTCTGAAACTGTGTGCCTTGTAAGGCCAATGGCTGACAACGCACACGTCAATGCCTCACATCGAGGACAGCCCTTCAGAGTGTTAGGCACTTCGAGGACCGCCGCAGCTTTGGAAGCAAAGGGGTTTGCTCGCGTTGACTGCAAGGTCGCCGACCTTGTTCTCGCTGAGAAGCGCGATGGTTGGCGCGATCAAATCTGTGCGTTGTCGAGTATCGGAAACGAAGCAGTTCAAAATCAGTTTGAGCGAAGCCTAGGCGAAAGACCGTCTGTCCTTTGCGCTTCGGCTGAAGCCGCAGTTGGCCCTTGGCAACGCTCAAACCCATCCGAGTAGCGAATACGGACACCGCTCAATCTTTCTCATTTAACTTTACGATAATCGAGATTTGTCATGCGTTCCAGATACCTCCTGCTTTCCACAGCGGCGACCCTCGCGCCGGCCCTGCTTGTCGCTTCACCAGCAGCCGCACAAAGCGTAACGCTTGATCCGCCTTCCGTTCGCCAGCCACTGGATGAAAATGGGGTTGACCTAGCAACCGGGAGCATTGTTACACCTTCCTCTTCGCTAGCTATTGGCGGGGCCGAGGGACTGGCCCACTCTAGGTATCGGGTCGACAATGGTTGGCGGCATAATTTCTTGATTTCTGCCGAGATCACCCAAGGCCAAGCCCAAGCTACGGTAAATATTGGCGGGACCCAGCGAACGTTCAGTTTGGTCAGCGGCATCTATCAGTCTGACCAAGGCACTGGCGAAACGATAACAACAAATTTTACGACCGGGACGCACACATATACTGGACGTGATGGCACGCAGATTATCTTCAAGGAAGCCTACGTTGCCAATGGTGAAAGCTATTATGGTCAGGCAAGCGCGCTTGCGGAAACCATCATACGGCCAAGCGGTCAACGAACAAACCTACATTATAAGAACAGCTCTTATACGATCAGTTTTCAGTTCGGCAGCTTTACGGTCTATACTGTTCGTTTGCAGTCGGTGACCAACAACTCAGGCTATCAGCTCAAGTTTGATTACAGCTCCGACAACCTTAGTAGCTCGACAGCTGACGATTGGTACAACATTTCCGAAGTGACGGCGATCAACAATGCTGTGGAGTATTGCAATCCGCTCGCCGACAATTGCTCGGTTGCAAGCACATGGCCAAACCTCACTTATTCTATGAGTTCATCGGGCGGCGATAAGCTCGAGACAGTGACTGACATCCTGGGGCGCCAGGCGAGGTATCGAACAGATAGTTCGGACAGGCTGACCGGAGTTAAGCGACCCGGCGAAAGTACGGACGGAATGGTCGTAGCCTACGATACTAACTCGCGTGTTTCATCGGTCACGCACCAAGGAACTCAAACGCGGACTTACAGCTGGAGCAACCCTTTGCCTGGCGCCACACAGGTTGTGTCGACCGACTCTTTAGGACGCACACGGACAACAAATTCGGTCACCAGCCAAGCCGTCATTGTCTCAGATGTAAACGCTCTCAATCAAGCAACGTCCTTCAGCCACGACACCGATGGCCGCGTCACTCAAGTCATCGCGCCAGAGGGCCATAAGGTCCAATACACGTATGACGCTCGCGGAAATGTTACTGAGGTCAGGCGGATCGCCAAAACTCCCTCAACTCTGGCTGACATTGTAACGTCGGCAGCATTCCCGGTGACCTGTTCAAACCCTGTCACTTGCAACAAACCTACCAGCACGACCAATGCCAAGGGTGACCAGTCTCTCTACACTTACAATCAGACTACCGGGCTTGTAACTGACATCTGGTCTCCGCCAGCAACCGATGGCATCCGTCCTCGTATCCGCTACATCTATTCAAACCGGTACGCCAAAGCGAAGAACTCATCTGGCACTTTGGTCAATTTTGCCGATCCTATTACCAAACTGGTCTTGGTCAGGATGTGTCGAACGGCCAACACTTGCACCGGTTCGGTAAATGAGCAGCTTACCCAGCTTGTGTATGACAACTCGCTATCAGCAAATCTGCATCTAACCAGCGCAACGAGCAAAGCCGGCAACAACACCCTGAACACGTCATCGAGCTTCACTTACAATGACCTAGGCAATATTCTAACCGTCGATGGCCCTTTGACTGGGAACGGTGATACGACCACCTATCGCTATGACGATGCAGGCCAAGTTTTGGGCGTGATCTCGGCAGATCCCGACGGTAGCGGTAGCCTCCCTCGTTTGGCTTCTCGCTACACCTACAACAATGATGGCCAAGTAACCGTGTCAGAAAACGGCACGGTTACTGGTACCAGCACGTCGGCGTGGAACAATTTTACGCCAGATACGAAAATTATTTCGACATTCGATGACTTCGGGCGCCTCGAAAAATCAGCCCAAGTCGCTACAACCGGCTCGACCCAGTTTAGCATCGTCCAATACAGCTATGACGCTTCGGGCAGGCCGGAGTGCACAGCTTTGCGAATGAACGCGCCAACGATTTCGACAACGCTCCCCGGCGATGCGTGCACTACCATGACAGCGGGCAGTTTTGGCGAAGATCGCATCTCACGAACCTATTATGACGTAGCAGATCGCGTCACCGAAGTGTGGTCAGGCGTTGGCACTTCTCATGCGCAGCAAACGGGTGAGTTCTCATATAATGCTAACGGCACCACTGCTTGGGTCGAAGATGCAAATGACAACCGCACCGCCTATACCTATGACGATCATGATCGCAGCTTCAAAATCACTTATCCCGACGATTCAAGCACAAGCACGGTTAACCCGTCCGATTACGAGCAAGTAACCTACGATGCCAATGGGAACATCCTAACCTATCGCTCGCGGCGAGATGAAACCATCAGTTTCACCTATGATAAGATCGGTAGGGTAACCAGCAAGATTGTCCCTGGCAGGCCAGGGCTCAGTTCAACCCATACGCGCAATGTGTACTATTTCTATGACAAGGCTGGCGCGCTCACGGCCGCTCGCTTTGATAGCGGTAGCGGGGATGGGTTGACCTTCAACTATGACGCGCTGGGTAGATTGGATAACGCGGGTACAGACTTTGGCTCGATCGCCCGGACAACATCGTACCAATATGATGTCGCTGGTCGCCGCACGCAAATTGCCCATCCCGACGGAAAAACCTGGGATTATACTTACGACACTCTTGGCCGGTTGACCCATATTTATGGCGAATACACTTCATGGCTATATAAACGAGAATATCGCGCCGACGGGACGCTTTTTTACGCTCGCCGGCTTGGCAATGCCCCTGATGAAGCAAATTATTTTGACGCCGTAAACAGGCGACATAGGATAATCATAAATGACCCCACCAACGTGCACGATGTCGATCTTTCAATTGCACGCAATCCAGCGAGCGAGGTCATCCGTGAAATTCTTGATAATTCTGACTTCGCTTGGGGCGGACAACCAAACCTCGATGTAAGCACGTCATACTCCGCCAATGGTCTCAATCAGTATGATCAGGTGAATGCCAACAATTTCAATTATGACGCCAATGGCAATCTAACCTCTGATGGCAACAACACATATATCTACGATGTTGAGAACCGCTTGGTCTTTGTGTCTGGCACACATAATGCGACCCTGCGCTACGATCCGTTGGGCAGGCTGTACGATCACACTGGAAAGAACTCTCTCGGAGCCGCCTTGTGGACCCGCCAATATCACTATGATGGTGATGCACTGATCGCTGAATATTCCGGCAGCACGATGTTACGCCGCTATGTCCATGGCATGAGTGCCGGTGACGACCCGTTGATTTCTTACGAAGGCACTGGAACAACTCTAAACAACGCCCGGTTCCTTTATTCTGACATGCGCGGTTCCATCGTGATGCAGACCGATCGATTTGCCAATAATGTCGCGATCAACAGCTATGATGAATACGGAGTGCCCGACGCAAACAACACAGGGCGGTTCCAATACACGGGGCAGACTTGGCTTCCCTCCGTCGGCCTGAACTATTATAAGGCGCGCATGTACTCGCCAACCCTTGGCCGCTTCATGCAACCCGATCCGATCGGCTATGCCGATGGCATGAACATGTACGCCTATGTCGGGAACAATCCGGTGAATTTTGTGGATCCGTGGGGATTGGAAGAATGCGATGCTAACGATGATTGCGAAGACGACAAACCCGGCAAAGATCGTATAATCGTGAGAGGCGGCTTCATCCTTCCCAGTAGCTTTTCGGCCACCTCTTTTGCAGGATTAAGCAACGGCGGCAACTGTGGAGGCAATTGCAACGCCACTGCAGAAAGTTCTGCAGACGGAAAGACAATAACTGTTGACGGCGTTAGGCCACCAAAGAGTAACTCTTCCAGCGATCTCGCAAAGACTCCAACCCGCCCCCTTTATTGTACATCATGGCTTTATGGTGCCTTTGACAAACTTGACCGCACCGGCGGCATAACTCAAACGGTGGGCGTAGTAGCGGTTGGGGCTGGTGTCGTGCAACTTGCTGTTTCACCAGCAACTGTCGGTACAACAGCCGTTAGCGGAAGTGCTACTGTTGCGGTAGGCACTTCGCTGGTAGGTGCAGGTGCAGCCGCTCAATTCATTGCGAAGTTTGGCAAGTATGCAGTCGCAAGACAAAACAGCGGGAACGGAGATGCTCAAGCTGGAGATTTTGGAGTTTCTGCGTTGGGATTCGAATTGGCGAGGAGGGGAACCCCAACTACAGCACTTGCGTCACAAATCGCAAACAGATCAATCCCAGCATTCTCAGAGGACCCTTGCAGGTGATTAATACACGTGATTCTCATAGGCTCTTAATATTCTTTTGCCCGCTGATGATTTATCCGTTTGCATTTGATTATTTTGGGTCACTATATTCTGCACTTCTAGCAATATTTCTTGTATTTATAATGGTGCGATATTTCAAGAAAATACTAGATTCTATTGATTATGTTACCGTCTCTTTACTCATTGTTTTAATAGTGGTTACGTCGCTTTTTCTTCAAGATAGGATCGATGGGGTGTTCTTTTTTGTCGCATTGGTCGCTTATTTCCCATTTTCGATCAGGCCTTTTGCCCGCATTTCCGGAGCAGATACATCTGATTGAGCTGAAATGCTGGCATGTTGGTTAGGGTCTTGGCAGAGAATTGTCGCAAGAGTTTGGATACTGAGAGAAGCAAGGCATGACTCGCAAGTCACAAACTAAGTTACCAGATGTCCCGTTTTGCTTATCTTATGAGGTCACAAGATTAACCGGCTGATGCATAGCGGCTTTCCACTAGGTTCAGCGAATTCGTCAGAGCGGATCATTTGGATCGATTGGAAGCGTGAGAGAAAGGTGCGGTTTAGAACCAGCTCATAGATGTTAAGCTGTTTTCGCTTCTGCCAAGGCAAATAATATTTGGCAGTTCGTTGAGTTATTTTTGATATCTGACCTACAATATCATCAAGTGAATGACGAAGAACCATGGCTGAAGACCTAACCCAAGATACTTTGTTCGTCGCGCTCACGCGGCCCCAAATGTTCGCTGGCGTCCCCTGCACATTTTTTGTGATCAGCGCCGTTCTTGCTGTTGAGCTGTTTCTGGTTTTCCGCGCATGGTGGGTGCTGCTGATCGCGATGGCCGTGCACGGCATTGGCATGCTCGCTTGCCTTAATGAACCACGCATATTTGACCTATGGACCGCGCGGGTGCGCAATTGTCCTCGCATAAAGAATTACAATCTGTGGCAATGCAATTCATACCAGGCCTGATCCTATGAAAGCTTGGACCTCCAAGCTTATCAGCGACCCCAAAGCCGTCGCCCGCGAAACACCGGCTGGAGCGCATCTACCTTATGGTCGGCATATTGACGATGTAACCATTGAAACCCGCGAAGGATTGTTGATGCAAACAATCAGCTTGAGCGGCCTTCTCTTTGAAACCGCCGACTCTGACGAGCTCAATTACCGCTCCGAATTGCGC
Organism: Erythrobacter sp.; assembly: GCA_039988235.1. Lineage (GTDB taxonomy): Bacteria > Pseudomonadota > Alphaproteobacteria > Sphingomonadales > Sphingomonadaceae > Erythrobacter. The sequence continues at coordinate 363,003 of JBDXKB010000003.1, forward strand.
GATGCGATGCTGCGCCCCATAGGCAATTCTCGCTTTGCGATTTACCACCATGTCATCCGCCGCCGCGCGGATGCTGATCTGATCGCGCAATATCCCGATCAATTTTCTGAACGTTTGGACGAGCGCTGGCGCGAGCGGCTCGAAAAGCGAGAACTATACGTCAACGAGTTGTTCCTCACAATCGTTCGCCGTCCTACGCCGGGCCGTGATGGCATTGCCGACCGTGTCCGCAATTGGTTCGCCAAAGGCTCTGGAAATAATGCGGCTCTGATTGCTGAAGAGAAAACCGCGCTCAACAATGCTGTCGAAGCATTGATGGCCGCGCTCGCGCAATACAAACCGCGCGTGCTGTCAACTTACGAGACTGAGCATGGCATACGCTCTGAACCGTTGGAGCTTCAATCATACCTTTGTAACGGCTTTATGCGTCCAATGGCAGTGCCACATGGGCCAGCCAGCCAGCATATCCCAGCGCGCCGCGTTAGCTTTGGCCTCAACACAGTTGAACTAAGCCCAGCTGGTCCTGACCCGCGTAAATTTGTCGCGATGGTTTCGATCAAGGATTGGCCTTCGCAAAGCTTCCCTGGCATGTTCGATGAATTGACGCGTCTGCCGTTCGAATTCACAATGACGCAGAGCTTTGCCTTTGTGGAACGCCAGCAGGCGCTTGGGCGCATGAATTTGGCGCTACGCCGTATGCGCGCAGTGGAAGACGAAGCGATTTCGCTGCGCGACGAACTTGCTGTTGCCAAGGATGAAGTGGCCGCAGGCCGCGCTGGCTTTGGCGAGCATCACACCACCATTGCCATCCATGCAGAGAGCATCAAGGCTCTCGACAGCCAGATCGCTGAAACCATTGCCATTCTGGCCGATCTAGGCATTGTGGCCGTACGCGAAGATATTGGGCTTGAGCCTGCCTTTTGGGCGCAGTTTCCCGGCAATTTCAAATATATCGCGCGGCGCGGGCTTGTCTCGACCACCAACTTTGCCGAGTTTGCCAGCCTGCATAATTTCCCCGTCGGCAACGCCAAACACAATCATTGGGGCGATGCGGTTACGCTGTTTGAAACGACGGCGGCGGGCCCCTATTTCTTCAACTTCCACCAGAATGATCTGGGCAATTTCACGGTCATTGGCCCATCGGGTTCGGGGAAGACGGTGGTGCTCAATTTCCTGTTGGCGCAGGCTCGTAAGTTCAATCCGCGGATCATCTTCTTTGACAAGGATCGCGGCGCGGAACTGTTTATCCGCGCAATCGGTGGGACCTATGATCGCTTACGGCCCGATGCTGCATCCGGGCTCAATCCGCTGCAACTGGAAGACACGCCGGACAATCGTGCATTCCTGATGGAATGGCTGGGACTTCTCGCAGGCGGGCTCACCGGCGATGAAGCCGATCAAATCCGCGATGCGATCGATACCAATTTTCAGCAGCCAATCTCCAAGCGGCGCTTGCGTTATTTGGTTGAGCTTTTTCGTGGCGGAGACCGCCCAGTACCAGGCGATCTTCATTCGCGTATGCGCGCTTGGCATGGCGATGGGGAACGAGCTTGGCTATTTGACAACCCCAAAGACCAAACCGATTTGGATGAACAGACAGTTGGCTTCGATATGACAGCGATCCTGGATGATCCCGCGTCCCGCACGCCAGCCATGCTGTATTTCTTCCACCGGGTTGAACAAAGGCTGGATGGATCGCCTGCGATCATTGTGATCGACGAGGGCTGGAAGGCGCTCGATGATGAGATATTTGTGCGGCGGATCAAGGATTGGGAAAAGACGATCCGTAAGCGCAACGGGATCGTGGGCTTTGCCACGCAAAGCGCAGCTGACGCTTTGGAAAGCCAGATCGCAAGCGCAATTATTGAGCAGGCCGCTACACAAATCTTCATGATCAACCCTAAGGCGAGGGCTGAAGACTACATCAATGGATTTGGGCTGAGCAGCCATGAATATGAGCTCGTCAAAACGCTTCCCGATAATTCGCATTGCTTCTTGATCAAGCATGGCAATGATAGCGTTGTCGCCCGGCTCGACCTGACCGGCGAGAAGGAGTTGCTGACCATCCTTTCCGGGCGGGAAAGCACTGTGCGCATCTTTGATGAACTGGTCAAAAAGCACGGGGAAGATCCTAACCGCTGGATGCCGCATCTTCAGAGTAGGACCGCTTGAGTATGGCGTGTCCAGCAATCCTAACCGGAGATCAATTCCTGGTTCGCGTGCTTGGAGCGATTGATTGCCAGGCCCAGTTGATTGGGAGTTATGGTTGGCAGGCTTTAGGTGAACCAGGCTCGCTCGCATCAACCGCGATGACAGGCTCGCTGACGATATTTGTGGCGATTTGGGGTATACGCTTGATTTTAGGGCGTATGCCAACAAGCGGCGACATTGTTGGCGATGTGATCAAGATCGGGATTGTGCTGACATTGGCTTTTTCCTGGCCAGCTTTTCGCACAGTGATATACAATGTCGTATTGCAAGGCCCTGCCGAAATCGCTGCTGCTATGACTGCGCCGATCCTTTCAGAGACGGGTGCCGGCTTTGCTCAGCGTTTGCAAGATTTAGACGCAGCGATTGTCCGCCTCACCGAATTGGGAAGCGGACGCAACACTGGGCAGTTTGTCGAAGGATCGCAGTCATTCCAGGGTACAGCCTTAGCCGATGAAACTGCGCTGGGTCTGGCGCGGGTTGCATTCCTAAGCGGAGTAATCGGCACGTTGGCGCTGCTTCGGATCGCGGCAGGACTTTTGCTAGCGATCGCGCCATTGGCAGCAGGATTATTGTTGTTTGAACACACGCGTGGGCTCTTTGCCGGTTGGCTGCGCGGACTGGTGCTGGCCTTGCTTGGAGCTATTGGCGTCACATTGGTTTTGGCGTCCCAATTGGCGATTGTAGGGCCTTGGCTTGAGGACGCGCTACGTTTGCGAAGCCTGGGCTATGCAACGCCTTCTGCTCCCACAGAATTGCTCGCAATGACATTGGCCTTTGCGTTGGTGCAGTTTGCAATGATCGCATTGCTTGCACGGGTTTCCTTTACACGAGGTTGGATTAGCATGCCGCAGATGCCCGATCTTTCGCCGCGCCAAGACAATGGATTTTCCCGAGAGATTGGAACCCGTGAGCCAGCGCTATTGGTTGAAAATCGTGCGCAACGTATGGCGGATCAAGTCGAGACACATGTGCGCCGAGAGCGACTGATCGAACGTGCAGCTTATCGCAGTATGGAGCGCGGGACGGGCGCATCAAACGAGACGCCCAACCCAGCTATTGCAAGCGGGCCTGAGCGCCTGGGCAGTTCGTGGAAACGTACATCGCCGCGCGTGTCAGTCTCTAGCCAGCGAAGGGATGGAGCCAAGTGAACGCGCCGCATAAACTTGATGGCGAAGATATCTTTGTCGAAGACAGTTGGGCTGCAAGCGACAGTGATCGCTTAGAGCGTTCGCGCCGCCTCGCTTGGATTGCGGCCAGCATATCGGCGGCGATTGCGATGCTGCTTGCAATAGCCCTTGTCCTGCTTTTGCCGCTGAAGACGGTCGAACCTTACACACTGTTGGTTGATCGCCAGACAGGTCATGTTGAGGCGCTTGAGCCGTTGGACCAGCAGACGATCTCGGCTGATGCTGCGCTTACGCGGTCTTTCCTCGTTCAATATGTGATCGCGCGTGAGAGCTTTGATTTGGATAGTGTGAGCCAGGATTATCGCAAAGTCGGATTGTGGACGGTTGGTGCAGAACGTCAGCGATATCTGGCCAAGATGAGTTCGGCCAATCCATCGAGCCCGACACAAACGCTTCCGCGAAATGCGGTTGTTCGAACGCAAGTCAAAAGTGTCTCTTCTCTGTCCGAGAAAAGTTCGCTCGTGCGGTTTGAAACAGAGCGTTCAGATCTCAATGGGCGAGCTTACCAACCCCAGCATTGGGCAGCGGTTGTGAGCTATCAATATTCTGGTGCGGCAATGAGCGCGGATGATCGCTTGCTTAACCCCTTAGGTTTTCAGGTAACGCGCTATCGCCGCGATGCTGAAACTCTAACGAGTGAACCAACGGTCGAACAGGTAGGAGATGCGCCTCTGGCGGATGAGACCACTGAGGATACACGGCCATGAGATGGCTCATGGCTTTGCTAGCGCTTGTTGGCGTTTGTATGCCTGCAACGGCTCAAGTTTTGCCGACGCCAAGCTACGACAATCCCAGACTTCAAACAGTGCGTTATCAGCAAGACCAGCAAGTGGTTTTGACTGTTCTGCCTCAAACTGCGCTGACCGTTTTGCTCAGCCCCAACGAAGAGATCACGCGGATTATTGCTGGTGATAGGCAAAGCTTTGATGTGAAGGTTACATCTGAACGCAATGGGTTCCAAATTACGCCGCGCAATGCACCGCGTGATATGTCGCTAACTGTCGAGACGAAGCTACGAGGCTACGAATTTACAGTAACGGTCGGTGATGGGTTAATGGCTGCCTATCTGGTGCGGTTCGAATATGGTCCAACTGCTCCGCCACCTGTTCCCGATGAAATTCTCGGGCTTGACGATGGTGCGCTCGCGCAGAACTGGACTTACCGCTTGCGGGGTAGCCGTGAGGTTCGCCCGCTAGAGATCAGCGATGACGGACGCAAAACCCATATCCGTTATAGCGATGCTCAAGCATTGCCTGCTGTCTTTGCAATTGGTCCGACCGGCAAGGAAGAGCTGGTCAACGGTTATATGCGCGATGGTGTCTATGTGATCGACAGGGTTTATGAAGAGCTCGTCTTTCGGATAGACAAGAAGAAAGCGCGCGCGCTTAGGCGAGATGCGCCCGAGGCTGCTTTATGAGTGAGCGTGATGAAGAGGGTTATGTTTCTGATCAGGACAGCGCGCCTGTTGTTGCCACTGCTGGCAATAAGGATTGGAGCCTTTGGATATTCCTTGGGGTCCTCGCGATTGGAGGCATCGCCTTATATTCGGCACTGAGCGCTGCGGAGCAGGACAAGAGCTCACCGCGCACCAGCTTTGCACCTGGCAATTCCAATGGGCAGATTACATCGCCGCCGCCTCTGGCTTTGCCGCGTAGGCTTGCCGAAGCGGCCCCGGCTCTCGAACCGGTTAACCCTCGAGTAAGAGCGACAACGCCGATCATTCCGCAGTATCAATACACGCCGTCGCCTTTCCCTGAGCCGCGATATGCACCGCCTCCAGTGCCAAGATTTGAGCCAACAACAGCTGCGCCCGCGCAGCCATCAGTCGTCTATGAAGCGCGTAATGAACTGCCGACACGCGCTAGGGGTACCGAAGAGGGCGGGGCTGAGCGCGTCTCTGCAGAGCGTCTCACCAATCCTTCTCTTACTGTGCCAAAAGGCACGATAATCCCTGCAGTTCTGGAGACGGCATTGGACTCCACCCAAGCAGGAGGCGCGCGGGCTCTCGTGCAGCGCGATGTCCATTCCTTCGATGGTTCACGCGTTTTGATCGAGCGCGGGAGCAGGCTTTACGGCGAGTACGAAGCAACGCTTACGCAAGGACAAAACAGGGCGGCGATTGTCTGGGGCCGTTTGCTGCGACCAGATGGAGTGATCATTAATCTCGATTCTCCAGCATCTGATCCATTGGGAAGGGCCGGGGTCAAAGGCAAGGTAGATAGCAAGTTCTGGCAGCGCTTTGGCGGTGCGATCCTCCAGTCAGTTCTCGACATTGGAGTAGGCGTTGCCACACGCGAAGCAGGCGACGGGGTTTTTGTAGCGCTTCCGGGAAGCACTCAGTCCGTGACGCAATCTATAAACCCTGATCAGATCACGCCCACCTTAAAGGTGAAGCATGGTACGAGTGTGTCGGTGTTCGTATCGCGCGATCTAGATTTTTCGAGCGTTGAGCGCTGATGGACACCGCAGGCTATTATCTTGATAGCTTTCTAGCACCGCTCAGTCCTTGGCTAGCGCGCGAAGATATTACGGACATCTATATCAACCGCCCGCATGAGGTCTGGATCGAAACGCTGGGTGGCAAGATCGAGCGGCACGAGGACGATAAGCTTACCGAACAATTGTTGTCGCGATTGTCAAAGCAGATCGCCTCCTATGGGGCGCAAGGGATTAGCCGTTCACAGCCTCTCTTAGCAGCAACACTTCCCGATGGTTCACGTGTGCAAGTGGTCGCGCCTCCAGCAACGAGGGGAGGGCATGTGCTTGCTATTCGCCGTCATGTTTCCGCTGAGTTTTCGCTGTCAGATTGGGCGGAAGGTGGTGCGTTCGATGCAGCGCAATCGACGACCGGGTCGATTGACCAGGAGAGGACTTGGCGTTCTGTTGGCGGCGGCGATGCACAAACCCTGCTGATGCAAGCGGTACAAGCCCGCAAGAATATCGTCATTGCCGGAGGTACGTCTTCGGGCAAAACGACGTTCCTCAACGCTCTTCTGGCTGAAATCCCGCCCGAAGAGCGGTTGCTCCTAATTGAAGACACAGAAGAGCTCAAAATAGGCCAACCCAATGTCGTGGGTCTCATTGCAGCCCGCGGAAAACTTAGCGAAGCCGATGTTACAGCTGAAGACTTGCTCATAGCAGCGCTTCGCATGCGCCCTGATCGGATCATTTTGGGCGAGCTTCGTGGGAATGAGGCTTTTACATTTCTTCGCGCGGTCAACACCGGACACCCTGGCTCCATGACAACCATCCATGCTGATACGCCGCAGCGAGCGATTGAACAGCTGGCTTTGTTGGTTTTGCAGGCAGGCTCGCGTCTCAGCCGAGAAGATGTTCGGCATTACGTCCGCGAAAGCGTTGATATGTTTGTCCAGCTAGAGCGCCGCGCAGGAAAGCGTCGCGTATCGCAGATATTGGTCGCAAGTTGAGGGGATGGCGATGGGTAATACATCCGCTTCTTTGCTTGATCCGCCCTATGATCCATCGGTTCAATCTTCTCTTGATTGGATATCGGGCATGTTGATGGGCGAAATTGCCATTGCAGTGAGCGTCGTCGGTGTTGCCATAGTTGGCTTCATTATGCTGACTGGGCGATTGCCTTTGCGACGCGGCGTCCAGGTTATTATTGGCTGTTTTGTGCTGCTTGGGGCACCTGCGCTCGCGGCGAGTTTTACTGAGTTTTGGCAAGGATCAGTTGTTGATGCTCAGCCGCTAACCTATTCAACTGAGGCTGAGGCGATCGCACCGCGCGAAGATTTGCCACCGGCCCAATATGATCCCTATGCAGGCGCCTCGCTAAGGAATGACTAAATGAAATCAACACTTCAACATATCGGACCAACTCCAGCACGTTTTTTGGCTGCACTTATGCTGCTCATGACGCCGACCGCAGCTTTTGCGCAGCAAAACATGCCACAAAGCGGTGATCCAATCTCCGCAGCATTGTTTTGGATGCAGAGCATCTTGCTAGGCCCAATTGCGACCAGCTTGGCAGTGATGGCGGTGGCAGGTGTAGGCTTCATGATGCTGACCGGTCGCATGAACTGGCGATATGGCGGCACAGTGATCATTGGCGTATTCATTATTTTTGGTGCGCCGCGCCTCGTCGCATCAATCGGAGGTTTTTGATTAAGCGATGAGCAATCTGGTTCGCCACAGCGTTCATCGTGCGTTGACCCGGCCGCAGATGTTTGCCGGGGTGACGATGAATTTCTTCATCATCAACCTCATGGTGACGACGATTGCCTTCCTTATCCTGAGTAGTCTGTGGATCATCCTTGTGCCGATCGTCGTGCACATCGCCGGCTATTTCGCATGTCTGCGCGAGCCGCGCATATTCGATCTCTGGATCACCAAAGTATCGCAGTGCCCGCGGGCCAAGGATTACAAGCGCTGGGGCTGCAACAGCTACTCGCCTTGAGGCTTTGCGATGTTCCAGCAAGCTTCTGGAAAATTTGTTGTGACCCGAGGGAACCTCGCTTTCGACTGATCGGGACTGGGCTGGGTGCTGTCAGTCTAATGCGAACTCGTCTCCACTTGGCGGAGTTGTCCTCTACCTAGCTACTCTTCAGGCCATGAGGTTTTGCCACTCAGCCAAGGCGGCTGAGCGGGCGGTCTTGTAAGTCTGGCGGTCGATGAGGTGGCGGTCTGAGTTGAAGTGATTGTGGACGTTGGCGTGAACTGAGGCGAACTTCTGTAGCGACTTCATTTGTCGAAATCTCAACATGGCTCGCTCTCGTCTTCGGAACGGAAGATGTGAGTTCTCCGCCCGATTGTTGAGCCACCTTCCCATCTCGCGTCGCTCAAGATTGCCTAGTTCTCTCATCGCTGCAGGATAGGATTGAAGACCATCTGTGACGATCGTTTCGACCTTGCCGTGCCGCTTCAGCGCTTTCTTGAGGAAACGCAGTGCGGCTTTCTTGTCGCGCTTCTTTGTAACGTAGCTCTCCAGCACCTCGCCCTCGTGATCGACCGCTCGCCACAGGTAATGTGTCTCACCGTTGATCTTCACGAAGACCTCATCGACGTGCCAGCTCCACTGACGAAAGCCGCGCATTCTGCTTATCCGCTGGCGCTTGATGTCAGCTGCGAACATTGGGCCAAATCGGTCCCACCACATCCGCACCGTCTCATGGCAAACGTCTATCCCTCTCTCTGCCAACAGGTCTTCGACATTCCGCAATGAGAGAGGAAAACGGATATACATCATCACTGCGAGGCGGATCACTTCAGGTGATGAGTTGAAATAGCGAAACGGACTGGCTGGTTTCTTGGGTCTGGGCATTGCAACGCCCTACGCGAAATAGGTCAGATCTTAATCAGGTGCATTTAGTCTGACAGCGCCCCTACGAGAACGTTAAGAGCGATCTAGCCGTTTCTCATCCTAGTTTGAACAAAAGCAGCCTGACAGTAGACGACCCAATTTCCGCCGTTGATACCCAACCGATAAGACAGCAGGACAAGTTATCATTGGTGTAAGATGATCGCTGGTTGTATCAAGCATCATGCTGCCGCTATTTTTCACCATTCAGAATTCCCTGCTAATTTTGGCTTTAATCTGGTTTGCCTGCACGAAATCGACATCGCGTTCAGAGCTGACAGTCCGTGTGGTCGCGGCTTGGGCTGTGCTCATCGGTGCAATGACAGCAGGAATTTGGTATTATCCGCCAGTTTCAGGCAAGCTATTTTACAGCTTTATGTATGCGGGCGCGACCGCTTTGCATATTTGTCGGTCGGATCGTTCTGGCGTGGCAAAACTGTTCCGGCTGGGTCACGTTCCGGCGCTGCTTTGTGTTTCGCTAGGAGGCCTTTTGATTTGGCAAGGATTGAGCGGACGATTAGCCCCAACTGACGACACTATCGCACTGGCACCTCCGATGAACAAAGCCGATGGTGTTTGCGTTATGTCCGGAGGTGCTTCCTTGGCATTGAACTTACACTACTTGCTCGCTCTCACTCCGGAAGGTCGCTATGAGAAGCACTCGTTAGATTTTGCACGGTTCGACGCTAATGGCGTGAGAACCAGATCGCCATGGTTCTCCAACCCTCAACCGCAGAAACTAGAAGAATATCTAGTTTACGATCAGCCCGTTCTTGCCCCATGTTCCGGTTCAGTGGCCTCCTTGGAAAACAGTAAAGAGGATCACCCTGCAGGTGACAGCTTCCGAGATACCTCTGGTAGCAATCATGTGACACTTCTGTGCGACAACATGCATGTTGTTTTAGCGCATTTGAAGAAGGGCTCAGTATCGGTCGAACAAGGCCAAACCGTGGGTAAAGGCCATCAGATTGGCTTGGTTGGAAATTCAGGAAATTCTGAAGAGCCACATCTGCATATCAATGCGCAAACCATAGTTTCACCCGAGAGTGTCGGCGAGCACCCCGAATCGGTGGTAATGCTCTTTGACGGAGAATATCTATCTCGTGGCGATTGTCTGTAATTCTCAGATCAACGTGTGCTTCCCAATTCCAAATTCTGCCATAAGGACTTAAACCAAGGTAGCCTCAGAACGGATCGTCCGCTTTCCACCCCAATAGCTGACAGCAATCTAGCGGAGTCCCAAGCCTGATAGCTGTCTGGCGGCTTGCTCACACCGTGAGCTGAAAACGGACCGGCTGGTAACGACCCACTTGCGGCCATTTGCGCTGGTCAAATTGAATATTCTTTGCCGTATGTTTTTTGAGACGGATATGCCTCTCACGGAGCCAAATCCGTCCAATTGAGACCGAACCGTGCTAGATATTTGCGCAAGCGATCAGCGTCATTGCTGGATTTCTTCTGTGCACGTGATGCTGCGAATAGAACGCGACCGGCTTCAGACATCGATCGGCTCCGGCGGCAAGTCTGGATTACCTCTGCCAATTGAACGCGATCAAACGGATCGACAGCCTTCATCGCCTCAGGCCCTAAGAGTACAGAAAGATCATCGGAGTGATCACCGCCGCGATCGCTCGACCACAACATCTCTAGTCGAGTTACTTCTGACGATACGTCATTGCTATCGATCCGTCCGGCTACGCTGAGCGTCGCCATCCGAGTTATGCTCGCCGCCAAATCACGGAAATTGCCGGACCATGGCGCGGCTGGGCTAGTGGCAAATGCGAGGTAACGTTTGCGAGCCTCTGCATTGAAGGTGGCGCGTTCGCCCTCGCGTTCAGCATAGCGCTCTAGCTCATAGTCAATGTTGGGTTCGATATCCTCTTTTCTGTCCGCGAGACTGGGCAGGGTGAACGTCCAAAGATTGAGCCGCGCGAACAAATCTTCGCGGAAAGTCCCCTGGGCAACGGTATCCAATAGATTACGGTTAGTGCCTGCCATCAATTGAAAGTCACTCTGAACTTCTTTGTCGGACCCCACCGGGAAGAATTTTCCGTCCTCGATCGCTCGCAAAATCATGGCCTGCTCATCAAGTCCTAGCTCGCCAATCTCGTCAAGGAACAGAACACCTTTGTCGGCGCTGCGAAGCAAACCGGCCCGATCCTGTACTGCGCCGGTAAACGCACCTTTCTTATGCCCGAACAGCGCGGACATCGCGCTGTCGCCTTTCAGTGTTGCGCAGTTGACCTCAATATAGTCTCCACTGACTTGGTGGCGCATTTTCTTCAAATCAAAGATGCGGTGCGCCAGTTGACTCTTGCCCGCGCCTGTCGGTCCCATCAGTAGCAATGGCGCGCGGCTGCGCACAGCAACGCGCTCTATTTCATCTATCATTGTGTTGAAGGCGGCGTTGCGCGTCTCAATTCCACTTTTGAGGAAGGACGTGCTTTCTTGCGCGTCGGCTGCAAAGCGCGTGGCGATGGAGTCATAGCGTGACAGATCCAGATCGATCGCGGCCCACGTCCCAATCGGTTGGGGCACGCCGCGCTGCGGTTGGGTCTGAAGCAGTTTGCCGGGCAGATACCGCGCCTCGGTCAGCAAGAAGAGGCAAATCTGCGCCACGTGCGTGCCAGTGGTGATGTGGATCAGATAGTCTTCTTGGTCCGGCTCGAAATGAAAATCTCGCGCGAAGTCTGACAGCTTGCCGTAAACCTCTTCAAAATCCCAGGCGTCCTCGAAGTTCAACTCGTGCTGGATCACTTCTGTCTCTGGCGAGATGTCGCGAATATCCTCCGCAACAATATTGGCGAGGCGCTGATGATACGTGCCGTGCAGCATTATGAAGCGGTCGACCTTGAGGTCATCTTGCATGCAAATACTGACAGAAGGTCGCCACTTGTTCCACCGCGATGGGCCAAACTTGGCTGCATCCAATGTTGAGCCGAGAAAACTGATCACTGTTGTAGTCATATGTATCCGATAGGATAATATTAGATATATTACGATATAAAAATTCCTAATCGGGCAATTTCGACTTTTCGCCAGAATGCATGAATAAATGCTATAAATCAGATAGATAAAAAAATATCAGTTACGGAAATCAAAACTGGCACGCCATCTGCAATGTATCTGGTGTCGGGTCAGTCGAACTCCCGGCAGTGAAGCGGACCATGGGTGGCTGGAATGGGCCAGCCACCCAAGAGGTCCCCCAGTAAGATGGGTATCGAGTTATTTTGAAGGAGTTGGACTATGGCCAACGCAAACTTGTTTTCTACGCTCGCGGCGAAAGTATTCACGCGCACTGACGCTTTTAACGAAGCAGGCGGTGCTGCGTATAGCTATGGCCCCGAAGCAAAACTCGCTCAGCTTGCCGCTACTGGCACGTTGTCCGATGGTTTCTATTCGTGTGCTGAAACACAGCTTTCCGATGTTTTGGACGCAGCGCAGGCGGTTTCGCCTGAGTTCGTTGCGAAGGCGGCGATCTATTCGCGTCAGTCTGGCGCGATGAAGGATATGCCGGCTTTGCTGGCGGCCTATCTGACGGTTTCCGATCCAGATCTTTCCGTTCCTGTATTCAAGCAGGTTATCGATAACGGACGCATGTTGCGCAATTTCGTGCAGATCATGCGCTCTGGTCAAATCGGCCGGAAGTCACTCGGATCGCGACCCAAACGGCTTGTACGTGAATGGCTCGAAAATGCCTCGATGCGTAGCCTAATGGCCGCGTCCACGGGCAGTGATCCTAGTCTCGCCGATATCGTAAAGATGGTTCACCCTTCGCCTAAATCGGCGGAGCGGCGAGCCTTCTATGGCTGGCTGATTGGCAAGCCTTACGATGTTTGCGCGCTGCCTGACCAAATTGCTGAATACGAGGCATGGAAGCAGGACCGCTCGCGGCCCCTGCCAGAAGTGCCCTTCCAATGGCTGACATCTCAGGAATTGACGACCAAACAATGGGTCAAAATTGCCGAGAAGATGGGCTGGCAGGCTCTACGTATGAATTTGAACACTTTGGCCCGCAAAGGCGTGTTTGGCGTCAAAGGGGCGACTGAAATGGTCGCTGCCCGACTGGCGGATGTAGAGGTTTTGGTAAAAGTTAAGCCTGCCCCTTATCAGTTGATGGTCGCTCTCGACCGAGTTGGTGAGGGTGTGCCTCTGACGGTTCAGGCCGCGCTGGAACAGGCGTTGGAGCTTTCGCTTGCGAATGTTCCTGCCCTGCAAGGCAATGTGATTGTTTGCCCTGACGTGTCCGGTTCTATGACCTGGTCGGCGACGGGATATCGCAAGGGTGCGACGTCAAAAGTGCGTTGCATCGACATCGCGGCATTGATCTCGGCAGCAATGCTGCGGACCAATGCCAAAGCCAAAGTGATGCCATTCGATACTCTTGTGGTTCCGCTGAAGCTTGATAGCAATGCCCGCGTTGCAGTGAATGCTGCAAAGCTGGCTGCGATTGGTGGCGGCGGGACGACTGTCTCGGCTCCGCTGGCAAAGTTGAACCGCGATGGTGCCAAGGTTGATACTGTTGTGATCATTTCGGACAATGAGTCCTGGATTGATCGTGGACGGCGTGGAGCCACGGCGACGATGAACGAGTGGACCAAGTTGAAGAGCCGTAACCCGGCTGCGAAGCTGATCTGCATCGACATCCAGCCATACGGCACCACACAGGCCAAGGATAACCGCAAGGATATCATGAATGTCGGTGGTTTCACCGATGCCGTATTCGATGCGATGGCCCGTTTCGCCAATGATGAAGCGCGCGATTGGGTTGAGATCGTAAACGAAGTGGAGATCTAATTTGATTGAAAGTCACGGCGAATGCTGGACAGGACTACATTGAAATCTGGCTGTCGCGGGTTCGAATCCCGCTCGGAAGTTACACTCCGGTAGCTCAGTGGGTAGAGCACCAGCCCCTCGGGGCGGTCCTGACCAAACTCTTGTCGCCGTGACTCCACTTTAGAAGCAAAAATTCGATTGATCGTGGCGAATGCAGTCTGGGACTACATCCTCCAACAAGAAGGCCCCGTGGGGAAAAGCGCTCTGACTTCCGCCTAGGCAAATGCCTTGAGGGACAAGAGAGATCGGGTTCAAATCCCGCTAGGGAATGTAGCTTAAGGGCCGCCGTCTCGACATTACTTGTCGCCGCGATCAGTCGGAAACGAAATTGAAGAATTCTCGCGGCGAATGCCGAAAGGACTACATCGAATTCAAATCGCCAGGTCGCGGGTTCGATTCCCGCCACTCCGTCGTGACGGGGTGTAGCTCAGCGGTAGAGCAGGAATGTCTTTTCAATACCTCGTCGCCGTGAGGACACAAATAACATGCTGGCGAATGCCGGTGGGACTACATGGTTAGAGCACCTGTGAAAGCGGGAGGTCGGCGGTCCGATTCCGCCCCCAGGAAACTGGAGTAGCTCAGGAAACTGTCTCACCCAAACCTCGTCGCCAGTACCAACAAACTACGTCGGCGAATGCCGGCGGGACTACATCGGTTAGGCGGCTAAATCGCCGTGATGGTTCGAATCCATCCCGGAGCAATCCGGATATGTCTCGCCAAACCTTGTCGCCGGCACTTATGAAGTGAAGCACTGAAGGAGGTCATGATGACCCAGACAAGTTACGAATATGAGCACGTCGAAGGCGGTTCGCCGATCAAGATGTGGACGCGCGGCGTCCCTGTTGATGACGGTGCCCGGCGTCAGCTTGCAAAGGCGGCGCAGATGCCCTTCATCTTTAAACACGTTGCTGCAATGCCGGATGTCCATGTCGGCATCGGCGCGACCGTTGGCTCGGTTATTCCGACCAAAGGCGCGGTGATTCCGGCGGCAGTGGGTGTTGATATTGGTTGCGGCATGATGGCTGCGCGTACGTCACTTTTGGCGAGCGATCTTCCCGATAATCTCGAGGCGATCCGCTCGGCAATTGAAGCCGCGGTTCCGCACGGCCGGATTGCCGGTCGAGGTCGGCGGGATAAGGGCAGTTGGGGCAACCCGCCTGCTGCAACGGTTGATGCTTGGGCAACACTTGCCCAGCGCTTCGGCTATATCGTGGCAAAATATCCGAAGCTGAAGAATGCGAATACGGTAGTTCATCTCGGCACGCTCGGGACGGGCAACCATTTTATCGAACTGTGTCTTGATACCGAGCAGCGGGTTTGGGTCATGCTTCACTCCGGCTCGCGCGGGATCGGGAACGCAATCGGGCGGTTCTTCATCGAGCTGGCCAAGGAAGATATGCGCAAATGGCATATTAACCTGCCAGATCAGGATCTTGCTTACTTCCCGGAAGGGACCGATCACTTTGACGATTATGTCGAAGCGGTCGAATGGGCGCAGGATTTTGCCAAGCTCAACCGGCACGTGATGATGACGAACGTCATTGCTGCACTGCGGGCCGAGATTGCTAAGCCGTTCGATGCAGAATGCGAAGCGGTTAACTGCCATCACAACTATGTGACGCGGGAGAACCACTTTGGCGAAAACGTGCTGGTGACCCGTAAGGGCGCAGTGCGGGCAGCGAAAGGTACGCTCGGGATCATTCCGGGCTCGATGGGTGCAAAGAGCTTCATCGTGCGCGGACTCGGGAATGCCGATAGTTTCGATAGCTGTAGCCATGGTGCGGGACGGATTATGTCGCGGACCGAGGCGAAGAAGCAGGTCACGCTGGAACAGCATGTGGCTGACACCGCTGGCGTCGAATGCCGTAAGGACATTGGCGTGCTTGATGAAACCCCAAAGGCTTACAAGCCAATCGAAGCGGTTATGGCCGCGCAAAGCGATCTCGTTGAGATTGTTCACACACTGAAGCAGGTGGTGTGCGTGAAGGGGTAACCCTTCACGCCGCTATCGGCATTACTCTAGAAGGACGGGACCATGCAGGAACCAACAATCGACACGATTCCATCCGATGTAAGGAAGGAAATCGACAGCCGCCTCGATCGCCTATTTGCAGAAGAGAGCGTGAAGCCTTTGCTTGTGGTTGAGTCCGGATCGCGGGCCTGGGGTTTTCCTTCGCCTGATAGCGATTATGACGTGCGTTTCATCTATCTGCGCCCACGTGATGACTATCTGTCATTGTCGCAAATGCGTGATGTGATTGAACGACCTATTGTCGATGAAATCGATCTCAACGGCTGGGATGTGAGGAAGGCTATCGGGTTGCTGCTCAAGTCAAACTCAGTGGTATCCGAATGGTTGGAATCGCCAATCCGTTATCGCGATGATGCCCCAGTTTTGACGCAGATTCGCGAATTGGCGGATGCTTGTTTCAATCCACGCGGGTTTGCGTTGCACTATGCTAGCCTTGGAAGAACATCGTCCGAACGGTGGCTTGGCGGCGAAGGTGAGGCGCAAGTGAAAAAGTATTTCTATGCTCTGCGTCCCGCGCTTGCGATCCGCTGTTTGCGGCGCGACCCGTCACGGCGTCCACCGATGAATCTGCAGCGCCTGGTTGAACGCGCTGACATCGATACTGGCTTACAAAGCGATATCGCACAGTTGGTTCAACTTAAGGCTGTAACAAACGAGAAAAGCAATACGATTAGGTTGCCCGATGTAGAGCGTCTGATCGCAGAAGAATTAGAGGCCGCGCAAGCGGTTGAGGCGCGGGATCTGCCCAGCGATTTGCCTCAACGCGCGCAAGAATTATTTTTGGAAATGGTAAATCAATGATCACTATCGACGGCTCAGAAGGCGAAGGCGGGGGCCAGATCCTGCGCAACTCTTGCGCGCTTTCGCTTATCACTGGTCAACCTTTCACTATCGAGAATATTCGTGCCAAGCGGGAAAAACCCGGTTTGATGCGTCAGCATCTGACTTCGATTGGAGCTGCCTGTGAAATTGGCGGCGCCGAATGCGAAGGTTTGGAAATGGGATCGTCGAAGATCACTTTCCGGCCAAGTAGTGTGACGCCTGGCGACTATCACTTTGCTGTGGGAACTGCTGGTTCAACGGGCCTTGTGCTTCAGACCATTTTGATGCCGCTGCTTTATGTCGACAAGCCATCGCGCGTGACGATTGAAGGCGGAACACATGCCGTTTCGGCCCCTCCGTTTGAATTCCTTCAAAAGAGCTTCCTTCCGATCATCAATCGGATGGGTCCTAAGGTGTCTGCGAACATCGTCCGTCACGGGTTTTACCCGCGAGGGGGCGGCAAAATCGTCATCGATGTCGATCCCGCACCGCTGCGTCAGATAGAATGCATCGAGCGTGGTAAGCTCGTCGATCATTCGGGAATGGTGAAGTTCTCTGGCATTAAGTTCGAGATCGCAGATCGTATGCTTAAGGCAGGACGCAAGGCGCTTGCCGACTGGCCGGATGATGCATTCGTGCTGCGCGAACTTCCAGAAAGCCACGGGCCTGGGATCGCGACTTTGTTCGAAGCCGAATATGAGAATGTTACCGAAGTAGTCTCCGGTTTTGGCAAAATTGGCGTCAAGGCCGAACGGATTGGCAAAAGCACGGCCGGGCGAGTCGCAGGCTTTATCGGTTCAGATGCATTCGCAGGGCCCTATCTGCAGGACCAGTTGCTACTACCTTTTGCTCTTGCTGGCGGCGGACGGTTCACTTCTGTGAAGATAAGTGAGCATACCCGTACTGCAGCTGAAATTATTCAGCTGTTCACGGATCGACGTGTTGCATTTACGGAGACAGGGACGGCAGCAAACCTCGTCGAAATCAGTTAGAGTCATTTGGTGTAAATTGTCCGCTTTCCACCCCAAGAACCGACAAAGTGGCATGTCTCAAGTTGGGCCGAAAGCGGAAATACTCCTCTTAGATCAAGCGTGGTCAAAGCAGACGTTGGATCGCTGGCCCGTGACCACCTCTCATCTTCGTTCCTTCGTCACTACGACGAGGCTCAACCCCTCACTAAGTAACGACCACAAATCTGTGCCAGTGAAGCTGGTGGAGTACGCCATGTGAGGCAATAACGATCTACTTGCGAATGGACTTATGAATCTCAAGGCATCTCTGGATTGTTGAGACATGGAATTCATCTTTGGCAAGGCAGAACATTTAGTGTACAAAGTCAAAATGGAGCGCTGGGCGATTTTCGATGCAGATAATACACTTTGGGAGGTAGAGCCCCTCTATGACCAAGCTCGTCGAGAATTGTGCGTTCTTATTGAGGGAAGGACGAAGGTGTCAGGGAATATTATCGCAGAATTTCAAAGACGAGCTGATGCTGAATTGCATAAGACGCTCGGATACGATCCGCAGCGTTTTCCAGCATCCTTTCTCGCCACAGCTGAGTACTTTCTGGACGAAAATTCTCTTCAAGATTTATCTCGATCGATACGTTTCTTGGCGCAGAGTGTGTTCAAAACCATTGCTCCTCCCACAGCCGGGATTTCCAATGTCTTGAGCAAGCTCAAGAAGACATGCAAATTGGGAATCATTACCAGCGGGCACGAAGAGACACAGTTGCGGAGATTGAGTCAATTTCCTGAAATTGGTCGATTCTCGAAGAACGTAATGATCGTTGAGCGCAAGACGCCCCAATCCTTCACTGATTTTTGTAAGCAGTTTATGGTCGATATTGATCGCTCCTGGATGATTGGAGATTCACTACAGTCTGATGTTCTGCCTGCGTCACAGATTGGCCTGCAGACCATTCACTATAAGACTAACAGTTGGCATGAGATTGAGAACGACTCCCACACCTTGCCGGATGGTACGATGCAAGTTTTTGATTTAAGAGAGGTGCCTGCAATCGTAGCATCAGCTAGCTGACGTAGAGTTAGAAAATGAAGGCTTCTTGATAATCAGCATTGTCAGCGGCGATGCCGAAGTCGGCTGGGGCTCGCTGTTCAAATTCGATGCCCATTCTCTCGAAATGCTGAATCTCCTTTTGCACGCCAGAACTCTCTTCCCATCCGTCGAGTGTCAAAACAATAATTCTAGAGCACAGTTCCATGTGCGGACGATCAAGCTCAACCCAGAAATCAGAGGTCTGCTGCTCAACAAGCGCCAGATCGATAGGGTGTGTCATCGTGATTGGGCTGTAGACGCGGTGTCCCTCTTCAATTAAGCGAGCAGCCGCTGCAGTTACTGCATTATATCGGGCGGCTCTAATCGCGGGGCTAGCAAGCTGGTCGGCATTCCTACCTCCAACCTTCGTGTAGGGGCAGGCAAGGTAGGTGACCCTTGGCGGATCAACTTCTCCCCCATTATGAGCTTGTTGAGCCTTAGGAAAATAAAAGTTCCAGTTCAGCTTGTAGTCGAAGAAGGAACGGGTCGCCTCTGAAATGAAGATCAGAGCCATTTGGGCAACAATCAGGCTGCACATAATAGGCCACCCAACGATACAAGGGCTTCCCGCAAATAGCGATATCAGCAACCAAACTATGCCAGAACCAGCTACTGCTATGGAATTGACGATCACCCATCTTGGGAACGGTGACCGGTTAAAGCGCCAGACCCACAAAGACCACAGAATATCAATTACAAGCAACGCGACCCAAAGGCCGTAAAATGTATCTGGACGATCTGTGAAGCGCCCCATGGCAAACAGAATTGCCCCTAAGATCATAAAAATGAAGACATCGCCAAGGAGCGGGGACGCTTTTCCGCCATCACCCCACTCAGGATGCTGCTTGTTAATATGGCTTTCAAAAAGGTGACGCTCCATTCCGTGATAGAATGGAACAATCGTAACGAGGAAGGACATGAATAGAACGGTTTGACTTGTCTTCTCTATGGTCCACGCACCCTCGGAAAATAACTCCAAGGATTTCAACACTGCACCGCTGAATGCAGCAGCTACAATTACGCTATAGAATTTCTGGAGGGCATCGATTGCTGATTTCTCAGATTCGCTTGCTGAGGCACTAGGCACTGAAATTCCTCCAATTGGTTCTTCATTTCGCAAAAGTGATGACATGTTCGGTCCGCATCCGCTTCGCAAGACTCGATGTTCCCGAATTGATCAGTGGCATGTATCTCCTGTTTTCAGGAATCTCGCGGACCGAGCGCGATACATTCACAAATCCGGCGCTTGTAGCGGCGTCAACCAGCATATCGGAGTTCATGATCTCGTGACCTTTGATGTTTGAATTACCGATCACGTATGTCGCTTGACGATCTTTGCGAAGGACTCGATGCGCTTCCTTTAAGAGCCCGCACAGGTCGTAATGGTACTTCACCAGCATGCGACGTTTCCGATCATCAATTTCGGCCGGCAGCTTTGCAAGTAAATCATGCATGCTTTCTGAAATCCGATGTCCTGATACGATTTCAGCACCCACAGACCTTGATCGAATCTTTCTGAGTTCACCAACCGAAAAGCCAAGCCATACAAGGGAAAGTCGATGCCCTCTCATGTAGTCAATAGCATTCAAATATGGCGGAGAAGTAACGATCCGATCAATGGATTCATCGCGGACCCGACCCATTCGACGTGCGTCACCGCGATAAGTTTTGGCATTGGTTTTGATCGATGAGGGGCGAAGTGCTTTGAGTACGTGCTTTAGTGACCCTGGCAATGTTGCCAGCACATCAAAGTCATTTTCGGAAATCGTCCTATGTGGCCGGCTATGGGCAGTGTCTCGCGCTAAAGAGGCTTTCGGTTCCTTGGTCACGATCAGCCTTGATACCGCAACTTTGAGTAGGTTGATAAGCTCCTTCGACTTTAAAAAAGGATTTGAGTTGAGAAGATAGCTTAGCGCGGCGAGTTGTTTGCGCTGAGATGGGGCAAACCAGAAATGAATGTAATCCCTTGTCTCGCTATCCACCCAAAGAAGGTCATTCTCGTCGATGTCCAGCTTGTTAGCCCGCCAGACTAACTCCGCGCATGCCTCTTCAGCTTTCTTTGGATCAACAGGGGTACCATTGACCTTCGATATCAAGCAGGCAAGCGGATCAAGATCATAGCCAATTGCTTCTAAGCCGAGCTTGGAGGCTGTTCCGATTACCATTCCTGATCCCGACATTGGATCGAGGATAGAATAATCTGCCGGAAGGCTGTCGAGGCCCTTCAATGCAATTTCGGGAGCCATTCGGGCAGGAAAAGGGTGGATATGGATCACGCTTAGCTCACAATTGTAAAGAATTCTGGATTTTGGTGAATACCGCCGACCGACTTACCCGTGGACCCAATATTCCATTTCTGCCACGAATTTCATACTGGCCCCGTAGCCCGCGTCTCACAGTTATACACTCTTGCTCTTCAAATTCTGTGTCTAGAACTGCGCGAAGGTCACTCATATTGAGTCCTGCAATTCCATCGCGGCCACATATCAAACCTGTTATGCACTCGCCAAATTTGGCATAAAGTTCGGCCTGATTCTCCTGATGCGACCGGAAGAAATTGAACTGCCACGGGCCTTTCCTCCTCTTCGAATGCTTGAGATAGACTGGAAGCGATGACCCCAAGAGATAATAACCTGAGCCATACTCAGACAGCCGGCTCACCGCCAAACTTGGCGTCGTCTCTTCCAGCAAAAGAGCAAAGAATGCTCCGTGATACAGGGACGTGTCTGAGATCATGATCGGTTTTGCAAAAACTTGATTGAGCTGCCATTGATTTTGTAGAAAATGCGTCCCTTGCCCATCCCGTTGTGAAAGACTTTCAGGTGGTGCCGAGCATCTGGAATCTCACTTCGCTTGTATTCATTGGTCGCAAAAATGCCTTTCGTTCTGCGGATTTTGGACTTCTCATCGTCCGTATAGTTTTTGCTAGCAGTACCGAAACCGCTCGGCTTGTGGAATGATATACTCCTCGAGCCCGGCCGAATTTCCTTTAAAAGGTAATTGTACACATAGGGAGGAAACTCCTCTTCGCTGAATTGTTGCCGCAAACTCGCCAAAACTGCTTGGTCGTCTTGATCTCCTCTAGAGAACGTGGCCGCTATTGCATCTTCGTCGAAGCTAAACAGCGCGAATGACATTTCACCTCCCTCAAAATCGACACTCGATTTGTCGATAGAGGCAGGCGAGGTCGGTGTAGTCTTGTGATCCGCCAACCAAACTGGCGCGCCAGCGCCGCTGCGTAGCGCCTCAAGTGCTAGCTTGTGAAACGCAAAACACTTGCTCCAATTCCCCATGAGCGTGTCGGGAATCCAGAGCTGAAAGTGCGTCTTGTAGTCCTCTCGCGATCCAAACATTCTGGCCCGTTGAATGTATGTGTCTTGTGAAAACTTCCCTTTCACAGAACGCGTGAAATACATCGAAAGCAAGTTATCAAATGTAACACCGCGAGAGATGATATTGCCGCCTACGCCGAATGAGAAAAGACTAGTCGGGTTCGCAATTTCCGCGACTTTCCCGGACTTTGGATTCCGAGAATTTATCTCCACCAGAAGATTTTTTCTGATGTTCCGCAGCACGAACACGCCGATGTCGTCTGCGTTTGCACCGGTTGATGTGTAGTCCTCGGCAATGCAAAATAACTTTTTCCTCAGTCGTTCGAAGCCTGAACTCTGGGCATTAGAAAGGTTGGCGAGGATTGTTTGGATGATCTCTACATCTTCGGCATGCTCAACCTTCTTACCGCTTGTATGGACCAGCATCGTGAAGTTCTTATCTTGTCCAAGATGGTGTAATTCGCCGACGCCGCACAAAAAGTGGAGCACTGCCTTTTCAATCTCTGCCTTCTCATGACCTTCGTGCGCACCGAAGGTATGCAGGCGATATTTGCATTCTGAACTTTCTGGAAAGAAAAAATCCTGACCGACATATTTTGGGTGTGGGTCAAAATCGACCCACGCTTCACTGTCGTTCTTGAACGTATTATTCAGATTCAATCGCGCAGGTGTCGCGGTGACGCCGATGTATCTTCCATCCTGTTCAATTAGTTTTGACACTAGTAAATTGATCTTGGTCTTATCATAGTCGGGACGATTTACGTTCCCATCTGGTGAAGCGTAGTCAGCCTCATCATCCACAACGATTAGTCCTGTTTCAAGCCGAAGCAGTTCGATGAGCTTTTCAAGGTCACGCGCATTTTTCTTGCAGAAAATCACCCACTCCTGACCCTTCAAACTTTTGGGATCATGGGGCAGGTCAGCGAATTGCTTTGGCGAGGGGTTGAGTCCAGACTTTCGGAATCGGCTCAAGCTCTGACCTAACAAATCTACACTATCTGTCAGTAGGTTGATTATTATCGGGTAGCCTTCATCGAGCAGCCGAGCATTTAGCGCGATCATCATCTCGGTCTTACCGCTTTGCGGCTCACCAAATATTACGAACGAGCGGGCATCAGCCCCCTTCAGCTGCGTAATAGTTTCATCTACGGTTTCTTCAATAGCATCAGTACTCATCCCCTTTTGCTTGAGGTTTTGGATGCGATCTTCGTACTGAGTCCCGCCCGATTTGCCGACGATATTTGCCCAATCGACATTCATTTTCTGACTCCTAAGAATTTCCATTCCTAGGCTTTAGTAAACTAGACTGATTCGCAAGTTGATTATCAAAATTTCCCACGCAATTGGTTTAGTTGTGGATTCCAAGTGCTGATATCTGACGCCATCGTAAGCTGCTCGGAGGGCAAGGCAGCTAGCCTTCCTCTGTGCATCACGGATTGTCTTGGTTTGATCGATGAAAAGGGGAATTGCTCATGCGATAGAAATACACGTCCGTTTTCGAGTTCGGGGACGCAAGGTGGCAACGACCGATACTAGGGCGCAAAGCCGACTTTCAGTGCAGCTTGACCGCTGAATGGTTCATTCAACGCGCACTGCTTTCTCGGGCAAGCAGCAACTTGATTGCCTTCTCCAGCGTAGCGATCTCCCCACGGCAACTCGCGATCTGGTCTAACAAGGCGAGCATCTCGGTCTTGCTTGTCGCTTCACTCTGTCCCTTGATGCTTGGATCGTGCGCGTCTTCGAGACGTGCCGTGATGAGTGCAAAGAGCCCGCGAACGGCGTCGTTTCTGTCGGTTTCGGCTTGATTGTCCATGGCACGCATGAACGCTCGAAACGAACACTAAGTCCATATGCATCTTTTCAAAACTTTCTGATGATTGGACTGGACTTCACCGCGAACGTGAGCAAGTTCCAACGCAGCGCAGAATGTTCAAAGCGCCGCCTTTCTCCAGCATTTGGCGGCTTGTTTCAGTGCAGGCACCGGATTGGCCGATGCCTGAACAGGAGAGACACGATGAGCAAGACCTTGCAAAGCGCCCCAACCAAGACTCAAATCGTTGAGAAGCTGCTTAGGAGGCGTTCTGGCGCTTCAATTGCAGATATCCAGGAGCAGACCAATTGGAAGCCACATAGCGTACGTGCGTTCCTTTCTGGCCTGCGCAGCAAGGGATCTGTTATTGAGCGAGAAGTGCACAAGTCGAAGGGAAGCGTTTACCGGGTCAGGAAAGCCGCTGAGGTTGCCAAGACGGCAAATGAAGCGGGAGTCGCAAAGTGAGCCTGCTCGAGGTTGAGCTCGCACAATTGGAGCAAATGGCCCCAGCCTTGCTTCGACAGCGCTGGCAGTCCTTGTTTAGAGCAGAAATGCCACCTCACAGCACTCATCTGCTTCGCAGGCAGATTGCCTGGAAGCTACAAGAGCGGGAGCAGGGCGGTCTTCCTCGATCGGCCATAAAGAAGCTCAAACAAGCATCCGAAGGCAAGCGTGATCATTCGGCTGGCGGTGGCTTACCGGTTGGGACGCGATTGGTTCGAGAATGGAATGGACACCGGATCGAAGTGGTTGTCCTTGAACACGGTTATCGCTTTGAAGATCGGCAATTCCGCTCGCTGAGTCAGATCGCGCGGCATGTGACAGGCGCGCATTGGTCCGGTCCAAGGTTCTTTGGCATCAGGAAAGGCCAGCAGGCGTGATCGAGCGTCGTAGATACCGCTGCGCCATCTACACCCGCAAATCGACTGAAGATGGGCTTGAGCAGGACTTCAACAGCTTGGATGCGCAACACGAGGCCTGTTCGGCATATATCCTTAGTCAGGCCAGTGAAGGCTGGGAGCAGGTCGATGGTGTCTATTCAGATGGCGGGTTCAGCGGCGGCACAATTGAGCGGCCCGCTCTCAAGCAGCTCCTGGAGGACCTCAAATCACACAAGATCGATATCATCGTGGTCTACAAGGTTGATCGGCTGACGCGCAGCCTGGCTGACTTTGCACGGCTAGTGGAATTGATGGATGCCCATTCAGCAAGCTTTGTTAGCGTCACCCAAAGTTTCAACACCACAACCAGCATGGGCCGCCTTACATTGAACGTCCTGTTGTCATTCGCGCAGTTTGAACGCGAAGTGACCAGCGAGCGGATCCGTGACAAAATTGCTGCGTCTAAACGTAAGGGCATGTGGATGGGCGGCAATGTTCCAGCTGGCTATGAGGTAGTGGAGCGCAAGCTTAGCATCGTGCCTGAAGAGGCAAAGCTCGTCGAAAGCATCTTCGGGCGATATCTCAAGCTTCAATCAGTGCCGCTGCTCAAGCAAGAGCTAGACATTGAAGGTATACGCTCGCCAAAGCGTACCTCGCGATCTGGCAAAGTGACTGGTTGCAAGCCATTTACCACTGGAGCGCTCTATCACCTGCTAACGAACCCGCTCGTTGTTGGCAAAGTCCGGCACCAGGACAAAGTCCACCTCGGCCAGCATCAAGCGATAATAACAAGCGATCTGTTCGAGCAGGTCCAAGCTCAACTCGAGACCAACAGGCGAGCGCGACATGGTCGCGAAGGAATAGCCGCCCCAAGTTTGTTGGCTGGGCTCCTAAGTGATGGATTTGGAAGGCAGATGTCGCCCTCACGAACCAACAGGCGTGGAAAGACTTATCGCTACTATGTCTCACGAGTAGACCAAGGCAATCCAGCTAAGCACGCCAAGTGGCGCGCGCCGGCAGCTGAGCTAGAAGAGATCGTGACAACACGATTGGCGCACTATCTTGGCTCAAGTGAGCATTTGGAACATGCTGCGGAAGAATTGTCGACCGATCAGCTGAGCGATTTTCTGGAACGCTGCCATTCAGATGCACGCGATCTTGGCTCGGACAATCCTCATAAATCTCTGGCAACGCTTAAGACCTGGGTTGATCGAATTTGGATCGAAGAGGCCAAAATACGGATCCAGCTCAAGGACCCGAGCTCAGAAAATACCCGCCAAGAGCAACCCGTCGAACTAACAATCGACGCGTCAATCGTTCGAAGCGGGCGGCGAACTCGCATTGCTATTCCACCAAATAATCCAGCCAGAGCCCAGCTACATGACGAAGCACTGATCAAATTGATCGCCAAAGCCTGGAAGGCGAGGGCTGCTATTGAAGCATCCGATGATCACATCAATGATGTGGCTCAATCCCAAGGGCATGATCCGGACTATTTTGCTCGACTGGTACGGCTTGGCTACCTTGCACCAGATATTATAGTTGCGATCCTTGAAGGTAATCAGCCTGCCACGCTCACTCGGCAACGACTTGCCCGTGTCGGGAAAGTCCCTTTGAGCTGGGTAAGGCAGCGCGAATTGCTGGGATTCGCACCGGCGAAGTAGACAACAACACAGTCAAACGATGCGCATCTGCGACCCTCACTTTTCGCCTACCGAGACAAAACGTCGGAGAGGGGCGAAAATGCTCCTTTCGAGCGGTCTCTAGGGTCCCAGATAGTCGAATGCAGTCGCCTAACCCACGGAAATATAGGAATTATTCCTACCTTACTGTATTGCTGTAGTAGGACGGCAAGATAGTGGTGCCCAAGCAACAAATCCAATCACCAACACTATGAATTGCATCGCGATGCACTCAGCTAATGTTGAGCATTCAAGCTGAGTTTGCGATGCGCATCTGCGACCCTCACTTTTCGCCTACCGAGACAAAACGTAGGAGCGAGGCGAAAATGCTCCTTTCGAGCGGTCTCTAGGGTCCCAGATAGTCGAATGCAGTCGCCTAACCCACGGAAATATAGGGATTATTGCTACCTTACTGTATTGCTGTAGTAGGACGGCAAGATAGTGGTGCCCGGGGGCGGATTTGAACCACCGACACGCGGATTTTCAATCCGCTGCTCTACCCCTGAGCTACCCGGGCATTCGCTGCGGCCATTGCGTGAAGACGAAGTTCAAGCAGGCGTGCAAATGAGTGCGGGCCTATGGCGAAGCCGCGCGCTATTGGCAAGGGGGAAATTCCAATCCTTGCCGACCATCCGCCTATTCTTGCTGGTCCCAATCGGCTGATGCGATCTCTTCCGGATTGGCAGGGCGACCCGGAACCGAGTATCCATCACCAAACCACTGCGCCAAATCGCGGTCTTTGCAGCGGGTCGAGCAAAATGGTGTGTGCTCTTCTGAGCGGGGTTTCTTGCAGATCGGGCAGGGTTTCATGGGCTTGGTCATCATTGCTCGATTATTTGGGCTTGTGCTGCTTCGAGCGCAAGGGAAGGGTTCGTTTCAATCCGCACTTCTTTGCCGGTTAGCTCCGACAATTCGATCAGCCATTCCTCTTTCAGCTTTGCCTTGAGGGCAGGATGCACTGTCAGCAACAGGACCCGTCCGGTTCCTTGTGCCATTTCCCCTCGACGCAATGCCATGCGGGCGCAGGCCCCAACGCGCGAAGTCGCAAAACGATGCAGCAGCGATGGCCCCTCCAACCGAGCGACCAATTGCACAAAGCCAAAGCCGTTCATCGCGGTGCGTTCATGCGGCCAGTTGACCAGAGCAGCCTCTAACGCTGCATCCACCTCTTTACGTCCCAATTTGTCTTGAATAGTCGGAAAATCGATCCCGATGGAACCGCCTATATCAAACCATTGAAGCGCCATGGCGATGGATGGAATTGCGGCAAGGGACAGCGCGCGCGGACTGGCCTCGCCATCAATATCGATAAGGGTCATCGCGGGCGTAGTGCTTATGACCAGCGATCCGCCTACAAAGTCGATCTGGCGGGTGGATGCTGCGTCCCACACATCTTCCCAAAGCCCAGCCGGAAATCGCCGAACGAGCTTTCCCGTGTCGAAAACCGAGGCAGGTGGAATATGCGGCTTGTCATCGCCGAAATAGCGCGCCTGAGCCCGCTTTAGCCGGCCCCGTTCAGCGATTGCCTCGCGCGTAATGATCAGCCGGACATCGCTGCCTTCGGATGCATCGCGCGGCAGACCGCTGACATTGATTTCGACACCGCTTGGGCTGAGGCAAAGCGCGCGAGACGAACCAGCACGGCGAGAAACAATCTTAGCCATCAGGATCGTTCGGGCGCATTCTTTGCTCAGCCAGAACAGCTTGGCGCCAATGATTTGGTCATTTTCGACCAGAAGAGCGCGGCTTTCACCAATGCCTTCTTCGATCAACCATTCGGGGGCCAAATCACCCAAGGTCAAAGCCTGCTGATTTGAGCAGCGTGCGCGTTTCATAAAGCGGCAGACCGACAACGCCGGAATGGCTGCCGTCGATGCGCAGAATCAATCCCTCGGCAGCGCCTTGAATGGCATAACCGCCGGCTTTGCCTTCCCAGTCGCCGCCGGCGATATAGGATGAAATTTCCTCAGTCGAGAGCCGTTTGAATTTCACCATTGTTTCAGACAGGCGCGACCGGACGGAACCGTCTGCTGCTTTGAGAGCGATAGCGGATAGAACAGTGTGGCGACGTCCGGAGAGCATTTCGAGGCACTGGCGCGCGGTTTGCTCATCCTCGGCCTTGGGCAGGATACGCTGTCCCGCAGCGACCACAGTGTCTCCGCCCAGGACAAAACCCGGCGCAATTACCGCAGCAGCTTTCTCGCGCGCCATGCGCATCGCATAGTCACGCGGACGCTCGGCATATTTGGGGCTCTCGTCAATATCGGCCGGTTCGACCGCATCGGGCACAACTCCGATCCGCGCGAGCAGATCGAGCCTGCGCGGGCTGGCTGATGCCAATGTCAGATGAAGGGCGCTGGTCATTGCGCCATGCAATTATGCTGGGCCGGGGCCCTGACCGGGGCCACCGCGACCGGGCATAAAGCGATAGGTGATACGGGCCTTGGTCAGATCATATGGGGTAAGCTCGCAAAGAACCTCGTCCCCGACCAAAACGCGAATGCGATTCTTGCGCATTTTGCCTGCCGTATGGCCAAGAACCTCATGGCCGTTTTCAAGCTCAACCCGGAACATCGCATTGGGCAGCAATTCTACCACCTTGCCGCGCATTTCGAGGAGTTCTTCTTTGGCCATGTAAATCCTTAAGCGTGGAGTGGTGTTTGGTATAAATTGAACCTGTGGCGGCGCCTTAGCCGCGCTGATAAAAAAAGGAAACCCTCCGGAGCAAACAGCACAGTTCTGCGTTCAACAGACAACATCCGATCATAATGGCGCAATTTCGAGTCGATGCGGCAAAATGTGCTTAGATTATGCTGCGATGCAAATTGATACAATTCAGGCGCTTGATTGGCGATCTGCACTGTTAGAAGTTGGCTTCATGAATGCGCTTTCCAAACTGCTGTCCAGCACGGGCGTTTTGGCCCTATCCGTATCGGTGTCATTTGGCGCCGCACCCGCTGTAGCGCAGGTAACAATTGCCGAAGTGCAAGATGAGCAAACTGCAGTGGAGGATCTGGCTAGCGATGGCGGCATCGTCGTGACTGCTGATCGCGTGCGCGGTCAGGTTTTGGTCGAGCAAGCCCCGATCCTTGAGCTGAACGAGGCCGATATTGAGGGGATTGGGGCGAACTCTCTTGTCGAGTTGTTGGAAGTTGTTGCACCACAAACTAGCTCATCGCGGCGGCGCGGCGGCAGTGGCGGCGGCGGCCCAGCAATATTGGTCAATGGCTTGCGAATCTCCAGCTTTCGCGAGCTGCGATCTTACCCGCCCGAATCCATCCGCAAAGTGGAAATTCTGCCAGAGGAAGTCGCGGTAAAATTTGGCTTTTCTGCCGATCAACGGGTGGTGAATTTGATCCTGAAGGACAATTTCAGCAGCCGCGAGATCGAGGTCGAATATGAAGGGCCAAGCGAGGGTGGTTATGCGGTAAGGGAAGCTGAGTTCACCCTGCTGAAGCTAGATCAGGGCAAGCGCCTCAACATCAATGCAGAAATTGAGAGCACGTCGATTTTGGACGAGTCTGAACGCGGCATCATCCAAACCGATGGCTCGCTCAGCGACATAGCCAGCGATCCAAATCCGGCCCGTTTCAGAAGCCTTGTCGACGATGCACTAGAGATTGAGGCGACGGTCAATTGGAGCTCCTCAAACCTTGATACGGGCGCTTTGTTCTCGTTGAATGGAACATATGAGCGCGAAGAAAATACCAGCCTGTCGGGCTTGAACTCGGTCCTCCTGACCGATCCAAATGGGGCGCAAGCGTTACGCACATTTGGCGAAGAGACACCGCTCAGAACGCGATCAAGCAGCGACAATTTCTCCACTGGCTCTACCTATACACGGCCATTGGGCGGGTTTCAGTTCACCGCGACAGCCAATGCCACTCTGGCTGAGACCAAAACATTAATTGACCGGGAATTCGATGCTCAGGCATTTATCGATGCGGCATCTGCTGGGACATTGCCCTTGGATGGCATGCTGCCCACAATGGCAGACAACGGTTTCGATACGGCCCGCAACCGGGTCATAGTTTCAGACAATCAGGTCACATTTCGCGGAAATCCCTTCTTATTGCCAGCGGGCGAAGTCTCGACCAATTTTGATATCGGTTTCGAATGGCGCCGGATCGAAAGCGATGACACACGCACGGATATCGAGACGCGCCTGTCGCGATCCATCTGGGAAGTTGGCGCCAATGTGGGCGTTCCGTTGAGCGAAAGAGGCGGACATTGGGGCGCAATTGGCGATGTTACACTGAACTTCACCGGCGGGCTGGAGGAGCTGTCAGACTTTGGAACTCTGCTGGATGGAAGCGCGGGCCTGACATGGGGTGTGGCCGACAGTCTGTCTTTCTCGGCAAGCTATATTTACAAGGAAGTCGCACCCAGCCTTAGCCGACTTGGCAGTCCGCAAATTACGACTTTCAACGTGCCCGTGTTCGATTTCGTGACCGGTGAATCTGTGCTGGCGTCAGTGACAACTGGCGGTAACCCCACTTTGCAATCAGAGACCCAACGGGACTGGAAATTCGGTCTAAATTGGGAATTGCCTGTGCTTAGCAACACTCGCTTTAATGCGGAATATATTCGCAATCGGTCGAGCAATGTGACCAGCAGTTTTCCGTCCATCAGCCAAGCAGTTGAGGCGGCATTTCCGGGCCGGATCGAGCGTGATGGCAGTGGCCGTTTGATTTCTTTAGATCGTCGCCCGGTGACATTTGATCGGACGCAGTCAGAGCGGCTGGTTTTCGGCCTGACCACGCGCGGCAGCTTTGGCGCGGGGCAAGCGAGACGAGGCCCGCCGCGTGGCGAGCGCCCAACGACCCTGAATGCCGCAGAGCGACCCAACAGGCCGCCTAGGGCGGATGCAGGAATTGAACGGCGTGCAAAGCCTGAAAATGCACCGACTGAAGGGGCTAGTAAGCCCGATTCTGAGGGTGCGCCGGGTCCCAGCACGCGCCCCAGTACAGGCTCCAGTACAGGCTCCAGTACAGGCCCCAGTACAGGCCCAAGCACGCGCGCTTCTCGAGTTGCCACCCGCGGATTTGGGCGGGACGGCCGTGGACGCTATTTTGTAAATCTGTCGCACTCGATTGAGCTCGACAACACGATTCAGATTGCTGCTGGCTCACCTATCCTTGACCAATTGGCGGGAGACACCACCCAGGCATTGGGGTTTGCACGCCATCAAAGCACCATGCGCGCCGGCATATTTCGCAAGGGCAAGGGGGGGCGCGTAACCGCGGCTTACACGGGCAGCGCGCGGGTCAATGGCAGCGGCCTGCCCGGCAGCAGCGACCTGTTTATCGACGATTTGCTGACAATTGATCTGCGACTATTCGCCAATCTGGGCGAAGTGTTCGGCAAGCAAGACACATTCCTCGGAGATGTGCGGATCGCATTAAGGGCCGATAATGTGTTCAATGCGCGCCGCAATGTGCGCGATGCGAACGGTGATGTCCCGCTGACATTTCAACCGGCTTTGCTCGACCCGACAGGGCGCTATGTCGGGATCGACATCCGAAAAATGTTCTGAGGGCGGGGCGGTCGCTATCCGCCCCAACACCACTCAGTCCAACTCAGTAACGCTCAATTGAGGTCGGTTTGCGGAAACATCCATCTGTGCGCAAGGCTCGGTTTGAACGGCTTCCATTCGCCCTCTGCCTGACGCAAGCGGTCTGCCACGGCGATCATAACTGAAGGATTCACGCCAAGGCCAATATGGCTGGCATAGACTTCGATGTTTTCAATCGGAGTATCGGCCGGATGTTGAACAGAACCGCGCCAATGAACCACACCATCGGTTTTGGTCAGGATCGAAGTGGTTGGCACCGGTGGGGCATCATTTAGCCCCTGAAAATCACCATCGCGCATCGGCTCTGGATCTTCGCCATTGAAGAATTCAAACAAGCGCCGGGCATTGGTGTGATTGCGGTCGTCGCTGATCGGACTGCCCAGAGAGATTACCGTGCGAATCCGGTCAGGATGCATTTTTGCCAGCTCGCGCGCAAGAACGCCGCCCAAGCTCCAGCCAATGAGCGATATCTTGCGGCCACTGTCGTCATTCAATCGGGCGAGCTGATCCTTCAACCGCTCTACCAGAGCATTGTCGACCCGTACGTTGCGCCCGCTGTCCCAACCATGCGCGTCATAGTTCAAATTGCTCAACAAATTGCGCATCGGTGCGGTGGAGCTGTTCGACGCCATAAACCCAGGAAGGACCATTACCGAATGCCCGTCGCCCGGCTTCAATGTCGAAAGATAGCCACGCGTCATATAGAACGCGCCAAGTTCGAAGATCGCTCTTCCTTCGCTCAGCGTCCACAGCCTCCTAGGCGGTCTGGCTGGTGATTGATTGACAAATTCTGCCGATGCTACGCTTGCCATCAGGCTTTCTCCCGCGACTCTGTTGTTTTTTGGGTCTTTGGTTTGGCTTTGGTTTTTGTTGTTTTCTTCGGCTTTTCCGCCAGCGCCTTGGTCGCTGCCAACAATTCAGCGAAACTTTCCTCGACACATGAAATGTAGAAATCAGGGTCGGGCAGCAGCTCGCGGCAGGCGGTGAAGGATATCGTTGCTTCGTCGCGATAGGATTGCACAACATGGCCCAATCCGAGACCATCGGTCAGGCACAGCAGACCCATCATGCTCTCCAAACGCGCCCCGCTTGAATAGATCGAGATGGGTGGGCCCGGAACATTCGTGACCACGGTGGAGAAGGGAGGCCCAACCCGATTGGCCAGGCCGAGCCTTGTGTAAAGCTGCGCGCCAAGGGCCATGAACAGGGCAGGACTGACCTTGCTAATCTCTGTCATGTTGCGCGCGCCGACCGCTTCGGTCATCGCTTTGCTGTTCGAGGTTTGCGAATAGACATAGGCAAGCCGCTCAGCCGGATCTTCAATGTGGGATCCCAGAGGAGCGATCATGGCGGCGACTTGGTTGCCCATATCGCCCTTTTCCTTGGAAGAACGCACGGAAATCGGAGCCATTGCGGTCAGCGTCTTCTCGGGCAGATCGTCTTTGGAATTGAGATATTTGCGCATCGATCCGCCAATGACCGAAAGGAATACGTCATTCACTTTTGAGCCCGGTGCTAAGGCCCGGATCGACTTGATATCGTCTAGCTTGAAGCTGCGCCCTTCGACCACACGATGCGGCGAGATAACCGCGTTGAAGCGGCACCGCGGCGCCAGCATTTCACCGTGGAGGTTGAAATCCTTGCTGACCAAACCTTGTATTGCCTTGGTCAGGCCCGGAATTGCTTGTGCTGCCACGCTAACTTGGCGCATCGGGTTGGTAACTGCGTTCCACCAACTGCGCGCCAGTAAGCCAGCCATTCCAGGTTCGCTTTCGGGCTTCCAATCGTCAGTTTTTTCGATCGGCGCCGGGTTGGGTTCCAGCGTGTGCATTGCTTCCATCAGATCGATACCGCTCATCCCATCGATGGCGGAATGGTGAACCTTGGTCACAAAGGCAAAACTGCCCGGGTTCACGCCCTCGATATTATCGAGGCCCTCGATAACGGTAAATTCCCACGGTGGCCGCTTTAGATCGAGCGGACGGGCAAAGACGCGGGCTGCCTGAATACACAGCTGTCGCCAGTCACCTGGCTTTGGCAGAGCAACGTGCCGAACATGATATTCGAGATCAAAATCCTCGTCTTCGACCCAGTAAGGGTAATCGAGGTTGAAAGGCACCTGAACCAGCTTTTGCCGCATTGTCCGCGACAATTGCATGCGTGATCGCAGGAATTCGAGGATATCCTTAAACCGGACGAAGCCATCGGGCGCAGTCTCTGGATTGTAAATGAGGATAGACCCGATATGCATCGGTGAATTGCGCGTTTCCAATGCGACGAAAGACGCGTCCATTCCTTGCAATTGTCGCAAGGCACCCTCCTGCTGTTTGCTGCGGCTTGCACCCATAGGTCCAGCGCAGCCTTATTTTTTTATTGCCCGTATTCGGGTCACGAATTTACGTCTCTAGCAGTCTCTCGCTGCAATGCACAAGTTTTCGTCTGCGACAAGTGTGGGTTGGACGGTCTTAGACTTTGATCTCGCCCCCGATCCCCCCTATCTGATGGTGATGGCGCACAGTCGTGAACCTTCAGCGGCAGGCTCGCCGCACGACCCACGCGGGTCCGATCGCTTCAACGAGGAGCGAGCGACCTACACTGTCGCCAGCGCAACGCCCGATATCGACGCCGGGGTCAGGGCCATTCGCGACGCGGTGGATACGTTGAAGCCGGTTCCCGGTGTCTATCGCATGCTCGATACGCGCGGCGATGTTCTGTATGTTGGCAAGGCGCGCAGCCTGAAGGCGCGGGTGGTCAATTACACCCAAATTCAGGGCCTTACTGGGCGTTTGCAGCGGATGGTCAGCCAGACCCGCTCGATGGAGATTATCACCACCAATTCGGAGGCCGAGGCGCTGTTGTTGGAAGCGCAGCTGGTCAAACGCTATCGCCCGCCGTTCAATGTGCTGTTGCGCGATGACAAGAGCTTTCCGTTCATCTTGCTGCGGTCTGAGCATGATTTCCCCCGGATCATGAAGCATCGCGGCGCACGGCGGGCCAAGGGCAATTATTACGGCCCATTTGCCAGCGCAGGCAATGTAAACACCACCATTAACGCTCTGCAAAAGCTGTTCCTGCTGCGATCGTGCACCGACAGTTTCTTTGCCCGCAGAGACAGGCCGTGCCTGCTCTATCAAATCAAGCGATGCAGCGCGCCCTGTGTCGATCGGATCGACAAACAAGGCTACGCCGCTCTGGTCGAACAATCGAAGCAATTCCTTGCAGGTAAGTCTGGTCAGGTTCAGGCCGACCTTGAAAAACAGATGGCCAAGGCGGCCGAAGATTTGGATTTCGAAACCGCTGCAATTCTGCGGGACCGGCTAAGGGCGGCGACTTTCATCCAAGGCAGCCAAGCAATCAATGCATCGGGCGTGGGCGATGCCGATGTCTTTGCTCTGGCGGCCAAGGGTGGGCAAATTGGGGTGCAAGCCTTCTTCATTCGCGGCGGCCAGAATTGGGGACACCGCGCCTTTTTCCCAGCCCACACCAAGGATGTGGAAGAGGACCAAGTGCTGTCCAATGTCATCCTGCAATTTTACGAAGAAGTGCCGCCGCCGCCGATGATATTGCTCGACCGAAAATTGCCTGAGAGCGAATTGGTGGAAGCCGCGCTGAGCGAGCTCGCGGGTAAGAAGGTCGCGCTGTCCATTCCGCAACGCGGCGACCGGCGCAAACTGATGGAACAGGCCAGCCGCAATGCCACCGAAGCGCTCGATCGCAGACTGGCTGAGCGCGGAACCAAGGCCAAAATTGGCCGCGAAATGGCCGAATTCCTTGAGCTGGATGGCCCGCCGCAGCGGGTCGAAATCTATGACAACAGCCACATCCAAGGCGCAAAAGCGGTCGGCGCGATGGTCGTCGCCGGGCCAGAGGGCTTTATCAAAAACCAGTATCGCAAGTTCAATATCCGCGAAGCTCAGACCAATGACGACTTTGGCATGATGCGCGAGGTGATGCGGCGGCGATTTGAACGCGCGCTCAAGGATGATCCCGACCGCGAGACTTCGGGCGAAAAGGCGGTGTGGCCTGATCTGGTGCTGATTGATGGCGGTAAGGGGCAGATGTCCAGCGTGCGCGATACGTTGGAAGAGCTGGGTATTGAGGACGTTCCGTTAATCGCGATTGCCAAGGGACCAGACCACGGGCGCGAGGGGCGCGAAGTGTTCCACTTCCCTGATGGGCGGGAGAAAACTCTGCCGACCAATTCACCGGTGCTGTTCCATCTGCAGAATTTGCGCGACGAGGTGCACCGCTATGTTATTGGCGCGCACCGGGCCAAGCGCAGCCGAGCGATTACCGCATCACCGCTGGATGAAATTCCCGGCATTGGTCCAGCCAGAAAGCGGGCTCTGCTGCTGCACTTCGGCACGGCTGGTAAAGTTCGCGCGGCATCTTTGGAAGATTTGCAGCGAGCACCGGGGGTGTCCGAAACCGTGGCCCGCACAATCTATGATTTCTACCACGCAAGCGAGTGAAACGAATAGCGCGGTAAGTGGGCGTTTGCGGACAGTCTGCAAACGGCGAAGTTGCGGGCGTTCGCAATTAATCAGCGTTAGCGGAAATCCTCGCACGAACCTCTTTTAAGAAGTCTTCATCACCAGTGTAGAATTCTAGCACAGATCGAGCGCGCTCTGACGAGAAGATCCCAGGAACTGGTTCCATATAAGACTGCCAAGTTTGATCGTCCAAAATGCCTGACGTGTATTGGTGCCACGCAAATTCTCTGATTCGCAATGCCTTTACCACCATCCAAGTGATCCGCCTTTCGTTCTCGGGCGTAAGCTTATCGCTGTCACTGATCAAATGGGGGTCGATCGCGTGGTCAATGAACCCAGATATCAATCCGATGTCAGCATCCAACAACCCTTGCCTCGAATTGGCGACAATCGCTTTGGTGTTCTGACGCAACTGGCCAGCGACGAACCACAAGGAAGCGACAACTGCGATAGCCGCGAGTATATCGCTCACTGCGGAAATTGCCGCCCAGTTCAATTGCATTGCTTGTGTCTCCAAGATGATCTCATACGCGAACCTAATCAATTATTGAAGTATTGACGACCCGCTACTTTACAATGATTGCGATGTCCGCTTCCGGACGTAAATTTGACAAATTCCCCTATCGTCGTTCCGGGTCAAGCCCGGGGCGAAATTGTACTTTGTGAGTCATGCTATGCCCGCTTGCCAAACCATTTCCAGTCAGTAGAGGCTGGCCAAGCGAGCGAGGAGTCCACTTTCCTACTCGGCGTTTCATTGCCAAAGATGGCTTTAGCTCTTTCAAATCGTCAGCCTCAGCAAGTTCGCACTCAGAATGCGCCCTAACTGCTTCAACCAACTCCGATGCCGAGTTGGAAAAGTGTCAAAATAGAAAAACGGGTGCAAGCCCCTCAAATAACAAGGGAAATCGCGGATTTTGCGAAAAACACACTGTCAAAAGTGTCAAAATAGAAATCGGGCCGATTTTTTGCTGAATTAATCGCGCTAAGCGGGGGGCAATTTGTCCCGCTCTACCCAGGTCGCATGGACCCCACTGGATATTTTATGCGGTAATTTCGCCCGGCAAATCGGGCCCTTGGTCACATCTGACGCATCCAGAATGGCCAGCTCGGATGAGCCAGTGTTCTCGTCGATCAGGAAGGTGACTAAATAGGCATCATCCTCCGCGAGACTTTTTTGTCCTACCGCTTCGCTATTTGAGGACTTTGATCCCTTACGCGGAATAATCGGGCTCTCGCTGGCAAAGACTCCATCGGGCAATTGATAGACCTGCTCCTCGCCGGTTTCGGTATCCTGACGGGCATAGCCGTTGAACAAAAACCATCCCGGCTTGGTTGTGGTCGACCAGACATAGCGTGACGGCTTCATCGCAAAATTGGGATTGATCATTCCAAACTCCACGATCCGGTCGGACAATCGCTCTTCGGTGCATTCGCCAGTGGTCAGGTTAAAGCGCCAACGATGCAGACGGCTTTGGAAACTGTGTTCATCGACATAGGCCATCATGTGACTGTATTTGCCCATTTCCTCGATCGGATCGGGCATCGGCTTGTCCTGATAATAGCCCTCCAGCACAACCTCGTCATCGCCATCCAATGTTTTGGCTTCATAGGCATTGGTCCAATGCAGGACATAGGTAGGTGCGGCCTCGAACCAGCGGATATCTTCGGGCTGGCCATGGCGCGGGATCAAGGCAAAACGGGTGGGAATGCCATCGTGAATGCGCGCGGCGTGGATATCTCGCCCAAGCAATTCCTCGTCCCAAAACAGCGGCATATCGTTGAGGATTGACCAGTTCTTGGTGATCGCCATGTCGTGCGGCAAACGCGGGCCTGACAGCGGAATGGGTACGTAATGCACCAGTCTGCCCGCCCGGTCGATGACGCCGTAATGCATATAGGGCGCGTGGACGCCATAGTTGAAGAACATCATCTCGCCGGTTTGCTCGTCCACCTTGGGGTGGGCCGAGATGCCATCAATCGGACCCCACGGCGCTTTGCCCAGATTTTCCAGCGTGAGCGGGTCCATCATCCATGCCTCACCACATTGATACATGGTGGAGTAGGCAATTCCGGCGTGCACGATAATGTCGGTGCTGGCGGTGTCTTTCAAGCCGCCATGTGCGCCGAATCCCGGGCGCTTTGATGTGCCGGATGGGTCCATCAATCCGCCCCATAACGCGCCGCCAGCGATCTGTTCCTGCGTAAAGCAATGGGTGCGCACAAAGCGGTTGCGATAGCTCGCCTTGCCGCCAGAGATATTGACCTGATGGATCATCGCATCGCCATCAAATGGGTGATGACGGCCCAGCGGTTGGTGGACCGGATTTTCCGTATTGCGCAGATAAACGCCGTCAATATCGGCGGGTATCTCTCCCTCGATCACTTCCAGCTCGTCGACAGTCACTTCCTCATGCACAGGCGTCCATGGGCCCGACAGATAAGGGTGATTGCTGGGCTTCAGCGTATATTTCAGCGGTGCTTCGCGAGTGATCTGCATGAAATTATCTCCATAGCCGAACCTACTGCGGATCGATATGAACGCAAGCGTTCGTGAGTCGCTGCAGAGGTAATAGGCCGTATCAGGTCAGAGATTGATCTGGATCAAGGCAAGATTGCGCGCTTGGGACTATCCATACAATCGCCACATAGGGGTGGCGAGGTAGATAGCAGGAGGCAATGATGATGAATTCGGTTCTGTTGCACATTGGTGATGACGCAGGCCTAGATGCGCGCATGCAGGTCGCGCTCGATATTACTCGGGCATTCGAAGGTCATCTGACCTGCCTCCAAGCGGTGAATATGGAGGTATTTGCTCCGGGCGACTTTTATGGCTCTGCAATGGCTGCCGCACTTCCCGCGATCCGAAAAAGAGCTGAGGAATTGCGCGCCAAGGTCGAAGCTGATCTCGCCAATGAAGGGGTCGTTTGGGATTGGCTGTTTGAGGATGGCATGCCGGAACATCGTTTGCTCGCCCATTCTGCGCTTAAGGACCTGATCGTGGTCGGGCCCAATGATATTGGCGAGAAAGGGCCCGGCGCATCGCATATGGTGGGCGATCTGGTTATCCGGTCACGCACTCCGGTATTGGTGGTGCCGAACGACACCAAAGACCTGGATTGTTCCGGAAACGCACTGGTCGCATGGAACGGGTCAAGCGAGGCCTGCCATGCATTGCGAGCCGCTGCGCCGCTGCTGAAGAAAGCCGCAAAGGTTTTTCTGGCGACGGTGGGCGAAGAAGCGAAGCAAGATCGGTTTGACTTTCCTTCGCTGGACGGCGCGGCCTATCTCAGCCGTATGGGAATTGATTGCGAGGTTGTCGAATTGCCGCCTGGCAAGGCAAACATCGCAGATACATTGTTTGCTGCAGCGCAGCTGCGCGAATGCGGGTATCTGGTGATGGGCGCCTATGGCAGATCACGCTTGGCTGAAATGCTGCTTGGCGGGGTGACACGTCGCGCTTTGAGAGATCCGCAATTGCCAGTATTTTTAGCCCATTAAGCGCCCTTGTGGCGGCGCATCATGCCCTCTTGGGCGACGCTGGCGATCAATTGCCCATCGCGGGTGAAAATGCGCCCACGGTTAAATCCGCGTCCGTTCCCGCTCCATGGAGAATCGGTGGCATACAGCAGCCATTCGTCAGCGGGTGCTGGGCGGTGGAACCAGATCGCGTGATCCAGACTTGCCCCGACCAGCTCGCCGCGCATCCAGCTGAGCCCATGGGGCAATGCGCTGGTGCCAAGCAGAGTGAAGTCGCTGGCATAGGCGATGACGGCACGGTGCAGACCTTCATTGCCCTCAAGCGGTGGCAGAGCAGCAGCTGCCTTGAACCAACTGTGCGCGGCGGGTGGGCGCGGCTCGCTATTCATCCAGTGAAGCTTGTCTGAGGTGCGCATTTCAATGGAGCGAGGTCGCAGCATTAGCTTGCGGGCATTGCCCGTGACCCCGGCCTTGTCGGCAAATTCGCGGCGAACCTCCATGTCCGGCCGCAAATCTTCGGGCATCGGCACATCGGGCATCACGTAGTCGTCATGTGACAACCCTTCTTCTGGGCGCTGAAAACTGGCGGTCAGGTTTAGAATCGGGCGCTGACTGCCATCTTTGGTCTGTTGGCTTGCTACAACCCGGCGATTGGTGAAGCTGCGACCGTCAAAGTCGGCCTCTACCTGCAAATTGGTGAGCGGACCTTCCTCGCCACCGCGCAGGAAATAGGCATGCATTGAATGCGCTTGCTTGCCATCGGTCACAGTTTCTTGGGCAGCCTGCAAAGCTTGCGCAATGACTTGGCCGCCAAACATCCGGCCAAAGCCGTCCTTTTGTGATCGACCAGTGAAGCAGTGATCGCCATCGGACTGCACCGTCAGCAGGCGCACCAAACCATCGACCAATTGTTTGGGAGAGGGTGGGGGCTTGTCGGCTTCAGCGTCTTGATTTGTCATGGCCCGCCTTTGCGCGACCAGAATGCCGCGGTCAATTGCGGTTTACGCCAGACCGCGAAAGAGGCTGGCATTAGGCAAACAAAAACCCCGCCGAGAATGCTCCCGGCGGGGTCTTGCAAAGGCCAGATGGCCCCATGTTTGATCGGTAACGCTTAATGCGATCCAGCCAGTGCTGCCAGGAGAAGCAGGGCTACGATGTTCGTGATCTTGATCATCGGGTTCACGGCTGGACCTGCGGTATCCTTGTAAGGATCGCCAACAGTATCACCGGTCACAGCAGCTTTGTGAGCTTCTGAGCCCTTGCCGCCGTGATTGCCGTCTTCGATGTATTTCTTCGCATTATCCCATGCGCCGCCACCAGCGGTCATGGAAAGAGCGACGAAGATACCCGAAACGATCACACCCAAAAGCAATGCGCCCAATGCCGCGAAGGCATTGGCTTGGCCGGCCACCAGGTTGATCGCGAAATAGACCACAATCGGTGCAAGCAGTGGCAGCAGCGAAGGCACGATCATTTCCTTGATCGCCGCCTTGGTCACAAGGTCCACGGTGCGGGCATAGTCTGGGCGGCTGGTGCCATCCATAATACCCTTGTCCGCAGCGAACTGCGCACGCACATCGACAACCACATCGCCAGCCGCACGGCCAACAGCGGTCATGCCCATCGCTCCGAAAAGGTACGGCAGCAATGCACCCAGCAGCAAACCAACAATCACGTAAGGGTTCTCTAGGCTGAAGCTGACGTTGAGATCAGGGAAGAACTCTTTCAGATCGGCGGTGTAGGCGCTGAACAGCACCAGTGCCGCCAAGCCAGCTGAACCAATGGCATAACCCTTGGTAACAGCCTTTGTGGTGTTGCCCACAGCATCCAGAGCATCTGTCTTTTCGCGAACGCTCTCGTCCAACTCAGCCATTTCAGCAATGCCGCCAGCGTTGTCGGTTACCGGGCCGTAAGCATCGAGTGCCACGACCATGCCAGCCAGCGCCAGCATCGACGTAGCCGCAAAGGCAATGCCCATCAGGCCGGCCAGCTGATACGTCACGATGATACCGATCACGATGACCAGTGTAGGCAAAGCTGTTGATTCAAGCGAAATCGCCAGACCTTGGATTACATTGGTGCCGTGACCAGTTTCCGAAGATTTGGCGATCGAGCGAACCGGGCGATATTCGGTTCCGGTGTAATACTCGGTAATCCAAATGATCAGACCGGTGATCGCAAGACCGACCATCATCGACCAGAACAGGCTCATGCCGGTGAAAGTTGTTTCACCCAGCGTGTATTCCGTTCCCAGGCCAATGGCGTGATCGGTTGCGAAATAAATCGCTGGGATCGACAGCACGGCGGTGGTGATGAAGCCCTTGTAAAGAGCGCCCATGATGTTGTTCGATTTGCCGAGACGAACAAAATATGTCCCGATTATCGAGGTCACGATGCAAACACCGCCAACAATCAACGGCAATGTCATCAGAGCCTTCAGTTCATCAGCAGCAAGGCCGGTGAACAGCAGAGCGGTGAGAACCATGGTTGCACCAACGGTCACAACATATGTCTCGAACAAATCAGCGGCCATGCCAGCACAATCGCCAACATTGTCGCCCACATTGTCCGCAATGGTTGCTGGGTTGCGGGGATCATCCTCTGGGATGCCCGCTTCAACCTTACCCACCAGATCGGCGCCAACGTCAGCAGCCTTGGTGAAGATACCGCCGCCCAAACGAGCGAAGATAGAAATCAATGATGCACCGAAAGCTAGGCCAACCAACACGTCGATGATCTCGCGCTTCTGACCTTGGTCAGTCAGGCTGAGGCCCATCACATCGGTCAGCACGTAGAAGAAGCCTGCAATCGCGATCAGCGCAAGGCCAGCCACCAACATGCCGGTAACAGCGCCCGCACGAAATGCGACGGTCAGACCTTCTTGCAAGCCTTTGTCCGCCGCAGCAGCTGTGCGCACGTTAGAGCGAACCGAGATATTCATCCCGATATAGCCTGCAACGCCAGACAGAACCGCGCCGACGACAAAGCCGAGCGCAGACAGCATGCCGAGCGGCGAAATTGCGATGATGATCGCAACCACAACGCCGACGATGCCGATGGCAGTGTATTGACGGTTCAGATAGGCTTGTGCGCCTTCCTGAATTGCCCCTGCAATTTCTTGCATCTTTTCATTGCCGGCGCTTGCGCTCAGCACTTGGCGGCTAGTGATGATACCGTAAATTACGGCAAGCAATCCCAACCCAATTGAAATGAGAACCAGGTCC
Source organism: Erythrobacter sp. (assembly GCA_039988235.1). GTDB lineage: Bacteria > Pseudomonadota > Alphaproteobacteria > Sphingomonadales > Sphingomonadaceae > Erythrobacter. The sequence goes on from JBDXKB010000003.1 coordinate 405,943, forward strand.
ACAGAAATCCCCTCTCTTAAATGTGGATAGCCGCCCTGTTACGACAGGAACGGCGCATCGGGCGACGCTATAAGGACTGCTTTGGTTGTGACAAGGGTAGAAACCGCACAAATGCGCCGGTCTCACCAGTTTTGTCAGGTTTTCTGGCTATGTTGGTAACCCAGCCCGTCGCGATTCACCAATGGATGATCATCCAACATTAAAGGCGCAAAGCCCTTTATCTCGACCGATCCGATGCAGCTCGCCTCAATTGGCGGCCGAAGATCAGCAGGCAAGGTGAACAGCAATTCGTAATCATCGCCCCAGCGCATACTTTCATCGCGCCGATCAGCATTGGCGACTGGAACATTGTCGCTGCTTATTGCCAAGGTGACATCGCTTGCCTGCGCCATTCGGAACGCGTCGAGCAGCAATCCGTCGGACACATCCATCATCGCTGTGGCCGCCGGTGCAAGAGCGCGACCTTCACCTATCCTCGGTGTGGGCCGATTGTAGGCGGCTAAAAATTCCGCCGTGCCCTCAAACCCAAGCATCGCAGCACCCAAAGTGCCCGTCACGTAAACCTTGTCACCGGGTTGCGCACCGCTGCGCGAAGGGACCGGTGTGTGGCTGGCTTTCCCGATAGCTGTCAGGCCAAAGGTTCGCGGTCCTTGGCTGGAAATCGTGTCACCACCCAGCAATGAGGTGCCGAATTCGGTCAGCGCTTCGTGCAAACCTGAAAGAAAGCGCTCTTCGCCTTGCTCCAGAGAATGGCCCAAGGAATAACCAAGCAAGATGCCGATGGGTTCTGCGCCTTTTGAGGCAAGGTCTGACAAATTGCTCGCGACCAATTTCCACGCGACATCGGCCAAATCGGCATTGCTGCGGAAATGAATTCCTTCAGCCATAGCGTCATGAGTTAGGATGAAGGTTTCAGCACCAAGTTCCAAAACCGCGCAATCATCTTGCAAGCCGCGCGCGCCGGGATGAAGCGGTAAATTGCGCAAGGCCACGATGAAGTCAGCTTCGGTCACTTATGTTACTGCGGGCGCGTCCGCGCCCTCGATTTCCTCGCAGCTTGCGGACAAGTCCGCGCTGCTGCGGGCGGGCGGTCGCCCTTGCGGTGCAGTGCACCGTTGTGGTGACGTCCTAACCCTAATCTCTTGTCTCTTTGGTGATGGCATCGAGAATACCATTGACGAATTTCGCCTCGCGGTCATCAAAAAATGCTTTGGAAACATCGACATATTCGTTGATCGCAGCTGCTGCTGGCACATCGGCACGGGCCAAAATCTCGTAAGCACCGCAGCGCAATATTTGCAGCATGGTCTTGTCCAACCGGGCAATCGTCCAACCAGATGAAAGTTTGGCGATAATCATTGCGTCAATCTCGTCACGGCGGGCATCGACCCCACTGACAATGTCATCGAAGAAATCGACCTCTGCATCCGCGAACTGGTCGTCATCGACTTCCATACCCAGCCGGTGCTGGTGAAATTCATTGAGCAATTTGGCGAGCGCGGTCTTCTCCATGTGCTGCTGGTAGAGCGCTTGAACGGCGGCAAGACGGGCAGCCGAACGGGCTTGAGAGCGCGGTTGTGATTGGGGTTTGGGCGTGGTCATTTCAGTCTCAATTCAACAGATTTGGCGTGAGCGGGCAGGCCCTCAGCATGGGCGAGGGCCTCTGCGGCAGGGCCAATCGCGCCCAAGGCTTTGTCGTCCAGCTCTATAAAGCTGGTGCGTTTCATGAAGTCGAGGACGGACAAACCGCTAGCAAAGCGAGCGCGCCGCCCCGTGGGAAGGACGTGGTTAGGACCAGCGACATAATCGCCAATCGCCTCTGGCGTCATCCGGCCAAGGAACACGCTTCCGGCATGCCGAATACTTTTCAACAAAGGCTCAGGTTCCGCCACTGCCAATTCGACATGTTCAGCGGCCAATGCGTTGGCAAGCTCGATGGATTGGTCAATTGTATCAACCACGATAATCACGCCGTGATCTTCCCAGCTGGCACGGGCGGTATCGGCGGTTGCCAGCGTGGTGAATTGCAGATCGATTGCATCGGCCACCATGGCGGCAAATGCTGCGTCATCGGTGATCAGGATCGACTGTGATGTCGGGTCGTGTTCAGCCTGGCTGAGCAGATCAGCGGCAATCCAATCGGGATCATTATCCTTGTCGGCAATGACCAAAATCTCGCTCGGCCCAGCCACCATATCAATGCCGACCACGCCGAACATTTGCCGTTTGGCTTCTGCGACCCACGCATTTCCGGGGCCGGTTATGACATCAACCGGAGTGATTTTATCGGTGCCATAGGCCAGCGCGCCGATGGCTTGTGCGCCGCCAATCCGCCAGATTTCGTCCACTCCAGCAATATGCGCAGCTGCCAAAACCAGTGGATTGCTCTTGCCTTTGGGTGTCGGGGTGACGACCACCAATCGCTCAACCCCGGCCACGCGGGCTGGGATGGCGTTCATCAGCAAGGATGAGGGATAGGCTGCACGCCCTCCGGGGACATACAATCCTGCTGCATCCACCGGTCGCCAAATGGCGCCTTGGCGCACACCAACATCATCGGTGAAATCGCGGTTTTCGGGCAATTGGTCGCGGTGATAGGCCCTGATGCGATTTGCTGCGAGCTCGAGCGCATCGCGCAGTTCAGGATCAAGGACATCATAGGCGGTTTTGCAGCGCTCGGCAGAAATTACCCAATCGTCATCTTGGCTAAGGGCATAGCCATCAAAACGCATGGAGAATTCCACCAGCGCAGCGTCGCCGCGCGCGTTCACCTCGTGCAAGATATCGGCAACTTTGCTGGAAACCGAGCTGTCGCTTTCACGCCGTGCATTTACCACCGCGCGAAATTTGGTGTCAAAATTGGGGTCAGAGGAACGCAGCAATTGCATCAGGCAGCCTGCCGGTTTTCCGTATCAGCGCGAAAGGCTGTGACCAATGCACCAACGCGCGGATCGGTCTTTAACGCGGCGCGGTTAACGATCAGCCGAGCGGTCACGTCCATAATCGGCGCGATCTCGACCAGACCGTTGTCTTTCAATGTCTGCCCGCTGGAAACCAGATCGACGATCTGCCGGGCAAGACCCAGCGAAGGGGCAAGCTCCATCGCACCGTTCAGCTTGACGCATTCGGCCTGAATTCCGCGCGCCTCAAAATGACGGCGGGTCAAATTCGGATATTTGGTTGCAACGCGAAGGTGACTGACGTGTTCGTCGCTGGTCTCAACGCCTTTTTCGGCCGCAACCGACAGCCGGCAATAGCCAATGTTGAGATCAACCGGGGCATAAAGCTCAGGATAATCGAACTCTTCGATCACATCAGAGCCAACGATGCCGACTTGCGCCGCACCATGTGCTACGAAGGTTGCAACATCAAATGCTCGCACCCTGATCAAGCGCATATCGTCCCGCGTCGTTGCAAAACTAAGCGATCGATTGCTTTTGCCATGGAAGGCATCTTCTGGAATGACATCGGCACGCGCCATCACCGGAAGCGCTTCATCAAGAATGCGCCCCTTAGGAATGGCAAAGGTCAGCAAGTTGTTATCTGAATGAGTCATCGCGGCGCGATTTAGGCACTGGCTGGGCAAAGAGCAAACATATTGAAGGAATAGCGCAATGGCAGATGGTTCTGATGCGGCTGGTGGCCACACCAATGTGATGCAAATCGAAGAGCTTTCGGCCGCGATTGTGTGGCAGGCCGAACATGCCGAGCAGAACGGGGCACCATGCACTGCGCGGATTGTGCGGTCGTTGAACGCTGTCGCTCTGACCGACACCGCGACAGGCCGCAAGATCGCCAATTGGGAGGGGCTGAGCCTCAAGGATGCGATGCCCTTGCGAATTGCTGGCGGATTTCACCATTTGGTCTTAACCGGCGCGGACGATCGCTTGCAGGCGGTCTATGCGGGCGCACTGACAGATCAGGACCAGATTGATCAATTGGTGGTCGATATAGTCCAGCGCTTCGATGAACGCTTGCTGCCTTGGCTGGAGGGTCCACCACAAACCAATGAGGCCGGGCGCTCGGCCAGTATCATGGCGGGGCTGGTGTGGCTGTCTAGCCAGCTCGGCCCGCGATTTGAACTGTTTGAGCTGGGCGCAAGTGCTGGCGTCATCACCATGTTGGATCGCTATCGGTTTGATCTGGGCGGGGTCCAGCTTGGCCAGGAGCAATCGCCGATGCAGATCGCGCCTGAGTGGCGGGGCAGCTCGCCGCCCGACAATCCGGTGGAGATAATGTCGGTCAAAGGATGCGATGTTGCGCCGATCAATCTGGCGGATGCCGACGCGGCGCTGCGCCTAAAAAGCTATGTTTGGCCCGAAGTTGCCGACCGGATGGAGCGAATTGATGCAGCGATCGCATTGGCCGCGCAAAGCCCGCCCGATGTCGTCCAGATGGATGCTGGCAAATTTGTCGAAGGCATGTTGGCGAGCTCTCAGCCCGCTGGTGTGACGCGGGTAATGTTTCATTCGATCATGTGGCAATATATGCCTGTTGAGACGCAGCGCGCGATCACTGAAGCGATGGAGCAAACTGGCGAAAACGCCGATGCTGATCATCCGTTAGCTTGGGTGTCATTGGAAACAGACCCAGCCACTTTCCGACACGAGTTGAGGGTGCGCTTTTGGCCCGGTGGTGCAAAGCAAGTGTGCCTGTCCCATGCCCATCCGCATGGGGCGTGGGTGGAATGGAGCGGGGCTTAGCCTGCAGCTTCCATCTTCTCGATATAGCCCTTGACAACCATCGCTGCGACTTGATCGAACAGAGCCTCCGGCGTGCGGCGCATCTCGCCCATGGCCAATTCAACACCCTGAGCGATGATGATTTCTCGCTCTCCATTGGCCACAGCATCAACCATAGTCTTGGCCGCATCAGCAGGGGCAATGCCCTCGTCGATAACTTTGTCGGACCGACCGCGTTTTGTGCCGTCAGAGGTCAAAGCATTGCGAGCGACATCGGTGGCGATGGATCCGGGATAGACCACATGAACGCCAACGCCTTTCTGTGACAATTCTCCGCGCAAGGCGTCTGCATATCCAGCCAGACCAAATTTTGCTGCGCTATAGGCGGTGCGCATTGGCACGCCGACTTTGCCTGCGATTGACGAAACAAACAGCAGCGATCCGCTGCCCTGCTCGGCCATAGGGCCGATCAAACCTTGGCTGAAGGCAATTTGCGCGGTCAGATCGATGTCGATGATGTCGCGATAGACTTGCATGTCGGTTCTGAGCGCCTGACTGCGTTGTGAAATCCCCGCATTGGCCACCGCCACATCGACGCTGCCCTTCCATGCCAGAGCTTTTGCTGTAGCATCGGCCAGAGCGGCATCATCGCGAACATCAAAGGCGAGAATTAAGCTCTCGGCGCAATCCTGTGCAACTGCGGCCAAGCGAGCATCGTCCCGACCCGATAGAATGACATGGGCACCCCTGTCGCTCCATTCGCGCGCCAAAGCCGCGCCAATGCCCGAAGATGCACCTGTGATCCAAACGGTCTGATTGGCGTTGCTCATGTCGTTATTCTCCGAACTTTATTCTTCTGGCGCTGATGCCTTGATGGCAACCGCGTGTACTCTATCGCCGACAATATCGCCCAAAGCGGCGATCACCATGCGCTGGCGTTGCAAACGGCTTTGATCGGCAAAGGCAGCCGAGCAAATCACGATGGTGAAGTGCGATTCTCCGCTGCCATCATCGCCCGCATGGCCATGATGCTGGGCACTGTCATTGATGATTTCGAGCTGCTGCGGCGCAAGTGCGCTTTCCAACAAGCTCTGCATTTCTTGTGCAATTGTTCCTGTCATGCAGACTTCCCTATTTGCATTTTGCGCGCTTATCCCCATTCTTTATTGCTTATGTCCAGTGGCAAACTTCATGGCAGGTTCGAAAATCAAGGGCAGGGCTGCGAATATCCCGGCTGCCGCGCCGAAGGTGAATTTCGCGCGCCTGGCCATCGGACCAACGGTTTTGACGGGCCGGGCGAATACCGCTGGTTTTGCTTAGAGCATGTGCGCGAATTCAACTCAGGCTATGACTGGTTCGACGGGATGAATGCGGAAGAGATTCTGTCCGCCCAGTCGCCCACATCTGGTTGGGCCACCGAGAGCCCCGCCTTTCGCGCCACAGGCGGCGTGGACGGAATGCCGCATTGGGCCGATTTTGACGATCCGCTGGACGCAATTGGCGCGCGCGTGGCGGGCATTAAGTCGCGCGCTCAGCGTGAGGCGGAAATGGCCAATTCTGCAAGAGCCAAAGCTGCAAATGGCAATTCTACTTACGGCGCCAGGCAATTCTCAGCTGCAGAAGCGCAGGCATTGGATGTCTTGGGTTTGGGAATGGACACAGACCGCCGCATATTGCGCCGCCGCTATTCCGATCTGGTGCGGCGCTATCACCCCGATCGCAATGGCGGTGATCGCCAATATGAAGCGCGTCTGACCTCAATTGTCGAGGCCTACCAATTGTTGAGGAAGAGCGCCGCCTTCCTTTAATCGCGACTGGCTAGCCTGATTGCTCGATCAGCTTTGCATCAATCGCATTGGCCTGGGCATAGGCTGGGCGTTGGGTGCAACGTTCGACATAGGCCTTGAACGCTGGCGTTTCCGGGATGGAGCCAAACCGCAAACCCCAGATAAATTGGCTTCCAACATAGGTGTCCGCCATGGTGAAACGGTCGCCGCATACATAGTCGTTTTCGGTCAGCCAATTTTCCATCGCTGAAAGCGCCAAGTCGAGCGAGCCAAAACCGGCCATGCCAGCGCGTTCCGGCGGAACTTCCCAATCCATTGCTTTGGATATTACCGCCTGTTCCAACGGGCCCGCGGCAAAGAAAAGCCATCGGAAATAGGCGGCGCTCTCATGCGCATCGGGCAAGAGCCCTTTATCGGGATGCGTTTCAGCAAGGTAATGATTGATCGCTGCTGCTTCTGTCACAACATGATCGTGACCTTGATGATGGTGGACCAAAGTGGGCACCTTGTTCATCGGATTGATCTGGGCAAAGTCATCGGGACGGGTCGCCCAATCGAACACCACTTGATCGTAATCCGCGCCTGCCTCGTGCAAGGCCCAGCGCGAAATTTGACCGCGGCTCATCGCGACGGTGTAGAATGTGAAATCAGCCATTGTTTCTCCTTCGACAGACGCAATTTATCAGTTCACTAATTCTGTTTGAAAGCCCAGCGCAATGTTTTGCCCATGCCCCATGTGGCGGCGCGAGCGGGAAGCGCAGACAGCCCGGGTCGATCAAGGTCGAGCATAGACCGGGCAAAGCTGGGCAGCATGGCGACCGCTTCAGAGCCTAGCATTGCCTGTACGGCGGGCGGGGCCCCTTTGGGCCGCTGGGTCAGGACCAGATTGGCGACCTCGCGCGCTTGCGGTGATGCGGACAAATCGCTGCGAAAATCGCGGAACAAGGCTTCGGCTTCTAACCTGTTCAAGGGTACCGGATCAGCCCCCAACGCCCGTGCGATCACTGCAAACTGGCTATAGTATTCGTCCTGCTCATGCCCTGGCATATCGGGGCGGACGTGACGCAGATAGGCTGCAAGGAAGCTGGTCGCCTCAACCACATGGACCCATGCCAATGTGCGTGGATCGGCAGCGGAATAGGGTTGGCCATTGGGCAGAGTACCGGTCACTTGGGCATGGATGCGATTGACCCGTTCGATAATTTTTTGTGCCTCGTCACGGTGACCAAATGTCGTGACGGCAATGAAGCGCGCGGTCCGCCGAAGTCGCCCATGCATATCCTCGCGAAAATTGGAATGGTCGAGAACACCTTGCAAGGCATGGGGATGAAGCATTTGGATCAACAGGCTGCGAACACCGCCAACCATCATTCCGACCAGATCGGCATGAACCAGCCTTATCGGCGAATCCTTTTCAAACAAGGCTTCATCGGAAGGGGGAACAGGTTTCTGGCCGCCTTCAACATCATTGAATACCTCGCGCACCTGATCGACCAGCTTTTCGCGAATGGTTTCGATGGGATCGGGCAGGGCCATATTGGCAATGTAAGAGCAATGTTGCTGCTGCGCCAGTGGGCATACATCGCGCAATACAGTGCGATCTAACTGCGCGACATGCGCGCCTGAAGCGAGGACAGAGCGGTATCGAAGATCGCCATGTCACCGCTGGCCTTGGCCAGCATTTGCGCGCCCTGCAATTGCGCCAGCACCGCCACTGCATCATCGGCTGGTAGGCCGGGCACCACAATGCTGCGATCTTGGCGGCCCATCAGCAATACGGTCTCCAGCCACTCGATAACCTTGCCATTAGCCCGGGTGAGCATTGCGCTCATCGGATCGGTCAAAATGGATTGGTCCGCGGCCAGCGCGCTGCACAGGCACATTGCAGCACCATCATCCAAGGCAGTTCGATAAAGACTGATGCACGCTTGCAGACTTTGCGCTCCGGTGCGCGAAGTTGCTTTGATGTCATCCAATACTGTGACCAATCGATCAGCATACCGATCCAGCACTGCGAGGCCGAGGTCTGCCTTGGCCGGAAAATGGTGATGGATGCTCGCTTTGCGAATGCCAGCCTGCTTAGCAAGGTGAGCATAACTGAAACCGCCATAGCCATTTTGGCGCATCGCAGCCTCACCCAGGTCGACGAGATGATCGCGTGTGTTCATACCTCTACCGACTAGTAGGTTGACAGAAGATTGCAAGCAATATATTCAACCTACCAAGTGGTAGGTACCGAGTTTAACCGAGGAAAAACAATCTCTCATGCGCATCAACGCAAATTTCTCTGAAGCTGTCGCAATGCATACCGATACGCTCGAATGGGTGGCCTCTCCGATGCCGGGGGTGGAGCGCAGGATGCTCGATCGGATCGGCGAGGAGGTAGCACGGGCGACTTCGATTGTTCGCTATGCACCGGGCAGCCACTTTGCTGAGCACACCCATGATGGCGGCGAAGAGTTTATCGTTCTGGAAGGTGTATTTCAGGATGAGCATGGCGACTGTCCAGCTGGCAGCTATGTCCGCAATCCTCCTGGCACCCATCACATTCCGGCATCCGAAGAGGGCTGCACAATCTTCGTCAAATTGTGGCAGTTCCAAAATGGTGATGATGTGCAGATGGTGCGAGACCTACACCAGATAGAGCGGAATATGCCCCAGACCAGCAGCGGTTTTGCTCGGGTTACATTGTTCGAGAACGATCACGAGAAGGTCTCGTTGGAACGGTGGTCCGCTGGCTATCAATCCGAGCAGACAGCCAAGGGTGGGTTGGAAATTCTCGTGCTGGACGGGGCAGTGTGTTGGAATGGCCAGTCCTATGGCAAGCATGATTGGTTGCGTTTGCCCGATGGTTTCGAAGCCGAAATTTCGGCCTTGGACCAGACCGCATTGTTGTGGACCAAGCGGCATCATCTGATCGATGTGCGTGCCCCCGCGATAGTCACTGAGGCTTGATTCGTGCAAAAATGAGCCACTAGCGAAATTAGCGGGCCAGTCTTGCTTGCAGCCAAGCGAAAGCCAGTCTAACCAAAATCGCGATGGCAAGCTTAATGGAATCCAATTTCGACGGCACGGAAAAGACTCTTTTCCCGGAGCCAGATATTACAATCGACGTGCGCGACACGTTCGGCATAGATATTGATTGGCAGGTCCCTGCCTTCAGTCTGTCCGATGAACGCGTGCCGGATAAGGACGATTCATACGTCTTTGACCCGGAAACGACGCTCGCAATTCTGGCAGGCTTTGCCCACAATCGCCGCGTGCTGGTCCAAGGTTATCATGGCACCGGTAAATCGACCCACATTGAACAGGTCGCAGCGCGCCTGAAATGGCCAGCCGTCCGGGTGAACCTCGACGCGCATATCAGCCGGATCGATCTGGTTGGTCGCGATGCAATTGTCTTGAAAGACGGTTTGCAGGTTACCGAGTTCAAGGAAGGCATTCTTCCATGGGCTTTGCAGCATCCGGTCGCACTGACCTTTGACGAATATGACGCTGGCCGTCCTGATGTAATGTTCGTGATCCAGCGCGTGCTAGAAGCGCAGGGCGCATTGACCCTGCTCGACCAGAACAAAGTCATTACGCCTGACAAGCATTTCCGCCTGTTCGCGACCAGCAACACGGTTGGTCTGGGCGATACCAGCGGGCTGTATCACGGCACGCAAGCGATCAACCAGGCCCAGATGGATCGGTGGAACATCGTTGTGGCGCTCAACTATCTGGCGCCAGAAACCGAGCTTAACATCGTTAAGTCTAAGAGCCCGGAAACCGATGATCCGACCATCGCCAATATGATCAAAGTGGCGGACCTAACCCGTCAAGGCTTCATGAATGGCGATATTTCGACCGTGATGAGCCCGCGAACCGTGATGACTTGGGCGCAAAACTCTGAGATTTTCAATTCGGTTGGTTTTGGCTTCCGTCTCTCGTTCTTGAACAAATGCGACGAAGCTGAACGCACTTTGGTGAGCGAATATTACCAGCGTGTTTTTGACGAAGATCTTCCGAGCAGCGCAGCCAGCGCGGTTTAATCGGGCGGGTTTGGAACCACACAAAAATATCTCGCAATCACTGTGTTAAACGACTAATACAGTAAAATGCTGTCTTGGTTCCGATCCTCTTCGCGCGCGAAATCTTCACACGATTCCCGACGGCAAGCTCCAACGGGTGATTCCCGCGATGCTGGATATTATGCCGTAGAGGACCCCTATGGCAGTGCATTCGATGCCTTTGACGAGAGGTTTGAAACCGGACCGAGAGACAAGCCAAAGCGCAAATGGTGGGGTGGCCGCAAACGACACGCGCCAATTGCCGCTTACGAAGAGGAGCCAAGGCCGCGCGGCCGCAAGCGAAAATGGTTCGTTCGCGCAGTGGCCGCGATCCTCTTCCTGATAATTCTGGCGGTTGGATGGCTCGCCTTTACCGCCCCACTGTCAAAATCGCTTGAGCCGATTGCGCCCCCGCAAATCACTTTGCTGGCTTCTGATGGGACCCCGATCGCTCGTAGCGGAGCCGTGGTTGATCAGCCGGTTGAGATTGGCAAATTGCCCGATCACGTGATTGAGGCCTTCCTCGCTATTGAGGATCGCAGGTTCTACAGCCATTGGGGCGTGGACCCACGTGGTTTGGCACGCGCGGCGCTGTCAAATGCGACCGGAGGTCCGACCCAAGGCGGCAGCACGATTACCCAGCAGCTCGCCAAATTCACTTTCCTCACTCCGGAACGTAGCCTGACCCGCAAAGCGCGCGAGATGCTGATCGCATTTTGGTTGGAAGGCTGGCTGACCAAGGATGAGATATTGCAGCGCTATCTCTCCAACGCCTATTTCGGCGATAATCAATATGGACTGCGCGCGGCATCGCTGCACTATTTCTATCGCCAGCCCGAAAATTTGCGGCCCGAACAAGCGGCAATGTTGGCTGGCTTGCTCAAGGCACCTTCGCGGCTTGCCCCAACGCGCAATTACGATTTGGCGCAGAACCGCATGCGAATTGTAATCGGGGCTATGGCGGATGCTGGCTATATCACCGAACAAGAGGCGAGCGATATGCGCAGCCCAAAGCTGGATGTTCGCAATCGCAATACATTGCCAACCGGCACATATTTTGCAGATTGGGTGCTGCCGACGGCCCGCAATGACAATGGTCGCAGCTATACTAAGCAGACCTTGACCACCACGCTGGATGCGCGGCTTCAATCAATCGCCAGTCAGGCGGTCGCGCGTGCGCCACTGGGCGATGCGCAAGTGGCATTGGTGGCCATGCGGCCCAGTGGCGAAGTGGTCGCGATGATTGGGGGCAAGGATTACGCCCGCTCTCCGTTCAACCGCGCGACACAGGCCAAGCGGCAGCCCGGCTCAACCTTCAAATTGTTCACTTATCTCGCCGCGATCGAGGCGGGGATGAGCCCTACCGACCGGATAGATAATTCTCCGATTGAAACGGGCAGCTACCGGCCGCGCAATTATGATGACCGCTATTCGGACAGCATCACTTTGGAAGAGGCATTTGCGACCTCCAGCAATGTGGCGACGGTGCGCCTGTTCAACCAATTGGGCAGCGAGAAGGTGATAGCAACCGCGCGCGATCTGGGAATTGCCTCGGATCTGCCAGCGGGCGACCCCAGCCTTGCTTTGGGCACGTCCACTCTCAGCCTGCTGGAACTGACATCGGCCTATGCCGGAATTGCGGCGAATATCTATCCAGTGGACGCGCATGCCTTCCCGAAGGAAGAAAAGGGCGGTTGGTTTAATTGGGCGGTCAGCGGCGAAGATGCGCTGTCGGGTGTCGAACATGACCGGATCGAGCGCCTGTTGCGATCAGCCATTAACGATGGAACCGGTAAAGCTGCAATGCTGGCCGGAGCAAATTTCGGCAAGACCGGAACCACTCAGGATTACCGCGACGCATTGTTTGTTGGATATGCCGGTGATTTGGTGGTCGGTGTATGGATTGGGAATGATGACAATTCACCGCTCAACAAAGTGACCGGGGGCGGTTTGCCCGCGCGTATCTGGCGTGATTTTATGCGCGGCGCGCTGAGCGGGACCAACATCGTTGTACCGATGGAGCGGCCTGATCCTGATGGGCCCATACAACCCTTCGACATTTCCGATATTGGCGATATTCCGCTCGACGATAATGGCTCGAACTTGAGCATCGAAGAGGACGGGCTGATCGTCACGACAGAGATTGATGGGGTGCCGGTTCGGTTTGAATTGACCGAAGACGGACTGCAGGTCACCTCTGACCCATAGCGGGGTCTAGGCTTTCCGATCCGCCATCAGAATATTCATGATCGCTGTTGCAATCGGACGGTCGCGGTCGTCCTGCCACGCCTCGACCGAGACATTGGCATTGCGCCGGCCCAACCTCGTAATTCGTCCTTTGGCAAAGGTCGACTTGTTCTTTCCGGCCGACAAAAATTGCACCGTGATATTGATCGGTTTGAGCTGCGGATCGCGCCCATCGGCATGCAGGACAGCCCGCAAGGCGGCATAGCCTGCATTCTCCAACAAACCGCTGGTGGCGCCGCCATGAAAGGCGCCCGGCCGGCCTTCAACCATTGGGCCAAATTCTACCGTCAATATCGGCAAATCGCCCTCAAACTCATGTAAAGCAATGCCCAGCGCTCGTGCATATTTTGGCAGTTGTGGCTGGCCGGAAGGGCCGCCATCTGGATCACAATTTTCCAACGCGCGGATCCTTCCCAATGGTCATGAAAACCCCTGCCACATGGGCGATGGGATCTTCCATGTCATCGTCATAAGCGATCCCGCGCACGAAGGCGGCAGAGCGAGTCATTCGATAGCATTCCACCCGGCCTATAACCGCGCTGCGTTCTTTGGCGGGGCGCTGGTAATCGACCCTTAGATCAAGCGTTGCCACAGGCGCGAATGATTTCGTTGCAGTCCAAATGCTCATCCCAGATGCCATATCCATCAGGCTGATGATGGGGCCGGATGCCAGCACAAGTCTGTCTTCCTCGCCCAGCAAATCCTCGCGCCAGGGAAGCTTTAGCTCGACCCAGTCCTCGCCATGATCATTATATTGCAAACCCAACCACCCAGCGTGACCGTTTTTGAAGAAGAATTTTGACGACGCTTCGGGGTCAAATGGTGGGAGCGGTTTAGCCATAAAACATGGTCTGCTTTGGGGTCAAAAAAATTACAATGATTTAATTTTTTGATCGGGCGTTTTCACCGCAGTGTCTCGCTTGCGCAGGTGCGATTTTGCGATGCGCGGGCAAAGGAGATTAGTGATGACAACACCAACAATTACCCTCGCAAGCCTTCCGGATGTTGAGCAAGCTACGGGCGTTTTCGGAAGCGTTGCCCATTCACCGGGTGCCTATCAAGACCGTGTCGTGGCGATCATGGTCTATATTTATGACATCCTTTGATCGGCTGGATTTGAAGAACCGATAAATCAGATGCGGATCGATAAACAAATTGCGTCGCTGCGTGACGATCCCGCCGCGCAGCGGCTCGCCCAACACAAATTTGATCGTGGCAAAGCCCATTGGCTAAGCACCCCTAACATCAGCTCGTTGCTCGAAGATATGGAGCTGTACTCTGACAGGCAGCCACTGGAGGAACTTCATCATCTGAACGATTGCGTTACAAATCACACCTCTGCCAAACGACTTATCGATAACTGGCAGTCCTGTTTTGCGTAGCTGATCCAGCTTGAGCCTCTTGGGCATGTCCCGTTCAAGCACAGCTACTCGGCTGGCTTTGGCACCATCCGCTTGTTGGAAACCAAGCGCGCTACATTGTCGCTTCTGGCATATGAAGAGGTTGACCATTCAACTAAGCCTGAGACAGCCGCATTCTCTGACCGCGAGACCCATGAGATTGTTATCGCTGGCGGTGCGCTGGGCCTGCTCTATTCGCTGCCACCCGAAGCAATCGAGGCACCGGATCAGCCGAAGATTGCGATGCGCGAGGAGCCATTGCGACCCGGCAGCACGATCTCTTTGGCGGGCGCAAGGGAGTCCCGGGAAATCACCAATGTGCGCGGGACCTTATTGGTCCTGCAGTTAAGCCGCGCTGCCAAAAATCCGCGACCCGTTCAGGAAATTCGAATTGCTGACGGCGCTTTGGTGCATCAGGCGAGCGGAGATACGCGCGAGAGCCAGATTTCCATGGCCATGGCAGTCTTGACCGAAATGGCACGGGCCGATGCCTCTCCTGTGCTTGCCGAGTTGAGCAATGAGGGCCCAGCCTATTTGCGCTGGGACGCTTTGCGTCACACGCTGGCGCTTGATCCGGTCGGCGGCTTCGCACTGCTGCGGCCGATGGCCAATAATACGCAGGATGAGCTGGCAGAGCCTGCCCGAGCTTTGCGCGAACAATTGGAAAAGGCTCATCCACAATTGTTGCAATTGGAGGCTGAACTTTGCCCCGCCTGATCAATAGTGAAACAAGGCTTCAATGCTCACACGAAGAATGCGCAGAGGCATTTGCTTTGTCTCCATTTGATCCGAGCGACGAGGCCAATCTGAGCAAGAGTGCTGATTGGCTGCGCAAACTTGCCAACAATCGCCAGTTCCTTGGCGATTTGTTGCTGGATCAGATCAAGGACAGATACTGCGAACCCGCTTTGGAGCGTGGCTATGGCCCACAAGCCATTGCGCTCAGTCAAAAGATCGGTGGGACATTTCTGCGCGCTAATATCTGGCCATCCGAACGCGATCATTGCTTTCAAGCGAGCGGTGGAGAGACTTTCGTTTATGGCATTCCGCATGATCACAATTTCTCACTTTTGACCTGTGGTTATCTCGGTCCAGGCTATCGCAGCGACTATTACGAATATGACTATGAAACGGTTGCCGGATTTGCGGGAGAGAAAGTTCCGCTTCGTTTTATCGAGCGCTCAGCCCTCGGCGTAGGCAAGATGATGCTGTATCGCGCGCATCGCGACATCCACAGTCAGCTTCCACTAGAGAGCCTCTCAGTCTCGCTTAATGTGATGCATATCGGCCCGGCGCAGGGGTGGCACGATCAGTATGGCTTTGATCTGGATGCTGGCGAGATGACGCGCGTGCTTAGCCCGAATTCGACAGAAGTGTTCCTGCGCACAGCCATTGCGACGGCACAGCCAGAGGCGCTTGATCTGGCGGAGAAATTTGGGAAAGGACACCCCTGCGATCGGTTGAGGCTGGCATCTTATGAAGCGCGCGCGCTATTGCTTGACGAACCAGACCTCAAGGATGCCTTGTGGCGAGAGGCGGAACAATCGGGTTGCCGGATGTTGGAAGCCATTGCCAAGCAACGCAGAACCGCAATTTCAGCTATGCTCGAACCCGCTGAGTGAACCGGCCCTAAAAGGCTCCGCCAGCCAACGCATCAATTGCACCTTGCAAGATGATCGCGGCGGCATGGCTGTCAATCTTATCGGCCCGCTTTGCCCGGCTGGTGTCTTGGGTGACCATGTCGCGCTCTGCACTTTGCGAGGACCAACGCTCGTCCCACAACAATACTGGCAGTTCGAAGGCCTCGGCCAAATTGCGGGCATAGGCACGCGAGGATTGCGCGCGTGGGCCTTCGCTGCCGTCCATATTGCGCGGCAGTCCGATCACAATGCCTGAAATGGATCGGCCCGCGATAATCTCGGCGAGTGTTTCGCGATCCTTGCCAAATTTGCCCCGCTGAATGGTTTTGCCCGCCGTGGCAAAGCGCCAGCCAGCATCGCATGTCGCAACACCAATAGTTTTTGTACCTAGGTCAAGACCAAGCAATGCGCCGCCCTCGGGCAGCACATCGCGGTAATCCAGCGCGTTGTCGTGGGTCAGTTTGCTTTGTGCCATGCATCCACTCGCATAGCGACGTCCTGCTGCGTGTTCCTCCAGAACAGCGGGATGTCATAGACGTGATAATTGTTGCCCGGCAGGACATAGGAACCCATTTCAGGCGGATCACCGATCAGCAGCAATCCGCGCTCGTCGCATCGTGCTGGCACTGAATTGGGCACCAATTCCCCATTATACAGGTCACCTTCTGGCACCAAAGTGCCGAGGTTCTTGTCGGCACCTGCCGATGCGTTGAGAGTGCCGGTTATCGGGTTGGTGCAAACAATTGTGCTCTCGCCTCGCTGTGTCCCATCAAAGCCAATCGATTGGCCATAGGTTTCAATCACATCGGAAGGATCAGCAGGTTCAGCATAGCTCGACCAGCTTAGGATGCAGCCCGATTGATCAAGCGAAGTGCAGGCCGGAATTCCTAATGCGGGCAAATCGTGATCGACCGAAATCGGCCAGCCAATCGCATAGACTGCGGCAAGACGGCCCGCGACCGGCGCATCATTGGCTATGCGTTCCCGCAAAAGCCGCAGCAGATGCAAGGAACCCTGACTGTGGCCAACCAGAATGATCGGCGAATCCGCATCGGCGGATGCCAGAAAAAACTCGAATGATTGGAGGACATCTTGATAGGCGGCATTCAACGCTTGCTGGGCCTCTGCCGAATCGGTCAAAAAGGCACCCATGGTGGCTTGCCGATACCGCGGCACCCACAGCTCTTCTGCCTGATTGAACGGGCTCGCCATGCCGCGAATATAGAGTTTTGCGATCCGCTCGGCCTCGGGCTCGTCAAATGGAGCATTCCAGCGTGTGCGGTCGATGAAACTGGTGGGGTGGACAAAGAACACGGCAAAATCGGCTGGCGATTGATCAGCGGGAGTTGGGATTGTCCGGCCTTCGCCGCGCATCGCAGGTTGCCAACGGGCAGGATCGCTGGTGCCCATTCCGGGCCGTGAATACCACAGAGCCGGGTCTTGAAAGGCATTGTCATCCAGCGGCGCCTGGTCGACAAATTCACTGGTCGGCACAAAGGCCAGCTCGGTCAGCTCCTTCGACCAGACACGCAGCGCGATCATTGCCACGATAATGAGCACGATGATAACCGCGACCAAGTAGAGAAATTTCTTTGCCATGGCTTTTGTCCGCTTGCCTTTCTTGCGCCGAATTATGCCTGATCAGGCCTTACGATCCGTTGTCTGAACCTTGGCTGGTTTCAGCGAGGGGAGGGCGCAAGGTCGTCCACGCACGGTCCGGCCTCAGGCTGGTGAACCAAGTGATGGGGTTCCAGCCGGTCGATCCGTCGAGCGAGAATGTGATAAATTCAGCCCGTCCGCCAATGTTCTCCAACGGAATGGGTCCGTCCAAACCACTTTCATCGATTGACGCGCGGCTGTCTGCTGAATGATCGCGATTATCACCCATGACAAAAACATGGTCTTTGGGGATCATGATCTCGTTAAATTCATCGGATGGCTGCTTCTTGTGATCAATTACCGGATAGCTGGCGCCATTGGGCAGGGTTTCGCGATAGGCAGGCACATCGTAAATTGGGTTGCCATCTTCGGCGCGGGTTCGATAGTCGTCAAAACCGTCTAGGCATGGCATCCCATTGCAGATCAATTCAGGATCATATGCGATCGGAATTCGCGGAATAATCTCGCGCTGAATTGGTTCGCCATTCAGGATGATGCGGCCACCGCGCACGGCAATTCGGTCTCCGGGCAGGGCAACGACCCGTTTGATGTAATCCTCGTCCTTAATTGGATGCACCGGAATGACTATGTCGCCATATTCAGGGGTGGAGGGTGCGATGCGCCATTCGCCGCGCGGCCACAGGTGAAAGCTGACCGAGGCCCAGCTCCAGCCATAGGGATATTTGCTCACCACCAACCGGTCCCCGACATAGAGCGAGGGCATCATCGATGTGCTGGGGATATAGAATGGCTTCGCAATCAGGCTGTGAAACACGAATACGGCGAGCAGCATTAAGGACAGCCCGCGAAATTCGGCGAACCAATTTACTTTCTCGTCTGTTTTTTTTGCGTCTTTTGCCAAAATCTATGAGCCGGAAATGAGTGTTGAGGGGAGGGCTAGAGCGGCCGCGCTTCAATGATGATGAAGGCTTGAGCCCAAGGGTGGTCATCGGTGAGGGTGAGGTGAACAACTGCCTCATGGCCGTCCGGAGTTAATTCCGCAAGCCGCTTGGCCGCTCCACCTTCCAGCGCAAGCGTTGGTGCGCCCGATGGCGCGTTGACCACGCCAATATCCTTCATGAAAACGCCGCGACGAAAGCCTGTGCCAACCGCTTTGCTGTAAGCCTCTTTGGCAGCAAACCGTTTGGCATAAGTGCCCGCGATGGTGAAGGGGCGACGGCGCGCCTTGGCCTGCTCTACCTCGGTAAAAACGCGGTTCTCAAATCTCTCGCCAAACCGGTCGAGCGAGTTTTGAATGCGTTCGATATTGCACAGGTCAGAACCCAATCCGATAATCATGATGCCCCCGCGATAACTGCAATCAGCAATGCGAGTACGAGCCAGTGCAGCACGATTTGCGCGGTGACCAGCGGGTGGCGCATGTCGCCCTTTGCTTTGCGAATGGTGACGAAATAACCGGCAATCTGGATGATCGGCCAGCCGATGGCAAAGGTAAGGGCCATGCCGCTTTGCGCCGCTATACCCAGCAAGCCCAAACTGAGCAAAAAGGGGATTGCCGCCGCCAACACCCGCAATCCCTCGCCCTTGTGCTGACTTGTTTGGGTCATCTGCATGTTCTTGTCATCGCGCTTCGTCCATCAGATCGCGCATCCGGCGTACGGCTGGTTCCAGACCAACAAACACCGCTTCACCGACCAGATAATGCCCGATATTAAGCTCTGCGAGTTGGGGTATAGCCGCGATCGGTTGCACGTTTTCATAGGTGAGGCCGTGACCAGCATGAGGCTCAATGCCATTCTTAGCTGCCAGTGCAGCCATGTCCGCGATGCGTCTCAACTCGCTCGCCATGCGGTCGCTGTCACCATCAAGATGGGCATGGGCATATTCGCCAGTGTGAAACTCAACCACCGGAGCACCCAACCTCAATGCGGTGTCCAATTGGCGTTCGCTCGCTTCGATAAACAGGCTGACACGGATGCCCGCATCGGTCAGACGCGCAACAATCGGCGCGATCTGGTTATGAAGCCCGGCGGCATCCAGCCCGCCTTCAGTGGTGCGTTCTTCGCGCTTTTCGGGAACGATGCAGGCGGCCTGCGGTTTGTGCCGCAGCGCGATCTCCAGCATTTCCTCGGTCGCTGCCATCTCCAGATTGAGCGGCAGATCGGTCGCTGCTTGAATGCGAGCAAGGTCTTCATCGCGAATGTGACGGCGGTCTTCGCGCAAATGCGCTGTGATGCCATCGCCGCCAACGCTGGCGACAATTTCTGCTGCGCGAACCGGATCAGGATGGTCCCCGCCGCGTGCATTGCGGATGGTGGCGACGTGATCGATGTTCACGCCCAACCGCAATCGACTGGTGTTGAATGTGGAACCCATCTTAGCTTCGGCTTCCAGGCTTAGTCACAGGGACTGCGGCTAGATCTGCGGGAATTTCATCCTCGGCAAAACTGGGGAAGCTGATGTCGATCAGCGGAAAGAACGGGACGCCCAGATCAACCTCGCCCGCAGAACGGTCAACCAAAGCGACCTCGGCAATGACAATGCCACCTTCGCGCTCAACCGCGGCGATCGCCTCACGGCTGGACAGTCCAGTGGTGACAACGTCCTCCACCATCAGAACCTTGGCGCCTGCCTCCAATTCGAAGCCGCGGCGCAAATGGAACTCTCCGTCAGGCCGTTCAAGGAACAGCGCATCTTTTTCCAAAGCGCGCCCCATTTCGTGGCCGATGATAATGCCGCCCATCGCCGGAGAGACAACAATATCGATTTCAGAGCGAATCTCGCGTGGAATTTTTTGAGCCAGTGCGCGAGACAGGTTTCCTGCGCGTTCGGGATTCATCAAAACTCGGGCGCATTGAAGATAATGCGCGCTGTGCCGTCCAGAAGAGAGCTTGAAATGCCCTTCGAGCAAGGCACCGCTAGCGCGAAATTCGGACAGGATATTGTCTTCTTGCATGGGAATTTGGTCCTCGGGATTACATCGGTTGCGTGCAACGCACTGCATTTTGCATAATTTTCTCCCTAGAAGCGCTTGAGGCCATGAGCAAGCGCGCCTATAGGCCGCGTCAATCATACCTGTTGTAGGTAGGGTTTAGGGGGCTGAAACCGGAGCGTTTTCGGGAATCACAGCTACCGAACAAATTTGAATGAAGCGGAAAGCGTCAGTTATATGATCTTGGGTCAAACCCGCCAACGGGCACAAATTTTCATCGCTGCAATCGTCACGGCATTCTTGCTGGTATTCGCGGTTCAGGGCGTCGCAGCTCAGGAAGCTGCGGGCCAAGAAGCTGGGCCCCAAGAATCTGAGGCAGCAGCGGTCGATGCAGGTTCAACCGGCTATACACCGATGGCGCCGACGCAGGGTAAGGGAATGCCGGATGGCGGCATCAACTTCCAAGACCAATACACCGAGATCGGCAGAGACGCGTTGTTCATGCATGACGCATTCTTGATCCCGATGATGGCGGGCGTAAGCTTGCTGGTGCTTGGCCTGATCTTGTGGGTTGTTGTGGTGTATCGCCGCAAAGCCAATCCAGAGCCTTCGCGCACAACGCACAACACCGCGGTCGAGGTGATCTGGACTTTGCTTCCAGTTCTCATTCTGGTCGCGATCGCAGTTCCGTCGATTTCCTTGCTGGCCAAGCAATATGAAACGCCGCCAGAGGACGCTGTGACGGTCAAAGCGACAGGTTATCAGTGGTATTGGGGATATAGTTATCCCGACAATGGCGACTTTGAAGTGGTCTCCAACATGCTTTCCGAAGCGGACGCGATCGCCAATGGCGAGCCGGCTTTGTTGGCCGTAGACAACCGTATGGTCGTTCCCGCCAACACTCCGATCCGTCTGCAGACAACGGCTGCTGACGTGATCCATGCGTTTGCCGTGCCGTCGCTGTGGTTCAAGCTGGACGCCGTACCGGGCCGGTTGAACGAACGTATGCTGATCATCGAAGAGCCCGGCGTTTATTACGGCCAATGTTCAGAGCTGTGCGGTGCACGTCATGGTTATATGCCCATCGCTGTCGAGGCTTTGCCGCGTGAAGAGTGGGAAGCTTGGGTGCTCGAGCAACCAGGTGGAATGGTCGGCGAAAGCGCGACCATCGCTGAAGAAGATGCTGAGTCGGCGCAAGACGCGGCGCAAGCTGGCGATGAGGCTGCTGAAGTAGAAGCTGAAGAAGCCGAATCCGAAGCCGCTTAAGTCCAAGCGGACAATCGAAGTTAATTTGAACAAGCCTGAGAGTATTTGAACGATGGCCACGACCGCAGAAGGTTTCGATGCACACCATGATGATCACGCACATGATGCGGATCACAAACCGGGCTTTTTCGCCCGTTGGTTTATGTCGACCAACCACAAAGATATCGGCACACTCTATCTGATCTTCGCCATTATGGCGGGCATCATTGGTGGCGCCATGTCAGGCGTCATGCGGATGGAACTGGCCGAGCCGGGTATCCAATACCTTGGCTGGTGGGTTGAGTTTTTCGGCGGCACCGCGAGCGAAAACGCAAACTATCATATGTGGAATGTGTTCATCACAGCCCACGGTCTGATCATGGTCTTCTTCATGGTCATGCCGGCGATGATCGGCGGCTTTGGCAACTGGTTCGTACCGTTGATGATCGGTGCGCCGGATATGGCCTTCCCACGGATGAACAACATTTCGTTCTGGTTGACCGTTGCTGGCTTCCTGAGTCTGTGTTTCTCATTATTTGTACCCGGTGGCACCGGCATTGGAGCAGGTGTAGGCTGGACGGTCTATGCACCGCTGTCGACCACTGGCTCAACCGGTCCTGCGGTCGACTTTGCGATCTTCTCGCTCCACTTGGCTGGTGCAGGTTCGATCCTTGGTGCGACAAACTTCATCACCACCATTTTCAACATGCGCGCGCCAGGTATGACCCTGCACAAAATGCCGCTGTTCGTCTGGTCGGTTTTGGTAACCGCATTCCTGCTGTTGCTTGCCCTGCCGGTTCTGGCTGCGGCGATCACCATGCTGCTGACCGACCGCAATTTCGGCACGACATTCTTTGATCCTGCTGGTGGCGGTGATCCCGTGCTTTACCAGCATCTGTTCTGGTTCTTCGGCCACCCCGAAGTGTATATTATGATCCTGCCTGGCTTTGGTATGGTCAGCCAGATTGTGGCGACCTTTAGCCGCAAGCCAGTGTTCGGTTATCTCGGCATGGCTTATGCAATGGTTGCTATCGGTGTCGTCGGCTTCATCGTGTGGGCGCACCACATGTATACCGTTGGCCTGGACGTAAACACCAAGATGTATTTCACCGCAGCGACCATGGTTATCGCGGTTCCAACCGGCGTGAAAATTTTCAGCTGGGTGGCGACAATGTGGGGCGGAAGCCTTGAATTTAAGTCACCTTTGATTTGGTCGCTTGGCTTCATCTTCCTGTTCACCGTTGGTGGTGTCACCGGAGTTGTGTTGGCCAATGGCGGCATCGACGACAATCTGCATGATACGTATTATGTTGTGGCTCACTTCCACTACGTGCTGTCGATGGGGGCAGTGTTCTCTCTATTCGCGGGTTTCTATTACTGGTTCCCGAAGATGAGCGGACGGATGCACAGCGAGTTTTTGGCTCACTTGCACTTCTGGGGATTCTTCATCGGGGTGAACGTGATCTTCTTCCCGCAGCACTTCTTGGGCATGGACGGGATGCCGCGTCGTATCCCTGACTATCCAGAGGTCTTCACCTATTTCAACCAGATGTCGTCTTATGGCTATCACATCATGGCTGCGTCGATGGTCGTCTTCTTCGTCAACCTTGCTTACGCCTTTACCGCCGGCAAGAAAGCGGCTGATAATCCATGGGGCGAAGGTGCAACGACGCTGGAATGGACACTGTCCAGCCCTCCACCATATCACCAGTTTGAAACACTGCCGGTAATCGAAGATCATCACGATTATCACGATCACCGTCCCGCCTAAGCGGCCAGTGTTCGGCACGTAACAGCACGCGGCTGGCCCTGTCGGGTCAGCCGTTTGCATATTGGGAACAGGAGAAAGCAATGCCGCAGATGCGCCGGATCGATACAGGCGACATTGCGCTCAATTGCGCGATCGAAGGCAGCGGCCCACTGGTCATCATGGTCCACGGCTTTCCCGAAAGCTGGTATTCGTGGCGGCATCAATTGGGGCCTCTGGCCGAGGCTGGATTTACCGCATGCGCCATTGATGTGCGCGGTTATGGCGGCTCTGACAAACCCCATCCGGTTTCAGCCTATAGCTTTGAGGCTATTGCGGGAGATCTGGTCGGGCTGGCCAAGGCGTTGCAGCCTGACGCGCCTGCCGTTCTTGTGGGCCATGATTGGGGTGCCCCGATCGTTTGGAACACCGCGCTGGCCCATCCCGAACAATTTCAAGCGGTCGCAGGTATGTCAGTGCCGTTCTCTGGCGTTCCCGAGCGGCCATTTACCGATATTTATCACGAGCATTTCATCAGCAAGGGGCGCTTTTTCTACCAGCATTATTTTCAGGAAGAGGGCGTTGCCGAGGCAGAAGCAGAGGCCGACCCGCGCGATTTTGTCCACCGGATGATGTATTCCATCTGCGGAGACGTGCCGCCGGGTGATTATTGGGACAAGCCATTGGGCGCGACTTTCTTGCAGGAATTGCCCGATCCCCAGCCGGTCGACTGGCTGAGCGATGCCGATTTGGATTTTTACGAGAGTGAGTTCAAGCAATCGGGCTTTCGCGGCCCGCTCAATCGCTATCGCAATCACCAGCGCGACTTTGACTGGCAGCAAAATTTTTCTGGGCAGGTGATCGAGCAACCAGCGCTGTTTATCGGCGGTGATCGCGATCCGGCAACTTATCTGTTCCGCGCCATCACTGATCCGGTCGCGATGATGCGGATGACTGCACCCAAGTCTGAGGGGCATGTTCTGCCCGGCGTCGGCCATTGGACCCAGCAAGAACGACCAAATGCGGTCAATGAACTGCTGATTGACTGGCTAAGGCGGATTTAAGCGACTATAGGCAGCCCGATTCCATGAACCAGACAGCTCCTCTTGCTCTCCCAGCGGAATGGCGTGACTTTTTCGCGCTGACCAAACCGCGCGTGATGACCTTGGTGATCTTCACCGGCATTTGCGGCCTATTGGCTGCGCCCGGATCGATCCATCCGATCATCGGCTTCACAACGATCTTGTGCATTGCCATGGGGGCGGGCGGCTCTGCTGCGCTGAACCAATGGTGGGAAGCCGACATTGATGGCCAGATGAAGCGCACCGCAAGCCGGCCGCTTCCTGCACAGAGGTTGCGTAAGGATGATGCTCGCGATTTCGGGATATTGCTGTCGGCAACGTCTGTAGGCCTTTTGGGTCTTGCGGTTGGCTGGCTCGCTGCATCCATTCTGGCGCTGGCGATTGTCTATTATGCCGTCATCTATACTATCTGGCTGAAGCCGCGGACACCGCAGAACATTGTTATTGGCGGCGGCGCGGGCGCGTTCCCCCCGATGATCGGTTGGGTGGCGGTGACCGGCGATGTCACGACGATGCCCGTCCTGCTGTTCGCGATTATCTTCATGTGGACGCCGCCGCACTTCTGGGCGCTCGCTCTGTTTGTGAAGATGGATTACGCCCGTGTAGGCATTCCCATGATGCCAGTGGTCAAGGGTGAGCGATCAACCCGCCTCCAAATATTAGTCTACACCATTTTACTGCTGCCGGTTGCAATTGCCCCATGGTTTATTGGCGGTACTGGGTTCATTTACGGTGTTGCTGCGCTCGCATTGTCGCTTGCATTTTTTGCGCTTTCGCTGCCTGTCGCATTCCGGCAATCAGTGGAAGGCGATGGGATGAAGCCAGAAAAGCGACTGTTTGGCTTTAGCATCTTGTATCTGTTCGCACTGTTTGCCGCATTGGTGGTGGACCGGATGGTGGCCGCACATTTCCCGGCTTTGATGGGATAGAGGTAAGGACATCGGCATGAGCCCTGACGAAGAAACTGAATTCCGCAAACGGCAAAAGTCACGCAACTGGGTTGTTGGCGGCGTCTTGCTGTTTTTTGCAGTCCTGTTTTACGCCATAACCATCGTGCGTATCGGAGATTGATGAAGTGACCACTGCCACGGTCGAACAACGCAACATTCGTACCGGCATCTATGCGGGTATGGGAGCGCTGGCGATGCTCGGAATGGGCTACGCCGCTGTTCCTTTGTATGACCTGTTTTGCCGCGTCACAGGATTTGGTGGCACCACTCAGCGGGCCAGCGAAACCGATGCCGAAATCGCGGCGCGTCTTGCCAGCAGCGCGGGCGGAAAGACGATGTCGATCCGCTTTGATGCCAGCACTGCGCGCGGTGTCCCGTGGAGCTTTCAGCCGAGCCGACCGACCGATACGGTCCAGATCGGCATTCGCGACATGGCTACTTATGTCGCCCGCAACAATAGCAACATCCCGATAACTGGCACCGCGACTTTCAATGTCGAACCGGAGCAGGCGGGCAAATATTTCAACAAGATCCAATGCTTTTGCTTCACCGAGCAAACTCTGCAGCCCGGCGAAGAAGTGCATATGCCTGTTCTCTATTTTATTGATCCTGCCGCGCTAGAAGACGAGGGCATGGACGGGGTTGAGCAGATCACATTGAGCTATACTTTCCACCGGGCAATTGAGCCTGAAAGCTAGTTGATGCGCTTAGCCACTGGACCCGGCGGTTGAGTGGCATTAAGGGCTAAGGCAACAGACCACAGGATTGAATTCATGGCCGGCACAAAAAATCACGATTATCATATTCTCGAACCCGACATTTGGCCGCTGATCGGTGCCTTTTCGGCGCTGACATTCACCACCGGCATGGTGTTGATGATGCACGAAATGGCGTCTTGGACGATTGTTTTGGGGCTGGGCATTGCCGGCCTGATCGCAACATTCTTCAGCTGGTTCGCCAATGTTGTGCGCGAGGCAGAAGGTGGTGATCACACCCCGGTTGTCCAATTGCACATGCGTTACGGCATGATTTTGTTCATCGCTTCAGAGGTGATGTTCTTTGTTGGCTGGTTCTGGGCATTTTTCGATTTCGCCCTGTTCCCGACGCCGCTTCAAGTGACCGATGCGGGCACTGTTGACCAGTTCACGCAGACACTGTTTGGTCAAGCGGGCGCACAGGCGAGCTTGGTTCCTGAAGGGATGGAAGTGCTCGATGCCTTCTCGCTCCCGCTGCTAAACACGCTTATCCTGCTATGCTCGGGCACGACTGTTACTTGGGCACACCATTCACTGATCCATGGCGACCGTGACGGTTTGAAGATGGGCCTTTGGGCAACTATTGCATTGGGCGCAGTCTTCACCGCGATCCAAGCGTATGAGTATTCGATTGCGCCATTTGCCTTCGGTCAGAACACATACAGTTCGGCCTTTTATATGGCGACCGGTTTCCACGGCTTCCACGTTTTGATCGGTACGATCTTCCTGATCGTTTGCCTTGCACGTGCCTACAAAGGCCACTTCACCCCTCGCCAACACTTCGGTTTCGAAGCGGCTGCGTGGTACTGGCACTTTGTTGACGTGGTATGGTTGTTCCTGTTCATCGCCATCTACATCTGGGGTGGCTGGGGCGCGCCGATCCACTGATGAATAAAGGGCCAAGTCCCGCACACGATAATGGGCAGCCTGGGATCGCTCAGGCTGCCCTTTTCGGTTTGTGTCCCCAATGCGGATCGCGAACATTGTTCGAAGGCGTGATCAAATTTGCGCCGCGCTGCAAGGAATGCGGATTGGGGCTGGAGCGCTTCAATGTTGGCGATGGTCCCGCCGCCTTTGTAACTTTGATTATTGGAGCGATTACGGTTGCGCTGGCCCTGTGGCTGGACGCTGCGGTGCGTCCGCCGTTTTGGGTCCATGCTCTGATTTGGATACCGTTCACAACAGCAGCGGTTCTGTGGGGCCTGCGGGTCGCCAAGGGTGCGTTGTTGGTCAGTGAGTATCGCAACAAGGCTGGCGAAGCTGGCTCGGCCGAAATTGCTGATGAAGTGACGGATAACGTGCCGGATGATGAGGCATGAGCTGGCGCGAAGTTCCGATCATCCCAAGCATTGTTGTGGCGGCCTGCGTCACGACTATGATTATGCTCGGATTCTGGCAGCTGGGCCGGGTGGAGGAAAAAGAGCAGCAAATCTCGCTCTACGCGACCGCCCTTAAAAACGGGGACTTGCGGCCATTCCCGGGAGAAAATGGCGGCGTAGCAAGCGAAGCGGACTTGTTTCACCCGACCGGTTTTGAATGCACCAAAGTTAACGCGCGCGAAGCAATTTCAGGACGCAGCCAGACGGACCAATCCGGTTATGCGCAAATCGCGCGTTGTGAGACAGTGCGCGGCCCCGCTGATGTAAAGCTGGGTTGGTCGGCCAGCCCGGATTTCCCCGATTGGAATGGCGGCGTGGTCGAAGGGCTAATCGCGCCGGGTGGCCGCGATGGTGCCCGCGTTCAAATGGCCGAACCGATCGAGGGCTTACAACCTCTCGCCGTGCCTGACCCCAATGATCTTCCCAACAATCATCTGGCCTATGCCGGGCAGTGGTTTCTATTCGCTCTAACGGCACTGGTGATCTATTTCTTGGCGATCAGGAGCCGAGCAAAAGCACGTCGCGAAAGCCTGAGTGAAAGCAGGCGCGAAGGCGACAATTGAGGCGCATAAAGATCGCCTTTCTTGCTCTTGGTCGCCCGTGCGGGTAACCGCGCATCGCAATGGAATATATTTCGACACGCGGAAGCGCAGCAGCGCTCGATTTTGAAGGGGCCACTTTGGCCGGGCTCGCCAGCGATGGTGGGCTGTATTTGCCGCGTGAGTGGCCGCGTTTTAGCGAAGCGGAAATCGCCGACATGGCGGGGCTGCCCTATGCTCAGCTGGCCGCGCGTGTCATGCAGCCTTTCGTCGGGGACAGCCTGACGCCAACTGAATTGTTGGGCCTATGCGAGGCGGCCTATGGGCGGTTTTCGCACAAGGCGGTGGTCCCCCTGGTACAGTTGGACGAACGGCAATGGCTGCTTGAGCTGTTCCATGGTCCGACCTTGGCGTTCAAGGATGTTGCGCTGCAATTGCTCGGACAATTGTTTGAGACATTTCTTGCCCGCAGAAACAGCAATCTGACCATTGTTGGTGCGACCAGCGGAGATACTGGCTCTGCCGCGATTGACGCGGTTGCTGGGCGTGAAGGTGTCGATATTTTCATGCTGCATCCCCATGGCCGGATCAGCGACGTGCAACGCCGCCAGATGACGACGGTGCGCGCTCCCAATGTTCACAATATCGCCATCGATGGCAGCTTTGACGATGCGCAAGCCATGGTGAAGCGCATGTTCAATGATGAGCATATGACATCGCGGTTTAACATCGGCGCGGTGAACTCGATCAATTGGGCTCGGTTGATGGCCCAGATCGTCTATTATTTTGCCGCTTCGCTGCAATTGGGCGGGCCAGCACGCAAAGTCGCCTTCAGCGTTCCAACCGGCAATTTTGGCGATGTCTTTGCTGGATATGTCGCGGCACAAATGGGTTTGCCGATCGAACAATTGTTGGTCGCCACCAATGTGAATGACATCCTGCACCGGGCGTTGACCGACGGCGATTACTCAGCCGGAACGGTGACAGCCACAGCGGCACCCTCGATGGATATTCAGGTCAGTTCAAACTTTGAGCGTCTGCTGTTCGATTGTAGCGGACGCGATGGCGGCGCAATGGCAGCGCAAATGGCAAGTTTTGAAGCGGACAAAGCGATGCATTTGACCAATGCTCAGCGCGAGGGGGCAGCGCATTTGTTCACCAGTTCGCGCGCCGAACCCGACGACATGAACACCGCGCTGCGTTGGGCGCATGAACATGCCGGCCAGATCATTGACCCGCACACAGCGATCGGCCTTCACGCTGCGCTAACCAGCGAAATTGATCCCGCTGTGCCAATGGTCACACTGGCCACCGCGCATCCGGCGAAATTCTCTGATGCGGTTGAGCGGGCGACCGGCCTACGCCCACAATTGCCGACAAGGATTGGTGATTTGATGGCCCGCGAGGAAGCCTATACCGAATTGCCGGGCGAATATGAGGCTGTGCGCAGCTTTATCGAAGAACGTGCCAGCTTATCAGATGGTGGCCTGTCCGAAGCTGACCCCGCTGGCTGATGGCGAAGCTCGACAGCAATCCTCAATTGATGGTCGGGGCAGGCTGGGATGCATATCGCCTGCTCGACAGTGGCCATGGCCGCAAATGGGAGAGCTTTGGACCGCATCGGTTTATCCGGCCAGAGCCACAGGCAATGTGGTCACCGCGAGAAACCGAATGGCCCGCCGATAGCGAATTTATTCCCGGCTCTGACGAAGATGGCGGTGGTCGGTGGACCCACTCACCTGTACTCGAATCGGCTGGCTGGCCGCTCAATTGGGAAGAGGTAGGCTTCACCGCGCAGCCGACCCCATTTCGCCATTTGCAATTTTTCCCGGACATGGCCCCGGTGTGGGAATGGATGCGCGCGCAATTGGGAGAAACATCGGATGCAGAAACGCTGAATTTGTTCGGCTACACCGGTGTAGGCTCGCTCGCGTTGAGCCGCCACGGCAAGGTGACCCATGTCGATGCATCGAAGAAATCGGTCGCTCAGGCGCGCGAGAACGCCGTGCTTTCGGGGATGGAGGACAAGCCGATCCGTTGGCTAGTTGATGATGCAGCGAAATTTGTTGCTCGCGAAGTTCGGCGCGAGAGACGCTATGATGGGATTATTCTCGACCCGCCCAAATTTGGCCGCGGTCCCAAAAACGAGACATGGCGATTGGAAGACGGCTTGCCCGAATTGCTCAGCGATTGCCGCAAATTGCTCGATGCTGACAGCAAATTCCTCTTCCTCACGGTCTATGCAGTGCGGATGAGCAGCCTTGCCTTGGCCGGCTTGGTCGAGGAATTGTTTGCCGATCTGCCCGGCACGGTCGAACATGGCGATTTGGCGGTTCAGGAAACGGGCGGGGGTGGGCGTATGCTGCCCACCGCAATCTTCGCACGATGGAGCAATTCAGGCTAAGGCGAGACCACTATGACTGATTCGCTCATCCTTGAAGTCGCCGATTTCGAACATGATGTCCTGACCGGCATTTATTCGGAAGAAACGGGCAAGCCCCAGCCTTTGCGCTTCACCATAAGCGTGCGCCTGAAGGTGGCCGATCGGTACGACGCGGACACTCCGTTGGAGGCAAGCAAGAATTACATGGATTTGAAATTTGCGGCCAGCGATGCTCTGCCCGCAGGGGTTCATTTCAAGCTGATCGAAGCGGTCGCGGACCATGTTTGTGAAACGCTATTTGTGCAAGACAGCCGGATCGAGGCGGTGACGGTCAAAATTGTTAAGCTGGCCATTGCAGAGGCCAATGAGAAGATTGGCATAACATTGCACCGCGAGCGGCGCTGACATGACGCAGGCGGTGATGGATCAGGCGGTTCTAACGATAGAGAGCCTGCCGCCAGCCCCCATCGATGCCGCGTCCCGGTTCCATGATGAATTCATCCCGCAGGCGCGCCAATTGCTGGATGGCGATTTTGGCGCTTTGGCGATTGTCCTGCCGTTGGCGGCTAGCGATCATGACGATTGGCGGCGGGCCATTGCGCGCGACCTGGCCCGAGCCTTCGCCCCAAAACGGGTCAATGTGACCAGTGCGAGTGCCCAAGGGGCGATTGCACCCATGCTGGCATATTTGAGGGATGCGCCGGGCGTCACCGGTCAGTATCTAGCAATGCATGAATAGAGTTCGCGATGTGATTTTGCCGGAAGGCACAAAACAACCGTTGGTAGATGGTTTCCAGCGTCGGATCAGCTATCTGCGCCTCTCCGTGACTGACCGGTGTGATTTGCGCTGCACCTATTGCATGCCAGAGCGGATGCAGTTCTTGCCGCGCAAAGAAGTGTTGAGCCTAGAAGAATTGTTCAAACTCTCGCTCGGTTTTATCGAGCGCGGGGTAACCAAGATCCGAGTGACCGGCGGCGAGCCTTTGGTGCGGCGCGACATTGACGATCTGTTTACGGCACTGGGGCGAAAATTGGGGCCCAAAGGTCACGGCGGCTTGGAAGAACTGACCCTGACCACGAACGCAACCCAATTGGCGGGCCATGCCGATGCGCTGGCCAAGGCGGGGGTTAAACGGGTCAATATCTCGCTCGACACATTGGATCGCGCTCGTTTTGCTGAATTGTCCCGGCGCGATGTCCTGCCCAAGGTATTGGACGGCATCGCTGCGGCCAAAGCGGCAGGGCTTAAGGTCAAGATCAACACTGTCGCGCTGAAAGGCATCAATGAGGGCGAGCTGCCGGATTTGATCGCTTGGGCGCATAGTGAGGGGTTCGACCTTACCCTGATCGAAGTCATGCCGCTGGGCGATGTGGACGAGGATCGCATCGATCACTTTTTGCCGCTCTCCCAAGTGAGAGAGAATTTGGAGAAGCGCTGGACGCTCATTCCGTCCGACCATGCAAGCGGTGGGCCTGCGCGTTACGACCGGATCGAGGAAACCGGCGGGCGGCTGGGCATGATTACCCCTCTGACCAACAATTTTTGCGCTGGCTGCAACCGTATCCGCGTGACGGCAACGGGCCAGCTTTATCCATGCCTTGGCGGCGGGGAGCGGGTTGATTTGCGCGCGGCTTTACGGTCCGATCAACCAGAGACCAATCTCGAGGCGGCTCTGGTAGAGGCGATGACAATCAAACCAGAGCGCCATCACTTCGATATTTCCGAACGCGGCGCTGATCCGGCTCAACCGCGCCATATGTCGATGACGGGCGGCTGAGGATGGCTATAACCATCCTGTTTCTGGGACCTTTGCAGGATGCGGCGGGTGAGGCATCGCGCGAAGTTCCTGCCCCGCTCGACTGGGCAGGGTTGCTGGAAAGCGTCGGACCCGAGGTTGCCGCGCAATTGCGCGATGACCGGATCAATGTTGCATGCGCTGGCAAAGTCTTGGCTGACAAGCAGGGCCTAAGCGCCAAAGACGGTGACGAGGTTGCTTTGCTCCCTCCCGTCAGCGGCGGATAGGCATTCGATCATGCGCGATATTCGCCTGCTGACAGAGCCTTTCATACCCGGTTCGCTGATTGGACCATTCTCCAATGCAAACCCGGGGCTGGGCGGGATCTGCACATTCGTTGGCGAGGTGCGCGGTGAAGCCGATGTGGAAGCGTTGGAGCTGTCGCATTACGATCCGCTAACCCTATCTGGGATGGAAGACTTGGCAGACCAAGCCTTTGCCCGATTCGATCTGATGGGGTTGTTGATGGTGCATCGCACCGGCGTGGTGCAACCAGGCGAGCCGATTGTATGCGTATCAGCGGCCTCTCTGCATCGGCGCGGTGCAATTGATGCGGTTGATTTCTGCATGGATCATTTGAAGAGTGCCGCTTGGTTCTGGAAACGCGAGAAGCGCAGCGATGGTTGGCATTGGATCGAACCCCGCGCTGACGATTACGCAGATCGTGCACGTTGGGAATAGCGACGCTCGAATAAATAATCGCAATTTGACGTGGATCAATGTGCGCTGTTCTTGACCACGGCATGATGTGTTCATCGTCAAGGAGCAAACATCATGTCCAAACTCATCAACCAAGAATTTATCGCCGACAACGCCCGCATCGTCGAAGCGCCTTGCGTTCCAACCAAGGTTGATCGCAGCTTTGAAATGCCAAGCGTTTTGTATGGCACAACTGTTGCGCTTTACCTTGGCTTTCTGGCTATCATGGCGGCAACATTTGCCAGCCCTGGATTGATCATTCCCTTGGCGATCTGCGCTCTATTCGTATTTGGCGGTTTTGGTGTGCCCATGGTGTGGACCCGGCTGGCACCGGAAACCAAGCAACGCGCGCTCAGCTGGGGTGAGTTTTCCAACAAAGGCATCATGACCAACACCGGTCGGCTGTCACCGCGTGATGCCGCCATTCAAATGTTGATCTTGCCGGTCCTGATTGTGTTTTGGGGGCTTGCAGTGGCGACGATAGCTGCACTGGTCTGACGACCCGACTACCTGCCAGAGAGGGCCTGCAGGTGCGCGGGGTCGAGCAGATCGATCCCGCGCTTGCCTGTGCGCTTGATCGCGCCAGCTTCTTCCAACTCGCTAAGCTTCCGGCTGACCGTCTCGATCGTCAATCCGACCATATTGGCCATTTCCCCGCGGGTCAGCGGCAAGTCAAAATGATCGGCTGGATGGCATGGTGATGTGCTGGCGGCCTGCGCAAAATCATGCAGCAGCGCAGCCAAACGGCTTTCCGCACTGCCATGTGCGGTCAATTCCAACATTGAGCGCGTGGCATGCAAATCTTCCTGAGATCGACGCAGCAATGCCCGGGTAAGAGCGGGGTGATCGTCCAGCGCCCGCTCCAAATCGCTGCGGCCAAATATGCATAGCGTGCTGTCGGTTAGCGCGACAACATCATGGCTGGCAAAGGGCGAGAACATCTCGCCCACAAATCCAGCCGGATGAACCAGCGCCAAAATTTGCTCATTGCCGTCTTTGTCATTGGCACAGATCTTGAGTGCGCCTGTGACCAGTGTTGCGCAGGCGGTTTGCTCGTCGCCCGCCGCAAACAGCATTTCCCCGCGTTTGATATGCCGCGTCCGTCCAGCCTTGGCCAAAGCGTCGCGTTCGGCAGGCTCAAGGACTGCACAAGCGGCGCTATCGCGCACCGGGCAGGTTTCGCAGGCCAAGCTCATGAGGCAACCTTCATTTCGGCATCAATTGCCGCAACCGCGCCAATTCTCGATCTTCTTGTGCGAGCAATTCTGCCACTTGCGATTGAACCTCGCCAATTTCCCTTCTGCGGTCGAATTCAACACTTGCATCGGCATAAAGGAGGTCAAGATCGCCCAGCGCGATTGCAGTTACGCTGCGGTACGAATCAAGGTTTGCAAGCGCGATTTGTGCAGCGGACCATTCGCGATCATCATCATTGGTACCATTGGCGGCCCGAATCACCGTCACAGCTGGCTCCAGATCCGATAAAAACGATGAATGAGCGGAAACGGCCTGCTGACCCAAAGCGGTCAGGCGCGAGGCCAGTGCTGGGTCAGGTGCGGTCTGCTCGTTAGTTTCATTGGAGTTCGCGTTAGAGGCCACATTAAAAGTACCACTGACCCGCTCTGCGTCACGCTGAGCGAGCGAGGGATAGCGATCAGCGGCCCCAGCACATCCAGCCATAAGGGTGCTCGCAGCCAGAATTGCTACAATCGAGAAGTTCATCTGCAAAGTCATCGCAACATTCCATAGCACGCAGTATGACTTGCGCCAGTCGAACAAGACGCAAAAAGCACTCATCTAGCGTTGACTTGGCCGCGTCCTTCCCTTAACGGCACCGTTCTTTCCGGCAGCCCGCCAAATCCGGCGGCGCGTCGGGCGCGCCTCCTTCATGTGAAGGGGCACAGCTTTAGATTGAGAGTATACCACCATGTTCGCAGTTGTGCGCACGGGCGGCAAACAATACCGGGTTGCCGCCGGAGACAAAATCGCTGTTGAGAAACTCGCTGGTGAAGCGGGTGATACGGTTACGCTGGGCGATGTCCTGCTGGCCGGAGAAGGCGATTCGATTGCCGACGCTTCGAAGGTTTCCGTTTCGGCGGAAATCATCGCTCAGGCGAAGGGTGATA
The DNA here is from genome assembly GCA_039988235.1 of Erythrobacter sp. Taxonomy (GTDB): domain Bacteria; phylum Pseudomonadota; class Alphaproteobacteria; order Sphingomonadales; family Sphingomonadaceae; genus Erythrobacter. The sequence goes on from JBDXKB010000003.1 coordinate 441,001, forward strand.
AGGTCGTCGTTTTCAAAAAGCGTCGCCGTCACAATTATCGCCGCAAGATGGGCCATCGTCAGCAGATGACTTTGCTGCGCATCACCGACGTTGGCACCGGAGCAAAGAAAGCCCCGGCCAAGAAGGCGGCTCCTGCCAAGAAGGCAGAAACTGAAACAAAAGCAGCACCGGCCAAAAAGCCTGCAGCCAAAAAGGCTCCAGCCAAGAAGCCAGCAGCAGCGAAGACCACTGCAGCGGCCAAGAAGCCTGCTGCTAAGAAAGCTCCGGCAAAAAAGGCTCCCGCTAAGAAAGCGGCGCCGAAAACTGCCGATAAGAAGTAAGGATCTGAACCATGGCACATAAAAAAGCAGGCGGTTCATCACGTAACGGTCGCGACTCAGAGGGTCGCCGCCTTGGTGTGAAGAAATTCGGCAGCCAGCAAGTGATTGCGGGCAACATTATCGTGCGCCAGCGCGGGACCAAGTTCTATCCGGCCAATAATGTCGGCATGGGCAAGGATCACACACTGTTCGCGCTAAGCGATGGTATCGTGCGATTCCACAAGGGCAAGCTAGGCCGCAAATATGTGTCTGTGGACATGATGGCGGAAGCAGCCGAATAATCGGATGATTCGTTAAAGGGATCGTCCACCAGGGACGGTCCTAGCCGGGCAAACCGGCACCGAAGAGGGAGATAGGGCCAGACCTGTCTCCCTCTTGTCGTTTCTCCCTCTCGTTTGAACCGTATTGTTGCGACCTTTCGTGTCGCTGCAATGCAACTGTCACGCATTGGTCCTATCGGGCGAATGCGAGGTAATGAGGAGAGAGCTCATGTTCCATCGAAGCGAGAACTTGTTTCTACGGCCTGCCTGGATCGAAGACGCGCAAGCTGTGACGGCAGGGATTGCAGAGGAAGCTGTTGTACGCAATCTTGCCCGCGCACCGTGGCCTTATACGCTTGACGATGCGGTAGAGTTTCTATCGCGCCCAGCGCGCCAATTTCCGCCCGGCTTTCTCCTGACATTGCCAAGCCGCTCTGGTTCGCAAGTGATCGGCATGTGCGGTCTCAATGAAGAAGACGGCCGGATTGAGCTAGGGTACTGGATCGCGCGCCCACATTGGGGGCAGGGGTACGCCACAGAGGCGGCCAAGGCGGTGCTGGATATTGCGCGCAGTATCGGCATCAAACGGGTCCATGCGGGGCATTTCGTCGACAATCCGGCTTCGGGTAAAGTCTTGCTGAAAGCTGGATTTAAGCCGACCGGAGAGACCCGCGCTCAATTCTCGCTGGCCAGGGGGCATAAATCGATGTCGCGCCGTTATGCCGTGCAGTTAGACGAGCAAACTGAGCAGCGGACAGGTAACCCAGATGCTGAACTGAAGCGCGCCGCCTAATCCAATGAGATCGGGCGGCGCGCTCTTATTGTGGCTGTGAGGGTATTGCGTCTGTTCGTTTATTCGGCTGGCATGAGCGCATCTTCAAATTCACCCTCATACTTGCCAATCAGTTCGCGATCATCGTGGTCCCACGGGTGGAAACTGGGTTTGAAATAGGCCAGCCAAGCTGGAAATATCCGCCTAACAACGCCCGGGCTAATGGTCAGATATTTGAACAGGCCCCAGCGCGCTTTCCAGCCAGTGATGCCATCTTGCTCAAGCAGGTTGAGCGAATCATGCCAGCGGTTCTTAAAGAAGCGCAAGGTGACCGACAGCATGACGATGCTGCGAACTTTCCAGGCCTTCCAGCCGGACCAATCCTTGGTCGCATGCAGCCAAGTGTCATAGGCAACACCCTTGTGCTCTACCTCTTCAACCGCATGCCAGCGCCACATGTCGCGCACTTCTGCGTCGGCATCGCCAAAATGTGCAGGGTTGGCGAGGAATTCATGCGCCATCATCGCGGTGTAATGTTCCAGTGCCATGGTAACCGCAAGATTGGCAATCGCAGGTCGATCCTTGGTCAGCAGGAGCATTTCCTCGACCCTTTTGTCGATCGCCTTGATGTCATAACCGGCATCTTCTGCCAGGCGGTTAAAGGCGATGTGTTCGCGAGTGTGGTTGATCTCTTGCTTAACAAAGGCACGGATTTCAGCAGCCAGCTTGGGCGGAGCGCCTTCGCGATGAGCCTTGACCGCTTCAATGAAGAACGCCTCACCGCGCGGAAAAGTGGCCGATAGCGCATTGTGCCATGCGGTGCCGAAGGGTTCGCCTGCCCACCAGCGGCGCGGCCTTGCATCGCGATTGAATCGTTCATCACGCACCGTGATTTCAAGGTCGGTCGGTGTTGGACCGGCTTTTGCGGGTTTTTCGAGGTCAAATTGAGTTGGCGCGTTCATTGTCTAATCCATCGGCTGGGGTGCTTACTAACATGAATGTTAATAACCGTTACTTACATCAATGTCAATAGTGGATTAGGGGCGCAGTCCCGTGCCTTAGCAACGGCAAAGGTTTCACCTAGCTTGTTGTTCGCAAAGATGATCTATAATGACTTTTGAGCAATCTGCAGAGCAGAATGTGTTGGGGACCGGAAATTAAAGCATGACAAGTCGAAAACGTCTGACGCCTGAACAATCGCGGAAATCTGCGTTGGAAGCGGCGCGCGCGCTGTTGATCGAAAGCGGCCCGCAATCTGTCACTTTGAAGGCGGTTTCCGGGCGTATCGGTCGCACTCACGCAAATCTGCTACACCATTTTGGCTCTGCTGCTGGCCTCCAGAAAGAGTTGGCCCGCCATTTGTGCGAGACCGTTTGCGAGACGATCAAACATGCGGTCGAAGCGAGTAGGGCGGGGCTGGGTTCACCGCGCGAAGTGGTGGATTTGGCCTTCGATGCGTTTGACAAGGAAGGGGCAGGCGCCCTGGCCAGTTGGATGATCCTGACCGGAAATGAAGACGCGCTGAGCCCAATTGTTGAGACAATTCACCAGCTCGTGGATGATATTGCCCCAGAAGAGGCAGCGAGCCATGGCGATTCGATGCGCTTGCATGAAGAGACCTTGGCTTTGGTTTTGATGGCGATGGGCGATGCGCTGATCGGATCGGCGCTGTCGCGTTCGCTTGGCTTGCCAGAAACTGCCGCACGCGACCGTGCCGAGCGGATGCTCGAACGCTCTATCGAATTGGTCAATCAGCCGGGCTGAGCGCGCTGGCCTGCCATTCCGGCAGGTTTGCAGCATCAAGATCGCTAACACGCAGGTGATCGACGGCCAGATTTAGCTCGGCATGGTCATGCTTGCGGCGCTTTTCCTGTGACTGATCGAGCGGTACCACGACCAATCGGCGATTGACCTTCTGACGCCAATTCATCCGAGCGGTGTTTTCCTGCCCGATGTAGCAACCCTTGTCGAAACTGACCCCGTTCAGCTCGACAGCATTTGTTTCCAGCCACAAAATGTCGTTCAACTCGGCGCTACCTTCGGGAATGCCCAAGGATAGCCGATGCGCGGTCCAATCTGCATCCGCTGGCGTGTCTGTGTCGCAAATTTTGGCAATGCGCCGACCACCCAAAGCGGGGTGCCGCGGGTCGGGAGCTCCGTCAGCGCCGTTGATTCGCCAATACACGCCCAAATTCTCGTCGCGCTCAATCGAGATTTTGCGGCGAAGGCGATAGAGCGACAGACGCTTGACCAAACCATCGGCGGCCTGCGCCTCGCAATCGATCAGCATTTGGCCTTCTTCCGCAGGCCAAACCAAAAAATCGAACATGGTCTTTCCCTGCGCGCTCAACAAAGCGGCATAGACAGGCAAGGGACCCGCTACATCATTGGTCACCAAACCTTGCAGAAACTCCCCCACATTCTCGCTTTCATCCGTCGGGCTCAGCCGAACGACCGCCCGCGAATACAGGCGCGTTAGCGGGGTAGGATTATCGCTCATATCTCGGTCAGTCTCCGATTGATTGCCCGGCCAAGGCGCGGTCCCAATTCTGGGCCTTCATTGGGATAGAGATAGGGTTCGATTAGCTCGGCTTCCATAAGCAGCAGCGAATTTTCCGGCCCGCGCACCATATCTATCCGGGCGTAAAGCGGCGCGGCAAAGGGTAGCGAAGCCATAATCGCATCGGCGGCGGCTCGATCTTCTGGCGAAGGATTGATGGCCTGTTCGGTGCCGCCATAGAGTGATTGAATGCGATATTCGCCCGGTGTGGCACGCTTGATCAATGCGTGGGAAAACTCGCCATCGATGAAGATCAAGGAATATTCGCCCTCGGCCTGAATGGCGGGCATGAACGGTTGGAGCATAGCGGGCCGGTCAATCTGCCAAGTGGCGGGGACTTTACCGCGATGGAAAATATGTTGACCTTCGGCTCCGGCACCGACTTGGCGTTTTATCACGATAGTATCGGCCTCGAATGCATCGAAGGTTTGCTCAACATCGCTTGCGCTGGCTCGGTCGAGCCACATTGTCGGGATCGTTCCCGCGCCTTTGCTAGCCAATTCCTTCAAATAGGTTTTGCGGACATTCCAGCGGACAATCTCGCTTGAATTGCACACCTTGATATCAGCAGCTTCCAAAGCATCGAGGCGGGTGAGAAATTCTTGCTCGCGATCCTGATAATTCCACGCTGTACCCAGCATCACCAGATCAAACCCGGCAAATTGCTCGATCGGTGCTGCCCAATCGATGATGCTGAAATCATGACCAGCGGCCTCGATAGCTGGTTGTATCGCTTGCACAGAAAGATCGTGCTCAAACGCGTCCTCTCTGCGGGCAGATGAGCCGGGCAGGGTGGTTTCGCATGCTAGAAATCCGATTCGGGCCATAAAAAGTGCCCTAGTACTCGCTTGAGGGGCTGGAAAGACTGCGCGTGCAAGACTATCGCGCAAATATGGCTCAGACGATGACAATTCGCCGCCCGGATGACTGGCACGTTCACTTGCGCGATGGCGACATGTTGCGCGATTGCGTGGCTTACACCGCGCGCCAATTTGCTCGCGCCATTGTGATGCCCAATCTCAGCCCGCCGGTTACCGATACCGCCAGCGCAAAGGCATATCGCGATCGGATCAAGGCTGCGGTGCCCGATGGCATGGATTTCACTCCTTTGATGACGTGCTATCTAACCGACAGCACCGATCCCGATGATCTGGCGCGCGGCAAGGCCGAAGGCGTGTTCACCGCGGCAAAGCTCTACCCCGCCAATGCCACAACCAATTCGGCCCATGGGGTCAGCGACATGGCCAAGCTCGATCCGGTATTCGCGCGAATGGAGGCAGAGGGTATTGTGCTATGCGTGCATGGCGAAGTGACTGAGGGCGAGATCGATATTTTTGACCGAGAGGCTGAATTTATCGAACGGCATCTGTGCCGGATCGTCACTCAGTTCCCCCAGCTAAAATTGGTGTTTGAGCACATCACGACCAGCGATGCGGTCGACTTTGTGCTCGCCTCGGGTGACAATGTGGCGGCAACGATCACCCCGCAGCATCTTCATATCAATCGCAACGCAATGTTGGTGGGCGGCATGCGGCCGCATGCCTATTGCCTGCCAGTGGCCAAACGCGAACAGCACCGGCTGGCCCTGCGCAAGGCAGCGACATCAGGCTCTCCCAAATTCTTCTTGGGAACGGACAGCGCGCCGCACACGCGCGATGCCAAGGAATCGGCCTGCGGTTGTGCGGGCATTTTCAACGCTCCCTATGCGCTGGAAAGTTATCTGGCTGTGTTTGACGAAGAAGGGGCACTGGATAAATTTGAGGGCTTTGCCTCGCTCCACGGCCCAGCTTTTTATGGACTGCCGGTCAATGAAACGACAATTGGCTTGAGCAAGAGCGGCGTCGAAATCCCCGATGTTCTTCGCGCTGATGGTGCTGATATTGTGCCGTTCCACGCGGGAACCACGCTTAACTGGCGCTTTGACGGCTAAGCTTTAGCTCGCTTCTGGGCCGTTCTTTGCGCCATTCCTCTTCGGCGCACGATATCCCAAACAAACAGAGCAATTGCCGCCCAGATCAGCATAAAACTGCCCAATTGTGCTGGTTTCAGCTCCTCGCCAAAGACCGTTAGGCCGAGGATAAAGACCAAGGTTGGTGCAAGGTATTGGACAAATCCCAGGGCGGAATAGTCCATTCTGCGTGCGGCCACAGCAAACAGCAGCAAGGGCACGGCGGTTACAACTCCGCCAAACATGATCAGACCCGTAATAACCGGATCGCTGCCGAACAGCGTGCCGGACGGGCTTTGGCTATAGAACCACACTACGACGATGGATGGCAGGATAAGTATCGAAGTCTCGATCGTCAGACCGGGTAGAGATCCAACGCCGACCTGCTTTCGCACAAGTCCGTAAAGAGCAAATGATCCGGCCAAAGACAGGCTGATCCAGAGACTGGCGACTGCCCCTGCCAGCAAGGCCGCCACTGCCAGCGCTGCCAATGCCACTGCCAACCATTGAAGGCGCGACAGGCGTTCGCCCAAAAACAGGGTGCCCAGCAACACGTTCAGCAGCGGATTGAGATAATAACCCATGCTGGCGGCATAGATCTCACCCTCGGCAATAGCCCAGATGTAGACCAGCCAATTGGTCGCAATCAAAGCCGCACTCAGGCACAGCATCGCTATGCTGCGTTTGTCAGCCATCGCCTCTCGCAATGCGGGAAATTGTCCGCGCACGGCGACTATCAGCAGGCATAATGGCAAGGTCCAGATTATGCGCCACCCGACGAATTCGAACGGCGGTATCTCTTGCACCAATGCGATGTAGAGCGGCAGCAGGCCCCACATGAGATAGGCACCCAGCGCTGCGGGTAGGCCTGACTTGGCCTCAGAGGAGGATTGCCCAGACTGCTGAAGATCGGCTGCTTGATCGTGAGTTCGCATCGGAAACCGCCCTAGGCGGCGCAGAATGTGAGGACAAGCAACCATTCGTCCGCTGGAAAATCACCGTTCGTCGCATGAATGCAATTCTGACGTGCCTGTTGCAAATCGTTCAGGTTCAGGCCTCTATGTATGAACACATCGAACAAGGCGGTGCAGTTCTTACTGCAAAGTACCGCGGGACATAGAGGCACGACAATGACTCATTCTATTGTAAAGCGCACAGCACTCGCAGCGGCAGCCAGTCTGTCGCTGACGTTGGTCGCAACGCCTGCAGCGGCGGCCGATATTGCGGTCAGCGCGGCCTCAAATGCCACTATGCAGAATGTGGGTCACTCAGGCGGCCAAATTGGCGTTTTGGGTGATATGACCTTCGAAAAAGGTAAGAAACGCAAATATCGCAAGCATTACAAGCGCAGTCGGCATTACGCCCGGCATGGACATCATCAGCACAATTCTAACCGGCGCGCCTATCGCGACATGCGGGTGTGGCGGGGTCGGGACGGACGAGCATATTGTCGCCGTGATGACGGAACGACCGGACTGTTGATCGGTGCCGGTGTTGGCGCCCTGCTTGGCAATGAGTTGGCTGGACGCGGTGATCGCACACTGGGCGCGATTCTGGGGGCAGCTGGCGGTGCTCTGTTGGGACGAGAGGTCGATCGCAACGGCGTTCGCTGCCGCTAATTCGATAACAGTTTTACGACTTGGGCCGTACCCACCAACGGTCCTGGCGCGACCCCGGGTCGCGGGAAGCGTCTCTTTGCCTGCGGGTAACGGGGCGCTTCCGACATTCCGTCGTTAAGATCAGGCGATGAGCAAACGGAGCGCTAAGTGCTGATCTTATTGATCGCGCAGACCGACGCCAATGCTGGCGCGGGGTTGCTCCATTTCGGTGCTTGCAACCGGATAAGCGCAATAGTCTGCTGCGTAAAAAGCAGCCGGACGATGATTGCCCGACAAACCAACTCCGCCAAATGGAGCGGACGAAGAAGCGCCATTCGTCGGGCGGTTCCAATTGATAATACCAGCGCGAACATTGGCCCAAAACCGGTTGTAATCATTCGGGGTTCCGCCAATTAGCGAGGCGGAAAGGCCGAACCGTGTGTTGTTTGCTTCCAAAATGGCTGCATCGAAATCAGGCACTCGAATCACTTGCAGGATCGGGCCGAACAGCTCCATATCTGGCCTGTCCTCCAGATCGGTTGTGTCGATTATACCCGGTGTCAAAAGCGGCAGTTCCGCATCAGGCCGGCGCATATGTTTGAGCACTTTGCCGCCATTGGCCAGCAAATGGACGAAACTGTCGCTCAGCAAATCTGCGGTGTCATTGTCGATGACTGAACCCATGAAGGGCGCGGGGTCGGCAAATGGTTCGTCCACAATCACCTTTGCCGTCAGTTTGAGGACTTCATCCATCAGAGGTTCGTAAAGATGGTCCAGCACCACCAGGCGCCGCGCCGCGGTGCAACGTTGCCCGGCGGTCGTGAAAGCTGACTGCACGATCAACACAGCTGCCTCGACCAATTTTGGGGTATCGATAACAACCAGCGGGTTATTGCCGCCCATTTCCAGCGCGACAATCTTGCCCGGATTGCTAGCCAGGCTTCGGTTGATTGCGACACCGCCCTGAACCGATCCGGTAAACAAAACTCCGTCGATGCCAGCATGCGTTACCAGCGCTTTGCCCGTATCAACGTCGCCAATCGCGAGTTGCACAGAGGCCTCTGGAAAACCTGCCTTGTGAAAGCACTGGACCAGAAATTCGCCCACGGCTGGCGTTTTCTCACTCGGCTTGAAAATCACCGCATTGCCAGCGATCAACGCTGGAATAATATGTCCATTGGGGAGGTGAGCGGGGAAATTATAAGGCCCTAACACCACCATCACGCCATGCGGTTTGTGGCGGACCGCTGCGGTTCCCTGCAGCGCGCTGTTGAGCCGCTTTTTACCGGTGCGTTCGGCATAGGCATTGATCGAGATTTCGACTTTGTTGACGACGGCTTCGACCTCGGTCTTGGCCTCCCACAATGGCTTGCCCGTCTCACGCGCGATCAATTCAGCAAAAGGGTCAGCTACAGAGCGCACTTCATTGGCGAAGCGGCGGGCCAATTCCATTCGGGTGGTGAGTGGCTGTGCGGCCCAATCGGCCCAAGCGTTCCGGGCACGATCCACACATTCGTCCACATCGGTCGCGTCGCCGCGCCAAAGCTCGTTCCCATTCGCTGGTTCAAAAGAAACGATTGTGGTGTCGCTCAAAACTTACGGTCCCTCTCTGCTAACTCGGTTAGTCTGCTTGGGTGCACTTGGGAAGGGGCAGACAGGTCCGATTTGCCACTAAATCTCTGTAATATGTCCCCAAGGCTGTAATGCCTCACCATGCGCCCGGCCGATCTCGCGCATCGTCGCGACTTTTTCAAACAGAGGTGACCAGTCATCGCGCTGGTCAATGGCCGACCACAATGTCTCAACTTCGTCGATCAGCAAGCTGTGCCTTGCACCACTCGACCAATAATCATGGCCGTCGCAGATAGATGTGTAGGTGGCCAAAATGTCGCCCAATTCGCCATCGGCTGCCCTGCCACCACGGTGCTGGTAGAAAAACTGGTCGGGCTGGACGCCGGTTTTGCGCATTGCGGCCTCTGATGCCTCTACCAATTTGGCATCGTCATCATGGCCTTTTGGTTCGACACCAAGCCGCCAGCACCAACGCCTTGCAATTGCCTGCATATACAAAGGGCCAAACCGGTTGAGCGCGAAAAGCAGCGGTTCGGATTCGGTCAGCATGCGCATGGCAGCGGCAAATTGCGCGCAATTCCAATGCAAGGCTTCTGGTTGCCGCCCAAAAGAATAGAGCCCGGTCTGGTCGAAATAGGCAGCGGTAAAACCAGGATCCCAGCGTGGCAGGAAGCGCCATGGCCCATAGTCAAAGCTCTCTCCGCTGATATTCATATTGTCCGTGTTGAGCACGCCATGAACGAAGCCTGCGACCATATAGCTCGCAGCAAGATCAGCCATGCGTTCGACCAATTGGTGCATCAAAATAACGGCTGGTTCGTCTCTTGCTGGCGCGTCATCGGGAGGTGGAGGGCCGGGATATTGCGCGAGGCAATAATCGACCAATTGTTCCATGTGATCCTTCTCGTCGAGGAACAACAGTCTCTGGAAGCTGCCCATACGTATATGGCCATGGCTGAGCCGCACCATGACCGCTGATCGCGTTGGCGAGGGTTCGTCATTGCGCTCCAATTCCTCGCCGGTCTCAACTATAGAGAACGTCTTGGAAGTGTGTACGCCGAGCGCCTCCAGCCATTCTGTCGCGAGCAATTCGCGCACCGCTCCTTTCAGCGTCAAACGCCCGTCGGCTGTGCGGCTATAAGGCGTTTGGCCAGAGCCTTTGGTTCCCAGATCGATGAGCCTGCCATCCGCATCGCGCATTTGCGCAAACAGAAATCCGCGCCCATCGCCAATTTCGGGATTATAGGTGCGAAACTGGTGGCCATGGTATTTCAGTGCGAGCGGCTGTGGCAGGTTTTCTTGCAACGGCTCAAACCGGCCAAAATGGCTGGCCCATTGTTCATCGCTCAATTCTGACAGACCAACATTGGCCGCCCAGCGATCGTTGCGGAAACGGATGGTGGCTTGTGGAAAATCAGCCGATTGCACCGGATCACCCAGCCACTGGGCCAGATTGCTATGGTCAGGATCGGCTATAATTGGATCAGGCCGGTATTCGGCGGCTTGCGGTTCGTCGCGCATATGGCAATAGTGGGGATGCAGGCGATCAAGCGCAAGCAACACTTGCGCAGCATGTGTAATCATTCCCGTTCGACAAAGGCCGCCAGACACAATGGAAACGCCCTATACTGACCGGTTCTGGACAAGCCAGGACGGCCTGAAACTGCATTTTCGCGATTATGCGGGGCCATCAGATTCACTCCCCGTGATCTGCTTGCACGGGCTGACGCGCAATTCGCGTGATTTTGCCGGGCTGGCCGAGCAATTGTCCTCGCGCAACCGGGTATTGGTGCCCGAGGTGCGCGGGCGGGGGATGAGTGAATATGCCAAGGATTGGCAGACATATTCTCCGCTCCAATATGTCGCCGATCTCAAAGCTCTGCTTGAGCAAGAAGGCATCGAACGCTTCATTGCGATCGGCACTTCGATGGGTGGATTGATGACGATGATATTGTCCGCCATGCAACCCGGCGTGGTCGCAGGGGCTGTGATCAATGATGTCGGGCCAGAGATTGACCCTGCCGGAATTGCCCGGATCAACACTTATGTCGGGCACAACCGCAGCTTCCCAACCTGGCTTCATGCCGCACGCGCGCTGCAAGAAAGTGGCAGCAGCAGCTTTCCCGACTATGATATCAATCGCTGGATCGAGATGGCCAAGCGAGCAATGGTGGTTGGACAAAATGGCCGCATCGGTTTCGATTACGACATGGCAATCGCAGAGCCATTCAAGCAGCCGGGCAATGCTGCGCCGCCTGATTTGTGGCCTATGTTTGATTCATTGAAGGACGCGCCGCTGCTGGTGCTGCGCGGAGAGCTTTCGGATTTGTTCTCACCAGAGACTTTGGCAAAAATGCATGCGCGCCATCCCGATATGCAGAGTATTATTATTCCGCGTGTGGGGCATGCTCCAATGTTGGACGAGCCTGAATCTGTGGCTGGGATTGAGGCCTTTTTGGCTCGGGTAGGTTGAGAACGATGACCAGCAAGCAGTCCAATAGCTTGCCCAAAGTGCTCCATTGCCATTCGGCATTTGGAGACCAAGGCGTATCGGGACAGGCCGCCTTGCAAAGCGTTAGGCTGATGAATGCCTTTGGCTCGCGGCTCAGTCACTCGATTGTTTCAGCGCAGCGTGACCAACTGGAAGCGGCAATTGCGGTCAATCCGTCGGTGCCAGTGTCCTATCCCAAGGAGTTTCCCAAACTTGCGGGGTGGAGCACCCCGGGCCGCCTGCTGGCCTTGGCCAAAGCGATGCAGAAATTTGACCTAATCCTGACCTATGGTTGGGGGGCAATGGGCGCCGTTATGGCGCACACGGTTTTCGGACAATCGATGGGGCTCGCTCCACTGATCCATGACGAAAGCGGGTTTGAGCCGGACGAGGCGCGCAAATTAAACCGGGGCCGCAATTGGTACCGCCGGATCGCACTTGGCCGCACCGCTGGACTGGTAGTGCCATCGGAACGGCTCGAAGCGATTGCGCTGGAAAATTGGTATCAGCCAATTGGCCGGGTGAAACTCATATCGCCAGGCGTGGACGTGAAGGCCTATGCAAAGAAATGCCGACCCGATGCCTTACGCCGGGTTGTAAAGCACGATGGCGAGCGATGGATCGGGGCGGATGCTGAACACGGTTCGCTGGAACCGCTGCACCGCTTGATCACCAGCTTGGCTGAATTGCCCGAGGATTGGCATGCGGTGATTGTGGGTCAATTGGCTGATGCGGAGAAATTGCGCGAATTGGCCAGTGAATTTGAAGTTAGCCATAGGGTGCATTTGCCCGGCGAAGTGACCGACCTTGCCAAGGTGATGGGGCTGTTTGATATTTTCGCAGTTCCCTCAATCGATGCGCAAATGCCCGTGCCGATGTTGCAAGCGATGGCGGCAGGTTTGCCTGTCGCGGCCTATGATGTCGGAGACATTGCCGAATGCGTGGCCGAACGGAATGCTCCCTTCATCGTCAATCCCGCCCAGCCAGCCGAGCTGGGTAGCGCCTTGACCAAGCTGGCCGCGCTGGGAGAGAAGCGGTCGGTAATCGGCGCTGACAATCGCGCGGTTGCGACGCAAAAATTTGACGAGAAGACAATGACCGAAAGCTATCGCCGGCTCTATGCAAACGCTTTGGATAGGGAAATTTGATGGCAAAAAGCTGCAAAACGCTTAAGCGAGCATTCAACTGCCGGTGGACAGGTTGGCTGCGCCATTGCGGTTGCGGCTTTGCCTCCCTAAAAGCGGCGCCGAACTATACCTTTTCAGTTGAAGAAAGAGCCCCAAATTGGCGCTGATACCCGGAAGCGGAAAATCTAAAGAAGACAAGCAGGCAGAGCGCAGAGCGGCCGAAGACGACGTTCTGCTGCGCGAAATTGATGATGCCGTTCGGCAGGATCAATATTCAGATTTTGCCAAGACTTATGGCACGCCCCTGCTGGTTTTGCTGGTCGGCGGCCTGTTGGCATTTGGCGGCTATTTGTTTTGGGAATCCCGACAAGAAGCGGCAATGGAAGCCCAGTCTGAACAATTGGTAGCAGCCCTTGATCAGGCCCAAGCGGGCAATCTGGACAGCGCAGACAAGGCGGCAACCGCTTTGATCGCGGAAAGCGACGGCGGTGCTGGTGTGTCGGCCAAGCTGTTGCGGGCAGGCGTTGCGATGGAGCGCGGCGATGCAGACAGCGCGGCTGAATTGTATGGCGAAGTTGCCGATGATGAAAACGCACCGCCAATATTGCGCGACATTGCTGCTATTCGCGGCATGACCGCTACATTTGACAGCCGCGATCCTCAAGAAGTTATCGATGCTTTGCAGCCGCTGGCTGTTCCTGGCGAGCCATTTTTTGGCAGCGCGGCTGAACTGGTTGCGATGGCCTATCTGGAGCAGGACAAGCGCGCCGAAGCGGGCGCATTGTTTGGCGAGATTGCCAAATCCGAAGATGTGCCGGAAAGCCTGCGCGGGCGATCACGCCAAATGGCTGGCCTGCTCGGCGTGGATGCTATCGAAGATGTCGATGAATTGCTCGAAGACCAAGGTGTGCCCACCGCGGGCGCCGAAGCAAATGCAAACCCATAGGTTCCCATAGGAAACCCCGAAATGATGATTAGTAAGACCAAACGCACACTCCTCATCGCAGCAGCGATGGCTGCAACCCTGACAGGGTGCGGCGGCGGATTGTTCGGCGGCGGAGACAAGCGCACGACGCCAACTGTCGGCGAACGCATCCCTGTGCTGTCGCGGATCGAGACCGGAGCGCAGGTTGACCCAAATTTGGCGGGCGTTTCCGTTGTTCTTCCAGCGGCTCAGGAAAATGCTGATTGGGCGCAAGTTGGCGGCACAGCCAGCAAATCTTACGGTCATCTCGCTTTGGCGGAAAGCCCGTCGCGGGTTTGGACCGCGCAGATTGCCGGATCGGGCAATCGCCGCCGTCTGGCAGCTGCACCCGTAATCGGAGGTGGCAAGCTATACGCGGTCGATTCTGACGGCATGGTGCATGCATTTGATGCGACAACTGGCTCGACCATTTGGAAAGAAAGCGCCGCTGTTGAATCCGATTTGCGCGATGCGGTTTTTGGCGGCGGGGTCAGCTATGATGCTGGCAAAGTCTATGTGACCAATGGCACTGGCGAGGTCACCTCGCTCGATGCAGCCACCGGCGCCCAATTGTGGAAGGTCAAGCCATCGGGTCCGCTGCGCGGGTCACCCACGATTGCATTTGGCCAAGTGTTTGTGATGACGCAGGACAATCAGGTGTTCTCGCTCGACATCAATGACGGATCACTACTGTGGCAGGAATCAGGCTCAGCAACGCAAGCCGGTGTGTTCGGTGTTGCTGCTCCCGCGGCAGGGCAGGGCTCTGTTATTGCTGGTTATTCGTCGGGCGAATTGAGCGCATATCGCTATGAGAATGGGCGTACTTTGTGGGCAGATGCATTGTCTAGAACATCTATTTCGACTTCGGTTGGTTCGCTGACCGATATTGATGCAGACCCGATCATCGATTCTGGTCGAGTCTATGCATTGGGTCAGGGTGGCCGGATGGCAGCCTATGAATTGGTTACCGGTCAGCGTATTTGGGAATTGAACCTTGCGGGCATTTCCACCCCGGCGATTGCGGGTGAATGGGTGTTCACTCTGACCGACGATGCCCGATTGCTGGCGATTGCTCGTTCGACGGGCAAGGTACGCTGGATCACCCAATTGCAGCAATTCCGCGATGAAGAAGATCGGGAAGATCCGATTTTCTGGACTGGTCCAGTGCTCGCTGGAAATCAGCTATGGGTCGGCAGCTCACGCGGGCTTCTTTACAAGGTGAGCGTTGGTGAAGGCTCAGCCAGCCAGTATGCTGACCTTGATCAGCCAATCAGCCTGCCGCCGGTTGTTGCCGGTAACATGCTGTATATTCTGGACGATAGCGGAAGAATTCACGCCTACCGTTAAGGCGGGTTTGGTGCCACAGCGGGTTTAACAAGTAGCTAGCGCCTGCTGCTCGCGGCACCCGCTAGCTTCCGAGCTAGCCTAGTGGCTGGCCCTCGTCGGCTTGGTATTTCATCGCCTCGACTATGGTCACATCCTGCCCGGCCAAGGCCTGCTGGAATGTCGCCATATGCGGGGTTTGAAAATGCGCGACCAGCGCAGCCTCATCGACCCATTTCTCGACAATATGCATCACGCTGGGGTCGAGAACATCAGTGGTGAAGGAATAGGCGATACAGCCCTCTTCCTGATTGGACGCCGCAACCATGTCTGCGATGGCATCACGCGCGCCATCAACTGCACCGTCGCCCAATTTGGCTTGCGCCAGAACAATCAACATTGCGTCTCTCCCAAATCCTTAGAAACTGTATTTATAGACCCGGCTGACGTCGCCAGCCCATTCTCCATGATACATGTCCAACATGCGTTGCGCGGGGACTTTTCCTGAAGATACGATCTCGTCCAGCGTTTCGAGAAAGCCGGTCTCATTGTCGCCACTGGCGTTGAGTTGCCCGCGTGCGGTCAATCCGCTGCGCGAAATGGCGAGAACTTCCTTGGCTAGGTCTTGCAGCTTGCCACCGCCGGGGATCGGCGTGTCTAGGGCTGTAGCAGGCACCGCATTGCGCAGAGCCTCGCGCTCTTCCATGGTCCAGTGCTTCACCAAATCCCATGCTGCATTCAATGCTGTGTCGTCATACAGCAGGCCGACCCAAAATGCGGGCAAGGCGCAAATGCGGCTCCACGGGCCGCCATCTGCCCCGCGCATCTCGAGAAAGCTCTTCAGCCGAACTTCGGGAAATGCGGTGGAGAGGTGATCCCACCAATCGCTTTCGGTTGGCTTTTCGCCGGGCAGGGCGGGCAGTTCACCCTTCAGGTAGTCGCGAAAGCTCATTCCCGCTGCATCGATATATTTGCCGTCGCGGAAGACGAAATACATCGGCACATCGAGCATGTAATCGGTCCAGCGTTCGTACCCAAAGCCGTCTTCGAACACGAAGGGCAGCATACCGGTGCGATGCGGGTCAGTGTCTGACCAAATATGCGAGCGATAGGAAAGATAACCATTGGGCTTTCCCTCGGTAAATGGCGAATTGGCAAACAACGCCGTGGCCAATGGCTGCAGTGCGAGGCCCGTGCGGAACTTCTTCGCCATGTCCGCCTCGGATGAGTAGTCCAGATTGACCTGAATAGTGCAGGTCCGCAGCATCATGTCGAGGCCGAGATCGCCGACCCGCGGCATGTGCCGCATCATGATTTCGTACCGGCCTTTGGGCATCACCGGCAATTCTTCGCGGGTCTTGTCTGGCCACATACCAAGGCCGAGAAAACCTACGCCGCAGCGCTCACCAATCTCTTTAACTTGCGTGAGGTGACGGCCGGTTTCCGCGCAGGTTTGATGCAGATTGACCAGTGGTGCACCCGACAGTTCAAGCTGACCAGCTGGTTCCAGACTGACTGTGCCATCGCTACCACTCATGGCGATAACTTTGCCGTTCTCTTCGACTGGTTTCCAGCCAAAGTCCTGCATATTCATCAAGATATCGCGGATACCGCAGTCTTCGTCATAAGACGGGGCGTGGAAATCGCTACGGTTAAAGACGAGCTTTTCGTGCTCGGTACCGATGCGCCATTCGCGCGGCGACTTTTCGCCATCCTGCATTGGCTTGATCAACTGATCGCGCGATTCAATGATCGGATCTTCGGCGTCGGATACGTCTCTCGTGCTCATGTCAGTTGCTCTAGGCAACCGATCGCGCTGAGGAAAGTGCTAATTCGACCAATCGCCACATGTCGCCATCCAAATCGCGGTGGCGGCAAGCGATGCCGTTTCGCCGCGCAATATCCTTGGTCCAAGCGAAACAGGGGCCACTTTGGGATGGGCGAGAAGTATTTCGCGCTCCGCATCGTCAAATCCGCCTTCCGGCCCAATTAGGATCGCTGCCGGGCCTGTGTGTACCGCAAATTGCTGCGAAGCGGGCTCTCCGCCCATTTCGTCGGCGAAGAACAAGGTCCGATCGGGTGACCAATCGCGCAGCATTGCATCAAGTTTTTGCGGCTCTTGCACATCGGGAAGGGCGGTGCGGGCGCATTGCTCTGCTGCCTCGGTCACCAATATTTTTGCGCGGCTGAGATTTAGCTTGTCGGCAACACAGCGCCGCATGAGCACCGGCTGGATGCGACGAACGCCCAACTCGGTCGCTTTCTCCAAAACTTTGTCGAATCGATCTTTTTTCAATAGTGCCGGGCACAGCCAAAAATCGGGGACTTCTTCGCGCGGTTGCAAGCATTCAACTGGCTCCAGCCACACGTCCCTTTTGGATATCTCGGTCGCTTTGCAAGCCCACTCGCCAGTTGCATCGTCGCACAAAATCACCGCGTCGCCCAAACCGATCCGCATCACCTTGTTAAGATAGTGCGCCTGATTTCCGCTGATCCTAACATTACATCCTGCGTGAATTGCTTGTTCAACAAACAGTCGCGGTGCGCTGCGTGGTGGCCATGCCGGAATTTTGGGAGATGGTGTCGCGGACATGACAAGAGCGTTAGACGAGCGGGCGACAGGCCGCTAGGGGTTAGTCCATGACGGCACGCATGACGCAATATTGTATCGGGATGGTGTTTCTGGTCCTCGGCGGCTGGAGCCTTTTGTTTCCGCAATCGGTGATCGATTTGGCGATCCGGCCCGAGTATCATAGCGATGATTTTCTCAGCACCTTTGCAATGGCATGCTTTGGTGCTCAGGCCTGTTTGTTCGCATTGGTGGCATTCACTGCCAAATTTACCCGGCTAACCTTTGGGCTTTATGGATTAGTCTTGCTGCCGTTCTTCGCTTTCAATTACTATTTCTATTTTGTGGTTCCGGTTTTGACCGAGGTTGGCTTGGTGGATTTCGTGGGTAACTCGATCATGATCGCATTGTGCTGGCACGGCTGGCGGGTTGCAGAAGAATGAGCGATCAGATCGTTCCAGATACTGAGCATCGCGGGATCATCGCGCGGCTGCCACAATTGCCCCGTGATTTGGCGCAATTGGCCCGTTTTGATCGGCCGATTGGTTGGTGGTTGCTGTTCTGGCCTTGTGCGTGGGGCGTGTGGTTGACCGGGGCTGGGCCGCAATGGGTGCTGATTGGCTGGCTGTTACTGGGCAGCATCGCAATGCGCGGCGCGGGCTGTGTCTATAACGACATTGTTGATGCCGATCTGGACCGGCAGGTTGAGCGGACCGCAGTGCGGCCTGTCGCTGGCGGGCGGATCAGCAAGGGCACTGCATGGCTGTGGTTAATTGCGCTGTGCTTGGTCGGCCTATTGGTGCTGTTTCAGTTACGAATTGAGGCGCAAATCATCGCACTGGCTAGCATTGCCTTGGTCGCTGCCTATCCTTTTATGAAGCGCATAACTTGGTGGCCGCAGGCATGGCTTGGCATGGTCTTTACCTGGGGGTTGGCGGTAGGCTGGACCCACTTGCGCTGGGACAATTGGGAAGTGTTGGCCTGCATGTATGGGGGCGCGGTCCTATGGGTCATCGGGTTCGATACGATTTATGCGCTACAAGACCGGGAGGATGATGCGCTGGTTGGCATTCGATCATCGGCATTGCGTTTGGGCGGCAAAGTCCGCGGCGGGGTGGCCCTGTTTTACGGAGCAGCGCTGGCCCTGTGGGCGGCCGGATTTTGGCTGTACCGGCCTGACCCGATTGCGGTGCTGGCGTTGCTACCGATGGCGTTGCATCTCATTTGGCAGGTCGCCACACTCGACCCAGATGATCCCACAAATCCCTTAATGCGATTTCGTTCCAACCGGTGGGCAGGTGCGCTGATGGCGGCGGCGTGCTTTGTTGTTGGCAACGCATAAGCCGAGAGTGATAGCCGGTTTTTCGGTTCAAGAATGCGCGTCCGAAGCACTCGGACATTATTGTCGGGATTGAAAAACTTTCCCGCCTTTCATCACCCAATCGACATCGGCCAGTTCGCCAACATCAACCAGAGGATCGCCATCCACCGCGATCAGATCGGCCCATGCACCCGGTTTGATGACGCCAACTTCGCCCACTTGGCCAAGGGCTTGTGATGCGTTGATCGTGGCGGCCTGGATCGATTCCAGCGGGTCCATTCCATATTCCACCATGACGCGGAATTGGCCGCCGACATCCTCATGGGGCATCACGCCCGCGTCGCTGGCAAAGATCATGCGCACGCCGGCCTCATGCGCTCGGCGGAAATTATCACGCTGATCTTGGCTGAGCGAGCGCTCCTTTTCGATATTCTCAGGCAGAACGCCGTTCGCCTCGCCCTGGCTCAAAGTGTATTCGGTATTGAAAATATCCATCGACAGGAACGTGCCGCGTTCTTTTGCAAGCGCGATCCCTTCTTCATCAACATAGCTGGCGTGCTCAATGGTATCGAATCCCGCCAGGATGGCTGCCTTAATACCGGCGGCACCATGGGCATGGGCGGCCGCTTTCAGGCCCCAGAAATGCGCCTCGTCTGCGATCGCGGTTAGTTCGTCCAGCTTCAATTGCTGGATGCCCGGCGCTGTGTTTCGACTAAAGACGCCCCCGGTCGCACAGGCCTTGATCACCTCTGCGCCATACTTGCGTTGTTCGCGGACGCGTTTGCGCAATTCATCGGGACTATCACCCACTGCTGGGCTTTTTGCATTGAAACTGGGGGGCAGGAAAGTCTCGTCGCAATGGCCGCCGGTTGCACCCAGTGAATGGGCTGCCGCTACAATGCGCGGCCCTTCCATCCAACCTTCTTCGATCACCTGATCCAGCCCGACGACATTGTATTTGCTACCGCCCAGATTGCGCACGGTTGTAAAGCCTGCACCCAACATTTTTTGCGCATTGATCGCGCCTATGACGGTCCAGAAACTGTCGGAAAATTGATAGGATGAGTAACCGCCATATTCCGGGCGTCCGTCCAAATGGACATGCATGTCGATGAGGCCGGGCAGGATGGTGTGCCCGGCCAGATCGATCACCTCTGCGCCATCGGGTGCTTCGCCGCCGCCCTCAACCGCAGCCACTTTGCCGTCAGTGATGGTGATCAGCGGGCTTTCGATATAGCGCCCGCTTTCAACATCCAGCATCCGATCCCCGGTAACATAAATGGTTTCTGCCAGGGCAGGGGATGCGCAAACGGCCGCTATTGCAAGAGTCAGTTGGCTGGCGATGAGGCGGGCAAGAGGGGGGTGGCGCATTGCTTGTGTTCTCCAAAGACGGGTTTCCTCGCCTGTCTGCCACTTCGTAGGGGCTTTGGAAATGCGCCAAACATGGGTTCGCGCAGAATAATCTCGTTCATGACAGATCTCCGCTTTGACCTTCGGCATAGCTGACCACTTCAAATTCAATGCCGTCCCAATCGTAGAAATAGAACCTTTCGCCGGGTTCATAATCGTCGTGACCGAAGGGTTTGAGCCCTGAGGCGATGACGACTTTCTCGGCCCCATCCAAATCATCAACCAGCAATCCGACATGATTGAGCGGTTGCCCCTTTGAGTAGCCACCGGAGGCAGAATCATTGGTGTAAAGCGCCAGGTAAGTGGTCTCGCTGCCGACATGGATGGTCTCACCGCCATTCTGCGCATTGCCGCTCCAACGTTCGTGCCAACCGCACAATTGCTTAAACAATTCCGCACTGCGCGCGGGATTGGTAACCGTCAGATTGGCGTGTTCAATTTGACCATTGGGCATCTTTAATTCCTTTCAAAATAATGCAGTGATGCCGATCTGCACGATTGCTCCTATCCAATGGAGCCTGCATCCGAATCACTCTGTTTGCACCTTTTGCAACCTCAAGCTAAGTTGAGGTCAAGAAATAATTTTCAAACGCTCTTTAAAGTCGAGAGATAAGCGAGATGACCCCCAGACCTGCCCGTAAACTCCGTAAGACCGATCTGATCACAATCGGTGAAATGGCCAGGCGCACGGGCCTGTCGGTTTCTGCGATCCGATTCTACGAAGAGAAAGGCCTGGTCGAACCGATCCGCACATCGGGCAACCAGCGTCGGTTCTTGCGATCAGATATTCGCCGACTCAGCTTTATCCTGATCGCCCAGCAATTGGGGCTGGCTCTGGCTGATATCGAAAATGAGATCGGCAAGCTTCCGCAAAGCCGCACACCCAATGCGCGCGACTGGCAGAGGATCAGCCGATCAATCAGAGCGCAACTGGATACAAAAATTGCTCAATTGGAAAAAACACGGGACAGGCTGGATGGCTGCATTGGTTGTGGTTGCCTGAGCTTGGCGAAATGCCAACTTTACAACAAGGATGATCATCTGGCCGAGAATGGACCGGGCCCGCGTGGGGTTTTGGCCTAAAATTCGCCTAAAACGCGCCTAAAACTCTGGTCCAAGTTCCGGGTCCAGATCACGGGGACGTGCGAAATGCACCAGCTTGCCTACGCCGGTCTTTAATTTGCTCCAATCGTCAATATCGCATTCAAGCACGGCGAAGGCAGCGGTCGGAAATTTGGTCGAGGCCTCGTCAAACAGCGCATTCTCATTCGCCGGAGAGATCAGTTCTAGTAGCACATCTTGCAGTCCGGGGTTGTGGCCCACGACCATCACCGCATCAGCATCTCCAGCCTTCTCGGTCACTACCTCAAGGATCGTGTCCGAGCTGGCGAGGTAGAGCCGCGCATCATAGGTCGCTTTTTCGTCAGGAAAGGCGGAATCCATGGTTTGCTTCACTCGCTCGGCTGGACTGGCGATAAAGCTGTCCCAAGAGATGCCATGCTCTCGGATATGTTCGCCGATCAACCGGCCACCTTTGCGGCCACGCTCGTTCAAACCGCGATCAAAGTCACGTTTGGCCAGATCATCCCAATCGGATTTCGCATGGCGCAGCAGCGCGAGAATTTTCACTGGTTTGTGTCCTTTCTCATTGGCCTGCATCCTCTTGCGAAATTTCTGCTTTAGCCGCTAGGGCTTCTCCGCCTGAAACACCAGCTTCAACCCGCTGTAAAGCCTCTTCCAATGTCAATCGAATGACAGGTGTTCCCGTCGGAAAGGCGCTGAGCAAGCGGCTGGGGAAGGCCGGGGACAGCACTATGAAATGGCCGCGGTCGTCCTTGCTGCGGATCAGCCGTCCAAATGCCTGCGCCAAACGCGCTCGGATAATGCGATCGTCATAAGCGCTGGCGCTGCTGCCGGATGCATTGGCCGCCGCGCGCCGCGCCTTGTGCAGAATGTCTGGCCGTGGCCATGGAACCTGTTCCATCACCACGCAGCGCAGCGAATGGCCCGGCACATCGACCCCATCGCGCAAGGCATCGGTACCAAGCAGCGAAGCGCGCGGATCATCGCGAAAAATATCCACCAACGTTCCGGTGTCGATTGGATCAACATGCTGGGCGAACAGCGGCAGTCCAGCACGGGCCAGCCGGTCGGCGATCCGGCCATAAACGGCGCGCAGTCTGCGAATGGCGGTGAACAGGCCGAGCAATCCGCCGCCCGATGCCTCGATCAATCTGGCATAGGCGCCCGCCAGGGCTGGCAAATCGCCCTTCTTGATGTCGGTCACAATCAGGACTTCGGCACGGCTGGCATAATCAAACGGACTGTCCGCTGCGCTAACTTGCGCTGGGCCATCCATGTGATTGGCGCCCGATCTGGCCCGCGCACTGTCCCAATCCTCGCCATCTTCGCTTCTGTCGGTCAAGGTCGCGCTGGTCAGCATGACCCCATGGGCAGGCTCCAACACTACTTTGGCAAAGGGTTTCATCGGGTCGAGCCAGCGGCGATGCACACCGACATCAAATTCGCGAGCGTCCGAGCGTTCCACCACCAGCCAATCGACAAATTCGGGGTCAGCTGGTCCGCCCAGTCTTTCCAGCAGAGCCTCCCACGCGGCCAGCAAGTCGATCCGCCACGCGAGCGAATGGCGAGCGCCCTCGATCCGAGCATTGCCTTGTGCGTCCAACCAGTCCGGCCCGTCCTGAACGATAGCCTCCAACCGAGTGGCCAGTTTCATCATGGGCGCTCGGATGGCTCCCAGGGCCATTTGCGCTTCGCCCGCGGCCTCGATCAATTCTCCCGGTAGGCCTGAAGCCTCGGTTTCGATGCCATAGCCTGCTTCTTGTCCGCTTTTGCCATTGGCGCTTTCATCGCGGGCATAGGTGGCGGTGCGCACTGCCGCGAGGAAAGCTTCTAAGGGACCATAGGGCTCACCTTCGTTCAGGCGTTGCAGCCACCCTTCGGAGGGTAGAGCGCTGGCCCCTTTCACCGCTGCCTCGACAGCTTGGCCGCCGGCTTCATCATAGCTGGAGACATCGGCCAATCGCGCAGCCAACCCGCGCCTGCGACCACGAGAATTGCGTTCCGGTCCAATAATCCAGCGGCGCAGCTCTATGGATTCTTGCCCGCTGAGTACCGCGGCAAAGGTAGAATCGGCGGCCTCGAAAACGTGATGCCCCTCGTCAAAGATGATCCGGGTCGGGCGTTGCGCATGATCGCGACCGCGTGCAGCATTGACCATCACGAGAGCGTGATTGGCGATCACCAAATCGGCTTGGGCAGAAGCGCGCGCGGCGTGTTCGATGAAGCATTTGCGATAATGCGGGCACCCGGCATAGACACATTCACCGCGCTGATCGGTTAGGGCCGCAATCCCGCGCTTGCGGAACAATGTGCCCAGCCAACCGGGCAAATCACCGCCGATCATGTCGCCATCTTGGCTGAAGGCGGCCCAGCGTGCGACCAATTGCGCCAGAATCGCCGGGCGACCAGCAAAGCCTCCCTGCAGCGCGTCCTCCAGATTGAGCAGGCACAGGTAATTCTCGCGCCCCTTGCGCACCACCACGGGACGGGTGCCATCGCGGCGTTCGGCCGGCCAAGCGCGGCGGCTTTCTTGCCTCAATTGGCGCTGCAAATTTTTGGTGAAGGTGGAGACCCAAACCGTGCCTTGCGCGGTCGCGGACCACAGCGATGCCGGCGCGAGATAGCCCAGCGTTTTGCCGATTCCTGTGCCTGCCTGCGCCAGTAACAGATGCGGTGCAGCCTGGCGTTCGCGCGGAGCAAAAACACGCGCCACATCACGGGCATAGCTTTGTTGTCCGGGGCGGGTTTCCGCATGCTCTCCGGTCAGATGGTCGAGCTGTTCAATGACTGTGCTTTCATCAAGCACCACTTGCGATGGTTGCGGCTTGTCGGCCTGCTCTTCCCATTCTGGCAGTTTGGAAAACAGCCATTTTTCAGCACGCTCTGGCTTGCGTAGGTAAGGGGCCAAAACCTGTGCCCATGGCCAGCGCAGCTTAACCAGCGATTGCAAGGCAGACCATGCGCCCTCGCGCTCTGGCCACTCATGGCTTTCGCAAGTTTCCACCAGAGTGCCCGCAGCTCGCTGTAAAAATTCGGGAATGGCATCGCCGCCGCTCGGCTCGTCCAACGACAAGGCTTGCGCCAAGCCGCGCGCCGTGGGGACGCAAAATCGCGCCGGGTGAATGAAGGCAAACAGTTCCAGCAGATCGAGGCCGGACAGATCGGGATAGCCCAACCGCGAGGCCACCAGCGGCGCGTTCAGCATCAACAATGGCGTGTCGGCGGCGGCCATAATCGCATCGCCCTTGGAACAACCCCCGGTCTCTCCATTGGGCGAGCGCAGCCAGGTTCCGGCATGGCTGGCGTGGATCGCGGGTAGGGGGAGGGCGGCGCTCACCCCACCGCAGATGCAAGAGGCGGAGCGCATTGTAAACGCCCCGCCTCGCATTTGTTCACGTCCAGACTGTCAGGCGGCGCACAGTTCGCGCTTGCAACATGGTGCAAGCTGGGCGAAACGCGCTTCCCATGACTGATACCGCTCTGATCGATGCCGCACGCAATTCCAAGGCTTGGCCGTTCCAAGAGGCGCAGCGCCTGTTGAAACGCTATCCCGATGGCACCAAGCCTGCCAAAAGCGGTGGCACTTCGCCGGTGTTATTTGAAACCGGATACGGCCCCAGCGGTCTGCCGCATATCGGCACCTTTCAAGAGGTGTTGCGCACGACCTTTGTCCGCCGCGCATTTGAAGCGCTGACAGGCGGTAAGCCCACGCGTCTGGTCGCCTTTAGCGATGATATGGATGGCCTACGCAAAGTGCCCGACAATTTGCCCAATCAGGCAATGCTGACCGAGCATTTGAACAAGCCTTTGTCGCGTATTCCAGACCCGTTCGAGAAGTATGAGAGCTTTGCCCATCACAACAATGCGATGCTGCGCGAATTTCTCGACCGGTTTGGCTTTGACTATGAGTTTGTCGCCGCAAGCGACCGCTACAATTCGGGCGCATTTGACGATGCGTTGAAGAATGTCCTGCGGCACAACCAAGACATTCTCGATATCATGTTGCCGACTTTGCGGGCCGAGCGCGCCGCCACTTACTCGCCAATCATGCCGATCAGCCCGACGAGCGGGAACGTGCTGCAAGTGCCGGTTGAAGTGGTTGATGCAGATGCCGGAACAATTCGTTTCACCGATGAAGATGGTAGCGTAATTGAACAAAGCGCGCTGGGCGGACATGCCAAGCTGCAGTGGAAGGTCGATTTTGCCATGCGCTGGGTTGCGCAGGGCGTCGATTACGAAATGTACGGTAAGGATTTGACCGATACCGGCGTGCAATCGGGCAAGATTGCCAAGGTGCTGGGTGGCCGCAAGCCCGACGGTTTGATCTACGAATTGTTCCTCGACGAAAATGGCGAGAAAATCTCCAAGTCCAAGGGCAATGGCCTGACGATTGAACAATGGTTGGACTATGGAACAGAAGAGAGCCTTGGGTTCTACATTTTCCCCAATCCCAAAAGCGCCAAGCAATTGCATGTTGGTGTCATCCCGCGCGCGGTCGATGATTATTGGCAATTCCGCGAGCGCTTGAGCGATCAGCCGCTAGACAAGCAATTGGGCAATCCAGCGTGGCATTTGCTGCGCGCGAACGAGACATTTGCTGGGGCCGATGCTCCGGGTGCTGGTGACACTGTGCCGGTGACATTTGGCTTGCTTCTCAATCTGGCAAGTGTGCTGGGCAGCGAGGCGACCACTGGCAATGTTGCCGAATATCTCGACAGCTATCTGGGTGAAACCGTGCGGACACCAGAGCTGGACGCCATGATCAAGGCTGCGGTGAACTACACTCGTGACTTCATTGTGCCGACGTTGAACAAGCGGCCCCCGAGCGACAATGAAGCCGCCGCGTTGCGCGAATTGGACGAACGACTGTCGCAAGTTGCGCCCGATGCCCCAGCCGAAGATTTGCAGACAATCGTCTATGAAATCGGCAAGATGGAACAGTTCGAGTTCGAGAATTTGCGCGACTGGTTCAAGGCGCTTTACCAGACATTGCTGGGCAGCGATCAAGGGCCGCGCATGGGCAGTTTCATCGCGCTCTATGGGATTGCAAATTCACGAAAGCTAATCGCCGAAGCTTTCGCTCGATAGCCCAATAGCCAACCGATTCACCGCCACTTGCGGGTGCGGTACCATTTGGTGATGATGTATTTGGAGCCCTCAACCACGGGTGTGCCGGCGTGAATGGTATCCAAATTGGGGCTGCCATCCGGCTTGGCATTGTTCCACACCAGCAACACGCCCGGCTTTGGTTGGATCTTGATCCCGATCTTGGTGAAGTGAGTCTCGCCGCCTTGTTCAACATCGTTGAGAAAAGCCATTGCAGTCCAGCTGCGCTGCCCTCCGCGCTTGCGCTCTAGCGGCCAATAGCCCTCTGTTGTGTAGAACCAATCATTGTGCGGTTTGAATTCTTGGCCGGGCAAATATCGCTGACCCTGTATGGCCTCGCCGCACATCGCATTGATCCCGAGCAAATCATCGATCCGGCGTGAAATGCCCATCACAAAACTGTCCAGTGGATCAAGATCGCCGGAATAGGACGTGCGAAAACCACTGTCATAGCCTTCTTCGTGCAATGTGCTGGGCTTGGCCACCAGATCTATCATAGTGCACAGACGGGTGCACTCGGCGGGCGAGATGAAGTCTCCGAAAGCGAAAAGATCGGCCTTATCAGTCTTTATTGGATAGGCTTGCGGATCGGTTTGCAACTTTTCGCGAACGCTGGCGCCCATACGCTTTAGGGCATCTTGGTCGGGGATGATCGAAATTTTGGCCATGACGGCATCGTACTAGCAATTGATTTAGGAGAGACAAGGCGGTTGCTCTTGCGCGACGCCCGTCCTGCCGATCAGGGCGCAAGCTTAGATTTGAATTTTCGACTGGCCAAACAAAAAACCCCCGCCGGCGATATCGCAAGCGGGGGTCATGCAGGCTGACCAACGGGTCATTTTGTCAGCCTAGGGAAGGGGGCTCTCTTACCAGAAGAAGTCGTAGATCACGTCCACAGTCTCTCCGGTGTAAGTGTTCACCAGGATCACATCGTCATAATAACGGATCCAGCGATAGGGGCCATAAACCTCTGGCAGGCGATAGCGCCACGGATCGTTGATGTAATACCGGCTGCCGAAGAACAGGCTGTCCAAGTGGAAACCGATACTGATCCGGCTGTAGCGATAATTGCGATAGGGCGAGTAATACCGGCCTAGGCGATAGATATGCCGGTTTGAGCGGCGATAATTGTGCCAATTGTACCGATTGTTCTTGCGCCACCGCTTGCGATCCCAACGGCGTTGATCGCGTTTATAGCTGCTGCGGCGGTCATTGTAGCGACCATCACGGTATTTTCCGTCGCGATATCCATTGCGATAGGCACTGCGGCGTTGATAACGATCACTTCTGCGATCTGCCCGGCGACCATCACGATAACCGTCTTTGCGGCCTTCGCGATAGCTAGAACGCCGTTCGTAACGATCATTTCTGCGGTCGGCCCGACGTTCTGAGCGCTTTTCCGTCCGGCGATCTACCCGGCGTTCTTGTGCGCGCCTTTCCTGCCGCGCATTGTCACGGCGCCCATCGCGAGTTGCTTGACGAGCGTTGCGTTCACGTGTTGCGCGGAATTGCTCACCGCGATTGGCGTAAGGCCGGTCGCTGCGGTTTTGAGCGCGCCGCGTTTCTACCGCGCGCTGCGTCGTGCGGCGCTGAGTGGTGCTTGACTGTTGGTTGGAGCGACGATTTGCACGCGCTTCCTGCCGGTTATTGCGTCTTTCAGGGCGGGCATCTTGACGGCTGCCACGTCGCTCTGATCGCGCTTCTTGGCGATTGCCACGTCGTTCAGTGCGAGTGCCCTGACGATTGCTGCGTCGCTCCGTCCGCGCCTGTTGGCGATTGCTACGGTTGTTCTGCCGGGCGTCTTGGCGTTCGGAGCGTTTTTCGGCGCCGCGGTTCTGCGCAGAGACCTCTGCCGGCATGGCGGTGAAGGCCAATGCAACAGCGAGGGCGGAGAAGGCGCTGCCTTTCAAATATTTGCTTATCATCATAGTCGGCTCCAATGCTTCCGCTCCACCAAGTGCGGTCCCTGTTATCGTTTTCACAGCGCCGAGAAATTGCATTCTCGTGCTGTAGATATGCTTCTATCCGAGTCGTTCTGACCCAAATCTGAATGGGCTGAGTAGGCTCCTGTTCATGTTCAAGCCTACTTTTATGAATTCACTCTGCCGTTGACTTGATGCGGCTCGGCGTGGTCTTGCCCGGCGTATGATTGAAACACTCGATGATGTCCGCGCCGATGCAGAAGCCCGCATGATAGAGGCCGGGCGTAGCCGCCATACGCCCATGCACACGCCAGTTGTTGGAACGGGTAACGGGGATATGCGGGTAATGGTTCTGCGCGAATATGACCCCGCCACGCGACTGCTGCGGTTCCACACCGATACGCGTAGTCCCAAAGTCACCGCGATCGGTGTTGGCGAACAGGCTGGCACGCCAATGGGCGTATTGCTGTATGACCCGGCGGCGAAGATCCAGATCCGCTGCACAGGCATGGGCCGCGTTGAGGTGGACGGAGCTGTTGCCGATGCAGCATGGGCCGAGAGCACCAATTTTGCCCGGCGATGCTATCTGGCTGAGGACGCACCCGGCGCGAAGTCTGCCGAGGCTGTGTCTGGCCTGCCAGAATGGGCAGTGGGCCTTAACCCAAGCGAGGAGCAGGTTGCGCCCGCACGTGAGAATTTCGCCGTCCTATTGGTCGAGGCGCAGCAGCTCGACTGGCTGTTCCTGTCCAATGAAGGCCACCGCCGCGCAATCCTGACTGCAAGTGCAAGCGGCGGCTGGGACGGCAATTGGGTTGTGCCCTGATGGGTTAAGCCAGCTGGTTCGACAGTTTGTCTGTTAGCTGCATTCGCGTCTGTTGATGCGGATCTGGACGACCACCATCGGCAGCTATTGTTTGACTTGTGTCTGGCCTCAACGTCCAAAATTGGGGTGGAAAGCAGTCAATCTATGCCGTTGTCGTTGAACTGCACCCGCGACGTAGACTTGCCGTAACGAGCCTCAAATACCTTCGCCATTTTTTGCCGCCAATTGATCGGCAAATCGTCGCTCGGGAAGCCTTCTGCGATCAACAGGCGCCGCGCGAAGTCATCAGCGGTGATAGTCTCTCCGTCGTCTAAAAGGTCGTCAACAAGAATAGAGCAGAAGCCCCAAGCTTTGCACAAATCTCCGAGAAGCAATTGAAGATCGTCGGCAAGTGTTTCTCCTTGCCGGTTGCTCGAAACCCAATTGGAGGGCGCCCATTTGTTTGCATCCCGTTTCACGCAAGCACTATCGCAATTTTTCCTACTGTCCACAACTGGGTCGTTAGCGGACAGTCCTGTAACGACCCGTTTGCGAGCAGTTAACGCGTCAGCTTTTTATAAGCCAACCTTGTCGGACGATCTGCAGCATCACCCAAGCGGCGGCGCTTGTCTTCCTCGTAGCTTTCGAAATTGCCTTCGAACCATTCGACGTGGGAATTGCCCTCGAACGCCAAGATGTGCGTCGCAAGGCGATCCAAGAAGAAACGGTCGTGCGAGATCACCACGGCGCAACCGGCAAAGTTCTCAATCGCTTCTTCCAACGCGCCGAGCGTTTCCACGTCCAGATCATTGGTTGGTTCATCCAACAACAGAACGTTGCCGCCTTGCTTCAACATTTTGGCCATATGCACGCGGTTGCGCTCGCCGCCCGACAGCTTGCCAACATTCTTCTGCTGATCGCCGCCCTTGAAGTTGAAGGCACCGACATAGGCGCGCGTGCTGGTGTCGTGTCCGTTGACTTGCATGTAATCGAGCCCGTCGGAGATTTCCTCCCACACATTCTTGCTCGCATCCAGATCATCACGGCTTTGGTCGACATAGCCCAAATGCACCGTGTCACCGATTTCGATAGAGCCGGTGTCGGGCGTTTCCTGGCCTGTAATCATACGGAACAGCGTCGATTTACCCGCACCATTGGGGCCGATCACGCCGACGATGCCGCCCGGTGGCAGCATGAAGGACAGATCTTCGAACAACAGCTTGTCACCATAGGCTTTGGAAATACCCTTGGCTTCAATCACCTTGCCGCCGAGGCGCTCTGGAACTTGGACGACGATTTGAGCTTTGCCCGGCTTGCGGTCGCCCTGAGCGTCCTGCAGCTGTTCAAATTTGCGAATACGTGCCTTTGACTTGGTCTGGCGTGCAGCGGGTGTCTGCTTGATCCATTCTAGCTCGCGACTGAGCGCTTTTTGGCGGCCAGATTCGTCGCGGCTTTCCTGTGCCATCCGCTTGGCTTTTTTCTCGAGATAGGTCGAGTAATTGCCCTCATACGGGTAATATGTGCCGCGATCGAGCTCCAAAATCCACTCAACGACATTGTCGAGGAAGTAACGATCGTGGGTGATCATCAGAACTGCACCGGCGTATTCCTTGAGGTGGTTTTCGAGCCATTCGACGCTTTCTGCATCGAGGTGGTTGGTTGGCTCGTCTAGCAGCAGGATCGATGGTTTCTGGATCAGCAGGCGGGTGAGGGCGACGCGGCGCTTCTCACCACCGGACAGATTGCCCACCGGACTATCGGATGGCGGACAGCGCAATGCCTCCATCGCGATCTCGAGCTGATTGTCGAGCGTCCAGCCGTCAACCGCGTCGATCTTTTCCTGCAGCACGCCCATCTCTTCCATCAGAGCGTCAAAATCGGTGTCGTCCTGCGGATCGCCCATCTCGGCTGAAATGGCGTTGAAGCGTTCAACCATGACAGCGGTTTCGCCAGCGCCTTCGCGCACGTTTTCGAGAACCGTCTTGCTCTCGTCCAGTTGGGGTTCCTGAGGGAGATAGCCAACGCTGATGTTTTCACCTGCCCAAGCTTCACCGGTAATGTCGGTGTCGATGCCGGCCATGATCTTGATCAGCGTAGATTTACCCGCGCCATTCGGCCCGACGATGCCGATTTTGGCACCTTGGTAAAACTGCAGATTGATGTTCGAGAGCACCGGCTTTGGTGCACCGGGGAAAGTTTTGGTCATGCCTTTCATGACATAGGCGTATTGCGCGGCCATCGGACGTCCTTTGGATCGTAATCAATAAATGAGGAATTTCGCTCGCGCAGATAGGGCGAGAAGCGCGCGGGGGCAAGGTGAAGCTGCAGTTTCGCGCAAGTTGAAGTCCGCTGAGAGTACTTGATGTGGGGTCAAAATGAGGGCGCACGCATCGTTGCATTGCAGCAACGCCCTTGCGGCAAGCAATGGTTTTCCAGAGGGTCAGAATTGACGCAGGTGGCACAGCCGAGCAAAAGTCAGCGCGTTCGAAGGTTTCAATTTCGTCCAACCGACTGAAACAGACCGCACGATTGGCGCTGTTGTTCAGGGAAAACAGGATAATCCCATGGCTCAAATCTCCAAATTTTTCACCTCGGCTGCTGGTCTTGCGATCGGTGCCGCAACCCTTACCGCAGCACCCGTTGCCGCGCAGGAACAGCCCCAAGCTGGGGCAAATTCTGGGGCGGAAGAAGGTGGCCTCGGCACAATCATCGTGACCGCGCAACGCCGCGAGCAAAATATCCAAGATGTGCCGATTTCCGTCACCGCGATCAGCAACGATCAGTTGAATGCGATTGGCAGCGGCGGACAAGATATTCGCGCTCTGTCGGGTAGGGTGCCCAGCCTGATCGTCGAATCCTCGTTTGGTCGGACCTTCCCGCGCTTCTACATTCGCGGTCTGGGCAATACCGATTTTGACTTCAACGCATCCCAACCGGTCAGTTTGGTGTATGATGATGTGGTTCTGGAGAACCCGATCCTCAAAGGCTTTCCGGTCTTTGATATGCAGCAGGTTGAGGTGCTCCGCGGGCCGCAAGGGACCTTGTTTGGTCGCAATACACCGGCCGGGATCGTTAAGTTTGACTCGGTCAAACCGCAAAATATTACAGAGGGTTACGCTCGGCTTTCCTATGGTAGGTTCAACAATTTGAATGCAGAGGCGGCGATCAACCTGCCGCTGAACGACAAATTCGCTGTGCGCGTATCTGGCCTGTATCAACGCCAGTCGGACTATGTCGACAATGTGACCCCAGCAGGCACGGTCGAAGACGCATTTGGCGGATTCGAGGACTTTGCCCTGCGGGTGCAGGCTCTGGCTGAGCCAACCGACAATCTGGAAATCTTGCTGACCGGTCAGATGCGCGATTTGGAAGGAACAGCCCGTCTGTTCCGGGCCAACAATTTTACCCGTGGCCAAGAAGGTCTGAACGAGAATTTTGACCGCTATAGTGTCAGCACCGATGGCCAGAACGATCAATCGCTGACGACCTATAATGCGGCGGCGAAGGTCACTTGGGATGCCGGTCCAGTATCGTTGATCTCTGTCACCAGCTTCTGGGATGGAAAATCCACCTCTGTCGGTGATGTTGACGGCGGTTTCGGAGCGAACTTCCTGCCCGCTGGCCTGTTTGGACCAGGTGATATTCCTTTCACGGCGGAAACGCGCGACACAGTCCCGCATCTCGATCAATTCACTCAAGAGATCCGCATCGCCAGCAATGGCGACGGACCACTCAGCTACCAAGCTGGCTTCTTCTATTTTGACGAAGAATTGGTCATTGAAAGCGAGAACTATTCCACTCTCGGCGATCCTCTGAACGCACCGGGCGGCATCAATATCTTCGTCTCGCAATTTCAGGAAAGCGAGGCTTACGGCCTTTTCGGCTCGGTCACTTATGATCTGACCGAGCAACTCAGCGTGACCGGCGGCATTCGCTACAATGATGACAAACGCACATTCGAGGTGATCCGCAGCCAAGACACCCAATTCCCAGGCTTCCTGCAGAACCCATTGGGCACTGTGACGCGCGAGGTTGAGGATGACACAATCACTTGGGATGGCAGCATCACCTATGCAGCCAGCGACGATGTAAACCTATATGCCCGTGTGGCGCGTGGTTATCGCGCTCCTAGCATTCAGGGCCGCATCTTGTTCCCGCCTGCCACTGCGACACCATTAGAAGACGGCGTATCGGTTGCAGGGTCAGAGACAATCACGTCTTACGAAGCTGGCTTAAAAACCACTCTGCTGGATGGTAAGGCTCGCTTCAATCTGTCGGGCTTCTTGTACAATCTCAACGATGCTCAGCTAACCGCTGTGGGCGGCGACGTGAACGCCAATCGGGTCATCAATGCCGATAATGTGCGCGGTTACGGGTTTGAGATGGATGCAGAATTTGCCCCGACCGATCAGCTTCTGCTGACGGCGAGCCTGAGCTATAATGATACGGAGATTCAGGACGATACTCTGACCACAGCGGCGTGCGGCGGGGTGCGGGTCGATACCTTCCCTGATGTGTCATTGTGCACCGTGCTTGATCCCATCGCGACGCCAGCTGCGCCATTTGCCGCTGCGATCGTCAACATTGATGGCAACAGTCTGCCGCAATCACCCAAATGGATCGCCAATTGGACAGCGCGCTATGATTTCCCGGTTGGCGATGGCGAGATTTATCTCTTCACCGATTGGGCATACCGGTCGAAGATCAATTTCTTCCTGTATGAATCGGTTGAGTTTCAGGACAGTCGCCAATTGGAAGGCGGCTTCCGGATCGGCTATCAACGCGATGACTACGAGATTGCGGGTTTTGTCCGCAACATCACCAATGACACCTCTGCGGTGAGCGGGATCGACTTCAACAATCTAACCGCAATGGTCAATGAACCGCGCATTTGGGGCATTGAAGCATCAGTGCGGTTTTGAGACTCTAAGAATTGGACGCTGGCTGACTTGATCGTCAGTCCGACAAATTAGGCCGCTGGAGTTCACGCTCCGGCGGTTTTTTGTTTCGGCTTTCTTAAGACCGCTAGTTGCGCGGTTTGACCGACGCAAACTTCTGTCCGATATAGTGTTTTCGAGGCGGCAAAGCCGCTCGCCACTCGGGTCGCAATCAGTAGCGGCAATATCGCGACCCATGGCGGGGAGCAGGGTTATGCAGCCAGCATAACGGGTAGACTTAGCGAAAATTTGGCGGTGGCTGCTGGCATCGCGGGCAACACGGGTGACAACCGAGTTACCGCGCAGGTCGGCTTCGCCTTGGGATTCTAAGACCCGGGGTTTCGAAACTATAAGTATGACTTTGCAAAACTGGTCGGGGAGAGAGGATTCGAACCTCCGACCCCCTGTACCCAAAACAGGTGCGCTACCTGGCTGCGCCACTCCCCGACCGATTTGCTGCATCTTTAGTCCGCTTTGGTGGGCCCGGCAGGATTCGAACCCGCGACCTAGCCGTTATGAGCGGCCAGCTCTAACCAACTGAGCTACAGGCCCGCCTTCGCGACGCAGATGCGGCGTGCCCCCTACAATGGGAAAGCGCGCGTTACAAGCGTACAATCACGCTTATTGCATGTCTGTGCGTTTGTTTTCCTGCTGTGACCTTTCGGGCAGCCTTGGAAATTCGATCAGCAAAGGCAGTTGCAGTCGGATTTCACCGTCCTGATATGTCAGTTCTCCACCTGCCGAACGCGCCTCTGCACGGGCCAGCCGAAGGCTAAAACCTGCACCAAATAGGCCGGCGCTGACACTGGCACCCGACGGTTTGACTTGAGCTGCGAACAAATCTTCTTCTTGCAACAATTGTGCGGGCACAGCGCATATCATCTGCACTTGGCCATTCTTGGACGACAATGCGACAGGCAAGGTCTCGCTGGCGTTGCAAGCCCCGGCAATCGTCGCGAGCACACGCCATAGCAAAGCCTCGGCATCTTCTTCGCCCAAAGTCGCAATGATATCGCCGCCTTGGGGGGGTGTGTAATTGAAGCCCGCCATTCGCGGCGCCAACACCTGTTGCAACTGCCCGATCATTCGTTTGGCCAATTCGCCAAAATCAGAAGTGCCTTCCTCCAAAATCATCGCGCCGCTTTCCAGCCGTGCGAGCCGTTCCAATTCGTCAAAGCCGGCCAGGATTCGCGCTGCATCGCCAGCAATCGTGGCAGCCAATGCGCGATATTCATTCGGAGCAGGGCCAAACAATTGCTGCTGAATGACCTCGGCAAAGCCTTGCAGCGCATTCACCGGAGTGCGCAATTCGTGCAGCAATTGGCGGATGCGATCGGCTTCGCTGGAACGGGCGGCACCTTCGCGGTCTTCCGGGGCAGGGCGGCGGCAACGACCAACGTAGCCAAAGAACCGGCCGCCGGTGGCAGCGAAGCGGGGATGGGCATCCACGATCCATTCGCCCGCAATCAGATCGGCGCCTTCTAATGCGATAG
The DNA here is from genome assembly GCA_039988235.1 of Erythrobacter sp. Classification (GTDB taxonomy): domain Bacteria; phylum Pseudomonadota; class Alphaproteobacteria; order Sphingomonadales; family Sphingomonadaceae; genus Erythrobacter. Next base: position 476,579 of record JBDXKB010000003.1, read on the forward strand.
GACCGCCTTCAATTGGCAATTGCGATAGAAATGCACGGGACACCTGATCGAGCGCTGTTTGCGCGCCCAATGTTTGGCGCGGCATCAACCGTTTGCCGACAACCATTGGTGCAATTGTCTCGTCGGCCCAATCGATCCGTCCAGCGGCATCGGTGCTAAAGGCAAAGGCGCTTAGCTCTCTTGAGCCTGATCGCGCGCCTTCTTCCAAAGGCAGCTGAGGCGCGATTTCGCTCGATGGTTGAGGATTCTCTCGTTCCTTGCGGAATTGCGCGATACGCTCAACCAGAGCGGAAATTTCGGTCTTTTCATTGTCACGCTGAGCAGGAACAGGGGAAGAAGCCGGAGCGGGAGCGGGCTCGGCTGATTCTAGTTCGACCGTTTCCCCGGCATCTTCGCCTAGTGGCTCTGCCTCTGACTCATTCTCTGGCTCAGGCTCAGGCTCAAAGTCTTCGTTGGGAATGACTTGATCGTCTGCCAATACCAGATCTTCGTCGGCCGCTTCTGGCAGAGGCAAAGCGCGGTCGGTGATACCCAACCGGTCGAGGATCAGTCCCGCACCAGCTGGCAAATTTCGACGATGCCTTAGGAAGCCGCGCGCACGGATCGGCAGGCGAGGGATCAATTCTTGCCAATCATCGTCGGTCAAATCTGCGCGGGACAGAGCAGCGGAAACGACTTCAGGCTCGTCCTCGGCCAAATGAGCCGCCAGTTCTGCACTGCGAAAGCGCCAACCAGTCTCGCGAATCATTGCGGCACGTTCGGCAGCGGGGATCTGCTCGCCCAATGCACCCAGCCTTAGCCACGCGGCTGCCACCAGGCTTTCGTCTCGCCCATATTTTCTGCTGCCCAATAGGTCGAGCAATTGCCGGAATTGTGTGCGCGCCGCATGCTCGCCAGCAGCGCGGTGGCGCAGCACAGTTGCGAGGCGGTCGTCAAAAAACATCGAATCTCCGGCGGGAATCAGTTGGCAAGGCACATTATGTACTGATTATGCCCTAACAGTTTCCAGTCCATGCATGTGAACGCCTTTCTCGATGCGTTGCAAAGCGGGACAATTGCTGGCAGGAACAATAAAATTAGTTTTCGGAAGGCTTTGGGGCCTCATTCGTTTCAGCGCTGTGTTCTTACAGCATAAAAATCGTTGCAGGGGCGTGAACATGGCCAATCTTGACGAAATCGACCGGCGCCTGCTCGCAGAATTGCAGGCCGAAGGGCGTGTGACCAATGTCGAATTGGCGCAAAGGGTCGGATTAACCGCTCCGCCTTGCCTACGCCGGGTGCGCGGCTTGGAGGAAGAAGGCGTCATCAAAGGCTATCACGCCGATCTTGATGCTTCGAAATTGGGCTTTGCGATCACGGTATTCGCTATGGTCAGCCTGAAAAGTCAGGCCGAAAGCGCATTGCGCGAGTTTGAAGACCATATGGCGGGCCTGGATGAAGTGCGCGAGTGCCATATGCTGAACGGCGAGATTGATTTTATTCTCAAAGTTGTCAGCCGCGATTTGCAGAGTTTTCAAGAATTTCTGACCAGCAAGCTGACGCCCGCGCCCAATGTGGAAAGCGTGAAAACGTCACTGACCATTCGCACGGCCAAGCATGTGCCGGGCGTTCCCTTGGGCTAATGCTTGCAGGCTAATTTGCCAACATTGATGAAGTGGTGCATCCTTCGGCCTGTTCTGCGGGGGATGAACACATGCGGGTGATAATTGGAATAGCAATAGGCTTGGGCGCTTTGGCGTTATTGCCGGGATCTGCGCTGGCTCAAGATGCCGCCGAAACCGCAGTGATAACAACCGCAACGGGCCCCTCAACCGGACGAGCACAGCGTTCTCTCGGCAATGCCGTTTCGGGCAGTCTGAACGGTGCTGCTGGGATTCTACGATCCACTGCCCGCCGCGGAGGCCGTCCTGCGCGGGGGTCTGTGCGCAGAGGCGCAGTTCGTGTCTCTCGCCAAGGCTTGCCCGCTGGCGTGGACCCGTTGGAAGGAACCGATGCATCGGCTTACAAATTGGATAATGGCGTCACGATCAAAATTAGCGGACGGATGGCGCCATCCGCGCAGGCGCGCTGCGTGAAGGATTGCGAGGCCGCAGCTGCTCAGTCTGGCAGCGTGTCAGTTGAGAAACGGCCAAGCGATAACGCGGCCACTTCAACCGCTGTTAAGATATCCGACTAAGTTTCCGGACGGACCGAATTAATGGACAATTCCAATAGCATTGGCCGGGGCCAATTTGTGTGGCGCTTAATGGGGCCTGCGTTGCTCTTTTCTGGCTCGGCAATCGGCACCTCGCACTTGGTTCAATCGACACGGGCAGGCGCGCTTTACGGCCTAGCGCTGGTTGGCGTGATTGTGCTGGCCGGTTTGCTTAAATTTCCCGCGTTCCGCTTTGCCGTGGATTATGGTCATTCGACAAAGCGTTCGATTATGTCGGGCTACCGCGAGCTTGGGCTGTGGGCTCCATTGCTGTTCGCGGCAACTGCATTGATGATCATGCCGATCATTATTGCTGCCTTGTCGATGGCAACGGCCGGCATCAGCATCGTAGTATTCGGCGTTGATTTGCCGGTTCAAGTGACCGGGATTTCTCTGATTGCCCTGTGTGCAACGCTGCTGTTTTTCGGTGGTTATGGCTGGCTCGATTGGGTCAACCGGGTGCTCGTGCTGTTTCTGGTAATTGCCACATTGATCACCACGATATTGGTGTTGCCTAAGGTTGAGTGGGAGACATTGGGTGCAGTCAATTGGGTGTTTGATCCCAAAGCCATTTTGTTTGTAATTGCATTGGCAGGGTTCATGCCCAATGCATTGGAGGCATCGGTTGCCCAATCCCTATGGACAGCAGAGGCCGAAACCCGGTTGGACGGCGGACGGGCCGCCACCACAAGGGACGCACGCGGCGCCTTCCTGATCGGATATGTGCTGACCATGGTTCTGGCAGTGTGTTTTTGCATCATGGGCGCAGGCGTCATGCATGCAGAGGGCATTGCCCCCGAAAGCAGCGCAACCGGCTTTGCCGAGCAGGTCATCGGCCTGTACAGTTCGACATTGGGCGAGGGGGCAGCGGTTCTGGCGGCGATTGCGGCACTTTCTGCCATGTTTACGACGCTGCTTGTGGCGCTCGACATTGGTGCAAGAAACACCGCCACCACTTGGCAAGAGACCTTCGGCCAATCTGGCAGCAACGGATTTAAGCTGCCCTATCGCCTGTCTTTGCTGGCGTTACTGATCAGTGGGGGCACCATAGTGTTCACGCTGCTCAACAGCTTTACAGATCTGTTGGACCTTGCGACCAGCGCTGCCTTTGTCATCGCGCCCGTTATAGCCTTGTTGAACCATCTGGTGGTGACACGGTGCACCATGCCAGACGAGGACCGGCCGAGCGTGGCGATCAAAGCACTCAACATCGCAGCGATCGTCATCATGACGAGCCTTGCTGCAGCTTATTTCATGCTTTGATAATTGTGCTTCTTTGCCCGCGCCCGCGCAATTTGCCTGTTACTCGGCGCGTTCTTCCAGCCATTCTTCCAGCCATTTGATCGAATAATCACCGTTCAAAATGTCGTCCTGACGGATCAGCTCTTGATGCAAGGGGATGTTGGTTTTGACCCCTTCAACGACCATTTCTTCCAGCGCGCGGCGCAGGCGCATAATGCACTTTTCGCGGTTGCGGCCATAGACGATCAGTTTGGCAATCATGGAATCGTAATAGGGCGGGATTGAATATCCTGCATACAGGCCAGAATCGACCCGCACATGCATGCCGCCAGCTGCGTGGTAATAACTGACCTTGCCGGGCGATGGTGCGAAGGTGAAGGGATCCTCTGCATTGATCCGGCACTCAATCGCGTGGCCGTGAAACTCGACCTCATCCTGCGTCACCGACAATGGCTTGCCAGCCGCAATGCGGATTTGTTCACGGACCAGATCGATACCGGTGATCATCTCTGTCACTGGGTGCTCGACCTGAAGCCGGGTGTTCATTTCGATGAAGAAAAACTCGCCGCCTTCCCAAAGGAATTCGATGGTTCCGGCACCGCGATAGGCCATGTCGCGCATCGCCTTGGAACAGACCTCGCCCATGCGCATCCGCTCTTCTTCGGAGATAACGGGTGAGGGCGCCTCTTCCAAAACCTTCTGGTGGCGACGTTGCAACGAACAGTCGCGCTCGCCCAAATGGATGGCCTTGCCATTGCCGTCGCCAAACACCTGAAATTCGATATGGCGCGGATTGCCGAGGTACTTTTCGAGATAAACGGTGGCATCGCCAAAGGCTGCTTTCGCCTCGCTGCCAGCCTGCTTCATCAATGTCTCAAGCTGGTCTTCGCTCTCGCACACTTTCATGCCGCGACCGCCGCCGCCTGACGCTGCTTTGATGATTACGGGATAGCCGATTTCAGCAGCGATTTTTTGTGCTTCACCAACATCGCTGATCGCGCCGTCTGATCCGGGGACCAGCGGTAGGCCAAGTGCGCCCGCTGTTTGCTTGGCGGCTACCTTGTCGCCCATGGTGCGGATGTGCTCGGGCTTTGGCCCGATCCAAGCGATATCATGCGCTTCAACGATTTCGGCAAATTTCTCATTCTCTGACAAGAAGCCGTAACCGGGATGGATCGCATCGCAATGTGCGACTTCGGCAGCAGAAATGATCGCCGCCACATTAAGATAGCTGTCCGTTGCAGACGGGGGTCCAATGCAGACAGCGTGATCGGCCAGGCGAACATGCATGGCATCGGCATCAGCGGTAGAATGCACCGCAACCGTTTCGATACCCATTTCGTGGGCCGCGCGGTGGATACGCAATGCGATCTCGCCGCGATTGGCAATCAATATGCGGGTAATGGCCACTTTCGGGATTACCCAATAACAACGAGCGGCTGGTCAAATTCGACCGGCTGCGCGTTCTCGACGAGGATCGATTTGATCGTTCCAGATTTCTCTGCCGTAATCGGGTTCATCACCTTCATCGCCTCGACAATCAGGATGGTGTCACCTTCCTTCACGCTGGCGCCGACTGTGATAAATGGGTCCGCCCCTGGCTCAGAAGACAGATAAACCGTCCCAACCATGGGCGATTTTTGCGCATCACTATGATCGGCCGAAGGCGCTGCCGCATCGCTGGGAGCGGACGCAGGCGCTGCTGCTGGTGCAGCCGCCGCAACCGGCGCAGGAGTTGCCGCAACAGGCGCAGCAGCGATAGCTCCACCCCGCGCAACGCGGATGCGGCGATCGTCATCCTCAACTTCGATTTCAGTGAGTCCCGTCTCGTTCAGCATCTCTGCAAGTTCGCGAACAAGATCAGTATCGACATTCATGGCTGGGCCCTTGGTTGATTTACGGCGCCCACCACTTGTCTTGTTTTCAGCCATTTTTACCCCTTGGCAAATGTGTTGCAGCGGTGACTATGCGGGCGAATTGCGGCTGGCAAGAGGCAGACTGCCAGTTTTCGCAATCTCGCCAGTTTCTTTCCCCGGCCTAAACGGCCCCATTTCCAACCGCGTCCAACGCAATGAGATAGCTTTTTGCGCCATGACCTTGGACGGTTTTGGCCGCGACTTTGCCGACATAAGAAATGTGCCGAAATTCCTCGCGGGTATAAGGATCAGACAAATGGACCTCGATCACAGGGGTGGTAATCGCCTTGATCGCATCGAGCAGTGCAATCGAAGTATGCGTATAGGCCGCCGCATTCAACAAGACGGCGCGGGCACCCTCGGCTTGTGCTTCATGCAGCCAATCGACCAGCATGCCTTCGTGATTGGTCTGCCGCATATCGATGGTGAGGCCGAGCTCTAGCGCGCGATCTTCCAGCATGCCGGCAATGTCGTCCAAAGTGTCGGAGCCGTAAATTTCAGGTTCGCGCATGCCCAACAAGTTGAGATTGGGCCCGTTGAGGACGTAAATTGTCGAATTTGGATCGGTCATTTGCCGAGAATAGCCTTTGCCCGAACGATTAGGAAGAGGGCTTTACTTGCCGGGAAAACAGTTGGCCTCAATCACGCGAACCCGTTGGCTGTCAGGATGGCCTGCACAACAGGTCTGACTTTCTCGCCCATATAGGGGTTGGCTTTTTCAATCCCGGCAATCGTAACTGTTCGAAATACATCGCGAATATGGTCAGCGATTCCAGCGGCCTCTTCTTTCTCGCCCGAAATGAAAATGGCGCACAAGGCTGTGACCATGATCATTAGGTCTTCGTGCGGCACGCTTTGCGCCATTCGCCCCCAATGCGCTGCGGCCTGAACATCGCTGAGGTTGAACTGGGCGATCGATTGGGCGGCATAGGTGGAATAACGCATGGGATCGCGCGGGCTTAGCATGAGCGCCATTTCGCCGTGCTCCATCGCGCTCTCAAATGGCCCAGCAAAGGCGTGAAACGCAGCCATTCGCGTGTGACCCATGGCATAGCTGGGCGACAATTCGACCGAGCGTTCCAGCCATTCGGGGGCAAGTTCGCGTCGTTTGCCGAGCGATAGCGCCTTTCCCATCGCCAGATTGGCCGCCGGATCATCGGGGTCTGCATCTACGGCCGCTTCGGCATAGCGCCGCATAAGGTCTGGTGCATCACCTGGATCGTGCAAAGTCCGCTGCAACAACAGCCACCAATAGGTATGCGACAACCCGGCATGGGCACGGGCGAAGTCCGGATCAATGGCCACTGCGCGCTGGAAATAGGCCTGAGCCCGTTCCACATTGGTGATACCTCTGCGATAGAGCAGCGAGCTACCCAAATGAAACGCTTGCCATGCGGTCAGATCGTTCGGGACAGACAGGGGCAACCTCTCTGCTTCGATTCGGGGTACCTGTCGTTCGACTTCGTGGACAACGCGCCGAACCAATTGCGTGCGAATGTCGTGCACCGCGCGCGGATCGGCTTCGAAACGCTCGACCCACACTACTGAATTGTCGCGAGCATCGATCAGTTCGGCTTAAATCACGACCTTGGGACCGGTTAAATCAACCCGTCCATCGAGCACATAGTCTGTGCCAAGCGCCGCACGCAGCGTGCTGGCCGAGGTAAGGTCCCCTCCGAATTGAAAGCTGGTCCCGCGCGCAATCACCTTGAGCAGGCGGAGGCGAGATAGCGCCGCGATGATATCATCGGGCAAGGCATGAGCGATGCCAGCATTGGGGTTTCTAAGCGAACCGTTGATCCGAAAAGGGAGCACCGCGATAATTGGCCGTTGGCCAATGCGGCCTGCGGGCTGATCCAGCGTCGAGACTTGCGGAATTTCCGGCTGCGCGGGTGCCAAGGCTGGATCGCGGAAAGAGGTCATGATTTCTGGGATGAGCCGCCAACCCTTGGCGTGAACGGTTTCAATCACGCGCCGCGAACGGTCGGTATCATTGAGAGCCTGCCGCAAACCTTTAATCTGGCTTAGCAGGGCGGCGTTGGAAATGTGCCTGCCATCCCACAGTTTGGCCACGATCTCTGACTTGGTCAGCAACCGCCCGCTACCCGTTTCCAAAAACAGATGGAGCAATTCTTTGGTGCGCGGCTGGAGATGCACTGACTTACCCGCGGAATCGGTCAATTCAAACCGACCGCTGTCGAAGGTGAATGTCCCGAAGCGATAGATCATGCGGCGCCTTCTCTCCCCCATCAAGCCGACGCCCGCACTTTCTCGCTCAGAATTGCAAGAAAAGTCAAACTTTGCGCTGGTTTGCGGCGATTAGGGGCAAAACGGGTTTTTTTGGTCAAGCTTGAGAGACGCGAGAATTCAGACATTCTTGCCGCAACTTTGCGACCCAGGGAGAAGACACATGAAAACTCTACTCAAAAGCTCGACCATCCTGTTTGGCGCAGCCGCCGCGATGATTGCGGTCGCCACCCCGCAAGAGGCGCGCGCGGATGACTGTTTGCTCGATACCAATCATGATGGCGATGCGGACAGCGATTCAGATACGGATTTGGGCGCTGCGTCGAACAACGATGATGACAGCTTAGCGTGTAGTAAGTTTTCGGCTGCTCTTGATACCTGCGCGATTGCTATTGGCAGCAACACTAAGGTCGACAATGTCGCCATCGGCCAGCAAGATCCGTTTGTCGGTACCTCCACAACGGGTATCGATGCTTCGGTTGCGATTGCCGCCCTGACCAGAGCGACCTCGTTGAATGCACCGGCCGTGGGTTCCTCGGCTCAGGCGGCAGGCTCTCACAGCACTGCTGTGGGCGTACTGTCGAACGCGATGGACTTTTACAGCGCAGCTGTTGGCGCATTTTCTCAGGCGATCGGCAATAACAGCGCGGCCTTTGGCGACACTGCAAAAGCGACTGCCAACCAGTCCACAAGTGTAGGTTCCTTTAGCCATGCCACTCAATCGGGGGCCAGCGCTTTTAGATATAATGCGCAGGCGACTGGCCTCCAGTCCACCTGCGTTGGCGCGTTCAGCGCCGCGACACAGGACAATGCCAACGCGTTCGGCTTCGGTTCGATCACGACTGGAGTCCGGTCCAGCAGTTTCGGCTCGTCTAGTAATTCTAGGGAGCCCGAGGCCAGCGCTTTCGGGTATACTGCGTTTGCCGATGCGGAAAGAGCCACGGCGCTGGGAACGAGGGCGGTGGCGGGCGGTAAAGGGTCGCTAGCTTTGGGAACCGATGGAGATGGGGATTCTTTCGGCGCACGGGCCGTCGGCCAGGATTCCATTGCGATTGGCACCGACACTATCGCCTCCAACTCCGCCGCCATCGCCATTGGCCTGAATTCGCAAGGGTCCGGGCCCAACTCCGCTGCGTTTGGTGCTGATTCTGAGGCAGTTGGTCAGGAAGCAACCGCAATCGGTACAGCAACCCGTGCTGGTGGTTTGCGCAGCGCGGCGTTTGGGCGCGGATCGCGCGCGTTGGGAGCAAGTTCTACGGCAGTTGGTGACACAGCGTTTGCACTTGCTGGGCGAGCAACTGCTGTTGGTCAACGCGCTAGTGCAAGCGGTGGCCGGTCAACCGCGGTTGGCTATGACACTGAAGCTGGCAATAATGCGACTGCAATTGGCGACACAGCGGTGGCCACTGGAAACGGTGCAACGGCCATTGGTTTCCGCGCAACCGTGACCAATGCCAATTCCACAGCAATTGGTGCAAATGCCACCTCTACAGCCGATGAACAGGTAACGCTTGGGGGTGCTGGCAGTTCTGTTCGCGTCGGCGATATCGACGCCTCAACCGATGCGCAAACGGGTGATCTGTTTGCTGTGACGGTTGATGGCGATGGTACGCTGGGTAAGGGAGCTGCTGTTGCCAGTGCACAAGCGGTTGCAAGCGTGGGCAACAATTTGCGCCAACTTGCTGCCATATCCGATGCTCAGTTCAATGCCTTAGAAGGCCGGGTCGATCTGATTGGTTTCCAGCTCAACGATCTGGACGAGAGCACGCGCGGCGGCATCGCAACATCCATGGCCATGGGCGGCATGATGATTGTGCCCGACAGCGCAATCTCGTTCAGCCTGAACGCGGCGACATACAGAGGCGAGCAAGGCTTTGCTGGCGGCGTCACCGCCAAGGTTGCACCGCGGGTCTATGTCTCGGGCAGCTTTGCCGGATCAACCGCCAAGAAATCCACCGGTGCCCGCGTCGGCGTTGCGTTTGGGTTCTAACAAGGCGAGGGTGTTGGGTATTCGCAGGACCAAGGCCTTAGCGATCAACACCCTTCACTTTGCCCCATTGGCGCGCGGCGGTGTAGCCGAGGTAGCCAGTGCCAAACAGCGCATAAAGCGGTTCGGGCAGGCCTGATAGATAGGCGTTCATGCCGGTCGCAATATCGCTCGCCGTGGCCGGACTAAAGGCTGCCAATATCCCCATCGGCACTGCCCACAGGATCAGTGTATAGATCACATAAAGGAAGCTTGGCCGGGCGCGACTGGTCCATGGGTCTGTTGAATTTGCTTCTGCTACAATGGCGGATAGGCGCGCTTCGATCTGTTTGAGCTCATGCGAGCTTTCCATCTGGATGAGCTCAAGCTTTGCTTTGGCTGCGGCCTGCTTGTCAGGGATGATCTTGTCGATGATCGAGGCGATTGGTCCGATCAGACTTTCTAAGATAGCCATTTGGCGCGCTCCATGTTGCGAATCGCAATGGAGGTAACCAAATTGGTTCAAGTAGGAAAATAATATATCCTAACTGAGTTACTCGCTTGCCTCGGCCAATATCCGTTCTGCCAAGGCCAAATGTGGCCGATCCAACATGTTCCCATCCAAAGCGACAGTCCCAGCGCCAGGATTGTCGGCAAAGGCTTGAACAATCGCGCGAGCGTGGGCGAGCTCTGCTTCCGAAGGTGTAAATGCGGTGTTGATCGGTTCCACCTGCGCAGGATGGATCGCCAGCATTCCGCTAAAACCTTGTCTGCGTACGCGCTCGGCCCGCGATTTGAGCTTATCCAGATCACGAAATTCGGGCTGGACGGTCTCGATCGCGGCGACCCCTGCCTTTGCCGCGCCCAACAGGCATAGACTGCGCGCCATCTCAAAGGTGTGGCTGTATTCGCCATCGGGTCCGCGCTGTTCTTGTGAACCAATTGCGGCAGACAGATCTTCCGCGCCCCAGGTCATGGCAACCAATCGCGGGGTCCCGGCATAGGTGCCGGTGGCGAACATGGCTGCGGCAGTTTCGGTGACAAGCGCGGCAACCCGGGTCGATCCTCGCGCCAGACCAAAGCCAGATTCGCGTTCGTTGAGCAATGTGTCGAGGGCTTCCACGTCATGTCCGCCCTCAGCCTTTGGCAATAAGATACCGCCGGGAGCGGCTTCCATTATGGCATCAAGATCACGCTCTGCCTCGCCTGAGGAAAGCGGGTTAATCCGCACCCAAATACGGTTCTTGTCGTCGCGCGTCGCCAGAAATTCGCGCACCAATTCGCGCGCTTGCGGCTTGTTTTGCGGCATCACCGCATCTTCCAGATCGAGCAGAGCGATGTCGGCGGCGCTATCGCTCGCCTTGGTCATTTTCTTCAGACTGTCGCCCGGTGCAAACAGCCAGGACCGCATTTTCAAACCGCTGGGAAGTGTGCTCATTGCAAGTGTCTCCTGCGCCATCGGTTAGGCCGAGTGGTGCAGCGGTGCAATATGGGATTTGAGGGAGTTACCACTGGTCGGGACGACTGGATTCGAACCAGCGACCCCTACACCCCCAGTGTAGTGCGCTACCAGACTGCGCCACGTCCCGATCAGTGGAAGGCGCGCCTATAAGGCGGCTATACGATGGTGGCAAGCGTGCAAAACAGGCCGCGCTTCGGCCAGCGACAATTGCGGGGGCCTTGCAATGCTGCTAACCGCGCCCACTTAGCGCAATGGGAGACAACCGAGTGCGGCAGTGCCCGTGACGGTTGTGACATTTGCAAACAACAGACAGATAATAGGCAGGTCTCAAACAGATGCTCGAAATTCTAGCCGCCGCGGCCGGTGCAGATGCACCCCCAGCATGGATGCAATGGGCGCCGATCGTCGGCATGGTCCTCATCTTTTGGTTCCTGATCATCCGCCCGCAAATGAAGCGGCAGAAGGAACATCAGCAAAAAGTTGCTGGGATCAAAAAGGGCGATCAAGTGGTCACCGCAGGCGGACTTGTGGGCAAAGTTCACAAGGTTGATGACACCTATGCCGAGCTTGATTTGGCTCAAGGTGTTCGCGTCAAAGCGGTCAAGACGACCATTGGCGACATTATCCCGCCCGGCGGCTCGGCCGCAAACGACTGACGGCTGACAGGACGGGACGCCAAAACATGCTCGATTTTCCAACTTGGAAGAAAGCCTGGCTGTGGGGGATCACCCTCATCGCAGCATTGGCCGCTCTCCCGTCGATTTTCGCTGCCAACGGATATGATTGGCCTGCGGCATTACCAGACCCAGAGATCAATCTTGGTCTCGATCTGGCCGGTGGTAGCCATATTCTGCTCGAGGCGCAGCCTGAGCAAGTTGCTGAACAGCGGCTGGAGAATATGGAGGAAGCGGTTCGCTCTTTGATGAGCAATACTGAACCTCGTATCCGTATTGGCGATGTGGCGACCAATGATGGCAGCCTCAGCTTTTTGCTCGATGAAATGGGCGAATTGGAACGCGCCCGTGAAGAATTGATGCCATTGGTCAATGGCACCGGCTTGGTCCGCGAATGGGATTTGACCGTTGTGGATGGCCAGCGCATCGTGCTGACCCCGACGGAAGATGGCCTCGAAACCGCGGTTAGCCAAGCAATGGAAAGCGCCACAGAGGTCGTTCGCAAACGTATCGATGCTTTGGGCACGCGTGAGCCGACAATTATTCGGCAAGGTGATACGCGGATTGTGGTTCAGGTGCCCGGTCTGCAAGACCCCGATCAGCTGAAGGATTTGCTTGGTCAGACAGCCAAGCTTGAGTTCAAATTGGTCGATCAGAATGCTTTGCCGAGCAATGTTGCAGCGGGCATTGCACCGCCGGGCGCGCAGATTTTCCCTTATGTTGAAGACTCGCCCTTTGCCGGGACTTCACTTGCGGTGCGCCGCTTGGGCGGTATCCGCGGTGATAATCTGACCGGAGCGAGCGCCGGTGTTAGCCCGACCAACAATGAGAATGTCGTCAACATTCAGTTTGATACGCAGGGCGGTGCGAAATTTGCCAAGCTGACGACCGAGAATGTCAACAAGCCATTCGCGATTATATTGGATGGCGAGGTTTTGTCGGCCCCCAATATTAACGAGCCAATTCTGGGCGGTGGCGCGCAAATCTCTGGCAGTTTTACCGCAGAATCTGCAAACCAATTGGCCATTTCATTGCGGTCCGGTGCTCTGCCGGTGGATCTGACAGTGATCGAGGAACGCACCGTTGGCCCTGATCTCGGGGCGGACTCGATCCGCAAGGGCTTGCTCGCTCTAATGATCGGCTCGGTCGCTGTGATCGTCCTGATGATCGTGAGCTATGGCCGGTTCGGTGTGTATTCGACTATTGCCCTGTTCTTCAACGTGCTGATGATCCTTGGCATTATGGCGGGCCTGAACACAACGCTTACGCTTCCCGGTATCGCCGGCTTCGTCCTAACGATCGGTGCCGCGGTTGATGCCAATGTGCTGATCAACGAGCGAATACGCGAAGAGCGAAGGCGAGGGCGGCGCGTCATTGCCGCCGTTGAAACTGGCTATAAAGAGGCCAGCCGCGCGATTTATGATGCGAACATTACCAACTTTATTGCCGGTGTTCTGCTGTTCCTGTTTGGCTCTGGCCCGGTTCGCGGTTTCGCCGTTGTTCTGGTGGTCGGCCTGTTCACCTCGGTCTTTACCGCCGTGTTCCTGACCCGCATGTGGGTTGCCGGTTGGCTGCGTCGGACGCGGCCCAGTGACATAAGTATTTGAGGGAGGAAAGCGCGATGAAACTGCTCAAACTCGTCCCGGACGATACCAATATCAACTTTCTGAAAGTCCGCTGGCCTTTCTTCATTCTCAGCGTGCTTCTGATGATTGCTAGCTGGGGCCTAGTGCTTACCCAAGGCCTCAATTACGGCGTAGACTTCGCCGGCGGTCAAGAAATTCGCGCGACCTTCACGCAATCAGAAGAAGCGCCGATCCCGGAATTGCGCGGCACCGTTAGCGCGCTTCCCAATGTCGGTGACCCCGTTATCCAACGCTTTGGCGCGGCCAATGAAGTGTCGATCCGGGTGAAGCTGCCGCCAGAGGCTGAGGGCGACCCGGAATATGCGGCTGAAATGACACGCCAGATCACCGACGCATTGCGCGATGGCCATCCCGATGTGCGGATTGATGGCGTCGATTCGGTCTCAGGCAAGGTTTCCGGCGAGTTCCGGGAAGATGCGGTTCTGGCTTTGTTGGCAGCGATGCTGGCGGTGGCGATCTATATCTGGATCCGTTTTGAATGGCAGTTCGGTGCAGGCGCACTGTTTGCGCTGTTCCACGATGTCTCGATCACGCTGGGGCTTTTCTCGCTGTTCCAATGGGAATTTAGCCTCCAGATTATCGCCGCCATTCTGGCGATCATCGGTTACTCTCTGAACGATACGATTGTGGTCTACGACCGTATCCGTGAGAATTTGAAGAAGTATCGCAAGATGCATCTTCCCGATCTGCTGAACCTGTCGATCAACGAGACTTTGGCACGTACTGTCATGACCAGCCTGACCTTGTTGGTGGCGCTGTTGCCTCTGCTGTTCATTGGTCCTGAAAGCCTGTTTGGCCTTGTGATGGCGATTACCATCGGCCTGTTCATCGGTACCTACAGCTCGGTCTATACCGCCGCGCCAATCTTGATTTGGCTTGGCGTTACCTCGAACAGTTTTGTGCCAGAGGAAACCAAAGCCGATAAGCAGGAACGGATCGCTCGCGGAGAGGTGTAAGCTTGTTGGGTAGCCGACACGGCTAGGGCGCGATTAAAGCGTCCGCACCAGCATTTCTGCCACGCCGATCCATGGCGGATTGTCGACAACTTGCTGCTTCTGCCCGCTGCCGGGTGGGAGGATGCCAATCAATGTGCCCTGACGATCAATCAACCGGCCAAAGCTGAACCGTCCACCGGCGCGCGGCACCAACACATCCCGGTTTATCGCACGCGGCGCGTCGCTCGGTTGAATTTGCCTCAGCCACACAAAGTCTCCGGGACGAAATTCGCCGACGCTCTCGGTTACAGCCAGCACCACCAACGGGCCTTCTCCGCCCAAGTCGCTGGGTAGCAGAGCCTCGCGCGGAGCGGTGAGGGCTTCTGGCCCGGCAATGGTCAGTTCTGCGACAATGGAAACCGGCTCGCTCTCTTCTGACCGGACGAGCATCTCTGGATCAATTTCGAGTGCCGCTGCGATCCGCTCCATCCATTTGAGCGACAAATTGCGCATGCCTGTTTCCAACCGACCAATGGTTTGAGCGGTGGTGGGCGGGTCGCAAGCCTCGGCCAGATCGGCCAGCGTCAGACCCTTGCCCTTGCGGATGTCCCGGATACGATTGATCATGGTAAACCCTATAAATAACCTAATTGGTGATTTTTACTTTCCTACACTAACCGAAAAATTGCAAGCCCCGTGCTCGATATAGGAAAATCAATTGAGGAGGATCACCATGCAAAGACGATTGATCGAGCGCGAGTTAACCGAAGAAGGGCCACGCAAACAGGGCGGAGCAGTCGGAAAGCGGCGCAGCGTCACCGTGAACTTGGCCGAATCCCCGCTCAGCTGGCTGCATTCGCGTGGACATCTAGATGCGCGCCTGTTTGATGCTGGCGAGAGGTTGCGGGCTGACTATGAACGCGCGCAATTGGGTGCCAGTGTGACGATGCGTTGGGATCCGGTGCGGGTGAAGTCGACCGGTGACACCGGGCTAAATGCTTCCGAACGACAGATCGCAGCCAAGCAAAGATTTGATGGTGCGCTGGATCAGGCGGGCAGCGGAAAACTGGTGCCCAAGCTGGCGTTGGAACGGGTGGCCGACTTTTACCGGATCGGTTGAGCGGGCCGTTAAAGCGCGTTGGAAACGGCGCTACGTAACTTGGGCAAAACTTCGTCTTCGAACCAAGGGTTCTTGCCCATCCACATGCGAACCCGCCACGCCGGATGGGGCAATGGGATGATCGGCGCGTAGTCGGAAAAATTCCGGATACGCTCGGTCATGGTCAATTTCTTGGTTGCGGGAAGATAATGCGCCTGAGCGTATGATCCCACCAGCAGCGTCAGGCGGTCCTGAGGCAGCGTTTTCAGAACACGCTCATGCCATTCCGGTGCGCATTCGGGGCGGGGTGGTTTATCACCTCCACCACCTTTTTCCTTTGGCACTTTCCCCGGATAGCAAAAGCCCATCGGCACCAAAGCAATTTTGTCCGAATCGTAAAACTCGGGCTTTGCCAATCCCAGCCAGTCGCGCAGCCGATCTCCGCTATCATCGTCCCACGCGACACCGCTGGCATGCACTTTTGACCCAGGCGCCTGTCCGATGATGAGTATCTTGGAGGCCGCAGAAAATTGTACAACTGGCCGCGGTCCATGGGGCAAATGCTCTGCGCAAATGCGGCAAGCTTCAATTTCCCGATGCAGCTGTTCGGTCAATTTTCCACCCGTTCTGCCAGGCCTAGCCAGCGCTCCTCAGCCTCGTCTTTTTCTTCCTTCGCGTTCTCAATACCCTTGGAGATATTGGCGAATTTCTGCGGATCAGAGGTGTAGAGATCGGGGTCGGACAAGATTGCCTCACCCTTGGTTATGGCCGCCTCCAGATCTTCTATGCGGGCCGGCAGCTGCTCGTAATCGCGCTGATCCTTGTAAGATAGCTTGTCGGATTTGGCCGATGCAGTTTCGCTCTGATTGCTACCATTATCGGCACTTTGCAGCGTAGGTTTGGGCTTTGCCGAATTGTCTTTTGAAACGATGGGCTGGCGCCGTTTGGCTTCCCAATCTTCGTAACCACCGGCGACTACATCGACCCGCCCTGTTCCATCGAGACCAAGCGTGATCGTGACGGTGCGGTCGAGAAAGTCGCGATCGTGGCTGACGATTAGAACCGTTCCATCAAAGTCAGCGATCACTTCCTGCAACAGATCGAGCGTTTCCAGATCAAGATCATTGGTCGGCTCGTCAAGCACGAGCAGATTGGCAGTGCGGGCAAATTCACGCGCCAATAACAGGCGCGATCTCTCTCCACCGGACAGCGTATCAACTGGGCTGTCGACGATTTTGGGACTGAACAGGAAGTCCTTGAGGTAGGCTTGAATGTGTTTGCGTGCACCGCGAACATCAATCCAATCGCCGCCTTCGGCCAACACCTCGCGCACGGTTTTACCGCGCCCCAACAGGCTGCGCTGTTGATCGATCATCACGCCCGACAATTTGTTGGAAATCGTCACGCTGCCGTGGTCGGGTTGCAGCTCTCCGGTCAACATTTTGAGCAAGGTCGTTTTGCCAGCGCCATTGGCACCAACAATGCCGATCCTGTCGCCGCGCTGGATACGCAGGCTGAAATTCTTGATCACCGCCCGATCATCGAATGATTTGGACACGCTATCGGCGACAATGACGGACTTCGATTTAAAGCTATCGTCATTGGCCAGCTTCATCTTTGCCGTGCCACTATCGGAAATCATCGCGGCGCGGGCGGCGCGCATTTGATAGAGTTTTTCCAAGCGGCCCTGGTTGCGTTTGCGGCGAGCGGTCACGCCGCGTTCCAGCCAATGCGCCTCCAGTTTTAGCTTGGCATCCAGCTTTTCGGCTGCACGCGCTTCTTCGGCATAGATTTGTTCTTCCCAAGCCTCATAGCCGCCAAAGCCAACTTCTTTACGGCGAACAATTCCACGATCCAGCCACAAGGTCGCCTTGGTCAATCGTTTCAGGAAGGTCCGGTCGTGGCTGATGGTGATGAACGCGCCTTTGTAGCGGTTGAGCCAATCCTCCAGCCAATCAATTGCGCTTAGATCGAGGTGGTTGGTCGGCTCGTCCAACAACAGCAAATCCGGGTCCTGCGCCAAGGCTCGGGCGAGCGCCGCGCGGCGTCTTTCACCCCCGCTGGCTGTCTCCGCCGGACGGTCCATATCGATGCCCAGCTGGCCTGCGATGGCCTCGACTTCATACGCTTCGGGTGCGTCCGCTCCGCTGAGGGCAAAATCCATCAGTGTGCCAAATGGGGCAAAATCGGGTTCTTGTTCGAGAAACACGATGCGCGTTCCCGCCTTGGTCTTGCGGATACCCCTGTCGGACTCAATCCGGTCATCGATCAAGCGCAGCAAGGTCGTTTTGCCAGCCCCATTGCGGCCAATCAGCGCGAGCCGGTCGCGCGGGCCAATGTGGATGTCCAGATCATCGCGGTCCGGGCCGCCCAGCAGCCAACCCCCACCTTGTTGGAGGCCGAGCTTTTCCCAAGAGAGGATCGGTGGTTGCGCCATCGTGCGCGGCAGTTAGGGGCTTGCGCTCTGGCGTACAAGTCGATTGAATGCCCGCCAGACCAATTTTTCCAGGAGAGGATCATTATGAACCGCCTAATCACGACCGCCGCCATCGCCCTTTTTGCAGGCGTTGCGACCGCTGGCCCCGCATCTTTCACCGCGCATGCAGCCAATATTGAAATCGAGGCGGAAGGCCCGGTGGTTGAACTCTCTATCTATGAGACGATTGAGCTTGAGCCCGATATTGCAACCATTGGGGCAGGGGTCTCGACCGAGGCGCGCTCTGCGGTTGAGGCGATGCGGTTGAATGCGGTCGAAATGCGCCGGGTGATCGAGCGGATCAAGTCATTGGGTGTTGATGAGAAGGATATTCAGACCACTGGGATCAACCTCAACGCGCGTTATGATTATGACCGGACCAATCAGAAGCAAGTGTTTCGCGGCTATCAAGTGTCTAACCGCGTGAGAGTGAAACTACGCGAGATTGAGCAGACCGGCGAGGTGCTCGATGCCTTGGTGGTTGCAGGGGCGACTGACTTGAACGGCCCGACTTTCTCTACCGAAGATGACACCGAGGCGAAGGAACTGGCCCGGACGCGCGCGATGGAGCGGGTTAGGGCTCGCGCAATGGCCTATGCCAATCTTGCCGGATATGACGATGTAAAATTGCTCGCCATTTCGGAAAGCATTACCGGGCGCGGAGCGGTTCAACCCATGGCCCGCAGCGTCGTTGCAATGGACGCTTTGGAAGCCGCAGCCCCCGTTCAACCCGGGATGATCACATCGGGCGTCTCTATCTCGGTCAAATATGAGATGGTCAGCGCCGATCATTCTGAATAGGAATTAATCCATATGAATGGTTTGAAAGCCTTGTATTCAGACCTTGTTCAATGGTTTGGGGCTATTCGTCTGATCAACATGAAACCGATGCGCGTATTCCTCGCCCCCGTGGCGCTCACTATGGCCAGTCTTTTGGCCGGCTCTTTAGTGGGCCCGGCCCATGCGCAAAGCCGCAGCGACCAAGGCGAAGCGCGCAAGGAAATGAAGGCGGGCAATGTTCTGTCTTTGCGCGAGATTGAACGCCGCGTTCTGCCTAAAATGCGCGGCAGCCAATATCTTGGTCCGGCCTATGACTCAACCGCGCGGGCCTATCGCCTGAAATTCATCAAGGATGGCCGGGTTACATTCATTGATGTTGATGCGGCCACGGGCAGGGTTATAAACCGCTCCCGCTAAACCCTTCGCTTTGATCGCAACAGCTTGTGCAGAACCGATTGCCTTGCTTGACGCGTTTGGAGCAAAAGCCCATCAGATCGGGCAATCATTTGAAAGCCAAACAAGAGAGTAGTGGGAAACAATGCGGATCCTGATCGTCGAAGATGAGCCCACGCTGGGCCAACAACTCAAGTCGACGCTAGAACAAAACGGCTATGCGGTTGATCTTTCGACCGATGGCGAAGACGGCCATTTTCTGGGCAGCACCGAAGATTACGATGCGGTGATCCTGGACCTGGGCTTGCCCGAAATCGATGGGCTGTCAGTGCTGGGCATGTGGCGCAAGGAAGGCCGCAATTTCCCGGTATTGGTTTTGACCGCGCGGGATAGCTGGTCAGACAAGGTCGCCGGACTGGATGCAGGGGCAGACGATTATCTTGCCAAACCATTCCAGACCGAGGAATTGATCGCGCGTTTGCGGGCTCTTATCCGCCGTGCATCGGGCAACACATCATCAGAATTGACCGCAGGCGATGTCCGCTTGGACACTCGCTCTGGCCGCGTCACTCTAAAAGGTGAGCCGGTCAAATTGACCGCGCAAGAATATAAGCTGCTCAGCTACCTCATGCATCACAAG
The DNA here is from genome assembly GCA_039988235.1 of Erythrobacter sp. Classification (GTDB taxonomy): domain Bacteria; phylum Pseudomonadota; class Alphaproteobacteria; order Sphingomonadales; family Sphingomonadaceae; genus Erythrobacter. The sequence goes on from JBDXKB010000003.1 coordinate 496,249, forward strand.
GGCAAGGTGGTAAGCCGCACCGAACTGATCGAGCATATTTACGATCAGGATTTTGACCGCGATTCCAACACGATCGAGGTTTTCGTTACCCGAATTCGCAAGAAGCTCGGCGCAGAAGTGATCACAACCATCCGTGGACTTGGATACAGCCTCGACGACCCCGAAGAAGCGCCCCGCGCCTGAACATAGCTCTACCTCGCCGCAAGGTGCGGGCGATGGAGCCGTGAGCGGAGCGGAAGGTGCGCTTGCGCAGAGCAAGAGGCAAGGCAGCCTTGCTCGGCGTATGCTGGTCATTGCTGCGGCGTGGATTGGCGTGCTGTTGGTCGGCGGCGGGATCGCTCTGGATCGAACGCTGGTCAATCTGGTCGAGCGTAATTTTGATGATCAGCTCGAATATGTCTTGAATGCGCTGATTGCTTCGGCGGAAATTCAGGCTGGCGGAGAGGTCTATCTCTACAGCCAACTGGGCGACCAACGATTTCTTGAACCCAACAGCGGCGTCTATTGGCAGATAAGCGGCGATGGGCAAGAGACTTTCCCAAGTCGGAGCTTGTGGGACCGGTCGCTGCAGGTGGAAGGAGACCATTTCGATAACGAGCCGCATTTCTATTATTCTGACCAATTCGAGAGCGAGCCGCTAAGGCTGATCGAACAGACGGTTATTCTGCCCGGCAGCGATACAAGGTGGCACTTTGCAGTTGCTTCGGCCACCGGAGAAATGGACGCTCAGCTTTCCAGTATTAGGTCGATCGTTTTCTGGAGTTTCGCGGTCCTTGGCCTTGGCTTGTTCCTGATGGCCGTGTTGCAGGTTCGCTATGGATTAGGGCCATTGCGCCGGGTCCGTGCGGCCATTCAGCGGCTTCGCACAACCGGTTCCAACCGCATCACAGATCCTCTGCCAAGCGAAGTGGAGCCATTGGTCAAAGAATTAAACGCATTGCTCGAGCATTCGGAGCGACAGGCGGAAGAGGCGCGAACCCACGCCGGCAATCTTGCCCATGCGCTCAAGACACCGCTTACGGTTCTGACCAATGCGGCAACGGCATCTTCTCCCAATCTTGGCGATGCAGTGATTCGCGAAACCCGCACCATGCAGCGGCACGTCGATCACCATCTTGCTCGTGCACGTGCCGTCGGTCGCCGGGCGGTTGGCCATGCCAGAACTCCCATCGGCGCCTGCGCAAACGCTGTGCAGCGCGCGGTTGAGAGGCTCTACAGTCAGGTCCGCTTTGACATCGACGGGAATGGCGATGTGGATGTCTGCGTAGAACGGCAAGATCTCGACGAGATATTGGGCAATTTGATCGAGAACGCGGCCAAATATGGCGGCGGGAGCGTGTTCATTACGTTGGATGCTGAACCGGAATCGGATCAATGCGTCATCTGGATCGAGGATGACGGCGCCGGGATACCTCCGGACGAGCGCGAGCAAATTTTTGATCGCGGTGCACGGCTGGATACGGGCAAGCCGGGGACGGGTTTAGGCCTTGCGATTGTGCGCGATGTTGCCGAGATTTACGGCGGTTCTGTCGAGCTTGCCGAAAGCGAGGATTTGGGCGGACTGCTGGTACGGCTCAGCCTGCCGCGTGCAGACTAAGGCCGAGCGTCGCGCGCCTTCTCGTGGTGTCGAATCACTTCATCGATAATGAAGCGCAGGAATTTCTCGCTAAATTCTGGGTCGAGTTCGGCATCTTCTGACAATTTGCGCAGCCGCGCCACTTGGCGCTTTTCCCGATCAGGATCGGCCGGGGGCAAAGTGACCTTCGCCTTATACTCGCCCACAGCCTGCGTAATCCGAAAACGCTCAGCCAACATATGGATCAGCGCAGCGTCGATATTGTCGATGCTCTTGCGAAAACTGGCCAACACCGGATCGTCTGCCGGAGTGCCATCGAGCGCCGCTTCCGGCGTATAAGGTGGTTGACTGGACATAGGCTTTCCTTGCTAGCAGCAAATCTGCGCTTGCCAAGCAGGCATCAGCGGGCCAAATGCTGCCCCATGAGCGCCGAGGTTGTCCCCCTACCGCGTAAGCGGCCCACTCTCGATCCCATGCTGTCCTTGACTGCGCAGGGTATGAATTCTGTTAATTCGGTCATTTTGGAGCGGATGCAGAGCGAAATTCCGCTTATTCCGCGCCTTGCCGGACACCTTATCTCTGGCGGCGGCAAACGGTTGCGTCCGATGCTGACATTGGCCGGGGCTGAGCTGGTCGGATATCAGGGTACGCGCCATCACAAATTGGCAGCCGCTGTGGAATTCATTCACACCGCAACCTTGCTGCATGATGATGTGGTCGACGGCAGCGAATTGCGCCGCGGGAAAGCGGCAGCGAACATCATTTTTGGCAATCCGGCGACAGTGCTGGTCGGTGACTTTCTGTTCAGCCGAGCGTTCGAACTGATGACCGAAGACGGAAGCCTCAAGGTGCTGAAGATATTGAGCCACGCCAGCGCAGTGATTGCCGAAGGCGAAGTTTCCCAGCTTACCGCGCAACGTCAGATTGAGACCAGCGAAGACCGCTATCTATCCATTATCGGTGCCAAAACCGCTGCTTTGTTTGCTGCGGCAAGCCAGATCAGTGCCGTGGTTGCCGAATGCGATGATGAAAAAGAGCGCGCCTTGGAAGATTATGGTCGCAATTTGGGCGTAGCGTTCCAATTGGTCGACGATGCGATCGACTATGATTCCGAGGCTGCAGAAATGGGCAAGGATCAAGGCGATGATTTCCGCGAGGGCAAGATGACCCTGCCGGTGATTTTGGCCTATGCGCGCGGTAATGATGAAGAGCGGAAATTCTGGAAAGCAGCGATTGCCGGTCATCGCACCTCTGACGACGATCTGGCTCATGCGATTGCGTTGATTGGTCAGCACAATGCGGTGGAAGACACCCGCGAACGTGCCCGGCATTTCGCCCAGCGGGCTATCGATGCGATTTCGATCTTCCCCGACAGTAAGGCACGCCAAGCAATGGCGGAAGCGGCGAATTTTGCCGTCGCTCGCGGTTATTAATCCGGGGGTTTGGGCACCTCACTTCCCATAGAGCTGGTCCTAGAGGACATAACTAAGGCGCTTTCGTCGCAGGGTGCCGCTGTGCTGATAGCGCCGCCGGGTGCGGGCAAGACCACCGCTGTTGCACCAGCTTTGATTGATCAGGATTGGTGCGAGGGGCAGATTATACTGACATCCCCGCGCCGGGTTGCTGCTCGTGCAGCGGCGGAACGCATGGCCGAGATGTTGGGCGAAAAGCCGGGCGAGACCGTCGGCTATCTCACTCGGCTGGATAGCAAGACATCGGCCAAGACCCGTATTCTCGTCATGACCGAGGCGATTTTTGTCAATCGCATGGTCGATGACCCAGAATTGCCGGGCGTGTCTGCAGTTCTGTTTGACGAAGCGCATGAAAGGCATCTCGACAGCGATCTAGGGCTCGCTTTGGCGTTGGAAGCTCGCGAAATTCTGCGCGAAGATTTGCGGGTGCTGGTAATGTCGGCAACCATCGATGGCTCGCGCTTTGCCGCGCTGATTGGCGATGATGCGCCAGTGATTGAAAGCGAGGGCCGCGCCTATCCTCTGGACATCCGCTGGCTCGGCGCTTCGCCGGATGCGCGGATCGAAGACGCGATGGCGAGTGCCATAACGCAGGCTTGGCGCGAGGAAGAGAGCGATATCCTCGCCTTTCTGCCCGGCGTTGGTGAGATTGAGAGAACGCGCGAGCGGGTGGAAGACAGGCTGCGCGATGCAGTGGTTCTGCCGTTGCATGGACAGGTGCAACCTGCCGATCAACGGCTTGCCATTCGCCGCGATGCAGACGGCAGGCGGAGGATCGTATTGGCGACGGCGATCGCCGAAACCTCGCTCACTTTGGATGGCGTGTCAGTGGTGGTTGATAGCGGGCTTGCCCGCCACGCGCGCTTCGACAAGGCGGCCGGGACGACGCATTTGGTTACCCACCGCGCCAGTCAGGCATCGTCAGCACAGCGGGCAGGCCGTGCCGCTCGGCAGGGGCCGGGTGTGGCCTATCGCTTGTGGAATGAGGCGGCGCATGGCGGCCTTCCCGCCTATGATCCGCCCGAAATCACCACGGCAGATCTGGCGCCACTGGTGCTCAAATTGGCCCGTTGGGGGGCACAAGATCCGACTTCGCTCAAATGGCTCGATATGCCACCCGAAGCCTCACTTGCTGTTGCGCGCAGTGCTTTAGTCAAGCTGGGCGCGCTGGACGGTGACGGCCGAATAACCCCGCATGGCCAGCAAATATCCCGACTGCCGATGGACCCTATCTCTGGCGCTGCGGTCCTATTCGGAGCTGAGGTTTCGCAAGCGCTGGACGCTGCAAAATTGGTTGTTTTGTTGCAGGAAAGAGGGCTGGGCGGGCGCGGCGAGGATTTGCTGCAGCGCCTCTCACGGTGGGAGACAGAGAAAGGCAAACGCGCCTCTGCATCGCGCAAATTGGCAGAGCGATGGGCCAGTGCAGCGGAGAAGTTGATCTCGGGCGCAGAGCCTGATCCGGTCAATCCAGCGATTTTTCTTGCCTTTGCTCGGCCAGATTTTGTGGCCCGCAAACGCGACAATTCGGGCGAGCACTGGATTTCGGCCGGAGGGCGCGGTTTTGTGCTTGATCCTGCCTCTCCCTTGGCGCGTGCCGAATGGTTGATCATTGGCGATGCTCAAGGGCAAGCAAAGGGTGCGCGGATCACTTCGGCGGCTGAAATTGCGCCAGAGGAAGTTGAAGAACACCTCCATCATCTGATTGAAGAACGACCCTCAGTTAGATGGAATAAAAAGGAAAAAAGGGTCGAGGCAAGGGTGGAGCGGCGACTGGGGGAGGTCACCATTGCTACCGGACCAGACCCCGATCCAGACTCGTCGCAAATTGTGGACATCCTTGTGGAAAAAGCTGTTGAAGGCTTGGGGGAATTGCTGCCGCAAGGTCTGCTGGCGCGGGGCAAATATGCAGAGATCGAAGGGCTAAATACAGAGGCTTTGCAAGATCAGGCGCAGATGTGGCTCGCCCCACTGCTGAATGGTCGGCGTGATCTGAACATTGCGAAGGGCAGAGTGGCTGAGGCTGTTTTGAACCAATTGGATTGGGATGATCGGCAAAGACTGGATCGGCTTGCTCCGCGCGAATTTGTCTCTCCTGCCAACACCCATCACCCAATCGATTATGCAGGCGATGACGCGCCCAGTGTTGAGGTGCGGGTGCAGGCTCTGTTTGGCCTCGATCAACATCCGATGATTGGTCAAGACAAGGGCGCCGCGCCGCTGCTGTTGAAGCTGACCAGCCCGGCAGGCAGACCCATCCAATCGACGCGCGACCTGCCAGGGTTTTGGCGCGGTAGCTGGGCCGATGTGCGCAAGGATATGAAGGGCCGCTATCCCAAGCATCGCTGGCCGGATGAGCCGTGGACAGAAAAGCCTAGCTTGAAGACGAAGAACGCGTTTAATCGCTCTTGATTTTTGGCCACTTTCGGGCCAATCGGACAGCTATGTCAGCACGTATCTATCAGCGACCGAAAAATGCCATGCAATCGGGCAAAGCTCGCACCTATGAATGGGTGCTGGAATTTGAACAATCCGAGGCACGCCGCGCGGACCCGCTTATGGGTTGGACCGGTAGCGGCGATACGCAAGCCCAGGTTTCGCTCAATTTCCCGACCAAGGAAGCGGCCAAGGAATATGCGGCGAAATATGGCATTGCGGCCCGTGTGCACGCGACCCCGCCAAAGTCGTTGAAGCTTCAAGCCTACGCTGATAATTTCAGATAGACCCGCTTTGGTGGGCGCAACCCACTGGACAAAACACTCCAACATCACCATATGGCCGGCCGGGAGTCGGGTGGACGCTTGCGTTCGCTCACCGGGTCAGATCCGGAAGGAAGCAGCCCAGGTGGATTGCGGCGGGTCGCTCGGCTCCTTTTTCTTAAAATCTGTGCATCACTGCCATGACAAATGCTGCGCCAACGCGTAGCTAGTCATGCATGGGTGATTCACCGGAAAATACGACAGAGAATATGGACGGTCCTCCGTGGGACGACGGCGAGGAGCAAAACGCTCCTTCAGCAGCCGAGTTAGAGGCCGCGGGCCAAAACTCCATGTTTGGTGATCCCGAACCAGAATCAACTGGAAATGCCGTTGAGCAAAGCGCGGATACAAATTCAGCAGAATCAACTCCTGCTCCAGTCCAGACCCCCTACAAACCAAGTCCAGCAGCATCGGCGAGCCAAGCGGAAGAAACTGCCGCGCAGCCTTACCGCGTTTTGGCGCGCAAATATCGTCCGCAAACATTCTCCGAGTTAATCGGGCAAGAGCCGATGGTGCGCACGCTGGGCAATGCGATCGAGCGCGACCGGCTGGCCCATGCCTTTTTGATGACCGGCGTTCGCGGGGTTGGCAAAACATCGACCGCGCGGCTGATCGCCAAAGCGCTCAATTGCATTGGACCCGATGAGCAGGGCGGACCAACCATTGATCCGTGCGGGCAATGTGAGCCCTGTACCGCGATTGCCGAGGGCCGCCATATCGATGTGATCGAGATGGATGCTGCCTCGCACACTGGTGTTGACGATGTGCGCGAGATAATTGAGGCGGTGCGCTATGCCGCTGTATCCGCGCGCTACAAAATCTACATCATCGATGAAGTCCACATGCTCAGCCGCAATGCGTTCAACGCGCTGCTCAAGACGCTAGAAGAACCCCCTGCGCATGTGAAATTCCTGTTCGCGACCACCGAGGTTGAGAAGCTTCCGGTGACTGTCCTCAGCCGGACGCAAAGGTTTGACCTGCGCCGTATTCCGGCGGAAGTGCTGCAAGAACACTTTGGTACGATCTGCCAGAAAGAAGGCGTCGAGGCCGAGGCAGAGGCGCTGAACATTATCGCCAATGCTGCCGAAGGGTCAGTGCGCGACGGCCTGTCTATTCTGGATCAGGCGATCGCTCATGCCGATTTGGATGGGGAAGGGCAGGTCACCGCCGAACGCGTACGCGATATGCTGGGGCTGGCCGACAAAAGCGCGCAGCGCAAATTGCTGCAGAACTTGCTCGAAGGCGATGCCAAGGCGCTGCTCGGCGCGATTGCCGATCAATATGCACTGGGGGTTGAGCCGCTCGCATTGATGCGCGGCCAGATGGATTTGGTCCACCGGATTACCGTGGCACAAGTGTCTGGTGATGAGGCGGACGCCCCTACGCAACAAGAGCGCGAGGCCTTGAGCGAATTTGCGCAGCGATTGAAGCCTGCGCAATTGCACCGATTGTGGCAATTGATGCTGAAGGGGCATGAAGAGGTACGCCAAGCGCCCGATCCGCTGGTCTCGGCACAAATGGCTTTGCTCAGAGTTTTGCATGCCGCTGATATGCCCGATCCGGGCAAATTGGCGAAACGCATGGAAGAATTGGCCGAGCGTGGCCCGGCGCCAGCTGCGACGTCCGAGGGCAATCAGGCCGCGCCGGCAAGCGCCTCGGCAAATGCTCCGGCAGCGTCTATGAATTGGGCCGATTTGGTCCAGCAAGTGGATGATGCAGGTCAATTGCGCGTCGCCCAGATGATGCGCGATTGGATCCGTGTGATCGAGCTCAGCGATGGCAAGCTCATCTATGCTCCGGTCGATGGACTGTCCGATGACCCGGCACCCGAAGTGCGCGATGCTCTGTTCAAACTGACCGGAAAACGGTGGGTGATGGAACAGGGCGAGGGCACAAGTGTTGATGACGCGACGCCCAGTCTGCGCGAACAAGACAATGCAAAAAAGGCAGATGCCGACGCAAAAATTCGTGAGCACCCGCTGGTGAAAGCCACATTGGAGGCTTTTCCAGCCGCTGAGGTGCTCGACGCACAAGAGAATGTCGCCCAAGCGGGCGGCTCAAAATGGAATAGGTGAATCCGATGAAGTCGATGGAAGAAATGATCCAAGCAGCCCAACAGGCCGCTGAAACGATCCAAACCCAAATGAATGACATGCAGGCCAAGCTTGATGGCATCGAAGTACTGGGTCAGGCAGGCGGCGGCCTGGTGAAGGTTCGCGCCAGTGCGAAAGGCCGTATTCTGGGCGTCGAAATTGACGAAAGCCTGATGAAGCCGGAAGAAAAGCAGATGGTCGAGGATTTGGTCACGGCCGCGTTTAATGATGCGCGCGACAAAGCAGACCGTGTTTCTGCAGAAGAAATGAAGAAGGTACAGGGCGGGATGGGGCTTCCGCCGGGCTTTAATTTGCCGGGCATGAATTAAGCGCGCATTCTGCTAAACAGATCGCCAGAACGAAAAGAATTGACGCTAAGCCAAGAGGAAACTGAACGATGGCCACATTGATGAATGACAATGGCAGCGGCTCTGATGCGGATGTACGCGCGCAGGTCAGCGAAGAAGAATGGGCCGTTCGAGTCGACTTGGCCGCAGCATACAGGTTGGTCGCACATTACGGCTGGGATGATTTGATCTTCACCCATCTGTCGGCCCGTGTCCCTGGACCCGAGCATCACTTCCTGATCAACCCCTATGACATGACATTTGACGAAATCACCGCATCGAGTCTGGTGAAAATTGATGTCGAGGGCCAACCCGTCCTGCCCACCTCGCACCCGGTCAATCCGGCTGGCTTCACGATCCATTCTGCGCTGCATATGAATTGTGACGATGCCCATGCTGTGATGCATTTGCACACACCATCCGGACAGGCGGTCAGCGCTATGTCCGAGGGTTTGATGGAGCATACGCAGACTGGAATGATCGCTCGCAGCGATATTGCCTATCACGAGTATGAGGGCATCGCGACTGATCTGGAAGAGCGTGACCGTTTGGTTGAGGACATGGGCGACAAGCACGCCATGATCCTGCGTAACCACGGGACTTTGACGATTGGCCAGACCATTGGCGAGTGCTTCTTGCGGCTCTATTTCCTTGAGCGGGCATGCGATGCACAAGTCAAGATGCTGTCTGCTGGCCGTGAGAACCTCAACAATCCTCCGCAAGGCACGCCTGAAAAGGTGAAGGCGCAAACGCCGCCTGCAGGCATCGGCATGATTGCCAACGGCTTGGCTTGGCCGGCTCTGCTGCGCAAGATGGATCGATTGGACAAAAGTTTCCGCGACTAGACCTGAGCCGAATCAAACGGATAAGGGTATCAAATCGGCTAATTTTTCTTGCCTTGACGCGGAGAACCTCTTGTTCAGCTTGCAAAAATAGTTTCTGTGCTAAATCAATCTTAAGCATATTTTTGCATTGGGGCTGAATGAAACAGGAGCGAATCCTCGAGCCCGCCTATGTGGTGAAGGCAGAGGATATCATAGCAATCAACTATCTAGCGTCGGACCATCCGCGTCCGCGCCGGGTGGAATGGATCAATCGGGGGACTGACCAAGTTCTGCGCCCGACGACCACGTCCATGTTGCTGCGGACCCTGTATAAGCCGGTAGAGCGCGACAGTGTTCAGAAGCTGCATGATTCATCCGGTCTGCGCATCGTTCTGAAAAATGAGGGCGAGCGGGTTGCCTTTGCCTCTGCATTTGAGCGTGCCAAGGCCAAGCGTGATGAAGACAGGCAAATCGTAGAAACGGCCGTGTTTGATACGCGTGAGCAGGCCGAGGCGGTCATTTCGCAATTGCATGAAGCTGGCATTGATCCCGATGCGATTTCCTTGCTTTGCCGCGCCAGCCAATTCACCGACCCGGACCACGAATGGCCCGATGGGCACAGCCCGGCCAGTATTGCGAGTGTCGTTGCCGGAAGCGGCGTGGCGGGCGCGCTGATGGGTGTAGCCTGTCTGTTTGTACCCGGAGTGGGACCGGTTGCGGTCGCCGGTGCTATGACAGCCTCTGCTCTGTCATCGGTCGCCTCGGTCTCTGCCATTATTGGCGCGACAGGCGGTGCGGTCGCCAAAATGCTTACCGACCATGATGTCGATGGAGTTTCCGCGACTTTTTACGATGAGCAAATCCAGCGTGGCCGGGTGTTTGTCTCGGTCGACACGCAGGGTGACACGTCATTGGCTGCATCGGTCTGCGAAGTGTTTGAACGTCATGGCGGTCGAACCTCGGTCGAGTAGCAATTTTAGCTAAGTTTCGCTGCCATCCACAAGCGATTGCATGGGCCCCGTTGCGAGTAGCCTAATCGATACCCATATTCTGGTTCAAAGGCGCACCCCTATGGTGGCCATGGACCAATTTATGACACAACAATTCCCACTCCTGCCACTGCGTGACATTGTCGTATTCCCCGGCATGGTCGTCCCATTGTTCGTTGGACGCGACAAATCTGTGGCGGCTCTCGAGGCTGCAATGGAAGCGAGTAAGGACATCGTTCTGCTGGCTCAGCTCGACCCAGCCTGCGATGATCCCGTGGATGATGATTTGTATGATGTGGGCGTGGTGGCGCAGGTGCTGCAATTGCTCAAGCTGCCTGATGGCACGGTCCGTGTTCTGGTAGAGGGCACCGCGCGCGCCAAAATGGAAAGCTTGCGCCCAGAAGGCGACTATGTGCTCGCCGAGATATCCATGACCGAGCCGGAAACCGTTTCTGGCAGCGAAGTGACCGCATTAATGCGGCAGGTGGTCGAACAGTTCGGTGAATATGCCAAGCTGAACAAGAAGCTCGGCGAAGATGCTGGTGCTGATCTGAGCGACGTTGATGATGCTGGCGAGCTGGCCGACACCATTGCCGCTGCGATCAACACCAAGGTTTCCGACAAGCAAGCTCTGTTGACCGAAGCCAGCCCGCTCAAACGGTTGGAAATGGTCATGTCCTTCTTGGAAGGCGAGCTTTCCGTGCTTCAGGTCGAGCGCAAAATTCGTGGCCGGGTGAAGCGCCAGATGGAAAAGACCCAGCGCGAATATTACCTCAATGAACAACTCAAGGCGATCCAGAGTGAGTTGGGCGGCGCTGACGGCGAAGATGGTGACGAACTGGCCGAACTGGCCGAGAAAATCGAGAAGCTAAAACTTTCGAAAGAGGCCAAGACCAAAGCCACCGCTGAACTCAAAAAGCTGAAAAGCATGCAGCCGATGAGCGCGGAAGCGACGGTCATCCGCAATTATCTCGACATTTTGCTGGGACTTCCGTGGGGCAAGAAGAGCAAGGTCAAAAAGGATATTTCCAAGGCGCAAGAGATTCTCGACGCGGATCACTATGCTTTGGAGAAAGTCAAAGACCGGATCATCGAATATCTTGCCGTGCAGGCCCGTACCAACAAGTTGAAGGGTCCGATTTTGTGCCTCGTTGGTCCTCCCGGCGTGGGCAAGACCTCGCTCGGCAAGAGCATCGCCAATGCAACAGGGCGCGAATTTGTGCGTCAATCGCTGGGCGGGGTTCGCGACGAGGCCGAAATTCGGGGCCATCGGCGCACCTATATTGGATCGCTGCCGGGCAAAATCGTGACCAATCTCAAGAAGGTTGGAACCAGCAATCCGTTGTTCCTGTTGGATGAGATAGACAAGCTGGGGCAAGACTTCCGTGGCGATCCGGCGTCCGCATTGCTGGAGGTCCTAGACCCTGAGCAAAACAGCAAGTTCCAAGACCATTATCTAGAGCTCGATCTCGATCTGTCGGATATCATGTTCGTCACAACGGCCAACAGCCTGAACCTGCCTCAGCCATTGCTCGACCGGATGGAGATCATCCGGTTGGAGGGCTATACAGAAGACGAAAAGGTCGAGATCGCAACCCGTCACTTGCTGGCCAAACAGGTCGAAGCGCATGGATTGAAGGATGGCGAATTTGAGCTGACCGAGGACGGCCTGCGCGATCTTATACGCTATTACACTCGCGAGGCCGGTGTTCGCACATTGGAGCGCGAGATTGCTAGGCTGGCGCGCAAGAGCTTGCGCAAGATACTGGAGAAGGAAGCAACCAGCATCACCATCACTGCGGAAAACCTGGGTGAGTTTGCCGGAGTGCGCAAATTCAAACATGGCATGTCAGAAGAAGAAGCCCAAGTTGGTGCGGTTACCGGCCTAGCGTGGACCGAAGTCGGCGGCGAATTGCTGACCATTGAAAGCGTGACAACGCCGGGCAAGGGTGAGGTCAAATCAACCGGTAAGCTGGGCGATGTGATGAGCGAAAGCATTGCAGCAGCGTTCAGCTTTGTGAAGGCGCGCGCGCCTGCCTATGGGATCAAGCCATCAATTTTCCAACGCAAGAATATTCACATCCACTTGCCCGAAGGGGCGGTGCCAAAGGATGGCCCAAGCGCTGGCGTCGGCATGGTCACTTCGATCATTTCAACCCTGTCCGGGGTTCCCGTTCGGCCGGACGTCGCCATGACGGGCGAGGTGACCTTGCGTGGCCGCGTGTTGCCCATTGGCGGGTTGAAAGAGAAGCTCTTGGCGGCGCTGCGCGGCGGCATTCGGACCGTTCTCATCCCAGATGAAAATGAGAAGGATTTGGCCGAAATACCTGAGAAAGTTAAAGCAGGGTTGGAGATCATCCCGGTCGCTCATGTCGATCAGGTCTTGGAAGTCGCGCTTACCGAGACGCTATTACCGATTGAATGGACCGAGGCAGATGATTTGGCCGGCCAACCAGCTGCACCGGGTCAGGCAGGCACAGGCCAACCAACAGCACATTGAGCGCCCATTGATAGGATTGCGTTTGCTGCAACGCAGCGACTCGGAGCCAGCGTGATCGGTTAACAAGGTTAATGGGCGGCAGTATCCAGCCTTCGCGGCATTGGATTAGGCCATTTCATCCAAAAACCGCAAAATTCGGCGCGATTCTGGGCTTTTTGGACCGATTTGTCTTTGACATCACCAAGCACTTGCGTTCATTTTGCGCGCTTCGCGAGGATGACTCGCCCAACCAAATTTTTATTCCGAGTATGGGGGCTTGATAATGAACAAGAACGACCTGATCAGTGCGGTTGCCGAAAACAGCGGCCTTTCAAAAAGTGACGCTGCGAGTGCCGTAGAAGGCGTTTTTGAATCGATTACCAAAGCCTTGTCTGGTGGCGACGAAGTGCGTTTGGTCGGCTTCGGGACATTTTCTGTTGCGAAGCGCAAGGCTTCGACCGGTCGCAACCCCCGGACCGGCGAACCCATGCAGATCAAGGCTTCCAACCAGCCCAAGTTCAAGGCCGGTAAGGGCCTTAAGGACGCCGTGAACTAACTGGCGTTATTGCGGTGCTCTAAGCATCTGCGAAACGATGAAACAAAGAGGCCTCGCTAGCGAAATGCTGGCGAGGCCTTATTGTGTGTGGATGTAATTTGAGGGCTTTATTTCCTCCGATTACCCACCGAGTTTGATCAGAGCCGTTGGCGCAGCCTTCGTACCGCTATCGATCTCCCACAATAGGGTAGAGCCGCCGTCGGCATTGGCCGGGCCTTCGTCAGTGTTATTGGCCAGAATCTGGCCATCGGTGGTAATGGTGAATGTGCCATCCAGAACGGGGGCTTCGGGCACTTCTTCGCCTTCGGGATCGCCTTTTGACAGAGCTGCCAGCCCGCTCAATTCAGACATTCCCCCCAACATCGGACCCATCGGATTCGCATCATTGTCGGCTGAAAAGCCGGGAGCGTTCACGCGCACCACATTGCCTTCGCGCAAGATGACTTGAACGAACATATTGGCCGAGGGGAAACCCTCGATCACAGGGAACATCAAATCGTGCGAGAGCTGGCCCTCTGCCGCGAACTCGACTTCGAATACGCCATTGCCCACGGCTTCAACTTTGTTCCAACCCTTTTGGCGCAGGAGCAATTGGCGCAATTCTTCATTGGCTTCGGGATCGGAAGGATCGATTCCGCCCATCAGAGCCGACATTTCCTTGGCGTCCTTTTCTGCCTTGGCTGCCTTTCGCTCGGCTTGCTCTTTCCATTCGGCGCGCTGCTGCGCCAAGTCGGCTTCGGTGCAATCTCGTTCTTCGAAAGTGTCATCATCATAGCATTCCGAAGCGCTAAACTCTGCTGATGAATTTCCCATCTTGGCCAATTCACTTAACCCCAAGAAGAATATCTCGCCATCATAAGTGAAGGCAAAGCTGCCGTCGTTTTTGAGGTCCAATGCCGAGGTAAATTTGCCCGGAGAAATGAAGCAGCTGGTCAACGCCAGCGACGCGACAAGCAACAGGGCCGTCGCGCGCATTCTCATACTGGAAAGATGTGTCATCATTGTCTCCTTGCCGTTCGCCTCAATTTGACGCCCGCCTCAATTTGGGTCTCAGCTTTGCCTTGTTGCAACAGCATAGAGTGAAATAGCTGCCGCGTTGCTAACATTCAGGCTCTCGATCGAGCTGGAGATTGGCAATTTTGCCAGAGCATCGCAATGGCCCTCCACATTGTTGCGCATGCCGTCGCCTTCTGCACCGAAAACCAGGGCAACTTGGCCCGTGGGCAGAGCTTCACCCAGCGTGGCCTCAGCCTTGCCGGTCAGGCCGATGCGCCAATATCCAGCCTCTGCCATGTCCTCCAGCGCTCGCGCCAAATTGACGACCCTGACCCACGGCACGGTTTCCAGCGCGCCGGAGGCGGATTTGGCTATCACTCCGGATTCGGGCGGGGCATGACGGTCTTGTGTCACAATGGCAGCAGCGCCGAATGCCGCCGCCGACCGCAATATCGCGCCAACATTGTGCGGATCAGTGACTTGGTCGAGAACCACCAAGGGGCGGCCGGGTTGCCTGTCCATAACCTCGTCAAGAAACACATCTTCCAATTGCGCGCATTCCAGCACCAGCCCTTGATGGGGGGCATCGCCGGCGACCAGTCTGCCAAGATCAGCGACATCGGCATATTCGATCACAAAATCTGCAGGCAGTTCTCCGTCCAGCGAATCAATGGCTTCGCGGGTCGCCCAAAGCTTGCGATGATTGCGCAGGGGGTTTTTCAATGCAGCCTCTACCGCATGCCGTCCCCACAGTCGGACACTGCCGGACGAAGCACGGCCAGAACCGCGCCCTCCTTGCATTCGACCCGCTCTACCTCTGAGCGCGCGTTTGCGCTCTCCCTTTGTCATGATTGCTTTCCTATTGGTGACTTGTTGGTGAATTTGAATTCTTCCCTGCCAGTCGCCCCATTGACAGGCAAGCGCCGCTTCGCCAAAGGGGCGCCTCTCGGCAAATAGCCCCGTTGCAAACGGGTGCTGATTACCCGCTGACATGGAAGTGGACAGGTGGCCGAGTGGTTAAAGGCAGCAGACTGTAAATCTGCCCGCGCAAGCGTACATAGGTTCGAATCCTATCCTGTCCACCACCAGCGGCGCTGATCAAGATAGACGCTAGGATGCGCCGCCTCATTTCGCGGGCGGCCTTTTTGTCGCGCCATTGCGGCCCATCTCTTGCGATTTATCCGGGGGCAGCGGTCAAATTCAGTTTGCGGAAATGAAAGATAGTGTCATTAGGGCACCATGTTTATTTCACAGTTTCAAAAATTCACCCGTTTCCTTCTCGCCATCACGCTTGGCAGTCTTGTCGCAGCATGTTCAGGCGGGGAACGCGAATCCGATATTGCGGCGTCGGAAGGCATCCTCCTTTTTGGCAATGGTTCAGAGCCAAAGGGGCTTGATCCTCATCTGGTAACCGGCGTTCCAGAAAACCACATCATATCTTCTCTGATTGAAGGTTTGATCGCGTATCATCCGACCGATGATTTGGTGCCTGCGCCGGGAATGGCCGAAAGCTGGGAAAGCAATGACGATTACACTGTCTGGACTTTCAAATTGCGCGATGATGCGGCGTGGAGCAATGGCGACCCAGTGCTCGCCAGCGATTTTGCCTATAGTTGGGAGCGTATTCTAACCCCGATGCTCGGCAGCGAATATGCGCCGATGCTTTATGTCATTAAGGGTGCTCAGGCATTCCATGCTGGCGAAACAGAAGATTTCTCCACCGTCGGGGTCAATGCCATTGACGACAAGACGCTGGAGGTCACTCTGGCCGGACCTACGCCTTACTTCCTCAACATGCTCAAGCATTACAGCTTTTTCCCGGTGAACCCGCGAGCGGTTGAAGAAAATGGCGGGATGACGGACCGCCAAAGCGGTTGGTCGACGTTGGAAAACTACGTCGGCAACGGACCATTCAAGCTCAAGTCATGGGTCACCAATCAAGTGATCGAGGTTGAGCGCAATCCGACTTACTGGGATGCTGAAAACGTCAAATTGAACGGCATCCGATTCTTTCCAGTAGAAAATGGTGCCACGGAAGAAACCATGTTTCGCAGCGGCCGCTTGCATATCACTAGCATAGTTCCGCCGGATAAGATTCCGTCGCTGAAGGAATCGGTTCCCGATCAATTGATGATCGAGCCCTATCTTGGGTCTTACTTCTACCGGGTCAATGTAACCCGCCCACCATTTGACAATGTCAAAGTGCGCCAGGCTCTAGCGGTTTCTTTCGATAAGGAATTGCTGGTCGAAAAAGTCACTAAGGGTGGGCAGAATGCGGCGACCGGCTACGTTCCGAACGGCATCCCGGGCTATGCCACGTCGACCACGGTGCAATATGATCCCGAATTGGGCAAGAAACTGCTGGCGGAGGCTGGCTATGCTGACGGTGTCGGCTTCCCCAAAACCGAGATTTTGATCAACACCAGTGAATCACACCGCAAAATCGCCGAAGCGATGCAGGCGATGTGGAAGGACAATCTGGGTATTGATGTCGGCATCTATAATCAGGAATGGAAAGTCTATCTCGATAGCCAGAGCAGTCTTGATTACGACCTGTCCCGTTCCGGTTGGATTGGTGATTATGTTCACGCCAGCACCTTCCTTGAAATGTTCACGACCGGCAATGGCAACAATGATACCGGCTGGTCGAGCGCTCAATATGATGCCTTGATTGCTAAGGCGCAGCTCGCCGGGTCAGAGGAAGAACGCTCTCAAGTGTTGAGCGAAGCAGAGGAAATCTTGCTCGCTGAACTGCCAGTGATACCGATCTATTGGTACACACGAGTATATATGAAGGACCCACAGCTGAAGGGTTGGGAGCCCAAAGTACTGGACAATCGTCCGTACAAGCATGTTTACTTCGAAGCGAATTGATCGTCAGTCAGTGATCTCGATTGAAAGGACCAGACCTTGCTAAAATTTGTAGCAGGGAGATTGCTGCAAGGCATACTCGTCTTGCTGGCCATCTATGCAGTGACCTTCTTTCTGGTCGCGGCCACACCGGGCAGCCCGTTCAGTTCAGAGCGGGCTATCCGACCTGAGATTCTCGCTCAGATCGAGGCGTTCTACGGTTATGACAAGCCGGTGTTTGAACGCTTTATGACGTCGCTGGGCAATGCGTTAAATGGTGAATTCGGACCCAGCGCGGTTTACGCGAACCGGACTGTCACCGATATTATCGCAGAATCGTTCCCGGTTTCATTGAAGCTCGGCGCGCTTTCGCTGCTCGTGGCCATGACGCTGGGAATACCAGCGGGCATCGTCGCCGCGGTGAAGCGCAACACATGGCTCGATTATGTGCCAATGTCGGCTGCGATGGTCGGGATTTGCCTGCCTACCTTTGTCATGGGGCCAATGCTGGCTCTGGTCTTCGGGATCATCTTGAAGATGTTGCCCGTGGCCGGATGGTTCGGTCCGGAATTCTGGATCTTACCAGCGGCGACCTTAGGCTTGGTCTATGCGGCCTATTTTGCTCGGCTAACCCGTGGCGGAATGCTGGAAATGCTCAATCAGGACTGGGTGCGTACCGCCCGGGCCAAAGGCGTCAAAGAAACGACGATAATCTGGCGCCACTGCCTCAAAGGCGGTCTGATGCCAGCGGTTACCTTCATGGGGCCGGCATTGGCGGGCATTATTTCGGGTTCATTTGTAGTCGAGACAATCTTTCAGGTGCCGGGGCTGGGGCAATGGTTTGTGCGCGGTGCGCTGAACCGCGATGACTTCCTGATCCTGGGTCTCACCGTATTGTTCGCCACGCTCATCGTGGTCATGAATTTGATCGTCGACATTGTGCAGGTCGCACTCAACCCACGGCTTAAATATGAGTGATATTTCACAAACCGCACCGCTGCAGCACAAGCCGCAGCCCGATCCAGCGGGCCCCGCTGTCGCCGCCATGTTGGAGGAGCTGGAAGAAGGCTCCTCGCTGTGGAAGGATGCATGGGCTCGACTGAGGAAGAACAAGCTGGCGCTGACCAGCCTGTTTATCTTCGTCGCGATTGTCCTGTTCTGCGTTGTCGGACCATGGTTGTCTCCGCATGATAGCCAATCACAAGATTTGTTCGTTGGCGCAGAAGGTCCATCGGCCAAACATTGGTTCGGCACCGATACATTGGGCCGCGATCTGCTGGTCCGAGTGATGGAGGGTGGCCGAATATCGCTGCTCGTCGGATTGGTTGCGACCACTGTATCGCTGATGATCGGCGTGATTTTCGGCGCGGTCGCTGGCTATATGGGCGGACGGGTCGATGCCGCGATGATGCGCTTCGTTGACTTGCTTTACGCTCTGCCGTTTACGATTTTTGTTATCTTGTTGATGGTCGCATTCGGGCGATCACTGTGGCTTATGTTTGTGGCGATTGGCTGCGTCGAATGGCTAACCATGGCCCGGATTGTCCGCTCTGGCGTGATTGGTCTGAAAAAGCAGGAATTCGTCGAGGCAGCGGTCTCGCTTGGATACAGCCACACGCGGATCATTACGCGCCATCTGATCCCTAATGTATTGGGGCCAGTGATCGTTATCTCAACTTTGACAGTGCCAGCGGTGATGCTGCTTGAGGCTTTCTTGAGCTTCTTGGGCCTTGGCGTGCAGCCTCCGTTCGCGAGTTGGGGCGTGCTGATCAACGAAGGGCAACAGAACATGGAAATCTTCCCATGGTTGCTGATCTTCCCGGCATTTTTCTTCGCATTGACCCTGTTCTGCCTGAACTTTCTGGGCGACGGTTTGCGCGATGCGCTCGACCCTAAGAGCGCGAAGGACTGATCGAAAATGGCACTGCTCGAAGTTGAAGATCTGGCCACGCATTTCCACACAAGAGAAGGCGTGGTGCGCGCGGTAGACGGGGTTAGCTTCTCGATTGACAAGGGTGAAACCTTGGGGATTGTCGGAGAGTCCGGTTCGGGAAAATCGGTGACCTGCTATTCGCTGATGCGCCTGATCCCTGAACCGCCAGGGCGGATTGAGCGCGGCGTTGCTCGGTTCGATGGTCAGGATCTGCTGCAAATGGGCAAATCCGATCTGCGCCATATCCGCGGTGACCGGATCAGCATGATCTTTCAGGATCCGATGACTTCGCTGAACCCTTATTTGCGCATCTCAACCCAATTGATCGAGGCGCAGCAAACGCATCGCGATATCGACACCAAATCTGCGCTGTTCAAAGCGATTGAGGCGTTGGAAGAGGTCGGAATTCCTGACGCGGCGAACCGGGTTAAGTCCTATCCGCACGAATTTTCGGGCGGCATGAGGCAGCGCGTCATGATTGCCATGGCGCTGATCAATGAGCCCGATTTGCTAATCGCGGACGAGCCAACCACGGCTCTGGATGTGACGGTGCAGGCACAAATTCTCGACATCATCAAACAGCGTCAGGAACGTCTCGGCACCGCCGTAATTCTGGTGACGCATGATCTGGGCGTGGTCGCTGGTAATTGCGACAAGGTCAATGTGATGTACGCGGGCCAGATCGTTGAAACCGGCACCGCTTCGCAAGTCTTTTACGAGGCCAAGCATGCCTATACCCGCTCATTGCAGAAGACGATCCCGTCGCTGCAAGAGAAGGGGCAGGAACTCTACACCATTCCCGGATTGCCACCTGACTTGTCGAAACCGATCAATGGATGCGCTTTTCATCCAAGGTGTCCGTTCCCGAAAACTGGACATAAGGGTACCGAGCGGCCTTCATTGAAGGATGTCGGTGACGGCCATTGTTTTGCAGATTGCGGCTTTTGCGATTCCAGCGGTTCGATCGAAGATGTGCTGGCCAAGGGTGATCTGGCCGATACCGCATTGCCAGGCGAAGGAGCCGAGGCATGAGCGGATCGCGCGAAGACTTTCTGGTTCTGGACGACGTCAAAACCCATTTTGATATGGGCCGCGATTTCTTCACCCGCAAAAGCAAGGGCGTGGTCAAGGCGGTGGACGGAGTTTCTCTGACCATCAAAGAAGGCGAAACGCTTGGTCTGGTCGGCGAATCTGGCTGCGGGAAATCCACCCTCAGCCGCACGATCATGCAATTGATTCGGCCGACTTCGGGGAAGATCTGGCTAGAGGGTAAAGAGCTGAGCGCGATATCGGATCGGGACATCAGGGCGGTTCGGAAGAACTTTCAGATGATTTTCCAAGATCCTTACGCATCGCTCAACCCCAGAATGACTGTGATGGACACTTTGTCCGAGGCGATCCGCACGCGGCATCCCGATGCCAAGGGTGACGATCTTATCAAGCGGATTACGGAATTACTGCGCAAAGTCGGGCTGAACCCTGCTCAGATGAAGCGCTATCCGCACGAATTTTCCGGCGGTCAACGACAACGGGTCGCGATCGCAAGAGCGCTAGCGCCAGAGCCAAAACTGATCATTGCGGATGAGCCGGTATCTGCGCTCGATGTCTCCATTCAGTCTCAAATTCTCAACCTTCTCAAGCGGTTGAAGAGTGAAATGGGATTGACCATGATCTTTATCTCGCATGATCTTTCGGTTGTGCGTTACATCGCTGATCGGATTGCGGTCATGTATCTTGGCCGAATTACCGAGCTGGGTGATGCAGAGACAATCGTCGATGATCCGCTGCATATTTATACCAAGGCATTGACGAGTGCGATACCGGTGCCGGACCCCAATGCAGAGCAATCGCGCGAACGGGTGATCTTGCAAGGCGACCAACCGTCACCGATTGATCCGCCACAAGGGTGCAATTTCTGGCCCCGCAGCCCGGTGGAACATGACGAACATATGAAACAGACTGTGCCCGAATTTGCCGAGGTAAAAGCGGGACACTGGGTTTCGAATTGTCCGCATTGCGTTGAGGCCAACTAAGCCAGTTCGGCCCGAAGGCAAGTCTAACATCGCAAGACTTGCTGTTGCATTGCGCGCAATATAATAACGCGCGTTATGAGCATGACCCATCGACCCGTCATTTCCTCCACCGGCTTGTTTACGCCGGCAGAGAGCATCACCAACGAAGAATTGGTTGCCAGTTTTAACGCCTTTGTGGAGCAGGAAAATTCGCGCAACGCCGCGGCGATTTCCGCTGGTGGGATGGAGCCTTTGCAGCCAAGCTCGGTCGAATTCATCGAGAAAGCGAGCGGCATCAAAGCTCGTCATGTCGTCGCAAAAGAGCCGGTTCTCAATCCCGAAATCATGGCTCCGCGTTTTGCTGAGCGTGGCAATGATGAACTGTCGATCCTGGCCGAAATCGGTGTGAAGGCGGCGCGCGATGCATTGAACAGGGCAGGGCGCGATCCCGCAGATGTGGATGCGGTGTTGTGCGCGGCCTCGAATATGCAACGGCCCTATCCAGCGATGGCAATTGAAATACAGCAGGCGCTAGGCATTGATGGTTTCGGCTTCGATATGAATGTTGCGTGCTCGTCAGCGACTTTCGGTATTCAGACCGCGGCCGATTATATCCGTGCTGGTAATGCAAAAAGTGTGCTGGTCGTCAGCCCTGAGATTACTTCTGGCCATCTCAATTGGCGCGACAGGGACAGCCATTTTATCTTTGGTGATGTGGCCACCGCTGTGCTGGTTGAGGATGCAGCGATTGCCCCAGCACAGCATTGGGACATTCTGGGCACAAAATTGAAGACGGTATTCTCCAACAACATTCGTAACAATTTTGGTTATTTGAACCGGGCGCATCCTGAAACTTCTGAAGCGCCGGACAAATGGTTCATTCAAGAAGGCCGCAAGGTGTTCAAGGAAGTTGTTCCGATGGTCGCGCAAATGATCGTCGAGGAAGCCGAACGTTTGGACGTTGAACCGGCAGGAATCCGCCGGATGTGGTTGCATCAAGCCAATGCTGGCATGAACCGCTTGATCGCTCAGAAAGTGTTGGGGCACGAGGCGGATGCTGATGAAAGCCCAACGGTTCTGGATACTTACGGCAATACGTCAAGCGCGGGCTCGATCATCGCATTCCATTTGCACAGTCAGGATTTGGTAGCAGGCGACACTGGGCTGATCTGCAGTTTTGGTGCCGGATATTCGGCCGGGACTGTGTTCGTTCGCCGGGTCGGCTAACGCAGGCACATTGTAACAAACTTGTTAACTGCAACCCGCATGGGCGCGTTCCACGCTTGCGGCACCAGCCACCAATCCCTAGATGCGGGTGATGGCCGGAGAAATATTAGACAATAAGGGAAATGGGGACGTCAGCTGGAGCTGGCCCCCAATTCATCCCGAAGGGCGCAAATATGGTGTGATCGCAACCGCGATCAGCCTCGCCTTCCTCCTCGTTCTCGACTGGGAGATCATCGGTTGGCCGTTGCTGGCCCTGTCCGGCGGTGTGTTCGCCTTCTTCCGGGATCCCGAACGTGTGGTGCCGCAGCAAGATGATGCGATTGTTGCACCGGCTGATGGATTGATCTCGCTGATCAGCCAAGTCGAACCGCCTGCCGAATTGCAAGTGGATGATGGCTCTGGCCATCCCGGACTTGCCGCAGGGCCGGTCACGCGGGTTTCGATTTTCATGAGCGTGTTTGATGTTCACATCAATCGATCGCCCATTGGCGGCAGTATCCGCCGTCTCGTTTATATCCCCGGCAAGTTCATGAATGCTGACCTTGATAAGGCCAGCGAGGAAAACGAACGCCAGCATATTTTGGTTGAGCGTGCGGACGGATTGGCGATTGGTTTTACCCAGATCGCGGGGCTGGTTGCGCGTCGGATCGTTCCTTTCGTGAAGCCTGGCGATACCGTCGCAGTGGGACAACGCGTTGGCCTGATCCGCTTTGGCAGTCGGGTGGATGTGTATCTGCCCGCCGGGACTCAGCCCAAGGTTCTGCTAGGGCAGAAGGTCATTGCCGGTGAAACCGTGTTGGCCGACTTGGGCGGTCAGAAACTGCTTGAGGGCATTGCTCAGTGAGCGATGATTCGGAAACGGGCTCGTTTGATACCGAAGATGGGCCGCGATTGGGTCCGAAAGCCGCCGAAGACGAAATATCGGTAGAGGCTGGCCATTCTGTACCAGCGCGCCGCGGACTCAGTCTTAGGGCGATGCTGCCCAACGCAATCACAGCCGCAGCATTGTGTTCTGGCCTCACCGGCGTTCGCTTTGCGATTTCGGGTGATTGGGATCTTGCGGTTTATGCAGTGATTTTGGCTGGCGTACTTGATGGTATTGATGGCCGGATCGCTCGTCTGCTCAACGCGCAGTCACGCTTTGGTGCGGAAATGGACAGTCTGGCAGACTCGCTGTCTTTTGGGATGGCACCGGCCTTGATCATATATCTATGGGCGCTGCAGGATTTGCCGCGGGTTGGTTGGTTTGCCGCGCTTGCATTTGCCATTTGCTGCGCTCTGCGGCTTGCGCGGTTCAACGCGCAGATCGATACCGATGAACAGCCGCACAAATCGGCCGGTTTCTTAACCGGAGTTCCCGCACCTGTCGGGGCCGGGCTGACATTCCTGCCGTTCTATTTGTGGATGGCGACGGGCGAGGAGATGTTCCGCAACCCGATATATGTCGCTGTGTGGGTGGCGGTGATCGCTTTTATGATGATTTCCAACATCGCGACATTGAGCTGGGGCTCGATCAGGCCAAGACGCAATGTCAGGTTGGAGCTAATCGCTGCGATAGGCCTCGTCTTTGCCGGTCTATTGCTGGAACCTTGGTGGGCGCTAACCGGAATTTGCGCGCTCTATCTGGCGTTGATGCCACTAGGCCTAATCAAATATGGCCGAATTAAGCGGCAACGGCGTGAGGCATCTGCGTAGGAGCAGGGGCTGCGCCATGGCAAATGGCCGGGCGCATTTGGACCACTACGCCGTCACTAACGGGAACATCGCTCGCCATATCAGCGGCCAATTCACGGCGAATGGCTTTCCATGCATTGCGTCCGCGAACCGCACTGTCAGCTAATGCGACCAGCACCGCCAGGCTTGTTGCAACGAACAAAGCGATCATTAGAAAAACAGCCATCTTACCTATCTCACCTTCTTGACTGGCTGCCGTTCTTGACAAGCTGGCCAGTTATGTAGAAACACGGATGTACACAGTTTGTTCCGCTTAAGCCTGTTGTTCCCTTTATGTTCCATGCTGTCAAGCGGAATAATCACACTTCATCCGCATCTGTGTTCGATTAGGGGTGGATTTTCGTTACATTGGTCGCTAATTGCGCCGCTTCCGCAGGCAAAGACGCTTTTATTTTGAAAGTGTCGTCAGCGGAAAATTCACATGGAAAGCGCCCATACCGGTGCCGCAGAGGGACATCCTCACGGTTCTGAGCTTTCCAGAGGAACAACCGGAAGGAATTATATATGGCGGGTCCTACCGTCACGATGCAGCAATTGATTGAGGCCGGCGCACACTTCGGCCACCAGACCCACCGCTGGAACCCACGGATGAAGCCCTATATCTTTGGGGCCCGAAACGGTGTTCACATTATCGACCTGTCGCAAACCGTGCCTTTGATGGCGCGTGCGTTGGACTTCGTTGAATCGACCACGCGTGCAGGCGGCAAGGTTCTGTTCGTTGGTACCAAGCGTCAGGCGCAAGAGCCGATCGCCGAGGCAGCTCGTGCATCAGGTCAGCACTTCGTCAACCACCGCTGGTTGGGCGGCATGCTCACCAATTGGAAGACGATTTCGCAGTCGATCAAGCGTCTCAAGACGTTGGAAGAGCAACTTTCGACCGAAACCAGCGGTTTCACCAAGAAAGAGGTTCTTCAGCTGACACGTGAGCGTGACAAGCTGGAATTGTCGCTTGGCGGGATCCGCGACATGGGCGGCATTCCGGACGTGATGTTCGTAATCGACGCCAACAAAGAAGATCTGGCGATTAAGGAAGCGGCCGTTTTGGGCATTCCGGTTATCGGCATTCTCGACACCAATGTTGATCCGTCAAACATTGCATTCCCAGTTCCGGGCAATGATGATGCGAGCCGTGCAGTGCGCATGTATTGCGATGCCATCAGCGCAGCAGCAATTGCTGGACGCGGTGGTGCGGTTGCCGATTCAGGTGAAGACGTCGGTTCGATGGAAACACCACCAGCCGAAGCAGCTGCCTAAGCTGCTCTGCATGGGCACCTGATCGTCGGGTGTCATAATTACATTTTAGAGTGTCGGTAACGCGCGATTGGCCAATGGCTTTGCGCGGGACCGGCACCCACACACATTTAAGAGGAATTTGAGATGGCTGCTTATACCATCGCTGATGTCAAAACTCTGCGCGAGAAATCAGGCGCAGGCATGATGGACGCCAAGAAGGCATTGGAAGAAGCTGGCGGCGACATTGAAGCCGCGGTTGACGCGCTTCGTGCCAAAGGCCTTGCTACGGCCCAAAAGAAATCAAGCCGTACGGCTGCAGAAGGCCTGGTTGGCGTTGCCGTTGAGGGCACCAAGGGTGTCGCGGTTGAAGTCAATTCTGAAACCGACTTCGTGGCCAAGAACGACCGGTTTCAAGACTTTGTTCGCAAGACCACTGCGGTTGCGCTGACTCTGGCTGCTGACGATGTCGAAGCTTTGAAGACGGCTGAGTATCCCGACGGTGGCAGCGTTGATGCCAAGCTGACCGACAATGTTGCAACCATTGGCGAAAACCAGCAGGTCCGCCGCTTGAAGAGCGTTGCTGTGTCCAACGGAACCGTGGTTCCTTATGTACACAATGCCGCTGCTGATGGTCTGGGCAAAATCGGTGTTCTGGTTGCGCTTGAAAGCGAAGCTGGCGCAGACGTGCTCGAACCCTTGGGTAAGCAATTGGCTATGCACATCGCCGCGGCATTCCCGCAGGCGCTTGACGCTGATGGCTTGGATGCTGCTCTGATTGAGCGTGAGCGTTCAATTGCTGCGGATAAGGCTGCTGAAAGCGGCAAGCCTGAAAACGTGCAGGAAAAGATGGTTGAAGGCGCGATCAAGAAGTTCGCCAAAGAAAACGCTCTTCTCAGCCAGCTGTTCGTAATCGACAACAAGACGCCGATTGCTGACGTTGTTGCCAAGGCTGGCAAGGATGCAGGCACATCGATCGTGCTGAAGGATTATGTTCGCTTCCAACTCGGTGAAGGCATCGAGAAAGAAGAAGCAGACTTTGCTGCAGAAGTTGCGGCTGCGGTTGCTGGCGAATAAATAACTGACACAAATTCAAGGGCCGTTCCGTCCACTTAGGGCGGGGCGGCTCTTGCTTTATAAACGGCGAAGGATTTTCGTCGGAACAATGTTCAT
Source organism: Erythrobacter sp. (assembly GCA_039988235.1). Classification (GTDB taxonomy): domain Bacteria; phylum Pseudomonadota; class Alphaproteobacteria; order Sphingomonadales; family Sphingomonadaceae; genus Erythrobacter. The sequence continues at coordinate 522,496 of JBDXKB010000003.1, forward strand.
GCTTGGGCCGTTTTCCCTTCATGAATTGCCCAGCCATGTGTGCGTCTATCGCGATGCTGGGCCGTATGCCGTCTTTGCCTTGGCAAAATCTTTGGACGATTCGGGTCGCATCGGAATTGACCCTCAGATCCCGCCTTCACCTGCGGGGGCGGCACCACAACCACCCAAAATTTGGGACAATTCCACTCTGATAGAGGCTGACTCCGGCTTTCCCTTTGCGCCTTGCTAGCTGGGAGGCTAAGGACTGCGGCAATTCGCAATCTGCACACGGAATATCAGACCCTATGACGATGCCACAAGTCAAACGTGTTTTGCTGAAACTATCGGGCGAAGTCCTGATGGGTGAGCAGGAATATGGCATTGATCCCGCCTATGTTGTGCGCCTCGCTGAGGAAGTGAAGGCGGCCAAGGACAGCGGGCTTGAAGTGTGTCTGGTAATCGGTGGCGGCAATATCTTTCGCGGTGTGGCAGGGGCTGCGCGCGGGCTCGATCGCACAACCGGCGATTATATGGGCATGCTGGCCACCGTTATGAATGCGCTGGCGATGCAGAATGCGCTGGAGAAGCTGGGCGTACAAACCCGCGTCCAATCGGCCATCCCGATGAGCAGCGTGTGCGAGCCATACATTCGCCGCCGCGCCGAACGGCATTTGCAAAAGGGCCGCATCGTTATTTTTGCAGCCGGCACAGGCAATCCGTTCTTCACTACCGACACTGGCGCGGCATTGCGTGCCGCAGAGATGAATTGCGATGCCTTGCTGAAAGGCACCAGCGTGGACGGTGTTTACAACGCTGATCCTAAAACCAATCCCGACGCGACCCGCTATGACACGATCACCTATGACCGGGTGCTGGCTGACAATCTAAAAGTCATGGATGCAGCCGCAGTTGCGCTGTGCCGCGAAAATGACATTCCAATCGTGGTCTTCTCGATCCGGGACAAAGGCAATGTCGCCCGAGTGCTAGAAGGCAAGGGCGTGCAAACTATCGTACAAGATAAAGAGAATGAGGAAGCCTGATCCATGGCAGTATATGACAAATCCGACATTGATCGGCGCATGAACGGAGCGGTTGAGTCGCTCAAAGGTGATCTGGGCGGCTTGCGTACAGGCCGGGCCAACACCAGTCTGCTCGATCCGGTGGTTTGCGAAGTTTATGGCTCGATGATGCCACTCAGCCAAGTGGCGACCGTGAACGCGCCAGAGCCGCGCATGCTCGCCGTGCAAGTGTGGGACAAAAGCAATGTTAGCGCGGTCGAGAAGGGTATCACCAAGGCCAATCTGGGACTTAACCCGATGACCGACGGGCAGACCATTCGCTTGCCAATGCCCGATCTGACCGAGGAACGCCGCAAGGAACTGGCCAAGCTGGCCGGAAGCTATGCCGAGAATGCGAAGATCGCGATCCGCAATGTTCGCCGTGATGGGATGGAAGCTCTGAAAACTGACGAAAAGAGCAAGGAAATCTCAGAAGACGAGCGCAAGCGCAGCGAAGACGAGGTCCAGAAACTGACCGACAAATATGTCGCCGAGGCCGACGACGCAGCGGCCAAGAAAGAACAGGAAATCCTGACTCAGTGAAGTCAGAACTTTCCGGAGGGGTTTGATGGGCACTTCGCCCGCACAGGCAAAACACGTCGCCATCATCATGGATGGCAATGGGCGCTGGGCCAAACGGCGCGCCTTGCCGCGTGCTATGGGGCATCAGCGCGGGGTTGAGGCGGTTCGCAAGCTGGTGCGTTCGGTTGGATCCATGGGGATTGATTGCCTGACGCTCTATGCGTTCTCGTCCGAGAATTGGAAGCGACCCGACGAAGAAGTCGGTGACCTGATGAATTTGATGCGCAAGTTCATCAAATCGGACCTTCCCGAATTTATCGCCAATGATGTGCGGCTGAAGATAATTGGCGATTGGCAAGGGCTGGCCCCTGACATCGTCGAAATGCTTGAGGATGCGCTGGAGAAGACTTCGGGTGGATCGCGCGTTTTGGCGGTCGCCCTAAATTATGGCTCGCAGCAAGAAATCGCGCGCGCGGCGGCCAAGGCTGCTGCGATTGGCGAGGTGACGGATAAGAGCATCTCGGCCCATCTCGATACCAATGATTTGCCGCCACTGGATTTGTTAATCCGGACCAGCGGCGAGGTGCGCCTGTCCAATTTCCTACTGTGGCAAGCCGCCTATGCAGAGATGATATTCGTCGACACGCTGTGGCCCGATTTCACGCCTGAGCATTTGCAAAAGGCATTGGACGACTATGCCGACCGGGAGCGACGCTTTGGCGGACGCTGAGGGCAAGCCTAAGAAAAACTCCGACCTACCGGTGCGCTTTGCATCGGCAGTGGTGATGGTCGCGATTGCATGTTTCGCTTTCTGGCTCGGCGGACGTTGGCTCGATGGATTCATCTCGGTCGTCGCCGCGGTTACCTTCGTAGAGCTGGTCAGGATGGTCTGGAAGGCGTGGAGCAATCCCGTAGGGCGCTTGATCGGAATAGTGGCGGGCGCGGGATATATCGGCTTTGCCGCATGGGCGTTGATCGCGGCGGATTCCTACTATCTGATCGCTGCTGTCGGCGCGGTCGTTTTCACCGATACATTTGCCTATTTCAGCGGCAGAGCGATCGGCGGGCCGCGCATTGCACCCAAGATCAGCCCATCAAAAACCTGGGCAGGCCTGATTGGTGGAATGATCGGAGCGGCACTGTGGCTTGGACTGTGGGTTGCGACCTTCCACTACACCAGCGGACACACAAGTCTGGCCGATTTCTGGGAGGCCACTTCGGAAGATTCTCTCGGAGCGGCATTGCTAGGGGCCATTCTTGCAGTCGCGGCACAATCGGGCGATTTTCTCGAAAGCTGGCTTAAGCGCCGCGCAGGGATGAAAGACAGCAGCAATCTGATCCCGGGGCATGGTGGCTTTTTCGACCGGATTGATGGGTTGTTGCCGGTGGCATTCATCGTCGGCCTTTTGTCAGGGGTCGCGTAATGACCCGCTCCATCTCTATTCTTGGAGCAACCGGATCGGTGGGCGAACAAACGCTCGACCTGATTGGGCGCGAGCGAGACAAATGGCGGGTCGAGGCTCTCACCGCCAATTGCTCAGCTGAGAAATTGGCCAGCATGGCGTGCGATTTCGGTGCCAAGATTGCTGTGGTCGGTGACGAGGCATGCCTGCCCGAATTGCGCGATGCCTTGGCCGGCAGCGGGATTGAGGCGGCGGGCGGCGCAGATGCTCTGATCGAGGCTGCGGCGCGACCTGTCGACGTGACAGTGGCCGCTATCGTTGGTTGTGCAGGGCTGGGCCCGGTGATGGCCGCGATTGAGCAGGGCGGCACCATCGCTCTGGCAAACAAAGAGGCGCTGGTTTCTGCCGGTGACGTCATGACGGCGGCGGTGGTTAAGCATGGCGCGACCCTGCTTCCGGTTGATTCTGAACACAATGCGATTTTCCAATGCCTCGCGGGCAGCAAATTGTCCGATGTCGCTAGGATTACTCTGACTGCCAGCGGCGGCCCGTTCCGGACATGGACGCAGGATCAGCTTGATGCAGCCACCCCAGACCAAGCGGTGGCTCACCCCAATTGGGACATGGGCGCCAAAATCAGTGTCGACAGCGCGACGATGATGAACAAGGGTCTCGAATATATCGAGGCGCATCACCTGTTCCCTGTCGGGCTCGATCGGTTGGGCATTGTGGTTCACCCGCAAAGCGTCATTCATTCCATGGTTGAATATCGCGACCGCTCCACGCTGGCTCAGCTGGGTCCGTCCGATATGCGCGTTCCCATCGCATCCTGCCTTGCCTGGCCAGAGCGGATGGACACCCCGATGGAACCGTTGGATCTGCCAGCCATTGGCCAGCTCTCTTTCTTTGCCCCTGATGAGATGCGCTTTCCGGCCACGCGTCTGGCGCGTGAAGCAATCGAAGCGGGCGGCGCGGCGCCAGCAACGCTGAACGCTGCCAATGAAGTGGCGGTGGCTGCGTTTCTGGACGGCAAGATTGGGTTCAGCCAAATTGCTGCAATGGTCGAACAGGTGCTGAGCCGCTATAGCGCGCAGACGCCGGGATCGCTTGAGGATGTGCTGGCGGTTGATCATGATGCGCGCATTGCCGCGCAAGAATTGCTGGAGCTGACTTAACTTGTTCGAATCGCCACCATTTTGGATGTATATTCTCGGCTTCTTGCTGGTGCTGGGGCCATTAATCACGGTTCATGAATTGGGCCATTATCTGGTCGGCCGTTGGTTTGGTGTCGGCGCAGATGTGTTCTCTATCGGCTTTGGTAAAGAAATGTTCGGCTGGACCGACAAACGCGGCACCCGGTGGCGCGTCGCCGCAATTCCGCTGGGCGGATACGTCCAGTTTAGGGGCGATATGAACCCGGCCAGCATTCCTGAACCGGGCGCGCCTCAGCCAACCAGCGACAGTTTCCAATCGGCCAGCCTGTGGCGGCGATCCTTGATCGTATTTGCTGGCCCAGCAACGAATATCATCGTTGCGATTGCGATCTATGCGGCTTTGTTCAGCACATTTGGCAAGCAGATCATCGACTATCCTGAGGACTCCACCGTCGTTGCCAGCTTCTCTGAAGACTCCGCAGCCGAGCTGGCCGGGGTCGAAGTGGGCGACAAAATTGTTGCGATTGATGGCGAAGAAATTGCCGATTTTTCAGGGCTGTTGAGTAAGGTTGCGCTTTTTCCGAACCGCGAAGTCACGCTGACAATCGAGCGGGGCGATGCCGAATTGGACCTGCCGGTAACGATCGGTAGCGCGATCCAGCCAGATCGTTTTGGCAATGAAGCATCCATTGGCCGCCTGGGCATTTACCGCTCCGATGTCGAGGAAGCCTCGGTTACCTATGAAGAGGTCAGCTTGTTGCAGGCTGTTCCCATGGCGACGCAGCAATGCTGGGACGTCACCGTGATGATGGTCACAGGCATAAAGCAGATCATTGTTGGCGAACGTTCAGTCAAGGAATTGGGCGGCCCGCTGAAGATTGCAAAATACTCTGGCGAGCAGCTCAGCTTAGGGGCGACGACCTTCATCAATTTCGTCGCCTTGATATCGCTTAATTTGGCATTCATTAACTTGCTGCCAATCCCTGCGCTGGATGGCGGGCATTTGGCTTTCTACGCGGCTGAGGCCGTTCGCAGGAAACCAATTGGCCCGCGCGGACAGGAAATGGCTTTCCGGGCTGGCATGGCGTTCGTGCTGGTGTTTATGGTGGTCGTGACGGTGAACGACGTTATCTCCCTCCCGCTTTTCGGGAGTTAATTGGGGGAAAGGACGCAGGGAAGCGGCAATTGGTGCTAGGCACCGCTTGATTGCATTCTCTCCATGGGGCAGAGGCGAGTAGTATCGCTGGAACTCGATTTAGTCGGGTTGCCAGCATTTGCGGGGCACCGATTGAAGATTGTTTTGGACGGGAACACAGTGTCGATGAAATCTAATACAATGGCGGGTGATTACCGGGCAAAGCCCGCGGGCCGTTTGGCTGCAGCTTTGTTGTGCGGAACCTTCCTCGCCGGGGCGCCTTTGCCGCTTTTTGCTCAGGAAATAGACGAAGAGGCGCCGGTCGCCGCTGAACCTGCACCTGCGCCGGTAAATGACACCATCCGATCGATCAATATCGTTGGCGCGGTGCGCCTCGAGGCACAGACGATCCTCAGCTATATTCGCATGCGCGTGGGCCAGGAATACACCTCGGCCAATGCCGATGCGGCGTTGAAAGATTTGGGTGCGACAGAGCTGTTCTCGAACTTCTCGATCCGCAATGATGGCGGAAATGTCGTCATCAATGTGACCGAGAACCCGGTCATCAACCGGATCGTTCTGGAAGGCAATAAGCGGATCAAGAATGACAAGATCATTCCTGAGATCAAACTTTCGCCGCGCCAGATTTTCACCCGTTCCAAGGTGCGCGCCGATGTCTCGCGCATTATCGAGCTGTACAAGCGACAGGGCCGGTTCGCCGCCACGGTCGAGCCAAAGATGGTGCAGTTGGCGCAGAACCGCGTCGATATCGTGTTCGAGATCAGCGAAGGACCCAAGTCCAAAGTTCGCCAGATCAACATCATCGGCAATGAAGAGTTTTCCGATGGCAATCTGCGTGGTGAAATGGTCACCAAGCAGGCGCGCCTGACCAGCTTCTTCAGCTCCAACACCAGCTATGACCCCGATCGCCTTGCATTTGACCAGCAAAAGCTGCGCCAGTTCTACCTGACCGAAGGTTTTGCCGATTTCCGCGTGGTTTCTGCGGTGGCCGAGCTCACGCCGGACAAGCGCGACTTCATCATCACCTACGTGGTGGAAGAGGGGGAGCGTTACAAATTTGGCGATGTTACCGTCGAAAGCCAATTGCGCGACTTTGACAGCGACCGGATGACCAACAATCTCCCGATGCGGTCGGAAGATTGGTACGACGCAAAGCTGGTCGAAGATACGGTTGAGCAATTGACCGAGCTGGCCGGTACGTTCGGCTATGCCTTTGCCGACGTTCAGCCGCAATTCTCGCCCAACCGCGAGAATTTGACGATGGATGTTAATTTCGTGCTGCGCCAGGTGCCGCGTGTTTATGTCGAGCGTGTCGATGTGAATGGTAATACGCTGACGCAAGATAAGGTCGTTCGGCGCGAATTCCGCATCAGCGAAGGTGACGCATTCAACTCATTGCAAGTTGCCCGGACGACGGCGCGGATCAATTCTCTCGGGTATTTCCAAGAGAATTTCGAAGTAAGCCAGGTCGAAGGTACGCAAAGCGACCGGATCATCCTAGAAGCCAATGTTCAAGAACAACCCACCGGCGAATTGCAGCTGTCAGCAGGTTTCTCCTCGATCGAGAGCTTTATCCTGTCCGCATCGATCCGTCAGCGTAACTTCCGTGGTCGCGGTCAAACGGTTGGCGCCAGTGTCAATTATTCGCGCTTCTCGCGTTCGGCTCAGCTTAGCTTTAACGAGCCCTATTTGTTCGATCGCAATATTTCCGCTGGTCTGGATATTTTCCGCCGCGATTTGAACAGCTTTAACTTTGTCGACAACAGCCGGAACACGACGTTTGAGCAGTCAACCACTGGCTTCACCGCACGGGCCGGTGTTCCGCTGACTGAATTCCTTTCTCTCGTCGGCAGTTACACGCTGAACTATGACGACGTGACATTGGATGAGAACCAGTTCTTCTCTGATTTTGATGGCGACGGTATTCGAACCTGTGAGCCAATTTTTGCCGGACGTTTCCTGTGTGATGCACTGGGCAAGCGGACCAGTTCGATCGTCGGCGTCAGTCTGGCCTACAACTCGCTCAACAATCGCCAGCGCCCATCGCGCGGTCAAAACGTCACCTTTACTACCGAGGTCGCTGGCCTTGGTGGTTCGGTCCGTTACGTGCGTGTCAGAGGCCGGGCTGTTCAATATTGGTCGGTTGGTTCGGGCTTCATATTCTCGCTTTCAGCCGAAGGCGGCGCGATCAATTCGCTTGAGAACCGCGGTATCGCGGGAGAAGATGATGTTCGTCTTACGGACCGCTTCTTCATCGGCGAATCCCAGCTGCGTGGCTTTGACATTCGCGGTGTTGGACCGCGCGTATTGCGCCAGCAATATGTTACCGGCTCGGATGGTGAGCCCTTACTGATCACAGACCGTGACAGTGTAGGCGACGATTCGCTTGGCGGTACAGCCTTTTACTTGGGCCGGGCCGAGCTGGAAATTCCTTTGGGAACTGGTGCGCGTGAATTGGGCTTGCGACCGTCGATATTTGTTGACGTTGGTTCGCTGTTCAGCGTTACCCGTCCGGTTCCGGTCGACAATCCCAATGGTATCCAAAGCCGTGATGCAGCCGGCAATTTGTTGTTCATTGAGGTGATTCCTGATCCCGATCCCAATGATTCGACGACATCGGCAACCAGCGTGCTTACCACCAATGCTGTTGCAGCAGACGGCGTCACCGCCAATGCGGCAAACATCATTCCAAACAGCCGCTTCCGCGAAGTGTTCTTGGGCGATTCCGCCGCCCCTCGCATCTCGATCGGTGTGGGCGTCAATTGGAATTCACCCTTCGGTCCGTTCCGGATCGACTTCGCTCATGTCCTCAAAAAGGTTGAGGGCGACGACACCAAAACATTCTCGTTCAACGTAGGAACTCAATTCTGATGAAAAATCTTATCAAACCACTCATGGCGGCATCGATTGCCGCTGCGGCAATTGCGGCGCCATTGGCGACACCAGCTGCGGCGCAAGTCAATGGTATCGCAACCAGCAATCCAACCGCGGTTATCTTGCGTTCTGCTGCGCGTGTGGCTGGATACAATGCTATCCAGACAACCTATGCTGCGCAAATCCAGCAGATCAACCAACTGAACGCTGAATTGAACACTTTGCAACGCAGCTTGGACACAAATGGCGACCAGCAGTTGACCGATGCAGAAGTTCAAGCGAACCCGACCGCCGTTCAGCAAATTCAAGCGAAAGAGCTTGAGGTCCAAACCGCCAGCCAACCTATCGCTTTGGCGCAATATTACGTGATTGAGCAGCTGCTCAACGATTACGGCAATGCCCGCAATCAGGTGATCCAAAACAAGAGCATCTCTTTGATGATCTCGCCAGATGCTCTGCAATATGCGCCAGAGGGTATTGATGTAACCAGCGATATCATTGCCGCTGTTGATGCACGCTTGCCGACAGTTGCGACCGCAGTCCCAGCCGGCTGGCAACCACGCCGTGAAACCGCTCAGATGCATCAGGCGGTTCAGCAAGTCTTGGTCGTGGCTGCACAACAGGCCGCCGCACGTCAGGCTCAGCAGCCTGCTGCAGCACCAGCGGCAGCGCCTTCAGGGCGTTAATCGCTCTGTTTTCAGCGGTATTTCAGGGGGATAGGCGATGAGTGAGACCGGTTTCGATGTCACCAAGGTGCTTGAGCGGCTGCCGCATCGCTATCCTTTGCTGCTGGTAGACCGGGTCAAAGAGGTGATCGTTGACGAGCGCATTCATGCGATCAAAGCGGTCACCTTCAACGAGCAATTCTTCCAAGGTCACTTTCCTGGCCGTCCGATTATGCCGGGCGTGCTTCAGATTGAGGCTTTGGCGCAGGCTGCAGGTGTTTTGGCGGTGGAATCACTCGGGCTCGCCGGTTCTGGTAAGCTGGTGTATTTCATGGCGATTGAGAATGCCAAGTTCCGCGCTCCGGTAGAGCCGGGTTGCTTGCTCGATCTGCATGCCGAATTTGTTCAAAAGCGTGCGCGCGTCTGCAAATTTGCCGGCAAGGCGAGCGTCGATGGTACTGTGACCTGCGAGGTCAACTTTACCGCGATGATTGCTGATGCACCGGAGGACTAGGGGCTAAGCCTTTCACCGAGCGGCTGCCAAAGAAGACTTGCCAAATAGAACGCGCCTGCTTATTGGCGCGCTTTCCCGAAATTGCTGACCGGTCGGAACCGGTCATATGCAAAGGACCAAGACGATGAAAGCCGAAGGGCACCCAGAATATCACACCATCAACGTCAAAATGACCGATGGCACAGAATTTCAAACGCGCTCCACTTGGGGCAGCGAGGGCGACACTATGACGCTCGATATTGATCCGACTAGCCACCCAGCTTGGACTGGCGGTCAGAAACAAATTCAAGAAGGTGGTCGTGTGGCTGCGTTCAACAAGCGCTTTGGCGGGCTTTCGCTCAAGAAATAAGCGCTGAACAGAATTCGCATTCGCAAGGATGCAACGAAGAGGCGGTCCTGCTGGGCCGCCTTTTTCGTATCAGACCCGCCCCAACGCGATGTGGCCCGCGTCTTGAGCAACCGCCAACACCGTTGGGCTTTCCTCGCTCATCCCCATGGCTTTTCCCGATACCATTTGGTGATGACATATTTCATGCCTTTGCGGACCTTCATGCCGTGGTGGAGCGTGTTGGGGTTTACGCTGCCGTCTGGCCTGCGGTTGTTCCAGCACAGCAATTTGCCGGTTTCGGGTTGGAACGTCTTGGCAATCGTCTTGAACCGCGTGGCGCCGCCCGCCTCAACCGCATTGAGATAGACCATGAAGGTCCATGTTCTTTGACCGGCGATAGAGCAGAATTTGTGAAAATCCGCCCCGTCTGGCGCGAAATAATCCGTATGAGCCTTGAATTCCTGTCCCACATCATAGCGTTGCCCTTGCACCGCCTCGCCATAGGCAGGATCGATTCCCGACAGCGCCTGCAATTTTGTCTCCAGTAAACGTACGCATTCTTCGTCAGCCGAAAGATCGCAAGTCTCGCTGGTGCGGAAATATTGATCGCCATTCGCATCGGCAATGGTCGAAGGTCTTCGATTGGCATCGATCAAGCCAATCAACTCCAAACACAGATCCTCACCCAAGAATTCGCGCCGCTGGAACAATTCCAATTTGGGATTGGGCACCCTTTGAACCCGCGCATCGGCGATCAAATGTTCAGCCGAAGAATCACTTGCGAGGGGTGCTGCTTGGTCCACTTGGCAAGAATACGCAGACGCTGCCTTCGGGCAAGCGCGAAATAAAATTACGTTTGCACGATGGAATGGCAGTTTTCGCTTCCAAATCGGTCCACACTATGCAATTGGCTCGCCGCTGCTGAGGCTGCCCTTGACGGGATGGCTAAGGCAGGTAACAGCCCCGGTTACACGGCCATCCAAGGACGGCGGCCGGGGCATGTGGCGACCGTAGCTCAGTTGGTTAGAGCGCCGGTTTGTGGTACCGGAGGTCGGGGATTCGAGCTCCCTCGGTCGCCCCATTTTCCCCTGCTGTCTGGCCCAGTGCGCAAACAGTAAGGCGAACGTTACAATGACTGCTTTCTGGACAGAACCAGACTATGACGATCACGAGCTGGTTCAGCTTGTGCGCGATCCTGCGTCGGGTCTGACCGCGATTATTGCGGTTCATTCCAGCCATTGTGGCCCAGGCGCGGGTGGCACGCGGTTCTGGCACTATCCCGATCCCAAGGCCGCGATGCGCGATGCGCTGCGCCTGAGCCGGGGTATGAGTTACAAAAATGCGATGGCTGGCCTGCCGATGGGCGGGGGCAAGGCGGTCATTCTGGCCGATAAAGATCGCACGAAAACTCCAGAATTGCTCACCGCATTTGGCGATGCGGTCGAAGCGCTGGGCGGGCAATATGTCACGGCCGAAGATGTCGGTATTTCCGAAGCGGATATGGTCGCTGTGTCCCAACGGACCGCGCATGTTTCTGGCCTGCCAGTGCAGGGCGAGGGCGCCGCAGGCGGTGATCCGGGACCCTTTACTGCAATGGGCATTTATCACGGTATCAAGGCCGCCGTTCATCACAAGCTGGGCAAGGAGAGCCTCAATGGCGTGCATGTGGCCATTCAGGGCACAGGCAGCGTTGGCGGCGGTGTCGCTCGCTTGCTGGCCAAGGACGGCGCGAAGCTGACCCTGTCGGACATTCATGAAGAGCGGAACAGCGCTTTGGCGCAAGAATTGGGCGCAGAGACAATTGCAGCTGATGCGGTGATGGGTGTTGCCTGTGACGTATTCAGCCCCAATGCCCTTGGCGCAATTCTGGATGATGAAGGCATCGCTCGGCTGGAGGCTCCGATTGTTGCAGGCGGGGCGAACAACCAGCTGGCGCGGGCGCATCACGGCGAAGCGTTGGCCAAGCGCGGCATTCTCTATGCACCCGATTATGTCATCAACGCAGGCGGCATCATCAGCGTCGCGATGGAATATCTGTGCCGCCAGCATGGTGATCCGTGCGATATCAACGAGGTTCGCAAGCGCATTGCGCAAATCCCGGGTCGGCTGGACGAGATCTGGCAGGAAAGCGATTCAAGCAAGCGCTCGCCCGATATTGTCGCCGACACAATGGCACAAAAGCTGATCGGGCGCTGACCGCGGGCTTATCGCACACCAAACATTGCGACAGTTGAGAAAATTGCAGTCTTGTGAGGACGCGCAGGGGCTGTAATAGCCTTGGGTAAGGAACGATCCATGCACGGCTTTGCCAATCCCACTCGCTTTCTGTCGCTCGCCAAATGGCTGACGCCACTCTTTATGTGGAGCGGTTTGTTGCTGGTTGCAGGGGCGTTGGCTTGGGGCTTGTTCATGGTGCCGCCCGACCGTCTAATGGGCGAGACCGTCCGCATTCTGTTTATCCACGTGCCCGCTGCATGGTTGGGAATGGGCGGTTGGACCGCGATTGCTGTCTCTAGTCTGGTCTATTTGGTGTGGCGCCATCCTCTTGCTGCGATCGCAGCGCGGGCGGCGGCTGTGCCGGGCATGGTCTTCACCGCAATTTGCCTTGCCACTGGCTCTATCTGGGGCAGGCCAACGTGGGGAACATGGTGGGAATGGGATGGCAGGCTCACCAGCATGCTGGTGCTATTGTTCCTATATGCCGGTTACATCGCTTTGGCGCAGGCGGTCAGCAAAGAAGGCGGATCATCGCGCATCCCGGCCATTTTCGGGCTGGTGGGCGCAGTCAATATCCCGATTATCAATCGGTCGGTGGTGTGGTGGAACTCAATCCATCAACCGCCCAGCATTACCCTTGGCAAGAGCGCGATCGATACCGCCTATCTGGTGCCATTGTTTGTCGCGGTTTTGGGCTTTTCTTTGCTGTTCAGCGGTGTGGTTCTGGCGCGGATGCGGGCTCTGCTGGCCGACATTCAGACCGAGGCGCGCTTGCGCAGGAAGGCCCTGGAAACGTGAGAGAGGGCCTAGACCAGTGGGAATTTGTAATTCTCGCTTATGCCGTGGGCATAATCGGCACGCTTGCCATGCTTGGGTGGAGCTGGCTGTCGATGCGGCGCGCCGAAGCACGGCGTGAACAGGTGAAGCGAAAATGAGCGGATTGAAGGCCAAGCATCAGCGTCTGGTGCTGATTGTGATTGCGCTGGTGGCGATTATCGGCGCGGGTTTGCTGGCGGCATGGGCGCTGCGCAGCCAAGCGAATTATTTCTATTTGCCCGATCAATTGGTCGCTTCTCCACCTGAGCCGGGCCAAGCGGTGCGATTGGGCGGAATGGTCGCTGATGGCTCGATCAAAACATTGCCCGACGGGATCACGGTATCCTTTGTTGTGACCGATCAAGAGGACGCTCGTGTTCCCGTGCTTTTCAGCGGCATTGTGCCCGATCTGTTTGTCGAAGGGTCGGGTGTCGTCGCCGAAGGCAGCCTAGATCAGGATGGCGTATTTATCGCTGACAATCTGCTCGCCAAGCATGACGAAAACTATGTCCCGCGCGAATTGCAGGAAATGAGCGAGCACCAAGCCGCCAAAATGGCTGAAGAAACAACCGTAGGTTTGCAGTGATGGTGAAATCGGCATGATTGCAGAGCTTGGTCTGGCTGCACTGTGGATGTGCGCCGCGCTGGCGGTGCTGCAGCTGATCGGTGGCGGGCTGGCGCAACGCGGCGATGAAGCCTCTGGTATGGCCGCTTTGGTGCGCCCGGCGGCGATCGTCCAAGGCGTGCTCGCTGGCTTCGCATTTGTGTGCCTGTTGTGGGTGTTTGCTGTCACCGATCTGTCGGTAAAACTGGTCGCGACCAATTCGCACAGTATGAAGCCGATGATTTTCAAGCTCTCCGGGGCTTGGGGCAATCACGAGGGATCAATGCTGCTGTGGGTCACCGTGATGGCGCTAGCCGGCGGATTGATCGCTCTGGTGGAAAAGCGCCTACCGGTAAAAACGATGCAAGCAACGCTGGCCGCGCAAGGTTTCGTTGCGATCGGGTTTTACGCCTTCCTATTGCTCAGCTCTAACCCGTTTGAGCGGCTGCCTATGCCCGCGCAAGAGGGGCAAGGGCTGAACCCGCTGTTGCAAGATATCGGCCTCGCCTTCCATCCGCCGACGCTCTATTTTGGCTACGTCGGGCTGTCGGTGGCATTTAGTTTTGCAGTCGGTGCTTTGATGACACGTCAAGTGACACCGGAATTTGCCCGCGTCATGCGGCCATGGGTGCTGGGCGCATGGGTGTTCCTGACGCTGGGTATCACAGCGGGCAGTTATTGGGCCTATTACGAGCTGGGCTGGGGCGGTTGGTGGTTCTGGGACCCGGTCGAAAATGCCTCGCTCATGCCGTGGTTGGCAGCGACGGCATTGCTGCATTCGGTCAGCGTGCTGGCCGCTCGTGATGCATTGCGCACATGGACAATCATGCTGGGCGTCATTGCGTTCTCGATGAGCATGCTCGGCACCTTTCTGGTCCGCTCGGGCTTGCTGACCAGCGTCCATGCATTCGCGGTCGACCCTGAGCGCGGCACCTTCATCCTGATCCTGCTCGCGCTGTATATTGGCGGGGCATTGCTATTGTTTGGCCTGCGCGCCGGCTATGTGCGCGAAGGAGAGCGGTTCCAGCTGACCAGCCGCGAGGGCGCATTGGTGTTCAACAATGTGATGCTCAGCGCGATTTTGGGCATTGTTTTGTTGGGTACACTCTATCCCTTGCTGACCGAGGCGTTCGACATAAGGGTCTCTGTAGGGCCGCCCTATTTCAATCCGGTGGGGGCAATTTTCGCCATTCCCATGCTGTTGGTGATGGCGGTTGGCCCATTGCTGCGCTGGCGCAGGGACAGCATCAAACGCATCGGTTTGCCGTTGGCGATCATCGGTTCGATTATGGTGACAGTCGCGGTTCTGGCCGGAGTGCTGGGCGATATGGCGATCCTGCCGCTGCTGGGTCTGGCGATTGCGATTGGTCTGGCCGTGGCAAGTTTTCTGCCCTTGCGCGGGCGCAATTTGCTGCGCGTTCCGATTGCAACTTGGGGTATGGTGCTGGCGCATTTCGGTATCGCGGTGGCATTGTTCGGCATGGCGAGTGAAAGCGCCTTTACCAAAGAACGGCTTGCGGCGGTTTCACCCGGCGACACAATCGAAGTGGGCGATTGGCAGGTCACATTGCAAAGTGTCGATCCGATCGCCGGCCCCAATTGGACCGCGATGGAGGCCCGAGTTTTCGCGCAACGCGGCGCGGGCGAGGCGATAGAACTGGCACCGCAATCGCGCAATTTCTGGGCTCCGCAAATGCAGACCACAGAAAGCGCATTGGCAACGACATGGGATGGCCAGCTCTATGCGGTGATCGGCAATCGGGCAGGGGATGGTCGCTGGCAATTGCGCCTGTGGTGGAAACCATTTGTGACCTTCATCTGGTATGGCGGATTGCTGATTTCGCTCGGCGGTGCCTTGGCGATCATTGGCCGCGTTTTGGCCGATCTCAAACGACGTAGCGTTCAATCGCGAGCAGGGGTCCGGCGCACAGAACGGCGCGAAAAGGGGTTCGCCTGATGAGATGGACTGTCTGGGCGCCGCTGGCGCTGTTCACCTTTTTTGTTGGCCTTGCAGCTTACCAATTGAGCCAGCCCAAGGATGAATTCATTCCATCGGGCATGGTCGGTAAGCCCTTGCCTGAATTCGCGCTCGATCCGATTGTTGATGGCTTGCCAGGGGTTAGCACCGATGACTTTCAGGATGGGACGCCCAAATTGCTCAATATTTGGGCCAGCTGGTGCCTGCCTTGTATTGCTGAGGCCCCGCATCTCGAGCGTCTAAAGGAAGCGGGTGTTGAGATCCTTGGCGTCGCCATTCGCGACCAGCCGGAGGACGTCGCCCGTTTTTTGGAGCGTCACGGCAATCCTTACGCTCAGATTGGATCGGATGATCTGTCCGCGATCCAGTTTGAGATTGGCTCGTCCGGTGTTCCCGAAACCTATGTCATTGATGGCGCAGGAATTATTCGGCACCAGCATATTGGCGATGTTCGCAGCGACGATGTGCAGATGCTTCTCGCATTGCTGGAGGAAGCGCGATGAACCGGGCGCTTATTCTCACCCTTTTGTTGACCTTCGCGGCGCTGCCCTTTGGGGCGCCAGTGATGGCGCAAAGCACCATGCCGCCAGCCCCCTATGCCTATCAGCAATTGGATGATCCAGCGCAAGAAGAGCGCGCAATGGAGTTAATGCATACGCTGCGCTGTCTGACCTGCCAGAGCCAGTCTATCGCCGATAGCGATGCGCCGATGGCTGGCGATATGCGCCATCAGGTTCGTACCCGCATTCTGGCCGGAGAGAGGCCCGACGCGATCAGAGCGTGGCTGGTCGAGCGCTATGGTGATTATGTCAGCTATGATCCTCAGATTAGCGCGAGCACATGGCCATTGTTTGTGATCCCCTTGGTCCTCTTGCTGATTGCTGCACTGATATTGCGTAGCCGAATTGGTCGCCGCGACGCGGGCGACAGTTCGGAGTATACCGGATGAGCTGGTTGCCGATCCTTGCCCTTGGCCTGATCGCAATGGCCATCGCCATTGTTGCCCTGCGCCTGCCAAAGCAGGGCTGGACTTTGTTTGCGGCATTTTTGATGTTCGGTCTTGCCGGATATGCGACGCAGGGAAATCCGGGTCAGTCATCTGCTCCCAAAGCACCCGATCCCCAGGCGGCATTATCAGGCGAAGAAATGGTGGCGGCCCGGCTGGGGCTGTTTGATCCGGCCGAGCCAAGACCAGCCTATTTAACTGTCTCGGACGGGTTTGCACGAAACGGTCGCTTTGCTGAGGCTGCGCAATTGCTACGCAAAGGGTTGAGCGATAATCCTACCCATGGCGAGGGCTGGCTGGCGCTGGCCAATGCTTTGGTCGAACATGCAGAAGGGCAGGTGACCCCCGCGGCCGTCTACGCCTTTGCGACGGCCGAAGACGCGATGCCGGGACATCCGGGTCCTGCCTATTTTCTCGGCTTTTCGTTGCTGCGTTCAGGAAAACCAGTTGAGGCACGGCAAGTGTGGCAGGATTTGTACGATTCCACGCCAGAGGATGCCCCTTGGCGCGAGGATTTGGGTATAAGAATTGCTGGTATCGACCAGCTCATTGCTGCCGTTGAGGCTCAAACACGCCAAACCGCACCCTAGTGCAGCTCGCAACGCGGCTAACCATGCACTATGCCATGCGGCTTGCCAGATGGCCATTCGCACCTTGCTAGGGACATTGGGCGGTGCTAAGCGCCGCCGCCTTGCGATTGCGGGTGCAAAACTGCCCGCTTTGGGGTCGCATGGGCAGTACCGGAACAACATCGGGAAATCCTGAGAGTATGAGCGAAAATTCAACGCCAGCAGTTGCGTCTCCCCATGGGGGTAAAGCCGGACACAAAGGCACCAAGGCCGCGCTGGCTGTGGGGGCCATTGGCGTGGTCTTTGGCGATATTGGTACCAGCCCGCTTTACGCCTTTCGCGAGACTTTCGTTGGCCCGCATCCGCTTGCTGTGGATGCCGCGCATGTTCTGGGCGTTATTAGCCTGATCTTTTGGTCGATGACGCTGGTGGTGGGCATCCAATATGTCACCATCTTGATGCGCGCCGATAACAAGGGCCAGGGCGGTTCTCTGGCGCTGGTTGCGCTTATCTCCAGCCATATCAGCAAGTCGAAATATGGCTGGCTGGCGGTGCTGTTGGGGGTCTTTGCGACGTCGCTATTCTATGGCGATAGCATGATTACGCCGGCCATTTCGGTGCTATCGGCGGTGGAGGGTTTGACGGTCGTAGACGAAGGGTTGCAGCCCCTTGTTATTCCGATTGCCTTGGCATTGCTGGTATTTCTGTTCGTGCTGCAAAAACGCGGCACGGCCAAGGTTGGCGCGCTGTTTGCGCCAGTGATGATCGTCTACTTCACCGTCATTGCATCGATGGGTGCGTGGCAGATCATCCAGACGCCGGGCATTTTGTGGGCGCTCAACCCCTATCACGCGATCAACTTCTTCGTTTTGGACGGCTGGCTGGCATTTCTGGCGCTTGGCTCTGTCGTGCTGGCTGTGACCGGCTCAGAGGCGCTCTATTCGGATATGGGACACTTTGGCCGCGGCCCGATGCGCTTGTCATGGTTCGGCTTTGTCATGCCATGCTTGCTGCTCAACTATTTTGGCCAAGGGGCAATGATTATCGGCCTTCCGCCGGAATTGGCGGCAGAGGCGATCCAGAGCCCATTCTTCTTCCTAGCGAATGAGGAGTGGCGACTGCCGCTGGTTTTCCTCGCCACCTTTGCCACCTTTATCGCCAGCCAAGCGGTTATATCGGGCGCGTTTTCGATCACCCATCAGGCAATCCAGATGGGGTATATCCCCCGCCTGTCCATCCGCCACACCAGCGAAACCGAAGGCGGCCAGATTTACATTCCAGTGGTCAATTGGGCGCTGATGGTGGCGGTGATCATTCTGGTGCTGACGTTCCAGAATTCATCCAACCTCGCCAGTGCATACGGCATTGCGGTGACCGGCGCGGTTACCATCGATACTCTGCTGATGGGCGTGTTGTTCGTCGGCGTGTGGAAGTGGAAGTGGTGGTATGCTGCACCTGTGGTTGCGCTATTCCTGATCGTTGATGGTGCTTACTTTGCGGCGAATTTGATGAAGGTCCCCGATGGCGGCTGGTTCCCATTGATGGTCGGCTTTGTCGCCTTCTTGTTGCTCACCACATGGGCGCGCGGGCGCAAACTGATGCGTGAGCGGATGAGCGAAGTCGCATTGCCGATGGAAATTTTCGCCAAATCAGCCAACAATTCAGCCACCCGAGTGCCCGGCACAGCAATCTTCATGGCATCGAATACTGCGGGTGTACCCTCGGCCTTGCTGCACAATATCAAGCACAACAAAGTGCTGCACGAGCGGGTGGTCATCCTGACGGTCAACATAACCGATGAACCCTATGTCGATCCTGCGCGTCGATGCGAATATTCCGACATGGGCGATGGATTTTATCGCGGCGTGCTCAATTACGGATTCATGGAAGAAACCAATGTCCCGCAAGGCCTGAAACAGATGGAGCAGTGCGGCGGCGAGTTCGAGATGATGCAGACCAGTTTCTTCCTCTCGCGCCAGACCTTGCTAGCGAGCGAGAATCCGGGAATGCCAATCTGGCGAGAGAAGATATTCGCATGGATGCTGAGGAATTCAGCCACCGCGATGGAGTTCTTCCGCTTGCCCACCAATCGCGTGGTCGAACTGGGCAGCCAAGTCGAGATTTAGCGCTTAACTGGCGCGCATTTTGCCGCGATTTAGGCTGCGTACTGTAACAAGTGTTTACATTGCAAACGGTTGAAGTGTGCATGACGTGCGGGGTATTGCACTCGTCAATTGCAAGCGAGAAAACCAATGACAGCATACCGTATTTTTACATCAGGTCGCCGCGAGGACAGGTTTGGCCACGGCACCTATCTTGATATCGCATCGAGCACGCGCACGGTTGATAACCAAGCGCAGGTTTTGAGTGCAGTACGCCAGGAACGGGCGCGCCGTGCGATGATGGCTGGCTAAGATCACTTGGCGCTGCCGAGAAACGGCTCCAGCAGCGTTGGCTTTACTATGCCGTCGGCGGTTCGTTCTTTAGCGCTTCATCCTTAGCATCATCATCTTGGCCCACATCCAGTCCGTGCTTCATCAGCATCGGAATCTGGGTGAAAGTGAACAAGAAGCTGAGCGGCATAAACACCCAGAACTTGGCCCATAGCCATCCTTCAAAGTCGAGATAGGCGCGAAGGCCCTCGTTCATCGCGGCGAGCACCAGAAAAAACACACCCCAATTGCGCGACAGTTTGAGCCAGCCTTCGTCGGACAATCCCTCGAATGCGGCCTCCAACAGGATTTTGAGCAGTGCCTTGCCGCGCCAAAATCCCACCAGCAATGCGACGCCAAAAATGCTATAAATGATCGTCGGCTTCAACTGCACGAAGGTGGGGTCGCCAAAGAAAATGGTTAGCGCGCCAAATCCCACGATCAGAGCGGTCGAAAACCACAGCATTGGGGAAACCTTGCCCAGCCGCCATTTGGACACCGCCAATGCGATCACCGCTGCAACCATGAAGGCAAGCGTGCCTTTGATGACTGCGGCAAGCTCGGCAATCGCCTCGGTCTCTTCAGGTGAGTAATATTTGTAAACGCCAAGGAAGACCAATAGCGGGCCGTAATCGACCGCGACATTGAGCCAACCGGTGCCTTTTTTCTTCGTTTCTGTGTCAGTCATCAGGCAATTCCTGCAATTACGCGCGCCACCAAATCGGGATCGAAGGGGCGCAAATCTTCCATCTTCTCGCCCACACCGATCGCATGAATCGGTAGGCCATATTGCTCAGCGGCTGCCACCAGAACACCGCCGCGCGCCGTGCCGTCCAGCTTGGTCATGATCAGGCCAGTGACACCAGCCACTTCCTTGAACACATCAATTTGGGACAGAGCATTCTGTCCATTGGTCGCATCTAGAACCAGCACCACATCATGCGGCGCCTCTTCATTGAGCTTGCCCAGAACGCGGCGTATCTTAGACAATTCGTCCATCAGCTCGCGCTTGTTGTGAAGCCGTCCGGCGGTGTCCACAACCAAGGCATCAATACCGGTATCGGTTGCCTGCTTCACAGCATCGAACACGATGGAGGCCGGGTCGCCGCCCTCTGGCCCGCGCACAATCTCCACTCCAGCGCGTTCCGCCCAGGTGGCCAATTGCCCGATAGCAGCAGCGCGGAAAGTATCGCCTGCGGCCAGCAGAACGCCGTAGTCATCCTCGGTGAAGAGATGGGCCAGCTTGGCAATAGTGGTGGTTTTGCCCGACCCATTCACCCCGATCACCAAGATAACCTGAGGGCGTGGAAAGGCGGTGATTTCCAGCGGCTTGGCAACCGGGCGCAGGATCTCGGCGATTTCCTCGGCCACGGCCTCTTTCAGCTCGCGCTCGGAGATTTCCAGCCCAAAACGCTTTTCCTTCAACCGCTCGCGAATGCGCGATGCAGCGGCGGGGCCAAGGTCGGAAAGGATCAGCGCGTCTTCGACATCGTCCAGCGTCGCATCGTCCAATTTTGCGGTGCTGACCACGCTGGTCAAATTTTCACTCAGCCGCTCTGATGTCTTGCGGAACCCGCCAAACAAACGGTCAGTCCAAGACGATTTTGCGCCTCCGGATTGCGGGCTGTCTTGATCGCTCATCGGAGCAATCCTTCCTCGATAATTGTGGGGCGGATCGACAGGATTGATCCAGCAGCTGTGTTGTCAGGCACGGTAACCCGCGCGAAGTTTTCGGCATAGCCGGTTCCGTCGCGCTCGGCGAGGATGGATAGTTCTTTGCCCACCAAGCTTTGCAACCATTGCGCGCGAACAGTGGCGACCCGCTCTCTCAGCTCAGCGGCACGGCGTTTGATCACCGAACGCTCGTGTTGGGGCATGCGCGCTGCCGGTGTGCCGGGGCGGGGCGAATAGGGGAAGATGTGACCGTGGACGATGTTCAATTCATCGATGATGGAGAGGTTGGCCTGATGGTGTTCTTCGCTCTCGGTTGGGAAGCCAGCGATCAAATCGGCACCCACCGCCAAATCGGGCCGACGCGCTTTGAGGCGGGTGACCAAATCCACCGCATCATGGCGCAAATGGCGGCGTTTCATCCGTTTGAGAATGAGGTCAGCCCCATGCTGCATCGACAGATGCAAATGCGGCATCATGCGCGGTTCTGACGCGAACAGTTCGAACAATTCCTCATCAATTTCAACGCCATCGAGCGAAGACATGCGAAGCCGCTTGAGCTCTGGAAATGTTGAAAGAATTTGCGAGACGAGGGCTCCCAAAAGAGGAGCCTGGGGCAGATCATGACCCCAAGAGGTGACATCTACGCCGGTCAATATGACCTCGGGTGCGCCTTGTTCCAAATGCTGTTCGACTTCGCGGAGAACCTGAGAAATAGACAGTGAGCGGCTGATCCCACGACCTTGCGGAATAACGCAAAACGTACAGGCGTGGTCGCAGCCATTTTGCACCGCGATGAAGGCGCGGGTGCGGCTTGGCACATATTCAGCAGCGCTTTCGGCAACATTCCATGCGCGCGGATCAAGCTTTGCCGTGTTGGCGATCAAGCCATCGACTTCCGGCATTGCAGCGATTTGATCGCGTTCAATATCGGCGGCGCATCCGGTCACCATTAGCCGCGCGTCGGGCCGTGCACGGCGCGCTTTGCGAATGGCCTGACGGGTCTGGCGAACGGCTTCTGATGTGACCGCGCAGCTGTTGACCACGACAATGTCATCTTCGCCAGCCAGCATCGCTTGCATGCGTTCGCTTTCGGCAATGTTCAGCCGGCAGCCAAGCGAAATCACCTGCGCCCCTGATTGCTCGGCGCTCTTTTCAGCGATCACGAGTAATCATCCCATTCAAAGCCACCGCGAAAGCTTTGGGTGGCCGGGCCGCTCATGATGATGCGATCTTGTTCGGTCCATTCAATGGTTAGTTCTCCGCCGGGCAGTTGCACAGTGGATGCGCGATCGGCCTTGCCAATTCGGGCCGCCGCAACCGCCGTTGCACAAGCGCCTGTGCCGCATGCTTTGGTCAAGCCAACCCCGCGCTCCCACACCCGTAAACGGATGCGGTCAGGCGATTCAATAGTGGCGACATTCACATTGACCCGTTCGGGGAAAAGCGGATCGTTTTCGATCAGCGGACCCAATTGGTCGAGCGCAACCGCATCGCAATCATCGACGAAGAATATGGCGTGGGGATTGCCCACATTCACCGCGACGGGGTTGGACAATTCTTCCCAATTTACCGGCATTGCGGCGGTGTCCATTGCGTAATCCAACGGGATGTCGTGCCACTCAAAACGCGGCGATCCCATATCAACGCTGGCACCGCTTGCACTTGGTTCCAGAGCAATCACTCCGCCTGCGGTTTCGACGCGCGCAGGCTCGCCATGCAGCAAAGCTACCGCCCGCGCTGCATTGCCGCAGGCCTCAACTTCGCCGCCGTCTGAATTGTATATCCGCATGCGAAAATCAGCGAGGTCGCTTTTCGCCAACACGATTAATTGATCGCAGCCAATGCCTTCGCGCCGATCAGCGATCCTGAAAGCGGTGGCTTGCGATATTGCGGGCAGGGGTGCCTCTCGCCCATCGAGGACGACGAAGTCATTGCCCAATCCGTGCATTTTGGTGAAGGAAACGCGCATAGCGCTCGCGCTCTATTCGTGTGGGAGCAAGTCGTCCAGTATTTCGCGATTCTGAGGCTTGTGGGATTGCCCCAGTCTGTCGCCAGTCTATCCCCGGCTTACTCGCAGCCTAGCCCTTACGAACTTGCTTTTCAGCCTCAGCGGGTTCTTCGGCTTCGCGCTTGCTCTCGCCGACTTCGATTTGAGCCGGGTTCGCGTCCCCCGGCAGCAATTTGCCTACGCCGCGCAGCCGGTTTTGAACCTGTGCTGCGGTCTCTGGGCGGCCATAGAGATAACCCTGACCTTTGAGGTGGCCCATCTCTTTGAGGGAATCGAGGATTTGTTTGTCTTCAATACCCTCTGCAGTGATTGGCATGTCCAGCCCTTTACCGAGCGAGACAATCGCATCGACAATCTTCGAACTGGCGTCCGCATTGCGCAATTCGCTGATAAAGCTGCGATCAATCTTAATCCGGTCAAACGGTAGCGAACGCAATTGCTCAAGACTGGAATAACCAGTGCCAAAGTCATCAAGACTGATCTGAACGCCTTGATTGCGCAGACTGCTGATCATGGATCGGACCATGCCAACATTTTCGTGCAGGCAGCTTTCGGTGATTTCAATTTCTAGCCGATTGGGCGGAAATTTGCATTCAACCAAAAGCTTGAGCAATTTTTGCGAGAACCACGGGTCGCGCATTTGCACCGGCGAGATATTGACCGAGAGGGTCAATGCCGGATCCCATTCCCTGGCATCGGCGAAAGCTTGAATCATCAGCTTTTCCGACATTTCGGAAATTACGCCAATTTCCTCGGCAATCGGAATAAAGATATCCGGGCTGACGAGGCCAAGCGTGGGTGATTTCCACCGGGCGAGCATTTCAAAGCCGACCAGATCACCCGTTTCCAGATCAATTTGTTGCTCGTAATAGGGCACAAATTCATCAGCGATTACGCCGCGGCGGATACCGGTTTCCAATTCATTGCGGAAGCGCAATTCATTTTCCATCGAAGGCTCGAACCAGAAATAGCGGTTCTTGCCCTGTTTCTTGGCTTGATACATCGCAATATCGGCGCGGTGCATCAATGCTTCGACTTGATCCAGATCGCCTTGTTGAGCGGCCTGCTGGGCTGAATATTCATCCGGCTGTTCACCGTCAGAGGTGATGCCGATCGACATGGTGATATCGACCACCACGCCATCGATGTCCATTTGTGAGCCTACCGTTTCGAACAGGCGCAGGACCTGATCATCAACCACGTCTGCGCGATTGCGATCATAGGGAATGACAAAGGCAAATTCGTCGCCGCCCAAGCGCGCTAGCAAAGCCTCGCTAGGCAATTTTTCGCGAAGGCGCTCAGCGACTTTTCTCAAGACCCGGTCACCGACCGAGTGGCCATTCATATCATTGACCTGTTTGAAATTATCGAGGTCGATCATGACGAACGCCAGCGATTGACCATGGGCATTGCTCTTACGCTGCAGGTCTTGCGTGACTTCGGCCATGCTGCGCCGATTGAGGCAATTGGTGAGCGGATCGACCTGGGCCAAGCGCTGCGCCTTTTCCTCTGCTTTGCGGCGTTCTGAAATTTCCGATGTCAGTTCGCGATAACGGCGCCAACCAAAGATGATCAAGGCGACGTTGAGCAATAGAGCGTTGACCAGCAGGTGATCTGGTGCGGCACCGTCAGCGAATATGGACCGCATGACACGCGGCAAAACACTGCCGCCGGTCGCGATGAACAAGAGCACAGCAGCCGCAGCAATGCCCAGCGCGATAAGATCGCGTTCGGCCGTGCGGATTGATGTCTTTTTCATCTTTGTGTTCACAATTCCACCAAACGACCAATGCCCAGTTGGTCCCCCTATTAATCCAGTAACTAAACCTTATGCCGGTTCATCATAAAGATCGGGTTAATCGTGACTCTTTGGCATAGCAGGGGTGGAACCGGGCGGGGCGCGCAGTTAAAGCCGCAGCAGACGTTTATTCAGGAGAAGACAATTTGCCCCGCTACTGGCTGATGAAATCCGAACCGTTCAAATATGGCTGGGAAGACCTGGTCGCTGAAAAAGAGGGCGTTTGGGACGGGGTCCGCAATCATCGCGCCAAGAACAATTTGGCAGCGATGAAGGTCGGCGAAGAGACGTTCTTCTACCACTCGCGCGAGGGTCTGGAGATTGTTGGCGTTGCGACCATCTCTGTCGATGGCATTATGGACCCGACCGATCCGGAACAGAAATGGGCAGCGGTTAAGATCAAGCCGAAGTCCAAGCTCAATCAGCCGGTTACGCTCAAGCAGATCAAGGCCGAGCCCAAGCTGGCCGATTGCGAGCTGGTGCGGTTGTCGCGCCTGTCGGTGGCAGAAATTACGCCAAAGGAATGGAAAATCATCCTTGAGATGGGCGGTGGGCTTTCTGGCGAGATTTAGAGGCTGGCGAGAATTAGCGGTTTCTCAGTCCGCTGATCGTTGCTCCGCTGGCGGCCAATTGTTCAATGTCGATCAGGCAGTGGATCAGCCGCAACCCGCCGCGCGCCTTGGCGTCAAGCAATGCGGCTTTGAATTGCTCGGTCGTTTCAGCCTTAGCCGACCATGCTCCATAGGCCACACCCAGCGCGGCAAAGTCTGGATTGGTCAATTGCGTGGCTGAGATACGGGTTGGGAACTCGCGTTCTTGATGCATCCGGATGGTGCCATAGGCGCCATTGTCAACGATGATCACAATCATATCGCAACCATGTTGAACGGCGGTCGCCAATTCCTGGCCATTCATCAAAAAATCGCCGTCACCGGCCAACGCAACAATTGTACGATCCGGATTGCGGCGCGCGGCTGCCACGGCGGCTGGAACGCCGTACCCCATCGCTCCCGCGGTTGGTGCCAATTGCGTTGTGAAGCCATCATAGCGCCAATAGCGGTGCCACCAGCCCGAGAAATTGCCCGCTCCATTGCAGATTATGCTTTCAGCGGGGAGATGTTCGCGCATGAAGCCGACACAGGCGCCCATATCCAACGCAAATTCGCTTGGCTTTGGATTTGCCCATTCTCGCCATTCGCTGTTTGCCTCAGCCCCGGCGTCAAACGGGATAATACTGCCATCTTCCCATAAGGCCGCACTCTCGGCGAATTCATCCATAGAACAGCACAGCGCCAAATCGGTGCGATAGACACGGTGCAGCTCTTCCGGGTCGGGATAGACATGGATCAGCGTCTGATCGGGATGCTCCAATGATGGGAAGCCATATCCATCCGTGGTCGCTTCGCCCAGACGGGCCCCGACGGCCAAAATCAGATCGGCTTGTTTGACCCGCTCGACCAGCTTGGGATTGGGTCCATATCCCAAATTCCCCGCATAGACGGCCGAATTGGGAGAAATTGCGTCTTGTCTGCGGAAGGCGGTTGCGACTGGCAGGCCAATCCGATCTGCGAATATCTGGAAATGCTCACGCGCTTTGGCGTTCCATCCTGCACCGCCAATGATCGCAATCGGGCTGGCGGCATCACCAATCATCGCCATCATCGCTTGCATGGCATCGGGGCAGGGTGCCTGTGCCGGACGGGTGATCGCTGGGCGCGGGGTGGCAGTGGTCAGATCGCTCAGCATGTCTTCGGGCAGAGCAATAACAACCGGGCCAGGGCGTCCGCTGGTCGCTGTGGCATAGGCGCGGGCGATATATTCAGGCACCCGGTCCGGGTCATCAATCTTTGCCGCCCATTTGCAGATCGGGCCGAAAAAGGCAGGAAAGTCGACTTCCTGAAAGCCCTCGCGATCGCGCATAGGCCGGGCAACATCCCCCACGAACAGGATCATCGGTTGCGAATCCTGGTGGGCGACATGCACCCCGATGCTGGCGTTGGTTGCGCCGGGACCACGGGTGACAAAGGCAATGCCGGGCTGGCCAGTCATTGTCCCATCAGCGCAGGCCATAAAGGCAGCGCCGCCTTCTTGGCGGCAGGTTACCACGTCGATTGCGCTGCGATCATGCAAAGCATCTAGGACGGGTAGGAAGCTTTCGCCCGGCACAGTGAACAGGCGATCAGCGCCTTGTTCGATCAGGCAGTCAACCAGCAGCGCGGCGGCGGTTTGGGAAGCGGTGTTTGGCATGTCATTTGTCATGACAGAGCGCTTAGCTCTGGCACCGCAAAGTGGCAATCCACCAGCCGCACCAGTGTGCCTAGGTTGGTGCTATAGCTGGTGCCTTTGCTTGAGGCACAAGGTGAAGGGTCATGATTAATGTCCCACCATGCGACAGCCAGCATTTCTGCCCAAGACAATGGTTAGAATTGCGTTAACAATGCCCCCATGCGTAGATCATTAGTTCTGACCGACGAAACCAGCCGCCACCCATTTTTGGCGATGCTTCCTCCCCATGTCCGCAAGGTTGAGGGGATGAGTGAAGCAGAGACAATCTGGCGCCTGACCAATGAAGACGTGCGCGGGTTTGCCAGCGTCTATTTGGCGGCCTTTGCGGCAATTCTGGTGTTTATCGCCTAATCAAACTTCAGCTGGTTTAGCTGGCGACGGGCTCAGAAGCTTCGGCCAGCTCAGCATTGTGCAGCCGTTTGGCCAGCCATGCCGAAATCACGCACATGCCAGCGCTCAGCAGCAATTGTTCAGCGATTGGCACTCCAAAGATATTGAGGCTCATCGCGACAAGTGCGCCAGAAACCATCGCGCCTGAATTGACGATATTGTTGGCCGCAATGGTGCGCGCCGCCTGATCGGGGGCAACCCGTGTGGTCAGGAAGGCATAGAGCGGCACCACGAACATTCCGCCCGCAATCGAAATGCCTAGCAGACAGAGCAGCAGGACGGTGGCCATAGGCCAACTCAGGAACTGCATAATGCTTAGCAATTCAGTCGGGGCATTGGCCTGCCACAACCGGCAAACCACATAAAATGCGACCACTGATACACCCATCGCGATCACCGATATCGGCGAGTATCGGGCAGAGACTTTGCCTTTCAGCAACGCGTTGATCGACACCGATCCAATCGCAATGCCGACCGAGAACACCGCGAGGAACAGGCTGGCCACTTCCTTGCTCGCCATCAGAGTGTTCTTGGCCAGCGGCGGGAATTGGATCGTCAGCACGGCACCAATGGTCCAGAAAAAGCTGATCGCGATGATCGAATAGAATATTTGGCGGTCGTGCATGGTAGACTGGATTAAATTTTTCGACGCTCGCCAAACATTCCAGTCCAGTTTGGTAATCGTGCCCATTGGCGGTGCGGCGGGTATTTGCCTGCTCGAAATATAGCCAATCACGGCGGTAATGATGATGCCGATTGCGGCCCATTGCACATCGATCCAACCGGCCAAAATTGTTCCGACCAAAATGGCGATATAGGTTCCGGCTTCGACCAGACCGGTTCCGGCCAGAACTTCACCTTTTTTCAGATGCTGGGGCAAGATTGCATATTTTATCGGCCCCAGAAATGTCGATTGAATGCCGGTCAGAAACAGTGCGAACAACAGCAGCGGGATCGCCACTGAATCGACCATTATCCCCTTCCATGCCATATAGAGCCCAGTGGCGCCGATTATCATCAGGCCGATCTCGCACATTTTTATGGTGCGAATAATCTTGGCCTTGTCACGCATGTCGGCAAGCTGGCCAGCAACAGCGGAAAGCAAGAAATAGGGCAGCATGAACAGTCCCGTTGCAACTGCGCTGAAAATGCCTTCTTGGCTCTCGTCGCTGTAAACCGCATAAACAACGAACAGAACCATCGCGGTTTTGTACAAATTGTCGTTGAAAGCGTTCAGCAGCTGGGTGCAGAACAATGGCAGGAACCGCCGACGGTTAAGCAGATGCGTGGTCGTCGTCATGATTGTTGCGCGAAAATCCTGCGCTCCCCCCGTTTTCTTTGCAGTCTTAGAGCAAGATAGGCAGTGAACAAGGCAATCTAGTCTCTTTTGCCCGATCACTTCCCGCGCTAGAGAGGTCCAAGATGCTCACTTTGCCAAACATCTTGACGCTTTCCCGCATATTTGCGGTGCCGTTTTTGGCCTTTCTATTGTGGTGGCCCGAATGGCAGTTGGGGTATTTGCTGGCTTACGGGCTGTACTGCCTGATGGGCATTACCGATTATTTCGATGGTTATTTGGCGCGGTCAAGCGGTGCTGTGTCCAAGCTGGGCATTTTTCTGGACCCGATTGCGGACAAGATCATGGTCGCGGCTGTGATCCTTGTGCTGACGGCACAAGGTTGGCTGCGCGGGCCGCTGGTGGGTGATTTCCATGTCATCGCCGGGTTGATCATCCTGATGCGAGAGATAGCAGTGTCGGGCCTGCGCGAATTTTTGGGCGGCATTCAAGTCTCGGTTCCGGTTTCGAAATTGGCGAAATGGAAAACGACACTGCAAATGGTGGCGCTCGGATCGCTGATCCTTGCCGGGGGGCTACCGGACTGGAATTTCATGGCGTGGGACAAAGTGTTCAACATTCCGCATACGGTCGGGATTTGGACCTTGTGGGGCGCGGCAATACTGACGGTGATTACCGGATGGGATTATCTGCGCGTCGGCATCAAACACATGGATTGATGGATTGATGGATTTGGTTTGGGCGGGCGTTCCAGAAATCTAACCTCGGCCAAAACCACAGCATGCTTTGTTATCACAGCAAAGTTTTAGCCAGCGGCTGAAACCTTTCTCGGTTTTTTGCGTAAATATCAGGTGAGGGGGACAACGAAAGGAGTCCCTGATGCCGCGGCTGCAAAAGTCGGATCCGAGTAAACGGCTTGTCAACCAATCGGCCCTAGACAGGCTGACATGAGTGCAACGCTATCAACCTTTCTCGGCCTGTTTTTCAAAGCTGGCTTTGTCGCATTGATCTTTAACGAGGTGCGCGGTGTCGTTCTGGCTGTGCCAGTGCTTTACGCCATGTATCAATCGGGCGGATCAGCCATGGCGATCTGGTTGGGCGTGTGTTCGCTGGGCGGAATTGCATTGTCGGTTATCGTACCGATCTTCGCTGCTAAAAAGCTGAAAACGGTCGCCGAAGACCGCGGCTTGATCCCAGCAACAGCATAATTTGCGCGGACGCCGATCGGGTCCAACCAAGCCTATCCGGCGCGCAATTCTTCTGCGAGTAATTTAAATTCATCTGCGCGCGGGCTGTTCTTGCGCCATATCAGCGCGATTTCGCGGCTGGAATTGACCGCTTTTAGCGGTCTGGCGATAACGTCTGTTCCATCCAGAATGCCTGCATCGATCGCCATTTCCGGCAACATTGTCAGCCCCAGATCATTGTCCACCATCTGTACCAAAGTGTGCAGGCTGGTTCCGATCATTGTGGCAGAGGCACGCAATTCAGGCCGATTGCACGCCGCCAGCGCGTGTTCCTTCAAACAATGGCCGTCTTCGAGCAACAGCAAGCGCCCTTCATCAATCATCGACGAAGATATGGTCGCGGGGGGATCGCGTGGATCATCCTTGGGGAAGGCGACATACAATTGATCTTTGGAGATGCTCGCCGTTTCCACCTCTCCGGTGGCAAAGGGCAGGGCGAGCAGCACGCAATCGACCCGCCCGTGTTGCAATGATTCAACCGCATCGGCGCTGGTCTCTTCGCGCAGGAACAGCTTTAGCTCGGGCCGTTCCTTGCGCAGCCGGGGCAAGATGCGCGGCAATAAAAACGGTGCAATGGTCGGGATAACGCTCATCCTAACGGTTCCCACCAATGGCTTGCCCGATGCCTGCACCAGATCGCTCAGTTCTTCTGCCTCGCGCAGCAGACGATGAGCTTTCGCTACGACTTCCTCGCCCAAAGCGGTGAAGCGGACAACGCGGCGGCTGCGTTCGACCAGAACCACGCCGAGCAGCGATTCTAACTCACGAATACCAGCCGAAAGGGTGGACTGCGAAACAAAGCTGGCTTCTGCCGCTCGGCCAAAATGGCCCTGTTCATGCAGCGCAACCAGATATTGCAGCTGCTTAATGGTGGGGAGATAGGTGCTCACTCCTCCGCTGCTTCTACCTCTGATGCTTCCACCCCTGTTGCTTCCTCGGCCGCAGACTGAGTCTCTTCCATGCTCGCTTGCATGTCGTCGATATGGGTCATCAGCAGCTTGCCATCGCGCACCGCAAAGGCCAGCTTGCCTTCGACCAATTCCAAGGCGTCGCGCCCGAACACTTCATAGCGCCAGCCGTTTAGGATCGGCAGATCACGAACGCCCGCGGCAAGGGCCTCCATCTCGTCTGCCTTGGTCAGCAGCCGGGACGCGACATCAATCTCTCTTGAGCGGATTTTGAGCAGCAATTTGAGCAAATCGGCGACCAATGCACCCTCTTTGCCCAAGGGAGCGCCGCGCTTCATTTTGACCGGCATTTCCGACTTGTCGAGCGGCTCGGCCTTTTCCAGAACACCCATCAACCGCTTGCCAATATCATTGTCACGCCACGCCCCAGACAGCCCGCGCACCTTGGCCAGATCAGACTGCTTTTTCGGAGGGTGGCTGGCGATATCAGCCAGAGTCTCGTCGCGCATAATGCGGCCCCGAGGGATGTCTTTGTGCTGGGCTTCGCCTTCGCGCCATGCGGCCAGCCCCTTCAATCGGCCCAGAACTTGCGGATTGCGGCCCTGCGAGCGGATTCGGCGCCAAGCCAAATCTGGGTCGGTGATGTAATTCGATGGGTCAGCGAGCTTGTCCATTTCGGCGTTGAGCCATGCTCCGCGCCCCGTCTTGACCAGTTTTTCCAGCATCATCGGGAAAATCTTGGACAGATGGGTCACATCGCCAATCGCATATTCGATCTGCCGATCGGTCAGCGGGCGGCGGCCCCAATCGGTGAAGCGAGCGCCTTTGTCGACCGTAATGCCCAGCCAGCTCTCAACCATATTGGCGTAGCCGATTTGCTCTGATTGACTGATCGCCATCATGGCGATTTGCGTGTCAAAGATGGGGTGGGGTGTCTTGCCGGTCATATTGACGATGATTTCAACGTCCTGTCCGCCGGCATGGAAAACTTTGAGAATGTCGGGATTGTCGCACATCAGGTCGAGCAGCGACGTCAGGTCAATGCCGTCGGCCAAGGGGTCGATCGCGGCGGCCTCTTCTTCATTGGCGATCTGGACCAGGCACAATTCCGGCCAATAAGTATTTTCGCGCATGAATTCGGTGTCGATGGTGACGAATTCGGATTTCGACAAACGCTCGCACAATTCGTCAAGCGCTTCGGTGGTGGTAATCAGGTCATGTATTTTCATTATCGTCTTTTCTAAATGTCGGGCGGAGTACCGCCCACCGGCCAGATGGCCAAAATGTAACCGCCCCACTGTGTTCAGTGCGGCTCGAAGGTAGGGCACGGCAGTCTCGCCTTGACAAAATCGCATGCTTGCCCTGTTAGCGCGCGCGACATTGCGTTAGAGGCTGCACACCCAAACTTGGCTGCGCCTCTAGCGCTATAGCTGCGAAAATGGAAAGTTATTAGATGCACGCCTATCGTACCCACAACTGCGCACAGCTGACCGCGGAAAACGTCGGGGATTCGATCCGACTTTCGGGTTGGATCCACCGCAAACGCGATCATGGCGGGGTCCTATTTATCGATTTGCGCGATCATTATGGCATCACGCAGATCGTGGCGGACGAAGATTCGCCTGCGCTTCCTGTGCTCGAAAAATTGCGCGCGGAAAGCGTCGTAACGATCGATGGCGATGTGAAGGCTCGCACAGCTGAGACGGTGAACAATGATTTGCCAACCGGTGCGATTGAAGTGTTTGCGCGGTCTATCACCGTGCAGAGCGCCGCTGAAGAACTGCCTATGCCGGTCGCCGGAGAGCAGGAATATCCCGAAGATATCCGGCTGAAATACCGTTTCCTCGATCTGCGGCGCGAAACCATGCACCGCAATATCATGTTGCGCAGTCAGGTGATCACATCGTTGCGCCAACGCATGATCGGCCAAGGCTTTACCGAATTTCAGACCCCGATCTTGACCGCTTCTTCGCCCGAGGGTGCTCGCGATTTTCTGGTGCCCAGCCGGATGCATCCGAACAATTTCTATGCGCTGCCGCAGGCTCCGCAGATGTTCAAACAGATGCTGATGGTCTCAGGCTTTGACCGTTATTTCCAGATCGCGCCGTGTTTCCGTGACGAAGATCTGCGCGCTGACCGCAGTCTTGAGTTCTATCAGCTCGATTTTGAAATGAGCTTTGTGACGCAGGAAGACGTTTTCCAAGCGTTGGAGCCAGTGCTGGCAGGCGTATTCGCTGAATTCGCTGATGGTAAAACCGTCACCGCGAGCGGCGATTTCCCCCGCATTCCCTATGCCGAGGCGATGCTGAAATATGGCAGCGACAAACCTGATTTGCGCAACCCGTTGATCATCTCTGACGTCACCAGCCACTTTGAAAAGAGCGGCTTTGGATTGTTTGAGAAGATCGTCGGCGGCGGCGGCGTGGTGCGGGTTGTGCCTGCGCCTAAGACCAATGAGAAGAGCCGCAAGTTCTTCGATGATATGAACAATTGGGCGCGCGGCGAAGGCTTCGCTGGGCTTGGCTATGTCACCCGTAAAGGCGGCGAGTTTGGCGGACCGATTGCCAAAAACCACGGCCCCGATCTGATGGCGCAATTGTATGACGAGCTTGGCCTTGGGCCGGACGACGGATTGTTCTTTGCCGCTGGTAAGGAAAAGGATGCAGCCAAATTGGCAGGCGCAGCGCGCACGCAGGTTGGCGAGCAATTGGGCCTGATCGAGGAGAATTGTTTCAAATTCTGCTGGATCGTCGACTTTCCGATGTTTGAATATGACGAGGAAGCCAAGAAGGTCGACTTCAGCCACAACCCGTTCTCCATGCCGCAAGGCGAGATGGAAGCGTTGGAGACGATGGACCCGCTGGAAATCAAAGCGTGGCAATATGACATCGTCTGCAATGGCTATGAACTTAGCTCGGGTGCGATCCGGAACCACCGGCCTGACATTATGTATAAGGCATTTGAGCTGGCCGGTTACGATAATGCGACCGTCGACAAGGAATTTGGCGGCATGATGGAAGCGTTCAAGCTGGGCGCACCGCCGCATGGTGGCTCGGCACCGGGTATCGACCGGATCGTGATGCTGTTGGCTGGCGAAGAAGCCATCCGCGAAGTCATCGCTTTCCCGATGAACCAGAAGGGCGAAGATTTGATGATGGGCGCTCCTTCCAAGGCTCAGCCGACCCAATTGCGCGAGTTGATGCTGCGCACAATTGAACCTCCGAAGAAAGAAGGCGAGGGCTGATCACGACGTTTGGTTCCGGCCTTCGGTTCTGTTCGATAGTATGGTCGAAACTGCGCGACGCAGCTATCGACTGACCACACAAAAAAGCGCCCGGCGATAAACCGGGCGCTTTTGTTTTGTCGGTTGCCTGTTGAGGCTCAGGATTAGGCGTATGCACGCTCAATCATGTTACCGAACTTTTCGCCTTCGCGGACTTCGCTATAGGCCGACTGGATGATGTTCAGAACGGGCATATCGATTTCGCTTGCATCATCTTCCAGAGCGTCGCGGAATTTATCTGCGAGAAATTCTTCGCCTTCTTCCACTCGCTCGGCTGCGGCTTCATCGCCATCTTCGAACGCGTCCGTGATGGTCAAAAAGACTTGGTGCATTGATCCGAGGGCGCTCGACGAAGTGATGGGTTCTTCACCTTCAGTCCGGAGCGCATCGTTCAGCTTGGTCAGCGTCGTCGCTCGGTCGCTAATGCGGTTGTTCAGTGCGTTTTTCAGCGCAGGGCTTTCCGCCTTCTCAGCGGCCTTGCGGTAACCTTCGATCGAATCGTAGGTGGTTTGGGTCAGTGATTTCAGCGTATCAATAGTCTGTGTCATGGTATCCTTAGATAGGGTTTGTATGATTCCGCTTCGCCGAATGCGCTGCGGTTTCAATGACTTAACGGGCCACTCGCCAATTCGATCCGAACTGAACGACGAGGCGGTTATCAGCTGCGATAGAGCGTTTTTTGAGCGGATTTATAGGGTGCTTGGCTGGTCAATCGCTGCTCCTGCACGCAGAAGAATGCCACAGTTTCCTCGTCGCTGAACTGTTATGAGATTTATACAAATTCGCGAAAATGAAACTTTTTGGCCCGAGGGACTGAACTCATAACTATGACGCGCTTCAAACAAAATCCTACGGTCGGCGAACCTTTGAGGTTTGGGCTGACCCGCCGAACCGCCATTGCCGGTGGCTTGGGATTGGGCGTAGCCGCCGCAATTCCCTTGGCGGGATGTTCGGGCAATGGCGTTCCCGAAGGCGCAACGCGCGTCACGGTGTTGGGGACAATTCATTCTAGGCATCGCGACAGCCGCAAATATTCGCTTGCGGTGCTGCGCGAGGCCATTCGCCGCGCCAAGCCGGACATAATTCTGACGGAGATCCCGCCCGG
The DNA here is from genome assembly GCA_039988235.1 of Erythrobacter sp. Taxonomy (GTDB): domain Bacteria; phylum Pseudomonadota; class Alphaproteobacteria; order Sphingomonadales; family Sphingomonadaceae; genus Erythrobacter. The sequence goes on from JBDXKB010000003.1 coordinate 557,767, forward strand.
TCGCATCGCGATGGCCAAAAGCAGTTTTGCCGAAACAGGCGCAGTGACCGAGGAACGCACTGCGCGTTTCCCCGAATATACCGATGTAATCTTCCCTCTTTCGCGCGAAATGGATTTCGACATCGTGGGAGCGGCGGGTTGGACGCAGGAAATCGCAGACAACCGTCGGGCCGCATTGAAGCAGATTGAGAACAATCCGGTCCGCGCCCAGCAATGGGAGCAGCATTTGGCAGCTCGCCGGACTTATGCCCAAAAATTGGCCGGACGCGGTGACGATCCTGTGTTTATCCATTCGGACGAATATGATGGTCTGGTGGAGAAGGCCCAGGCCCCATATCAGCGCTATTTCGATGGCGATTTGGGGGCTGGCGGCTGGACTCAGATCAATCGCGCCCACACAAATTTGATCAATTCTGCCCTCGGCGAAGTGCAGGGAAAAGGGCTCAAAGCCCTTGTAACATTCGGATCATGGCACAAATATATCATCAAGCGTTCGCTTAGATTGCGCAAAGATGTGGTCCTGATGGATACGGCACCTTTGTTTGCATGATGCAAAAGGCGGTCAACTGGCTCGCTGTTTGGCTTGAAAGGCAAATATAAACAGCTTTGCACGGCTCTTATGATCGCCCCTTGCGCTCTTGCCCGCCGTTCATTAGGGCGAAAGCTAATTTACTAACCCCCGGAATTAAGAGGGAACCAGAATGAGTGATACTCCTGATCGCGTACAGAAAATCGTCGTCGAACATCTCGGCGTAGAAGCCGACAAGGTTACGCAAGAAGCCAGCTTTATCGATGACCTGGGCGCAGACAGCCTCGACATTGTTGAGCTGGTGATGGCCTTCGAAGAAGAATTCGGCGTTGAAATCCCCGACGATGCAGCGGAAAAAATCGCTACTGTTGGTGATGCAACCAAATTCATCGAAGAGCACAAGGGTTAATCCCTCATCTCTATGTGCCGTCGCCCTGAGTGACGGTCCACGACAGGCCCGAGCCCATCTGCGGGCAGGGCCTGTTGCATTTTTGCGGAGGAAATAATGCGGCGTGTCGTTGTAACCGGACTTGGGCTTGTCACTCCTTTAGGAGGCGATGTTGAGACCAGTTGGAAGAACCTGATAGCCGGGAAAAGCGGCGCAGGCCCGATCACCCGCTTTGATGCCTCCGACCAGAAATGCCAGATCGCTTGCGAAGTAAAACCCGCCGATCACGAATATGGCTTTGATCCAAACCAGCGGGTTGATCACAAAGTTCAACGCCAAGTCGATCCTTTCATCATTTATGGCATTGATGCCGCCGGACAAGCGTTGGAAGATGCCGGTCTGGCCGAAATGGATGATGATCTTAAGGCGCGCGCAGGTTGCTCCATCGGATCAGGGATTGGCGGATTGCCGGGCATCGAAAGCGAATCGCTGGTGTTGGCAGAGCGGGGCCCCGGACGGGTCAGCCCGCATTTCGTTCATGGCCGCTTGATCAATCTGATCTCTGGTCAGGTTTCGATCAAATACGGACTGATGGGCCCCAACCATGCGGTTGTAACAGCCTGTTCTACCGGCGCGCATTCAATTGGTGATGCCGCACGCATGATCAAGGATGACGATGCCGATGTGATGCTGGCAGGCGGAGCAGAGGCCACGATCTGCCCAATCGGGATCGCTGGTTTTGCCCAAGCACGCGCGCTCAATATGAGCATGAATGACAAGCCAACAGAGGCCAGCCGCCCCTATGACCAGGACCGCGACGGGTTCGTCATGGGCGAAGGCGCAGGCGTGGTCGTGCTGGAAGAATACGAACACGCAAAGGCGCGCGGCGCGACGATCTATGCCGAAGTGGTTGGCTATGGCTTGTCCGGTGATGCCTACCACGTCACGGCCCCTCATCCAGAGGGAAAGGGTGCCGAATTGGCGATGCGGATGGCCTTGAAGAAGGCCGGGTTGGACGCTGGCGACATTGATTACGTCAACGCTCACGGGACCTCGACCATGGCCGACACGATCGAACTGGGCGCGGTTAAGCGCGTGCTGGGCGATGATTTGTCCGGCGCTTCGATGAGCTCGACAAAGTCTGCCATTGGCCATTTGTTGGGCGGTGCTGGCGCTGTGGAGGCGATTTTCTGTATCCTTGCGATGCGCGATCAAATCGTTCCTCCGACGCTCAATCTGCATAATCCGGACGAGGGCACCGAAGGCGTTGACCTGGTCCCTCTGACCGCCAAAAAGCGCGAAGTGCGCGCTGTGCTCAACAACAGCTTTGGCTTCGGCGGAACCAATGCCTCACTCATCATGAAGCAGGCTAACTAAGTATGAAGCGCGTTGGCTGCCTGATCGTAGCCATCGCCGTTCTGCTATTGGCCAGCGCAGCCGTTTTTGCCGGCGGCATGTTTGGCTCTGCCACGGTTGAGGAAGAAACGCCTTTCATCATTCCGGCCGGGTCCAGCCTGACATCGGTTGCGCGCAAATTGGAGGCCGAAGGGCACATCACCTCAGCAGATGGGTTTTTGCTGCGCGCGAAACTGCTGGGCAGCGGCGATCCCATTAAAGCCGGTGAATTCGCGCTTAATACCCAAATGGACCAGAGCGATATTCTGGCGGCGTTCCAAAATGGCGATGTGATCCGCCGCTTTGTGACGATCCCCGAAGGCATGCCATCGGTTCTGGTCGCCGAGCGATTGATGGCGGTCGAAATGCTAAGTGGAGAGGTGGCTTTGCCCGAAGAGGGCAGCGTCCTGCCTGACACCTATGATTTTGAGCGCGGAGAGAGCCGTCAGGCCGTGCTTGAGCGTATGCAGGCGGCAATGACCGCCTATTTGGCCGAGGCGTGGGAGAAACGCAGCGCTGATGCCGCGGTGGATTCGATTGAAGATGCAGTGATCCTTGCCGCGATTGTCGAGAAGGAAACCGGCCTGCCAACCGAACGCCGCATGGTTGCCGGCGTCATGTCCAACCGCTTGCGGATTGGCATGCAATTGGGCGCCGATGCGACCACCATCTACCCGATCACCAAGGGCAAGCCGCTGGGCCGCGAGATCCGCGTGTCCGAACTGCGCGATCCCAATCCGTATAATACACGCGCGATTGCCGGGCTCCCCATAGGGCCGATCACCAATCCGGGGCGTGAGGCGATTGCCGCTGCGCTTGACCCGGCGGAAACCGATGCGTTTTATTACGTCGCCAATGGCAGCGGGGGCCACACATTCGCTCGGACCTTGGCAGAGCACAACGCCAATGTGCGCAAATGGCGCGATTTCCGGCGCGAGAACGGCATCTGAACCAGTGGATGATGCGCCGCTTATCCTGACCGCGCAATTGCCCGCCGATCTGCACCGCTGGGCTACGCGCCTGCGCGATGCCTATTTCCCGCCAGAGCGCAATTACCTTGAGGCCCATGTCACGCTATTCCACGCTTTGCCGCCGCAATGCGCGGAAGAGGCCGCCGATGTGTGCAAGCAATTGGCGCGCGAGCTTGCCCCGGTTGATGGACGTATTGTGGGTCTGATGCCTCTGGGGAAGGGGACCGCGATCAAACTGGAGAGCACCGGTATCCTCGATCTTCGCGATCATATTGCCGACCATTTTCACGGGCTCTTGACCGGTCAGGATCAGCATCGCCCGCGCCTGCATGTTACGATCCAGAACAAGGTGGCGATCGAGGAAGCTAAGGCATTGCAGGCTGAATTGGCGGATGAAATTGAACCGCGCAGCTTTGCCTTTCGCGGGTTGGCATTGCACCGTTATCGGGGCGGTCCGTGGGAGGCTGTGCGCGACTTTGCCTTTCGTGGGCACGAAAAGGCCTAAACATGTATTGACCGCGCGCCAGCGCACCCCTAAATGCGCCGCCTTGCCCCTTGTTAAACAAGCGGTGCCATATGGTATGGCGGAGTAGCTCAGCTGGTTAGAGCAGCGGAATCATAATCCGCGTGTCGGGGGTTCAAGTCCCTCCTCCGCTACCAAATTTCCAACAAATTCTGACGCTTGTGGGAATCGTCCACTTCGTACGTTCGCCACGTAAGAGATACTTGTGATCAGGGGTGTTGGCCGCAGAAGCCTCGTTGCCAACAACGCCAACAGGCACGACACGACCATTGTAAAACAGTTTAGAATCAATCCTGTATTCAAACTATAATCAGTCAATTCTGAGGCGCTATCCAGCTATATGGCGTAATGAGGCGCAGTTAAATTCGTGCGCTCCAGCGAGGCTGGCAATCCGGCCCGTTCAATTCAATTGTCCAGCCATTTCAACTTATCGAGCGGGTAGCCGAGGTAGAATTTTGGACGGTCCAATATGATGCGGGTCTGGACAGTTTTGACGCCAATGTCTTCGTTGCTGCCAACTTGGTCGACAAGGTCGTTCAGCACTTGGGTGTTCGAACAGCAGGTGAATGCCACGTAATCGATATCTCCGGTCACCCTCATACAATCCATGAATTCAGGAATTGGCTCGATAAAATCCTCAAACGCTTTGCGAAATACCGGGCTGTTATTTTCCAGCTTGAACTCCACATAAGCCAAGACGTGTTCAACCATTCTGTTGAGGTCCACATCAGCATTGAAGCTCAGAAAATACCCGGCTTCCTTGAGCGCCTTTAACCGCTGGAAGCAGGCGCTGTTGGATAACCCGACCCGTTCTGCCAGATCCTGGTTCGAGATATTCGAATTGGCGGTCATGATCGTCAGGATTTTGCGATTGATCGCATCCATCTTCACGGTTCGATTTCGCAAATTCATAGATCCCGCCTTGGCTGTGAATGGAAAAGGGTTTGATAAAAGGTTCAACTCCCGAAATTTCCTCGTGTTAACAATATCAATTTCGAAATCCGATTTGCTGAATAATTCTCTAGTCTACGAAGATGCCAGCGGTCAAAAGTGGCCCGCCAGTCCAATGGGGTGATAATGCAAAACGAAACCAGCGAATTTGCCCCAGTAGCAGTTCCAGATGACAAGCTGGTGCCATGGCCGCGAGTGGCCGCTGTTGCAGCGATGGTGTCTTTTTCTCTGCCAACTTTCATCACGGGTCTAGAGATTTTCGCCGGCCTCCCGCCTTATCAGGCTGTGTTAGCGGTCATCATTGGATCGATCATCATCACATGCGTCGGAGTTGTGATGGGGGTGATCGGGGCGCAAAGCCGGATGAGTTCTTACCTGTTGGTGCGTATTGCATTCGGCGATCTTGGCGCTGGTTTGGTCAACATCGCTTTTGCCATTTCTTTGCTGGGCTGGTTTGGCATCAACGTGAATCTCTTTGCTGATGCGGTTGCGCGACTGGCCCTGACAGTTCTGGATATTTCACTCGACCCGCTCGCTCTGGCAATATTTGCAAGTGTCTGCATGACGGTGACCACAATCGTCGGTTTCAAGGCGATCAACTTGCTCGCCACTCTGCTGGTGCCCGTCCTTGTTGTCGTAACAGCGATGCTACTCATGTTCTCGCTCGATACAATGCCGCTTGGACAGATCATGCAGACCGAGGTTGCAGCCACACTAACGCTGGGCGAGGGCATCTCGGCGATTGTCGGGGCAGTTATTATTGGTGCAATTATCCTGCCGGATATTACGCGATTTGTGCGGCATTGGTCTGGCGCCGTTTATACCGCCATAATAGCCTATTTGATTGTCGAGGCGGTCGTGATGCTTGCTGCCGGCTTTGCTGCCATTGTCTATGGCAAGACAGATATTCTCGACATTATGTTGGACATTAATTTGGGTTTTGGTGCGTTCGCAATCGTGATTGCTGGCAGCTGGATCCTCAATTCGCTCAACCTCTACAGCACTGTGTTGAGCGTCAATGCGACTTTCCCAAAACTGAACGCCTTTTGGCTTACAATTGCGCTGGGAGCATTTGGCGTGGGTGCCGCCTTGCTCAACTTGCTCGATAGCTTTGTGACCTTCCTGTTCTATCTCTCTGTGGTCTTCATTCCAGTGGCAGGGGTGATCATTGTTGATCGGATCGTGATCCGGCCTGGTGCCTACGTGATCGATCGATTGGACGGGAACAGACGGGCAAATGTCGCAGGACTGACGGCTTGGGCCGTTGGTGCCATTCTTGCTATTTTGGGAACTGAAGGAATGATTCCCACTCTTACCGGAATTGCTGCGCTTGACGCCATTATCCTGACGGCAGGCGTGTTCTTGATCCTGGGATGGAACCAACGTGAGGTGCGATCGACATGAGGATAGGCATAGATGTCGGGGGCACGCACACAGATGCGGTGATCCTTGATGGCGAAACAGTGATAGCCGCCACCAAGCAATTGACCACATTCGATGTTGTGAGCGGTATCGTTGTAGCATTGGATACTTTGCTGCACGATGCGGCGGTATCACCTGACCGTATCGAAACGGTCATGATTGGCACTACTCAATTCACCAATGCAATCGTTGAGCGCCGCGAGTTGTGCGAAGTTGCGGCGGTGCGGATATGTTTGCCAGCCGGACGCGGAATGCCGCCGATGGTGGACTGGCCCGACGATGCCGCAGACGAGCTGGGCCGGCACACCTATATGCTGCATGGTGGCCATCTCTATGATGGCAATTTGATCGCCGAGCTTCGCGAGGAAGAGATTGACGCCTTGGTAATGGATCTTCAGCGAAAGAAGCTGAGCGACATTGCGATTTCCGGTGCGTTTTCGCCGATGAACAAGCAGGTCGAAGAATATGTCGCGGCAAAGGTCCAATCTGAAATCCCCGCCGCGCGGGTGACTTGTTCTCATCAATTTGGCCGGCTCGGCCTAATGGAGAGGGAAAACGCAGCGATCATGAACGCAGCTCTGCTGCCATTTGCTTCGCGTGTGGTCGATGCCTTTTTGGCTGCCTTGCGGCAACGCGGGCTGACCTGCCCAGCCTATATCAGTCAGAATGATGGTACTTTGATGAGCGCAGATTTTGTGCGGTCTTTCCCCGCATTGACCTTTGCATCAGGGCCAACCAACTCGCTGCGGGGTGCGTTCAAGCTAACCGGCCTGCAAGATGCGATCGTGGTAGATATTGGGGGCACCACGTCTGACATTGGTGTCCTGCAAGGTGGGTTCCCACGAGAATCCAATGTCGTGATCGAGATCGGCGGAGTGAGGACCAATTTCAGAATGCCGGATATTGTCGCCGTTGGGCTGGGTGGCGGAAGCATTGTCACAGAAGGCGGTGCAAAGGTTGGGCCTGTTTCAGTTGGGCATCAATTAGTATCGCGAAGCATAGTGTTTGGCGGCGACACATTAACCGCAACAGATATCGTGGTCGGGGCCGGGCAGGCCCAGCTGGGCGAACCCGAAAAGGTTGCTTCGCTAGACCCCAAAGTCATCGCACTTGCGACATCAACCATGCACGGCATGCTCAATAAAAACATCGAAATGATGCGTCCCGGTGGGCGCGAAATGCCAGTGATATTGGTCGGCGGTGGCTCTCTGCTGGTAACCCAGGGATTGGACGCTGCTTCCGAAGTGCACAGGCCCAAATATGCCGATGTAGCTAATGCGATTGGTGCAGCGATCGCGCAAGTTGGCGGCGAGGCAGAAAAGATGCTGTCTTATCGCGAGACTCCACGCGATGAAGCAATCGCAATGGTTACCAAAAATGCGAAAGACAAAGCTGTGCAAGCGGGGGCCGACGCCAGCAGCTTAAAGACGGTGGATGTCGAAGAAACCGCTGTGCCTTACATGAGCGAAGGGGCAACCCGACTGCGCGTCAAGGTTATCGGTGATCTGGGAGGCATAGCGAAGTCATGAAACAGATCGATATTGAACATCTGGACGATCTCGCACTTGGCTCAGTTTTTCTTGCCACTGGCGGCGGCGGCGACCCTCATGTACCCAAGTTGATGGCGCAGCAAGTGATCAAAGAAACTGGACCGGTGCGCCTTATCGATCCGCAAGATCTAAATGATGATGCCTATGTTGTGACTATCGGTAGTGTCGGTGCTCCTACCGTCAGTTTGGAACTGCTTCCGTCACTGGATGATGCGCTTCGAACGCTTGAAGCCTTTGAAAACCATGTTGGCCGGACGGTGGATGCGGTGGCGTCATTCGAAATAGGTGGTGGCAATTCGGTCATACCGTTGCTGGCCGGTGCCGCGAAAGACATTCCGGTTGTTGATGGCGATGGCATGGGGCGCGCACTTCCCGAAGCCCAGATGATGTCTTACCCGATCGCGGGCGTCGGGCCGACGCCTGCCGTTGCCTATGACTATGCGGGCAATTTCGCGACGTTCGAAGTGTCCGATACCGCGACCTACGAGCGGCATATACGCAGCTACGCTGTAGCGGCAGGCGGCATGGTAACTACTGCGGAACATCCGATGTCTGGTCGCGATTTGAAGCGATCCATCATTCCGGGAACTTTGAGCTTTGCGGTCCGCCTCGGCGAGGTGCTGCGGACAAATAGGGGGCAGGCAAACACCCTTCTTGAGCCACTCAAGCAAGTGTTCGCGCCGTCGATTTACGGCGAATGCCGCCACCTGTTTACGGGCAAGGTGGTAGACAAGACGACCAGTATTGTAGGCGGCTATGATGTTGGCGAAGCGAGGTTGGAAGCGTTCGATGGCCCACATGAAGCGCTGGATCTAAAAATCAAGAACGAATTCCTGCTTGCCCTCAAAGATGGCGCCGTCGTTGCCAGTGTCCCCGATTTGATTTCGATACTCGACTTTGAAAGCGGCGAGCCAATCAATGCGGAGCGTCTGCGCTTTGGGCAACGGGTTTGCGTTTTTGCAGTCGGCTGCCCGGAATTTTATCGATCTGAGGAGGCACTGAAGGTGGTTTCACCGCGTGTGTTCGGGTTTAATTGCGACTACGTCCCGTTGGAAAAGCTTTAGTCTTTAACGAGATCGCCGAGCGACGCTCGTAGCCGGTCTAGGCCGCTTCCGTATTTCTTCCAACGCTCTATTGACCCGGTATAGAGCGGCTGGCGGACTTGCACAGAGCTTGCCGTCGAAACAGGCGCTTTATTCTCGTGGAAGCGCATGCACGCCTCGTCCCAGTCGAGACTGCAAAAGTCCAACAATTTGCGGGTTTGCGTCTCTTGATCAAACACGATGTCTTCGTAATTCACTTCCATGAAGCGGTCGGCTGGCAGCGCGCTTCTCCAATGGCTCATCAGAGTGTCAAAAGAGCGGAAGAAATGGGCGGTGTCCTCTAGGTCGAAGGTGTAATTGTAATAGGAATATCGGGTCGAAAAAAGCTGCCTGAAGTTCGATAGGCAGCTGTCCATGGCGCCCCTGCGAAGGGCAATGATGCGGGCCTGAGGAAGCGCTTTTTGTATCAGCCCAGCGTAAAAGAAATTGAGCGGCATCTTATCGACCAGATAGTGCGCGCCCTGTGCCCTGCGAGGGAGGGTCTGCTCAGCATAGGCATTCCCAACCGCTGCGAAGTCAATGTGTTGCGCGTTCTTCAACGTTTCTTCATCGAGCACCAAGTTCGAAGCAGATTGGGCTGCGTCCTTCACCAATTCGGCGAAGAGGTTGAGTTCGCCCGCCGAAGATACCTTGGCATGCGAAGACAGGATTCGATCGACCAGTGTGGTTCCAGTGCGCGGGAGTCCGACGACAAATATTTGCCCTTCAGCTCCGCCATCTCCGGCAGTTTCTTCAGCATTGCGGCATGTACTTGCTGCAGCAGCGAACAGCCTGTCGCCGACCGCTCGGTCATATCGCAACTGGGACCGCTTGCTTCGTTTGGCCTGGATCAACCAATCCAGCGACTGCTCATATTCGCCCAGATCCTCGAACGTCTTAGCAATCGCATGGCCGATCTGCAGCTTCGCATCAGCGTCATCTCTAAGTTCAGAAAACAGCGACGTTAGTTCTTTGATCCTATTGTTCTGGGACGTCTGTTTCTCCAGCGACACCAGCGATGGCCAAGCGCGGTAAAAAGATCGATCCAGTTCCAGAGCTTTCTCATAATGATGCTTGGCGGTTTCGAAGTCGCCTTGGAATTGGGCTGAGGCTGCTAGATTGTAGTGAAACATGGCCTCGTTTGGCCGCGCCTTAACTGCGCGCTCGAAGAATGGAATGCCGTCCTGATGATAGCCTGCGCGGCTGTAGATAACGCCTAACGTATCGAGCAGGAACGGATCTTCGAACGCGAGCATGGCTGCCTGATCTGCCGAATGTTTCGCAGCATTTTGCCTGGCTAGGGTCGATAAGGTTTTCGCATGATATATCCGGAAATAGGCTTGGCTTGGATCGAGCCCAGCAGACCTATCAAACAGTTCGAGTGCCTTGCTGTGATTGCCATGTTCAGACGCCACAACGCCGAGCAAAAAATATGGGACCGGATTCGCGACATTTTGTTTGATCAAATCGATTGCATCGCCGTGCACACCCTCAAACTCTCTCTGCCTAAGGCGCAAAAGCCCGCGCTTTAGATCTTGATCAAGCATGGCAGGGGCATCTCGCATGAGAGTTTGGTTGAAAGTGTGGCAAAAAAGATATTTTGCGAATTAATCGTCTGTCCTCAAGATATCTGGCGCAAGAACCGGCTTTCAAAACCCGATTTTCCTGATAGCCGTCTATGATCGTCCTATAGTCAGTTGCTCAGGGTGGCAATCGGCAGTCTTTGGGCAAAAATAAGGGGTCGACATGACACTGATCACAAAACGCAAAATTGATTTGATGACATCTGCCAGCAAGTGTGCGCTACCAATTGGCTTGGTTTTGGCGTCTGCCCCTGCATTGGCTCAAGAAACAACTGCCCAAGCCGGTGCCTCTAATGCTGCATCAGATAATGTGATTATCGTTACCGCGACCCGTCGCGATGAATCGATTCAGGATATTCCAATCAATATTGCGGCTGTTGGTGGGGAGCAGATCGAGGCTCAAGGCTTTGACGATTTGTCTGAGCTGGTCGCATTCGTTCCAGGGATCAGTGTGGCTGACCAAGGCGGTCGCGACGGCAACCGGATAATTGTTCGTGGACTCAATGCCGACCCTATCCAAAACGCATTTGGCCAAGAAAATGGCGGCGGTAGTGTTGCCACATACATTGGTGAAATCCCGCTGTTTGTCGATTTGCGTTTGAATGATCTTCAACGGGTCGAGGTGCTTCTTGGACCGCAAGGTACGCTATACGGAGCGGGCACACTTGGCGGTGCGATCCGCTACATTCCGAACAAGCCAAACTTTTCAGGCTTTATGGTTGAGGGAAGGGCTGACGCTTACACCTATAAGGAAGGTGGTGGCATCAGCACCGATTTGGGCTTCACCATCAATGTGCCGGTAAGCGATCGGTTCGCGTTGAGGGCATCGTTCGACAATCTCGACGACAAAGGGTTTATCGATAACCCCTATATTTTGCGGGAGCCTGGTGTTTCCAATCCAGACCCTGACTTCACATCTGAAGCGGAGCGGGACGCGAATTTCGACCCAATCGAAGACGCCAACACCGAAGATATTCAATCGGGCAGGATCGCAGCACGCTGGCAACCTATCGATGCAATTGATGCGACGCTGACCTATTATTTCCAGAACAGCAAATATGGTGGTCGCAACACATCCTCCTTCCGGACGACGACGATACCGTCAGAGCGTTATGAGTTTGGAGCTCGCTTTCCTGAACCAAATGAACGTGACAGCCAGCTGATCGCACTCGAAGTGGTTGCCGATCTGGGGTTCGCGGAATTGACCTCAGCTACCGGTATCGCCTCGGTTGAGGAAAACGGTCAACGCGACCAAACCGATCTGCTGATCTCACTCGAATATTCCTATGAAACCTTTCCTCAGTTTGCAGCATTCACTTTCGAGGATGAAGAGACGGACATTTTCAACCAGGAACTTCGCCTTGTTTCCAAAGGCGACGGTCGTATCAATTGGATTATCGGCGGTTTCTATAACAAGAATGATTACAATGCCTTATCTTCAGAATTCACGCCAGGATATGGCGCGCTTGTAGGCGCCCGACCGGACCTGAATGATCTGGAATATTTTGAAGCTGATCGGACCAGCCTGGAAGAATTTGCAGTCTTCGGAGAAATCGGTTTCGACATAACCGATGCCTGGTCTGTCACTTTGGGTGGTCGGTATTACGATTACACATTTGAAACGGCCAATTCGACTGATTTCCCGCTCTTCGCTGGACCAGAGTTCGAGCCTTATCCATTGTCGGACATTGAAAACCAACTGACCTTGGCTCCGAACCAGTCTCGCTCAGGCGAGCTGTTCAAGATCAACACAGCTTACCAATTTGGCGAGGGCAACACTGTCTACGCTACGTTTAGCCAAGGGTTCCGCGTTGGTGCCTCCAATGGCGGCCAGCCATGCCCTGACGTATTTGTTCCCGGCCCCCAGTCCTTATGCCTGCTTGGTCCAGGTCAGCAATTTGGTCCCGGTCCCGATGATTTCTTCCCACTCAACGAGAGATTCTACGTACCCGATACGGTCGACAGTTACGAATTGGGGGCCAAGACAACATGGCTTGATGGCGATCTGATCCTGAACGCCACATTGTTCTATATCGACTGGAAAGATCCGCAGATTTCTGCAACGTCGATTAACGCAGGCACGTCAATTACAGTCAATGGTGTGTCGGCGGAGTCCAAGGGTATTGAAATTTATACCAATTGGAGGCCGACCAACAATCTGACCCTCACTGGCAATTTCAGTTACACCGATGCCAAATTGACTGCGGATGTGCCGGCCTTGGTGCAAACCATCCAACCTCCGGGCTTCAGCACACTGCTAGAGCCCGGTCAGGATGGAGATAGGCTGCCCGGCTCGCCAAAAACCCAATTCTCCATCTCAGGTGATTATGTTGCCCCACTTAGCGACAATGCCGACTTGGTCTTCCGCGCCAATTATGCGTGGCAGGATGAAGTGCTAACCCTGATTGGTGGTCGCGGCGGTAGCTTCACATTGCCATCATATGGCCGTGCAGATATCGCTGTTGGTTATGAGCGCGAGCAATGGTCATTGACGGCCTATGTCAACAATCTGTTCAATGATTTTTCTGAATCGAGTGCCGCCAACACGCCTCTTAACAATCAAACGATTTTGACCGCCAATGTCCGGCGGTTCCGGACCAATGTCCTGCCACCTCGATCGATTGGATTGAGGCTCAAATATCGCTTTGAGTAGCACTGCAGGATTGTATTGATCTGAGCTACGGCAGCCTCTCTGCGAGGCTGCCGTACTTGGTACGACATGAGAGCCAGGTTGCGTGTTAGGTGAAGCTTTCTACGTAGACGCGTCTATCTATCGTTTCCGTTGGAATCATAATCCGCGTGTCGGGGGTTCAAGTCCCTCCTCCGCTACCAAGCCCTTATCTTTAAGATGGTCACGCGGCACTTTCCTCTGCATGTTAAAGTAGCACGAACTTCGGCGCTTGGGCGGCCTATGAAGTTTCAACTTTGGCTTTCTTCATATATGACTCGGACATAACTTACCGGATACATAGTCTTTCGAACGTCAAAATATGCGGGATTGTGATTTGGACTCGATCTACGAGCTGAAACAAAGAATGACATTGTTGGAGCGGGCGCATGCGTCTGCAGGCATGGGCCATTTTATTCTCGATCCCAAGCGGATGACCATCGAATTCTCGTCATGGGTGCGCAAAAACATTGGTCTGAACGACATGCCAATTCCCTTGGCGCGCCTTTCCGAAATTGTGGCCGAAGATGAGCGTGAGGATTTCGATCAACGCGTTCAGGATCTGATTGAGCGTAAACAAGACTTTTCGTTCGAGACCAAAGTGGTCACCGCAACAGGGAAAGTGCGAACCCAGCGGATCAGTGGAATAACCGCGTTTGAAAACGAGACAACCCTTGAGGGGTTGATCGGTTACTTCGGTATCATTCAGGAAATTACCAACGAGAAGCTTGCGAGAGCGGAATTGCGAGAAGCCCGCGATATTGCCCAGAACCAGCTTGGAGCGCGTACAAATTTACTGGCGATGGTGAGTCATGAAATACGCACTCCGTTGGGTGGTATTTTAGGTATTATTGATCAATTGAAGCGTGAACGCTCTGCGACAGAGCGAGACCGTGCCCTGGCTTTGATAGAGGATTCCAGCGAAGTCTTGCTCGATACGCTCGATGCTATCTTGCAGCAGGCGCGAATTGGCGAAAATGCGGGTAATCTGGAAATGGCGCGTTTTCGCCCGATGTCTGTCGCGCGACGTGTAGCCGAATTGTTTCGTCCACTTGCCCGGCGCAAGGGGTTGCAGATTGAAGCTCGGGGAGCCCCGGACCAATATGCGTTGGGCGATTCTGCGCGTCTGCAGCAGGTCATTGCGAATTTCGTTTCCAATGGCGTGAAGTTCACCCAGGCTGGATCAATTCTAATCGAGGTTGCAGCTCCTGAATTGGATGATGATAAGTGGGCGTTCCTGATAAAGGACACGGGCACAGGGATGGATGAAAATCGAGTTGCAGAAATCTTCGAGCCATTCGGAGAGAGCAGTTCGGATTCGTTGGGGCGGGCTGTGGGGGCCGGACTTGGCCTTTCAATCACCCGTGATCTGGTCGAGGCAATGGGTGGCACAATCGAGGTTGATAGTGAGTTAGGCCGCGGTTCTTCGTTCATAGTCAGGGTTCCGCTTAGCCGAGCAGAGAGCGAAACTGAGGTTCCGCCCCCCGATACGACAAGAGGCAAACTGGTGATGCTGGTGGAAAGTGCTTCTGATCGAGTTCAAGTTGAGGCAGCCGCCAGTATGCACGGGATTAAAATAGTCGAGAAGGCCGCGATAGCCTTGGACGGTTCTTCTGTGGCAGCACCTTCGATACTCATTGCAGATAGGGATAAGCTAAACTATTTCTCGGTCGAAGAGTTTGAGCAATTCGATTGCATTATCGAAGTCGTTTCAGAAGGTGCGCCGCAGCGGACTTCTTCGATCTCTTCGGTCAACAATCATGGCTTAGTGGCAACGGTGCCAAGCGCGACCATATTGCGGTCTGTATCTGATATTCTTGCGGAGCTGCTCAATGACGCCGCTTGAAGACCTGCCACCCGAAGAACAGGCCAGGATACTTTCCCTAAGGCTTGATCGTGCTGAACAGGCACTTCTAGACGCAGAGACCGCGCTAGAGGCGCGGATGCGCGAACTTGATTCAGCCAATAAAGAACTGAGTAAGCGTGAAAGTGAGCTAGTCGAGAAGCTCGATATTGAAAGTCGGCAACTTCTTGCTGCGCTTTCAACAGCGAATATGGCGACGATCTATGGAGAGAAAGACAAGCCCTTCAGTATCTCAAGTGGGGCGGGAAGGTTGCTCGGTATCAAGAATGATGCAGAGGCCACTATCGAGAGCTTAGTAGCTGCTCTTCATCCCTTGGATAATGACCGGATCATGCGCGCAGCGATTGAGTTCTTTACGACTATGGAGCCGGGCGTCGACCACCGTTTTGTTCATCGGATCAAACGATTTGATAATGGCGCGACACACTGGCTAAGCTGGGTAATTCGGCGAGATCGCACAGATGCGCTCCGTCCGTCAGCGGTGTATGGCACGGTCCGCGATATCACCATCAGCCGGACTAATGAACGCACCGTACGGTCTCTACAGCTGCGAGCAGAGCGGCGGGTTAGAGAGCTAAATCGACTCAGTAGACAATTAGGCGAAGAACAAGAAAAGGCGGCGCATGCTTTGGAAGCCAAGACCCGATTCCTTACAGAAATGGCGCATGAAATCAGAACACCACTAAACTCTTTGAATGGAGGTCTTGAACTCCTTTCAGATGCTGTCGGCGAACAATCTAAGGACTTCAATATTGTCCGGCAGGCGACGGATCAATTGGTTGAGATAGCTTCAAAGTTGATTGATCAGGCGGACAACGAAGCGCCGGTTGACGGAAATGGCAAGAGTGAATCAAATGTCCTTACGGAGCACGAGACACCCCACATTGAGCAGGAGATCAAAGACGCTCCTCGCGTGCTTCTCGCGGAGGACACGGAAAGCAATCGCTATGTAATCGAGCGAATGCTTTCTAGCATTGGTTGTGAAATTGAGACCGTTACTAATGGAATCGAAGCGGTCGAGGCAGCAAGAGCGCAGCCATTCGATGTCATCTTGATGGATGTAATGATGCCAATAATGGACGGCGAGCAGGCTACGCAGTCAATCCGGGCTTTATCCGGACCAGCATCACGGACGCCGATCATTGGCGTTACGGCGCATTCGCTTCAGGCCGAGCGAGAGCGCTTGCTTTCCTCAGGCATGACAGCTTGTTTGGCTAAGCCGGTTCGCAGAGAGGCGCTGGAAACGGCAGTCAGAACGGCACTAATCGGGCGGGAGTCTGTGCAACCACTCAATGCACGATTTGATCATGAACTGTTCCAGCGTGCTTTCTTCGACTTGCCAGAAGCTTACCGCGATCGAATGCGCGAAGCGGTAAAGAAAGATATTACCGATTATGGTGAGGAGGTTTTGAACGCTGCGAAGGATCGGGATTTCGAAGCCCTTTCGCGCGCCGCGCACAGCTTGAAAGGCGTGTCTTTGAATGTCGGGGCGATAGGCATTGTTGAAGAACTAAGCCGCTATCGAGAGACACTTTCAGAGGACCCCAAGTTTTCGAGCACTGGATTGCGAGGAGAGATCGCCTCAAGTCTTTTGGCTTTCGACGATCTGTTCAATGCCCTCGTGAACGAGGCTTAATATGCACCTCGGCCACTAAGTACTGCGCCGGGAGTGCACAGCAGCAATTTCAAATCTACAAATAGGTTTGATCGTTTGAGGTAGGCTCGGTCCATGATCGCTTGCCGCTCAAACGAAATTTCTGCACGGCCACGGACCTGCCACGTGCAAGTGATACCTGGCTTGCCGCGCAGGCGATCCCAATGGGAGCCACGATATTCGCTCACTTCGTTGGGTAGAGCCGGGCGAGGTCCAACCAGTGACATCGACCCCCCCAGAACATTCAGAAGCTGCGGCAACTCGTCGATAGAAAATCGGCGGATAAAGCGACCTGTTTTGGTGATTCGGGGATCTGCGCGCATTTTAAAACAGGTACCGCTGCGGTCTGATTGTTGCAGTAAAGCAGCGCGCCGCGCTTCAGCATCGGTGAACATCGAGCGAAACTTTATCATTGGGAAAGGCGTGCCATCGGCGCCAACTCGTGTCTGACGAAAGAAGACAGGGCCTTTGTCCTCTAGCCGGATTGAAAGCGCTGTTGCGATGAATATCGGCAAAAGTGAAACCAACGCCAGAGCTGCTATCGTCACATCGAGCGCTCGCTTGGCAAAAGCGTCGGCTCGAGCTGTCACACCTGACTGCGTCAGAGCTTGTGCGCTGGCATGAGCCAAGAACGCGGCGTTGCCCCAAAGGTAGCGCTTGGCCATTCTCTGCGGCTCCATCGCCAGCCGCCATACCCATTCACTCTTGCAAGCACGAACGATCTTCGGTGCGCGTGGGATGCGGCCAGAATAGTAGTCGAACAAACCACCAACGCCCATCACAACAGGTTTGTTTATGCGTTCTCTATTGCGAGCGATCCACTTTTCCTGAAGCGGAACACCAAGACCAACAAGCACAATCCCGGCTCGAGATTTGTTAATCCTTTCAATGAGGAGGTCTTCATCTTCTCGATCGAAAAAACCTGATTGAGTGCCAGCTATGCGGAGCTCTGGATAATGTGTCGCAGCCCAATCAGCAGCACCATCGGCAACACCGCTCTGCCCTCCGAGAAAGAAGATACCAGTGCCCTGACTTTCTGCTTCGCGGCAGATTTCCGGAAAGAGATCGGTTCCGTTGAGGTTCTCCCCAACATTACTGCCAAACATCTTAGCAGCTATCTCGATGCCAATTCCATCGGGCAGAAGTAAGTCGCTGCTGCGTAAAGCATCGCGATACTCAAGGTCATTGCGTTGCATGTTGATGCAATGCGCATTCACGAAATTGATCGTGCTTTTCTGCATTGAGCCCACACGCGCAAGAATGTGCTTTGCCATTTCACGACGCGACGAAGATACCAATGGCAAGTCGAACAGATTGACTGTTTTTAGCGTGCGAGTGGCTTCAATGCGGTCAACGAGTTGTGCGGCAGGTACGAGATTGAGCTCGTTTAGCGGTGTGTGTTTCATCAGTAGGGCTCCAGTGAGTGATTGTGACCCACCTTTCGCAACTCGCGTGCCAAAATCATAACTCACTGTAATATATAGATATAAAACAAATCTCGGTATTCACGACCACTCTCAATCATGAGAATTCGCAAAATGCATTAGAAATTCTTCGCATTTTGCGAAGATCTAGCGTGTTTCTGCGAATCTTCCTGACCTCCTTCCCCAAAAAGCCCGGAAAACGGCCATTTTTCAATTTGGCACGGATGTTGAAACTGAATTCCCAAACGCAAATTCGAGGAATGAATGTTCAGCATTGCCAAAAAATTGATCCAGCCAGCACGATGGCCTGCTTTCGCGAGCGGAATGTTGGCCTATGGGTCAGCTGAAGCTGCGGCACGAATTGTGCGATTGGGTGCAATCTTAATCGTTGCACGACAGATTTCACCGCAACTACTTGGAACTGCGGCGCTTGCGCTAAGCTTGTTTGAGATTGTCCGAGTGCTGACAAGCGTCGGCATTGGACAGCGTATCATCATTGCACAGGACGATGAACTTGCAGCAATTAGCAAGGCAGCCGTTTATCTGTTCTGGATCACCTGTCTTGCTGTCATGACAGTCCAATTCGTTGTGGCATTGATAGCTTGGTCTTTTTTCGATCAACCTGAAGTTGCAGCGATGCTTGCTGTCCTTTGTGGCGTCTACCTGTTCATGCCTTCCGGGCTGGTTCAAATCTTTCTCGCCATGCGCGACCAACGCATGAAAGCCACGGCTCAGGTCGCCGCAGTTCAGAACATAGCTGATGCGGTGATGACAGTTGTATTGGTTTTGGTTTGGCCCAGCGCTTGGGCGATAGTTCTGCCCAAACTTTTGACAGCGCCAATCTGGCTTTGGGGTGCGCGCAGAACTTACATTTGGCGCCCGGATAACCAAATTGCTCGCTCCTCAATCACTGAGTTTGCTAATTTTGGCCCCGCTGTTCTGTGCTCTGAATTGTTGGCAGCCGCCCGAATTCATGGTGACAAGCTTTTGGTTGGCGCACTGCTTGGAACAGAAGCACTTGGCCTCTATTTCTTCGCGTTCAACGCCGGACTGGGGATCACGCAGTCTTTCGTTGCTGCTTGCAATCTCGTTCTCTTTCCGCATTTGGCCAAGATTCGCGTAGAGAGTTTTGATAGTGAATTTCGCCGATCTTTCGGCCTCGGCCTTTTGATACTTCTGCCGATTGTCATTGCCCAAGCTGCGCTGGCGCCCATTTATGTGCCAATTATATTTGGCTCAAACTGGGTGCAAGCTATCCCATTTGTCGCCTTGCTCGCTCTTGCCGCATTGCCGCTTTACGCCGGTGCGCTTCTTGGAGCGCGGTACCGCGCCCTAAAGCAACCATTGAAAGAAGCGGCTCTCATGGGCGTCGCGACCGCCACGGCACTTACCGGGTTGTCGATTGGCGCGCAGGTCAGCCTTGCGGCCGCGTGCCTTGGTTTCGTTCTTTGCCTCTCAATTGTCCTTATCCCAGCAGCAGCAATCCTGTTGTTCGCTCCAACTAGGCCGGCCGCGGCTATCGTCTGAGGAGACACACAATGTCGAGTCCCAAATTCTCCGTTATCATCCCGGCTTACAATGCAGAGGAAACTCTGCGTTCAACCGCCGCAAGCGTTCTGAATCAAAGCGAAACCGACCTTGAGCTCATCATAGTTGATGACGGATCTACCGATGAAACGCTCAACCTAATGCTTGAAGTTGCATCAAGGGATTTGCGCGTCAGAGCAATTTCACGGCAAAATGGAGGTGTGTCTTCAGCCCGGAACTTAGGTGCTGAACTTGCCCGTGGCGAATTCCTCGCTTTCTTGGATGCAGACGATAGATGGCACCGCGAAAAGCTTGCGACCCACCGCGAGCATCACCGTCAAGCGCCCGGACTCGACGCGTCATTTGCTGAGGTGACATTTTGGGATGAAGGAGCAAGCCCAAGCACTGCAATGCCAACAACAACGCTGGTTGGCCAGCGAGACTATTCTGTATCAGACTTAATCGTTGAGAACCCGGTTTGCACCACATCAAATCTGGTCATTCGTCGTGAGAACTTCGACTTGCTTGGCGGTTTCGATACGTCAATGCGTTATGCAGAGGATCAAGATTTTTTGGTCCGTTTGATTGGCCATGGTCATCGTCTGGGCGGAATTGATGTTCCGCTTGTGCGTTACCGATTGAGTATTGACGGCCTCAGTTGTGATTTTGATGCGATGCTCGCAAGTTGGCGTGAAATTGCCTCAAGATGGCTAAACGATACCGAGTTTAAGAAGGCCGAGGCAGCTTACTGCCGTTACTTGGCACGCCGCGCTCTGCGTTCTGGAGCCCCCATTTCGGTGGCACACTCTTTTGCCTGTAAAGGCCTTGCTGCCGATCTGCGCGGATTCTTCGGCAATCGAAAGCGGCAAGGGTTTCTCATTCTCGGTGGAATTTTCGCGGGCACCGTGATGCCAGCGTCCATGCGCCGTAACATTTTTGCGTAACCCCCAATCCAAGGAAATATCCGATGATGACCCCAAGAATGACTGTCGTAATGCCGATCTACAACGTGGAAGCGTTTGTGGGCGAGGCGATCCAGTCGGTACTCGACCAGAGCTTCAAGGATTTTGAGTTGATTTGCGTCGATGACGGCGGAACAGATGGTTCAATGGAGATCGTCCGCAACTTCTGCGATCCGCGTATCCGGATTGTATGCCAGGAAAACCGCGGTCTTGCCGGTGCACGTAATACCGGAATCGCTCATGCACGCGGAGACTACATCGCTTTGCTTGATAGCGACGATGTTTGGCACCGGGACAAACTGGTGCTGCACTTTGTGCATCTAGGGGCCAATGCGGACATTGGAGTCAGTTATGCTGGCTCACGTATGATTGATCGGGACGGCATGGTTTTGGGTGTTTCAATGCGACCAAAGCTTGGCCGAGTATCGGCGGAGCACATATTCTGTCGAAATCCAATTGGTAACGGCAGCGCCCCCGTTTTGCGCCGCTCAGTATTGGAGCTCGCTAAGTTCTCCCACCCTCGAGATGCCGAGCGGAATTGCTGGTTTGACGAAGAATTTCGCCAATCAGAAGACATCGAAATGTGGCTCCGGCTCGCGGTAAAGCATCAGGTTGTTTTCGCCGGGATTGAAGGTTTGTTGACCGACTACCGAATTATTCCCGGCGCGCTGTCTGCCAATGTCGTGAAGCAATATTTGAGTTGGACCAAAATGCTTCGCAAGCTGAAGGGTTATGCTCCTGAATTTGTTTTGGAACATGGTGACACAGCGCGGGCATATCAGTTGCGGTACCTTGCTAGGCGGTCGATCCAGCTTGGAAACTTTGAACTGGCGCGAGACCTGTTGAAGAAAGCAATTGGTCTGGAGCCGCGCATTATAATTGAGGAGCCGCGAAAAACTGCTGTGACTGGCGGAGCGGTTGTGGCTGGCTCAATCCTAGGTGCTGAGCGGTTTACCGCGCTTATGCGCCCGTTTTTGAAGAGCGCAGCGTGATTAGGGCCGCGCATCTTCTCGACGACTTTGGAATGGGAGGAGTGACACGTGCTCTGACCCTGTTCGAAATGCCTGACTTGGCTTCAAGAGCCGCTTCGCAGATCGTTTCGGTCGATCCAACTTCTGTCCTAGCACCAGTTCTCGACCACGATCTTATTGTCGATCATATAGCGCTATCCTGGAAGAGGCTGGCGTTTATGGCGAGCCTGCGTGCGCGCAATCTTTCCGCCAGAATTGTGCATGTGGAGCATAGCTACACGAAAGGCTTTGAGGCCAATCAGGTCACCGCCAAAGGTAGATTTCGGACCATGCTGAGAATTGCTTCTCTTTTGGTCGACCAGTTTGTTTGCGTATCCGATGCACAACGGCATTGGTTGCGTGACGAAGTCGGAGTGCCTGCAAATAAGTTGCAGACAATCCATCCTTGGAGCGGACGCTTTGAATTGGAGTCGATCCCTTCGGCGAAACCTTTAGCCCGCGGCCCATTGCGCTTGTTAGCATATGGCCGGTTTGCTGATGTTAAGAATTTTGCTGAGTTGCTGAAGGCTATGAAATATTTCTCTGCAGACGATGTCGAACTTACCTTGTTCGGTGACGGACCAAGCAGAGACGGTCTATTGGGTCTGGCCAAACATTTGCCCAATGTTTCGATAGAACCGGCAACCAACGATATCTCACAGTATCTTGAGAACTGCGACGCAGTGATCATTCCGTCGCGCTACGAGGCTTTCGGTCTCGTTGCCACCGAGGCTCGCTTGGCGGGCAGGGCGGTTATTGCTGCTGATATTGATGGCTTGCCTGAACAAGTTGGTGCCGCTGGCATTTTCACCCGACTTGATACTGACAAAGACATCGTAGCTGCGATCTGTTGGGCGCTGCGCGCGCCGTTGGCAGAGATGGGTCAATTGGGTCGGCAAGAAGTTGCTGAACAGCACGCAGTGATAATCCAGGACTGGCTTGCTGTATTTAAGCTTGCAGGAGCACAGGATACACTTTCATGTGAAGAGAAATCGCAATTGGTGTCTGCTCAGGCCTAAGTTTCTCGCCCATGTATGCAGTCGCAAAGGCGGCCGATCCTCCAGTATGCTGCCTGAGGTTCGGCGGCCTTGACCGTTTTAGGCTAGGCTGCAGACAAGGAAAGCAGCTTTGGGGTCGAGCAACTCAACGGTTTGGCGCTTCGATGAACCAGCTGCCAATCGCTTTAAGCACTGACTTCTTGCTGTGGTAAAAGCGCAGAGCCAATGACAACCAGAGCCGGCCAGTAAAGATAGGCTAAGATCTCGAGGTTCTCGCCGACTGAATAGAGCGCAAAAACCAACATCATTGTCAATCCTGATCGGGCGCTTTCATGGGAGCGCGATTTACTTGCAAGAACAGCTATCGTTAGCAACATAGGGATCGCCAAAGCAGTGGCTCCGAGCACGCCCTTGACGAACAGCAGGCCATACCAGCTGTGGTGACTCCCAATCGGCATATACTCTACAAGATGTGGGCCATTTTCGACAATTCCGTGCCCGAACCAGAATGCTTCAGAATGCCAGCGCTCGATAGCAATTCGACCTAAGATGGCTCGGACTCGGCTCGAGTCTGCGCGCGCCGATGAGAACTCGTTTATTACTGTATCGGCCAGATCAATCAGGATGGGGCCGAATATGCCTAGGGCTAACGCCAATGGGGCAGTGATTAGCCATACCCACCAGCGATCGAGACGAGCGATAGCCCATACAAGCGGTGCAACGGAAATCAATGCTACCAATGCTAAGCGAGATTGAGAAAAGAGCGCCAGAGCCAACCCTCCTGCGATGCCTACGCTTCGCCAGCCGATATGCGGCTCACGCGCGGCCAATAACACGCAAATGACGCCCATCATTCCGGCTGCGGGCGACCAAGGGGCAAAAAACTGCCAGCGTGGAGTCCCTGCTCCTGGCTCAACCGTGAATAGCTGAGCGGCGAAGTATTCAGGCCCGGCACCGCCCAAGACTTTGAGCGGGGAAACCCACAGCAATTCCGGCAAGCCGATGTAGGGCGCGGCCAGAAAAATCGGCAGAACCAACAGGGTGTGGAGGCCCAGTTTGCAAACCGCGCGGTAAATGACTTGAGGACGAATTTTGAGCACCGCACCGGCCAGTGGGAACAACGCGATCAGCGCCCAGCCTTTTGCCCAACCGATAGATGACTTGATCATCTTGCCCATGCCTAGATCGAAGTTTGCGTGGCCGATCCAAAGGATAAGCAGCATAGCGGCCATGCCAACGAGCCAGACTTTGATGACAATTGGCAAACGTGCGGTCTTGCCGCCTGCGCCCGGCAAACCGCCCAGATACAGCGCGAGCGCTGCCATTCCTGCCAGCGTCCAACCAAGGACAGGGCTAGCGATATAAAGCCCGCCGACCAGCCAGAGCGGCCATGTCCACTCAATGCCGAGCGAGATCAGGCGTTCGGCAGGAGTTTGCGGATGATGGGCTGACGCAGCCATAGGAGCAGAAATCCAATGATGAGAAGAATGGTCGCAGCAATCGCTCCGGCGATTACTAGCAAAGGCGATGGCGCGGATGTCGCACGGGGCAACGATGGCGCTTCGAGCGTTTGAACAAGAGGGTAAGACGCGAATGGATCGGACTTGTTGGTATCCAACTGTGCCAGTGCGGAGCTAAACACCGCCTCGGCCACTCGAAGGTCTCGCAAAAGATCAGCTAGCTGTGCGGCTTGCTCAACTTGCTTTGCAGAGTCGACCGACTGCCGCGAAATCTGGCGGCGAAGTTCAGTCAATGCTGCGCCGTTGGCTGCATTGCCACTATCACGCTCCGACAGGCTGGCGAACAAACGTTCGCGCGTGTCAGTGACAGCAAGATCGGCCAAGGCAAGCACACGCTCGCCTGACAATCCGGTCAACGCCTCGCCGCGAGCGACAATATTCGCTTCTAATGCTTCCTGTTCGGCGGCCAATTCTTCCATCGCGCCGTGGGCATCAGCCAAAGTACCGCTGCGTTCGCTTCTTTCGCCACGGGTGGCTGCGTAGCGCCGCAGCAGCTCCTGAAATTCCGGATCCGCCTTCAGCTGCATGGCGCGGCGGGCCTGAGGGATACTTATCGCTAGCGTCGTGGACAGGCGAGCGGTCGCCGCGCTGCTTTCTGCATAACGCACCCGGCGCTCGCGCTCATTTTGCTTCAGCTGGTCTAATGCGGTGATACGACCGGCAAACTGATCGAGCGATACAAGGCCGGTTTCACCCTGAAATTCGAGCAACGCCGCCTGAGCTGTGTCCACTTTTGCTTCGAGTTGGGAGATGCGCCCTGAATCTGCGTCTTCGCGCGTTTGTGCTTCATCCTCACGCAGGTCCTTTAGCGAAGTGTTGAACGCAGTCTGCAGCGCTGCCATTCGTTCCTGCGCGGTTAGCGCAGTCGGGCCGCTCATGCGAACTTCGATGAGGTTGGTCTGATCAATCAATTTGATCGACGGCTGTGGAAAGTCACCTTCGTCTTCGCCGGCTATCTGGGCAGCATCGCGAAGGACGAGATCGGACATTAGCAACCGCTTGTAATTCTCTGTCGGGCTAAGTGAAGGGGAGGAAAACGCAGAAGACGTGCTGCTGGATGCCTGACCAATAGATTCAAGATTCATGCTGGCACCAACCCCCGTGCCTGGCAGGATCAATGTCATGCGGCTGTCATAGCTGTCGGGGGCGAATGCAATGTACCCCAGCGCTACAAGCCAGATTAACCCAAGCGGCGCCGCAACCGCTGCAAAATAGCGTTTGTAACGGCCAACTGACGGCAAACCATCGCGGGCCATTACCCACAGACGGATAAGGAACCTTGGTGGATTCTCGCCACTCGTTTCTGGAAAAAAGTTGAAGTGTTTCACAGCGCATTGTCCAGCAAGATTGCGGGAGTTGCCGTGCTAACGGCATCGGAAACCAAGCCGACTGCTTCACGGAAGTTTGTCCAGCGACTATCATAGCAAGCAAGTGCGTCGCCAGGCATGAGATACGGGTTCTGCTCGTCGCGATTGGCATCGCGTACCAAGCGTTCGATATTCCGCTCGATCACGATACTTTGACCGTTGATTGGGTTGCGCGAGATCAGAACAGCGCGCCGGTCTGACTCCATGTAGCTTCCGCCGACACAGTTAGCTGCAACAAGCCCTTGAAGCAGACGTGTGCCATATGACAATGATCCTGTCTTATCTCCAATAGCTGCACCAGCATTGTTATTTGCACTGCGGGTTAGGTTCGACATGTAAACGCGGATACCAGGAGCGGTGAGCGGGGAAGGGCGCACCAAATCGGGATCGAAACAAGTCCGGCTGGGCACGATGACCCGGTCACCTGTCGCAATGGCTACATCGCGACTGGACCATCCGTGGATGAAGCCAGAAAGGTCGATTTCCGCATAGGTTTGCCCGCGAACCAAGTAGATTCTTTGTACATCGGCATCGGGCCTAACGCCGCCGGCAGCGCGGATCGCTCCTGCGATAGAGCGGGTGGTGTTGTCATCGCCGCTCACTGCGCCTTCGCGAAGGCCAATGCGGCTTTCTGGCGAGCGTTCGCCAGCGCGCACTGCGCCGGGCTGAAAAACGGCGCCACTCACAGCAACCGAAGCTCCACTCGCTTCGATCAGCGCAACCCTAACCGCATTGCGAAGCGGACGGACTATGTTTGCTGTGACCAGTTGAGAGCGCAATGATTCAGTAAGTTCGCCGATTGAAGAATTGGCCGCTTGGACTGGCGGGAGGCCACGCAATGCAAGCGATCCGTCGCTATCGATCACGTAAGTACCTGTCAGGCGTCCGTCATCCCCAAGCACTGTAATCTCGAGCCGGTCCCCTGCACCGAGGGGAGCAGTGCGGTCGAGAAAGGCGGCCGGAGAAACGCGCGTTAGTGTGTTCAATTCACGAGGTGCGGTCCAGTCGCAAGTTGGTGCGCTGCGAGCAACGGCAGCCTTACCAATCCAGTCACTTTGTGGGTCGCGGCTGCCTTCATAAGATACCTGGCTGGGTGCATAGACCGATGAAACGTTGTTGGCTGGGGCGGGGCCGGCTACGCAGCCAGCAACAAGGTTTGCAGACATGGCTAGGGCAAGCATTGATGCTTTGGTGCGGTGTGTCATTGTTGTCTCCATCGGGTCTCGTTTGCCCCTACGTTCCAAGGACCGTGCCAAAACGTGGAAACGGCGGAATTCCAACGTTTAGGCGTATTGCGAAAAAGTATATTCGCAAAAAGCATCACTAATATTTGCAATTTGCAATGAAATTCGCATAATGCGTCGTCACTAGGGTGTTTTTGGGCTGTCAGAACGCGAATTTTTCGGCACGCCAATTGCATGATGCAAATCAGTGCAATGATTGGAGAGGTGTCAAATGAAGGGCATAATTTATGCTGAGCTGCTCGGCTTTCTGGACTCGAAAGGCGGCCCCAGCTTTACAGAAGAGGTTCTCGCGGGGGCTGAGTTACCGCATGGAGGGGTTTTCTCGCGGGTATCACGATACCCTTGGGAGCAGGCCGTCCAGGTGGTGACGTCTGCTTCCCGAATTAGCGGTGCGGACACAAACGCATTATGCGAAGAATTCGGCCGATTTTTGTTCGACCGCTTCACTGTGTTGTACACGGAGATCGTCAATCGATATCCGACAGCGGAGACTATGCTCGATCATGTCGAGGATCATATTCATGAAGAGGTGAAGGTGCTTTATCCCGATGCTGTCCCGCCACGGGTTTCCTCGCGGAAAGAAGGTGGTGATCTGGTAGTTGAATATGAGTCCCATCGACCGTTCGCGTTTATCGCCTTTGGCCTGGTTCAAGGTTGCATGAACCATTTTGGGGACACGCGATCGATGGAGTGGATTAATCCCGACCCCACCGGCAAAACTGCCCATTTCAGGATACACTGATGACTAGCGCTCGGGTTCTCATTATCGAAGACAGTGCCTCGCTGGCACTTGGTTATGCAGCTCAGCTTGAGGATGCAGGCCATACTGTGAGCCTGTGTGAAACTTTGGCGGAGGCAAGGCGTAGTCTGCTCGCCGAGAGTTTCGAAGTGGTGCTTTTGGATCTTCAGCTGCCAGATGGTGATGGTTTGACGATCTTAGATGCTTTGGGGGATGCGGCAGGTAACCCCGGTGTGATTGTGGTTACCGCTGATGGTTCATTGAGCCGAGCAATTTCTGCGATGCGTTTGGGCGCATATGACTTCCTGGTGAAACCCGTTTCCGGCGCTCGCTTGATCACTACAGTGGCCAATGCTGCATTGCAGGGTGGAGAGGCAAGAGAGCCTGATCGTCCAGCCGAAGTAACTGTTGATTATGCGGATTACTTTCACGGTTTTATCGGCAAGTCGCCGCAAATGAAGGCAGTATATCGAACGATTGAGAGTGTCGCAGATTCCAAGGCCACCGTTTTTGTAACCGGTGAAAGCGGCACGGGAAAGGAAGTCACGGCTGAAGCACTCCACGGTGCAAGCAAGCGACGCAATGGACCATTCGTTGCGATCAATTGCGGCGCGATCCCAGAGAACCTACTCGAGTCCGAGTTGTTTGGCCACGTCAAGGGAGCCTTCACCGGTGCCGTAGAGAACCGAATTGGCGCAGCCAAAGCAGCTGACGGTGGCACCCTTTTCCTTGATGAAATTTGCGAGATGGATCTTAAGCTTCAGGTGAAACTGTTGCGCTTCTTGCAAACCGAGACAATTCAACGGGTTGGTTCTTCAGCAGCAGAGCCTGTGAATGTAAGAATTGTCTGCGCTACCAATCGTGACCCCGAACGAGAAGTATCAGAAGGTCGCTTCCGCGAAGACTTATTCTATCGCCTCAATGTGATCCCGATTTGGCTACCTGCCTTGCGC
This sequence comes from Erythrobacter sp., assembly GCA_039988235.1. GTDB lineage: Bacteria > Pseudomonadota > Alphaproteobacteria > Sphingomonadales > Sphingomonadaceae > Erythrobacter. Next base: position 586,091 of record JBDXKB010000003.1, read on the forward strand.
GAACGCGGCAGCGATGTTGCCCTGATCGCAGAAAATCTTTTGCAGCGCATTGCAGCAGAGGAGGGGCGCGAGATCTCTGGCCTTACCAGGTCGAGTCTTGCATATCTGGAAGAGCATAAGTGGCCAGGTAATGTCCGTGAATTGCAGAATTCGCTGCGCCGTGCGGTGATCACCGGAGCGACCAAACAAGTTGACCTTGTTGGCGTTCCACAAGGCGACCCTCGCATTCCTATATCCCAGCCAAACATGTCTTTCTCAGGCGCTGGTGGGCAAGCCGAATTGACACCCAGTCCGACGCCTCAGTTGGTCGGCTTTGACTTCGCCGAAATGACCCTTGATCAAGTAGAACGGATGGTGATCGAACAAGCTATCTCAAGAACAAGCGGCAATATTGTACAAGCTGCTCGGTCGCTTGGGGTTAGTCCGTCAACAATCTATCGAAAGCTTGAGCGCTGGTCAGACTAGGTGGTGCAAGGGGACGTTCCTGCGTTCGTCTACGTAGACGCGTCGATCCATAGTTTCTATTGGAATCATAACCCGCGTGTCGGGGGTTCAAGTCCCTCCTCCGCTACCAAATTTTTCAAACGATCTGGAATATCTGACCTGCGACCAGCCTTTTCGCAAGGGTGACTGGCTGTGAAGTCATGCCTGGATCGGACTTTCATCAATTATAGCCACGCGGTGCCTTCATATGCGCTCGCCATTGTGCCACTCTGAGAGAGGGCCAGACGCTGGAGGAAATGTGGGACAGAAAGTTTTCTTGGATGCCAATGAACTGTTGGAGCTTTCCTTTGCTCTGGCAAATCAGATCGTCGAGTCTGGATTTGTGCCGACCCATATTGTGGGCATTTGGCGGGGCGGGGCGCCGATTGGCATCGCGGTCCAAGAATTGCTCGAATATCGCGGAATTCAATGCGATCATATCGCCATTCGCACATCGTCATACAGCGGGATTGGCCAACAAAAGCGCCTGGTTAAGGTCTATGCGCTGGGCTATTTAATTGACACGCTGAATGCAGAGGACGCGTTGCTGATTGTTGATGATGTGTTCGACACGGGTAAGTCGGTTGAGGCGTTCATCAATGAGTTGCAAAAGCGTTGTCGGCGCAACACACCTGCGACCATCAAAATTGCGACGGTGTTTTACAAACCGACCAAAAATCAGACTTCGCTGACCCCCGATTATCATATGCGCAAAACAGAGGATTGGTTGATCTTCCCCCATGAGATCGACGGCCTGACAGAAGAAGAGATCATGCAGCACAAACCGTGTGCGGACGAGATTCTCAAATTGAAAGACGAGCAAGGAACCCCGTAATGGATCAATCCTATCCCGACAAACGCGCCGCATTTATCGCGGCTGTTCCAAAGGCAGAGCTGCATTTGCATATCGAGGGCTCATTGGAGCCGGAGATGATGTTCGCGCTGGCCCGGCGGAACGGGGTGGAATTGCCGTATGACAGTGTGGAGGCGGTGTCCGCTGCCTATCAATTCGCCAATCTTCAGGAATTTCTCGATCTCTATTATCTCGGCATGCAAGTGCTGGTTGAGGAACAGGATTTCTACGATCTGACGATGGCCTATCTCGAACGGGTTCACGGCGACAATGTCCGACATGTCGAGATATTCTTTGACCCCCAAGGGCACACTGAACGCGGCATACCCTTTGACCAGGTCATGCAAGGCATTTTGCGTGCGCTTGACGAGGTGCAAGCCCGGCTGGGAATCAGTTACAAACTCATCATGTGTTTCCTACGCCATTTGAGCGAAGAAAGTGCCTTTGTGACATTGGCTGAAGCAGAGCCTTGGCTGGACCGGATCGACGGGGTTGGCCTGGATTCCGGCGAAGTCGGCAATCCGCCAGAAAAGTTCGCGCAAGTGTTCGCAAAATGCAGCGATCTCGGGCTAAAACTGGTCGCGCATGCTGGTGAGGAAGGGCCGCCCGATTACGTCTGGCAGGCACTGGATACGCTGAAAATTGATCGCATCGATCACGGCAATCGGGCGCTGGAGGATGCTGCTCTGGTCGATCGGATTGTGGCGGACGAATACACGCTAACCGTGTGCCCGCTTTCCAATCTGAAATTGTGCGTGATTGACGATATTGCTGCCAGTCCGGTTAAAACCATGCTGGACCAAGGGATAAAGGTGACGGTGAATTCCGATGATCCGTCTTATTTCGGCGGGTACATCAATGACAATTACCTTGCTGTCGCCAATGCGCTGGAACTGACCATCGAAGAGATCGCGCTGCTGGCCGCCAACTCGTTCAAGGGATCATTTCTTGATGCGAGTGAGATTGCGAAAGAGACAGCTGAGATTGATCGCCTGGTTCAACAAACCGCCGCGCCGTAATGAGGGGCTAGGGCGGAAGGGTTGCCGCGACTTCGCCTCTAGTGAGATGGCGGCTTCGGTCCTTCTATCCGTGAGAGCAGACAGTCTGTAACCGGCCCGATTTAGCCGTTGCTGAACGACCGATTTGGGGTGGAAAGCGGACGTTCCGCAACAGCCATATATATGATATTCATTCGAGATGATGTGGCGTATTTTCACAATTCTGAGCGCGTGCGGATTATTGGTTGCCTGCAATCCTATTCCTAAGACTGATCAATTCAGCTATCGAATGACCTTAGAAATCGACACTCCTTCTGGGATCCGTTCATCAAGTGCTGTTCGTAGAGTCAAGAAGACAGAACCGTATTTCGATGGATTTTTCGGACCCACTGCCCCTCGTTGGACCGCAGAGGGCGAGGCGGTTGCGATCGACTTACCAAACGGTCGCCCGCTTTTCGCAGTTTTGGCAGGTGCTCCTTACAATTCATCACAACCTCACCAAACAATGGCTCGCCTTTTTGATTCTCGCAATGCGATGCTTGGGCAGGAGATCGATCTTTGGACCTCACAAGGCGGAGATGCGTTGCTCAATAACCGTGAAGTGTTGAGACCAATGCTAGTCGTACTTGTTGAGCCAAGTGACCCTGCAAGTGTAGTTGAGATTGATCCTTCTGGAGAGAGCGACAAGCTTGGTCATGGTGTCTCAATACAGAAAATTTCGGTTGCTTTGACAGGTGAGGCCCCCGGCTTCACGTTGGTTGAACGCTATCCTTGGATTTCGAGTTATTCCAATAAGTGGCTCAATGGATCGGAAAGGAAATCCATAGATTTACTGGCTGGGACTGGTGCCCGTCTAAGAGCAGGGCATTTCTCTTACGGGGGTGACTGACCGGGAAATCGTAGCCAAGTTGGAAATGCCAGATCGCATTCATAGGTCCGCAATTGGGTCGGAAGCGGACAGTCGGGTTTCATGGCACCTACGGGCCAGATGGGGCGATCAGAAAATGCCGCCTCCACCCAAACATCTCTCATTTTCCTACATCGGGTTGAGGCGGTAGGTGTCGTGCGGTTCTTCCTTTGCTCTTTCACATTGTTGGCTCTGCGCACGTCGCGCAATAATTGCGAAGTCGCGCGTTGAGACGGTCGCCCTAAAAGGCTCCATTGCGCCGAATTCAAAGTTGGAAAAGTGTCAAAATAGAAAATCGGCCTCAAACCATTCAAATTAAGGCAAATTTTCGCAAAAAAATCGAAAACACGGTGTCAAATGTGTCAAAATAGAAATTGCGCCATCCCTGACACCACCTCGGACCCAATTTGCGTTCGTTCAACGCGGGTTTCCCTCGCTCCAAATACTCCACGCCTGCTGTCGCCAAGCCAGCTATTTGGGTTGGTTGGCGGCCATCAAATCCATAAAGTTGCGCGCAGCCTCCCGCTCACTTTCTTCTTCAAACACGACATCGAGTTCTGGCGAAGCATCGAGCAAATACAACAGGCTCCACAGGGCAAAGCGTTTGCCGGGGTCTGTTTCCATGCCTAGATCAACCAACATGCGCTCGCTTGCAGCGGGAATGGCCTTGGGCGTCAATTCGGCCATCTCGGTGGTGCCAAAATAGCGGAGCAGCAGTGCGTTCATATCCATCGCCAATCGCTAGGCCGGTGGAGAGCGATTGCCAAGTTTTGGTGCGCTTTCTTCTACCGATATGATCACAGGCATTGGGCTAAGCGATTTGTGTTGCTAAGGGCGCCGCCATGCTAACAATTGACAGTGTCACTATCCGGCTTGGCGGCCGGCCCATCCTCGAAGGCGCCAGTGCGGCGATACCTCAAGGTGCGCGCGTCGGCCTGATTGGGCGCAATGGTGCTGGAAAATCCACCCTGATGAAAGCGATCATCGGAGAAATTGAGCCAGATGACGGCGCGATCACCAAATCATCCAAAGTGCGGCTGGGATATATCGCCCAGGATGCGCCTAGCGGCGAGATCACTCCGGAACAGGCCGTGCTGGCGGTTGATGTTGAGCGCGCGCAATTGTTGGAAGAGGCCGAAACCTGCAGTGATCCGGATCGTTTGGGCGATGTCTACGACCGGCTGTTGGCAATTGATGCCTACACTGCGCCATCGCGTGCAGCGCGTATTCTGACGGGCCTTGGGTTTGACGAGGAAATGCAGCGCCAACCGCTCGACAGTTTTTCCGGTGGTTGGAAAATGCGCGTTGCCCTGGGTGCGTTGCTGTTTTCAAATCCTGACGTGTTGTTGTTGGATGAGCCATCGAACCATTTGGACTTGGAAGCGACCTTGTGGCTCGAAAACTTTCTCAAGAGCTATCCGGCGACATTGATAGTGATCAGTCATGAGCGCGATTTGCTTAACAAGGTGGTTGATCACATTTTGCACCTGCAAGGCGGTAAGACGACGCTTTATCCCGGCGGATATGACAGCTTTGAGAAGCAGCGGGCTGAACGCGCGGCTCAATTGGCATCGGCCAAGGCAGCGCAAGATGCACAGCGTGCGCGATTGCAGGACTATGTCGCCCGCAACAGCGCGCGTGCTTCGACGGCGAAGCAGGCCCAGTCGCGGGCCAAAATGCTGTCCAAGATGCAGCCGATCGCGGCCTTGATGGAAGACCCTTCGCTCAGCTTTGCATTCCCTGATCCGACAGAGTTGAAGCCACCGATGATCACCATGGATATGGCGGCGGTTGGATATGTTGAAGATACGCCGATCCTTAAGCGTGTGAGCCTGCGGGTTGATCCAGATGATCGGATCGCGCTGCTCGGGCGCAATGGTAACGGTAAGACCACTTTGGCGCGACTGCTGGCGGCTCAACTGCCTTTGATGGAGGGAGAGATGAACGCGCCGGGCAAGATGAAGGTCGGCTATTTCACCCAATATCAAGTCGAGGAACTGGCCGGTGACGGCACACCGCTGGAACATATGACCCGGGCCATGGAAGATGAAAAGCCGGGGGCGGTGCGGGCTCAATTGGGTCGGTTTGGATTCTCTGGCCAGCGCGCTACGCAACAAATCGGCAAGCTGTCCGGCGGCGAACGAGCGCGATTGGCCTTGGCGTTGATTACCCGTGATGCGCCGCATTTGCTGATATTGGACGAGCCAACCAACCACTTGGATGTCGATGCGCGTGAGGCCCTGGTGCAGGCCTTGAATGACTACACTGGCGCGGTGATCCTGATCAGCCACGATAGGCATATGGTCGAGCTGGTCGCAGACCGGCTGGTGCTGGTCGATGATGGCACGGCCAAGGAATATGGTGGCAGCATGGAGGACTATATCGACTTTGTCCTCGGCCAGAACCAACCGAAGAAAGAGGCAACTGCCAAATCGTCCAAACCCAAAAAGGGTCAATCGAATAAAGCCCGTGCGAAGATCAGAAATCTACGCGCCGAAATCGCCCGGGTAGAGAAGCTGACCACGCAATTGGAGGTATCTTGCAAAGAGATCGATCGGGCGATGTATGAGCCTGCCAATGCGGCCCCTGAATTGGCTGACAAGCCGATGAGCGAACTGGTTCAGCAGCGTGCAGATATTGCGCGAAAGTTGGAGCAGGTCGAAGCAGAGTGGCTGGTGCTGAACGAGCAGTTGGAAGCGGCTGAGTAAAAGCCGGGGCCGGGCGAGTTCATCGAGACCATCCCAAGACGCGGCTATCGCTTGCTGCAGCCGAAACTGCGCGCGAGGCTGAGACGCCGCTGCCTTCGGCATTGGCATCCTCAACGCAGGCCGATGTCGCCGGAACGGCTGCCCTTTCAAGTTCTACGATTGCCAGAATCAAAGCCCGAAGATTGACGAACCAAATCTCTCTTCCGCTTCCAAAGCCTCTCAAGACATTGCGATAGTTCGCTCAGCCGATGCGCTTCGACTGCCGCAAAATTGGGCCCCAAATTGCCCCATATTAATGTTTGAGAGCGTTCATTTAGCCAGCTTTACCGTAGCGTATTCCGGCTCGCCGTTAACCATCGTCACCCAAGGCAACCCTGCGGGTGGCCATTTGTAAACACATGTAAAACATGGCGAATTGCAACATTATTTAACGAACCATTTACCCTGAACGTGATTAGGGCGTTTCCAAGAAGTTGAGGGAAACTACCTAGATGGTTCGGATAATACGAACACACAGCGCGGAACGGTCGCGCAACAATTGGGTCGGGCGCACATTGCGGCCCGCATTGCTATTGGCGTGTGCGCTGACGTTTTCCGCGCCGGGTTACGCTCAGGTCAATCGATCAACCGAAAATCCAAGCTGGGAGGAAAATGATCCTCCGGGCAATCCCAACTACAGAATCTATGCAAATGCTGATGTCCCCGGATGGGATAGCACGACCACCAGAATTGAGATTTGGGATACGGGGTTCCAAGGGGTGCCTGCGGCGACTGGCCTGCGCTTTGCAGAGCTGAATGCGAATACCAACGGTTCAACTTATCAAGATTTTTGCCTGCTTACTGGCGACGAGATCGTCTGGTCATTCTTTCACCGGGCCAGATCCGGTGGCCCAGCGATCCAAAATGTCACGCTTGATATTGCCCAATTGAATGGAACTGTATTCCAAAATTTGGCGTCAAATGCGACGTCAAACACGACCTCGTGGGATTTTCTGCAAGGCAGCGTAGCGTCATTCGCTGGCCCAACTGGACAATACAGAATCCAGTTTTCAACCACCAATCCGGGTAGTTTTGGCAATTTTCTTGATGGAATGGACATCAACGCCACGCCGCATGTCGAATTCGCTCTAAACAACACAAGTTCGATCGAGGGTGAGGCAACACCCACTATCCCTACCATTGCGATCAGCGGCAAATTTGATGTTGCGACTGATATCGCTGTTCAAGTCAGCGGTGGCACGGCCACACTCGGAACAGATTTCCAAACGCCTTCGGGCACATCAATTTGGAACATTACAATTCCTGCCGGGCGATACGAAGGCACGGAATTCCCAATTGGAATTACGATTCAGGACGAAGGTGCTTTCGATTCTGGCGAGACAATTGAGTTCGAATTGGTGGCAGCGCCTACCATTTACAAATTGTCTTCGGTGCAGACATGCGGCGCGGCTCCGAAACAAACCGCAACCCATACGATCACAGAATCTTCTGATCTGCGCACGGTCAAAACTCTAGCCAGTGGTAACAGCACTCCTATCGGCGATGATGTGGTGACCTTCAGTATTCAAGTGACGAATGCTGGCCCAACCACAGCCACCAATGTTTCGCTAACCGACCTGCTTCCAGCCGGACTGACACCCACGGCGGGCAATGGAGTTGTGACCCAAGGTTCTTATCAGCCCGGTTCGGGGGTTTGGACAATTGGGGATCTGGCCAAGGATGCCTCCGCCACACTGACACTCGAAGGAACGGTCGTTAGCGGCCAGGGCGGTGATACGATAACCAACACCACTTCCGCAGCGTCAGGTGACCAGTTGGACCCATCAACTGTTGGCGATGATTTGACCGAAGCGGTCGTCATTATTCCGCAGGTTGATTTGGACCTGACGAAAACCAACACGCCCGGCGTGAACGGCGATGTCGACCAAACCAATGACGGTGTCACAACCGGCGGTACCACCACCTATTCCGTTTCTGTCACCAACACCGGACCTGATCCGGCAATAGGTGCAGTTGTCACAGACACTCCGGGCTCGGGGATCACTTGTGATGCCTCGGCCCCAGTCACCATCACCGGCGATGGAGTACCTGCCGGCACTTTTACTTTCGCAGACTTATCGGGTTCCGGGATCACTCTCGGCACTCTCATAACAGGCCAAAAGGCCACTCTCACATACACTTGTAACGTGAATTAACGGGGAACTCTTGATCATGCTAAATACCCAAGAACCGAAGACTTCGGGCGCTCGCGGCTTGCCAATTCGCAAGATGTTGACCAGCACTTTGCCCTTCGTGGCGCTGGCAATTCCAGGCACCGCTTACGCTCAACAAGCGGTCAATACGGCCACAATTACTGCGCCTGCTGGCGCGATTGAAACCAACACTGGAAACAATGAAGCGACCGACAGCGACACGATATTTGCTGCGATTGTTGCAACCAATGACACTATCACCGGGATCAATGGCGCGACCGGTCAGACCGGCGTTCTCAACGCATTTACCGGCGATACGATCAATGGTGTTGCCGCGGACGGCACGAACTCGACCCTCAGCCTGTCAGCGGGCGAGACTGTTCCAGCCGGCCTGACATTCAACACGACCACAGGCGCTGTTGATGTTGCGGCGGGCACTGCGGCGGGCACTTACACATTTGACTATGACATCTGTGAAGCGGCCAACCCAACCAATTGCCGGACGGCAACCATCAGTGTCGAAGTTGTTGCTGCTGATATCTTCGCCGATCCAGACAGCGTTAGCGGCATCAATGGAGCAACCGGCGATACCGGCGTTCTCGATGTCCTCGACGGCGATGAGCTGAACAATGCACCTGCAACATTGGCCACGGTCGATATTACAGTTCTTGACCCAGCCGATCCGGTCAATCCGGGCGATCCT
>JBDXKB010000004.1:0-390292 GCA_039988235.1 Erythrobacter sp.
GCGTCAAACTGAAATCAGGCGATAGTGCTGCGGCGAGAAATAAAATTGATCCAAACATGGCTTGCTCTCTGTCGCGTGTGTAATAACATTGTAATAAGCTATGAATTCGCGTTCAGGTACGGTGTCCGCGTCCCACCCCAATCGCAGACAGCTGATAGAGTACTGCGGGACGCCATTTGCCGACGTCGGGCTGGCCACCCCTTATTGCAGCGTCACCCGGTCATCATCGCTGCCGCGCTGGCCATAAAATTGCATCAGCTGCACCAGCAATTCGCATCGCTGTGATACTCCGTCGGTCTCAAGCAATGCCTGCTTCGAGGCGGGGTCGAAGGGCGCGATTTGTGATACGCCATTGATGAGCGAATGATCGTCCAATCGTTCAACCGAATCCCAATCCACGCTGTAGCCGTGTCCATCGGCAAAGCGACGCGCGGCCTGTTCAAATCCGGCCCGTTCCACACTGCTCAGGACTTCGCTCTCGTCATCATCGAGCAATTCAGCCTCAACTTGACGGAATGCGGTGGTAACATCCAGTTCGCGGATAATGCGGAAGCGTCTCTCGCCTTCCAGCACCACATTGTAGCGCCCGTCATCCATCGCCTCGACATCGCCAATATGTCCGATGCAGCCGACCTCAAACAAGGGTGAGCCATCGACCGGGCGTTGTGGTTGGATCATGGCAATCTTGCGGTCGCGCACCAGCGCATCACCCACCAGAGCGCGATATCGCGGTTCAAAGATATGCAGCGGCAATTGCAGCCCGGGAAACAGGATCGCGCCCGGCAAGGGGAAGATGGAAAGACGCGTCATGCTTAGCCGAAGAGTATTTTCGACAGGCGGCGGCGGGTCGCCACGACCCATTCGTCTTCTAGGCCAACCGCTTCAAAAATTTGCAGCAATTTGGCCTTGGCCGCGCCGTCGCTCCATTCGCGGTCGGTCCGAACCATGCCCAGCAGCGTGTCGGCTGCTTCATCGCGTGCTCCGCCAGCAAAGGCTGCTTCGGCAAAGGCTAGGCTCGCATCCATATCATCGGGCGCACCCTGTGCGGCGGTGCGCAGCGTAGCCAGCTCATCATCATCAACCTGTGTCCCGGCCAGTTCGAGTGCGCTGGTCGCGGCAACGATCGCGGGATCATCTTTGATTGTGTCAAACACCGGACTGGCCTTGATCGCATCCATCATCTTGGTCGCTTCTTCGGGCTGACCCATGGCAAGCTGGGTGCGCACCATTCCGGCGATTGCAGCAGGATTGGCATTATCGAAATCAATGATTTGCGCAAAGACGCCCATCGCGCGCTCGGTGTCTCCGGCGGCCAAGGCTTCTTCGCCCAGTTTTAGGAATTGCTCGACTTCTTCGGGAGTGGGACCTTGCGGGCCATCTTCGCCCTCTGCGCCGGGTTCAATCGGAACCTGCGTCAAAATCTGGTCGAGCATTTGCTTCAATTGCGATTCGGTGCGCGCCTGGGTCAGATCGGCAACCGGCTGCCCCTGAAAAATGGCATAGACGGTGGGGATCGATTTGACCTGAAATTGCGAGGCGATGAATTTCTCCTCGTCGACATCCACTTTCTTCAGCAGAACGCCCTTGTCCGCATAATCGGCGGCGACCTTCTCCAGCACAGGAGACAGCGCCTTACAGGGTCCGCACCATTCGGCCCAAAAGTCCAGGATGACGAGCTTTTTCATCGATGGTTCGACGACATTTATGCGGAACCGGTCGACCGCCTTTTGCTCGTCCATATTGAGACCCATGCTCGCCAATTTGCTAACTCCTGAATTGTCTGCCTGAATTGTGTTTGCGACCCGCGGTTGCGCGGGCGTTTTGTCGCACTGTCGCTATGCCATGCCATGTGGGGGTTGCTGCGGCAATGTGAAGGGCGAATATCGGATTGGCTGCCAGCAATCGCAATTGGGCGATATTTCCGCTTGCGGGTATGGGCGACCGCTGCTAATTGCCCGCCTCCCCAGCAGGATATGCACTATGCATCTATTCTGCTGAGCGCCAGTGAGCGGGCGTAGCTCAGGGGTAGAGCACAACCTTGCCAAGGTTGGGGTCGGGCGTTCGAATCGCCTCGCCCGCTCCATTATTTCCAACCATCGATATGATATTGGGCCCTTTGGCCCAAACGCGACTGCTGTCGGGGCCCTGAGCTGCTGGTCGGGATCCCATGCTGTGCCGGTTAGCCCCCAAAAGGTGGCATATTTGGCGCGCTTGATGGGGCTGTGGGCGCATTTCGTCGAAAGCCAGAGATTTTGGGTTGCAGTTTGCGACCCAGCCGCTAGTTGCATGATACAACATCACATTGTTACGTTATCACATATACACATTTGAGGCTCTCATGCGCACACTCCCATCCCGTTTTGCAATGGCTACTGTATTGTCCTGTGCTGTCATTGCCACGCCGTCTGCGGCGCAAGATAGCCCTGATGCCCAAACCTCAGCAGATGAGGCTGAAGCAAACGGGGCCGAGGATGATCTGCACAATCGCCAAGTGGATTATCGCGGCAACATCATTGTCAGCGCGAGCGGGCTGCAACAACTCGATCTGCTGGCCGGAACATCTGTCCTCGAAGCTGATGAGATTCAGAACAACCTCAACGGACAGATTGGCGAAGTGCTGGCCAAATTGCCCGGTGTTTCCGCCACAAGCTTTGCACCTGGCGCATCGCGCCCCGTTCTGCGCGGTTTTCAAGGCGAGCGGGTCCGCGTTCTGGTCGATGGGTTGAGCACGGCTGACGTGTCCAACACCTCTGCCGATCACGCGACCACGATCGAGCCATTGACGGCGGAACGGATCGAAGTTTTGCGCGGTCCGGCGGTTTTGCTGTTTGGCAGTCAGGCCATTGGCGGCGCGGTTAATGTCATCGACAAACGTATTCCGCGCCGGGTGCCAGAAGAAAGCTTCCATCTGGATGCGATTGTCGCAGCCGATACGGCCAGTGATCTGCGCAACGCGGGCGCATCGCTCGACGTGCCATTGGGCGAGAGCGTGGTGTTCCATGTCGATGGCAGCTTTCGTGAGACCAATGACCTAGAGATTGGAGGCTTCCAAATTACACCAGCTCTGCGCGAGGCGATCTTCGAATTGGCTGATGAAGAGCAAGCCGAAGGCGAAGTGGAAGAGGCCGAAGAATTGCGCGAGGCCGCCGTTCAAAGCGGTGTGATCCCCAATTCCGCGACGCAGACTTGGACCGTCAATGGCGGGGTCAGCTTCTTTTCCGGCGACAGTGTATTTGGTGCCTCTGTCGGCTTCTATGACACCGATTATGGCGTCCCGGGACGACCCGGCACCGAACACGCGCATGAAGAAGGTGAAGAGGGCGGAGAAGAAGGCGAGGAGGAGGGCGAGGAAATCGTCACCATCGGCCTTGAACAATTCCGCGCCGATGCCTTGGCCGATATCGATTTGGGTGACGGGTTCTTCCAACGGTTGAAGGTGCGGTTGGGCTATTCAGATTATACCCATACCGAATTTGAAGGCGATGAAATCGGAACCGTTTTCGACACCGAAAGTTTCGAAGCGCGGTTGGAATTGGCCCAGTCAGACACTGGCCCCTCGCGCGGATCGATCGGCGCGCAATTCAGCTATCGTGATTTCGCCGCGATCGGTGAAGAAGCCTTTGTTGCCCCCAACACGACCGAGCAATTCGCTTTGTTTGGCCTGCAGGAATTCGGCCCCGGCCCGTTCCAGCTCGAAACGGGCGGACGGCTCGAATTCACCGATGTGGAATCGGATCTGCTCAATATCTCGCGCAGCTTCACCAATTTCTCCGGCGCTTTGGCGCTGGTATATGAATCTGACGAGGCATTGCGTGCTGGGGTCAATCTGTCGCGCGTAGAACGAGCCCCTGCTGCCGAAGAATTGTTCGCCAATGGCCCGCATATCGCGACCCAGCAATTCGAGATCGGCGATCCCAATTTGGGCACCGAGAGCGCTTGGGGTGTTGAAGGCTTTGTGCGCGGCAAGATCGGCGGCGCTGAATTGAGCTTCGCAATCTACCAACAGTGGTTCAATGATTACATATATTTGTCCGGCAATGGCGATGAAGAAGACGGCCTGCCGGTGTTTGTGATCCTGCAAGATGATGCAGATTACTTCGGGCTGGAGGGCGAGGTCACCTTCCCGCTGTTCGCCAAATCGGGAGTGAACGTGCTTGCCGATTTGCGCGGCTCGTACATCAAGGCTGAACTTGACGATGGCTCAGCCATTCCGCGTATTCCGCCGGTTGAATTGCTCGGCGCGCTAGAGGCACAGACCGATGCATTTGATATTCGCGGCGAGATTCAGTGGTTCGGCGCTCAGAATGACGTATCCGCATTTGAAACCGAGACGGATTCATTCGCGCTAGTCAATATGTCGGTCGCGTGGCGTCCGCTTCCCAGCCGTGAGAATGTGACTGTATTGCTTAGCGCCGACAATATCTTCGATGTGGTCGGCCGGCGTCATGCCAGCTTCACTAAGGATTTTGTTCCATTGGCCGGCCGCAATCTGAAAGCCAGTGTGCGCATGAGCTTCTAGCTCTCGTTCACGATTCAATCGGCCCAGTGAATAGGGGCAAAAAAAGGGGGCCGGTTTGGTATCGGCCCCCTTCTTTGTGTCTCGGTGCTAGTAAGTTCGCTGCTTCTAGTTCTCGACTGCGAAACTCAAGTCAGCATGTTCCTGCAAACGGTCGACCAATGCCTCGCCCAAGAATGAGCCGGGGGTGCCAATGCCGCCTTCTGCATCGCTGTTGAGCAGCGCAATTCCGGTTTCGCTGATCATGCGGCTGGTCGAGCCATAGCCGGGATCATACTTGCCTTTGACGCCATAATGCAGGCTTTCGCCATCCGGCATATCGGCCACAAACAGCACGTCGTAAAATCCGTTCTCGCGCTCTTCCTTGGTCGGGCCTTCGCCTGGCTTGGGCGGCTTCGCTCCGAAGGGGTTCTTCATCATTTCTGCGACTGCATTGGCCGCAGCCTTGCCCGCTTCACCGGGACTGGTCAGCATCATTTCGTCATAGACAAAGTCTTCGCCATATGGATGGCCGAGCAGGAAATTGGTGCGGTGAACGTTCTTGGTGTTGATCGGAGCCATCACAAAGGGCGCGGCCCATTTGTCCAGATCCTTCTCATAGGCTGGCATCATGCCGCTGGGTTGGCTGGGGCCATCAAAACCGGGCGCCAGCGCAAAGGGATCGCGCAGCACGTTCAGGATGGCTGGCTTCCTTGCTGCGGCCTTCATTGTCGCACCCAGGCTGGCCGCGGTTCCGCCAGAGAATGTGCCCGCCATTGCGCGCACTCGGCCGCGAATTTTGGGGGCCGCTGCACCGAAGCGTTCTTTCGCTGCCTTTTGGGTCATCATTACGCCCAGATCGAAGGGGATGGAATCGAACCCGCTGGAAAAACAAATCCGCGCGCCGCTGGCCTTCGCTGCGTCATGATGTTCGGCAATCTTTTCCGCCATCCAGGCAGGTTCGCCACACAGATCAGCGTAATCGGTGCCCGTTTTGACACAAGCAGCCACCAAATTGTCGCCATAGAGCTGATACGGACCAACTGTTGTCAGGACGACTTTGGTGCGTTCGCACATCGCCTCAAGATCACCCATGTCGTCGGCATTGGCGACCACCAGCGGGGTGTCGGCAGGAGCGCCAATCTCGTCGCGAACCGCCTCCAACTTGTCCTGGCTGCGCCCGGCCATCGCCCATTTGGGTCCGTCATCGCGACCGCCATAATGGTTGTCGAGATATTCGGCCACCAGCCGTCCGGTGTATCCGGTGGCGCCATAGATGATGATATCAAATTCGCGAGAATCGTCAGACATGGGGTGTTCTCCTTTACCATGCATGCATGGGCGCGGGGGCAAGGAGAGTCAAAGCCGTTACGGCACGGCGGGCAAATGCTGGTGGATCACAGCCTGATCCCTAAAGCCTAGGGAGTGTTACGCCTTTTTGGCCCATATATTTGCCTGCGCGATCGGCATAGGTAACTTCGGGCCGCTCGTTGCCCTTCAGGAACAGGAACTGACAGGCGCCTTCGTTGGCGTAGATTTTGGCTGGTAGCGGCGTAGTGTTGGAAAACTCCAAGGTCACATGGCCTTCCCAACCCGGCTCCAGCGGAGTGACATTCACGATGATGCCGCAGCGGGCATAGGTCGACTTGCCGAGGCAAATTACCAGCACATCTTCTGGCACGCGAAAATATTCGACCGTGCGCGCCAAAGCGAAGGAATTGGGCGGAATGATGCAGACATCAGTTTCGCGATCGACAAAGTTTTTCGGATCAAACTGTTTGGGATCAACCGTGCTGCTATCCACATTGGTGAAGATTTTGAACTCGGGCGCAACCCGGGCGTCATAACCATAGGAGCTGAGCCCATAGGAGATACAGCCATCGCGCCGCTGCGCCTCAACGAAAGGTTCGATCATGCCCTTGGACTGGGCCTGCTCACGGATCCACTTGTCTGAAAGAATCGCCATAGGTGACTGATTCCCGATGCAAGGCTGCGGGGCAAGCTTTGCGCGCAGTTTATCCATGGGAGATTTTTGACAGAAGGACTGGTTGAGGGTTTACAAATCCAGACTGCCGGTTGTCTAAGCTTCTCGGCCAAGACCCGACTGTCCGCTATCAACCCAATTGCAGATCTTACCATGCAGCAATAGTGCTGGCCTGCAGTTACACTCTCAAACTGTGTAAGTGCTAACCCCAATGAGGTTGACCGCGCAATTGAACGGGGCGCCGAGAGCGGCTGCGCTGCCAACGCCCCCTTCGCGATCAAACTCTTAGCACTTACCACCACCTCCGGTGGTCAGGCGGCCGGTCTTACCCGATGGGTCGTCGAACCGCTTCTCGATCGCTTTCATAAAACGCGGCATCATCGTTGCTAGATCGCCGCACCAGCCATCGCTCTTCAGTCGCATCTCCATCACTGGCACGGCCTCCCGCCCGTCTCTTGCGGGGACGATGTCGATATTCACATAGCGCTGATAATTCTTGCCTCTGCGCTGCTCAGGAACATATCCCGTCACGCCCAATGTCGGATTGCTGCCGCTTGTCGTGGTGGTTGTCCGCTGACTGGTCGGTGTGCTGGTCACTGTGCTCGACGTTTTCTGATTGGCGTAGACCTCGCCCCATTGCGGGCGGTAATAAGTGTAATTGAATGGGGTCCCATCGTCGATTCCATAGTCGAGATAGGCGATATAATCGGCCGGCTGGCCAGGCGCCACGACCCTTAAGCCTTCCTCGCGCATGATCTCGCCAAGCTCACGAGCATAGCTGCGGAAGGCGAGTGAATTGTCCAACTCCTCTCGCCAGCCCACAATTGTGAATGTTGCGGAGGCCGGGACTTGGTCCAAGGTATGAAAGACCGAGACATTGCTGCGCGATCCCGGATTGATCATACTCCCGACACAACCGGAAAGCGTCAGACCAGAAGCAATTGCAAAAGCTATCAGTGAATTCTTCATCGGGTTCTCTCCTCAACGAAATTGCGTGTTCATTCTGGGAAGCCGGAAAGGAATGCCGAATTGATCATCGCGGCGGCAAATAGTTGAGCTTACCGAGGGGGTAATCCAGCCAACTGGTCACTGATCGCGGAAATATGCGCGTTTTCACTGGGCAATGTATCGTTCAATACCGCGAGCGCCGAAAGCAATGACTGGCGGCCAGCTTGCGCTTGGCCTGCAGCGATCTGAGCCGATCCGAGCTCTGCTTGCGCCAATGCAGTCTGCCAATTTCGTTCAGGCAGCTCACCTTGTGCGATCGCCAGAGCAATCTGAGCGGATTGCAGGGCTCGCTCCGGATCTTCATTGTCCAAATGGTGCCAAGTTATCGCGCGATGGAACGGCAAGACCGCCGCACTTTGAACGCCGACATCGGCTTGCTTGGCCTCCAGCGCGCTTGCCAGCATGCTGGCCGCCTCTTCATGACGCGAACGAGCGTCAAGCGCTCTAGCCGTGACCAGATCAAGTTCCAGACTGTCGACACGTCGCAAGCTCGCCCGGTTCTCCTGTGCCAACCCCAATATCGCCTCAGCCCGCTTGAGTTCGCCTGATGATAGCAACGCTTTGGCCAAGTCGATCTGAAGCAGGACAGTCAGTTCGCCGTCGCTTCCGAACATGCTCTGGGATATAGGAATGCCTTGCTCAAACAACTCGCCGGCCTCTGACGTATTGCCAAGATCGAATTGCTGCTCTCCAGCTATCAGCAGATAGAGGATGTAGTTGACGCTCTCACGCCCTTCGTTGCGTTGGATATCTGCAACGGCTCTTTCCAAGCTGGCATCAGCATCAGCGAAAGCGCCCAGTCTGTGAAATTGTGCGGCCGTGGTGATGCGAAAGAACGAGACCCGCCAATGTCCCTCGGGCCACAATTGCTCGCCGCGTCGGATTGCCTCCCGTCCGCGCTCTGCAGCCTCGCCAAACCTGCCCATTCGGCCATAGACAAGGCCCAGATTATTGATGATGACTATTGTGTTCGGATCAAGCGGGCCGAGCGTTTGCTCCGACATTTCGAGCGCCTGTAGGCCCGTTGCTATTGCGCTCTCATAGTCGCCCGAATTGTCATACGACACGGCAAGGTCGCCCAGCATGTCGCTGGTGAGGCCGCGGCCATAACTGCCATCCTCACGCTGGAGGTCGAGCGCTTCTCGCCACAAGCCAATAGCCCGGTCATGATCTTGAAGCTGGGAGCGGACCGTTGCAAGACCGCTTAGGAAGGTCGGCAATTCTTCGCGGCCTTCCTCGCGCGCTTGCCGCGCAAGCGACACGGCCTCTGTGCGGTCGCGCATTGCGTCGCTCAACTTGTAGGCTTCGTGATCGAGCGCGGCGAGACTATTGAGACTGTGGGCCAGTTCCATTGTCGATCCGCTGGCTTGCGTGCGGAACAGCAGGACCGACTTTTCGAGCAATTCTCGGGCCTGATCGCTCTCCCCCAGCTCGGCGTAACTGGTCCCCATATATCGCATCAAAGCACCTTTGACGGCCGGATCTTCGATGGCTTCAATATCGCGCAAACCACTGTCCAGCAGCATTCGGGCAGTTATTGTATCGCCCGGAGCAGCCGCCGGATTTGCACCTTCAAAAACATTCTGGAGAAAACTCGCCACCTGCTGTGATCGGTTCGCTGCAAGCTCTGCCTTGTCGCGCTCCTCGGCAAGGTTGACGGTGTAAAAGGTGGTGGTGCCGACCAGCATAGCAAGTGCCGCTGCCGAGGCCGCGAGCACAGCCTTGTTTCGGCCCAAAAAACGCCTCAACTTGTAGAAATTGTCATCGCCGCGCGCGACAATCGGGCGCCGCTGAATATAGCGATGAATGTCATCCGCCAATTCGCGTGCATTGGCATAACGCCGGTCCGGTTCCTTCTGAAGACATTTGAGGATGATAGTGTCGAGATCACCGACAATGGATCGCCGCAATGCTTCGGGCGATATCTTTCTTTGCGCGCCGATTTCCGCGCCAGTCACTGACTTTGTCAACGATCCGACAATCGGAGTGGCTCCGGTGACATTGGTAGCAGCAACAAAGCTGGGCCGGGGCGGATCGTCATTGAGGATGGCGCTGTGCAGCTCATGGACCGACGCGGAACTGGTTCGATAAGGCGAGTGCCCGGTGAGCAATCGGTAGAGCAAAACCCCAAGCGCATAAATATCGACCGCAATAGAGACCGCCTCGCCGCGAATCTGCTCTGGCGAGGCGTATTCGGGGGTCATCACCTGAAGCGGTGCAAGAGTTTGAGCAAGGTCGACTTCATCGCCGGGCAATTGCAGCAGTTTGGCAATCCCGAAGTCGAGCAATTTGGGTTCGTCATTCTCGTTGACGAGGATGTTGCTTGGCTTCAGATCGCGATGCACCACCAGTTTGCGGTGCGCATAATCGACCGCGCCGCATACTTTGATCAACAGCTTCAATCGCTGCGTGATCGTCAATTGATTGTCATCGCAATATTGATCGATCTGGGCACCTTCGACCAGTTCCATCACCAGAAATGGCAGCCGCGTTTGCGTGGATCCGCCATCAATCAGGCGCGCGATATTCGGGTGGTCGAGATCTGCAAGGATCTGGCGTTCGGCCGTGAACCGACGCATCGCAATCGGATCGTAAAGGTGATGCGCCATGATTTTCAGCGCAGCTCGCTGCTCGAACTCGCCATTTTGACGCTCAGCGCGATAGACCGTGCCCATCCCGCCGTTTCCAATCCGCTCAACCACATGCCAAGCGCCAACATCGCTACCCAACCACGGATCATCCGGCTCTGCTACCGCATTCAAGATCGAGGCCTCGATCGGTTTCTCAATCGCATCGCCCGTGATGCTGTCAGCGGCCAGTAGGCTGGCCAGCTTGCCGGTCAGTTGCGGAAATTGCTCGCCAAAATCGGCGAGGAATTGGGCGCGCTCCTTGCCCGCCAAGCCTACCGCCTTCGCGAAGGCCTGCTCCAACAATGCAATTTCGTCTTCAGCCACAAAAATCCCCTTATAGGAGAAGCATCGAATCGCTGAGAATTCGATCAGCCGTAGTCTTTATCGAGCTCGTCTTTTAACCATGCGCGCGCAAATCGAAGGTCTCGGGTGATTGTGGCAGTCGACAGCCCGCTGACTTCGACAATCTGCTCTGCGGTCAGGCCTCCGAAATAGTGTAGCTCGATGAGTTCGGCCTTGCGCGGTGCCACTTTGGCAAGCGACTGAAGCGCTTCATTTAGCTCCAACAGATCTCGATCGCTGTCAGTTCCGCCGGCATCATCCCCTAAGGTGACACGGATTTGATCGCCGCCACGTTTGGCAGCCTTTCTGGCGTTGGCTTCATTTATCAGAAGGCGCTTCATCATGCGCGTTGCGACTGCATAAAAGTGCTTGCGGTCATTCCACGCAATGTTTGCATCAGCGAGCTTAGTCCAGGCCTCATGGACAAGTCCGGTCGCTTGAAGGGTCCGGCCTGCTCCTTCGCCTCTGAACAGATTGGCCGCACGGCGGCGCAACTCGTCATAAACAAGCTCTGCGAGGCCTTCGTCAACATTATCGCCTTCGGGACCAAAGTCCTGGAGCAAGCCGGTTATGTCTTCGCTCTTGGCCATACTTTGTTGCGTATCGAGGGATCAGTGGGTTGTCCAATCATGAGCCGTCCGCCCGCAGCGCGCAGGGTAAAAACCGGGAGCGCCATGAAAACCCAATGTCGCTCTGATCAAATTGTCCGCGCGCTGCTGCTTATCAACTCGAGAAGGCTTAATTCTGATGGAGGGAATGATGATTGTTGCGCCAAAAACAAATGGCTGGATGTTGCGGGTGTTCGCGGGAAGCGTTTTCGCAATGTCCCAAGTTGCCTCGCCCGTGGCAGCTCAGGATAGCGGACCTTACGGATCAATCGGGGCGGTGTATGCAACGTCTGATGCAGACGAGATTGAGCCAGTCAGCGAGGATTCCGGACATATTCAGGCCCGCGCCGGATACAGTCTGAACCGCTATCTTGCTGTCGAAGCCGAAGCATCTGTTGCGGTCGCGGCATCAGGAGCCGGGAAAGCAGGCCGTGACGATGCCCGGTTCATTTTGGATCGTCATCTCGCTGGATTTGCGGTCGTGCGTTACCCAGTGACGGAGAGGTTCGGTGTCTTTGTGAGAGGTGGGTATCACCACAGCAGGATTAGCATTCGGGCCGATGGCGACAAAGCGTCTGCATGGCGCGATGACTTCGCCTATGGGGCCGGGGCGACCTACAGCCTCGACAGTGGTCACATTCGGTTCGACTACACAATGCTACAAACGGACATTCCTTCTGAATCGGTAAACCACCGACTGATTTCCATTTCCTATGTGAAGGAATTCTAGTTTGTCCGGTCCGCCGTGAGACAGAGAATAACTGGCGGCCAAATGGGTGGACTGGCCGTTTACGACCCAATTGCAGGCGTTAGCGGTGTCAGGAAAATCGCCTGCAGGCTGCCGTTTCTGACGCTAGATGCAGTACGGTTTTGACTGCGCGGCTGGCCCTGTCAACTTTCCTACTCGCCGCTATTTTGTCAAAGACGGCAATGCTCTTTCCCATTGTCAGCCATCAACGCCAGCATCTGCCAGCTAATGGCCAATTCACCCCATAGGAACCCATTCTTGTGCCCAAACCGGCCAATTGAGTTTGCTTTGTTGGGAAAGTGTCAAAATAGAGAATCGTGTGCAAACCACTCAAATACCAACGGAAATCGCGAATTCTGCGAAAAACACAGTGTCAAAAGTGTCAAAATAGAAATCAGGCCGTTTGCGTCTCATCCGCGATCCGTTGCGCAGCCTTATAATCCGGCTTGCCATTGTTGAGCCTGAGCGACGCATCGGTGAACACATAAAGCCGCGGGATTTTATATCCGGCCAGGTTTGCACGGGCGCTTTCATCCAAAGCCTCTCGCATGCCATCTGGTTCGCCTTCGGGTTGCACGACCGCGACAACTTTGCGGCCAAAGCGCGGGTCGGGCAGACTCACCACGCGGGCATCCTTGACCCTATCGTGCCCCTGCAAAACCGCCTCGACCTCCTCGGGAAAGACTTTCTCCCCGCCGGTGTTGATGCACATATTGTCGCGCCCGATGAACTCCAGCGTACCCTCAGCTGTCCAGCACGCTTGATCCCCGGTCATCAGATAGCGCACGCCATCAATGGTCGGGAAAGTCTCGGCGTTCTTCTTATCCTCGCCCAAATACCCAAGCGGCAGAGGACCTGAACGGGCAACCACACCAATCGCATCTGACCCTGGTTTAACCTCGTTCAAATCAGCGTCGAACAATTTGGTCGAGCGCCCGGGCAAGGCAGCAAATTTACCCCCTCCGCTGGAGCCTTGCGCTGTGGTCACGATGATCGCCGTGCCCGAACTTTCGCTGGAGCCAAGCGCGTCAACAACGGCCATTTGCGGATTATGCGCGATCAGCCGGGTCTTGTTGCTTTCAGAAAATACCGCGCCCGAGGAGATGATGCTGCGCAGGCTCGCGATAGTGTCCTTGCTGTCAGCGCGAGCCTCCAGCGCATCGGCCAGCGGCAGTGCAAAGGCATCACCGACCACAAACAGAGTGCGCGCGCCAATCCGCTTAACCTCGTCCAAGGCAGCATCGGCATCAAATTTGGGCGCGGGCAATGTGGCGAGCGTCCCGCCTTTCAACAGATGGATGACGGCGGTGAACTGGCCCGCGCCATGCATCAGTGGGCTAAGCAAAAGCATGGGCGAGGTAGAGGCAGGATGATCGGGCCCAATGCGCACTGCTTCGCTGACCTGTTCTTCCAGTGACGTCGCAACCAAGGGCGGCTCACCCGGACCGCGCTGCCAAACAGAAACGCTAAATGCGCCCCATGCCTCAACGAAGGGCCACATGACCGCTTTGGGCATACCGGTGGTTCCGCCCGTTGCTGTCAGGAACAAGGCCTCTGGATCGTTGTTGACGGCAAAATCTTGTGGCAGCGGGGTGGCACACAAATCGTCCCATTGCCCGCCGGATTGGCCAACATCGATCACTTTGCCCGATGGATCGGGCATCGCATTTCTGGCGGCCTCGGCAAAGTCGCTCTCAGCAAAAACTGCCTTGAGCTGAAACCGCGCAAAAATATCCGCCAGCTCTGTGTCGCGATAGTGGTAATTCACATTGACCGGGGTCACACCCGCTTTGATACAGCCGAAGTAGGCCAGCATATAATCGGGCGTATTGCGCAACATTTGCCCGGCGACATCGCCCGGCTTCAGGCCAGCTTGCGCCAGCCCAGCCGCAACTGAATCGGTTAGCTGGTCAAATTGCGACCAGGTGACCGTCCTGTCTCCATGGACAAGAGCAGGCCGCTCCGGCTCGATTGCCCGTGCCAAATGTTTGAGAGCCAATCCGAAATTTTCGCCGCGCCAAGTCATCGAGTGCAAGATCCCTCGCTAATGCAAATTCAATGTGTTAGCCCTTTTACGCAAAGGCGCGGAAACAAGCGCCTCAGCAAAATAAGAGGCGCTTTGGGCCGATTTGGGCTAAGTAAAGTGCGACTCGGACAGAGGAAGAGAAATAATCATGCCGACCAACGTTGTTGAACTGCGCACACCACAAGGCCGGGAAAAGCTCGATGAGCTGCTAGAATCGGTCACGATTCGTTGCCTTGAAGATATCCATGATGCCGCTGTCGAACTTGCCCGAATGGCGCAGGAACGCGGGATGCAAGTCGCGGTTTGCGACGATATCTCTTCAAAAGAGCCAATTACAGATGCTGATGGTACGATCCTGAACGCTGATATTTTCCGCTGGTTGGACGATGGCGCGCGTTGGTGGGAAGATCACCGTCTGGCACTGCATTCACCCGTGCCGCGCGCTTGCCGTTATGAAAGCGAGCCGTTCTGGGTCAATGAAGAAGGGTTCAACACTCGGTGGCCCAATTCCTATCTCGACGAGATTGATCTGGCCGATTTTGAGAAGCGTGCTTTGTGCAAGGCGGCCATCGTTATTCCCGTCCACCTGCCTTTCGGACAAATTTCCGCCAACAGCTTTATCAGCATGGACCGCAGCAAAGAGGACTTGACTGAGGAATTCGCCGAGCACGGGTCTTTGTTCGCACAGGTCACACGGCGCTTTGTCGCTGGCTATGTTCAGGCGAACCGCACGAAACGGCGGATCCCGTCGGATTGCGTCCTGTCCAAGCGTGAGGTTGAATGCCTGCGCTGGGCCGCGATTGGTAAAACCGACCGCGAAATCAGCATGATTTTGGAACGCAGCCACGCCACGATCCGCTATCACGTTCATCGCGCTGGCGAAAAACTGGACAGCGTCAATAGGGCGCAGACCATCTTCAAGGCTGGCCAGCTGGGGTATCTCGGCGCGAACAGTTGATGGGTTGCTATCGCACGCCAACTGGCGCGATTTAACCACCTATAGCTAGCCAAATGTGCGGACGGGATCGCTCCCGTCCCAATTTTCGCCTGCCTGTTTGATGATCGCAAACAAGTCCGGCCCGTCCGGGTCTTGCTGCAATATCTCGACCAGATGGCCCACACCGCCCCCGGCCCCTTTCCCCGGGTCGACATAGATTACATCGCTGGCGCCAAATTTGCCTTCAATCACCACCTCGCCGCCTTGCGCCTCGCAATTGGCGCGCGCTGAGGCAAGGTCATCGGTCAAAACGCAGACATGATGCAGACCCTGCGTCGCTGCATATTCGCCAGTGTAGATTGACGGGGCGTCATTTTCCGGGCGGATCAATTCAATCTGGAGGTCCCCCCAATAGGCCAGCGCCAATGTAAACACCGCATCGGTCGGCTCGCCGCGATATTTCATTCCGTCGAGATGGATATTCTCGATCAGAAAGAAGGGACCAACGCCCATCGTCTTGGTCCAATGTTCGATCGCCCCATCGAAATCGTCGGGAACGAAGGCCAACTGCATGATCTCGCCACAGCTCGCTATACCATTCGGTGTCGTCATGCCCTTGGCCCTCCTCTTTAATGCGCTAGGATGCTTGAGAGGCAGATTGTGCGATAAAAGCTGCATCGGACACTGCGCAAATTGCGAGGACTAGAAGACAAGCCATGAACGAGATCAAGAAAATCACCCCACGCGAAGGCGGACGCGAAGACCGGTGCCCTGGGATGACTTACACCGACATGTTGGACGGCGATACGCGCACGCCGCCAGATTATTTGTTCGAAGAAACGAACATCGACATGCCGAACGATCCGCTCTTGATCGAACCCTATGTGAGCGAAGAATTTGCTAGCCAAGAACGGGAGAAGCTTTGGCCAAATGTTTGGCTGTTTGCGGCGCGCGAAGACGAGCTGCCTGATGCAGGCGATACTGTTGTTTTCGAGATCAACAACAACAGTTTTCTAATCACTCGTCAGGCGGATGGCAGCGTGCGAGCGTTTTACAATGTCTGTTTGCACCGCGGCCGCAAGCTGCGCACCGAAAGCGGCACGACAACTCAGTTCCGCTGCCCCTTCCACGGCTTCACATGGAAGACCGATGGCGCTCTGAAAGAAATCCCATGTGATTGGGACTTTAAGCATTTGCAGGACAAAGACATGAGCCTGCCAGAGGCCCGCGTTGAGTTGTGGCAGGGCTTTGTCATGATAACCGAGAATCACGATCTGCCAGACTTCAAAACTTGGCTGGGTCCAGCGGCCTCTCATTATGACAATTACGATATGGAAGATCGTTACACCGGCATGTGGGTGGCGCGCAAAATTCCGGCGAATTGGAAGGCCACCGCAGAGGCATTTATGGAGGCGTGGCACTCGATCACCACGCACCCGCAATTGCTGCCGTTCCTGGGAGATGCGAACAGTCAGTACGATCTGATTGGTGATCACTTTAATCGCGCGATCACCCCATCAGGTGTGCTTAGCCCGCATCTGAAGGGCAAGACACAGCAATATGTCCTCGACAAAATGGCAGAATTTTCCGGCGGGTCGGATGCGGAGACCAATCGCCGCTATGCCGCCAGCGAAGAAAAGGTTGATCTGGACGAGACCGATCCATTGCAGGCGCGCAAATTGCTGGCAGAGGCCAGCCGTGCTGGCTTCAAAGAGGCCTATGGCCATGATTACTCAGACAAGTCCGATTCCGAAATTCTCGACAATTTCACCTACAATATCTTCCCCAATTTCTCGCCATGGATCGGCTATCTACCGACGCTTTGCTATCGCTGGTTGCCCGGTGACACAGCCGATTGGTGCGTGATGGAAATCCGTCTGCTATTCCCGACCCCTAAGGGTGAAAAGCGCCCTCGCGCTGTCGAGAAGGTGACCATTCCTGAGGATCAGCCATGGGCCTGGGCCAAGGATGTCATGGGCGAAGCACTGGCCAGCGTATTTGATCAGGACATGGCCAATTTGCCGCATGTGCAAACCGGCATGAAAGCATCGGCCAATGGGATTATGGAGCTGGGCGCCTATCAAGACAGCCGGGTCCGCCATTTCCAGACCACGCTGAAGAAATACATGGATGGTGAATTGCCTGCCAAGGGCTGAAGTCGAACAGGGTTAGAGCAAATATCATGAGCGGCTTTTCATTCGATCTGTCCGGGCGCAATGCGCTCGTCACCGGTGCGTCTTCCGGCCTTGGTGCCCGTTTTGGGCGGTTGTTGGCTGGCGCAGGGGCCAATGTAGCCTTGGCCGCACGCCGCAAAGACCGGTTGGAACAGCTCGCCTCCGAATTGGGCAGCAATACAACAGCGGTGGCCATGGATGTCGCCCGCGAAGCTGACATCATAGCCGGTTTTGACGCAGCAGAAGCCGCGTTCGGTACCGTCGACACTCTGGTCGCCAATGCCGGCATTGATGGCGCTGGCATGGCAACCACTATGCCCGAAGACGAGATCGAACGCGTGTTGTCGATCAACCTCAAAGGCGCGATTTTGACCGCCCGAGAGGGTGCCAAACGCATGATTGCCGCGGGAACGCCGCAGGGCCGAATCGTTATGATTGCGTCGATAACCGCGTTTCAACCCTCCCCCGGATTGGTCGCCTATGCCGCCAGCAAGGCTGGTGTCGTTCAGGCAGCACGCAGTTTGGCAAGAGAATGGGCGCGGGCCGGGATTTGCGTGAACACTATCTCGCCCGGCTATATCCGCACCGACATCAATGATGATTGGTTCGAGACAGAGCCCGGCAAAAAGCAGATCGCTCGCTTTCCCAAACGGCGCTTGATGGGCCAGGAAGGTTTAGACGCAATGGTCCTATTCCTGAGCAGCGATGCCGCCGAATTCGTCACCGGGTCCGACTTCGTTCTGGATGATGGACAAACGCTATAGGCCACCACCTGCGAGGAACGACTTGTGACTATACCAGCCATCTCCTTTGCTGCCGGAATCACCCCCGAGGCAACGCCTGCACAATTGGTCGAATGCGCGGCGCAGGCAAAATTTGATTATGGCGGAATGTGGGTGGAGAAAGACAGTTGGACGCCAGCAACGACGCGCTCCATTCGCAAACATCTGAGTGACGCAGATGTACGGCTGCTCGATCTGGAAGTTCTCTGGATTATGCCCGGGCCGCCCGATCCTTGGCTGGACGAAATGGTCGATATCGCGGCAGAGCTGGGCGCGGCCAATGTGCTGTGCGTATCGAGCGACCCCGATCCATCGGCCACCGCAGCCAAGCTTCAACGTCTGGTTGAACGCGCGCAGGGAACCGGCGTCTGCGTCAATCTTGAGTTTGCGCTTTTTACCGAGGTGAAATCGTTGGACGCAGCCATTTCGATTTTCGAGCAGATTGACGGCGGATCAAAGGGCATATTGTTCGATACGCTGCATTGGTCACGAACCGGGTCCAGCACCGATGATATTGCGAGCGTACCAGCCGAGTGGATCAGCTATGCGCAATTGTGTGATGCGCCTGCGCAAGCGCCAGACCTGACCAATCCTGATGCGATCATTGACGATGCCATCAATCAGCGATGCCCCTTGGGCCAAGGCGGATTGGATGTTGCCGGGATGAAAGATGCCCTGCCCAATGGTATCGCCTTTGCAATTGAGGAACGCTCTCAGGCATTGCGCGATGCTTTTCCCGATCCGATTGACCGCGCCAAGCAGGTTGCCAAAACCACCCGAGCATGGCTGGAAGAACGGCACAAGCCCTCCGCTTGACCCTGCTCAGAATGCCGTACCCTTGCCCGCCTAACGGCTTGACCTTCACGTCGGTTGGTTGAACAAGCCGATTGCTCCGGACAGACGGAGGAGGGAGACGCCGCATCACCGAAAGCACTTTGATATTCACGCTGATGACCTGCCTGTTGGCGATGGCGTTGGTGGCAGTAATTTCGTGGTGGATGTCGCGCGGCAGCACCAGCGATAGCGATGGCTATTTCCTCGCCGGACGCAATTTGGGCGGCGTGTTTATTGCAGGCTCTTTGCTGCTAACGAATCTGTCGGCAGAACAGCTGATCGGTTTGAATGGTTCGGCATATGGCTACAATTTGTCGAGCATGGCGTGGGAAGTAACCGCAGCCGTCGCCACGATTGCCATGGCACTGATATTCTTGCCCAAATATCTGGCGGGCGCGTTCACCACCCTGCCCCAATTTCTGGCCGACCGTTACGATGTGCAGGTCCAACAAATGAGCGCAGTGTTGTTCCTGCTCGGTTATGGATTGGTGACCATTCCCAGCGTGCTCTATTCTGGCTCCATCGCGGTGATGAAGATTTTCGACGTGCCAGAGTTGTTCGGGTTGAGCGATTTTTCTGCATTGGTCGCGACGGTGTTGGTGATTGGCATAACCGGCGCAATCTATGCCGTGTTCGGCGGTCTGAAAGCGGTGGCGATATCCGACACGATCAATGGTATCGGTTTGCTAGTGATGGGCGTGCTGGTGCTGGTTTTGGGCATCCATGCGCTAGGGGGCGGCGAGTGGCTGGCTGGCCTGACACGGCTGACAAGCGAGCAACCCGCAAAGCTCAACGCAATCGGTGGGCCGGATGACCCGACCCCGTTCGGCACGATCTTCACCGGCATGATTATCGCCAATTTGTTTTACTGGTGCACCAACCAATATGTGATCCAACGCACGCTTGCCGCCCGCAATTTGGCCGAGGGACAAAAGGGCGTGTTGCTGTCCGGTTATTTCAAGGTCTTCGTGCCGTTCCTGATGATGGTCCCCGGGGTGATCGCCTATCACCTCTATGGCCCCGGTCTGGCGACGATTGATTTGGCTTATCCGACACTGATCAAGGATCTGCTGCCGCCAGCCCTGATGGGGTTGTTTTTGGCGGTTTTGCTGGGTGCAGTGTTTTCCAGCTTCAACAGCCTGATCAATTCTGGTGCGACGCTATTCTGCCTCGATATTTTGCCAGCATTGCGTAAAAAACCGCTGTCCGATGCTGCTACGGTCAAAGTGGCGAAAGTGGTCAGCACGATCATCGCCGTATTCAGCTTTGCCGTCGCGCCGCTGCTCTATTTCGCGCCTGAAGGTCTGTGGCAAATCATCCGCATCTTCACTGGCTTTTACAACATTCCGGTAATCACCATCGTGCTGGTCGGTCTGTTCACCCGCAATGTCCCCGCGATTGGCGCGAAGCTGGTCATCATCTTCCATGTGATTGCATATGGACTGGCCAAGTTCGTGTTCGACGATGTGATCACTCTGCACTTCCTGCATCTTTACGCTGTTCTGTTTGTGATCGAGGTCGCGATTATGCTGGCGGCGGCCAAATTGTCGCCGCGCGAAACACCTTGGAGTTTCACCCCGCAAGCACGCACCGACATGACGCCGTGGCGCTTTGCCATGCCGGTCGCGGTCACATTGATGTCAGCGGTTGTAGCAACATATCTGCTGTTTTCATCGATAGGTCTGGCTGATGGCCAGCTGGGTCTTACGTTTTGGGCGCTGATCTGCGGATTGGGTGTTTTGAACGCAATTGTTTGGTTTTTACCAAGCCGGTCAAAGGCCTAATTTAGCCCGCCAAAAATTGGTCAGCCCGGAAGCCCTGCGGTCCAGTCCTTTGACTTTGCCCAATCCAAATGGCTGGTCGGCACCATGCCCAACAGATCGCGAGCATTTTGCGGATCGACCACCAATGGCGATGTTGGCTGCGTATTGTAGAAGGAATAGAATTTTGCCATCCCATCGTAGATGCTGAGCGGTTGAACTTCGCGTGATCCTGTGACCAATTCGCTCATCCGAGCGGCAAATTCTTCCGGCGCTAGACTTTGGAAGCGCACCGGGCGGCCAACCGCTTCAGTCAAATTTTCCGCAATTTGATCGCCCAATAGCGCCTCAGGCCCACCGATAGGGACATGCATTCCATCAGCGGCATCAGTCATCAAGGCGCGGGTCATCGCCTGCCCAACATCTTCCAAACACACCCAATTGATCAGAAGATCATCGCGCGCAGGATAGGCAAAAATTCCATCGCGCATGATCAAAGGCCGCGTCCAAATGCGGTATTGGTTATCCATGAACACCGTGGGTTCGATGAACACGCAAGGGATACCAGTATCCTCCAGCGCACGCTCAATATCGCGGCGTCCATCATGCGCCGACAGATCAAGATCGTGATCTGCCACAAAACATGCCGTGTTAAAGACGATCTTCTTCAAACCCGCTCGTTTGGCACCAGCGGCGATCTGTTGGCCAAAATGCGCGGCCTTTGCTCGGTCAAATTCAAATGGAAGATGAAACGCGGCGGCGTCCTGTCCGGCAAAGGCCTGTGCCATTGAATCGGCATCGGTGATGTCGGCCCTAACCGTCGGCAAGTCAGGAAATGGCGTTTCGGCCATCGCATTGTCACGCCGCACACCGGCTGTGACCGAAAACCCATGCTCCAACAGGCTGGCGACCAGGGGAATGCCTTGATCGGCCGGGGCCCCCAACACGCACACTTTTTCAATTGTCATTATTCTGCGGCCTTCCGGGCAACTTCATCTGCATCGAAATAGTGAATCCGCAGGCTCTTCATTTGGCCGCCTTCAAATTCACCCATTTCGCAAACCGTCTGGCTAAAGGTCTCGCCGCCCCCCTTGGGAGTCATGGTCAGGGTCAGCACCGTCACCGCATGGGTATCCCCGCCAGTGATGTCGTGAATATCGACCTTGGCCGCACCCCATGTGCCATACATCGCCGCAGCGCAGCGTTGCAGCGCATCCTTGCCGCGCCACTCGCCAGCAAAGGGAAGGCATTCGGCCTCGTACAAGACGAAATCGTCATGCAACAAAGCCTCAACCTTATCCCATTCTTGCGCCCCAGCATGGGCGTAAACGGCGGCTTGGATCTCGCGCGGACTTGAGGGTTTTTGTTGCCCTACCGCTTCGCTATTTGAGGGCATGATTTGCTCTACTCGATCGTGCCGACGAGATCGCCGACCTTGTATTTCTGGCCCTCTTCGCCGGTTGGACGAATGGTGCCAGAAGCCTGCGATTCAATCTCCACCGTCGTCTTGTCCGTTTCGGCGGTGTAGATAATGTCGCCTTTGTTGACCTGCTCGCCATCACCGAACATCCACTCGGCCAGAATGACTTCGGTTGCGCTCATACCCAGTTTCGGGATGCGGATTTCTTCTGCCATGTGCAGCCCCTTTTATGCTTTGCCGACCGATGCTTTGATCTGGGCGATCAAATCGGATTTTTGCGGGATCCAAGCCTGCTCAAGATGAGAGGCAAAAGGAACAGCAGAGAAAGTGCCGCCGATCCGGCGCACCGGACCTTTAAGCGAATCCCAGCATTTTTCCTGAATATTGGCTGCAATTTCCGCGCCTGTACCAAATGGCTTAACCGCCTCGTGCAAAGTAATTGCGCGGCCCGTCTTGCGAACCGATGCCAACACCGTTTCCTCGTCATACGGAGCAATGGTGCGAAGATCGATCACCTCAACAGAGATGCCTTCCTTGTCCAACTCGCCAGCGATTTCCATCGCATCGAGCACCGTGCGGCCATAGGTGATCAGCGAAATGTCGCTGCCTTCCTTGGCCACCGCCGCTTTGCCCAAAGGCACGCGGTAACCGGGACCAGGGTCTTCGCTGGTCAGGCCATAACACAGGATGTTCTCGATGAAGATCACCGGGTCATTGGCATCGATTGCAGAGCGCATCAGTCCGCGCGCATCGGCGGCATTGCTGGGTGTTACCACATGGATGCCGGCGACATGGGCGAACCACGCCTCGAGCATATCAGAGTGCTGACCACCAAAGCCGACACCAACGCCGGTCGTCGTGCGCAGCACCATCGGACACGGGGTTTGCCCGCCCGACATGAAGCGCAATTTGGCGGCGTGGTTGACGATCTGGTCCATGCACACGCCGACGAAATTCATCAGCATAATCTCGCAAATCGGGCGTTGCCCAGCCAAAGCCGCACCTACGGCTGCGCCAACAATTGCGGTTTCGGAAATAGGTGTCGCGCGGATGCGGTGTTCGCCATATTTCTCGGTCAGGCCAGCGGTGACTTTAAACACG
Organism: Erythrobacter sp.; assembly: GCA_039988235.1. Taxonomy (GTDB): domain Bacteria; phylum Pseudomonadota; class Alphaproteobacteria; order Sphingomonadales; family Sphingomonadaceae; genus Erythrobacter. Next base: position 22,850 of record JBDXKB010000004.1, read on the forward strand.
CCTCCGCCCTGCTTGGCCGCAACATCTTCGCCCAAGCAGAACACGCCATCATCTTCGGCCATCGCCTCGTCAATCGCGAGGTTGAGCGCCTGCGTCATGGTAATCTCGGCCATTATGCAGTCTCCTCAAGAACGTCTTTGTAGATTTCATCGGTGCTCGGCAGGTCAGCGTCCAACGCATGTTGAACCGCGCCATCGATTTCGGCATCGATATCGGCGACAATCTTGTCGAGCTCTTCCTCGGTAAACTGACGCTCCAGCATGACATTGCGAAGTTTCGGCAACGGATCTTCGGCCTGCATTTCAGCAAGGTGCTCTTCCGGCATATAAGAGAAATCCGACCCGAAGAAGTGGCCCATCATGCGGTAACACATGGCCTCCACCAGAACCGGTCCCTTGCCCGAACGCGCATGTTCGACCGCTTCGGCCATCGCAGGATAGACTTCGTTCACATTGTTGCCATCAACCTTGACGCCTTTCATTCCGTAACCGGCTGCGCGGCTCGAAATGTCAGGGCTGTCGGTGTGGTCAGCATAGGCGGTGTGCTCGCCATAGCGATTGTTCTGGCAGAAGAAGATGATCGGCAGCTTGTACAGCTGAGCCATGTTCATCGCTTCGTGGAAACCGCCAATATTGGCCGCACCATCGCCAAAGCTAACCAGAGTGACCCGGCCATCGCCATTGTTCTGGCTGGCCATCGCAAGGCCATTGGCAATCGGCAGGCCTGAACCCACTACACCGGTCGTCACCATGATCCCGGTGTCGGGGTCGGTGATGTGCATCGTGCCGCCCTTGCCCTTGCAGGTGCCAGTTTCCTTGCCGAGGCATTCGCCCCACCATTTCTCAATCGGAATGCCCTTGGCGGTTTGCTCGCCTTGGCCGCGATAGGTGCAGACCACGTAATCGTCGTCATCCAATGCTGCCATTGCGGCGGCAGAAGCCAATTCCTGACCCCGCACGCAATAATACATCACCGCGACCTTGCCCTGCATCAGCAGCTCACGGAATTTTTCATCCGTGCGGTTCACCTTCATTGTGCGCGTGTAAATATCGAGCAGCTTCTCGCGCTCTATCTCGTTGGCGATCTCAGCCATAAATAGCCCTTTTTGCCTGTGTGTTGTCTCGGAACTGCCTGCGTATCGCCTTAGAACTGCACCCGCTGGGTAAAGCCGCCATCAACCACTACATTGGCGCCGGTCATATATGGGCAGGCAGGGCTTGCGACGAAGACGACCGTTTTGGCCACTTCCTCTGGCTCGCCAAAGCGGCCCATCGGCATTTTTGCCAGCGTGCCTTCGTAAAGTGGCGGAACCGCATCCTTGATCATTTCCCAATTGCCGCCGGGATACTCGATTGCGCCAGGCGATACGCAATTTACCTTGATGCCCATCGGAGCCAGCGCCTGCGCCAGCTGTGATCCATGCGTGATCAGTGCGGCCTTCAGCGCGTTAAACGCTTGCGGCGCGACGAATGTTTCCAGCGCGGCGGTGGAAGACATCAGCACGATGGAGCCAGCGTCCGATGCCTCAAGATGCGGGGTCAGCACTTCGATGGCATTGACCGCGCCCATGATGTCCATGTCCAGGCCTTGCTGCCAATCACCCGTGCCGCCTGTTCCCGAAGAACTGGCCATATGGACAAAGATATCGCATCCGCCCAGCGCGTCAGCCGCATCGGAAATCCATTTCTTATACGCATCCGCGCCATCGGCCATGTCGAACACTTCGCCATGCACCTTGCCCGGGCCAGCTGCGTCGATCTCTTTCTTAGCAGCTTCGATCTTGTCTTCTTTGCGGCTGAGGAAGGCGACATCTGCGCCTTCAGCAGCAAAGTGGCGCAGCGATGCGAGGCCAAGGCCGTGCGCGCCGCCATTCATGATTACTTTTTTGCCTTTAAGTCCGAGATCCATTGCATCTGCTCCAACATGTGTTTCGTTGGGACGGGCTTAGACGAGGTGCAAGCCGGCGGTAATCGTCAAAAGTGTTGGGGGGAGGCGATGGGTTATGCCAACCATCAACCCAATGCCAGAAACTGGTCATCACCATTCTTCCGTGGCAGAATATCAGGGTTCGGACGAAAATTTCTGATGGGAGATGATATAATGGGTAGTTCACCTGATGAGCAATTGGCCACGATGTTGGCGAACATACCAGAAAAAACTGGGAAACCTCTGTCCGACTGGATTTCGATTATTGCCAAGAGTGGGCACGAGAAACATGGAGCCATCCTGAAGCTGCTCAAAGAAAATCATGGGGTGAGCCACGGCTTCGCAAACCTTATTGCATCGAAGGCGCGCGAGACTGGCGAAGAGGTAGACCTAATTGCCGCGCAATATTCAGGCCCGAAGGAGGCCCTGCGACCGGTGTTTGAGGAAATCGTGGCATTCGCCCAATCACTCGGCCCTGATGTCGAGGTCGCTCCAAAGAAGGCGAGTGTGAGCCTCAGGCGAAAAAAGCAGTTTGCGCTTGTTACTCCCGCGACGAAGACGCGGATTGATCTTGGTGTCGCGCTAAAGGGAGAAGAGCCGACCAATCGTTTGGAGTCCTACAACGCAATGTGTAGCCATAGGGTTCGCCTCGAAGCGGTTTCAGATTTTGACGACGAGGCCAAAGGCTGGGTCAAGGAAGCTTATTCACGATCTGGATAGACTGATCTTGACGATCTTTCCCATCGTCAGACCTATTAAATACCTGCGGCGGCGAGTTGGGAAAGTGTCAAAATAGAATTGAGATGAAACTATGCGCTTCTTAGGCTAGCATTCCCGAACATCACAAGAATGTCGGCCCATTCGCTCAGAAACGGGAATGGTGCCACGAGAGGGAATTGAACTCTCGACCTCGTCATTACCAATGACGCGCTCTACCACTGAGCTACCGCGGCTTACCGGCATCGCCTGATTATGGCGTTGCAAATCACCTTTGAAAAGGCTGGCGCGCCTATTGTCATGCACAGGCGCAATGTCAAGCCAATCGCGCATAGAAACGCTTCAAAGCTTGAGCTTCGCTGCGATAATTGCAAAGCATTTCTTATGAGTGAAGATCAGAGCAAGAATATGTCGCGCGAGGAGCGCCTTGCCGCCAAGCTTCGCGAGAATTTGCGGCGCCGCAAGTCCCAAGCACGCGAAATGGACGATTCGGACGGAGAAGACCTTTCCAACGACCGTGATGGTGGCTAACGCCTGATGCGTTGTTTGTTTTGGTGTCGGAGCCACCCGCTCCCTCCACCCTTCCACCCGGATATCGTCCCGGTAGGTTCCGGGTGAATGGGCAGAGGGAGCAGGCGATCGAAAATACCGGAGAAAGAATATCCCTAAATTGATTCTCGTTCGCCATGGCCAAAGCCAATGGAATCTTGAAAACCGTTTCACCGGTTGGTGGGATGTTGATCTGACCGATAAAGGCGTGACCGAAGCCAAAGCGGCTGGCGCGCTGATGAAGGAAAAAGGCGTTGAGCCGACAGCCTGCTTCACATCGTTGCAAACGCGCGCCATCAAAACGCTCAATCTGGCATTGGAGGAAGCTGGTCGTTTGTGGCTGCCAGTGACCAAGGATTGGCGCCTGAACGAGCGCCACTATGGTGGCCTGACCGGGCTCAACAAACAGGAAACCCGCGACAAACATGGTGACGAACAGGTCCATATCTGGCGCCGCAGTTTCGATGTGCCGCCTCCGCCGATGGAAGCTGGCAGTGAGTATGATCCGGGTGCTGATCCGCGCTATGACGGGATCGATGTTCCCTATACCGAAAGCCTGAAGCTGACGATCGAGCGGGTTCTGCCCTATTGGGAAAGCGACATTTTGCCGGTTCTGGCCAGCGGAGAAACCGTCATCATTTCTGCCCATGGCAATTCCTTGCGCGCCTTGGTCAAACATCTGTCAAACATATCGGATGAGGACATCACCGGCTTGGAGATTCCCACCGGACAGCCGATCATCTATGACTTTGACGATGCGATGCGCCCGGCCGAACGTTACTATCTCAAAGATAGCTAAGCGTAGCGGGTAGGATGGGAGAAGACACAATCGAAAAAGCGGCAGCAAAAGTAGCGATCGTAATGGGTAGCCAGTCTGACTGGCCAACCATGAAGTGCGCCGCCAAGGTGTTGGAAGAGCTGGAAGTTGAGCATGAGGCGCGGATCGTTTCTGCCCACCGCACGCCTGACCGCATGACCGCCTTTGCCAAGGGCGCAGAGGGCGAAGGTTTCGACGTTATCATCGCGGGTGCAGGCGGGGCCGCTCATCTGCCCGGCATGATCGCTGCGATGACGCATCTTCCCGTGCTGGGCGTGCCGGTGCAGTCCAAGGCGCTGTCGGGCATGGATAGCCTGCTATCCATCGTCCAAATGCCCGCTGGGGTTCCCACTGGAACGCTGGCGATTGGTGAACCGGGCGCGACCAATGCCGGCCTGCTAGCCGCCGCAATTCTGGCGATTTCGGACGAGGATTTGTCCGAGCGTTTGCAAGATTGGCGCGCCGCACGCAGCGGTGCAGTGGCCGAGACGCCAACAGACTAATGACCCAATCGGTATGATCCTTCCGGGCGCAACAATCGGTATTTTGGGCGGCGGCCAATTGGGCCGGATGCTGGCGACCGCCGCTGCGCAATTGGGCTATCGCTGCCACATTTACTGTCCCGACAGTGAAAGCGTGGCTGCCGATGTCAGCGCCGACTTTACCTGCGCGCCGTGGAATGACAGCGCCGCCTTGGCCAAATTTGCCGAGGCGTGCGACGTCATCACTTTCGAGTTTGAAAATGTCCCGGTGGAGCCGCTGGACACATTGGGTGACAAATTGCTGCCGCATAAGCGCGCGCTGGAAACCGCGCAGGATCGGTTGAAGGAAAAGCGCTTTGCCGAAGGTTTTGGAGCAAAGCCAGCGCCCTTCGCTTTGGTCGATGGGCCACAAGACCTTGCTGATGCGATTGAGCGTATCGGGGCGCCCGGCATCCTCAAAACGTGCCGCGATGGATATGATGGCAAAGGCCAATGGCGCATCAACAGCGTGAGCGAGACGCAAGCAATTCAGCTTCCCCAGGCCGAGTGTGTTTACGAAGGGTTTGTAGAGTTTGAGGCGGAATTCTCCGTCATATTGGTGCGCGGGCAAACCGGCAAAATCGGGTTTTGGGATTCGGCGCAAAACAGGCATTCGGGCGGCATGTTGGTCACATCATCCCTGCCCGCATCACCGCTGATCGAAAGCCAGATCGATGCCGCCCGCGCCATTGCAGCACAGGTGGCCGAAGCGCTTGATTATGTCGGCGTGCTGACGCTGGAGTTCTTTGCCACTGCAGAGGGACCGGTGTTTAATGAGATGGCGCCACGGGTTCACAATTCGGGCCACTGGACAATCGAAGGCGCAGCCACCAGCCAGTTTGAAAACCACATTCGCGCCATTTGCGGCCTGCCATTGGGCGCGACGCAAACCCGTTTCGAAACAATCGCGATGGACAATATCGTCGGTTCCGATGCTCTGACTGCGCATGAGGTTCTGGGTGAGGATGGTGAAGCTCACCTGCACCTCTACGGCAAGCAAGCAGCCCGCGATGGCCGCAAAATGGGCCATTTGACGCGGGTTGGCCCGACAAAGTGCCAGCCATGAGCATTGCCGCGCGGGGTGATATCTTTCTGGTTTATGCCCGCGCTGCCAATGGTACCATTGGCAAGGATGGCAAGCTGCCTTGGCACCTTCCCGCTGACCTGAAACGGTTCAAAGCGCAGACTATGGGGCCCGATGGGCAAGGCCTGCCGATGATCATGGGTCGCAAGACGTTTGAGAGCCTTCCCGGCATCCTGCCCGGTCGTCGCCACATCGTTCTGACCCGGCGCGAAAGCTGGGACAGTTCTGGCGCTGATATTGCCCGCTCCGTCGAAGAGGCGCTGGCCCTTGCGAGTGACGGAAACGACGGCAGGCAAATAGCCGTGGTTGGTGGGGCCGCGATCTATGACGTCTTTCGCCCGCTGGCTCAGCGAATCGAAGTCACCGAAATTCACGCCGATTTTGTCGGCGACACGTTCATGAAGCCGCTTGGCGCGGAATGGGAAGTCACTGCACGCGAGGATCGTCCCGCAGAAAATGACCGGCCCGCCTATTCCTTTGTGACCTACCACCGTCACGATGAAGAAACTGCCGAGGAAGGATAAGAATGCGCAAGATATTGCTTGGATTGTTGGCCATTGTTGCTTTGGGCGCCGCCGGGTTCTTCATCTTCGCGCCCGCCATCGCCGAGAAGAGCATGAATGTGGTCGACGGGAAGCCGCTGCCGACCATCAGCGACGAGGCACGCGCGCTGCATGCAACGCTGAACATCGTCGATTTGCATTCCGACACTTTACTGTGGAAACGCGACATGGTGGAGCGGGGCGACCGCGGTCATGTCGATCTGCCGCGCATGAAGGACGGCAATGTCGCGCTGCAGATATTCTCCAGCGTGACCAAATCGCCGCAGGATCAGAATTACGATTCGAACCCGTCCGATACCGACCAATTGACCGCATTGGTGGTGGGTCAATTGCAACCAATCCGTACTTGGAACTCACTGCTAGAACGCTCGCTCTATCATGCGCAAAAGCTGGATCGAGCGGTTGAGGAAGAGCGAGACCAGCTGTTTCAAATTCACGGCGCGGAAGACATCGAGAGTCTGATGCGTCGGCGCGAGAGTGGACGGATAGGCGTAGGCGCGATGCTTTCTATCGAGGGATTGCACAATCTTGAAGGCGACCTTGGCAATCTGGAAAAACTGCATGCCGCCGGTTTCCGCATGGCCGGGCTCACCCATTTCTTCGACAACAAACTCGCCGGATCGATGCATGGCGAGGAGCAAGGCGGCCTGACCCCATTCGGACGCGACGTGGTCACGCGCATGGAAGACATGGGCATGATCGTGGACATCGCCCATTGCAGCAACGCATGTTTGGTCGATGTTTTCGCGGCCGCGCGCCGCCCGGTGGTTTCAAGCCACGGCGGAGTTCAGGCCACGTGCGATGTAAACCGCAACCTTAGCGATGATGAAATTCGCGGGGTCGCGGCAACCGGCGGCGTCATTGGCATCGGTTATTGGGAGGGCGCTGTGTGCGATACCTCTCCGGCAGCGATTGCAGCTGCGATGAAGCATGTGCGCGACCTTGTCGGGGTTCAGCACGTTGCGCTGGGCAGCGATTACGATGGTTCGGTTACTGTCCGCTTTGACACGGCCAATCTGGTGCATGTTACTCAAGGATTGATGGAGGCTGGTTTCACCGAGCCAGAAATTCGCGCGGCAATGGGCGAGAATGCTTTGCGGGTCCTGACAACAGGGATTGTCCCGCTCGCCGACCTTCCGGACGACAGTTCTGATTCGGACGCTGATGCGGTCGAGGATGCTGCCTGATGCGCTGGCTCGATCATCGCGAGAAAGTTGCTGACCCCTTGCGCGGCGCGATCATAGCGTTGGGCAATTTTGATGGCTTTCACAAAGGGCATCAGAGCGTTGCGGGCGAGGCGATCAATTGGGCCCATGCCGAGGGGCGACCGTCCATCATCGCCACTTTCGATCCTCATCCGGTGCGTTTCTTCAAACCCGATGTTCCGCCATTTCGCCTGACCACGCTGGAACAGCGGCAGGAATTGTATCTTGCCGCTGGCGCAACCGCGATGCTGGTGTTCCATTTCGATGCCGAGCTATCGGGCACCAGCGCCGAGGATTTCATAACCGAGATACTGATCAACCGCTTTGGCGCGCATGGCGTGGTGACCGGCGGCGATTTCACTTTCGGCAAGGGTGCGAAGGGCAATGTCGACCTGCTCAAAGGTTTTGGCGGCGAACATGGTCTGCAGTCACGCGTGGTCTCTCCCGTCGAGGGGCAAGGCGAAGTTGTGTCCTCCAGCCGCATCCGCCAGGCATTGCGCGAGGGCCAACCGGAATTGGCGGCAGAGCTGCTCACCCGGCCATTTGCGATTCGCGGTATCGTGGAACATGGCGACAAGCGGGGCCGCGATATTGGCTATCCCACCGCAAATCTGGGGGTCGAAAGCTATCTCCGCCCCAAATACGGTGTCTACGCCGTGACCGGCAAATTGCTGGCCACCGGCGAAGTGCTGCAAGGTGCCGCCAACATTGGTATTCGGCCACAGTTTGAACCACCCAAGGAATTGCTTGAACCCTATTTCTTCGATTTTTCGGGCGATCTTTACGGGCAGGAAATTGAGGTGTCGTTCCATCACTTTATCCGCCCAGAAGCCAAGTTTGATGGGCTGGAGGAATTGATCAAGCAGATTGATAAGGATTGCGAGGACGCCAAGAGGCTGCTTGCCCGCCCGTGAGCTTTTCCCTAGAGGCCCAAGGCAATATTCAAGGGCCGTTCGTGCTGAGCCTGTCGAAGTATGATTGGCCCGTTCGTGGGACCGTTCGACAAGCTCTGGGCGAACGGACAGCCACCAAAGATGCGATGACAATTCGATGAGCGAACAGCGCGACTACAAAGACACGGTCTTCCTGCCGAAGACTGATTTCCCAATGAAAGCCGGCCTTCCGCAGAAGGAACCGGGCATTGAGGCGCGCTGGCGCGAGATTGATCTGTACCGGCAAATGCGCGAGAGCCGCGCGGGCCGCGAGAAATTCATCCTGCATGATGGTCCGCCCTATGCCAATGGCGACATGCACATCGGCCATGCGCTCAACCATATCCTGAAAGATACGGTCTGCCGGACGCAAAATCTGCTGGGCAGGGATGCGCCCTATGTGCCGGGCTGGGATTGCCACGGCCTTCCGATTGAATGGAAGGTTGAGGAGAAATACCGCAAGAAAAAGCTCAATAAGGACGAGGTTCCGGCCAAGGAATTTCGCGCCGAATGCCGCGCCTATGCGCAACATTGGGTGGACACGCAGCGCGAGCAGTTGAAGCGGCTGGGCATCATGGGCGATTGGGACAATCCTTATCTCACGATGGACGCGCAAGCCGAGGGCACGATTGTGTCCGAGCTGCTGAAATTCGCCGAAGCGGGCAATCTGTATCGTGGATCAAAGCCGGTGATGTGGTCCCCGGTTGAGAAGACCGCTCTGGCCGAGGCCGAGGTTGAATATGAAGACCTGACCGACAGCCCGCAGATCGATGTGGCGTTTGAGATTGTTGAGAGTCCGTTTGAAGAGCTGGTTGGCGCTCATGCGGTGATCTGGACGACGACGCCGTGGACGATCCCGGTGAACCAGGCTTTGGCATTCAGCGAAGAGCACGAATACGTCCTGTTGGGGCCAAATAACTTAGATCACCCGGATGCTCCGCTGTTTCTTGTTGCGAACAATTTGCACGAGGAATTTCTCAAACGGGCCGGAACCGACTTGCCTTGCGACTATCTCATCCACAATGACTTCCCCGGGAAAGGTCTAGCCGGAACCATCGCCAAGCACCCAATGGCGGACCGCTTCCCCGACAGCGAGTTTTACACCAAGCCCCGCCCCTTCCTCCCAGGCGACTTCGTAACCACCGAAAGCGGCACTGGCCTGGTTCATATGTCGCCCGATCATGGCGAGGATGACTTCCTGCTGTGCAAGGCCAATGGCATCAATCCCGTTTTCGCGGTGATGGATGACGGGCGCTATCGCGATGATTGGGAATGGCTGGGCGCAGACGATCGGGACGATGATGGCAAACCGCGCCGCCGCGCTGTCATCAACAAGCCGTTCAACGCGCCCGACGGACCCATCTGTTCCGACCTTCGCGAAGCTGGCGCATTGCTAAGTGCCAGCGCGGATTATGCGCACTCCTACCCGCATTCATGGCGGTCCAAGGCCAAAGTGATCTTCCGCTGCACACCGCAATGGTTCGTGCCGATGGACAAGGATTTGCCTTGGCTTGAGCCCAAATCTTCCGAGGATAGAAGCTGGGAAGGCGAAGGCGGAGCGATTGATCCGTCCGAAGAAACCCTGTGCGCCGCGCCAACTTTGCGCGAACGCGCGATGGAAGAGATCGAGCGGGTCGAATTTGTCCCGCCCAAAGGCCAGAACCGCATCGGATCGATGGTCGAAGGGCGACCCGATTGGGTGCTGTCGCGCCAACGCGCATGGGGCGTTCCGATCACTTTGTTCCTCAAAGCAGGCACCAGCGAATATCTGCAGGACGAAGCGGTCAATGCACGCATTGTTGCCGCAGTGCATGCCGGTGGCGTTGATGCATGGGACGAGGACCGCAAGGCGGAATTCCTTGGGCCGGATTACAATCCAGATGACTATGAAATGGTCACCGATATTCTGGACGTATGGTTCGATTCAGGCTGCACCCACGCATTTGTGCTGGAATCTGGCCGCTGGCCCGATTTGCAATGGCCCGCCAATCTCTACCTGGAAGGGTCCGATCAACATCGCGGCTGGTTCCAATCATCCTTGCTGCAAAGCTGTGCCACGCGCGGCCGTGCGCCCTATGATCAGGTCCTGACTCACGGCTTTACGATGGATAAGGCCGGCAAGAAAATGTCGAAATCGCTCGGCAACACCATCAGCCCGATCAAGGTGATGGAGCAATATGGCGCGGATATCATCCGGCTGTGGGCGCTCAGCGTTGATTTCACCGAAGATCACCGGATCGGCGATGAAATTCTGAAGGGCGTGGGCGATCAATACCGCCGCCTGCGCAACACTTTCCGCTATTTGCTGGGCGCGCTGGATGGCTTCATCGGCGATATGTCCGATGCGGGCGAAATTCCCGAGTTGGAGGTCTATGTTTTGGCCTTGCTGGCCGATCTGGATGCCAAGTTGAAGGCGGCGGCAGAGGCCTATGACTTCAATGCCTACACCCGCCTGCTGGTCGATTTCTGCAATGAAGATCTGTCCGCTTTCTTCTTCGATATCCGCAAGGACACGCTGTATTGCGATGGCCCGGACAGCACTGCGCGCAATGCCTATCGCACGGTGCTCGACCTATTGTTCCACGCATTGGTGCGCTATGCTGCGCCGGTGCTGGTCTATACCGCAGAGGAAGTGTGGAAGAGCCGCTATCCCGAAGATGATCAGCCCGATGAAGATGGCAATGCTGGCAGCGTCCACCTTCTGGAATGGCCCAGCATCCCGCAGGTCGGTGCGCCCGATCCGCGTTGGACTGCATTGCGATCTTTGCGCGAAAGCGTAACCGAAGCGATTGAGCCTTTGCGGCGCGAGAAAACCATCCGCTCCAGCCTGGAGGCCGACGTGGTCGTGCCCGCAGGCCAAGTGCCCGATGGCTTTACCGATGCACAATTGGCCGAGCTGTTCATCACCGCGTCAGTCACCCGCAGTAATGAGGGCGACGAGGTAATTGTGACTAAGACATCTGAACATAAATGCGGCCGTTGCTGGCGCCTGCTGCCCGATGTGGCAGAGGATGGCGCGCTGTGTGGACGCTGCGACGATGCGGTGGCGCAATTGGATACGTTGGGGGCGCCGCAATGAAGGCGCTGTTCACCCGCAACCGGATAATCGGCTTGGTCATCGCTGCCATTATCTTTGGCGCAGATCAGTTCATCAAATGGCTGATGGTTGGCCCGCTCAATTTGCGTGAACGCTATGTCATTGATCTGCTGCCGTTCTTTGACCTTCGCTGGACAGAGAATCGCGGCGTTTCGCTCGGCATGTTGCAGGCCACCACGGTTGAAATGCGGTGGGCATTGGTTGCAATCACCGCATTGATTGCGATTGTAGTGCTGGTGTGGATGTTCCGCGAAAAGCTGCTTGGCGACATTATTGGCCTCGGAATGATATTGGGCGGTGCGCTGGGTAATATCGTGGACCGGTACAATTTGGGCTATGTTATCGACTATGCCGATTTTCATATCGGGGATTTCCGCCCCTTCCTTATTTTCAATGTCGCAGATGCCGCTATCACCATTGGCGTTGTGATAATCCTTGCCCGATCCTTGTTCATGAGCGACAAGGAACCGGAGAACGAACAGGCAGGGTCAACCCCTGCGGAGAGCTGAAACCATGCGTATTTTGAAGACCACTCTGATCCTTGGCACTGCGAGCATGATGTTGACCGCTTGCGGCAGCACGGGCTTGCTCAACCGCGATCGTCCGGATGAATTCGCTGTTCAGCGTCAGGCACCATTGGTGGTTCCGCCTGATTTCAGCCTGTCCCCACCTGCCCCGGGTGCACCGCGCCCAACCGAAGGCACAGCAGCGGAACAAGCATTGGAAGCCATTTTTGGCGGTCCAGCGGCACGCAGTGCGGTTGAAACCAGCGCGCTTGATCGCGCCGGTGCGGCTGCCCCTGGCATTCGCTCAACCGTGGGTGATCCGGGCACCAACACTGTGGCCAAGGGCCGCGTAACGCGCGATATTATCGCTGCACCCGAAGGTGACGGCCAATTCGCTCAGGCGGTTATTCCGGGGTAGTTTCGGTCTCGTCTTTGCGGACGAGCAATTTGTGGATCCTGCGACGGTCCATATCGATCACCTCAAAGCTCCAGCCTTGATCGGTGAAGCTTTCGCCCTCGACCGGCAATTTCTTCATCACCGACAGAGCATAGCCAGCCGCGGTGCCAAATTCGCGCGTGTCCTCGTAATCCAGATCAAGCTGATCGGACAGCGCATCGGCGGATAGCGCGCCGGAAATAAGCAGCGAGCCATCGGGCCGCTCAACCATCAGCGGCGAATCGCCTTCGTCCTGATCGCTGACGAAATTACCCGCCATTGCAGTGAGCAAATCAACCGGCGTAACCACTCCGTCCAAATGGCCATATTCGTCATGCACCATGGCCATCGCGATGTCCGCCTGCTGCAAAACGCGCAGCGCATCCATCGCATCGAGCTGGTCAGGGACCACCTCTGCCTTGATCATCAATTCTTCCAAAATGACCGGCTTGCCAGCGACCATCAGTGCCAACACCTCGCGCACTTTCACAATGCCCAAGATCGTGTCGGGCGAGCCATCGGCCACCGGCAGCAAGGAATGCGGGCTTTCCTTGATCGCGCGCCAGATTTCTTTCTCGCTCGCAGCTGCATCAATCCAATCAAGTTCGGTTCGCGGCGTCATCATGTCGCGCACAGGCCGCTCTGCCAATCGGACCACCCCGGTCAATATTTGGTGTTGATCCGCCTCGATCACGCCAGAACGGGTCGCGTCGGCAAAAATCATATGCAATTCTTCGGCAGTTACGGACGATTGCCCGCCCGGTCGCAATCCGAACAGTCTGATCAACAGGCCAGATGATTTGTCCAAAATCCACACCACCGGAGCAGCAATGCTTGCCAAAATCGCCATCGGTCTCGACATGACGGTCGCAATCGGCACCGCAGCGCGCAGGGCGAGCTGTTTGGGCACCAATTCGCCCACAACCACGCTGAGGTAAGTGGTCAGCGCGATCACCGAGACAAAGGCGACTTGGCGCGAATTTTCTTCTGGTACGCCCAGTAATGCCAGCCGTTCGCCCACTGGCCCCTCCAAACTGGCCCCAGAGAATGCACCGGTGATAATCGCGATCAGAGTGATGCCGATTTGCACGGTCGAGAGAAATTTTCCCGGTTCGGCGGCCAAAGCAAGGGCGGTCTTTGCCCCTTTGCTACCCTTTGCAGAAGCTGCGCGCAGGCGCGCTGGCTTGGCCGAAACAATCGCAAGTTCGGACATCGCGAAAACGCCGTTCAGGACGATGAGTCCAGCAATAATAAACAAGTCAGGCCAGGGAAAGGAAGTCACCCCTATTGCGCTAGCACAATTGTCGATCGGTGCCAGCTTTCTTCGCAATCTGCACAAGGGGGAACGCTGCATCGGTCCGACCGTTATGTTACTATGGTGTTGGTGGGCGCCCCGTGTTCTACTGCCCCGTATTTTGCCGGGCAGGCACTTTTGGAGGATTACTTATGAAAACATCTCGGAAAATTATGGCTGGTGTCGCAGCTGTGTCGCTCATGGGGACAACCGCATGTGTGACCGATCCCAACACCGGAGAGAAGAAAGTCTCGCGGACAGCGATCGGCGGCGTTGGCGGCGCAGTATTGGGCGGCCTGTTGGGCGGTGCAATTGGCGGCAAAACCGGACGCATTATCGGCGCGGTTGGCGGCGGCGCTGCTGGCGGCATCGTTGGTTACAAGATGGACCAGCAAATCAAGGAATTGAAAGAGCAGACCGCAGGTTCTGGCGTTGATGTGACCGAGGTCGACAATGGCGATGCTATACTGGTCAATCTGCCCGATGGCGTCACATTCGACGTGGGCAGTTATACGATCAAGCCTGCATTCCGCGATACGCTGGATACCGTCGCTGGAAGCCTGACCCAATATCCCAACAGTCTGGTCGACGTTTATGGCCACACCGACTCAACCGGATCAGATGCGTTCAACCAGCGCTTGTCAGAACAACGCGCTCAGTCGGTGTCGAACTATATGACCTCGCGCGGAGTAGCGACGGCTCGGATCCGTTGGCAGGGCTTTGGCGAAACTATGCCAATCGCTGACAACACCACGGAATATGGCCGTTCGCAAAATCGCCGTGTCGAAATCAAGATCATTCCGTTTGATCAAGACGACGTGAATCAGGCGCAGTCCGCCCAATAAGGCCTAACAATAAGATCGGAGCCATTCGGCACGTTCTGAAACCAAATGAGGGGTCGGCCATCATGGCTGGCCCCTCATTTGGTTGCGCGCTATGCGAGTTTTCTCGCCCGATCGGCCAACCGCGCCACCGCGTCGCCGTGAATATGGGGTGAGCTAACCAATAGGCCAAAGGCGCGCGGATCACGCTTGTTGTAATTGAGCGGATTGCCAAACACATCGCTGACCACTGCGCCAGCCTCGCGCGCGATCAGAGTGGCGGCTCCAATATCCCATTCAAAGCCCCAGCGCATTGTCGCCACCAAGTCAGCCTCGTCAGCGCCAACCATCGCTATGCGCAAGGCAATGGAGTTGGGCTTGTCGACGATCGTCAGGTCCGAATCGGGCTCTGGCAGTGCGTCGATGGGAACTCTCGCACCGGCAAAATCCTTGCGCGATGACGCCACCAGCTTTTCGCCATTGCGCCACGCGCCCTTACCCGCAACCGCCAGCCATTCTTCCTGACGAGAAGGTGCGCTGAGCATCCCGATCAGCGGACGGCCCGAGCTGATCAGGGCAACCGAGACTGACCAGCCGCTGCGCCCACGCAGAAAATCTCTGGTGCCGTCGATCGGATCGACCAGCCAGATAAGATCATTGTTCAATCGCTTGGGATCGTCGGCGGTTTCCTCAGACAACCAACCAGCCGACGGCAGCAACGCACCCAATTCGCGCCGCAAAAAGGCGTCCACCTCCAGATCAGCAGCGCAAACGGGATGGCCTGGCTCTTTCTCCCAGGTCTCAACCGTATGCCCGGCTCCGGGCCATTGATCGGCCGCAATACGGCCCGCTTCGCGAACAATGGCTTCAAGGCGTTTGCTATCAATCATGCCAGTCCTGCTGTTGCGCGTAGCGGAGGGACTTTTCAAGCCGCTCAATCCATGCTTAGGGCAGATACGACTCATAAGTGGATGCTATGGCATCACTGCACCACCTTCAAAGGATACGCTCTCCCCATGAATATTCACGAATATCAGGCCAAGGAATTGCTCGCGAAATATGGCATCGGCATCCCAGCCGGTCACGCGGCGCTTACTGTTGAAGAAGCGGTTGAAGGTGCAAATAAGCTTCCCGGGCCGCTCTATGTTGTGAAGGCACAAATTCACGCTGGTGGGCGCGGCAAGGGCAAATTCACCGAATTGGGCCCAGATGCCAAGGGCGGCGTGCGCCTGGCCAAGAGCATCGATGATGTGCGCAGCGATGCAACCGATATGCTGGGCAACACTTTGGTGACAATCCAGACCGGTGACGAAGGCAAACAGGTCAATCGCCTCTATGTGACCGACGGCGTCGATATCGAAAGCGAATATTACCTCGCCATGCTGGTGGACCGTGCCAGTGGCGAAGTTGCCATGGTCGCTTCGACCGAAGGCGGCATGGACATTGAAGATGTGGCGCACAACACGCCAGAATTGATCACCACGATCACCATTGATCCAGCGCAAGGCTTTATGCCGCATCACGGCCGCGCGGTTGCGTTCGCACTGAAACTGTCGGGCGACCTCAACAAGCAATGCCAGAAACTGGCCAAGCAGCTTTACACTGCCTTTATGGACCTCGATTGCGAGATGCTGGAGATCAACCCATTGGTTGAAACCAAGGATGCACGGCTGCTGGTGCTGGACACCAAAATGAGCTTCGACGGAAACGCGCTTTATCGCCACAAAGATGTCGAGGAAATGCGCGACGAGACCGAGGAAGACCCTGCCGAGGTTGAGGCCAGCAATTACGATCTGGCTTACATCAAGCTGGACGGAAACATTGGCTGCATGGTCAATGGCGCCGGTCTTGCGATGGCCACGATGGACATCATCAAGCTGAACGGAGCCTTCCCGGCCAACTTCTTGGATGTGGGCGGCGGTGCGACCACCGAAAAGGTCACAGCAGCGTTTAAGATCATCCTCAAAGACCCTGCGGTTGAAGGCATTCTGGTGAATATCTTTGGCGGCATTATGAAGTGCGACATCATCGCCGATGGTATCGTGCAAGCGGCCAAGGAAGTGAATTTGTCGGTACCGCTGGTTGTGCGTCTTGAAGGCACCAATGTGCAGGCAGGCAAGGAAATCCTCGCCAATTCAGGCCTGCCGATTGTGGCGGCAGACGATTTGGGCGATGCCGCCAAGAAGATCGTCGCCGAGGTTAAGCAGGCGGCTTAAGCCAAAGTTTCGTCATTGCGAGCAACCGTGAGGTTGCGCGGCAATCCACCGTCAAAAGCTGGATTGCTTCGCCGGTCCAAGGATCGGGATCGCAATGACGTGAATTTGCTACTCCGCGGCGTCGAATCGGAACACCAATTCTCCACCTGACTGCATGCGCACCGCAGCGACCAATCCGCGCGTGCCATCCTCGCGTTCGTCACAGCGTAGCGTCAGCGCATGAAAATAGGCCGCGCATTCTTCAATCGCGACGAGGCGGAAAGTGACCATGTCGTCCTTTTCCTCCCACGCGGTCAAATCGGCATTGAAATGCTTTAGCTTGAGGGCGAGGCTACCGTCTTCTTCCATCAAATACATATGTTCAGTGAACATGATCTCGCCGTCGCCATTCTCAGTGGCGACTTGCTGGACAAATGTGCCAACCATCGTTCCGCCCACCGGTGGCAACCAACTTTCCTGCGCTGGCGCGCCTTGAATGCCGGTGCCGACCCATTGTCCGACCAGCCAATCCATGTGTTCGATAGTGGCGGGCGGCGATTCGAATCCACTCTCGCCAACACGCGTTTCAGCAATAGGTACGGCTGACTCCTCTTGCGCGGACGCTGATGAAGCTATCGTCAGGCCGATACCCGCGATTGCCGATAGGATTGCATTTCTCATTTCAAACCCTCCAGCCAATAATATAGCACACTGCCATCAAAAGCGCAGCTTGACCTAAGCCCCGGGGAACAGCAGTGAGGCTCAAACGATTGTACCACTATGAAGGCAAGCTGTTACTTGACGTTTACGTAAACGCAAGCTAGGCGGTCAGGCATATTTTTATCTGAGGAAGGAACACCCATGAAAATCCTCGTCCCCGTCAAACGGGTGATCGATTACAACGTAAAGCCGCGCGTCAAAGCCGATGGCACAGGTGTTGATCTGGCCAACGTCAAGATGAGCATGAATCCATTTGACGAGATCGCTGTCGAAGAAGCGATCCGCATCAAGGAAGCCGGCAAGGCGGAAGAAATTATCGCGGTTTCGGTTGGTCCGGCGAAGTCGCAGGAAACCCTGCGTACCGCTCTCGCCATGGGTGCGGATCGCGCGATCCTGGTGGAAACCGAAGATGAGGTTGAGCCTTTGGCCGTTGCCAAAATCCTCAAGGCTATCGCCGACGAAGAGCAGCCTCAGATCGTGATGCTGGGCAAGCAATCCATCAGCGACGATTCAAACCAGACCGGCCAGATGCTGGCGGCGCTAATGGGCCGTCCGCAGGGCACTTTCGCCAACACCATCGAAGTTGATAGCGACAGTGTCACCGTAAAGCGTGAAGTGGATGGCGGGCTGGAAACGGTCAAGCTGACCCTTCCCGCAATCGTCACCACGGATTTGCGTCTGAACGAGCCGCGCTATGCTTCGCTGCCCAACATCATGAAGGCAAAGAAGAAGCCGCTCGATGCCAAAACGCCGGCCGATTACGGTGTCGACACCGCACCGCGTCTGACCACCACCAACGTTGCCGAGCCTCCGGTTCGCCAAGCAGGTGAGAAGGTTGAAGATGTCGATGCATTGGTAGCCAAGATCAAAGCGCTCGGCATCGCCTGAGCCCCGGACAGATAAGGAATATACTCATGAAAACTCTCGTCTGGGTCGAACACGACAACAATGAGATGAAGGACGCAACGCTGAGCGTGGTAACCGCTGCCGCCAAATTGGGCGAAGTGCATTTGCTGGTCGCAGGATCAGGCTGTGCCAGTGTTGCCGATGCCGCTGCCAAAGTTGCCGGCGTTAGCACCGTCCATTTGGCCGATGACGGCGCTCTTGAGCATGCATTGGCAGAAAACGTCGCACCTCTCGTGGCTGGCCTGATGGCGGACCACGATGCTGTGCTGTTCCCGGCCACCACAACGGGTAAAAACATCGCACCGCGCGTTGCCGCGCTGCTCGACGTAATGCAAATCTCGGACATTCTTTCGGTTGAAGGCGACAAAACCTTCACCCGTCCGATCTATGCCGGCAACGCCATCGCAACGGTCGAAAGCTCCGATGCGAAATTGGTGATCACCGTTCGCGGAACCGCCTTTGACAAGGCCGCTGCCGAAGGCGGCTCAGCCGCAGTTGAAGCGGTTGGCGGCGCAAGCGATGCTGGCATCTCCAGCTTTGTCAGCGCAGAAATCGCCAAAAGCGAGCGCCCCGAACTGACCAGCGCCAAAGTTATCGTATCGGGTGGCCGCGCATTGAAGGACGCTGAAACTTTCGAAGCAACGATCACGCCGCTGGCAGACAAATTGGGCGCCGGTATCGGTGCCTCGCGCGCCGCGGTGGACGCTGGTTATGTGCCGAACGACTATCAAGTTGGCCAAACCGGCAAAATTGTTGCCCCAGAGGTCTATATCGCAATCGGTATCTCTGGCGCGATCCAGCACTTGGCCGGGATGAAGGATTCCAAGACCATCATCGCGATCAATAAGGATGAAGATGCCCCCATCTTCCAAGTCGCGGACATCGGCCTGGTGGCTGACCTGTTCAAGGCTGTGCCGGAATTGACCGACAAACTGTAAAACTGCAGAATATCTGTAGGTTGCAACAACCCTCCGGCACGCTAGTCTGCATGTCGGAGGGTTTTTGTTATGCGGTTTGATATTGCTGGATTGATCGCCATTGTCGGGGTCGCGCTCGCTGCCCAGCCCTTGAACGCGGCTGACGACGATACCAACACGAAGAATTCATCCGAATCTGTTGGGACCGATGGAAATGTTCTCAAGCCCAGCTCGGCCTGGAATGCAGATTTCGGTGATGAAAAATGCCGGTTGGCACTGGCATTTGGCGAAGGGAACGATCGCCATCTGCTCTATTTTGAGCAATTTCACCCCTCACACCGGGTTGGCTTCACTGTCGCTGGGCCAAAACTCAAAGGCTTCAAGGAAAAGCGGCCCGTCTTCATCAATTTCGGCACCAAACAAAAACCGCGCAAGACAAATCCTTACGTCGGATCATTGGATGGCGTAGGAAAGGCGGTGATCTATTCCAGCCTCAGGCCCACCCTGCGAAAGAAGCGCACCCAGAATACCCGCAATAGATCTCGTCCTCAGTTGGATTTGGAAGCTGCGAAAGGCATTGGCTCGATCACATTGAACCAAGGGCATCGCACGGTCACTTTTGCCACAGGCGACCTGCACAATCCGATGCAAGTCCTCGACCATTGCGCGAAGAATCTACTTAAGGTGTGGGGCCTCGATCCTGATCAGCAGATGGCGAAGAGCAGGTCAGCAAAATTGGTGGATAACGATGCGGTAAAGGAGCGCATTCGTGGTTTTTACCCCAAGTCTGCCCTCCGCAAGCGCGAACAGGGTGTCATCCGTTTTCGGGTCATGCTGGATGAAACAGGCGCAGTCACCGACTGTAGATTGAAAAATGCAACTGAGCTCAAAACTCTCCAATCCAGAGCCTGCCAAGTTTTGAGCAATGCTACATTTGAGCCAGCCTTGGATGCAGATGGTAGTCCGATGGCATCCTATTATGCCAACTCGATCAGTTACCGGATTAATTGAGAGTTCTTTGGAGTAGCATCGTCCATCATCAATGAGCCGCAATTGAGACAGTCTTAGATTTTTCAGGGGTACAGCATGCTTATCAGAGGTTCATTCTTCGCTGCATTACTGGCCATGACAGCCAGCGCGCCTGCCATGGCAGACGATAAGGATGGTGATCAGATATCGCTGAAACCCAGCTCGGAATGGAAACTGCGCGAATATGATGACAAATGTCGGATGGCCCGCGTGTTTGGTACCGGCGAAAATGCGGTAACAATGTGGATGGACAAGGGTGGTCCCGGTCCCGGCGTGAACCTGACCCTGATCGGCAAACCGGTGCGCGACCCCTTTGGCCCGCGCATAAGGGTGGCATTTGCACCCGGAGAGAAGGTCGAGCGGAACTATCTGGAAGCCACATCCAGCGCAGGCCGGCCAGTGTTGGCTATGTTTGGGGTTGAGCCCATGCATGCCCCCCAATATTTGCCTGCCCCTCCAGCGATGGGAGAAAATCCGGACAGCCTCGAAGATGAAGACGTCGATTTTGCTCGGGCTAGCTCTTCGGATGTTAGCCAGGCGGGATCATTGGCGTTGCTGGATCAAAGAACCGCGAACATTACCGCGCTAAAAATCGACGGTGCGATCAGAAAGCCGCTATCCTTTGAATTGTCCGAATTCCCCGAAGCTCTTGGAAAGTTGGTCGATTGTACAGAAAAATTGATCGACAAGATCAATGCCAATATCGCAGTCAGCGTGACGCCAGTGCGGCAAGTAGAATGGGCGCGCAAACTGCAACAATCCTATCCCAACGCGATGTTGCGAGCAGAGCGGGAGGGCCGGGTTGACGTTAGCTTGACCGTTAACGCCAAGGGGAAGACTACTTTTTGTGAAATTCGGACTTCTTCGGGGCCCGCATCGTTCAATGACTCAGCCTGCTTGGAGCTGCTGCGCCATGCGACTTTCGAGCCAGCCAAGGATGCGGGTGGCAATCCAGTAGCAGGCTTTTTTAACACAAGGATAACCTACAGACTAAACTGACAGCGATTGCTATCCCGCCAACACTTTGGCGCAATTGCGGTAGGTTCGGCGCACAATCTGGCGGCGTTGTTCTGACGAAAAGCGCTGCGTTTGGGGTGAGCCCTTGGGTCGAGATGGTGTCGCGTCTGCCAAGGCATCCCAAACCACCTGTTGTTCACATTCGAGTGAGCCAATCCGGTCCATCAACCGGGCCAGCGATCGCCGCGCCAACACATTGCTGACGTTGGACTGAATGGCATCATGGGCTCGCTCGTCGACAATTTCGAAAGTTGATGCGGCGCTCGAGCCATCTGCGTCAGGTGCCATCATGCTTTCGAGCGATACCGTGCGAATACCCGCTGTGCGTGCGCTTTTGCGTTGATCCAGCCGGACCCGGTGGCGCAGGCTCTGCAATTCGCCGCGCAACGCCCAAGTAACATGGGTGGTGAACAGCGCCCTCTTGCGGTCATAGCTTTCCAAAGCACGGTGAATGGCAATAGCGCACACTTGCTCTGCGTCCTCACGCATATCCGTCAGGCTATATTGGTCGATCAGATAGGCAATGCGAGGTCGAAGTAGTTTTATCAGCGCAGCAAATTCGCGATCATATCGCAGGTTTGATAGGCGATCTGCGCCGTTCGTTCGGCGCGCCATCCGGCTCACCTGCGCCTCCAACTGCTCGCCAATTCTCGACATGCCCACCTCTCCCTTCGAGAGGAGGGTTACGACGAACGCAGTAAGCGGCGATTGAGCGCATAGTTAGGTGTTAATACGGTGGTTGCTTGTGCCAGAAGCGCCTGCGCCCCAGTCCCACAATTGATTATAGAGCGGCAAGCCAGATCGCGGGCCCGAATGCAGCTGCGTCAGAAAAAGAAGTGGTCGAGCGTGTGCAGGGTGATGCCGACCAAGCCGCCCACCAATGTGCCGTTGATGCGGATGAACTGAAGGTCGCGCCCAACCGCGCTTTCAATCCGGCCAGTGATTGTCACCGCGTCCCAGCGCTTGACCGTTTCCGACACCAGTTGAACAATTTGTCCACCATATCGGGTTGCGACACCAACCATAGTGCGGCGGGCAAAGCGGTTGATCTGATGCTGCAAGCGTGGATCTTGCTGCAAAGCCTTGCCCATCTCGGCCAGACCTTTGCGCATCTCTTCACCCAGCGCGCTTTCAGGGTCGCGAGCCCGCTTGATTAGCGAACGCCGGATGCGCTCCCACACACCCAACCACCATTCGGCAACCGCGGGATTTTCGATCAAGTCATTTTTCATGCTTTCGACACGCTCGCGAGTCTTGGGATCGTGCTGGAGATCTTTGGCTAAATTCTCGAGCCCTTCCTCGATTTTGGAGCGCAAGGGATGGTCTGGGTCGATCAACACTTCGGCCAGCAATTTGTACAGCCCGTCTAGCACCGACCCGGATATGCGCTCGTCCAAACCGGTCCAACGCAGCACAGCATTGGCCCGCGCATGGATAATCTCGCGCACGGTTTCTTCATTGTCTTCCAACGTCAGACCGGCCCAGCGGATGACGCCGTCAACCAATGGCAAATGGCGCCGGTCGGCAATGGCACTTTCCAGCATACGCCCCAACAGCGGCGAAACGTCAATTTTCGCAAATTGAGAAGCCAAACCAGTACGCACTTGATTGCCCAAGCGATCTGGATCGAGAGACTCAAGAATCTCGGCCAGCAATTCCGCAGCACCGCCGGTGATCCGCGACCGATTATCACCGTCCCTGTCTGTCGGAGGAGCAACCAGAAAATCACCCATAGCCTGAGCGACATTCATGCCGCTCATCCGCCGCGCCACGACAGAGGGGATCAGAAAGTTCTCGCGCAGGAATTGCGCCATCGTATCGGCGATGCGATCTTTGTTTTCAGGAATGATCGCCGTGTGCGGGATCGGCAAGCCCATCGGGCGGCGGAACAGCGCAGTGACCGCAAACCAGTCTGCAAGTCCGCCGACCATCGCCGCCTCGGCAAAGGCATTCACATAGCCCCAGGCTGGATGCACATCGAGAAACTGCTTGGATCCGAAGAACACCACCGCCATCGCACACAGCAATCCAGTGGCTGTCCAACGCATCCGGCGCGCACGATCAGGGGTAAGCGGTTCCCCGCCCAGCATCAGAGGAACGCGGGTGGCTCCTGCCATGGTTAGGGACAGGTCACTCGGCCGGCTCGCCCCCAGGGGGCAAACGGGTCGCAGGCGTTGCCGATGGTTTTGTCGGAGCATCGGGCTCGCCCATCGGACGCGCCTTGTCATCATCAGCATCGCCAGGACGATAGGTCAGGAAGCGCGTGCGCATCCATGGGCCAACCCGGCGCTCCAGCCCATCAGCCAAACTGAAGCCAGCTGGGACAATCAACAGCGTCAGCACAGTCGACATGATCAGGCCGCCGATCACGACCGTGCCCATTGGTGCCCGCCACGCGCCATCACCCGATAGCGACAGCGCGGTTGGCACCATACCAGCCGTCATCGCGACAGTGGTCATCACAATCGGTTGAGCGCGCTTGTGCCCAGCCTCTAAGATAGCGTGCAATTTGCGCGTGCCATTGGCCATTTCCTCGATCGCAAAATCAATCAGAAGAATCGAGTTTTTCGACACAATACCCAGCAGCATCAATGTGCCAATCATAACGGGCATGGAAACCGGCTGACCGACCAACCAGACCAAGAAAATACCGCCCAAGGGTGCCAATGCCAGCGAACACATGTTCACCAGCGGGCTCATCAAACGTTTGTACAATAGGACCAGCACTGCGAAGACCAGCAGAACGCCCGAGATGAGCGCAATCACAAAGTTCTGCGCCAATTCCTGCTGCCATTGTTCTTCACCAACAGCATCGCGAATGACGCCCTGGGGCAAATTGCTCAAAATCGGCAATTCATTCACTTCTTGCTGAGCCTCGCCCTTGATGAAGCCATCGGCCACATCTGCGCCAATCAGAACGCGGCGGTTTTGATTATACCGCTGGATCGTGGTCGGACCCGAACCGAAGCGAATGGTCGCCACTCTGCCCAAAGGAACAGAGCCGCCGTTGATCGTTTGCACCGGTAAATTTGCAATCGTGCTCAATTCGCTGCGCGCATCGCGTGACAACTTTACACGGATTGGGATCTGCCTGTCGGACAGCGAGAATTTGGCAGCGTTTTGTTCAATCTCGCCCAATGTTGCGATGCGAATTGTCTGGCTCAAGGCTGCAGTGGTAACACCCAGTTCCGCGGCGATATCCTCGCGCGGGGTGATGATAATCTCAGGCCGATTGATATCCGCATTGATGCGCGGCGCGACCAGCTTGTCCAATCCCTTCATCTGATCGACCAAAGCCGTCGCAGTTTGCTCCAGCAGTACAGGGTCGGACCCGGCCAACATGATGGTAACGTCGCGGCCAGAACCAAAACCGCCAGACTGCGATTGGAAACGGACTCGGGCGTCTGGCACTTGGGATAGCCGTTCTGACAATCCGCGTTCGAACTCAATCGATGTCTTATCGCGTTCAGGATCAAGCCCGATATAGAGCGTTGCCCTGCCTTCGCGAACACGTTCCAGAACCAGAATAACCTCTGGCTCTTCATTTATGATATCGGTCACTTCGCGCGATACCCGAGCGGTGGTTGCAATAGTGGTGCCGGGCACCATCTCAATTTCCACACGGCTGTCATCCGTGTTGATTGTCGGTTGGAATTGCGACGGCGTGTTGGCGAACAACAACACGGTCAGCAGGAAGGCGAAATATCCTATGCCCAACATCCAGACGCGGTGATCAACAAAGCGCGATCTCAGCCAAGTCACCGATTGGGCGAAGCGACTATTGCCCCCAATCGCTTCGAAAACCCGCAAAAGCTGAAAGGCAATCGCCATGGCTGCCAAGCTGATCGCCATAACCAGAACAAGCTGCAAAACTTGGATGACTTTCTCGACCAAGCCGTAAATGATGCCGTTTGAATCCGCCGAGAAAAGCCCGGCCAGCGTCGCAGGAATCTCTAGACTATCCAATGCTCCAAAGGCAGCAAAGGCGGCAACGCCCGGGACAATTATCAATAACAGCAAAAACAATATGCCACAGATTGTGTAAGCAAAGCGATTGCGGACACCCGGCAGTCCTTCGCGCATTTTGTACATTTTGCCGCGATCAAGCGTCCACGCGAGGATCCGCATATAGCGATCCATCCACTTGCCGCTGCCATGATCGGCATTCCCCTTCGCCTCGAGGAAATAGGCGGCCATCATCGGGGTAATCATCCGCGCGACCGCAAGGCTCATCAGAACGGCGACCACAACTGTCAGGCCGAAGTTCTTGAAGAATTGACCCGAAATGCCTGGCATCAAACCAACCGGCAGGAACACAGCAACAATACAAAATGAGGTCGCGACCACCGCAAGGCCAATTTCGTCGGCTGCATCAATCGATGCCTGATAGGCAGATTTGCCCATCCGCATATGCCGCACAATATTCTCAATCTCCACAATCGCATCATCAACCAAAACACCGGCAACCAAGCCCAGCGCCAGCAGCGAAAGGAAATTGAGATTAAAGCCGAGCAAATCCATGAACCAGAATGTCGGAATAGCGGAAAGCGGGATGGCGACGGCGGAGATCACCGTTGCGCGCCAATCGCGCAGGAAGAAAAACACAACGACAACGGCCAAAATCGCGCCTTCGATCATCGCCGCGATCGAGCTGTTATACTGATCCTTGGTGTATCTGACGCTGTCGGTCAGCTGGATGAAGTTGACGTTCGGGTTTGCTGTCTGGATTTCATCGATTATCTTCAATGAGGCGTCAAATACCGTCACGTCCGAAGCGCCTTTGGCGCGCGACATGAAGAAATTGACAACTTCCTTGTCGCCAACCCGAGAGACCGAGGTGCGCTCAGAAAACCCATCGCGGACCTCTGCTACATCAGCCAGTTTGATTGTCCGGCCACCACCGATCTGGATCGAGCGTTGCGACAATTCATACGCACTGGCGTTATTGCCCAGCACGCGGACCGATTGGCGAGTCCCACCAACTTCGGCAATGCCGCCCGCGGCATCGACGTTTGACTGCCGCAATACGCCGTTTAGCTGGCTAGCGGTAACGCCCAATGACTGCATTTTTGCCGGGTCGAGGATAACTTCTATTTCGCGATCAACCCCGCCAAAGCGCCCAACCTCTGCCATGCCTTCGATGGACAATAAGCGCTTGGAAACAGTGTCGTCGATAAACCAGCTGAGCTGTTCGATCGTCATGTCGTCGGCTTCGACAGCAAAAATTGCCAAGAAGCCCCCAGCCACCTCAACCTTGCTGATACGAGGTTCCAAAATACCGTCGGGCAGGCTGCCTCTAACTGTATCAACCGCGTTTTTCACCTCAGACACGGCATCATTGGGATCGATCCCAATCTCAAACTCAACAAATGTTGAGGAGCGGCCTTCGCGCGCGCTCGATTGAATCGAATTGACCCCATTGATCGATCGCACAGCAGATTCGACCACTTGAGTGATCTGGTTTTCGATCTCTGTCGGGGCTGCGCCGGGCTGAGAAATATCAACTTGAACGCCGGGAAATTCAACATCTGGATTGTTCACAATATCCATACGCCAAAAGCTCAGGATACCAGCCAGCAAAAGGGCGGTGAACAATACCAGCGGAATCACTGGATTGCGGATCGACCAGGCAGACATATTCTGGAAGTTCATCGGACTATCCCTCTGCCGCGCCTTGCAGGTTTGGCTTGACCTTCTCGCCCTCAGTCAAAAACCCACCTGCCCGCAGCACAATTTTCTCGCTACCATCAAGACCGTCAACGATGACGATGCCTTCTGCCGCAATCAGGCCTGTTTCAATGTCACGCCGTTGCGCCTTGTCTTCTGCATCGACCACGAACACATAATCGCCGTCTTTGTCAGACAGGATGGCGCTTTCTGGCAAAATGGGCGCTACAATTGTTCCGCTATTTATTCTGGCCGTGGCGAAACCGCCGGGCCGCAAATCGGGGGCATAGGACAAGGCGACACGCACCGTGCCCTGGCGATCCTGCGGGTCGATCACGGGAGAAACTTGCCAAATTTGGCCGGTCAACACTGTGTCTGACCCTGTCGGCGTGACCTCGGCTTGTTTGCCGGGAGACAAATCAGCCATTTGCGATTCGCTGACGCGGACCAGCATTTCCATCTCACCGCCCTTGGCAATACGGAACAAAGTGCCCGAGCCTGCGGAGACGGTTTGTCCGGGGTCAACATTGCGGGTCAGCAAGAGGCCCGCTTCGGGTGCAACAATATTCAGCCGTGCATTGCGTGCGGTCAGCTCGCTATACTGCGCCTGCGCCAAGTCAACGCGCGCACGCGCCGAATCCCGAGTTGCGGTGAGCCGGTCCACGTCTGCTTGCGAAACAAATCCCCGCTCGACCAACTGCAGCGAGCGGTCCAGATTGCTTTGCGCCAAATCAGCATCTGCCTTTGCCACTTCAACCTGAGCAGCTTGCCCACGCAATTGCTGGCTTTGAACCGACCGATCGATGACCGCGAGGACCTGGCCCTTCCGCACCCAATCGCCAGCATCAACCGGTACTGTCACCACGCGTCCACCTTCGCCGGCAACGCCAACTGGCAATTCCCTGCGCGCTGCGATCGTCCCAGAGGCAGTAATCAGGCCAGCGATCGAAGTTTTACCAGGGGCAACCACGGTTACCACAGACAGCTGCGAATCATCATCTCCAGCTGCAACCGGCGCGCTTTCGGCATTCATGAAATAGGCAGCAGCCAGCGCAATCAGAAGAGCGAGCAATACCCCGCCAATGATCATCAGCCTGCGGCGAGTGTCACCTCCACTGCGCTGACCATAGTCAAGGTCAGAGGCCATGGAATCGGCGGCTTCGGAAGTGATACTGGTCTCGTAATTCATGCTATTTCCCTGCTTCGGGTGTGTTATACTGATAACTCACCAAGCACAATACCCTTAGACCCAGCGTCATATTCGAGCAATCCGCCTCTCGACGAGCGACTTCTTAAGCCGTCAAAGTGTTGCAAATCAATCAGTGGCTTAGCTAAGTCGCGCCCTCAAGATACGGTAACCGGCATCACACGGACGCAAGGGCAATCAATTCTACCCGCCACATAGATAGCGCAGGGGCGACCCGGAGGCCGCACAAACAATGAGGGCTGCGCATGAAAAAGGGCGAGATGGCCTGTGCCACCCCGCCCCTAAACATGTTTTAATTTCAGTCGGAAACGTGTTGTGCCTTAGCGGACACGTCCACGCTGGACCAAGTTTACGATGCCGAGCAGAACAACTGCGCCGACAACTGCAATTCCGAGCCCAGCAAGCGAAAATTCCTGAACGCTGCCGCCAATTCCGAAAAATGTTCCGGAAATGAAGTTACCGATCACCGAGCCGACACAGCCGACCACGATATTCCAGAATATTCCCATCGAAGCATCGCGGTTCATGACCAGGCTGGCCAGCCAACCGGCCACACCACCAACAACCAATGCAATAATCCAACCAACCATCTTATTTCCTCCTGTATGTCTGTTATCGCGCATATAAATTGCACGCACAGCGCGTTACTGCCGAAACAGGCGGAAATAGACAAGCCTAGGCTGGATATAGATGCGATCAATCCGCGTACGGCGGATCAAGGGAAGCGTGACGAAGGCGGTTTTGGCTCAGTATTTGAGCTGGCGTTCGTAAAGGTCACGATAGTGCTGAATGCGGGTGACGCGCAGGCCTTGCATACCCGAACGGTCAACCGCTCGCTGCCAAGACGCAAATTCTTCCAGCGTCAGGCCATAGCGTTCGAGCACTTCGTCAATTGTCAGCAGACCACCATTCACTGCAGCGACGACCTCTGCCTTGCGGCGCACAACCCAGCGTTTGGTGCTGGGGGCCGGCAAGTCGTCAATGGTCAGCGGCTCGCCGAGCGGACCGATTACCTGTGCAGGACGTATATCTTGATTCTCAATCATTTATGTCTCTCGGGTCGCCTGTTGCGGCAGTCTCTTCAGCTAAAGACGCCTTACGCCAATTAGATTTGCCATGCTCTAAAGCACCATGGTTAACGCCGTGTTTGCCATTATCTACGGTATTGAAATAGCCCGCGGCCGCATCGTTGAAACTGGCCGAGCCATAGGAACTGTCACGGCGCAATACGCGGCGCAGATCGCGCGCTGCATTGATCCGGGCAGTCAATTCTGGCCAGCCGAAAGCTCGCAGCGCAGTGCCGCTTGCCTGAACTGCCGCACCCGCTTCGGAAACCGGAACGAATGGCATGGCGCTTTGGGTTGCGCGGTCAAATTTGGTGTTATCTTCGAACATGATGGAGCCGTCTTAGACCCCTAGTCGTCAAGAACAGGTAAAACAGGCATTTACCCAAGATTAGGAAAGATTACGGGAATCGTAAGCGGTGCCGCGCTTGTCCGTAGCGCGCGAGCGGGCTTGATTGGCTGGATATACGCTAGAAAAGCAGGTCCGCCCTGTGTATAGGCCCGCCCCATCATGTCACATGCTGATCTCTTTGATGCAGGCTTGGATGCAGCCGCGCTGTTCGATTTGCCCAAACCGGCAAGCGAAAGCCGCATTGTCGTCGCCATGTCGGGCGGGGTCGATTCGTCAGTGGTCGCTGCATTGGCAGCTGCCAGCGGCGCCGAAGTGATCGGTATTACCCTACAATTGTATGATTATGGTGCGGCAACCGGCCGCAAGGGTGCCTGCTGTGCCGGAGACGACATCAGCGATGCACGCGCGGTGTCGGACAAGCTCGGTATTGCGCATTATGTGTTCGATCACGAAAGCGCTTTCCGCGAAGATGTGGTTGAGCAATTTGCTGACGAATATCTCGCGGGACGCACCCCAGTGCCCTGCATTCGCTGCAATATGGGGCCAAAATTCACCGATTTGTTTCGTATGGCGCGCGAATTGGGCGCAGATTGCCTGGCAACGGGCCATTATGTGAAACGGGTAATGGGGCCAGCCGGGGTTGAGCTGCACCGAGCACTCGATCCGGCGCGCGACCAGTCCTATTTCCTCTATGCGACCACCGAGAAACAGCTCGACTACATCCGCTTCCCACTCGGCGGTCTGCCCAAAGCACAAGTGCGCGAGCTGGCCGAGCAGGCTGGCCTGCGCAATGCGGCCAAGCCTGACAGTCAGGACATCTGTTTCGTACCGGACGGTGATTACGCTAAGATCGTCAAGAAGATGCGCCCCGAGGGCGGCATTCCCGGCGATATCGTGCATGCGCAAAGCGGAGATGTTTTGGGCGAGCACAAGGGCATCGTGCACTACACCGTTGGCCAGCGCCGCGGGCTTGATATTGGTGGGCAGGCCGAACCACTTTACGTCGTGGGTCTGGATGCTGACAGCCGCGAGGTCCGCGTCGGCCCCAAGCTGATGCTCGCGGTTAGCAAGGCCAAGATTACCGAGACCAACCGTATTGGTCCTATTCCCGACGCACCGCTAAGCGTGAAGGTGCGCAGCTTGTCCAAACCCGTTCCGGTCACGTTGGAAGGAAGCCTGGGTGATGGAGCGAGTGTCTCGATCCACTTTGATGAGCCAGAATTTGGTGTCGCCCCGGGACAGGCAGCGGTGATTTACAGCGGCGAACGGGTTGTTGGCGGCGGCTGGATCGACAGCACGACCAGCGCAGCGTGATACGGGCTAGAACTGTTGCGCTCTAATCCTCCCCTGATCCTGCTCTAATCTTCCCCTAATCCTGCCACGCATCAAGAACGCAGCCATATCCTTCGCGGTATCTGGCAGTATCGCTAGAGATTAGCGGGAAACGGGCGGTCACACTCTTGGCGGCTGGATCTTCGACTAAGGTCACCAACTCCATCCCGCCCAGCTTGTCCTTCCCGCAATCCTCCAGACTGCGCCCTGCGACAAAGCGGCAAGAGCACGCCACGCGCGCGCTGTAAGATGTGGCGGCATTGGCATAGCCTTGCGCTGGCGCACGGTAGCTCCACGCCAGCGCGACAATGGCAATAAAGACAATCGCCAGCACCCATCGCCCGTAACGCCGCTTGGTTTGCGATTTTCCAATTGCCAAGTGAATTTCCTTGCGCGAGTGAGTGGAGAATAATGAATCGGTCGCTTTCCCTTATCGCCACTGCGCTGGTACTGCCAAGCCTTGCCTTCACTCTTTCGGCATGCGGGGACGGCATTTCGCCGGAGGTCCCGTTGAGCGAGGAAGCGCTTGCCGCTGTCACCGAGGATGCCGGTGCGCCCAAGCAGGAACTGGCCAGAGCAGTGGATGATCTGTTCTCTTTGCCTGATCTGGGCGAGACCCGCGCTCTGGTGGTGATGCAAGATGGTGAGATCGCGGCGGAACGTTATTCCGATGGCTATGATGCTGATACTCGCTTTGTCAGCTGGTCAATGGCCAAAACGGTTACGGCGATCATGATCGGGATGATGGTTGCCGACGGAAAACTGAGCCTGGATGAAAGCGCGCCAGTGCCGCAATGGCGGCGTCCGGGCGATGCTCGCGGCGAGATAACCCTGCGCCAATTGCTGCAAATGCGCAGCGGGTTGCGCCATACCGAGGCGGGCAATCCGCCCTATGAAAGCGCCGAAGTACGCATGCTGTTCCTCGACGGGCGCGACGATATGGCGGCGTGGGCCGAAGAGCAGCCATTGGAGGCAGAGCCGGGCGCGAAATTCGAATATTCCTCCAACACTACGGTGATTTTGGCGGACATTGCAGCCGATGTGCTGACGAGCAGCAAGGACCCTGACATTCGCCGGCAGGCCGTGACCGATTATCTCAATGCGCGGCTGTTCGACCCGCTCGGGATGGAAAGTATGGTGCCAGAATTCGATGCAGCCGGAACGTTGATTGGCGGCAGCTTGATCCATGGTTCTGCGCGCGACTGGGCGAAATTGGGTGAGATGTTACGGCGCAAGGGCAAGGCGCCAACCGGCGAACAATTGGTCCCGCGCCGCTGGGTTGAACGGATGATCGCACCCAGCCCGCGCTCTCCGCATTATGGTCTGCAGACATGGCTCAATCGTCCATTGGATGATGCTGACCAGCCCCATCCGCTGTTTCCTGATCGCGCACCGCAAAGCATGTTCGCCTTGATCGGACATATGGGGCAATATGTGATTGTCTCGCCGCAACAGCGCCTGACTGTGGTTCGCCTTGGCCACTCAGCCAGCGAAGACCGCGTGCGAATGGTCCAGAAATTGGCCGATGTGCTGGAGCTTTATCCGGTCAGGTAGAAACTGCCTTCAACCACCGTCACACACTGACCACCCAGCCAAACACGGTCGCCATCCAAGCGGCAGGTAAGATCGCCGCCGCGCTCAGATGCTTGGTGCGCGGTGAAGCTGTTACGCTCCAACCGCTCAGCCCAAAACGGTGTAAGCGCGGCATGCGCTGATCCGGTCACGCTGTCCTCGTCAACTCCGGCGCCCGGCACAAATACGCGGCTGACAATATCAGTATTCTCACCCGGTGCGGTGCAGGCGAATTGGTCGACGCCAAATTCACCCAAGGCACGAAGGTTGGGATCGAGCGAGCGCACTTGCGCTTCGTTTTCGAACAGAAAGATATTGTTGAGCGAGGCATTGCGGTGGACCAGCACCGGCTCTGCCCCCAACAGCTTGACCGCCTCGGGATGCGGCTGCGGCTCGGTAGCGATTGCGGGCAAACCCACTTCATATCCATCCGCAGTGCGGCGCACTTCCAATATTCCGGATTTGCGGGTGCGAAAGGTCACGGCATCACTCCCACGATTATCAGCATCGCGGGTCAGTAAGACATGTCCGCTGGCCAGCGTTGCATGACCGCACAAGGCGATCTCGTAGGTCGGCGTGCACCACCGCAGCTCCCAATCCGCTTCACCGGTTTCGTCGCGAACCACAAAGGCGGTTTCGGCAAACATATTCTCCGCGCCAATGGCGACCAGCTGATCATCAGGCAGCCAAGCGTCTAGCACCATCACCGCCGCCTGATTTCCCGCAAATGTCCGACCAGAAAAGGCGTCAACATGCCAATAGGGGATGCTTTGCGGCTGCGTGCTCATTCATCATTCTCCAGTTTTTCAAATTCATCAGTTTCGACCAACGGATTGTCAGGCTCGTCCACATGGCCTTGTGGGTCAATATGGATGAGCAATTCCATCTTCGGAAAGTGCTGGGTCAGATCGGCTTCCACCCGTTCAATAATGTCATGGGCCTCGTCAACGCTCATCGCGCCCGGCAAATCGACGTGAAACTGAACAAAATCCACATTGCCGCTGGTGCGGGTGCGCAAATCATGCAGATTTGACAGTTCTGGGTGTTTGGCGGCCAGTTCGACAAAGCGGGTGCGCTTATCCTCGGGCCATTCGCGATCCATCAAATGGTCAATCGCCTCGCCCGCTGCTCGCCATGCACCCCACAACAGCCATGCCGCAATAAGCAGGCCAAACAGCGGATCCGCGCCCGTCAGCCCCATAATCTGATCCAGCACCAATGCCGCAATCACCGCCAAATTGAGCAGCAGGTCGGATTGATAGTGCAAATGATCGGTCTGAATCGCAATCGAGCCGGTCTGCCGGATGACATGGCGCTGCCACGCAAGCAGGCCCAAGGTCGCGATTATCGCAATGACAGAGACCGCTATACCATCCTCGGCAGCGCGCACCGTTTGCCCTTCGACCAGATGGCTGATGGCGCGAAAACCAATCGCCGCAGCTGACAGCGCGATCAAGATCACTTGGAACATTGCGGCCAATGCCTCAGCCTTGCCATGGCCAAAGCGGTGGTTTTCATCAGCAGGCTGCGCGGCGACCCAAACGCCGACCAAGGTTGCTATGCTGGCAACCAGATCAAGCGCAGTATCGGCCAGACTGCCCAGCATTGCTGTCGAGCCAGTGCGCCATGTGGCCCACAGTTTGAGCCCGACCAGAAACAAAGCAACAGCAATCGAGGCGTAGGCTGCGCTGCGATTGAGCTGACCCGAATGCTCGATTGTCTGGTTTGATGAAAGCTTGTCGCTCATGGATAGAGCAGTGTGTGGGACCACGCACCGTCCGCGCTTTGGCGCTCAAACCTGCGCCGATCATGCATCCGGCCGGGGCGATCGAGCCAAAATTCCATCGCAAGCGGCTCCAGCGTGAAACCGGTCCAATGCGTCGGGCGCGGAATGTTCCCTTCGGGATGTTCGGCTTCTAACTCGGCCACCCGATCAAAATAAGCTGCGCGGTTGCTGAGCGGGGAGGATTGATCTGATGCGGCAGACGCGATTTGCGACATTCGCGCGCGCGAATGGAAATAGTCATCCGCCATTTGCGGGCTCACTTCCGACAAAGCGCCCTCGATACGAATCTGGCGACGAAGGCTCTTCCAATGGAACAGCAAAGCCGCCTGCATATTGGCGCGAATCTCGCCGCCCTTGCGGCTGTGCGCATTGGTATAAAAGGTAAAGCCGCTTACCCCATGCCCTTTGAGCAAGACCATGCGAACCGAAGGCGCCCCATTGGGTGTGGCGGTCGCGAGCGCCATAGCATTAGAATCGTTTGGCTCTGCGTCGCGGGCCTCTGCGAACCATGCATCGAACAGCAAAAAGGGGTCGCCAGCAGGAATTTCGCTGTCGAATTTACCGGAAGAATGGTCAGGAGAATGGTCTTTGTTGGGCTGAGTCATTCTCGTCCCCTACTCTCCTACACAAACCTAGGAAAGCCTGAGTGCTTGCACGAGCGCCGCGCATTACCTAGCTAACCCGGCATGTCCGATCCTTATAAAACTCTGGGTGTTGCCCAAACGGCCTCTGAAAAAGAGATC
This sequence comes from Erythrobacter sp., assembly GCA_039988235.1. GTDB lineage: Bacteria > Pseudomonadota > Alphaproteobacteria > Sphingomonadales > Sphingomonadaceae > Erythrobacter. Next base: position 57,825 of record JBDXKB010000004.1, read on the forward strand.
AAGAGCGCCTATCGCACTCTGGCGAAGAAGCTGCATCCCGACCGCAATAAGGATAATCCCAAGGCGGCTGAGCGGTTTTCCAAAGCCACCAATGCCTATGATTTGCTGTCGGATTCAGCAAAGCGCGCGCAATTTGACCGTGGCGAAATTGATGCTGATGGCAACCCGACCAATCCGTTTGGCGGAATGGGAGGCGGTTTCGGCGGAAGTCGCGGCGGCGCAGGCGCTCAAGGGTTTCGCCCTGAAGACATGCAGGGGTTTGGCGGCAATGATATGGATTTGGGGGACCTATTCGAAGGCCTGTTCGGCGGCGGCGGCAACCGCAGGTCCAGCGCCGGGCCCAGTGGTTTTGGCGGCAGACGACCCCCTCCACCTCCTCAAAAAGGGGCTGACATTCATTACCGGTTGGCTGTGCCATTCGTCGATGCAGCCTCGCGCGCTGACCAGCGCATTACATTGGCGGATGGCAAGACAATCAATCTGAAACTGCCTGTAGGCGTGGAAGATGGCACGCAGATGCGGCTCAAGGGCAAGGGTCAACACGGGCCCGGCGGCGCGGGCGATGGGCTGGTGATGGTTGAAGTCGACAGCCATCCGTTTTTCCGCCGCGATGGGGACAATATCCGCATGGATTTGCCGATCACGCTGGATGAGGCAGTTGGCGGAGCGAAGGTTAAATGCCCAACCGTCGATGGCCCGGTCATGCTCACGATCAAGCCGGGCACCAATGGCGGCACCGTCATGCGATTAAAGGGTAAAGGCTGGAGCACGAAATCGGGCAGTTCGTCCGACAAGCGTGGCGACCAGTTGGTAACGCTGGAAATCCAATTGCCCGACGATCTCGATGCGCTTGCCAAGCGGCTCGAAGACTGGAAAGACGAAGGCGAACCACGCAACAAGCTAGGGGTGTGACGCTTGTCGTTGTCCAGCCTACCGGACCCGGAAAAACGCCGCGTCCTCTCACTATCGCCCGAGGCAAGGCGGCGGCATGGCCCAGCTGTTGAGACGACAAACAGAACCATCAGAATTTGGCTGCTGGGCCGCATTGGCCCCGGATCGCGGTTTTTTGAGGTGCTCAAACGCACCTTTGTCGGCACTTACAATGATGGCTTCATCCACGCTGGCAATCTGGCCTATCTATCGATGTTGGCGATTTTTCCGTTTTTCATTCTTGGCGCTGCGCTTGCGGCGCTGATTGGTGAGCAAATGCAGCGCGAGGCAATGGTCAATGCAGTTGTGGCCGCAATGCCGCCAACCGTTGCCAACACCATTGCACCGGTCGCCGAAGATGTAATTCAAGCCCGCAGCGGATGGCTGTTGTGGGTCGGTGCGCTGGTAGCGCTGTGGACAGTATCAAGTCTGGTCGAAACCATTCGCGACATTCTGCGGCGTGCCTATGGAACCGAGGCAACCCATGCCTTTTGGAAGTACCGGCTGGGATCCGCTGCCTTTATCTTGACCGCAGTGCTGTTGCTGGTGCTGTCCCTATTGTCGCAATTTATGCTGGTCGCGGCGCAAGAGCTGATCAGCAGCTATGTCCCCAATCTGGAGGATCGCGTTAGCGACTTGCGCATATCCCAGATCATTCCGACAATCGGATTGGCCGCATCGCTTTATCTGGTGTTCTACACCCTCACACCGTCGGAATATCGCGGCGCAAGATACCCGAAATGGCCCGGACCACTGTTCACCACCCTGTGGTGGATCGGTGTCGCAACCGCATTGCCGCCCGTGCTCCGCATATTTTTCACCTACAACCTCACCTATGGCAGTCTGGCTGGGATCATGATCGCATTGTTCTTTTTCTGGCTGGTCGGGCTGGGAGTTGTTATTGGAGCAGAATTGAACGCCGCACTGGCTGTGCATCCTGACGAGCAAGCGCTCGAGGATGAACAGAGTGATTCTGCTGACGGCGATACGAATGCAATAATGGGGGAAGCCAAATGAGCGGTCTGACGCACGGTCTGATGCAAGGCAAACGGGGCCTCATCATGGGGTTGGCCAATGAAAAATCGCTGGCTTGGGGCATAGCCCAAAAGCTGGCCGAGCAAGGCGCCGAGCTGGCCTTTTCTTATCAAGGTGAGGCATTGGCAAAGCGGGTCAAACCTCTGGCGGAAAAGCTGGGTTCAGACTTCACCTTTGAATGCGACGTGTCTGACATGGGCTCGCTGGATGCGGCATTTGATGCACTGAAGGAGCGCTGGGACAGTTTGGATTTCGTAGTCCATGCGATTGGCTTTTCCGACAAGAGCGAGCTGCGCGGCAAATATGTCAACACCAGCCTCGACAATTTCCTGATGACGATGAACATCTCGGCCTATTCGCTGGTCGCCGTGGCAAAGCGGGCCGCAGAAATGATGCCGGAAAGCGGCGGCAGCATCGTGACGCTAACCTATTATGGCGCTGAGAAAGTAATCCCGCATTACAATGTGATGGGTGTTGCGAAAGCTGCGCTGGAAACCAGCGTCAAATATCTCGCCAATGATCTGGGGCCGCGTAATATCCGTGTGAACGCGATCAGCGCGGGTCCGGTTAAGACACTGGCCGCCAGTGGTATTGGAGACTTCCGCTACATCCTCAAATGGAACGAACTGAACTCACCTCTGCGCCGCAACATCACAATTGATGATGTGGGCGGCTCTGGCCTCTATTTCTGCTCTGATCTGTCATCAGGGGTGACCGGTGAAACGCACCATGTCGATGGCGGTTATCACGTGGTTGGAATGAAGCAGGAAGACGCACCTGATATCGCCCTCGATTGAGGGCCCGAAGCGCTAGCAATTCGCGTTAAGGCGCTGGCGTTGCAGCGGCGGTTCCGTTGGCGGTTTCTCCCGACGGAACAATAGCAATTCGGCCAATGCTCCCGCGCAAGGCTGTTCGACCGGTCCATGCCCTTGCATTGATCGCAAGCACCACGAATTGGCAATCGGCGGGCAGCGATGGCACCTGAAACACGCTGGCTCCATCTTCGAAAGTCCTGTCCAATACCATTTGTCCATCATTGGTGCAGGTCATTTGGATGCTCACATCTTCTTGCTGATGTGCTGGTTTGATATCATGCTCTATTCGAAGAGCGAACGGGGCCGCAGGAGCGGGCAAAAACCGCCCTGCGATAAGCCCGCCTTTGCCCGGCCGGACAAACAGCTCGAGCTCTTCGCCATCGCGGCTGGGTTGTGAGCGGAAGCCCGCATCATCGACCAATTGCCAATCAAATGGCGGGTATTCAGAAACCCAATCGAGGCTTGTGCTGGCTGTCTCCCGGACCTCTGGCACAGACACCAATTGGTAAATTGACGCGGCGGCATCTGCCTGGCCTTGCGCGGCAAGCGAGGCAATCAGTTGCTTGTCAAAAATATCGTCAGCAGAAGAAATCTGCGGGCGAAGCTCGGCCAGACTGGTCAATGATCCTCCGCGCCGGACAGAGAAATTGAGGAACTTGCGATGCCATGGTGAGCTCCCGTCGAGAATATCTGCAAACAAGGGCACCGTATTGGGTTCATTCAATGCCGACGTAAGTACTGGAAAAAACTCGGACGCATATTCGGGATGAACACGCAAAATCTGGTCCAGTGTGTTGATGGACCGCTCGTAATCCTCCGCGGCAAGATGTTTCTGAAGGAGCTGGCTTTGCAAGTTCAAATCGCGACGATTGAGCTGCGAGGCGGCCTCGAGTAGATCGCCGCCAGCGCCCGCCTCACCCTGAGCAAGAGCGATCAGCGCATAGGCTTTGGGTGCCAATGGATCAGACTTCACCGCAAGCAGGGCCTGGTCGGCAACCTGGCTGGCCGCCGCCGCCGGCTCGGCCTCTTCTGCCACGGCCAGGGTAAAGTTTTGGAACGCCAGAGCCTCTCTCGCCAATCCATTGGCCGGAAAGGTCGAGACGGCGATCGAAGGTGCCTTGCGGGTCGAAACACTGCTGACGGCTTGTGCGGTCAGCGCCACTGCCAAACCTAGCGAAGCGACCGTAACTGCTATCAAGCGCGTTGGGTTTTTAATGGCCATAGTCCGGACCTACATTCTGCCTAATCGGACGCTGCTGGCGCTGCATCATCGCCGTACCCGTAGCCATAGCCGTAACCATAGCCATAGCCGTACGCGGCACCATGCTCGTCCAGTTTGGTGACAATCGCGCCGTAAACCTGCGCGCCCGTCCGGCGCAGACGGTTGATCGAGGTCTCGATCGCACGCAATTTCAGGCGGTCGGTTTCAATCGCATAGATCACGCCGTCGACAGCCCGTGACATTTCAATAGCATCGGCCAGTGACAGCATCGGCGCGCCATCGATCAAGACCTGATCATAAGTACCCCGGGCCTCTTCGATCAATTGCCCGAACCGTGGGCTGGCCAACAGCTCAACCGGATTGGGCGGCTTGTGACCGATGGGCACATAATCAAAGCCGAAATCTTCCAGTGGAATGGCTTCTGACCCCAGTGGCGCATTATTGGTCAGCAGTGCCGCAAGACCGCCCTTGCCATGACCGGTAACGCCCAAAGTATCGGCAAGTCGCGAATTTCTGAGATCGGCATCGACTAACAGGACACGCTTGCCAAGATGAGAGAAGCTGGTCGCGAGCGCCGCAGTCGTAATACTCTTACCTTCAGCCGGTACCGATGACGTTACCATCAGAGCACGCGGCGCGCCCTGCGGCGTCAGGAAGGTCAGATTGGTACGAGCAGACTTATAGGCCTCGCTCAATTCAGAAGACCTGCGCAGAATTTCTTCTGCGATATCGTCGGTCCGGATCTTGGGAATCATGCCGAGCATTGGCAGGCCCAACCTGCGTTGGACGTCCTGTGGATCACGCAAAGTCTGGCTCAATGTAACCCGAAGAAATACTAGCCCAGCGGCCAAGATTATGCTGGCCACAAATGCAATGAGCATGTTCTGGATGAGCGAAGGTGAATAGGGATCTTTAGGCGTGCCCGCAAAATCTATAAGTTTTATATTGTTCTGGCCCGCGCCAGATGCTTCCAATTCTTTGAAGCGCTGGAGCAGTGCATCATAAAGTTCACGGTTGGTATCAACCTCTCGCTTGAGAATTCCGTATTGAATGCCCTGATTTTGTTGGCCAAGAAATCGTCCCTTAACTTGCTCAAGCTGCGCGCGCAATTCGTTTTCCCGAATAGTTGCCGCTCTGAGAGTCGTGTTCGCCTCGCCTATCATCGAGCTCTTGAGCGCCATAACCTCAGCACTCTTTTGAACAAGCTCAGGGTAGTCAGGGCCAAAATTAGCTCGCAAACTCGCCAATTCGGCCTCGGCAATATCAAGAGCTGCACGCGTAGGACTCCGAAAGCTTTGCTGCGGTAAGTCGCCCGACATTATTGCGGCCTGGGCCGATATTCTATCCGTAACAGCATTAGCCAGCGCCGCATTCAGAGCTGCCAAATCTGTGGCAATAAGTGTTTGGCTCGCAGGATCTGACCCAGCAGCAGCACTGACGTTATCTAATACCAAAATCTCATTGGCATTGGCATATTCGACGAGTTCCCTTTCAGAAATCGACAATTGCTCGCGCAGCTCGGCAATTTGGTCGCGGAGAAAGTCGCGCGCCTGGATATTCGCGCCAAAGCGTTTCTCATAATTTGCGGCTATGAATTCGTCCGCCCAAAGATTGGCAATATCGGAGGAAGCAGTTGCCGAGGGGCTGGAGAACTCAATGTCAATTAAGCTCGACTGAATAATCGGAGAAATACTAATACTTTCAAGAAGTAAATCCTCAACATCCTGCTGAGTTAAGTCTTCTTGTTCCTCGAGCTGAAACGCCGCTGCGAATGCTTCATCGCGCATCAGATTACCCGCTTCAATGACACGGATTGCCATAAACCGCGATTCGAGCAATTCGTATTGCGTGTTGAGATATTGCAACTCCGATACCAATCCTTCACTCTCAAGTGGATCGAGATCGGTAACGTTCGCTGCAGCTTGTGAAACTTCAATTCTTGAAACTGCGAGGAAGAGAGGCGTTGATATGAGCGTGACAATCAATCCGACAACAACACTAAGCGCAATTATTCCGGCAATCCAGAATTTAAGCGCACGTGCTTCTATCCAGTAGCGCTCAAGGTCTAGATGAAAACCGTCTTCATCCTGATAGGCTTTAGAAGCTTTAGAATTATCAGCTGCGTCAAACGAGGTCCCATGAGCATTTTGCTGCATCATAACGCGCTCGTTCACCGGCCCAACCTATCTATGATAATGGCCGAAGACGACAGCAACGGCACGAATTGCAAGAGATTGTCGATTCTGCGCCTTTCCGGGGAGTCGCCAACCATGACAACGTCATTGGGATAAAGCTGTGGGTCGGGATAGTTGCCTCGTTGTATTGCTCTAATATTGTAGGCCCCTATATAAGTCTGGCCATCAACCACTCTCAAAATCAGCAAGTCATCAAGCTTTGCATACTCCGATAATCCGCCAGCCTGGTTGACAGCCCGAAGCAATGTTTGATTACCGATAACAGCATAGGCGCCAGGCTCCTCAACCTGCCCTCCAATAGAAATTGATGGTGGAGGAAACTCGTCAGGAATGACTCGGACCTGCGGATTCAACAAGTATTTGCCGCGCAATTTGTCTTCAATCATTCGCGAAGCCTCTCTAGGTGACTTCCCGCCGACAGCAAGGTCGCCAATCAGCGGGTAGGACACGCTGCCCGTGGCATCGGTCAAAAATGTGCCACTCAGACCCCCTGCACCAACAACTTCAATCTCAAGTTTTTCTTGTGGCCCGATGGTGTAAAAAACACCACCGCTGGGCGGTGGTAATTGTTCGAGATTTGTCACCTCGATCTGCGACGCAGCCCCGAATGTACGATCGGTTGCACATCCGGCAAGCGAAGCGGCGGCGGCGATCGCCAGCAAATACTTGAACTTGTTAAACATGCTACCCTCAAAGACCATCTTTGCAGACCTTACTCAATTCCGCCCGCAGGCCAAACTCTTTTGACATAAAAGAACAAGTCCACCCCTATTCTGTTTTCCCGATTATGAACTTCTTGATTGTGAATTGGGGTGAGAAAGCGCCAGCGAAAGCAACAACCAAACCGAAACGGCCTGGAATATCGGCGCTCTTAGGGGATAATCGACCAAAGATGCCGCGCCAATGATCGCCAAAGCGAAGCCAAACATAAGTATCTGGCTGAAATCGCGCCCCGGCGCGATCGCTTTCCTGATCAATGAAATTACGACCCAGCCCAAAGTGGCCAGCAACAGCAGTACCGCAGGCAATCCGCCCTCGATTACCAGTTGGAGCCAGTCATTGTGCGCCTGATTGACATAAGACGGCAGCAACAGGCTGGTGGGCTCATAGATGTGATAGGTTTCCTCAAATGAGCCGAAGCCAATGCCTAGGCCCCAATTGGTCCGCGCCATTTGCTGCAGAATTGGCAGCAAGCGCCAGCGCAAGTCTTCAAACGCATTCTTGTTGAACGCATCATCGAACCCGCTCGCACGGTCGAGACCGATGAAGAGCGCCAGCAGGCCCAATATCACCGCGACAAACAAGACTAAGATGAGTTTGGGGTGACTCGACAGCCAAGTCTGGGTTTTTCCAGCTTTGTGGCCGTGGCTATTGGCTGCCATCGATTGCCAAGCCATAGCGCAGACCACGACCAAGGCAATGGAGCCCATGGCGACACCAGCTCGCGACCCGCTCACAACCACGGCCAAAAGGACTACGGCAAATACGGGTACGTAGGCCAGTCGCAACCACAAACGCTCTCTCAATTCGCGCGAGGTCACTCCAAGGTGGGCTATAACCAACAGGGCAATGGCCGAAAACACCGCTGAATGGTTCTCATTTGCAAAAATACCGACTGGAGAACCGCGATTGGTGATAGCGTAAAAATACAAGAAGCTGGAGCGGCCAGCGGTCACCTGCAATAGGCCGAGCACCGCGTCGGCAAGGCCAAGTCCAGCCACAAGCAGCAACAGCATCCGAGCATTGGCGCGCATGGACAAGGCAAGCAGCAGTGCGGTCAGTGGGACGATCAGGCTGGCCAGAGCGTTCCAACCCCTGCTCGGCACCATCGAAATCGGACGCCGTGTTTCCTCAATACCAAGCAATTGATCAAGGTTCACAACTGCGTCACGCCCGGGAAGGACGTGCCAAATTGCCGCGGGCACGGGAATCAATTGCAGCAGCATCCAGAGCGCAAAAAGGGCAAACAATGCAACCAATGCCTTTGCCTGGCGCAGATCAGCAAACCGGATGTAATAAAGTGCAGGAATAAGGAACAGTGCTGCCAGCGGGCGAAGCGGTGTGATCTGGCCAATATCAGGCCGCGAGCTGCCGCCCAAAAAGGCGACAACGAAGGCGAACAATCCCAGCCAAACCCAAGCCACAACTAGCCTCAAACTTTGTGTGTTGTTCACTCGATTTGGGCTCCGCTCGCCGCTCAGAAATTTAATCGGCGCTCTATTGCAGAAATTATGGCGCCGAGGAAGGGCGAAGTCCATTTGCCGGTCATTTCGACTTGAATAACTGCTCAAAATAGTGACTGTATTCATTAACATGCAAAGCAACCAGAATGCCAAAGGCATCATCTCGGCCAATGACAAGTTTGCGTCTCCGTTGGAGTAGTCATGCAAATAGCACGAGATGCACTATTGATGCAGGTACCAATAGATTGCTCCTCGTTCAAACAAGGAATGATCGCAGAAACCAGCGGTGCCTCTTAGCTTTCAGTTGTCTGCTGATCTGTGCCGTCGGCATTCTTCAGGTCCTGCCTTACGCGGTCAAAGCTTGCATTCGTGCTCGAAACGCCACTCTTTGCATAGGATGCCATTATTTGCTCCGCATCGGATTAACGCACTCGCCAAAACACGTTGGTTGTAATGAGAAGAGTTTATCATGGTTCTTGGTTAACAAACAGTTACCTCACCGCATCAATAGAGACAGCATTAAAAGCGGACACTAACTCCCGTTGAGCTACCCCTTTCCACCCAGATGGTTTGACAGCAGCTGTTCCAAATAGCGTCCATAGGCATTCTTGCCGAACACAGTTGCCCGCTCAGCCAATTGCTCACTGGATATCCAGCCCTGACCATAGGCAATCTCGTCCGGGCTGCCAGTTTGCAGACCCTGCCGCTCCTCCAGCGTCCGCACGAAATTACCGGCATCAAGCAGGCTGGCATGCGTGCCAGTGTCGAGCCAGGCATATCCGCGCCCCATCAGGCTTACCTGCAGCGCATCATCGGCCAGGTAGCTTTCAAGCAGCGTAGCAATCTCAAGCTCTCCTCGCGTTGATGGCTTGACCTTTGCCGCCCGCTGCGGAGCCGAACCATCGAGAAAATAGAGTCCTGTTACAGCAAAGTTCGAGGCTGGCACCTCCGGCTTCTCGACGATCGAATTGACCGAACCGTCCTCGGCAAAGTCCACTACGCCATAGCGTTCTGGATCTGCCACGCGATAGCCGAACACTGTGCCGCCTTCGCTGCGCTTTGCCGCCTCGACGAGCAGATCTGGTAAGCCGTGGCCGAAGAACAGATTGTCCCCGAGGACCATGGTCGACGGCGCCCCTGCCAGGAATTCTTCGGCCAGCAGATAGGCTTGCGCCAGCCCGTCCGGGGTGGGCTGTTTGATATAGGTTAGGCCTACACCCCATTGGCTTCCATCTCCAAGGGTGCGAATGAATTGCGCCTGGTCCTCTGGCGTGGTGATCAAAGCAATCTCTCGAATGCCCGCCAGCATCAGCACGCTGAGCGGGTAATAGATCAACGGCTTGTCGTAGATCGGCAAGAGCTGCTTCGAGAGGCCGATTGTAACGGGAAATAGCCGCGTGCCGGAGCCGCCGGCCAGAATGATACCCTTGCGATGCTGTGTCATTGTGTCTGCTCCAGTTTGCGCAAGATAGGTTCTATCGCTGCTTGCCAGTCGGGACGCGAAAGATCAAAAGTCTCAAACGTGGCCTGGCAATCAAGACGAGAATTTAGCGGGCGGGTAGCCGGTGTAGGATATTCGCTGGTCGGGATGCGATGCACGGTCACCTTCTTGGCAGATTCAGCGAAAATGGCGCGGGCAAAATCAGCCCATGATACATCTGGAGCGCCGCTGATGTGGTAAGCTCCCGCTTTGGAGGCATCGGCGCTGAGTTGCTCGGCGATGACAAGGCAAGCCTTTGCTATATCCGCTGCCGGGGTTGGCCCGCCGATCTGGTCAGCAACAACATTGAGCTCACTGCGTGTTTCCGAAAGGCGCAACATGGTCTTCACGAAATTCTGCCCATGCAACGAGAATACCCATGACGTACGCAGGATCGCATAATGCCCTCCGGCAGCCTCCACGCCTTGCTCACCCGCCATCTTGCTGCGGCCATAGACCGATATCGGCGCAACCGGATCGTCCGGACGCCAAGGTGCGTCGCCGCTGCCGTCGAACACGTAGTCCGTAGATAGGTGTACAAAGGGAATGTCGCGCGCCGCGCAGGCGCGCGACATCTCGGCTGGCGCAGCACCGTTGATCTGTGTTGCAAGTTCTGGCTCCTCCTCGGCACGATCGACTGCGGTATAGGCTGCAGCGTTGATCACCACCGATGGCGCGTGTAGCTTGATCGCGGAAGCGCAGGCTCCCGGGTCGGCCAAGTCTGCCTCCTCACGGCCAAGCGCCATGATCGGAGCGAGCGCCTGTAGCTCGCGCGCCACTTGCCCCGTCTTGCCGAAAACCAGTATAGTCATCCTGCGCCTACTTTCTCGTACCTAACCTCTGACCAACCCCGTGTCGGTTCAGCAGCGGGCGCCACCAGTCTTCGTTCTCGAGGTACCATTGCACAGTCCGCTCCAGCCCTTCCTCGACAGTAACGGAAGGCCGCCAGCCCAGTTCGTCCCGGATTCGACTGGGATCAACCGCATAGCGCGCATCATGGCCGGCGCGATCAGTTACGAAGGTGATAAGGTTGCTATAGGAAGTACCATCATCGCGCGGGCGAAGGCGATCAAGGATCTCGCAGATGGTCTTCACCAGCGATAGGTTGGAGCACTCGTTCTCGCCACCAATATTGTAGGTTCGCCCGATTTGCCCACTCTCCAATACTGTCAACAAAGCATCGGCGTGATCCTCGACATAGAGCCAGTCGCGCACGTTGGAGCCGTCGCCATAGATCGGCAGCAGCTTGTCGTTGAGCGCGTTGAGAGTGACCACCGGGATCAGCTTTTCAGGGAAGTGGTAGGGCCCGTAATTATTCGAACAATTGGTCAAGAGAACTGGCAGGTCGTAGGTTTCAGCCCAGGCCCGCACGAGGTGGTCAGAGCTGGCTTTGGATGCAGAATAGGGGCTGCGCGGATCGTAAGGTGTGTCTTCCGTAAACTGGATAGAGGGATCGGGCGGTAACGAGCCATAGACTTCGTCTGTGCTGATGTGGTGGAAGCGGAAGCCTTCAGGCTTCTCGCTCTCAACCCAGTATTTGCGCGCAGCTTCAAGCATATTGAAGGTGCCCATGATATTGGTTTCCATGAACTCCCTAGGTCCATCGATTGATCGATCCACATGGCTTTCTGCTGCGAGATGCATAACCACATCCGGCTGGTGCTCCGACAAGATGCGCTCAAGCGCAGCGCGATCTCGGATATCAGTGTGCTCGAAGGCATAGCCGGGATCTTCTGCAACCGGAGCAACATTCTCGAGACACGCGGCGTATGTCAGCGCATCAACATTCACAACGCTATGACCGCGGCCAATCGCCGACCGGACAACAGCGGAACCGATAAAGCCGGCTCCGCCAGTTACGAGAATTTTCATTGGTTGTTCCCATAGGTGAAGGGACTGTTGAAATCAGCAAGGGAGCCCGCAGCGGCATCTTTGTCAGACAATATCACAGAGGCTTCATCGACACCCCAATCGATACCGATGTCGGGACCGTCAAAGCGCAGCGCACCTTCGGTCTTGGGCGCGTAGTAATCCGAACATTTATAGACGATTTCAGTATCGGCCGCGCGGGTGACGAAGCCATGCGCGAAGCCGGCGGGAATGAACAGTTGCCGACCGTTCTCGGCGCTCAACTCGACCCCGAACCATTGGCCATAAGTGGGGGAGCCCTTGCGGATATCGACTGCGACATCGAACAGCTCGCCTCGCCCGCAACGCACCAGCTTCGCCTGGGCATGTGGCGGCGCTTGGAAATGAAGCCCGCGCACCGTGCCTATCTGCGCAGAGAGCGAGTGATTGTCTTGGACAAACTGCTCCTTGATGCCGTGCTCGGCAAGCACACGGGCGCTGTAGGTCTCAGCAAAAAAACCGCGATGGTCGCCAAAGCGCTTAGGCGTAATCATCAAGACGTCTCTTAGCTTGGTTGGTTCAACCAGCATTACAGTCCTCGTTTGGTCAGTATTTCGGGCGCCGGATTGACAGAAGGATAAATATGTTCGTCGTTCATAGGCTGCGCCGTCCCCTCAAGATATCGAGGAAGTAGTCGAACTGAGCGTCAACGCAAGCTAGACCAAGCTTGCTGACCAAGGTCTTACGGAGATCATTGCTCATTGGCCTCGCCGACAGATGCGCAATATTGCCGGAGCAGCGAGCCGATACCGCGACAACTTCAGACCTGAAGGACAATGCCCCAAAGCCGCTGCAGCCCGTTATCGGGCATTTGCCGGTTACTGGCGCCGCCCCTAATTGGGTTCGTTTGGTAGAGTAAGGCAGCTTACTTCTGAAAAGCAGAGAGTTGTGCATTCAACTAACAAGCGGGTGGACGGCAGGCGGTTTTCATGATTTGTTCTGGATGTGGCAACCAAGAAGCAAATCGAAGCCAACCGCAAGAATGCCCTGAAGAGCGCTGAGCCAAGTTCGACTGCCGGTAAGGTGACCAGCAGCCGCAATGCGCTCAAGCACGGCGTGCTTAGCCAAGAGGTTGTCGCTGATCATGAGGATCGGAAGGCTTATGAGTCCCTTTTTGGGCAATTGGTTGATGAGTGTGGGCCAGAAACAGCATTGGAATGCACTCTGGTAGAGCGCCTATCAATCCTGATCTGGCGGGAGAAGAGGCTCGCGAAAGCTGAGGCTGAGCGCGTGAAACGGAAATATGAGCAAGCGCAGGATTTCGCTATCCTCAATGAATTGAAGGGCATGTCATTGCAGGACCAATATCTAATCGGTCGCTAACAAGGCATGCTTGGGCGCCAAATCAGGGATACACTAAAGGACCTGCGTGGTGAACAGGATCGCAGGCTTAACGCCATAGAGGTCGCTGCCAACGAGAAGGGCTGAACACGCGATTAGCCCTCAGGGCTCCATTATTGCTTGCCAATACGGATGCCGGGCCGGTCATCGGGAGAGCCGATGAATTCAATTCCTGAGGCTTCGAAGTGCTCGCGCAGGCGCCCTAAATGTCCCTTCCGCGATTTTGGAATCCCAGAGGTTGCCTCATAACGTTTTAAGGTTGCAGAACCGATACCTGCCTCTTCAGCAACCTGCTTGATCGTCCAACCAAGTGCCGCTCGCGCCGCCTTGATCTGTTCGGCAGTAATCTCTTGCACTTGTATTATGATCCTTTTGGTATCATATGTGGGCACTGGTTTGCGAATACTCGAATCCTGATTGGCACCCAGAATTCGAGCGCCTCGAGGGTGCCTATGCGCCATCAACAATGCGCAGTTACCGCGCTGATGTCGAGGCTTTCGAGAACTGGTGCGTGGAGAATGAGATCAGCAAGCCCTTTCCCGCCGATGTGGGGATCGTCTGCCAGTTCCTTCAAGACCAACGAAAGTCGAAGGCGCCGTAAACCGTTCAACGGCGACTCTACTTCATCCGCCAGGTTCACCGCCTGCTCCGCCTTTCCGACCCGACCTACGACGAGGACATCAATCTCGCCATGCGCAAGGTGCGGCGCGGACGCTCAATCCGTCCACGCCAGGCCAAGGGGTTGACGCGCAACTACCTCGATCAATTTCTGGAAAGCGAGCCCAATACGCCTTGGGGGCTGCGCAACCGCGCTATGCTCGCCTTTGGTTATGAATTGCTGACGCGGCGGTCCGAACTCTTCGCGCCGCGCAATCAGGACATCGCCGAGCGGGAAGATGGCTCCATGCGTATCCTCATCCGCCGGAGCAAGGCGGATTCTTACGGCCAGGGGTGGATTGCCTTCACCTCAAAGCAGACCGCTGACCTGCTTAGGAAATGGCTGACCTACCGAGGGCCGGAGATCGAGTGGCTGTTCTGCCCGATCTACCAAGGCAAAATCATCGATCGCTGCCTCGAGACAACGACGGTGCGACGAGTAATCAAGAAGGAGGCGCAGCGCTGCGACCTACGAGCAGACCAGATCGCTTCCTTCAGCGGCCACTCTATGCGAGTTTGCGCTGCTCAGGACCTGCTGAAACGAGGGTCTGATACAGCCGCCATCATGCGCGCAGGCGGATGGAAGTCAGTGAATGTGCTGGCGCGTTATCTGGAGAAAACCGTGCACAACGTCTGGGCTTGAATGTGGGCTAAGTCTTAGCAATCCAACTTAGAGCTGCGCCGTATCAACGTTCTCGAGGAACCAACGATAGGTCTCTTCAATACCTGCTCGATCAGATTAGCGATGTCGTCAATAGACGAGTAAAGCACAATGGGCATCACATGCGGCATGACGATTACGGCGAATGTCGCCATACTGAAACGCTTTTCCGGCTTTGCCAGTAGCTCCTCTTCAATTGGCGCGAAACCGGTTTGTGTGAAGCTATCCGCAAATGCTCTTCGTTGTTCTGCTACCCGCCACACCAAATTTCCCCCTTATTCTATAAGACAGCGTTTGCGTAAGTGAATAGAAATCAGCGCCTCATTGGCACATCACAAAAATTTCCGTACGTCCATTTCGGATTCTGGAATTTGTCGCTTCATCAATGAGCCTCCAAGATAAGTACCACTCGTCAAATTTTTACATGCTGGTACTCGGATCTTTGCGATCAAAAAGTGATCAACTGGGCTTACCATCCCGTGATTCATCCGCTCGAAGTCAGCTCGGAAGCATGAAGCACGGTTTTCTGGCCGACAATGCTCGTTCTTTTACCCGACCCTGTGAGCGACGAGTTCGCCCGACCAGTTTCCGAAAAGACTTCATTCTCAACTCCGCAAGAACATGCTGCGCGGTCAGTTTCGCCGAGGTTAGAAGGCCCGACATTTACGGCAAGGTTGCAAAAAGCAATACCCTCAATTGGCGTCATTTGTCGATTTAAGCCGCGAGGCCCTTAATGCAGAGTAAATCGCCATGCTGGATATCGATACGACCAGCGTGATCGCCGCGCCTGTCGCGCCGTAGGCCGATATCAGCACGTAACCGGGATAGATGGTCATCGCCGCGCCGATCATCGACTGGACGATGACGTCGCGCATGAGTTTTATCGCCTTCAGGAACGCGACAGTCAACGCCTGCGCGGCCGAAAGCGCCGGGATGATTGAGAGCACGAGAAGGGTATAAAACACCGGCTCCGGATCGGAACTGTAGAACAAGCCGATGATCTCCCGCCCGAAAAACAAGAACGATCCGAACAAAGCAAAGCTGAGACAAGTAAAGGCGAGTATCAGCAACAAGGTGAACGTCCAACTCTCCTTCGCCTCACCGCGGAACGAGGAAGCCGCGAATTTCGGTAGCAGCAGGTTGACCAGCGTCACGATCAGGTATCGAAACGGCATCAGCAGGTTGGACGCCATGCGGTAATTAGCTACTTGGTCGAGCGTGCCCCACACGCCCAGCAGCGAATATAGCGCATTGTCTGGAACCCATTTCAGCGAGCCAGCAACTAAACCCTGCGTCGCGAAGGTGCGGTGGAAGGCCCACAACTTCTGCCGGTCCAGCGCCGCAGTGGTCGGACGCACGGCCTCGTGGAGGACCTTGAGGAAGAACAGGACTGCAAGCGAGCCTGCGAGCGATGCCGCGCCAAGGCTGGTGAGGATGAAATCGATCGTGATAGCATCGGAGAAGTACGCTGCGACCAGCGCCGTGGCGTAGGACACGACATAGACGACCGAGCCCCCCAACGCGATACTCACCCGGTCGACGGAATAGCATAGCCGCTTGGCCAGCATCAGCATGGAGAAGCTGACGAAGACGAACATCAGCATCAGGCAGGTTTTGATATTTTGCGCCGATGCGCCGTAAAGGATGAGATAGCCCAGTGATCCGACCACGCCTAGAATGGCCGACAGGCGCAAGAATAAGCTAACAACATAAAGGAAATAGAGCCGGAAATGCTCCCGCCCCGTCTCGGGTAGGTTGACGGCATAGGCATCCATGAACATCGCGTTGGACACCATCTGGTAGAGCACCACGAAGGTGTAGATCACCGCTAGCAGCGCATATTCCTCGCGCGGCATCAACGATTCCAGCACAATGAAGTTGAGCGATGCCGACAGGCCGTAAACGACCTGGTCGGCCAGCGCCCAGACATAGGATAGCTTGAGCTTCAATCGCGCAGCGCCTCGGACAACAGGTCGCGGAATATGATGCGGTTGATGGCATTGCTCTCGAACGCCTTTTCGGCATAGCGCCGCCCGGCCTCACCCATTTCGGCGATGCGGTCGGTGTTTTCGGCGAGATAGACCATCTTATCGGCTAGCGCCTGGCTGTCTTGGCTTTGCACGACGAAGCCGGTCACGCCTTCATCGATCTGTTCGCCGCAACCGGGGGCTTCGGTGGTAATGACGGGGCAGGCCATGCTCAGCGATTCCTGAATGGAGCGTGGCAGGCCTTCGGGATAGAAGGTCGGCAGCACCAGCACCCCGTGACGGTGGAAGAATGGGCGCGTGTCGGGCTGGAAGCCGACCCAGTCGACGAACCCCTTGCGATCCCAGCCCTCTATCTCCTCGCGCGTGGCGGAATCGGCGTTTTCGTCCACGTCGCCGATGACGATGCATTCTACCTCGGGATGCTTCGCCCGTACCTTTTTCGATGCCTCGACGAATTCGACGACACCCTTGCTCTTGAGCAAGCGGCCGCAAAAGATGAAGCGCAGGGGCTTTTCGTAGTAGGGGTGTGGCGAATAGTAATCAGTGTCGAGGCCGATGCCGTTCAATTGCGTCACCCGGTGCGCTTTCTTGCCCAGCAGCCCTTCCGCGAAAGCGCGATCTTCCCTGTTAAGGACGAAGGCGCGGTCGGAATTAGGCAGCACTGCGCGCAGGGTGGTGATCACCGCGCGCTTGATCACCTCGCGCTTCAGGTTGAAAGGGGTGTTCTCGCTGAACAGCATGCCGCGCCCTTCGATCATCGAGTAAACGGTCGGCACCCTGGCGATTTTGGCGGCGATGTTGGAAATCACGATAGGCTTCAGGAAATAGCAAAACACCACGTCGATGTTCAGGCGCTTGAATTGTTTAGCGAGGTCGCACACCGATGCCAGCGCGGTTAGCGGATTGGTGCCCGATCGCTCATGCGCGAAGTCCACCGGCGTCGCACCCAGTGCCTCGATAGCGCGGCGGCTTTCCGCATCGTAATTTGGCGCGAAGCAGTACACGCTAAACCCGTGATCGACCAGGAAGGTGGTCATTTGCCCGCGAAATTTCTGCATCGTGAATGCGGCATTCCCGACAATGGCAATGTTCTTCGAGATGGGATCCCCCTTAGTTCATTATGCCGCTAGGCCGCGCTGATGCGGGACTGCAGGCGACGCAGCTGCAAGCCAATGAAAACACGGCCAAGCCCGGCCTTCAACCATCCGTCCGCCCCTTCCTTGAAGGCACGGTAGCCATCTGTCCAGATTCGCGTTTCGGCAAGGCGCAACAGTTCGAACAGGACAAGCCGTTCGCGCAAGGTGTCGCACTCCTGCGCAGTGTAGCCGGTGCCGGCACAATATTCGCCGACGAAGCCCTGAACCAGCTCCTCGACTGGGGCATCAGACGCCGTTGCGCCCACCGGTTTCGCCATCATCAGGGCGCGGGCCATGCCGATGACGAAAATCGCCACATCGCGAAGCGGCGAAACCGAATCGACGGGATGGGAGAAGTCGATGAGATGGATAGTGCCGTCCGCATCGAAGATCAGGTTTTTGGGCGAAAAGTCGCCGTGGATCGAGACCGCGGGCCCATTCTCACCAGACGCCATCCGGTCCAGCGCACCCGCATTGCGCCGGGCGAATTTGGGAAATTCGGCGGACACATCGCGCACCAGATCGGTGGCAGGGCGTCGCAGAGCCTCGTCCGGTTCGGACTGGGAGAGGCTGTGGACGATCGCGAGTGTGCGCGCCGCCTGCCTTACGTAGTCAAGCTGCGCGTCGCGGTCGCGGTCGCGCTGCAGCAAGATGTCGAGCCGCGTCCCCTCGACGAAATTCATCAACGCAGCATCGTATTCCTTGTCGATGTAATGTGAGCGGGGAACCAAAAAAGCACCTTTCGTTTCGGCATCGGCGACGGCGTTCATTCGCCGGGCGGCGGCGCGAACTTCGTGCGACTCCGGGTTGCGGTTGACCTTGAGCAGGTAGCGTTGCCCCGCCCCATCCGCGCACAAGCAGACGCTGTTCCTGTTTTCGACGATCTTCCGGACGTGGGTGAATGGTACGTCCAGCTGCTCACAAGCCCTGTCGAGAACCGTCAGGCCGATGCGTTCGCATTGCTGGGGAGAGCGAAGTTTCTCGGCATCGACCAGCACTCGCCTCGCATTGGCGATGATCATCCCGCGCTGCCCTTGCCCAAGGCGGATTCGATCCTTGCGATAACCTGTGCTTTGTCGGCGTTGCCGGTGTCGATCGAAATCGTGTTGAGCCCCATCTGGTCTAGCTTGGCAATCATCTCGCCGTGCAGGCCGAGTTTTTCGGAATATTTCTCGAACGAGGAGTCCACATCGACCTGCCTGTCGTAAGTGGTCCGCGCATTGGCTTCGAGATTTACCAGCAAGGCCGGCCGGGGGACCATGGGTTCGAGCAAGCGGAAGAAGCCTTCCGAAACACCGTAGCGCTGATGCAGCCGCACGAAATCGTCGTAGAAATAGCGGTCGAACACCAAGTAATCCCGCCCGGAAAACCGCACCTTGTTTGCCCTTATGGCAAGCAGCGTGAGCATGAGGTGGGCCGCGAGCTTCTTCATCGAGGAGGCGCGCGCCGGTTTACCGACGGGCGTGGCGGACTGCTGGATCGGATTGGTTACCGCGTGGCGAGCTTCGCTCGCCTTCGGACGGCGAAACGCATTCACGACACGCGCGAAAATGCTGTTGAACTGGTGCTGGTAGGCGGCATCGTATCCCGCCTCGAACAGACTGGCCTGCAGATTGCGGGCGGAGGTCGTCTTGCCCGAACCGTCGATACCGGTAATTGCTATGATTTTGGCCATTGTCCGCCCGTTACAACATGGTTTGTCCGGCGCCTTTGGCGTTTGCGCAGAGAGAAGGCAACCAGCACAAGTACCCAGACGAACTTGGTGCGATGCCTGAGCGCCACCCCATCATTCACCGTGTTCAGACCAAAGATCAAGCACAGCAGCAGGTAGCCGGCGTAGAGAAATGCCATCGGATCATGCCCGTCGCGCGTGCGGAGCGAGCGTATCGCCATGAAATGGAGTGCCAGCTGCAGCGCCAGATCGCCCAACTTGATCAGGGTCGCGCCGCTGGCACCGCTGATTTCCCACAGGAACGGCGAAAAGATCAGGCGGATTGTCATGTAGAAGGCGGCGAAAGCTTGGTCGATCACAGGAATGCCGATGATGTTTTCAGGATAGACGTAAGCGCCTTCGCCGCGGGACTTCGCCTCTTGTGCACTGGCCAGGGATTCGAAGCTGATCGATCCCGTGGCACTGTCCAACAATCGCGCGACACGCGGAATCGACTGGATGAAGTCGGTATTCAGGAGGAAGGCGAGAACGACCGCCAAGAACACAAAGACCAATGCGTTGAGCGGGCGGGCTATCGCTTTGATCGAGATCGTCACATCGGCGGCCCAGGCCAGCAAGATGAGCGCAAGGGCAGCCAGCCCAATATGCAGGTAGATCGCAACAGCGATCGAAATGAGCAGCGTCGGATTGGTAATGACGCTAGGGCGGCGCGGTTGGGACATCAGGACACGGAAGAACAGCGCGATCACCGCGTAGATGGGCGCCTCGCGCATGGGCACGGCCGAGTACAGCAGGATGATCGGATTGATCGCCAAGACCACGGCGATCAGGAATATCTTCCGCCTGTCAAACCCCAGTATCTTGGCTGCAAGCAGAATATTGTAGGCGGCGAACGTCGTGAATGCGGTGTTGACGAGGGGGACCAGCAACACGTTGTAGCCGTCGACATAGAACAGCAGTCCAAGGAAGTTGGAATAGGCGTAGCGCGCCGTGAATGGGAGGAATTTGATCCCCGTCCATTCCCACGCGGCGGCCAACTGCAGACCGGTGGCCTCAAAATTGACTGCATCGACATCGGCCCCCGGAAGCGGGCCAAAAGTATTGTTTGCCAGGCCGACCACCAATTTCAGCACTACGCTAATATACGTGATGAGCAGGGTGCTGCCTCCAAACTCCGCCTGCATCTTATGCAGGATGGTGAAGATCGCCAGCAGCGAGAGAAGCGTGAAGAGCGGAAACATGACCTAGCGAGCCGGATCCCTTTGAATCTAGTGCAGCAACGGCGTCAGCGGCCGAGGATCTTGCGACCCAGCCGCATCACCGGATACCATGACAGCGATGCCATGGCGCGCAGGAAACCCGTGACGCCGGTCGCAACGCCATATTGCAGGTGAGACTTGGCAATAACGCCAAACGGAATCCGCATGGGCTTGCAATCGAGCGCTGGCGTCCCACCATCGGCGAACTGGCTCGTGGCAAGGTCGCAAATCGCCTTCAGACAATAAGAAAGACCCAGGGCCTTGGCGATCATTTCCATACGGGCATGATCGAAGCCCGGTTTCTTCAGCGTTTCCGAGATGTGCACCAATTCACCGATGGTGAGGCGATAGTTTTCCGTCGTCACATGGGCGGCCTGGATGACCATGTCGAATTCCTCTGTCGGGACCAGGATTTTTGACTTGGCCTGCGGATTTTCCGGATCGGCATATTGCTCAGGTAAGGTGCGCCAAATCCAGGCAGGATCCATCCGGTCGAGCTTGAACGGCGTGGCATAGCGCCAGCGTACCCCGCCATAAAAATGCGCGGCCGGCAGGTCACTGTCGATGGACTTGTATTTGAGTTTGAAGGGCTCGACCAGCGTTTGCTCCAAAAACTCTTTGAGATTGGGCTTGCGCCAGGTCTGACGGGTGACCGCGGCGCTTAGCCTGCGCCAGTCCTTTTGCGACACGATGATGTCGATATTGCTGTCGACATAGGGATACGCGCGAATTGACTTGATGGTGGTGAACTGCACCCCACACTCCTCGAATATCTTGGCCAACATGTGCATGCCGATCCAGTATTCGCGATTGTCCTTGCCGAATTCGGGAAGCAGGTATTGCAGGTTTTGCCGGGCGACCGAGGTATCGGACCAAGTCCTGACTTCGTCGCCGATTTGTTCAAGAAAAGGGGTCATTGTCTCTTTTCGTCCGGTGCGAGTGTGGGTCAACAAGCCGGTGATCGACCTGGGGAGTTAGAAATCACCGCCGATTAGCTCGGCGAGGTGGGTGAGATTGTTTTCGGCGCGTCGCACCAGCAATCGTTGCGCAGCGACAACCTTCGCTCTACTATGCGGCATGTCGTCCATGATAGCGGCGAGCTTGTCGTTGACTTCTGCTACCGCCGTATCCGCATCGCCCGTGGCCATCTGTGGTAGCGAAACACGCCAATCGTCTAGCCCCGCCTCCACCAGCATGGAGTCCGATTTAGGCAGGTACGAAATGGCAATGAAAGGAAGCCGCGCATCGATCGAGAAGATCATCGAATGCATGCGCGAACAGATGGCGATATCACATTGCGTCATTAGGTTGATGATATCGACGGGGCTAGTGGGCTCCAGAATTCGGATGGTCTCGGCCATGTCTGCCGGACACATTCCCAGGATCCGCTCAGCCAGGATACGGTCGCTGAACTTGCCGGATTCAAGATGTGGGATGAACACTACATCGAAACCCTTGCGCGCGATGTCCTCGGCCACTCGGGCGATCGCGCGGCAATACTGATCTTCGGCGCTGGCCTCGGGCAGGCCGGCGAAACGCGGTGACACGAGCGTGATACAGGCGCGTAGCATACCCTCAGGGCGGCGAGCTTCGCTGCATTGGGCGGGCACGGTCGCGGCCTCGTGATCGCTCGCCAAGGCAAATGCAGCATCCGCCGTCAGCTTGACCTTAGCAGCATCGATCCGCAGTTCTGCGATCGAATAATTATAAGAATACTGGTCCCTAACGAGCACAAGCGACACGCGGCGCAGCACAAAGCCTGCGACTATGCGGCCAAAGCTGCTTTCAAACGGGCCGATGGTCTGCGCATAGATGACCGTCTTCTTGTGCAGCATGACCGCGATCCAGATGGTTATCAGGTGGATCGGCACCGAATAGGTCGTGCCCCGATCGAGCAGGAAACCGCCGCCCTTGCTGAGGACGACATCGGCAACAAGCACCGCAGACCCAAACTCTGTAGCGCTGGCAAAGCGCTTGCGCAGAAAGTGCGGCATAAGCGTGAGGCACAGGCAGAAGCCGAGGGCCTTCAGACCATAACCGAGCGTGACCAGCTTCGCCTTCTTGCCAACCGGCAGCTGATACAGATCAGACACTTCGTCTGGATAGGCTATCTCGTTGTTCGAGCGGACCCTTTTGACGTATCTGTGTTCGAGCTGATTGTTACGGCGGAACGGCGATGCGACCGTAATCGAAACGCCCGAAAACTTCTTCCGCAACGCCTTCAGCATCGCGAGCACAATTCCGTGATCGCCGGCATTGTAATAATTTATCCCGTGCAGGATGAGCACATTTTTCATAGTAATTTCCCGGAAACAGGCACCTCTAATCTCTCGATACCACACATTTCGCTGACCGGCCGTTTAGGGATCTGCGAGAATGTGTACAGGCAAACATGCAGTTCGCTAAGCGGCTTTTGCCTCACAATCAAACCGAGCCGCTGGTAACAAGGACTCTCATCCTAAAGCATTCTCATACATTGTTGCTGTAGGTTCCGATCGCCCAAATCCCCGACAACGCAAACTCTCGAGGGTTCGACGCCGGCCATCATATTTCCCTTCCGATGATCCGTGAGGCATCCTTCGCGCCCGAGACGAGCCCGCTACCAAATTCTGCCTCAAGCTCTTCGATCTCGCACTTCAAAGCCTCGTACTCCTCCAGCTTTCGGGCCAGAAAACGGCCCGTAATCGAAGTCTTCTCGGCCAGACCTTTTGGCGTGAGGATATAGGCGTAGCGGCGCTTATCATCAGCGGCTCTAAAATTGCCAAGCTCGACCAATCCCCTCTCGATCAATGCGCTTAGCAAATAGTGGGCGCTGCCCGTACTAATCCCCACCGCGCCAGCCAGTTCGCGCTGCGACAAATTGGGGTTAGCCTCTAGCAGGCGAAGCACCCGAAAGCGGGTATCTTCCTTGAGGGTGTTTTGGCGGCCAGTCATGGACTTTGTAAAGCGGGCAGGCTACCGCACGGAGCCTAGTAGATGCCATCCCCGTATTCTAACATGCTAAAAAGTTGACGTTGCGTTTGCATCGTTCAGATTTGAGCGATAGCAATGATTGTTGCGTCTGCAAGAGGTTTTTCTGTTTTCAACATTGCTCAAGCTATCCCCTGCTCATGCTGTAGCGTGCCGAAGGCAGTCTATCGGCCAAAAACGGGAACGGGCTTGCCAAAATGAATGTTGCGGCTGAGGCAGCGGACCTAGATTTATTGGGAGCCACATACATGACTAGGTCGAGGGAAAACGGGCAGTGGTACCTAGCGCAGGTAAAGCCGAACTGCGCTCAGATCGCTCAGCGCAATCTAGAGCAGCAAAGCTTTGAATGTTTTCTTCCGTACGAGCGCTACACAGCAAGGCTGGGAGGGCGCTTTACTTCCAAGAAAAGGCTTTATTTCCCGAGCTATCTC
Source organism: Erythrobacter sp. (assembly GCA_039988235.1). Classification (GTDB taxonomy): domain Bacteria; phylum Pseudomonadota; class Alphaproteobacteria; order Sphingomonadales; family Sphingomonadaceae; genus Erythrobacter. The sequence goes on from JBDXKB010000004.1 coordinate 81,708, forward strand.
TTCGTGTCCTCTCGGACATCGTCAGCGCCTTGGCGTGCTATTATTTCGACACAAGGGGTTGCGCAGCTGGTGCGCTTTGGAGAACAACCGGCCACTGTGCCGCCTCAAATAATATTCGAGCTTCAAGTCGCCTGCGACCACGAGGGCTGCATCGAGGGGCAGGCATCTCTTGCCACTGGTGATGATGTAAGGATCGAGCAAGGACCCTTTGTCGGATTTGCAGGAAAGGTTGATAAGGAGGCACCAGAACAGCGGGTTTGGGTGCTGCTGGACGTAATGGGCAAGGCGACACGAGTTTCGATCCAACGCGATGATTTAAGGTTGACGGGTTAGCCTAATGCGCTCAAGTTTTATAACACAGTTTTGGCGCTTGGCCTTCGTTACGGCTGCGGTCTTCGCACTTGCAATGGCAACCCTGCCCATTACTGACATTCTTGGCGATCCCCCTGATGCACTGCTTCATATAATCGCCTTTTTGGTTTTGACCGCTCTTGCGAAGCTCGCATTTCCACTCGTCAGGGCGCGGTCACTACTGCTTGGGCTAGGCGCGCTTGGCGCTGCCATAGAGTGCATCCAAGCTATTCCGGCTGTTGGGCGAGACGCAAGCCCAACCGACTGGCTCGCGGACATGGTAGCAATCGGCTTGGGAATCGGAATTTTCCGGGCCGGCCGTTGGCTAGTTGTGAACCAAGATCTTAATCGGGATCAAGGCCTTCAGTGAATCATACCTGTCAGAAGCAATATCGCCATACTCCACATCGGCTCCCATTTTAATAGGCATGAATCGCCAAGCCGATCTGAGAAAATTCTTCAAGTTAGCTAAGTGCCCAGCATCGTGTTTTTGACAGCAGCCGATGAGCTATAGCTTCCAGCAAGCTTGGCGGCGGCCTCTTTCAACTCGTTTCGGCGACGGTGAAAACCATTCTAACGACCGAAGTTTTATATCGGTTGATTGCTCGCGCAATTGGAGCCAGGCGCGATGCTTTAATTGTCGTACATCCTGCATTCGCCCCCGCCAATTGAGAAAATTTTACACTCTGGCATGTGCTCTGGATGTTGTGGTGGCCCAAAAGAACCACTAACGAGCGAGTTGGACAAATAATCACGAATGGGACTGGAGACCCAAAAATGAACCGCCCTCCTATGGCGCTTGCGACAGCAAAACGCGCGCAAGTGATGCGCCCTAGCAGGCAGATCTTGGCCTATGTTTTGGGCGGCGTTTTGGCGCCTGCGGTCGTTTGGTCGCTGGTTCGCGGCATTCCGATAGACGCAAATATCTCGCTCATCACGCTTGCACACATCGGGGTGGCAAATCTGGTCGTTTGGTACACGTTAAATCGGCTCCGGACCTATGCCAGGGCCCGCCTGCTTTCTTATGTCTTTCCGGTGAACCTGCTTATCCTAGGCGTCATTTTCGCGTCAAACGCGCTGTTGCGCGAGAGCCTGTCTTATTCGCTTTATCTGGCTTGTGCGGCTGCGACCCTATTCGTCAGTTATGTGGTGACCACCAGAGTCAGGCATGCCAATCCAAAACTGAGGCATGTCATCATCCCGATCGGCGATATCGGCAGTGTTCTGAAGAACGCTGGCTTTCAGGAGGTTAGCGAGGCCGAGGCCCTGAATAGCATGATAAAGGAAGGTCAGATCACCGGCTCCATTGTGGCCGATCTGCACCATGACCACAGCCCGGAATGGGAGAGGCTTTTGGCTGCCGCTGCTTTGAAGGGCATTCCGGTTTATCATTACCGCCTGATTGAAGAAGCGCTGACCGGCGAGGTCCGCATCAACCATTTGCGCGAAAATGATCTCGGATCGCTAATCCCTAACACCGCATACAGAACGGCCAAGCGAGTGTTCGATGTGGCAATGGTCGTCGTCTTCAGCCCATTTCTCCTGATTGGCGGAATATTGATTGCTGCAATTATCAAGCTGGATTCAAAGGGCAATGTGTTCTTCTTTCAAGAGCGCATAGGCTATCGAGGGGAGGAATTTCGCATGGTCAAATTCCGCACCATGCGTGACCGGGATGTTGCGGATACGACCGATGCGAGGCGCGACGATGCGATCACGCAGGACGGCGATCAGCGGATCACTCGGATTGGCGGTTTCCTGCGCAAAACCCGCATGGACGAACTGCCACAGGCATGGAATGTGCTGATCGGTGACATGAGCTGGATTGGTCCGCGTCCCGAGGCACTTGAGCTGTCAAAATGGTACGCTGGAGAGATTCCCTTCTACGCCTATCGCCACATTGTGCGCCCTGGAATCACCGGTTGGGCGCAGGTCAATCAAGGACATGTGGCGGATCTGGATTCGATCCAGCAAAAACTGCGGTTTGATTTCTTTTACGTAAAGAACCTGTCGCTTTGGCTCGATATTCTCATCGGGCTGAAAACAGTTAGGGTCATCATCGGTGGTATGGGGGCCAAATAGCCTGCTCCATCCAATAGCCCTAAAGGTGTGAAGCAATGACCAAGGTGCTCGTCACCGGCTCGGCCGGGTTCATCGGTTTTCACCTTGCCAAACTGCTGTTGGCAGAAGGCTTCACCGTGGTCGGCTATGACGGCCTGACCGATTATTATGACGTAGAGCTAAAACGGCGGCGGCATCAAATGCTCGACGAGCATCCCGGTTTCACTCCGCATATCGGCATGTTGGAAGATTTCGACCTGTTGCAAAGCATCTGCCAAACCGAGCAGCCTGATGTCATCGTTCATTTGGCCGCACAGGCGGGCGTACGGTTCAGCCTCGAAAATCCGCGCGCCTATCTAAACGCCAATCTGGTGGGCACGTTTAACGTGATGGAATGCGCTCGCGAGTTGGGTGTTGATCATCTGCTGATGGCATCGACCAGCTCGGTCTATGGCGCCAACACCGATATGCCCTTTGGCGAAGACCAAAAGGTCGACACTCCGCTAACTTTCTATGCGGCCACCAAGAAAGCCAATGAATCAATGGCGCATTCCTACGCCCATCTATGGGACATGCCGACCACGATGTTCCGCTTCTTCACCGTTTATGGCCAATGGGGTCGACCCGACATGGCGCTGTTCAAATTCACCAAGGGAATTCTCGAAGGCACCCCGATCGACATTTACAACAATGGCGAGATGCAGCGCGACTTTACCTATGTCGAGGATTTGGTCCGAGCCATTCGCCTGCTGATCGACCACCCTCCAGAGAGGCCCAAACAAGCTGCCGACATTCCCGATTGGGATAGCCTGTCACCGGCCGGCCCCTATCGTGTCGTCAATATTGGCAATAGCGACACAGTGCGCCTGATGGATTTTGTTGAGGCCATCGAAGAAGAGTGCGGGACGAAGGCGATCAAGAATATGATGCCAATGCAAACAGGTGACGTTCCGGCAACCTGGGCCGATGCGACGCTGCTAAAAGAGCTAACCGGCTATCAGCCGCAAACCAATGTGCGCGAAGGCATCAAGCGATTTGTGACCTGGTATCGCGAATATTATGGCGCTTAGTTTGGGGCGTCGACCTCGGTCGGAGTTTCGCCGCTATCGCCCTCACTATCGGCTGTCGCACTGTCCAACAAAGCCGGTGGGCCAGCCTCTTCCCACTCACCGGGAATGGGTGCTTGGCGCTCGCGCTCTAGCCGTTCAAGATATTCGCGCTCAATCTCTTCGACCCGCGCTTGTTCGGCAGCGGCATCGGCATCGATGGTCGACAAACGTTCCGCCCGTGCCGCCTCAATCAACTGACCAAAGCGTACATCAGAACCTTCGGCGCGCTCGTCAAAGGCAGTGTCGATGAACTGCTGGGCGCATCCGGTAAAGCCGCCTGCACCAGCCGGTGAGCACGATTCAGTGCCAAATTTCCCAACCATCTCATAGCTTTCAACGCGGCGTGTCCACGCAGTATTTTCTGTGCTGTTGCTGGTCCGAAGATTCGATGGAATGCGATAACGCTCGCCCTCTGCTTTGCGCGCACAGACCGTGATCTCGTCGCCATCTGGCTGGGGGCAATCATCATCGCCATAGACGATGACCATATTGACCTTGTCACCCGCGCCATCCTGGGCCGAGGCTGGCGCAACCAATATAGCAGCGGCCAAAGCAGTTGTACCTGCAGCAATTGTTGCACTGGTGAGCAAGCGTATCATCATCTGTTCCAATTCAAGTCGGGCCAATTCGTATACTAAGCGCGTTTTGCGGTGAATGCATTATGAAGCTGCGGCTCCATTGCGACTCTGCTGCGTCACAACTTCAGGGCGTTACGCCGCTATATCCGCTCTGCCATTCGGATGGCCACGCGGCAACCGAGCCGGATCGCGCCCGATAGCAGTGGGTAAGCGGGGGCGTTCTCTGCCCCTGCGGCCAGCGCTGCATCGAGGTGTTCACGCTCGTCCTCACGAAATTCCTCGATCATGGCGGACAGTTCAGGGTCGCTATCATCCTCTGCCAAGCGGTCGAGCTGGTCGGAATAATGCTTGTCGATCTCGGTCTCTACCGCGGCGGTGCAAGCCATCGCTGCTTCTGGGCCGAGCAGCGCCGTCCCGGCGCCCAAGGCATAGCCAGCAACCGACCAAAAGGGTCGCAAAGCTGTCGGGCGAACGCCTCGCTCTGCCATCAAGGCGTCGAAACGCTCGCGATGCCCTTCTTCCTGACGGGCCATACCGGCAATTTCTTGGGCATGTGGACCGCGATCACCCATTACGGCCAGCTGGCCTTCGTAAATCCGGGTCGCCCCGAATTCGCCGGCCTGATCCACGCGGATCATCTGTTGAATTTCTTCTTTGGTCATCGCCATATCTATTCTCTTAGCTCTTGCGAGCTAGCAGTACCAGAATGGCCAACCCACCCAATGTAGATAGGATGAAATTCCACCCTGCCAAGGAAATGCCGACCAAGGTCCAAGGGGCCACATCGCAGCGCACCAGTGGCGCATTCATGATCGCATCCAGCGGGTCGGTATTGGGATCAATTGCCGTTGCGCACCCGGTAATGCCTTCCCACCAGCCATATTCCACGCCCGCATGAAACCCACCAATTAGACCCGACGCAATGATCGCCAGCGCGGCCAAAGCGATCCACATCCGCTTTGGCGGAGCGATAAGAGAGATCAGAGCCAATCCCAGCGCGGCGAAATGCGGCCAACGTTGCCACCAGCACATCTCGCACGGGAACAGCCCAAAACCATATTCGCTGATATAGGCCCCACCCAGCAGTGCTGCGGGTAGGCCCAAGGCCAAGGTGCCGGCCAAATTCTTGGCCGAAGTCGAGCGCCCATTTTGTGCCGAACGGCCGATCACATGCTGTGTCATGGTCGCGCTTTACCGCCGTCAGTCGCGCAACGCCACCGAACTCGTGGTGGTTCGGCGCAAGGTTTCCAGTGCATAATACAGTTGGAAGTCTTCAATGCCTTGCTCTTCCAATTCAGCCGCGGTCAGTTGGAAGCGCGGATCATCTTGCTTGTCCGACTCCAACGCCTCGTCCTCAATCGCCAACTCGTTCACCAAATGGCCGCGCAAATCGGATTCGCGGGTTGTGTATTTGCTGCGCTTGGCCAGATCGGGATCGCTCAATTGAGGGATCGCAATGTCCGGCTTGATACCGCCTTCTTGCACCGAATTGCCCGCCGGAGTGTAATAGCGAGCCGTGGTCAGCTTCAACGCAGCATCGCGGCCAAGTGGCAACAGCGATTGAACGCTGCCCTTACCAAAGCTGCGCTCGCCCATGATCAGCGCGCGTCGGTGATCCTGCAGGGCACCTGCGACAATTTCAGAGGCCGAGGCAGATCCCGCATCGATCAACACGATGACCGGAATGTCGCTCGCGATATCGCCGCGGAACACTGTTTCGGCATCATACAGCAATGTCTCGCCGCGAGCCCGCCCGCGCTGAGAAACGATGCGTCCTTTGTCCAAGAACAAATCGCTTAATGCGACAGCTTCATCGAGCGAGCCGCCCGGATTGGAGCGCAAATCAAGCACCAGACCATTTACCCGGCCCGCAGCTTCCTGTTTGATCTCTTCCCAAGCATCAAAAACATCGCGGCCAACATCGCGCGAGAATTCGTTGACGCTGATGACGCCAACATTGCCTGACATCAATTCGTGAGTAACCGGTTCCAACTCAATCACTCCGCGAGTGACATCGACCTCAAACGGTTCGTCGCGGCCAGGGCGGAAAATGGTCAGTCCAATCGAAGTGCCTTCTTTGCCGCGCATCTGGCTAACCGCATCATCTAACGAGCCGCCATAGATCAGCGTGCCATCAAGATGGGTGATATAATCGCCCGCCTTGATACCCATTTTATCGGCTGGGCTACCACGGAAAGGCGAAACGACCTTGACCGCGCCATCATCCATGACGACTGACAGGCCGAGGCCGGAATAATTGCCGTCGATCATGGTTTCGAGGCGCTGGAGATCAGATCCGTCGAGATAGGCGGAATGTGGGTCGAGCGATGAAAGCATGCCATCGATAGCACCACGAATCAGTGTCTCGTCGTCAACTTTCTCCACGTAACTCGCCTTAATCCGCTGATATGTTGCGAACAATTTGGCAAATTCGGGGCCTGCACGGCCATCGACTTGAGCCATCCCTGCGGTCGTTGCGGGGATGAGGGCCACTGCCGTGACCAGCGCTGCGCTCTGGATGAATGCGGCAATCTTCATGGTTTCTCGCGCTCCTAATTTGGGCAAGTGTATCGCGCATCGCGCATGAACGCCAGATGAGAGGTGGGTCCGGCTTTATCTGTGTCCCTGGTTGGGTCATTTGGGGGTCATCTCAGCCTGTCTGCCCCTTATCTGGCATCATCTAGGGGTAGTCTCTGAGGTCAAAGAATCGCTCTATCACAGAGATAATTACATATATTCCAATGGGTTAATGGGGCTTCCATCGCGCCTCAGCTCAAATGTGATAATCGCGTCATTGCCCGCCGCGACGCCCAAGGGGCTGCCGCCCACCAAACGATCACCAACAACCACTTCGCTCTGGCCGAGCCCTGTCACAAGGCTGGTCCAGCCATTGACGTGTTCGATAATGACGATTCGTCCGAATCCGCGATAGGGGCCCGCAAAGGCGACCCGGCCACTGCCGGGCGAGACAATTTGCGCACCATCGCGGGCGCTGAGTGAAATGCCTTTGCTGCGGTTTCCAGCGACATCTTGAGCCCCAAACCCTGCGATAACCCGTCCTTGAACCGGCAATTGCAAATCGGATGGGCTTTGTGTGGCGCGCGGTACTGGCGCGGCGCGGGCATTGGTCAGCACCTGCGAGGCTCCCGGCCTTTCGGGGCGGATTATCGGTCCATCAAGCGCTGCCAGCTCGCTCCGCAGCGAATTCGCCTCGCCCAGCCGGTCAATCAATGTATCGAGATTTCGCGCCTCTTCGGCCAGCAACAATGCGCGCTCATTTTCGCGATAGGCAATGCCAGAAGCTTCGCGAGAGGTGGTCCGCTGGCGCAGTTCCAGATTGGCCAGTCGCCCGCGACGGTTTTCCAATTCCGTCTCGCTGCTGCGCAATTGGGCCAGCGCTAGGGCTGCGGAACGCTCCAACGATCGGCCTCTTTCCAATTCAGAGCGCAGCGTTGCCGTTCGGCTGCGAATTTGGGGAAGAGTGGTCTCTAAAACCGCCCGAGCATAGACCGTGTCCTTAAGCGATCCGGGTTGAAGAGCGGACAGGGATAGCGGGCGGCGGGCCATGTTTTGCAGCGCCCCGGTCAACCGAACCAGCGGCTGCTGACGAACCGCCAGGCGCCGATCGAGTTGGCGGCGTTGATCGGTGATCAGTGCCAAACGCGCCTCGGCACCATTTGTCTCGGCTTCGGATTGTTGGATACGCGCCGCCAGAGCCGCCGTTTCGCGCGCAGTTTTCTCCGCTGCTTGGGTTGCGGCCTGCGCCTGCTCGGTCAATCTTTCTGCCCGCTCCTCGGCCTCTTTTGCCTCTTGCTGGGCGCGCTGCAAAGCCTGTCTGCTGGCCTCTGGATCGACCGCGTTAGCATTCGGGCCCTTAGCATTCTGGCCGGTGGCAATCTGTGCGAACAACTGAGTCGGCAAGCGGGTCGAAGAAGCTGCCCAAGTCGAGGCCGCAAACGCCGAAACCCCAAGAATCACCAAGGCCGAAAAAACCACTTTGCTCGTATGGATCGCCATTGGCTCACCCTGCCCGATGGTATGGGTGTCCGGCAAGGATTGTCGTGGCACGGTACAATTGTTCCATCAACATCGCGCGGGCCAACAAATGAGGCCATGTCGCAGACCCAAAGGCCAACAATAGATCGGCATCGCCGCGCTCCTGGGCGGAATGGCCGTCAGCGGCGCCCAGCACAAAGCGCGCCTCGCGCATGCCATCGTCGCGCCACCGCTCGATTGTGTCGGCCAGTTTCTCAGAAGAGAATTGCTGCCCGCGTTCATCCAGCAAGACGGTCTTGAAAGGGGCCGCAGCTTCGGGAATTCTTCCACCAGTTTCAGGTAGTTCGGTCAGCTTCGTGGGCCAGCTGATCCGCTTGTCATAGCGCGCGACCAGCTCCGCCTCGGGTGAGCGGGCAATCTTGCCGCGAGCAATAACGTGCAGAAGCATGATGCCCTCTCAATGGTTGAGTTTAAGCTGTACCCGCTGTCGGAGGGGCATCGCCAAAGGCCCACATGCGTTCCAGATTGTAGAAACTGCGGACCTCTGGTCGGAACAGATGCACCACCACATCGCCCGCATCGATCAACACCCAATCGGCGGTCGGTAAACCTTCAATCTGGGATGGGCCGAAGCCTTCTTTCTTGACCCGCTCGGCCAGCTTCTGCGCCATTGACGCAACTTGCCGGGTAGAGCGACCAGAGGCGATGATCATATGGTCGGCAATCGAGCTCTTGCCCTCCAACGGGATAGAGACAATGTCCTGCGCTTGATCGTCGTCGAGCTGGGACAAGACAAGCGCCAGCAATTCAGCCGATGCCGCGGCTTTGCCCGCAGAATCAGTGCCTGAATTACCAGACGACTTATTGGCCGTCATATTTGCCGCCGCAGCGGTCGTGGGGGTTTGCGCCTGGTTCATAGGCGGGTCCACATCTCCAAAATTTGGGGCAAAACGCACAAGGATCACTAACGCAATGACTGCGTGTCATGAATCCTCCTGCTGGCTGATGAGGCGGCGCGTCACTCCATCACGAGGATGGTGGCCGGTATAGCGTAGAGCCCAATCTGGATCAGCACGGCGAATGGCCGTGGCTGAACGTGGATCAGGATCGAAACGCAGTAACACCAGTGCCGGTGCGCTCCATCTGCCCCCTTGTTTAAAACTGGCAGCCGGCACCCGATGGCGCCTGAGCCAGGCCATGGCGGGGCTCGCCATAGCCATACCATCATAGCCGGGCCTTGCGATAACCGCAATCGGCATCGTGCGAGCTATGGTGCGCCATTTTCGCCACAGGTGAAATTGAGCCAGATTGTCAGACCCCATCAGCCAGACAAAGTCTCGCTTTGGGTATCGGCGGTTAAGCTGAGACAAGGTGTCCACCGTGTAAATGGTGCCCAACTCTTGCTCTATCGCCGTCGGAATGATCGGCGCTCGGCGCGCCTGAACCTTGGCAGAGGCCAATCGCGCGGCCAGCGGGGCCATCCCTTTCTTGGGCTTTAACGGATTGCCGGGCGAGACCAGCCACCAGACTTCGTCCAGCCCCAGAGCATCCATCGCAAACTGAGTAATCCGGCGATGGCCACCATGGGCTGGATTGAAACTTCCGCCAAGAAGCCCGGTGCGAATCAGAGTGCCCGCCCCATTACGCATGCCATTGCGAATGCCACTGCGAATACTGGCACGATTTTTGGGGCCATCACGGCCTTGCCTGTCCGGTGCCGCGCACTTGCCATTTGTAAGTCGTCAGTCCTTCCAGCGCGACGGGTCCGCGCGCATGCAGGCGGCCCGTTGCAATACCGATTTCCGCACCCAAACCAAATTGCTCGCCATCGGCAAATTGCGACGATGCGTTGAGCATGACGATAGCGCTGTCGACTTCGTTCAAGAAGCGTTCCGCCGCATCATCATCGCTGGTAACAATCGCATCGGTATGGCTGGATGAATGGCTGGCAATATGGGCCAAAGCCTCGTCCATCGTATCGACGATCGCGACCGAAGCCACCGCTTCGAGGTATTCAGTGTCCCAATCATTATCGCTGGCTGGGATCGCCCGGCTGTCCAATGCGCAGGCCCGGCCATCGCCGCGCACTTCGCAGCCAGCATCAATCAACGCGGACACCAATCCCGCCGCATCGCCGAACCGGCTATCGATCAACAACGTCTCCATCGCTCCGCAGATACCGGGGCGACGCATTTTGGCATTGAGGACAATCTCTCTCGCCATTTCTGCTTCCGCATCGGCATGCACATAAGTGTGACAAATGCCATCGAGGTGAGCCAGAACTGGCACGCGGGCATCGGCCTGAACCCGTGCGACGAGACCCTTGCCGCCGCGCGGAATAATCATGTCGATCAAACCCGCCGCTTTCAGCATTGCACCCACCGCAGCGCGGTCCTGCGTCGGCATCAACTGTACCGCAGCCTGTGGCACCCCACCTTCGCCAAGGCCGCGCACTAGGGCGGCGTGAATGGCATGGTTGGAATGCACCGCTTCGCTGCCCCCACGCAGCAAACATGCATTGCCTGCACGTATGCTGAGCGCGGCCGCATCAGCGGTCACATTGGGGCGACTTTCGTAAATGATGCCGATCAAACCGATGGGCACGCGAACACGGCTCATCTTGAGGCCATTGGGTCGCTCGCTTTGATCGATCACTCGCCCAACCGGATCGGCCAGTTGAGCGACCGATTCCAGCGCCGAAGCGATTCCTTCCAAGCGCTCCTCATCCAGCTTTAGTCGGTCGAGCATGGCACTGCTCAAACCGCTATCTTGTCCAGCGGCAATGTCTTGCCGGTTGGCTGCAAGGATCAAGGCAGCATCTTCGCGAAGAGAGGCGGCTGCTAGCTTAAGCGCCGCAGCCCTTTTCTCGCTCGGCATGGCGGCCAGCACCAGTTGAGCCGCGCGACCTTTGAGGGCCAAATCTGATATCATGACGTCAGGTTCTTGCGCCTGAATTTCGGAAGAAGGCTGAGTGAGAGTAGACATGACACCGCCTTAACAGCGCCAAGTCACGCTGTCAGGCTGCATTTGCAACAGATTCGCGGTCAAAAGCAGGTCATTTTACCCCAGGTTGGGTAAATAATTCCCGCAAATCGCTAAACTTTTGGGGTGATTGCAACGTTTCATCCCGCGATCCGCTCGACTCGGCCCTCGTGTTAACACTTAGATTCGACGCCTAAGCAGCCGACTGGTAGCTCCCTGCCTTCGGGGATAAGAGACGACAAAAAGGGGTCGCCTTGCAAAAGAATGAAACTGCCAGCGGTTGGGAGACCCGCTTGCGTAACTGGTTTCCTGATCGCGAATTTTTCATGCGATCGCAGGGCCAGGTTCGCTTCATCAAAATCTCATCACGCGTACAAATGGTCGGCGCTGGCATTGTTGCGAGCTTGCTGATCGTGTGGGCTATCTCAATGGCAGTTATGGCTTGGTCGCAATATAGCGCCGAGGCCGACCGCATATCCTTGCTCGAACGCGAAGCGCGGATCGCGAAATCGGAAGAGCGCGTGGGCGCCTATCGCAACGATCTGGATGCCGTCACCCAGGATTTGATCAAGCGGCAGGAATTCCTTGAGCAAATTACTGAAGCGATACCCGCTGACGTAAAGAATGATACGCTGGTCACCGATTCCTCCACCGAGGCGTCCAAGACCGTCGATAAAGTTTCGGCATCCATCCCTGAGGCCGTTGAACTGGCCCGGATCGAAGCGCGCCAGATCGCCTATGTTGAACGGCTGACCCGGTTTGCAGACCAGCGATCAAAGCGCGCGGAAAGTGCGATCCGCCAATTGGGCCTCAACCCGGCAATGATGTCCCGCTATAGCGACACCAGTGCAATGGGTGGCCCGTTGGAAATCCTCGCAACATCGAGCAATGGTGATGTTGACCCCCGCTTCGAACGGCTGGGCCTTAGCCTTGCCCGGATGGCTGCGCTGGAGCGCGGACTGCAAGGCATTCCTCAATTTACCCCTACCGATCCGCTTGCTACCAAGGTTTCGTCGGGCTTTGGCTATCGCCGCGACCCCTTCACTCGCCGCGCAGCAATGCACAATGGGCTAGACTTCAAAGGGCCCACCGGTGCCGACATTTATGCCGCCGCGAAAGGCCATGTCAGCTTTGTCGGTCGCAAGGCTGGTTATGGCAAAACCATTGAAATCAGCCATGGGAATGGCTTGATGACCCGATATGCACATATGTCGAAGACCAAGGCGAAAATCGGACAACCTGTTTCAGCTGGTGATGTGATTGGTGCGCTTGGCAGCACCGGCCGTTCGACCGGCCCGCATTTGCATTTCGAGGTGCGCCTCAACAACCGCGCGATCAACCCGCGCCCCTTCCTGGAGACCGCTCCCAATGTTCTCAAAGAAGCCCGCAGAGTCCCAGAACTCGCGCTTAACAAATCTGGAGAGCCCCATGGCCACGCGAAATAGCAACAATTCGACCTTTTCCGTGATCGGGTCAGATGTTTCGATCAAAGGAGATGTCACAGCGTCCGCTGATTTGCATGTAGATGGAAAAATCGAAGGCGACATCACCTGCTCGTCACTCGTTCAGGGCGAAACCAGCAATATTACTGGCGGCGTCGAAGCGGAAACCGCGCGACTGGCTGGAACCGTATCTGGCTCCATCAATGTCCGTGAATTGGTGATCCTGCGCAGTGCAAAAATTCAGGGCGATGTCCATTATGATGCGCTCACTATTGAACAAGGCGCTCAGGTTGAAGGGCGCTTTGCCCATTCGACCCCCAATCGCCGCGCTGCTGACGCATCTGGTCAAGCCGCAGCCCAAACTGGTGGTAAGCCAGCGGCGAAAGCGGCTGGGTCAGACGACGAGCCTCAGCTCAAGATCGCCCAATAATACCGCACAATAGTACCGGAAAAAACTCGCTTAGAGGACCTCTGCGCGCAGAGCCTTGCGATCCAACTTGCCTACCAAAGTTTTTGGCAGATCGTCGCGGATGACAACTTTGTCCGCCCGTTCGTGCTTGCCAACACGGGCGTTGAGCCATTCCGCCAAATCATCAGCGCTGGCCGCGTCTTCGTTTTCCAACGTCACATAAACGCGCGGCATTTCGCCAAGGTAATCATTAGGCACGCCGATAACCAAGGCCTCTTTCACTGCCTCATGCTCTAAGATCACGTCTTCAACTTGGCTTGGAAACACTTTGAAGCCACCGACCGCGATCATGTCTTTGATCCGGTCCACGATGGACAGGAAACCATCCTCGTCCAATGTCGCGACATCGCCAGTTCTCAGCCACTTCTTGCCATCATGTTCGACAAACACTTCGGCATCGGTTTCAGGACGGTTCCAATAGCCCTTCATGATCTGCGGCCCGTGAATGATCAGTTCGCCCGGCTCGCCATTGGAGACAATCTTGGTCGGGTCTTCCTTGTCCACCAACATAATATCGGTTTGCGCAATCAGCTGCCCGATTGTACCCTTTTTGCGGGTGCCTTCGTAAGGATTGACCGAGACCACGCCGGAACTTTCCGTCAAGCCGTAACCTTCGACTACACGGACGCCTGTGACTTCCTCAAATTTGGTGTGAACAGGCGCAGGCATGGGCGCGCCGCCGGAAATGCACACTTTGAGCGAGGACAAGTCTGTCTTGGTGACATTGGGATGGTCGAGCAGCGCCTGAAACATGGTCGGGACACCGGGAAAGCCGGTGGTTTTGTGCTTCTCGATCGCTTTCAAGACTTGGCCAGCATCAAAACGAGGCAGCATTGCAATCGATGCTCCGGTTGCGACCGCGTGGTTCAGCAGGCTGGTGTTGGCAAAGACATGGAAGAACGGCAGCGCTCCCATGAACACTTCGTCCGACGCATTGCCAAATGGATTGATCGCGGCAACTTGCTGCGCATTAATCGACAGTTGGTCATGACCCAACATTGCCCCTTTGGGCCGACCCGTTGTGCCGCCGGTATATTGCAGCAATGCCAGATCCTTGCTCGGATCAATTGGGTCGGGAGTGAAAGGCGTATCGGCCACACATTCGGCCCATTTGCGGATCGTGTCGCTCCACCCAATCTTGGCGATCTTGCTTCGTCCAAGCGTGCGCAAGGCGAGGCTTTTCAGCATGGGCAATTGATCGGCGAGCGAGCCCACAATTAGTGTTTCAAGACTGGATGTTTCGAGCACCCGCTGAGCGGTGTCATAAAGTTCGGGCACATCAACCGTGACCAACAAACGCGTGCCAGAATCCTCGACCTGCCACGCCAGCTCCTCAACCGTATAAAGCGGCGAGAAATTCACGACCACAGCGCCCGCCATCATCGCTCCATAATAGGCGCTGGCATAAATCGGCACATTGGGCAGAAACAGCCCGACACGGTCGCCTTTTGCAATTCCCATCGCTTGCAGGCCAGCCGCAAAGCACTGAGCCTCGGTCAGAATGGCTTCGTAACTGAATGTTCGCCCGAGAAAGTGCAGAAACGGCGCATTTGGATCGCGTTTCGTGGCGCTGGCCAACATATCTGGCAGCACAATCGGCTGAAACTGAGTGTCCCACGGAGTGGGGTGGTGATAGGCGGCTTTACTGACATTCATGTCAGCAGGCATGGCCGATCAACCCGGCACAGACAAGCAAATTGCTGCAAAAGTGGCGCAATTCAGGCTTTAGCTAAGCCCTAACCTATGCGTTGGACCAGGCCCTGACAGTATCAAAGCGCTATTCGGCTTTGGTACCGTCTTCTTCTTCGCTGCGCTCAGCAGGTGCAGCCTCAGCTTCTGGCGTTGCTTCTGGCGCGGGCTCGGCCTCAACTTCTGGCGTTGCTTCTGGCTCAGGCGCAGGTGCCTCAGCAGCGAAGGGAGATTCCGGATCAACCGGAGCAGCTTCGCTCGCTTCTTCTGAATCGCGTTTTGCCTCAAGCCATGCGGCCGCTTCTGCTTCTTGCGCGGCTTGTGCAGCAGCTTTGGCATTGGCGGCCCGTTCGGCGTGCAGTTCTTCGATCAGCTTCTCGCGATCGCTGCGACCATCGGCGATTACCACCTCTTCGGCTTCACCTTCGACAACACCAGCGCGTTTCGCGGCCTTGGCCACAACCGCGTCTAGCTCACGCTGAGAGCACAAGCCCAATGTCACCGGATCCTTGGGCTGGATGTTCTGGATGTTCCAGTGGCTGCGATCGCGAATCGCACCAATTGTGTTGCGCGTGGTGCCGATCAGCTTGGAAATCTGGGCATCGGAAATTTCGGGGTGGTTGCGCAAAACCCAGGCAATTCCATCAGGCTTATCCTGACGCTTGGACACCGGAGTGTAACGCGGACCCTTGGTTCGGGTTACTTCGACCGGAGCCTTTTGCATGACCAGCGAATAGGTCGAATCGGCTTGGCCGTTTTCGATCTCTTGCTGGTTCAATTCACCCGCATGCACAGGGTCGCGGCCGGTATATTTGCTGCCCGCAAGGTCATCGGCCATCGCTTGAACTTCGAGGATGTGAAGGCCGCAAAATTCTGCGATTTGCTCAAAGCTAAGACCGGTGTTGTCGACCAGCCAAGTGGCGGTAGCGTGCGGCATCAGCGGGGTGGGCTGGGTTGACCCTTCGGCCATGGGAAAATCTCCGTAAAATATAAAGGGCCGCCCCTTGCGGAGCGGCCATTGCGAGAGGGTAGATAGGGCAAAGAGCAGCAATCGGCAAGCGAGATGATCGCCCCGCAACTGCAATGCCAATTGCGGCGAAGATAGCGATCCAGAAATAGGGGCTTAAGTGGCGCTGACCTTCAACACGATTTTGCCGATATGCTCGCCTGCTTCCATACGTTCGTGCGCCTGAACCGCTTCGGTCAGATCAAAGGTCTGGTCCATGACCGGACGCAACGTTCCTTCGGCAAACAAAGGCCAGACATTGTCAGAAATCTCATCAGCCAGAGCCGACTTGAACGCATCGGTGCGCGGGCGAAGGGTTGATCCGGTCAAAGTGAGCCGCCGCATCATCACCAAGGGCATGAACAAATCCGCCTTGGCCCCGCCCAACATAGCGATGGTCACATGGCGGCCATCCTCGGCCAAACATTTGAGGTTTCGCGGCACATAATCGCCCGAGACCATATCCAACACGATATTGACCCCCGCACCGCCAGTGTGATCCTTCACCGCCTCGACAAAATCCTGTGTCCGATAATTGATCGCCAGATCAGCACCGAGCTTTAGTGCAGCAGCACATTTTGCCTCATCGCCGCAGGTAACAATCACTTCCATATCGAAAGCCTTGGCCAGCATGATCGCCATCGTGCCGATCCCGCTGGTCCCGCCATGGACCAACAGGCGTTCTCCATCGCGGGCCATGCCGCGCTGAAACACATTGTGCCACACAGTGAACAGCGTTTCTGGCAAAGCCGCCGCTTCATTAAGCGGCATATTCTTGCTTACAGGCAGACAATGTGTCCAAGGCGCTGCGCAATATTCTGCATAGCCACCGCCCGGTGTCAGCGCGCAAACCGCCTGCCCCAACATTTCGGGCGGCACATTGGCGCCCATTCCAACAATGCGGCCCGACACCTCGAGCCCTAATATTGGCGAAGCGCCGGGAGGAACCGGATAATTGCCATCGCGCTGGATACAGTCGGGGCGATTGACCCCGGCAAATGCGACCTCGATTAGAACATCATCTGCAGATACCTCAGGCACATCGATTTGCTCGAGTCCCAAGACTTGCGGGCCGCCTGGTTCAGAAAAATGGATCGCCCGCATTGTATTGGGTAGATTCTCGGCCATTGAACAATTTCCCCCCGGATAAACTGTGGCTCTGCGGATACAGGATGCAACAGACCTTGCCAGAACGCTGAACTAACCCCACCTTGGATTGACAGCAAGCCATGCTGCTTGCGATGTTATCAATTGGAACATTAGAAGCGAATGGACGAAGCAGATCTTCCCCGCCCCAAAGGCGACGCAGCGAGCAAACTCGCAGGGGAAGATCTTGGCCCTTATTCGCAGGATGAGTTGGGCGAAAGGATCGCCCTTCTCAAAGCGGAGATAGAGCGGGTCGACGCGCATCGCTCAAAAGCTGCGGCCCATCGCAGCGCTGCTGACGCTTTTTTCAAGAAACCCGGCGCATGAACCGGGCTCTTCACGGCTCCATTGAACTTTTCCGGCGGGATAACCGTCAATCAATGGTTAACCATACTATTTCATACTCTCAGGTAAGCGAGCATTTGCGCTCGTAAGCTAGAGAGAACTAACTTTCGCAGAACGAAACCAGAGATCAGACACATGCCAAGTTTTGCCCAGAACCTCGAACGTACGCTCCATAATGCGCTTGCCCATGCGTCAGAGCGCCGTCACGAATATGCCACGTTGGAGCATTTGCTGCTGGCGTTGGTCGATGACGAGGATGGCGCCCAAGTTATGGCGGCCTGCGGGGTCGATCTGGCCGAGCTGACCGAGGTTGTTAAGCAGTATCTGGATCAGGAATATCAGTCGCTCAAGACCGATGATGACGCTGACCCGCAACCAACCGCTGGTTTCCAGCGGGTTATCCAGCGCGCCATCTTGCATGTGCAAACATCGGGCAAAGACACCGTTACTGGCGCAAATGTGCTGGTCGCGCTGTTCTCTGAACGCGATTCCTATGCGGTATACTTCCTGCAACAACAGGATATGAGCCGGCTCGATGCGGTTAGCTATATCAGCCACGGCATTGGCAAGGGCGGTCGCCAGCTCGAACCCAAGACAGGTGAAGGCGCTGAGAGCGCCACACCGCAACCCGATGGTGAAAAACCGTCCGAGGGCGCAAAGAAAGAAACCGCGCTCGACCAATTTACGGTCAACCTCAATGCCAAGGCGGATGCCGGAAAAATCGACCCCTTGATCGGCCGCGGGCCAGAGGTCGATCGGACGGTGCAAATCCTGTGTCGTCGATCAAAGAACAACCCGCTTTATGTGGGCGATCCAGGCGTTGGTAAAACCGCCATCGCCGAAGGTCTTGCGCGCAAGATCGTCGAAGGCGATGTTCCCGAAGTTCTTGAAGATGCGGTGATTTATTCGCTAGATATGGGCGCATTGCTGGCTGGTACGCGCTATCGCGGCGATTTTGAGGAACGCCTCAAGCAAGTTGTTTCGGAATTGGAGCAAAAGCCCGAAGCGGTCCTGTTCATTGACGAGATCCACACTGTTATCGGTGCTGGTGCAACCAGTGGCGGGGCAATGGATGCGTCCAATCTTCTCAAGCCAGCCCTGTCTGGTGGGACAATCCGCTGCATTGGATCGACCACTTACAAAGAATTCCGCAATCACTTCGAGAAGGACCGCGCTTTGCTGCGCCGGTTCCAAAAGATCGATGTGAACGAGCCGACGATCGAAGATACGGTGAAAATCTTGAAGGGGCTGCGCAGCGCCTTCGAAGATCACCACAAGGTGAAATACACACCAGATGCGTTGAAAACCGCGGTTGAGCTGTCGGCGCGTTACATCAATGATCGCAAATTGCCCGACAAGGCGATCGACGTGATCGACGAGGTAGGCGCGATGCAAATGCTAGTGCCGCCCAGCCGTCGCAAGAAAAAGATTACCGCGCGCGAGATTGAAATGGTTGTCGCGACGATGGCGCGTATCCCGCCAAAATCGGTCAGCAAGGATGACAAAAAAGCGCTCGAAAACCTCGATCGCGATCTTAAGCATGTCGTGTTTGGTCAGGATGATGCGATCCACCGCCTTTCGACCGCAATGAAATTGTCGCGCGCCGGTTTGCGCGATCCAGACAAACCGATTGGCAGCTTCTTGTTCTCTGGCCCGACCGGCGTGGGTAAAACAGAAGTTGCTCGCCAGCTGTCCTCCATCATGGGGATTGAGCTGAAGCGCTTTGACATGTCTGAATATATGGAGCGCCACTCGATCAGCCGCTTGATCGGCGCGCCTCCGGGCTATGTTGGTTACGATCAGGGTGGTCTTTTAACCGATGCGGTTGATCAGAACCCACATTGCGTGCTTCTGCTCGACGAAATCGAGAAGGCGCATCCCGACCTGTTCAACATCTTGTTGCAAGTCATGGATAATGGCCGTTTGACCGACCACCACGGCAAAACCGTCGATTTCCGCAATGTTGTGTTGATCATGACAACCAATGCGGGCGCCTCAGACATGGCCAGCCAAGGCATCGGCTTTGGCGATGTGTCGAAGGAAGACGCCGGCGAAGAAGCGGTGAAGAAGATGTTCTCGCCCGAATTCCGCAACCGCCTCGATGCGATTGTGCCATTCGCCTATCTGGGCAAGCCAACCGTTGCCCGCGTGGTCGACAAATTCATCCTGCAGCTCGAACTGCAATTGGCTGAACAAAACGTCCACATCCAATTCGACAGTGATGCTCGCGATTGGCTGGCAGCAAAGGGTTATGACAAGCTTTATGGTGCCCGTCCGATGGGCCGCCTGCTGCAAGACAAAATCAAGCAGCCGCTGGCAGAAGAATTGCTGTTCGGCAAATTGGTCGATGGCGGCGAAGTCCATGTAACGATCAAGGATGGCAAGCCCAGCTTTGAACTGACACCTGCCCCGCCAAAGGCAAAGCGAAAGCCGCTAACCCGCAAGAAGGCTGCGCCCAAATCAGGGGCGAAGAAGGCGGCGCCAAAGTCTGCAGCTAAGAAGCCCGATCCCAAAGCTGCCGATAAGCCTCCAGAGACTCCCGAATCATCAAGCAGCGATAGCGGATCCGGTGGCAGCGGAAGCGATAGCGAAGGCTGATTTTGCTCCCGAATGTTGCCCCCTGATAGCAGACAGCCGTCTGTTCGGCGGCTTTTGCTGGAATTTTCTGTGACATTGTGATTGGTCGGCTTCCTAAGTTCGAAAAAGGGGCCGACCATGAAACACTCCGCCATTTCTCCCGCCATTTCAGCGGTCGCATTTGCAATTGCCAGCCTATCGCTTACCGCCACTTCGGCGCAGGCCGATGACCGCGCGGATAAGGCATCGAACAACGCGCCCAACCCCCATTTTACCGGCGATGATTTGTTCGGCTTGAGCGTGGCGGCTGACCCTCAGATCAGCCCCGACGGCAGCGCCATTGCCTATGTTCGGCGTACCAATGACATCATGCTCGACCGTGCGGTCAGTTCAATCTGGCTGATCGATGTCGCTAGCGGCGAGCAAACACCGCTGGTTACTGGCGAGGGATCTCATGGTTCACCGCGCTGGTCCCCTGATGGCGAATACTTGGCCTATGTCTCCACACAAAGCGGAGGCGGGCCAGAACTCCACATACGCTGGATGGATAGCGGCGCGAGCGCGAATATTACCGCCCTGCCTGAGGCACCTGGCGGCATCAGTTGGTCGCCCGACGGATCGCGCATTGCCTATTCTGCGCGTGTGGCTACCGCGGGGCTCTCTTTGGGCGAAGCGCCGACCAAGCCGGAAGGAGCAGAATGGAAGGCGCCTCCGACCATTACCGACAAGGTGACTTACCGCTTTGACGGGGCGGGATACCTCAAGCCCGGATTCAGACAGATATTTTTGGTTTCCGCCGCTGGCGGAGCGCCGCGCCAATTGACCTTTGGTGAGCGCAATCACTCCGGATCGCTAGAATGGACCCCAGATGGTCAATCCATACTCTTCAACGGCAATCTCGATGAAAATTGGGAATTGTCCGGCATCGATAGCGAGATTTATGCGATTGATGTTGGTTCCGGCGCGATCACCGAGCTAACCGACAGAGACGGGCCAGACTTCAGCCCACAAGTCAGCCCCGATGGCCGCCGAATTGCCTATCTGGGCAATGATGATGAGGGCAAAGATTCTCATCAGGCCGAGCTCTATTTGATGAACAGCGATGGTTCAAACAAACAACGGATTGCCGCCGGTTTTGACCGGTCATTTGATGGCTTGGAATGGACCAATGCAGGATTGTTTGCCAGCTATCAGGATGAGGGGCTTTATCGGGTCGCAAAGATATCTCTGTCCGGCGATATTAGTCCGCTGGACGCGCGGATCGCCAGCCCCGGCTACACCCGGCCCTATGTTGGCGGCAAATGGTCCGTGTCGGATCGCGGCACGCTCGCCTTCACATCGGGCAGTCCGGTCAGGCCCGCCGATGTCTCGGTGCTGAGCCGTGGCAACGCACGCCAACTTACCGCGCTGAACGAACTTAAACTGTCCAGCAAGACATTGGGGCAAACCCGCGAAGTGCCAGTGACGATGCCGGATGGAACCACAATTCCCAGCTGGATACTCCTGCCCCCCGACTATGTCGCAGGAACGCGCGTACCAATGGTGCTCGAAATGCACGGCGGCCCTCACGCTGCCTATGGCCCGCACTTCTCCAGCGATTACCAGCTCTATGCCGAGGCGGGCTATGCGGTCCTGTTCACCAACCCGACCGGTTCAACCGGTTATGGTGCAGATTTTCTCAGCCGCATCGATGGAACCTATCCGGTCCCCAATGATGCCGAGTTAATGGCTGCGGTCGATGCTGCGGTCGCGCAAGGATACGCCGATCCCGACAATCTGTTCATTACCGGCGGTTCCGGCGGAGGCATTCTGACCGCATGGATGGTGGGCAAGACTGACCGGTTTGCCGCGGCGGCTTCGAACAAGCCGGTGATCAACTGGACCACGATGGCATTGATGGCCGATGCCTATCCTTTCTTCGCACGGTACTGGATGAAATCGATGCCCTGGGAAGATCCGGCGGGATATTGGGCGCGGTCACCTTTGGCTGCGGTTGCAAATATCAAGACGCCCACTCTCGTGCTGGTCGCGGCAGAGGATTATCGGACACCGCGCAGCGAGGCCGAGCAATTCTATGGCGCGCTGAAACTGGCCGGGGTTGAATCGGCATTGCTGGTTACGCCCGGCGGCAGTCATGGCGATTTGACCATGTCGCCCAGCCAATTGGCGGCGAAGACGTCTGCGGTGATTGCTTGGTTCGACAAATATCGCACAGACCAAGCGGCTAAGGATACCGAATAGGGGGGTGCCCCGCTAGGGCTGTAGGTCTCTCACGCCACGCCTATCCAAGCGCGTCTGACACGGCCGCCGCATGGTGCTTGGCATTTTCGGCATAATGGGCAACGCCCATCCGCATGCCTGCAATCGCTGCATCGGTCAGCGGCTTTAGCGGCTTGGCCGGACGGCCCGCCCACAGCATCCGCTCCTCCATCACCTTGCCTTCGGTCAACATGGCTCCGGCGGCCAACATTGCATCGCTGCCGATGACAGATTTGTTCATCGCAATCGCGCCCAGTCCAACAAAGCCGCGATCATGGATCGTGCAGCCGTGAACCATAGCCATGTGACCAATCAGAACGTCATCGCCGATAATCAGGGGGCTGCCATCGGCATCGCCAGGACGGGGTGGGTCGCAATGCAGAACGCTGCCGTCCTGTACATTTGTCCGCTCGCCAATCCGGATGGTGAAGACATCGGCCCGCAACACGCAATTGTACCAGATAGAGCTGCCGGCGCCGATCTCCACATCGCCTATGATCGTGCACCCCGGCGCGATAAAGGCGGTGGGGTGGATCTTGGGCGCCTTGCCATGGATCGGGATTATGTTGGCACCCGGGTGCGCGGTGATGGTGCTCATTAATTTTGCTCCCATTGCTCGCGCGTGAGCGAGTATTGGATGGTGGGGTTGTCTTCTGGCGGGTAATTTGGGTCAGAAAAATCGAGATCGGTGCGACGCTGCATTCCCAGCTTTTCCATCAGTTTCCAACTCCCCAAATTGGCATTGGAGGTTAGCGCGACGACGTGCGGTGCATCGATGGACGGGCTAAAGGCCCAGTCAATAATGGCCCGAACCGCCTCTTCGGCATAGCCGCGCCGCCAACGGTCCTCGCGCACCAGCCAGCCAATTTCGTGATCGCCCTGATTGCGCGCGAAGGGGCTATCTACGCGCTTCATCCCGCAATGTGCGACCATCTCGCCAGTGCTTCGCTCATAGACAAACATGAAGCCAAATCCATCGGCTGCGAAACTGGCTCGCGCTTTGGCATGCTTTTGAGCCAGCTCCTCTCGCGTGCGCGGCCCGCCCAAGCGCTCCATCACCGCCTCTGAATTCAAGGTCTTCCAATGCAGATCGACTTGATCCTCGCCAATCTTGCGCAAATCAAGCCGCTTGGTTGCCAGAACGATGTCAGCCATTGAGAAGGCGGGCAGCATGAGCCGCATGATAGGTTAGCACGCCCGAACATCCTGCACGCTTGAACGCTATCAGCGTTTCCAGAACCAACGCGTCGCGGTCACCAGCGCCCGCAGCAGCGGCAGCCTCGATCATCGCGTATTCGCCGCTCACTTGATAGGCAAAGACCGGCACTTCGAAGCGTTGTTTCACTGCACGAGCAATATCGAGATAAGCAAGGCCAGGTTTGACCATAACGCTGTCTGCGCCTTCGTTCAGATCAAACTCAACCTCGCGCAACGCTTCCTCCGCATTGGCGGGGTCCATCTGATAGCTTTTCTTGTCACCCTTGAGCAATCCGCCCGAACCCACGGCATCGCGGAATGGACCATAAAAAGCGCTGGCGTATTTGGCGGCATAGCTCATGATCTGGACATTGTGATGACCGCCCATTTCCAGTGCCATGCGAATGGCGTGAACCCGCCCATCCATCATATCTGACGGAGCAATAATGTCCGCTCCGGCCTCTGCTTGATTGAGCGCTTGATCGACCAAAACCGCAACCGTTTCGTCATTCACGACATAGCCCGCATCGTTGAGCAATCCGTCTTGGCCGTGGCTGGTGTAAGGGTCGAGTGCGACATCGGTCAGCACGCCAATACCATCGCCGCATTCCTGTTTGATCGCGCGGATGGCGCGGCACATCAGATTGTCGGGATTGTGGGCCTCCGCGCCATCATCGCTGCGCCGGTCTTCCTGGGTGTTGGGAAACAGCGCCACCACCGGGATGCCCAATTGAACCGCTTCCTTGGCGCGGGCGACAATTCCGTCAACCGACCAACGCGAAACACCCGGCAGAGAAGCAATGGGTTCTTCAACCCCCTCACCTTCGGTCACAAACAGCGGCCAGATCAGGTCTGCCGGTGTCAGCGTGGTTTCGCGGTGCAGATTGCGGCTCCAGCCGGTGGAGCGGGTGCGACGCAGGCGAGTGTTGGGATAGCTAGTGGGCATTGCCGCAGTTTGTTGCCGCAATTTGCCGCGCGGCGCAATCAGCTGATTTTGCGCGCGCCGTCCAACTTCTCAATTTCACGGGTTGGTTCGTCGGTTTCTGCGCGGGTCGGAGAGAGATCTTCCAACGCCTTGCCCGGCTCAACCGCTTTAATCCGGTTCAGTGCGGCGCGGAATTCCATCAGATCGCGGCCCTGCAATTGGGCGCGCGTCACAAAGCTGACCGAGGCCGGATTGATCGCGCGCGAACCGCGATACATTTCATAATGCAAATGCGGGCCGGTGGAGAGGCCGGTCGAACCAACATAGCCGATCACCTGACCGCGCCGAACATTCTGGCCGCGTCGCACCGCCATGCGGCTCATGTGGCAATAACGGGTCGAGAGATTGTTGCCATGGCTCAGCTTAACCGCATTGCCGCAGCCGCCGGCACGCCCTGCACTGGTCACGCGGCCATCGGTCACCGCCACAATCGGGGTGCCATGGCGAGCGCGGAAATCCATGCCCGAATGCATCCGGCGATAGCCCAGAATGGGGTGGCGGCGCATGCCAAAGCGTGACGAAATTCTGCCCGGCACAGGCGCAACCAGACCATTGCGCCGCTCACCCACGCCTGATGCTTCATAGAACCTGTCTTGATTGCCCCAGCGCATCAATTGCGTGCGCGGTTCACCACCACGATCAATGCCTGCATAGAGCAGCTTGCCTGCTTGGCGTTCGCCCGTTGCCGCACGGCGATAGGAAATGATCATGTCGAATTCATCGCTGGAGGCGATCTGGCGGTTCATATCGATCTGATTGTCGATCGCTTTGATATAGGCTTGCACAGCGCTGGCCGGAGCACCGGCTGCACGAGCGGAACGATAGAGGCTTTGCCCCACGGTCCCGCGAATACGTAGCGGCGTTTCATCAACCCTGATCGGGTTCCGACGCAGCGACAGATTGCCGGAATCGCCGCGCTCCACCTCAAGCTCCAGATCAAATCTTGCGCGAATTTTCAGCGCATCGAGCGGTCGCGGAGTACCGACATCGGTACGGCGGCCCAAAACGATGTCGACCCGAGTGCCAGATTCGACCTCTTCCAACTTGACGGCGCCAGACACCAATTGCGTTACCCGCTCGGCATCTCCGCTGCCCACACCTGCGCGGCGCAGCATGGATGAAAAGCCATCACCCTTGGCCAAGGTTGCAACCAGTTCAAGCTGAGGTCGTTCAGGGGCGGATTCCAAGGCGATAACTTGAGCGCCGGCGCTCATCTGTTTTCCGCTATCACCGCCCAAGGCCAACGGCATAATCATATGGCTGCGATATTCATCGCGCACCGATTGATCGGCCAAAACAATTGGTTTGGCTTCCAAAGCGGAAAAGTTTGGCCAAAAAGCCAGCGCAATCGCACCGAGAACCAACATAGTGCCGAGGCCGCGGAACCATCGCCCGCTGCCGATATTCTCAGCCAGGCTGGGGGTCAGATCCATCCGATCCAAACGCTGAGAAATATTGTCCCGCCATTGCAGATATTTGTCCCAAGCACCCTCTGCACGCTGGAGGACAATTTTCCCCTCACTGACGGACTGATTGGCAGACTGATTGGCAGGCTCATTGGGCGCTGATGTACCATCAGCAGCAGCCACCTGAGCATGCGCCGCTCCATCCTTGCCGAGCACGGGGTGTGCCTGTTCCAATCAATTCCTCCATGAGCTGTCGCTCCATTGCGCGACACGCATTTGGCGCTTCAATGGCGGATTTCCTGCAGTCTTCAAAGTAAAGACCGCGTTAATCTGCGGCCAATCGCATACAAAAAGCGATCAAATGCCAAAAAATGGTGCCGATAATCGCATTTGCGGGCATTGCCCGTCCAAGAAGCCGCTGTCACAGTTGGATTTGTGAGTGATAGCACGATCAAGGCGGTCCTTGGCCCCACCAACACCGGCAAGACGCATTTGGCGATTGAGCGAATGTGCGGCCACTCATCGGGAATGATCGGTTTCCCGCTGCGGCTGTTGGCACGTGAAGTCTATGACAGGGTGCGCGCGATCAAGGGTGACAAAGCGGTCGCTCTGATCACCGGCGAAGAACGCATTGAACCGCCCGACGCTCGCTATTTTTGCTGTACGGTCGAGGCGATGGACCGGAGGGGCCACGGGGCAAACGGAGCCCACGCCTTCGTTGCTTTGGATGAAGCGCAATTGGCGGCTGACCCTGAACGCGGCCATATCTTTACGGACCGCCTATTGAACGCTCGTGGCCGCGAGGAAACCATGCTGCTGGGCTCGGCCACGCTTGAGCCGATGGTGCGAGCGCTCGTCCCTGGGGCCGAAATGGTCGAGCGTCCGCGCTTTTCGACGCTGTCACACGCTGGAAGTTGCAAATTGTCGCGTCTGCCGCCGCGCAGTGCGGTCGTCGCTTTCTCATCCGAGCAAGTTTACGCCATGGCCGAAATGCTCCGACGGTTCAGAGGGGGTGCGGCGGTCGTAATGGGGGCGCTGTCGCCGGAAACCCGCAACAAACAGGTCGAATTGTTCCAAAATGGCGAGGTTGATTACATCGTCGCGACCGATGCGATCGGAATGGGTCTCAATCTCGATCTGCATCATGTCGCCTTTGCAGCGTTGGGGAAATTCGACGGGCGGCGCAAGCGTAGGCTCTATCCCGCAGAAATGGCGCAGATTGCCGGGCGAGCGGGGCGCCATCAGCGCGATGGAACATTTGGAGTGTTGGGCGGTGGCCGCAGCAGGCAGGGCGCCCCTCCCGAATTCACCGAAGAAGAGATTTACGCGATCGAGGAGCACAAATTTGCCCCGGTTACGCGATTGTTCTGGCGCGATGCGGAGCCGCGCTTTGACAATCTGGCGACACTGATCGCCGATCTGGAGCGTGCGCCCTCTGAACCGGAATTGAGCAGCGCGCCAGAAGCTGTGGATCTGGCGGTATTACGCAAATTGGCAGAGGAGCCATTGGCCACGACAGTTAGGGGTGCGGGTTCAGTCAGGCGGTTTTGGGAGGCGTGCTCGCTGCCTGATTTCCGCCAATCGGGTGCCGATACACATGCCCGTTTCGTCGCCCGCTTGTGGCAAGACCTGAGCCAAGGCTATATCGGGGCAGACTTTATTGCCGCGCGCATCGCCGAACTCGACCGTGTGCAAGGCGATATCGACACGCTACAGGGCCGCATCGCCGCGATACGGTCTTGGGCCTATATCTGCCAGCGGCCCGATTGGGTGCTGGCGCGCGACGAAATGGCCGCCCGTGCTAGGGCGGTCGAAGCGAAATTGTCAGATGCGCTGCATGGCCGTCTGACCGAGAGATTTGTTAACCGGAGGACGACGATTTTGATGAAGAGCCTGGGACAAGAAGGAACCGGTCTGCCGGTCACCCTTGAACAGGATGGGCGGCTGACCGTGGAAGGTGAGTTGATCGGTCAATTGGACGGTTTCCGCTTTGCTGTTGCACCCGATGCGACCGTGGCCGACCGCAAGATGTTGCTCGCTGCCGGTGAAAAGGCGCTTCCCGGCATATTGTCGCAGCGGGCGCGATGGTTGGTCAACGAAGGTCTGACAGAGCTGGAACTGGATGCAGGCGCGATCGTGTGGAACGATCAGCCATTGGCGACCATCGCGATGACTTCTGATTTTTCGGAGCCCCGGCTGACTGTCAGCCGCGACATTGCGAAACTGCCCGAAGGCGAGCGCACGAAGCTGGAGCGGGGCCTGACCGACTGGCTCACCCAAAAGCTTGCTCCGCTAGAGCCACTGCGTAAGCTAACCGCTGCCACTCAAGATCCGAGTGCCGGATCGGAGGCACGCGCATTGTTGCACACAGTGATTGCCGGGCACGGCGTGGTCAGCCGGGAAGAAGCCGGATTGGAGCATTTGCCCAAGGAAATGAGGCCCTTCCTGCGGCGACTTGGCGTCAATTTTGGCGCATTGGACATTTTCGCCCCAGCATTGCTCAAGCCTGCGCCGCGGCAATTGCTGCATGCTTTGGGAATCGACAAGCGCCCGCTGAACGATGCAATGCTCCCCGTCTTGAGTGAAACGAAGGGCATGCCCGCTGGTTACCGACCCGCCGGCAATCAAGCGATCCGGGTCGATCTGGCCGAAAAGATTTTTCGCGCGGCATTCGATGCGCGAACCAAAGCGAAGGGTAAATTGTTCCGCCTTGACCCAGCCTTGGCAATATCAATCGGGCTAGAAGAAGCTGGTTTCAAGCGGCTGATCAGCGCCGCTGGGTTCAAGCTGCAGCGCGCCAAGGCCTTGCCTGAGGGCGCCTTTGGACCACCTGCCCCCGATGTTTGGAATTGGCGGCCCAATAGAAATGCCGGAAGAAACGATAATCGCAACAATGATCGGCGACGCCGCAAAGGTAAGCATGACCGCAGCGCAGCGCAGCAGACGAACAAAGGCGCGGGGAATAGTTCCGGGCGCAGTTCTGGGCGCGATAGGCCATCGCAACGTCCGAAAAAGCCAGATCATGGCCCGGCAAAGGCCAGCGGGGCCTTCGATGCGCTCGCGGATCTGTTGGGCTGATGGCAATTCTGGCCCCAACATCGATCGAAGCATGCTTGCAGAAGCAGCTATGGGATTGACCGCATGAGAATAGACCGATTGCTGGTCTATTTGCGCTTTGCCCGCACCCGCAGCAAAGCCTGTGCGATGATTGATGCTGGACATATGCGCCTCAACAGTGGTCGGATTACGCGCCACAGCGAAGCGGTAGGCCCTGGCGACATTCTCACTTTCCCAGTTGGCAGCGATGTTCGCATCGTCGAAATATGCTCGCTGCCCGAGCGCCGAGGGCCGCCGGGAAAAGCCCGCTCTCATTATCATGAGCTTGACCGCGATGGTGAATCGGCATTAGCAGCACGAAAGACACGTGAATCGCGAGGAAACTGAATTCTATGACCTATGTCGTCACAGACGCCTGTATCAAATGCAAATACACCGATTGCGTAGAAGTTTGTCCCGTGGACTGCTTTTACGAAGGCGAGACGATGTTGGTGATCAACCCAAGCGAATGCATCGACTGCGGTGTTTGCGAACCTGAATGTCCAGCCGAAGCGATTTTGCCCGACACAGAAGATGGTTTGGAAAAACTGCTCGAGCTGAACACCAAATATTCGGCAGAATGGCCCAACATCACCAGCCAGAAAGAGCCGCCTGCCGATGCCGACGACTTCAAGGGCGTAGAAGGCAAGTTCGAGAAGTTCTTCACCGAGGCTCCCGGCGAAGGGGACTAGTCTTGGGGGCTAGTCTGGAGCGTCTAATCCGCTCCGGCTTTGGCTGTACATCCAAGTTCGCGACAGCACCGCAATAACGTCGTTTCCGAAGCAGCGAAGCGTGATTTTTCGCGCGCAATCCACGCGACTCGCAATTTTCTTGCGATTATGGTATATAATCAACCAACCGAGCCGGCTTGGTCCCGGCGTCGGACGCGTAATTGTGAAAGGTACGGACCAGCAACAGCAATTTTGGCGATAATTTGGGTGCCTGTGAGAACGGGCGCCAAGAGCAATTTGAACCTTAAACACTGTGCACCACTGGCCCGCACCCAGAGAAAGGAATATCCATGGCTAGCAAGGCACCTGCCTTCGTTGTTGGCGATTATGTCGTTTACCCAAAGCACGGCGTTGGCCGCGTGATCGAACTTCAAAATGAAGAGATTGCCGGTATGCAGCTGGAGCTTTACGTTTTGCGCTTCGAGAAAGAGCGTATGACGCTGCGTGTACCAACCAATAAGGTTGAGGCGATCGGCATGCGCAAGCTGTCTTCTGACAAAACGCTGAAAGAGGCGATCGAAACGCTCAAAGGCAAACCCAAGGTCAAGCGCACCATGTGGTCGCGCCGGGCTCAGGAATATGAAGCGAAGATCAATTCAGGTGAGATCGTTCTGATCGCCGAAGTGACCCGCGATCTGTTCCGTCCCGATGACCAGCCGGAGCAAAGTTACTCGGAGCGTCAGATCTTCGAGGCAGCGTCCAGCCGTCTCGCGCGCGAACTTGCTGCGATGGAAGAAACCGACGAGCCAACCGCGCTCGAAAAGATCCTCGACGTGCTGCGCGAACATGCGCCGCAATATTACGAGAGCGATGACGAGGAAAGCTGATCGACCAACAGCTTCGCCGAATCGACGAAGGGCCGCCCATTGGGTGGCCCTTTTTCGTTCGGCGCTTGATCAATGCCCCTTGCCGTATTACATCGGCAACACACGACTGAAACAGTCGAGCTTATGGAGGTAGGGCAATGCTCAAAACACTTTTCAAGAATATCGCGCCGCTTGCGGTCATCGCCTTGGGCGCAGGCCTGTCGGGTTGCGACAGCAATATCGATATCAAGATCAACGATAGCGACGGGGTTCCCTTGGCTGAGCTGGATATGTCAGGCGATGCGCCGACCAATCTGGTTCTGGCTGGACCGGACAATGTCGTTCTGAACGAAGGTGAAACACTGTCCATCGATGTCGCTGGTGATGAAGAGGCCATCGAACTGCTTCGCTTCACCAATGAAGACGGAACGCTGGGCATCATGCGAGAAAACGGGAAGTGGCGCGATAGCGGGTCGGCCATCGTCACTGTGACCATGCCCGCCGCTGATTCGATCACCATCGCCGGATCGGGTTCGGTTGAAGCCAATGTAGTGGCGGATGAAGCTGACCTGACCATCGCAGGCTCGGGATCGCTCAAGGTGAACGATGTTGATGCTTCCGAGATCGAAGCAACGATTGCTGGTGCGGGCTCTTTATCGGCATCTGGCAAAACCACGAAGCTTGGACTTAACGTCGTCGGCTCTGGATCTGGCAACATGTCTGGCCTGGCGGTCGACGAGGCAGATGTGACCATCGCTGGTTCTGGCGATGCTAGCTTTGCATCGGATGGCAAAGTCGTCGCGAGCATTGTGGGGTCTGGTTCGGTTAGAGTGACAGGCAGCGCAAGTTGCGAAGTCGACTCTTTGGGTTCGGGCTCGCTGACATGTGACGGGGGCACGACAAAGGCCGCCTCTGACCCGTCAGAAGAACGGTAATCTTCGCGCGAGCAAAAATTTCTCGCTGAAATTCATGTCAGCGTCACTAATAAACGGGTAGGCCGCGCATGGTCAGGAGATTTTATGCGCGGCCTTTTCCTATTTCCACTTCTTGCCAGCAGCGTTGTGTTGTCAGGCTGTATCGCCCGAACTGCGGTTGATGTCGTAACAGCGCCCGTCAAGGTGGTGAGTAAGGGCGTTGATCTTGCTACCACCAGTCAATCCGAAGCGGACGAGAAGCGCGGGCGCGCCTTGCGCAAGCAAGAAGAAGAGCTGGGCAAGCTTGAGCGAGAATATGACAAGTATATGGAGGATTGCCGTGATGGCGATGACCGCGCCTGCTTCCGTGCTCGCGAAGCTTATTCTGAAATCCAGATTTTGCTGAGAAACAACCCGGCGCTGGGCGATCCAACCGAAAATTGAGGCCAACCGAAAATTGAGGCCTATGCCGCGGCGCGGCGCAATCTGTCGTTGATCGCGCGGCCTATCTCTTCATTGGGAATAGGGGCGACTGCGATCCGTGGTGCCTCATCTGCCGCAGCTTGATGCAGGCAATCGTATAGCCGTGCCGCTGCCTCCACTAAAGAGCCCGAGGCCGAGAGCGAGCAATCGCCCGCAATCTCGCCAAAGCCGATGAAGAATTCGTCTGGCGCAACCTCTGCCGCGTTAAGTCGTATTGGCTTGCCCGGAGAATAATGGCTGGCCAATTGTCCGGGAGCCTCAACAGCGCCTCCCGACATCACCTGCGCATCAACTGCAATTGGGCCGGGTCGCAATTCGTCAACGCGGCCATCGCTGCGCACCGCGACAATTGTCGATTCAACGCCCTGGTCACATACGCCACCATCCAAAACACAATCAATTCGCCCATCCAATGATGCCAAGACATGCGCTGGGCTGGTCGGACTAATAAAGCCGCTGCGGTTGGCAGACGGCGCAGCGAGCGGGAAATCGACCGCTCGCAACAAATGCTGCATCACTTCATGGGCTGGGGCGCGCATCGCAATAGTTGGCAATCCAGCGCTGACGGCCGGCGCCAAAGCCGCATCTGCCCTTTTTGGCAGCACCATTGTCAGCGGACCCGGCCAGTATTTATCGGCCAGTCTGCGCGCCGCATTGCTGACCTCGCCATAGTGCGCGGCCTGTTCCACATCGCGAACATGCACAATCAGCGGGTTGAAGTCCGGCCGACCCTTCGCCGCATAGATCTTCGCCACTGCCGCCGCGCTATCCGCCCGCGCAGCCAGACCATACACGGTCTCTGTGGGAACCGCGACGAGCCCGCCCCGTTCAAGAATCGCAGCCGCTTTGGCGATTCCTTGCGCAGTGGCCAATACCGTTTCCGTAGCGTTCTTGCCGGTCATGCTTGCCCGCTATAGGTGGGGGCCAGCAAAGCCAAGAATTTTTGGTCTTAAAAGGGAATCAAATCACGTGACTCCATACACTCCGCCAACCCAGGATCAGCTGCTGGCCATCCGCATCAACGCCGGGATCGAAGAACTGGCCCAAAGCGAGAAATTCGCCGCTGCAGAGCCCGATTTGGTCGAAGCAATCGTTGGTGGAGTGGGCGAATTTGCCGCCGGAGAATTTGCTCCCCTCAACCGCGTTGGCGATCTGGAAGGTGCGCAGCTGGAGAACGGCGTTGTGCGCCTGCCAGACGGATTCAAAGCTGCCTATGATGCCTATGTTGAACAAGGTTGGAACGCAATTTCCAGCCCAGAAGACGCTGGTGGGCAAGGCCTCCCCTTCACCCTGTCATGCAATGTGCTCGAAAATCTCGGCGCAGCCAATATGGCATTCACCCTGTTGCCGATGCTGTCGGTTGGGGCGATCGAAGCACTGGAACATCACGGCAGCGACGCGCAGAAAGCGCAATATCTGCCCCAATTGGTGAGCGGCAATTGGTCCGGCACGATGAATCTGACAGAGCCGCAGGCCGGAAGCGATCTTGGGGCCTTGCGCGCCACGGCAACACCAATTGAGGACGGTGAGCACGCTGGCAAATTCTTCATCAAGGGTCAGAAGATCTACATCACTTGGGGTGAGCACGATCTGGCAGAAAATATCATTCATCTGGTTCTGGCCCGACTGCCCGATGCCCCCGCAGGCAGCCGCGGAATCTCACTCTTCCTCGTTCCCAAATATCACGTCAATGCAGATGGCTCTCTCGGACCAAAGAACGATTTGCGCTGCGTCAGCCTAGAGCACAAGCTCGGGATCAACGCCTCGCCAACTTGCGTGATGAGCTATGGCGACAATGGTGAATGTATTGGCGAATTGGTCGGCGCCGAAAATCGCGGTCTGATGGCCATGTTCACCATGATGAACAACGCCCGGATCAATGTCGGCAACCAGGGCGCGCAAATTGCCGAGCGCGCCACCCAGCATGCGATCGCCTATGCCGTTGAGCGGGTTCAATCCGCCCGTTCCGGCTCGCCCGACAAATCGCCCGTCGCCATTATCGAGCATCCCGATGTGCGCCGCATGGTCTTGCGTATGAAATCCCTCACAGAAGGCGTTCGAGCGTTGCTCTATTATTGTGCTGGACAAGTTGATCGAGGTGTTCTGGGCGACGAAGCCGCTGGAATGCGCGCCGAAGTGCTCGTTCCCCTGCTGAAGGCATGGGGCACCGATGTCGGTGTCGAAGTCTCCGGCATTGGGATCCAGATCCACGGCGGCATGGGCTTTGTCGAGGAAACTGGCGCTGCCCAGCATTGGCGCGATGCTCGCATTGCCCCGATTTATGAAGGCACCAATGGCATCCAAGCGGCCGATCTGGTCACTCGCAAGCTCGGTCTCGACGGGGGTGAGCCTTTGCTAAGCCTGTTGGCCGATATCGAAAATGACGCTGAGGATGAGCCTGCGCTGCGGGCATTGGCGCAAGAATCCGGCGCAATCGCCCAATGGATGCGAGACGAAGCCAGCCTAGACGACAGGCTGGCCGGAAGCGTTCCCTTCTGCACCATGTTCGCTGTCGCTGTTGCGGGTTGGCAATTGCTCAAACAGGCGCAAGCGGTGGAGGCTGGCGCAGCCCCAGCCCTTGCCAAGACCAAGTCGGTAACGGCCCGCTTCTTCCTCGATCGCATTGTGCCAGAGGCGAGCGGACAGAAAGCTGCGGCAATCGCTGGGGCTGAATTGCTTTACACTCTTCCCGCAGAAGTGTTGGCGGGGTAAAAGGCGTTTGTGAGTGATACTGAAGCCTATCTGCAACGCATAGCCGACGCCCTCGAGCGCATTTCTCCACCAACGAGAGCGACGGTCGATTGGAAAACCAAGCCCGGTTATGTCTGGGATGGTAATGCGGTGCGCGATCTGGACGAACTGACAGCGCCAGACATCAATCTGCTGCGCGGGATCGACCGACAGAAGAATCAAGTGCTTGAAAACACCGCCCGTTTAGCGTGGGGCAATGCATCGCACGACATGCTGTTGTGGGGCTCACGAGGTATGGGCAAGTCTGCGCTGGTCCGGGCGAGCGTCAAAGCGGTCCAAAGTGAGGCTCCAATGGCGCTTGGCCTGGTTCAAGTCACTGCGGATGCGCTCGACACACTGCCGCACCTGTTTGCTGAATTGGCGCAAATCAAGCGACATTTTCTGATCTTCATCGATGATCTTGGCTTTTCCGAAGACGATACCGTTGGGCCACGCCGTTTGCGCAGTTGGTTGGAGGGCGGGATCGAAGCGCGCCCGGCCAATGCAAGACTGGCGGTGACTTCGAACAGGCGGGCGATCCTTGCGCGCCAATTGGCGGAGCAAGACACGTCGGGCGGCGAAGGGGCGCTCAACACCCGCGATTCAGTCGATGACAAATTGGCACTGGCGGATCGGTTTGGTCTCGCGATTGGTTTCCACCCCTGCAGCAAGGAAGATTATCTCGAGATTGTTCGTGCCTATGCCGAGCCTCTCAAGCTGACATTCACCAATGAGGACGCGCTTGAATGGGGTATGCAGCGCGGCACACGGTCGGGCAGATCCGCATGGCAATATGTCGTTGAGCTCGCCGGCAGAGCCGGAAAGCCACTCAAAACCTAAGGTGGCGCAGGCTTAATTCGAAGGCAGCCTAGTTTGAAGCGGGTTGCGTCCGCGCATAATCATCCTCGCCAAAGGATGCCCGTGCATCTCCGCTCAAATCTTTACGTTCGCGCAGTGGCTCTGTTGCTTTGACCGCAATCGCCGGTGCGGGTTCAGCATCAGGCGCAATCACTCGCCAGATAATCCCTGCGGTATCATCCGACATCAACAGAGCGCCGTCGGCCGCCCATTCGACCCATGTCGGACGGCCCTTAGTGGTGCCATCATCATTGAGGAAACCGGTCAGAACCGGAACCGGTGTGCCCTGCGGATTGCCAAGGTCGTCAAATGGCACATAGACCACATCATATCCCGATGCTGGCTTGCGGTTCCAAGAGCCGTGATTGGCGATAAAGGCACCATTGGCAAATTCCTCGCCCATACGGTTTCCTTCGGCCGAAAAGACCAGCCCCAATGCTGCCACATGTGGACCAAGAGCATATTCAGGTTTGCGCGCATAATCAATGAGATAGGCTGGTACGGGAGCTTCCACGCGGCGGTCAAAATTGTCCCGCCAATAAACCCACGGCCAACCATATTGCGCACCGATAGGCACATTGGTCAGATAATCTGGCACCAGATCGGACCCAAGCATGTCGCGTTCATTCACTGTCGTCCAAAGCTCGCCAGTCCACGGGCTCCAATCGAGCCCATTGGGATTGCGCAGACCCACCGCAAAGGGGCGCTGGCGATTGGTTTCCAGATTGTACTCCCAGATCATGGCGCGGCCTTCCTCGACCTCCATGCCTTTCTCGCCAATGTTGGAAACAGAGCCCACCGCGACGTAAATCTTGTCGCCCTCTGGGTTCAATTCGATATTGCGCATCCAATGACCGCCCCCGGGGGGCAGATCCATCAATTTGGTCGCATCGCCGCTTACCGCATCCGAGCCAAGCTCATAAGGGAACGACAGCAGCGCATTGTGGTTCGCAACATAGAGTGTTCCGTCGCGCCACGACATGCCAGAGGGCGAATCCAACCCCTCTTCCAGAATAGTGAGCCGAGTTTCGGCAACTCCATCACCATCCTCGTCGCGCATCAAAACGATTTGATTTGGGGAATCCCCGGCGGACCCAGCTCGCTCGAACAAAATACCCGCTATAAAGGCTTCGATTCCTCCGCCGTCACCTTCGGCCTTGGGGCTTCT
This sequence comes from Erythrobacter sp., assembly GCA_039988235.1. GTDB lineage: Bacteria > Pseudomonadota > Alphaproteobacteria > Sphingomonadales > Sphingomonadaceae > Erythrobacter. The sequence continues at coordinate 118,092 of JBDXKB010000004.1, forward strand.
CGTCAATGTAGCCAGAATATCGCCATTGGGCAGCGCATAGAGCACGCGCGGATGCTCCAACCCATCGGCAAAGCGGCTGACCACCAGCCCGTCTGCTGCTTGTGGCAATTCGCCCTCGGCCCAACCTACCGGCTTGGCGATGTTGACCGTTGGAATGCTCTCGGGGTTGGGATCTTCCAAAACCGGATCAAGCCCAGCCACTTCGGTAACCGAAAGGCCGGCAGTGTCGCCCTTGGTCAGGAAGAACACTGCAATCGCTGCGATGAGAAGAAAGGCCGCCAGACCGATGAAGAATTTGCGAGTTTTGCTCATGTGCCTGCGATAATCCAGCGGCGCGCGCGCTGCAATGGGCTTGCCGTTATCACAAAGGCTACTAGATCAGCGGGCATATGTTTGATTTTCGACCCGATCCGAACCTCGCGACCCCTGAACGCTATCGCCAACTGGGCGACGCAGCCGTTGCGCTGACCAAAGGTGAGAGCGATGGAATCGCCAATATGGCTAATCTTGCTGCCTTGATGGCGGAATTTCTTCCCGATCTGAATTGGGCTGGGTTTTACCGCATGATTGGCGATGAATTGGTTCTTGGGCCGTTTGTGGGCCGTCCAGCCTGCATCCGCATACCTTTGGATCAGGGTGTGTGCGGCGCTGCCGCTTCTACCGGTAAGACGCAATTGGTTGATGATGTGCACGCATTTCCCGGCCATATTGCTTGCGATGCAGACAGTCGGTCCGAATTGGTGGTTCCGATTACCCGCAATGGTGGTGTTATTGCGGTTATCGATCTCGACAGCCCAATACCGGGGCGGTTTACGCGCGAGGACGCTGCGGGTCTTGAAGCTTTGGCAGAGCTGATCGCTGCTAGAGTCTGAGACAAGAAAACACGCAATTTCAATAATTTGAGTGTCATGAAAAGTTGCGCGGCGCGATTTTTGCGTCAATGCAGTTGCGCGGCGCAACTTCTCCCTAAATATCGCGTTCTAAATATCCCCGCCCGTCAGTCTTTGGCAAACCAGATCGAGCTGATCGAGCGTGCGATAACGGATTGTGACCGCGCCAGATCGTGGATCGGCATCGGTCTTTATTCGCACCGTTAGGCCCAGAAATTCCTCCAAATGCGCCTGAACGGCAGCAATATCCGCATCCTTGGCTGGATCGCGTGGTATTTTGGGGCTACGCTCAGAAGTGTCTTTGTCGAACCGCAATGCACCGGGCTTGGCGAGCGTTTCCACCTCGCGGACCGACAAATTCTCGCGCATGGCAAGTTTGGCTAGATTTGAAGCATCTGCATGGCCAATCAGAGCCCGCGCATGGCCCATGCTAAGCTCCTCTTCTTCAACTAAATCAAGCACATCGGACGGCAAGTTGAGCAATCGCTGCAAATTGGCGACATGGCTGCGCGACTTCTCGACCATCCGCGCGATATCAGCTTGAGTCATACCTTCGTCTTGGCTCAAACGATGATAGGCGCGGGCTTCCTCTACTGGGTTTAGGTCCTCGCGTTGAATATTCTCGATGAGAGCCAGCGCCATGACTTCGCGGTCATCCAGATCACGAACAAGTGCTGGAATTTCATGCAATTGCGCCTTTTGCGCCGCTCGCCAACGCCGCTCACCAGCGACCAATTGATAGCGCCCCTCGCCCTTTGGCCGCACGATAATGGGTTGAATTACCCCACGAGCAGCGATCGAGGCTGCCAACTCGGCCAAGGCTGAATCATCGAAGCGCTTGCGTGGCTGTCCTGGCAGTGGTGATATGGACGCTATTGCAAGCGAAGCCAGTCCATTTTCAGCATTGCCAGCTGCTTCACCAGTTCGGGCAGTCTCGCTGGTCGCTGCATTTGGCTGGTTGGCACGTTGAGCAGCCTGAACCAGCGGTTCTTCGCGCCGTGTTTCACCAAGTAGGGCCCCTAAACCCTTACCAAGCTTCTTCTTTTTATCAGCCGAAGTTCGGGCCGGACCAGTGAATTGGATCGGGTCGCTAGGATCGCTCATGCTGCAACTTTCTGTTGTGGGGGCAATCGCCCAATCAATTCGCGGGCCAAGCCGATGTATGCCCTGCTCCCGGCGCAAGAATGGTCGTAAACCAAGGCAGGCAATCCATGGCTGGGCGCCTCGGAAAGACGTACATTGCGCGGAATAACAGTTTCGAACACCAAATTGCCCAAACAATCGCGAACATCGTCCGCAACTTGATCGGTAAGCCGATTGCGGCGATCAAACATCGTGAGTGTCACACCAATGATGCCAAGATTGGGGTTGAGCCGTTGTTGAACCCGCTCAACCGTCTGCAAAAGTTGGCTAAGTCCCTCCAACGCAAAGAATTCGCACTGCAGCGGCACCAACAGCGTATCAGCCGCGGAAAGCGCATTTAGGGTCAACAATCCGAGTGACGGGGGGCAATCGATAAAGCAAATGTCGTGATCATGGTGGTTTTGCAGTGCATTGGACAACCGCGCCGTGCGTTCCTCTACCGAAACCAGCTCAACCTCCGCTCCGCTAAGGTCCACCGTCGCCGGAACGACATCGAGGCCGGGTATGCTGCTGCCAACGATTGTGTCTGCCAGTGGTATTTCGTCCACCAGCAGATCGTAGCTCGAAAGACTACGGGCCTCTGCTCCCACTCCCATGCCGGTCGAGGCATTACCCTGGGGATCAAGGTCTATGAGCAACGTCCGCCACCCTGTCGCGGCCATTGCCGTGGCGATATTGATCGCGGTCGTGGTTTTGCCCACCCCACCCTTCTGATTGGCAATCGCGATGGTGATCATGGGCATTGCTCCGCTTTAGTTTCAAATTCTCAGCACTCAATTGCTGACAATGATACCCGCCTCCGGATCGGTCAATGATTGTTCCACGTGGAACAATTTGCGACACTTTCGCGGCAAGTCCTGCAATTCTTGCGCCGCAGATCGCCCTTTGGGCAACAGGAAGGTGGTCTCTGCTGTGGAAAATGGTGCGGATAACCGGAGTAGTTTTGGCAGTGGTGCAAATGCTCGGGCAGAGATGAAACGGGCTGGAAATGGCTCAACGACCTCAAGTCGTCTGCCGTCGATCTCACATTTCGACAGTCCCATTTCTTGCTTGGCTACATTCAGCCATTCAACGCGGCGCTTGCGTGATTCCACAAGAATTACAAGCATTTGCGGAAATATGGCGGCCACCACAAGGCCCGGGAAGCCTGCGCCTGTGCCCAAATCAAGCCAAACACCTTCGCCCGCCATGCATGTTTCACGTGGAACAAATTTGAGCAATTGCACGCTGTCGGCAATGTGCCGTTGCCACATCTGATCCTGAGATGGTTTAGAGATCAAATTTTGCCGGGAATTTTCTTCGATCAGCAATTGAGCCAATAAATCGAGACGTTTGAGCGCGTCTTCGTCGGCGAAACCTTGCACAAATTGCCGCGCAGACGATTCGTCACAAATTGTCATGCGGCTTGCTGCCTGCGCTTTGCATGAACCAAAAGTGCCGACAATGCCGCCGGCGTGATCCCCGCAATGCGGCCAGCCGCGGCCAAATTGCTCGGTTGGGCCTGGGAAAGGCGCTCTACCATCTCATTCGACAGTCCTGGGACATCAGCAAAGGGAAAGCCGTCCCCCAAGGCCAATTCCTCTGATGCGCGTAAGTCACGCAACTCCGCCTCTTGGCGTGCCAAATAGGGCGCATAGGCCGCATCTTCAGCCATCTCAGCGGCCAGTTCGGGATTTGCAGCAACAGCAGGATCCAGCCATTCAGCCAAGGAGTGCAGATCCACACCATCATGCCTCAACCACTCGGTGATTGGCTTGTCACCAGCATCGCGCTTCACCGAAAAGCCTTTGTCCGCCAGAGTTTTGGCAGAGACAGTTTGCTCTAAGTTTGAAGTGATAGTTTCGCGCGCCTGGTCGCGCGCCTCGAACCAGTTCCGTCGCTCTTCACCAATGCAACCAGCCTCCAAACCCAAAGGTGTTAGCCTGCTTGACGCATTATTGGCCCGAAGCCGCAGCCGATACTCCGCGCGCGCGGTCAACATACGATAGGGTTCGCTCACACCTTGCAGTGTGAGGTCATCCACCATCACAGCGATATAGGAGTTTGCGCGATCAAGCTTTGGTGGATCACGTTCGACAATGCGCGCCGCAGCATGCAGTCCAGCGACCAAGCCTTGCGCCGCCGCCTCCTCATAACCGGTCGTACCATTTATCTGGCCCGCACAATAAAGCCCTGGAATTGCCCGCAATTCGAGCGAAGATGTCAGCGCACGCGGATCAATATGGTCATATTCGACCGCATAGCCGGGTACTTCCATTGTAACTTGCTCTAACCCAGGCATCGCGCGCAGCATATCGAGCTGCACATCGGTCGGCAGAGATGTGCTTATTCCATTGGGGTAGACAAAATGCGTATCGAGCCCTTCCGGCTCCAAAAACACCTGATGCCCGTCGCGATCTCCAAAACGGTGAATTTTGTCCTCGATCGAGGGGCAATACCGCGGCCCCATGGCGTCGATCGCGCCCGTAAACATAGGAGAACGGTGCAAATTGGCGCGAATAGCGTCGTGAGCGGCCTCGGTTGTTCGAGTTATCGCACAAAACACCTGCGGGTTGGATCGCGATTGTGTGAGAGCAGACATGGTCCACTCTTCATCATCGGACGGTTGTTCTTCTAGCGAGGCCCAATCAATCGTACGGCCATCGAGCCGCGGTGGAGTGCCCGTTTTGAGCCTCGCCATGGGAAGATCAGCATCGCGCAATTGCTGAGCAAGCTTTTGAGCAGAATCTTCACCGATCCGACCACCCTCAAACCGCTCTTCACCGCGAAACAGTGTCCCGCCAAGAAAGGTACCCGTGCAAAGGATAACCGCGCGTGCATCCAAACCGCTACCATCACCCAGTTCCAGCCCGACAACCTTGCCGCCAGCCATACGCAGAGCAGCGGCCTCGCCCGCAATGCAGTCTAGATTGGCCTGAGCCCTCACTATCTTCTGCACTTCGGCCTTGAACAATTTGCGGTCGGCCTGAACCCTTGGGCCCCATACCGCACTGCCTTTTGAGCGGTTGAGCATACGGTAATGGATCGCGCCAGCGTCAGCAGCACGCCCGATAACACCATCCAGCGCGTCGACCTCGCGGACCAAATGCCCCTTGCCCAAACCACCAATTGCCGGATTGCAGCTCATCGCGCCGATCGCATCCAGATCAAAGCTGACCAACCCAACGCGCGCACCCACCCGTGCGGCCGCACAGGCAGCCTCAACACCGGCATGACCGCCGCCAACAATCAGGATGTCATAGCTTTGCATAGGCGCCCGATAGTCGACCCAAGCAAGTCGGTCAAAGGGGTTTCAATGGCGCTTGGCGCCGATGTTTGTCCGCGGTGTACGCCTCAGATTGTTCCACGTGGAACAATCGCGTCACTTACCAATACAGAAACGCCCAAACAGCGTATCCAGCATGTCTTCTGTGGTCGCTCGCCCGGTCAAGCGATCGAATGACTGTCGGGCTGTCCTCAACCCTTCCGCCACCAGCAAAGGATCAGACTGTCCCCCAGCGTCGCTCAAGCCATTTACAGCTTGGGACAAGAGATCGTGCTGTCGCTGGTTGAGTGCTGCCTCGCCCGGCTTGGGCAGTTTTCCGCGCGCGGCCTGCACCAGCAATTGCTTCAACTGAAGAACATTCTCGCCGGTCTTGCCCGACACTGCGATCATAGGGTTTTTCTTGTCAGCCACATCGCTGCGGTCAGATTGCGAGGCAATCTCCCAAGAACCCGCTGGCCCCTCGCCCTCTGGACCCAACCACAAGACACAATCAGCCTGCCGCAACTGCTCATGCGCGCGAGCAATTCCGCTAACCTCGATCGCGTCCTCGCTGCCCTCTCTCAATCCAGCGGTATCGACGAAGGTAAAAGGCACTCCATCCAACCCTACCGAACGTTCAATAACGTCACGTGTGGTACCCGCACTCGCCGCTGTTATGGCGGCCTCACTTTCCAGCAAGGCATTGAAAAGGGTGGATTTTCCAGCGTTTGGAGGACCTGCGAGCACAACGCGATAGCCCTCACCTAATTTTTCAGATCGGGGCCTATTCAGCCAGACCTGCAATTCCTGCTCCAGACCAGCCAATTGGGCTGAGAAACTCTCTGGCATCTCGGACACGTCATCATCATCGGAAAAGTCCAGCACAGCCTCAACCAAAGCTGTCAGCTTGAGCAATTGCCCCCGCCAATTCTCAATTTGCTGCGAGAACACTCCGCCAGCCATAGCAATCGCTGCGCTGCGCTGAAGCTCGGTCTCGGCAGAGAGCAATTCAGCCAACCCCTCTGCTTCGGACAGGTCGATGCGCCCATTGGTGAAAGCTCGCCGGGTAAATTCTCCCACTTGTGCGGGGCGTAGACCATCCAGAGCAGCCAAAGCACCCTCAACCGCGGCAATAACTGCGCGGCCGCCATGGCAATGAAATTCGGCCAGATCCTCGCCAGTTGCCGTCTTGGGCCCTGGAAACCATAGAACCAGCGCCTGGTCGAGAATATTGCCGTTACCATCGCGCAAATTCGCCACATGGGCTTTGCGTGGCTCAACAGAGCGACCGGTTAGCTTTTCGATAGCTTTCCCCGCAGCAGGGCCGCTCACACGGATAATACCAATGGCCGCCGGCGGCGCACCGCTCGACAAGGCGAATATCGTATCATTCATAGGGTTTGGCCTGCTGTGCGGTCAGTCCAATGCCTACTTCTTGCCTGAAGCTGCTGCTGCGCCTGCTTTCATCCCGCTTTCGACAAAGTTTTGGAACAATTTAATGCCCATTTGACCCATTGGCGCCAATTGCTGAGCGTATTCTTGCAATTGGTCTGGGCTTGTTACGCCTTTCATCGCCTTGGCCATGGTGTCGACATAGATCGATTGCGCTCTGGACACATCGGGAAGGCCCATGAACGACCGCGCTTCTTCGGGTGTGCAGTCGATTTCGATATTGACCTTCATGGGGCATTCTCCGGATAATACTGACAATCCGAAACTGGATCATCTCACATTTGGGTTTGGCGTTTCCAAGCTGCAACCGATAAGCCCGTTTTGTTTGGAACACAAAGGACCCTTGCGCATGCCCTGGCGAATAATCATTCCCACACTGGTCACAGCCCTAACGGCTGCGGGTACCATTTGGCTGACATGGCCTGCCAATCTACTGCTTGCTGTGTTGGTTCCGGCCACAATCATGGCGTGGTGGGACTTCTTCCAATCCCACCACACTTTGTGGCGCAACTATCCTTTGGTTGCGCGGGTTCGCTGGATTGCCGAGGATTTGCGCCCCTTTGCTCAAAACTACTTCGTCGAAGGTGATTTGGAAGGTCGTCCGTTCAGTCATCAGGAACGCGCGCTGGTTTATGCCAGAGCTAAGGGTGATCTGGATGCCCATCCGATGGGGACGGAACTGGATGTCTATTCGGACGAATATGAATGGCTAAGCCACTCGATCGCACCGGATGACAGCGCGCCAGAATATTGGCGCAAGAGAGTGGGTGAAACCACCTGCAAACAGCCATATGACACTGCATTGCTCAACGTTTCTGCGATGAGTTTTGGGTCGATATCGGGTCGCGCGATTGAATCGCTCAACAAAGGCGCTGCGCTGGGCGGTTTTGCGCATTGCACCGGCGAAGGCAGCATCAGCCGCTATCATGCCAAACATGGTGGCGATCTAATCTGGCAATTGGGCAGCGGTTATTTCGGTGCCCGGGCAAAAGATGGTGGGTTTGACGAAGAGAAGTTCAAAGACACCGCCGCCAGCGACCAGGTCAAAATGATCGAGATCAAGCTCAGCCAAGGGGCAAAACCGGGCCATGGCGGTGTTCTGCCCGGAGCAAAAGTGACCAAGGAAATTGCCGAGGCGCGCGGCGTACCCATGGGCGAGACGGTGTACTCACCGGCGGCGCATTCTGCTTTCTCAACACCGATTGAGCTGCTCGAATGGATCACGAACCTGCGCGAGATATCGGGCGGAAAACCGGTTGGGTTCAAGCTTTGTGTGGGTAAGCCGCACGAAATTTTGGCGATCACCAAGGCTATGCATCAAACTGGATTGCATCCCGATTTTATCACCGTTGATGGGGCCGAGGGAGGCACTGGCGCGGCACCGCTCGAATTATCCAACAGCGTCGGCATGCCGTTACGTGAAGGGTTGATCATGGTGCGCAATGCCTTGGTTGGCACTGGATTCAAGGACAAGGTTGCTCTGGCCGCATCTGGCAAGGTTCACTCAGGCGCAAAGATGGCTGTTGCTTTTGCGCTGGGCGCTGACTGGTGCAATGCCGCGCGTCCCTTCATGTTCTCGTTGGGGTGCATTCTGGCCAAGCAATGTCACACCGGCAAATGTCCAACCGGCATCGCCACGCAAGAGGGGTGGCGACAAGAGGGTTTGGTGGTCGAGGACAAGGCAGAGCGCGTTGCGCGCTACCAAAAACAGACCGTTCATTCCTTGCGCGAAATAGTCGTCGCTATGGGAGTAGAAACACCATGGGATATTCAACCGTGCGATATGCGCGAGCGGGTCAATGGCGCTCGATCAGATTCGATTGACCGGATCTACAGTTTCTTCAAAGAAGGTGTCTTGCTGGAAGATCCGGATTCGACCCGGCTTGCAACACATTGGCGTAGCGCCAGTGCCGAAACATTCAGGAGGGTCGCATGAGCGCCGCACACCAGGGTTTGAAAAACTGGCACGAAGTTATTGAGGGTGGGAGCAAGCCTGCAGAACTCTCGGCCATCATGCACGAAAATGCTGTGTTCCACTCACCGGTGGTGCACACTCCGCAAGTTGGGCGGCCGATTGTTGTCGCTTACCTATCTGCCGCGGGTGCGACATTGGGCAATGACAGTTTTCAATATTTGCGCGAGATTGTGGACGGCCATCACGCCGTGCTCGAGTTCCAAACCGAGATGGATGGAATTCAGGTCAATGGGATCGACATGATCACCTTTGATGACGATGGTTTGATCACCGACTTTAAAGTGATGGTCCGGCCGCTAAAGGCGGTGAACAAGGTTTGGGAAATGATGGCCGCTCAATTGCAGCGGGCGAAGACAGGATCATAGAGAACCCGCATCGCCCGCATAAACCAAAGTGCGCAGCCAAACATTCGGCGCCAATTGATCTCGATTACTGATTCATCGTTTCGAAGAAGTCTTCGTTCGTCTTAGAATCCTTCATCTTGTCGAGTAGGAATTCCATCGAATCGATTGTGCCCATCTGCATCAGAATACGGCGCAGGACCCACATCTTCGAAAGCTTGTCCTTCTCGACCAGCAACTCTTCCTTGCGGGTGCCGGACTTGCCGACATCCAGTGCCGGGAAGATACGCTTGTCGGCAACCTTACGATCGAGCACGATTTCCGAGTTACCGGTGCCTTTGAATTCCTCAAAGATAACCTCGTCCATGCGGCTGCCGGTATCGATCAAAGCGGTTGCAATGATCGACAGCGAGCCACCTTCCTCGATGTTACGCGCGGCACCAAAGAAGCGTTTTGGGCGTTGCAATGCGTTGGCATCGACACCGCCGGTCAACACTTTGCCTGAGCTTGGAACAACAGTGTTGTAAGCCCGTCCAAGCCGCGTGATGGAATCGAGCAGGATCACAACATCGCGCTTATGTTCGACCAGGCGTTTGGCTTTTTCAATAACCATTTCAGCCACTTGGACGTGGCGCGTGGCTGGCTCGTCAAAGGTTGATGAGATCACCTCACCCTTAACACTGCGCTGCATATCGGTAACTTCTTCGGGCCGCTCATCCACCAGCAACACCAGCAGGAACACCTCTGGGTGGTTGTCGGTTATCGCTTTGGCGATGTTCTGCAGCAGCACCGTTTTACCCGTGCGTGGCGGCGCAACGATAAGTGCGCGCTGGCCCTTACCCTGCGGCGAGATAATATCGATCACTCGGGCGCTTTTGTCCTCAACGGTCGGGTCGAGCGTATCGAGCGACAATTTCTGTTCCGGGTAAAGCGGGGTGAGATTGTCAAAATTCGTCCGCATACGAACCGCATCTGGCTCGTCATAATTGACCGTCGTCAGACCGGTTAGGGCGAAATAGCGCTCGCCTTCTCCGGGCGCGCGAATTTCTCCTTCGACTGTGTCGCCAGTGCGAAGGCCCCATTTGCGGATTTGATTCGGCGAGACATAAATATCGCCCGGCCCAGCGAGATAATTGGCTTCGGGTGAGCGCAGAAAGCCAAAGCCATCCTGCAGCACTTCGATCGTGCCAATACCCATGATTTGTTCGTCATATTCTTCATCGTCCGCCAGCTCGCGCAAGATACAGAACATCAGATCTTGGCGGCGCATGGTCGAGGCGCCTTCAACGCCCAGCTCTTCGGCCATGCTGACCAGTTCTGCCGGAGTTTTTTCCTTGAGTTTTTTAAGATGCATTACAAAAATTTCCGTGTCGGTTGGCCAATAGAACATGGCCCTTTTAATGTGGTCGGCAGGTCAATCACTCATGAAACATGAGGTCCTCAATAAAATTGAGGAAGGGGCTTGGAGAAAGCAAACCTGATCGCTGCAAGATTGCGCGATCATACGCCGTATTGAATTTTGTCGTTCAGACGAGGGACGAATTACGCCGCACCAGCCGTGCCGTCAATCAGGATTCGGCAAAGCGATGGAGTGAGCAACCCAAATGGATCTTAAAATGGGCGCTAGAAATGTCTTTAGAAAGGTCGTGCGATCACCAGAATGATAACCAAAACTGCGGCCAATCCAGGTACTTCATTCAACAGGCGCAGTTTTTTGCCCTCAAGCGTGCGTTCGCCCCGCGCCAGCTTTTTAGAATAGCCCGTCATCCAGCCCTGATAGCCCGTTAGAGCGAGGACAAAGAGCAATTTGGCATGGAACCACCCTTGAGTGAATGCACCCGTTGTATAGGCCAGAATCAGGCCCAGAACCCATACTACGATCATGGATGGGGTCAGGATAATCTTGATCAGCCGCTTTTCACGCTCAATCCAAGTCGCATCAGCCTCGCTGCCCGGTGGGCCATCCTCCTGATGATAAACGAACAGACGTGGCAGCATGAACAATCCCGCCATCCAGAAGATCACAAAGATCAGATGGCCAGCCTTTAGCCAAAGATACGTCATGGCAAAAATATCCTGCATAGACATTGCGATGTAGGGACGCTGCTCATCATCGTCACCCCCCTACCCTCGCCAATGTCACTCACCTCGAACCCGCGCGACCAATTGCTCGACATGCTCGATCGGCGTGAACTGCCCAATCCCATGACCAAGATTGAACACATGCGGCCGGTCAGCAAAGGCATCAAGCACGGTATCGATCCGCGTATTGAGCGCTTCCCCGCCAGCCAACAGAAGCAGAGGATCGAGATTGCCCTGCACTGGCATGCCCTGCGGCAAGGCGGAATTGGCCCAATAGGGATCAACCGTCTCGTCGAGACCCAACGCATCGACACCGGTTTCCTGCGCATAGGCGGTCAGTTTTGCGCCCGCTCCTTTGGGGAAACCGATAACCGGAGTATCGGGGTGGCTTTGCTTGAGTGCTGCGGTGATCCGAGCATTTGGCGCAATGACCCATCGTTCAAATTCATCCGGCGCCAAGGATCCAGCCCAACTGTCGAACAATTGCACCGCCTCCGCGCCAGCATCAATCTGCCCGCGCAAATAGGTGATCGAGACATCGCCAATTGCATCAATGATGGCCTGAAACGCCGCCGGATCGCGATAGGCCAACGCGCGTGTTTCATGCTGGTCGCGGCTGCCCTCGCCCGCCACCATGTAGGTCGCAACGGTCCACGGGCTGCCGGCAAAACCCAGCATGGTCACACCATCGTCCAGCTGCTCGCAGCACAATCGCACCGTCTGATAGACCGGATCAAACCGCTCGTATCGGGCGGTGAAGCTTGTCAGCGCTGCGTCGAGCAAGCGCGGGGAAAGCCTGGGCCCCTCGCCCACCAGAAATTCCAAATGCTGACCCATGGCATGGGGTACGATCAAAATGTCTGAAAACAGGATCGCTCCGTCAAAACCAAAGCGGCGCAATGGCTGCAACGTTACCTCGGCTGCCGCCTCGCTGTCATAGACAAGATCTAGAAAGCCGCCCTTTTCGGCCCGCAGAGCCCGATATTCAGGCAGATACCGCCCGGCTTGGCGCATCAGCCACATGGGCGCCTTTTCGCTCTTAGAACGGCGCAATGTATCGAGAAGCAAACCAGGCATCGGTTAGGTCCAATCAATATAATATATATATTTATAAGAGTTGTTGGTGTTTGTTGGCCCTGTGGATTTCGGGGACATCGCTCCATTGCCCGATTTCTCCCGCTTTGAGAAGGGTCTGATGGCTCGCGACTCACGACTCTTGCTGAGTCGAGTCAAACTTATCCCACTTCTCCCCAACCTGTCGAAAACCCTGCAAGAATGTCGATAAGACGCCGTGAACAGGACTCGTTCTGGGCATGGAAATAATCACCGAACTTGTCGCCAGACTTGTCCCGTGGTTTATGCCATGTGTTTCCACAACCGGTTTGATCGCCGAAACACCAACCCCAATAGGTGCAAAACCACACCCATGAACCGCCTGCATTTGCACCTTGTGTCGGATTCGACCGGCGAAACTCTGGAAATGATCGCGAAGGCCGCGCTGGCACAATTCGAAGATGCTCATGTTGTGCGGCATTTCTGGCCAATGGTGCGCTCGCGTCAACACCTCGATCGGATTGTCCCCGATTTGGCCAACAACCCTGGCTTGGTTCTGTTCACTCTGGTGAATGCCGAAACCCGCGCCCGGCTAGAGGAACATTGTCGCCAATTGGGCCTACCTGCCGTGCCAGCATTGGATGCAGTGACAGCCGCGCTCGAAGCGCAATTGGGTCAAGAAGCGCATGGCCGCCCTGGGCGTCAGCATTTGATGGACGAGGAATATTTCAAGCGGGTCGAAGCGATCCAATTCACCATTGCTCATGATGACGGTATCGGGTGGGAGAATTGGGAAGAGGCGGACATTGTGCTGGCTGGCGTTTCGCGCAGCTCGAAAACACCGACCAGCATTTATCTGGCCAACCGTGGTTATAAAGTGGCCAATATTCCTCTGGTCGTGGAAAGTCCGCCGCCCAAGGCATTGTTTGGTCTGCGCCATCCGCTGGTGGTCGGCCTGACGACTGCGCCGGAACGCCTCGTCCAGATCCGTCGCAACCGCTTATTGTCGCTCAATGAGGGGACTGAAACCTCTTATGTCGATAATGAGCGGGTCAGCAAAGAGGTGCAATTTGCCCGCCGCATGTTTGCCGACAATGGCTGGCCAGTGATTGATGTGACCCGGCGCTCTATTGAAGAGAGTGCAGCGGCGATTATCCGGCTGGTTCAAGAACGCCAACGGCAATCTAAGCCAGTCGATGGGACCGCAAAACCGATATGAGTCAGCAATCTATGAGTAGGCCCTCTTTGATCCTTGCATCGAAGTCTTCATCGCGTCGCGCCATGCTCGATGCTGCTGGTGTATCCTATAGCGCCTTACCTGCCGATCTGGATGAGCGCGTGATTGAAAACGGTCTTAATGGGTGCAGCGCGGATGAAATTGCGCAAGCCTTGGCGGTGGCCAAAGCACAAGCGGTCGCTGCTCAAAACAAAGGCGCGCTGGTGCTGGGAAGCGATTCACTGGTGGTGGTGGACGGGCAACGTTTTGATAAACCTACCAGCCGGGAAAATGCCGCCGAACATTTGCGCATCTTTTCCGGCCGAGTGATGGAATTGCACAGCGCAGCAGCCTTGGTGCGTGATGACATTTGCGAATGGAGCGAGAACTCTGTGGCGCAATTGCATGTTCGCGAATTGAGCGATTCCTTCATCGACCACTATCTCGAACAAGAATGGCCAGAGGTTGGCTATTGCGCGGGTGCGTTTCGGATAGAAGCGATGGGCGTACAATTGTTTGACCGCATTGAAGGCGACCAATTCACCGTCTTGGGCATGCCATTGCTGGGTGTGCTGGGCGCTTTGCGCGAATTGGGCGCATTACCGGCATGAGTGCAAACTCCACCACCCTTTACGCAGAGGTGATCGGCGATCCGATTGCGCATTCAAAAAGCCCCATAATCCATGGTTTTTGGCTTGAGCAATTGGGTGTTGATGCAGATTATCGCCGCCGTCATGTGACCGCCGCTGAATTGGAAGGCTATATCGCAGAGCGCCGGAGCGATCCGGCATGGCGAGGGTGCAATGTCACAATGCCGCACAAGCAGGCGATGATGGAATTGTGCGATTCCCTCGACCCTTTGGCGCAGCGCGTTGCGGCCGTGAACACCGTCGTTCGGCAGGATGACGGTTCGCTCAAAGGCTATAACACTGATGTTGGCGGTTTTCTTGAACCCCTTTGCGCCGATCTGGAAGAGACGCATTTGTTTCGCATGGCGCGGGTGTTGGGCACTGGCGGCGCGGCGCGAGCCATTGTTGTTGGCTTAAGCGATCGCGGCTTTGTCATTGTGCTGGCCGGGCGCAATCCGGACAAAGCGCGTGCATTGCTCGATGAGCTGGGCCCTGATGGTGAGCATCATGCGGTGCACCTCAGCCACTTTGCCGAGCCAACCAATTTTGCCTTTGATGACCGACAAGGGTGTTTGGACCTAATTATCAATGCCAGCCCCTTGGGTATGCGCGGGCAGTCAGAGCTGACATTTGATTGGAGCCACGCCCCACCCGGTTCCATCGCCTATGATATTGTCACCGACCCGCTTGAGACGCAGTTCCTCTCCAAGGCAAAAAATGCGGGCCACAAGGTGCTGGATGGCTATTCAATGTTGATCGGCCAGGCTGATCAGGCATTTGAGATGTTCTTTGGCCACAAACCCCCAAGGGACAAGGATGCCCAATTGCGCGAGTCGATGCAGTCATGAGTGATGAAGACACTTCCCACCCCATCATTCTAGGCCTCACCGGCTCGATCGGTATGGGAAAATCAACAGTGGCTGCGATGTTCGAACGCGCCGGTGTTCCGGTGTTTGACGCAGATGCCGAAGTGCGCGCCATGCAAGGACCGGGCGGCGTCTTGATTGAGGCGATTGAACAAGCCTTCTCCGGATCAACCGGACCCGAGGGTGTGCTGCGCGAGCGGTTGGGCGAGCAAGTGTTTGGCGACAAACAAGCACTCGCCCGGTTGGAGGCAATTGTTCACCCTGCCGTCGGCCAACGCCGGATGGAATTCATGCTCGAACACGGCAATGCACCGATGGTATTGTTCGATATTCCCCTGCTGTTTGAAGGCAGCGGCCACGCCCAAGTTGATACGATCATTGTCGTTTCCGCGCCTGAGGATGTGCAACGCGAACGCGTTTTGGCGCGTCCAGGCATGACGCCGGAAAAATTCACTCACATTCTGTCACTGCAAATGCCCGACGCGGAAAAGCGAGCTCGTGCAGACTATGTTATCGATACTGGGACATCGCTGGCAGAGACCGAAACGGCGGTTGCCGCGTTGATTAGCAAGCTTTCACTCTAATTGGCGCGAGAATCACTTGCCTAGAGTGATTTCTGGTCCGATAGTGACCGCAATGCGTGAGATTGTTTTCGACACTGAGACCACCGGACTCGACCCCAAAACGGGTGACCGGATGGTGGAAATTGGATGCGTCGAAATGGTCAATCGGGTTGCCACGGGTAACACCTACCACGCCTATTACAATCCAGAACGCGACATGCCAGCCGGTGCTGAGGCGGTGCATGGATTGTCGATTTCATTCCTTTCGGACAAACCACACTTTAAGCAAACAGCGGCTGAATTGCTCGAATTTCTCGGTGATTCTTCTTTGGTGGCGCACAATGCCAGCTTTGATTTCGGTTTTCTCAACAATGAGCTGGACCTAGTTGGTTTGGAGCCGATTTCGCTTGACCGAAAGATCGACACAGTGGCCATGGCGCGCAAACGCCACCCTGGGGCCAAGCTATCGCTTGATGCATTGTGTAGCCGCTATGGCATTGACCGCAGCCACCGGGTCAAACACGGCGCATTGCTCGATGCCGAATTGCTCGCGCAGGTATATGTCGAACTGACGGGAGGCCGGCAGATCGGACTCGAACTGGCGGCAGAACAGGGTGGTCAGGGCGCAAAAGCTGCACAAGGCGCGACTGGCGCTGTGGGTGAGCCAGAGCAAGCCACGCAACAAGTCTTTGGACGGGCAGATGGTCCACAACGCGAACCACGTCCGCATTGCGCCAGTGACGCAGAGCTGAGCCGGCATAAGGAATTTCTCGAGCAGATCGACGATCCGCTGTGGGTGAAATAGACGATCCAACACATTGGTGCTGGTGACAATTACGGAGGATATGCGATCATGGATATACGCGTTTCGGGACACCAGATGGAAACTGGCGATGCGTTGCGGGAACATGTCGACGAAAGGCTTGGGGGTATCGTCGAGAAATACTTTGAGCGTGCCATCTCTTCCCATGTCACCTTCGGCAAAGCACCGGCGGGCGCCTTTAGATGCGACATTGTGACCCATGTTATGCAAGGCCTGATCCTCAAAGCACAGGGCGAAGCACATGACGCTCATGCTGCACTTGATAACGCTGCGACCAAGATCGACACGCAATTGCGCCGTTACAAACGCCGACTGAATGATCACCACCTCCAACAGGCCCATGCGCAAAAGGAAGAAGAGGCAGCCTATGTCATCTTCGCCGCCGAAGAGCCCGAAGAAGAGGTCACATCGGATGCCCCACCGATCATTGCAGAGACCAAGACGTTCATCCCGGAAAGCTCAGTTGCTGACGCAGTTATGATGCTGGATTTGCGAGACACACCAGCGCTTTTCTTCAAAAATGCTGGCACCGGACGCCATAATATGGTTTATCGCCGGTCAGACGGTTCAATCGGTTGGGTTGAACCAAACTAGAGCCGCACAGCGCCCCGACCGACCCAGTTAAGGCACGCGGCTCCTCTGCCAAGCACACCCATTATTTGTGCCATATCTGGTGCGAATAGCCCGGTGGCCCCCCTGTCGGCAGAGTGTGTGAGACCCCTTGGATATCAAAGCAGTTCGATTATGAATGTGAATTTCAAATTGCTCCCGCAAGCGGTTGTTTCGGTGCGCCCTAAGGACAAGCAAGAAGCATTAGAGTGCGTCGCGCAAACCTTTGCGCAAGTTTACGGCGTGGACGCTCATGATACGCTGGATGGTCTGGAAGAGCGCGAGCATCTGGGCTCAACCGGCTTCGGGCGGGGTGTTGCCATCCCCCACGCACGCTCAACCCAGATCAACCGACCCACAGTTGTCTTGTTGCGGCTGGAATCGCCGGTTGATTTCGCTGCTGCTGACGGAATGCCGGTCAATATAATCTTCGGGATGCTCTCGCCTGAGAATGCCGGTGTAACCCACTTGCATGCTTTGGCCTCTATATCTCGGTTGGTGCGCGACGATGCGATCCATCAATCCTTGAGTGAAACCTCCGATCCAGAGGCGCTGTTCGCTGTGCTCAGCAATAGACTGGAATGCGATGCCGCCTGACACAATGGACCAAGGCGGAGCAGAGCAGCACCACCGGGCGCTCGAACGGCTGTATGCATCTGCGCCGATAAACCAGAAGTTTGATTCCAAACTTTTGATCGATGGGGAAGGGCGCTCAGTCATTACCTTCCAGATCGACGAATCCGATTATCATGCCGCCGGTGCAGCGCATGGCACGATTTATTTCAAAATGCTCGACGATGCGGCATTTTACGCGGCGAACACGCTTGCGACAGACCGATTTCTGCTCACCACCAGCTTCAACCTCCACTTCACCAAGCCTGTGCGAAGCGGAGAAGTGATTGCCGAAGGACGCTGGATCAGCGGAAAACGCCGGGTCTTTGTGGCGGAAAGTCGCTTGGTCGATGCGGAGGGCGAAGAAATTGGCAGGGGCACCGGCACCTTCATGCGCTCAAGAATCCCGCTTTCCAGGCTCGATGGCTATACTCAGGGTGCAAAACAGAGTGATCGCAAGGATGGATGAGGCGCGGCTGCCCGCCCATCTCGAGGTTGCGGGTCTAATCCGATCCGTTCAGGCTGATGGCGGCTTTGCCACGGTTTTGAAACGCGGCGAAAAAGACGCCGGAACCGTGCTCATCTTAACTATGTATCGTGGTAGAAACGCAGTACTTTTCGAAAGAATGCCGCAATTGGACGGTACGCGACCATATATTGCTGCAAAGCGGGAAAATCCTGAAAACCCAACAGAAATTTCTGAATATGTTGAAAAGCGGCACCGCCAAGACCCCGATATTTGGGTTATTGAGGTGGACATCGCGGATGCAGAACGGTTCGTCGCATCTAAGCCGCGTTAACTTGACCTTGCCCGCTGCACGCCTATTTGGCCCTCAACTCTCCTAGGGCGTAGGCGGCGTGGTTTGACATTACAGTCACCGGGCTAGCACGCAGACGGGGGGCGGCCGGCAGGCCAAAAATGGACCCATACAAAACCCATTACACGCAATCAGGTCCAAGCCTGCGTCTGAGCTCGTCCACCGCTTAAATGTGACGAATTAATGAGTCGGAAGACCCACACAATGAGTGCTGCAGTAATCTTCGCAGCATTAGGTTTGACCTTCGCCAGCGCCGATATTTCGGGCGCGATCGCGCAGGATTCAGAAAACCAGACAACAGAGCTGGCAACGGACGCTTCCGAGCCAGCTGAACCGGTATTTATTGCCGAAGAAGTCGTTCAACCCCTCACCGCAGAAGCCAGCATTGACCTTGCGTCTAGCGATGTTGCTGAACCAGCCACTGCAAAACGGGCTGCATCCTCCTTGCGCGAACTCGTTTCGATGACGAACAAGGATTATTCCTTGTCCGAAGAAATGCAGTGTCTTGCCGGTGCGGTCTATTTCGAATCTCGCGGCGAACCTTTGGCGGGCCAATTGGCGGTCGCACAGGTTGTGATTAACCGGGCGGAATCATCACGTTTCCCATCCAGCTATTGCGGCGTCGTTTATCAGCGCTCGCAATTCTCCTTTGTGAAGAATGGCCAGATGCCAACAATTCGTACTAGGACGAATGCTTGGCAGCGCGCCAAGGCTATTGCTCGGATCGCGCATGAAGGAAATTGGGATAGCGAAGCGCAAGATTCGCTCTATTTCCATGCCAATTATGTGCGCCCCAGCTGGAGCCGCAAGAAACAGCGCCGCGCCACAATCGACACGCACATCTTCTATCGTTGATAGATCAGACCCAATAGACAGAACAAACCCCTCTTGCCTTAGGCAATGAGGGGTTTTTCTTTGGCGCCAACTCAATCGCGCAGAGTGCACCATACGGGGGCGTGGTCGCTTGCCTTCTCGCGTCCGCGGTGTTCGCGATCGACCCCAACTGCCGCCAAACGATCGGCTAAATCCGGAGTCAGCAGCAGGTGATCAATGCGGAAACCATGGTCGCGCTGCCATGCGCCGCGTTGATAATCCCAATAGGTCCAAACCCCACCCCGCGGGTTGAGGGTGCGTACCGCATCGGCCCAGCCATCGGCCAGCAATCTGCTGTAGGCCGCGCGCGATTCGGGCTGCATCAATGCATCCGAGGCCATCGCCTTGGTCGCCCACACATCATCGTCTTCGGGAATCACATTGTAATCGCCTACGACCGCGCAGGGCACTTCTTCGGCCCAGATTGCGCACATGCGATTGCGCAGTTCTTTCATCCAGGCGATTTTGTAGTCGAATTTGGGGCCCGGCAGCGGGTTGCCATTGGGCAGATAGATGCAAACCACTCGGACGCCATTGACGTCTGCCTCTAGATAACGCGCTTGCTCGTCCTGATTATCGCCCGGCCCGGGCACACCCAATCCGCGCTGCACCTCTTGCGGTCCATCTGGACAGGCCTCTTTATCGGCCAAAATCGCAACGCCATTAAAGCTCTTTTGGCCGTGCCAAATGGCTGAATAGCCAATGTCCTCAAGTTCAGATGCAGGAAATCCCTCGTCCTGTGACTTGATTTCTTGCAGGCAGGCGACTGTTGGTCGTGTTTCAACCAGCCATTCTTTCAGGCGCGGCAGGCGGGCCTTGATACCATTGATGTTGAATGTAGCGATTTTCATAAGGGCATTACTGCCGCAAGATGCTCGCTGGGTCTAATCTAAATACCAAAACTTGAGCCGCATCCACATCCAGCGGCTGCGTTGGGGTTTTCGACGCGAAACGCCGCACCGCCCAGCGATTCGACAAAATCAACCACGCTGCCATCAACCAGATCGAGGCTGATAGGATCGACCACCAACGTCACTCCATTAGTTTCGCTCACCAGATCATCATTCTCTGCCCCTTCGGACAGATCGAACTTGTACTGAAAGCCGGAACAACCGCCGCCTTCGACGGAAAGGCGCAATACAGCCGGTTTTGCCTGTTTATCGGCAATCCAGGCGACGCGCTCGGCCGCAGCAGGGGTGAGGGTGAGTGATGTCATGGCGATAACTTAAGCACTGATCGGCTTAACAACAAGCAAATGCTCTCACGCGGTTTGAATATAGGTGCGGATGGCCTCTGCTTCGCGCTCAACCTCGTCAATCCGGCTCTTCACCAGATCACCAATGGAAATAAAGGCCACTAAACCGCCATTTTCAATCACTGGCAGGTGACGGATCCGGCGGCGGGTCATCAGGCCCAGCGCTTCGTCCACTCGCGTGGTTGGATCAACCGTGATCGGTGTGTCGGTCATGATTTCTCCGACCTGACGAGACAGGCTGCTCGAACCCTCGTCAGCCAGCCGATATAAGACATCTCTTTCGGAAAAAATGCCCGCGATCATGCCGTCCCGCATGACCGGAATCGCACCGATGCGTTTCGTTGCCAGAAGCCTCACCGCGTCACCAACTTGTGTCGAAACATCACAGGTGATGATTTCCGATGCTCTGCGATCTGCAATGATATGCGCAATTTCCATTGGGTGCCTCTCCTTATGCAACATGCAAATAATGCCACTTCCGGTGCAAAAATGCGAATCTGAAGCGGAAAAACAGCCATTGCATGTGATTTCCCCTCAGCGCATGAGGGGGCATGGTTGGAAAATCACCCTTGGATGACCCCGAAGCAGCAGCCTACGCTTGGGCCCGGTATCGGCGGATAATGCGGCTGATGTTTGGCGTTACCGTGGGCGTGGTTATCATTGCGATCGCCTTGCTGTTTGCCCGCGAAGGCGCGGTGTCGATCCATTTGTATATCGCTGTGGCATTGGCGATCGGCTTCTCGATGTTGCTGGCCAGCGCATTGATGGGATTGATTTTTCTGTCCAATGGCACCGGTCATGACGCTGCGGTGGACAACAATCTGCCGCCACTGGATGATGATGAGCGAGCCTAATCCACCGAAGCCCAGCATAACTTAGTCCAGCCCAATTTGGTCCAGCTCAATTTAGTCCGGCCTAGCTCAACCGAGGCGGTATTTCTCAACCGGTTGGCCGCCAATCAGATGTTCCTGAATGATCTGCTCCAACGCGGCTTCATCGCAGGAATGGTACCAGATCCGCTCGGGCCAAACGACAGCAATGGGCCCTTGGGTGCACACCTGAAGGCAATCCGCCTTGGTCCGCTGCATTCCGCCGCATTGTCTGCCATCGGAATCGGTACGCTTGGGGCCGGTTAGACCCAGCTCCTTCATCCGGGTCTTGAGAAATCTCCAGGACCGTTCGCCTTGTTCGCGCGAACAGCATTTCTGTTTTTCGCTCATGGAGCATAGAAATATGTGCCGTTCCAATTGGTCGCTGCCATTAAAGGCCAGCGCCACTTTGGCAGCTTCCAGTTGATTAGGTTTTTGGGGTGATGTCATTTTGGGCCCAAATGCGCCGCTTGCGCCACTAGCTAAGACTTAGCGTTTCTTGCCGGCGATCCGCGCGATCTCGTCCTGCACCATGGTTTCCACCATATCTGGCAGGTTTTTGTCGAGCCATTCGGCCAACATCGGTCGCAGCATGTCGCGCACCATCCCCTCAAGCGAGGTTTCGCCCGAACGAACGATTTGCGGTTGCGCGCCGGGTTCAGCCAACATCGCCAATGCTGCGAAATTTTCCCTCATGGAGCTACGCACCGCATTGGTGGTCAACGGTTGCTCCAAGCCTTCGTCTTCGAATTCGTCATCGGTTTGGGAATCGAGGGTTTCGCCCAACTCGGCGTCCAAATCTTCCTCAAACTCCATCTCGGCCAGATCGAGCACTTCTTCCGCGTCTTTGATGGTGGGTTGATCGACAGCCAATTCTGTAAATTGCTGACGACGCGAAGTTTGCGCGGCTTCGCGATTGTCGCGGGCAATGACTTTCTTGATCGATTCGAGAATTTCCTCGACCGATGCCTCATTGCCTTGCGTCATTTAACTATCCCCGAATCGCGAAAAAGTGCCGCCTAAGAATGGCATGCTGACAGGTGACGTCAATCACCCGTGGCGTCATCGGGCGCTGCTTGATCCTCTATCGAGGCATCAGGCGCAGCAATACTGTCAGTGCCTGGCGATTTTGCGGTGGGTTCAGGATCGCGTTGCCAATCGAAAACCTTGCCCCGCACACGCTCGTAATTGACCTGGGGGTCATACAGAACGCCGCCTGTGTCGAGGTTGAGATCGCGCGCTTCGGCCCGGCCCATCGTGGCTAGCAAAGCAAAGCCAGCGACATAGGCATTGCGCCGCGCGGTGACCAATTGAGCCCGTGCAGATAGCAATTCCTGTTCAGCGTTCAAAACATCCAGGATCGAGCGGTTTCCGATCGAATTTTCGGCCTTCACACCCTCGAGGCTTAGCACGGCCGCCGACACTGCTGCTTGCGAGCTTTCGATGACGGCGTCCGATGCCTGCCAAGCGGCGTAAGACGACCGAACATTGTCGATCACCAACCGTTGGGTCGCCACGACATTTTCCAATGCAGCCGATTCTCGGGCAAATGCTTGGCGCTGTTGTGCCGCCGGAGCCCCACCCTGAAAGATCGGAATGGTGATCTGCACGCCGACATTGGCGGTGCGCTCAGACTGGTTGAAGTCAGATGCAACCGGCCCGCCAAGCGTGCCGTAAAAGTCAGTGTAATCGTAATTGCCAAATGCACCGACCGTCGGCAGTCGTCCTGCGCCAGCGACTTCGCTGTCATAACCGGCGGCCTCGGCACGCTCTTTGGCGGCGATTAGATCGGGATTGTTTTCCAGCGCGATGACCACTGATTCGCCCACCGTTTCAGGCAGACCGGGCAGTGGAGGTGGTGCCTCGAGATTTCCCGGAGCATTGCCAACCAGCCGGATGTAATCCTCGCGAGCGCCGATCAAATTGGCGCGGGCGTTCTGCATATCGCTTTGCGCTAAGGCCAGTCGCGATTCTGATTGAGCAATGTCGGTTCGGGTCAGATCGCCGATCTCGAAACGGTCGCGGGTTGCTTGCAGATTGACCGAGAGAACCTCGACCTGATTGTTAGACAGGGCAACCAGTGCCTCGGTCCGCAACACGTCCATATAGGCGGCGACCACCTGAGCAAAGATGCCGCTTTCGGCGCCCCTCAGCCCGGCCTGACCAGCGGCCACCCGTTCTTTAGCGGCCTTGATCGAATTGCGGATTGCGCCGCCAGCATACAAAGGTATCGTCAGGTCAGGGCCGACAGTGACCGTGCGTTCTGGCGCGGTAAAGCTGTTGGCGGAGCGCCTGAGAAATTCAATGTGTCGGCCAGCGATGCTGATGTTCGGGAGACCACCAGCACGAGCAATCGGCACACCTTCATCGGTTGCGCGCTGTTCTGCCCGCGACGCCTCGAGCGAAGGGTTTGCCACATAAGCTTTTGCCAATGCTTCGCGCAGAGTTTCTGCCTGAAGCGAGGCCTGAAACGGGATAACGGCCATAGCGGCACAGCCAGCCGTCAGGGCCAATCCTCGGCTCCATCGCAACCCATTGTGTCGCATTGTCTAAAAGCTCCAGCTTTTCGTCTTAGCAAACATGGCAAGCACCGGAATTCCGATTTCTGCGAAAGGCTGCAGAGCGACATTGCCAGCGACCTTACGCCCGCTGGCCAATCGCGTTACGCCGCGCGTCACCACGCCGGTTACAATCCGGCCACCATCTTCCAGACGCTTTTCCAAAGCAGAAGACAATTCTTCGACCGCACCGTCGATTAAGATCAGCGAATAGGTTTTCCGGCCGCGCGGCTTTCCAACGGCATCCTGGGCGGACATTGTCTCGACACTCGACACCAAAGGTCGAAGCAGTTCTGCAAGATAAGAGGCGCCGTTTTCGACCACCAAAACAGTGTCAGCCAGACGAGGAGCCGCTTCGCTCAACATTTTTCCATGCACGACGGGCGAGGGCAAATACTGCCCCTCTCCCAATGGAATAGCGCGATCCATATAGGCGAGCGGCTTAACCGCATCGGGAATGAATTCCTCGCGCGCGACACTGTTCATACGGGCCAACACAAATTCCTGATTGACGCCGCTGGTGCGCAGCTGGCTGTCGATCATGGCCTTGCGGGCGATTGTCATATCTGTCTGGGTCATAAAGATCTCTTCAAACTGTATTGCACTAACAACACAGTGCGTCAATTACTCCCACTAAACCCTGGCAAGCCTGTCGCCAAGTGCTTTGACGCTAAGCCGCACACATGCTTATGAGATTGTTGATTCGACCGACAGGAGCGTCCCCTCGATGAGCGACATGACAGGAAACCAAATGGTGACCATCAAAGAAGATGATCTGATAGAAACCGTGGCCGACGCGCTGCAGTACATCTCTTACTATCATCCGCTGGATTACATCACAGCGCTGGGCGCTGCCTATGAGGCAGAACAAGGCCCAGCGGCCAAAGATGCTATCGCGCAAATTCTGACCAACAGCCGCATGTGTGCGGAGGGCCACCGGCCGATTTGTCAGGACACTGGCATCGTCAATGTGTTTGTAAAATGGGGCCAAGATTGCCGCTTGGAATCCAAGCGAAGCCTGCAGGACATCGTCGATGACGGCGTTCGCAAGGCTTACACCCATCCAGAAAACAAATTGCGCGCCTCGATCCTTGCCGATCCGGCCTTCACTCGCCGCAACACGCGTGACAATACGCCCTGTGTCCTTTCGGTCGAGATGGTCTCTGGCGACACTGTTGAGATTGACGTCGCCGCCAAGGGTGGGGGCAGCGAAAACAAGTCCAAGTTCAAGATGATGAACCCGTCCGACAATATCGTCGATTGGGTGTTGGAACAGATCCCATCCATGGGCGCAGGTTGGTGCCCGCCCGGGATGCTGGGCATCGGCATTGGAGGCACAGCTGAGCATTGCATGCGATTGGCCAAGCAAAGCCTGATGGAGCCAATCGACATGGCGCAGCTGAAACAGCGCGGCGCCCAAACCGATCTCGAACAGTTACGGATTGATATTTTCGATGCGGTTAATGCTCAGGGGGTTGGCGCTCAAGGGCTGGGCGGTCTATCCACCATACTCGATGTGAAGATTTATGATTGGCCGTGCCATGCTGCGGGCAAGCCGGTGGCGATGATCCCCAATTGCGCTGCCACGCGTCATGCCCACGTGGTGATGGACGGGTCGGGCGCTGCTTATATTGACCCGCCAGATTTGACCCTATGGCCTCAGGTCGAATGGCAGCCTTCAGCAGAAGCCAAACGGGTCAATCTTGACGAGCTGACCCAAGCAGAGGTCGCCAGCTGGAAGGCGGGTGATCGCTTGCTGCTCAATGGCGCAATGCTGACCGGACGCGATGCGGCGCATAAGCGTATTCAAGATATGCTTGAGAAGGGTGAGGAATTGCCGGTCGATTTCAAGAACCGGGCGATCTATTATGTTGGCCCGGTTGACCCGGTGATGGGCGAGACTGTTGGACCGGCTGGCCCAACCACTGCGACCCGGATGGACCGATTTACCGAGATGATGCTCGACCTTGGCCTACTGGCAATGATCGGCAAGGCCGAGCGCGGCCATGATGCGGTGGATGTAATCAGCAAATATAAGGTTTCTTATCTAATGGCAGTTGGCGGGGCGGCCTATTTGGTCAGCCGCGCCATCAAAGAGGCAAAAATTGTGGCGTTTGAGGACCTTGGGATGGAGGCTATCTACGAATTTACGGTTCAGGATATGCCAGTAACCGTGGCCGTCGATAGCGGCGGGACCAATGTTCACAAACGCGCGCCAGAGGAATGGAAAGAGCGTATTGCGAAGGGCAATTTGCTCGAGGGGGCGTGATGGCTCGCCTCGCTTGATCGACGAGCTTTCGATGAACGGCAGATGTACGCCGACGACGGATTCGCCAGTTGGCGCGCTCGTGGCTATTTGTTGCCGATAATGAACATCGTTGAAAAAAATTCCCCGACCGGCGTCCCGTTTCGCACTGTTTTACTGTCCATAGCCGTTTTGTGGCTGACCTATTTCGTCATCGCTACGCTGCGATGGGAAATTATTGCCGCTAAGCAGGCGGTAGAGATGATGCAATTGAGGGCAATCGTGACCCTTGCTGGCATGGTCATAACGCTGGTCCTATGGTCCCTGATCCGCCTGTTTGACTCGCGCGCCCTTTGGATAAAGGCAACCGCAGCACTCATTTTGGCGATGCCCATTTCGATTCTGTTGGCCCATGTGAATGGCTATGTGTTTTCAGACATAAATGCCCATTTCGAAGCTGAATATGCCGAGGAATATCGCGATACATCGGGCGACATATTTATGGATGTCAAACCATACCCCGATGGAGTCGACAGGGGCAATATTGGTTCGATGGAAAGGGATCCCTTGGAGAAAGGCGCTGCCGCCAAGGAAAATGTTGGTGGCTTGATTGGCTATCTCAGGCCTTTGACCGAGATTGCCTTCAGCCGTTACTTTATGCTGCTCGCTTGGGCCTCGCTCTACTTCTCTTTGCTGGCCGTATCTCAGGTGCGCGCGGCAGAACGACGTGAGCAAAAGTTCCGCAATGCCGCCAAAGCGTCTGAGCTGCGCAGTTTGCGCTATCAGGTCAATCCGCACTTTCTTTTCAACACGCTCAATTCGCTCTCGGCCTTGGTTATGACAGGCAAGCCCGACCGTGCCGAGCAGATGATCCAGACGATTTCCAATTTCTACCGGCACAGTCTGGCCGACGACCCAACATCCGATGTGACCTTAGCAGACGAGATCGATCTTCAGCGCCTTTACCTCACGATAGAGGCGGTCCGCTTTCCAGAGCGGCTGGTCAGCACGTTTGATATCCCCCACGACTTGGAAGAGGCCCGAGTGCCGGGCATGATTTTGCAGCCTTTGGTCGAAAACTCGGTCAAATATGCAGTGTCTGCGGTAACCACTCCGGTCTCGATAAATATCGCGGCGCGCGAGGAATTCGATCGCTTGGTTATCAGCGTCAGCGATGATGGCCCCGGTTTGCCCGAAGGCAGCGAACATGGGTTTGGTATTGGCTTGGCCAATGTGCGCGACCGGCTAGAAGCTCGCTTCGGACCAGATGTTTTGCTCACATCCGGACCCGTACCGGGTGGATATAAGAGCGAGATTCGCATACCTTTGACGCGAAATGGCTGACATCCCATCAACAGAGACCGTTTTGCGCACGCTGATCGTTGACGACGAACCGCTTGCGGTTGAGCGAATGCAGGTGATTTGTGCCAATGTTGATTCGATCAATGTGGTTGGTACAGCCAGCGATGGTGAAGCTGCAATTCGCCTTGCCGACGCGCTAAAACCCGATCTTATATTGCTTGATATGACCATGCCGAAGCTTGATGGCCTTGGGGTCGCGAGCGCCTTGGGAAAGCAGGCGGCTATGAATCCTGATGAAACCTCGCCAGCGATTATTTTTGTCACCGCCCACGATGATTTTGCCGTAGAAGCATTTGATCTCGACGCAATCGATTATGTGTTGAAGCCAGTTGCCGCAGACCGCTTGGTCCGAGGGATTGACCGGGCAATTTCGCGACGAGGATCCAGCGATGGCTCGCAGAGCGAATGGCTGACCGAATTGTGGGTGCCGCATCGCTCCGAATTGCTGCGGATCGCGGTCAGTGAAGTGGGCCGCATCGATGCCGAGCGCGACTATGTGCGGCTGCATGTGGGTCAAGGGGATGAGGTTCGAACCTACCTCTTGCTTCAAACCATTGCAGGTCTGGAAAAGAAGCTCGATCCGGCTGAGTTCATTCGCATCCATCGATCCACGATACTGCGTAAGGACCGGATCCGCGGCTTGCGCCATGACGGTCTTGGTGTTTGGTCGGCAGAACTTGATGTTGGCGAGGCTTTGCGAATTGGCAGAACCTATTTGCCCAAGGTTAAGGCGATGGCCGGAAGATAGAACTAGGCCAGTAAGCCTCGATCGCCTCTAGCAATTATTGAAAAAATACGGCCCAAGCCCAGGGACTGGTGGGGCTTGGGCCGCAGCTGCGCCGAGGCACATTTCTGGCGGGGGAGTTAACCTCCGCGTTGAGTCTCTGCAATCATGCCAGCAACCTGCTTTTCAACGCTCTTGCGAGCCTTGGCATAACATTTCTTGCTGCTGCTTGAGCGCACACGAGTGCCAGTGCGGATCCCGGTCAGACCGCAAACCTGCGCTGCGGCACGGTCGACCCGCTTATCTAGTTTTGCCTGTCCTTCGGGGGTCGACAGGTTCAAATCGCGGTATTCAACCGCTATCGATTGAGTTGTATTTTGTTCTGCCATGACGGGCGTGGTAATGAGGGCAAGGCCAAGGGCCGCCGCTGTTGCTGTATATTTGATCATATATTCCTCCATTTGCGGGCCTCTAAAAAAGGGGGGGAAGGCCGTGTTCGCGATTTAAGAAATAGGGGAAAGCTTGCGCCGGATCATTCAATGCTCGACAATTGCCTTGTCGCCTTCGATCAGCGATGCTGCAACATGACGACAGACTAATATCGCCGGTCGAACGGCAGTTTCAAACCGACGAATGGATACGCAATTTTGTAACAATGGGAATCGCATTCATCTTTTTCCTCGGGATCGCAAATTTCGCTCTGCACAAGGCGGTGCTGGAGAGCGATCACCCGTTGCTGGGACAAATGCCGTGGTTTGTTCATTCATTGGGCGGACGCTTGACGATGATTACAGAATTCATGGTTCTGCTTGCTGCCATGATGTTGGTTGCCAATGGCTGGCCGAGCCTGATTTGGGCCTATTTGATCTATTCCGGGCTTAACACGGTGGCCGCTTGGCTGATTTTGGGAGACAGGGTTTAGGCTGGTGTTGGAAATAGGCCTCGCCTAATTCTGCCTTTGGACCTTCGCATAATTGATATGGCTACTCGCCTTTTCCATTTCAGCGATCCGCATTTCGGGGTCGAAAACGAGGCGGCCTTGGCCAGTCTGGCCGCCGCCGTTCATGATGAGCAGCCCGACGTATTGATCTGCACGGGCGATTTGACCCAGCGAGCAAAGCATTCCGAATATCAGGCCGCAGCGGAATATTTTGGTCAATTCGATTGTCCGATCGTCTTGTGCGCAGGCAATCACGATATGCCCTATTACAATCTGTGGGAGCGGTTTACCGACCCCTTCCGTCGCTTTCGCGAGCTCTATGCAGACGTAGGCCAACCGTTTGATTCCGAAGATGTCGTCTTGGTGCCTTTGGTCACAACAGTGCGGGTTCAGCCGCGAATCCCGCTTTCAGATGGGGTTGTGCGCAAGCCAGCGCTTCATGCCACTGTCCAGCATTTGCGCGGTATGATCGCCGACACTCGTATCAAGCTTGTGTTTTGCCATCACCCTTTGCTCGGCCCAGAAGCCGAACCCAACAAAGCGAGCAAGCCGAACGCAACAATTGGCGGAGATGAGGCCTTTGCTCAGATCGCAGCAAGCGGGGCTGACGCGGTGATCTCCGGCCATGTCCACATTCCGTTCGATGATGTGCGGACGCGTGCAGGCAACCGGATGCGAATGCTCGGCACAGGCACGCTCTCCACTCGGTTGAGGGGCAGCCCGCCAAGCTATCAAGTTCTGACCTGCTCGCGCGAGGATGGGATTTCGTTAGAACGCCGGGTCTTGGACCAATAATAGGGCCGAGTGCAGGCGGGCGCCGAGCAAAGAAAAAGGGCGGCCCGAACAGACCGCCCTTTTGCTTGCGCAAAGGCTGAGTAAATCAGCGCTTAGAGAACTGGAAGCTACGACGTGCTTTCGCGCGGCCATACTTCTTACGCTCAACCACACGACTGTCGCGGGTCAGGAAGCCAGCGGCTTTCACTGTCGAGCGCAGGGCTGGTTCATAACGGGTCAAAGCTTGGGCAATACCGTGCTTTACCGCACCAGCTTGGCCAGACAGACCGCCGCCGCGAACCGTAGCAACAACATCATACTGACCTTCGCGCTCGGTTATCGCAAACGGCTGATTAATGATCAGGCGCAGGGTAGGACGCGCAAAATAGACTTCCTGTTCCTTGCCATTGACCGTGACAACACCCTTGCCTGGTTTGATCCAAACCCGGGCAACCGCGTCCTTACGACGTCCAGTTGCATAGGCACGGCCTTGGCCGTCGAGCTCTTGCTCGCGCAGGGGCATGGTTTCAACAACAACATTCTCTGCGGTTGCTGCGTCGGCGGCGGGCGCGTCGCCCGCAATGTCCTTAAGATCGGCCAGATCGGTCACAGTTGCCGTCTCGGCTGCTTCAGGTGCAGCAGCATCTGTTGCCGGAGCTTCTGTCGCAGCTTCGTCCGTTGCAGCTGCTTCAGTTACAACTGCGTCAGTTGCCGCTGTTTCGGCTTTTGGCGTTTCGGTTTTCTTATCATCAGCCATTATGCGGAAACCTTATTCTTGCGATTCAAAGAGGCAACGTCGAGCACTGTCGGGCTTTGGCCGTCATGAGGGTGCTCGGTGCCGTTGTAGAGGTGCAAAGAGCGCATTTGCTCGCGACCCAGTGGACCGCGTGGGATCATGCGTTCAATCGCTTTTTCCAGCACGCGGTGTGGGAAACGACCTTCCAAAATCTTGGCGGGCGTGGTTTCCTTGATGCCGCCGACATAGCCGGTGTGCTTGTAATAGGTTTTGGTGTTCGCCTTGTTGCTGGTGAACTTCACCTTGTCGGCATTGATCACGACTACGTGGTCGCCACAATCAACATGCGGGGTAAAGCTAGGCTTGTGCTTACCGCGCAAGCGGTTGGCGATAATGCTGGCAAGCCGACCGACGACGAGATTTTCCGCGTCGATCAGGATCCAATTCTTTTCGACCTCGGCCGGTTTGATTGACCGGGTCTGTTTGCTGAGCGCCTTCATGGGTCAGTGTGTCCTAAATTGTTCGAAATTCAGCGAGTGCCGAAATTCTGTTTGTATTTCCTGGATAGGCCGATCGAGGAATCCTCTCCGCTCGGCTTGAACGCGGCCATTTGTCGTTTCATTGCGTGTAAGTCAAGCAATACCGCGCCTTACAGCGGAGGTAAAATAATACCACCACCTCAAAGTCCAATCAATAATGCTGGTTTTGAACAGCCTTATGCAGGCTTTAGCATCCAAGTTTCACGAGAGAGGCGGCTGCTGTCGCCGATCCTTGTGGTGATGATCCGTTGTGCCTGATCGAGCCATGGCGAGGACGCTTGCGATTGGCCCCAATATTCCAGTCTAAACTCGCCATTAGAGCCATCGGGCAGTTTCACAGCCCTAACCGTCTCGGTTTTCTCCCCTGACGGACGAAACAGGTCTGGCGGCAGTGTTTCTAGCACGGGAGATGCTGAAGATTGCAATTGAGCGAGGAATTGCCGTGCAGCTCCTTTGCTCGCCGCTCCTGCGCCAGATTTGTCGAGTATAGCAATCGCCATAAGGGCAGCCTTATCAATGGCCTCGGCCTGGTTCAGCGGCCCTGCAGAGTGAATCAGACCCAGTGCAGTCAGCTCAATCGGGAACATGTCGTTGGTGGCCCGATCCTCCTCCAACTTCGCCAATTGTTGAAGTCTTTCGGGGGCTGTTACGCTGACGTCGGTCTGCCGCCCCACCACATGCGACCCGGTGCCTTCGGCTACAAATTGCACATTCCAACGGCGGTTTACGATGACGAAATTTCCGTCGCCCAATTGCCGCTCTATCGAGCGCGAGAGCGTCCAATCACCCTTTGGCAAAGGAACTGATGCACGCGCCAACACTGGGCATGTGAGGCCAAAGCCCGCGACCAATCCAACACCCAGCAATTTCCGCCGAGAAACGATCACCATTGCGCTACCTTCTAACCTCTATATTCGAAAGCCACTGCTGCGTCGCGGGATGCGCCGCGTCACAATGCCAGCCTAATATTGCGGGTGTATCATAGGGATGCAGCTCGCCCAAGCATGCAACCGCCTCATCCAATGTTTGACCGCCGCATTTGAACAACACGCCAATTTCCTGCGCTTCGCCGCGTTCACCATCCCATTCATAGAGCGCTTCGATCTCGCCGATGATATTCGCACAACCGATCAACTCTCTGTCCAGCAATTCACCCGCAATTTTCCGGGCTGTCTCGCGATCGGGAAAAGGGCACCAGATAAGTGCGGTCAATTTTTGGCTCCTGCTGTCAACGGCGCGATGGATATCGCCCGGCAACATGCATGCCCCAAACCGTCGCGCCAACCAAAAGCGCCCCGGTCAATTGGTGGGCCACTGCTACCCACAAGGACACTTCGGTCATTACCGTGGCAATACCGAGCAATATTTGAGTTCCAAATGCACTGTGGATCGCAATCGAGGCGCGCCGGTCGGTAAGGCGAATAATGCGCGCCAACCAAACCAGCGCAGCCACCGCAACAAAGGCCCACCACCGGTGCAGGAAATGGAGCAGATAGGGATCATTGGTCAATGCCCACAGCCAGCCTTTGCTCAGGTCGAATTCAGGGACAAAGCGATCTTGCATCATCGGCCAATCATAGGATGCATGGCCTGCATTGAGCCCGGCCACCCATGCCCCAAGCAGCAATTGCACAAACAATATTGCCGCTACCAAGGCTGAGACATTGGTTAGACGCGCGGGCCGACTGCTGGGATCAGACGCCAACTTGCGCAGATCAAACGCAGTCCAGATGAGACCACCCAGGGTCAAAAACGCCGTCAGCAGGTGGATCGACAACCAAAAATGGCTGACATCGGTCATTTGCCCGGACAGGCCAGAGCGAACCATCAGCCAGCCAAACACACCTTGCAATCCGCCCAATCCCAACAGCGCGAGCAGACGCAGCTTATAGCCTTGCGGAATTGCACCGCGGACCCAAAACCACGCCAGCGGCAGTGCAAATGCAAGGCCAATTAAGCGCCCCATCAACCGATGGAACCACTCCCAAAAGAAGATGAATTTAAAGTCGGATAGCGTCATCCCGGCAGGGCCCGCCTCGTAAATATACTCGGGCGTGGCGCGATATTGTTCGAACTCAGTCTGCCAAGCCGCCTCGCTGAGTGGCGGGAAAATTCCTGAAATTGGCTGCCATTGCGTGATCGATAAGCCGCTTTCGGTCAGGCGAGTTATCCCACCCACCATTACAATCAGCACAACCATGGCCGCCATGGCATAGAGCCAATTGGCCAAGGAATCGGGTTGGGAGGAGTTTTGCGACGCGCTCATAACGTGCCGTCCACTGCGTCCACCGGCGGCAAAGTGCAAGTCGATTCGGCGCAATTGTCGTTGCAGCCCTTGCAAGATGATACACTATAACATAGATGAGCATCCAAGATGAACGCTTTATCTTCCACGATTCGCCGACGGCTTGACCGGACCGGCCTATGGCTCTCTGGTCTGTGCGCGCTGCATTGCGTGGCCAGTATTGCGATTGTGTCCTTGTTGGGCATCGGCGGCCACGCCTTCCTTTCTCCTGACATCCATCGTTACGGATTGGCTCTGGCCCTGATCGTCGCAGCGGTAGCGATCGGCTGGGGTGCGTTGAAGCATCGCCAAGCGGCCCCGTTTGTTGTGGCAATGACTGGCCTATCCTTCATGGGCGGCGCATTGGCGGTTCCACATGGCGTTCAAGAGGCGGTGTTGACCATCATCGGGGTCAGCCTTGTCGCGGCAGGCCACCTACTCAATCTTCGCGGGCACTTGTCTCAGCCGCAGTGAAGGCTATGTCGCGCACCATGAGCGCTTCCAAAACAATCACACTGAATGGCGAAAGCCGACAAACCCACGCCGCGACTTTGGCCGAGCTAGCACGCGAACTCGACCTTGATCCGCAAAAGATTGCGGTCGAGCGTAATGGCAAAATCTCACCGCGATCCACACTTGCCGAAACCGGTCTAAGTGATGGCGATGTCCTGGAAATCGTCCATTTTGTTGGCGGCGGCGATCATGCGGCAGCCGACACGTGGGGCGTAGCAGGGCGTACATTTTCGTCGCGGCTGATTGTCGGCACTGGCAAATATAAAGACTTTGAACAGAACGCTGCTGCTTTGGAAGCATCGGGCGCAGAAATCGTCACTGTGGCTGTGCGCCGCGTCAATGTCAGCGATCCCAAGGCGCCCATGCTGACCGATTTTATCGACCCCAAGAAAACCACTTATCTGCCCAATACGGCGGGTTGCTTTACCGCGGACGAGGCGATCCGCACATTGCGTTTGGCGCGCGAGGCCGGCGGCTGGGATTTGGTCAAATTGGAGGTGTTGGGCGAGGCGCGCACGCTCTATCCCGACATGCGCGAGACACTGAAAGCGACAGAGGTGCTCGCCAATGAGGGATTTCATCCGATGGTCTATTGCGTGGATGATCCGATTGCGGCGAAGCAGCTGGAAGAGGCCGGCGCGGTTGCTATTATGCCATTGGGCGCACCGATTGGCTCTGGCCTGGGCATCCAAAACCGGGTCACCATTCGTTTGATAGTCGAGGGCGCAAGCGTTCCCGTTTTGGTTGACGCAGGTGTTGGCACAGCATCCGACGCGGCGGTTGGCATGGAACTGGGCTGCGACGGCATTTTGATGAACACAGCAATTGCCGAGGCCAAAGACCCAATCCGCATGGCTCGGGCGATGAAACTGGCCGTGGAGGCTGGCCGCGAAGCCTATCTGGCTGGCCGCATGGGACGGCGGATGTATGCCGATCCTAGCAGTCCACTGGCTGGGCTTATTTGATTAAATGCCCCAATAACTAACGCAAAATTAACCATGTTCGGCGAAACCGGCTCCTATCAACCGGGGGCATTCGAACATGGCGACCACAGGCACCGCATCGCTGACGATCAATGAGATGCGCGAATTTGCGAGTTTTGAGCCGAGCGAGCAGCGTTACATCAAGCGCAGTCTCGACATCGGTCTTGGGCGGCATGATGCGTTCAAGCTATGGGCGCGCAATGAAGGTGAGAACGCAGCCATCCGGCGGCAATATGTGGCCTATCAAGAGCTCAAATCTCTGCGCGAGATGATCCCTGATGATAGCGCCCTGCACCGGATCGAAGCCTTTATAGGCAAGCTGACCCGAGTGGCTGCATTCGACCTCAGTCAGAACCGGATTTCCAGCTTTTCCGCCTTCCGCTTTCTTTACGAACGACTGCTTGGCGCCGAAGCGCGTCCTTGGTTGCCCAGTGCATTTTGCGCCGCTGCTGCGCTGCCACAGATACAGCCCGAAAAACGCAAGATGTTGCTACAATCACTGTCAGAAGCCGCCGCGACCGCACCAGGCTGGTCCGATCGCGCACCCGGATTCTATCCGGAATATGTCGAAGAAGCTGAGGCGGCCTAGGGCAGACTGAGTTCACCCGCTAACTGCGTAGGCATCGACGCCCTAACCCCGATACATACCGTTGAGGCGGTCTTGGTAGCGGTCACGAATTTTGTGCCGCCGGATTTTCATGCTCGGCGTCATTTCTTCATTCTCGATCGCAAAGGCCTCGTCGGCAAAGTCGAATTTGCGCACTTTCTCAATGACGGACAGATCGGTGTTGACCCGGTCAACGGCCGCGCGAACCGCTTGCTTGAACGCCGGCAGATCTTGCATCGCCTTCATGTCAAATTTCTCGTCATTGGCCCGCGCCCACTCCAACGCCCATTCCGCATCAGGCACAATCAATCCCACCACATAGGGCCGCTTGTCGCCGCTCACCATGGCTTGCGCGATCTCCGGTTGCAGGGTCAGCATACCCTCGATCTTTTGCGGGGCCACATTGTCGCCCTTGTCGTTGACGATCATGTCTTTCTTGCGATCGGTGATCACAATCCGGCCTTGCTCGTCCAGATGGCCAATATCGCCAGTGTGCAGCCACGGGCCGCCATCGGGATCGTTCGGATCTTTGATCAAAGTGCGGGCAGTTTCGGCATCGTTTTGCCAATAGCCATGCATCACCAATTCACCGCGACACAGGATTTCACCATCATCGGCAATCTTGATCTCGACATTGCGCATCGGTGGCCCAACGGTGTCCATCTTGAGGCCGGTGGCTGGGCGGTTGCAGCTGATCACCGGACCGCTTTCGGTTTGGCCATAGCCCTGCAGCATGGTCAGTCCCATCGCCTCAAAGAAATTGCCAACGTCAGGATTGAGCGGAGCCCCGCCACTGACCATGGCTTTCATCCGGCCGCCAAACCGCTTGCGGATTTTGGGGCGCAAGGTGCGCTCGAGCACTGCATTCATTGGTGCATCGCGTTTGCGCCGCTTGCCCCGACTGGCTTTGTTCTCGGCAATGGTCAGGGCACGGTCCATCAAATAATTGGCGACTTTGCCCTGCTTTTCCACCTGCTTCATGATGCGGGTGCGCAAGACTTCGAACAAGCGCGGCACCACAACCATGATGGTCGGGCGCACCTCTTCAATATTACTGGCGAGCTTCTCTAAGCCTTCGGAATAGAAGATTTCTGCCCCAACACTGATTGGCAGATATTGCCCGCCAGTGTGTTCGTAAGCGTGGCTGAGCGGCAAGAAAGACAGGAAACGCTCGTCCATTATCCCGAAATCATTGATCAGGATTTCGGCTGCACCGCCAGAATTACACAAGATCGCGCCATGGTGCTGTTTTACTCCCCGCGGCGCTCCGCCGGTTCCGCTGGTGTAAATTATGCAGGCGGTTGTATCGCGGGAGATGGTGGCTAGGCGCGCTTCAACCGCTGCGCGCGCCTCTGCCGCATCGCCGGCCAATACGTCACCCCAAGTGTGGTAGGTGAAACTGCCCGATTGATGACGGTGAAGATCTTCAATGCCAATCACATGATCGGCAATGCCGGTCGATTGCAAAGCGCCATGCAGCGGCTGCAACAGTTTTTCATCGGATACGATAACCGCGCGAGCGCCAGAATTGTCCAGAATATGCGCATGATCGCGCTCAGTGTTGGTAATGTAGGTCGGCACGGTGATGCAGCCTGCGGCCATGATCGCCAGATCAGAGATGCACCATTCAGGCCGGTTTTCCGACACCAAAGCCACCCGGTCGCCATTGGCCAATCCCAAGCGGTGCAACCCTTGCGCCAACAGGCAAACCTGATCTGCGGTTTCGCGCCAGCTTTGGGTGACCCATGCTCCATCGGATTTCCGACCGAGAAACGGCGCGTTGCCTTTTTCATCTGCCCGCTTCAGGAAAAGCTCGACCAGACTATTGGCGCTATCAATATCATCCAGAATGACGCTGCTCACTCAATTATGCTCCCGCAAAATCTGGGTGTCTTTTGCGCACCCTTATCTATGTACTGGCCTGTTCTAGAGTTCCCAAAAGGAAGCGGCAAGCAATTGCACTCTATTCGGTCGCAAGCATTGGTGCGATGCGTGGGTCCATTGCCACTTCCCATCCATCTGCCGTCCGCAACAGGGCATTGGCCTTTAGCGGAGGTGAGAATGCACGGATTTGCCCGTGACCCAACCCCGCCAGATCGTCGCGCATGGCCTCCAGTGCCGAATCCCTCTCAATCACTGCTGCTGCACCAAACCCCATGATGAAGGGTAGCCCGATTGCTTCATTTGCGCTCAAGCCAAAGTCAATCACACCAATGATGGCGCGCGCTGTTTGCACCGGGATTGTTGGGCCGCCAGCTGCCCCGACAACCAAATACACTTTGCCTTCTGGATCAAGCACGATCGTGGGCGCCATGGAAGAACGTGGGCGCTTCCCACCTTCGACCCGGTTGGCCACCGGCTTGCCATCACGCTCGGGCGTCAGGCTGAAGTCGGTCAGCTCATTATTGAGGTAAAAGCCACGGTGAAACAGGCCTGAGCCAAATGCGCCCTCGATGGTCGAGGTGTAGCTGATCGCATTGCCTTGGCCATCGACGACAGCAAAGTGCGACGTTCCATTTTCGGCCGGTTCGTCCCCATCGGCGCGGGCAAGGGGTGCCCCCGGCGGAGTTCCGGGCTGCGGATTGGCTATCGTCTGTTCGGCGCTGATCAAATTGCTGCGGCTGGCGATATAGTCTGGCTGGACCAATCCCGTAACCGGAACGGAGACAAAATCACTATCGCCAATGTACAGCTCGCGGTCGGCATAGGCGACGCGCTGTGATTCGAGGAAAAGGTGCCAGAACACCGGACTGTCGGGGCCGAGCGCTGCCAAATCAAATCGCTCCAACTGGCCCAGCAT
This sequence comes from Erythrobacter sp., assembly GCA_039988235.1. Classification (GTDB taxonomy): domain Bacteria; phylum Pseudomonadota; class Alphaproteobacteria; order Sphingomonadales; family Sphingomonadaceae; genus Erythrobacter. The sequence continues at coordinate 156,470 of JBDXKB010000004.1, forward strand.
TTGCACGACCGCCACGCCGCCGGACGACGGCGGGCCCATGCCGCACACTGTGTAGCCGCGATATAGACCGCACACCGGATCGCGCAATTTTGCGGTGTAGGACTGGACGTCAGCTACGGCCATTTTCCCATCTTGCGGGGTTTCGCCAGCGACATATTCGGCCAGCGCTGCGGCACCAGTGACGTAAAAAGCGTCAGGCCCAGCCTGAGCGAATAGCTCCAATGATTGCGCCAGAGCGGGTACGGTAATTCTTGTACCAACGGGCAGAACTTCGCCATCGCTGCCAAAATAGACGGCGCGCGCCTCGGCCGTTTTTCCAGCCCGGTCTTTGCGACTTTCTATCGAGCCGTGCAGGCGCTTGTTCATCACAAATCCGTCCCGCGCCAACGCGATGGCTGGCCGAAACAAGTCGGCCCATGGCAACTTGCCACTGGCAGCATGAGCCTTGGCAGCCAGAGCAAGATTGCCCGGCACACCAACGCTCAGCCCCGAAAGAATGCGGGTTTCGCGCGGCAAGCGCTCACCCTCGGCATCAAGGAAGCGCGTCCCTGTTGCGCTGGCTGGGGCGGTCTCACGCCCGTCATAGGTTGTGACATCGCCGCTTTCACCTTCGGCGCGGACCATGAAGCCTCCTCCGCCGATCCCAGAGCTTTGCGGCTCCACCACTGTCAGCGCGAGCATCACTGCAATGGCTGCATCGGTTGCGGACCCGCCTTGCGCAAGAATAGCTTCGCCAGCAGCATTGGCCCGGAAATCCGCGCTACTAACAGCACCGGTTGGTGCGATGGCGGGTCGAGCCGACGGCGTCAGGTCAATGGCAGCTATTGGACTGTCAGATGAATATGTGGCGCAGCCTGAAAGGGAGGCGGCAACAGCGATAGCGAGTGAAGAGCGTTTGATCATGCCTGCAATCGCTATTCGGTTCCGACCGCCTCGGCAATGGTAGAAAAACCATCGCGCTTCATCAGTCGTTCGATCCCCCGCGCAATGCGGCCGCCCAAAGTTGGCCCTTCATAGACCATCGCGCTGTAGATCTGGACCAGACTGGCACCGGCTTTGATGCGTGCCCACGCATCCTCAGCGCTCGAAATCCCTCCCACACCAACCAGGGGAATTGACCCTCCGGTGGCCTGACGAAAGTCACGCACTCTTTGCAATGCCAGATCGCACAAGGGCTTGCCTGACAGCCCGCCTGTCTCACTTGCGTGATGCGAGCGGAGCTCGGGCCGTGAAATGGTGGTGTTGGAAACGATCAAAGCGCCCAATTCTTTGTCCAATGCTATGCGTGCAATCGCATCCACATCGGCTGGCTCCAGATCGGGCGCTACCTTTAGGAAAATCGGTGGTGGGCTGGTTTTGGTATTGTCTTCGGCGACCACTTGCACACATGCCTCGGCTCGCGCTGCAACGACGGCGTCCAACAAATCGGTCAATGCCGCCTCATCCTGAAGCGCGCGCAGTCCCGGCGTATTCGGGCTGGAGATATTGACCGCTAAATAGGTTGCATGCGGTGCCATCAACCGGGTCATTTTGGCATAATCGGCAATGCGGTCGGACGAATCCTTATTGGCGCCAATATTTATGCCCAAAATGCCGGGGCGCCCTTTGCGCCTTTCCAGACGCTCCAATGCGCGCTGGGATCCGGCATTGTTAAAGCCCATGCGATTGATAACCGCCCGGTCCTCCACCAGCCTGAACAGTCGCGGTTTTGGATTGCCAGCTTGCGGACGCGGCGTGATCGAACCGGCTTCAGTAAAGCCAAAGCCAAGACCGAGCAAAGCGTCAGGAACCTCGGCATCCTTGTCGAACCCGGCGGCCACACCAACGGGGTTGGGAAAGCGTATCCCCGCGACCTTGACCGACAGAGCCCCAAATTTGGCCGGCTGTTTGAAAGGTGAGAGTTTGAGCGACTCGACAGCGAGTCGGTGGGCTTTTTCCGAATCAATCGCGAACAATGCGGGCCGTAACAATTGGAAAACCATATTTGTTATGTTGTATCCTTAGGTGTTAGGTAATTTTCAACTAACTCTGAAATTCAAATACTTAGGGGTGATTATGGGGTGATATTCACCCAAAAGGAGGTGCTTTGAAGTGTTATCAATGCCCTACTTGTCGTTTGCATACAATTCCGTAGGCCGCCCTTGGGCTAGAGAACATGTGCGACCCGAAGGGCTCGGAGCAGCAATGCAAAGAGTTCCTCAACTTTCATGGGCGGTCTTTCCTAACGGGAGGCCGCCCTTTTTTTGGCCTGAAGCAATTTTGGCTGGGCCAATTTCCTCCCATGCCTTCGCACGCACCCCCTCCTTTTGGGCAAAAGCTGTAAAAGTGAGGTTTGTCAGAGGGCCTTTGCAAGCATCCCAGAAACAGGACGGCAATCGCGGGCCAAATGCTAACGACTCGCAACAAGCCATTTATCGTTGAAACCGCCCGTTTGCGCCCTTAGTTGCAAATCAGAATGAATCAGTCTGATTTACATTGAGGCACCATGCGACTGTCCAATCTTGCCGATTACGCCGTGGTTATCATGAGCGCTGCCTCCCGCCATTGTGGCGGTAGCAGGGTCAGTGCGTCTGAACTGGCGGCGGAAACATGCCTGCCTGTACCCACGGTTCAAAAGATAGTCAGCAAGCTAACGGCGGCTGGATTGTTGCGCTCTATTCGCGGTGCTGGTGGGGGCCTGCAATTGGCCCGCCCGGCGGCTGCTATCAGCGTTGCCGACATCGTAGAGGCGGTTGAAGGCCCGATTGCCCTTACCGCATGTGTCGAAGGCCATGATTGCGCCGTCGACAACACTTGCACGGTCAAACCCCACTGGCCGATGATCAACCAGGCCTTGCGCGGGGCGCTGGCGGATATCTCGCTGACGCAACTGGCGCCGGTTAAGGAAATCGCATGACCGAAGAATTGGATATTCAAGACCGATCCGAGATGGATCAGGATGCCAGAGATGCCGCTGCGAAAGCAGCCGATTACGAGCATGGCTGGTCGGCGGATATCGACACCGAATTTGCTGAAAAGGGCCTAACCGAAGACACCGTCCGCTTCATCAGCGGCAAAAAGGGTGAACCGGAATGGATGCTGGAATGGCGGCTCAAGGCATTTCGCCTATGGCAAACGATGGAAGAGCCCGACTGGGCCAAAGTCGGTTATCCCAAAATCGACTATCAAGACGCCTATTATTACGCCGCGCCGACCAAAAAGCCGGAATTGGATTCGCTCGACGATCTCGATCCGGCGATCAAGGAAGTCTATGACAAGCTGGGCATCTCGCTTGGCGAGCAAGAAGTGCTCGCAGGGGTAAAGGGTGCGCGCAAAGTTGCTGTGGACGCCGTATTTGATAGCGTTTCGGTCGCCACGACCTTCCGCGAGGAGCTGAAGAAGGCTGGCGTTATCTTCCTGTCGATCAGCGAGGCGATCAAGGAATACCCAGAGCTGGTCAAAAAGTGGCTCGGCAAGATTGTGCCGCAACAAGACAATTTCTTTGCGACGCTGAATTGCGCGGTCTTTTCCGATGGCACCTTTGTCTACATCCCAGAGGGCGTTCGGTGCCCGATGGATCTGTCGACCTATTTCCGCATCAATGCCGAGAACACGGGTCAGTTCGAACGCACACTGATTGTGGCGGAGAAAGGCTCCTACGTCTCCTATTTGGAGGGCTGCACCGCGCCGATGCGCGATGAAAACCAATTGCATGCCGCCGTGGTGGAACTGGTCGCGATGGAAGATGCAGAGATCAAATATTCGACCGTGCAAAACTGGTATCCCGGCGATGCTGAGGGCAAGGGCGGGATCTACAATTTCGTCACCAAGCGCGGGCTTTGCCAAGGCGCGCGCAGCAAAATCAGCTGGACCCAGGTTGAAACCGGCAGCGCGGTGACGTGGAAATATCCTTCATGCGTTCTGAATGGCGAGAACAGCGTCGGCGAATTTTACTCGGTTGCGGTTACAAATAACCATCAACAGGCCGACACAGGAACCAAAATGGTTCATAATGGCAAGGGCTCGCGCTCGACCATTATCTCTAAGGGGATTTCGGCGGGCAAGAGCAACAACACCTATCGCGGCCTTGTTCGGGTGGGTGCCAATGCCGACAATGTCCGCAACTTCACCCAATGTGACAGCCTGTTGCTGGGCGACACCTGCGGCGCACACACCGTGCCTTATATTGAAGTTAAGAACCCCACCGCCCAGATCGAGCACGAAGCCACTACTTCCAAAATCTCGGACGATCAGATGTTCTACGCGCAACAACGCGGATTGGGCGAGGAAGAGGCGGTCGCCTTGATCGTCAACGGTTTTGCGAAGGAAGTTTTGAAAGAGCTGCCGATGGAATTCGCGGTTGAGGCGCAGAAACTGCTTGCAATCTCGCTCGAAGGGAGCGTGGGGTGATGACTGAACGCAAAACCCTCAATCTCCGCGACACTACTGACGCCGAAGCGCCCGCTCTCAAGAAGAAGGGGCGCGGCTGGGAGATATCTGACAAGCGGCTCGACGCGCTGCATGATCGCGCGCGCGACATGCGCCGCCACGCCAGCCCGGCGCACAAGGCGCTGGCCGAAAAATTCGCCAAGGCAGACTTTGGCCGATATTCGTTCAAGCGCTTCGCCGTTGTCGGCAGTGCGATTGTTGATTTCAATTGCCACCAATTGGGCATGGCCATCGTCATTGACGAAGAAGACACGCCAGAAGCCCTGATCAACCGCCGGGACAAGAGCCTGGAATCGGTCGGAATCCGCGTGATGCATTTGCGCGCGAAGGATATTCAGGAAAATATGGACAAGGTGCTGGAACGCATCACGATAGGTATGCGGATGCGGATCGGTGACAAGCGCGAGGGACAACGCGAACACCGCCAACGCTCCATGCCAAAAGACAGAAGCGCACAATATAATAATGACGCAACGGGCCGCTCCGACAATTCTGAAGGAGAAAACCCATGATACCCGGCCTCAATGATATTATCGCCCCGGATATGCAGAAAATTCTGTTTTTCCTGATCCCGGCGTTGATCGCGCTTGCCGCACTTACCCTGACGCTCAGCCGAGGATCATCGATCCCCGGCATCGTCACCACCATCACATTTGCATTGATTGCATTTTACTTCGCACCTGGATTTATCGAGCTATTTTGACCCATGTTGAATATTGAAAACCTCCACACCGAAATTGATGGCAAGGCCATTCTCAAAGACCTTTCGCTAGAAGTGAAAGCGGGCGAAGTGCACGCGATCATGGGGCCAAATGGCGCGGGCAAGTCGACCTTGTCTTATGCGCTGGGCGGACGCCCCAATTACGAAGTGACGCAAGGTTCGGTCAGCTTCAATGGTGTGAATCTGCTGGATCTTGAACCGCATGAACGCGCCGCGGCTGGCTTGTTTTTGGGCTTTCAATATCCGGTCGAAATTCCCGGCGTGTCCAATGTCCAATTCCTGCGCGAGGCACTCAATGCCCAACGCATCGCCCGCGGCGAAGAAGCTTTGTCGGCGGGCGATTTTCTCAAGCTGGCAAGAGAAAAGGCTGGCCTGCTGAAGATGGACATGGAAATGCTCAAGCGTCAGGTGAATGTCGGCTTTTCTGGCGGGGAGAAAAAGCGCGCCGAAATGGTCCAAATGGGCATTCTCGATCCCAAATTTGCAGTGCTGGATGAAACCGATAGCGGGCTCGATATCGATGCGCTGCGGATCGTGGGCGAGGGGATCAACTCGATTATGCGAGCGCCCGACAAGGGCGTGCTGCTGATCACGCATTATCAACGCTTGCTCGACGTCGTGAAGCCGGACCGGGTCAGCATTTTGGCGGGTGGCCGGATCGTTGAGACAGGCGGGCCGGAATTGGCATTGCGTCTCGAAGAAGAAGGCTATGACGCGGTGATGGCAGATGCCTGAGGCAGGCACATTAGAGCGGCCCACCAATCGGGATGAAGCGTGGCGTTATGCTGACAGCGATTTTATCGCCGCAGCAGATGTGGCCACGCTGGCCCATTGGCGCACTCTAGAGGTTCCGGCGGGCGAAACCCGGCGTGAGGTCAAAACGCATCTTTCGGGCGAAAGCTCTCCCGGAATGGTTGACCGCTTGCGCGTTCATGTTGGCGCTGGCGGCCGGTTCGAGGCGTTTGCGACGCTGGGCGGCGGAAAATATCAACGCTGCGAAATCGAAGTCACTTTGGAAGAGGGTGCACATTTCGAATTTGGCGGCGTGACAGTTGGCGGCAATGACAAATGTCAGGAATTTGTCACTCGAACCATCCATGCCCACCCCAACGCGACCAGCAATCAGGTTGTTCGTGCGGTGCATTGGGGCCGGGCCATTGGTAATTATTTGGGCCGGATCGAAGTCGCACGCGATGCGCAAAAGACCGACGCTGCACAGAATTTTCGAGCCCTGCTTCTCGAAAAAGGTGCGACGGCGAATGCCAAGCCCGAGCTTGAAATCTTCGCTGACGATGTTCTGTGTGCCCATGGCGCTGCGATTGGTCAGTTGGATGAACAGGCCGCCTATTACATGGCCGCTCGCGGAATTCCGCCGCATCTGGCGCGCAAGCTGCTGGTGCAGGCATTCATCGGAGACGCCTTTGTCGCTCTCGATGATCAGGACACCCGCGAATTGATGCTGGAGCAAGCATTGCAACAGCTGGAGGGCGCGACGATTTGAACGCACCAGCCGCCCCTTTGACCCGCGATTTGCGCGCTGACTTTCCTGGCCTGACCACCGGCGAGGGTAAGCCGTGGCACTATCTTGATACCGGGGCGACGGCACAAAAACCGCGCCAAGTTATCGACTCAGTTTCGCGCGCTTTGGGCGAGGATTACGCCACCGTCCATCGCGGCGTTTATGCCCGCTCGGCAGAGATGACGATGGCTTATGAGGCGGCGCGGAAACGGGTCGCGAGCTTTATCAAGGCGCGCGAAGACGAGATAGTCTTCACCCGCGGCGCAACAGAGGCGATCAATCTGATCGCGAACAGCTGGGGCAATGCGAACATTGGCGAAGGCGACCGCATTCTGCTCTCCACGCTGGAGCATCATTCCAACATTGTGCCTTGGCAAATGCTGGCTGAGCGCACCGGTGCCAAGCTCGATATATGTCCGCTGACTGACGATGGGCAGATTGATCTGGATGCAGCCGAACGGATGCTGACCGAGCAGCACAAGCTTGTTGCATTGGCACATGTGTCCAATGTGCTTGGCTCAGTTCTTGATGTCCGCAGAGCGGCCGACATGGCGCATAGTGTCGGCGCGAAGCTGCTGCTCGACGGTTGTCAGGCGGCACCTCGGTTGACGTTAGATATGGCCGCGCTCGATTGTGATTTTTACGTCTTCAGCGCGCACAAGCTTTATGGGCCCACCGGTATTGGCGTACTCTGGGCTCGGGCTGAGATTTTGGAAGCTATGCCTCCTTGGGAGGGTGGCGGCGCGATGATTGACCGCGTGACCTTTGAAAAGACGACTTACGCTCCCGCCCCTCAGCGGTTCGAAGCTGGCACACCGGCCATCGCCGAAGCCATCGGCCTTGCGGCTGCTATCGATTATGTCGAGCATGCTGGTCTTGATGCGATCCATGCCCGGGAAACTGCTTTGGTCGCACAGCTGCATGATGCGTTGGGCGCTATGAATGATGTGACCGTTTATGGCCCTGTAAATAGCGCGGGCATTGTCAGTTTTGCGATAGATGGGGTTCACCCGCACGATTTGGGCACCATATTGGACGAGAACAATGTCGCGATCCGTGCCGGTCACCATTGCGCTCAACCCCTGATGGACCATTTGGGCGTTCCGGCGACCGCGCGCGCCAGTTTCGGGTTATATTCGGATGAAAGTGATGTCGCGGCACTGCTTGACGGCATTGCCCGCACCAAGAGGATTTTCGGCTAGGATGATATGATGAACAAGCCGCAGGAAGATAAAGAATTCGTGGCCGCACCGGCCCCAAATGAGGACGTAGTATCCCCGGATAAGCCTCCGCGCGCCCGGGTCGAGGATGCTATTGATCCCGATGCTGAAACGCCCGCAGAGAAGCTGGAGCGTAAGCGTGATTATCTAGAAGGCTTTCTTCAGAAGAAACCAGAAAGCGTGGCTGCTGGTGATCCTGGCGGAGCATTGCACGATGCTGTTATCAGTGCGCTGAAAGAGATTTACGATCCGGAGATCCCGGTGAACATTTATGATCTGGGCCTTATTTATGGCGTGGAAGTTGATGCAGATTCCGATGTGATTGTCAGCATGACCTTGACCACTCCCAATTGCCCGGTGGCCGAATCGATGCCATCTGAGGTTGAGCTTCGGGCAGGGTCCGTTCCCGGAGTTCGCGATGCAGAGGTTGTTCTTGTGTGGGACCCGCCGTGGGATCCGGGCAAGATGAGCGACGAAGCGCGACTTGAGTTGGGAATGCTATGACTGATACAAAAACCCGCCAAATCCCTGCTGCCGTCACCCTGACAAAAGGGGCCGAAGACCGCGTGGCTGATCTGATGAGCAAAGCGCCCGAGGATGCGATTGGGGTCAAGCTTTCGACCCCGCGCAGGGGTTGTTCAGGGCTGGCCTATTCTGTCGATTACGTCACTGAAGAGACCAAATTTGACGAGAAGATCGAAACGCCCGGCGGTATTTTTTATATCGACGGTGCCAGCGTGCTCTACCTTGTTGGCTCAATCATGGACTGGGTGGAGGATGATTTCACTGCAGGTTTTACCTTTGAAAACCCCAATGCCAAGGGTGCATGCGGTTGCGGCGAAAGCTTCATGGTCTAGCGAGTTAGAATTGCTGCAATTGCTTGAGTGCTCAGCGCTGTAGCGCCCTGACGCAAGCGACCCTATCGACATTGCGACCATCGCTTGCCCGCCTTGCTTCGACATGGGTGGCGCTGGGCGTTGCCCCCGGCCGCAATGGATAGAGATAGACGTCCAGCACGCATGCCTCCTCCACAAATTGCAGCTTGCGGGCGTCGCCCTCCCATACATTGAGACGGGCCTTGCCAAACTGCCGCTCAAGTTGTGCCTCGCTTTGCCCAATGACTCCTTCGAGCCCACGCACCCGCATGATTTGTGGCGGGATGAAGCCTCGCTGGGCTGGCGCTGGATTAATCACCGGCGCAGGTGTCTGCGGCGGCGGCGTCACCACCCTTGGCGGACTGCGGGTTTGCGGGATGGCAGCGTTCGATCCAGCCACGCATGCTCCCAACAAGGACAATAGCGATAGGGCGAGATACCTACGCATTGGCATCCAACTGTTCGCGCCGAATGTGAACCATGTGGGTTCCGGCGGCGGCCCCAATGATTGGCGCAAGCAAATTCACAAACGGGACGAGCATCAATCCGGCCACACAGGCTCCTAAGATCAGGCGTTGGCCAGCGCCCACCGGTGCAATTGCACTTGGTTCGGGGCGATGACGCAGCCACGCCATGTCGGTTAACTCTCTGCCCAATAGCACCGAGTTGACCAGTAGAAAGACCACCGCAGGCCCAATCGCGGTAAACAGCAGCACCAATGCGACCGGCAGCGCGATCAGATTGAACAACAGGGCTCTGCCAACGCCCTTTAAACTGTTGGACAGGTCTTCGCGAAAGGGAAGTGCGCGGGCATGATGCATTGCATCGGGGTAATGTTTGCGCTCGACCGCTTGGACCACTTCATCAGCAAAGAATTGCAGCACTGCCAGCGCGACAACACGGAACAGGAACCAGAAACTGATCAGTGCAAGCAGTGCAGCGGTCGCGGCCCCTGCCATTCCGGAATCGCTCAAACCCATTTCATCGAACCAAAAAACCAGTCCGAAATAGAGGCCGACGCCCAATGTGACGAAGACCAAAACAGTCAGAACCAAGGATTTCGCCAGCACACGCAACACGGCCGGGTCGCGCAATTGGCCAAAGCCAAGCAATAAGGATCGAATAGCTAGCGTCATTGCGGATTGCTGTCGGTGGCTCGAGGATGCAAGTCAACGGGGCAACGCAATCCGATGCGTAGTTCTGCTTGGCTAGAGTTGCGCAAGGCGCTAGGCGATCTGCTCTTCAAGACCTCAATATACAGGATTGTTTGTGACCGAACCCCGCTATGACGTGATCGCTATTGGTAATGCCGTGGTCGATGTAATTGCCTCGTGTGAGGAAGAATTGATCGAAGAGCTTGGGCTGAACCGTGGCGGCATGACGCTGATCGATGAAGCGCAAGCTGACGAGCTTTATTCAGCGATGCCGCCGGCGCGCGAGATTTCGGGCGGTTCGGCAGCCAACACGCTGGCAGGCTTATCGACATTGGGCCTGCAATGCGCCTTCATTGGCCAAGTCGCTGACGATCAATTGGGCAAGGTGTTTCGGCACGATATGCGCGCCACAGGCATCGATTTCGATACGCCAGCGCGCGATGGAGAGCCCGCCACTGGCCGGGTGCTGATTTTTGTCACTCCCGATGGTGAGAGGACAATGAACACATTCTTGGGAGCGGGGCAGTTTCTTCCCGCCGAAGCTTTGGATGAGGACTTGATTGCGCAAGCAGGCATTCTCTATCTCGAAGGATATCTGTGGGATCCAGAAGAGCCGCGCAAGGCTATGCGCCGAGCGATCGAGGTTGCGCGCAAAGCTGGTCGCAAGATCGCCTTTACCGCCAGCGAGAGCTTTGTCATTGATCGCCACGGAGACGACTTCCGATCCATGATCGAAGATGGCGTGATCGATATTTTGTTCGTCAACGAGGGTGAGCTGGCAACGCTGACCGGCGAAGATGATTTCGAAGTTGGCGTTGCCGCTTTGGCGGGCAAGGTGCCCGTGCTTGTCGCGACCAAAGGTGAGCATGGGGCCATTGCAATTGCCAATGGCGAGCGGGCAGAAGTTGCAGCAGAGCCGATCGACAAAGTTGTCGATACAACTGGCGCCGGCGATCAATTCGCGGCGGGTTTCTTGTCAGGCTTTGCGCGCGGCGCCCCTCTCGACATTTGTCTAAAACGCGGTGCGATCGCAGCGGCAGAAGTCATTGTGCATTATGGTCCGCGGCCTGAGGCGGACATGAAGGCGCTCATGGAAGAACATCTGGGTTAGATGCTCCCGGCCGCTTCTTAGGTCGACCCTAGGGCACACGCCGATAATACGGATCCTTGAGCGTGATCATATAATTGGTCAGCTCTTCGACGTGGCCTTCCTCAAGATCAAAATCCATTGCCTCGGGATAATTGTGCGCATCGGAGAGAAAGCGGTACAAATTACCGCGGGTTACACCGGGTCGATTGACGATATCCGCGAAGCTAGGCGCCTGCGGGTTGGGCGATAGGACGAGCGGTTTGATCGAATGGCAGCCGGCACATAGCGCTTCTGCAAAGGCTGGCGGTTCAACGGCAGCAGTTTGGTTGAAGTCCGATTGATCTGGCGAGCTATGCTCGCATGCAGAGAGCAGAACGGCCAAGGATAAGACGGCGTAGGTGCGCATGGTGTATCTCCGATCATGATATCAGAGACACTGGTCCATTGCTGGCTACAATTCATTGATCTCGATCAATTTCAGGCCGCTAATCCGGCGAAATGGCGCGAATTTTCAGGCGGATCGACTGATTTTGACGCTCCATTTCTATTTTGACACTTTTGACACCGTGTCCGCGCTGTCTTGGCAAAGTTTCCGCTACATATCAGAGCATTACGCCTGAATTTCTATTTTGACACTTGTCCAACATGAATTGGTGTCTGTTTGGATTGCTAACGATGTGAAAGAGCGACGTCGAAACTAACGCAGCACTGCCATGTAGGAAAACTACTTGTTCTGCTCGATCTCGCGCGCCACTTCCTTTTGGCCAATGTCCCTGCGGCAGAATCCGCTAGGGAAATTGATTGCATCCACCGCAGCATAGGCGGATTTTTGCGCCTCCGTTACGCTCATGCCCTTGGCGGTCACATTGAGCACGCGGCCACCGCTGGAGACAAGCTGGCCGTCTTTGAGCACGGTTCCTGCATGAAAGACTTTGGCCGCAGCGCCATCGATCACAGATTCTGATAGACCCAAATCGATTGCGCCGCCTTTTTCGGGTGTACCGGGATATCCCTTAGCGGCCATCACCACCGTTAATGCGGTTGCAGGCGAGAAGTCCGCCACCACTCCTTCAAGCTCTTCGCGAGCGCAGGCCAGCATGATTTGGGCCAGATCGCTGGTTAGACGGGTCATCAGAACCTGGCATTCGGGGTCGCCAAAACGGCAATTGTACTCGATCAGCTTGGGCCCTTCTGATGTCAGCATCAGCCCAGCATATAGCACGCCGGAATAGGGACTGCCCTCGGCTCGCATCGCTGCGACGGTTGGCTCTATGATTTCGCGCATAACTTGCGCTTCCAACTCAGGCGTCAAAACCGGAGCGGGAGAATAGGCGCCCATTCCGCCCGTGTTGGGACCGGTGTCACCTTCCCCTACGCGCTTGTGATCTTGTGCCGAACCGAAGGGCAAGATTGCGGTGCCATCTGTCAGTGCGAAAAAGCTGGCCTCCTCTCCTTGCATGAATTCTTCGATCACAACTTCGGCACCGGCCTCGCCAAATTTGCCCCCAAACATGTCCAGCAGAGCCGCCTCCGCATCCAACCGGCTTTCGGCGATGACAACCCCTTTGCCGGCTGCCAGGCCATCTGCCTTCAGCACATAGGGAGGGGCGAATCGCGCCAAGGCATGCTTGGCATCATCCAGCGACCTTGCACGAACATATCCGGCGGTTGGGATATTGGCGCGCAGGCACAAATCCTTGGTGAAGCCCTTGCTGCCTTCCAATTGGGCCGCGGCCTGAGAGGGTCCGAACACGGGAATATCGGCTGCGCGAAGGCTGTCGGCCAACCCATCGACCAGTGGGGCTTCGGGCCCAATCACGACCAGGCCAATTTCTTGAGTCTGGCAGAATGCGATCACCCCATCATGATCGCTCGCATTCACAGCAACGCACTCGGCCTCGTCCTCTATTCCGGGATTGCCGGGGGATGCGAACAGCTTGTCGCAGGATGGGGATTGCGCCAGCTTCCACGCTAGAGCATGTTCGCGTCCGCCTGCTCCCAAGACTAGGATATTCATGCCGCCTGCACCTTTCGATGATGATGATTCCAATGGGCTCGTAGCGCGCTCGATCAAAGGCGACAACGCCGAGCCGCTCTCGATCACCGAGATTTCTGGCCTGCTGAAGCGGACGGTGGAAGATCGCTTCGGCTATGTGCGGCTGCGCGGCGAATTGTCCGGAGTAAAGCGCGCTGCCTCGGGCCACTTTTATTGCGCCCTCAAGGACGAGAAAGCGGTTATCGACGGGGTCATGTGGCGCGGCAATGCCGGGCGGCTGGCATTCGCACCGGAAGACGGGTTGGAGGTCATCGCCAGCGGCAAGTTGACGACTTATGCCGGACGCTCAAAATACCAGATCGTTATCGACAGTATGGAGATTGCGGGCGAGGGCGCTTTGCTGGCCTTGCTGGAAAAGACCCGGTTGCGATTGAAGGCCGAAGGACTGTTTGACGAAGCACGTAAACAGCCGCTCCCGTTCCTGCCAAATACAATCGGCGTAGTCACATCACCAACCGGATCGGTTATTCGCGATATACTGCACCGGCTGGCAGACCGTTTCCCAAGCCGAGTCGTTGTTTGGCCTGTTTTGGTCCAAGGCCAAGGGGCTGCCAACCAAGTAAGTAACGCAATTCGTGGATTTTCTGCCTTGGGTGAAGGTGATGAAATCCTGCGACCAGACCTGTTGATTGTCGCGCGGGGCGGCGGCTCAATCGAAGATTTATGGGGTTTCAACGAGGAATCAGTGGTTCGAGCAATTGCAGAATGTACCATTCCGGTTATCTCTGCAGTCGGTCATGAAACCGATACGACGCTGGCCGACTTTGCCGCCGACAGGCGCGCGCCAACACCTACTGCTGCGGCTGAAATGGCGGTTCCAGTGCGAGCGGATTTGGCGGCGACGATTGCTGATCTTGCTGCGCGGCAAGCCCGCGCGGTTCATCGCCCGGTAGAACTTGGCCGTGAGCGGCTCGAAGCGAGAGTGCGCAGACTGCCAAAGCCTGAGCAGATCCTCCAACCCCAAGCTCAGAAACTGGACGACCTTAGCGAGCGTCTGCGGCGCGGCCTGATGGATCGTGCGGGCAAAGGCCGAGAGAGGCTGGCCTCTGTTTCCTCGCGGCTTTCACCACAAGTTCTGACGCGAACTGCCCGAGATGCCGAACGCAGGCTTGCACAGGCCCGCCTAGTGCCCGCTCTAATTGAGAAACCCTTGGCCCAAAAGGCCGAGCGTTTGTCTGCTTTGGCTAGATTAGCCAGCCAGTTCCACCCGCGCAAGCCGCTCGAACGCGGATATGCGATTGTGCGCAGTTCAGCTGGGTCTGTGCTGACCAATAAGGGCGCTGCAGAGAAAGAAGCCGGCCTTACGATCGAATTTTCGGACGGAAAGCTTGCTGTTGGCGGCGAAGGCGTCAGTGCCTCAGCTGCGAAGCCCGCGCCCGCAAAAAGGCCGGCTTCAACACGGCAGCGGCCCAAACGCTCGCCAGCAGACAAGGGATCTGACAAAGACTCGCCCAAACAAGATGATCTGTTCGGTTAATTGTACGCCAATGTCAGTCTTGCTAAGGATGGTTTCATGTTGATGTCTTCAAATGATGATAGTGCCAAACTGCAATATGGACCCAATGGCTTTCGGGTCATCAGGCCCGGGCAGCATGTCTTCTGTGCGGTTTCTGGCGAGGCAATTCCGTTGGAGGAATTGCGCTATTGGAGCGTTGAACACCAAGAGCCCTATGCCACATGCGAGCTAGCCACCGAGCGGCTCGCCGACACGGCGTGATTAAGCCTAGCCTGACACGAAAAACGTGGTGGGTGGCTGCGCTTGTTGTGAGTGCAGCTATCACCCCCGGCCAAGCGCGCACGCCGACTGTTGCTCACACCAACAGCTCAGCCCAAATGCAATTGGATGGAAATTTCATCCAGGGCGGATGGATGCGGGGCACGGCGCCCGTTTCGGCTGTATCGGTTCAGCTGGACGGCCAAGATTTGGCTATCGATGCGAGCAAACAATTCTTTGCTGCATTTGATCGCGACGCTGAGCCTGCGGCGGCATTGACCGTGACCTATGGCGATGGCCGAACAGAGCAAAAGGCGCTCGGCATTGCTGCTCGCAAATGGAGGATCGAACACGTCAATGTTGCGCGGCGCAAAGGCGGCGCCAGCGAAGCGTGGTGGAAAAAGCGAGAGCCAGAATGGAACGCGATCCAAGGTGCCCGGGCGAAGATAACCGGGGCTGATGGATGGCGGCAGGACTTCATTTGGCCGGTTAAAGGCCGCATTTCTGGCCGCTTCGGTTCGCAACGTGTCTATCGCGGAGAGCCGGGAAGTTACCACTCCGGTCTCGATATTGCGCCGGGCGCGGGCAAGCCATTCGTTGCCCCGGCCGATGGCGTGGTGGTGCTCGCGGTGAGGGGCTTTAGCCTCGAAGGCAATCTGCTGATTGTCGATCACGGCAATGGTCTCAACAGCGCATTCTTGCATGCCCAAAGCATTGCCGTGGCAGAGGGCGATGCGGTGAAACAGGGGCAATTGCTCGGCCGAGTGGGCTCGAGCGGACGTGCGACTGGCCCGCATCTCCATTGGAGCCTGAAGTGGCGTGATGCTCGGCTGGATCCGCTGTTGTTCCTGCCAGATGCTGGCTAGTTCAACGCGGAAGCCGATGAAGCGCCGCCTTATTGCGCTGACAATTGTTGCGCTTGGCCTCGCCCCGGGAACATGGGTCCGAACAGAGCAAGTCAGCCACAAAACTCCCTTCACCTTCGCCGCAACGCCAATCCAGACGGAGCATTGGTCCTCTAGGGGGTTCACATTAAAGCGGGCGTGGAGGTTGGACAGCGCCCATCCTGACTTCGGCGGCTTTTCTGCTTTGTTGCATTTTGGCGATGGCCAATTTTTGGCGGGTAGCGACAATGGATATCTGTTTCGGTTCCGCTTGGGTGAGAATGGCCCAGCAGATGGCGTGCTCAACCGCATCGGCCCAAGTTCGGCCCGCTCCAAAACTGTGGTCGACTTAGA
This sequence comes from Erythrobacter sp., assembly GCA_039988235.1. Classification (GTDB taxonomy): domain Bacteria; phylum Pseudomonadota; class Alphaproteobacteria; order Sphingomonadales; family Sphingomonadaceae; genus Erythrobacter. The sequence goes on from JBDXKB010000004.1 coordinate 172,485, forward strand.
ATCGCTCATGCTTGACCCACAATCTGGCCAATTCTGGGCGGGGTTTGAGGGCAGCAACACAATTGTCCGCTATGCTGCCGATGATAGTGAGGAGGCGCGCGCGAATCCTGCGGAAATGGCGCATTGGAGCGCAAATTCAGGGTCAGAAGTCATGGCTCGGCTGGATGATGGCCGAACCATTGTGATTGCGGAGCAGCAATCGGGCATGGCGGGTGGAGGGCATGAAGCTTTGTTGTTTCCGGGCGATCCAACCTTGGGGCAGGCCCCGGCCCAGTTCGTCTTTTCAAGTGATGCGAGCCATCGGCCCACTGGAATGGTCATTACGCCCGATGGACGCGCTCTGATGGTGCTGCGCCGGTTCGATCCCTTCGACGGATACAGTTTCAGCATAGTGTTGGCAGTGGCCGATCCAGCAAACATTCGCGCAGAATCCGATTGGCCTGTTCAGGAATGGATGCCTTTGGACGCATCCCTACCGCTCGACAATTTTGAAGGGGTGGCGCTCGGCGATGTGCAGGCTGACGGGCACACATGCCGTGTTTGGATGGTGTCCGACGACAATTTCAGCGCATTCCAAGATACTTTACTGGTGGAGTTCGAGTGGGATCACTGCGGCGGCCCAAACGACACGCAAACCGACCCAAATTAAAGCCAGTCACAGACAGGCTCAGGCAGGCTCAGGCTCAGAAACGCAAACACAAAAAGGGGCGCACAGTTTAACCCGCACGCCCCATAATTCTGTTTCATACCCAGCCGCCGCAAAGGCGCGGGCATAATTTGCCGATTTAAGCGGCGTCAGCTTCTACAGCGGACTTTTTCAGCTCACGCTTTACCTTCAACGCATTGGCCGAAAGCTTGTCGTCACTGGTTTTGAGCAACCAATTGTCCAAGCCGCCATTGTGCTCAACCGAGCGCAGGCCAGCGGTCGACACGCGGAATTTGAAGCTGCGATCCAGCTTCTCGCTCATCAGCGTAACCCTTTGCAGGTTCGGCAAAAACACCCGCTTGGTGCGGTTTTTGGCGTGGCTTACATTGTTGCCGGTCATACGGCCTTTGCCGGTCAATTCGCAGATGCGCGACATGGTATATCTCACTCGTTCAAAAAACAGGCCGCACAATCACTGCAACGGGCCAAAAACTATCGGGGTTTCCCGGAAAGGCGCGCGCTTAGCCGGGCAGGCGCGAATCGTCAAGAAAAGTTGCACCAATTCTCTGCGCGCTTTAGCGGAAGATGGATGAACAGCCAATCAAACCGATGGCCCGTCCCAATGGGAATGCGCGCTGCCTTGGATGCTGCCCAAGCTGCGCAAGTGGGTGGCGAAGTTCCAATTGGTGCCGCATTGGTCCGCGAAGGCGCCGTCATCGCGAGCGCAGGCAATGCGACGCGGCAACCACCCGACCCGACCGGCCATGCTGAAATCCGCGTGTTGCGTGAGGCGGCCAAATTGCTCGGACAAGACCGCCTTACCGATTGCGATCTGTATGTAACGTTGGAGCCTTGCGCGATGTGCGCTGGCGCGATCAGCCATGCCCGGATTGCTCGGATGTATTATGCGGCCAGCGATCCCAAGGGCGGTGCAGTGGAGCATGGAGCAAGGGTGTTTGAACACCCCCAATGCCTGCACAAGCCAGAGGTCTATTCGGGCATGGGCGAGGCTGAGGCCGCAGAGCTGCTGCGCGAATTTTTTGAAGCGCGACGGTGAGGTTTGATGCGATCGTCTGCTAACGACCCAATTGCGGACGCTGTCTGTCGGTCAAAGCGCTTCTACTCATACCAACGGTTGTAATCGTCTAGCGAAAGTAACGACAAGAATACTTCACGGTCCATAGTCAGTTTTATGCCTCTGTCGAGAAACTGCTCAGCCCCAGGCCAGTCAAGGATTCATCATATCCCGGGGCCGCCTCGTATCTACCTCTGTCGTTCCTAACCATCGGAACAAGGCCACCGCCATTTGCCTCAACTTTGTCGAACCAACTTATCCTATTTTCAATGTTTGTAGTCACCCGATCATTGGTCATCTGCACGGTGATGCGGCGCAACGAAACGCCGTCGCCAAAGCTTGCGGCAAGATCATCAGGATCAACCCTTGCTACGCTGGATGGGTCATCTAGATCGCCGAATGTTACCAGCATCGGTTGGCCTTTCATCTCGGCAAGAGATGGATTGATCTCCGCTTGCGTTGCTGGAAGCTCAACCGGCTCCGTCATCTCCAGCATATTGTTGAAGCGTCCAAGAAACGGGTCACCGTTCTTGTCACGTCCCTTGGGTGCCATTAGGAACATGATCCGCTTGGCAAAATCGACATCGTCCTCTGATCGCAAGAGGGCAAACAGTGAACCACGCTCGCCCAAATTGACGAAAGCCGCTTCGCCTTTGACACGTCGACTTGTCCGCTGAGATGCGGGGCTCTCTGGATTGGTTTCTAGCCTGGTTTCTATCTCAATCACGCTCGATCCGGTCTTCAAACCTTCTGGCGTGTCGACCTCCACCGTCATCCGATATCGGTATGTCGGCGTGTCATCAAAAGCGTTGCATGCAGAAAGTGATAGAAACGCAAATATCGCTATCATTGGCCGAAATAACATGACGCAAGACATAGCATAAGTTCGCCAGCATGTAATGTCCGCTTTCCACCCCAAATTCGGACCCTACAAACCCCGCCAGATTTTGGCCGGAGCATTGTCTTGCGCGCCATAACGCCGATCATCGCAGCGGGTTGGGCGGAAACGCTTGGAATAACATAGCCGCAATTCCTGCAACCAACCGTTATTCGTAAGTCTGACGCCGATATGGGCGGGTTCCCACCCGCCATTGGCATCGGCAAAGGCCTTCCGAATGTCGCCCGCCGTTAGCCCATCTTTGCGCGAGAGCCGATCATAATCGGGAATGCGATAGGAGTTCCACAGAATGCGGGTGACCTTGAAATAGGTTGCGGGCCGCTTCGTCATGCAGCTGCCGTGCTTGACCCATTGGCGAGCCTGCAATCGAGCAGACGGTATCATGCACATGTTCTTGCGGGCCTCGACCGAAGTAAGTCGCGCCTGAGTCGGGCAATATTGCGGCCAACTGCGGCCACCATCGGGCCAGAAGCCATGCACCACCAGGCCGAAATTTCCATTGCGGCCTGAGCATTGAGTGGCGTGGCTACGCTGGGTTTCCTTGCCGCGGCAAAAGCCGGGCGACCAGCTGAGCGCCATGGTGTAGCCGGTCACCGGCATCACCCGCGACGGCGCGTCCTGTCGCACATTCGGGACATCAGGAGCCGCCGCTATTCGGCATTGATAGGCTTGAGCGGAGGCATTGGCGGGCATAGCCAATAGCACTAGCGCCAAGACCAAAACTTTCTTCATAAAGGCGTAAAGTCTAGCCCAACATCAGCGGCAGGCGCGCTTTGCGTCAAACGCCCGACCGAGACATAGTCCACACCCGTTGCCGCCTTGGCCTTGATCGTATCCAGATTGATCCCGCCCGATGCCTCCGTCGGAACGCGTCCCGCCACAAGTCCCACCGCCTCGCGCAAAGTAACTGGCTCCATATTGTCGAGCAGAAGGCGCGTTGCCCCCGCCTGCAATGCTGGTTCAATCTGGTCAATCCGGTCCACTTCGCAGATGATCTCGGCCACACCGGCACTTACCGCACGGCGCACCGCCTCGCCCACATTGCCAGCGACCAAAACATGGTTGTCCTTGATCATGGCGGCATCCCACAAGCCCATGCGGTGGTTGCTGCCACCACCCATGCGAACCGCGTATTTTTCCAAATGCCGCAGGCCGGGAATGGTCTTGCGTGTGTCGAGCAAAGTGCAATCGGGATTGTCCATCACATCGACATATTGCCGCACCATGGTTGCGATGCCGGACAGATGTTGAACCGTGTTGAGGGCGCAGCGTTCGGCGGTCAGCATGGCGCGCGCATTGCCTGATAGCCGCATTAAGTCGGTGCCAGCGGACACCGCGTCACCATCTTGCACCAACAGCTCTATTTCCATTTCTGGATCGAGCGCGCGGAAGAACGCCTCTGCAATCGGCAGTCCGGCAACGCGGATCGGATCACGGCTGTCCATGACGCCCGAAAAACGAGCATCAGACGGAATTACACTTTCAGAAGTGACATCGCGTCCGCCATCAGGCAGCCCAACGCCCAAATCCTCCGCCAGAGTTTCGCGAACAAATGTTTCGAGGTCGAAGCCGGTTAGAATAAATTGAGCCATTGGGCAGGTTTGGCCTGTTTTTTGTTTCGCCTCAAGCGTGCGTGCCTGAGGTCTGACAAATCAATGCACAAACCGGGCGACAACATCGCGATAGGAGCGGCTGACCTTAACTTCGGCACCGCTGTCCAGCACGAGGAAGCACTCGCCATTGGTGTGGGGTTTCACTTGCCGGACCTGGTTCAGATTGACGATGGTTGAGCGGTGAACCCGCTGGAAAGTGCGCGGATCAAGGCGTCGCTCCAGATCCTTCATCGTTTCGCGCAGGATCAGCGAGTTATCGCCAGTGTAAATGCACATGTAATCGCCCGCCGCCTCAATGTGCTCAATTGAGTCCACTTCAACCCGGAAAATCTGTCCGCGATCTTTCACATTGATCAGTTTTTCGAACCGGTCGGCGCTCTCGCCTTCGGCTTCGGACAATTCTTCGGCGCGGTCCGGTGCCACTTCGGACAAAACATTCTTCAGCTTGTCTGCTTCGCCCGCAGATTTCTTCTCTGACAGTCGCACCCGGACCCGCTCGACCGTGTCGGCCAGCTTGTCCTCATCGACCGGCTTCATCAGATAATTCACCGCATTGGCTTCGAATGCTCGGATCGCGTGCTCTTCGTAAGCGGTGACGAAGACGATCAATGGTGGCTCGATCTCCATGATGCCTTTGACGACACTAAACCCGTCAAAACCGGGCATTTGGATGTCGAGAAAAACAAGGTCAGGCTTGGCGGTTTTGATCTTGCGGATGGCCTCGCGCCCGTTCGAACAAGTGTCGATGATTTCCACATCATCGAACTGTTCCAGCCGCAATTGCAGACCTTGGATGGCCAGTTTTTCGTCATCGACGAGAATTGTGCGAATTGTCATAGGTTGGATCCAATGGCTTGCCCGGGTTCTAAACCCGAGGATTGGGGGGTGGCACCTTGGGGAGCGGGTGGGTTCAGCTGCGACTGAACGTCGGTCTGTTCGGACGCGGCAGGCGTTGCTGGTTGATAGGGGATTTCGATCCGCACGCTGAAGCCTCCTGCAGGATCCGACTCTGTCTCGAAGCGGTGATCCTTGCCATAGGCCTGCGTTAAACGGTTGCGAATATTGGCGAGACCGACGCCGGTTGAGATCGTTTCGCCCGGTTTGCCCGTGGCAAAGTCAAACAGACCTTCTGGAATGGCCCGGTCGGTACCCGGACCGGTGTCGTCGACAGCCACCTTAAGTCTTCCACCGACAACCCGTGCTGACAGCGAGATACTGGCGCCTTCCTCTTTCGGGGAAACGGCATATTTGATCGCATTTTCGATCAGTGGTTGCAGCAACATAGAGGGCAACGATGCCTGCAGCGCCTCTTCCTCGATATCGAAATGGGTTCGCAGCCTTTCTTCGAACCGCATGCGTTCAATATCGAGATAGAGCTGCAGTGTTTCCACCTCTTGTTCCAAAGTCACTTGGCTGCCCGGCTCTGCCACCAGCGTATGCCGCAAAAATCCGCTCAGGCGGGTTAACATCGCATTGGCCGGTGCGGTCTGCTTCAGCAATACCAGCGTGCTGATTGAATTGAGCGTGTTGAACAGGAAATGCGGATTGAGCTGATACCGCAGCATGGCCAATTGAGCGCTGGTTGCCTGTGCCTCCAACCTTTCCAATCGGTCGGCTTGCTGCTCAACCGTGAGGAAGTAATTGATCGCATAATAGAGTGCGCTCCACCCGCCGAGCAGGGTTAGCGGAATGTAGCTGAGGCCGATGAAGCGTTGGGCAAATGTCGTCTCGCTCGATCCAGCATAGTAAATCCCTTGCACCCAGGCATCGACCGAACCGTGCAGGATCACCGCTCCGATCAAAACCATCGCAGTTGTGCCCCAGGTGAACAGAGGCTGCTTGCTGATCAGCTGGCGATAGATGACGGACAGGACCAGGCTGATCGAAAAGCCAGTAATTGTGGTCACCAGAATTACGGCTAGCAGATCAAGCGGCTGCCCATTGGCGAGGGCCGACATTGCGCGCAGCAGAAATGCACCGCCCCAGCCGGCGAGCTGGAGGTTCCAAAACGCCTTGTTCTTATTGTCGAAGAACGGTGTTGGACGGATGGGCAATACGGACATACGAGCCCTTCTTAGCGCATTTGACAGTCTCGTGCAGTTTGTTTTGCTGCATACCGACTTGCGCGCTACACTGCTTGTCTGAGGAGATTGATGATGAGCTCACCCACTGACACACTGAAAGAACCGCATGAGCGGGCACAGTTTTCTGCAATGATCGATGGCACGGCCGAGGATTGGGCTATCATCGGGACGGAATATCGCAGTTTTGCCAAGGGTGTAGCCGATCGTGTGCTGGACCACCTGAGCTTGCTAAAAGGCGATTTTGGCGGCTTTCCGGTCGACCGTCTGGAACATTCTTTGCAGACAGCGACTCGCGCTCACCGCGATGGCCGTGACGAGCGATATGTCACCATGGCGCTGTTGCATGACATTGGTGACACGCTGGGAACCTATAATCACCCCGATGTAGCAGCCGCCATATTGAAGCCATTCGTCTCCGAAGAAGAGCTTTGGATCTGCGAAAAGCACGGGGCTTTCCAAGGCTATTTCTATTTTCATCACGTGGGGATGGACCGCAATATTCGCGAGCAATATCGCGGCCACGAATCATTCGAGGCATGCGCCCACTTCTGCGAGAAATATGATCAGGCCGCGTTTGATCCCAATTATGACAGCGCGCCATTGAGCTTCTTTGAACCTATGGTGCGCCGGGTGATGGAGAAGCCAATCAACTCGATGTATGCCAAGGTGACCGAAGGGTAATCTGAGCAGGTCGGCCTATTGGGAACCAGTATCGGGGCCTGTTTGCGTGTCTCGCTGGAAATGGGCGGACCAATTGGCGGGTTGATTTCTTTCCAGCAGGGCCTCGATCAACGCAATCTCTGCCGCGATGAATTCGACCCGTTCGTCCCACCCGTCATGGGTGCGCTTTCGCAGCAAACCCCCGCCGTGCTTGGGGCCCCAGCGTTGCATGAACCGCAGCGCCGCTTTGGGGTCATAACCCGCATTGGCGAGCAGCCATGGCATTAACCGATCCGCCTCACCTTCGGTCAACCGGATGTTCTTCCTCTTACGGCCATTGGCTTCTAGCCAGTCGCGATGGGCGAGGAAATTGTGTGCCAATTCATGGGCAATCGCCGCTGCTAGCTCATCCTCGACATATGCAAAGCCGGGGAAATTGCGCCCCAAGATGACGCGCTCGCCATCTGCCAAGGCGCGCTTGTTTCCTCCGCCCAATTCGAACCGGCTTGCACACACAAGGGTGCTGTTGATAGCGGCCTGACGATCACCCCCCAATGACAGCTGAACCGCTCCATCAGCACTCAGTGAAGCATCTATCGCATCATGCGCTCGGACGAGCCGTTCCCAGTCCGATTGACGCCGTGATGGCCAGCTTTCCAGCATCTGCCCATCGATGGCAGTGATGGGCTCCATAGGCGTCAAAGATGCCTCTGCCGCCGGGGAGTTCGCCGCGATTGTGTACACCGCAAAGTCGCCCGCCAAACCAAAGGCGGAGCGTACTTTGTCCGGCTGCTTATAGGCTGCAACATCGACCAATTGCAGACCGATCGATTGGGTTGTCTTGGCGCAATAGGGTGCGTTGGCCGTCACCAGCTTCCAACCAATATCCTGCATGCGCTGGTCTTGTGCGCGAATGCCAGCCAGCACGTCAGCAAGCTCGTCGCTAGATTTGGCGTGAGCAGGAATTGTTAGCAAGCCCACACAAGCAGCAAGCATCGCAGTGATTGCGAATGACCATGCTTTGACGATGCTAAGGGCCCGCATTTTCCGACTAGCGAAGGCCGAATACCGCGCCGTGTCCTGCGGCCGTAAAGGCATTACCCCTCGCTTCGCTCAAGCGCCGCTTTTAGGCCTGAATAACCCACTGCACCTTCAAAGGCTTGCTCGCCGGTTACCCAGCTTGGGGTGCCGCCAAAGCCCAATTGTTGGGCCAGGGCTTGGGTGCGGGCGATCTCCAGATTGATCTCATCGGATGTGCCGTCGACCAGCGCTTGTTCCATATCCATCCCGACCGCAACCGCGGCTGCATTGATGCTTTCCGGAGTTGCCGGAGCGCGCTCATACATGGCGCGATGAAACTCAGCATATTTGTCTTGCTTGGCTGCGGCGAGCGCCATGCGGGCGGCCAATTCACTGCCATTGAAGATCGGGTATTCGCGCATGACGACTTTTAGATCTGGATCGTCCGCGATCAATTTCTCAACATCCGCCAGACTTTGGCGGCAATAGCCGCAATTGTAGTCTGAGAACTCGACCAAAATCTTGGAGCCTTCCGGATTGCCCAAGATTGCGCCGGGGAAGGGGGCGGTGACCTGATCGGCAACACCGGCCAGCCGGATGGCGGCTTCATTGCGCTGGTAGGCTTCAGCCATCTCCGGCAAAATTTGCGGATTTTCGATGAGGTATTCCTTGGTCCGCTCATTCCCCAATCCGCTGAAAGACCATAGGCCAGCGCCAAGAAATCCGAAGACCAGCGCAATCGCTGCGCCGATGGATTGGCTCTTGAATGTGCTTTGCATAATCGCCCCGTATTTTCCTGTGTTTGCCTGACCAACCATATTGGCTGTCGAAATCTATTGCCAATAATTACTGGCTGTCGCGGATTTGTTCGAGTGCGGCTCGAGCCTGCAGCCCGATATCTTGTGCTCTAATCCAGTCTGGCGTGCCTGGCTCTAGGCCCGCTTCTGCAACCTGAGCGCTGCGGATTGCATCGGGATAGCGCCTGCGCATCACTTGCTGTTCTGCACTGGCCAGCCGCGCTCGCGGCTCGTCACCTTTGGCCGCATAGACGACACCTAGCTGATACCATGCAAAGGGATTAAATCGGTCGCGGGCCACCGCCGTACGCAACACTTGTTCGGCTTCTGCGAATTGCTCTGGGTCCTCTGTCGCGATCAACGCATGGCCAAACATAGAGGCTATCAATGGCTCGTTCCCACTCAATTCAGTCGCCTTGCGTAAGGCGGGAATAGCCTGCTCTGGCATGCCGGATTCGAGCAATATCTGCCCCTGCAACTCAAGAAAATAGGGGTCCAACGGGTCAATCTGAATCAAACCCTCAGCCTCTGCCAATGCTTCGCTGACCAGCGCATCCTTGTGATAGGCATAGGCACGCGCATATCGCGCAGCCACGCTGGTGTCCGAGAGCGGGTATTTGTTCAATGTTTGTCGCGGGGTGGAAAGGTAGCCGTAAAGCTTGGCCTTCACCCGCATAAATCGCGCCTGCAATTCCGGGTCGACCGGTTTGTCCCAAGCAGGGTCTGCAATATAGGTCTCGCGCAAGGTGGCGATCCGGTCGCCTGACAGCGGGTGGGTGCGGGTAAATGCGCTGTCATCATCCTGGCTGCGGCCATAGCGAAATTCTTGACTGCGCAGCTTGGCAAAGAAAGCGAGCGATCCACGACCAGAAATGCCTGCATAAGAAAGAAATTCAGCACCCGCCGCATCAGCCGCCGATTCTTGCACTCGGTTGAACGCGAGAAACTTGCCCAGTGCCGCGCGTTGACCGGCTTGGACAATTCCGATGCCAGCCTCGGTAGCTCCAGCAAGCGCCGCGCCAACCCCCAGCAAAAGGCTGAGCAGAGAGATATTGCTCGCCGCGCTCGTCCCTTCGTTGAAGCGGACGATGTGCCCGCCGGTGATGTGTCCGATTTCGTGTGCAATAACGCCCTGCACCTCAAGAGCGCTGTCAGCCGCGTTGAGCAATCCGCTGTGCATATAGACCGCTTGCCCACCGGCGACGAATGCGTTGATCGACTGATCATTGATCAAAACCATGTCGACATTACCCGGGGTAAGCCCCGATGCCTCGACCAAGGGCTCTGCCATGTCATTGAGCAGCGCCTCTGTCTCTGCATCGCGCAGGATTGATTGCGCCAGGGCCTGTTGCGAGGGCCAGGCGATGGCGATCAGAATGACAAGAAGATGGCTTAGATAGCGCATGGCCACAGTGCTAACGCGATTTGGGCTGAACAGGCAATGAAGAAAGGGCGGTGAATGCGCGCACGCCCCCGGGCTCTGCCGCGTTACTTTGTGCCAGCTGCTTTCGCAAAATCGACCATTCGTTGATGCAAATTGTCGCGCCCACGCCAAGGGCTGGCAAGCAGCATCAGCGGATCCCGGTGCTGGAAATCAGGATAGATGTGGGTTTCAGCTTTTGCGCCGGCCTGCTTCAGGCGCTTGGCCAATTCTAATGAATTGCGCGGTTTGACCACTGTGTCAGCATCGCCGTGCAGCAACAGCATAGGCGGCGCCCCGGCACCTGTGAAATTCACTGGCTGAGTGTCTTGGGGGCTCGCGGCATCGCCAAAGCTGTTGATCGTCGAATCGCTGTCGAAGGGGTAAAAGTCATACGGCCCGGACAGGCCAACAACGCCTGCAATATCGCTCTGGGCGAGCCCTTCTTGGAGCAGCCACTTGTCATCAAGAGCTGTCATGACGACATTATACGCCCCAGCAGAATGGCCTGACAGCACGATGCGGTCAGGATCGCCGCCATGATCTGCGATATTCTGTTTGATCCACGCGACCGCGCTTGCAGTGTCTTCCAACATTGCCGGGAAGACGGCGTCAGGGAACATGCGATAGCCGGCCAAGACCACGACGAAACCTTCGGGAACGAAGGCGCGACCGACAAAGTCATAATCAACCGGATCACCATTGCGCCAACTTCCACCATGCACGAACAGCAATACAGGCAGCGGATCATCGGCGTCCGAGTTGGGACTGTGAACCACCAATTTTTGACCGGAATGCTCGCCGAATTGTACCGGCATGGTTGAGACAACATCGCGTCCGCCACCGGTGATACGGTCAACCGCATTGAGCACCGCAGGACCATTGCGCGAGATTGCCATTTGCAAGCCGGCCACGGCCACCAAAACCACCGCCAGGACTGATCCCAAAACCCACATCACTGTGCGCCACCTCTTCGATTGCATTGATGAATAATCCCGCGATTTGTAACTTTGGTCACCCAAAAGAGAGCGCCAAAAACAAAAGGCGCCCGCCGGATTGATTCCAGCAGACGCCCGATAGTGCTTTGTACCGGCGACGTACAGTCTTCTCGCCAGCAAGAGAATAGGTGATTAAGCGACGAGTTTGCGTGCAGCGCGCTCGATCAGCGGGACATCATTGTCGATTTCGCCCAGAACGACCACTTCGCCGTCCTCTGTGCGGCGGATCATGACGAGGGCGAACTCTTCGCCGTCATTGTCAATGTCGTCGAAGCCCAAGGGTGCGATTGCCCGCAGTTTCTTGGCCAAAGCCTCCCGTGGGGAATCGACCTGCTGCACTGGCTTGCCCGATTCCTCGCGGCGCAGTCTGCGCTCCATTGCGACTACACCTTTCAGGCCGCCTTCTGCTTCGGACAAGAAGCTGGCAAGAGCCCCGCGTTCAATCCCGACGCGATGGGCGTGGCCCAAAACGGCGGCATATTCTGTGAGGCGGGTTTTGTCATAGTCGACGCCAAATACGAGCTTGACGATCGGCGTCATTGGCGCGCGATCTTGGACGGTCAGACCGCTCTCCGCGACCAATTCGTCATATTCTTCTGGCTCAGCCTCGGCCGCGATTGAGAAATCATAGGCTCGGCCAACTGCAGCATACAGAGCGTTGCGGCTGCGATCTTCGCTACTGCGTGCATTTTGCGCCAACTCTCGGGCAGATGCGAGATAGTCATAGAGCCCGGCATCATCAGCTATATCTGTGTCGCCGGGTTCAGTGTCGCCTGTTTCCGTGTCGACCACTTCTGCGCCAAGCAGGCTTCGGGCAGCACCATCTGATGCATCGGGTTCGTCTGCTGGCTGTGTGTCTGGTTGGGCTTCAAGATTGCTATCAAACGATGTTGCATCAAAGCCGACATTTGTGTCGGGCGATTGCCAAACTTCGGCATTGTCGCCTGCATTGTCGCCTGAATCTTCGCCCAAACTTTCGGAGGCAGCATCACCATAATTGACATCAGCGTCGCCGCTGTCTTGCTCGACGAAAGGCTCAAGGCCGTCCAAATCAATGGCTTGCGCCTTTTTCTCTGGGATCGATACATGGTCGGTCAGGGACGCGAAATCGTAATTCGCCTCGTCTTCTTCTTCCTCTTCTTCTTCGCTCAAGGCGAATTGACCAAAGTCAGGTAGCGGAAGATCGTCTGCGCTGTCGTCTTCGTCATTATCGTCGAAGGCGGGCTCAATCGAAGCAATGTCGTTTTCTTGCGCTTCAGCAGCCGGGCCATCTGCCCAATCGGTAACAGGACCAACCTTGTGCTTTTGCGGCTCGTCCTCTTCTTCAGGCTCCAAGGCCTGATCGATTTCTAACAGCAATTCATCGGCGGTGGCCTGATCGGCCATCTGTTTCCAATTGATCACGCCATAGATGAAGTCGATCGTTTCATCATCGCTGGAATAAGGCAGCAAAATGCCGCGATAGAGGATCGTAAGACCGCGTTGATTGACGAATTCAGCCTCAAACCCGATCGGAGCTTGGTTGGCCAAAATTTGCATATAGTGATCAGTGATCCGGGTCAGCAAAGACCGGCTGGGCACATCGGACAGTTTCGAAATCGAATCATCAGCGCCGCATTCTTCAGCGATCTCGCTGCCCAGAAACTGCACCGCGGGATCTTCAATGCCTTGCGAGAAGTCCAGCAGAACGCTGTAGGGCCCAAAGTCATCAATGCTTTCTGGATCCAAATCTCCAATCGCCGGGAAATTGCGGTCACCCAGGTCGCTGGCCCAATGGTTGTAGGCACGCACCTGCATCCGGCGCTCGTCTTGCCCAATAGCGGCAGGAGGCAGGTCGCGAGCGTTCTCTTCCTCGCCGATATCGTAATCGGTGACGTCTTCACTTGAATCAGACGGATCAAAATTGCCGCGTAGCGTATCCATGACTTCTAAAGCCCCTGCATGTGTAATTGCAGGACTGGTATTGGCGCGACATGGTAAACATTGCGTTAAGTTGCGCCGGAAATCAGTGACTAACGTTTTGCGGCTGAGGTATTGTGGTTAGCATGACGTCACGCCGCCTCTAGAACAAATAGGGCGAATTAGAGCAGATATCGCATCTTGATGGTCAATTCTTGGCCCTTACCGGTATAGTCAAACACAGCATCTTTGAACTTTGGTGGGCCCATTCGTACCTTGGCGTCACGCGAAAAGCCGAAGCCTTCCTTTGGCATCATGCCCAGCGCCCGGTCTGCCTTGCCATTGTCGTTTTCATCATGCAGCAACGCGATCGCATATTTGCCTGGCTTCACTCCGGCAAAGCGCAATTCAAGGTTCTCGGCTGCGTCCACCACCGTTCGGTGCGATTCGGGATCTTTGCGGCATCGCGGGAAGATGTCTGGATTGGTCGTCATACAGGCCCGCACGACCCCTTTGGTAGAGCGTAAGTCGGTGATGGAGATCACCACCTCGCCCTCGGCTGGCGGGGATGCTGCCCCCAACAGGATGGCTGCTCCGCCCAAAGCCAAGGCGCTGGCTCTTTTCATATGGGTCGCGCCGAAGATCGATTGGCGATCGGTGTGTCGGAAAGGCCTTGATCGGTTCCGCACAATTTGTCCCAAAAACGGAAATACAGTCCAAAATTGCATAGATATTGCTCGTGATGTTTTTCGTGGTGACTGGCTGTTATCACCCAATTGCCGAATGGGGAGTGAACAAGCCTTCGAGGAAACATTTCCCATCCCATGTGATTGGTCACACCCATGATAGTCATGATCGTCAGGACAAGGCCAAGAATGCCAATATGCACCGGGATCAAGAACACCAGCGCAGGTATGACAATAGCACCCGTGATGGCTTCTGTGGGGTGAAAACTCATCGCGGTCCATGCCGTCGGGGGCTTGCTGGCATGGTGCACGGCATGGGCGATGCGGAACCATTGTGGGCGATGCATCAATCGATGGGTCCAATAGAACCACGTGTCATGCGCGAAGAGATATAGCAGCAAGGATGCAGGCAGATACCATAGGGAGTATGCGCCCGGATCGGTGTAAATCCGGGTCCAGCCCAAATTCTGCCAACCCCACGCCACGACCCCAGCTGGAACTCCGTAAATGGCAGCTGAGGCAAGAGACCATGCGATCTCTTTGCGGATTTGTCCGTCGAGCCGTGAATACAGCCCTGGGTTTACCCGGGAGGTTAGCCAAGCGAACAACCCGCTGCTGGCGAGGTACCGCACGGCGACGATGGCTGTCATTGCAAATGCAGAAAGTGTTATCGCCCAAATCATAGCCAACCTATGCCCCACTGCTCGCCTCAGCGACAGAGGAAAATTTGCTCTATTGCCCGTTCACAGCTTGGGCATATCGCGCATCGAGCAAGCCATTGTGTCGTCGCAAAGCCGCGCGAGCCAAGCGCTCAATTTCCACTTTGCGCCTTGCCGCTGCGAGCGGTAGCAAAGGCGCTGGCCGCAAGATCTCTGCATCGTAACCATCGGCCACAATCACTCCACAGCTATCGGGCTGATAGGCCTCACTTTCGAGCGGCCCCCGATCCAAATCAGGCGGGACGCCCCAGAAAAAGCGGTCGCAATAGTCAAGATAGTCCGGCCATTTCCCATCGCCCAATAAATCCGACCGAGCGACCTTGATCTCAACAATGATCACATGACCCTTGGCGTCGATCCCCATCAAGTCTGCCCGTCTATTGTTGCGCAGGGGCATTTCCGTCAGGCACCAGATATCATTGCGAGCGAACATCCGACAAACGCCGCGCGCGACATCTTCTGCACCGTGCTGGCTGGTTGGCGCGGTTACGCCCGAATTATCTGCCGAGAGCGAATCAATTGCAGAGGGATTGTTACTGGCCATGCCTAAAGCTGGAACATACAGCGAACGCAGTCAAGCGTCCGATTTTCAAGAAAGGCCTATTAAGCGGGAGATTATTCAGAGGATCGCAAATCAGCAGGCGCACACATGGCCAGCATGGATTGGCGCGCCGCATGAAATTCGCGCCACAATGCCAGCGCTGGTGCAGTGGTATCTTGACCGCGTGCTTCGATGGCTAGCAATGCGGTAACACCCGGCTGGATAATCGCATCCATATCCTGCAATCCTTGTTCCGCTAGCTCGTGCTTTGTTGGGCCGGCCAAAACGATGGCATTGGGAAACGCTGCAAGCTCACCCTTATAATCCTCGTGAGCAAGCTGAGCCATGGTTCCGATTAGCTGCGCTGTTTCATGCAGGGCCTCCCATTTTTCGCGCAGGGTCCGCGGCGCGGCAAGGCCCTCAGCAAATGCATCGTGCATGGCGCGGGATTGTTCGGGAGATTGAAAGGCCGACATGATGATCGAGTTGTTAGCCCATTGCCTATTGCCAAATTGCTAACGCCGGTCTTTCGGCGCGGTTCAGCATTGGGCTTTGCGTCAATGGACCCGGCCAGCGACATAAAGGCATGTGCGTTTTTTGTTGGCGCAGCCGAAACGCCTTTGCTAAGCGCCGCGCCGGCCAATAAAGCGCAATTGGTTTTGGCCTTGCGCGAGGCACCCGTAGCTCAGCTGGATAGAGCGCTGCCCTCCGAAGGCAGAGGCCAGAGGTTCGAATCCTCTCGGGTGCGCCATTTTGGGAAAGTGGTGGGCGTTATGAGCTAAGCAGTGGCTGGGCAGTAATTTTGCACATATTCGCCATGGCCCTTCAAGTTTTGGACCATAAACCGGATCGATTTTTCCATCTCGTCTAGCTCGCCCAATGTCTCTTTCTGGTCTAGCGTATCAGCAACCGGATTGTGACCCTGCATGGCAATGCCCTGTCCCATCATGACCGCCGCCCAGCTCGTCTCGGTAAAAAGCTCGTCCTCTTCGCGGAAGATCAGCCCATTGGATTGAAACAGGTCCATCTTTTCCTGGAGCGTGTCCGGCACACTCATGGTGCGGCAATAATTCCAGAACTCCGAATCATCGCGACTGGTGGCGTGATAATGCAAGATCAGGAAGTCGCGAATACGGGCATATTCCTTAGCTGTGAGCCGGTTGTATGTCCGCTCCATCGAAGGTGTAATTCCATCGAGCGATAGCATCGCCATCAATTTGTCTATGCCGGTGTTGATCAAATGGATTGAGGTCGATTCCAAGGGCTCCATGAAGCCAGAGGCAAGACCGAGCGACACTACATTCTTGTTCCAGAACTTCTTTCGGTGGCCGGTCACAAAGCGCAGGAAGTTGGGATCAGCTGTTGGCTTGCCAGCCAAATTGTTGACCAAAATGTCGTGCGCCTCGTCATTCTCCATATAGGCGCTGCAATAGACGTGCCCATTGCCATTGCGGTGCTGCAACGGGACCTGCCATTGCCAACCGGCGGAATGCGCGGTTGCCCGCGTGTACGGTGCCGGCGGACTGCCATCATCCCTATTGCACGGCAGCGCCACCGCGCGATCGCAAGGCAACCAATGGGTCCATTCTTCATAGCCGGTTTTGAGCGCTTGCTCGATTAAGAGCCCGCGGAAACCGGAGCAATCGATGAACAAATCGCCTTCAAGCTCTTCACCGCTTTCCAGCTTGATGGATGTGACAAAACCACTTTCCCCATCGAGCTGCACATCGCAGACGCGCCCCTCCTGGCGGACAACACCGCGGTTCTCGGCAAACTGCCTGAGGAATGCGGCATAGCGGCCAGCATCAAGGTGGTAAGCGTAATTGATCGGCGGCAGATCATCGCGTTGGAAATCGTCCGTTTTCCCGAATTTCCCGAAGTGAGCGGCGAGCGTTTCGATGTTGAAAACCTGGATCGGTCGTTTGTCACCCAACTCGCGGAATTTGTGCCAAATTTGCAGGAAGGAAATGCCGCCCATGGTGTACCCATAGGCACCGAACGGGTGGATATAGCTGTCACCAAGCTTGCCCCAATTTGAGAATTGAATGCCCAGTTTGAAGGTGGCCTGTGCGGCCGACATAACCTCACGTTCCTGAACGCCAAGCAGCTCGTTAAAGCCAACAAATGGCGGAATTGTCGCTTCTCCGACACCAACAGTGCCAATTTGCTCGGATTCAACCAAAGTTATGGAAACCGGCTTGCCGCCCTTGGCCTGAACTTGCCTCAAGCGAGAAAGTGCGGCGCCAGCCATCCAACCGGCGGTTCCGCCACCTACGATCACGATTTTCTCAATTGCCATATCGCGCCTTTGCATTTCCCCCTTGAAATATCCAGAACCCTTTCAGAATGTGAACGTTCATTTTAGGGCTTGTGAACGCTAACAATGTCGGTTATGTTTCAAGAACACAAGGGCGGAAATTTATACCGCTCGGTGTTTTGGGAGGGTAACTTGACACCGGTAAATACACTCGGAAACGCGCCATCACGTCGCTTTTTGGCTTTGAGCACTGCTTCGGGCTTGGCTTTGTCTGCTGTAATGGCGGCGCCTGCTTATGCACAAGATGCTCCGGATGATAGCGACGCTGAAGCGACGCCACTGGAAACCGAAAACGAGATTATTGTTAGCGGCTTCCGCGCATCGCTTGAGAACGCACAGAACGTCAAACGCGATGCGGATACATTTGTTGATGCCATTACCGCTGAAGACATTGGCGCATTGCCCGATCGATCTGTTGCCGAGGCGCTTCAGCGCGTGCCCGGTGTCAACATTGGCCGATTTGAAAAGACTACTGACCCTGACCGTTTCTCGGTTGAGGGTACCGGTGTTATTATTCGCGGACTTCCCTATGTTCGCTCCGAACTGAATGGCCGCGACATCTTTTCTGCAACGGGCGGCCGCTCGTTGAGCTTCAATGATATTTCTCCTGAGCTTCTTGGCCGGGTTGAGGTTTTCAAAAACGTAACTTCTGACATGGTTGAGGGCGCGATTGCCGGTACCGTGAACCTTGTCACGCGCAAGCCGCTCGATTCGGGTGGTTTGAAAATCGCCGGTACAGTCGGTGCAAACTATGGCGATCTGCGCGAGGAATGGTCGCCTGAGTTCTCTGGCCTCATTTCGAACAGCTGGGATACTGACGCAGGCTCGTTTGGGCTGCAATTTGGTTACGCTAAATCCGAGCTCAAGAGCCGCACTGATGCATCGCAGGTTGCTGACCCCTGTTACAGGGCTGACACATTGGACGGGCCTTGCATCCGAGCCTTATCAGTGGGTTCAGGCGGTTTTGTTGGTGATCCAAACTTCGATGCCACCAACTTCCCGCCGGACAATACGTTGGTCGTTCCGAAAGGCGCTGGCGTTCGCACAACCGACCTTGATAGAGACCGCGAGGCATATTCATTCGTTGGGCAATATGAAAGTGCAGACAGCCGTTTCTTGGCAACAATCGAATGGCTGCGTTCTGAGACCAGCTTCGATACAGAAGAGTTTGCTCTAATCTCTCGCGTCGATGATGAGGGACTTTTCCCTGTCCCAGCGGCCGGCAGTACATGGCAGTTTGATGAAAACGGCGTGTTTGAAAGCGGCGTTCTCACACAGCGCCCTGGCGATGCTTATGCGACGCCATTTGGCCGGGGTGGCATTCCGATTGATTCCCTGCGCTTCCTGCGCGGCGCCGAGTCGGTAACCGAAGATTTCTCGATGGACATAAAATTCGAGGCAACGGATCGACTGCGCTTCAATCTTGAGGCTCAGCAGATCACTTCGCGCCTAAGCCGCGACTCCGTATTCGGAGCACTCAGCACATTTGCCAATGTCGATCTCGACCTTTCCGGCAGTACGCCAAGTGTTCAATTCTTGGCGCCTCCGGGATCTCCGGCTGACTATTTCTCCTCGGGCGAAAGCACTTATTACTGGTTTGGCCTCGACAGCCGCGAGAAGAACGAGGGCGAGTTGAGCAGTGTCCGTTTCGACGCAGAATACGACATCAGTGATGAAGGATTCTTCAGGAGCGCCCGCTTTGGTGCGCGTTGGGCTGAGCGTGATCGCACAACCCGCAACACCGACTTCAGCACATGGGGTAATCTGTCTGCGCCATGGGCCGGCCGCGCAGGCTGTGCACCGTGGAACGCTGGGCCGGGTTGTGCAGCGACAGGTGGTTTCCAGCCAGGCCGCTGGTTCACTGGTCTGCCGGGCCAAGAGTTCGCGATTGCTGGCGGAGCATTCACGGATGAGTTCCCGAACTATTCACAATATCGTGATGTGTTCAACAATGGCTTCCAGCGCGGCAACTCGCCAACTCCGATTGAAAACGGTGCTGGCTGGTTTTTTGGAGGGGATGATTTCCTCGGAGAGTATCTTGCCGGAACAACAGACGAGCAATTTGCTGAAATTCAAGAATTTGGTCAGTCACCAGAACGCTTTAACTATGGCGTCAATGGACGGACCGATGCCGATGGCGCATGCGATATCGAAGGTGTCTATTGCCGCGGTGAAGTCTCGACTGTTTCTGAAGTAACCAATGCCGCTTATGCGCGGATCGATTTCGGAAGTGATTTCGCCAATGGCATGACATTGGAAGGCAATTTCGGCCTGCGTTATGTAGAAACAAAGGTAACCAGCGAAGGAAGCATCGGCTTTCCTACTGCCAGCCGTTTCGACACTCCAACCAATGGCGTGTCCAATGGTGACGGGATCGTCCAAGTTTCCGAACTTCAGGCGCTTTGTGCTACTCCGGATGTCCCGGGCATCCAGCGCGGATATTGCCGCCTATCGGATGCGCGCTTGGCTGAATTTGCTGCGGCGCATACTGGCGAAGTAATCAGTGGCGATCGAGAGATTACCTTTGAAAATTGGCTGCCTAGCTTCAATGCGAAACTGGATGTTGGAGGTGGTTTGCTGTTCCGTGCTGCCGTCTCAAAAGGGCTCTCTCGACCTGATCTTCAGCTATTCCGCACCGGCGGCGGCCTTGGTGACAACACCAATGCGCTGGAAGATGCTGGAACGCTTGAGACAGGGGACTTGTTTGTTTACGAGAGCGGAAACCGTGATCTGCGACCTGTAACATCATGGAATTACGATCTGTCCGCAGAATGGTATTTCGATGACGTAGGCTCGCTGACGGTCTCGGCATTCTTGAAAGACATTCAGGGTATCGTGAACACGGGCTTCCAAGACGTGACGTACACTAGCCCAAGCGGTGTTGAAGTAGACGCCCAATTCAAGGGCCCAATCAATGATCAGGGCGGCAATCTGAAGGGCTTTGAGCTTGCCTATCAGCAGACTTACGACTTCTTGCCGGGCCTGCTCAGCGGTTTGGGATCGCAGCTAACTTATACTTATGTAGATGGCAGTGATTTCTCCAACCCGAACCTGGCGGCCGTTGGTCAATCTTCGGTCACAACTAGCATCGATGAGCTTGGCGGCGGTTCCTTTACCGATGCGCAGCCGCTTGCTGGATTGTCGAAGCATACGGTTAATGGCACGATCTTTTACGAGAAAGGTCCATTGGCTTTGCGGGCCGCATACAATTGGCGCTCTGCATTCCTGATCACACCGCGTGACGACATCTTTCCATTCTCGCCAATCTGGCAGGAATCGACGGGCCAGCTTGATGCCTCAATATTCTTTGCTGTCACCGACAATGTGAAGCTGGGCGTCCAAGGGGTGAACTTGTTGGATGAAGTTACCCGAACTTCGCAAATTGTAGACTTCGATGGCCTTCGAGTGACGCGCTCGGCATTCCGTAACGATCGCCGCTTTACATTCTTGGCCCGCTTCGACTTCTGATTGCGGTTAGGATGAATGATAAGGATATGGGCTCTTGTTTCGCGCAAGGGCCCATTTCTGTTTCGACTTTCCAATTGGCACGCAAATCGTCAGAAGCATCCGCAAAACTCCACCACAGGCTTTGCAAATTGGGCAGGTACACCACCTTGGACTTGATGCGACCATGGAGACAGGCAATGATAGCCTTGAGCATTTACGCAGCGGGATCAGGGCTGGAGAATTGTAATGGCTAGGCGGCGGCAAGCGGTCACCATCAAGCACGTAGCAGCAGATGCTGGGGTTTCCCTGCAAACGGTCAGCCGTGTCATCAACAATGAACCCAATGTTCGCGATGCCATGAAGCAACGCGTGCAGGATTCGATTGACCGGCTGGGCTATGTGCCATCCATCGCGGCTCAACGGATGAGCGGATCGAGGTCCTATCTCATTCTGGCCCTGAACGATCGCGAGAGAACCATTGCTGACTGGCGTGCCCGCCAAGGTACCGACTGGGTCGACCAGATGTTGCTGGGCGGAATGCTGACATGTGCCGAACATGGATACCGGATGATGGTTGAGCTGGTGGACACCCACAATGACCATGTCGAACGCGAGCTCGGCGCAGCAGTGGCCGCGCTGCAACCCGATGGTGTGGTGCTTACCCCTCCGCACTCTGAAAACCCGCTCATCACCAACCTTCTGGCCAAGCTGGATATTCCTTTCGCACGTATTGGATCGGTCGATCCTGGGCCCGGTATCGCCATGACGATGGATGATGAAGGCTCAGCGAAATTGGCGACCAACCATCTTATCGAATTGGGCCATCGGCGGATCGGATTTATCGCAGGGCCGGCTGATTACAGCCTGAGTGGCTGGCGTATTGATGGTTGGCGCAAGGCAATGGAGACGCGCGGGCTCGACACAAATGGCCTGTGCGAACGGGGTGACTTTGGCTTTCAATCCGGGATTGAGGCCGCGCGCAAATTGTTGCGGACGGAAGACCGCCCCACGGCAATTATCGCGAGCAGTGACCAAATGACCTTGGCGACTTTGGAAACGGCGCGCGCGATGGAGCTGTCCATTCCAGCCGACCTCTCTCTCATAAGCTTCGACAACACGCCGATTGTGCGGTTCACCGAACCGGCGCTGACCGCGATCGATCAACCCATTGCTGAAACAATCTCACGCGCCGTTAGCCTCCTGATCAATGCAAATGGAGAGCCGCCGCCGGATGCTCCGGTGATCGTATCGGGTTCCTTAGAAGAAAGAGGCTCGACCGCCCGCCCGCGGGTCGATGTCACCGCCTGACCCACCCCAGCTACACCAGCCGCACACTATGCAATCGTGGCGCTTTCTGCTGCTCTATGCATTGGCGGTGGCCGGCGGTGCGGCAGCCTATGTTCCCTTTTTAACCATCCTGTTACCGCTCAAAGTCACCGGTATGGCTGGCGACGATGGGGTCCGCCTGCTGGCCTACGTCGCCTTCGCAGGCGCGATTTTTGCCAGCGGTTCGAATGTCCTGTTCGGCTGGCTGAGCGACATTACCAAGAACCGCAGAGGCTGGATTCTGGCAGGGCTGGCAAGTTCCAGCGGCTTGCTCATTCTGTCGGGTGAGGCTCGCGACACAACCACGCTGATAGCCTTGATCTGCGCTTGGCAAATCGGGCTCAATATGATGCTCGCTCCATTGGCAGCATGGGCAGGCGATTGTGTGCCCGATGGCCAAAAAGGTTTGCTAGGCGGGCTGCTGTCTTTCAGTCCGGCTGCAGGGGCAATGGCGGGCGCATTGGTCACAATACCGGGGCTGGCAGGCCCCGACGCCCGGCTTGAACTGGTCGCATTGATAGTGGCTTGTCTGGTGCTGCCAGTGGTCGTTTTTGGAAACGCCCGTCCGATGCCGCATCTTGTACGACCGGCCAGCCCGGTGCCTGATCAAGACACGCCCTATCTGCAAAACCGCTCCGCAACCGTGCGTATGTGGATGGCAAGGTTGCTCGTCCAGATCGCTGAAGCGGCATTGTTTGCCTATTTGTTGTTTTGGTTCCGCTCGATAGATGGGGATTTTCGAGACAATGATACGGCGATCTTGTTTGGCGCGGTTTTATTGGCGGGCGTGCCGCTCGCACTGTGGCTTGGCAGATGGTCAGACCGCCATGAACGGCCAATCCTGCCGCTAACGCTGGGTGCAGCGGGCATAGCCTGCGGGCTGTTGATCATGGCCGCCGCGCCAGATTTGGGCATGGCGGTGGCCGGTTATGTTGTTTTTGGATTGGCCTCGAGCGTATTTCTTGCCCTTCATTCTAGTCAGACCTTGCGCGTGCTCCCCAAACCGCAAAATCGCGGCCGCGATCTGGGCCTATTCAATCTAACCAACACCACGCCGTCCTTGGTAATGCCTTGGTTGGCGCTGGCCCTGGTGCCGGTATTCGGCTTTGGCGCGCTATTTGTGTGTCTGGCGGTTTTGTCCGCGGTTGCCGCGCTCATTCTGATGACGTTGGTGCCACGCAAATAGGCGCTTGATTTTGACCCTTGCCCGTGCAATTCATGCAAAATGGGAACGTTCTCATAGAGAGCGATTTGATGGAGAGGGAATAATTATGCGGGCTGCAACCTTGCTAGCAACGCTATCACTGGTGCTCACCGGCTGTGCTTCGGCTTACGGGCCCGCTCAAATACCGGCCCAACCATCGGCCCAACCACTCGCTTCTGCGCCTGAACAGGCGCAAACGGTCGATCTCAAGGCTGAGGAGAACTCTGTCGTCGCATCGCTGCTGGCTCGCATGAGTGTGGAGCGCAAGGTGGGGCAGCTCATCCAGCCGCAAATCAACTCTTTCACTGCCGAAGATATGGAGCGCTATCGCTTTGGCAGCTATCTCAATGGCGGCAATGGCGGCCCGTATGGCGATGAATTTGCCCCTGCTTCTGAGTGGCTGAAATTGGCGGACGAGATGTATGACGCATCGGTCAAGCCGCTTGCCAATGGTGAGCCGGCGATCCCGGTCATGTGGGGCACCGATGCCGTCCACGGCCATTCCAATATCGTTGGTGCGACCCTATTTCCGCACAATATCGCATTAGGAGCCGCCGGCGACGCTGATCTGGTGCGCAGAATTGGCGCCGCAACCGCGACCGAGATCGAGGTAACCGGCATCGACTGGAACTTCTCTCCGACCGTTGCGGTGGCTCGAGATGACCGCTGGGGCAGGACCTATGAAAGCTATTCTGAAAACCCGGATTTGGTCGCCAAATTGGGCGCTGCGCTGGTCGAAGGGCAGCAGGGCATCCGGGGCGAAGCGAATTATCTGGGTGACGGAAAAGTCATCGCCACGGCCAAACACTTCTTTGGTGATGGCGGTACCGCGCGCGGGGTCGACCAAGGCGAAGTGAATGGCGATATTGACGCTCTGATCGCATTGCATGGGCGGCCCTATCCCGCTGCCATTAAGGCAGGCGTTGAAACGATCATGGCTAGCTTCAATTCGATCAATGGCCGCAAGATGCACGGCAATAAGGACCTGCTGACCGACGTTTTGCGGGGCGACATGGGCTTTGACGGTCTGGTCGTTGGTGACTGGAACGGACATGGGCAAATCAAAGGGTGCGAGGTCACCGATTGTCCGCAATCTCTGATGGCCGGCCTCGACATCTATATGGTGCCGGATGAATGGAAGCCCTTGATGGAGTCGCTGATCGCTCAAATTGAGGACGGGACCATACCTATGGCTCGTCTGGACGAGGCAGTGACCCGTATCCTGAGGGTAAAATATCGCGCCGGCCTGCTGGGCCCAGATGCAAAGCGACCATCTGAGCGTGGCGTTGCTGGTCGATATGAGCTGTTGGCTTCAGCGCAGCACCGCGCACTGGCCCGTGAGGCCGTCGCCCGTTCGCAAGTGGTTTTGAAGAATGACGGTGTATTGCCGTTGGCGGCTGGGGCAAATGTCCTGGTGACCGGTGACGCTGCCAATCACATTGGCATCGCTTCTGGCGGATGGACTCTCGAATGGCAGGGCATGACCGAGAGCAACGCCACTCTATTCCCCAAGGCATCGACCATTTGGAGTGGTATTCGCGAAGGTGTTGAGGCCAATGGCGGGACCGCAACATTGTCAAAAGATGGCTTGTTTGAAACGAAACCCGATGTTGCTGTCGTGGTGTTTGGCGAGCGTCCTTATGCTGAATTTGTCGGCGATCAGTCTGATCTTGTGTTCCGTGACGAAGCCGGGTTGAAATTGCTGCGCGAATTCAAAGCGCAAGGAATACCTGCTGTGGCAGTGTTCCTGTCAGGCCGTCCGATGTGGATGAACCGCGAGCTCAACGCATCCAATGCTTTTGTGGCGGCATGGCTGCCGGGCAGTGAAGGCGCAGGCGTCGGCGATGTATTGACCGGGCGTGTCGCGGCATCTGGCAAATTGTCATTCAGCTGGCCCGCCGCATGCGAGGGCGAACCCTTGAACGGCCCCGACGGCGCTTTGTTCGCGCTGGGCTATGGACGATCACTTCAGGACATCGGCGTAATGCCCGAGCTCAGTGAGGAATGTGGTCCGTTGTCAGCGGTCGATTTGTCTGAACTGTTCGTGGCTGGGCGATTGGGAGCCGGCGTTAGCGCGCTTGCCATCAATGCTGAGGGCAATTTTGCCAAGCTCGACCAACTTCGCGGATCAGCCAATGGAGTAAGCGCGATTGGTGTCGATCGGAACGCGCAAGAAGATGCGCGCGAAGTGACTATCGAGGCTGGCTCAACGCTTACTCTGACCAGCGAAATTGACAGCACGGCCGCATTTCGCATCGTGTACCAATTGGTTGGCCGCCCGACGGCGCCGGTGACATTGCAGGTGGGAACGGCGGCCGATGGGCCGCGATCTTCCGTCGACATCACTCAGGCGCTTGCGATTGCAGACGGAAAAGGGTGGCGAGAAATGGTGATCACCAGCGCTTGTGCAGCAGGCGGTGGATCGGCCCTATCTGTGAAACCACAGCAAGAGCTGACGATCCAAATCGCGTCGGTCACCAGAGAAGAATTGCCGCAAGGCACCGCTTGCGCATTGTAGCAATATTGGATCGCATCGCCGGATCTGCCGAAGAAGCCAGGCTGGCACCAGAGGGGAAATAGAATGACGCTCGAGACTATCGATATCATCATCATTGCAGGTTACGCGATCGCGTTGCTGGGCATCGCCCTGTTCGTCAGCCGCGAACCTGCTGGACATGAGAAAAACACCGAGGACTATTTTCTCGCCGGGCGCGCTCTGCCGTGGTGGGCTATCGGTGCTTCGCTGATCGCGTCAAACATTTCCGCTGAGCAGATCATTGGCCAGTCGGGAGAGGGTTTCGCCATCGGGATCGCGATTGCCGCCTATGAATGGCAGGCCGCGATTGTCCTATTGATTGTCGCGAAATACTTTCTGCCGATCTTCTTGAAACGTCAGATTTACACAATGCCGCAATTCCTTGATCAAAGGTATGGCGCGGGCGTCAAAACGCTGATGAGCGTGTTTTGGGTGTTCCTCTACACCGCCGTCAATCTCACCGCCGTATTGTGGTTAGGCGGCCTAGCGGTCGATACCCTCACCGGTTGGGGCGTGATGCCATCGATGATGGCGCTGGCTGGATTTGCCGTTCTTTATTCGCTTTATGGCGGACTGAAGGCGGTCGCATTGACCGACATCATTCAGGTGGTGATCCTGATCATCGGCGGCCTCGCCATCACATGGTTTGCGCTCGATGCGCTCCCTGCCGATGGTGCGATTGCCGGCCTTGGTTTCTTGATGCAGGAAATGCCGGGCCATTTCGAGATGATCTTGGATCAGGGCGACAATGGATATGACAAGTTGCCGGGCATCTGGACCTTGCTGGGCGGGCTGTGGGTGCTCCATTTCAGCTATTGGGGGTTCAACCAATATATCATCCAGCGTGCGCTGGGCGCAGAGAATTTGGGCGAGGCGCAAAAGGGTCTGGCCTTTGCCGCCTTCCTAAAACTGCTGGTGCCGTTTATTGTTGTGATACCGGGGATTGCAGCTGTGATCCTTGCCCAACAGGGCATGTTGGACGGAGCTGCCTTGGCTGAAAAATCAGACCGCACCTATGGTCAGTTGATGGGCTTTGCTCCGGCGGGCCTGAGAGGCCTGGTGTTTGCCGCGTTGATCGCAGCAATCGTATCGTCGCTCGCTTCGATGATGAATTCGATTTCGACGATCTTCACCATGGATCTTTATCGTACCGCACGACCCGACGAAGCAGAGCAGCACTATGTTCTCATCGGCAGGATCACTGCATTTGTCGCGATGGCATTGGCGCTTGTTCTGGCTCGTCCGTTCCTAGGCGGGTTTGAGAGCGCCTTTCAAACGGTGCAGGAATATACCGGCTATATCGCGCCGGGCATCGTGATCGTCTTCTTGCTGGGCTTCTTTGACAAGCGCGCCAATGCGGCGGGCGCTTTTACCGCGCTGATCGGATCGGTTGTGCTCAATTTGGCGGTCAATGCGGTGTTCCCGGAATTGCCATTCGTGGTTCGCATTTGGATCGTGTTTGTGGTTGGGCTGATTGTCGCGATGATCGTCTCGCGGATGTCCGCAGCTCCAGACGAGGGGCGCACGGTCAAGCTGGGCGATATTGGATTTGCCACCAGCATGCTGTTCAATACGTTGGGCATGCTGACGGTCGCAATTCTGGTGGCGCTATATGTCTTTCTTTGGTGATCGGTAATGTGGTGCGCGCTCTAGGAATTGCTTAGTCGCGCGCCACCTAAGTTCGAGAGGTCGGTTTAGTCGGCGAAGCCTTCAGCCAAAAACTCCAACGCGCAACCGGCCAACACTGCTGTGCCGCGCGGAAGCGCTTTCTCGTCCACATGCATACGGGGAGAGTGGATGGCGCAGCAAGCGGTCCAGTCTTCGCCTTCGAGCGCGACGCCCAAGAAGAACATTGCGCCGGGCACTTTCTCCAAAACATAGGAGAAGTCTTCGGCACCCATCAGCGGGTCCCTCAACTGGTTCCAGGCCTCTTCACCGCCCAATTGCTTGGTGACCTTGCTGCCCAATTCGACGGCGCGCGGATCGCAAACCGTGACCGGGAAGCCGAGGGTAAGTTCGCACTCAGCTTGCAAGCCATATGCAGCTGCAGTTTGCTCAGCGACCTCCACGATCAGCTTGTGGATTTCCTCGCGATGTTCAGCGGAAAGGGTGCGGATCGTTCCGCCCAGTTTCGCATCATCTGCGATCACATTGTGGGCCGTCCCGACATGCATTTGGGTGACGGTCACCACAACCGGATCGGCGGCCTTGAAGCGGCGAGTGACCATGGCCTGAATTGCGCCAACTACGGCGGCGGCGCATGGCACTGGGTCCTTGCAGTCATGTGGCATGCTGGCATGGCCGCCTTCGCCCTTAACAGTGATGTCGAACTGATCGGCGGCGGCCAGCAGAGGTCCGGCCCTGCCGCCTACAACACCAAAAGGCGCATTGGGCATGATGTGCAGGGCAAATGCGGCATCAGGCAGCGGATCAATCAATCCATCGTCCAGCATGAAACGCGCACCATGATAGCCTTCTTCGCCGGGCTGAAACATGAAATCCACTGTGCCGGCGAAACTGTCTCGCTGGGCGCAGAGCAATTGAGCAGCCCCGGCCAACATGGCGGTGTGAGTGTCGTGGCCACAGGCATGCATGCGGCCCGGAATGGTTGAGGCAAAGTCGAGATCGGTTTTTTCGTCCATCGGCAGCGCGTCCATATCGCCGCGCAGCAATACGCGACGATCAGCACCCGCACCCTCGCCCGTTCCGACCAGTGTTGCGATTGCACCTGTGCATGATGGCCCCTCGCGCCACGTCAGCGGTAATCCTTCGAGAGCGGCGCGCACTTTTGCCAAGGTTTTTGGCGTCTCCAAACCCAGCTCGGGTTCTTTGTGAATCGCGCGGCGAAGCGACACAATGTTTTCGGATAGGCCATTGGCCGTTTCGAGCAGGTCCTGAGTAAGCATGAAGAGTTTGTAGCGCGCTGTATCGAATCGTCCAATGATTTTGGCGTTCAATGGTTCTGTTGCAGTGTGATTGCGCGCATTCGCCAGCGATCAAACCGGCAAAACTTCAAAAAGCTCTAGTGGGGCGCACCCTTATGCGGCTAAAGCAGTGGCGCTATGCCTTCTCCGGTCCATGAATTTAGCGATTTGCCGCGTCAGACTGAGGTGGCCAAACGCGCCCAGACGGTTGAAAAGGCTGACAAGATTGAGCCGTGCGCAGACGACGCCTGTATTGGCATGATCTACAATCCGCGCAGCCATCGCAATCGTGGCCGCGATCTGGATGCCAGCATAGCACCACATATCTTTTTGGCTCAGCCGGGCAATCGCGATCAATTACCCCAAGCCTTGGCCGAGTTTGCAGAGCGCAAGATCAACCTCCTGATTATCAATGGTGGCGATGGAACAGTGCGCGATGTGTTGACCAGCGGCATGGCGGTTTTCGGCGACAATTGGCCCGATATCGCAGTTCTGCCCAAGGGCAAGACCAACGCCCTGACGGTCGATCTTGAGGCCCCAAAGGATTGGTCTTTGCAAGGCGCGATTGAGGCCTTCGACAGCGGTCGCAGAATTACTCGCAAGCCGGTGATGATCCACCCCGCCGATGATCCAGATGCTAAGGCCTATGGCTTTATCTTGGGCGCAGGCGCACTGACCATCGGAACGCAAGCTGGCCAAGGCGCGCATAAACTCGGTGCTTTTAACAGCCTTGCTGTTGGCGCAACGGCGGTGTGGGGGGTCGTGCAATTTCTGTTCAGCGGCAACACCAACCAATGGCGGCGCGGGGTTAAGTTGGACGTGGTGCTTGATGATGACGGGTCTGCTCTGGCCCATAGCGGGCTTGGCGACCCCGAAAGGCGGCAGCTTCTGCTGGCCTCAACACTGCAGAAATTGCCTGCTGGTTTGAAGGCATTTGGGGCCCATCGAGAGGGCCTGAAGCTGGCGGTGCTTGATCAGATCACCCGCCGAACGGCAGCTTCACTGCCTCTGATAGTGAGCGGTTGGGCTCCGGATAATTTGTCAGAGAAAGGTTTTCATCAGTTGAGCACACAAGGCTTTACGATGGAGCTGGACGAGGCATTTATCCTTGATGGAGAAGCCTTCCCGGCGGGTCGCTACCGTGTGTGCACCGGACCAGAGCTCCAATTCGTTGCACCCTGATGGATCCGCTGCACACCCGCATTGCAGAGCGTTTGGCAGCGCCAATTCATGCCGATGTTGCCGCGTTCGGTGAAGCTTTGGCCCGCGATGCCGGCGCGGTTGCCGTGCTGTTCTATGGCTCCAACCTTCGCACCGGTTCGTTAGAGGGCGTTCTCGACTTTTATCTTTTGTTGCCCGGCCCACAGCAAGAGCGCATTTGGCCCCGTGTTAGCTATCACGAAAGGCGCACAGATAGCGGCGAGCAATTGCGTGCAAAAGTCGCGACCATGTCGCTTGAGCGGTTTTCCGAGGCTGCTGCGGGCGAACGGATGGACACAACCATCTGGGCGCGATTTGTTCAGCCCAGTGGGCTAGTCTGGGCTGTGGATGAGGCCACGAAGGCGCAAGTAATCTCGGCCATCAGATCGGCAGCAACAAGCGCGGCCAGACTTGCGGCGGCCCTTGGCCCGACAAGCGGCGCGGCGGAGGATTATTGGCGGGCATTGTTTCAGGCGACCTATAAGGCTGAATTTCGGGTCGAGAAGCCGGGTCGCGAGGATTCAATCCTGTCGGTGAACGCAGCGCATTTCGATGGCCTGTTTCCGCTAGCGCTTGATGCGGCGGGTATTGCTTACGATCAGGCAGAAGGTGTCATCACCCCCACGCTTGGCATAGCGGAACGGGCTGATATTCGCGCATGGTGGAGCAAGCGCAGGCGCATGGGCAAGCCGCTGAATGTTGTTCGGTTGGTCAAGGCAAGCACAACATTTGAGGGCGCCGCGCGCTATGCCGCTTGGAAGATTGAGCGCCATACAGGTGTGCCGGTCAAGGTAACGCCATTTCGGGAGAAATACCCTCTGCTGGCGGCACCATCTGTGTTGTTCGATGTGTGGCGGAAAAAGTGAGCGTCTGATCGCCGCGCTGCGCCAAAGGCGGGCTTACATATACCGCATTCTGATCGAGATTCTTTCAACCCCGGGGCCGATATTGAACCGTGTCTTTTTGTAACTCGGTTTGCCTAGATTGAAGATGTTGAGCGATGGGTTGTTCGACATCGCACCGCCATCCTTTCTGATCTCGGTCTTGCCATTGTTATTGGTATCGTGGCGCACAGCGATGCCATAAACACCCGATACCGGCACTGGCATGCAGACTGTCATCGAACCTGCTTTGGCGGGCAGTTCGATCCGGTTGATCCATTTGCCTTTCTCCAGCCATTCTTGCTTTGTCCCGCGATAGCTTTGCACGCGGATCGTCCCAGACGAGCTTTTGATCTCGTTGATTGTGACCAGAACAGAGGGGCCGCGACCCGAGGTGCAATGGGCGGTATTGTGGGCAATCTTGTTGCGAAAACCGTTCGAACTGGCGGGTTGAGCGAGCACAGAGGTGGAGGCCAGAATCAAGGCGCACACACCCATAGCGCGGCCCAATGGTTGGGCGCGTTTCAGAGAATGTCGCAAGTGATTGCTCATCGTGACCTCGTAAAAACCTTGGGTGGAGCGGGCCAATCGGCGCGCAGAAACAGAGACCTGGAGGTGTCCAGCGGCACCGGAAATCCCGGCTATGAGAGAAGGTTTACACAGGCGGGCCTTAATTGTCGCTGAATTGTTCTTAGCAAGCGCATTCAGCCAACGCATTCTGGCAATTTTGCCAAATTCGTCAATTTTGCCAATTTTGCCAATTTTGAGCGCCTTGCATGTGGAAAGCCGTGCTGCGCGGCCTAAGGCGTGTGGAAAAGGGCCCCTGCTGCGCTTGTTACGATTAACCATGCCTCCTACGCCGTAGATCTGCTTGCGATCGGACCCAACATGGCGCCACCCCTGATTTCCCCCTCAATTTTGTCGGCTGATTTTGCGCGGCTGGGCGAAGAAGTGCGCGCAATTGACGAGGCTGGTGCGGATTGGATCCACGTCGATGTGATGGATGGGCATTATGTTCCGAATCTGACGATCGGACCCATGGTGGTCAAAGCGTTGCGTCCGCACACTACCAAGATTTTCGATGTTCATTTGATGATTTCTCCGGTCGATCCTTATCTGGAAGAATTCGCCGAGGCTGGCGCAGACATCATCACGGTTCATCCTGAGGCGGGCGCGCACACCCACCGCACTGTTCAGGCGATTAAGGCGCTGGGCAAACAGGCGGGCGTATCGCTCAATCCGGCAACACCGGCGAAGATGCTCGACTATCTGATCGAGGATGTCGATCTGGTCTTGGTGATGAGCGTCAATCCCGGCTTTGGCGGACAGAGTTTTATTCATTCGCAGCTGCGCAAGATCGAAGCGATCCGGAAAATGATCGACAAGACGGGCAAGGATATCCGGCTTGAGGTGGATGGCGGAGTCAATCCCGAAACGGCGCGCTTGTGTGTTGATGCAGGGGCGGATGTGCTGGTCGCAGGATCAGCCACGTTTAAGGGAGGCCCTGATCACTACGCCGCCAATATTGCAGCCTTGAAGGGCGAGAATTGATGGACGCGCTGCTTTCCAGAGCGAGTGAGGAAAAGGACCTGTTCGGCCATATTTCCGAGAGCGACAATGAGGAAGCGGCCCAAGCGGTCCCTCTTACCGACAAGGAAGAGCCCGGAGTAGAGAGCGGTGCCCAGCCCGGAGTAGAGGTCGTCGACGGTGTTGGCATTGCACCGACCGAGCCATTGGAGCCTTCACGAGCGCTCACCATTGGTGATTTCGTACCGCCATCTTCGGGTGCGAGAGCACGTTTGATTCGGCTGGCTTATCGCATGGGTGTTCCCGGAGCGACAATTGCCGCGCCGTTTCGCAAACCCGGCAAGATTCGCCTGCTGGCGACGGTGGAGGCCCCAGCCTTAGGCGACCGCACCACAGGGATTGCGCTGCGCGCCGGACATTTTCTGGCCCACGAAGTAAAGGCACCCATTGGCCAAGTGGAATTTGGCTCTAGCTCAACCGGATTGACGCCGCCGTTTGAACGGGTCGTGCATGGTTTTGACTGGCTGGCCGATCTGGCGTGTTCCGCCCCGCGCGAACAATGCGTTTCCACCGCCGAGCGGATTGCCGCGGCATGGCTCAATGCCAATCCCGCTCCCGCCAAAGGGCCTGCGTGGGAGATTGAACATGTTGGGCACCGATTGCTGGCCTGGCTGGTTCATGCGCCACTTGTCTTGTCCGACCAAAAGGCCGGGCTACGCGCTCGCATGCTCGAGGCGATCGATACAACGGCTCGCTGGCTCGATCGCAATGTGACCAACGCCGCCGACCGGTTGGGCGAAGTGGCCGGTTGGTCAGCGATCACCGCGGCTGGACTGCTGCTTCCCTTGGGCAAGCCGCGCCGGCTTTACGGCGAGGCCGGATTACTCAAAGCTCTGGGCGAGCTTGTTGCTGAAGACGGCGGCGTGCTGTCGCGCAGCCCCATGGCGCAAATGGATGCCATTGCGATGCTGACCAATTTGCTGGCGTGTTACCGGGCGGTTGATCGCGACCCGCCACAGGCGCTGGGTGTGATGCTTGAACTGCTCGTGCCGCCCTTGCTTGCGCTGCGCCATGGCGATGGCGGGTTGGGCAGTTGGCAGGGTGCCAATGCTGTTCGTGCAGACCGTGTTGCCGCTCTGGTTGATGCAAGCGGAGTGCGAACGCGCCCGCTCAAGGATGTTCGGCATTGGGGTTATCAGCGCCTGACCGGCGGCAAAGCGACCGTGCAATTTGATGCCGCACCTCCGCCCAAGGCGCGCCATGCCCGTTGGGGCAGCGCGTCAACACTGGCGTTTGAAATGTCCGATGGCGATCACCGGCTGATCGTCAATTGCGGCGGCTCTGCGCTTGCTGGCGGATTGGTGCCTGCGCGAATTGAGCAGGGGCTTCGTGCCAGTGCGGCGCATTCTGCCTTGGTTTTGGACAATGCCAATTCCACAGCGGTGCTGATCAATGGCAAGCTGGGCAAGGGTGTTGAACAGGTTGAGGTTGATCGGCGGACACTTGGGGCTGGTGGTCAAGAGGCGACACGGGTCGAAGCCAGCCACGATGGCTATGCCGCGCGCTATGGCCTTACCCATCGCCGGATATTGATGTTGCGGGCCGATGGCACCGAATTGCGCGGCGAAGATATTCTGCAGCCACAGGCGAAACGTGGCCAGCGCGGCAAGATCGCTTATGCGCTGCGGTTTCACTTGGGTGTCGCGGTTGAAACGCGACTGGCCGATGATCGCGGCGGGGCCAGCCTTGTTTTGCCCAATGGCAGCCTGTGGCAGTTCCGCATTGCTGGCGATGAAACCGGCGCACGCGTTTCGCTGGAAGAAAGCCTGTGGGTCGATGGAACCGGCAGGCCGCGCCCGACCCAGCAATTGGTGATCGAGGGCATGACACAGCGCGGCGGGGGACAATTCTCCTGGCTGCTGAAGAAAATGGGGTAGTTTTTCAGGTGAGCGAGATTGCAATCAAGCGGGCGCTGCTATCAGTGTCCGACAAAACCGGATTGGTGGAACTGGGCAAGGCTCTGGCGGCGCGCGGTGTGGATTTGGTGTCGACCGGCGGTACGGCCAAGGCGCTGCGCGATGCAGGACTGGATGTGCGCGATATCTCTGATCTGACTGGATTTCCCGAGATGATGGACGGGCGGGTTAAGACGCTCCACCCAAAGGTGCATGGCGGACTGCTGGCGGTGCGCGACAATGCTGAACATGCCGCGGCGATGGAAGAACATGAAATCGGTGCGATCGATTTGGTGGTGGTCAATCTCTATCCGTTTGAGGCAACTGTGATGCGCGGTGCAGATCGCGACGAGATTATCGAGAATATCGATATCGGCGGGCCCAGTATGGTTCGCTCATCTGCAAAAAATCACCAATTCGTCACGATTGTGACCGACCCGGCAGATTATTCTGTTTTGATGGACGAGCTTAAAGCCAGCGATGGCGCTACTTCGCTGGAATTTCGCAAATCTATGGCGGCAAAGGCTTTTGCTGCAACAGCGAGCTATGATTCGATGATCAGCCAGTGGTTTGCCTTTGCCGATCAGGGGCAAATGTTCCCCGATATGCTGGCGATCAACGGACGCGCTCCAACGCAATTGCGCTATGGCGAGAATCCGCACCAAAAAGCGGCGCTTTATACTCCGGTCGGCCCGCACCAACCCGGCATTGCTCAGGCCGAACAATTGCAGGGCAAGGAATTGTCCTACAACAATTACAATGATGCCGATGCGGCGCTGGAATTGTGTGCCGAATTTGCTGACGGCGAACCGGCAGTTGTCATTGTGAAGCATGCCAATCCGTGCGGTGTGGCTCAGGGCGCGACTTTGCTGGAAGCGTGGGAGGGCGCGCTTCAATGCGACAGCGTCTCGGCCTTTGGCGGCATTGTTGCGGTCAACCGGGAATTGGATGGAGCGACCGCACAGGCGATTGCCCAGATATTTACCGAAGTTGTGATCGCTCCGGCAATTTCAGCAGAAGCGCGTGACGTCTTCGCCAAGAAAAAGAATTTGCGCCTGCTGGTTACTGGCGATTTGCCCGATCCACGCCGTGGCGGGCTGGCGGTAAAACCGATCACTGGCGGCTTGCTGGTCCAATCGCGTGATAATGGGACGATCACAGCGGAAGAATTGAAAGTCGTTACAGAACGTGCACCGAATGAGCAGGAACTCAAAGACTGCTTGTTCGCATGGACCGTTGCGCGTCACGTCAAATCGAACGCAATCGTCTATGCCAATGGCGGCACGACAGCGGGCATTGGGGCTGGTCAGATGAACCGCCGTGATTCCTCCCGAATTGCCGCTATGAAAGCGGCGGAAGCTGCAGAGAAATATGGTTGGGATCAGTCGAAAGCGGTCGGCAGCGCGGTGGCCTCTGACGCTTTCTTCCCCTTCGCAGATGGGCTCCTTGCAGCGGCTGAGGCTGGCGCAACCGCGGTGATCCAACCGGGCGGTTCAATTCGCGATGACGAAGTGATTGAGGCGGCCAACCAAGCAGGACTGGCGATGGTATTCACCGGCATGAGGCACTTTAAGCATTGATTTGTGAAGGCCCCTAACGGCGGCGCTTGAGGCCAAATAAACCTTTTCCCCGCAATATCGCCTCTGCACAATTGTGACCGGGCGCGCCTGTAACACCCCCTCCCGGATGGGTTCCGGCACCGCACAGCCACAAACCATCGATGGGCGTTTGATAGCTACCAGAACCAAGGAAGGGACGCGCCGACCACAATTGGTCAAGGCTCATCCGGCCATGAAAAATGTCCCCGCGCCAAAGGCCGAATTTGCGCTCCAGCGCTCGCGGCGTATGGATTTGCTTGTGTAGGATCAGCTCGCGAAAGCCCGGAGCATGAAGCTCAATTATCGCCAGCACGGCTTCGACAGCACCTTCTTCGCTCTCGTCCGGCAAATCGGGATCGACATGTTGGCAAAACAGGCTGGCCACATGCTTACCGACCGGAGCTAAGCTGTCGTCCACCAGGCTGGGTATCAGCATCTCGACAATCGGCTCGCTAGAGAAGCCATTGTCGCGCGCTTGCTGATAGGCTCGGTCCATATAATCAAGCGAGGGCGCGATGATAATGCCCGAACGCAGATGGATATCGCCCGGCGGTGCATGAGTAAATTTGGGCAAGCCAGAAAGCGCAAGGTTCATCCGAAGCGAGCCAGATCCCCCGCGATAAGAGCGCATGGATTGCTGGACGTGGTCGGGCTGGGAGGCGTGCGGCACCAGCCTATCGAACAGGGGTTTGGGACCAAGATTGGCAATCACCCGCTTGGCACGGATTTCCTCACCACTTTCCAGCCGGACGCCCACCGCAGTGCCGCCATCCATCACGACTTGCTCGACCGGAGCGCCTGTAGTGATTTCAACCCCTTGCTCGCGGGCCGCCACTCCCATCATCTGGGTGATCGCACCCATCCCGCCAATGACGTGGCCCCAACTGCCCTTATTGCCATTCACTTCGCCAAACACATGATGGAGCAGCACATAGGCACTGCCAGGACTATCGGGCGAGGCGTAATTACCGACGCAAGCATCGAAGCCGAAAGCTGCCTTCACAACATCACTTTCAAACCAATCGTCGAGCACTTCGCGGGCGGACCGGGTGAATAATTTGAGGACCGCTGCTTGTCTTTCCACTGGTAGCTTGGCGAGATCGCGGGTTTGCACAGCGGCGTCTATTAGAGAGCGGAGGCCGCCCTTGGGATTGGGCGGAATCTTAAGCGCCAACGAGCGCAGGACGTCCGCTGCATCCTCCAACATGGCATAGTAAAGCGGCAATGCCTCCGCATCATTTCGGCTATAGCGCGCAACTTCTGTCTGGCTTTGCGAAAGCTCACCTCCCATCGTGAGAAAGCCTTGCTCGATTGGGAGATAATTAGAGATAGGCCGCTCGATCACCTTGTAACCGCGTGACGGCAAAGCCATGTCTGCGATGATCTTGGGCTGCAGCAAGCTGACCGTATAGCTGGCCGTCGAATTGCGAAACCCGGGCGAAAATTCCTCGGTGACAGCAGCTCCGCCGATCACATCGCGCGCCTCCACTATGCGAATTTTCATCCCTGCCTTGGCAAGATAGAACCCACACGTCAGGCCGTTATGGCCCGCTCCGATGATGACAGCGTCCAACATGAATTTTGCTGTGTAACTTTTTTCGCTCTCGCTGCGAACTGCAAAATACCAACCCAAATAATAACGGCGCGTTCACCGGATTGAAAGCGGTGATGGCTATACGCACCAGCGAAACGACTTAACCAGAGTTACGAGATCACTATGAGCCTGTTCAAATCTGACCTATCCCGCAATTTCGGCATCGGCTTCTTGTTGGGCGCTGTGCTTGTGGTGATGAGCGCTGCGCCAGACTGGCGCGCTGAACTGGCTGCACCGGCACAAGCCGCAACAACCGAAACTCCTGCCGCTCGCTGAACAGCTGAACAGATCGGTTAGCTCAACCCAATAGGGCTGATGACCCCCAAAACCAATATTGCAGTCTGACGCTGGCGCAATGGGTATGGGATCGCTATATTGGCGTTATGGCGGCACATTCACACGCACATAAAGAGCATTCCGGCCAGACTTTGGTCGAAGAAGCACGCAATTCGCTGACCAGCGCGGGCGAGCAATGGACCAGCATGCGTGAGGCAGTGTTCGCCGAACTTGCCCGGCATGAACGGCCGACCTCCGCCTATGACATTGCCGATAATCTCTCGCGAGACCGGGGCAAGCGGGTTGCCCCAAATAGCGTGTATCGGATCCTTGATCTGTTTGTGACCAACAACCTTGCGATGCGGGTTGAGAGCGCGAATGCCTATCTCGCCAACAGCCATCCGGGATGCGAGCATGACTGCATCTTCCTGGTTTGCGACGAATGCGGCGAGGCGACACATGTTGATGATGATGAAGTGAGTCGAAGCGTGCGCAATATCGCGCAAGGCAGGAGCTTTAAGGCGGAGCGACCCATCATCGAAATTCGCGGGTTGTGCCGCAGCTGCGCCTAACCCCTGCCCCCAGCCGATCGTCGACCAGCCGTGTTGTTTTATCGGCAAACCGTTCATCGACAGTTTTGATTTTCGAGTGTAAGGCTTTGAGTTATGAGTGAGACACCGAATACGCCACTGCTCGACACAGTCGATACGCCACACGATCTTCGCAAGCTTGATTCTTCAGATCTGCGCCAATTGGCAGACGAATTGCGCACGGAAATGATTGACGCCGTTGGGTCCACTGGTGGCCATTTGGGGTCTGGGCTCGGTGTGGTCGAATTGACCGTTGCCCTCCATTATGTGTTCAACACACCTGATGACCGGCTGATCTGGGATGTGGGCCATCAGGCCTATCCTCACAAGATTTTAACCGGGCGCCGTGATCGGATTCGCACTCTTCGCCAAGGTGGCGGTCTGTCTGGCTTTACCAAGCGCAGCGAAAGCGAATATGATCCGTTTGGCGCTGCCCACTCGTCCACCTCTATTTCGGCCGCGCTGGGTTTTGCGGTGGCCAACAAGCTCAAGAATCAACCGGGCCGCGGGATTGCTGTGATCGGCGATGGCGCGATGAGCGCTGGGATGGCCTATGAGGCGATGAACAACGCCGAGCAGGCTGGCAATCGCTTGGTCGTGATCCTCAATGATAATGACATGTCGATCGCTCCGCCGGTTGGTGGCCTTAGCGCCTATCTCGCGCGGATGGTCTCCTCCAGCGAATATCTTGGTCTTCGCTCGCTCGCTTCGAAAGTGGTCAAAAAGCTCTCTCGCCGGGTTCACTCAACGCTGGACAAGGCGGAGGGTTATACGCGCGGTATGGTCACCGGCGGAACGTTGTTTGAAGAACTTGGCTTCTATTACGTTGGCCCGATTGATGGCCACAATCTGGACCATCTGCTGCCGGTGTTGGAAAATGTGCGCGACAGCGATCAAGGCCCGGTCCTGATCCATGTGGTTACGACCAAGGGTAAGGGCTATGCCCCCGCTGAAGACAGCGCCGACAAATATCATGGCGTTCCCAAATTCAATGTTGTGACGGGCGAGAAAGCCAAGGGTAAACCTGGGCCACCAGCGTATCAGAACGTGTTTGGCGACACTTTGGCAAAACTGGCCGATGATGATGACCGTATCTGCGCCATCACTGCGGCGATGCCTTCTGGCACCGGTGTAGACCGCTTTTCCAATGCCCATCCCGAGCGTAGTTTCGACGTCGGCATTGCCGAGCAGCATGGCGTGACCTTTGCTGCCGGATTGGCGGCACAGGGCATGCGTCCCTTTGCGGCGATTTACTCGACATTCCTTCAGCGCGCCTATGACCAAGTGGTCCATGATGTTGCGATCCAGAACTTGCCAGTGCGCTTTGCAATCGACCGTGCGGGCTTGGTTGGTGCCGACGGCGCGACCCATGCCGGCAGTTTTGACATCACCTATCTGGCGACATTGCCGAATATGGTGGTCATGGCCGCGGCTGACGAGGCTGAGCTGGCGAATATGACGTACACGGCGGCCGAGTATGACGATGGCCCGATTGCCTTCCGCTATCCGCGTGGATCGGGCGTTGGTGTGCCGATTCCTGAAACACTGGAAAAGCTTGAGATCGGCAAAGGCCGTATGGTTCGCGAAGGCAGTAAGGTGGCCATCCTATCGCTTGGTGCTCGTTTGGAAGAGGCAAAGAAGGCTGCTGACCAATTGGAGGCCAAAGGGCTGTCCACTTCGGTTGCGGATATGCGTTTTGCCAAACCGCTCGACACTGAATTGATTGAGCGCTTGATGCGTTCTCACGATATTGTTGTGACGGTAGAGGAGGGCGCGATTGGCGGTCTGGGCGCGCATGTGCTGACCTATGCCAGCGATTCGGGGTTGACCGATACTGGCCTGAAAGTACGCACTTTGCGCTTGCCTGACAGTTTCATCGACCAGGACGCGCCAGAGAAGCAATATGATGCAGCCGGCCTCAACGCGCCCCAGATCGTTGATACGGTCCTGACGGCATTGCGCCACAATTCTTCTGGGGTGGAAGAGGCTTGGGCTTAGGCTTTGGCAGGTGGCGCGCACGGCAAGGTTTCACGTGCTGTGATTACACTGCTGGGCGCCTTGGCCATTGCATATGTGGCCATTGCGGCAGTGCTGTATTTTTCGCAGCGTAGCTTTATCTATCCAGCGCCTACCGGGCCGGGTGCGGAGCCCGCTGGTTTCGAGACAGTTCAATACACAACCGCCGACGGGTTGGATTTGCGTGCCGGCCATCGCCCTGCTGCCGATGGCAGGCCGACAATCCTCTATTTCCATGGCAATGCCGCCGACTGGCAAAGTTCCGCAGTGGCAACCGACCGTCTGACACCGTCGGGTTATGGCGTGTTGGCCGCTGAGTATCGCGGTTATCGTGGCAATCCGGGCAAGCCAAGCGAGGCTGGGCTCTATGCTGATGGCAGAGCGGCCATCGCTTGGTTGGCAGGGCAGGGCGTGCCGCCATCTGAATTGATAATCATCGGCAATTCGATTGGCTCGGGTGTCGCGAGCCA
Source organism: Erythrobacter sp. (assembly GCA_039988235.1). Taxonomy (GTDB): domain Bacteria; phylum Pseudomonadota; class Alphaproteobacteria; order Sphingomonadales; family Sphingomonadaceae; genus Erythrobacter. The sequence goes on from JBDXKB010000004.1 coordinate 213,402, forward strand.
GATGGCTGCCGAAGTTACTCCGCGCGCGCTTGTCCTGATCTCACCCTTCGCGAGCCTTTCCCAATTGGTGCATGAGAAGCTGAGGTTTCTGCCAACGTCGGTGTTGTTGAAAGACCACTTTCGCAATGACGATAAATTGGCTCAAATTGATGCGCCGATCGTCATTCTGCATGGCACAGCAGACACGCTGATACCGATCCATCATGCCCGGCAATTGGCGGCGCAAACCGATCGCGCAAAATTGATCGAATTTGAGAATATCGGTCATGATCTCGCATGGTATGATCCTGCAGAAATGGCATTGCTTCGTTTCTTGGAAGACCTGCCGCCTCAGGAGAATAGATAATGAGCCTTCTCACCATCACGCGCGACGCACATGTCACCACTTTGGAGCTCAATCGCCCCGACATGATGAACGCGCTGGGCGCAGACGGGGACGGTGACGAATTTGTCGCCGCCTGTGATGCGATCAACACCGATCTGAACGTGCGCTGCGCCATCCTAACCGGTACGGGCCGCGCCTTTTCGGCGGGTGGGGACATCAAAGCGATGAAAGAGCGCAGCGGCAATTTTGGCGGCACCCCGCCGGGTATTTCCGATGGCTATCGCAACAATATTCACCGCATATTGCGCGCGCTGCATGGGCTGCGCGTGCCCTTGATTGCGGCAATCAACGGCCCGGCGATTGGTCTGGGCTGCGACCTTGCCTGCCTGGCCGATATCCGCATTGCGAGCGAGCGGGCGAAATTCGGTGTGACATTCCTCAAACTGGGCATCATTCCTGGGGATGGCGGCACGTGGATATTGCCTCGCGTGATTGGGCAAAGCCGCGCGGCCGAATTGTTCTACACCGGCGATGTAATCGGTCCGGAGCAAGCGATGGAATGGGGTTTGGTCAGCCGGGTCATCGCTGGCGAGGAATTGATGTCTGAAGCAAATGCGTTGGCGCAAAAAATCGCCGCGCAGCCGCCGCACGCCTTACGGCACACCAAGAATTTGCTGCGGCAAGGCCAGTCGATCACCTATGATACGGCGCTGGAAATGGCGGCCAATACGCAGGCGCTAATGCATCTGACCGATGACCATATGGAGGGCATCGACGCTCTGCTGGAGAAGCGATCGGCTAACTTCAAAGGGGAGTGAAGGCCACCTAGTTAGCTTTGGGGCAGAGGCTGGACGACTTCTTCGCTGATGTAGATGATCTGCGGAACCACCGGTTGGACTGGTTCAGGGGTCTGTTCGGCCTCGGTTTCAGTGTCGAGCGCAGGTGTGTTGGCATCTGTTGCTGCTGCCAAATCGGCGGGCGTTAGGTCAGCGCCCACACCAACCAGAGGAGCGCCCTCAGCCATCAATGCCTCAATGCTGCAATCGCGCGGTGGTGGGCGGTTCTTCAATGCAGCGATGTCCGCCTCGCGGTTGCATAGATAGCTTTCACGCGCTGCGAAATAGGGGTCATCGGACTCGCGGATTTGCCCCAGCTTCTCATCAAATTCGATCCGAAATTCGAGCGAATTCACCGTGTAGGCTGGGATTGCATAATAGGGCGTGTTGAACGGTTTGCCCAAAGCCAGCGGGACCACAGATTGGTCCAGAAAACTGCCTACCAGATCGCGCAATGTGGTCGCCCCGACCAGCGGAATGAACAGAAATGGACCGTGACCAACACCGTAATAACCCAACGTGTTGGAAAAGCCGTTGCGGCGATAGGGCAGGTTAAACGGCTTACGCTCTGCCACATCGATCAAGCCGCCAATCCCAACCGTAGAATTGATCGCAAACCGGCCAAGGGTCTCAAACGCTTTGCCCGGCTTGAACTGCAGCAGATAATTGATGAAATTCACCGGCTCCAGCAAGTTGCGGAAGAAATTGCGCAATCCTTTGCGGATAGGTCTGGGCAAGCGATCTTCGTAAGCGTTGGCAATAGGGGCCACGAGTGCCTGATCAACCTCTTGGGTGATGGCGAAAGATGCTTCGTTCAATTCGACCAAGGGATCGCGGCCAATGACCTCTGAAGAACCGGTTACAACGATAGCGTCGCCCCCAGTTGCCGTTGCTTGCGTGCCGGGTGCTTGCGCGTCGGGGGCCTCAGTATTTGCGCCCTCTTCCTCGATCACCTCCCCTTCTTCAGGAGGAGCCAGATCGGTGGGTCCATCAACCGGCGTTACTTCGGCAGAAATGACTTCGTCTACGCCTTCTTCGGGCGCGACCAATTGCGCCGCCTGTTGAGCCGCGACGACTTGGGCCAACATTGAATGCTGGGGCAGCTCAATGGCGACTGGTGATGATGTTGCCAGCCAAACAGAGGCGGCGAGCGACGAAAACATTCAAACTCCTTGCCGGGCACTATTGAACACTATCGACGGGCAAAACAATTAAAAGCGTCTTCCGAACGCAAATTTGATCGCGGTGTCAGGCGGTTGCCTCAGAACCAACGCCATATGCCCGCAGGAATATCGCCGATGGGCAGATGCAACCAGCTGATGAAAACCCACAAAGCGATTCCTATCGCCCAGGGTAACGCCCCTGCTGAAAACATTTTGTGCCACCGCGGCCAATAGGAAGTGCGGCTCTGCCATTGATCCCATGCATCGCCCATCAGCGCGCGCTTCTTGCGGTCCTGCAAATGCGCGCCAATCAAGCTCAATGCGCCGATCGTGACCGCGACAATCATTGTGCGCCAACTCCACAACAAAACGATGTGCGACAGTGCCCATAGTGCGAATGACCACATCATCGGATGGCGAGTGACCAGAAACACACCGCGCGGTTCGGCGCGTGCTTGCTTTTCCGCACTCGGCGTCGGCAGAGCTGGGTTGCCAGAAAATGCCCCAGCGTAAAGGACCAATCCGGGGATCAGCAACAGGCTGGCAATGATCCAGCCTGTATCTCCCGATCCTGGCAAATCGGCCGTTGGTGCAGCCTTAAAGGCAAAGTAAATCCACACAATCGCCGCCAGGCTGACTAGCGAATAGACCGCCTGGAAACCCTTTTGGCCCAGCACGCCTTCCATCGGCGCCCGTAAGGGGTGCGACATGGCAAAATGGGTTCCAATCAGCGTAAGGCTGGCAGCAAGAAGCTCGGTCAGCGCATGGTCCATGGTCAATTCCCTTAGTCAAAATTGCAGCAGAGGCGAGCCCCTACCAATAAAGGGCCCCTACCAATCATATGCCTTTGGCAGATCGCTCTCGTCCAGATCGCGGTACCGCTCTCGCAGCCTCGTTTGGTGGTTATCCAGCGGCTGCTCGACACCCTCAATATAGACCCGAACCGGCGTGGACGAGACCTCAAGCGGATCACCATCCCAAATCACCAGATCGCCCATCGCGCCCGCTGCCAAAACACCAATCTTACCACCCATGCCCATCGCCTCCGCAGGACGCGAAGTAATCGTGGCGAGCGCTTCACCCCAGGACAGTCCAGTGGCTCGCGGAACCCGGGTCAAAGCAACCAAATTTCCGGCATGCTGTGTCAAATGGTGGATGTTTCTGAGCGTATCGGCGTTTAGCGCAACGGTAACGCCGGCCGCCTGCATGCGTCCGATATTGCTTTGCGTGGCGGCCAATTGTTCGAAACGGTCGGGCAAATCCTGCAGGCTTTCGGCGATCACCGGGATGCCCGATTGCGCAAGTTCGTCAGCGACTGTCCAACCTTCTGTCGCGCCCACAAGAACAATATCAAGTGCGCCGAATTCTTTCGATAGAGCGATAACACTGCGAATATCGGATGCGCGATCGACGTGGATGAGCAGTTTCTGCCGACCAGAGACAATTGGTGCCAAAGCCTCGGCATCAGCGCGGGTGAGCAAGTTTCCATCCCCGCTCCACCGACCGGCAACAAAATCCCTCGCCTCTCGCAGAGCATTGCGCAATTCGACATGGCTGGCGGTGCGACTGCCACCCGCGATACTCGCGCCGCGCTCGGCCAAAGTGACATATTGGAACGCCTTGCTGCGGGTAATCGGATCCGGATCTGCCCCAGTATCGATAATGGCGCCTTGCCCCCCGAAGATAGCATCGGACGGGTTGCTCATCACAACCGCCCTAGTGACACCTTCGCCTCGGCTGACAAGCAAATGCTGGGACGCGGGGTTGATCGCAGGTGTCACATCCAATGCTGCATTGAAACGGGAGGAGCTTGCTGAGGCATCATTGCTGTCGCTGACTGCGCGCACGTCAACAAGACCCAGATTGGTGACAGCGGCAATAAGGCCGGGAGTGACCCAAGTGCCTGCCCCATCCAATGCTGGAATATCGGCCGGAACGCTGACCCCAGCGCCAGCGGCAACGACCTTGCCTCCGCGGATGATCACTGTCGCGTTCTGGATCGGCTCGCTACCATCACCGGTCGCGACCGTCGCGTTCTGGATGGCAATATCTTGAGCGTTCAAGGGCGCAGACACCAGCGTCAATGCCGCCGCCGCGAGAGAGAATGTAAGACGGTTCATTTCACGTCTCCTTCACCGGGTTGGCCCAACTCAAAATCGGCCACGGGACGGCGTTTGGGGTCCAGCGCATCGTAAAGCAGAGCGCCATCGATCCACACTTTCTCAGGCCGAGAATAGACGCTCAGCGGGTCACCATTCCACAGAACCACATCGGCCATTTTGCCGGGTTCAAGGCTGCCGGTCTGGTCGGCAATACCCATGGCCTTCGCCGCGTTCAGGGTGATCCAGCCGATCGCTTGTGCGTCGGTGATCTCAATACCCATCCGCGTACCAGCTGCGCGGGCTTTGCCCGCAGATTGGTTGAGACGTTGGATGACTTGGTCGCTATCAGAGTGGATGACGACACAGGCACCTGCCTGATGCAACAAAGCAGCATTTTCAGGAATGCCATCATAGCTTTCCATCTTAAAGCCGTACCAATCGGCCCAGATGGCGCTGCACACTCCATTTTCACGGAGCAGATCGCCGATTTTGTAGCTTTCAACGGCGTGATGGAATGCGGTGACCCGGTATCCCATCTCCTTGGCCATATCCATAACAAGCGCCATTTCGTCCGCGCGGTAACAATGGTTGTGGACCAGAATGTCGCCCTTCAAAACGCCGACAAGTGTCTCATTTTCTAGGTCGCGGTCACGGTCTGCATCTTCGGCATAGGCGCGCGCATCAAGCCATGTTTGGCGGTTGACGGCAAAATTGCCCATTCGTGTGCTCGGCTTGCGGCCCTTACGGCCATAAACCCGCTTGGGGTTTTCGCCGCAGGCCATTTTGAAGCCATAAGGCGCGTCCGGAAACTTCATCCCCTGAACGGTCCGGGCAGGTACATTCTTAAGTGTGACCGTGCGACCGCCCATCAAATTTGCCGAGCCAGGAAGAATTTGAAGCGATGTTACGCCGCCATTGGCCAACGCTCGGCTGAAGCCGGGGTCTTGGGGCCAGACGGAATGCTCGGCCCAGACATCAGGCGTCGTCGGGCTGGTTGATTCATTGCCATCGCTGTGCGCGGATACGCTGGGCGAAGGATAATCACCAAGGTGCGAGTGGATGTCGATGATGCCCGGCGTTACGAATTTCCCCGCACCATTGATGATTGTGTAGCCCGAAGTATCGAGCCCGGTGCCAACTGCTTCAACCTTGCCGTTGCGAAACAGCACTGTGGAGTCATCAAATTGGCGGCCTGTTCCATCAAACACGGTCGCGCCGACCAGCGCTGTGGGAGCGCCGGGATAGGCGCGGTAGGTTGACGGATAGGGCACATCAGGTGTGGCAGGCAGATTGACTGTCGCTGCGGAGGCGCTGCGTGTGCTGCCGGCCTCTTCCGCGGTTGCCGTGGTGCATGCTGATAGCGCAAGCGCGACCATGCCGGTTAAAGTCAAACGTGTGACCATCTTGGTACGACCCTTTCTGGTTGGGCAATGCCCTGTGTTGTTGCCTGCAATTATGATTAACGAGTGGCAGGATGCACCCCGCCCTCCTGCGCTTCAAGACCTGCAGCCGCAGACCCTTCGAGTCCATCGTCGGTCAGTGTGTCGAGATGCATCCAGCGCTTCACAATTGGACTGAGAGCCAGAACGACCACACCCACAGCAATCGCAACCCATCCGATCTCTGTGTAGATTTCAAGTGTTAGATCTTTGGACATCTCACCGCTTTCACCGCCGGTCAGCTCTCCGATCTTGCCGCCCACGAAGCTACCAACTGCAGTCATGTAGAACCATGCGCCCATGATCAAAGACGCCATGAAGCTGGGTGCAAGACGGTTCATTGCGGAAAGACCGACCGGGCTTAGACAAAGCTCGCCCGTCGTATGTAGCAAGTAGATCAGGAACAGGAACAAGACCGGCGTCAACGCTTCGGCACCGACTGATTGCGCCCCCCAGGCAAAGACCAGGAAGCCAATCCCGAGCTGGAACAAAGCCAAGGCAAACTTTGCTGGCGCGGATGGTTCCCAACCTCGATTGCCAAGCCATTGCCACAACATGGCGAAAAATGGCGCGAAGATGATGATATAAATCGGGTTGATTGACTGGAACACTGATGCCGGAACATTCCCGATATCTACGTATCGGTCGGTGTAGAGGTTGAGGCTGCCGCCTGATTGCTCGAACAAACCCCAGAACAATGGGTTCAGTGCGATCAGGAACAGAATTGCCCAGATGCGTTGACGCGGTTCTTTCTCCAATTTGGACGCTTGATAAAGAACCCAGCCAAGCAGGCCGACGCCTGCTACGATCAAGAGTGATTGAATGATCTCACGATATTGGATCAGGCCCCACATCAATGCGACCGCGGCAATGCCGATTATATAGATCGAAAATTCCTTACCCTTAGCGAGTAAGGCTGGCGGTTCGCCGATGCCACGCAGTGCGCTCTTGCCAAGGACAAATACCACCAGCCCAGCGAACATGCCGACGCCTGCCGCGCCAAATCCATAGGCCCAGCCAAGCGTTTGGCCAAGGTAACCGGCGAGGATCGTGCCTGCCGCAGCACCCACATTAATTCCCATATAGAAAATGGTGTACGCTGCGTCCCGCCTGGTGTCGGTGAGATTGTACAATTGACCGACCATCACAGATATATTCGCTTTGAGGAAGCCGGAGCCTACGATGATAAGGGCCAGAGCCAACCAGAAGACATTAATGGCCGGATCGCCTTGGCCGCCATCCCCTTCGATCGCCATCGCGATATGTCCTAATGTCAGCAGTATACCGCCAAACAGCACTGCTTTGCGCTGACCAAGGTATCGATCGGCCAACCAACCACCAAGAACCGGGGTTATGTAAACCAGACTGCCGTATGCGCCATAGATCACCGTCGATTCGCCATCGCTGAAGAGCCAGTGCTGGGTCAGATAGAAGATCAGCAGAGCGCGCATGCCGTAGAAGGAGAAGCGCTCCCACATCTCGGCAAAAAACAGCATGTAAAGACCTTTGGGATGGCCCAACGCTTCCGGTTTCCGGCTGGCTGCGATTAGCCCTCCTGCAACCAGAAAGGCGACAAGGATAACAGTTGCGATAACGGCAACCCAATCACCTTCATTCCAAAGTGCAAAGTCTTTCACGTAGCCACTTCCCCGTCATTATTGTTTATCGAGCTCCCCCCGGAGCTTTATCAGGCGGCACCCTAGCGCCTCTATTCCTGCTGTGAAGCGCAAGTTTCACAAGAAACCGGAATATTGGCGCAACTGAGTAGATCGGACACGAAACTTGACGCGCCCCGCTGTATTATGGCACTGAGGCACCTAAAGAGGGACCGAGATGAGCCAGAACCGACCAGTCTATCTAAAGCTGCGCGATCAAATCGCGGCTGCCATTATCGAAGGCGCCTATGCCGAAGGGGCTATGCTGCCATCGGTGCGCGCGCTGGCGGCAGAACAAGGTGCAAACCCGCTGACGGTCGCCAAAGCCTACCAACAGTTCCAAAATGATGGCTTGGTAGAGGTCCAGCGCGGTGTTGGCATGTATGTCGTTCAAGGTGCCGCAGAGCGCTTGCGCTACGCCGAGCGGGAACAATTTTTGCAAGAAGAATGGCCTGAAATTCGCGCGCGGATGAACAGGTTGGGCATTGATCCGGCGGAACTGTCTGAAGACGCTTGATTATTTTGCAAACGCCGCAGATTAGTTGCGGCACATAAAAATTGCCTGTGCCAGCTTGCGGTCTCTCGCTCGCTCTGGCACCATCGGTAACTTGAGAACGAGCCGTTTCGGGTCGCAGAAATGGAACGCCGGATTGCAAAAGCAATTGGCATTCGATCGCAACCGAGAGGAAGCGATGCGGAGGTGGAAATGATAAGATCCGAATTGTTGCAGGCGCTCCAGGACGATAATCCTGAACTGCGCAGCGAAGAAATCGAACAAGTGGTCGACATCTTTTTTGACGAGATCGCCGAACGATTGGCCGAAGGTGGCCGCGTTGAATTGCGCGGCTTTGGTGCATTTTCGACCCGAGAACGCGAAGCGCGCAGAGGCCGCAATCCGCGCACTGGCGATGCGGTTGATGTACCGGCCAAACGCGTGCCATATTTCAAAGCGGGCAAGGATATGCGTCGGCGCTTGAACGACGATTGACCCGGGCGCTGCTCGCAGCGTCTTAGCGAACACTCCTCTGCACCCAACCCGAGTTATGTTTGGCGCAAAGCCATGTTCTCGATTGTCCCATCAATAGAGTGCCGCTAGGGCACACCCGGTAGCGGGTGTGGCGGAATGGTAGACGCCGGGGACTTAAAATCCCCTGATCCTATAGATCGTGCGAGTTCGAGTCTCGCCACCCGCACCATACATTAACCGCGATTTCGCGTTATCTCCGTTTTAACCCGTAGGCTCCTATAGCGTCTCCGTTAGGTACAGCTGGCCTAACACATTCTGTGTGGTCAATCGGGGCCACTCAGCTTGGGGTATGCGATTATGGATCATACGGTGGTCAAGCCGGAATCCAATGATGGTGAGACAGAGGGGGCGGCCGAACTTCGGAGCGCGCCCCGTTTTTCGTTGCTCATCAGGGCGGCCAAGCTGGTCAGTGGCCAGGGCGAATTTGTCTGCGTGATCCGCGACGTTTCTGCCACCGGCATCAGCGTCAAACTGTTCCACAAACTGCCGCAGGGCGCAGAGCTGGACCTCGAACTGCAATGCGGTGAAGTCTATCGAATCAAATTGGTGTGGGAACGCGAAGGCGAGGCCGGATTTCAATTTGTTGAGCAAATCGATGTCGAACAATTTGTCTCTGAAGTGGGTAGCTTTCCCAAACGAGGCCTGCGTTTGAACATCGAAATCTCGACCACTGTCAAAACTCTGACAGAGCGGTCCGCAGCAACCATCAAGAACCTGTCCCAGCAAGGCGCGCGGTTCGAATGCGATACGATGTTCGCCCTTGATCAGAATTTGCGCATCGAAAATAATCGCATGGGGGAGTTTTACGCCAAGGTTCGGTGGCGACGTGATGCCGAGTATGGCGTGGTGTTTGATGACGTCATGACACTGGGCGACTTTGCCCGCACTGCAGCCCGATTGCAGGCCCCAACGCTCATTGCCTAGCGCCAAGCAGCGCCTCAACTCATCTGGCGATTTTGCCCAATAATCTGGGTTTTGTTTACTTCTCGCTAACCATTTTCGTTCACTCCCGCTAAGAATATTCTTACTGGGGGTTTCCATGGTCTCGACCACTACTGAAAATACCGGAATCATTGACGTTGATGTCGCCATCGTTGGCGCGGGGCCGGCCGGCCTGACAGCTGGCTATCTGCTGACCAAGCAAGGCAAGACCGTAGCCATCATCGAGAAAGATGAGGCCTATGTCGGCGGGATCAGCCGCACGGTTGAGCACGAGGGCTATCGTTTTGACATTGGCGGGCATCGGTTTTTCTCCAAGAGCCAGCAAGTTGTCGATCTGTGGAACGAGATCTTGCCCGATGACTTTATCCAGCGCCCGCGGATGAGCCGGATCTATTACGAGGGTAAGTTCTATTCTTACCCTTTGCGCGCTTTCGAAGCGTTGGGCAATTTGGGCATTTTGCGGTCGACCGCCTGCATGCTGAGCTATCTGCGTTACAAGCTGTTCCCGATCAAGAACGTCAGAAGCTTTGAAGATTGGACCACAAACCAGTTCGGCAAAAAGCTCTATTCGATCTTTTTCAAGACCTATACCGAGAAGGTGTGGGGCATGCCGTGTGACGAGATGAGCGCCGATTGGGCAGCACAACGTATCAAAGGCCTGTCGCTGTGGAATGCTGTGATCGACGGGCTCAAGCGCTCTATGGGTCTGAACAAGAAGCCCAATGACGGGCAGGCTGTCAAAACCTTGCTCGAGACATTTCGTTATCCGCGGCTCGGCCCTGGCATGATGTGGGATGCTGCCCGCGACAAGATTATAGCAACGGGCAATGGCCAAATTCTGATGGGCCGTTCGCTCAAGCAATTGGCCAGCGATGGCAATGGCGGCTGGATCATGAGCGCAGAAGGCCCTGGCGGTGACGTGCAAATTCGCGCGAAACACGCGATTAGCTCGGCCCCGATGCGCGAGCTGTCTAAGCGCCTCCACCCATTGCCACAAAGCAGCTTGGAAGCGAGCAATTTGCGCTACCGAGACTTCCTGACCGTCGCTTTGATGGTGAAATCGGAAGATTTGTTCCCAGACAATTGGATCTACATCCATGATGACCGGGTGCAAGTGGGCCGAGTCCAAAACTTCCGTAGCTGGTCACCTGAAATGGTACCAAGTGAAGATATGGCTTGCGTCGGACTTGAATATTTCTGTTTCGAAGGTGACGGATTGTGGTCTTCTGATGACAATGATCTGGTCGAATTGGCCAAGAAAGAAATGGCTATTCTTGGCCTGTGCGACCCGGACAAGGTTGAAAGCGGGGCGGTGGTCCGTCAGGAAAAAGCCTACCCGGTTTATGACGATGATTATGAAGCCAATGTAGACGCCATGCGGCTGGAGTTGGAAGAGAAGTTTCCGTCCCTCCATATGGTCGGCCGCAATGGCATGCACCGCTACAACAATCAGGATCACGCCATGATGACGGCGATGCTGACGGTTGAAAATATCCTGGCGGGTGAGCGGGTTTACGATACGTGGTGCGTCAATGAAGACGCTGAATATCACGAGGCCGGTGACGAAGGTGCAGAGAAGGTATTGCCTAGCCAATCTGGCGAGGCTGCAGCCAATCCTGTGACCGACGATCAAGCGGCGGCGTTGAATTCGGTGCGCGAAGTGCCAGAGCGGATTAAGAAGTCAGCCTGATCAGGCTTGCACCAATCGGGTTTGAGTTCGTCGCGGCGATAGGGGGAAGTCGGTCATGACGTTATTGGCCAAGCTGCAAGACATTCGCTTCATTCGCTATATTCTGGCGAGTGTTGGTGCGTTGGTGGTCGATTTCGGCAGCTTCCTCCTGATGCTTTCGAGCGGAACGAACGCTGCAATTGCTTCTGCATTTGGCTATTCCTTCGGGATTTTGGCGCATTGGGTGCTGTCCAGCAGGACAGTGTTTCAAGACACCGTCGCCCAAGAAGCGCGCGCGCGGACCAAGCAAAAGGCGCTGTTTGTCGTTTCGGCTCTGGTTGGGCTGGTGCTGACTGCGACCATCGTCGGCATTGCCGATGCTAGCGGCATTGATGCACGGGGAGCAAAACTGGTCGCGATCATCGTCAGTTTTTCAGTTACGTATTATCTGCGCGCCAAAGTTGTCTTTTCGAGCGAGCCGGATTGATGGTCGCTGATCGCCGCCTGCGAACGAACGAGAAGCCCAATCGGGCCATCCTGTTGTCGTGGATTGCGGTCTCTATCGTATTGCTGCTGATGACGGGGCCCTATGTTCTGGAGGGCCGCTATCCTGGTCCCGACGATTCGCTTCGTTTGGTTCAGGTCCGCGATTTATTGGCGGGACAAGGCTGGTACGACCTCCACCAATATCGGATAACTCCTCCCGATGGCACGCTGATGCATTGGTCGCGGCTGGTTGATGCACCCATCGCTGCGCTGATTTGGTTGTTGTCCTTCTTTTTCGAACAATCCTTGGCAGAGCGAATTGCGATGGTGATCACGCCATTGCTGATCTTGTTGCTCATCATGGTAGCGATTGGCCGCTTGGCGTGGCGGATGTTTGATACACAGATCGCTATCTTCGCCTGTCTTGTGCTGGCAGCTCTGCCGCCTATCGTTATGCAAACCCAACCGCTCAGGATCGACCATCACGCATGGCAGATTTTTGCAGTGGCTCTGTCGGCATGGGCGCTGTCATGGCGTTCTCCGTTTAAGGGCGGGGCCGCGGCCGGGATCGCAATGGGTCTGGGCATGATGATTTCGCTCGAGACACTGCCGATGAGCGCGGCCTTCGCGCTGGTCTTGGGCCTGCGTTGGATGCGCAGCGACAAAGAACGCTGGTGGCTGGTCAGCTATATGCAGGCGTTGGCTGGATCCTTGGTGCTCGGCTTTGCCGCAACCAGAGGTTGGGCTGATTTGGCACCGCATTGCGATGTGATATCGCCCGCCCATCTCGGCCTGTTTTTGATCACAGCATTGGCCACCGGAGCTTTTGCGGCCGTCCCGTCTATGCCTCGCGTAGTGCTGGTAATTGGGATGGCGGCAGCTGGCGCATTGGGTGTCGCGTTCATGGCCTGGTCGACCCCGCAATGTATTGGCAATCCGTTCACCGATCTCGACCCTCTCGTGCGGCAGCATTGGTATGAGAGCGTGCTAGAGGGCCGGCCGATTTGGTTAGGCAATGTCGATGCATGGTTGCCAGCTATCATCCAGTCGGTGACGGCGCTGGTGGTTGCGCTTCGGCTCGGTTTGAAAGGGCGTGACTGGGCGCGAGTATGGTGGTTTGAATACGCGCTGCTGCTGGGCCTTGCGATCTTGGGAGGGATTTTGACCGCACGATCTATCGCCTTTGCCTCTGCTTTGTCAGCAATTCCTCTAGCTTGGTTGCTCAACCGCATATTCAAATATTGGAAAACCAGCAGTGAAATCGGCCCGAAATTGGTCGCGGCCCTCGCCATTTATGCGATTTTCTTGTCCGCCGGACCATTGAAGCTCGCTCGAGAACAATTGGCGCCGCTGACCTCTAGCGATGGTGTTGTTACGACCACGCGCGAATCCAAATGCGAAATCCGCGAGAATGCGCCGCTGTTGAACCAATTGAAGCCAAGCACAGTGTTTGCACCGCTCGACATCGGGCCAGCTTTGTTGCTGAATTCGCATCATAGCGTGGTCGCATCGGGTCATCATCGCGCCCAACCAGCCATGCGGGATGTGATCGTGGCCTTTACCAGCACTCCTGAGCAAGCGCGCCCGATCATCGTTGGTCGGGACGCCGACTATATTGTTGCCTGTATTGATCTAACCGAGGCGAGCAATCTTGCTGCTGGCGGCGGCAAGGCCTCACTGATGCATCAATTGATGAACGGCAATGCGCCCGAGTGGCTGGAAATTGTCGAGGTGGGCGGCCCGGACGAGCTCAAAGTATGGAAGTTTGGTTCGCTACCAATTGCGGGACAAAATCCCGTGGCGCCTCTTTCTGAGGCTTCAATGCCGGATTCTCCAGCGCCTGCTGTTACGCCGGAATAAAGTCCAACGCTGCGCCGTTAATGCAGTGCCGCTGACCGGTCGGCTTTGGGCCGTCACTGAAAATATGGCCCAAATGTCCGCCGCAATCGGCGCAATGCACCTCGGTGCGGGGGAAGCCGATCTTAAAGTCGCGTTTTGTGCCAACAGCGCTTTTGTCGATCGCAGCGTAAAAGCTGGGCCAGCCGCTGCGGCTGTCATATTTTGTTCTCGATGAATACAGCCTGTTGCCGCACCCCGCGCAAACGAAGGTGCCCTTGCGCTTTTCATTATCCAGAGGTGAAGAAAAGGCACGTTCGGTGCCTTCTTGGCGCAAGACGTAAAACTCGTCTTTGGTCAGTATGCGCGACCATTCGGCTTCGCTCTTCGAAACGCGGAATTTGGCCGAGCGCGCGCTGGCGCTTCCACATGCCGAAAGTAGGGGCAAAGATAGGGCAATGCCCAAACCACCACCCAGGCCGGACAGTACGTTTCGGCGGCCTGTCTGTTTGTCGCGCATAACTATCACCCTTCAATTGTCTCAATACCCACAATGGTAAATACGTGGGAACAGTTGGAAAGGTTTCACATTGTCAGAAAATGCGCAGCCTAAAACTCGGAAACTTCGACTTCTAGCTTGCGGAAACCATGGACGAAATTGGCGCGCACTCGCTCCACTTCGCCAACCACATCCACGCGCATCCGGCGCTTGTGCATTTCTTCCAGCAAAATCCGCAATTGCAGTTCGGCAAGACGCGCCCCAACACAGCGATGGATGCCATAGCCAAATGCAATGTGGCGACGTGCATTTTCGCGCGTCAGATCAATCTTGTCGGCATTTTCGAACACTTCTTCGTCGCGATTGGCAGACAGATACCACATCACCAGCTTGTCGCCCTTTTTGATCTTCTGGCCAAACTGTTCGGTGTCTTCTGTTGCAGTGCGCCGCATATGGGCGAGCGGCGTCTGGTAACGGATACACTCCTGAACCGCGTTCGGGATCAAATCGGGATTTTCCTCGAACAATTTGCGCTGATCAGGGAATTTATCGAGACCATGGATAATGCCCGACATGGTGTTGCGGGTGGTGTCGTTGCCGCCAACAATCAGCAGCACCAGATTGCCAATAAATTCGCGCGGATCCATCGCGCTCATCGCTTCTGAATGCAGCATCATAGAGATGAGATCATTGGTCGGCTCGGCCTGTGACCGCTCCTGCCACAACATCCCGAAATACATCGCCATTTCCTGTTGGATGGCGTCGCGTGTGTCGTCCAAAGCTGGTGCCAGTGCGAGTTCGGTATCGCCTGACCAATCCGACCAAAATGTCAGCAGCCGACGATCTTCCCAAGGGAAGCCGAACAGAAGGGCCAGCATCCCGGTGGTCAATTCGATCGATACGGTATCGACCCAGTCGAACTTTTCGCCTCGGGGCAAGGAATCCAGCACCTCACCCGTGCGGGCGCGGATCTCTGTCTCCATGTCCGCCATATTGCTGGGCGTAAATTTGGGGGCAACAGTGCGGCGTTGTCCGGTGTGCTCGGGCCGGTCCATGGCGATAAACATCGGCAGCTCGCGCCCTTCTTCGGCCGGGCGCGGTTCGAGGATAGTGATGCCGCCATATTCCCAACTGGAGGAGAACAATTCGGGCAGGGCTTCGATGTGTTGGATCGCCTTGTGGCCAACGACATTCCAATAAGGGCCAAATGGGCTGTCGGGCACATAGTGCAGCGGACCTTTGGCGCGCATTTCGGCAAAGATCGGCTGCCAACGGTCCTCGGCATAGATGTCCGAACGGCTGACATCATAGGGATGAGTATGCTCCGGACGCTCGTCAGGATGCTCTGCGAAGTACTGGTCCAGCGCTTCGTGTGCCTGAGGACTGGTGCGCCATTGCGGCTTTTCCGGGGCGATAGTGGCCATAATTCTCTCCCTAGCAGGCGACTCGATTGGACGCCTGTCTCGTGTGATGTCCATCCTGCGTCTATTGACAGCCTTGTCAATAGTGAGTTGCGTTTTGCGACTTAACTGGTTGAGCGCTTGAACTGATACCAACGGCGCTTGTTCGAATTGTGCCCGCCGCCGCCAGACTTCATCACCCGTTTGCGGAACAGGGTTGATCCCATCTTGATAAATATCGCCACCCACAAGGCTTGATAGCCAATCGCGATAAGGATCGGCCATATTTCCTCGCTCTGCGCCGCGCGTGCAGTCATCGCAAAGGGCGAGCTTAGCGGGAACAAAATTGCCATTGCCTCCAGCACTGGCGCGCCATCGATCAAGGTGAAGCTGGCGAAGAAGAAGATGAACAATTGAAGCATGGTCACTGGCATCGATAGCGTCTGCACCTCGCGAACCGTGCTGGCCAATGCGCCAATAGCGAGGAAGATCGAGCCGATCAGCAAATAGCCCATCGAGAAATTGACCACGAACAAGACACTGAACAATGGCCACCCAACGCCAGGATCGGGCATTCCCATCAGGGTTTGCTTAACATTGCCAAAGTCACTGCCCGACAAAATCACCAATCCGATGAGCGAGAACCACACCGCTATACCCACCAGAGATACCGCGAGCATGGCAAACAGTTTGCCCAGGAATACGGCCTCCATCGGCAGAGCGGCGGCCAAGATTTCGATGATCTTGTTGGCTTTTTCCTCGACCAGATTGGACAAGACCATTCCAGCCAACAGCATCATCAAAAGGAACAGCAAGGTCATGGATATTTGCGCTGTATCGCGGCGGCGATCCTTGGTGGTTGCTCCGCTTTTGGTGACCAGACTGGTGGATAGCGCGGGATAGGACACATCGGCTTGGTTGCGCGCAAGGGCCAAATGCATAGTGACATGACCGCTCCACATGCGCAGCCTGTCTTGCGTGCCGGTTAGGATAGGCTCTTCGAGCGTTCCGGTTAGGGCGGCCCCGTAAATACCGCTGTTGTCGGCAATTAAGGCCTCTGGATCAATCGTGTCATGGCCGTCTGCCGGGTCGAACAGATAGAAATGAGGAACGCCCCCGCGCCCCAATTCGCTTTCGATACGTTCATGTGCGGCTAGAATGGCGGCCATATCCTCGCTCGGCATTTGCAAAGCTATGCGGACATCGGGCGCGTTCTGGTTGGCCGCCGCGCCCAATCCGCCTGACATTCCGAACACAACAGCGGGAAACAGCGGGCCGAGCAGAAAGAATAGGAAGCTACGGCTGAAAAGAATTGCGACAAAGTCTCGCCGGGCAACGACCATCGCCGCCTGAAAATTGGAAAGCCGCGCCTTTTGGCTCATGTCGACTTCGTTGGAAGCGCTCATTGTCCATTCCCCGCATGCCCATCGGCCTCAAGCTGCTTTGCGGCTGCTTCCCCAGCGATATGGACGAAGGCATCATGCAATCCGGCACGTTCGATAGATAGTGAGAGTATGCCAGCATCGCCTTCGATCAATTGCCGCAGCAATGGCTCAACCCCAGTATCGGGCAGGGAGAACATGAAATAATCGCCCTCGCGCCGGGCATCTTCAGGCAATGCCGCTGTCCACGCCCCTTCACGGGCGCGCGTTTCCAGACGCACTTGTGCAGGAATGCGGTCGCGCGCAGCCTCAACCGAGCCAGCATAGGGCACCTTGCCCCCGGCAATGATGGCGACACCTTCGCACAGGCGTTCTGCATGGTGGATCACATGGGTGGAGAAAATCACCGTGGTACCTTCGTCGGCCAAGGCGCGGATCATGCGCTCCAGCTTGCCCTGATTGATCGCATCGAGGCCAGAAAAGGGCTCGTCCAACACCACCAGTTTGGGCCGGTGAACCAAAGTGCCGAGCAATTGCACTGTTTGGGCCATGCCTTTGGACAATTGGCGGATTTGCCGGTCAGCAGCATGGGCGAGATCGTGCCGCTCAAGCAATTCGAGACCGCGCTCGCGCCCCTCCGGCAACGAAAGCCCGCGCAATGCACCCATGAAGGCAATTGCTTCGATGGCTTTCATTGAAGGGTAGAGTCCGCGCTCTTCGGGCAAATAGCCGATTAAACGTGCGATATCATGTGGTCGGTCATGACCAAACACACGGCGCACACCTTCGTCGGGGTCAATAATGCCCAACAACATGCGCAATGTCGTAGTCTTGCCAGCGCCGTTGGGTCCCAGCACGCCATAGATGGCGCCTTCAGGCACAGAGATGTCCACGCCATCAACCGCCAAAGTCCCGTCGAACCGTTTGACCAGCCCACGCGCCTCGATCGCCAATGGGTGACCGGCGCTTGCCTGTTCCGTTTGCACGGCATTGCCCGCCTGCACTTGATCGCTTACCGCAATATCCATGTCGCCCGGTTAACCTTAGGGCATGAACGGGAGCAACCCCAAGAGTGGTTAATACCGCTGAAACTAATGAATTGCGTAAGGCCTTGCAGGAAAAAGCCCGCGAGCTTGGCTTTGCTGCGTTCGGGATTGCGTCTGCGCAAGACGATCCAATTCGCGCCGAGCGGTTGGAGAATTGGTTGGGCGAGGGCCGCCACGGATCGATGGAATGGATGGAGGCGCGGGCCGACGTGCGGCGCGGGCCGCAATCCATGTGGCCAGTGGCCAACAGCGTGATCGCGCTGGGGATGAGCTATGCCCCGTCGGATGATCCTTTGGCTTTAGAAGGACAGCCGGAGCGCGGCCGCATATCGGTCTATGCCCGCGGCAAGGATTACCACGACACGGTCAAGAAACGGCTCAAGGCACTGGCCCGCTGGCTGGTCGAGCAGGCCCCCGATAGCGAGCTAAAGGTCTTTGTCGATACTGCGCCGGTCATGGAAAAACCCTTGGGCGAGGCGGCGGGTATTGGATGGCAAGGCAAGCACACCAATCTGGTCAGTCGGGATGAAGGCAATTGGTTATTTCTCGGCGCGATTTACACCACTGTTCGGTTTGAACCGGATGCACCGCATTCTGACCGGTGCGGGTCATGCAATGCCTGTCAGACAGCCTGCCCGACCGATGCCTTCCCTGCCCCTTATCAGCTGGATGCGCGGCGCTGTATCTCTTATCTCACTATTGAGCATAAGGGCCCCATTGCTGAGGAGTTTCGCGAGGCGCTCGGTAACCGCATCTATGGCTGTGATGATTGTCTGGCGGTTTGTCCGTGGAACAAATTTGCGCAGAGTGCTGCCAGCCACCGTGACTTTCTGCCGCGCGCCGAACTGGTCGCGCCCAGACTGGCCGAATTGCTGCAATTGGATGATGCGGGATTTCGCCAGCTGTTCTCAGGCTCTCCGATCAAACGGATCGGCCGGGACCGCTTTGTCCGAAACTGCCTTTATGCGGCGGGAAACAGTGCGAATGTCAATTTGCGGCATGCGGTAGAGGCGCTGCTGGGTGACCCTGATCCTGCCGTTGCGGATGCAGCGCGCTGGGCGCAGGCCCGTCTCAAATAGTCCAGCCTCATAGCAGTGATTTAAGCGGAATTTCAGCGTCAGCCAGTGCGTCTAGATCGACTTCGTCAATGCCGCTCTCGATCAATTTGCGCCCTTGAACATAATCTTTGGTGTTGTTGACGCAATCAAAGGCAATTGGCTTGCCCTCTTTCAAGTAAACGACAGTGAATTTCCGCGTCGCCGGATCACCGCGCAATATTGTCGCATCGAAATCGAGCGATAGTCCGGCGGTCTGCAAACGCAGATCATATTGATTGGACCAGAACCAGGGCAGCGCGTGATAGGGCTGCTTGTCGCCCATAATCGCCTTGGCGACGGTATTGGCCATATCGTTGGCATTTTGGACCGATTCGAGCCGGATGACCGCTTGGTCCGCGAACGGATTGGCATGGGCGGCGCAATCACCAACGGCATAGATATCGTCCAGCGTCGTGCGGCAGAACACATCGACATCAACGCCATTTGAACCCGCTGCTCCTGCCGCGATCAGAGGTGCGACAGAAGGCACAATTCCAATTCCGACGATCACCATATCGCAGGGCACAGATTCGCCATCTGCCAGCAAGATAGAGCTGGCCACAGCATCCTCACCCTCGATTGCCTCGACCCCGGTATCCAGCCTGACGTCGACACCCTGCCTGCGGTGCTCGTCTTGATAGAAAGTGGACAAATCTTCGCCAGCGACCCGCGCCAGAACGCGGGGCAAAGCCTCGATCAAGGTTACTTCGCAGCCCAATTTGCGCAGGACTGCGGCTGCCTCCAGCCCGATGTAACCACCGCCGATAACGGCAACGCGTTTTGCGCCCGCGTCCAGCGCGGCCATGATCGCATCCACATCGCGTTTGTTGCGAACCGAATGAACATTTTTGAAGTTGCCGCCGGGGCAGGAAAGTCTGCGCGGATCGCCTCCGCCAGCCCAGATGAGCTTGCGATAGCCGATGCGTTCACCACTGGTCAGCTCCACCTCATGAGCGATTGGATCAACCGTATCGACGGCGCTTTGCAGCCGTAGATCAATGCCCTTGTCGGCCCAGAATTGTTGCGGACGGATCATGATCCGCTCGAACGGTTTGTCACCAGCCATATACTCTTTGGACAAGGGTGGCCGTTCATAGGGAGGCTCGGTGTCCCGGCCCAACATGATGATAGTGCCGTCATGGCCTTGCTGCCGCAAAGCGACGGCTGCCTGTGCACCGCCGTGCCCGGTACCCACGATCAAAACGTCTGCAGTTGTCATGGCGCTGTGGGTCGCCCCAAAAACCGGCTGCGTCAAGTTTAGATCACTTTATGCCAAGCCTCAGATGGTCTGAAATCACCTCAACGTTCGAGCAAATTGCGAGCCTGACTTGCGATTTGTGCAAGCATAACCGGGGCAACTGGGGTGTGGGTTTGGGCCCGGCTAATCATAGTGCGAAACTGCTTCACGCTGACCTGATTATACTCGGCCCAGTCACTCACTGCTGCGGCAGGATCGGCTTTGCCTTCCTTCCGGCGCAAGAGGCGGCGCAGGAATTCGAGCCGCATCTGTTGGAAATCACGGGCCAGCCCGCTGACCAATGGTCGTTCCCAAATATCCGATGGGTTCATCAAGGCTGCAACGCTTTGCGCCCAGTCCAGCCCCAGGGTTTCGCCCACATCAGTGAAGGCTTGGGTCAGCGCATGTGGATCCATACCAGTTTCGTTGGCCAACCGGGCCAGCCCTATGGCCCCGTCGATATCAAACATATGGCTGACTTTGTCGGCAAGCTTTGGCGGAGCGCCAGCTTCAACCAACTGTTCGCACAATTGTTTCGACTGCTCGCGCGCTTGATCCGCCAGCAATTTGTCGGACGCTTTTGACAGCAAACGCACGCCAGCGCCTAGATCGGCAACCAGAGCAGCGGTATCAATACGTCCGGCGGTGGTCCTGAGCATATCAGACATCAGATTAGCGACGGCTGCGGCCAAGCGGTCAAACAATTGGAGCCGGGGCTGTTCGGACATTTTGGCGCGATCAATCTCTGACCACAGCGCCTCCAGATCGAACATAGTGTCGACAGCGACAAAGGCCGCCGCAATTGTTGCCAAATCGACGCCTTCTTCCTCGGCCAGTTCGAACGGGTGGATAATGCCCAAACGGTTGACGATCCGATTGGCCAGCTTGGTCGCGACGATTTCGCGGCGCAAGCGATGGCTGGCAATCTGTTGTTTGAACTTGCCCCGCATCGCCGAGGGAAAGCTGGAATAGAGCAGCGCCTCAAGGACCTTGGAATCGGCCAAGGGACTGCTCTCAATTGCATCCTGCAGCACCAGCTTGGCAGAGGATAGCAAGACGGCAAGCTCTGGCCGCGTCATCCCGGCACCGTCGGCGGCCCGGCGATTGAGCGACTGACTATCGGCAATGCCTTCGGTCCGCCGGTCAAGCGCGCCGCGCTCTTCAAGTGTCTCGATCAAATGCAATTGCGATGCCATTGCCCGCGGTCCGCCGGCTTCTGCAACCGACAGCGCCAATGCTTGCAACCGATTGTTTTCAAGGACAATCTCGGCAACTTCATCGGTCATGTCGGCGAGCAAAATGTTGCGCTTCTTGACCGATAATTTGCCCGCCACGCGCGCCGCGGCGAGCGCGATCTTGATATTCACTTCATTGTCCGAACAATCGACGCCTGCCGAATTGTCGATGAAGTCGGTGTTGATACGTCCGCCGTTTAGCGAAAATTCGATGCGGCCCGCTTGGGTAACCCCCAGATTGGCACCTTCACCGATCACCTTGGCACGGACATCTGCTGCATTGATCCGCAATGGATCATTCGCCGGATCGCCGACCGTTGCGTTATTCTCCGCCTCGCCCTTGATATAGGTGCCAATACCGCCGAACCAGACGAGGTCGACGCTCGCACCAACAATGGCACTCATCAAAGCCTCTGGTTCCATTTCTTTGGCATCGATACCCAGCGCTTCCCGCGCTTGTTTGGACAGCTTGATCTTCTTTGCATCGCGCGGGAAAACACCCCCGCCTTTGGAGATCAGCTTGGCAGAATAATCTTCCCAGCTCGACCTGGGCAGGTCGAACAATCGCTTGCGTTCGGCCCAGCTTTTGGCCGGATCGGGATCAGGATCGATAAAAATGTGCCGGTGATCAAAGGCAGCCACCAGCTTGATCGCCTTGGACAACAACATGCCATTGCCGAAGACGTCGCCTGACATATCGCCACAGCCGACCACGCGAACCGGGTCCTTCTGAACATCCACGCCCATCTCGAGGAAATGGCGCTGGACCGAGACCCACCCTCCGCGTGCGGTGATGCCCATGGCCTTGTGGTCATAGCCGTTGGAACCGCCACTGGCGAAAGCATCGTCTAGCCAAAAATCCGCTTTTTCGGCAATTGCATTGGCCACGTCGGAGAACCGCGCAGTGCCTTTGTCGGCGGCGACAACAAAATAGGGGTCCTCGCCATCACTGGCGACCACTGATTCTGGATGGACCACCTTACCATCCGCAATGTTGTCGGTGATCGACAGCAATGTCCGAATGAAGACTTCATAACTGGCTTGGCCTTCTGCGGCCCAACCTTCGCGGTCCTTGGCAGGCGAGGGAAGCTGCTTGGGATAGAAGCCGCCCTTTGCGCCAGTTGGCACGATCACGGCATTTTTGACCCGCTGAGCCTTCATCAAGCCCAATATCTCGGTTCGGAAGTCATCGCGCCGATCGGACCAGCGCAGGCCCCCGCGCGCAATCGGTCCAGCCCGCAGATGGATGCCCTCTACTCTGCGCGAATAGACGAAGATTTCGCGCCATGGGATCGGCTTGGGCAGATTGGGGACCAGCTGGGAATCGATCTTGAACGCAAGCGCTTCGCTGGCCGCCGGGGCAAAGGCATTGGTCCGCAAGATCGCCTCGATCAATGCCTGATAAAGGCGCAGCAAACGGTCGTCATTGATTGCGCTGACTTTGGCCAAGCCGCGCTTGATCGCATCCTTGGCTGCCTTTGCCTCATCGGCCCGGTTGCCGCTGAATTTTGGATCATGATGGGTAGCGAACAAAGTGAGCATGGCACGGGTCACATCGCCCGCTGCACTCAAGGCGTCGACCACAGTGTAGATTGTAAAGCCCATACCCGCTTGGCGCAGATAGCGATAAAAGGCGCGCAGCCAATCGGCCTCGCGCGCGGTCAATTCGGCCTCGGCCACCAATCTGTTAAACGGGTCGTTTTCCGCAGCACCGTTGAGCACTTGTGCGATTGCCCGTTCGATCGACTCCGAGCGTTCAAGCAGGCTTGCGACTTGCCCGCCACCGACCAGATCAAGGGTAAATTCGTGTATCGTATCGAGGGCGTTGCCACCCAGGATAGTCGGGATTTCCTTTATCACGCTGAAGCCAAAATTCTCTAGAACAGGCACCGCATCGGACAGCAGCAAATCGCCCTTTTGCTGATAGATTTTGAGGCGTAGCCGGTGCGGTGGGTCCTTGGCCAAACTGTATGTTCTTACGTCGCGCAATGCCCCTTCTTCGGCGGATAGAGAGCGTATCCGTGCAATATCAATAGCAGCCTCTGCAGCGCCATAGCGGGCACGATATTCTGGCGGGAACGCGCTGGCATATTGGGTTGCCATGGCTGCTGCTTGGCCATTGGTGTGCGTCTGCGCCAATTGGCGCTCAACCGCATCACTCCAACCGCGCAGCATGTCTTGCAACATGGCCTCTAGCTCGGCTTCGGATGGGAAAGAGCTGACCTGGCGGATATCCAGTACAAAACGCAGCAAGGCCAAATTGCCGCCTTCGACTTGCAGGCTCCAGTCGAGCAGATCCGCACCACAGGCGTCTGTCATCAGATCTTGAATTTGGGTCCGCGTCTGCGTCGATAACAGGTCTCTGGGTAGCCAGACAAAGCCGAACAAATGGCGCGCCAATGGGGCTTCGACCAACGCCAATCGCGGCCTAGGGCGATCAACCAGACCCATCATAATGGTTGCGACACGGGCAATATCTGGCGTGTTGAAGCCGATCAGCAGATCGTGGGGCAAGACCGTGAGCGCATGAACCAGCGCTTTGCCTGCATGACCGGATCGATCAAATCCGAAGGTCTCTGCCAATCCGTCTAAGGCTTTGCGTAGGCGCGGGACATTGTTCGGCGGGCTGGCGAGGGCTGCGCTGGTCCACACGCCCGCATGCACGGACAATGCGGTCACTTTGCCCTTGGTGCGAATGGGAACGATGAACAGATCCAGCGGCACACGTCGGTGGACATTGGCCATCCGGTTGGCCTTCACCACCAGCAGATCTTTATCCGCTCCATCAGCATCGGGCTGCTCGAAATAGGCGAATGCGCGATCATAGGATGCATCGGCCAGCAATTGGCGCGAACTTCTGCAGCAGATACCATGCAAATTGGCATGGCTGCCATCGCGTTTGCGGGTCAGATGGCCAAGCTGGGTCAGCATGCCGTCGTTGAACCAATGCAGCAAAGCGGCATCTTCTGGATTGGTCATGCGTTCCGCATCTTCGCGCATTGCCGCTTGCGCTTTGGGCCAGTCATTCACTGCTGCGCGGACATCGCCCAAGGTGACGCGCAGCTTCTCTTCCAATTCGCGCAAACTCGCCTCATCAGCGCGCTCGGTTTCGATATAGATCATCGATTCGCGCGCATCTGCGTGGTTTTGTCTGTCACCCAGATGGGTCAGCATACCCTTAGCATTGCGGCGTACAGGGACGATCGGGTGAACCAGCCGGCGTATCTCCAACCCTTGTTCGGCCACCGTTGCGGCAATCGAATCAACCAAGAAGGGCATATCGTCATTGACGATAGCGATACGTTGAGATCGGCGCTTTTCGTCACCGATTTCAAGAATGAGTGAAGATCGTGCTGGCTCTCTGACAGCGGCCGCTTGCAGGACAAATTTGGCAGCGCCGATCAATTCCGCTTTCTTGAATGGCGTATCGCCGGGCAATATCGCGCTGTGCATCTGGGCCGCGAGCAACTCGTCTCGGCTGGGCCCCTTGTTGGACTTGGCGGCAGTGGCTCCAGATTTAGAAGCCCCGGATCGAGAATTCATAGTCCTGCTCCAAACACGGCGGCAATATAATTATGTCCCGCCGCAGCAATAATGCGCGATACGCCCGCTTTGCGCTTCGGGCAAGCGGACAATTGCCCAATTCTTGAGCCACAATCCAGCCAACTCTCGCCCGCAATTATGCCAAATGGTCTATATCATAAATGCGGAGGCTGCTTTCCCGTTTTCCCTTCTGGGCCCGGCAGTCTCCGCATAAGCCCCCTGCCTCAACAGCGGGTTGAGCTTTGATGTGGTCAGCCGGCCAGTGCTTGTGCGGTAAGTTCTAGCGAACGGATTCTGACCTGCGGATCATATGTGGCACCAGCGGCGATGATTTCATCCGCCCCTGTGCGCTCGGCAAAGGCCTCAATAGTCTCCCGAACCATTTCTGGTGTGCCAACCGCGGCGGCTTGACCGACATGGTCCAGCATGGCGCGCGCGGGCGCAGGCAGAGTGGCAAGGTAATCCGGGATGGGCGGCTGCAATTTGCCCGGCTCGCCAGTGCGCAGGCGGACAAAGCTTTGTTGCTGACTGGACGCGGCCAGAACGGCGTCTTCCTCCTTCTCAGCAGCAAACACATTCATCGCAACCATGACATGCGGTTTGTCGAGCCATCTCGACGGCTCAAAATCGCGGCGGTACAGCGCCAGCGCCGCGTCGAGATGGGTCGGCGCAAAATGGGCCGCAAAAGCGTAGGGCATGCCCAGCTTGGCGGCCAATTGCGCGCCGAACAGGCTGGAGCCAAGCATCCAAAACTCGACATCGGCACCAAATCCCGGCGTCGCTTTCAAGGGCAGATCAACGTCGCCGGTCATCAGCGCGCGCAGCTCCATCACATCATTGGGGAACATTTCAGCCGCTTGCTGCAAATTCTTGCGGAAGGCGGCCTGAATGCGCCCGTCGGCCCCTGGCGCTCTGCCCAGCCCGCAATCGATCCGGCCGGGGAACAATGCGTCGAGCGTGCCAAACTGCTCGGCGATTACAAAGGGGTTGTGATTGGGCAGCATGATGCCGCCCGAACCGATGCGAATGGTGGATGTGGCATTGCCAATATGGGCGAGCACGACCGACGTCGCTCCGCCAGCAATGCCCTCCATCGCGTGATGTTCGGCCACCCAGAACCGCTTATAGCCAGCGTTTTCTGCTGCCTGCGCCAATGCGACTGCATCCGAATACGCTTGTGACACAGTGCCGCCTTCGCGCACTGGCACCAGATCCAAAACCGATAGAGCTACCATTTCTATTGTCCTGCGGGACCCAGTTGATCCAGATAGTCACGCGCAGTGGTGGCTGCGGGATGATCGGGGTTGGTTGCGACCACCAATTCCCAGCTCGACCGGGCGGTGTTGTCCCGTCCATCCAGCACGGCGATGACACCCGCCTCAAGACCAATTTCGGGGTCTGTCGGGGCAAGTTTCAGCGCTTGCTCAATTTGCATTTGCGCCGCGCTCAATTGCCCTTGGCGGCGAAAAAAAGTGGCCGATAGCAGCCGCGTTTCCGGATCATTGGGGCGCAAGTTTAACGCCTCTACCAACAATGGCCCTGCTTCCTCCAAGCGATCCAGCCCGACCAAAACGCGAGCCTGATCCAGCGCCACCAAAGCGGCCAGATCGCCCGAATTGCTGGCCAGTGCATCGGCCCGCGATGCGTCGAACAGCGTCAAAGCAGTTGCACTGTCTTTGCGCGCTAGCGCAGCATTGCCCGCCATCGCTCCCATGCGGGCGCGCAGCGGCAATTCCTCTGCCGGCACCTCGTTCCGTGCAGCGATGAACGCAGCTTGCGCTTGGTCCCACAGTTCCATCTTAGTCGCAGCAAGGCCCAGACAATGGTTCGCCAATACGCGCTCGGTCCCACTGGTTGAATCGCGCTTGATCTGGGCCAGGGAGTTGGCCCGCGCTGGATCGGTATCGACCAGCTCAAAGCATTCGTTCAACCAGACAGACTGGGGCAGGGGAGCAGCGGCGACCTCGCCAACGACTTCAGCAGCTTGGCGAGGCGGCCTGTCGCGCACCATATCGTGCGGATCACCAACAGGGCCCGCCTGTCCGCTGGGGCCAACTTGCAACATCATAAATAGGGCAATGCTAATCGACATCTATGTTTGAGCCTCTTGTGTTTCGAGCATGCTCCAGATTGTTCGCAGCAAAAGCTCTATATCTTGATCGCGTGACAAGCGATGATCGCCGTCCTTGACCAGTGTTACCTGTACATCATCGGAACGCAATTGCTTCGCGAGTGCCATGGCAATCTCCCACGGCACATCGGCATCCTGTTGGCCGTGCAACAAACGCACCGGTGCATCGAGCGGAATTGGTTCGTGCAGCATCAAATGGGTTTGGGCATCGGCCCAAAACTTTGCATAGGTGGGTGTCGGTTCGGGGCCATAGGGATTGTCCTCTAGAACCGTCTCGCCCCGTTCCAGCCTGACCTTTTGTTCGTCAGTAAAGCCCCAGGTGGAAAAATCTGGCGCAGCTGCAATGCCGACGATCCCGGCCAATCGGTCTTCCAAAGCCTGCGCCACCAACAGCATCAGCCAGCCGCCCATCGACGATCCGATGACAATCACTGGTCCGTTCTTTGGCCCGCCCAGCTCTGCATCAACCAGCGCAAGCACTTCATCCCGCCATTGGCTTAGGCTGCCATCGGCAAAGTCTCCCTCGCTCGAGCCGCAACCTGAATAATCAAGCAAAAGACAGCCATGACCGGTTTCGACCGCGCGTTCAAACACCGTGGTCGCCTTGCCGCCATCCATGTCCGACATATAGCCGGGCAGGAACACCAACGTCGGGCCAAAATTAGGACCAGCGCCGGGATGATGGCGAAAGGCGATCTGCCGCCCGTCGGGCATCGCGTGATAGGAAATATCGGTCACGATTGCGTCATGCCCAAGCAGGTGGGGCAATGGCAAGGGGTGTCTGCACAAGGGTTGTGTTCAGTCGTTGCTGAAGATTTCTTCTATGGCGAGGTCAAACACATCAGCGATTTTGAATGCCAATGGCAGCGATGGGTCATAGCGCCCCTTCTCAATCGCATTGACACTTTGCCGGCTGACTTCGAGCCGGTTCGCCAGATCCTGCTGACTCCAATCACGTTCTGCACGTAAGACTTTGAGGCGATTTTTCATAAAGACTCACCGAAAGAGCCAAGCTGCACCTTGTTTACTATTGCCCCGATGCCAAGGCCAAAGAACCAGACAACCGGCCACCAGTATGAGTCGATGTGTTGCACCAGCTCAAAGTTTTCAAGAAAGCCCCATATTGCAGCGAGTGAAAGCGCAATTGCTGTTGCAATCAATGCTTGTCGAACAATCAGCAACCGTTGAAATTCATCTTTTTGCTCGATGATAAGACTGCCGATGGCCCAGAAATATCCAGATACTGCGACACCAGGGATGATCGCCAAAGCGATCGCAATCAGCGTAATTTCCTCGCCTTTTTCGATCAACTCAGATGCCAGAAACAGTGACCCAAGATAGGCCAAGCTGACCATAACCATCCGCATCAAATAGCGCCTCGTAGGTTCGCCCAGTGACCCTTGCTGCTTTGCGTTTGACATTGCGTTGCGAACCATTGGAATCAGCAAGACTAAGGGGGTCAACATCAGAACGCTGGCCAGCATCTTGCTTTTGACATCCAGCACATCAACCGCGACACCCATCGCGACCATACTTGCCAAGAAAACGACAAGCCAAGGCCACACACGCCTGGTCGAATTGGTTTTGGTCATTGGTGAAGGCCTTTCGAGAGTGCTTCACTGCGCCCAACGTGGAACACAGCCAACATGGCCACGCCGCAAATGAAGGCGGATGCCAATTTTTGGCCGATGCCAAGGGCATTGGCCAGTAAGCCAAATGCGATAAGTATGGTGGCCCAAAACAGACCCAATTGAACATTGTTCATCAGTTAAGTTCCCTTTCAACTATGGAAAGGTTACTTGTCATCGATTCGTCTAAAAGTCAAGCAAACCTTCCAAAAAGACTGGCTTCCTTGTCATTTCAATGATTGTTGAGCCTGTCAGTCAGTCAAGGTAATGACATCGCAACCTTCCCTCCCTATATCACTGCGCATGGCACAGATGCTGACCAACGCGACCACCGCCACCACCTCGGTTTTCCGGGGGCGGTTGGTCACGCATTAGTCGCGAGACCCAGCCACCCCCGCCCGGTTTTGGGCCGGTTTCGGGTGGCTCTGGTGTCAGCCTCATCCGAAAAAGTGCAGAAGACATGACACCGCCCTTCCGGCGCGGACCTGCTTGTGGCAGGGCGTCGGGCAAACAGACGGTATGAGACACGCAATGACACAACTCCTCAAGATCAGCCTTCCCGATGGCACTGTCCGCGAAGTGGAAGAAGGATCAACGCCTGCCGACATTGCGGCTGCGATCGGTCCGGGCCTTGCTAAGGCTGCGCTGGCGGCGCGTGTGGACCATGGTTCGGGCGCGGAAGTGCGTGACATTAATCGTCCATTTGAGGGCGATGCTCAGCTGGAATTGATCACTTCGCGCGACGAGGAAGATGCGCTCGAGTTGGTTCGCCATGACTATGCGCATATTCTGGCAGAGGCGGTTCAGGCGCTTTGGCCGGGCACTCAAATCACCTTTGGTCCGGCGACCGATGACGGATTTTACTATGACGTGATGGCACCAGCCGATCGCGATCCGTTCAGCATGGATGATTTGCCCGCAATCGAAGCCAAGATGCGCGAGATTATCGCGGCCGACAAACCGCTGGTGCGCGAGGTTTGGTCGCGCGAAGCTTTGATCGAAAAATGGTCGTCCGATGGCGAGGCGTTCAAGGCAGAATGGGCCAAGGAACTGCCCGAAAATGAAGAGCTGACCGTATATTGGTCGGGCGAACCTCGATCAGAAGGGGCGTGGCTCGATATGTGCCGCGGGCCCCATCTGGCTAGCACGGGAAAGCTTGATCCAGCCGCGTTCAAACTGTTGCGCGTGGCGGGCGCCTATTGGCGCGGCGATCAACGCAATGCTCAGCTGACGCGGATTTACGGCACCGGCTGGCTCAATAAGAAACAGCTCAAGCAGCATCTTCACAATCTGGAAGAGGCGGGCAAACGCGATCACCGCAAATTGGGCCGCGAGATGGAATTGTTCCACCTCCAGGAAGAGGCGCATGGCAGCGTTTTCTGGCACCCCAAGGGCTATATGATCTGGCGTGAGCTGGAGGCCTATATGCGCCGCGCGATTGACGAAGGCGGCTATCAAGAGGTCAAGACGCCTCAGGTGATCGATGCCAAGCAATGGGAGAAATCCGGCCATTGGGGCAAATATCGCGAGAACATGTTTGTCGTGCCGGACGAGGTGCCCAACACCGAGGATGAGGGCGAGGTTATCTCTGGCGATGCCGATTGGATGGCGATCAAGCCGATGAATTGCCCGGCCCATGTTCTGGTCTTTAAGCAGGGCATCACATCCTATCGCGATCTGCCGCTGCGGATGTATGAAAACGGCTGCTGCCATCGCAATGAACCGCATGGCGCTCTGCATGGATTGATGCGTGTGCGCCAATTCACTCAGGATGATGCCCATATCTTCTGCACCGAAGATCAGATCATCGACGAGGTTCAGAAATTCTGCCAGCTGGCGGACCGGGTCTATAAGGACTTCGGCTTTACCTATAAAATCAAGCTCGCTTTGCGGCCTGAGCAACGCTTTGGCTCGGACGAGGATTGGGACAAAGCCGAATCCGAACTGCGCCAAGCGGTGGTGGATGCTGGCATGGCTACGGAAGAATATGGTTGGGGCGAATTGCCCGGCGAAGGGGCATTTTATGCGCCCAAGCTGGAATGGCATTTGACCGACGCCATCGGGCGCACATGGCAGGTTGGAACGATCCAATCAGACCGGGTATTGCCCGAACGATTGGATGCGACCTATATTGGCGAAGACGGCGGACGGCATCGTCCGGTCATGCTGCATCGGGCGATTTTCGGGTCATACGAACGCTTCATCGGCATTCTGATCGAGCATTTTGCCGGGCGTTTGCCAGTGTGGCTCGCGCCAGTGCAAGCGGTTGTCGCGCCGATTGTCACCGATGTTAATGGATATGCCAATCAGTTGGAGGCCAAGCTGAAAGCGGCTGGCATTCGGGTGGAAACCGATCTGCGCAACGAGAAGATCAACTATAAGGTGCGCGAGCATAGCCTTGCCAAAGTCCCGCATTTGCTGGTTGTCGGCAAGCGCGAGGAAGATGAAGGCACCGTCGCCATGCGGACACTGGGCGAGAAGGAGCAGCGCGTCTTGTCGCTCGACGATGCGATTGCCTTCTTGACCGACGCAGCGACACCGCCGGATTTGAAAGGGTGATTATGAAGAATTCCGTTTTTGTTTTGCCGGCTTTTGCCCTGCTTGCGGTTGGCGGCTTGACCGCCTGTGGAGCAGAAAATGCTGAGCCTGCCGCGACAATGCACGGTGGCATGGATCACTCCCAACATACCGCCTCGGCGCAAGACCAGAATGATGCTCAGCGTGCCTATGCCGAAGTGAATGATCGGATGCATGAGGGCATGTCTCAAATCGATGCGGATGCCGATGTTGCTTTCATGGAAGGCATGCTTGCCCACCATCGCGGCGCGGTGGAAATGTCCGAGGTCGAGCTGCAATATGGTAGCGACGAGCAAGCACGCGATCTGGCTCAGCGCATCATTGATGCACAGCAAGCGGAAATCGAAGAGATGGAAGTGTGGTTGGCTGATCGCACCGCAACGGGCGACTAAATCTAACTGTCAGTCAAAAAGGAAACGCGCGGTCTGCGGCGACTAGCGCCAAGGCGCATGTGCACACCAGAATGGAGCGGAATGCTTCCATTTGATATTCCGCAAACCGCGCGCGTGAAAGTGATATGACTTTGGACATGGGTTCAATATCGCGGCCATATCCTAAGGATGGGTTAAAGCTCTAACTGAGCTTTGGCATCTGCTGGCTGGCGCAGTGAAATCCGCCACCACCGGCCAGAACCGCGCTTGCGGGAAGGCCGATGGTCGCCCGATCCGGGAACAGCGCCGCAATCGCCTCGACCGCTGCCTCGTCCTGAGCAGAGCCGAATGTCGGCACGATCACCGCATGTGAGGTAATCGCAAAATTGACATAGCTGGCGGGCTCTATCGCCCCATCGCGCATGATCAGGCCGGGCGAGGGGATGGAGACCACGTCCAGTCCAAAAGCCTGCGCCCGCCCGGTGGCATCGGCATAAATCGCGGCATTGGGATCGTCCTCTTCCGTTGCCCGTGGCACCACCAAACGGCCCGGAGCGACAAAGCGAGCGAGATTGTCGACATGGCCATCGGTGTGATCGTTGATCAGTCCGTCGCCCAGCCACAGCACCCGGTCGAAGCCGAGGTCAGTGTGAAGCACAGCCTCAATCTGCGCTTTGTTCATGGCAGGGTTGCGATTGGGGTTGAGCAGGCACTGTTCGGTCGTCACGACAAGGCCAGTTCCGTCGCCATCAATCGCGCCGCCCTCCAAAACATAGGCTGCGCTTTGGATGGGGAGGTCTGCTGACTGAGCCAGCTCGTCCCCGATCGTCTCGTCACCGGCCATTTGATATTTT
The DNA here is from genome assembly GCA_039988235.1 of Erythrobacter sp. Taxonomy (GTDB): domain Bacteria; phylum Pseudomonadota; class Alphaproteobacteria; order Sphingomonadales; family Sphingomonadaceae; genus Erythrobacter. The sequence goes on from JBDXKB010000004.1 coordinate 245,882, forward strand.
CCGCCCCAACCATTGAACGCTGGCCGCAAGGCTGTGCCATCGCTGCGAACCAGCGGGCCGGTGTCGCGCAGCCAGATGTCGCCATAGGCGCGCCTTTCCAGCGTTATCGCCTCGCTGACCAAGGCGCGGGCGCTGGCCTCGTTCGCCTCATCACGAACAATCAAGCGCACTTGCTGTCCGCTGTCCGCCACCGCATTGGCGAAGGCTGCGACTTCTTCCTGTGCAGCCTCAAGGAAGCCGGGCCATTCCTCGGCGAGATGCGGAAAGCCGATCCACAGCCAATCCTGCGGCGCCCATTCGGGCGGCATCAATCCATCGGACATTACCCGTTTTCCAAGCGGCTCAGCAGCCGCTTTCGTTGGCGGCGCAGCTTTCATCGCGAGTGGCTTTGAACTCGTCCCCTTCGACCCAATTGGGCCAGCTGGAACTTTCACCCAGCATCCGTCCAAGAGTATAGAGCAGTCGCAAATTGCTCATCACGCCTGACCAGTCCCAACTCTCGTCAAATTCATCCTTGGGTCCGTGATAGGCGTCGGCATAATACGTCGCAGAAATTGCTGCTCCAGCCTCTTTCCCGCCATCGATCAAGTCTTCACCATCGCGGATGTAGAACATAGGCACGCCGCGCTTGGCCAGTGCGAAATGGTCGGAGCGATAGTAAAAGCCAGCCTGCGGTGTTGGGTCTGGCGTGGCGGCTTTACCGGTTTTGGCAAGCGCAGATTCGAGAAACTGATCGAGCTGAGACTTGCCGCCGCCAACAACGGTGACGTTCCGTGCCTCGGGCATAACCTTAAACGCATCCATATTCACACCGCCCACGGTCTGTGCGAGCGGGAAGACTGGGTTTGCGGCGTAATAATCTGCACCCAACAGGCCCTGCTCCTCAGCGGTTACCGCGAGGAACACCAGACTGCGTTTGGGCGCGCCAGATTTGATATGGGCCTCAGCCAAAGCAACCAGGGCTGCTGTGCCGGTCGCATTGTCGACCGCGCCGTTGCAGATGTCATCGCCATCTGGTGCCGCTGGGCAGCGACCGAGATGGTCCCAATGGGCGGTATGGATGACATATTCATCGGGTGCCTCTGTTCCCGGCAACACGCCGATTACATTTTGTGAGGCATAGGTGCGTACATCATTGCGGAAGCTGGTCGATGCGGTCAGTCCAAGCGGCACCGCAGCAAAACCTTGCTCCTTTGCCGCAGCGCTCAATGCGTCCAGATCCTGTCCCGCTGCGGCCAGAACTTCGCGTGCGCTCTCTTTCTGAATCCAACCATTCATGGTGGTCATCGGTGGAGGGTTTTCGCCGCGTTGGGCATAGGCTTGCGGGCCTGACCAAGAGCTCGAAACGACATTCCAACCGTAAGAGGCAGGCTCTGTATCATGGACAATGATCGCGCCTGCCGCGCCCTGCCGTGCCGCCTCTTCATATTTATAGCTCCAGCGACCGTAATATGTCATCGCGCGGCCATTGAAGGGGCCGTCCAACCCCTCGGTCTCGTAATCGGGATCATTGACCAGAATGACGGCGGTTTTGCCCGCCATATCCAGCCCTTCATAATCATTCCAGTCACGCTCTGGAGCATTGATGCCATAGCCGACGAACACCAGCTCGCTGTCTTCAAGCGTAGTGTTCACTTCTTCGCGATAGGTCACCCCGACCCATTCGTCGAAGAAAGCGTAGGACAGATCGACATTCTCCCCACTTATCGTCAGGGGGGCATGATCCTTGCCTGTAATTTCGACCAAGGGAACTTCTTGTATCCAGCTGCCATTGTTACCTGGTTGAAGCCCCACTTCAGCGAATTTCTCGGTCAGCAAAGCGATCGTTTTTTCTTCGCCTGCGGTGCCTGGCATGCGCCCTTCAAACTCGTCCGAGGACAGAGTGCGGGTGATGTCGATCATTGTCGCTTCGGACAAATCGCCCGCTTCAACTTCGGGAATGTCGAGCTGGTCACCTGCTTCGGTCAAGCCGCCGCATGCAGTCAGGGCGAGCGCCGATAATGCTGCAAATGTGTGTTTGATCATGGCCTATGGGGCTCCTCTTATTCGCTTTATTGCCGCCGTCATTGCAGAGCGACCAAAAATGGGCAAGCTGGCCGATGATTTGATTGCCTCATGCAAGCTTGTGCTGTTCGCGCGCTACGGGCAGGAGAGCGCAGATGGCGATTGATTGGCAAAATGCATTGGCGCGGGCGCAGGCAGAGGCGCCCTTTCTGGCGCAGGCTTTGCGTCGTCAGCCAGAACTTGCTGACCGGTTGGCGGCTGGCGATGGCGCCGCGGCGCTCGCATGGGCCAAGCAAGCGGGAGACAGTACGCAAGACGTCGCGGTTGCACTTCGGCGGGAAAAACTGGCGCTGGCCACGGCATTGGCGATCGGCGATTTGGCGGGCGCGTTTCCGCTGAGCCAAGTGATGGGTGAGCTGTCCGAATTTGCCGACCGTGCGCTAACCCAGGCTATCAATGCCGCGATCATTCGCCGGATGCCCGATGCCCAGCCGCACGGCATGTTCGGGCTGGCGCTGGGCAAGCATGGAGCGGGCGAGCTCAATTACAGTTCAGACATTGATCCGATCCTGCTCTATGATCCCGACACTTTGCCCCGGCGTGAGCGTGACGAGCCGGGCGAGGCGGCGCAGCGATATGCCCGTGAAGTTGTCAATACGCTCAGTGAGAATACGGCTGAAGGCTATGTCTTCCGGGTCGATTTGCGCCTGCGACCCGCTTCCGAAGTCAGCCCGTTGGCCATCTCGTGTCCGGCCGCCCTATCGCATTATGAAAGCTCTGCCTTAGCCTGGGAGCGGGCGGCTTTTATCCGCGCTCGCTCGGCCTCAGGGGATATTGCAGCAGGGGAGGAGTTTCTTGCTGCGATCAACAATTTCATCTGGCGAAGCAGCCTCGATTACGGAGCGATTGAAGAGATACGGCGCCTGACGCAGCGTATCCGCGCCAATTACGACGGGCCGCAAACTCCGGGGGCGGAATTTGATCTCAAGCATGGCCGTGGCGGCATCAGAGAGATCGAGTTTTTCGCCCAGACTCACCAATTGATCCACGGCGGCCGGGACCGCTCCTTGCGGGTGCGCGGAACCAGAGGCGCGCTGGATGCCTTGGCAAATTCTGGCCATATCCCTGTCGCAGAGGCGAGCGCTCTCGGCGATGCTTATGACCGGTTGCGGGTGATCGAACACCGGCTGCAAATGGTCAATGACCGGCAGACGCATGCTCTGCCATCGGGCGATGCGCTGGACTCGGTTGCTCGGCTCGATGGGCTCGACAATGGTGCAGCGCTGGTTGCCGAGATAACCCAAATCACCGACCGGGTTGCGGCGGCTTACGACACATTGATCGGGGAGGATGAAGGGCCGGAGGGATTGGGAGCAAAACCGGCGTCGCTGTCCGATCAATTGAGCAAACGCGGCTTCGCTGATCCGGGCCGCCTCGCACAACGGATCGCGGGATGGCGCGACGGACGTTATCGTGCCTTGCGCAGTCCGGCTGCGCTCAGCGCATTTGATGCTTTGCTGCCTGCGCTGATTGACGCCTTTGCCGATGCCGATGATCCCGACCGTGCCTTGCTGCGGTGGGAAAGCCTACTGACCCATGCCTCCTCTGCGATCAATCTGTTCCGCCTCTTGGAAGCGCGGCCAGCCTTGCTCGATCAGTTGGTCGCCATTCTGACGCTTGCTCCGACTTTGGCGGATGAGTTGGGCCGCCGCCCCGGCCTGCTCGACACTTTGATTGATCACAGCGCGCTCGATCTGCCTGGAAGTGTTGAACAGCTTGCCGCGCGGATGGAGGCTGGCGTGACGCCGGGCGATTACGAGCGACAACTTGACCGTATCCGGCTGGTCACTGGCGAGGTGCGATTTGCGTTGGGGTTGCAGCTGATCGAGGCCCATCATGACCCGCTCGAAATTGCCGAAGCTTTGTCGCGAACGGCGGAGGCTGCTTTGCTGGTGGCCTATCGCGCAACCTGCGAGGAATTCGCCAGCAACCATGGCCGGGTGGAGGGCCCGGACGGCAATAATGAGCTGATCGTTTTGGGGTTGGGCCGCTTTGGCGGCGGGGCGCTGACCCATGCCTCCGATCTCGACATAATTTTCCTGTTCACAGGAGAATCCGGTACCGAATCCAACGGTAAGCGACCCTTGGGCGCGACGCATTACTTTAACCGGCTGGCCCAGCGCATCAGCGGGGCATTGTCGGTCCCGACCGCGCAGGGCGCTCTATATGAAGTCGACACGCGCCTGCGCCCGCAAGGCACGCAAGGACCGCTGGCCGTCACGGTTGAGGCCTTTGCCCGATATCAGCGGGAGAGCGCTTGGACGTGGGAGCATATGGCGCTCAACCGGGCGCGGGTCTTGGTCGGTTCGGGCAGCGTCCACAAGCAGCTAAGCGATGTGATCGAGGAAGTGTTGCACCAGCCGCGCGATCTCGACAATCTGCGCGATGCGGTGCTGACAATGCGGCGGGATATGGCGGCGCACAAACCGCCCAAAGGCCCGCTCGATGCCAAATTGCTGCGCGGCGGCTTGGTCGATCTGGAGTTCCTCGTCCATTATCTGCAATTGCGCGATCGAACCGCATTCTCGCCCGATTTGAGCAGCGCAATTGCCCAGCTATGCGAGGCGGGATTGCTGCCGCAAGAGGTGGCCCCTGCGCACCGGCTGATGACGCGCCTGCTGGTCGCCGGTCGCTTGCTGGCACCCGATCAACAGCCGCCGCCGCCCGCTGCTTCCAAAGCATTGGCAAAGGCGTGCCAGCAAGAAAGCTTTGACGCACTCTTGCAAGCTCTGTCCAAGGCACGACATGGGGTTGCACAAGCCTGGCATCAGGCATTTGGTATTGAATTGGAGATTGAGACATGAGCGATTTTGCCCAAGCCGGCGACACAATGCCTGACATTGCGATGGAAACCCCCGACGGTGGATCGGTCAAGGTTTCGGATTTCGCTGGCCAAAAGCTCGTGATCTTCTTCTATCCTAAGGACAACACCCCCGGTTGCACGACCGAAGCGAAGGACTTCACTGCTTTGAAGGCCGATTTCGACAAAGCGGGCGTGGCATTGCTCGGCGTGAGCAAGGACTCGCCCAAGAAGCACCAGAACTTTATCGCCAAACATGATCTGACAACGCCGCTGGCGACCGACCTTGCCGAAGACGGCCTGTCCGATGCGCTCGGTATTTGGACCGAGAAGAAGATGTATGGGAAGACCTATCTCGGCATGGTCCGGTCAACCTATTTGGTCGATGCAAAGGGTGTTATCGCTCAGGCGTGGAACAAGGTGAAGGTCAAGGGACACGCCGAGGAAGTCCTTGCTGCTGCCACGGCGCTTTAACGCGCCATTCCGCATGAACATCTCCGCATGAGAACTGTCGCTTCTGCCATTCGGGCCGCCTTGCTGACGGCTGAGCCGCGCGCCAAAGTAATGGCCGCGCGCGATGTGGCGCGCAAATGGCGTCTGGGCCAGCTTGAGTTGCGTTTTGACGTGCCCATGCCAGACGAGCCTGCCGCACCCAATCGGCCCGAGCTGCTGGCGCCCAACAAAATGCCCAAACGCAGCAAGGGCAGCTCGGCGAAGGGGCGGATCGCGCTATGGCATGCGCTGGCTCATATTGAATTCGTCGCAATTGATCTGGCGTTGGATATGGCTGGGCGGTTTGGCGAGGAAATGGGTCGCGAATTTGTCGATGATTTTCTGGCCGTCGCTGCGGATGAGGCAATGCATTTCGCTTTGCTGGCGCGCAAGCTGCAAACGCTGGACAGCTTTTACGGCGATCTGCCAGCCCATGGTGGATTGTGGCAGGCGGCATCCGAGACAAGCCATGATGTGAGCGCGAGATTGGCGATTGTGCCGATGGTGCTGGAGGCGCGCGGGCTTGACGTCACTCCGTCAACCTTGGCGCGGGTAGAGGCGCAGGGCGATCACAATGGCACCAAAATTCTCAAACGAATCCTTGACGACGAAATCCGGCATGTGGCTGTTGGGACCAAGCATTTTGTAAGAATCGCACATGAAAATGACGAATCTCCTCAAAAAACATGGCAAAAGCTGGTCGAAACACACTTTCGAGGGGGTCTTAAGCCACCGTTCAACGACTCGGCGCGTGATGCAGCCGGTTTGTCGCGCGACTTCTACGCTGGTATTGCTTTGTAAAGATTTGCCCCGATAACTCACCAAAAAACGAAGCGCGGAAAGGTTCCGAAGTTTCGAAGATGGATCTGAAAGACTGGTTTTTCGCCAATTTTGAAGGTTCTCGAGCAGGCGTTGAATCGCTGTTATTAGGACGGGTCGTTGATCGTATCTACAATTGCAAATGGGCGCATTGCTAGCCTTGCGAAAGCGGCATTGATTGCTGCAGCGGGCGTTACCAGCATCGCGGCCAGCCCTGCACTTGCCAACAGTTCTGCCGCCGCCGTTGATATTGCTGAGCCTGTGCGTCAGGCTCAATCCGACACTCTGACGTCGGGTGACACACGTTTCCGCCAATTGTTTGCCAGCTGGGAAGCGCTGGACGATGGCGGAACTGATATCGTCAGCGTTAAGCCTGCCATTTCCATCCCATCGCAAATGCCGCTGCAGGGCGCGCGTCTAACCAGCGATTATGGAATGCGCACTCACCCTGTTTTGGGCAAGCGTCGCAAGCACAATGGCATCGATTTGGCAGCGCCAACGGGCACTCCAGTATACGCCACCGCCGATGGTATTGTTGGCAAGGCACAGTGGTTTTCCAGCTATGGGCTTTATATTCGCGTCGATCATGGCGCTGATCTTGAGACCCGCTATGCGCATTTATCTCGCCTGGCTGTTGCCTCTGGTGAGCGGGTGAAGAAGGGTGATGTCATCGGCTATGTCGGTTCGACCGGCCGTTCGACTGGACCGCATCTGCATTATGAAGTCCGGATCGATGGGGTTCCTGTCAATCCGATTCCCTATATGATTGAAACCGAAGCTCAGCAGCGTTTTGCTTTGGTGACCGGCAAGGGCGGTAAGGGCGGCGAATAGGCTTCGCGTTTAAGCTGCGGCGAGTAATTGGGGCCGGAAGGCCGCTGCTCGCTTGATAGATCCCCGCTTCAATGCGGGTGAAGGCATCGGAGAGGATGTCCTTTTTTGATAGGCGGCGGGTCAAACCGCCGCCTTTTTTCTTGTCGTTCCAAACGGAGCCTTTAGGTTCGCATTCGTAAAGTCAGAAGCGCCCATTGCAAGGTCGCCAGTCTGAAGCGGAGAAACGAACCAATGCACCCGATACAGCATGCGCAATCACGACCCGATCATCCGGCCGTAGTCATGGCCGGCAGCGGGAAAACCGTGACCTATGGTGAGCTGGATGTGGCCGCCAATCGTTTTGCTCAATTGCTGCGGGCTCGCGGGTTTGCGCCCGATGATGCCTTTGCGGTGCTGCTGGAAAACACCCACCATTACTTCACCTTGGTTTGGGGATCGCAGCGCGCGGGCACATTGCTGGTGCCTATCTCAACCCGACTGACCTCACCTGAGATTGCCTATATTCTCAAGGACAGCCAGGCCAAGCTGCTGATCACGTCGCGCATGTTCGATGATGTGATAGACGGCGTGCGCCGCGATTGCCCTGATCTTGATATTCTCACCATCGGGGCAGGCGATGACGCCGATTTTGAGAGGGAGCTGGATGCGCAGCCATCCGATCCGATCGCTGATCAGCGCGCTGGGCTGACCATGCTCTACAGCTCTGGCACGACAGGGCGCCCCAAAGGTATCAGGCCGGCACCGCCTGCCGATCCCGAGCCGACGGCCGTCATCCCTTTTATCGGTCTTGCAACCATGGGTGCGGGAATGCCAGCCGATGGAAGCATGGTGTATCTGTCCCCTGCTCCGCTCTATCACGCCGCTCCGCTGGCTTGGTGTTCGGCTGCGCAGAGGCTGGGCGGAACGGTTGTTGTGATGGAGAAGTTTGATCCAGAGACAGCGCTTGCCGCAATCGAGAAGCATAAGGTCACCGACAGCCAGTGGGTCCCAACCCATTTTGTTCGCATGCTCAAACTCGATCCAGAGATTCGCACCCGTTACGATTTGTCCAGCCATCAACGCGCGCTGCACGCCGCCGCGCCTTGTCCGGTGCCAATCAAGCGCGAGATGATCGAATGGTGGGGCCCGATCGTGAACGAATATTACGCCGGATCGGAAAGCATTGGCATGACCATGATCCATTCTGCCGACTGGCTTGAGCATCCCGGCAGCGTCGGCCGACCGATATTTGGCGTGCCCCATATTTGCGGTCCGGATGGCGAAGAATTGCCGCAGGGCGAGGACGGGCTGATCTATTTCGAGAATGAGGTTTTGCCATCCTATCACAATGATCCGGCCAAAACGACAGAGGCGATGCATCCCAAGGGGTGGATGACACTGGGCGATATTGGCCATTTCGACGCGGATGGATTTCTCTTTCTGACCGATCGCAAGAGTCACATGATCATTTCCGGCGGGGTCAATATCTACCCGCAAGAGATCGAAAATCTGCTGGTGAGCCATGACAAGGTGATGGATGCTGGCGTCATTGGCGCCCCGGACGCCGATCTGGGCGAGCAAGTTGTCGCGGTGGTCCAGCCCATTGATATGGCCACGGCTGGCGATGACCTCGAACAAGAATTGCGCGACTATCTTGCGCCCCAGCTGGCGCGGATCAAAATGCCCAGGCTGTTCGATTTCCGCCCGGAACTGCCGCGCGAGGCCAATGGCAAGCTCTACAAACGCGAATTGCGCGACGAATTTGCGGCAAAAGGCCAAGGTTGAGCCCGGGTCTTTCTGTCAATAGCGTAGGTTAGGCGATATCGAGCCGAGACCTGTACGCAACAAACAACCGTTTCAGCTTACAATACACTTGAATTCGAGTGTTTTCGAAAAGCCGATACGATTTTTCTGTTATTTGGCGGCAACTTGTGTTAATACTCCATTCATGGAAAAAACTTGGGAAAGAGGCGTTGCCATTAGTGCAGCGGCGAGCCGTTGACTCTGCTCGAAGCACATAATCTGCCATTTGCAGTTGCAATCGGGCTGTTGATATTCATTGCCGTCATTCAAGTGACAGGTATTGGCGACTTGCTCGGCGGCGGCGATGCTGATGCGGATTTCGACTTTGACATCAACGCTGAAATTGATGGCGGAGACGCGATCTCAGCCAATGGCTTTATGGATGGACTGCTCAGCGTAATCGGCATCGGGAAGGTGCCATTCCTGATCTGGCTGGCGCTGTTGTTGGTGGTCTTTGCCGCTATCGGAGTGAGCGGACAGGCGCTGGCGCACAGCCTGTTGGGCGCACCATTTGATGCACTGGCTGCGGCTGGATTGGCGGGGATCGCTTCCTTGCCCATAAATGGAGTGCTGGTTCGTCCAGTTGCCGCGGTTCTGCCGCAGGATGAAACCAGCGCCATTTCGCGCAACAATTTGATCCGGCGCGATGCGATCATACAAACTGGGTCGGCCAGTCACGGATCACCCGCACGGGCCAAAGTGATCGATCCCTTTGGGCAGTCTCATTTTGTCATGCTGGAGCCGCATCACGCCGCCGAAGTTTTGGCCGAGGGAGAGACCGTGCTGTTGGTGCGAAACGAAGGAAATGTTTTCTACGCGGTTCGCTACGAAAACCCCCTGCTTGATCCTGCCTAACCTTGGGCCAGCCAAATCCCTTCACTTGAAACTGCTCACAATAATTGAGCGCAAACTGAACTGACACCGGTCTCGACCCAGGCCGAACTGAACAATAAACACCATAGGAGAAAAAATGGACCTCATCGAACTCGCCATCTGGATTGGCATTGTAGCACTTGCTTTCGTGGTCATCGGCATCACGATCACTTCGCTTTATCGGCGCGCATCAAAGGAAACCGCCTTTGTGCGGACCGGCGTCGGAGGCGAGAAAGTCATCATGAATGGCGGCGCATTGGTGCTGCCCGTGTTTCACGAAACCATGCCGGTGAATATGAACACTCTGGTCCTTGCAGTGATCCGCCGGGACACTGAGGCGCTGATTACGCTCGACCGTTTGCGGATCGACGTGAAAGCGGAATTCTATGTCCGCGTCCGGCCCGATGCGAGCGCCATTGCGATGGCTGCGCAGACGCTGGGCCAACGCACGATGCAGCCCGAGCTGCTGAAGGATCTGGTCGAAGGTAAATTCGTCGATGCTCTGCGCTCGGTTGCAGCAGGTATGAGCATGAACGAATTGCACGAGCAGCGTGCGGACTTTGTCCAAAAGGTGCAGCAAGTCTCGTCCAATGATTTGGCGATGAACGGTCTCGAGCTGGAATCAGTATCGCTGACCGGCCTCGACCAAACCAGCATTGAACATTTCAACGCCAACAATGCGTTTGACGCAGAAGGTCTGACCAAGCTGACCGAACAGATCGAAGCGCGCAAGAAATTGCGCAACGATATCGAGCAGGACACGCGCGTTCAGATGGAAACTAAGAACCTAGAGGCTGACCAGCGCAGCTTTGAAATCGGTCGTGACACTGAATATGCGCGGCTGCAGCAGGAACGCGAAGTTGAAGTGCGCCGGGCCTCGCAAACCTCGGAAATCGCCCGTGAACAGGCCGAGCGAAGCCGCGAAGCCGATGCCGCACGGATCGAGGCGAAGAAGCAGGTCGATGCTCAACAGATCGAGGCGGATCGACTGGTGGAAGAAGCCCGGATTGATCAGCAGCGAGCGCTGGAAATCGCTCGTCAGGAGCAGCAGATCGAGGTTCAGAACAAGAGCCGCGAGGAAAGCCAGGCCAAGGCTGAGGCTGATGCTGCCCGGGCCAAGGCGGTGGCCGCAGAAGAGCAGGTTGCAACATCACGCGAGAGCGAAATTGCTGAACGTCAGAAGAAGATCGAACTGATCGAAGCGGCCAAACAGGCTGAGCGCGAAGCCATTGGCATCAAGGTGGAAGCAGAGGCTGAAAAGGATGCGGCAACAAACCGCGCCGAGGCAGCCCGGCTTGAAGCTAAGGGTGATGCCGATGCGGAAATCTTGCGTGCAGAGGCGGACCGTGTGCGGTTTGAAGTGGAGGCAGCTGGTCAAGAAGCGATCAACAATGCCGCCAATATCCTCTCGATGGACCAAATCAGCCTGCAGACCAAATTGGCCCTGCTGGAAGTGCTGCCTGACGTTATTCGGGAAAGCGCCAAGCCGATGGAAGCGATCGATTCGATCAAGATTGTTCAGGTCGATGGCCTTACGCAAGGTGGCGGTTCGGGCGCCGGTTCGGGCGGAAGCTCTAGCGGGTCTGGTGGAGCTGGTGGATCGGGCAATCTTGCCAGTGACGCTGTCTCAGCAGCTTTGGCCTATCGCGCTCAGGCACCCGTGCTTGACGGGCTGATGAAGGAGCTTGGCCTGAACGGAGCATCGCTTGGCACTCTTGTTCAGGGTGCAGCAGTGGAAGGTGCCGCGGCATCGGCACTGCACCTTGGCAGTGATGACGAAGTCGGTCCTGACGCATCGGATGATGCAAGTGGCGATACAGGTGAAGACATGGCCGCTAGCGAACCGGCCTGATTACATCGGTCGATCACGCTCGACTAACACAAACCTCTCGATTAGCTTGGCGTTGATCGGGAGGTTTTTCTTTGGTCATCGTGCCGAGTAGGTGAGTAACCAGGAGCCAAAGCAGGGGCCAAAGCAGAGGCTAAAGCAGGAGCGCATTGAATGACAGCTACCCTCAATTCAGATGATGCCCGCGCGGTGATTGATCCGGCCAGTTACGCTGAGTGGGATGGCTTGCTCAACATATTCGATCGTTTGCGTGCCGAAACCCCGGTCGCAAAAATTGTGTCCGACACAGACGGCCTGTTCGATCCTTTCTGGCTGGTCACAAGCTATGAGGACGTGATGGCGATGTCGAAAGACAATGCTAACTTCCTCAACAATCCGCGCCCCGTGGTGTTCAGTTTTCGCGATGCAATCGAATTTTCGCGCGCCGCAACCGGCTCCAACATGTTAGTGGATTCGCTGGTGGTGTTCGACGCGCCGGTGCACCCCAAATATCGCAAGCTGACCCAAGAATGGTTCATGCCGCGCAATCTGGCCAAGATTGAGGGCGAGATAAGGGCACTGGCCCAGAAAACCGTCGATTCCATGATCGCGTCCGGTCCCGAGATCGACTTTGTGAAGTCGGTCGCAGGCCCCTATCCGCTGCATGTGGTGATGCAGATTTTGGGCGTGCCAGAACAAGACGAGCCGCGCATGCAGATGCTGACCCAGCAATTGTTCGGCGGGCAAGATGCCGATCTTTCGGGCAGCGGCATGGACAAGATGACGCCGGAGCAAGTGGTCCAACTGGTCGCAGGTGCTGTCAAAACCTTTGAAGCTTATTTCGCCGAACTTGCGGAGGACCGCCGCGCCAATCCGACCGATGATGTGGCCAGCGTTATTGCCAATGCGACGGTGGACGGAGAGCCTTTACCGCCGCGCGATATGGCGGGATATTACATCATCGTCGCAACCGCAGGTCATGACACGACCAGTGCATCGACAGCCGGGGCGATGATGGCGTTGGCCCGCGATCCTGATCAATTTGCACGGGTGAAGGCCGACCGGTCATTGCTGCCCGGCATCGTTGAGGAAGCGATCCGGTGGACCTCTCCGGTGCAGCATTTCATGCGCACCGCGGCCAAGGATATGGAGCTGGGCGGCCAATCGATCAAGCAAGGCGATTGGCTGATGATGAATTACGTCGCTGCCAATCACGACCCGGCACAATTTGAAAACCCTCGCAAATTTGATGCAGCACGCAGCCCAAACCGCCACCTTGCCTTTGGTGCAGGTGCCCACCAATGCCTCGGCCTGCACCTTGCCCGCCTAGAGATGCGGATCTTGTTTGAGGTGCTGCTCGACCGGGTTGATTCGCTTGAATTGGCAGGAGAACCCAAGCGAGCAAATTCAACCTTTGTTGGAGGGCTGAAGTCACTGCCTCTGCGAATTACCGCAAGCTGAGTTGTTAGGTGAGCACGTCTTAACCCAGCAAACGTTCAGCCATCGCTCGCACATCTGCACCCATATCCTCGCGTTGCAAGGCCAGAGCCAGGGTTGCTTCGACAAAGCCAAGCTTGCTGCCGCAGTCATAACGTTTTCCGTCGAAAGTCACGGCGTGGAAAGCTTGGCTGCCAATCATTCGCGCCATCGCATCTGTCAGTTGAATTTCACCGCCTGCACCTTTGCCCTGACTTTCGAGTGTCCGCATGACCTCTGGCTGCAGGATATACCGACCAGAGATAATCTTGTTGGAAGGCGCTTGATCGGCAGCGGGTTTTTCGACCAGACCGCGCACCTCGGTCAGCGCGCCATCCTCTTTACCGGGATCAATCACGCCATAGCTCGAAACCTCGTCATCCGGCACTTCCAGCACGCTGATCAGATTGCCGCCAACTTGCTCGTAAGCATCCACCATCTGTTTCATGCATCCGCTGCCGTCGGGGTTACCGATCATCAATTCATCGGGCAGGAAAATGGCGAAGGGCTCGTCCCCAACAATCGCTCGCGCACACCAAATCGCATGGCCCAAACCCATCGGGACTTGCTGACGCACGGTGATAATGTCGCCCGGCGTTGCGCGGGTCGGTTCCAGCACACCCATATCCTTGCCGCGTTCGCCCATGGTGCTTTCCAGCTCATAAGCGACGTCGAAATGTTCAACGATGGCGGTTTTGCCGCGACCAGTGACGAAGATCATCTGCTCGATCCCGGCCTCTCGCGCTTCGTCCACCGCATATTGTATCAGAGGCCGATCCACGATGGGCAGCAATTCCTTGGGGATTGCCTTTGTTGCCGGGAGGAAGCGTGTGCCGAGGCCCGCGACCGGGAAAACGGCTTTCTTGATGGCTTTGCGTTCACTCATGCGATCAGGGGATAGGGCGACAAGATCGGGGGCGTCAACCGATCCATGCACTATGTTGATGGTAAGGATTGCGCCAGCAACTTGCCAGTCATGTCCAATCGGGTAAGAGCCAGAGATGGACAAATTAGTAATTCGCGGCGGCAATCGCCTTTCAGGAACGCTCCCTGTTTCAGGGGCGAAGAACGCTGCCCTCACCTTAATCCCCTGCGCCTTGCTTAGCGAAGAGCCGCTGACTTTGCGCAATTTGCCGCGGCTGGCTGATATTGACGGCTTCCAGCATCTGATGACACAATTTGGCATCTCGGTTGGGATCCAGGGCAAGCGCCCCGAGGACTTTGGCCGGGTGGTAACCTTTGAAGCACCGCGGATTACCTCAACCGTTGCACCTTACGATTTGGTGCGCAAAATGCGCGCTTCCATTCTGGTGCTCGGCCCGATGTTGGCGCGGATGGGAGAGGCGACCGTTTCCATGCCTGGCGGCTGTGCGATCGGGAACAGGCCGATAGATTTGCACCTTAAGGCGTTGGAGGCTTTCGGGGCCGAGATCGAACTGGCCCAAGGGTATGTGAAGGCGATGGCGCCCGATGGCGGCCTGCCCGGGGGCGACTTTGACTTCCCCGTGGTGTCGGTCGGTGCGACCGAGAATGCGCTGATGGCGGCGGTATTGGCAAATGGCACCAGCCGTCTGTTCAACGCGGCGCGTGAGCCTGAAATTGTCGATTTGTGCAATCTGTTGGTGGCGATGGGTGCCGAGATTGAAAGCATCGGAAATTCCGATCTGGTGATCCACGGGGTCAAGCGACTGAATGGCGCAACCTATAAGGTTATGCCCGACCGGATCGAGGCAGGCTCTTACGCTTGTGCGGCGGCGATCACCGGCGGCGAAGTGCGGCTGGAAGGGGCGAAAGCCAGCGATATGGCATCGACTATCCATGCCTTGCGCAATATCGGGATTGAGGTTGATGAAGATGCCAAGGGCATTGATGTTCGGGCCAATGGCGGGTTGAAACCGGTCAATCTTACGACCGCGCCTTTCCCCGGACTTGCCACCGATATGCAGGCGCAGTTGATGAGCCTGCTGTGCAAAGCAGAAGGCACCAGCGTGCTGAAGGAGACGATCTTCGAGAACCGCTTTATGCACGTCCCCGAACTCAGCCGGATGGGTGCAGACATCGAAACCGAAGGCCGCACCGCCATCGTCAATGGACCGGCCGAGCTAACCGGGGCGGAGGTTATGGCGACCGATCTGCGCGCCTCGATGAGCCTGATTATTGCCGCGCTTGCTGCCGAGGGTGAGACGACCGTTCGGCGGATTTATCACCTCGATCGCGGGTATGAACGGCTAGAGGAAAAGCTGCAGTTGGTCGGCGCTGATATTGAGCGTCTGGACGACTAAATTGTAATTTTTGCGGCCTGTCGCGCCACCAACCACACCCGAATGGCGCTGGCGAGACCGGGCGGCGTCTCGGACTTGATCCGTTCATTGTCGATTCTCGCCACCAGAGCATTGATCGGCACGCTTTCGGCCTCCGCAGCCGCGACTAGCATGTCCCAGAACACAGGTTCGAGCGAAATCGAGGTCTTGTGACCAGCGATTTGGACCGAGCGCTTTTCAGGCGGATGATAAGCAGGTTGGGACATTGCGCTGACCAGTGTTAACCGGCTCTGGATCTAACGCAAGTCAGCCATTTAGCGACATGGCCAGCGGGCGCCTCTATCGGCCACCCGTCACATAGAGGCATTGTCCAGTGACCCAGCTTGAGGCACGCGAGGCCATGAAGACAACCGCTGATGCTATATCTTCAGGCGCGCCATAACGTCTCAGCGGCACACCAATCATCTCCAACAATTTCTCGCGTTGCTCGTCGGTTTCGGTGCCCATGCAGTCGTTGAAATTCTCGGTCGGAACAGGTCCGGGCGCGATGGCATTGACCCGAATTTTGGGGGCCAGCTCAACCGACAATGTGCTGGTCAGGCTGTTCACCGCCGCCTTTGATGCGCCATAAGGTCCGTTCTTGACCTGCGGACCAAAGGCAGAGCGCGAGGAGATGTTGATGATTGCGCCGCCGCCCTCTCCCATCGCCTTGGCCGCGACTGTCGCGCCCATCCACACCGCCTTGAGATTAAGGTCGATCTGGGCCGCAAATTGCTCTTCGCTGGTCCGGGTGAGATAGCGAGGAGAGCCATCAGGTATGCCACCAGCATTGCTGACCCAAATGGACAGCTTGCCCAGTCTGGCCACGGTTTCATCGGCCAATCGCGCCAGAGCATCCATATCGGTGGCATCGGTCGCCAGCGGCAGCGCGCGGCGGCCTAGGCTCTCGATTTCGCGGGCCACATCATCAAGATCAGATTGCGTGCGCGATGCCAGTGCAACATCGGCGCCAGCCTCGGCCAATGCGATCGCGATTGCGCGGCCAATGCCTTTGCCAGCACCGGTGACCACCGCGACTTCGCCGTCGAGTTTGAATGTGTCGAGAATTCCCATTGCGCTAAATCACCTTGCTGCTGCTGATGCTTTGCGGCTGCTTTGGGCTGTCTGCGCGATCAAGAAAACTGGCGGATAGGTTAGGCGTATTGAGGTCAGCAGGGCCAAAATCGGCGCTGATTGGGGCGATTTCTATTTTGACACTTTTGACAGGGTGTTATCCGGAAAATTCGCGATTTATCCCTTAATATTAGAGCGTTGATGCTGAGTTTCTATTTTGACACTTGTCCAACAGAAAAGCAGAACTTCGCGCATTTGGGCGCAAAACATCGTTCCTCGCGCGAACGGAAGCGGGCCAACAATGGGAAAGAGCAGGTTTTCAGCTAATGGCAAAACCTGCTGCAGTAGGAAAGTGCGCGCCTACGCAATCGCGGTCGCTTCGATCTCCACCATGATATCGGGGTGATATAACTCGTTCACCCCCAATAGAGTGCTGGCAATTTCTGCGCCTGCTGCGCCGTGGACTGGCATAATTTGATCGGCTGCCTCCATGAAGGCGGCAACATCGGTCACATAAAAATTGAGCCGCACCAAATTGTTGGCATCCATTCCAGCTGATGCAAGCGCATCCATTAGGCAGTTCCACGCTGCCTTATATTGCGCGACCATGTCCCCGGGATGCATTGGATTGCCTTCGTCATCGGATGCGGTTTGGCCAGAGCAATACAGTGTGCGTTCCCCGCCCTTCACCTCGACCGCGTGGTTGAGGCCAAATGCTTGCAGCCAGCCTGTTGGATTGTGCGTTGTCTTTTGCATGTCTCGTTCTCCAAAGCCCTATCGGCTCAATACATATGTTGGCCGCCATTGATGCTCATGGTTGAGCCGGTAACGAAACCGCCATTCTCGGCACATAGGAAAGCAACGCCGCGCGCGATTTCCTGCGCTTCGCCCAAGCGGCCAACCGGGATCTTGGCGACGATCTTTTCCAGTACCGGCTCGGGCACAGCGGCAACCATATCTGTGTCGATATAGCCGGGAGCGATAGCGTTTACGGTCACGCCGAATTTGGCGCCTTCTTGCGCCAGTGCTTTGGTGAAGCCGTGGATGCCCGATTTCGCGGCGGCGTAATTGACTTGGCCATATTGCCCGGCCTGACCATTGATCGAACCGATGTTAACGATACGGCCCCATTTGCGCTCGCGCATGCCGGGGAAGCACGCCTTGGCCATGTTGAAGCAACCGCCAAGGTTGATCCGCATCACTTCGTTCCAATCGTCAAAGCTCATCTTGTGCAGAGTACCGTCACGGGTGATGCCGGCATTGTTGACCACCACATCCACCGGGCCCAGCTGTTCGGCCACATCAGCACATCCTGCCATGCATGCCTCGTGATCACCCACGTCCCATTTGAACGATTGAATGCCGGTATCCGCCTTAAGCTGATCAGCGGCGGCATCATTGCCTGCGTAATTCGCGGCGACAGTGAAACCATCCGCTTGCAATTTTTCGCAGATGGCGCGGCCGATCCCGCGGGTTCCTCCGGTAACGATAGCAACGCGTGACATAGTTGATCTCCCAGCAAATGAATATGTTGCTGCGATAGCGATGCCGTAGCGTCATAGGAACAAAAAACCCCGCCGAAGCAGGGTTAGGAATACGAATTTATGGCAATTCTACCAGCAGGCGCGATCAGAAGCGGAATTGTGTTCCCACATAGACTGCCTGACTGTCTTGCGCCGGATCGGCCAGCGGGCTCAAACGATCGCGTTCTTGCGACAGACGAACACCAGCGGTCACATCCAGATTGCGCGACAGGCTATAGGCACCGCCCAAATCAACCGTTTGCGAACCGAGACCTTCCAGCGTGCCCGCAGCCCGGCCAGCCTTGTCATTGTCTTCCAAGGCGATGCGCGGTTGGAACCGGCTTGGCTTTTCAGCAACAGTCGGTCCTGCTGGTGCAAAACTGGCAAGATCAGGCATGCTCAGATTGCGCACCGTATCGGGCAGCTTCATTGCCGGCGTGATAGGCCGAGCGAAACTTTGATAATCGCGCGAGATGCCCAGATCGTAACGTGACGTAGCGATCGCAGCGATGCCTTCGCCAGCGCCAGGTGCTGTATCAATCGCAGAACGGAATGAAATTGCGCGAGCGGTGTTATCATCCACCCGCACTGCAACGGTTACCGTGCGTTCTTTATCGCTGCTGGAAGCTGCCGGAGTGAAGCGCATGCCTCTGGCGCGGGCCTGATCAGCGACTCGCTGGGCCAAACGCGGATCAACAGATGCCGGGGTAAAGATGCCAAAGTCCTGACCATCCAAAGAGGCTTGATCAGAAAAGGCACCCAGAGCGAGACCAGCAGTAGGGGCGCCAAATGCCAGACCAGCCACAGCCAGCAACAAGGGCAATTTATAGCCCTTCTTCGCCTTACTGTTGACTGCCATCGACATTGTTACAAACGCCTTTCAAACTATCGCCACTCTATTCCGACCCGTCTTAACGGCAACTGACTAAACTATCAGAATCAGATCAAACGAATCGGTTAAGTGATTCATACCATAGGATTAGGGCGCTGCGGGACACAATCTTTTCGCGGGGGCAAAACTGATTCAATCCGGCTCGTGTTGCATCTGGCACACATTAACCCGATTCGCCCTCTTGTGGCTCTCGCAAGAATCGCCAGGTGACCTCGCGTTCAGCCGCCGTAAAGCGCGCGCTGTCACAAGATTTCCCCAGAAAGCAACGATACTCGGCCCGCAACATTCAAGCTGTGGTGCCCAACAGATCGCGTCTTTCAAACGAGATAGTGTATGGCCGTGTCTCTCCGCTTGCCGCGCGCGATGGGGCGGCTATAGAGATTGCCAAGCAAATTTTAGGAATCTGAGGACTCATGAGCGCCCCTAAATCAAATTTCCGCCTTTCCACCTTCCGTCCAGCCCGCATTGCAATTGCAAGTGTGGCTCTATCTGCATTGGCAGCGTGTGGCGGGGGCGAACGGCCCGAGGCTGATCTTGCCGCTTCTCAGGTCAACACGATCGGGGTAAATTCCTATCTTTGGCGCGCCTCGCTCGAGACGGTCAGCTTTGCTCCTTTGCTTCAGGCCGACAGCGCTGGCGGTGTGATCGTTACCGATTGGTACGCCAATCCCAGCAATCCGGGCGAGCGGGTCAAGATCACTGTGGTGATTCTGGATCAGGATTTGCGCGCCGACGCTTTGCGGGTCGCGGCCAGCCGTCAAATTGCTCAAGGCGCTGGCTGGGTTGATGCCCCGGTTCAGGCGGCCACTGTGCAAAAGCTTGAAGATATCATCCTGACCAAGGCGCGCGATTTGCGCCGCAAAGCGGTCGCCAGCTAACCTTACTTCCCTAGCGGGGATCAGATGACCGACACGCGTTTTGATCCGTCACAGTCGGACGGACACTGGCAATTGGCCTGGGACAAGGCTGGCACGTTCAACGCGGATAGCAATTCGCCCAAGCCCAAAAGCTATGTGCTGGAGATGTTTCCCTATCCATCGGGGCGCATCCACATGGGCCACGTGCGCAATTACGCCATGGGTGATGTGCTCGCCCGGTATAAACGCATGCGCGGGTTCGAAGTGCTCCATCCGATGGGCTGGGACGCGTTTGGCATGCCGGCTGAAAATGCGGCGATGGAAAAGAATGTCCATCCCGGCGGCTGGACCCGGCAAAATATCGAGACGATGAAGGCCCAGCTCAAGCGGATTGGATTTGCGCTCGACTGGAACCGCGAATTCGCGACCTGCGATCCGGAATATTACGGCCATGAACAGGCGCTGTTCCTCGACATGTATGAGGCAGGGCTGGTCTATCGCCGATCGAGCGAAGTAAATTGGGATCCGGTTGATATGACGGTGCTCGCGAACGAGCAGGTCATTGATGGCAAAGGCTGGCGCTCTGGTGCCGAGGTGGAAAAGCGCAAGCTGGACCAGTGGTTCCTCAAGATTACGCAATTCGCCGATGACCTGCTCGAGGGGCTGGGGAGCCTTGACGATTGGCCCGAGAAAGTCCGCCTGATGCAGGAAAACTGGATTGGCAAATCGACGGGTCTGGAGTTTTCCTTCGACCTGTCAAACGGGGATAAACTGCCGGTTTATACGACCCGGCCCGATACTATTTTCGGCTCGAGCTTCTGTGCAATTGCCGCCGATCACCCGCTGGCGCAATCGGTTGCTGCCAGTGATCCCACTGCGCTAGAATTTATCGAAGAATGCAAGCGCGGCGGAACCACGGCAGCAGAGCTGGAAACGGCTGAAAAGCTCGGCTTTGACACTGGTATTACCGCGCAGCACCCCTTTAGTGGTGAAGCTCTGCCCGTCTTCATCGCCAATTTTGTGCTGATGGATTACGGCACTGGCGCAGTGATGGGCGTGCCCGGCCATGACCAGCGCGACTTTGAGTTTGCGACCAAATATGGCCTGCCAATCGCTCGTGTTGTCGCGAGCGATGTTGCCGATGCGGACAAGCCTTTCGCAGGGGAGGCGGAGGCAGGCGATGGCCTGCTGGTCAATTCCGATTTTCTCGACGGGAAAAGCGTTGCGGATGCCAAGGCTGATGTGATCGCGCGGGCAGAGGCTGGCAAATGGGGCCAAGGCACCACTGTGTGGCGGCTGCGCGATTGGGGCATTTCGCGTCAGCGTTACTGGGGCACGCCAATCCCTTTCATCCATTGCGCCCAAGAAGGCGGTGGCTGTGGTGTTGTGCCGGTGCCCAAGGATCAACTGCCTGTCACTCTGCCCGATGATGTCGACTTTCAAACACCGGGCAATCCGTTGGAACGTCACCCGACTTGGAAGCATGTGAACTGCCCCAAATGCGGCGGAACGGCGGAGCGAGAGACCGACACGCTCGACACTTTCACCAATTCATCATGGTATTTCCTGCGATTTGCCAGCCAGCCTGATGACCGACCGTTCGATCCCGAAGAAGTAGCCAAATGGTTGCCGGTGGAGCAATATATTGGCGGGGTCGAGCATGCGATCTTGCACTTGCTCTATGCCCGGTTCTGGACTCGCGCCTTGCAGCATTGCGGCTTGCTGACTCTTGCCGAGCCTTTCGCCAGCCTGTTCACCCAAGGCATGGTCACGCATGAGACCTATTCGCGCGATGTTTATGACGATGGGCCTGATCACCCAAGAACTCGTTTCTTCACCCCGGCCGAGGTCGATCGCGGCGGCGAAAGCGCTTCGTTGAAATCCGATGGCGCACCGGTCGACATTGGCCGCGTTATCAAAATGTCCAAATCGAAGAAAAACGTCGTCGATCCGGACAATATCATCGACACATATGGGGCCGATGCAGCGCGTTGGTTCATGCTGTCAGACAGCCCGCCCGAACGCGATTTGCCATGGTCAGAGGCTGGCATTGAAGGTTGCGGACGGTTCGTCCAGCGGCTGTGGCGCCTGTTTGAAAGCGCGGATGCCGCTGCCAGGGGCGAGGATAAGACGCTCGACCGCAAATCGCACCAGACCATTGCCGCGGTCGCGGACGATATTGAGGCCCTGTCCTTCAACAAGGCGGTGGCACGCATTTACGAACTGACCGGCGCTGCTGAAAAGGCGGCTCCGTCTGCTTCGCGTAATTTCGCCATTCGCACCATTTTGCTGCTGGTCAGCCCGATGATGCCGCATCTGGCCGAAGAGGCTTGGCACAAGGCAGACTGGGCGCGGGCCGGATCAGATGGGCTGATCGCCGATGCCGCTTGGCCTGAATTGGACGAGGCTTTGCTGGTCGAGGATGAGGTCACCATCGCGATCCAGCACAAGGGCAAATTGCGCGACACGATCACTGCGCCCAAAGGCGCGGCGAAGGAAGATTTGGAGGCGCTCGCATTGGCCAGCGAGAAGGTTCAGCGCTCGCTTGATGGCGCTGAAGTTCGCAAGGTGATTGTCGTGCCCGACAGATTGGTGAATATCGTCACCTGATGCGCCGCCCAATCCGCCTTTTCGCCCTATTGGCTCTATCTGTCGGCACTGCTGCTTGTGGCGGGTTGCAACCCCTCTATGGCAATGTTGCCAGCACCGGAAATGCATCGGTCGCGCAAGGATTGGCTGCGGTCGATGTGGCCCCCATTCCAGGTCGAGCCGGTTGGCTGGTGCGCAATGCCTTGAATGACCGGTTGGGCGTCGCTGGCGAGGTCGGCTCGCGTTACACATTGGACGTGCAGCTGGACGATTCGCTGCAAGGCTTGGGCGTTCTTAACGATGACACGATTACGCGCGAACGGCGCGTATTGCGTGCCCGGTACCAGCTGACCGACACCAGCAATGGCGCAATTTTGCTCGATGCCAGCACCGGCTCAGACGCTGGTATCGATGTCGTGTCGAGCGAATATGCCACCATTGCCGCGGAACAGCGCGCGCTGGAAAATCTGGCACTGAACATCGCTGATCGGATGGTGACGCGCATCTCCTTGGCCCTGCGCGAAGGGCAGCAAGAAGCAACCGAAAGCGCGGCTCAGCCGTGAAGGCGACCCAGCGCGACTTTGCCTCAATTGCCCCACGCGCGGCTGAAAATTGCTCGATCTTCTTCTTTTGCGGACCTGACGAAGCCGGAGCCTCCGCCGCGGCAGCTCGCATCATCGAACAGTTTGACGATGCGGGAGAGCGGCTCGACATGGCGGGCGCTGATCTGCGCAAAGACCCCGCCAGCCTGGGCGATGAGGCGCGCACCACTTCCTTGTTTGGCGATGCCCGACATATTCTAGTGCGGGCCAATGGCGATGAAGCGCATGATGCGCTGAAAGCCTTGATCGACACGGGCGAGGCTGGCGCCGGAGAGGCTGCACCTGTGCTGGTCGTGGCGACATCGGCAACCGACAAATCACGCACTGCAAAATTGCTGGAGAAGCGCAAGGACGCTTTGGTGGCGATGTTCTGGCCGCCCGATTTGTCCTCCGTTACCGTATCGGTACGCGGCATGGCGGATGCTGCTGGTCTTAAACTCAATGGTGAGATTGCCGAACGGATCGCGCGCGGCGCGGGTCTGGATGTTCGGTTGGCCCAGTCCGAGGTGACCAAACTGGCGTTATATTGCGATGCTTCGCCGCAATCGCCTTACAATGTTGAAGGAGCGGATCTGGATGCGATCGGTGCTGCGACCGAGGAAGACGGCTTTATGCCGCTGGTCAATGCTGTGTTGTCGGGAGAGGTCAAGCGGATCGATCGCGAGCTGAGGCGGATGCGCGAACATGCGATGAATCCGGTCGGGCTGTTGCTGGCGATTGAACGGCGTGCGGCGCAGCTGACCCAGATCACGGCGCGGCTTGGATCGGGGCGTACGCTCGACACTCTCAACCGGGGCGAGAAGGCTCAGCTGGGCATATTTTTCCGCGAAGAACGCGAGATTCGCAACCAATTGGGGCGTTGGCCGCAGCGCAAGTTGGAATTGCTCGGCGGGAAATTGATGGGTTTGCACCGAGCGTTGTTGACCAACAGTCAGTCGGCAGAATTGCTTCTGTCTCAAGGGCTTGTTGAGATTACGCGGTTCGCCGCCCGCCGTTGATGAAGCGTTAGAAACGTGCGGTTGAGCGCTGCACATCCGCCCATAACACTCCTTTAATTGTGCATAGAATTCTGCTGAGATTAATCTTGCGGCCATTACCGACTATGGTGTCGGAATGTTCGGGACGCGGCTAATATGAACAAGCCATTCGGGCCTATCGTTGAAGGACTGCAGGCGCAGTTAGAAGCAGCGCCTCCAGCCGCGCATTCGCTCGAACGTCGGCGGCTGCGGTTTTACGCCGCGATGATGCTGGGGGATGCGCTTGCCATCCTGGTCTGCTTCGGGCTGGCGGGATTGCTGTACGAGGGTGTCTGGTGGAACACTCGTGCCAGCCTGCAAGGGCAATTGCTGCTGCCGATCTACCTAACCATTGCGCTGTATAACCGGACCTATTCGGCCAAGGCATTGCCCGATTGGTGGCTGGCTATTCGCAAGACCTGGGCGGCCTTGATCGTCGCGGCTGTTCTGCTCAGCTTTGTCACTTTTTACACCAAGTCGAGCGCTGATTTCTCGCGCGGCAGCTTTACCTTTGGTCTTGTTTTTACGCTTGCTGCGTTTGGGTTGGCGCGGTGGCTTTCGACCCGGCTGGTGAACCGGGTTTGGGATGGGATCGTTAGCAATCGGCTGGTCATCGACGATGGCGGCCCGCGTTTTGAGCTGGACGGTGCGGTGCGCGTTAGCACGCGAGAGACGGGCCTATCCCCTGACATAGGCGACCCCAATATGTTCGACCGGTTGGGGCGGATGATGCGCCATCAAGACCGCGTTGTTGTCTCTTGTCCCAAGCACCGCCGTGCCGATTGGGCCTTTCTGCTCAAATCCACCGGAGTGCGCGGAGAGATCATCAGCGAACCGGTGCACGCAATGGGCGCTTTGGGCGTGATCCGTTACGAAGATCAGAATTGCACCGCACTGGTGGTGTCGACCGGTCCGTTGTCGCTCCAATCAAGGGCCATCAAACGCGGATTTGACGTGGCGTTAGCCGGCACCGCATTGGTGCTGTTGCTGCCGGTGTTCCTCGTCATTGCGTTGCGGATAAAGCTTCAAGATGGCGGGCCCATATTCTTCGTCCAGCAGCGGATGGGCCACGGCAACCGCTTCTTCAACATGCTGAAATTCCGCACCATGTCGCATCATGCTTGCGATAGGGCAGGCGGAGTGTCGACCGGACGCGATGACCTCAGGGTGACCCGCATTGGCCGCCATTTGCGCGCCAACAGCTTGGATGAATTGCCCCAGCTATGGAATGTCCTGCGCGGAGAAATGTCGATCGTTGGTCCGCGGCCGCATGCCTTGGGATCGCGCGCGAACGACAAATTGTTCTGGGAAGTGGATGGCCAATATTGGAAGCGCCACTCGCTTAAGCCGGGGCTGACAGGTCTGGCGCAAGTGCGAGGGTTTCGCGGAGCGACTGAGCGGGAAGAGGATCTAACTCAGCGCTTGCAATCCGATCTCGAATATATCGAAGGTTGGTCATTGATGCGCGATATTGTGATCACCTGCCGCACGCTGTTGGTGCTGCGTCACGACAAGGCGTATTGATCGCTCAAAATTGTGCGGCCCAATCAATCGGTTCAATCGGTTGATTGTGGAACGCTGAAACTACCGGTTACCCGGCCATCGCTATCTGTCGAGCCAGTGCCGCTTGCGCGGCCATCAACGCTGGACACGCCGCTGCGCAAGTCAATCACCAGACGGCCACCGCTCAGCGTATCACCGCCGCGTTTCAGCTGAACATTGCCGGCCATGGTGATGATCCGGCGATTGAAGTCATAGACCGCCACATCGCCGGTTGCCGCTTCGTTTCCGCGTGAGACCCGCACACCGCCCGATGCGGTGATCTGCTGGATGCTCAGCTCTTCTGAATCAGAGAAATTGACCAAGGTTCGGGCCGCCCGAACCCGCAAGCCGGCCTGCTGAATATCGACATTGCCGGTCAAAACGACGCGGTTCTGAATGTCCTGCAGCTCAATCCGGTCAGCAGCATATTCAACCGGAGCGTTCGAATTGTGCGAGCCCAAGGCCTGGGCTTGCAATTGGATCGCGCCCATCGCCGCCGCGGTTACGCAAAACGCGCCCAAGGCCGAGCGGATCGCCGTTCGTGCCAGTCTGCTGCTAGACCCATTTGCAGGGGTGGGCGTGTGAATGGGTTGGCTCATGGTATCCTCAGCTTTCCGGGCGTCATGCGCATCCGCGCATTGCCATCCAGGGTTATCGTACGTTCGGCCATATTGGCGCGCAACCGATCGGCGGAAAACTCGCCTGCAGGTACTTCGCCGTCAACCCCGCCATCGCCATACATCATGCGTTCGTTCAGATCGACCGAGACATCGCGGGCGACCATGGAATAGCCATCGGCAGCCGTCATGCGCACTGGGCCAATGATCGAGACTTTGTCTTGCTCGATATCAAAGATGCCGCCCTGCGCGCCAATCCGCGCCAGACCATCGGGCAGCACAATGCTGGCGACCAGATCGGTCATCCGCACAACACCTTCGCGGCTTGATCGCTGCACTGCCTCACCCGCCGTCAGGGTAAAGGGCCGGCCCTGATTATCCTCGCCGCGATACATGGCATTGTCGACGCTCAGGCGTTCATCGATCATCGCCACCTTGTTGCGATCGAGCAGAAAGCTGACCTCGCCGCGCGGGCTGAGCGGGGTAATCACCATGAGCGCTGCAATCACGCCCACCCCCATAGGCAAAATCTTACCAAGCCAGCCGATCAATTTGTCATGCGAACCACCGGGCGCAGCAAAACCCTGCCGCTTGCCGCGCAGATCCTTGGCCTCCTGGGTTTCGATGCGTCTCTTGATCACCATGGTTCGTCGTTAGTGCCAGCAGAGTTATTCGTGGCTGAATATGTCGCGATCTTCCCAACCGGCGATGTCGAGCCGTGCCCGTGTTGGCAGAAAATCAAAGCATGCTTGCGCTATTTCCATCCGGCCCTCGCGTTCCAACCGGCGGATCAATTCTTCGCGCATTCGGTGCAGGAAGCGCACGTCGCTGGCGGCATATTCGCGCTGGGCATCGCTCAGCACTGGCCCGCCCCAATCGGATGATTGCTGTTGCTTGGACATGCTTTCATTGAGCAATTCATCGACCAGATTCTTCAAGCCGTGCCGGTCGGTGTAGGTCCGCACCAGCTTGCTCGCGATCTTGGTGCAGAATACCGGTGCTGCCATCACGCCGAGATAATACTCAATCGCTGCCAGATCGAAGCGGGCGAAATGATACAGCTTGATCCGCTCTGGATCGGCCAACACCGCCTTCAGATTGGGCGCGTCATAGGTGCTGCCCGGATTGAACCGCACCAAATGCTCGTCACCATTGCCGTCGCTGATCTGGACCACACACAGCCGGTCGCGCCGGGTCACCAGACCCATGGTCTCTGTGTCGACCGCTACGGGTCCAGCGGCCAAAACGCCCTCAGGCAGGTCTTCTTCATGATAATGCACTGTCATAAGAACAGCGCCTTAGGCCGATTGGGGAAAGAGGGAAAGGGGTGGTGACAGCATGGCCTGCGCGGGCCTAGCATGATGTCATGACGCATGATGCTCTTCCTGACAGCTGGCGTGAGCCGTTGGAACCAGTTTTGGCCACGCCAGAGGCGCGCAAGCTGGGCGGGTGGCTGCGCGCTCAAGAGGATGCAGGCAAGACCATCTATCCCCCGCGCGGGCAGAGGTTGAACGCGTTGGAATGGACTCCGTTGGATGCTGTGAAGGTCGTGATTCTGGGGCAGGATCCTTATCATGGGCCAGGCCAGGCGCATGGGTTGTGCTTTTCTGTTGCCGATGGCGTCAAAGTCCCGCCGTCGCTGGTCAATATCTACAAAGAGTTAGAGAGCGATCTGGGCATTCCCCGACGAGAGAGCGGCAATTTGGAAGGCTGGGCGCGGCAGGGCGTGCTGCTGCTGAACAATACGCTGACGGTTGAGGCGGGCAAGGCGGGCAGCCATGCTGGGCGCGGCTGGGATGCGGTGACCGATGCCTGTGTTCAGGCGGTGGTGGATCGCGGGGGGCCGTGCGTGTTCATCCTGTGGGGCAGCCATGCGCGCAAGAAAGCGGGGCGCGTGACTGGCCTCGGCAATCATGCTGACCAATTGGTGCTGACCAGTCCGCACCCAAGCCCATTGTCGGCCTATTCGGGCTTTTATGGCTCCAAACCATTCAGCCAGACCAATGACTTTTTGATCAGCCACGGGTTGGACCCAGTGGATTGGTCCGCATGACCGACAATGAAGCCCGCGATGCCTTGCGCGCCCGTTTAAAAGCGCTGGAGGCAGAGGCCAGCGCCAATGCGGATTCGCGCGATACGGTTGAACTGCAGCAGGACAGCGTTGGCCGCCTCAGCCGGATGGACGCGATGCAGCAACAAGCGATGGCCCAAGCAACCGAGCGCCGCCGCGATGCAGAACGCGCACGCATCACCTCTGCATTACACAGGTTGGAGGAAGGCGAATGGGGCTATTGCCTCAAATGCGGCGAGGAAATTGCCGAAGCTAGGCTGAACCACGACCCCAGCGTCCCGCGCTGCGTCGGGTGTGCCGGGTAAAGTAGAGGCTGCGCGCGGCAGTTACTCAAAGTGTTACTTGTAGCGGCGGGCAAGGCGCATAATCAGGCCGCATACTTTCGCATTTTTGGCAGGAGCTGCGCCATCACTATCCAGAACCGTAGAGTTTTCATCAAGCAACGTCCGAATGGTACGCCGATTATCGATGATTTCGGCATTGAAGATGTCCTTATCGACGATGTGCCAGCCGGACATATTGTCGTGAAAGTCGATACGCTCTCGATGGACGCATGGATCAGAACCACTTTGAACGAGGAAGGGATGCACCGGACGGGCGAGATTGGCACGACAATTCGCGCATTGGGTGTGGGGCAAATAGTCGAGAGTCAAAGCGACAGCCTGGCGGTTGGTGATTGGGTCTATGGCCTGATGTCGGCCCAAACTCATGCACTTTTGCCTGCGGATGAAGCCACAAAAATTGTTCCCGAAGAAGGGATTCCGGCCAGTGCCTTTGCCGGACCGTTGGGCATAACCACTGGCCTGACGGCATGGGTTGGGCTGATCGCCGTTGGTGAAGTCCAAGACAATGACGTGGTTGTTGTCTCAGGTGCAGCCGGTGCCGTTGGATCCATTGTCGTTCAATTGGTCAAGGCGCGCGGAGCAATTGTCATTGGTATCGCGGGAGGGCCGGACAAGTGTAAATATCTCACCGATGAGCTCGGTGCAGACATTGCGATAGATTACAAAAATTGCGACGTCGCCGAGGAGTTAAAGAAGGCTGCTCCTGATGGCGTGAACGTCTTTTTTGACAATGTCGGCGGCGAAATTCTGGATAATGTCCTCGACAATCTGGCGGCTTCTGATGCGCGGGTTGTGATCTGTGGTGCGATTTCGCAATATCAGCATCTGGCCGATGTTCGCGGCCCAAAACTCTATCTGAGGCTGGCCGAGCGCAATGCGTCAATGAGAGGCTTTGTGGTCAGTCATTATGAAGCGCAATATCCCAAGGCAATTGAGGAGATTTCTGACTTGCTGAGGTCAGGAAAACTGAGTTTGCCCGAACATGTGGTCGAAGGAATCGATGGCTTTCCCGACGCCTTGTTCATGCTGTTCAACGGCGCGCATATCGGGAATCTGGTGGTTCGGCCTTAACCACCTCGACTTCTCGTCAAATGCACTCAGGTCTCTGCTTTACGTCACAACTCAAGTTCGGACATTGACGGAAACTTTATTGAAGATCGCTAGCAGTTCGGCAGGCGATGCCTTCTCAATGGCACCGCCTACCACCTCGGCAGGTGACCAAGTTAAGGTTGGCATACTATCGTCGAGCATTGCCCAGTCAGGAAATATGCGTTCGTCGACCTCTCCCGTGTGCACCAACCGGATATCGCAATGCCGATCATCGCTCGCAATCCGGGCATAAAGCTCATCAATCTGAGTTTCAGGCCCCTCGATAAGCTGGATGTACAGATCATGTCGACAAATGAGCGCGCCGGTGATGTCGTCGCGCTTATTATTGCGGCGCGCCTGAAGCAAGATGCCGGCGAGCATCGCATTGTCAAAACCGAACGGCCTTGAGTGGTAGATGAGCTGCTTCATGTGCCTTTTCTCCTATTGAACCCACTCAATTTTGAGTTGGCTGTATAGACTGGATTTGTCGAACTGGTGAGGCTTACTCCGCCTCGTTTGCCTGTTCTGTGGCTTCGGTGTCCGTCCGATATTTCTCGAACCATGCCAGCGTATAATCAGTCTTTGCATTGAGGCGCGATGGCCGGCCAGCGATGCCATGGTTGGAACCCGGGATCCTGACCATGACGCTGGGCACGCGGCGCAATTGCAGGGCTTGATAGAATTGCTCGGTCTCGGAAATGGGCGTGCGATAATCAACCTCGCCGGTGATCAGCATGGTCGGCGTTGTAACATTGCCAACCAGCGATAGCGGCGATCGCTCCCAATAATGGTCGAGATGCTCCCAAGGTGGGCCGGGAAACTGGTTGGCAATCTGGCCGATATAGCTGTCGGCAGTAAGCACTTTTGAGACCCAATTGATGACCGGCTTTGCTGCCATTGCCGCATTGAAACGGTCGGTCAGGCCAACCGCATAGGCAGTGGCAATGCCGCCAGCAGAACCGCCCGCAATGAACAAATTCCCCTCGTCTGCAAAGCCACTGGTGATGGCCCAATCCACCGCCGACATGTGATCGGCAAAGTCATCCGGGCTGGAATATTTATACTTGAGCAAATTGGCGAATTGGGTGCCGTAACCGATCGACCCGCGGTGGTTGTCGTAGATGATAACATAGCCAGCAGCCGCCATCCGCTGAAGCTCTGCGGAGAAATGCGGGCCATAGGCGGAATGGGGGCCGCCATGGATTTCGATGATCAGGGGATAGGTCTTGCCTTCCTCATAGCCGGGAGGGGTAATCATCCAACCTTGCACCTCCAGCCCGTCGAGCGAGGAAGCGAAGGTGAAAGAGCGGACTTCGCCCAAATCCCGGTGGGCGAGCAGGTCTTCATTGAGCGAGGTCAACCGCTGTGTGCGGCCGTTCTGATAGGAATAGAGGTCGGCGGGTCGCTGCGCATTCCCTTTGGTATAGACCAATGCGCCGCGCGCCGCATCGTAAGTGCCGCTCACATACGGCCTGCCGACGGTGGTACCGCCGATACCTTCGATCTGAACCCGGCGACCGCCGTTTAGATTGGCGACGCCAATATTGTTCTCGCCCCGGTTCTGGAACGTGTAGGATAGTTCGCGATTTGTCAGCCATTGCAGGTTGCCCGCGCGGCGATCAAGCCCGTCGGTCAGATTGCGAATTGCTCCGCCATTGCGGTCCATCAAATGGACATTGGTGGGAAGAAATGGCTCGCGATCGTTGCTGGTTGCAAGATAGGCAATATGCCGCCCATCGGGCGAGACTTTGGGGCTCGTTTCCGTCCCCGGGCGATCGGTCAATTGCGTCAGCGTGCCGCTTGCAACATTGACGGAGAAGATATCGGCCTCTCTCGATTGAAGCTCCCAATCTTCATTGCGATTGGCCGAAAAGAGGATTTCCTCGCTATCGGGTGTGAACGACAAAGAACCGTTGTGATGGAAGTCGCCCGACGTCAGCTGCCGCTGCGTCCCGCCTTCGGCCGGGATGACGAAAATATGGTCATAGGCAAGGTCGAGAAAACCCGCGCTATTGGTGCGATAGCGCGCTCGATCAATTACAATCGGCGGCTTAGCCCATTGGGCGCTGTCCGGCTTGCTTGGCTTGCTGACTAGCCTGTCACTTTTAGCTGAGACAGCCATCGAAAAGCCCAACATCCGGCTGTCGGGCGACCAAGTTAGATTTCTCGGCGATTCTTCGAATGTGCCGAGAAGCGCGCTTCTGCCAGACTTCAGATAATGCACATAAAGACCGGTGCGCCCCTCTGTCGTCCGCATATAGGCGATGCGGGTCCCGTCGGGTGCCCAGCGCGGCGAGCGATAGGAGCCTTGGTCGGCGAGCAAGGGCTCGTGTAGAGAGCCATCCAGATTGACCAGCCAGATATGCGACCGTGTCCGGTCGACCATAATGTCATTGAAGCGGCGGAGGTAAAGCGCCTGCTTGCCATCCGGCGATATTTGCGGTTGGTCGGCCCATTCTAGCTCGAAGACGTCTTCGGCAGAGAACAGCCTCGGTTCGCCTTGAGCGTCATTTTGGGCGGCTGCCGGAGTTGCGACTAGCGCGGCAAATGGCGCGGCAATACACGCCAGTGATATCGCTAGAATTGAAGAACGTAGCATTGAGCACCCCATCGCAAGAATATCGCGAGGACACCTTGCGATATGCGAGGTGGTTACTCAACCGGCTTAAGCGCTTTCGGCAAAACCGATCACAATACTGCCAGATTCTACCGCGGTAGTTCGCTTGTGCCCATAAGGGCCTCGTCCACGCTGCGAGCGCATTGCCGCCCCTCGCGGATGGCCCACACCACCAGCGACTGGCCGCGCCGCATATCACCGCAGGCAAAGACCTTGTCCCGGCTGGTCGCATAACGCTGGGTATCGGCGGCCACATTGCCGCGATCGGTCAGCTCAACGCCTGCCTGATCCAGCAGGCCGACCTTTTTGGGGCCAACAAAGCCCATCGCCAGCAGGATCAGATCAGCCTCGAGCGTGAACTCGCTACCTTCCACTTCCTGCATCTGGCCGTCCTTCCATTCGACCCGCACACATTCCAGCCCGGTCACTGTTTCGCCATCGCCCACCACGCGCTTGGCAAGCACCGCCCAATCGCGCGCCACGCCTTCTTCATGGCTGGACGACGTGCGCATTTTCAGTGGCCAATCGGGCCAAGTCATCGCCTTGTCCTCTTTTTCAGGAGGCTGCGGCATGATTTCCAGCTGGGTGACGCTGGTCGCGCCTTGACGGTTGGAGGTTCCAACACAGTCAGAGCCGGTGTCACCGCCGCCGATCACGACCACATTCTTGCCCGTCGCGGTCAGCGATCCGCGTGGTGCGGCGCGCACTTCATCATCGCCTGCATTGCGCTTGTTCTGCTGGGTCAGGAATTCCATCGCCAGACGCACGCCGGTCATCTCGGCACCGGGAATGGCCAGCGCACGGGCATCTTCTGCGCCGCCCGAGAGGACCACTGCATCGAAGTTTTCTTCCAAGCTCTGGAAGGACACATCCACGCCCACTTCCTTGGAAGTTTTCAGCTCAACTCCCTCGGCCTCCATTTGGACAGCGCGGCGGTTGATCAGCGATTTCTCCATTTTGAAATCGGGAATGCCATAACGCAGCAGGCCGCCGATCCGGTCGCTCTTTTCAAACAGAGTGACGCTGTGTCCAGCGCGCGCCAATTGCTGGGCGCAGGCCATGCCAGCCGGGCCAGAACCAACCACGGCGACCGACTTACCGGTCTTTTTTGCGGGCACTTGGGGTGTAATCCAGCCCTCTTTCCACCCGCGATCAACAATCGCGCATTCGATGGATTTAATAGTGACGGGTTGATCAATAATGTTGAGCGTGCAGCTTGCCTCGCATGGGGCGGGGCAGATGCGACCAGTAAATTCGGGGAAATTGTTGGTCGAATGCAGCACGTCGAGCGCGTTCTTCCAATCGCCTTCATAGACCAGATGGTTCCAGTCCGGGATGATGTTGTTCACCGGACAACCATTGTGACAATAAGGAATGCCGCAATCCATGCAGCGCGACGCCTGGTTTTTCAGCGTTTCGTCATCGGGCTGGACCACGAATTCGCGGTAATTGCCGAGCCGTTCCTTGGGATCGAGATAATCGCGCTCGCGACGATCCAATTCGAGAAATCCGGTGTCTTTACCCATTAGGCCATGCCTCCAAGGTTTGATGCGCGCGAGACGGAGCCAGAAGGCTCGCAGATCAAGGCGCGAAGATTGAGCGATGAGAATTCATCGTGAATGATGAGCAACGATGAAGTGGGAGCGTTCTGGCACGCCATAAGGTCAGTCATGCGAGCCCGATGATCTGCGTTGCCAACCTTGTCTGGGCAAGCCAGCCCAGCCTGCCGTTGGCGTCTTGTCCTCGAACTCGCATGACCGATCTCGTGTGTATCAAACCTTGGAGGCATGGCCTTACCTTTACTCCGCCGCCACTGATGCGGCTTCATTGCGTTCTGCTTCCAGCGCGGTCAGCGCGCGGGCGTAATCGGTCGGCATGACTTTGACGAACGAGGCTAGCGCCTCGTCCCAATTGTCGAGCAATTGTGCCGCTTTCGCGCTGCCAGTGTGCAATTTGTGCCGTTCCAACAGGATTTTCAGCCGCTCTGCATCATGGCGCAGCATGTCGCCCATGCCGAAATCATTGACCGAGCTGGGTCGCTGGTGCGGCCTGCCGGTTCCCTCATCGTCATCGGCCTGCGCAGAAATCGGCAGCAGATCAACCTGGGCTGGATTGACCAGAGAGTCGAACTTGCCATCGGGATCATAGACATAGGCGATGCCGCCCGACATGCCCGCGGCAAAGTTGCGACCAGTCTCGCCCAGCACAACCACAACGCCGCCGGTCATATATTCGCAGGCGTGATCGCCAGCGCCTTCTACCACGGCAATCGCGCCGGAATTGCGCACCGCGAAGCGCTCGCCCGCAACGCCATTGAAATAGGCCTCGCCCGCAATCGCGCCGTACAGAACGGTGTTGCCGACAATGATGTTCTGGCTCGGGTCGCGCGACACGCCGTCCGGCTGTTTCACGATGATGCGTCCGCCCGACATGCCCTTGCCGACATAATCATTGGCATCGCCGGTCAGGTCGAGAGTGACGCCATGGGCGAGCCATGCGCCAAAGCTTTGCCCGGCAACCCCGGTCAGATTGATGCGGATGGTTTCCGGTTTCAGACCAGCATGGCCATAGGCCTTGGCAATCTCGCCAGACAGCATAGTGCCGACGGTGCGATTGACGTTGCGGATTGGGCTGTCGATCTGAACCGGCTCGCCCTCGATCAGGGCGGGCTTGCTTGCAGCGATCAGATCATTGTCCAACGCTGCGCCCAACCCATGATCCTGCGTTTCGGTTTGGAACAACGACTTGTCCTCATCAATCTCGACATTGTGCAGTAGGCGCGACAGATCAACCCCGTCGGCCTTCCAATGGCGATGCACGCGGCGCATGTCCAAGCGATCAACCCGTCCGATCATTTCCTCAACCGTGCGGAAGCCCATTTCCGCCATGATCTGGCGCAATTCTTCGGCCACGAAGAAGAAGTAATTGATTACATGCTCGGGCATTCCAGTGAAGCGCTTGCGCAGCACAGGGTCTTGCGTCGCGACACCAACAGGGCAGGTGTTGAGATGGCATTTGCGCATCATGATACAGCCAGCCGCTATCAGCGGGGCGGTGGCAAAGCCGAACTCGTCCGCGCCTAGCAAGGCGCCAATGGCGACATCGCGTCCGGTGCGCAAACCGCCATCAACCTGCACCGCAATGCGGCTACGCAAATCATTGAGCAGCAGCGTTTGCTGTGTCTCTGCAAGACCGATTTCCCAAGGGGATCCGGCATGGGTCAGGCTGGTCAGCGGTGATGCACCTGTGCCCCCATCATAACCAGAAATGGTGACGTGATCGGCGCGCGCTTTTGATACGCCCGCAGCCACTGTGCCAACGCCCACTTCGGATACCAGCTTGACCGAAATACGCGCGGAAGGCTGCACATTTTTCAGATCATGGATCAGCTGAGCCAAATCCTCGATCGAGTAAATATCGTGGTGTGGTGGAGGTGAAATCAGGCCAACGCCCGGGGTCGAGTGGCGAACTGCGCCAATGCGCTTGTCTACCTTGTGGCCGGGCAATTGGCCGCCTTCGCCCGGCTTTGCGCCTTGCGCCATCTTGATCTGGATATCATCAGAATTGGCGAGATATTCGGTCGTCACACCAAAGCGCCCGCTGGCAACTTGCTTGATCCGGCTGCGCATGGAATCGCCATTCTCCAACGCGGTAAAGCGGGCCGGTTCCTCGCCCCCTTCGCCGGTGTTGGAACGGCCACCAATGCGGTTCATCGCGATGGCCAATGTCGAATGCGCCTCGTGGCTGATCGAGCCAAAGCTCATTGCGCCGGTGCTGAACCGTTTGACGATATCGACCGCTGGCTCAACCTCGTCCAAAGAAATCGGATCGTCAGGGGTTTTGAACTCCATCAAGCCGCGGATCGACAGCAGCCGTTCGGACTGTTGATTGACCGACTTAGCGAATTCTTCGTAATTCTTGGGGTCATTGCCGCGCACTGCATGCTGCAGATGGGCGACATTTTCCGGGGTCCAAGCATGCTCTTCGCCGCGCAGCCGGTATTGGTAGATACCGCCCACATCGAGCATATTCTTGTAGATCGGATTGTCACCATAAGCGGCCGAGTGGCGGCGAATGGTTTCCTCGGCCACTTCGCCCAGACCGATGCCCTCGATGGTGGTGGCGGTGCCAGTGAAATAGCTTTCGATGAAGGCGCTGGACAGGCCAACCGCGTCAAAGATTTGCGCCCCGCAATAGGATTGATAGGTCGAAATGCCCATCTTGGACATGACCTTGCGGATACCCTTGCCGATCGCCTTGATATAGTTTTGCTCGACCTGCTCAGGGGTCAGATCGGCGTGCTTGTTGGCGCGCAATTGCTCCAGCGTTTCGAACGCCAAATAAGGGTTGATCGCTTCCGCGCCATAACCCGCCAACACGCAATAATGGTGCACTTCGCGCGCTTCGCCGGTTTCCACCACCAGCCCGGTTTGCATGCGCAGGCCCTGACGTGTCAGATGATGATGCACCGCAGCGGTGGCGAGCAAAGCTGGGAATGGCACTCGGTCCGGGCCTTGTGCGCGGTCGGACAGGATCAGGATATTGCGATCCTGCAGCACGGCCTCTGTTGCCGCCCAGCACATTTCTCTGATCGCCAGCTCAACACCTTCGACGCCTGCACTGGCGTCCCAAGTCATGTCGATAGTCTCGGTCCGGAAGGCGCCATCCAGCGCGACCTCGACCGAACGGATTTTGGCCAGATCTTCATTGGTCAATATCGGCTGGTTTACCTCAAGCCGTTTATGCGTGCCGCCATCATGGCCCAGCAAATTGGGGCGCGGGCCGATAATCGACAGCAGGCTCATCACCAATTCTTCGCGGATTGGATCAATCGGCGGATTGGTTACTTGGGCGAAGTTCTGCTTGAAATAATCATACAGCAGGCGCGATCGGTGCGACAGGACGGCAATCGGCGTATCGGTGCCCATTGAGCCAATCGGATCGTCGCCCTTAACGGCCATCGGCTCCAAGAAACGGCTAATGTCTTCTTGGGTGTAGCCAAAGGCCTGCTGCGCTTGCAGCAATGTTGGTGTGTCCTGATTTTCGTCCTGCGGCAATTCAGCGAATTCTGGCTCAACCACTGCCAGATCTTCAAGCTTGTACTGCGCCTGTTCAAGCCATTCGTCATAAGGCTCTGCATTGGCGAGGTCAGCCTTCAGCTCTTCGTCTTCGATGATCCGGCCTTGCTCCAAATCAATCAGCAGCATCTTGCCGGGTTGCAAGCGCCATTTGCGGGTAATGTCTTCTTCGGCAAAGGGCAGAACGCCGCTTTCCGATGATAGGCACACAAGGTCATCCTTGGTCACGCAGTAACGCGCCGGGCGCAGACCGTTGCGGTCCAATGTCGCGCCAATTTGACGGCCATCGGTAAAGGCAACGGCGGCTGGGCCATCCCACGGCTCCATCAAGGCAGCGTGATATTCGTAAAAAGAC
Source organism: Erythrobacter sp. (assembly GCA_039988235.1). Classification (GTDB taxonomy): domain Bacteria; phylum Pseudomonadota; class Alphaproteobacteria; order Sphingomonadales; family Sphingomonadaceae; genus Erythrobacter. Next base: position 283,413 of record JBDXKB010000004.1, read on the forward strand.
CGGCGCGCCGGGTCCATCTGTTCGTTTTTGGCCCATGCTTCGGGCACCATCATCATCATTGCATGGGCGAGGCTGTACCCGCCTGCCAGTAGCAGTTCCAACGCGTTATCAAGACATGCCGTGTCTGACTGACCATGCGGGATCACCGGCCACATTTTGTCCAAATCCGGCCCCAGCAGCTTGGACTCCATCGTCCGGCGGCGGGCGTTCATCCAGTTCACATTGCCGCGAACCGTATTGATCTCGCCATTATGCGCCACCAACCGGAACGGATGGGCGAGCTTCCAGCTAGGGAAAGTGTTGGTCGAAAACCGTTGGTGAACCAGCCCCAATGCGGATTCGCAATCGGGATCGCGCAAATCGTCATAGAAAGAGCCAACTTGATCCGCCAGCAACAGGCCCTTGTACACAATTGTGCGGGACGAGAAGCTGGGCATATAAGTGTCTGCAACGCCGGGCAGTTCCAAATTCTGAGCCTGCTGTTTGAGCGGGTTGAGCGTCTGCTTGCGAATCACGATCAGCTTGCGCTCGAAGGCGTCTTGATCGGCGCAATTGTCCCCGCGTGCGATGATCGCTTGCTGGATCACTGGCATCGAATCGATAACCGCTTTGCCCAACCCGTCCAAAGTGACCGGGACATCGCGCCAACCGATCAGTTTTTGGCCTTCTTTGGCGGTGAATTTCTCGAACTGTTCGGTGACATAGGAGCGCGCGGTTTCGTCCTGAGGCATGAAGCACATGGCCACACCATATTCGCCCTGCGGCGGCAATTGCTTGCCCTGTGTCTCGGCCCATTTGCGCAACAAAAGGTCCGGAATTTGCAGCAGAATCCCCGCGCCATCCCCCAGCAGCGGATCGGCACCAACCGCACCACGGTGGTCGATATTTTTCAAAATCTCCAGCGCTTGCCCGACGATTGCGTGCGAAGCGTTACCTTTAATATGCGCGACAAAACCAACGCCGCAGGCGTCATGTTCGTTTTGCGAGTCATACAAGCCCTGGGGCGCTGGGTATCCCATTCAAAAATCCATTTCTGTCAGATGCCGTCTGTGCGACGCCGCGTGAGGCCAGTCGGCAAGGGTGCGCAACCGAATCTGCCGCTAAGCGCAGTAATCACATTGCAGAAAGCCCTCATGGCGACAGGAAATGATTTTTGCAACTGCGAACAGCACAGAAAGTTGCATGAATTTGTGCTTCTAAGGGGGCGAAGATGGCTCTGACTTTGCGAAAATACGTATGCCTGCGGTATGGTAACAGCGGGCCAAGGCTGACGGTTCAGCCGGTAAGATCAGGCCGAATAGATCAGGCGGCCCCGCTCAACCGGGCGAGCTTGATCAACGCTTCCTGCAAGGCACTCTCTGTCTCGATTGCCCGCGTTCGCACCGAAACCCCGGTACGCAAATGGCCCGGCTCGTGGTCTCCAAGGGGATCATCCAGCGCATCGAGTGCTTGGCTGAGCGACGCCACTGTAGCCTGTTTCTGGGGAGCGTGATTTTGGTCGGCTTGCACAGTAACCGCATGCTCGCGGTGATCTGCCATCGCAATGGCAAACCGTTCGAGCAATTGCATCATATTGAGATCGCCGACCGCCTCGCCGCGCAATTTCTGCACCGCTTTACCTATTGGCTGGCGCTGTGGTTGGCGATGTGGCTGGAGGGAGGGGGTTTCCTGTTCCGCAACAGGCTGCGAGGGGGCCAGCTCGCCTCCGGGGTCAGCCTGCGCCTCAAATTGTGTTTCAACAGGTGCCTCGGCTGGTGTCTCATCAACGGGTTGGGATTCAGCAGCGTGCTCAATTTCAGGCTCGACCTTAGGTTCAACCTTGCGCCCAATCTTGCGCGGCGGCGCCACCAGAATTTCGACTTCGGGTTGCGGCAGATCGTCAGGCCACGGTACGAATTGGGTGGGCATGGTAATTGTATAATGCGCTGCTTGTGATTCCTGCTCAGCCCCGTCCTGCGGTTTTGCCTCAACTTCGGGCTTGGCTTCGGTCTCAACCTCCGCCTCCACTTCTGGCTCGATTTCCAACACTTCTTCAATTTGCGGGCTGTCTTGCAGGTCGCTGAGGAAAGTTTGCGATTGGCGGCTCTTAACCGCTCGCGCCACGCCATACCCACCTGTGGTCCCCACAATGGCGGCAATCGCAGCAATCAAGGTTTGGGCTACGGCGCCTAGGCCAAGATTTTCAGCAAATCCCTGAGCCAATGTCGCAGGCATCACCAGCATGGGTAGGCCAAGCAATGCAGCAGCCCACACCGATACGATGATCACAAATGCGGGATGCTGGCTGATGGGGGTTTTGCCGCGCGATGCGTGGCCCGCTGCCCCCTCATTACTGTCGCTCATAAATGTCGCGCCCTTCGCGAAACAGCCCGTTGGCCGGTTCTCATGCTCAAATACTGGCCGCAAGATTAGCAACACAGGGTAAACGAGCCGATAACGACGCTTTGACGGCGCTTTGGCGGTGCCATTCGCGGATGATTCGCGTCTGGACGCTATAGGTGCAGCGGCGATGCCGTAGCGGCAGCTTGACGTTTACGGAAACCTCATTGCGCTTACTCCGTAATTCCTTCATGAAGGGGGTCAATCAACCGAATAAGGAGAGGCTCATGACCCCGCAAGAATTGGCCGCAAAGGTCGGCGAGAATATCGGCACTAGCGAATGGGTCGAAATGACTCAGGAAAAAGTGAACATGTTCGCGGATGCGACGGGCGATCATCAGTTCATCCATATCGATGAAGCTGCTGCCAAGATGACCCCATTTGGCGGTACAATTGTTCACGGCTTTATGACGCTGTCGATGATCCCATATCTCTCTGCCAACAGCGACATGCCAAAGATCGATAATGTTAAAATGGGCGTGAACTATGGCGGCAACAAAACCCGCTTTATCGCGCCAGTCCGCGTGGGCAAGCGCATTCGCGGCCATTGGAAGCTGGCTGAAATGATTGAGAAACGTCCAGGTCAGTGGCAGCAGACTGCCGAGATCACGATCGAAATCGAAGGCGAAGAAAAGCCTGCGCTGATGTGCGAATGGATCACGCAATTCTTCGTTTGAGCCTGATCTGACCGATTAGCAATTTGCCCAAGTAGGCTAACACGCAGCCCCGTTGATTGGGGCCGCATTCTACTGTTTTGAAAAGGAAAACCCCATGTCACGTGATGCAGTGATCGTCTCCACCGCTCGTACCCCCATTGGCCGCGCCTATAAGGGCGGCTTTAATGCCACCCCAGGCGCAACCTTGGGCGCCCATTCTTACAAGGCTGCTGTTGAGCGGGCCGGCATCGAAGGCGGCGAAGTCGACGATGTGGTTTGGGGCGCAGTCCTTACCCAGGGCACTCAGGCTGGCAATATTGGCCGCCAAGTCGCTCTGCGCGGCGGCGCGCCAGTAACGGTCAGTGCACAAACAATTGATCGTCAGTGTTCTTCGGGCCTGATGGGCATTGCGACCGCGGCCAAGCAGATCATTGTCGACAATATGGATGTTGTCGTCGGCGGCGGTCAGGATTCGATTTCGATGGTCCAGACGCCGGAAATGCGGGTCGCCATGGATAAGTCGCTCCTCGCGATGCATGGCAATGTTTATATGCCGATGCTGCAAACCGCAGAAACCGTGGCCAAGCGTTACGACATCAGCCGCGATGCTCAAGACGAATATGCGCTGCAATCGCAAATGCGCACTGCCGCTGGCCAAGAAGCTGGCAAGTTCGACGACGAGATCGTGCCGGTTACCACCACCATGATGGTGAAGGACAAGGCCACGGGCGAGGTCAGCGAAGTTGAAACCACCATCACCAAGGATGAAGGCAACCGTCCGACCACTACTTTGGAAGGTCTGCAAGGCCTTCAGCCGGTTATGGGCCCGGGCAATTGCATCACTGCGGGTAACGCCTCGCAACTGTCCGATGGTTCATCGGCATCGGTGCTGATGGAAGCCAAGCTGGCCGAGCAAAAGGGTCTCCAGCCGCTGGGCCGCTATGTTGGTATGGCAGTTGCCGGAACCGAGCCTGACGAAATGGGCATTGGTCCCGTCTTTGCGATCCCTAAATTGCTCAAGCAAACCGGTCTGACCATGGACGATATCGGCCTGTGGGAATTGAACGAAGCCTTCGCTGTGCAAGTGCTTTACTGCCGCGACAAGCTGGGCATCGATAACGACATCCTCAACGTCAATGGCGGTTCGATCTCTATCGGCCACCCATACGGCATGACCGGCGCGCGCTGCACCGGCCACGCATTGATCGAAGGCAAGCGTCGCGGCGCGAAATATGTCGTCGTCACCATGTGTGTCGGCGGCGGCATGGGCGCAGCCGGATTGTTCGAAGTCTTTTGATCAGCCTTTTGACGCTGTGGGCCTAGCCGCCCGCGCCCTCCACCCTTCCACCCGGATCGTACTCCGGAGTGATAATCCGGGTGGAGGGCGTGGGCTGGCTCCGGCACCAAAACAAGAATTTAGGCGGTGTGGGAGCAATCCTGCGCCGCCTTTTCTTTATCCGGCTCACCCGCTAGCTTGTATCGATAAGGGGCGCAGAAGGAATCGGCCCGTAAGGAAGCCGAAGCATGACTGATATTGAATTCGTAATGAGCTTTGTTGCGATTTTGTTCGGCTTGGTGCTCGCCAATGTCGCGAACAATATGGCCGATGCAGTGCGCGCGCGCCACGACCTACGAATCGGGTTTATTCCTTGGGCGGTCAGTGTCTATCTCTCAGCCTCGGCCATCTTCTCCTATGGTCTTTTTTACATTGGACGCGAAGATTACCGGTTTGACATAGTGTCCATCGCCGCGCTTCTGATGTCTGTGATGCCATATATCTTCGTGAGCCGGTTGCTGTATCCCGAACACAAAGAGAGGTGGAACTCAGTCGAAGATTATTACATCGCAAACCGCAAATTGATTCTGGGTGTCATGGCAATCGCGCCATTCATCAGCATGTTCGGTACGTTCTACAATTTCGCCGGGACTCCAATTTCGGAAGTCGCGTTCTTTGCGCTCATTGTGCTTGGTGTGCCGGTGCTGACACTGCTTTTGCTAATGCTAACTGACAAACGGCAATGGCATTGGGCGGGTTGGGGATTTCTGATCTTGCACCGCGTCGCGATGATGGTGTGGCTGGCTGTGGCGACTGGTTGACCCAACCAAAGATGCGCCGGAACGTGCGGGCTCATCTGCCCACGCTTGAGGTGAGCACAAAAAAGCGGCTACACTCTTCCGATGGGTATTATGGAAATTATCGGAATCGCGGGCAGCGTCAGCCTTCTAAGCGGCTGGCGGCTGTATCTCTGTGTCTTTGCGACCGGCCTTGCGATGCGGTTCGATGCAATCCCCATTCCAGAGCATCTTTCCAGCCTAGCGGTGCTGGGCAATCCATGGGTGATCGGCATTGCCGCGCTGGGCGCGCTGGCCGAGTTTTTCGCCGACAAGGTGATGTGGCTGGATAGCGCATGGGACACGGTCCATACTTTGGTGCGCCCAATTGGCGGAGCAATGCTGTCGCTGGCGATTGTCGATCCGTCCGACCCGGCGATGCAAGTGGTCGCATTCTTGCTGGGGGGCGGGGCTAGTTTCTTGGCCCATGGTGGCAAGGCCAGCGCCCGCGCCGTGGTCAATACCTCGCCCGAACCGGTCAGCAATGTGGCGGTTTCCAGCATAGAGGACGTGGCGACCGTCGGCCTGCTTTACCTCGCCTATGAATATCCATTGGCTGCCGGTGGCATAGCCTTGGTGTTGTTGGTGCTAGTGGTCTTGCTGTTGCTGTGGGCGAGGCGGGTGATCAAGCGATTGTTCTTCAAAGCGCCTAAGCCGGAGGCTTTAGGCAGACCGGAGGGTTAGCAGCCCGAACGTCAGCCTGTTCCCGCAAGCCTATTGAAGACAAAAAAAGGGCGACCGGAAACCGGCCGCCCCATGAAGTGAAAGGTCTCGACATTTGTGGATTCGAGCCTTCGGGTCGTAGTTGAGCGTTAGGCCGGCCCGCCAATTTGAAATTGGATCAAGCCGACCAACACTATCTCAATTTAATCGTCAGACTTGTCCCACTGTTCCAGCTTCTTGCCGGCCCATTCGCGGCCACCCAAGCCAAACGCCAGAGCGCCCGCAACAGACATGCCGATCACGATCGCGCTGAAGGCTGTTTCAGTGATCATGTCGCCCACGCCGGTGTAGCTAAGCCCCATGAAGGTGAAGATGATGATCGTGGCCCAGCGCACAATGTTGCTGGCCATCGAACCGCCCTCTGCGCCACCGACCAGCTTGGCCAACAGGTTAGCGATCAGGAAGCCTGCGCCAATCACCACCGCGCCGAACACGACACGTCCGCCCAGACCAAGGATCTCGTTGAGAATGTCGGTCAATTCAGGGAAGCCCAAACGCTGGGTCGCAGCAATTGCAAAGAACACGATGATCGCGACTTGAACGATGCGCGCAATGACCGAGGAAGCTTTGACATTCTCTGGAAGCAAGCCAGTCGCCTCCAGTGAACGGTCAACGCCGAGGCCGCCGAGCAATTCCTGCAGCGTGTTGACCACAAATTTGCTGATGAAATAGCCAAGGCCTAGCAGGATCGCTGCGACGATGATGTTCGGAATCGCGCTCAGGATCATGCTCAGCATTTCGCTCGCCGGACCAGATATCGCTGCGATGTTGAGCACTCCCAATGCGCCAATTGAAACCGGAATGGCGATCAGAACATAGATGATTGTGCCCAGCGTCTTGCTGATCGTGGTGTTGCCGGTGACATTGTCTACGCCGCCACGATTGGCCCATTTGTCCAGATCAACCGCTTGCATTGCAGTGGTTGCAATATCGCGGACGATACCGGCGATCATCAGGCCGATGAACAGCAGCAGGCCTGCACCCACCAGATTGGGGATCACGCCCATAATGTTGTTGAGCAGCTCGTTAATTGGCGCTGCTACGCCGTCCAGCTCTAGCACTTGCAAGATACCCAATAGGCCGAACAGCCAGATCAGCAGTGATACGATTTTGCCAAGCGATTGGCCGACGCTTTCGCCGCTACCAAGCGCGCGTTGAAACAAGGGCACTGTGTCGACCAGCTTGGCGAAAGCCCATTTGGCCGCCTTTGCCAGCACCCATGTCGCGAGAAGGATCAGGACGGCGAAGAATGCTTTCTCGCCAATTTCCATCGCCAACTCCTGATTGAAACTGTAATTTCCTAACTGCATTTGAGAGTCCCCCAAGGATTGCGTTCAGCTTTTGGGCCTATCACATGAACGAGCGTACCTTGAGTAAACACTTGTAACATCTGCTGGGGGAATGGGATTAGGAGCGGCAGTTATGGCCGCAGTTGCGGGTGCGTTTCAGCGCCTGGGCCGAGGTGAGGCCGGTTGCGAACTCTAGCTGTGCGCGGCGATGAACCCTTCGACGGTTGGGGCGACTTTGTCGCGCCATTTGCTGCCGTTGAAGATGCCGTAATGGCCCGCGCCTTCGGCCATGTAATATTGCTTCTTTTTCTCGGGCAGGCCGGTTGCCAGCGTCAACGCGGCTTTGGTTTGGCCAATGCCTGAAATATCGTCGCGCTCGCCCTCTACCGCCAGCAATGCGGTGGTCTTGATCGCGCTGATGTCGACGATCTCGCCTTTGTGTTCGAACGTGCCATTGGGGATCGAGTGTTTCTGGAACACTTCTTCTACGGTCTGCAGATAGAATTCTGCCGTCATGTCGCACACTGCGCGGTATTCGTCGTAGAAATCCTTGGTCGCCTGAGCGCTGGCATCATCGCCCGAGGTGAGATGCTTGAACATCTCGAAATGGCTCATCATGTGGCTTTTCAAATTCATGCTCATGAAGGCAGAAAGCTGCATAAAGCCCGGGTAAACCCTGCGTCCTGCACCGCGATATTGCTTAGGCACCGATGCGATCACCGAATTGCGGAACCATTCGATTGGACGCTTCATCGCGTGATCGTTGACCGAGGTGGGGCATTCGCGCGTATCAATCGGGCCGCCCATCATGGTCAGCGTGGCTGGCGCAGCGGGGGATTTGTGTCCGTTGAGGATTGCGGTGGCGGCAAAGGCCGGCACCGATGGCTGGCATACCGCCATCATATGTGGACGCGCGCCCTCGCCCTGCTTGGCGATATAGTCCAGAAATTCGATAAGATAGTCGATATAGGTGTCCAGATTGAAGTCACCTTCATGCACAGGAACCAGCTTCGCGTCGGCCCAATCGGTGATGTAGACCTCGCATGATTCCAACATCCGTTCGACCGTGCCGCGCAGCAAAGTGGCATAGTGGCCGCTCATCGGGGCAACCAACAGCAGCTTGGGCCGCGCATTTGTGGGAGTGCCATCAATCACGTCAACGCCATCCAACCGGAAACGCTTCAGATCGCCGAATGGGCGATTGATGACGGTGGATTCGATGGCGGGGTGGATCTGGCCATCAAGCTCAATTTTCTCGATCCCAAAGGCAGGCTTGCCATAGACGGCGGTCGCGTGGGCAAAGACTTCCAAAGCAGAGGCAGCGGTCGGGCCAAAGGGGGTGTAGCCCAGCGGATTGACTGGGTTGGTCAGCATTTGTGCGCCGATAGAAGCCAGCGAACTGGCGCTGTTCATCCAAGAGCGTTGGATTTCGTAAGCTTGATAAAGCACTCAATTTCCTTTGGTCAGCGAGGCGTCACAATGCGGCTCGCGGAGCATTACCTCGGGGAAATGGCCCTTTTGCCTCTATTGTGCAATGCACAATATTGCGAAATGGGGACAAAATGCTGGTTTGCAGGCGATTTGCAGGTGAAATTGGGCCTCATGATCGCTACTTGACCCATTAATGGACGAAAAATCAGAGCAACAGGTCGAACCTCAAGCCGAGGTACATGTAAACGGGCCATTAGACGGGCCAGTAGACGGGCAAGTAGGCATGCCGGTCGATGAGCAGCCTCGACGCGGGCTGTTTCGGCGCAAAAAGTCGAGCGATGAACCAAAGCCAGCGCGCTCCTTGGGCCCGCTGAGAATGGTGTTCCGCGCGGCGATCAACTATCCTACGCAGATTGCTCTGGCGCTGTTCGCACTGTTGATCACAGCTGGGGCGATGCTGGCCATTCCGGCTGGTTTCAAGATGATTATTGATGAAGGCTTTGCAGCCGGCGGCGATCCAGCAGAAATCGGTCTTTGGTTTCGAATTTTGCTGGGGATCGTGTGCGTTTTGGCATTGGGCACGGCGCTACGGTTTTACTTCGTCAGCTGGATTGGCGAGCGGGTCGTGGCCGATGTGCGCCGCAATGTTCAGACCAACCTCTTGCGGATGGCTCCGGGTTTCTACGAGGAGAACAGCCCCAAGGAAATCTCCAGCAGGATGACGTCGGACACCGCCATTATCGAGCAGGTTGTCGGCACCACCGTCTCGGTCGCATTGCGCAATGTCCTGATGGCGATTGGCGGCACGATCTATCTGTTTTACCTTGCGCCAAATATGACACTGGGACTGGCCTTGGTGATCCCGGCGATTGTGATCCCGATTACGGTTTTCGGACGGCGGCTGCGCAATGTCTCGCGCACCAGCCAGGACCGGGTGGCCGATGTTGGCGCGATGATTTCTGAAGTCTTGTCGGGCATGAAAATTGTCCAAGCCTTCAACCAAGAAAGCCGCGAGCAGGAACGCTTTGGCGAAGCAGTTGAGCGCACTTTTCACATTGCCAAGCGACGTATTCTGATCAGAGCATTGATGACGTCGGTCATCATTTTCCTGATTTTTGGCTCGATCACATTGCTGATGTGGCGCGGCGCCATCGGCGTGTCTCAGGGCGAGATTTCGGGTGGAACCATTGCCGCCTTCGTCATCACCGGAGGACTGGTTGCGGGCGCATTTGGCGCTCTGACAGAGGTCTATGGCGATTTGCTGCGCGGTGCAGGTGCGGCCAGCCGCTTGGCGGAATTGCTTGAGGCAAAGCCAGAGATTGCGCCGCCCGCGCGCCCTGAAAAACTGCCCGAGCCAGCGCGCGGCAGCCTGTCTTTCCGCAATGTCACTTTCCGCTATCCGACCCGGCTGGAAACCGCCGCAATCAAGGATTTCACGCTCGAGGTGCAACCAGGAGAAACGGTGGCTATCGTGGGGCCATCGGGCGCTGGTAAGTCGACCATTTTTCAGCTGGTTGAACGGTTTTACGATCCGCAAGCGGGCACCATCCGGCTTGACGGTATTCCCCTGACCAAGGCCGATCCGGTCGAGATCCGGCAACGCATCGCCTTTGTCCCGCAAGACGGCGTTTTGTTCAGCGCCAATGCGCGCGACAATCTGCGCTATGGCCGCTGGGATGCGAGCGATGAGGAAATTTGGGACGCCGCTCGCACCGCCAATGCGGAAGCCTTCTTGCGCGATTTGCCGGAGGGTCTCGATACTTATCTCGGGGAAAGCGGCACGCGCCTGTCAGGCGGCCAGCAACAAAGGCTGGCGATTGCTCGCGCGGTGTTGAGAGATGCGCCGATATTGCTGCTCGACGAAGCGACCAGCGCGCTTGACGCGGAAAGCGAGCAATTGGTGCAACAAGCGCTGGATCGATTGATGGAGGAACGTACCACTCTGGTCATCGCTCACCGTTTGGCGACGGTGCGCAATGCTGACCGGATAGTGGTGATGGAAGACGGCCAGATCGTGGAGCAGGGCACTCATGCTCAGCTGTCCGAGGCAGGCGGTCTCTATGCCAAGCTTGCCAAGCTGCAGTTCACCGTAGGCCAAGCTGCTTGATCGTGCGTGCAATTTCGTCGGCTTTACCGGCAATTTATCGATAAAGTTGCATGTGAAACCGACCAGTTGCAACGCGGCAGGCTCGCGATACTCTATTCACGGCCAATAAAGATGGCGCATAATATGCCGCCGAATGAAATTTAGGGGAGCAATTTATGATCAAGAATGCCATTTTCGGAGCCAGCATCATTGCTCTGACCGCGACTTCGCCAGCGCTTGCACAAGATGCCGATGTCGAAACCAGCGCTGATGCTTCAGCGCCAGCGCCAGCAAAAGAAGCCGCTCCGGTCGCGACTATTGATTATGGCGAATGGGGCGTAGGCCTTGATCTGCTCGACGCCTCGGTTGATCCGGGCGATGATTTCAACGCCTATGTGAATGGCAAATGGATTGCCGAGACCGAGATTCCGGCCGATCGCTCGTCCTTTGGTGCGGCCCATATCCTAATCGAGAAATCGACCAAGGATATCGAGGTGCTAATCGCCGATTTGGTTAAGAACAACCCGGCGGCTGGCACGACCGAGCGGCGCATTGTCGATGCCTATAATGCGTTTAACGATACCGACGCGATTGATGCGACTGGTCTGGCGCCCGCTCACCCGTTTCTGACCGAAATTTTCACTGCGCCCGATGTGGCGCGACTGGCTGAGCTGTTCCAAACACCTGGCTATCCCGCTCTCATTTCAGTGGGTGTCACCGTCGACAGCAAAAACCCTGATTCCTACATTCCAACGGTTGGATTTGGCGGGATGGGCCTGCCCGACCGCGATTACTATCTGATCGATTCCGAGCGCAATTTGGAAGTGCGCGCCGAATATATGAAATTTCTCAGCCTCTTCCTCGAACAGGCAGGCTATGCCGATCCGGCAGCGGCGGCAGATGCGATTTACGCCTTTGAGTATAAGGTCGCAGAGCTGGAGTGGGCGCGGCAGGTGATGCGCAACCCCGAATTGACTTATAACTCGCTGAGCGCAGACGAATTGCAGGCACTGTCACCTACATTCCCGATCAAATCCGTTCTGGAGACCGGTGGGTTTGGTGCTCAGCCGCAATTCCTCGCTCGGCAGATTCCTCCGACGGAGGGCGAGGTTGAGGAGCTGGGTCTGAGCGAAGAACAATTGGGCATGATCGGCGGCGGACTGCCTGCGATGATGGAGCTGATCAACAGCACCGATCTGGCCACGCTGAAAGCCTGGATGGCTGTGCGATTCCTGTCCGGATATTCACCCTATCTGCACAGCGATTTGGACGCGGCCAATTTTGCCTTTAGCGGCACGGTTCTAAACGGTCAGGAACAACAGCGGCCCCGCTGGAAGCGTTCCATCGGCGTTGTTGGCAGTCAATTGGGCGAGCAACTCGCCGCACTGTATGTCGCGCGTTATTTCCCGCCCGAGGCAAAATCCCGGATGGAAGCGCTGGTCGCCAATCTGAAACTCTCGATGGCCAAAAGCTTGGACGAGGTTCAGTGGATGAGCCCAGCAACAGTCGAGCAAGCAAGCGCCAAGCTGGGCACTATGTCGGTGCAAGTTGGCTATCCTGATGAGTTCGAAGCCTATGAGGGTTTGGAAATCAGCGGCGATAGCCCGCTCGGCAATGCGATCAGCACGACCAAATGGAGCCAAGCGGATTCCTTGTCACAATTGGGCGAGCCGGTTGATAAGAACGAATGGCTGCTGCTGCCCCAGACGGTGAACGCCTATTACGCGCCCAATTTCAACCAGATCGTATTCCCTGCCGCGTTCCTGAACCCGCCCTTCTTCAATATGGAGGCCGACCCAGCGGTCAATTACGGCGCTATTGGTTCGGTAATCGGTCACGAGATTGGTCACGGATTTGATGATCAGGGGTCGAAATATGACAGCCAAGGCGCATTGCGCAATTGGTGGCAAGCAGAAGACCGCGAAGGGTTTGAAGACCGTGCTGCGCAAATGGCCAAGCTGATCGAGGCCTATTGCCCGATTGACGATGGAGAGGATGGCAAATTGTGCCTCAAGGGCGATCTGTCCATGGGCGAAACGCTGGGCGATGTGGTCGGCCTGCAAATGGCATACCGTGCCTATCGCATGTCGCTGAACGGAGAAGAAGCGCCAGTGATTGACGGTCTGACCGGCGACCAGAGGTTCTTCCTCGGATTTGGCCAAAATTGGCGGTCCAAGCTACGCGAGGAAAATTTGCGCAACCGGCTGTTGACCGCCGTTCATCCACCGTCCGAATTCCGTTTGAACAATGCTGTGCGCCATCTGGACGCATGGTATGACGCATTTGATGTGGGGCCGGATAATGTGATGTATCTGGCGCCAGAAGATCGCGTCAAGATTTGGGAATAAGTCAGCGCTGAAGGCTGGTGTATCGCGCTCTGCGCTTGACTTGGCGCGTCGCGATGCACAGGCATCGGGCGACTTTGGGCGGAGTTTTATTGCCCGTGGCGCTTGATAGGGATGGTGCGGACTGATGACATTTCTTCAGCTGTTGCTGATTGCGGTGGTGCAGGGAATATCGGAATTTTTGCCGATATCGTCCTCCGGTCACCTCATTCTGATCCCCTATCTGACCGATCTGCCCGACCAAGGGCCGCAGATCGATGTGGCGGTTCATGTCGGATCGCTGCTGGCGATCGTCGTCTATTTCTTCAAGGATGTGGTGGTGTTGGCGCGCGGCGGCTTTGCCAGCATCGGCATCGGTGCGGGCAATCCCAACGCTCCCGCCGAGCGGCGGCTGTTTTGGTGGATCGTGCTGGGCACAATTCCCGCGGTCGTTTTCGGCCTGTCGATTAAGATGGGCGCGTTTAACGGGCTGGCCGAGAATCTGTTCGGGATCACCATTGTCGATGATGATTTGATGTCTTCGATCCGCTTTACCGATCTGATCGCGGTCAATTTGATTGTCTATGGTTTGCTGTTGGGTGTGGCGGACTGGCTGGGCAAAGAAGTCAAATCGTTCGAGGATATGAGCTGGAAAGATGGCCTGATCGTTGGCTTGGCACAGGCGCTGGCGATCATTCCGGGCACCAGCCGATCGGGCGTCACGATGACTGCGGCGCGGATGCTGGGATATAAGCGGGTGGAGGCGGCGCGCTTCTCCTTCCTGCTGTCCATTCCGGCTGTGGCAGGGGCAGGCGTGCTGATTGTGCCAGAGATATTTGAGGCCGGAGCAAGCCTAGCCTTAGATGCGCTGATTGCTGGAGTGCTGACCTTCATCGCTGCCTTTCTGACCATGGCGTTCCTGATGAATTTCCTCAAAAAGGCATCGATGATGGTCTTTGTTGTCTATCGCGTGGCGTTGGGCATCGCATTGCTGTGGGCCTTTTGAAAAGGCGCGAATCCAGACCTTCGGAACTTTTTTGCGCGCCAACTGGTTGATTGAATGAACCACATGGAAAGACCCGCATGGCCTTGATTTTGCTCTTACTAACCGGAAGCGTGCTGGGATGGCTCGCCTCGATCATGGCACGCACCGAAACGCGATCTGGCATATTGCGGGACATTGGCGTTGGCGTAGTCGGCGCGCTGGGCGGCGGTATTATGGCAAATCATGGCTCGATTTTGGGCGGGCTTGCCGCGCAAGCTTTGATCGCCGGGATCGCAGCGGCAGTGGTCCTGCTGGCGATTTATAATTTGCTCATCCGGCCCAATCTCAACAGCTGAGACTGTTGCAAGAGTTGGCGGGCGCCAAAGCGTTAAACCGGGTCAGCCCCTGATCCGCGCCCACCGCGCAGAAGATATTCCTGGGTCCCGCGATGCATCACATTGTCGACATCAATCACTGCCGAATTGGCATAGGTGAAGGCCGGGGCAAGGCTGCGATAGAGCCGGTCAAAATCGCGCTCCACCGTCTGCCGATACAGATCGTCAAAGCTTTCGATTACGAAATAGGTCGGCTGCAGATCGCTGATGACGTAATCGGTGCGCATCACCCGGTCGACATTGAGCATAATGCGATTGGGGCTTTGCGCTTCGACAGCAAAGCGAGCCTCGGCTGGGCCGGACAATATGCCCGCGCCATAGGCCTTAACCCCATCAGCTTCCTCGATCAGGCCGAATTCAACCGTGTACCAATAGAGCGCGCCCAGCGCCTTTAACCGGTTGTACCGCATCGCTTTCCAGCCAGCGCGGCCATATTCCTGCATATAGTCGGCGAACACCGGATCGGTCAGCATGGGGACATGGCCGAACACATCATGGAACACGTCGGGTTCCTGGATATAATCGAAAGTCTCTCGGGTGCGGATGAAATTGCCCGCTGGGAAACGCCGGTTGGCCAGATGCCAGAAAAACACTCGGTCAGGGATCAGCATCGGCACCGGGATCACGCTCCACCCGGTCATCGCATTCAATTCTTCTGACAAGCGACCAAAGTCCGGCACGCCGCCGCGCGCCAAATCCAACTTGTCCAAACCGCCCATAAATGCGCTGGCGGCGCGTCCAGGCAGAACACCCATCTGGCGGGCGAACAGCTCGTCCCAAATCGCGTCATCGGCAGCAGTGTAATCGGCCTGTTGCGGCTCGACCCAATCGGGCCCCAGATGTTCAGGCTTTTTCAGCGGCGCAGTGAAAATGTCCTCCCGAAGTTCAGGAAGCGCGCTAAAGTCGGTGTCAGATTGTGCTAGAGATGCCATAATTGGTTTCAATTCGTACCATTGGTGATGGGCACTTACAAATGCGGAGGACAGTTTGGGCAAGTTAAAGGGCGCGTTAAAGGGCAGGGAATACCGAAAGCTGCTGGAGCCATTGCAGGAAGAGCTGGTCGCGATGGCGCGCTGGGCCAGAGTGAGCGGGCAGCGGATTTGTGTGCTGTTCGAAGGGCGCGATACCGCGGGCAAGGGCGGCGCGATCCGTGCGGTGGGTGAAAGGTTGAACCCGCGCCAATGCAGCGTGGTGGCTTTGGCCAAACCAACCGATGCTGAGCAGACCCAATGGTATTTTCAGCGCTATGTCGCTCACCTGCCAAGCGCTGGCGAGATCGTCCTGTTTGACCGCAGCTGGTACAATCGCGCCGGGGTGGAAAAGGTCATGGGCTATGCCGATGAGGCCGAAATTGACCAGTTTCTTGGGCAAGCGCCGACATTTGAGAAAATGCTGACCGATGACGGCATATTGCTGTTCAAATATTGGCTGACGACCGATCAGGACCAACAGGAAGAGCGGCTGAAAGAACGGCTGGAGGACCCGCTAAAACGCTGGAAGCTTTCCCCCATCGATCTGGCCGCTCGCGCCAAATATGACGATTATACTGCAGCGCGTGAAAGCATGCTGGCTGCCACCAATAGCGGTCACGCGCCGTGGACTTTGGTCGATTTCAACGATCAGAAACGCGGCCGGCTAACCCTGATTCGGGACTTGCTGGACCGGCTGCCGGACACGCAGGTCAATCCGCCTCCGATCGATTTTCCAGAGCTTGGGCATGAGGCACGAGCGGAAACCTATGACGTGCTAAAGCCGATCAAGGATTATCCGCTGGATTAGGTTGGAGGGCGCGGGTGGCGTGGTTCTAATCAAGTAAATGCTCAGCCAAAACCCTAAATACTCCCACTTGCTTTCACGCATTGGCGGCCGTCGCTGGCAAAGCTGCCCAGCTCTATCGTGTCGCCATCCTGCCGCATGGCCAGATGCAAAGTCTCGCCCGTAATTGCGGGACTGACCGCACGAAATGCAAAGCTGGTCAGGCGGTTCTCGCCCAGCTCGCGCGCGGCCATTTGCAGCATTAGGCTGGCCATCAGCGGCCCATGCACCACCAGCCCGCGATAACGCTCTTCGGCGCTGGCATAAGGCGCGTCATAGTGGATCCGGTGGGTGTTAAAGGTCAGTGCAGAAAAACGGAACAACAGCACCTCGCTCGGGGTCAGGGCGACATGCCTATCCCATTCCCCCGGGTCGAACGCGCCGTCACCCTGTGGCGGGGGGGATAGCGGAGCATCCGCCGCGACAGCATCGCGATAGACCAGCGTTTGCGTTTCGCGCAGCGCCTCTGTCCCATCGGCAATGGTGACATGATCGACATCGACAAAGGCGAGTTTGCCGCTGCTGCCTTCTTTCTCGGCAATTGAGGCAATCCGGCTGGTGCGAGTGATCTGAGCACCAAGTGCGATAGGCGAAAGAAAGGCGATTGTGCTGGATGCCCACATCCGGCGCGGCAGCGGAACCGGAGGGAAGAAGCTGCCCGCGCTGTCATCGCGAGCCGGATGGCCATCTATGCCCAGCTCTGCGGTGGCTGCATCGGGTGTGCAGAGGCAGAAATGGATACCCTGAGGCATGGCTCCATCGTCAGCTTGGGGTAAGTCAAACAGGGCGGACCAGCGCCGCGCCAGCGCCTGATCCAAGCGGTCCGTGGCAACCATTTCGCGGCCCAACCAGGCGTCCCATTGGCCTCCGCCAGCTGTATTTCCGGGCATTATGTGGCCCGTTCGAACACAGCGGCGATGCCTTGTCCGCCGCCGATACACATTGTCTCCAGACCAAGCCGGGCGCCGCGGCGATGCATTTCATGCGCCATATCGGCCAAGATCCGCCCACCGGTCGCCCCGATAGGATGGCCGAGCGAAATGCCCGATCCATTGACGTTGAGTATGTCGCGGCGCGAATCATCCTCCGACCAGCCCCAGCCTTTCAGCACTGCCAAGACTTGGGGCGCAAAGGCCTCGTTCACTTCAACCAGATCAATATCGTCCCAGCTGTATCCGCGCCGTTCGAACAGGCGCTCAGTCGCTGGTACCGGCCCGATTCCCATGCGTGCCGGATCACACCCAGCCGCTGCCCATCCGCCAAACCACAGCATCGGCTCCAGCCCCAATTCTTGCAACTTGTCTTCGGCAACCACCAGACATGCGGCCGCTGCATCATTTTGCTGGCTGGCGTTACCTGCGGTCACGATAGCCTCGGGATCGCGCCGCCCATCAATCGCGCGCAATTTGCCCAATGTTTCCATCGAAGCATCGGTGCGATAGCCCTCGTCCTTGGCGAATGTCACCGGATCGCCGCGTCTTTGCGGAACCTCGACGGGCACCAATTGCGCGTCAAATTTGCCCGCGTCCCATGCAGCCGCTGCATTTTGATGGCTACGCACGGCAAAGGCGTCTGCCGCCTCGCGCGTTATGTCATAATCCTTGGCCAGATTTTCGGCGGTCTCAATCATGCCAGTGATGACACCAAAGCGTTCGATCGGTTGGCTCATCACTCGGCCGCGCGACAGCCGATCATGCAGAGTGATGTCGCCCATCCGTGCGCCGCTGCGCCCTTGGGTGGTGTAATGTTCGACATTGGACATGCTTTCGCAACCGCCCGCCACCACAACATCGGCCATGCCGGTCTCAACCATCATGGCGGCGTTGGCGATGGCTTGAAGGCCCGATCCGCAGCGTCGGTCGAGCTGATAGCCGGGCACTTCCATGGGAAGGCCCGCGGCCAACCATGACCAGTGCCCGATGCACGGTGCTTCGCCATTGCCATAGCCTTGGCTGAAGACCACATCGTCAACCCGCGCTGGGTCGATCCCGCTGCGCGCGACCAATTCTTTCAAGATGATTGCGCCCAAATCGCCAGCGTTCATGCTGGACAGGCTGCCCAAAAATTTGCCCACGGGTGTGCGGAGCGGCGAAACAATGGCTGCGCGTCTGGTCATTATGCGTCCTTCTCAGACTTGTCGGATAGGGCCACTGTGCCATCATCGATCAGCTTGCCAATAGCACCGGATGAAAGGCCCAGTTTCTCGGCCAGAATCTCCTCGGAATGTTGGCCCAAAAAGGGCGCGGGGGCCGGATTGCCAGCATCGCGTTCGGGCATATTGGCGAAGCTCCGCGTGGCCGGATATTCAAAGCCGCTGGGGTTGGCAGGGGCCGGACCGAACAGTGGATTGTCGTCGATCAAACTCGGGTCTTTGGCGGCCTCATAAGCGGTGCGATAGCGTTCAAAGGTGCAGCCCTTGGCCGACATGCGCCGTTCCAGTTCGGCATAGTCCATCCCGCCTGCCACATCTTGGAACAGAGCAAACAAGTGCTGGCGGTGGGTAAAGCGGGGCTCGTCACCGCTGGCAAAATCGACGCCCAGTTCTGCCTCTAGCGATGCGATGGGACCTGCCAGATCAAATGCGTCGACCAGCCCGTCCCATTGCTTTGCCGTCAGTGCTGCGACCATGAAGCGTTTGCCATCGCGCGAGCGGAAATCGCGCCCAAATGCCCCCCAGATGGCATTGCCCAGACGCTGGCGATCACCACCGCGATACAGCATTTCTGCCATAGCTCCGGAATTGGCCAAAGTGCCGATGGCAACATCACCTAAGGGCACCCGCATTTCGCTGCCTTCGCCGCTGGCATCGCGGTGGCGCAACGCAGCCAGCAAGGCAAAGGAGCAATAGGCGCCGGTGATGAAGTCCCATGCTGGCATTATCTGATTGACCGGCTGTGCAGTGTCAGCGTCCCAATCCTCAGGCCCCGTCATGAGCGGATAACCGGAGGCCGCATTGACGGTGAAGTCCATCGCTTGGCGGCCATCATGCCAGCCCATAATGCGCACGCTGATCATATCGTCATGACCCAATTTCTCAGTCCGAGCAGCCTTCATCGCTGCGTGGCTGAGGAAGCTTTTCTCCGGCAGATTGGTGATGCATTGCCCCGTCTTGGCGGCCAGTTCGACGCATAGTTCGCGCCCTTCGGCAGAGCGTAGATCCAGCGCCAGCGACTTCTTCGCCCGGTTCAGATTCTCCCAACTCAGCGACCGACCCTGCTCTGTCAGCATGAAGCGATCGTAATCCAGACCGCCGGCCTTGTGATCCACGCGGATAACCTCGGCGCCCATTTGCGCGCAATACAGCCCAGCAGTGGGCGAGGCGACAAAACTGGATACTTCGACAATCGAGAGGTCGTTGAGAAGATTGTACATTTAGAGTTCCTGTTGGGCGGAAGCTAGAAAGGTTCAGCCATTCACCGCTTCCCATTCGCGCAGCATGTGCTTGGCGATTTGGAGTTGGAGGATTTGAGTGGTGCCTTCGTAGATGCGATAGATCCGGGCATCGCGGAAGAACCGCTCGGCATCATATTCCGACAAATAGCCTGCGCCGCCATATATCTGGACCACGCGGTCGACCACGCGGCCGCACATTTCGCTAGCAAAGACTTTGAACGCGGCGGCTTTGCCAATGATGTTCTCGCCACGATCTGCGCGTTCGGTGACATCGCGCATCATGCATTCGGCGGCGTAAATCTCGGTTTCGCTATCGGCCAGCATGGCCTGGATCAGCTGAAAACGGGCAATCGGTTCGCCAAACGCCTTGCGTTCATTGGCATATTGCAGCGCCGAATCGAGCGCGCGGCGGGCATAGGCGGTTGCCGCTGCGCCCACCGAAATTCGCCCATTGTCGAGGCTCTGCATGGCAAAGCGGAAGCCCTTGCCAGTCTCGCCGCCCAACAAAGCAGCGCCGGGCACTTTCACATCATCTAGCATAATGTCTGAGATATGGCTGCCCGATTGGCCCATCTTTTTGTCGGGCGAGCTGGTCGACATTCCGGGCGTATCCATCGGCACGATAAAGGCGCTGACATGGGCGTTTTTGGGCAGGGCTTCTTTGTCAGTGCGCGCCATAATCAGCGCGACGTCTGCGTGCGGAGCATTGGTGATATAACGTTTGGTACCGTTCAATATCCAGCCATTGCCATCGGGATCCGGTGTTGCGGTGGTTTGCATCGCGGCGCTGTCGCTGCCTGAACCCGGCTCGGTCAGGCCAAAACAGGCGATCTTGCCTTCCACCAATTGCGGAAACCATTCGGCGCGCTGATCATCGGTTGCACCGTTTTTAAGCGCGCTGGCAAACATGCCGACATTGATCGAGAATATCGAGCGATAGGCCGGCGCGGCATAGCTCATCAGATTGACCACTCGGGCATATTGCGAAGTGTTGAGGCCAGCACCGCCAAATTCTTCCGGCACAGAGATCCCGAACAGACCCATGTCCTTCATCTCTTGGATGATTTCGGGTGGAATACGATCGTTCTCAATCAAATCAGCTTCCGCCGGGATCAACCGCTCTTTGACATAGCGGTCGAGCTGCTCGGCGAACATTTCAAAAGTCTCCGGGTCCATACCAGGATTGCTCATTGTGGAAGGTCCTCTCGCGCGGCAGTTTGGCCGCCTTATTGATGCTGTTTTGTGTTGGTCAAAGCCTCATTGCGCCGGATCAGGCGCTGTGTCGCCTATAGAATATGGCGGGGCAAATTGTGGTGGGGATTGATCGCGCGGCATATCCAGCATTTCTGCTGCATCGTTTATTGCGCTGGTCTCACCCGGGCTCGCATCATCCGGCCCGAATGTAGTGTCTTCACTGGCGCAGGCGCACAGACATGCTGAACCAAGGGTCACAAGAGTGATTTTCAGATATTTGGCCATGCCGCCGGACATAGCGTTATGCTGTGGCAAGAAAACACTCCCAATTGAGCAACGGGCGGCCGTCGGGTTGATACAACCGTCAGGTCCGCCCGCCATTCCAAGAACGCTGATGCGCTCCGTGTATATTGCGGAATTATTCGACCAAATCGGCAATCTGCTCTGCGCTCGCTTCGGCTGCTTCGACCGCTGCTGCAATCTCTGCCGCTTTGTCTGCCGCTGATTCGGCGGTCTCTTGGGTAACGGCAGCTGGCTCTTCAGCTTCGAGCGCGGCGTCTTCGTCCGCAACCGGTGTTTCGGTCACATCTTCGAGTGCTTCTTCAGCAACCGATTCCACCGATTCGGCGCTTGCGTCGGCCGAAGCATCTTCGCTGTTGCTGCAAGCTGCCAAAGACAGTGCAGCGCTGGCGCCAGCGAGTATATAGACAAACTTCTTCATGTTCTTCTTCCCTCCAAAAATTTGGTGAAGCTGCGATCCAATGCGACCGGTCCGCAGCAATTTGTCAGCAGGCTTTGCGACAATGTCATAGGTTAGCCGTCCCGCACATGATCCGCCAACCTAAAAATTTGCTGGCTCTTTTTGGGCCCTATGATGGATCAAACGCGGGCGCGTATCGGACCTCGCCTTGCGCTGCTTCGCCGGTCAGGATCAGCCGCTGGAAATATTCGGCCGGAGGTCCGGGATAGGTCAGTGCTGGGTCGTGCTCAAAACCGAACCGGCTGTAATAGATGGGGCTGCCGAGCAGGATTATGCCGCGTGCGCCGCGCTCGCGCAGATCGGCAATTCCGCGCCTAATTAACGCTCCGCCGATGCCTTGCTTTTGCAATTCGGGCCATACGGAGACAGGTCCCAAGCCATACCAATCGGGCGATCCGTCAGAAATGGTCACTGGCGAAAAGGCGATGTGGCCAACGATACGTTCGGCATCTTCAGCCACCAGAGAGAGGGTCAGATCACCGTCGCGGCGCAGACTGTCAACCAGTTCAGGCTCGTCACCATCGGAAAATTCCATGTCCTTGAACGCGGCCGTGGTCAGCGCATGGATTGTGGCCGCATCGCCGTCCGCCTCTGGCCGCAATGCGATCGCGCTCATGACAGCAGATGCCCCGACTTATCGCGTTTGGTGGCGAGATAGTGGCTGTTGTGCGGATTGTCCGGCAATTGATGCGGCACACGCTCGGTGATCGTCAGGCCAGCATCTTGTAAGACTGCAACTTTCTTAGGATTGTTGGTCATCAACCTGATCGCACTCACCCCAAGCAGGTGCAGCATGCGCGCGGCCAGTGGGAAATCACGCGCCTCGTCGGGCAGGCCGAGCCGTTCATTCGCCTCGACCGTGTCAAACCCCTGATCCTGCAAACGATAGGCGCGCAATTTGTTGATCAAGCCGATCCCGCGCCCTTCTTGCCGCATATACAGCAGGACACCCCAGCCGCCTCGATCTGCCTCTTGCGCCATAGCCGCCATGGCGGCGTCCAGCTGAGGTCCGCAATCGCATTTCAAACTGCCCAGAATATCGCCGGTCAGGCATTCGGAATGCAGGCGGACCAGCGGAATACGGTCCCCATTTTGCTCGCCAATGATCAGCGCGACATGTTCACGGGTGTCATCGATGCTGCGGAAGGCCACAATTTGCGCATCGGTGCTAGCATTGACGGGTAGGCGCGCGCGCGTCGCGATGGTCAGATTGTTTGGATCGGACCATTCGGCCAAATCGCTGATTTTTACTGGCTGAGCCTCTCCTCCATTGTCCGGATTGACCATAAAGGCCGGCAAGATCCCGGCAATCTGTGCCAATTGCATCGCAGTGACAGCGGCATCGTGCCAATCGCACTTCTCAGCCCGAAAAGGCCCCTTAAAAGGATTGCCCAAATCCAACGCCGGGTCAGCAATGGGGTTGGCATTGGCCAAATTGAAGGGATCTCCGCTGCGAATAATGACCGGAGCGTGTGGTTCGGCGGCCTCGCGTTGGTTGATCAGTTTGAGCGTTGCCGCCCGCGCCGAGGAGATCAGCATCAGATCGCTGCTCGCATCTGGGGCGATCCCGGTTTCCACCGGCAGCAATACAGGCCCATCCTCAAACGCAATAGGCCATCCATGCCGCAAAGCATCGACGGCTTGCGCTATCCGGCGCGAGGGGGAGGGCGCAGCATCGCTCAGAGCGTGAATTCCGTAATCAGTGGCACGTGGTCAGATGGTTTTTCCCAATCGCGAGCGTCTTCGCGCAGACGGTGCCCGGTGGCCAGTTCGGCCAATTCTGGGCTCGCCCACATATGGTCGAGCCGGCGCCCGCGATCATTAGCCTTGCGATCCTTGGAACGGTAGCTCCACCAGCTGAAATAGCGTTCAGGATCGCGGATATGTTCGCGCCCAATATCAACCCAGCCATGCGCGTCCTTGAAACGCTGCAATGTTTCCACCTCGACCGGAGTGTGGCTAACCACCCTCAGCAATTGCTTGTGGTTCCACACATCGCTTTCCAGCGGAGCAATGTTGAAATCGCCTACGATCAAGGTCGGGTTCTCAATTGCGCCGGCCCAATCGGTCATCCGGGCAAGAAAATCGAGCTTTTGACCAAATTTGGGGTTCACTTCGCGATTGGGTTCATCGCCGCCAGCGGGAACGTAAACATTGTCGATGACGATGGGCCTGCCGCTCGCATGTTTGGCATCGAGCAATTCCACTCCGACATGACGGGCCTCGCCATTGGCTTGCCAATCATAGCGGGAAAATTCCTTGAGCGGGATGCGGCTGACGGTGGCGACCCCGTGATAACCCTTTTGCCCATGCACGGCGGTGTGGGTATAGCCCAGCTCGGCAAATGCCTCATAAGGAAACTGGTGCTCCTGGCATTTGATTTCCTGCAGGCACAGCACATCGGGCGCTTCCTCCTGCAGAAAGCGGGCGACGATCGGCATGCGCAAGCGGACCGAGTTGATATTCCAAGTAGCAACAGAAACCATGCGCGTGCTGATAGGGGGCGGACGGCTGAGGGTCCAGAGGTGTGGCCCTTTCGCATGAAAAAACCCTCGTCCCGGGGGCAATTGGGACGAGGGTTCCTTCGTTAGCGTTCGTCACGCTTGTTCAAGCCGACCTAGCTGAAGAGAGGGCAACAGGGGGTCAACCATCCTTCGATCAGCTTGAAGTCAAATAATAGGTCTGAAGTGCTTTCCCGCTTATGAACAAAATGCGATTTTTGTCGCAAATATACAACTAACCGCGGGCAGTCCGTTTACCTTGGGCGACGAGATGTGCGGCGCGGATCGCGGAACTTAAAAGTGCCTTCGGAGACCGCGACTCCATAACGATGATTGCGGAGTCGCACTGTCGTACGGTTGTTCTGCGCATCCAGCGCAACCCAATTGGTCAGCTGCAATCCGCCCGGTGCGGTTACATCGCGGACAAAGATCATGGTGATGCGACCAAATTCGGGGCGTTTGGGGTCGCGAACTTCGATGCTGATAACATCGGGATTGTTGGTCGGGATCAAAACGCCATAGCGATTGATATCGCGATCGGGATCAAGCAGCACACCAAGAGGCGAGTTCTTGATCGGCCAGCGCTGGACCTGATCGACCTCATAATCGACCAAATAGAGCGACCGACCGTTGGAGACGACGAGCAGCGGGATGCTCTTTTCATACTCGAACCGGATTTTGCCCGGACGCTTCAAGGTCATCACACCGGTCGCGGTCTGGCCCTGCCGGTCGGTCTGGGTAAAGTCGGCCCGCATTGTGGCAATCGCTCTGATTGCCTTTGCCGCGCGCTCAAGATCGCCTTCTGCCGCAACAGCGGGGGGCACCGTGATGGCCATTCCAGCCATCGGCACTGCACAGGCTAACACGCCGCAAGAAACGGCGCGCAGGGGCGTTCGAAAAATGTGTCGCAAGATGTTCATGCCTCGTCCTCTAAACACGAAGCGTTGAACTGTCACTGAACCTGAGGTTACCCCTCACGTTCAGGAAAGATCACTTGATCTTGGCTTCCTTGAACTCGACATGCTTGCGCACGACGGGATCATATTTGCGGAAGGTCATCTTCTCGGTGATGTTCCGAGGGTTCTTTTTCGTCACATAGTAAAAGCCCGTGTCGGCGGTCGAGACGAGCTTGATCTTGACGGTTGCGGGTTTCGCCATGGCGTATTCCTAAGATCGGGTGGGGCCGCCCCAAAGCGAGACTGGCCGAAAAAACACGGGCGGCGCATTTATCGCACCGCCACTCAAGGCGCGCCCATTTGCCGATTCACGGGGAAAAGTCAAGCGAAGAGCGGAGTCTTAATACAAAGACTTTGCTGCCTGCCTGCCCAATCCGACATCACCAATCGGAACGCGACACTTTGCCGCGATTGGCCTTTACCGCGCCGCGCGCCTTCTTTGATTTGAGCCGTTTGGCCTTGCCGATGCGGTTTACGCGCGATTTGGCCCGCTTTTTCGGGCTGCGCTGTGCCTCGCGCAGCATTTCAGCGAGGCGCTCGCGCGCGTCAGACCGGTTCATCTCTTGCGTACGGTGGCTGCGCGCTGTCAGCACAATTTCGCCGCTGGCGGTCATTTTTGATCCGGCCAAGGTTTTGAGCCGGTTAAAGACTTGGGGTTGCAGCCGAAGGGCAAACACATCGAGCCGCAATTGCACCGCAGTGGCGACCTTATTGACGTTTTGGCCGCCGGGACCGCTGGCGGCGATGAATTTCTCCTCCACCATGCCCAATGCTTGTTCGACCAGCGCCTCGAACGCTTCCTCACTCATCGGATTGGGCCATTGTGTCCCGCCCAGAATCCAACCCAGAATCGAGCCCAGTATCGAACACAGGTTCGGGCAACGAATCGGCCTCATAACCAGCCGCCCGGAAATCGCCGGGGATGGGCGCAGTCGCCACGATCGGTGGCTTGTTTGCACGCGGCATAAGCAGGCTTTCAGCGTGCAACATGGTGCGCGGCGCGCCCTTGCCTGATCCATAAATCGGATCGCCCAACAGCGGAATGTCGAGGCCAGCCAAGGCATGGATACGCAATTGATGTGTGCGGCCCGTTTCAGGGCGGAAACGTAGCACGCTTCGCTTAGTCGCCATGGGCCCATCCAGCACCGCAATACGCTCCCAATGGGTGACCGATGGCTTGCCCTTCTTTGCCGCAATCATGCGCCAGCCCTTGGCCTCGCTGCTGATCTTGGACAGAGCCAGCTCAATTGTTCCCGATTCGCTTTCCGGCACACCGTCCAAAATGGCGATATAGCTCTTGGTCACCAGTTTTTCTTCAAAACTGCGGGCAAAGCGTTTGTGCGCCTTGGGATTGCGCGCCAGCAGCAGGCATCCCGATGTGTCGGTATCCAGTCGATGGACCGGCAGTGGCAATCGCTGGAAACCAAAGCGAAGGCTATCGAGATGATCTTCTAAGCACATTCCACCCCTGCGGGGGCGGTCAACCGGCATGCCAGATGGCTTGTTAATCACCAACGCTTCGCCGTCTTCATAGATGATATCAATCGAGGGGGCGGTCATTGTTTTAGTCCTGCTTTCACCAATCCGCGCACTGCATTCCCAAGCAAAAACCCATCCTTCAGTTCGTCCAGCGTCAACTCTGCCTCACGCGCTTTTCCAGCCTCGATTAAGGACCGGCGCAAAACTCCAGGCAGCAGGCCCAGCGCAGCAGGCGGCGTCAATAATTTGCCATCGCGCTCGACAAAAATATTGGTGAAGCAACCTTCTGTCACCAAGCCGTCCTCGCGCACCAGCACCGCCTCGGCTGCATCATGGCTGCGCGCGACATCCAGCGCTTCTTCATAAAATGCTCGGTCGCTCGTTTTGTGGCGCAAGCGCCAATCGCTCGCATCAACCGGCATGGGCAGCGCAATCGCGGCCAGAGCCTGATCCGAAAGCTCATCTGAAAGTTGGACCAAATCACTTGCCTGCAATGCGATGGATCCCTTGCGCGATGCCAGCAATCTGACCTTCGCCGGATGGTCCAATTCAAAGCATAGCGCCTGAATTTGGTTGCGCGCCGCATGACGGTCAAATTCAAAGCCCAATTCGCGCGCGCTGGCCTTCATCCGCTCCAGATGCAGCTCAAGCAAGTCGATGCCGGTCTCTGGATCGAAGCGCATTGTCTCGATCAAATCGCATTGCGCCGCTGTTCGCTCAGGCGATGCTGCGCGGGCAAAGCCAGCCTTCACTTCGCATTCGCGCCGTTCAGCCATGGCATCGCTATCGGCGACAATGGCAGAGCCAACGCCCAGGACAGCGCTGCCTTGGTCGTTCTCAATCGGGGTCAGCCGCAAGGTGCGGATTGCCACGTTAAAGGCAGCATCCGAATGGCCGGCATCTCCGGGTGGTCCGATCCGGCCAATCGCACCGCAATAAGGCCCGCGCGCATCGCGCTCCAATCGGTCGATCAACTCCATCGCCCTGATCTTGGGCGCGCCGGTGATCGATCCGCACGGGAATATCGCCTTGATCAGGTCAATCGCGCCTTTGTCCGGTTGCAATTTAGCGTGGACGCTGGACACCATCTGGTGAACCGTGGGGTAGCTTTCCACGGTGAAGGGAGCCTCCACCTGAACGCTGCCGGCCTGCGACACGCGCGACAAATCATTGCGCATCAGATCGACGATCATCAAATTTTCGGCTTTGTCTTTTTCTGATGATGCGAGCTCTTCTTTCAGGGCAGCATCCTTGGCCCGATCATCGCTTCGCGGGCGGGTGCCCTTCATCGGTTTGACCTTGGCTTCGGACCCTTTGAGCGAGAAAAACAGTTCTGGCGACAGGCTGAGCAGCCAATGCGACCCGTCAAACATCAACCCGCCATATCCAGCCCGTGCGGCAGGGCGCAGCGCGGCATAGAGCGCCACTGGATCGCCGCGATAGGACCCGGCCAAGGGATAGGTCAGATTAGCCTGATAAATGTCGCCATCCCGGATCGCCTCTTGCAATGCGGCAAAGCCTTGGACGTATCCACCGGTGGAAAGCTGCGGCGTCAGCGGACCGAGTGTGGCCTCGCCCTCGGCAGTGTTATCCAGCCATTGCGGCACATCGTCAGCTGCGATTTCTTGTGCGGCCTGAAACAGTCCCAGCCACACCAGCGGGCCATCCGCGCCGCTGCGTTTCTGTGCCAAAGGAAGCAAGCGCGGTTCCAGCGCCAGCCCTGCTTCATAAGCGATATAGCCTGCCAGTGTTGCCCCGGTTTCGCGCCGGGCAGCGTCGGCCTGCTCCAACACATGTTCCACCTCGTCAGCGCGTCGTGCCACGAAAATCCGGCTCGGATTCGTGAATAACTGCGCCGGTGCCGCATCGGCCTCAGCATTTAGGCCGCGCGCATCGTCCAACAGGATAAAGGGGGATTTTTGACCCATAATTGTTGCCTTAGCCGCTTCACCGCGCAAGTCGAGAACTTGACCGCTTATGCCACCCTTTGCCACACGGGACCTGAACCCCATGGGAAGCGGAGTATCTTTGCACCAATGAGTGAACTTTTTCTTGGTCTGGCCAGCAATGGCGAGAAACAATATCTCGATTTGTCACGCGCCAACCGTCACGGTTTGATCGCTGGCGCCACCGGCACGGGTAAAACCGTCACCTTGCAGGGAATGGCGGAAAGCTTCTCCGCCAATGGCGTGCCGGTGTTTGTGGCCGATGTGAAAGGCGATCTGTCGGGCATTGCTATGCCGGGGTCACCGACGTTTAAACATGCCGATAAGCTCGAGGGCCGGGCGCAAGAATTGGGCATGGATGACTATGCCTATTCCGACAATCCGGTGGTTTTCTGGGATTTGTATGGCGAACAAGGCCACCCGATTCGCACCACGGTTTCGGAAATGGGGCCGCTGTTGCTCGCGCGCTTGCTTGATCTGAACAACACGCAAGAAGGTGTGCTGCAAATCATTTTCCGCCATGCCGATGACAATGGGTTGCTGTTGCTCGATTTTGAGGATTTGCAGTCGGTGCTGGCCTGGGCCGCGGCCAATGCCAAGGATTTGTCCGGCCAATATGGCAATGTCAGCAAGCAGAGCGTGGGCGCGATCCAACGCCAATTGCTGAGTTTCGAATCGCAAGGCGCGAACCACTTTTTTGGTGAGCCTGCACTGGAAATCGACGATTTCCTCCAGCTGGATGAGACCGGCAAGGGCTATATCAACGTGCTGGCAGCGGATAAATTGATGCGCAGCCCGAAGCTTTACGCAACTTTCCTGCTGTGGTTGCTGGCTGAATTGTTCGAAACTCTGCCCGAAGTGGGCGATCCCGACAAACCCAAGCTGGTGTTCTTTTTTGACGAAGCGCACCTGCTGTTTGATGACGCGCCCAAAGCTTTGGAAGACAAGATCGAACAAGTCGTGCGTCTGATCCGGTCCAAGGGTGTTGGCGTCTTTTTCGTGACTCAAAACCCGATCGACATTCCCGAAGAAGTCGCCGGACAATTGGGCAATCGGGTCCAGCATGCTCTGCGTGCCTTCACCCCGCGCGACAAAAAAGCGATCAAAGCCGCCGCCGACACATTCCGCATCAATGAAGAACTGGATGTGGAAGAGGCGATTACCGAACTGCGGGTTGGCGAGGCATTGGTTTCCACCTTGATGGAAGATGGTGCGCCCTCAGTGGTGCAACGTACGTTGATCAAGCCGCCACGCAGCCGCCTTGGCCCGGTGACCAAGAAAGAACGCGCGATCATGCAATCGATCTCTCCGGTTGAGGGCAAATATGACGGGCGGGTAGACCGCCAAAGCGCAGAAGAAGTGCTCGCTCAAAAGGCAGTTGATGCGGTGGAAACCGCCAAAGAGGTCGAGGAAAAGGGCGAGGAAGAAGTGCGCAAGCGCCCTCGCAAGACCAAGAGTATTTGGGAAAAGGCGCTCAGCCGCGGGACCAAGGTTGCAGCTGGCGGCATGGCAGGCGCAGCAGCGGCGGCGGTTCTGGGCAAGAAGAGCCGCGCCAATCCGGTGAAATCAGGCATCAAATCGGCGGCGGGCTCCATCGCGACCGATCTTGCTGGCCCGATTGCAGGGCGGTTTGTTCGCAATCTGATCGGTGGGCTGATGCGGTAGTGGGCCGGTAGCCGGTACGGGCCTAAACCTCTTCCTCGCGCCAAAGCCGGTGATCTTCAAACACCAGCCTGAACGGCATCGGGAAGTCGAGCAAGGCCTGCCCGCCGACGCTTTCCAGCAACTGCGCGCAAGCGTCTTGCCCGTCTTTGTCCATCGCATCGAGGCAATCCAAAGCCCGCTGCAGCATCCATAGGCTGAACGGGGTCGCCAATTTGGCGGATTGCACATCGCCCAGCGTGTATTCGGCCATGCCCACCGCGCGCGGCAATTCGCGTTCGGCGCTGGCTGTGCCCCATTCCGTGGTCAATTCAGCGATGCGCAAAAGATTGGGCAATTGCTCGTCCATCATTCGGCGCAGGATTGGCAGCAGCGTTTCAGGGATCGCGTCATCTGGCAAAAACTCGCCCGATTGCGGCTGGTGCACCTCCACCATCCGCTCAACCCATTGGGCGACATTTGGAGCGAGACGTTTCATGATCTCGCCCGAGGCAGGATCGCGATAGAGGTGAGCGTATAGCGGGCCAATTAGCCCATAATCGCCAATCGATGGCCGCGTGCCGAACAAGAAATCATGCGCCTGAAAATGCGCATCCAGATCGGCCAGCAATGCCTCATAACTGGCCTCGACTGCAGGAATGGTTTCCTCGTTAATGCCCAGCATCGGCACGAAACCGCGAAACCGTTCGCCAATGGCTTTGCCGATGGTAATATGCTGATCTGCCGGAGCATCGGGCGCCATCGAGCGGCCAAATTCGCCGTAAATCCATTCCTCATTGTAGTTCCAGCGGTAATGCATCGCCGGGATCACCAGCCATTCGTCGCCAAAACATTCGAGCAGCAATGCGGCAAAGCGCTGGGCAGGGCTGGCCGGATAAACCGAAGGCCCAACGCTATGCGCTTCGTAATGGTCGATGATGACGCTGGTGTCTTGCAATATGGTGCCATCGCCCAACTGCATCACCGGTATGACCATGCGGCCAATGGCGGGCATGATCAGTTCATCGCGTGCCTTTTGATCGGGTGCGATCTCGCGATAATCCACGCCCTTCCAATCGAGATAGGCGCGCGCCTTTCCGGTAAATAGGGACGGGGCAGAACCATAGAGAATATCAGTCATAAATGGTCATTCGCCTTTCACGGCGATTGGGTTACGCCGATGCCTCAATTCCTGCCAGCGGAAATCGCAATTCTGCGCGCAATCCGCCCACTTCAAGGTTGGACAATTTGAGCATACCGCCATGCTGTTCGGCGATGGCGCGCGCCAATGTCAGCCCCAAGCCTGCTCCGCCAGTGGCGCGATTGCGAGAGGCCTCGCCGCGCGCAAAGGGTTCCAACATGGCCGCAATCTGATCATCGGGAATGCCAGGCCCATTGTCCTCAATTGCTATCACTGCATCGCCGCCTTCTTCGGTCAGCGAGATGCGAGCGTTTTGTCCGTAACGCACGGCGTTGGAGATCAAATTGCGCAAGGCTCGTTTGACCCAGGTTACATGGACGCGGGCGACGATGCGCGATGCTTCGACCAGCTCCACTGGCTCGCCCAGATCGTCAAATTCGTCCACCACAGCCTCGGACAAGGCGGTCAGATTGGCGCGCTCAGGCTCAGTAGATGTGCGCCCGATCCGCGCCAGCGACAAAATGTCGTCCAGAGTGTTGGTG
Source organism: Erythrobacter sp. (assembly GCA_039988235.1). Lineage (GTDB taxonomy): Bacteria > Pseudomonadota > Alphaproteobacteria > Sphingomonadales > Sphingomonadaceae > Erythrobacter. The sequence goes on from JBDXKB010000004.1 coordinate 315,161, forward strand.
ATGTCTTCGATGCTTTCGGCCATGCGCGCGCGCTGTCTATCATCGCTCACGCTTTCGATGCGCACCCGCAATGCGGCCAGCGGCGTTTTGAGATCATGGCCAATGGCCCCTAGCATGACGTCTTTCTCGTCCAGCATTGCTGCGATGCGCGCTTCCATTGCATTGTGGGCGGCCATCAATTGGCGGATGTCGCGTGGGCCGCTCGGATCCAGTGCCACCGCTTTGTCGGGATTGAGCGCAAAGGCATCGACGCGGGTGGTTAGATGGGCGAGCGGCCGGGTTATCCTGCGCAGGACAAGATAGAGCAGGCCGAACAGGATGAAGAATGTCATCAATGTCTGGATAATGACCGGTCTGGCAAACGCGCTGGGCCGCAAGGGTTCGGGCAATCGCACTATTCGCCAACCTTGAGCATCGGGCAATTGAACCCCGACCACAAAAATTTGGCGCTTCTGCCAGCCGGGTTGCCGCAGACGGGGCCGTGTTTTGGCACGCTCCACCACAAAGCGATCTTGCCCAGCCAGCCGCTTGGTCACGATAATCTGTTCAAATTCAAACAATTGCTCACCCAGGACCGTGGCGATGCTTTCTTCCAATTCGGCATCGCGCTGCTCATTGGTTTGTAATTGAAATTCATCGCTGCGTTCGAGGCCGAACCGTCTGATCTCTCTCTCATTGTCTGAGTCACCACTTCTGCGCGGTGGTCCGAGTAAATTGCCGCCTCGGTTTCTGGTTCTATCGCCCCTCAGTTCGTCCCGTCTCTCCATCCGGCGCTCGATCCGCTCTTCGCGTTCTTCCATCGCCACCAGACGAAAGGCGATGGCATTGACCACGGCCGTTTCGCGCCGTTGCTCAGCAGCCTGATACAGCAATATGGCCGAGATCGCCTGACCTAGAAAAAGCCCGATCGCAACGACCAGCATCACTTGCCCCAGTAGGCTCTGTGCGAAAGGCAGGCGTTTGCTTGTGTCCATCTTTAGCTCGGCTGCCGTGCGGGCCGAAGGACGTTTGCTGCAAAGCGATAACCGCCGCCGCGCACGGTCAAGATCAGTTTCGGATCGCTGCGATCGGGCTCAATCTTGCGGCGCAAGCGGCTGACCTGATTGTCCACCGCGCGGTCGAACAAATGTGCTGTGCGGCCTTGGACCATGTCGAGCAATCGGTCGCGGTCCAAAACTTCGCGCGGATGGTCCAGAAATGCGCGGAGCAGTCGGTACTCTGCGGTTGAGATCGGCACTGCCACACCTTCGGGATCGGTCAGCTTTTGCTTGAGCGGGTCTAGTGTCCAACCCTCGAATGCATACACCGCGCTGTCGTCCGAGATCGTCGGTTGCGACTTGCTGGCTCGCCGCAAGACCGAACGGATGCGCGCCACCAATTCGCGCGGTTCAAAGGGCTTTACGACATAATCGTCGGCGCCCATCTCCAACCCAACGATGCGGTCGGTCGCCTCGGTTTTGGCGGTCAGCAGGATCACTGGCAAATTTTGCGATTCGACCAGATGCCGGGTCAGCGACAAGCCGTCTTCGCCCGGCATCATGATGTCGAGCAGCACAAGATCAGGCCGCATTTCCAGCAAGACACTGCGCGCCGCCGCTGCACTTTCGGCCTCGCGCACGGCAAACCCCTGACCGGTAAGATACTCGGCCAGGGGCTCTCGTAATGTTGCTTCGTCATCAACCAGCAGCAAGGATATAGGCGTATCTTGGGTCATCAATACCATCCTTGCCGCAGCTATGCTCGGCGCTCAACCGTCGTGCTTAGCTTTTTGAGCGACGCGCTGCCTTGCGAGCTTCGCGGGCTGCCTGGCGCTCTTCCTTGGTGATAGTGCCGGAATTGTCGGTATCGACCTTGGCAAAGCGTGCTGCGACTGCTGCATCAAATTCCGCCTTGGTTACGACTTTGTCGCCATTGGTATCGGCGCGCTTCAGCATCCGCATGGCGCGTTCACCGCCGCGACGTTTGCCGCGCATTTCGCCGCCGCGCTTCTTGCCACGGGCCTCAGCGCGTTCGCCTTTGCGGCCATCTTTCGCGGCATCCATTTCGGCTTGGCTCAAACCGCCACTGCCGTCGGTATCCAGCTTGGCGAAGCGTTCGCCCATCCGCTCGCCTCTACGTTCGCTGCGCTTTTCAGCGCGTTCTGCCTTGCGAGCTTCGCGTTTGGCCTGCCGAGCTTCGCGGGAGGCCTGCATTTCGGCTTGCGTTACCTCGCCATCACCATTGGCATCCATTTTGGCAAAACGTTCGGCTTTGCGCGCGGCGCGGTCTTCTGCGTCGATTTGGCCATTGCCATCGACATCCATCTTGGCGAACTTTGTGCCGCTGTGGGCCATGGCTTCATTCAGGCTGACGACGCCATCTTTATTGGCATCGGCACCGCCCCTGTCACCGTGGTGATTGGCATAGGCAATGGTCGCGCCGGACAAAGCCAGCGCAGCGGCGGAAAGGGTCAAAGTAAACTTTTTCATTTTTCAGGCTCCAAATAATTTTCGGTTAGAGCAGCGACCCGAGATCGTTGGCCCCTCAAAGGGAGGGGGACTGGGGGCCTTGTGAAACCGGGGGAGTTCCAGTTGAAACCGGGCCGCCACTCTTGAAGCCTGTTCTACCCGCCATCTGTCGCAGCATTATGTCGGTTGAGGGGGTATTTGTCGCAAATTGTATCAGGCCGACAAGCTCATTCATCCAACGGAAATGCTGACCTGTCGCGCATTTGCGTGCCTTCGCCTGCGGTAATGAAGATTGCCTCTGCATGACTGGCTACATCGGCAATATGCCACACGCCGGGTGGGTTGATCGCATATTCACCCTTGTCGAGCGTGACCTTTTGGCGAGAGCCATCGGGAAATTCCTGCGTCAAAACTATGCTGCCTTCGGTGCAAATGACCACTTCAGAGCCATGTGGATGCATTTCCCACGTCGCCCAGCCTTCCTTGAAGGAATGATGCGAGACCAGCCGCCCCTCTGCGCCGTCATCCGCATGCTTTGCGGCATAATCGGCATACCATTGCGGGCCATCAAATTTGGGCAATGGGGCTGATGTGGCCCCTAACCCAAGATGGATAAAGCTATCCGCGAGCCGCTTGGCTTTGTGATCACTCACTCTGACTGCACCATACAAAACGCATTCAGCTTATTGCCGTCCGGATCGCGGAAATATCCAGCATAGAAACCATCATCGCCGCGAGCGCCCGGTGCGCCTTCGTCGCTGCCGCCATGGGCCAATGCCGTGTCATAGATTTGCTGGACCGCCTCTGGCGTTTCCACCTGCAGCGCCACCATAGTGCCATTGCCTACGCTGGCGGGTTGTTCGTCAAATGGCTTAGTCGCCGCAATGCCCGGCGCTCCGCCCATATCGCCCCAAGCGATAAAGGTTTCGAATTCCATCATCCGTCCAACGCCAAAATGCTTGGCAATCGCATCATAGAACTGCGCCGCGCGCGGCAGATCATTGGTTCCCAGTGTTACATATCCAAGCATTGCATTGCTTCCTTTCCGAATCGGTCTGAGCAAGAACAATAGGAGAACAAACTGGACTCAGCAAGAGGCCCTCGGCCAGCTACTATTGGCAAGCATACATCACAACGGTGCGCATTCCTGTTCCAGCCATGCCAGATCGTTGCCTTGCAGTTGCGGGGCGAGTAGGCTGCGCACCTGATCGTGGTAACTATCAACCCATGCGATCTCTTCCCGGCTCAACAGGCTCTTGTCGATTAAGCGCCGATCAAGCGGCACGAAGGTTAGCGTTTCAAAGCCGAAATATTCGCCTTCTGCGGCATCAATTTCGCGCGCCTCGGTCAACACCAGATTTTCGATTCTAATGCCGAAATGGCCCTGCTTGTAATAGCCGGGCTCGTTCGAGAGGATCATGCCGGGTATCAATGCCTGATCGCTTCCGGCTTGCGCGCCAGCGGCTTTGGCGATCCGTTGCGGCCCTTCGTGGACGGCCAGAAAGCTGCCCACGCCATGGCCGGTGCCATGCGCGAAATCTACTCCGGCTGACCATAGGAATTGGCGTGCGAAACTGTCCAATTGGCTGCCCCCGGTCCCCTTGGGGAAGACGGCTTGATCAATCGCAATATGACCCTTCAAAACACGCGTATTGCGGTCGGTCATTTCTGCGCTTGGCTCGCCCGGACCGATCCAAATCGTGCGAGTTATATCGGTTGTGCCGTCGAGATATTGCCCGCCCGAATCGACCAGATAAATGCTGGAGGGGGGGATGGCGATGTTGCTTTCATCATCGACCCGGTAATGGGGTAGAGCGGCATGCGGACCGGCAGCAGAAATTGTGTCAAAGCTGAGATCGCGCAAATCGCCATGTTCTTCGCGCAGGCTCTTCAGCTTGGCTGCGGCTGCCAATTCGTCAATTGTGCCAGAGGGACCTTCGCGGTTGAGCCAATGCAGAAAGCGGGTGACCGCCGCACCGTCGCGCGCCTGAGCATCGCGATGGCCCTGTTGTTCGACCGGGTTCTTGATCGCCTTGGGCAGGATGGTGGGGTCGCGGTTAAATGACACGTCGGCCCCGCCTTGCTCCAGCAATTGTGCAATCGCGGCGACGCCATAATCGGGATCAACCGAAATATGCTTGCCTTTGAGGGTGCCCAACGAGGATGCAAATTCTGACCTGTCGCGAATGGTGATCGCATTGCCCAGATGCTGGGACAATTCAGGCGTGATCTTCTCCGGGGCAATAAACAGCTCTGCCGTGCCATCATCCTTGGCCACGACATAGGACAGTGCGACGGGCGTGTGATCGACATCGCTGCCGCGAATATTGAGCAACCATGCAATGGAATCGAGCGCGCTAATCACCGCGCCATCATAGCCTTCGTCTTTGAGCCATTCGGCGATCTGCCCGCGCTTCTCGGCCGAAGATTGGCCAGCATGCTCATCGCTGTGGACCTGCGCCACGGCGGGTGATGGCTCGGGCCGGTCCTGCCACACGGCATCAATCGGGTTGCTGGTTACTGGCACCAAGGCGATCCCGGTTTTCTCCAATGCCTTGGTCGTTGCCTTGACCCATTTGGCGGTGTGCAGCCACGGATCAAAGCCGATCCTGGCGCCACTTGCAGCTTTCTCGGACAGCCAATCGCCCATCGTGTCAGCTGGCACCGAGCAATATTCATAGAGATTGCCGTCCACTTGGTCGCGCACTTGCACAGTGTAGCGACCATCAACGAACATCGCGGCTGTATTGCTCAGAACAATGGCGCTGCCCGCAGAGCCACCAAAGCCGGTCAGCCAAGCAAGTCGCTGGGCATAGGCGCCAACATATTCGCTGACATGCTCGTCCGAAATGGGAACGACAAAACCGTCCAATTCCTGGCGTTTCAGTTCCTTGCGCAGCGCATCGAGACGGGCTTCGTGGGTTTGCATCAACATTTGATCGATTCCTGGTTTGGCGCGCGGTACATCTTGCCGCATTGGGTCATTTGTTTATGACACCCAACATAGGCTCATCCGCCTTGGCTTTCCAGTCAGGCGCAGAGAAGCACGCAAACGGGCAATAAGCATTTGCATTTTAAGAAGGGGTCGAACCTATGAAAATTCGAAATTCGGTCATTGCAGCTTTGGCTGCGTGGGCTGTTGCAACTCCGATGGCGAGCTTTGCTGCCACCGATCAAAAGGATAATAATTCTGTGAGCCAAAGCGCGAATGAAACCGTAGGCGAATCGGTACCAACTTCCCCTCCGGTCGCGGAAAAGCGCGAACATTCCTACACCCATCACGGGATCACGATTTCTGACCCCTATCACTGGCTCAAGGATCAATCCTATCCCACAATCGATGATGAAGATGTGCTGGATTATGTGAAGGCCGAAAACGCTTGGTTCGAAGCCAAGATGGCGCCTTTTAAGGCCGATACCGAGGCTCTGTTCGAAGAGATGCGCGCTCGGATCAAGGAAGACGATAGCTCGGTCCCGCAAAAGGATGGCGACTATCTCTATTGGGTCGAATTTGAAGAGGGCGCTCAATATCGCAAGCATTATCGCAAAGCAGTATCTGGCGGCGATGCTCAGCTGATTTTGGATGAAAATGCGCTGGCGGAAGGCCTCGAATATTTCCGGTTGGGAGCGATGTCGGTCAGCGATAGTGGACGCTATCTTGCCTATTCCGTGGATGACAATGGATCGGAACGCTACACCGCGCGGATCAAGGATCTGGAAACCGGCGAATTGCTGGGCGATGAAATTCCAAACTTGCGCAGCAGCCTGACTTGGGTCGCGAATGACACGGCGCTGGTTTATGGCCCGTCCAGTGAGAACTGGCGAACCTTAGAGGCCAAGCTGCATCTGATCGGTACGCCTATCGAACAAGATGTCGTTCTGTATAAAGAGGATGACGAAAGTTTCGGTGTCGGCACCGGATTGACCGTTCAGGATGATTGGCTGATCATTGCTAGCGGTGACAATGAAACCAGCGAAGTGCGCTTGGTTCGTGCGGACAATCCGACCGGGGATCAAATCTTGGTCAAAGCGCGCCAAAAGGGCGTCGAATACTCGGTCGATGTGCGCAATGACGAGCTGTTCATCTGGACCAATGATGACCACATCAATTTCCGTCTCGCCAAGGCATCGCTGGATGCTCCGGGGGCATGGGAAACCGTACTGGCAGGGTCGAACGATTTCTATCTGACCGGGTTTGAACTGTTTAAGGATTTCATGGTCACTGAGGGACGCCTGAACGGCTTGGATCAGGTGCAAATTCGCTCCTATGATGACCCTCTATCGGTAACGCCGATCTCTTTCCCCGAGGCGAGCTATAATGCGGGGCTGTCCAGCAATCCTGAATATGACCAAAGCAAATTGCGGCTATCCTATGAAAGCATGATCACGCCGGATTCGGTCTATGATTATGATGTCGCAAGCGCATCGCTCGAATTGCTCAAGCGCCAAGAGATACCCAGCGGTTATGATGCTTCGCTCTATAAGACGGAGCGACTGACAGTTGAGGCGCGCGATGGCACCATGGTGCCGGTCTCGGTCGTCTATCGCAAGGATCGCGATGAATTGAATGGCGGGGCTGCCGGACCGCTGCATCTCTATGCTTATGGCGCTTATGGCTATGCCGTTCCGCCGGGCTTTTCGACCACTCGCCTGAGCCTGGTGGATCGCGGTTTCGCCTATGCGATTGCGCATATCCGCGGCGGTGATGATTTGGGACGGCGCTGGTATTTGCAGGGCAAGCTGAACGAGCGGGCCAACACCTTCAACGACTTTGTCGATGTGGGCCGCGGCTTGGTTGAACAGGGCTACACTGCGGAAGGCAAAATCTCGGCCAGCGGCGGTTCGGCTGGCGGCGAGCTGATGGGTGCTGTGATCAATCAGGATCCCAGCCTGTTCGGCGCTGTTGCTGCGCATGTGCCCTTCGTTGATGTGCTCAACACAATGCTGGATGAAAGCCTGCCTCTGACGCCGGGCGAATGGCAGGAATGGGGCAACCCGATCACCAGCAAGCAAGCCTTTGCCTATATCCTCAGCTACTCACCCTATGATCAGGTGTCAGCCCAGGATTATCCTCCATTGCTGGTCACTGCTGGCCTGAATGATCCGCGCGTAACCTATTGGGAGCCTGCCAAATGGGTTGCTAAGTTGCGCGAGGTGAAGACCGATGACAATGTGCTGTTGCTCAAGACCAATATGGGTGCTGGGCATGGCGGCAAGTCAGGCCGGTGGAATTCGCTCTATGAAACGGCGGAAGAAATGGCCTTTATCCTGTGGCAGATGGGAGTAGCAGAGAAGGACGAGACGGCGGCTGAATGAGCGAACCGTTCCGCCTCAGCTTTACCGCTTCGGCCGATCACATTGACGAGCTGGGCCATGTGAACAATGCGGTCTGGGTGCAGTGGATTCAGGACTTGGCCACTGCGCATTGGGATGCGGTGGCACGGCCCGAAGATCATGCTGCAGTGTTCTGGGTCGTAGTCCGGCACGAGATTGATTATCGCGGCAATATTGCTGCAAGTGAAAGCGTAACCGGCGAGACCTGGATTGATGGACCACCCAAAGGGGCCAAGTCAGACCGACGGGTCGATTTCCGCAATGACGCGGGCAAAATTATCGTCGCGGCTCGGACTAGCTGGGCCATGCTGGACAAGGAAAGCCAGCGTCTGGTCCGCGTTCGGCCCGAAATCATCGCTCCCTTTCAGAAAGAGAATTGATCGTGACCAGCCCGCTATTTGAACCGCTGTTTCTGCCCAATGGCACCAAAATTCCCAACCGCATTTGCAAGGCGGCAATGGAAGAAAATCTGGCGGTTCAGCCGGGGCAATTTCCCGGCCAGAAACTGTTCAATCTCTACCGCCAATGGGCCGAGGGTGGGACCGGGCTGATCCTTTCAGGCAATGTGATGGTGGACCCGTCCGCGCTGACTGGGCCGGGCGCAGTTGTGCTGCAAAAGGACACTGATCTTGCGCCGTTTCGGCAATGGGCGGAAATTGGCAAATCGGGCGGCGGCCAGTTTTGGCTGCAGATCAGCCATCCGGGCCGACAATTGTTCAAGAATATGGGCGAAACTGCGGTCTCTCCCTCGGGGATTGCGCTGGATTTGGGCAAGTTTTCCTCCATGTTTGCGCCGGTTCGCGCGTTGGAGGTAAATGAGATCGAGGCGATAGTTACTCGCTTTGCAGATACCGCAGAGGCCGCAGAACAGGCCGGGTTTGACGGCGTGCAAATACACGGCGCGCATGGTTATCTGGTCAGCCAATTCCTTTCTCCTTTGACCAATCGTCGCGACGATCAATGGGGCGGAAGTCTGGAAAATCGTGCCCGCATGTTGCTCAGCATTGTGGATGCAGTGCGCGCCCGTGTGCAGCCGTCTTTTGGCGTGGGGATCAAGCTAAATTCTGCGGACTTCCAGCGCGGTGGGTTCGCCTTTGAAGATGCCCGCCAAGTGGTCGAATGGCTTAAAGGCCACGGGATTGATTGCGTCGAATTGTCCGGCGGCAGCTATGAAAGCCCGGCCATGCAAGGCAATCCGGCGGATGAAATCGAGGTTGAACAATCCAGCTCAACCGCAGCGCGAGAGGCCTATTTCGTCGATTTTGCCCGGCAGATTGCACGGGTCGCTGATATGCCGATCATGGTCACTGGCGGGATCACTAAGCTGGATGTCGCCGAAGCCGCTTTGGCGCAGGATGAGGCCGGGTTTGGCGTGCAAATTCTGGGCATTGCTCGGGCGATGGCGGTCGATCCAGCGCTACCGAAACATTGGCTATCCAGCACCAATACGGATGTGGCACTGCCTGAGGTCACATGGTCCAGTGCAGCCTTGAAGGGGTTGGCGACGATGGCGCTGACCAAGGCTCAGATTGAGCGGATGGCGCAAGGCAAATCTGCCGGAGATGGTGGATCACCTGTGCTCGCGCTTTTGTCTGATCAATGGCGAGCGGCGAAACGGGCGAAGAATTATCGGGCCTGGCGCGGCAATTAGTTGAAGTGGGGGCTAGGCAGCTTTGTTGCCAGATTTATCCCTGCGGCGTCGCCCCTTTCCTTTCCCTGCACCTTTGCGGCGATCTTCAGAGCGTGGGGTAAAGGCGCGTAAGCGCTCGCTAACAGTACGGTTGCGACCTTGATTCTTCGCTTCGTAAAGCAATTTGTCAGCACGGGTATAAAGCGCTGCAAAGTCCGCATTGGGCAATGCACGGTGGGGAACCGTTAGAAGCCCCATGCTGCCGGTAACCAGAGACTCAAGCTCGGGCACTTCTTGTGCGACCCGAAGCGGCAGTGAATTGCGCAGCTTTTCTGCATGTGTGTCTGCATCTTTGCCGCGCAACATCAGCAGAAACTCTTCGCCACCCATGCGGATCGCCATGCAGTCTTTATCGCCGTCGAGGACATCGGCGACCACCTGTAAGACTTTGTCTCCGGTGGCGTGACCAGCAGTGTCATTGACCGATTTGAAAAGATCCAAATCAATCAAGCCGATGGTTTCATAACCGGCGCGGTGCAAATCTTCGAACCGCGCATCAAGCCCGCGGCGGTTCATCAGTCCGGTCAGCGGATCACGCTCGGTCAACCGCTCCAGCATTTGGGCTTCGGTAACCGCCTCGTCGCGTTGGCGGCGTAGGTCAAAGAAGCGGTCGGCCACGCCCAGAGAGATTAGCACTACCTCAAGTCCGGTGGCGAAGAATATCAGCTGATCGAGCGATGACGGGCCAGTGTAAACTCCCAAACCGCGCAACAGCCGCTCTACCGATGCGGCAATGATCGGCGCCCATGCTAGTGCAACAAAGCGGGCGCTTCTGCTCCCCCGCATCAATGCCTCGATCAGGGCTGCGGTAAAGACTGCAATAACCGGCAGAAATGCGTAGAAATAACCGCGATCGTCAAACGCCTGGGTGGAGTGCAATTGCAGGGCGAAGAAGCCCGGCACGCAGATGGTCCAAAGCCCGGTGGCGATGGTGATGCGTTGCATCCAGCGCGATTGGGCTCCGTCCTCCAGAAAAGTCACCAGGAACAGGGCCGATACCCCAACTCCGATGGCCCAGCCCAACGCGCCGATGATCGAAATGACCGCCACTGGCAATTGCACAAAGACCCCGATCAGCCCGCCGGCGAAAAGCACGTAACTGATCATCGACACGACCATAAGTGCGTGCAGCAGGACAAACTTCTCGCGCAAGACGATGAAGAAACTGATGTCGAAAAAGAGCGGCAGGATGAGCATGCCGACCACAATGGCGAGCAAGATGACATCCATCATCGACCAGCTAGAGACGGTGGGATCAGAAGTTAATTGTGCTTCGGTGAGCAGCGGCAAGCTATGCGGACGCTCGATCCTTACAATGACGGCCCGCGTGTCCTCGGTTATCTCTGGCAGGTCCAGTTGGAACAGCGGTCCTGCGCCAAAAACTTTGCCATCGGCCTCTGCCCATTCAACCGTGCGAACAGTGCCATTGTCGCTGACGGCGCCAAAGGTGATCGATTTGTGCCTGGCGATCCGCGTGAAGAAATATTGTGGGGCCTGCGCATCAGCCCATTGCTCGGCATCGAACCGCAGCCATGCAACAGGCTGATCGGCCCGCCAGTTATCATCGGAGCAAGCCCAAGGCGCATCGGCAGCGATCATCTCTGTAAACCCGACCGAAAGGCCAGATGTGGCGTGGCAATGGGTAGAAAAGGACTGCTGGTCGCCATGCGCAGACGCAGGGCTAGCCAGCGCAATGGCGGCCAATGCCATCACGCAGCAAAAAAGGCGCAAAAAGCACTCGCGCAAATGTTGGCCCAGTCCCATTGGATCACATTGCGGGAAATGGTTTACTATGGGGTTAACTATATCCCACGGTATTCCCCCGTGTTTGGACCAAGATTTTTAAGTAAATCAACGGTCTGTCACTGGCTGCAGCGACGTTGAAAATCCGCCATGTTGTGCAATTAGGCCGCATGTCACGAAAGTGTCACAGGCTGGACATAGGTGCGAGTGGAAAATGACAACCGGGGATCATAATCCATGAAATTCAAAGCTTCCGCGCTTGCGCTTGCAACTGCCGTTTCCTTTGCTCAACCCGCTTACGCTCAGGATGCGGATACAATGCAGACCGCGCTGGCCGAAATGCGGGCTCAGATGGCTGCGATGGCCACTCGGATTGACGCATTGGAAGGCGAGTTGGCCGAGGCCGAGGCTGAAGCCGCCGCCGCCAGCGCAGCAGCAAGTGCTGCGAGTGAGGCAGCTGTTGCCGCCAGTGCGGTTGCAAATGAAGCGAGTGCCAAGGCCGATAAATCCCCCGCTATCTCCTTCAAAGGTGCGCCAGAGATCAAGGGCGAAGGCGGCTGGAGCTTTAAGCCGCGTGGCCGGCTGCAATATGATGCAGGCTTCACAAGTGCTCCATCATCGACGGGTGCGTCGGATGGCTTTGGCAATGAAGTGCGCCGCGCACGTTTGGGTGTTTCGGGCGGCATGCCTGGCGGGTTTGGCTATAAATTCGAAGTCGATGTTGCGGGCAGCGATCTGACCGTCACCGACGCGATAATTTCTTACAAGGATGGCAACACCAAGATTTCCGCCGGCCAGTTTAACAATTACCAATCGCTCGAAGAACTCACCTCTAGCCTGCACACATCATTCATTGAACGTGCGGCCTTTACCGATGCATTCGGATTTGAACGTCGGGTCGGTTTGGGCGCTGAGTTTTCAGGCGATGTCGTGCGGGTTCAAGCGGGCGTCTTCACCGACAATATGGACGATCTGTCCAACCAGAATTGGGGAGCAGATGCGCGTATCGTGGCCAATCCAAATGTTGGCGATGCGACGCTGCACTTGGGTGCGTCTGTTCATTACGCTGATTTGGAAAGCGGTGAGACCGTGCGTTACCGCCAACGTCCGCTGGTCCACTTCACTTCTGAACGCTTCATCAACACCGGCAATCTGGGCGCACATAGCGAATTCGGCCTCGGCGTCGAAGCCGCTGTGATTTCTGGCCCGTTCCACGCCGTGGCTGAGGGCTACCGGCAGAAAGTGAACATGCCGGTCGGGATGGCTGACCCCACATTCTTTGGCGGCTATATCGAGGGCGGTTACTTCCTGACCAAGGGCGATAGCCGAGGCTATAAGAGCGGTAAATTTGACCGCACCAAGCCCGTCAATCCGGTTGGTGAAGGCGGCATCGGTTCGGTCCAAGTCAACCTGCGCTACGATCATCTCGACCTAACCGACAATGGGGTCATTGGTGGATCGCAAGACGGATTTTTCCTTTCGCTAGTGTGGAAGCCGACCGATTACACCATGCTGCTCGCGAATTATGGTAAGCTGTCTTACGACAAAGCCGTGTTCCCGACCGCGACCGGAGACACATCTTACAGTGTTGATAGTTTCGGAGTTCGCGCTCAGATTGACTTCTGATCATCATAATCAGCACGTCCTGTCACATAGCTGTCACGACACGCCCGTAACTGCATCGACATAACGAAATTACGACTATCCAATTTTAAGAGGCCACATCATGAAAACTGCAAAAACAGCCTGCTTTCTCGCCATTTCCTCTCTTGCCCTTGCCGCATGCGGCGCAGACACCGGTTCTGGCACTCGCGATTCTGTACGCGTGGTAGGCTCCTCAACCGTATTTCCCTTCGCCAAGGCCGTGTCCGAAGAGTTTGCCCGCTCAAACCCTGATTTCAAATCTCCTCTGATTGAATCAACCGGCAGCGGCGGCGGCATCAAGCTGTTCTGTTCTGGTGTTGGTGCTGACACACCCGACATCGCCAATGCATCGCGCCGCATGAAGGCGTCTGAATTTGAAGGCTGCCTTGAAAACGGCGTAACCGACGTGATCGAAATTCAAGTCGGCCTGGACGGAATTGCTTTTGCTGAATCGAAAGAAGGCCTCGATCTGAATTTGACGCCAAAGATCGTTTACGAAGCGCTGGCGGCACAGCCTTATGGCGGCGAGCAGACCAATGAAAAATGGTCCGATGTTGACCCTTCGCTGCCCGACCAAGAAATCCTGGTTTACGGCCCACCTTCCACTTCGGGCACACGCGATGCCTTGAAAGAGCTGGTTCTGGAAGTTGGCTGTGACAGCAATCCAGACATGGCTGCGGTCGAAGAAGAAGATGAAGATCTTCACCAGCAGATTTGCACCGAAGTCCGCGCAGATGGCAAATATGTTGACCAAGGCGAGCAGGACAATCTGATCGTTCAGAAGATCGAGAGCAATCCGCGTGCAATCGGCGTGTTCGGTTATTCTTACCTCGAGGAAAATTCGGACAAGGTGAAGGGCCTGCCGATGAACGGTGTCGAGCCGACCTATGAGAACATTTCCAACTTCTCCTATCCGGGCGCTCGTCCGCTCTATGTCTATGCCAAGAAGGCGCATCTGGATGCGATCCCGGGCTTTCAGGAGTTCCTGGTTCAGTGGACCGAGATGTGGGGCAATGGCGGAGCGCTGAGCAAGATTGGCCTCGTTCCCTCACCGACCGAGGTTATGGAAAAAAACCGCATTGCAGCGACCGAGTTCACGACTCTGACGGCTGACGATCTAAAGTAAGACAATCGCTGCGTTCGCGCAGCAGGACAGGATAGATGCCGCTGCTTTGCTGACACGCAAGGCGGCGGCATTGTTGTTCGTGCGCAGCGTTAGGCCGCGCCGCGCCGCTTCTTTAAGATGCCTTCGGTGCGGGTGAAGTCGCCCGGATTATCAACATCAATCGGCGCATCGGCATAGGGCATGGAGATGATCTTGAGCTCAATGCCCCACCGCCGCGACAGATAGCTCGCAATGCCGTGGATGGTCGCAAGGCGAAATTTATACATCAGCATTACCGGCAATCCGAAAGCCTTCAAAATGCGCATGGGGCGCTTGCCAAATTGGCCGCCGGTTCTGAAAACGCTGGCCGCCTCAATCGTTTTGGGAGTCAGCGCGGCGTAGAGATTGCAGCTCGACCAGCCGCCATCCTTCAACTCATGGAAAGCGCGCTTCCCATCGGGATAGGCCTCTAGAATGGTCGCGGCCGGGGTCATGGCCACCGCTCCATCAAGTTGTTGGCTGAGTATCGCCTGACAGAAATGGTCGAACATTTCGGTCGTGTGCAGGGCATTGTCTCCGGTCGAGACAACCAGCGGATAGGGATCAGAAATAGTGTCGGCGGCGGTTGCAATGCTGGCAAACAGATTGTCGCCTGCGGGCAGAAAATGGACCCGCCCTTCGTCCATCAATTGCGACACGAGCGGGATTTCGCGTAAGATTTCTTGGCGCTCGATCGAGATATAGATGTCGCCGGCATATTGGCTTGCGGCCAATTCGCGCACCACGCGTTGGAGCATGATTTCGCCATCGATTTCGACCAGACATTTGTGGCTCTTGTCTTGCAAGGCTGCCACTGCATCCAGTGGTCCGGCGCGGCTTGCAGCCAGAACCAAAACCTTAACTGTGTCTGCGCTTGTTGTCTTGTCCATCGCGCGTCTTTCCCTCGATATTACCAATACAGTTCAGCAGTTTGCTGAACATTTCGCTATCCGGCCTGCATCGCCTGCGTCAATGCACGAGCCGGCTGGTCTGCGTCACGATTGGCCAATTGCTCCACAATAGCATCCTTTTGCACCCGGCCATGCGTTGCATCAAGGCAGGTTTCCAGCTTCGCCCAGATTTGAGCATCGCTCATCGGCACGGCCTTGCTACCAACCGGCATAGGAATGGCGGTCTGCAATGTCTCGCCAGAGGTCAGCTTTACATGAACCTCGGTGGGGAAATCGCTTTCCAGCTGCTCAACATATTCCTTGGTGATCTTGGGCATCAGTGCGCGCACGTCAGGACGCTGAATGGCCTCGTCAGTATAGTCGAGCAGGCCGACCGCGCGCGAAGCAAGCGCGGCAGCAAGGCTGTATTCGAGGCTGAATTTCGCCTGTGCCGGGGTTTGCGGATTTTCGTGCATCAAATTGCGCAAATGGGCAGCTGGCGCTCGGACCAGAACGTTGGCGATCTGCGGTTCAGCAAGGTCATGCTGCTCCATCAGGGCGAGCAATCCGTCGAGTGCGCGGTGTAGGCTTCCGCAATTGGGAAAACGTTTCACTTTCAGGCCGTGTTGGAGAATATGCAGCGGCTTGCCAGCGTCACCAGCACCGAACCGCATGGTCTGGCCATGCTCGGCCTTGCCTTCCATCTCCACCGCCAACGCCTCGACATCATTGCCCACCATCAACCAGCGAAGGCCATTTTCGCCATCCAGCGTTTGGTCCCCGGCGGTAATCCCGGCACGCGCAAACAATGCGGCCTGAACGCCGCCTGCTGCGGCCAATCCTGCGTGAAGCGGCTTTGTGTCGGACCCAAACTGGCTCATGAAACCGCCCGCCAGACTGGTGGACAACGAGATTGCATGGGCGGCTTGTTCGCTATCCAGCCTCAGCATTCGCGCGCATCCTGCCGCCGCACCGATCGCGCCCAGCGTTCCAGTGGCATGCCAGCCCCGGCTGCGGTGGAACGGGTTTACCGCTTGGCCCACCAACCCCATAATTTGCAGGCCGGTGATATAACCGTCGAGCACCGCGCCTCTGCTGGCGTCCTCAGCATCGCCAATCGCCAGCAGAGCAGGCACTAAGACCGCCGATGCATGAGCCTTTGCAGGGTCAAAATTGTCATCAAAATCTAGCGCATGCGCGGTGGTGCCATTATAGAGCGCCGCCATGGGGGCAGGCAAGGTCGCCTCGCGCATTGCGGCGTGGCAAGGCCCGCTGCCCCAAGATGCCACGACCGCCCACAGCTTGTCCGGGGCACTGTCATTGGCCCCCGCCATGATGCAGCCCACGGTGTCGATAAGAGAGCGATGGGCGATATGCAGCGCGTCTTCTGGCCAATCACGGGGAGCATGGGCCAGCCATTGCCCATAGGCAGCAAGAGGGGAAGCTTGCGTGTCGCTCATTGAGTGATGCCGTTGGGCAAATTCTTCCTCCTAAAGCGGATTTCCATCCTGATCGCGGAAGATTTCGCGCCGTCCAACGTGGTTGGCTGGTCCGACCAGCCCTTCGCTTTCCATCCGCTCGATCCATTTGGCCGCCGTATTGTATCCGACCCCCATCTGGCGTTGCAGCCACGACCCAGAAGCCTTCTGGTTTTCGATCACAATCTGGCAGGCCTGGCGATATTTGCGTTCGTCCGGATTGTCCGATGCGGTCAGCTCGTCCTCGAACATTAAACCGCCGCCATCTTCGGGTTCTTCGGTTACGGCGTCGACATATTCCGGTTTGCCCTGAGCGCGCCAATAATCGGCCACGTGTTCAACTTCGTCATCGGAGACAAAGGGGCAATGCACACGGATCATCGCGCCAGTATTGGGCTTATATAGCATGTCGCCTTTGCCCAACAATTGTTCGGCACCCTGCTCGCCCAAAATGGTGCGGCTGTCGATCCGGCTGGTGACCTTGAAACTGATACGAGTGGGCAGGTTGGCCTTGATCACGCCGGTAATCACATCGACCGAGGGGCGCTGGGTCGCCATGATCAAGTGAATGCCGGCAGCGCGGGATTTCTGGCTCAACCGTTGGATCAAAACCTCGATTTCCTTGCCAACGGTGACCATCAAATCGGCCAGTTCGTCAACGATCAGAACGATCTGCGGCAATGGTTCATAATCGAGCTGTTCTTCTTCGTGCAGCTCTTCGCCAGTGTCGGGATCAAACCCGGTTTGCACCCGGCGGCCCAGTGGTTTGCCCTTGGCTGCGGCGGCCCGAACCTTGTCATTAAAGCCGCCGATATTGCGCGAATTGACGCTGCTCATCATGCGATAGCGGCGCTCCATTTCCTCAACCGCCCATTTCAGTGCGCGCACCGACTTGTGAGGCTCTGTGACCACGGGGGACAGCAAATGCGGGATGTCGTCATAGCTGGCCAGTTCCAGCACCTTTGGATCGATCAGAATCATGCGGCACTCGGCAGGGGTGAACCGATACAGCAACGACAAAATGATGCAGTTCAGGCCAACAGATTTACCCGAGCCGGTGGTGCCCGCGACCAGCAGGTGAGGCATAGCTGCCAGATCAGCGACAATCGGCTCGCCGGCAATGTCCTTGCCCAGAATGATCGGCAGACTGCCGCGGCTATCGACGAAGTCAGCGCATGCCGCCAGTTCCTTCAAAACCACCATCTGACGATCCGCATTGGGCAGTTCGATACCCATCACGGTCTTGCCGGGGATGGGCGAAACACGCGCCGAAATGGCCGACATATTGCGCGCAATATCCTCTGCCAGACCGACCACGCGGCTGGCTTTGATGCCCGGCGCAGGTTCCAATTCATACATAGTCACGACCGGACCGGTCCGAACCGCGGTAATCTCGCCTTTTACGTTGAAATCGTCGAGCACATTTTCAAGCAGTCTAGCGTTGCGCTCCAGTGCCATTTTGTCGAGCTTCGGCCCAGTATCGTCAGGCGGATCACCCAACAGGTCGAGGCTCGGCAGTTCGTAATTGGCGAACATGTCGCGCTGCTTGGTCTTGGCCAGCACTGCCTTTTTGGGCGGCGCAGAAGGATCGGTGATTTCCGGCGCCCGGCGCGGTGCGGCCGGTTCTGGCCGCTTCTCAGATGCCTTGTCGCGCTTGGCTGCCTTCGCCTTCTTGGGCATAGTGACGCTGGTGTCTTCGTCGATCACCTGTTCGCCGCGCAGCAAGGCCACTTTCTCGATCACGAATTCGGGCAGGGTCAAAAGTCCGCGCCAATCAATCGCGAACACTCGGGTCAAGGCCGCGACACCGCCGGCCAGACTGGCAATTGCCAATCCCATGATGACCCAGCCAGATGCATCTGCACCAAAGCGTGCGCCAATAGCCTCAATCGCTGCCGCGCCGAGTAGGCCAGACAGCCCGCCTGCTTGCGCTGGCAAAGTGCCTCCTGGACTATCGAATGCCAGTGATAGCACCGTCGCAACCAGCACAATGGCGAGCAACAGCAGACCCAGCGGCAACCACCACCGCGTGTCATGCTCTTCATCTTCGTGCTCGTAATCGCGCCACAATTTGCGCGCGGCGATATAGAGCAAGGGCAGCAGCAACACCGCGGGCAGTCCGAACGCGAACAGCACCCTGTCCGCAACCCATGCACCGGCGGATCCCATCCAGTTCTGGATGTCAGCGCCCGACGCTGCGGTCGATGGGGATGGGTCGGTCTGGGTATAGCTGGCCAGCGAGAGCGCCAGAAAAATCAGCAGCCCGAGCAGGATTGCCGCGCCGGCCATTTGGCTCGCACGGCGCATCGACCGGCGAAAGGCTGCACGCCAATCGGCTTTGACCTTCTTTGTGCTGACTGCTCGGCTTGCCATCTCAAATCCTTGTTACAAGATCACCATGAATCTTCGCGGACTCAGGGTCAAGCAGCCAGAGGCAAAGCGATCTATTCAGTTTGTCGGGAATATAGCGGTTCGAACCAGCTATCAGCGCGAAAGTGCGCGCTGCAAGGCGTTGTTGTTTTGCCTCATACGCCGGCGTTCGCCTCCGCTCACTTGGCTTTCCTCGCGCCTACGGCGCTGCGGGCGGGCGGTCGTCCTTGCGGCCGTTCCGGCCGATGGCGCTAGCCTTCTAGGTGGTTTTTATGAAAGCCCATCGATAGCGGCCCAGCGCGGCCAATTGAGAGCTTTCGCTTTGCTCCGATCCATACCGCCTAATGCGATCACCGGCATATTGGCTTGGAGCGCCAGCATGCGAAATCGCATCGGACCGAGTGATGGCGCACCGGGATGGGACTGCGTAGGAAAAGCGGGCGACAGCAAGATGCCATCCGCCCCGATCCGATTGGCCAGACCAATTTCCTGCAGATTATGCGCCGTTGCCAGCTGGATCAGGTCACTACGGCGCGGATAAAGCGCGCGCGGTGCTCCATAAATCCCGTCCGCCCCCCATTCGCGAGCCGTCAGCGCGCTATCAGCAAGAACAACAATGTGTCCGCGCGACTGTGCCACATGACTTAGATGCTGAAACCGGGCCAACCGATCTGCATCGCTCAGATGGTAATGGCGATAGATGAAGCCCGAGCCGCGCGGCAGATCGGCCAGCGCGCGTTCCAACGCAACATCATTGCGCGCGTCCGACATCAGCCACAATTGCGGCAATGAATCGCGGCAGGCAGGTAACTTGGGCTGGAACTTGACCATCGCCACGCTATAGCGCGTCGCTATGAATGCGCCATATGATACACCTCTGGACGAAGTTCGCGCCAACATTGCGCGCGGGTGCAAGGCGTCGCGCCGCAACCCCGAAGACATCACTTTGATTGCGGTCAGCAAGACCCATCCGGTCGAAGCAATTAGGCCATTGCTGGAGCGGGGCCTGCGCGTGTTCGGTGAAAACCGGGTGCAAGAGGCGCAGGATAAATGGCCCGCGCTGCGCGAGGAATATCCCGATGTTCAGCTGCATGGCATTGGCCAATTGCAATCCAATAAGGCCGACGATGCGGTTGCGCTGTTCGACTGTATTCACGCTCTCGACCGACCCAGCCTGGTCAAAGCTCTGGCCAAGGCGATGGACAGAGCAGACAAGCGCGTGCCGTGTTTTCTGCAGGTCAATATTGGCAGCGAAGATCAAAAGGGCGGTTGCCCGATTGATGGTTTGCCCGACCTCATTTCTCAGGCCCGCGATGCGGATATTCCGATCGCTGGGCTGATGTGCCTTCCGCCTGCCGGGATTGAAGCCGCACCGTTTTTCGCACTTCTTGCGAAACTGGCTCAAGACAATGGTGTTGAGGGCCTGAGCATGGGCATGAGTGGTGATTATGAAACTGCGATCATGCTGGGCGCCACCCATATCCGCGTTGGCACAGCATTGTTTGGAGCACGGGGATGAACGCCGAACTTAAGCATCTCCAGCGCTTCGAGGCGACATGGCGAGAGACCCTTGAGAAAAATGCTGAAGTGCAATTTGAGTTGCAAATGTTGCCCAGCTCATCTGGCTCATTCACGGAGATTGCGGATCGCTTCGTTCAGTCCATTGGCCTGGAAACGATAGAATCGCGTTGGAAAAAGCTCGATGATAAATCTGGAAATGGCGCACAGCAGTCTGCAGCCGCCACATTTGTCGATGCACTCAGTAACGACATGGTATTTAGTAATTCCGACTGGCTTGGCGAAAAGAAGGCTAGACAGTGCGGGCAGGACTTTGTCGACTGCTTCAAACCTCACCCCCGAACCATTTTGACCAACCGCGAAGGGAGCGGCTGGAACCCGATATCAACGGCCACATTTGAGTGGGCGTTTGTCGGCTTTGATGACCGCAAGATCGCTCTACTTTTGTTGATGGCCGAAGACTAAAAAAAGGGCGCCCCGCAGGACGCCCCTTTTCACTAAGCCAGTTTGAGCCCTTAGAATTCGAACTGCACCTCGGCGCCGATCTGACGTCCTTTGGCCAGCGGAGAGAATGACCCTGCCGCAGGTGACTGATCGAACGGCTGGTTCACGCCATTGGAGAATGCACCTGTGCCAAATGGCAATTGGGTGTCGCCGCCAGCTTGCACCTGATCGAGCATATTCTTGCCAAAGATCGAGAAGCTGAGCCCATCCGTCGGCGTGTTCCAAGTGACGTTGAAGTCGAGGTTGAACGCCTCTTGGATGAAGCCGAAATTGTTGTCGGTATAGGCAAATTCATCGCGATATTGGAAGTTGACCCGCGACAGCACTTCGCTTGAGCCAAGGTCCCATTCGTGCACTGCACCCACACCCCAAGTGAAAGCGGGGACGCGCGGCAGGCGCAGGTCCAGATCAGCATCGTCGATCATTCCGTCGCCCGATATATCGAACAATATTGCGTCGTAATTGTCATCAATCACGCCAAGGTTGGCGGTGAACAATAATGCGTCCGACAGGCGCATGCGGGCCTCGGCTTCAAAGCCAAGGATCGATGCATCGGCGGTGTTGAAGATCGACTGGGCGACGCCCGATGTTGCCGACGCTTGGTTCACTTCGCGCTGCATATCGGAAATGTCGGTGAAATAGGCTGCCACATTCAATGTGAACGACCCGTCATAGGTCTGGAACTTGCCGCCGATCTCGTAATTGTCGACCTTTTCTTCGTCAAAGAAGAATGCGTTATTGGCCGCAGCAACCGCCTCGAATGCATTCGCATTGGTGATGCGGAAATTATAGCCACCGCTGCGATAACCGCGTGTCCAATGGGCATAAATCTGGGCGTCATCAAATTCATATTGAAGACCCAGTTTTGGCGACCAATTGCGCCAGCTGTTGCTGTCTACGAAGCCATTGTTCTCTGTCGGGATCAGCGAATTCGTGCCGCTGGTTGGGCAGGTCCGCTCAATTACAGAGCATTCGACGCGCGGACGGATGTAGGTGATTTCGACATCCTTGGTTTCTTCGCTCCAGCGAATGCCCGCGATGACCGACAATGCGTCAGACAGATTGTATTGACCCGATGCGAACAGGCCGATGACTTCGTGGTCCTGCCTGCCGCCGCCATAAAATGTCAGCGGAGTTGAGACCGGGATATCGCGAATTTCTGTATAGGCGATTGACTGGTCGAAATAGAAACCACCGAAGGTCAGATCGAAATTGTCATTCGACACGGCATAGCGGATCTCGTTCGAGATTTGGTCTTGCGCAGTGTCGGTATCGGAATGGAAGATAAACACTGGCAGCGAGTCAATATCGCCGCCGGTCACTGCCTCGTAACTGCGATAGCCAAAGATGTTGGTCAGCGTGCCTGGGCCGATGTCTGCTTCTGCCTTGAGCGATCCGGTCCAGATTTCATTGGCGTAAAACCCAGGGAAATCGATCGCGAAATCAAAGCTGTCGCGGTCGAAGGTTCCGCGGTTTTGGGCCGCCGGGCCGTCGCCATCGCTCTCAAAATAGTCGAGCTTGCCGGTCAGTGTCAGATCGCCAAAGCGTCCTTCCAATGCGCCGCGCAAAATCTTTGTCTCGGCCTCGCCATGGTTCGAACCGTCGAACAGATTGGTGAAGTAACCTTGGTCTTTATTGTAATAGGCACCCAGCTTGAACAGCAATGTGTCCTCAACCAAGGGGCCGGAAACAACGCCGCTGACGGTGTAATTGGCACCGCCGCGTCCGCCGTCAACTAATGGCCCATCTACTGATGCACGCACCTTGCCGGTCAGATAATCGGTCGGGTTGCCAGTGTTGATCAACACCGCGCCGCCGGTGACGTTGCGGCCAAACAATACGCCTTGCGGGCCGCGCAGAATTTCCACGCTGTCGAGGTCGAACAGGTCGAACACGACCCCGCCGTTAAAGCCCAGATAGACCCCGTCAACAAACACACCGACGGTCGGATCGATCGAAGGGATGGAGCTGTTAATGCCCAGCCCGCGAATGGAGAAGTTTGCCTGACCCCGGCTGGTGCCGATTTGGTCGAGCGAAACATTGGGCGCGCTATAGGTCAGGCCTTGCACATCGCGCACCTTCAGAGCCTCCAAAGAGGCAGCATTGAACGCGGTCACCGCAATTGGAATGTCCTGAACATTTTCGGCATTTTGCGTCTTGGTACCGGTGACAACGATCGTGTTGAGAGCACCGATTGTGCTGTCGTCCTCAGCAACATCGCCAGCGGTATCCTGAGCAGTGGCGGCGAAAGGCGAAAAAGCTGCGCTAGCAAGCAGCAGCGCTGTGACCCCGCGTGGGGCAGAAATAGTAATCATGAATAGGTCTCCTTGAACCTTTGAGCGCCGCCCTCTAACAATAGGTTCACCGATTACAACCTATTTTCGACAAGGCGTTTCAGGCTTCTTCGAGCTGCCTTTGGCGGGTGTCGCTGGCCGCTTCGAGCAAGCGTTGTTCGATCTCGGACAGACGGTCTTCAGCGGTGATTTTACCGCCCATCAGATCTGTTACATAGAAGGTGTCGGCCGCGCGCTCACCATAGGCTGTGACATGGGCCGATTGGATCACGAGATTGGATTCGAACAATGCGCGTGCCAGTCGGTTGAGCAAGGCTGGGCGATCCCTCGCATTGACCTCTATCACGGTGAAACGGCCTGATGCTTTGTTATCGAAATTGACCCGTGGCGCGACGCGGAATGCGCCGGCACGAGAATGCGAGAGCGGCCGCTGGGCCAATTTGGGGACCAAGGGTATCCGATTGCCTAATGCATCGCGGATAGCGTTTTTCAAACGATCCAGCTGGGCGGGCTCTTCGAAAGTTTCACCCATCGGGTTCTGAACGAGGAAGTTGTCGACTGCCCAGCCATTTTTGGTTGTGTGGATCCGGGCGTCAATAATATTGGCACCGGCCAAATGAATCCCGCCAGCAATCCGGTAAAACAAGCCCGGGTGGTCGGACGCGATCACACTAACCCATGTCGCGCCGCGCTCTGCATCGACCTCGCAATGGATGGAAAGTTGCTCGTCCAGCTTTCTGGCGGCTTCATACTGAGCCAGATTGAGGGCAATGACTTCTTCCGGCTCGGCAATCCAATAGGCCTCGCCAAATTCTTGCCCCACGCCTTCGACCAGATAGCTCTTGTCGCCCAGCAATTCGCCCACGTCTTCTTTCTTCGCAGCGACGCGTTCTTTGCGGCCTTGGCGCATGTGCCCCAGCCGCAGGCGCTCTTGCGCGGAATCGAACAACTCGCCCAGCAATTGGCCTTTCCAACTATTCCAAGTCCCCGGTCCAACCGCGCGAATATCCACCGCGGTGAGCAGAATAAGCTGGCGCAGGCGTTCCACACTTTGCACTTCGGCAACGAAGTCTTCGATAGTTTTGGGGTCGGTCAAATCGCGCTTGAAGGCGGTGGCGCTCATCAACAAATGCTGGCGCACCAGCCACGCGACAAGCTCTGTTTCCGCCGGGTTCAAGCCAAATCGTGGACACAATTTCATCGCGACCTCTGCGCCTAAGACCGAATGATCGCCGCCGCGACCCTTGGCAATATCGTGCAGCAGAACGGCAACATAGGCGACCCGGCGCGATGCGATCTTATGGATCAATTTGCTGCCACGTGGATGGTCATCGACCAGCTCGCCCTTCTCGATCCGGTGGAGCAGCCCGATGGCGCGAATGGTGTGCTCGTCGACAGTATAATGGTGGTACATATCGAACTGCATCTGCGCATTGACCCGGCCAAAGTCGGGCACAAATTTGCCGAAAACGCCGGCTTCATTCATCCACCGAAGGACCATTTCGGGGTTGTTCCGGCCGCATAGCAAATCGATGAATAGCGCATTGGCGCGCTCGTCCTTGCGCACTTTTGCTTTGATCAGCCCGCTATCCCGGTCGGCCTGACGCATTGTGTCTGGATGGATTTCCAAGCCTTCCGCTTCGGCGATCTGGAATATCTCGACCAGCCGAACCGGATCCTGCTTAAACCATTTGTCCGAAGGTGCAGCGATCTTACCGGCAAAAACACGGTAACCCTTCACGTTGCGCGCTTTTTGCGTCCAACCAGCAAAAAAACCGGTTCGCGCGCGTTTTTTGGCCAATTCCTCGTCCAGATGGGCGAGAAACACTCCGGTCAGGCTGCCAACCCGTTTGGCCTGAAGGAAATAGAATTGCATGAAGCGTTCGACCGCGCTTTTGCCCGGACGATCGGCGAAATTCATACGCTCGGCGACTTGTCTTTGCAGATCAAAGGTCAGCCGGTCCTCTGGCCGGCTGGTGATCGCATGCAGATGGCACCGGACCGCTAGCAGGAATCCCTCGGCGCGGCGGAAACTGCGATATTCGGGTTTGGTCAGCAGGCCGACGTCGATCAACTCCGATGCTGCGCGCACCTGATGGACATATTTCCCGATCCAATAGAGCGTTTGCAAATCGCGCAGGCCACCCTTGCCATCCTTCACATTGGGCTCAACCACATAGCGGCTGTTGCCCATGCGTTTGTGCCTTGTATTGCGCTCCTCCAGCTTCTCGGCGAGGAACTGGCGTTCGCTGCCCTTGACCACTTCGTCCCAGAAACGCTGGGAGGTCTCATCATAAAGCGGCCGATCGCCCCAGACGAAACGGCTTTCCAACAATGCCGTCCGGATGGTCAGATCTTCGCGCGCCATCTTCATCGTATCGCTGATGGTGCGGCTGGAATGACCAACTTGCAGGCCGAGGTCCCACAACAGGTAAAGCATGGCCTCGATCACTTGTTCGCACCAAGGCGCTCTCTTGGTCGGGGTTATAAAGGCGATATCGACGTCCGAATGCGGCGCCATTTCGGCTCGGCCATATCCCCCCACCGCCAACAATGCGAGCCGCTCTGCCGCGGTACGATTTCCCGGCGGATAGATATGCGTGGTGACGTGATCATGGATCACCCGCACCAATTGATCGACCAAGAAGGCCTGTCCAGCGGTGCATTCATGCCCTGCAGACGGCTTTTCCTCCAACCGCCGAGCCAGTTCTGCCCGCCCCTGTTCCAACGCATCGCGCAACAGCGCAACGACATCATTGCGCGCCTTATCGCCCTGCTCCTCGACCAGAACATCAATCGCTGCAGCCAGCTTGCGTCGATCTGCGATTGCGCGCTGGTTCGGGATACGTTGATTGTTCATTGGGGCCTATTCGATCAGGCGTTGGCCTTCATATCCCCAAACGCTGCCTTCACCGCCCGCTTGTCCACCTTTTGAGTGCCCAAACGCGGCAAAGTCTCAGTCGCTTGGATAATGAAGTCTTCGGTTGGAACCTTGAATGGAGCGATTTTGGACAGCAGGAACTCGCGCAATTCTGCCGGGCTCAGTGATTGCCCCTCTTGCACCAGATAGACCGTGGCCGGGACTTCGCCAAAGCGTTCTTCATCCTGTCCGAACACAGTGCATTCGGCCACCGCTTCATGGGCATAGATTGCCTCTTCCACTTCGGTACAGGCGATGTTCTCACCGCCGCGAATGATAATGTCTTTCTTGCGGTCAACGATGAACAAATAACCGTCTTCATCAACATAACCGAGATCACCGGTGCGGAAATAGCCATCCTGGGTGAAGGCCTCTTGCGTGGCTTCGTCATTTTTCCAATAGCCACGGAAATTGGCCACCGACTTGATGCAAACCTCGTCCACTTCGCCCTGGGCGCGCGGATTGCCATCATTGTCGAGAATCGCGAGATCAACCATCGGCTTGCTAGCGGTGCCGGTTGAGCCCGGTTTGGCGATATAATTCTCGTTGAAATTGCCACACCCGACCGCATTGGTTTCGGTCAATCCATAACCCAGCAGAGGGAACCCTTCTGGGAAAGCTTCCTTAATCTTGGCCACATGCTCTGTCGGACGCGGTGCGCCGCCAGCAGCAAAGCTTTTGCATGCAGACAGGTCAAATTGATCGAGGTCAGGATGAGTGGCGATTTCATAGCTCATCAGAGGTACGCCAACAAAATAGGTGACCTTTTCTTTGTCCATCAGGCGCATCGCCTCACGAGCATCCCATTTGGGCATCATCACCAGTTTACGGGCGATCGCAAAGCTTTGCAGGAACAGCGGCACAGCGCCAGTAACGTGGAACAGCGGAACCGCGACCAAGGCGCATGGCTGCGCACTCATGTCTTCGCCTTTGCCTTCCATATAGAGCTTGGCCATCGCACTTTGGCTGACATAGCTCATCACCCCATGCACAACGCCGCGGTGATCAGACCAAGCCGCTTTCGATTTGCCGGTCGAACCCGATGTGTAGAGGATCGTCGCCATGTCATCGGGGCCAATTTCGCCCAACATAGCCATCGCCGTATCGCCCTCTGCCCAGCAATTGGTCAGCGCCTGTGCTGGCGCACAATCATGGTCGATCATGACCAGCTCTGCACCATGATCGGTGCCTTCCAGGCGCTTGGCCCGGCCAGCATCGACCAGAACGACATCGCATTCAGCCAGACGAACGCCATAGGCAAGCTCATCACCTGACCAGAAACCATTGAGCAATGTGGCACAGCCACCGGACAGGATGATGCCCATATAGGCGATCATCCAGCTGGCCGAATTGCGCGCAGCAATGCCGACCCGGTCACCCTTTTTCACGCCATGATGTTGGGCAAGTCCCGCCGCTACATGGCTGGCTGCGACCCAGCATTCGCCAAAGGTCAGGCGCAAATCGCCATCGACCAGAAAGGTTTGATCTTTGTGCTCATTGCAGAAATGGGCAAAGAAATGGGCCAGGCTGGGCGGGGCGCCTTTGAAAACCGGCATGGTCACGCCGTCGCGTTCAAACGGGGCCGTTTCGAACGGTTGGCCCGGCTGCATTATGGCGTCAACTATTTGTGAAAGCGTGGTGTCCAACTGTGTGGGCATTTAGATAATTACTCCTCTCAAACCACCTGCGCAGCTGCCTTGCATTGGTGCAAGTACAACTTCACAGGCTGCGTAGGCTTCCCCCAAATCCTTCGCTGTGCCAAAAGCCGCGCGGCTGACGTGCCTACGCGTCGGCATTGGCTATTAAGGGGTTCGCCTGTTGCTGTCACTACTGCTCGCTCAAACTGCTGCTGATCCCATCTATTGGGAAAATTTGGGGCTCAGGCCATACCTGTTTGAAATCGGGTCATTCCAGCTGCGCTTTTATTCGCTCGCCTATCTCGGCGGTGTGCTGTTTGCCTATTGGCATCTGTCCAAGATGATCAAGGCTCCGGGCGCACCTTTGGCTCAGCGCCACGCCGATGATCTGTTTTTCTATGGCACGCTGGGCGTGATCCTGGGTGGGCGGCTTGGCTATGCGATATTCTACAAGCCAGAGATTTGGCAGGACCCATTATCGGTTCTCAAACTGTGGGAAGGCGGGATGAGCTTCCACGGCGGCCTGCTGGGCGTGCTGCTCGCGATTGCCTTTGTCGCCAAGCGCGGCAAGCTCAGCTTCCTGCGTGTGTGCGATTATATTGCGGTCAGCGTACCAATGGGCATGCTCTTGGGGAGGCTGGCAAATTTTGTGAATGGCGAACTATGGGGCCGGCCCAGCGATGTATCGTGGGCGATGGTCTTTCCGATGGCCGATGAATTGCCGCGCCACCCAAGCCAGCTGTATCAGGCAGGCTTGGAAGGGCTGGCCTTGCTGGTCATTCTGACCTTGCTGTTCTGGACCACGCATGCGCGTTACCGCACCGGCCTGTTGGTGGGCATCTTCACGTTGGGCATGGGGCTGGCACGCTTCGTCAATGAGTTCTTCCGGCAACCCGATGCACACTTGACTGAATTTGCTGAAACGACCGGACTTTCGATGGGGCAATGGTTGACCATCCCACTGATCTTGGCTGGCCTGGCAGTCACCTTCTATGCGGTGATTCGCAAACCTGTGGGGATCGGCATCCGCCAACCAAGCGAGGGTTGAGCAAGGCCATGCCGGACAGTCATGGAGCCGAGTATATTGACCAATTGCGCCGATTGATTCGCGTCAATGGACCAATTCCGCTGTCGCAATTCATGGGCGAGAGCAATGCCCGTTACTATGATTCGCGTGACCCATTGGGGGCTGAGGCCGACTTTATCACCGCGCCAGAAATCAGTCAGATGTTCGGCGAATTGATTGGATTGTGGCTGACCGATCTGTGGTCGAAGGCTGGGCGACCAGAACGCTGCCACTATGTCGAATTGGGCCCCGGTCGCGGGACATTGGCCGCCGATGCTTTGCGCGCGATGGCTCAGCACGGTTTGCAACCACAGGTCCATTTCGTCGAAGGATCTACAGCACTCAGAGATGTTCAAAGCGCGGCGGTCCCTAGCGCTATTCATCACCATGATGTCGCCTCGCTGCCCGAGGATGGCTCAATCCTGCTGGTCGCCAATGAATTTTTCGATGCCCTGCCGATCCGCCAATTGATCTGCACGGACACAGGCTGGCGCGAGCGGCTGGTCGGGCTGGAGGGCGAGAGCCTTGCCTTTGTTGCCGGTGACAGGCCGATGGACGCTGCAGTGCCGGAAATTTGGCGCTCATCAAAACCCGGAACAATCGTGGAGACCAATCCGGCCAGCGCAGCGATAGCCTCGGAAATTGCCGATCGTTTGGTTGGCCAAGGTGGCGCGGCGCTGATGATTGATTATGGCGCAGAACAATTGCGGGCAGGGTCGACACTGCAAGCGATCAAGGCGCATCAAAAAATGGATGTCTTCGCTTCACCGGGAGAGGCCGACCTTACCGCTCATGTCGATTTTGGCACTTTGGCGGATGTGGCGAGCCGACAGGGCGCCAAGGTAATGGGTATCACGACGCAGGGCGAGTGGCTGATCGCGATGGGCATCGATGCTCGGGCATCGGCGCTGTCCCGCCAATCTCCGGTTCAGGCTGAGGTGATACAACGCCAACGAGACAGGTTGACCGGGCCAGACCAGATGGGCGCATTGTTCAAGGTGATGGGTTGGTCCGCACCGCAATGGCCGGACGGTGCCGGCTTTGGCGCAGAATAGAGTGATCCAAGTGTAACCCTTGGCCTCGTGCGAACGGATACCCCAAATGGACTGTTGGAGAGAATGATGCTTGCACGAACAATGACGAACGGTTTGGCCTTGGCGGTTGCATTGGTCAGTGTGACATTTAGCGCGGGCGCTCTTGCTGCAGAACCGATTGCCGGACGCTGGGTGACAGAGGACAAGGATGCTGAGGTTCAGATCGGCAAATGCGGGGCGAGCACTTGCGGCCGGATTGCAAAGTTTCTGGTGACCCCGCCCGATGGCGCGGATCAGCGTGACATTTACAATCCGGACAAGACCAAGCGTAATCGCAAGCTATTGGGGCTGCCCATCCTGACCAGTTTCAAGCAAGATGGCAAAGTCTGGCGCGGCCGGATTTACGACCCCAACAATGGCAAAAGCTATCGCTCTATTCTTAAGCGCAGAAGCGCCAATGTGCTGGAAGTAAAAGGCTGTATCGGTCCATTCTGCCAGACACAGGTTTGGCGGCTTGTTCGTTAAGAAGTACCGCGGGTGGCCTTGGTCCCCATCACATGAGTCCGATAATGCGGGCCAATTCTTGTGCCGCCTGATTGGGGCTTTTCTTGTCCTGCTCTCGGTCGACCATCAAGTTGGCCTTGCGCATGGCGTCCACATTGATTGCTTCGATCAAAGGCTGCAACGCTTTCAGTTTTGCCGGATCATTGGCCAGTTCTGCACTGGTCAGAACAATCGCGTCATAGCCGGGGAAGGCTTCGCGCGGATCGTCCAAAATCACCAGATTATCGGCGGCGATGCGCCCATCTGATGTGTAGGCGCTAATCACATCAGCCTCACCAGATGCTAGCGCATTGTACATGAAAGTTGGCGAGAAATTGCGTTTCTCTCCAACCCGCAAACCATAGGCCTCGCGCACAGCAATCCATTCGGGACGCTCGAAAAATTCAGGGTCGCCGCCAATCGTCAATTGCGGTGCTATTGCGGCCAAATCTTCGATTGAGCTTAGCTGCCGCGTCTCGGCCATTCCCTGCGTTACGGCCAAGCCATAGGCGTTCTCAAAGCCCAGTCTGCCAACCACATGCGGTCCGCCATTTTCGTCCTGCCATTGGGTGATCTGGTCCAGCATCTGCGCACGGCCGGGATTGTCGCTGCGCTTCATCTGGTTGGTCCAAATGGTGCCGGTGTAATCGACCAGAATATCGATATCGCCGCTCTTTACCGCGCTATATCCAACCGCCGAGCCGAGCCCGGTGCGATATTCCACCGCGAAGCCGGCTTGTTCCAATTGTCCGCCGATTAGCTGCGCGAGGATATATTGCTCGGAGAATTGCTTGGACCCAATCACCACGCGATCTTCATCCCGATCGGCAAACTGGGCCCATAAGGCGCTGCCAATGCCCAGTGCGACAATGGCGATGCCGGTCAACCATAGCGCGGGTTTTCGCTTTGCCAGACCGCGCTCAATTATGCCGAGCAGCGCATCGGCAATCAAAGCCAAACCGGCAGAGGCGACGCAGCCTGCCAGCACCAGCGCCCAATTCTGCGTTTGCAGCCCGGCAAAGATCGGGTCACCCAGACTGGGTTGTCCGATGGTCGTAGCCAAAGTTGCCGCGCCAATGGTCCACACCGATGCGGTACGGATACCGGCCATAATGAAAGGCGCTGATAGCGGCGCTTCGACCAGCCGCAGCTTCTGCCATTGGGTCATGCCGACGCCGTCCGCAGCTTCCAATACGCCGGGGTCCAAATTGGCTTGCGCGGTCACTGCATTGCGCAGAATCGGTAGCAACGCATAGAGCGCCAATGCGAGCAGGGCAGGCAAAAAGCCCAGCGTCGGCAGGCCCTCCCCGAACACCGCCCTCAGTGACAGCAGGATCGGGAAAAACAGCGCCAGCAAAGCCAGCGCGGGGATGGTTTGGACCAGGCTGGCAAAGCCCAGCGCGATGCGCGCAACCGGCTGAGACCGGCTGGCCCAAACAGCCACGGGAAGCGCTACGGCTATGCCCAAAGCGATTGCCGATGCGGCCAGCAAGACGTGGGCGGCCAATTGCGGGCCAAGACCCCATAATGCGGTTTCGAAAGCGCTCATTCTGCCACGCCCCCGCTATCTTCCAAGGCGGCAAGTCGCTCGGCCTGATCGCGCGGCACCGCCACCAGCCCTTGGGCGATCTCTCCGCCAGCACCGCCGAGAAGCGCGCGCGGTTCTTCATCTGCAACGATCTTGCCATTGTCCATGACCAGCACACGATCGGCGAGCAGCAGCGCCTCTGCCATGTCATGCGTCACCATCACCGTGGTCAGGCCAAGCCGCTGGTGAAGATCGCGCACTGTGTTGCCAAGTGCATCGCGGGTGATCGGATCGAGCGCTCCAAATGGCTCGTCCATCAGCAGCAATTGCGGATCATTGGCCAGCGCCCTTGCGACCCCAACCCGCTGGCGTTGGCCGCCGGAAAGCTCGTCCGGCATGCGGCTGGCCATATCAGCCTCCAGCTCGACCAGCTCCAGCAATTGCGCAACGCGTTTATCGGGCAAAGCCGCTCCGCCCAGTCGCGGTCCAATCGCAATGTTCTCGCCCACATTCATATGCGGAAACAGGCCGATCCCTTGAAAGACATAGCCAATTCTGCGGCGCAATGCGGGTGGCGGCAATGCGGTCACATCATCGCCCGCAAACTCCACGCTGCCCGCGCTGGGCACTTCCAACGCATTGACCATTTTTAGCAGCGTTGACTTGCCCGATCCCGAAGCGCCCACCAAAGCGACAAAACTGCCCGCTTCAATCGCGCAATCGACCCCGCCAACAGCAATTACATCGCCATAGCGGCGTTCAACTTGGGCAAAGCGGATCAGAGTGTCTTGAGTGATGCAATCGGCCCCCATGCCTGCTGATGATCGATGGACGCAGTGATGGCCCATTCGGACCGATCTATAGCGGCATCACCGCGCGGCACAAATGCCAATGGAATGGGTGCGCCCCTGAAAGGCCGTTTCACCTGCAACCGGTTTGCTCTTGCCCTGCACACTGTTATGAGCCAGCCGGTAATATTATGAAAGCGACGGGCAGCATGGCTTTGCCAATAAGAGAGACCCCGCCTTAAGGAGAAAAAATGCGCGCGACCCCCGATTTTGATTTCCAGCTTGGTGAAGCTGCCGAGATGATCCGCGACAGCGTTGGGCGTTTTGCCGACGAGCAGATTATGCCGCTGGCGGACAAGATTGATCGCGATGACTGGTTTCCGCGCGAGCTGTGGCGTCCGATGGGCGAGCTGGGCCTGCACGGAATTACCGTTGAGGAAGCCGATGGCGGGCTGGGGCTTGGCTATTTGGAACATGTGATCGCGGTGGAGGAAGTCAGCCGCGCGAGCGCATCGCTCGGACTATCCTATGGCGCGCATTCAAATCTGTGCCTCAACCAGATCCGGCGTTGGGGCAATGATGAGCAGAAGGCGAAGTATCTGCCCGGCCTTATCAGCGGCGAGCATGTCGGATCGCTGGCGATGAGCGAGGCGGGCGCCGGGTCGGACGTTGTTTCGATGAAGCTGAAAGCTGAGGAAGTTCAGGGCGGGTATGTCCTCAACGGCACCAAATTCTGGATCACCAATGCGCCCGAGGCGGACACTCTGGTGGTCTATGCCAAAACCGATGGCCATGCCGGATCGCGCGGCATCACTGCCTTTCTGATCGAGAAGGATGATGAAGGCTTTTCCATCGGACAGAAAATCGAAAAAGTCGGCATGAAGGGCTCGCCCACGGCAGAGCTGGTGTTTGACGATTGCCACATTCCCGAAGACCGGATCATGGGCCCGCTCAATGGCGGCGTCGGGGTCTTGATGAGCGGGCTGGATTACGAGCGCGTGGTGCTGGCCGGACTGCAGCTGGGCATTATGCAGGCCTGTCTCGACACGGTCATTCCCTATCTTCGCGAGCGCAAACAATTCGGCAAACCCATCGGTAGTTTCCAGCTGATGCAGGCCAAGGTGGCGGACATGTATGTCGCGCTGCAATCGGCGCGCGCCTACACCTATGCCGTGGCCAAGGCATGCGATGCGGGCAACACAACGCGGTTTGATGCCGCTGGCGTAATCCTGTTATCGAGCGAAAACGCATTCCGCGTGGCCGCCGAAAGCGTTCAGGCCCTGGGCGGGGCTGGCTATACACTCGACTGGCCGGTGGAACGCTATATGCGCGATGCAAAGCTGCTGGACATCGGTGCAGGCACCAACGAGATCCGCCGGATGCTGATCGGGCGCGAGTTGATTGGAGCTGGGGGTTGATCTTTCACTACGCAGCGGTTGCAACTATCGCGTTTATGCTTGTCTGGCACTTTGTCGCAGGTGGACGCGAGAGAGCGATGCAGGTTTTGGCAATCGAACGCCAGTCAGGCAGGAATTTGTCCAAGGAGAGGCACAAGACAATTTGGTTTGTCGTCATTGGTTTCCTCATCTTTTGCGCAATCATACTTCTCCTCCAGGACACTCCACAATGGCTGGAGTTAGCGCTGGGTTCACTGTTCGTCGCTTTCGCATCGTTCGATTTCTTCATTCAAAGAGGCAAGAAGCTAAGCGGTTATTTTGCCTTCGTGATCGGTGCATTGATCTTAGTAGGAATCTTCACATGACCGCACCTGTTTTGACATCAAAGCTCGACCGCGAAGCGCCTGAAGCGAAACAACGCGCGGCGCATAATCGCGGGCTCAACGATGATCTTCGCGAAGCAGTTGCAAAGGCGGCGCTTGGCGGGTCCGAAGGCTCGCGAGAGCGGCATGTCGGGCGCGGCAAATTGCTGCCTCGTGAACGGGTGGAGCGCTTGCTCGATCCCGGCTCGCCTTTCCTCGAAATCGGCCAGCTTGCCGCCAACGGGATGTATGAGGGCGATATCAATGGCGCCTCGCTGATCTGCGGGATCGGGCGCGTGTCGGGCCGTCAGGTTATGATCGTGTGCAATGATGCCACGGTTAAAGGCGGCACCTATTACCCGATGACGGTGAAGAAGCATCTTCGCGCGCAGGAAATCGCGCAGGAAAACCGCCTGCCGTGCATCTATCTGGTCGATAGCGGCGGAGCGAACCTGCCGCATCAGGCCGAGGTTTTTCCCGACCGCGATCATTTTGGCCGGATATTCTTCAACCAAGCCAATATGTCCGCGCTGGGCATTCCTCAGATTGCTTGCGTCATGGGCAGTTGCACCGCGGGCGGCGCCTATGTCCCGGCGATGTCGGACGAGACAGTGATCGTGCGCAACCAAGGCACGATCTTCCTTGCCGGCCCTCCGCTGGTGAAGGCGGCGACGGGCGAAGAGATTACTGCCGAGGATTTGGGCGGCGGCGATCTGCATGCCAAAAAATCGGGCGTGGTCGATCATCTGGCGGAGAATGACGAACATGCGCTGACCATTGTGCGCGATATCGTGTCGCACCTGGGCGAGAATACCGGCGCTGCGACCAACATCAGCCTGAAGGACCCGCGCCCCCCCAAATTTGATGCCGAGGAACTGTACTCGGTCATCCCCGATGATGTACGCGCACCCTATGATGTCAAAGAAGTGATCGCGCGGCTGGTCGATGGCAGCGAGTTTCACGAGTTTAAGGCGCAATATGGCTCCACTCTGGTCTGCGGATTTGCGCATATCTGGGGCATGCCGGTCGCTATTCTGGCCAACAATGGAGTGCTTTTCTCCGAAAGCGCTCAGAAGGGCGCACACTTTATTGAGCTTGCCTGCCAGCGGCGCATCCCACTGCTGTTTTTGCAAAACATCTCCGGCTTTATGGTCGGCGGGAAATATGAGGCGGAAGGCATCGCCAAGCATGGCGCAAAGCTGGTGACGGCGGTCGCCACCGCCACTGTGCCCAAGATAACCGTGGTGATCGGCGGCTCATTCGGCGCGGGCAATTACGGCATGGCTGGCCGCGCTTACAGCCCGCGTTTCTTGTTCACTTGGCCCAATGCGCGCATTTCGGTGATGGGCGGGGAACAGGCCGCATCGGTGCTCGCCACAGTCCACCGCGATGCGGACAAATGGAGCGAGGAAGAGGCCGAGGCCTTCAAAGCCCCGATCCGCCAGAAATATGAGGACGAGGGCAATCCCTATTACGCCACCGCGCGATTATGGGATGATGGCGTGATCGATCCGGCGCAAACCCGCGATGTGCTGGGCCTCGCCTTTGCTGCAACTCTAGAAGCTCCGATCGCTGAGCGTCCGCAATTCGGTGTGTTCAGGATGTGATCGCCCTTTGGGACGAGCCGAGCGAGACGGGAGGCCTCTTGAGTCTGCCCGGTATCTACCGTTTTACGATTGCTGATCACTGGATATATGTTGGCAAATTTTCGCGCAGTAGTCGGCCAAGGCTTGAATATTTGCGCAACGTGAAGCGTCTGTCGGAAAATCTGCCATATCGGAAGTCAGACCCAGAGGGCTTTCGCGTCATTCATCGAGCTTTGTGGTGGGCCGTCAGAACGAACAAGAGCATTCGCATTGAGATTGTCGAGAACGTGGAGTTAGGGTGCCTAAACGAACGAGAGCGACATTGGATATCGCAAACTCCTAGTGAGCGCTCATTGAACAATCGCAGTGAATGGGTTGATCCCGACTGAAACCTCCTCGCTTTCCCTTGCGTAACTTAGCCTAAGTCCGCACAACGCTGACCGGGGAGAGACACACGCTTTGAAACACAACGAAACCCGCAATGTCACATTGCTGTCGCGCATTGTGAATCGCATCATCCTGTTCCTTTACAAATGGAAGGGCTGGACGATTGAGGAGAAGTTTCCGCGTCATGTGAAGAAATGCGTGATCGCGGGCGCGCCGCATACCTCGAATTGGGATTTTGTGTTCTTTGCTGGCGCGACCCATGAAGAGAAGGTGCAGCCCAATTTCATGGGCAAGCACACTCTGTTTCAGGGTATGATGCGCAACTTCATGCTCGATATGGGCGGCATCTCGATCGACCGTAGGAAGAAAGCCAATGCGGTTGAACAAGTTGCCGCTGAATTTGAACAGCGCGATGAATTGAACCTGGTGATCGCTTGCGAGGGCACCCGCAGCTCTGACGGCAAATGGAAATCGGGTTTCTACAATATCGCTCAGGCTGCTGGCGTGCCGATTGTCCTTGCTTATGCCGACAACGATAAGATGAAGATCGGCTTTAGCCCGCCCATTTTCCCGACCGGTAATTATGGCGAAGATTTGCTCAGAATCGCTGATTGGTTCCGCAGCAAAATTCCCGACCTTGAGCGCTATAAGGTGCTGGAGGCGCAGGCGAAGGCTTTGATCGCAGAACAGATCGTCGGAAGCGTTGGCAAACCGGGTGCCGCGCAAGAATAGGCGCGCGACTGTATCGAGAGAGCATTGGCTCAGGCGCACGAGTTGTTGCAAAGAATTCAACACAGACGGGTTTAAGCTGGGCCCTATCGACCCTAAATAGGCGTTCAGGTTCAGGAGGGCCCCGTCGTCATGCCATTTGCTGCTGAAGAGATTACTGCACAGCGTCGCCAAGCCGCTCAGCGCGTTTTGGAACTGCTTGATGAGCGCGGCGAAGAGATTTCCTTGGCGCAATTGGCGCAGGATGGACCATTTTCCGCGCGCCGGTTGGAGCAATTGTTCGAAAGCGAAGACGACCTGTTCGATGCGGTTGCCGAACTTTGGTTTGAGCCCAAGATTGCGGTGATGGAAGAGGTGCTGAGCTCCAACCTGCCGCCCAATCGCAAAATGTACGAATTTTTCGCGCGCCGTTTCGTCGTGCAACGCGACCAATTTCGCGCTGATCCGACTGGCTTTGCCTTGATCTGTGAACTTGGTGCGGCTCAGTTTGAACGGGTCCGGTCCTATGTCGATCTGGCTGATCATTATCTGTGCGAGATTATCGCTCAAGCGCAGGCAGAAGGGTTCTTCGCCGGGCTGGAGATTGATCAGGCCCTATCGCTGATCAATCAGATGGTCACCAATTACACCCTGCCTGATGCGCTGATTTATCTGGGTGACAAAGTGACCGAGGAAAAGCTGGCGATGATCATCGACACGATTTTCATCGGGCTTTCGGGTGAGGATGGCGGATCGCGCGGCGTGAACACTTTGCGGATTGCGAGCTCGCAGGCCTAATTTGGCGTAAGGTCGGTTATGCTATCGGCTATCGGAATTTGTCTGACAGGAACCGCCCTTAGATAGGCTTCCAGCGCGTCAATGTCCGAGCCTGACTGCACCGCATCTGTACCCTCGGTCA
Source organism: Erythrobacter sp. (assembly GCA_039988235.1). Lineage (GTDB taxonomy): Bacteria > Pseudomonadota > Alphaproteobacteria > Sphingomonadales > Sphingomonadaceae > Erythrobacter. The sequence goes on from JBDXKB010000004.1 coordinate 353,092, forward strand.
ACACGCTGAAGCTGTCACCGCCTTTGGCCAGAAAGTTGTTTGTTGTGACACGATATGTGCCGCCCTGCGCAATCGCTTGGCCGTTCAAAGATATAGCGACAATGCGGTCACCTAGCGGACGCGATAAATCATAAGAAAAGTGGAAACCTTGTGATGGGGCCAAAAACTGAATCGGATCATCGCCTTCGAACTGCTGTTCCAGCAGGGACTTGATCTGCGCCCCAGTGAAGGTTTGCGTGATGAGTTCATTGTTAAACGGTTGGACGCGGGCAATATCGCCATAAGTGAGTGAGCCATCGGCCTTTGGGTTCAGGCGATCGCGAATACCGAACGGGTTCATAAATGCGATCTGTGCGCCAGTATCCTGGGTCGCGGCAAGCTGAGCATCTGCGATAAGGCGGCCCAATTCTTTGCCCTTGTTGTTTTCTTCTCCGGAGCCCTTTTGCGCCGGGCCAGATACTTTGCCCACTGGCCGTTCGGTAAATTCCTTTGCCGCATCGGCATAGCGCGCGACATAAGCAGCGATCTCAGGATCAGCAGTGAAAACTGGGAATTTCGCCACGTTCTCTACTGGCGAGGTAGAGGATTGATACGGGCGCGACTGGACGATGACATTGCGTGCTGATTTTGCGATCACGTCTCCGGCCACTGGGTCGATCGATAATGTAATGTCGGTCACGAGCGAGCCATAGACACCCGCGCTGGTCAGCAGAAAGTCGTGCGTGGGTTCGGAACTGGGCCAATTGCACACGTAAGACCAATGTGTGTGCCCAGAGATGACAACATCGACCCGCGGATCAATCCCGGAAAGGATGGCTTCAAGCGCTCCTTCTGGCTGTCCGCATCCATTGGGATCAGGATCAGCGAAAGTTCGAATGCCTTGGTGGATCAGGACGACAATCGCATCAGCACCTTGTTCATCCAGTGCAGTGACGTTTTTGTTGATCGCTTGGACCTCGTCGCCGAAGCTGATTCCCTCAATACCCGATGGCGACACCAGTTTGTCTGTGCCTTCTAGGGTCAGTCCGACCAAGCCTACTGAAACGCGAGCATCGCCCTCGCCGAATTCACGCATCGCTGTTGCAGGGAATATTGTCGAACCATCTGGCATCGTCACATTGGCGGCAAGATATTGAAACCGAGCTCCAGTGAACTGCTCGAGCTGACATGGATCGCGCTCATGAAGCTTTTCGCACCCACCATCCTGAAGACGTTTGAGCTCTTGCCAGCCTCGGTCAAATTCGTGATTGCCTACCGCGTTGAACTCCAACCCGATGCGGCTTAGCGTCTCAACGGCTGGCTCATCAAGATAAAGGGCGGAAGCCAATTGAGAGCCGCCGGTCATGTCCCCAGCTGAGACTGTCAGGGTATTGACCTGACCTTGGCGCAAAGTGTCGAGCGCATTGGCCAACCAAGCGCTGCCGCCGGCTGGAACGCGGATGACTTCCCCATCTTCGCCGGTGATGAACACCGATTGGTTCGGGGCCTCCAAGGCTCCGTGAAAATCGTTCAGTCCCAAGATTTGAATTGTTACGGGCTCAGCAGGCGCGGGCGCCGCTGTCACTGTTTCTGGTACTTTATAGTCGGAAATGCTGGCGCATGCTGACAACGTCAGGGCGGCAGCGAGGGCGATACTTGCCGAGATGGGAGCCGATGTTTTGATCATCCCCACTTCATGCGCGGGGATTTTTACAAACTCAAGTCGCAAGCGCGAACCGCAACAGATTGCGCGCCAGTCTCAGTTTTCTGCAATCGCCTGTGCCGCAGCAATTGCGCTCGCCCAGGCCCATTGGAAATTGTACCCGCCCAGCCAGCCAGTAACATCAACGGCCTCGCCGATGGCGTATAGGCCGGGCAGTTTCTTGGCTTCCATCGTCTGGCTGGAAAGTTCTGCGGTGCTGATCCCGCCAGCGGTCACCTCGGCCTTGGCAAAACCTTCGCTGCCATTGGGATGGAACTGCCAGCTGCGCAAATTGTCCTGAGCGCGCCGCAAAGCCTTGTCTGGCATATTGCCCAAATCGCCCGATAGGCCCAGCCGCTCGGCCAAGACGGCAGCCAGTCGCTCAGACATATGTTCGCGCAACACGGTCTTGAAATTGGAGCGCGGATTGGCGCGCTTCGCCTCGAGCAGCCAATCGCCTTTGTGGTCGGGCAGGAAGTTGATCGCCAGCGCGTCTCCGGGCCGCCAATAGGATGATATTTGCAGGATCGCAGGGCCAGAAAGCCCACGGTGCGTGAACAATGCGGCTTCTGCGAAAGTGGTTTTGTTGGCGCTTGCCTCTACCGGCGCGGACACGCCCGACAGATCGCGGAATAGCACGTCTTCTCCGCCCAGTGTCAACGGCACCAATGCTGGGCGCGGGTGAACCACCTTAAGGCCGAATTGCCGCGCTAGATCATAGGCGAAATCGCTCGCGCCCATTTTTGGGATCGAAGGCCCGCCGGTTGCAATGACCAGCGAGTGCGCGCCGTGCAATTTGCCGCTGGCGGTGACCAGAAACGCTCCGCTTTCATGCGCGACCTCGCTCACCAATTGTTCGGTTAGGATAGTGACTTCGCCGCCGTGTTGCTGGGCTTTGGCGCATTCTTCCACCAGCATGTCGACGATCTGGGTTGAGCGTCCGTCGCAGAACAATTGGCCCAGCGTCTTCTCATGCCATTCGATGCCGTGGCTATCGACCAAATCGACAAAATCTTGCGGCGAATAACGCGCCAGCGCCGATTTGGCGAAATGCTGGTTTGCGCTGAGATAATTGGTGGGGCCGGTGCGGATATTGGTGAAATTGCATCGCCCGCCGCCAGAGATCAGGATCTTCTTGCCCACTTTGTCGGCACGCTCCAGCACCAGCACACGCTTGCCTTGCTGACCAGCGATGGCGGCACAGAACAAACCAGCTGCGCCGCCGCCCAGAATGATTGCATCATAGGTTGAGGAGGGTGCTGAATTGTCCATTCCAGCTGCCTAGTCGCGATGCGGGCGCAGCGCCAGCCACGAAGGTCAGACGATCTTGCTGTGATTCGCGATTAAGCGGCTTTGCGCGATGGGCCATCGGGCCGGGTCAGCCATTGTCCCAGCAATTCCTCAAACCGCTCTATCGTTAATGGCTTGGCACAATGCGCTTGCATGCCCGCCCGAAGACATTTCTGGACATCCTCGGGAAATGCATTGGCGGTCAGCGCTACGACTGGCAGAGATTTTTCATCATACCCCTTCTCGCGCAGCACTTTGGTGGCTTGCAGCCCATCCATTCTGGGCATTTGCACATCCATCAGAACCAAATGATAGGGTAGATCATTCAGCGCGGCATGTTCGATCATCGCCACCACTTCCTGACCATCGCTTGCGCAATCGAGAGTGATCTCGACGTCTTGTGCCATTTCCTCGACCAACATGCGATTGACGTCATGATCTTCGGCCAAAATGACCCTTATCGAGCTGCGGTCCTCGCCTGCCACAGGTCCGCCGCCAATTGACCCGACTTCAGACAGGTTTGACGGTTTAGTCGCGGCCTCGACCAACGGTATCGTGAAAGTAAAGTTGGAACCGGAACCTATATGCGAAGCCGCCGTCAGGGTGCCGCCCATCGCCTTGGCTAGCTTGCGCGAAATGGCTAGACCCAAACCTGATCCGCCGCGCAAACGCGAATTGCTGTCGTCGGCTTGAACAAAGTCCTCGAACAAAGTCTCGAGCAAGGCCTCTTCGATCCCGATGCCACTATCGCGCACTTCAAAGCGCAAATTCTCACCTTCGATGTTGAGTGTAATGCGAACGAAGCCACGGTCAGTGAATTTGACCGCATTACCGGCCAGATTTAGCAGCACTTGTTGAACGCGCAATTTGTCACCAATAATTGCCTTTGGGATAGCTTTGTCGACGACGCATTCTACCGTCAGACCCTTCTTTTGCGCGGCGGGTAGAACCAATTGTGCGACATGATTGCATATTTCGCACGGATCAATGCTTTGCGCCGCGATCACCATCTTACCCGCCTCAATTCGGCTGAGGTCGAGAATATCATCGAGCAAAAGCGCCATCGCCTGACCGCTGCGCACGATCATTTCGGCCTGCCGATGGGCGTTATCAGGCAAATCGGCCCGCATCAGCAAATCGGCAAAGCCCAATACGCCATTCATCGGGGTGCGCAATTCATGACTCATATTGGCAAGAAATACTGATTTGGCCTTGGCTGCAGCCAGCGATTCGTCGCGCGCCTTGCGCAAATCAGTCAACATTTGCCCACGTTCTTCATCGCGCTGCGCCAAAGTTTGGGTGGCCTCAGCCACTTTGAGCCGGACCTGCGCCTCGCGCCGCCATAAGGTAAATAACAAGGCACCAAGAGTGAGTGTCAACAACACCCCACCGAGCAGCACCAGAAGAGGCTCGTCAGAACTTGCCGCTTGCTCAAACTCGGGCAGGCTATGCCATTCAACAACCCAAATTTGGCCAGCGATGGCAATGGTCGTTTGCTTGGAGAATTGAGACACATGCTGCGAATCTTCACGCGTGTTGCTGGAATAGATAAGGCCTGCTGGGCCCTTTGCTCCTGCTTGACGGACGGTGATCTGGAAAGCCCGGCCCTGACGCGGTGTTAGGTCAGCTAGCAACATGCGCGCCATGATCGGGGCGTAACTCCACCCGTTCGAAGCGGCCAATCTTTGTTCAACCGTCTGGTTCGGTGCCCCGGGTCGATAAACCGGCCTGACCAAAAGGAAACCTGCCCCTTTGGCGCTGTCTTGCACCAGCGTGATCGGCTTGGTGATCGTCATTTTGCCAGTTCTGCGGGACGATTTGAGAGCCTCGTGTCGGTTTTCTTCAAAAGAAAGATCGAGCCCTAGCGCTTCGCGATTGACCTCGAGCGGTGAGATATAGGTGATTGGCAGCAATTCTTCCCTGTTGCTGACCGGGTGAATGGCGCGAATATCGACGCCCCGCGAGCGGGCAGTGTCAAAGAAGACCTGGGTTTCGGTGGCCTTTACAGCGCTGATGTATCCGATGCCGTTCATCCCTGCCAACGAACGGTCTAGATCGAGAGAGGCGACATATTGGTCCCACTCGACAAAGCTTGTATCTTCGTGGGATCGGACCAATGCAGCGGCCCCGTCCAATGCTGTGCCATAAGTGTCCATGCGGTGATAAATTGCTTGCTCGGCATCGCGCGCGATCGCATCAAATTCGCTTGAGTTGCGATCTGCTTCGCGTTGGACCGCATAGTGCCAACCCACGCCCGTCAATATTGTGGCGATCAGCATGACCACGACAACTACCTGGGTTGAATTGAACAGCTCGCGAGTGTTCAATGCAGGTGCACTGCGCCTCGCTTGTTGCTCAATCGTGTCTGCGGTCTCTTCCATGCCATTTCCCCTGCCGTTCCTGCGCCAGCGTAAGGGGGACTATGCCCGAACAGGGTTTCGCAGTGGCAAGCAAACGCCCCGCGAAAATACTTAATTCAAGGCTGTGGGGTCTTCGGACCTTTGCCGATTGGCGCCCTTACGCGATCGCTGCTTCGCGCTGTTCTTGCAACATGGCCCATCCGGCTAGGAACAAGCCGGCCAACAGCGGCCCAACCACCACCCCAGCGATGCCCAGGCTGGCGATGCCGCCAAGCGTTGTCACCAGAATGATCCAATCGGGAATACCGGTGTCACGTCCGACCAAAATAGGCCGCAATGCATTGTCGACCATGCCGATAATTGCCACCCCTGATATGATGACCAGCACGCCTTCCCACACGGCCCCGGTGGCCAACAGATAGATTGCAACTGGTCCCCAGACGATCGCAGGGCCAACGGCGGGCAACAGCGAGAATATGCCCATCAAGACTCCAAACAGAGCGATGGAGGGCATGCCCACAATCCAGAAAGTGATCGCACCCAGCATCCCTTGCACCACGGCAACGATCCCGGTGCCCTTGATAGTGGCGCGGACGATGGCAAGAAATCGCTCGGCCAATGTTGTGGCAACATCCTTGTTCAGGGGCAGAGCCCGGACAATGGCTTGTCCTGCTAGCTTGCCATCGCGGATCAGGAAGTATGTGACATAAAGACCAACGCCAAAGGCGAGGAACCAGCTGAGCGCGCCGCCGCCGATGGCCACCGCTTGGCGAGCGATCAGTCCGGCGCTCTCGGTCGCCAATTCCTGCATGCGGGTCTGCACCAAATCGAAATTGCCCAGACCATATTCGGCCAGACTTTGCTGGATACCCTGCGGAAGTGCTGCGAAAATTTGCGTGAACCACGCCGCCACGTCGATCTCGCCATCCTGAAACGCTTGGAAGACGGCTGCGGCTTCATCAACGACTTTGGTACCAATCCAAAAGGCCGGCAGGAGCACCGCAAAGGTGATCACCAGCATGGTCGCAATCGCGGCCCGATTGTGCGCCCCGGGCAATTTTGACAGAATCCACTGGTGCAATGGCTCAAACATTATCGCTGCCAGCATGGCCCACAACAGCGGAGCGGCAAAGGGTAGGACAACGGTGGCAAGGCCAAGGGTCACCAATGCCAAAAACAGCAGGAAACCAGAGTGTTCGGTTGCGGATGTGCCTTCGGTCACGATTGCCTCTTTCTGATCTGCATTGCGTCCAAAGCCTTACCAGCGCTGGCGCTGCTCGGCCAATGCGAATTTCAAGCTGGCCAAAATCATCGCGGCAGACACGGCAATGATAACGCCTGCCCAAACCCAATAGGGCAGCAACAATGCAGCCGCCATGGCCCCAGTATCGGACAGCATGACATCTCCGCCGATATTCGCGGTTCTTGAGAACAAATAGTCCCAATCTCGGAACATACTCATCGCGGCGAGCACGCCCAGAAATTGCAAAGCGAAACGGACAAACCCTTCGCGGGCGCGCTGGGCAATCGCTATCAGCAGCAATGCGACCAGAGGCAGAACGACTATTCCCACGATGCTGCGGACCCATATCAGGGTCGAGAAAATCAGTGCCCCGGCCAGAGTATAAAGCGCAGGGCGCCAGAATTTCCGTCGAGCGCTGGCAAGGATCAGGATAGAGCCGATGATGCTTGGCCCCAACGGCCCGCCTGCGGCAATCATGGCCCGGTCAAACCGCGAACCGTCGAACATAGTGCTCTCGGCAAAGCCCGATCCTGTGGGCAGGATCACCAATCGCTCAAAATCATGGCCCAGCGCCATCGCGGTTAACCCATGCCCCATCTCGTGGAACCATGTGGTCAGGATGGTGAAGGGATAGATGATATAATTGCCAAATGGCAAAGCGGGCAGGAAAACCACCAAAACAGCGGCAAGAAACAGCCTGCCCACTTGCTCTTGCGCAGAGCCAGGCCGGGTTATGCTTCCGACCATCAGAGGCAGTTTTGATCAGACATCAAGGTTCGCGACATTGAGGGCGTTGTCCTGAATAAATTCGCGCCGTGGTTCGACCACGTCACCCATCAAACGGGTAAAGATTTCATCCGTCACATCGGCATCTTCGACCTTCACCTGCAATAAGACCCGATTTTCAGGGTCCAGCGTCGTGTCCGCCAATTGATCGGGGTTCATCTCGCCCAGTCCTTTGTAGCGCGAGATCGACAGTCCTTTGCGGCCCGCAGCCAGAACGGCCTCCAGCAATTGTGTCGGCCGCATAATGCCATCGACATGCACATGCGAACCGGCCTCATCTGCGTCCGCTCCTTCATCGGCGACTGGCTCAGGCTCGGCATCGCTCAACTTCACCAATTGGGCAGGCTTTGCATAGGCTTCTGCATGAGCGCCTATCAGGCCGTGCAGTTTTAGCGCTTCGGTGCTGGACAGGAACCGTCCGTCAATTTCGTGGACATCGGTCACGCCGCGCCACAAGCGGAAGAACTGGACGCTGCCCTGATCCGTGATTGAAACCGACCATTTGGCTTCCAGATCGCCCAGCCCGAGCCGCTCTGCTGCAAATTGCAGTGCCTTCTCGCGCGTCGCCTTGTTCAACGCGGGGTCAAGCGCGCCCGACAGTGCCATCTGCTCGATGATCGCGGGGTCATAGCGACGCGGCACAAAGGCCATCAGATTGCGCAGGCGCAACGAATGGTCGACCAAAGTCCGCAAATCATCACCGCTGCGTGCGCCTTCTGCGGTCTCTAGCATCCGGCCTTGCAGACCTGCATCCACCAGATACCGATCGAGAGCGCCGTCATCCTTCAGATAAACCTCGCTGCGCCCCTTGGCGACCTTATACAGTGGCGGTTGAGCGATGAAGAGGTGACCGTTCTTCACAATTTCCGGCATTTGCCGATGGAAGAATGTGAGCAGCAACGTGCGAATATGCGCGCCGTCGACATCAGCATCGGTCATGATCACAATCTTGTGATAGCGCAGTTTGGCAAGATCAAATTCGTCGCGAATGCCAGTGCCCATCGCCTGGATCAGAGTGCCAACTTCTTTGGAAGAAATGATCCGATCAAACCGGGCGCGCTCGACATTGAGGATTTTACCTTTGAGCGGCAGAATCGCTTGAAACTGGCTGTCGCGGCCATTCTTGGCAGAACCGCCAGCCGAATCGCCCTCGACCAGGAACAGTTCCGATTTGGCTGGATCGCGCTCGCGGCAATCGGATAGCTTGCCCGGCAAGCCGGCAACACTCATCGCGCCCTTGCGGCTCATTTCGCGGGCTTTGCGCGCGGCCTCGCGTGCTGCAGCAGCATCTATGATTTTCTGGATGATGGACTTGGCATCGGCTGGATTTTCTTCCAACCATTCGGTCATTTTCTCGCCCATCAGGCTTTCCAGCGGCTGACGCACTTCGGACGAAACCAATTTGTCCTTGGTCTGGCTAGAGAATTTTGGATCGGGCAATTTGACGCTGACAATCGCGCTTAGGCCCTCGCGCATGTCCTCGCCCGACAGGCTGACCTTTTCCTTCTTCATCAAACCCGAACTGGTGGCATAATTGTTGAGCGTACGGGTCAGCGCCGTTCGGAAGGCCGCCAAATGGGTGCCGCCATCGCGTTGGGGGATGTTGTTGGTGAAGCACAATACGTTTTCGTAATAGCTGTCATTCCACTGCAAAGAGACATCGATCCCGATGCCATCCTTATCCGCCGAAACCGCGATCGGTTCTGCCACCAAGGGTTGCTTGTTGCGGTCGAGATATTTCACAAATGCAGCGATCCCGCCCTCGTAAAACAGATCATGTTCCGCCACTTCTTCGTGCCGCTTATCGCGCAGCAGGATGCGCACGCCTGAGTTTAGAAAAGCGAGCTCGCGATAGCGGTGCTCAAGCTTGTCAAAATCGTAATCGACGACATTTTTGAAGGTGTCGTTCGAGTGATGGAAAGTGACCCGCGTTCCCTTTTTGAAACCATTGTCATCCGGGTTCTGATCCACTTTCGGGGCATCGCCGCGAATTTCGAGGCTGTTGACAGCTTCGCCATGCTCAAACCGCATCCAATGCTCTTTGCCATCGCGCCAAATGACCAGCTCCAGCCATTCAGACAGGGCGTTGACCACAGATACGCCCACGCCGTGCAATCCGCCCGATACTTTGTAAGCATTGTCGTCTGAGGTGTTGTCGAACTTACCGCCAGCGTGCAGCTGGGTCATGATAACTTCGGCAGCGGACACGCCCTCTTCCTTGTGCATGCCCACCGGAATGCCGCGACCATTGTCTTCCACACTCACCGAACCATCAGGGTTCAACTCGATCAAAACCAGGTCGCAATGGCCCGCCAGCGCCTCGTCAATAGCGTTATCTGAAACCTCAAACACCATATGGTGTAGGCCCGATCCATCATCGGTATCACCGATATACATTCCCGGGCGTTTGCGAACCGCATCCAAGCCCTTAAGAACTTTAATAGAATCAGCACCATACTCGCCTTCTTGCTTGACGGGTTTGGAGCCTTGTTCGGGGGTATTTTCTACGTTTTCACTCATGCTCTTTATATAGGCGCGCGAAGGGCGAATCCCAAGCATTCATGGCAAAACGGGCCGGGTTTTCCACCAATGCGATTTCGCAGTTTTGACAGGCGTATGGCGGCCTCTTGTGCCGCTATGCCAAACGGTATGGACAAAGATCAGATTTGCACGGCGCTGGGCGCGGATTTTGGCAGCTTCAGCCAAGTCTTATCGCATTGGGCGGCGCTTCAGCCTAACAAATTGGCGCTGCGCGATGACGCGAGCGAAATTACTTGGGCTCAAATGGATGACCGCATCAATCGGCTGGCGGCAAAGCTGACTGAAACTGGGCTTGAGCGCGGGCAGTCGGTGGCGATCTTGGGTAAATCCGGGATCGAATATGCGCTCGTGTTCTTGGCTGCGGTGCGCGCTGGCGGGGTGGCAGCCCCGCTGACCACCAGCGCCTCGGCCATGCAATTGGATGGCATGGTCGCCGATTCAGGCGCGCGTCACTTGTTCATCGATGCAGCCAAATCGTCAGAGCTGGGCGAAGGATTCGCAGTGGATCTAGAGCGGATTGCACTGGAGCAAGTCGAGGATTGGATGGCCCCAGAAGGGAGTTCCGCCCCGGCATTTGAACCCGGTCCCGAAGACGCGTTCAACATCATCTATTCCAGCGGGACGACCGGCGTTCCCAAGGGTATCGTCCATTCGCACCAAATGCGTTGGAGGCAATTCCCTCCGACTGCGGCCAGCTATCTCAAATCCGGTCTTGAAGTCCGCTCTCTTGCATCAACACCGCTTTACTCCAACACCACTATGGTCGCCTTTCTGTCTTGCTTGCTGGCCGGAGGAACTCTGACCATTCTGGGCAAATTTGATTGCGCGCGCTGGCTGGATTTGGCCCAAAGCCATCGGATCACCACCACAATGCTGGTGCCGGTTCAATATCAGCGGCTGATGGATCATCCCGGCTTTGACGATTATGATTTGTCCTCGCTGGCGCTAAAATATTGCACATCGGCCCCGTTCTCAGCCGAGCTAAAACGCGAAGTACTCAGCCGGATGCCGGGCGGTCTGGTCGAGATCTATTCCATGACCGAGGGCGGGGTTGTCTGCCTGCTCGCCGCGCATGAATTTCCCGACAAATTGCATACGGTTGGCCGCCCAGCTCCGGGCAGCGAGCTTAAGGTGCTGGATGATGAGGACAATCCCGTCGCCACAGGGCAGCCGGGCAATTTGATCGGGCTCTCTCGAACCATGATGGCAGGCTATAAGAATCAGCCGGTCAAGACGCGCGAGGCCTATTGGATTGATCCTGAGACGAACATTGCGTGGCAGCGTATGGGCGATATTGGCCGGGTAGACGAAGATGGCTTCGTCGAATTGGTGGGCCGGGCCAAGGACATGATCATATCGGGCGGGTTCAACATCTATCCGGTCGATCTGGAGGACGAGCTGCTCAAGGAAGATGGCGTTGCAGAGGCGGCGGTGATCGGCATGCCGTCCAAAAACTGGGGCGAAACACCGGTTGGCTTTGTCGTGTTGAAGGGGGCCGACGTCCATTCGACCGACACAATCATGGCGGCGGTCAATGGCCGTTTGGGCAAGACCCAGCGACTTGCCGCGCTTTATCCGATCGAGGAAATGCCGCGCAGCCACATTGGCAAACTTCTCAAGACGCAATTGCGCGATGAGCTGGCGGCGAGCGGCGCCGAATTCTAAGCCGTTCCATATTTTGAGAAAAAGGTCTGAGGCGCGATCACCGTCTCAGGGGGGACGGAGGGGGAATGGGCAATCGCGCCTCAGAGGATAGCCTGGGATCGGGAGGATTCCACAGACAAAACCGATTTTGGGCGCATGGTATTTTTGGACCACTTTGCCTTGTTCGGTGCAGCCAGCCATTCGGGGGATTGGTGAACGGCTGAACTTGTAAGGGTATTCGCACCGCAATCCCGATTGGTTACGCGCCCACCGAAAAAATCTTGCCGCAAGAAAATTTGCAAACTTTGCCGGTGAAACCAGAAAGCCTGCACACAAATGCGCAAAGTGGCCCTCGCGCATCTGGACTCAGCGCGTGGCTCTCGCCAAAGCGTGGTCGCATGGACAGCTCAAATCTCCACGATTCCATCCTTCCCGACTCGATACTGATTGTCGATTTCGGTAGCCAAGTGACCCAATTGATCGCGCGCCGAGTGCGCGAGGCGGGGGTCTATTCTGAAATTGCCCCCTTCAACGCCGCCGAGGAAGCGTTCCATCGGATGAAGCCGAAGGGCATTATCCTGTCAGGCTCGCCAGCCAGCGTTCCCGATGAAGGCAGCCCGCGCGCGCCGCAAATCGTGTTCGACAGCGGGTTGCCAATCCTTGGCATTTGTTATGGCCAACAGGTGATGAGCCAGCAATTGGGCGGCGAAGTGCGGCCCGGTCATGAGACAGGAGCCGATGGATCAAGGGGCGGCGAATTTGGCCGCGCCTTCCTGACCGTGACCAAATCATGCGCCTTGTTTGATGGATTGTGGTCAGAAGGTGAACGCCATCAAGTCTGGATGAGCCATGGCGACAAAGTCACGCAATTTGCGCCCGGGTTCGAAATCGTCGCAACATCGGATGGCGCCCCCTTTGCTGTCATCGCGGACGAGGAACGCCAATATTACGGCACGCAATTCCATCCCGAGGTTGTTCACACACCCGATGGCGCAAAACTGCTCGCCAATTTTGTTCATAAGGTGTGCGGCCTGGCCGGTGATTGGACCATGGCCGCCTATCGCGACACCAAGATTGCCGAGATTCGCGCCCAAGTGGGTGATGGCAAAGTTATCTGCGGGCTTAGTGGCGGGGTCGACAGTTCGGTCGCAGCCATTCTAATCCACGAAGCGATTGGCGATCAGCTGACCTGTGTGTTCGTCGATCACGGCCTGTTGCGGCTGAACGAGCGGAGCCAAGTCGAAAGCCTTTTCCGCGATCATTACAATATTCCATTGGTCGTGGTGGATGCCGAGGAGCGTTTCATGGCGGGGCTCGACGGAGTGTCCGACCCAGAGAAGAAGCGCAAATTCATCGGCGGTGAATTCATCGCTGTGTTCGAGGAAGAGGCCAACAAATTGGGTGGCGCAGATTTTCTGGCGCAGGGCACTCTTTATCCCGATGTGATCGAGAGCGTGTCCTTCACCGGAGGGCCATCGGTCACGATTAAGAGCCACCACAATGTAGGCGGCCTGCCCGAGCGGATGAACATGCAATTGGTCGAGCCTTTGCGTGAACTGTTCAAGGACGAGGTCCGCGCATTGGGACGCGAGCTGGGCTTGGACGAGCAATTTGTCGGTCGGCATCCTTTTCCTGGACCTGGTCTTGCGATCCGTATTCCGGGCGAGGTGAACAAGGAGCGATGCGATATCCTGCGCAAGGCGGATGCGATCTATCTCGAAGAAATCCGCAATGCCGGATTGTATGACGCTATTTGGCAAGCGTTTGCTGTGCTGCTGCCGGTAAAAACCGTTGGCGTTATGGGCGATCACCGCACTTACGATAATGTGTGCGGCCTGCGCGCGGTGACCAGCACAGATGGCATGACGGCAGATGTCTATCCGTTCGAGGCCAGCTTCCTGACCGGCTGCGCGACCCGCATCGTCAATGAAGTGCAAGGCATCAACCGCGTGGTCTATGACTATACCAGCAAGCCTCCCGGCACGATCGAATGGGAGTGATGCGTAAGCTCCTGACATTACTGCGCCACCCAGTCTATATTGGCGCGGTTTTTCGGCGCGCATGGTCGATATTTAAAGATGATCGCCAGGCCGAATTGCTAGCGATTAGGGACATTCAAACCGAAGTTAAGAAAATCGGAACTCCTCCGGCATTCCTTTTGCAAATGAGGGCATATGAAGCTGAGCTTTTGCTCCGCACCGGAGAGCCTGCGCAGTCTCGTGCGCTATTCCTCGAAGTTCATAAGGAATGCAAAGATCAGGATGATCAGCTTGCAAAGCACCTGATCTATTACACGCATTATTGGCTTTCCATGCTGGACAATAAGTTCTCTCAGGCTGACTATTGGGCCTACCGCGCACGGCAAATGGGATTGTCTGGGAAGGGGTCGACTAGGCTTCCCTCACCGCCAGTTCCAAAAGACGAGTTCGATAAGGAATTTGAACGGATCGAAGCTGAAATTGCGAAGGAACTCGCTCAGAAATAGGCCCTTACCTCAGTCAAAATTCAACTCTATCAACGCATGCCCACCATCTTCACCCACGCCATTGTTCCGCTAGCCATTGCAGGGGCTGCCTTTGCGATCCTGCCCGATGAATGGAGCGCAAAGGATATGGACGAGCATCATTTGCTTCTGAAGAAACTGGGCCAAAGTCATTGCCGCCCGCGTAAGGCTGAGTGCAACGGTTGCCCGGCATTGGACGATTGTGACACGGGATATGCTCAGCAATCGGATTGAGATGCAGCATTGCGTTGTGAAAGTGACGCTACGGCTTGGCGGTGCATGCGGCGCCCCATAAAAAGCGCACTTGCAACATTGTCGATCTTGCGCGAACTCTGCGCTCAAACAGACACGCTTTGGGAGAATCACACATGAAAACCGCCATCACCGAAATGTTCGGAATCGAACACCCCATTATCCAGGGCGGCATGCATTATGTCGGTTTTGCTGAAATGGCAGCTGCTGTTTCCAACGCTGGTGGGCTTGGGATTATCACTGCACTGACGCAAAAGACCCCTGCTGATTTGGCCAATGAAATCGCACGATGCAAGGATATGACGGACAAACCGATCGGCGTGAACGTCACCTTCCTGCCCACAGTGAATGCGCCCGATTATCCGGCCATTATCAAAGCGATTATCGACGGCGGCGTGACTGTGGTGGAAACAGCCGGCAACAATCCGGTCGCTGTGCTGCCCTATCTGAAGGATGCGGGGATCAAGGTGATCCACAAATGCACCGCGGTTCGCCATGCTTTGAAAGCGCAATCGATCGGCTGTGATGCGGTATCGGTCGATGGCTTTGAGTGCGGCGGCCACCCGGGCGAAGATGATATTCCCAACATGATCCTGCTGCCGCGCGCAGCGGACGAGTTGGAAATTCCCTTCGTATCTTCGGGCGGAATGGCTGATGGGCGCTCGCTCGTCGCAAGCCTCGCCATGGGGGCAGAAGGCATGAATATGGGCACGCGCTTTATCGCCACCCAAGAAGCACCAGTGCATGAAAATGTGAAGAAGGCGATTGTTGCCGCCAGTGAACTCGACACCCGTTTGGTCATGCGTCCGCTGCGTAACACCGAACGCGTGATGACCAATGATGCGGTGGAAGAACTGCTCCGGATTGAGCAGGAAAAAGGTGCCGATCTGAAATTCGAAGACGTGATCGAACAGGTTGCAGGGGTCTATCCGCGCATCATGATGGAAGGCGAAATGGACGCCGGTGCGTGGAGTTGCGGGATGGTTGCGGGCCTCATCAATGATGTCCCAACTTGCAAAGAATTGATCGACCGGATCATGGGCGAGGCCGATGCAATCCTGGCGCGGATGAACGCTCTACAGGCGGCTTAACAGGAAAGGTGGTGCGCAGTTGATGGCAGATGCCGTCAGCCGCGCACCGTATAGCCCTTAGCTATCTTCGGCTTCTTCGGTCTTGGTGTATGGCACGAAATCTTCGAAAAAGACTGCGCCAGTGAAAAAGCCGCTATAACGATCAATGGTTGTTATATTGTCCAACCGGCACAGGCCGGATGTACCAAATTTGCGGGTCACCATAACATCATCATCGTCGATTTTGTTGGGGTGCCTGGTCCGCTGAACATAGATCGTGTCGCCGCGACCATAAACAAATGCGGTTCCATCAATGGTTCGCACCCGATCGCTGTCATGACGCCGGATGCAGCGTTGAGGTTCGCCAGCGACTCGTCCTTCGAGCAGCTCGGCCAGCTCTTCCTCGCCGGTTTTCTTTTCCTTGGCTTCAGCCGGGGTCGCAATGAGAGCAATAGCAACCGCGGCGGCAGTGGCGATTACGCCCAATGCAGCATGCTGAGTTGCTCGGTCCAGGGATTGCTTGGCGGTAGACGTCACGGGTGTCGTGGACATGGCGAATCTCCTTATGTTGGAAAGGTCAGGCTAGCACAGCGACCTGAATTTTGCCTGACTCACCTAAATTCTTGATCAGTACCAGCGGCAAATAGGGCTTAGCTGGCGTCTGCCGGACCACCTTTGAGCACAAAACGGCGATCGCAATAGCCGCAATCGACAAAGCCATGTTCGTCAATTTCCAAAAAGACGCGAGGGTGGCCAAGTGCAGCCGGGCGGTAATTGGTGCCGCCGCGAATGTCGCTTGCGCCGTCACAACTGACGCGCTTTGTATCGACAAGAATCGTTTCAGGAGGTGGGTTGCTCATGGTGGTTTGGGCGATAATCGCGCTGCGCCCGCATTGCAATCCTGCCAATGCATTGATGGACCAAAAGCTTCGCTCGTTTTGACCTTGTCCGGCATTGGCCCTAGGGGCTGGCGGCATGAGCACATCACTCGCCACGCAGGCCGCCATCAAAATCGACAATCTGGTCAAACGCTACGCTGCGCCTGATGGGGGCGCGTCGGGTGACCCGGGCAAATTGGCCTTGAACGGGGTGAGTTTTGACGTCCCACAAGGCGGCATTTTCGGCCTGCTTGGCCCCAATGGTGCAGGCAAATCGACGCTGATCAACATTTTGGCAGGGCTGGTGACAAAGACATCAGGATCGGCAGAGATCTGGGGCTTTGATATTGATGAACAGCGCCGCAACGCCAAACGTGCGATTGGCATTGTTCCGCAGGAAATCGTGTTTGACCCCTTCTTCACTCCCTATGAAGTGCTGGAAAATCAGGCTGGGTTTTACGGCATTGCCAAACATTTGCGGCGCAGCGAAGAATTGCTCGAAGCGGTGCGACTGGCGGACAAGCGCGATGCCTATGCCCGCACTTTGTCAGGCGGGATGAAGCGCCGCTTGCTGGTGGCCAAGGCGATGGTTCACGCGCCGCCAATTTTGGTTCTGGATGAACCCACCGCCGGGGTTGATGTGGAATTGCGCCGCCAATTGTGGGAGCTGGTGACCAAACTCAATGATGATGGCGTGACCGTGGTGCTGACCACGCATTATCTCGAAGAGGCCGAGCAGCTGTGCGACCGGATCGCGATTATCAACCATGGCGAGTGCATCGCTAATAAACCGACGCGAGAATTGGTGGACATGGCGCGGGAGAAGATTGTCGCAGTCACGGTGGATGCCGATCTTACCGTTGCCCCTCAGCATGATGCCTTTACCAAGGTTGAGATGGCTGGGGATCGCGGGGTAGAGGTGACCTATAACAAGGATCAGCTAACCGCCGGGCAAGTGCTGGCGATTTTGCAAGAGCAAGGCCTCACTATCGAAGATGTAACCACGCGCGAGGCCGATCTGGAAGACGTATTTGTCCAGCTGACCGGCAGCTGATTCGACCCTTCCCTGCTTTGGTCTGGCAAGTCTAGCCAGAGGGATTGCCGCGCCGTCCGTATCTCAAGGACCCCTGATCAATCCGCCATTTGCGATGTGACTTTCGTGTAATCACATGGCCGCAATGTCGGCATTGCCCGCTGAAGTGTTTGCCCGTCCAGGCGACTTTGCGCCGGTCGGGCCGGTGCCGGTTTATCAAGCAAGCCAGCTTGCAGATAAGATGCATGGTTACTCCCATTGACTGGACTGACCACACGATTGCACAGGCCCCATCCAGAGTCCGGTTAAAATGCTGCAATGAGACCGCCTTGCTCTGTGCGCGATCTACGCCCATGAGGACCCTATGAGTGACGCACAATTTGATGTTCTGATTATCGGATCAGGAGCTGCAGGGCTAACGGCCGCATTGGCTTTGGCAGAACACAAGAAAGTTCTGGTTCTTGCCAAGGGTTCGCTGACCGGCGGCTCCACCGCATGGGCGCAAGGCGGCATCGCTGCCGTCCTGGACGCAGGCGATACCTTCGACAATCATGTTCGCGATACGATGATCGCGGGCGCAGGCCTCAACCGGCAAGAGACGGTCGAATTTGTGATCGAGCGCGCCCCGCGCAGCATTGAACGGCTGGTCGAGCTGGGGGTGCCGTTTAATCAAGACTCGGGCGATCTGCATCTTACCCGCGAAGGGGGGCATTCGCACCGCCGCATCGTCCATGTCGATGATGCGACCGGCTGGGCCGTGCAAGAGGCTTTGCTGAACGCAGCCAACGCCAATCCCAATATCACAATGCTGCCGGGGCGCAGCTGCATCGACCTGATCACCGGCCGCAATGCCGAGAAATACTCCGGCGATGGGCGTATCTGGGGCGCCTATGCGCTGAACGAGGAAACCGGTCAGGTGGAAAGCCATCTGGCGCGCGCGACCATTATGGCTGCAGGCGGAGCGGGCCGGGTCTATCAATTCTCCACCGCGCCGCGCGGGGCCACAGGCGATGGGATCGCCATGGCATGGCGCGCCGGTGCGAGGGTCTCCAATATGGAGATGATGCAATTCCACCCCACCTGCCTGTATAATCTGGAGGTCAAAAACTTCCTGATCACAGAGGCTGTTCGGGGCGAGGGGGGACATTTGCTCCACCCGGAAACGGGTCACCGTTTCATGGTGGATTACGATGCCGAGCGGATGGAGCTGGCCCCACGCGATGTCGTGGCCCGCGCGATCGATGATCAGATCAAGCGCTTTGGCCTGGACTATGTCCATCTCGACATCAGCCATCAGCCGCCCGAATTTGTGCGCGAGCATTTCCCGACCATTTATGACAAGCTGATCGGGCTGGGCATTGATATGACCAAGGGACCAATCCCGGTCGTCCCGGCACAGCATTACACGTGTGGCGGGGTGCTGGTGGGCCTGGATGCGCGCACCGATTTGCCCGGCCTGTGGGCGGCGGGCGAATGCACCGAAAGCGGCTTGCATGGTGCCAACCGGCTGGCGTCGAATTCGCTGCTGGAATGCTTTGTCTTCGGCGAGGCGGCAGCGCGCGATATTCTGGCCCATTGGGACGAGCTGACCCAGCCGCCCTCGATCCGCGAATGGGACGCGACCCGCGTTTCTGATTCGGACGAGCAGGTGGTGATCAAGCAGAACTGGACCGAAATCCGCCGCTTCATGTGGAATTATGTCGGCATTGTGCGCACCACCAAGCGGCTGGAGCGCGCCGCCAACCGCATCCGCCTGTTGCAGGAAGAGGTGGAGGATTATTACGGCAGCTTTGTCGTCACCACCGATTTGATTGAGCTCAGAAACTTGCTGCAAGCCGCCGAACTGATCGTGAAATCGGCGCTATCCCGGCACGAAAGCCGCGGGTTGCACTATACGCTCGACCACCCTGAGCTTGCCGCAAAGGCCCGCGATACGGTGTTGGTGCCATAGGGGCGGTAGCCCGACGGCTCCTTCACTCCTTCTCATACGTCATCCTGCCCTGCTAGACTCGCTTGGAATTCGAAGCAGCGTGCCAAAGCCAGATTGCCAGCGCGATCCTCAACCCAGTTTGAACCGGGCCATAGAGGTGCGAATAAATCCAGCCCGTGATCGACGTAACGCCGGCTGCTGGAGAGAAGTAATATCCGGCAAATGCAGTCAGCGAGACCAATCCTAGGCTCATCATTGCGATCCCGATCACCTTGCCCAGAGTGTTAGACGTCAGAAACGCGCACCCTAACAATATCGAGCCTGTGCCAAATCCAAACAGCAGAACGAAGTATTGACTGTCCGAGATCGCAGGGAATCCGATAAGCAAACTCTCATAGATCTGACGCTGATCCGCGCGCTCTGCATTCAGAAGGCCAGGACGCCAATATTGGTTGAGCGCATCAATAATGAACGCCTGCTGGGTCATTTCGGTCATTGCCCAAACAAGCAGATAGAACAATCCGAACGCCGTGAATGCGGGACTTTTCCGCCAAAGTAAGGCAGCTGCGCCGATCAAAGCGATGAATGCAAATTGTGGATGGAAGAAGAGCACCCAAGGCTTGTAAAGATAGAGCCAATTGCTGGACAAATGCGCCTGTTCGACCAGTCCGTTTGCGGGGGCATGGCTTGGGCCATAGATCAGCAGCGCCGTTGTTATGGCCGAGCAAAGAGAAGCCCATGCAGCAATTCGCAGCAGACTATCGATCACAGGCTTCGTGCGAGGTGTATCTTCGGGCATTTCGAAGTGGCTAGTTGGCGAGCCTCCAGAGAGCAACTGATTATGCCGATGAACTTGTCTTGGTGTTCGACCAACAGCAGGAATCGTTCTAACCAACCTTCCCTTACGTCATCTTGCCCTGCCGTGGCTGCGTGGTATCGCGGCGCAAACATAACAGCAGGACGCAATCATTATGCCCGAAGTCACCGCCAATAATCTGACCCTCCATTATGACGAGCATGGTGACCCATCGCATCCGCCAGTGCTGTTGGTCATGGGATTGGGCGCCCAAATGGTGTTGTGGCCGCAAGAATTTGTCGATGCTTTGGTGGGTCATGGCTATCGTGTGATCCGGTATGACAATCGCGATATCGGGCTGAGCCAGAAATTCGATGGGGCGAGGGCTCCGGGGCTTAAGATGCAAGTGATCCGAAAAATGATCGGCTGGCCCGCGCGCGTTCCCTACACTCTCAAAGATATGGCTGACGATGGGGTGGGCGTGCTCGATGCACTGGGCATTGAGAAGGCCCATATTGTGGGCGCTTCGATGGGCGGAATGATCGCGCAGCTTATGGCGATCCACCACGGCCACAGGATGCTGTCGCTAACCTCGATTATGTCGACCACGGGCAACACCAAATTGCCTCAGGCTAACAAGGATGCGATTGCGACCCTGACGGCGCCGATCGTATCGCTGGAAGAAGATGCACTGATCGAACACGGCATTGCCGTTCAGAAGGCCATCGGCAGCCCCGGGTTTACGCCTGACCCGGTTCGCCAGCGGTCCCGCGTCCAACAAGTTGTCCAGCGCAGCGTCTATCCACCAGGCCTACCGCGCCAGCTCGCCGCCATCATTGACGATGGCGACCGGACACAGCGTCTGGCCAATGTCAGCGTGCCGACACTGGTGCTGCATGGCGAAGGTGATCCTCTGGTTAAGGTTGAGGCAGGCCGCGCCACAGCAGAAGCGATCCCCGATGCCAAGCTGGTCACAATCCCTGGCTGGGGCCACGATCTGCCTTTGGAACTGGTGGATCGGCTGACCGGCGAAATCGTCGCTCATGCCCGTTCAGTAGGCTAAGCTCGGTGGGCTAAACGCTCTTTCGAGTATTCATCTGCTGGTGTCTTGGACTTGTGCGGCGCTTAACGCTGCATAGGCTCCATAGCTGGCGACCAGAAACGGCACGACATAGGTCAGCGCGGCTTTGTACCAATTGAAGCCTGATCCGGACAGAATCGCATCGCCTTGATTGATCGCGACCAAAATGCTGCCAACGATCACTGCGACAATTGCGGATCGGCGAATCACAACCCCGCTAAAGCAATTATCCAATGCTTTCCGATTGATCAGCGGCATGCTTGCCAGACCCTTTCAGGATTCGTTTGTTGCGTCACAGGATTCGATTGATTCAAAGACCCCAATTGACCCTTATCCCAACAAAAATTTTTTCGCAGATTCTTTTTAGGGCTTGCGCTGCCCAAAACCCAAGCTCTTCCCACGCGTCGCTGCGTTGCACCAACATAACACACCTCGCCTGAAATGCCGCTTGCAACGTTTTATTTTGATTAACCCTCTTGCGCATTTGGCAGCTGTGATTCACTATCTAGTGGTTCCATACGCGGGGGCACCTACTAGACCTAGTTTTCAAAGGGCGCAGACACCATATCTGCGAACGGGGGAAGATTCGGTCTTGGAATTGTGAATTCGCACCGGAATTGTGAGCATCTGTGGGCAAATGCGGGATAAATAATTCACCGCAGAGCCGCAGAAATTGCTAGGTGGGGGTAGCTCTACCGAGTCGAACACATGTGGAACATCGCTGTTAACGCAGCGCGAGGCACGGGCACTAGAAGAGAGCGGAAAAAACATAATGGAATTACGGACTGGGGACGAGACGGCAATGGGACTGGAACAGGAACTGAACCAGAATCTTGATAGCGCGCCTGACAGCGCAGCGGCTGGCTCAAAAGCGACCAAGAAGGTCGGAAAAAATGACAAGGCAGTGAGCATGGACAAGGCAGACAAGGGTTCGGACGAACTGGTCGCCGAAAAAGCGGGCGAAGCACTGGCTGGCGCCCTCCAGACGATGGGGGCCGAGGCTGCAAAGTCTGACGGCGATGACACCAAGAAGGTGAACGATCGCCGTTTCACCATCACCACGGATGATTCTCGCGATGCCTTTCTGACCGATTTCGGCAAGGAAACGCTGATCGATCGTTATTTGTTGCCCGGCGAAGGCTTCCAAGATTTGTTCGCTCGCGTGGCCGATGCCTATGCCGATGATCAAGATCACGCCCAGCGGTTGTATGATTACATTTCGAACCTGTGGTTCATGCCGGCAACCCCGGTGCTGTCCAATGGCGGGACCAATCGCGGCCTCCCGATCAGCTGTTATCTGAACTCGGTTTCGGACAGCCTCAATGGTATCGTTGACACCTGGAACGAGAATGTCTGGCTGGCGTCAAAGGGTGGCGGCATCGGCACCTATTGGGGCCATGTGCGCGGCATTGGCGAGCCGGTTGGCCTGAATGGCAAAACCAGCGGCATCATCCCCTTCGTGCGGGTGATGGATTCGCTGACGCTGGCAATTTCGCAAGGTTCGCTGCGGCGTGGTTCGGCGGCGTGTTACCTCGATGTGTCTCACCCCGAGATTGAGGAATTCCTCGAAATCCGCAAGCCATCGGGTGACTTCAACCGCAAGGCGTTGAACCTGCACCATGGTGTGCTGCTGACCGATGACTTTATGGAAGCGGTCCGTGACGGCGCCGAATTTGATCTGAAATCGCCGAAGACCGGTGAAGTTCGCGGCTCTGTCGATGCGCGTTCGCTGTTCCAGAAACTGGTTGAAACGCGCCTTGCCACGGGCGAGCCCTATATCGTGTTCAATGACACGGTAAACCGCATGATGCCCAAGCATCACCGCGATCTGGGTCTGAAGGTTTCGACCTCCAATCTGTGCAGCGAAATCACTCTGCCAACCGGCGTTGACCATCTTGGCAATGACCGCACGGCGGTGTGTTGCCTCTCCTCGCTTAATATCGAGAAGTGGGACGAGTGGAACACGGACAAGACCTTTATCGAGGACATCATGCGTTTCCTCGACAATGTGCTGCAGGATTATATCGACCGCGCACCGGACGAAATGGCTCGCGCGAAATATTCAGCCGAGCGAGAGCGTTCGGTTGGTCTGGGCGTGATGGGTTTCCACTCTTTCCTCCAATCCAAAAACATCGGTTTTGAAAGCCCGATGGCCAAGGTTTGGAACCTGAAGATGTTCAAGCATATTGAGGGCAAGGCATCCGAGGCGAGCATGCTGTTGGCGCATGAGCGCGGCGCGTGCCCTGATGCCGAAGAAATGGGCGCGATGGAGCGGTTCAGTTGCAAGATGGCGATCGCACCGACCGCGTCGATCTCGATCATTTGTGGCGGCACCAGCGCCTGCATCGAACCGATCCCGGCCAATATCTACACCCACAAAACCTTGTCGGGCAGCTTCATCGTCAAGAACCCTTATTTGGAAAAGGTTCTGCGCGAGAAGAGCAAGGATTCCAACAATGTGTGGAACTCGATCCTAGAGAAGGGCGGCAGCGTTCAGCACTTGGATTTCCTAACCACGGAAGAAAAGGCGACCTTCAAAACCAGCTTTGAAATTGACCAGCGTTGGCTGCTCGAATTCGCAGCCGACCGGGCGCCGTTTGTTGATCAGGCGCAGTCACTGAACCTGTTTATTCCGGCCGATGTCGACAAATGGGATCTGATGATGCTGCACTTCCAAGCTTGGGAGAAAGGCATCAAATCACTCTATTATCTCCGCTCGAAATCGGTCCAACGCGCTGGCTTTGCCGGCGGGGTGGAGGCGGACAACACCGCCGATGCGCCAGAGATCGAATTGAAAGCCGAACTGGGCGAACAGCAAACCGATTACGAGGAATGCTTGAGCTGCCAGTGAGGCGAATGATGCTCTCCATATTCATAGAAGACAGCCCCCGTATGCAATTGCTTACGGGGGTTTTCTTTTTGCTCGCCGGCCTCGTGATATTTCCGGCATTGCTTAAGCTGATGCTGCCCATGGTTGAATGGACGAATGGCTTTTGGGCCCATAACAATTGGTGGCAAACCAGTTTTCATTGGACGAAGCGGTTTTCCATTCTGCCCTTGAGTATGTTTGTGCTGATCGGTTCAGGACGATTGGCGATCTACAGTTTCGTAAAGGCAGGAATAATGCAAAGTCCCTGGCAATGACCCTCGACCTGTTCCTCCCTTTGCTCTTGGCGGCCATCGCCTTAACCGAGGTGCCGCTGTTCCTGCATTGGCGGGCCAAGGGGATCGTGTCGGAGAGCGCCTTTCCAATTTTGGCTATTGCCTCGGTCGCATTGCCCTTTATCGCTTATGTGGTTCTCAATCTGATCAGGCCCGATTTGGGCGCGATAGAGGTGTTTTGATGGCCAAAAGAATTTTCGCAATCGCAGTGCTGGCGGTCGCCTTGTCCGCTTGCGCATCGCAAATTGATGCTGGCGTTGCGGCGGGCGGCGATACGCCCGGTTTTCTGTGGGGATTGTGGCATGGCTTCATCTTCCCCTTTGCCTGGATCGGATCCTTGTTTGACCCCGATGTCGCGGTCTATGCTGTGCCCAATAATGGCGGCTGGTATGATTTTGGATTTTTTCTGGGCGTGACCGTATTGGGCGGGGGGAGCTTGTTTAGCTCCAAAAAGCGCAGCAAGTCATAAAGTGACTTGAGTAGGGTGCCCTTTACGCGCCCTTAAATGCTTCGCGGCTATGGTGATCGGCATTATGCAAACGCGCAAAAGCAATCGTCAGGAAATCAGCCTGCCGGGCCAGTATGTCTCTGGCTTTGGTACGGCTGGCGATGTGACATTGTCGGATCTGTCGCCGGGCGGATGTCGGTTTGAGAGCGGCGATAGCCAATTTGCATTGGGCTCGGAGCTGAAGATTTACGTTGCCGGATCGGGGCCATACCGGGCCACGGTCAAATGGGTCGATGCCGGTGTTGTCGGCGTAACCTTTCCCACCCGTCTGACAGAACAACAATTTGACAGTCTGCGGCAAAACGGCGGCGGTTCCGGCCAGCCGTCAGACAGCCAAACCCCTATGCCAAATAGGTTCGTTTAAGCGCCCAAGCGTCAGGCACTAAGCGCTTGCGGCGCTGCGCCAGCTTCGATCAATTCCACCCGATTTCGTCCCGCCCGTTTGGCGCTGTAAAGCGCACTGTCGGCCATTTCGATTATGTCTTCCAAATCGACATCCATCGCGACCGATACAACCGCAACGCCTACGCTGGTGGTGACCAAGGGACCGTCGTCCAACCGCCCTGGCATTTCGAGCACGGCCTCGCGCAAGTTTTCGCCCAAATTGCGGGCCTGCTGCACGCTCTTCACGAGCACCGATCCGATAAATTCTTCCCCGCCGTAACGCGCGACCAAGCCATTGTTCTCGGCAAACACTTTGCGCAAAGTCCCGCCAACAGTGCGCAAGCAATGGTCGCCAGCTTGGTGGCCATGCCGGTCGTTAAAGGCCTTGAATTGGTCCAAATCGATCATCATCAGCGCCAACAGACCGGTGTCTCCGGGTTGGACGGTCTTGCACCCTTCATCAAAGGCGCGCTCGAAATAGCGGCGATTGTGCATGCCGGTCAGCGAATCCCGCTCCGACAATTCGCGCAGCATGCGATTGGCCTCAACCAGCTCTTCAGACGCCAGCCTATGACGCAAGGCGAGCAGAAAATTGCGTTGTCGCAGCAATTCTGAACGGAAGGCCACAGGCAATGTCGCCCCGGACACCAAAATCAACGTGCTAAGAAAATCGATATGTCCGATCAATTTACTCGCCCCATGCCCCACCAATATGGCGAAGACCGCGACGATATATCCGCCATTGAAGATGGCAAGCCCGCGCGATGAATAAGGGACGATCACATTACTGATCCCCAGCAATAGCGCGGTGGCCAGAAAATATTGCGCCGCCGTTTCCGGGGGCACATGGGTGCCAAGATGGATCAGCACTCCGGCAAAGGCGACTTGCGACAATGCCACGCTTAGCGCGACCATCTTGTGCCAGCCCATCTTGACGCAGAAAAGGCCAAAAACAGTGATGGGTAAGATGAATATGGAGCGCAGCACCAACCCATCGACCACCATCGCCGGGTTCACCCAATAGTCGATTACGCTGGAAGCCAATCCGACCGCCAGACCCAACAGCAATAGAAATTGCCCCTCATGGTGCAACCGGTCGCAGGCTTCGCTGCGGTATCCGGCCTGAACATGGCTCGGCCAGGCACGCATGGGTGCACCTGTGGCAACGATCCGATCGATCGTTGTCGCCTGGCTTTCCATAGTGTCAGAGTTAAGCAATGCTACCATTGGACCTATGTATTAGCCCAGCTTGTTTAACGACCCATTATTGTTGAATTTAAAGCGTCTTAAGCATGATGTTCGCCCTGTCCGGTGCGCATGCACGGGAAGATATGCGACGAACCGTGCGGCCAGTTGAAAAATCCTCACGCTTTTGCCGTGCTTATCCCCGCATAATCCCTTTGGCTTGCTATCGAATCACGGCTATGATTCCCTATATTGGAAATTCACGTTCAATCCGGAGAACCACAAGATGTCGTTGCTCGAAGCCCGTAAGACCTACAAGCCCTTTGAATACCCTTGGGCGTATGAGTTTTGGAAACGGCAGCAACAAATCCACTGGATGCCAGAGGAAGTTCCCTTGGGCGAAGACTGCCGTGATTGGGCCCAAAAGCTGACCGAGCATGAGCGCAATTTGCTCACTCAGATCTTCCGTTTCTTCACTCAGGCCGATGTCGAGGTGCAGGATTGCTACCACGATAAATATGCCCGCGTGTTTAAGCCGACCGAGGTCAAAATGATGCTCACCGCATTCTCCAATATGGAGACGGTGCACATCGCGGCTTACTCGCATTTGCTCGATACGATCGGCATGCCGGAAAGCGAATATTCTGCCTTCCTCGATTACGAAGAAATGGCGGACAAGCATTCTTACATGCAGCAATTCGGCGTCGACAATGACGAGGATATTGCCCGCACGCTGGCCATGTTTGGCGGCTTTACCGAAGGCATGCAGCTGTTCGCCAGCTTTGCCATGCTGATGAACTTCCCGCGCTTCAACAAGATGAAGGGCATGGGCCAGATCGTCAGCTGGTCGGTGCGCGATGAAAGCCTGCATTGCGAAGGCATCATCCGCATGTTCCACGAATTTGTGCGCGAGCGCGATTGCTACACCAAGGCGGTGAAGGAAGACATTATCGACATCTGTCAAAAGACAGTGCGTCTGGAAGATGCCTTCATCGATCTGGCGTTTGAAATGGGCCCCGTGTCCGGAATGACCGCCAAGGAAATCAAGAAATACATCCGCTATATTGCTGATTGGCGTTTGGGCCAGCTGGGCCTTCAGCCGATCTATATGGTCGAAGATCACCCGCTGCCGTGGCTCGCGCCGCTGCTTAACGGGGTTGAGCATGCCAACTTCTTTGAACAGCGCGCGACCGAATATTCCAAGGGCGCGACCAAGGGTGACTGGAACACGGTGTGGTCCAGCTTTGACAAGCGCCAGAAAGCCAGCGCCGCGAATGAGGAAGAGGCGGTCGACAATGGCCCGGATATGTTTGAGGGCGAGGGCACTCAAGCGGCGGAGTAGTTAGCGCATCACTTTCGGCGTTCGGTTGTCCCGCCTGTAGCGGTTCAGCTTCGCCTCCGCTCACTTAGGCTTCCGGCCTAACGGCTGACGGGCCGGTTTTTCCTTGTTTTTGTCCCTCAAGCGCCGGGCGGCGGACCTCCGTCCGCCTTGGCTTCGCCGCATAAGCGGCGGCGCGCGGTCGCGCGCTGGCTCGGCTTCGCCTCGCGGTCATTCCAAGAGCCAATTTTGTCGCACGAGGAAACTTGGTGCCAGATAGATGGCTTGGAATGGTTCGAACCCGATAGGGTTCGCAAGGCCAAAGGCCGCCCGCAGCGACGCGACCTTTAGGTCGTGTGGGCGAGGATATCGCACTTGCGGAGGCAAGTGCATGAAACAAAAAGCTCGTCGGATCACTCCAAGCCGCCAGTCTAGCGCCACCTCCCCTTAGGCACAGCATAGCTATCGATCCGGCGCTTTGGCTTTTCGTGCCAGCCGACATTCACGGCCCATAGGCGCGGGTAGAAATAGAGTTGGCTGTAGTCCAGATTTTCATCGATCCAGCGCGCTAGGATTTGCCAGTCACCGTCCTTCTGGTGTTCGTCCCAGAAAGCCGGAATGGCGATGCACGCCATCGCGCCCATATGTCCTTCCGCATCGCGTCGATCCCAGATATGTGCAGCGTAGTTCTTTTCGTTTGAGGCGCAATTGTATCCTGCCTTGCCTTCAGCTTGAAGCTTGTTGCCCAGCCCATTGACCGCGCAGCTGCGATAGGCGCTACGAATTGTAATCCGACCCCAACGTTCCTGAATTGGCTCCAGCAATACCTCGCACAGCTTGGTTCCCGCAGCGATGGCAAGGTCTGGATCGTCCGGCACGTTTGTCAAACCGTGGAACTGAGCGATCTCGGAATGCAACATATCACGCATGAAAAAATGCTTAGAAAGTCGGACACGACCTAACTTGTCCAAAGCATCAACAGAGGTTGGTTTTCGCATCTTGGAAAGCTAGCGCGACTTGCGCCCCGCCCGCAAGCCTGCACTTTCCAGCGGCGCAGGGTAGATTGCTTGGAGCGGTTCGAACCCGATAGGGCTTGCAAGGCCAAGGGCCGCCTGCAGCCCAAAAAATGATCCATTTTCCTACACCCCCGCGCCAGTGATAGGCAGCGCGCATGGCACGATGGCTCCCCTCACTGCACGGCGATTTCACTCAAAAGGGCGAGGATCAGCAGCGGTTCGAAGTTGGAAAAGTGTCAAAATTGAAATTACGGAAATATCTCCATGATTCCATGACTTTAAGGCCCGTTTTCGTTTTTGACACAGTGTCAAAAGTGTCAAAATTGAAATGCGATCAATTTCGGCCTTTCTGCCCTCGCGTCGCGCACTGCCCGAAAGACCGCGCAGATGCAAAAACACCCGCGCGGGGCGGGTGATTCCTCATCTTCAATTGCTTCGAATTATCGGCGTTTATTCTTCGGATAGACGCCGGACTTCTTCTCCACCCATTCGGTGAAGTCGAGCGAATAGGCGGTGCGCAATTCTTCCTTCGCGGCATTCACCATAGTCTCGTCCTTGGGTGGGAAATTTTCCAGCGGGTTCTTCACTTGACCCTTGCCATTGATCACCCGCTTGTCGCCGTCATATTTGTTATAGACCCAGCCGGTGAACAGGTTGGAGCCGTACATCATCGCCTTGTGATAAAAGATGTGCGTTGTGATCAGCTCGGAATAGCATGGGTTGGTGCTGTCAGAGATCCGCTCGCCGCGCTTGATCTTCTTATTCGTGGCCTTGGTCTTGGCCTTAAGCTCAGGGTTGTCCTTAAGGTCCTCGTTCCACGGCGTGGGTTCGTGGAAGATCACCGAATATTCATCGGGAGAGAGCTTCAACTTCTCCAGATAATTGAGCCTTTCCAGCTCCTGCAATTGGACCTCTGGGCCGAGGTATTCGCGCATCAAATCCTTGATCGTGGTGACTTTGCCTTTGTTCGCATCCTGATCGGCCAACGCGCCGATCAGGCCAAAGCCGCTCAACAAACCCATCTTGATACCGAGGTAATTCTCGGTCGGCCACACATGCAATTCGCATGGTTTGGTCGCTTCTTCGACAGTCGCAACAGCAGCCTCTGTGGTGATTTCCGCCGCCTCAACGACATCACTCAAGGCATCCTGTGGCATTGCATCTTTGGTCACTTCGGCTTGCGCCAGTGCTGTGGAGGACAGACAAAGCGCGACAGCAGAGCATGCCGCATAAGAGTATTTTTTCATGGTATTTGACCCTCGACCCATTGGTATTTCTTCAGTGAAAAACGATCACTTACTCACAAGAACACGAAACGCTGGCAATGAGAAGAGTCAATTATTCCGGCGGCTTGCGGTTGTTCCGCGCGACAAGTCGGGCCGCAGAGGGTTAGGAAGGACGAGGGGCGTGTGCTAGGCAAAATTCAGCTGATTTGAACATAGGGACGACCAAATAATGAAGGCTTTGCTCGCACTTTCGCTCACCCTTTTCCTCACTACGCCAGCATTGGCGGATGATCACGACGCTCAGCCAGCTTCAACTGAGGCGGAAGAGGTTGCGCCGCCGGTCACATCGGACATTACCCTGCCTGCCCATGCGGAATGGAAGCATTCTTTTGATGCTTACAAATCAGAGGCGGGCAAGCCCAATGGTGCCTTTGCCCGGGCGCTGGGCTTCCACCGATTGATGGAGCAGCAAGGCGTCGCAGCGGAGCGGGTGAAGACTGCGATTGTGGTCCACGGCCCAGCGGTTTTCGATGTCGTCAAAGATGCGCGTTACAGCGAAAAATACCCCGGCGAAGATGGCGAGCCATTGCTCAATCAGAATTACAATAATGTGGCTGAATTGATCGCGCGCGGAGCAGAGATTTGGGTGTGCGGTGTGGCCGCGGCCTATCACGGGGTTGGCAATGCTGACTTGCTGGACGGCGTAAAGATGGCGCCCAGTGGCACCATTGCCCACGCCGAATTGCAACGGCGGGGCTATACCATCAATCCCTATTGATGTCGGCTCAAAAGCCTCTCAGAACATGAGCGTTTCAGGGTCGGGCATCGGCTCCTTGCGTTGAGCTTTGACCAGGCTCATCACGCTGCGAACGCCCATCCAAATCGCGATGAGCGGGAACATAAATAAGCCGATCAATACAAAGCTGAGCACCATAGCGATTATGCTTGCGATCAATGCGATCCAGAAGGTGCGGATCAAATAGGTATAGTGCGATGCCACCCAAGCCTCTTGCTGCTCACCCTTCCAGATGTAGCCCAGCACGATGCCGACTAGACCGGAAATTCCGGTTACAAAACCACCGAGGTAACACAGGCTGATGATGGTCGGCCGGTTCAGGTCAAACCCGTCATTATTTGCCGGTGGGCCTGAATTTGTAGGCGTAGGTGTTTGTTCGGTGCTCATGCAATTTCCCCTTGTTTGACCCCAGCATACAATGTGCAGGACAGATCGCAAATGGCGGGGTTAATCACACCAGTCGCGCGATTCCCACGGGCCATCACCCTCGGCCAATCCGGATTTGATCATCACCTCGGCCAAGTCTTGGGTTGATCCATCAGGCAGGGCCCGCCGGACAGAGCGCAATTCGCGGCCATATTTGTCATAATTGGGTTCTTTTCCGCCGCTCCAACTGAAACCGCCTTGGTTGAGCCAATCGCGCAGAGCGGTTCGGGCGACACGGGCGGTTGCGCTTTCCGCATCGCAAGCGCCTTCCATTTCGGGCGTGTCGAAACCTGTCAGACGGATACGGCGCGCATTGCTGCCATAACCCAGCGTAACAGTATCGCCGTCCGAAACGCAGGCATTGGGCCTACCACGTTCACCGCAAACACCAAATTTCTGGTTGATCTGCACCCATTCGCCCACCGGCTCGTGAGCTTGCATTAGCCACCAGCCGCCAGCCAGCAGCAGCACGAAGATGGGTGTGCGCCACCACGACCACCATTGCCAAATGCCTGTTCGTCTGCCTGTTCGTCTGGCGGATCGTCTCATATGACAAATCTAGCGCAATCACTCTGGCTGCGACAAGAAGTTGAGGCCAAAAACGAAAACGGGCCACCGGATTTCTCCGGCAGCCCGCTTCGTCCGCTCAATGAAGAGCGTATTGTATCGGCTTAGGCTTCGATTGGCTCGAGCGAGCCAGTGCCTTCAGGTGTTTCGGTGCCTTCGCATGAGCCCGCATCGACATAGGTCCAGGCATTGCCCTGGTAATCGATGGTGGAGGTGCCAGCACAGCTGGTGCCCGGTCCAGCGGCACAATCATTCTGGCCAGCCAGCGATACGCCGTAGCATTTCTCTTTTTCACCAGCGCCGGCATCGGCCAAAGCTTCTGCTTCAGTCGTTGCAGCAGCTTCGCCTTCGGCTGGCGCTTCTGCGCCTGAGCAGCCTGCGGTTGCAAGGCCAGCTGCGATGGCAACTGCAAAGCCGCCCTTAAAATTGATCGATTTCATGCATCATTCTCCATTGTTATTCCCATTCACACAGCCACTGTTATTGGCAACTTTGCGCGCTG
Source organism: Erythrobacter sp. (assembly GCA_039988235.1). Taxonomy (GTDB): domain Bacteria; phylum Pseudomonadota; class Alphaproteobacteria; order Sphingomonadales; family Sphingomonadaceae; genus Erythrobacter. The sequence continues at coordinate 385,270 of JBDXKB010000004.1, forward strand.
TGCGTCCTGACCGAGGCCTGCCTAGCATATTTTTGAGCCAGTGGTAGCCGTGTCATTATTTAGCCACAACGAGCGGCTTGGCCGACATCAGGCGTTGTCTTGACGCGGGTCCAACACAGTTGCTTGCCGAATGCGACATATCGTGCGACGAAAAAGGTGGGCGCAATCAGGATCGAGCAGGGGTGTATCTATGCCAGAGCCGAAGCGCGCGCGCACAGTCGAAGAGTTCTTTGCCATTGTGGGCAAAGTCGCCGAGGGTGATCGGGGTGATTATGTGCCCTATGTCCCGCAGACTGGGGATGTGTTTATCACCCCTTGGGCCAAATCCGGCACCACATTCATGCAGCAAATGTTCCACCAATTGCGCACCGGTGGCGACATGGATTTCGATGACATCAGCCGGATGACACCTTGGGAAGATACTGCGCCTATGGTTGGTCTGGATATGACTCAGCCTCAGCGCGCCGCGCCGCGAGGGTTCAAATCTCACCGCGAATATGGCCGTCTGCCATCGGAAATGCGCTATATCGTAACGCTGCGCGACCCAAAGGAGACCTATGTCTCATTCTATCGTTTCATGAATGGTTGGCACATCGAAGATGGCGCCATCGGGCTTGATGGATTTCTTCCGCTATGGATGGGCGGCGTCCCTGGAGGATGCGATTATTTCACCCATTTGCTGAGCTGGTATGCGCGGCGGAATGACGCAGACACTTTGATCACCAGCTATCGCTGGGCGGTGAATAACAAGGTCACAATGATCCGCCGCATGGCCGCATTTATCGATGTGAAATTGACCGATAATTTGCTGGCGCTTGTGGATGAACGTACCTCGCGCGAATTCATGATCGAGCATATGGACAAGTTTGACGAAGGCATGGTGGCCAGAGCGCTGGAAGAAAAAGCAGGCGTTCCAGCGGATAGCGATTCGACCAAGGTTCAGGCTGTTTCCAGCGACGCCAAACAAGTGCCTCCGGCCATTGCCGAACAGATTGATGCGATGTGGGCTGAGCGAGTTGCACCCATGACCGGACATGCCGATTTTGCGTCTTTGGCCGCCGAGGTCGATGGCTAAACCGGCGCAGAGACCCAGTCGCTGACTGGACGCCCCCTTTCCCCTGCGGCCCAATCCGGCTAAGCGCGCGCCATTGATACGGGCATCAAATGCAGGAGTCCCGCGATGAACACCAACAAAAGTGCCGACGATAAAGGTAGCAATGGTGATGTGAAGACACTCGCCAAAGCAGAAGTGCTGATCGAGGCTTTGCCTTATTTCCAGCGCTATGCCGGGCGCACCTTTGTGGTGAAATATGGCGGCCATGCGATGGGCAATCCCCAGGCGGCACGCGAATTTGCCGAAGATATCGTCCTGCTGAAGGCGGTCGGAATCAATCCAGTGGTGGTCCACGGCGGCGGTCCTCAAATCGGTGCCATGCTGAAAAAGTTGGGCGTTGAAAGCACCTTTGTTGATGGCTTGCGCGTTACCGACAAGGCAACCGCAGAAGTGGCCGAGATGGTTCTGTCTGGCGCGATCAACAAGGAATTGGTCGGCTGGATTGCCTCAGCCGGGGGCAAGGCAATCGGTATTTCGGGCAAGGATGGCGGATTGGTCACCGCCAAGAAGGCAGAGCGCACCACGCGCGATCCGGAAAGCAATATTGAACGGGTGGTTGACCTTGGCTTTGTCGGGGAACCGACCAAGGTTGATACATCGGTGATCGATACAGCCGTCGCCTCGGGAATGATCCCTATCATCGCTCCGATTGCCGCGGGCGAGGATGGCCACACTTACAATATCAATGCGGACACTATGGCGGGGGCCATTGCATCGGCACTGGGTGCGGCGCGATTGTTCCTGCTGACCGATGTGGCAGGGGTGTTGGACAAGCAGGGCGCTTTGCTCACCGATCTTGACCCAGCGCGGATCGCAGAATTGAAACAGGATGGCACGATTTCAGGCGGCATGATCCCCAAGCTGGAAACCTGCGTAGAAGCGGTCGAGGCAGGATGCGAAGCGGCGGTGGTGCTCGACGGGCGCAATGCCCATGCAATGCTTCTCGAATTCTTCACCGCCCGCGGGGCTGGAACGCTGGTGCGCGCGGCACAGGACGGCTAAGCCGCCCCAACACTAAGCGGGCACAAAACAGGCTGTATGAAAAAGCTGGTCCCAAGCGTGTTACTCAGGTAATACGCACTCAAGGGACGCCAACAAACGGAAACGGGTTCAATGCAAGGTCTTTACGCGGTTTACGAGATTATTTCGCTGCTCACCAATGTGCTGGTGATGCTAATCATTATCCAATTTGTGATCGGCTTGCTGTTCGCTTTTAATGTGATCAGCCCGTCGAATGATTTCCTCAGAGCCTTCTATGATGCGATCAATCGCTTACTCGATCCGGTCCTTCGGCCAATCCGCAACATGATGCCGCAGACGGGCGCGATTGATTTCTCGCCACTCGTTCTAATTATCGGCCTGCAAATCGTCATGATCATCCTGTCGAGCGTGATCCGGAGCGTTTAGTGGCTGCCATTCGGATTGACGGTAAGGCCTTTGCCGCTCGCCTGCGCGAGCAAGTGGGCGAGCGAGCAGCACAATTTACGCAAGCGACGGGCCGAATGGCGGGGCTTGCTGTGGTGCTGGTGGGGGAAGATCCGGCCAGCCAGGTTTATGTCCGCAGCAAGGGCAAAGCTACCGTGGCTGCCAATATGGCCAGCTTTGAACACCGGCTGGCTGACACTGCAACTCAGGAAGAGCTGGAGGCTTTGGTCGATCAGCTAAACAATGATCCGGCGGTGGACGGTATTCTGGTTCAACTGCCTTTGCCCAGCCATCTGGATGAACAAGCGGTGGTGGACCGCATCAACCCAGCCAAGGACGTTGATGGCTTAACCCCGGTCAGCACGGGCCGTCTCGCGCTGGGCCTCAATGGTCTGGTGCCTTGCACGCCGCTGGGCAGTTTGATGTTGCTCAAGGATCAGCTGGGCGATCTCAGCGGATTGAACGCGGTGGTCATTGGCCGCTCTATTTTGGTCGGCAAGCCGATGGCGCAATTGCTGCTCGACGCCAATGCCACGGTCACCATTGCGCACAGCCGAACCAAGGACTTGCCAGAGGTGGTTAAGCGCGCAGACATTGTTGTTGCCGCAGTTGGACGGGCAGAGATGGTCAAGGCCGAATGGCTGAAAGAAGGCGCAACTGTGATCGACGTGGGCATCAACCGCCTGCCGCCTGAACCCGGCGCGGAAAAAGGCCGCTTGGTGGGCGATGTTGCCTATGATGAGGCGAGCGAGGTAGCAGGAGCCATCACTCCGGTACCGGGCGGCGTTGGTCCGATGACAATCGCCGTGCTGCTGCGCAATACACTGGTTGCGGCCCATCATAACGAAGGGCTGGAAATGGCGGAGCTAACGCTTTGAAGCGGCGCTTCGGACACAGGGGCTTAGGTTTGGCCGCTATTGCACTCGCCAGTCTGGTGCTGACATCATGCGGGTCATCTCGGCCCCGCTTTTCTGAAGGCGCCATCAATCGCGCTCTGGCCAATGCTCCGGGTGCTGCTCAACCCAGCACCGTCGTCAAAGCAGAGCTGGAATATGCCCGCGCTGTTCGCGAAGAAAGCCGGCTGTCTGCCGCCACCCAATTCGCCGGAACTGGTGCTGTGATCCACGGACCCGATGGTCCGGTTGATGCAGCGACCTACTTTGCCGAAAACTCCGGCTCTGAAATTCCCGACCAATGGGAGCCACGCTCGGTCTGGATGAGTTGTAGCGGACGGCTTGCTGTGAGCCAGGGGCGATATACTGACGCAAGTGGCCTCGTCGGCAATTACATCACCGTTTGGGAACAGCGCCGCGATCGCAATTATAAATGGGTGTACGCTTTGGCGGTGCCCGACAACCCGCAACCTCCTCCTCGCGCTCCTGCGCCCACGCCAGGCCCTGATGATATTGTTGTGACCTCGATCGATGCGGTGGCCGGATTGGTGGCGGATTGTCCGAGGCCAGGTTCGGACATGCCAATCGCCCCCGCAGTGGCGATTACCGATGACACGTCGCAAGGCGGGCGTATGTCGCAAGACGGGACTCTGCGCTGGCGGTGGGAACACAGCACCACGCCTAATGGGTCAGAGAGCGGTCGAGCTGAGCGCCGCTTTGTGGCCGAATGGCTGACATCGGGAAAATGGCAAGTGGGCCTTGATGAGACCCTTTCCGCGCCGCAAGAATAGGCCTAAGGGCGCGGCATGATGACTGAGCTTTTCCTATCCGCATTTATCACATTGTTCGTGGTGATCGACCCGCCCGGCTGCGCGCCAATCTATGCCGGGCTAACCAAAGGTGCGACCCAGCAGCAGCGCACAGCGATGGCATTGCGTGCCAGCGTCATCGCATCGACCATTCTGCTGTTTTTTGCCTTGCTGGGCGAGGAATTGCTCGACGCTCTGCATATCCACCTCGACAGTTTCCGCATCGCGGGCGGATTAATGCTGTTCTTCATCGCCTTTGAAATGGTGTTTGAGAAACGCCAGCAACGCCGCGAGGAACGCGCCGACAAAGTGACCGCGGAAAGGGTTGAGGACGTGTCGGTCTTCCCCATGGCGATGCCGATGCTGGCTGGCCCGGGCGCGATTGCCGCCGTGATGCTGTTGATGAATGAAGCGGATACTACGAGCGAAACCTTAGTGGTTTTGGCAGCGCTCGGCAGCGTGCTGTTGATCACCGCCATCGCATTGATCGCGGCTGGTCCGCTGATCAAATTGCTGGGTGACCGGGTCGAAGCCGTGATCACACGCCTGCTGGGTGTGCTGCTGGCTGCGCTCGCCGCGCAATATGTGATCGACGGGCTGAAGGGCAGCTTCGGGATTTGAGGCGTTGAAGCCGACGTTCCGCTAGCGACCCATTTGTGGACGTTATGGGATTGCAGCCTATTTCGCAGGTATCCGTACAGTGGGGCGATGTCCATCGCCGCCAATGAAGCTTAGGCACCATCGCGCTGAACGCGCCAATCCCGGGCCTCCTCCAGAATTGA
>JBDXKB010000005.1:0-1407654 GCA_039988235.1 Erythrobacter sp.
GCGTCAAACTGAAATCAGGCGATAGTGCTGCGGCGAGAAATAAAATTGATCCAAACATGGCTTGCTCTCTGTCGCGTGTGTAATAACATTGTAATAAGCTATGAATTCGCGTTCAGGTACGGTGTCCGCGTCCCACCCCAAGCACAGACAGTCAACGACGGGAGCGAGCGTCTCAATTGCCGAACCGAGTCTTACTTGATCCGTTTTGCGCCCAATTGCGGGTTCAATTCGGTGACGTGGTTGAGCCACTTTTTGGGCCGGCGCAGCATCTTCTTGGGATACTCCACCTTAAGCCTCATCTTTCGCGCGATCTCTCCGACAAAGTGGATGCAGTTGCGGGTGTCGAGGTCGTAATATTTGCCCGGCGCATCGCGCCATGCGCGCATCTCGGCCAAGATTGCGTGATATTCGGCATCGCTGATGGTCATGGTGAAATGCCGGTTGGTTTTTTTGATATATTTCGGCTCTTCGCTCACAATTTCATGCTCGACCGGACCGCGCAAAATTGCTGTGCTGACTTTCTTGGCAGTGAAGCCGTAATTCTCGTTCACTGCTTCGCCAGTCTCCTCCAGCGTTCCCTCCAGAACCACAAAGGCGTGCGGATATCGGCCGAATAACACCGAGCCGTTGAAGCTGTGGAAGCTCAGCTGCACCTCGGCCAAGGCGGGTGAGGCCCAAACCAAAGACAACAGTGCGAGTATCGTTATGAAAATGCGACCCATAAGGTTCGCTAATAGCGATCAGATGAACAGGGCTGCAACAGTCAAATTTGCGGCATGATCTTTGGCCGTCCTATGCGGTCAAGACTGGTCAGGGCGGACGCGGCATTCTAAGGAAGATAAAGAAACATAAACCGGAGTTTCGCCAATGCCTCTCTTTGCTTTCTATTGCCGCGACGGTGAGCACAGTGCGGTGTTTCGCGAGCATACCGAAGAGGCGCTGCACGAACATTTCGCAAAGCATGGCGATGATTTTGCGGTCGCCGGTCCCCTGGCGAAGGATGACAAAATCGTCGGGTCGTTGCTGATCATCAAGGCTGATGACGAGGCCGGTGCTCGCGAGAAGCTGGAAGCGATCCCCTATTTCTCGGTGGGCGTGTGGCAATCGATCCGGGCCGACGAATTCCGGCCGCTGTTTGGCGAATGGGGCCAAGTCTCCGGTGAATAGCGGCGGCGCTTCGCTTACAATTTAGGCTACCCGTTTAGGGCAGCAAGATGCTGGAGCCGACAGTCTGACGTGATGCCAGATCGATGTGCGCCTGAGCAACTTCGGCCAAAGGATAGGTCTGCCCGATTGTCACCTCGACCTTGCCTGAGCCTAACATATCCCAAACGCGCGCAATTCCGGCTGATCTGTCTTCAGGCGTCATGTAATAATGCATTAGCGTTGGTCGCGTCACGAACAGCGATCCATACTGTGCCAAAATGCCCAGATTGACGCCGTCCACAGCGCCGCTGGCATTGCCAAAGCTGACCAAAAGCCCGCGCGGACTGAGGCATTGGAGCGAGCTTTCAAAAGTCGCTTTGCCCACACCGTCAAACACGGTCGGCACACCTTCACCATCGGTCAGATCACGCACCGCCGGTGCAACATCGTCTGTATCGTAACGGATCACATGGGTCGCCCCGGCCTTGATCGCTAGGTCAGCTTTGTCCGCGCTGGAGGTGGTGCCGATGACTGTGACGCCCAATGCCGCCAGCCATTGCACCATAATCAGGCCGACACCGCCAGCAGCGGCATGGACCACCACTGTGTCGCCCGCGCTGACATTGGCGCAGCGTTCCACCAAACCTTCTGTCGTGGCGGCTTTCAATATGGCGGCAGCAGCAACTTCATCGGTCACATTGTCGGGCAGTTTGAACATCGCAGCTGCGGGCATGACGCGGTGCGTGGCATAGGCACCCAAGCCCGGCCCCATATAGGCAATCCGGTCCCCCACCTGGAGATCGGTCACGCCTTCACCCAGCGCGGCAACGCGCCCTGCGGCCTCCAATCCCAAGCCGCTGGGCAGTTCAATCGGATAAAGACCGGTGCGGTGATAGGTGTCGATGAAGTTGAGCCCAATCGCACTTTGCTCGATCAGGACTTCTCCCGCCGCAGGGGAAGGCACAGGGCCTTCCTCCCACTCAATGACCTCTGGCCCGCCGAGCGAGTGAATGACCGCGCGCGTGCAGGTCATTCGGCGGCTTCCGCCATATTGGTCGCATGGCCGGGCCACATGGGTTGTTGCGGCGCTGGCAGGCCGGTCTCTGCCTCGCAATTGGCCCGCAAGGTTTCGATGCCGGGTCCGTAATCGAACAGCGACAGCTCGTCCCGATTGGCGGTCATATCAGCACGCAAAGCCTTGGTTGCGACATCGTCAATTACACCTTCTGCATCGGCAACCACGCCATAATCTTTGGCGCCCTCTGGCGTCACCAGTCCTTGACGAATTTCCAGTCCGACCAATTCAGGATCGCGTTCCAATGGGTCGCCCCATCCGCCTCCGCCCCAAGTGATGAAGTGGAGCAGATCGCCCTCTTCAACTGGCACATCTTCGATTTTATTGCCGACGATTTGGGTTGACCCATCAGGCTTTTCCAAGATTTTGCGAGCACGCTTGCCCGGATGACCTCCGTTCACGCCCCATGGCGGCACGAACCAGCGGTCATCATGAATGGCGATGTTACCACTGGCCAAGAAGCGATAGCTCATCCGGATGCCATTGCCGCCGCGGTGCAGGCCTGCTCCGCCGCTGTCTGGCTCGGTCGAGTAACGCTCGATCCGCATGGGGAAATAGCGTTCGAGAAATTCGTTCGGGACATTGGTGAAGCCCGGCCATAGCGAGTGTCCGTCCGGCCCATCGCCCAACGGGCGTCCCGGGATGCCGCCAAATCCGATCTGGAACAGCTGGAACCAATCACCCTTGGTCGCTTCGCGATTGTCCCACCCAGAATAAAACAGGTGCGGGCTGGAGCTAAAGCCAGCCGCGTTGAGGAATTCGGGTGTTCCCTGGCCCAGCAATCCGCCCAAAATGTCGAAGATGCGACCCAGAGCATGTGTCCGGCCTGACAGTGCGGCAGGGAATTGCGGCTTGAGCAGCGATCCCTTGGGAATGCGCACTTCGATCAGATCGTAGAAGCCATCATTGAACAGGATTTGCGGGTCAAAGACCATGATCATGTAGATGCCAAAGAACATCTTGAACATGTTCTCGTTGAGCAGGAAATTGATCGAGGCGGCCGATTGCGGATCGGTCCCCTCAAAGTCGAGAATGACCTTCTCGCCCTCGCGCCACATGGTGCATTTGATTTTGTAAGGGCCAAAGCCCTTTCCGTCATCGCATAGGTAATCTTCGAAGCTCACCGGTGCTTCGCCAACAGCTTGAGACAGCAATGCCTTCATCGCGCGGTGATTGCGCGCCAACAGTTCCTGCGTGGCAGAGACATAGACATCGTCACCGAACCGGTCGGCCATTTCCAGCACACGCTTTGAGGCAACCCGACAGCTGGCGATCAGAGCGTTCAAATCAGCCTGACACCAATCGGGCTTGCGCGTTTGGTGCATGACGAGCTTCATCAGATCGTCATTATACTCGCCTTTCTTCCAGATTTTCACCGGAGGAATGCGCACGCCTTCCTCGAATATAGAGCTGGCACCGATGGGCATTGATCCCGGCACGCTGCCGCCAATATCGGACTGGTGGCCAAACATAGCGGTAAAGGCGATCAGGCGACCGTCCTTGAAAATGGGCAGCAAAACCAGCCAATCGTTGGAGTGGCTGACCGCGCCATCGCAAGAATAAGGATCGGACAGGAAGATCATGTCCCCGTCCTCAATCATGCCGTCGAACCCTTTCAGGAAGCCATCGATGAAGCTGCCAAATTGGCCCACGATCATTTTACCCGCAGGATCGGCGATCAGTGGGAAGGCATCACCCTGCTCGCGAATTCCGGGCGACATGGCGGTGCGCACCAAAGTCGCATCCATTTCGATCCTAGCGTTGCGCAGCGCGTTTTCGATGATGTCCAAAGTGACCGGATCGATTGCGATCTTTTCGAACGGCGTGTCATTGGTTTCTATGATTTGTGCCGGCATCGGTTCAGCCCTCCCCTTCGATATTGTCCGCGTTTGGATTGATGAGGATATTGCCCACATTATCGACCGTGGCGGTGCATCCGCTTTCGACCAATGTGGTTGAATCCATTTCGGTTATGACGGCTGGCCCTGGGATTATGTCCCCCTGCAATAGTCTGGCTCGATCATAGATCGCCCCCTGCTGTTCCTTGCCATCCATCCACAAAGTGTGATCGCGCAGCTTAGCAGCCGATGGATCGCCATTGCCCTTGGCCAATTCCTTGGCCGGCAGGGCTGGCGCTTCACCCATCGCAACCGCGCGCAAGTTCACGATTTCATGCGGCGTATCCATATTGAATGTGAAAAGTCGGCGGTGTTCTTCGTCAAATCGCGCCAATATCCCGTCAATCCCGTCCTGATTGAGGATGTCCTGACTGATCGTCAAAGGCACCTCGAACGCTTGCCCGGCATAGCGGATGTCGACCTCGAACTCGCTGGTGATCTGATCCTCGGGGATGCCATCACCCAGCAATTCGCCGCGTGTTTGGCTTGCCATTTCGTCCAGCACAGTGGTCAGGTCGGCTACATCAGTGTCCTTGGCAAGGCGCGAAAAACTGCGAGCGGTCTCTGTCCGCATCCGCGTGGTCGCATCACCCAAGGCGCACAACACGCCAGGAGAAACGGGCGAGACCGCGGGCCAGCTGCCCATCAACTTGGCCACCGCATTGACGTGCAGAGGACCTGCTCCACCAAAGCCCATGATGGCAAAATCGCGCGGGTCATAACCCTGCTGGACGCTGATCATGCGCAGCGCGCCAAACATATTCTCGTTCACAATATCGATGATGCCGCGGGCCGCCTCCATCAGCTCGATGCCCAATGCGTCGGCCACGGTTTGCACCGCTTTCTTCGCGCCTTCGCGATCGAGCTTGAACGATCCACCCAGCAAATCTTCGGGCAGATAGCCAAGCACGACATTGGCGTCGGTCACAGTCGGCAGCTCGCCCCCTTTGCCGTAAGCGACAGGGCCGGGAACCGCACCCGCGCTTTCGGGGCCAACCCGCAGCGCCTTGGTCAGTTCCGGGACGTGAGCGATCGAGCCGCCGCCAGCCCCCACGGTCTTTACGTCGAGCGCAGAGGCGCGGACCGACAAATGCCCCACTTCGGTGGTGCGTTGGCGGCGTGGCTCCAGCCCTTCGATCAGGGCAACATCGGTGGACGTCCCGCCAACATCCAAAGTCAGGATATTCTTAAGTCCCGCATTCTTGCCAACCCAAAGCGCGCCGGTAACCCCGCCTGCCGGGCCTGACATGAGAATGTCGACCGGGTGTTCTTCGGCCTTCTGGCTGCTCATCAATCCACCATCAGATCGCAGCAGTGACAATTTGCCTTCGAGCCCTTCGTCCTCCAGCCGATTGCGCAGGTTGGAGATGTATTTCCCAACCACTGGACGTACCGCAGCATTGGCGACAGTGGACAGAGTGCGCTCATATTCCTGCATTTCGGGCAGGACCAAGTGGCTGAGGGAAATAGGGATCGCATCGCCCAAAACTTCGGCGGCAATCTCGCCGATCCGCTTTTCTTGGTCGCCATTTACATAGGCGTTGATGAGGCTGACGGTCAGCGCTTCGATGCCTTGACCCTTCAGCTTTTCCAGCACGGCGCGCACAGCATTTTCGTCCAACGGGCGCACTTCACTGCCATCGGCACCAATCCGGCCGGGCACTTCCAGCGTGTCTTCCAATGCAGCCAAGGGCTGGGGCTTGGGCCACACGATCCATGCCGCCAGACCGCCGGGCACAAAACTGCGCGCGATCTGCATGACATCGCGATAACCCTCGGTCACGATCAGGCCAACGCGCGCACCCTTGCCTTCCAATACGGCATTGGTGGCAACTGTGGTTCCATGCAGGAAGTAGGCGATGTCCTTGGCTGCAACACCGGCCTCGGCCGTGATCGCCTGGACTCCATTCAGGATACCTTCCGAGCTATCATGCGGGGTCGACGGCGTCTTATGCCGCCAGAAATTTCCGGTGTCCTCGTCGAACAACAGCAGGTCGGTAAAAGTCCCGCCTACGTCAACGCCAAGCCTGTAAGTCATATTTTCTCCCGAAGGTTCGGTCAGTTAGGCCGCACGCGCGACCAAAGAAGGTAATTCGCGGCCCAGCTTTGCGCCGAACCAGTGATTGCTTGCAATGACACTATCCAGTTCGATTGCAGTCGCAACGCCAGAAGTCTCCATCATGTAGATAAGGTCCTCGGTCGCGATATTTCCTGTCGCCTTGGGGGCAAAGGGACAACCGCCCAACCCACCCAGACTGGCGTCAAAACTTCGCACGCCAGCAAGGTAGGCGGCCCATGCATTGGCAATTCCAGTCCCGCGCGTGTCGTGAAAATGGCACCGCATGGGGATCTTGCCGCCCAGCAATTCATTCAAACTTCCGAACAGATCGGTTACTTGGGCAGGCACACCAACGCCGATTGTGTCGGCCAGGGCAATTTCCTCTGGGCCTTCCGCCGCCAGTTCTTCAGCGATGGCCAGCACTGTCTCTGGCGCGACTTCACCTTCGAACGGACATCCAAAGGCAGCAGAGATGGTAATCTGGGCGCGCAAGCCTTCTGCTTTGGCAAACCGGATCATGTCGCGGTTTTCGGCAATCCCTTCGGCAATGGTCTGGCCTTGGTTCTTCTGGCCAAAAGTATCGCTAGCCACGATCACGCAACCTGCCTGATCAATGCCGCGCCCCTTGCCATTCTTGGCGCCAGCTTCGCGAGTGGCGAGGCCCCGCATCACGCCGCGCTTATTCAGCGTCAGCCCAATGTATGTGACATCATCGCGGTCGGGCAGACCAGCAATCACATCCTCGGCATCGGCCATTTGCGGCACACGCTTTGGATGGACAAAACTGGCCACTTCCAACCGCCGCGCCCCATATCCAATCATCCGATCGATCATCGCCAGCTTGTCTTGCGTTGAAATGATGTCGGCCTCGTTTTGAAGACCGTCCCGCGGACCGACTTCAACCAATTCGATTGTATCGTTGGAAACACCGTCTTGCGTCATCGGAATCGCTTCTCGTTCGAGTTCGTCTGGCGGTTAGATACGCAAATTGTATACAAAAGCAAATCTCATGCTTATACGGCTCCGAAATGATCTGGCACTCATCGGCCTGATCTATTGCCGATCTATAGCTCATCTATGGGTCATCTATGGGGTGTCTAAGGGTCGTCTATAGGGCGTCTTACCGGTCTTGAACGGTTTGATCCTGCGACAATGGGAAGAGGTTTTTATGTCCGAAGGTGCGCTCTCTGGTCTCCGCCTGATTGAAATGGGCCAATTGATTGCTGGGCCATTTTGCGGCCAATTGATGGGCGATCACGGTGCCGAGGTGATCAAGATCGAGCCTCCCAAGGTTGGTGATGCGATGCGCAATTGGGGGCAAGGCGTTCCATTGTGGTTCTCCGTTGTGGGACGCAACAAGAAATCGATCACGCTCAATTTGCGCGAGAAAGAGGGCCAGGACATTGTTCGCAAGCTAGTCGCCAAAGCAGACTTCCTGCTCGAGAATTTTCGTCCCGGCACGCTGGAGCGGTGGAATTTGGGTTGGGACACTCTGTCCGCCATCAATGAAGCACTGATCATGATCCGCGTTTCTGGCTATGGCCAAACCGGCCCCTACAGCCCGCGCGCTGGCTATGGCGGGATCGGCGAGGCGATGGGCGGCATGCGTTATATAGCGGGAGAGCCGGACCGCCCGCCGAGCCGCGCTGGCCTGTCGATCGGCGATTCACTGGCAGCGACCTATGCCTGTCTGGGCGCAATGATGGCTCTCAATCACCGGCATAAAACCGGCAAGGGACAAATTGTCGATTCGGCCATTTACGAGGCCGTTTTGGCGATGATGGAATCAACCGTTCCAGAATATACCGTGACCGGCCATGTGCGTGAACGCACGGGTTCAATCCTGCCCAAAATCGCTCCGTCCAATGTCTATCCGACCAAGGACGGCAGTGTGATGGTTGCTGGCAATCAGGACAGCGTTTGGAAACGCATGGCAAAGATGATGGGCATGGAGGCGCTGGGCGATGATCCGCGTTACAACAGCCATGTCGCGCGTGGTCAAAACCAGACTGAGCTTGATGAGATGATCGGTGAATGGACGCAGCAGTTTACGAGCCATGAAGTCCTTGCCCTATGCGAGGAGCATGGGGTTCCGGCGGGCAATATCTATCGCGCGCCCGAAATGTTGGAGGATCCGCACTTCGCTGCGCGTGAAGCCATTATCGAGGTGCCGCATCCCCGGCATGAGAACTTCAAGATGCAGAACGTCGCGCCCAAATTGTCGGACACGCCAGGCGGTGTTGACTGGGTTGGGCCGGACCTGGGCCAGCACAATGAAGAGATTTATGGTGAGCTGCTGGGGATGGATTCTGCCACCCGCGCCGACTTGTCAGATCGTGGGATTATCTAAGCACGGTTTTGGTTTGGGCCGCCAGTGTGGCGGTCAGCCTGTGCCGGTCTCGCCGCGCGCGATTTCGCGCTTGCTAACCACATAGGCATAGCCAAGCCCGACCAGCAGAACCACGGCGCTGCCGCTGGCGACGAAGGTCGAATTGAACAATGCCGCAAAGATGATCAGGGCGATCGCAGCGACCAGAATTCCTAAAATAGTCTTGGACATGAATAAACACCCGGTTTTGTCATACTAGCGGTGCCAACTCAGCTTTTGACGCCCGCGATAGCCCAATTCTACGGCGGTCTCGTTAATAAAGAGTAGCGGTAATTTCCTCTGCATTTGCAAGAAGTTCCACTCACATGGCAGCATCTTCGCCTCGGTGCGTGCGACTATTCGCGCAAGCTTTTAGTTTGCCTTATGCACCGCCTTCGGTGTCGGCGAAGGTGTGGAATGCCCGGCGCAAATGACTGCCCATGACAGCTTTTGCCCAACCCGCATCCCCGGCTTTAAAGGCAGCGATCAATTCGTCATGGTCGCGTGCCGATTGCTTCAGATCCTCAACCGAATATTGCCGAGCTGTTCGCAGTACAACAGGTTGTTCGACCAGCATGGCTAGCACTTGGGCTAGTCGCGGCGAACGGGCCGCTTGGGTGATGATTTCGTGGAAGGCGCGATTGGCATCGAGAAATCGCACGACATCAGGCTCGGCCTGGTTGACCGCATCGTGCAACTCGCCGTTCACTCGCTCCAGCTCGCCTAAATCAGCCGGGCTTAGCATTCGCGCGGCGCGCTGAGCGGCGTGCCCTTCCAGCATTTGGCGCAGGGTGAACATCTCATCTATATCGTCGCGCGACCAATCCGCCACAAATATGCGTTTCGATTCATTTCGGACCAGCAGCATCTCGGACTCTAGCCGTCGAACCGCTTCGCGAACGGGGGTGCGCGATACGCCGGAAACCTCCGACAGCTGATCCTCGGTCAATTGGCTGCCAGGAGCGGCATTGCCGCTCAGCAGATAGCTGCGGATGGCAGCATAGGCGGTGTCAGATGCGCGGCTCATTCTACAGTTTTCCTACAAGAAATAAGGTTGGTACTAATCGTCCAAAGGGGCCTGCGCACGAGCAGTTTGGTGTCTTCACATCGGTCCATAGATAGCGCGAGACAACCCATAGACCTCTCTTAGATAGACCCAAGATAAACCCCATATCACCCCCAGATCAGCGCCAGATAAAGCGAGATGACTGGCAGATAAACTAGGGGTGTTTTCCCTTGACGATGCATAATTGTATACAATAAGGGATGCGGTCAAGGGAGTTGATCATTGTCGTCAACAAAACGCATCAAGGTTATTGTTCCCATCCCAATGGATGAGGCGGGCGTTGCAAACCGGGCGCAGCAGCTGCCCGATGATTTCGTCAGAGAAGGTTTCGCACCGGAATTTGAAGCGGTTCCCTTTGGCGCGGCCTTGGGCGATTCCTATCATGATACGATGATGATGGACTGGACCGTGTTCCAAGCCGGGGTTGAGGCCGAACGCGATGGCTTTGCCGGAGTTTTGATCGACACGGTTAGTGACAGCGGATTGCGACCTTTGCGTTCCGCATTGTCGATCCCGGTCGTTGGCCCGGGCGAGGCCAGCTTCGCCATGGCGATGATGCTGGGCAAGAAATTCAGCGTCCTAACCATGTGGCCCGAATGGTTTCCTCTGTATGAGAAGACGCTGACCGAATATGGCTGGTCCTCGCGCTGCGCATCCTTGCGATCAATCGATACCCGGCCCGATGTGACCGAATTGCTGGCGGGCAAAGAAGAGATCATCTTCGACAAGCTAAAGGCTGAGGCAACAAAGGCGATGGAAGAGGACGGCGCCGATGTGATTGTGCTGGGTTCAACCACGATGCATCAGTCAGCGGCTTTCCTTGACGCAGAAATGCCGATCCCGGTGCTGAACCCAGGCCAGGTCGCCTATAAAATGCTGGAGACGCAGATCGAGCTTGGCTTGCGCCATTCGAAGAAAGCCTTTCCCGCACCCGAAGTCCCCAAACACGGTGAAATCCGGAAAGGTTGGTACTGATGCCCGAGTTGAACACCGACCAGTGGAGCGAAGGCGGGGCCGGACAAGTGCCACTGCCCTATCCCTTTTATGTCGATATCGTCACCAAACGGTATTTCGATGGGGTTGATAATAAAAACCTCGACCAAGTGCTCAATTGCTTTTCATCCGATGCAGTTCTGCACGAGGCGACCAGCGATACGATCCATGAAGGTCGCGAGGCCATTCGTGCGATGTTTGTGAAGCTGTTCGAAGATTTCGAGAGCATTTGGCACGGCAATTTCGTTCACACCGCTGATCCAGACAGCAACACCATCAATTCGCAATTCACCGTGCTGATCACGCCCAATGGCGGCGATCAATTGCGCTATGAAAATTGCAATCGCTTCTATTTGAAGGATCGCCTGTTCCACCGCGTCTATGTCTATATGTCCGGCGATAATCTGCTGAAGGAGGGAGATGCCTGATGCAGTATGAACCCACACTAAGCCGTGATGAATTGATCGACTTTGCGACCATGCAATATTTCGGCAATGTCGATGCGAAGAACATGGGCGCGACGCTGGATTGTTTCCATGACGAGGCGCTGTTCTGCGTTCAAACCGATTTCACCCGCCATTCGGGCAAGGTCGAAATCCAACGCATGTTCGAAGATTTTTTCGGTGCCTATGAAACCATCATCCATCGTGATTTTGTGTGCACAGTGGACGAGGCAAATGGGCGTATCTCGGCCAGTTTCGTGGCCGAGCTGCACGATGCGGACGGCCAAGTAACATTGCTGCACAACACCAATTTCTGGCGCCTGCGTCCAGACGGAGTAGGCGGCGCAAAGTTCCAAGAAGTCTATGTTTATATGAGCGGTGCCAACGTCCTCTTATGATAAGAGGCAGCACATTACCTTCGGGTAACCTTCGGGCAAATTCAGGTTCAGGGAGTACGAACCAATGACCAATTTCAAAACTATTCTCGCATGTGGAGGCGCATTTGGCGCGCTCGCTTTGGCTGCTCCGGCAGTAGCCCAAGATGCTGATGCAGCATCTGGTCCGCAAGCCACTGAAGAAGCGCCAACCGGCAATGCGATTATCGTTACCGCTCGCCGCCAGTCGGAAACGCTGGCCGAAGTCCCTAGCGCGATCACGGTGTTCACCGCAGATACGCTGGAGAAGACCGGTATCGAGCGGGCCGACGAATTTGTTCAGCTGACCCCCGGTGTGACGATTGTGACGGGCACGGCAGAAGCGGGCGACACCCAGATCAACATTCGCGGGATCAATGGTGCACGTGATGCAGAAAGCTCCGTCGCATTGGTTGTCGACGGCATTCTGAAAACCAACACCGCGCAATTGAACCAAGACCAAGGCACGTTGCGCCAAATCGAAATCCTGAAAGGCCCACAAGGTGCTCTATATGGCCGTAATGCGGCCGCTGGTGCGATTGTGATCCAGACGCTTAAGCCGGGCGACTTCTTAGAAGGCGCAATCAAGGTCTCTGCTGCAGAGGACCAGACCTACTCCGCCAGCGCTTATATCTCTGCCCCCATAGGCGAGAATGCAGGTTTCGTCGTTTCGGGCAGCTATGACACGACAGATGGCTTTTATCGCAACAGCTTCCTCGGATCCAAGACGATTGACGATCAGGAAATTTGGTCGGTCGACGCACGCTTTGTCGCTGATGTCGGCGCGGACACTGAATTGGATGTGAAGGCTCGCTATGCCGATTTGTCCGGCGCTTCGATCAACTTTAACGCGGCATTTGCTTTGCCCAATTTCGGCGGCGCGTTCTTTGAAGATGTGAACGAGCACCCGTTCGATTTTTACTCGAACATCCGGCCAACCAATGAACAGCAAACCTTTGAGGCATCGGCCAAGGTAACCCACCAGTTTGAAACGGTCGAGCTGACCGCATGGCTGCTGTATAGCGATGTTGAGCAAGCATTGACGGCGGATGGTACATCGGCTGACTTCGCACGCTTTACTTTTCCCGGAGCAACCCAGGACTCGATCGATGCGTCCAACGCTTGCTTTGGATCGACGGCTGCGCTGACCGGCTTTCCGGTCAATGCTCCCGGGTTCATTGGCACTGTACCAACCCCATTTATCTTTGACGTAGCCAATGGGTCCACCTTCGGCCCTTACAGCCCGACCACATGCGACGGCACGCAATTCCAAACGCGCGAACAGAGCGATGTCAGCGCCGAGGTGCGGCTCGCATCGACCGATGATGGCTATATCGACTGGCAATTGGGCGCATATTATTTGCACATCGACCGCGAAGTTGGGGTGAGCCTTGGGGCTGACCTGGGCTTTGGCGTGACAGAGGAATTGTTCAATCCAGCTGGTTCAAACAATCCGACCACTCAGCTGTATAATGATGACTTCTCGACCGACGTTTATGCCGTGTTTGGCTCGCTGGATTTTGAAGTCAGTGACGGCTTCGAGCTTGGCCTTGCGGCCCGCTATGATGTTGAAGAGCGCAGTGCGTCCAATCTTGTGCCGAACGCGACCGATCCATTCACTGGCGGTCCGATCAATCCAGGTCAGGCATTTGGTCCGATTGCTGATCAGTCGGAAACCTTCAAGCAATTGCAGCCCAAATTGTCGCTGCGTTATGCCTTGTCCGATGACATCAATTTCTACGCCAACTGGGGCATTGGATTTAAGTCGGGCGGATTCAACAATCAGGGTTCTGCCGCGATTGTCGATCAGGCCTTCAATCAGTTCATTGGCACCAATGTTCTGATCGAGGATGTCTATGAAAAGGAAACCTCCAGCGCATTTGAGGCTGGCCTGAAGGGCGAACTGCTCGATGGCGCGGTGACATTCGATCTGGCCGGTTATTACACCACCATCGATGACATGCAGTTCTTCGAATTCTTCGTGGGCGGCTTTGGCCTGCTGCGGGTTGTTTCGAATATTGACGAGGTTGAGGTCTATGGCGGCGAAGTGAATCTGGCCGCAGAGATCATGCCAGGCTGGTCCATTTTTGGTTCGGCCAATGTCACCGAGAGCGAGATCAAGGAAAACGCCTCGCGCCCGATCACGGTAGGCAATAAATCGCCCTACACCGCTGATTACACGATCAATCTTGGCACCCAGTTGGACTTGCCCGTAAGCGACACTTTGGATTTCGTCGCTCGTGCTGATTACCGGATCACTGGCCCGACCTGGTTCCACTCGATTCAGGAAAACACCAGCCCGACCATCTTCAGCGGATTGCTGCCCGGTTCACAGCTGATGGCGCCAGCCTTTGTGGGCGATGCCGATTACTCACTCACTCAGCGTGAAGAATTCTCCGTTCTGGACGTGCGCATCGGGGTCGAAACGGACAGCTGGTCGGTCACGGCATTCGCGGACAATCTGACCAATGAGGAATATCTCAACGAGGTTATTCCGGCGGTTGAATTTGGCGGATCATTTATCTCGCCGGGTGCCCTGCGCCGATTTGGGGTTGAGTTTGGCTATAAATTCTAGTCCAAATTTGGATTGATCGACATTCGTTAGGAGTAGTTTGTGAGCGGTAGCGAAGCAGCCGATAATTACTCGGGCGTGTTTGAAGGGAGGATCGGCTTCGGCAAAAAACCGGCGCTGATCCTCGTCGACTTTGTCGAGGCATACTTCACCAAGGACAGCCCGCTATACGCTGACGTAGGCGATGCTTTGGAATCCGCGATTGAGGTGCTGGAGGCTGCGCGTGCTGCCGGTATTCTGGTCATCTACACCAATGTCGCTTTCCACCCGTCGATGATCGATGGGGGACGCTTCGCGCAAAAGGTTGCACCGTTGCGCAATTTCACCAAGGGGCATCCGATGGGCGAATGGCCCAAGGGCTTGGACCCGCGCGATGACGAGCTGGTTATTTCCAAGCAATATGCGAGCGCCTTTTTCGGGACGTCGCTGGCCTCTACCTTGACCGCCAATGGCAATGACAGCCTGATCATCACCGGCGTTTCCACCAGCGGGTGCATCCGCGCGACCTGTGTCGATGCATGCCAGCATGGCTTTATCCCGATTGTGGCGGAAGAGGCCGTGGGTGATCGCCACGAGGCGGTTCACAACGCCAATCTATTCGACATGAACTCAAAATATGGCGATGTGGTCGGCATTGCCGAAATCAAACAGCATCTGGCCGATCTAGCCGCTGGCTAAGGGTGCCAACTAAGCCGGTTTGATCAACCTTCCAGCCACAGCATCCAATTTGGCAATCAATCCTGGATCATGTTGGTCTGGCGCGGTGATGATCGCATCTTCCAATGCAGTGTCGATCGGTGATGGCTCACGCGTTTCGGGCAGATTCTCGATGAAGCTGAGCACCATTTTGCGCGCAATTTCGCCGTTCTTCTGCATTTGCGCGACCACTTGCATAACGTCGACTTGATCGCCTTCGCGCCAACAATCATAATCGGTCACCATACCAACCAGACCGTATGGCAGCTCCGCCTCGCGGGCCAGCTTTGCCTCTGGCATGCCGGTCATTCCAATCACATCGGCACCCCATTCGCGGTACATCCGGCTTTCAGCGCGGGTCGAGAATTGGGGGCCTTCCATCGCCAAATAGGTTGCCCCGGTGGCGATTTTCCCTTTGGAGCCAGCAATGGCCGTGGCCGCCATATCGGAGAGTCGCGGGCACACCGGATCGGCCATGGATACATGAGCGACAAATCCTGACCCGAAGAAGGTCGAGGGGCGGCCCTTGGTGCGGTCGATAAATTGCTCCACCACAGCAAAGCGCCCCGGCTCAATCTTCTCACGCAGAGAACCCACGGCAGAAATCGCCAGAATGTCGGTACAGCCGGTCCGCTTGAGCACATCAATATTGGCCCGCGCGTTCAGATCGCTCGGTATGATCGGATGGCCACGGCCATGGCGCGGCAGGAATCGCACATTCACGCCGCCGATCCGTCCGCACAGAACCTCGTCAGAGGGCTCTCCCCATGGGGATTTGACCGCGATCCATTGCGCGTCTTCCAGCCCCTCAATTGCGTAGAGGCCCGATCCACCAATGATCCCGATGGTCCATGGACTAGCCATTATTGTTCCCTCTTGTCGCGCCTGTTTGCCGGCTGCTTAGCAGCACACCATGCTCATGATGTAACCCTGATTGGCGCGAAGAGGCAAAGGAATGGTTAGCATCGCGCTCTTTTTTGGGCGTTACCCGAGCTTTAGCCCAGGGCAATCCGGTCTGGCATCGATTTGCGGATGAACCCGTCAGCCTTGGCATAGGGCCCCGCGATCGATGGGCGTTCCATCATCCGCGCCTGATGAGCGGCCAAGGCTGGCCACTTGTCGAGCGGCATTTCGGCCACCATCGCTCCTTGCATTAGGCAACAGGTGACGCTGATATCGGCCAGCGAAAGCGCGTTACCGGCAAAGAAATTCGCCCCATCCAACTGGCTTTCCAGATAATCCAGCACCGGCGGCAATTTGGTCGCCCACGCCTCTTGCGCGGCGGCAACATCGGGTTCCTTGCCTTGGTTTAGCGCGAAAAAGATCGGGCGGAACATGCCCAAACCGGTGGCCATGGCAACATTGGTGTCGGCATATTCCTCCATCATCAGCGCGCGGCCATGGGCATAGGGATCAGCGGGCAACATCGGCGTTTCGGGATGTTTTTTCTCAATATAGCCGCAGATGGCGGACGAATCGGCAATAGTGCCAGCGGGGCCTTCCTCGGCGATCGCGCGGTCTCGCAAGACCGGAATGCGTTTCATCGGGCTGATTTCGCGAAACCACTCGGGTGGATCGAACACATTGACCGCCTCAATCTCGAACTCGACGCCTTTCTCCAGACATTGGGCGGCGACTTTGCGAACGAAGGGAGAGACGGGGCTGCCGTAGATGACGAGATCGGCCATGTGTGTTTCCTCTAAACCGGATGATTCATGTGGTAGAATGATGCGTCTTTTGGAGAATCGGGTTGCATAGTGCAATGGATAGTCGTGCAGACCCGCTTCACCGCCTATAGTGACCGTCAGAATTGATAGTGCTCTTGCAAGTCAGTGGAGCCATTTCCATCTTGGATACAAGAGGGTTCAAGACAATTTCAAAGCAACAGAAGAGGCAATTATGGCAACGCAGTATAAAAACCTGATCAATGGCGAGATGATCGACACGGGAGAGTGGCTCGATGTGGTCAATCCCGCCAATGAAGAAGTCGTTGGCCAAGTACCAGCATGCGGTGCGGCGGAGCTTGATAAGGCCGTTGCGGCGGCTCGTGCTGCGTTCAAGACTTGGAAGAAAACGCCGATTGAAGAGCGCCGCGAGGCGATCCGCGCAATTGGCAAGGCGATTAGCGATAATTCCGACGAATTGTTCCGCTTGCTGACGAGCGAGCAGGGCAAGCCCCATGCTCAAGCCCAAGGCGAGATTGGTGGCGCTGCCTATATGGTGATGACCCAAGCTGAGCTCGATCTCGACGATGAGATCAATGAAGATAACGAAAAAGGCTCGGTACGCACCCGGCGGGTTCCGGTTGGCGTTGTTGGCGGCATCGTGCCGTGGAACTTCCCAGTATCGATGGCAGTACAAAAGATCGTTCCAGCGATGCTCTCAGGCTGCACGATCATTCTCAAGCCTTCGCCTTTTACTCCTCTGACAACCCTTCGCATCGCAGAGCTGATCAGGGATGCGGCGCCTCCGGGTGTGGTCAACATCATCACGGGCGAAGACTCGCTCGGACCGCTGATCACTGGGCACCCCGATATCGACAAGATCACTTTCACCGGCTCAACCGCGACGGGTAAGAAGATCATGGAAGGCGCTAGCGCCGATCTGAAGCGGATCACGCTGGAATTGGGCGGCAATGATGCATCCATCGTGATGCCCGATGCCGATCCGAAAAAGGTTGCAGAACAGCTGTTCTGGTCCAGCTTCACCAATGCTGGACAAATCTGCATTGCGGCCAAGCGCATCTATATTCACGAGGATATCTATGATGAGCTGAGCCAGGCGCTTGCTGACTATGCCAAGAACGTGGTGGTAGGTGATGGAGCCGAACAAGGCACCGGAGTTGGGCCAATCCAGAACAAGAAACAGTATGATCGTGTTCTGGAATTGATCGAAGACGCCAAGGACAATGGCTATAAATTCCTGGTTGGCGGCGATGCCGATCCATCGGGCACCGGCTATTATGTTCCGATCACGATCATGGACAACCCACCAGAGGACGCTCGCATCGTAGCAGAAGAACAATTTGGTCCGGTTATGCCGCTGATGAAATTCTCTACTGAAGAGGAAGTGATCCAGCGGGCTAACAATTCCGAATATGGTCTTGCCGGCGCAGTTTGGACCGGTGACACCGACAAGGGCGTCGAAATTGCCGAACAGCTTGAGACCGGCACCGTCTGGGTCAACCAGTTCCTGAAGCTGACTGCCCACACGCCATTCGCTGGCCACAAGCAGTCCGGCTTTGGCGCTGAATATGGCAAGGAAGGCCTGCTGGAGTTCACCTATCCGCAGGTCATCATGGTCAATAAGGCAGCCGAAATCGCCTAATTGGCTCTCAGCATTGACGACATAAGAGGTCGTCCGGAGCGATCCGGGCGGCCTTTTGTTTATGTGCTGTGATTGGGGCGGGGGCGGTTACTCGCCTGCAGATTTGCGCTCCATATCCAGCCCAACTGCCCAGCGCCGTTGGAAGCCGCGCCAGTGCTCGACCTCGTCTGGACCAGCAAATTTGCCGTTGAGCTGATCGCCAAAGCTAACCTGCCATTGGCTGTCATTGGCATTGGAAGTTGGTACATCGAGATAGGAAAGCTTGTCCGCATCGCCCTTCAGATGAAGGTCCAGAAACGCAGCCACGAAATGCTGGTTGATGCCATTGATCCGGTCCTGCCGCCAAACCGGCTCGTTCAGGAATTCTGCCACCCGGAAGGGCGCATCGTCGCCCACCTCAAATGCATTACCGACAATGTTGTGGCGCGCCTCGCGAAAGACCAGCATGTGGCGATCGGTGCCGGTCAATTGGTCGAATATCCAGCTGATCCCTTCGGCATGGTTGGAGACATCATCCTGATTGCCGCCGACCACCAATACGGGGATGGTGATCTTGGCCAAAGTCTCGCCGCTCCACACCCGGTTGTCGGGCTGCCCACCCCATGGCGCAAAGGCGACAACCGCATTCACCGGCACAGGGCCGGCATTGGCCGTTTTTACCGGCTCCATCGCGTCCGCGGGGACAGTCCCGAATGTATCGCTGTCATAATTATAGTCAGCACCGGCTGTCGCCAGCGCGCCATACCCGCCCATGGAATATCCGATCAGGCCGATCTGCTCGGCATCGATTAGCCCGTAAAGACCATCATCATCGGTCGCGCTGCGCTCGACCAATTGCGCCAAGACATCGCGCTGATCCAATGACCGGCTGGCTAGCACATTGGCGAAGGAATGCACAAAATCAGTCACCCCCTCCAGCTTTGCATCGGCGTGATCGATTGAGGCAACCACATAGCCGCGTGAGGCGATATGTTCGGCCAGATTGCTGAATTGGGTGCTCCAGCCGTTAAAGCCATGGCTCATGATCACCAGCGGAAACTCGCCCTCTTCCAGCGGCGCGGCATCTGCATAGGCTCGGCCTGCAAATTCCAGAGTTACCGGATCCATCGCAGGTGGTTCCATCGTGTGGGTGTAAGCAATCGGCTTAGCGCC
The DNA here is from genome assembly GCA_039988235.1 of Erythrobacter sp. Taxonomy (GTDB): domain Bacteria; phylum Pseudomonadota; class Alphaproteobacteria; order Sphingomonadales; family Sphingomonadaceae; genus Erythrobacter. The sequence continues at coordinate 19,209 of JBDXKB010000005.1, forward strand.
AGCTTCGGCTTGAGAGGGGTAATACAGCCGCACATCCAGCGTCCTGTCGGCACTTTCAACCTGCCCTGTTGCCATCCCCAGCTTGGTGAAGCTGATCCGGCCCGGCAGGGTCATCGCGACTTCCTGAGTGCCAACATGATACTCACCATATCGGCCCAGCTCTGGCGTTTCGCCCGGCTGCCCTTCGTGCACGGTGGGCGCGGCGACATAGGCTGCGGTGCCAGCACCAATGCCGATCACGGCGAGCAGGCCAAGGGCGATGTGTCGTTTTTTCATGAGCGGTTTCTCTCGACCTGATAAATGCGTGACTTGCCCTAAGGCAGCGGATCGGTGCACTCATTGCAGCGATTGAGCGTGAGGGGAAGAGATGGCTGTAGCACCTGATGATTTGCTGGCTGGTTTGGGCCGCGCGATGGCGCGGTCTGATTTGCCAGCGCCCACCGACCTGACCCGTCTTACCGGCGGCGCAACCATGGAAAGCTGGCGCTTTGCCAGCGGCGGTGATGATTATGTCTTGCGCCGTGCGCCCAGCTTGGAATTCATAGCCGAGCGTCCCTATGGCCATGACACAGAGGCCGCGGTGATCCGGGCCGCCGTGGCAGCGGGCGTAACCGCCCCGCAAGTCGCCGCCGAGTTGGAGCCTGAGGACGGGATCGGATCAGGCTTTGTCATGCAGGCATTGCCCGGCACGCCCAATCCCAAGGAAATTCTGGCAATGGAGGATGCCGCCGGTCTGCTGCGCGATGCCGCACGCGATCTGGCCCGCATTCACACTCTGGGTGCTGGCGATGTTCCCGATGCGGTGCCTGAACTGGACACGCGCGAGGCCATTGCCGACTTTCGCGAGCAGTTTGAGGAAGCTGGCGGGGATCGCCCGATCATCGCGCTGGGGATCAAATGGCTGGAGGACAATTGCCCTGACCGGGTCGATCCGGTTCTGATTCATGGTGATTACCGCATGGGCAATCTGTTGGCGCAGGACAGCCGCCTGACCGGAGTGCTCGATTGGGAGCTGGCGCATTTGGGTGACCGGCACGAGGATTTGGCGTTTGGCTGCATGGCGGTGTGGCGCTTTGCCCGATATGACCGGCCCGCGCTGGGGCTCGGTTCGCTGGAGGATTATTTCGCTGCTTACCAAGCGCAAAGTGGCGTGACAGTCGACCGAAAGCGCTTCCGCTATTGGCTCATCCACCGCACCGTCTGGTGGGCGCTGGGGTGCCTCAAATGCGCCCGTTCATGGCGCGACGGGTCGGACCGGATGCTGGAGCGCGCGGTGATCTCTCGCCGCACATCGGAACAGGAATTGGACCTGCTGATGTTGTTGGAAGAGGATGCGCCCGACGACCTCCGCAACCAGAAAATTGAGGCACTGCCGCCCAATCCCGCTGAAGCTGGAGAGGCCACTGCGGGCGAGCTGGCACTGGCGATTTCCGAATGGTTGGCAACCATCAAGGGCGCCATGTCCGGCCATGACCGGTTCCAGTTGGCTGTCGCTCGCAATGCCTTGGGAATGATCGCGCGTGATGATGCAATTGTGCCCCAGCATGCGCATCACGATCTGGCACAAGCGATTCTAGTGGGTGACGAGGATCTATCCTCGCCCGGCCTGCTGGCCGACATGCGCCAAGCCTCTTTTGAAAAACTGACAGTCGACGTGCCCAAATACCCCGCGCTTGAAGCGGCATGGCATCGATGGATGGGAGACACTTAATGGACTTTGCAATACCAGCCGACCTTGCTGCCTATTTGGACGAATTGGACGCCTTTATCGAGGCCGAGATCACTCCGCTGCAAATGCAGGATGACAACAACCGTTTCTTTGACCATCGGCGCGAGGATGCGCGGACCGATTGGGACCGCGATGGCCTGCCCAATGAAGAATGGGAGGCGCTGCTGAAACAGGCCAAATTGCGCGCCGACAAGGCTGGCCATTGGCGTTTTACCGCGCCCAAGAAATATGGCGGCAAGGATGGCTCCAATTTGTGGATGGCGGTGATCCGCGATCGCTTTGCCCAGCGCGGGCTGGGGCTGCATAATGATCTGCAAAACGAACACAGCATCGTTGGCAATTTCCCCTTCGTGGCGATGTTCGAACATTTTGGAACTCAGGCCCAGCAGGACGAGTTCATTCTGGGCGGCTTTGACATGACCCGCCGCGTTTCCTTCGGACTGACCGAGGCCGAGCATGGCAGCGACGCAACCCATATGGAGACAACCGCTGTCCGCGAAACCCGCGATGGGGTTGATGGCTGGCTGATCAATGGCGAGAAGATGTGGATCACCGGCATGCATATGGCCACCCATTGCGCGCTGTTCGTGCGAACGAGCGGGGACGCGGGCGATGCGCGCGGGATAACTTGTTTGCTGGTGCCCAGCCCGACCGAGGGGCTGAAAATCGAGGAGTGGATGTGGACGTTCAACATGCCCACCGACCATCCGCGCCTCAGCTTTACCAATGTCTGGGTGCCGGACAGTGCGATGCTGGGCGAGGAGGGAAAAGGCCTCGCGCTGGCGCAAAGCTTCGTCCACCAAAACCGTATTCGGCAAGCGGCTGGATCGTTGGGCGCGGCGCAATATTGCGTCGAGGAAAGCGTGAAATACGCCCGCCAACGCAAGCCCTTTGGCCAGGAATTGGCCCGCAATCAGGCGATCCAATTCCCTCTGGTGGAGCTGGCAACACAATGCGAGATGCTGCGGATGCTGATCTATAAGACAGCGTGGGAGATGGACAATCTGCCCCACAAGGAGGTTGAAAAACAGATCAGCGACAAGGTTTCCATGTGCAATTACTGGGCCAACCGGCTGGTCTGCGACGCGGCAGATCGCGCGATGCAGACCCATGGCGGCATCGGCTATTCACGGCACAAGCCGTTCGAACATATCTATCGTCACCACCGCCGCTATCGCATCACCGAAGGCGCTGAGGAAATCCAGATGCGCAAGGTCGGCGCCTATCTGTTCGGCTATCTCGGCCCGCGTAAGGGCATGTTTGATTAGTCGAATTCGGGCTCGGGGGTGAAGGTCTCATCGCGCTTGGCAATGAAATAGAGCCCTGTCCCCAGCGCGATCAAACCTCCTGTCAGGGCAAATGCGTTTAGGCTCGCCTGTATGGTAGCAAAGATCGAATAGGCAGACGCGACAGCAATGCAGAGCCACCACCAGACGCCGATGGCTTGCGGATGCCCTGCTTGGCCCCTGAGGCGCAGCACTACAAATGCAGCATAGGCAAAGAATCCAATCAATTGGCTGCCGACACCCATCACCTCCGCCAGCAGAACAAACCCGCCACTCAGCGACAGCGCGGCTACGATGGTCGAGAATAGATAGATTGAATAATCCGGCACTTCGCTTCGCGATGAAAGGTGGGTCAGCCACGCTGGCAACAGGCCGCGTCGCGCCATGCCAAACATTATGCGGGGTCCCGTCATCCAGAAAGTGTGTTGGTTGGTCGCGATAGAGAATATCGCCGCCAGCGCCATCATCAGCGCCCCTGTCTCGCCGAGCACGGCCTGCCCCATAGCCGCTAGCGGTGTATCTGCGTTCGATACATCAGGTGCGACGGCGTTGAAGGCGAATTGTACAAACATATAGAACGCAATGATGGCGACCAGCGATTGGATCATGGTGCGCGGAATTGTCCGGCGCGGATTCTTGACCTCTCCTGCTGCATATCCATTAGCGATGCCACCAGCGAAGGCGTAATAGATCAGCAACGCGGTGCCCTCGACCGCACCGAAGGTTGGCAGCGCAAATTCTGTTGCCAGACCCTTCGTCGCATATCCCACCAGGCAGATGAGCACGATCGGCGTAAGCTTAAACAATGTGCCGACGACCAAGCCACCGACCGCCACCCTCATCCCGACGATGTTGATCAAGGTGATCAGTGCAATCAGGCCAAGCACCGTTGCAGAATGGATCATCGGATCGGCAAAGAAGGGCAAAATAGCTGCCAAGTAGGAAACGAGCACATGAAAATTTGCAGCGCGCGATGCCATGATGGCCAGCAGCAAAAGCCACCCAACTTGGAAACCGGTTGCTGGGCCGAATGCAGCCTGCGCGTAAAGCTGAGGACCGCCCGACTGCCGGAACATTGCCGCAAGTTGAGCAATGATAAGTGTGCTGCAACCAACCAACAATCCTACAATCAGGATCATCCATGGGGCAAAGCTGCCTAAGGTGCTGTATAGAATGGCTGGCATCGCGAATATGCCAGCCCCGATCATCCCATTGATACTCAACAGCGCCGAACCAATTGGCCCGACGGTCCGTGGCGGTGTTTTGATGTCTTCGATTTTCTCTGCTCCCGAAGGAGCGACCCCGCCGGCGAAAATGGACGAGTTTGGCCGCAAGTCAATTGGAAAGGGGCGGAGGGGTGCCGCCCCGATCAATACCCACCCTCACCAGAAGCATAATATTAGTCTCAATTGAAATTATCTTAGGTTTGGGATAAATCGCCTGCGACCTTTCCTCAGGAGTTAACTCGCATGCTCATCGGTGTCCCCAAAGAGATCAAAAACCACGAATATCGCGTCGGCCTGACGCCAGAGGCTGTGCGCGAATATGTCGCGACCGGCCATCAGGTGATCGTTGAAACCGGCGCAGGGCTGGGCATCTCCAAAACCGACGAGGATTATGACAAGGTCGGCGCGACCATTGTCGACAGCGCGGCAGAAATCTTTGCCCGCGCGGATATGGTGGTGAAGGTCAAGGAACCGCAGCCGGACGAATGGGTCCAATTGCGCGAGGGGCAAATCCTGTTCACCTATCTCCACTTGGCCCCCGATCCCGATCAGGCGCGCGGCCTGATGGAAAGCGGCGTCTCGGCGGTCGCTTATGAAACGGTGACCGCGCCCGATGGTTCGCTGCCCTTGCTCGCCCCGATGAGCGAAGTGGCCGGGCGTTTGTCGATCGAGGCAAGCGCGCAAGCATCACACAAAAACAATGGCGGACGCGGCATTTTGATGGGCGGCGTGCCCGGTGTGCTTCCGGCCAAGGTTGTGGTGATCGGCGGCGGTGTTGTCGGCACTCAGGCTGCGCGTATGGCGGTGGGGCTGGGCGCAAATGTAGAAATTCTCGACCGGTCGCTGCCCCGCATTCGCGAGCTGGATGATATGTTCCAAGGCCGTGCCACCACACGCTATTCCAACGCTGGCACGATTGAAAACGCGATTACAGAGGCGGATGTCGTGATCGGCGCTGTGTTGGTTCCCGGTGCCAATGCGCCGCGTCTGGTCACGCGCGACATGTTGCCGCTGATGAAGCACCGCGCGGTGTTGGTGGATGTGGCGATTGATCAGGGCGGCTGCTTTGAAACGTCCAAACCCACCACCCATGAAAACCCGACCTATCTGGTCGATGACATCATCCATTATTGCGTTGCGAATATGCCCGGCGCGGTGCCGCACACCTCCAGCTATGCGTTGAACAATGCCACTTTGCCGTTTGGCTTGGCCTTGGCGAACAAGGGCATCGCAGCGTGCGAGGATGACCCGCATTTGAAGCTGGGCCTGAATGTGCATGAAGGCAAAATCGTCAATGAAACGGTGCGCGAAAGCTTGAATTTCTGATTAGCGGTGCCCCGCTGGGGCCGGAAAGCCTCGCAGCCCGCTTTTACTATTGCCCAGCCAAAGTCGTGCAGGACAGAATATCAACGAATGAAAGTTGGTCATGACGAAAATTTGTGCAGCAATGCCCGTATTGATTGAGGTTGAGGGTTCTAGATCTCGACAGGAGATCAACATCACTACGCCAGTGCTTGTCCAGGATATTGGATACGTTTGCCGTATCGAATTCGGCGGAGCGAACCGCTATGATTCCGAATTCAGCGCATCGGATGCGATAAGCGCGCTTAACCTCGCGATTGTTTACATGAATGGAATAGTCGAAAACAGCAAAGACCCCGAGTTCTTTTGGACGAACGGCGACACGATGTTTGTGGACCATGACATCAAGTAGCGGTTATTCACTTTAAGCTGGGCCTGAATGTGCATGAAGGCAAAATCGTCAACGAAACGGTGCGCGAAAGCTTGAACTTTTGATTAGAGGTATCGGGGAATGCGTTGGTGTCGCTAATACGTCAGCACGAAACTGAATAGATGCGTCCTAGACAAGGATATCTGATGACAAAGCATAGAGCTAACGGGCTGGTGAAATCGCTATTCCTGTTGCTGGTTGGATTGTTCGTGGTTTCCTATTTGTGGGCGCTATACGCAATGCCTCCCAAGTTGGATGCCAAGCCTACGGCTACGGTTATGGGGCGTCTCGCGCCGGAATCCAAAGATTGCCAGATTTCCTACGATAGCGAGACTGAATTTGGCAGTTTGGATCAGGAACTTCGCGCATCGGTATCGATAGCCATCGGTTATTCGAGCCGGCATATCTACTCTGAAGTGGCGAGCAACAAGTTCAAGTCGCTTGATCCGATGTCTCGAATATCGACCAGCTTGTTTGGCTATTCTGAGCAGTCGGTCAAAGACATCGACGCAGAATTCTTCTCAATAGTAGAGAAGCATGCCGAGCTTAAGTTCTTAGCCAGCTTGGCCCAGAATTGCACTATTGAACGAAATAGGATTTAGAAAAATTGGTGCGGTCGAGAAGACTCGAACTTCCACGGGCGTTAGCCCACAACGACCTCAACGTTGCGCGTCTACCAGTTCCGCCACGACCGCACACAGTCATCAAAAAGCGTTTGGACGCTTCTCGCCGGTAGGAGCGGCCCCCTAGCAACAGCAATCCCCCTCCGCAAGCATTTTGCCGCGCGAAGAGGCCTTGCGGATGCGATCAGGCTGGCTTCCAGCCGATTTCAGCGAATTTGGCCGAGCGCGGCACATCGGTCACCGCTTCCTTGATCGTCAAGGTTTCGCCCGGTGCCAAGGTCGGCTGCGGCGGGGCGACTTCCCAATTGTAGACGATGCGGTCTTGTTCATCGCGCAGGATAATCAGGATCGAGGGTACGTTGACGGTCTCGCGTCCGATATTGGTGATGGTCCCGCTGGCGCCAAAATATTCGGTGCCATTGGGCAGAGTGCGACGGTCCTGTTGGTCGCCGGGGAAATCGAGCACCAGATCGGGCTCTTCGACCGCAAATGTCGGCCGATCAACCGGCACCCAATCGGGCAGGCCCCAATAGTTCACACCAATGATTGTGCCGAACGCCAACAGGGCGAACACAACCCCGGCGGCGGTCCACATTTTTAACGGATTGCGGCGCGCGCGGAAGGGCGGCTCGTAATCAAACTGCGAATGCTCGGCCTCGCTGGTGTCAGCATAAGCCGCTACGGGGTCAGAGGCGGGAGCTTCTTGGGGCTCATCTTCTTCGGCGGCTGGCTCTTCGTAAGCGGGCGGGGCCGCTGGCACAGCTTCATCAGAAGTGTCGTCTTCAGCGGCACCCTCGTCAGTTTCCTGATCAGAGGTGCGCCAATGGCTGACCGAAGGCTGCGCGGGTGCCGTATCTTCGCTCGCGACATCCCCGCCTTGGGCCTCAACTGGCGCTGCTTCATCGGGAGCAGGTTCTGGCTCAGGAGTAGGCTCAGGCTCTGGTGCGGGTTCTGGCTCAGGAGTGGGCTCAGCGACAGGGGCAGCTGCCTGTTCCGCGCGCTCTTCCAGCTCGGGCCCATCCTGATACCAATTGTGCTTGCACTTGGCGCAACGCACGGTCCGGCCTTCGACCCCAATGGCTTCATCGGGCACGACATAGCGCGTGTTGCAGGCGGGACAGGCGATAATCATTGCGTCAAAGCCATTACGCCCCCGCCTGTGGCGCAACAAGGCTTCAACGCGTTAACCATGCCCAAACACCACTTTTTTCCACATCGACTTAATGTAATTGCATCGAATTGCATGATTGCCTTGGCTGGCGCGCGCCCATTCGATAGAGCCGCCCCATGAGCGAAGCGGCCAGCGACATCATCAGTTTCGACAATGTGGGACTGCGCTATGGCACCCAGCCAGAGGTGCTGCGCGACCTTTCGTTTACGCTTCATCCGGGCAGTTTTTACTTTCTTACCGGGGCCAGCGGAGCGGGTAAGACCAGCCTGCTGAAATTGCTGTATTTGGCACAAAGGCCATCGCGCGGGGCGATCCGCATGTTTGGCAAAGACATGATTACTCTGCCGCGCGAACAATTGCCGCAAATGCGGCGGCGGCTGGGCACAGTGTTCCAGGATTTCCGGCTGGTCGATCACCTTTCGGCATTTGATAATGTCGCTCTGCCCTTGCGGATTGCCGGGGTGCGCGAGGACGAATTGCAAAGCCCGGTTACCGATATGCTGGAATGGGTTGGCTTGTCGCATCGGATTGATGCGGTTCCGGCGACCATGTCTGGCGGTGAACAGCAACGCGTGGCGATTGCGCGGGCAGTTATCGGGCGGCCTGACCTGCTGGTGGCTGACGAGCCTACCGGCAATGTTGACCCAGAAATGGCGCTGAAATTGTTGCGGCTGTTCGAGGCTTTGAACCGGTTGGGCACGACAGTTGTGGTGGCAACGCATGATGTTCACCTGCTCAAGAAAGTGCCGGATTCGCTGATCATGCGGCTGGATAAGGGGCGTCTGTCCGACCCCACCGGCGCTCTGCGCTATCCCCCTCGGCCCAGTTCTGCCCGGGCCGCCATCCCAGCCAACCCAGCCGGAGAGGGCGCATGAAATTGCCCCCCTTGATCGGGCGTTCGCTTGAACGCGGGTTGGCTCCGCTGGCCAGAGATCGCGCCACCAATTTGATCCCCAGAACACGCATGTCCGGTCCGGTTCCATGGGTGCTGGCGATCATGATCGCGCTGACCGTGCTGGCCGCCGCCGGAGGGTTAGCGTTGAACAATTTGGCCGATAGCGCCCGGACGGATCTGTCCGGCGGGGTCACTGTGCAAATTGTTGAGGCGGATCAAGAAATACTGGCTGAACAAACGCGCGCTGCCGAGGCTATCCTGAGGGACAATGCGGCGGTGCAATCCTTTCGGACAGTGCCACAGGATGAGCTCGACGCTTTGTTGGAGCCATGGCTGGGTGCGGGCGATGCGGTGGATAGCGTGCCGATGCCAGCGCTGATCGATGTGCAATTGAGAGAGGCTGCGGGTGCTCAAGAAATTGAGCAATTACAGGCTGCGCTGACGGCAATTTCGGGAGAGGCGTCAGGGGCGTCAAGCATCAGGGTCGATGCCCAATCCGGTTGGCTGCGCCCGGTGTATTCGGCGCTGTCGGCGCTGCAATATCTGGCCGGGGTGCTGGTGGTGTTGCTGGCATTGGCCAGTGCGGCTGCGGTGTGGTTGGCGGCGCGAAGTTCCTTTTTCTCCCATCGCGAAACGATTGAGATTGTCCATCTGCTGGGCGGGCAAGATGACCAAATTGCGCGATTGTTCCAAAGCTCGGTCGCGATTGATGCGATTGTCGGCGGAATAATCGGATTATTGGCAGGCATGCTTGGAGTATTGATCATCGGATCACGCTTTGCTGGCCTTGATTCTGGCATGGTGACGGGCGGCGGATTGGGCGGATTGGACTGGGTCATGATCGCGCTCATCCCCTTTGGTGCGATCATCATTGCCGTTTTGACCGCACGTGTGACAGTGATTGCCGCGCTGAGGCGGATGACATGATCAAGCGCGCTTTGTCAGGCCTGTTTCTGATCTGGATCTTGGGATTTCTGTGGTTCGCGGTGTCTTTGCCGCAACCTGCCGGCGACATTGAAACCGAAGTTGTGATCGTACCAACTGGCGGGCCGGGCCGGATTGCCCATGGTCTAGAGGTGCTGGACGAGGGGCTGGCTGAAACAATGCTGGTCACAGGCGTTGATCCAGAAGTGACACCGGGCGAATTTGCCGCCCAATTTGAAGTGTCACAGCGCCGGATGGATTGCTGCGTTACCTTGGGCTTTGCGGCGGTCGATACGCGCAGCAATGCTGCCGAAACCGCGCAATGGGTCAGCGATCGCGACATCAAATCGCTGCGGCTGGTAACCACAGATTGGCACATGCGCCGCGCGGCAGGCGAATTGAACCGGGCTCTGCCAGTATCTGTAAAAGTTGTCCGCGATGCCGTGCCATCAGAGCCCAGTCTGGACAGTCTGTTCCTTGAATATAACAAATTGCTCGCCAGCACCGTGGCCGGCATTGTGGGCCTGTGAAGAGAGAGCATTTGTGACTGCATTGGCCAACATCTTGCGCAGTTTTGCCTTCTATCTCGCATTTTACGGGATCAGCGCATTTTTGGTATTTGGCGCCTTCGCCTCGCTCACTTTTAGCCATAAAATGATGCACAAAATGGTCCGCAGCTGGACCAATTGGCACCGCTGGTGCGTGACACGCATTTTGGGCATTACCGTGCTGGTTGACGGCGAGTTGGCGAGCGGCCCGGTGCTATATGTGATCAAACATGAGAGCTTTTTTGAAGCGATCGACGCGCCCACATTGCTGCCGTTGCCATCGGTTTTTGCCAAGCGCGAGCTGTTCGACATTCCGGCATGGGGCAAAGCGGCCATGATCTATGGCTTGATCCCAGTTGCCCGTGATGGAGGCGCGGTGGCGCTGCGCGCAATGTTGACGGAGGCGAAAAAGATGGTTGCCGATGGCAGGCCCTTGGTGATTTTTCCTGAGGGCACCCGCGTTCCGCATGGTGACAATCCACCCATGCGTTCAGGTTTCGCCGGGCTGTATAAATTGCTGAAATTGCCGGTTGTGCCTGTCGCCGTGAACAGCGGCCCGCTGTATAATGGCCCGATCAAGCGCAAAGGCGTCATCACTTACAAGATTGGCGAAATGGTCCCTGCTGGCCTGCCTCGTGCCGAGGCTGAACAGCGGGTGCACGCAGCGATCAACGCGCTGAACGACTGAAACTATCAAAAACTAACTAATGATCGCGGCCGAAATCGGGGCTCTCGTCGTCCTGACCTTCTTCGATAATCCTGCGGCGGATGGCGCGAGTCCGGTCGAACAACTCGAACAATGTGTCCCCATCGCCAGATCGGATGGCGCGCTGCAATGCGGTCAAATCTTCGGTGAAGCGGCCCAGCATTTCCAAAACTGCGCCCTTGTTTTGGAGGAACACATCGCGCCACATCACCGGGTCGGATGCGGCAATCCGGGTGAAGTCGCGAAAACCACCGGCGGAATATTTGATCACTTCGCCGCGCGTCACATCTTCCAAATCTGACGCGGTGCCCACAATGGTAAAGGCGATCAAATGCGGGATGTGGCTGGTGACGGCCAGCACCAGATCGTGGTGCTGTGGGTCCATGATTTCTATGCGCGAGCCAAGTTTGGTCCAAAATTCTGACAACGCAGCCAGCTTCGTTTGATCAACACCATCGCCAGGGGTCAGGATGCACCAGCGCCCTTGGAACAGAGACGCAAAACCGGCCTCTGGCCCGCTTTGCTCGGTCCCTGCAACCGGGTGGGCGGGGATGATCGTGTGGCCCGGCAGCGCCTCGGATAGATCATCGACCACGCTTTGTTTGGACGAGCCAACATCGCTGATGATTGCGCCATCCGGCAGCGCATTGGCAAATTCGGCAGCAGCCTGTTTCATTGCGCCCACTGGCACGCATAGGATGACCAGATCGGCCTCTTTCACAGCTTCCGCTGCGCTGTCACAAATGGTGTCTGCAAGCCCGCGTTCGCGGGCAACCTCGCGCACTTCCGGGTCGGCATCATAACCCTTGGTTGACACATCGGGCGCAAATTCGCGCACCGCCAATCCTATCGAGCCGCCAAGCAGGCCCAAACCGATGATCGCAACCGACCCTATGCTCATGCGCTTTCTCCGCAAAGCGACCGCAAGGTCGAGGTAATTTGTGCCATATCCGTCGGTGTCCCAATGGTGATCCGCAGCGCTTGGGGCAGGCCTTGTCCAGGCAGATGCCGCACAGCATAGCCTGCGTCTGCCAAAGCCTTGAGAGCCGTCTCAGCCGAGAGCTGACCTTCGAACAGCACGAGCAGAAAGTTCGCCTTGCTAGAGATCGCGCGCAGGCCGTGATTGCCCAATGCTTCTATCTCGCTGGTCAACTGGGCCAGTCCAGCTGCATTGCTGTTGCGCGAACGAGCGACGAATTCCTGGTCTGCCACCGCGGCAATCGCGGCTGCCTGACCGCTGCCGGTCACGTTAAATGGCCCGCGAATGCGGTTGAGAATATCGATCAGCTCGCGGCTTCCGGTGGCCCACCCAATGCGCTCTCCCGCCAAGCCGTAAATCTTGGAAAATGTTCGCGTCACCAGCACATTGTCATGACGCAGGGCCAGTTCCATCCCACCATCATCCTCACTCTCGCCGAGATATTCGGCATAGGCCTGATCGACCACCAGCAGGACGTCTTTGGGCAGTCCCGCATGCAGTCGCTGCACATCAGAACCCGACATAAAAGTGCCGGTGGGATTGTTGGGATTGGCCAGAAACACGACCCGCGTAGCCGGGGTCACTGCTGCCAACAAAGCGTCTGCATCGCTAGCAAAATCATTGTCATCGGCCTCAACCGGTGTCGCTCCGCATCGCCGTGCCGCAATATCATAAACGGCAAAGCTGTAACGGCTGAACAGCACTTCGTCGCCCGATCCGGCAAATCCTTGCGCCGCCAAATTGAGCAATTCGTCCGAGCCTGTGCCGCATACGATCCGGTCAGCATCCAGCCCGTGCTGGCGTGCAATCGCGCCACGCAATTCATGCGCGCCGGGATCGGGATACGGCGCCATTGCGCTGACGGCTGCACGCGCTTCGATCGCCTTGGCACTGCTGCCCAGCGGGTTCTCATTGGCTGACAATTTGATCAGCACACGTCCGTCATCGCTCTGGGACTTGCCCGGAACATAGGCGTGAATGCCCTTGATCCAGGGCTTGGCTTGCGGACGCGTTGACATAATGGCGCGGCGCATACCGCATTCGCGGCTGAAAAACAGCACAATTGACAGCATGCGCTTCCTCGCCCAATCGATTGCGCCCATGGCTCCTGCGTCCGCCTCGAAGAGTATTGTGCTCAGCAAACCATTGTCGCTGGACAATGGCCAGACCCTCGCGGGCGCTACAATTGCCTATGAAACCTATGGCGAATTGGCGCCGGACAAGAGCAATGCGATCCTGATCTGCCATGCCTTGACCGGCGATCAATATGTCGCGTCCGAGCATCCTGTTACCGGCAAGCCGGGTTGGTGGGAGAGGACCGTTGGACCTGGCAAACCGATTGATACCGATCGGTTTTATGTCATTTGCGCCAATGTCATCGGCAGCTGCATGGGATCGACCGGTCCCGCCAGTCTGGCCGATGATGGCGAGCCTTATGGCATGCGGTTTCCCGTGCTGACCATTCGCGACATGGTGCGCGGCCTTATCGGTCTGCTTGATGAGATGGGGATTGCCCAATTGCACAGCGTGGTTGGCGGCTCGATGGGCGGGATGCAAGCGCTCAGCCTAGCGGCCAATTTCCCTGACCGTGCTGCGCGCATTTTGGCGATTGCCACAACGGCGCGGCATTCGGCGCAAAATATCGCCTTCCACGAGGTCGGCCGACAAGCGATCATGGCGGACCCCAATTGGCGCGATGGCAACTATTATGCTGATGGCTCAACTCCGGACTCTGGCCTGGCCGTGGCCCGGATGGCAGCGCATATCACCTATCTGTCCGAAGCCGGATTGACCGATAAGTTCGGACGGCGCTTGCAAAACCGCGATGCCAAGAGTTTTGGGTTCGATGCCGATTTTCAGGTCGAGAGCTATCTGCGTTATCAAGGCAGCGGCTTTACCCAGCGTTTCGATGCGAATTCCTACCTCTATATCACACGGGCAATGGACTATTTCGATCTGGCCGAAGAGCATGGCGGCCGTCTGGCCGATGCCTTTGCCGGACACGGGCGCAATTCGGGGGCCCGCTTTTTCTTGGTCAGCTTCGACACCGACTGGCTCTATCCAACGGCTGAATCGCGCCATATCGTTCACGCATTGAATGCGGCCGGTGCGGCGGTCAGCTTTGTCGAATTGTCGGCGCCCCATGGCCATGACAGTTTCTTGCTAGATATCCCGGCGCTTGATCGCGCAATCCGGGGGTTCCTCGATGGCTGAGCAAATGACATTGCGCCCAGACCTTGCCGCGATTGCGCGCAACATAACGCCGGATAGCCGGGTGCTCGACATTGGGTGCGGGGACGGCACATTGCTGTCGCATCTTCGCACCGAGCATGGTGTCGATGCGCGCGGGATGGAGATCAAGCCAGAGCTGGTCGAACGCTGTGTCGCCAAGGGGTTGTCAGTGGTCCAGGGCGATGCGGACCGCGATCTTTCCGAATATCCGGACAAGGCGTTTGATTACACCATCCTCAGCCAGACCTTGCAGACTGCGGCTCGGCCTGATCAGATGCTCGATCAATTGCTGCGCGTTGGGCGCGAGGCATTTGTCAGCTTCCCCAATTTCGCAAATTGGCAAACCCGCACTGCGTTGATGTTTGGGGGCCGGATGCCGGTCACTCGGGCATTGCCGGTCAGCTGGTACGAAACCGATAATATCCACCATGTCACAATCGCTGATTTCCGCGAATTGATCGCGCAAATGGGCGTAGCGGTGGAGGGATGCTGGTTCTTTTCTGGCGAGCGGGCGATCAGCCCTATGGCAGCAAATTGGCGCGCCGAATTCGCCGTGTTTAAACTGAGCCGCGACCTCTAACAGACGCGGCTCAGTCCAAAATATTCAGATTAGCCGGGGCGGTGGATGCCGCACATCTTGTGGCCATCGGGATCGAGGAAATAGCACAAATGCATCACACCCATGTTTCCGTCGCGTGGTCCAGGTGGGTCTTCAACTGAGGTGCCGCCAGCAGCAATTGCTGCATCGTGAAACGCCACAATTTGTTCGGGCGAGTCGCAGACAAAGCCGATAGTGGAACCGTTGGAGGGATCTACCGGCTCGCCATTGATGGGCTCGCTGACTGAGAATGTGTGGCCATTGTGAGCATAGAACAAGCGGGTTTGACCGGTGTCATTGACATGAGCCATTGGCTCGCCCGCGCCCAGAACGCCCAGCACCTTGGTGTAAAAGGCCTTGGACCGTTCGATATCATTGCTGCCGATCATAACGTGATTTAGCATTGAGTTCTCCTTTGAAACGCAAGTGGTGTAGTGGCGCTGCAGCCACCCGGCAACCACATATGGCAGTGCCCTGCTATAGTAGTGGCAGGTTCAGTTTCACCGCAGTAGAGAGCAAGGATGATCAAAATCCCGTTTTATGCAGTCGCTCTGACTCTTGTTGCTGCCCCTATGGTCGTTCTTCCAAGCGCAGCAGCGAGGGTGAGCCCGAGTGCCGGCGAGCCCTCTGCTGCGGCAAGCGAACAATTGTCACTGCAGAACCAGGCAGTGGTGCGGTGCTCAGCCGCCTTTGCGATGGTTAGCTACGGCCAATCTAAAGGCAATGCGGACGCGCTGAAATGGCCGGAATTGGGCGATCGCGGCAAAGAATTCTTTGTCCGGGCGCTGGCAGGATTGATCGATGACACGGGCAAATCGCGCGAGGAAATCTCGCAATTGGTCTCCGCCGAGGCGCAGCAATTGTCGGCCAGCGGGACGATCAACGATGTGATGCCGGGATGCCTGCTGATGCTGGAAACGTCGGACTTATAATCCGGCCTGCAATCAGACCTGTAAATAGCACCCATCTTCCTTGCGGTTGGTGGTGGATTTGCCGAGATCAATAGGGCATGAGGCTGGTCAATTATGTGGCGTCTTTATCAATTTCCCCTGTGCCCGTTCAGCCGTAAGATCCGCCTGCTTATGGGTGAGAAAAACATCGCCTATGAAATGGTCCGCGAGGACCCATGGTCGGCCAGCGATATGTTCTGGAATCTCAATCCGGCGGGACGCACTCCGGTGCTGGTCGATGCAGAGAGAGAGCTGGTTTTGTGCGATAGTCGCGCGATTGGCGAATATTTCGAAGAGAAATCGGACAAGTCACCGATGATCAATGGCACGGCCCAAAACCGGGCTGAAATTCGCCGATTGGTTGCTCTGTTTGACGAGAATTTCTACACCGATGTGACCGCGCCCTTGCTGCAGGAACGGATGAAGAAACGCATTGTGCTGCGCCAACCGCCAGATTCAGGCGCGCTGCGTGAGGCGATGAAAATGGCGCATGGCCACCTCGACTATATGGATTGGTTGATCGACAATCGGCCATGGTTGGCCGGGGCCACGATGAGCATGGCCGATTTGGCTGCAGCGGCGCAAATCTCGGTTGCAGACTACCTCGGCGGGATCGATTGGGCGGGGCATGAACAGACCCGCGGCTGGTATTCAGTGTTCAAGAGCCGACCCAGCTTCCGGCCCTTGCTGACCGAGCGGATGGATGTGATCCAGCCGCCGCCGCATTACGCAAAACTGGACGGATAAAGGAACCTGCCATGACCGATCCCAAAAATGTTAGTGACGCGCAGTGGCGCGAAAAACTGACGCCAGAACAATATCATGTCCTGCGCGAGGCGGGCACAGAGCGCGCCTTCACCGGTGAATATGACAAGCACTATGACGCCGGGAAATACACTTGCGCTGGATGTGGCACGACCTTGTTTGAAAGCGATGCCAAATACAATTCGGGATGCGGCTGGCCAGCCTTTACCAAACCCGCTGATGGCGAAGGTGTGGACGAGCACCGGGACACTTCTCATGGAATGATCCGCACCGAAGTAACCTGCGCCAAATGCTCAGGTCATTTGGGCCATGTCTTCCCCGATGGTCCAGCCGATCAAGGTGGCTTACGCTATTGCATCAATTCTGCATCGCTCGATTTTAGGCCCAAGGATTGATCGTTCACGCAGCGTTACAACTCGGCCCTGCAGTGCCATAATCACGATGGTGGATGGTAAAATGAAGAAGAAGCGGTGACTTCCAAGCGTGGCCAACGATTGAAGAACACCAATAAGCGCGGCAGCCGCCGGGCCGCTTCGCAGCGTGCGCAGTCGAGCCGTTCCAAACGCCCCCGGTCCAGAAAACGCAAATCCGCTGGCGGTAGCGGTAGTGGTGGCAGCCGTTGGGGACGGTGGATCAAGCGGATAGCCATTTGGGGCAGTGCAGCCGCAGTTTTGGGCGCCGTGGTTTTGGCGATCGCGGTTGGCTTTGCCGCGCAATCCATTCCCAGCTTTTACCAATTGAAGGCAACGCAAAATGCACAGACCATTTTGGTGCGCGCGCGCGATGGCACTGAAATTGTCGAGATTGGGCCAAGCTTTGGCGAGTGGCTCGATTACGAAGATATTCCGCTGAATATGAAGAATGCGATGATCGCGGTCGAGGACCGGCGGTTTCATTCGCATTTCGGGATCGATCCTATCCGCACAACTGGGGCAGTGATCGAAGGTGTGACCGGTGAAGATCGCATTGGCGGCACTTCCACGATCACCCAACAATTGGCTCGTAACGTATTTCTCAACTCCAACCGGACGTTCGATCGCAAAGCGCGCGAAGCCGTGTTGGCGCTCGCACTGGAATGGAAATTCAGCAAGGAACAGATCCTCGAGCTGTATCTCAACAAGGTGTATTTCGGCGGCGGTGCCTATGGCATCGATAGCGCCAGCCGAAAATTCTTCAGCCACCCGGCGACCGCACTGTCGGTGGACGAGGCAGCGATTATCGCTGGTCTGGTCAAAGCGCCGAGCCGATATTCGCCGACCGCCGATGTAGACAAGGCCGTGGCCCGCGCTCGCACGGTGCTGCGTCTGATGCGCGAACAAGGTTTCATCAACGCAAGTCAGGCCTCGGTTAATGTCGACGCGGTCAAAATTCGCGAGAGCGGGAGCCAAAATTCGGTCCGCTATTTCACCGATTGGGCTTTGCCTCAGCTCGATTTGTTGCTGCCCGAAACCTTTGAGCCGATCGAAGTATGGACAACGATCGACATCGGGATGCAGCGCGCCGCTACAACATCCATCCAAGCAAATTCGCCCAAAGATGCACAAGGCGCTTTGGTCAGTCTGGACCGCGATGGAGCGATCTTGGCGATGGTTGGCGGCACAGATTACGTCGAGACGAATTACAATCGTGCGACCAACGCCATGCGCCAGCCGGGATCAAGCTGGAAACTATTTGTCTATCTGGCCGCCTTGGAATCGGGTTACACGCCGGATGATCGGGTGGCTGATACGCCGGTCAATATCAACGGATGGCGCCCGCGAAATTCGTCTGGTCGCAACGCTGGCGAGATCAATGTGCGCACCGCCTTTGCCTATTCAATCAACACGGTCGCTGCGCAATTGGGCAATGATGTTGGCTTTGGTACGGTTGCATCGATGGCGCGGCGGTTCGGCATAACCACGCCGATTTCCACCTATCCTTCCATGGTTTTGGGCAGTTCCGAGGTCAGGCTGATCGATATGACCCGCGCCTTTGCGGCGGTCTCTGCCAAGGGGGTCTCGGTTGAACCATTCGGCATCGTCAAAGTGACCACCGCCAGCGGGGAAACCATTTACGAGCATCAGCGTGGCCGTGCCTCGCAATTGGTACCCGATTATGTTGCTGCAGGGATAACTGATTTGCTCCAGACAGCGGTCAACACTGGTACCGGCAAAGCAGCCCAGATTGGCCGGCCGGTTGCGGGAAAGACGGGGACGACATCGTCGAATAAGGATGGCTATTTCGTCGGCTTTTCCTCTGGCGTTACCACTGGCGTTTGGATGGGCCGCGACGATAACAAACGCGTTCCGGGCCTGCAGGGTGGACGCGCTCCGGCGCAAGCCTTCGCCGCCTATATGCGCTATGCGGTGAAGGACCGCCCGGTTGAGGAATTTGATACTGAGCTGAAATTGCCCGAGTGGCAGCTTGAGCCTGATGACGAGTATTTCTTTGGCAATCCGGACGATTATTACTTCATCGACGAACAGGGCAATCTGATCGAGCCGGGCTATGGCGACACAACGCGCGAGCTTCCATTCCCGGTTGAGGGCGAAGTGGTTCCTGTGCCAGATGTTCGGGTGACCCCCGGAAACGGTATTGGCGGCAATCCTCAAGCGGTTGACGATGACTTTCTAGAGCGGGCGACGGGACAAAATCTGCCGCCCGATGGCCAGCCTGCTGACTTGTTACCTCCACCCCCGCCGCCGCCTCCTATGCCGCGAACGGTCAGACCAGGCGATGGCGCGGGCCAATAGCGGCTCAATTACACCGCCTGAAATGCAAAAGGCGCCCGCAGACCAAGTCCACAAGCGCCTTAATGCGTTCAACTTTGTAAATTCTCTTGCCCGATTAGCGCATCCGAACTGCGATATATTGTGGTGGCCGCCCACGACGCTGGATGCGCAATAGAACAGCCTCACGTCCGTCGGTTTCTGCCTGACGAATGATGCCTTCCAGATCCGCAATCGATTCAACCACAGTGTAATTGGCGGACAAAATGATGTCCCCACGTCGCAGCTGTTTACGTGCAGCATCAGACAATTGATCCACTGCGCCGATGACCAAGCCTTCGGTGTCTGGATCGGCACCCAATTGGCGAGTGATCTGCGGGGTCAAAGTCATGACCTGCAGGCCGAGCTTTTCTTCGATAACGCCGTCCGATTCCTCAACCGGAGCTTCTTCTTCGGTGTCCGGATCAAACATCTGCTGTTGGCGAAGCTCTTCCTCGGTTGGACGCTTGCCTACGGTCGCATTGACAGTGATGGTTTCACCTTCGCGCAGCAGCTCGATCGGAATGCGCGTGCCGGGTGCGATATTGGCGACGAGGAAGGACAAAGTTTGCTCGCTGGTCACTTCCTGATTGTTGACCCTAGTGACAACATCGCCAGCTTCGATACCGGCAGCTGCGGCTGCGCCATCGCTGGTGACAGACTGGACGAACTCGCCGCGATTGCGCGGCAGTCCAAGCGAATCGGCCAGATCATCATTCACCGGCTGGATGCTCACACCCAAGAACCCGCGCTCGATCTCTTGACCGTTTTTGAGCTGGTCCACGATCGGTGCAGCAATCTCTGCTGGAATGGCAAAGCCGATCCCGACGCTGCCGCCCGACGGCGAGAAGATGGCATTGTTAATGCCGATGACATTGCCCGCCATGTCAAACAGGGGGCCGCCCGAATTGCCGCGATTAATGCTGGCATCGGTTTGGATATAGCGGTCATAGGCGCCGCCTGACCCGGTGTTGCGATAGACCGCCGAAACGATGCCACTGGTAACCGTGCCGCCCAGACCAAAGGGATTGCCGATGGCAACCACCCAGTCACCTGGACGTGCTTTCGACGAATCGCCGAATTTCACAAAGGGAAACTCATTGCCCGACTGGATTTTCAGCACGGCCAAATCAGATGCGGGATCGGCACCGACCAGCTCCGCCTCATATTCGGTGCCATCAGGCATGGTGACGGTGATTTCTTCCAGCGTCGCCCGATTGTTGGGTGAGACCACATGGTTATTGGTCACCACATAGCCATTGGCCGAGATGACGAAACCAGAGCCAAGCGACTGCGCCTCGCGCGTCTGCGGCTGCTGTTCGTTTCCGCCACCATTGCGGCGATTAAACATGCCCTCAAACGGTGTGCCGGTGAAAGGATTGCGGCTTTGCACTTCGACCCGTTGGCGCGTGGCAATGTTGACCACGGCGGGCTGCAATTGCTGGGTCAGATCGGCAAAGCTGGCCGGGGCACCTGCGCGGGGCACAACTTGCTGCATGCGGGCTTCATCATTCTGGGCCACTTGCGCACCGGCGGGTTGGCCAGTGACCAATGATAGGGTTGCGCCACCAACCAGCAGGGCAGTCGTCAGTCCGTAAACATATCGCACGTTATTCACGTCCTCTCATTCCTTTTATCTCCAGGTTGGGCGCCAATGCGCCGCTCTGGCATTACCAAAACTTCTCACCCCAATTTGAACGCACAGCCACTTAACCGAGTTTGAACGACATATGTAGTCGGTAGACACCAGTTGCCCTTTGATCGGCTTCACCCCGCTTACACTTGGCAAATGTCGTTCAGGCTAAAGGCTACCGTCCACCGCGGAATTGCCGTAGATATTCATTGTCAGGTGACAAGATTATGCTGCTTTCCCCCTTGGGCGCTTCACCCGGTTGGGCTGGGCCAAAGGTTTTGTCATAGCTCTGCATGGCGCGGTAGAAGTCATAGAATTGTGCGTCCTTGCCATAGGCTTCGGCATAGGTGCGTGCCGCGGTGGCATCCGCCTCTGCGCGAATAACCACTGCGTCACGTCCACCTTGCGCACGAATGGTTCGCGCTTCACGGGCACGATCCGATTCCATCCGGCGGAAGGCCGATTGCAACGGAGCATCGGGCAAGTCGGTGCGCTTGATCTGAACATCGACCACCTCGGCGCCATATTGGCTTGCCTGACGATCCAAATTTGCGCGGACATTGGCCAGAGCAGAGCCGCGTTCGGCGGTCAGCATGGCTTGGAACGTGCGACGGCCCAATTCTTGACGCAAGGCCGAGTTGAGGATCGGCTCCAACGCAGTGCGCACACCGTCAGTGGTGCCCGCGCGTTCGACCATGCGCACCGGGTCGGTAATACGGAAACGGGCATAGGCATTAACGAGCAAGCGTTGCTGGTCATTCGACAGCACTTCTTCATCGTTCATTTCCAGATCGAGCAAACGTTTTTCCACCCGGCGGACCGAGTCGATGAACGGAATGCGCAGATAGAGGCCTGGTCCCAAATTGCCATTGGGCGTGTTGACCGTCCCAACCGGATTACCCGTTCGAATTATAACCACTTGCTCTTCTTCTGGCACCACATAGGCGCTCAACGAAAAGCCCACGGCTATGACAACCAAGGCGATGAAAGCCGTGCGATATTTGTTCAGGATATCTTCCATGATCAATTCCCCCCGCTTTGCGGTTGCGGGGCAGTGATGGGTTGCGGCCCTGTGGCGCGCTTCCTGATTTCGGGCAGCGGCAGATAGGGGGTGACCCCCTCTGTCTCAATGATGGTTTTGTCAGTCCCGCTCAGCACGCGCTCCATGGTCTCGTAATAGAGACGTTGGCGGGTCACGCGCGGAGCAAGGCGGTATTCTTCATACACTTTGTCAAACGCTTGCGCCTGACCTTCGGCCTGTGCCAGCACTTGTTGCGCATAACCTTGCGCTTGGTTGCGCGCGGCATCGGCATTTTGCTCTGCCACTTGCACATCACGAAAGGCATCGACCACTTCTGCAGGAGGGTCAGCTTTTTCGATTTCTACACCCAGTACTTGAATACCAGCTTCGTAGGAATCGAGCACTTCTTGCATCCGCTCGCGTACGTTCTGCTCGATAGCTGCACGGCCTTGGCCAGAGAATGTCTCGTCCAATTCCTTCTCAGCGATGGAAGCGCGCATGGCGGCCTCGGCCACTTCGGCAACGGTTTCTTCGGGTTGGACAAGGCGGAACTTGAACTGCTCCAAATTCTTGATGTTCCAACGCACGATGTAGCTCAGATCGACCAGATTCTGGTCACCGGTCAGGATCAGCTTTACGCCTTCGCTCGATCCGGGAATGTTTAGTGCTCGGACGCCTTGAACGTCCTCAATATCAACCACTTCGATGGGATAAGGAGCAGAGAAATTCAGCCCCGGATTCATCGTGCGGGTGAAATTGCCCAGCGTTTTGACCACGCCCTGTTCTTTAGGGCCAACAAGATGTGTGCTGGTCATAAAGATGCCGACGGCCAAAACCCCAATAATGATTAGCGGCATCCAACTCTTCCCGCCGGAACGCTTTGGAAAGTTGAAATTGGGGCCACGCGGGCCGCCGCCGCGGTTGGGACCTTCAGGTCCACGGTTTTTGAAGATGTCTTCTATGCTGGCAGAGCGCCGACCATCGGACGGTTTGTCACCCCCATTGTCTCCAGCCCCTTTGCTGCCGCCGGGAAGCCATGGATTGCGAGGGCCACCCTCGCCTCCGCCATCGCCGCCATCATCGCCGCTGCCATTGCTGCCGCCGCCTTTGCCGCCGCCCCAAGGGCTTTTGCCCGCCATCGCGAGACCCATCTGTCTTTTGAAACCGTTAAATATGTCCATAACTCTACTATAGGGGCCGTTCTGACGAAAAACAGGGGTGGCGGACGTGAAAATGCTGCTAGGGCGCTGTCTCAATGGATGAAACGGCTTTGATCGAGTGTTTGCCGGCCCCGATTGCGGCTCGCGTTAAGTCTGCGCGCATGGTCGGCGACCGCGCAGTAATTGTAATGGACGCCAGCGGTTTGACCGGCTCCCAGCGCGCTGAGGTCGAGCGCGACACCTCCGAAACACTGAGCGGGCTCGAAGGCGTCAGCGAGGTGCGCGTAGCGATGATGGCTGACAAAATTACCCGGCGCATTATCGCGGTCGGATCGGGCAAAGGCGGCGTGGGCAAATCAACCCTCACCGCGAATCTGGCCGTTGCTCTGCACCGGATGGGACATAAAGTGGGCGTGGTTGACGCCGATATTTATGGACCCTCGCAGCCCAAATTACTCGCCAATGAAGGCGCCAAGCCGGATGGTGATGAGGACAAATTGGTCGCCGTGCCGAGCAAATATGGCGTGCCGGTCCTATCGATGGGATATTTGGTCAAACCAGCCCAAGCGCTGGCATGGCGCGGCCCGATGGTCGGCAGCGCGCTCAGCCAACTGATTGATGCCGAATGGGGCGATGTCGAATTGCTGCTGCTCGATCTGCCGCCGGGAACAGGTGATGTGCAGATCACTATGCTGCAAAAGCATAAGCCCGATGGCGCGGTGCTGGTTTCTACGCCGCAGGATTTGGCATTGATCGATGCGGCAAGGGCCGGACAATTGTTCGAACAAGGCAAAGTTCCCATTATCGGCTTGGTGGAAAATATGGCGGGTTATGCCTGCCCGCATTGCGGTGAAATTTCTGACCCGTTCGGCAAGGGCGGGGTGGAAGCCATGGCCGGCACGGTGGAAATTCCCTTCCTAGGCCGCATTCCCTTGGCTTTGCCGATCCGCGAAGCGGGCGATAGTGGCAATCCACCTGCGGCCGGTGACAGCGAAGAGGGCAAGGCATTTGCTGCCATAGCTGAGAAAGTCAGCGCCTGGTTGAAGGATTTGGACACTTTGGGCGCAGGAGAGGGCTGAAGCATGGAGCTGACTCGTCGCGGTTTGCTCACAGGGGCGGCAGTTGGCGGCGGGATCGTGGTCGGCTGGATGCTCTACCCGCGCAGCTATCCTACCCCGCTGGAACCACGGGCAGAGGAATTTGCCTTTGACGCATGGCTCAAAATTGCCAGCGACGGGGTGATCACAGTTGCGCTACCGCAATTGGAAATGGGGCAGGGCGTCAGCACCATTTTGCCGCAGATCGTCGCTGCTGAACTGGGTGCAGATTGGCGACAGATTGCGGTGGAGCCTGCATCGGTCAGCGCGCTTTATGCCAATGTCGCGCTGGCATCGCGCTGGGCTCCATTGTGGGGCGGTGCCTTGGCCGATTGGGCCGATGAACCTGATTCCATGCTGGCCCAGCGATTTGCGCAGACTTCTCGATTTATGGCGACAGCCGATGGCACCACGCTTGACGCATTTGAGGAACCCTGCCGGATGGCCGCTGCGGCGGCTCGCGGAATGTTGACCCAAGCTGCGGCAGCGCGGTGGAACGTTGCGCCCGAGCAATGCGAGGCCGAGCAAGGCTTTGTCGTGCATGATGACAAACGCCTGAGCTTTGCCGAATTGTCGGCAGAGGCAGCTGACCAATCCGTGCCCGACCCGCCACCACTTCGGACACGGGCCTATGGCGAGAATCCTTTGGCCGGAGAGGCCGAGGCTCAGACACAATATCCTCGGATTGATTTGCCTTCAAAAGTTGATGGGACGCATCTGTTCGCTGGTGACGTTCGGCTGCCTGGAATGGTGTATGCCGCGATCCGTCATGGACCCTTGGACAAGGCGCAATTGACCGATTTCAATCCGCTCAGCGCTCGGCGTATTCGAGGGGTTGTGGGCGCGGTTGAGGGCAAGCGCTGGTTGGCGGTTGCCGCGACCAATTGGTGGGCCGCGGAAAAGGCTGTCGACGCGATGCAACCGCGCTTTGCGGTCGATTACACCGTCGATAGCGATGATATTGCCGAACGGCTGGATGAAGGTTTGAAAACCGACGAGGCCCATGTCATCGCACAGCGCGGCGAGGGATATTCCAGCGGCGGTAATGCCGATTTGGCGTTGCGTTATGAAGTGGATGCCGGGGTCCATGCTACGCTGGAAACCTCCACCGCGACAGCGCGCTATGATGGCGATCGGTTGGAACTATGGCTGGCCAGTCAGGCCCCTGAAAAAGCGCGCGAGGCCGCGGCCAAGGCGGTTGGCCTGAGTTTGCAGGATGTGGTGCTGTATCCCATGCCCGCTGGCGGTAGTTTTGACCGCCGGCTGGAGCATGACCACGCCATTGAAGTCGCCCTGATTGCCCGCGAATTGGGCCGCCCAGTGCAATTGATCTGGTCGCGTTATGAGGAACAGCTTCAAGCCCGCCCCCGCGCTCCGGCGCAATTGCTGCTGACGGCGCAGATTGCCAAAAATGGTACGGGCATGATCCAAGGTATGAAGACGCGGGTGGCGGCGCCGCCCAGCAATGTGGAATTTGGCCAGCGCCTGTTTGAAAACAAGACCAGCTGGGCCGCGATCAATGACAGCACGGGCAGCGCCGATGCGCTCGCCGTAGAAGGGGCCATGCCTCCCTATGCCATCCCCAATGTAACGGTTCAGCATGTACCGGTAGAGATTGGCCTGCCGTGTTCACGGCTGCGCGGGAATGGCCATGCCGTCACTGCCTTTGCGATTGAGAGCTTCATCGATGAAGTGGCGACGCGCAATGAATTGGAGCCGCTATCCTATCGCATATCGATGTTGGGGCAGGATGCGCGCATGGTTGCTTGTCTGCAAAGCGTCGCGCGACTGGCCGAATGGGATGGTGGCCGCGACCAAAGCGGACAAGGCCTCGCCTGTCATAGAATTGGGGGCAGCATCGGGAGCGGCATGGGAGGCGGCCGCATAGCCTGCATCGCAGAAGCACGCGCTGGCGAAGGCGGTGTGCAGGTCGCTCGGTTGTTCGCCGCGGTCGATATTGGCCGCATCATCAATCTGGATATTGCTCGTCAGCAAATCGAAGGTGGTTTGATCTTCGGCATGGCGCAAGCGTTGGGTGCCAATGCGCGCTATCGTTCGGGTGTTCCCGTGGCTCAGCAACTTGCCGACCTCAATCTGCCCCTATTGTCCGATTGCCCCGAGATCATCGTAGACTTTATTTCAAGCGAAGCGCCGCCAGCCGATCCGGGCGAATTGGGCGCAGCCGTCGCTGCCCCGGCGATGGCCAATGCGATGCATTCCGCCACCGGACGCCGCCTGCGCCGTCTACCATTTTTGGCCGGCGGGCTATGATATTGTCGATGCGCCCTGCTGCGATACCCTTGCGAAAGGCGCTGCACTCCCCATTTTCAAGCCTTGGGATGGGGTTTGAGGAAAGGCTGGGGATAGACAAATCATGACCTGGCAAGAACAACGCCTCCCCAGCGATCATACTCCCGTTTCCAGCGGCAATGTCGGCGTTCTGGTCGTCAATTTGGGCACGCCGGAATCGGCCGATCCCAAGGATGTGAAGCGTTATCTGGCCGAATTTCTGTCGGATCGCAGAGTTATCGAGATACCGCCAATTGCATGGCAGCCAATCTTGCGCGGGGTAATCCTCAACACGCGGCCCAAGAAAAGCGCCGAAGCCTATGCCAAGGTGTGGACAGATGAAGGTTCGCCATTAGCGGTGATTACCCGCAAGCAAGCCGAAGGTCTGCAAAAGCGGATCGGCGATCAAGTGCAGGTCCGCTATGCCATGCGTTATGGTGAGCCTGCCATCCCGGGACAGATAGAGGCTCTGCAAAAGGCGGGGTGCGACCGGATATTGATTGCGCCGCTTTATCCGCAATATAGCGCGGCAACGACCGCGACCGTGATCGACAAAGCAAGCGAGACTTTGGGCACAATGCGGTGGCAGCCGAGCATGCGTACGTTGCCGCCCTATCATGATGATCCGGCCTATATCGATGCGCTGACGATTGATCTGACCCGCCAGATGGATGGGCTGACATTCGATCCAGAGGTGCTGGTGCTGAGTTTCCACGGCATGCCACAACGCACATTGGAACTGGGTGATCCCTATCATTGCCAATGCCGCAAGACGGCGCGGCTGCTGAGCGAGAAGCTTGATCGCCCCGGATTGCGTATCGAGACTTCGTTCCAATCGCGCTTTGGTCCGGCGCAATGGTTGGAGCCTGCAACCGATGACACGTTGCAAGGCGAAGCCGAGAAGGGCACGCGCAGAATGGCCATTGCCGCG
The DNA here is from genome assembly GCA_039988235.1 of Erythrobacter sp. GTDB lineage: Bacteria > Pseudomonadota > Alphaproteobacteria > Sphingomonadales > Sphingomonadaceae > Erythrobacter. The sequence continues at coordinate 46,451 of JBDXKB010000005.1, forward strand.
CCCGGTTTCTCGGCAGATTGCGTCGAGACACTGGAAGAGCTGGCGATTGAAGGCCGCGATATATTCTTGGAGGCGGGCGGCGAGGATTTTGCGGTGCTCAGCTGCCTCAACACATCCGATGCCGGAATGGACATGCTGGAAAACCTGGTTCGCCGCGAATTGTCAGGCTGGATTTAGTCCGCAGCTTTACTTACACTATGGTAAGTAACGCAATTTAGAGAGTCCGAAAATGGCCACTATCGCTCCATCGCCCGCTGATACGCACACGTCGCCGCAAGCGCGCTTTAATCATTGGAGCGATGGCGTGCCACCGCTTGCCGACATTGCGCATATTCCTGGCGAGGCTGGCTGGCCGGTGGTGGGCAGTACGTTCAAGCAATTGGCTGATCCGCACAGTTTTACCCGCAATATGATTGAAAAATACGGCAAGGTTTATCGCTCCAAAGCCTTTGGAGGGTGGAACGTCGCGCTGATCGGTGCGGATGCGAACGAGCTGGTCATGTTCAACAAGGATAAGATATTCTCGAACGAGCAGGGCTGGGGTCCGATTCTGGATCAATTGTTTCCGCGCGGGTTGATGTTGATGGATTTTGACCATCACCGGATGGACCGTCGCGCGCTATCGATTGCCTTTAAGCCGGGGCCAATGCGGCATTATTCCGGGGCGCTGAACAGCGGAATTGCGCGCGAAGTTGCCAATTGGAATGGCCGGATGGAATTCTACCCGGCGATCAAGAAACTGACGCTGGATTTGGCCGCGGAAAGCTTCATCGGAATTGAATGGGGCCCAGAAGCGGACCAGATCAACACCGCCTTTGTCGACATGGTGCAAGCCAGTGTCGCACCGATCCGCAGCCCCTTGCCCTTCACTCTGATGAAACGCGGTGTTGATGGCCGCGCTATGCTGGTCGATTATTTCACCCAGGAAACGCACAAACGGCGCCAGGCTGGCGGCGGGCAGGATATGTTCAGCCAGTTCGCCACTGCCACGCGCGAGGACGGTTCGCTACTGCCGGTCGACGAAGTGGTCGATCACATGAATTTCCTGATGATGGCGGCCCATGACACGATCACATCCTCGGCCACATCACTGATTTATTACCTCGCCCAGAACCCGAATTGGCAGAGCCAGGTCCGCGACGAGATCATGGCTGTCACGGGCGGTCCGGATGCCGCCGGCGCGCCGCGACCGCTGGATTATGATGACATGGGCAAGCTTGAACTGACCGAAATGGCCTTCAAAGAAGCGCTCAGGATGATGCCACCGGTGCCGTCCATGCCGCGCCGTGCATTGAAGGCATTTGAATTTGGCGGATACTCGATTCCAGCTGGTCAGATGGTCGGGATCAACCCCCATTGGACTCACCATTCAGAGGAATATTGGGACAACCCTAGCGCCTTTGATCCGATGCGGTTTACCCCGGAACAGGTGAAGACACGGCACAAATATGCCTGGGTTCCCTTTGGCGGAGGCGCGCACATGTGCCTTGGTCTGCACTTTGCCTATATGCAGGTGAAGGTGCTTCTGGCGCAGCTGCTTCAGCAATATGAGATTGTGATTGAGGACGGTTATTCGCCCGATTGGAAGGCGTGGCCAATCCCGCAGCCGAAAGACGGCCTCAAGGTCGAATTCAAAACGTTGTAAGAAGTCTCACCCGGTTTGCTGGTCGCAGATCGCGTGAGCGCGGAAATCGCAGCACGGTGGTGCTGCGGAAACAAACAGCTCAAAAATCTATAGCAATGCCGTTCTTTTCCCAATCACCATAACGGGTGGGGGATAGATCGCGCGGCTCATCATGATTGGGCTTTCCGGCCTTAGGCTTCGGCGCAGGATCATTGGTCCAATGGGCTGGCTTGGTAAACTGCTTGGCTGCATCTGATTTTTGTTTGGTCATGATAGAATAGACAATGCGCATGCTGGCGCTTGGTTTCAAGAGCGGTTAGGGATCGCGGCCAATGGCTGAACCTTCCGGAATTCACGCGCGCCGTGCGGCGTTGCACCTGCTCGACGCGGTTATACGGCGCGGGCAGACGCTTGATCAAAGCTTTCACAGCGCAACCCGGACATTGCGCAAACCGGCGGACAAGGCTTTGGCGCGCGCGCTGGTAAGCGAAAGTTTGCGCTGGCTGACTGATCTGGATGGACTGATCGACAGCGCGACCAAGAATAACCTTCCCGATGATGCCAAGCCGCGTAATGTTTTGCGCCTGATGCTGGCCGGATGGCTGCGATTGCACACCCCGCCGCATGCCGTGATCGCGACTGGGTTGCCCTTGCTATCGGGTGGTCAACGCAAATTGGCGCATGGTGTATTCTCAAACTTGGACAAGCAGAACGTCCGCCTGCCCGACGTGCCCAGCCTGCCTGCCTTTGTCGCTGAGCGGTGGGGAGATACGGCTCCGGTGATTGCGGCCGGTTTGGTCAATCCGCCGCCGCTCGACCTGACTTTGGCCGATCACTCGCAAACCGGCCATTGGACCAACCAATTGAGCGGTGACAGCCTGATGCCCGGCCATGTGCGCCTGCCTCGCGGCAGCGCGGTGGAGGATCTGGCGGGCTTTGGGGACAAGGATCACGCTGGGGCATGGTGGGTGCAGGATATTGCCGCATCGCTGCCCGCCCGCCTGCTGGGAAATGGTGCCGAAGAAGGAGGGGGCAAGCATGTGCTTGACCTTTGCGCTGCGCCGGGGGGCAAGACGTTGCAGCTGGCGGCGCAGGGTTGGAAAGTGACGGCGCTCGACATTTCCAAGCGGCGTCTTGAATTGCTCAAGGATAATCTCAAGCGCACCGGTTTGAAGGCGTCACCGCTGCGGGCGGATGCTCTCAAGTGGGAGCCAAAGCACCAATATGATGCGATATTGCTGGACGCTCCGTGCACGGCGACAGGCACCTGCCGCCGCCATCCCGATGTGCTGCACCGGATTGGCCAGAACCAAATTGCCGAGATGACACAGCTGCAAGCACAATTGATTGAGCGTGCGACTGGCTGGCTGAAACCCGGCGGTGTGATGATTTATGCTGTGTGCTCGCTCGAGCACGCAGAGGGCGAGGCTCAGGCGGCCAATGTGGCGCTTACGCCCGATCCGATCCGATCAGAGGAATTGCCCGAAGGGATTGAACCGACCGAGCAAGGTTGGCTGCGCACGCATCCTGGAATGCTGGCCGATGTTGGCGGGCTGGACGGCTTTTTCGTCGCGCGTTGGCGCAAGCCCTAACGCTCAATCCTGCCGGAATTGCAGTGAAACCGATGTGCAATCATGCCCTGCCTGGGCAAATTTTAGCTCAATCTTCTCGGCATCACGATTGCTGACGGTAACATCGATAATCGATCCCAGCTCGACATAGCGGTGCATGGTCATTTCCCCGCCAGTGACCTTAACGTTCACTCCGTCATGCAGCAGGCTTAGCGCTTGCCGCGACAATTCGGCCAGATGGGTGGAGTTCACATGATCGCCTGATCCACCAAAATACCGATTGCCCGGCATTAGCCCATTCTCTTTGGTGATCAGCCCCTGCAAAGAGCGACCATCCGCGCCCGTCAACGGAGAAACAAAGGGGTGTTCCCCATCTGTCAGGCCGAGCTTGCCATGCTGTGCAAAGTCAAAATCAGACAGGTCAGGGACCATTTCGGCCTGTTGCTTTGCTTTGGCCCGCCAAGATTCGAAATCTCGGTTCTGGAAGATGACGCCTTTGCCCAAGACTTTCACGACCAGACGATCATGCACATCATAGAGAGTGGTCGTGAATGATATTCGCCCATCGCTGCGCCCGCCGTCATAAGTCCCGCGCACGGCGTGTGCCGCATAGTCGTCCCCACATTCCCAGCGGGTCCATGTCAGGGCCGACCATTTATCCTCATCCATCGTGTTGCGAGCCCGCGAGGCACCGATGCTGGTCCAAAAGCTTTGGGCGTTAATCGCGCCGGGATTATGCGGCGGCAGGGCCAACCATGGCCATGCCTTCACATCGGTTGAGCAGGCAAAGGCGACACTGTCTTCACCGATCAATTCGGGATCGTAAATGTAAGACTTGTCAGGAGTGATCGCCACGCGTTCTAGGCTCCAGTCTTCACTTTGTTCAGAAAGCTTTTACGTAATTTCAGCAATTTAGGTGGGATGGTGGCTTGGCAATAGGGGTTGCGTTGCCCTTCGCCTTCCCAATATTCCTGATGATAGTCCTCGGCTGGATACCATGCGCTTGCGGCCTCGACCGAAGTAACCGCTGTGCCAGAATTGCTCTCGTTCCAACGGGTGATGGCTGCTTGCGCTTCGGCCCGCTCGGCATCGTCCGCGACAAAGATCGCACTGCGATATTGGGTGCCAACATCATTGCCTTGCCGGTTCAGCTGGGTTGGATCATGCGTGCCAAGGAACACGTCAAAAACCTCACCCAGCGAGATGACATCAGGGTCAAAGTTAAACCGGATCGCCTCTGCATGGCCGGTCGTGCCCGTACAAATCTGTTTATAGGTCGGGTCAGCAGTTTCGCCGCCGATGTAGCCGCTTTCAACGTCGGTCACCCCGATAACATCGTTAAATACCGCCTCGACGCACCAGAAACATCCGCCCGCCAAAATTGCTTTTGTCATTCACCGAAACTCCTTGTTGGTTTGACAGATAGTGCGTGCGATGAAACTTACTATGCTCGAATGCGTTAGTAGAGTTAGAATTGAAGAACCTCAGGAGAGATCAATGCGCCGCTTATTCGTAAATTCCAGCCTTTTTGCCTGCGCCGCCGCCATGGTTGCGGCACCCGTTGCTGCCCAAGATAGCAACAGCACGCGGGACATCTTGGGCCGTGTCCTCCAAGCCGTTCTCGCCCCGCAGGAAGAAGAAGCGGAGCCAGAAACAGATGTTGCTGGGGAAACGGAAACAACAGAAGCGGAAGCGCCCACGACTTGGCTGGATGCAGTGTTGGCCGACGAGCGCCGGAATGATGATCGGGCCCGCGACAAATACCGCAACCCGGCCGAAACGCTGGCGTTCTTTGGCGTCGAACCAACGATGACCGTGGCCGAATTTGGTCCAGGCGGCGGTTGGTACACCCGAGTGCTGGCCCCATGGATCATGCCGCAAGGCACCTATATCGCCATTAATGGTGACAGCAGTGCGCGCACTTACAACACACCAGAACAAGAAGCGCGGGCCAAGGCATGGGCGCAGCGATTTAAGAACAACATGGCCGCAGGCTCGGGAATGTCAGCTGACGATGTGAACGCATTTGAAGTTGACGAGATGCCCGAAGGCGTAGCCGGAACGGTTGATCGCGTGCTGATCTTCCGCTCCATGCATGGCCTCAACATGGGCAATTCCGCCGATACAGTGCTCAAGGCGGCACGGGTCATGTTGAAGGATGATGGCATGGTCGGCGTGGTGCAACACCGTGCTCCTGAAGGCGCAAGTTATGACGATTATGGTGCTCGCCAGCGCGGTTATATGCGCAAGCAAGACGTTGTCGCGATCTTTGCCGCCAACGGATTTGAGCTTGCGGGCGAGAGCGAGATCAATGCCAATCCAAACGATCCAGCCAATTGGGAAGGCGGCGTTTGGACGCTTCCGCCTATGTTGAGCTTTGGACGTCAAACGGAAGAAGAGCAGGCCAAACACCGTGCTATTGGCGAATCTGATCGGATGACTTTGCTGTTCAAGAAAGCAGAGTAACTTTTCAGCGGGCCCAACAAGGCCTAAAGGGCGGCACATGAGAGATATCACTGTTGCCGCCCTCCAGCTGCCGCTTGATCATAGTGACGAGGCAGAGAATATCGCCGCCGTATGCGAGCTGGTCGAACAGGCTGCTGCGCGCGGTGCTCAAGTGATCTTGCCGCCCGAGCTGTTTTCTGGCCCCTATTTTTGCAAGACAGAGGACGAGGCGCTGTTCGCGCTGGCCCGTCCAACGTTGGAACATCCCAGCGTGATTGCGATGCGCAAACTGGCGGCCAAGTTGAAGGTCGCGATCCCAACCAGCTTTTTTGAGCGCGACGGACAGCATTATTACAACACAATGGCGATGGTCGATGCGTCCGGCGAGGTCATCGGAACCTATCGCAAAAGCCACATCCCCGATGGCCCCGGCTACGAGGAAAAGTTCTATTTCCGCCCGGGCAATGATGGTTTCAAAGTGTGGGATGTGCCGCTGGAAAGCGGCTCTGCGCGTATTGGCGTCGGCATATGCTGGGACCAATGGTACCCCGAAGCGGCGCGGGTGATGGCGCTGATGGGGGCAGAAATGTTGCTCTATCCAACCGCCATTGGTTCAGAGCCTTACGATACAGACTTGGACACCAGCCGCATGTGGCAACGCGCGATGCAGGGGCACGCGGTGTCCAATTGCATGCCAGTGGTGGCCGCCAACCGGATTGGGCCTGAGGACGGGCAGAGATTTTATGGCCATTCCTTCATCACCAATGAATGGGGCGACAAATTGGTTGAGTTTGGCTCCGAGGAAGAAGGCATTCTGGTCGCGACTCTTGATTTGGCCCAAGCCGCCACCCATCGCGCGGGCATGGGCTTCTTCCGCGACCGTCGGCCAGAGCTGTACGGCCGAATCAGCGAGGATAAGTGAGCCACCAATATCTTATTGCTCTGGGATCGAATCGCCCTACCGGGCGTGATGGCCCCCCGCGCAATGTGCTGGAAGGCGCGATAGAGGCGTTGGAAGATGTCGGCCTGCTGTTTCATCAACTTTCAGAAATTATTGAGACTGCTCCAATTGGCCCGTCGCAGCGCCGTTACGCCAATGCAGCGGCAGTCGTCGAAACCAGGCGCGATCCGGAAAGCATGCTTGGCTTGCTGAAAGGGGTAGAGGGCGCGTTCGGTCACCGCCGTGGCCAACGGTGGGGCGCGCGTGCATTGGACCTCGATATTGTCTTGTGGGATGGTGGTGTGTGGAATTCGCGTGAGCTCACGATCCCGCATGTTTCGTTCCGCGAACGGGCATTCGTGCTCGGCCCAGCGGCTCAGATTGCGGCCGATTGGCGCGATCCCATCACAGGACTTTCTGTCCAACATCTGCATGCGCGCTTGACCCGCCCGAAACCCGCCACTAGGTGAGCCTCCGCGCAGGGTGCTGGATATTTGTCCGTGACTCGCGCAACCCGTGAATGGGGGCCCTTAGCTCAGTCGGTAGAGCAACTGACTTTTAATCAGTAGGTCGCTGGTTCGAACCCAGCAGGGCTCACCATCTATTTTCATTGAAAAGATGGTGTTTAAGGGCGGAGAAAACCCGCCTATTCTTGCTTCAGCCTAATACGCAGGGTTCGGGTGACAGCCTAGCGGATACTTCGCAGCAGATCGCGATCTACGATGATCTTTGGGTTATACTTCGCAAATCTGGAGAAGAGCCGGATCGTATCGGCGACGTTTCTTGCGTTGGGTGGCATGTAGAGCACGAAGTACATCCACCACTCAGAAACCTGACGCCGTGCCGCAATCAGACGTTCGGGGTCGGTCCACCCTTCGGCTTCATAAAGATCGCCCAGCTGCAACAGGCGCGAGTAGAAATACCAATCCCCGTTAAGCTTCCAGACGCCATCTGGCAGGCTGGTAGCATCAAAGGTCGATTTTCGGATCAAGGTTCCGCTGGCGTTGGGGATGGTGTTGGAAAAGACCATCCACTCGCGCACTTCTTCCTTGCCTGACACGGTAAACCGGTTGGACCAATGAAGCGCGCTTCCAAAAATGGCCTCGTAATTCACATTCCAGCTTGAAACATCCTCGCCCTTGTCGTCGTCAATCTGGCTTTGGCTGTAAGCGATGACTGCATTGTCGTTGCTCTCCAGCGCGGCGACATGGGTCGCCAACATATCGAGGGCCGCAGCATCATCACTTTCCGCGATCCAGAGGTATTTGCCTTTGGCCCAATCCGATCCCAGTTTCCATTGGCGGAACGGGCTGCCTGAATTGGTCTCGCTGAATTTGAGCTCGATGCGCTCATCTTTCTCAGCCCAAGACCTCAATACATCCCGGCTATCGTCGGGCTAGCAATCGTCCATCAGCAAGATTTCGACATTTTTATAGGTCTGGTTGACGATCGAGCCGATGCGTTCATCCAGATATGGCGCGTGGTTGTAATTGGGCACGATGACGCTGACGAGTGGCCCATCGTTGATTGTCTGGGCAGTCTTCATGCTGTGCGGTTCGACTGCTGTAGTATCTGGCCCCGCCGTATCCCGCTACGATGCATCCTGATTATGAACAGAGGGCGAGGAAATAGTTGCAGCAAGGATCGGGACTTTCTCTTCAGAGACAATACAATTGAGTTCAGCATATAAACCTGCCTGTCGCCGGGCTTCAACTGGCAAACAGCATCGCATCGTCGGCGAAAGCTTTGAACTCCAGCGCATTGCCCGATGGATCGCGCAGGAACATGGTGGCTTGCTCGCCCGGTTTGCCCTTAAAGCGAACCGTCGGCTCGATAACAAATGCGGTGCCGGCTGCGGTCAATCTGTTAGCCAGCGTCTGCCAATCCTCCATCGTTAGCACTGCGCCAAAATGCGGCACCGGAACCCCGTGGCCATCAACGTGATTACTCATCGCATCGCCTGCCTTGCCTGGTGCCAGATGGGTCACGATCTGATGGCCAAAGAAGTCAAAATCCACCCATTCGGGCGAGCTGCGCCCTTCTGCGCATCCCAAAGTTTCTCCGTAAAACCGGCGCGCTTCACCCAGATCATCGACGGGGAAGGCTAGATGGAAGGGGCGCAAAGCCATGGGAACAATCCTCAATATGAAGCGGAAGTGGTAACTGGTACCCGTTCAGCCTCGACAGCGAAACAATGAATATCTAGGGCGGATGTACTGACCCTTGGGGCTCCATTAGAATTGGATCGCGACCGAATATGAAGCTGATCATTGGAAACAAGAATTATTCGAGCTGGTCCTTGCGCGGCTGGTTGGCTGCAAAGCAGTCCGGCCTGCATTTTGACGAGCTGATCACGCCCTTGTTTGGCGAAGGCTGGGACCAACGCCGAAGCACCGACACTTTGCAGCCATCTTGGGGAAAGGTTCCGATCCTGTGGGATGGCGACAATGTGATCTGGGACAGTCTGGCTATCATGGAATATTTCTCTGATCGGGTGGGACGCGACAGGTTCTGGCCCAAGGATGAGGCAGCGCGCGGCATGGCGCGGGCGATGGTGTCCGAAATGCACAGTTCCTATGCGGCCTTGCGCAGCGAATGCCCGATGAATATCCGCCGCCGGTTCGATGGCGCTCAACTGTCCGATCAATGCCAAGAAGATATTGTCCGCATCTTGGGCCTGTGGGCAGAGGCGCGCGCGCGCTTTGGCAAAGGCGGCCCGTTTCTGTTTGGAACCTTCGGTGCAGCGGACATTTTCTACGCTCCGGTCGTCAGTCGCTTCATCAGCTATCAGGTTAAGGTCCCAGGCTTTGCCGCCACCTATATGGAGGCGGTTTGGGAGCATGAGTGGATGCAACAATGGATCGCCGCATCGGAAGCTGAAGAATGGGTGATCGAACAATATGAAGCGAACCCGGGCTAAGGCAGTATGGGCAGTATGAACCCCATCCGCCTTCTTCAAATCCCAGTGCGAGCGATTGCGCCTGTGATTGCAGTTGTGGTTGCAACAATCGCGGCATCGGTCGTTCTGCTTGCGCCAACATCGGCGCATGCTTGGGGGTTCTACGGGCATGGGATCACGGGCGAGATCGCGATGGCCAATGTCACCCCGCAAACGCGCCGCAAGGTCCTAAGGCTGATGGTCAATGACGCTCAATTGGGCACGCCGGAATGCCGCATCCGTAACATTCGCGAGGCAACCACTTGGGCCGACTGCGTCCGGCGCACGCGCTGGCGCTGGGGCCACACCGCGGCTTGGCATTACCGCTCGACACCGATTTGCGAGGCTTATGATCCGTGGGCCAATTGCAGCGGGGGCAATTGTGTTACCGCTCAGATAGTGCGCAACCATCGCATTTTAGCGGACGAAAGCCTGCCCGCGCATGTTCGGCTGCAAGCGCTTGCCTTCATGGTCCATTTTGCTGGCGATATTCACATGCCGCTGCATTCGGGCGACAAGAATGATCGCGGCGGTAATGACCGCGAGGCTGCCTATGGCATTGTGCCGGGCCGCAATCTGCACTCGATCTGGGACAGCCCCTTGGCAGAGCGAGCAATTACCACTGGGGATCGGCCCATTGTCCGGCGCTATAGCGATCAGGAACGCGGTGATCTGGGCGGCGGAGAGCCCGCCGATTGGGGCCGCGAGAGCTGGCAATTGGCGCGTGACTTTGTCTATCCCAACGCGTTCGACAAGACGGCTTGCGACAATGATCTGCCCGAAAGAACCGCTCTGACCCAAGAGGATATCGTCGAGGCCATTCCGATCGCCCGTCGCCGGGTGCAACAGGCCGGGATCAGGATCGCCGAATTGCTCGACAGCGCTTTTGCCCCCGGACCGCTGCCACAACAGGATGAACAATGACCCGCGCTCTTGATCTTGCAACACAATTGATCGCTGCGAAAAGCGTCACCCCGGCAATCGGATCTGTGTTCGATGTGATGGAGGCGATGCTGGAACCGCTTGGTTTTGCGGTGCATCGCTTTATGCGCGGCGATGGCCCGACTGGCAGCGATGAAGCCCCGGTCGAAAATTTGTTCGCGATCCGCAAGGGCCCCGAAGGAGCCAAGCATTTTTCCTTTGCCGGGCATCTCGATGTGGTCCCTCCCGGTGATGATTGGACCAGCGATCCGTTCAAACCCGAACAGCGTCCAAGCCCCGGCGGCGATTTGCTCTACGGTCGCGGCGCGGTGGATATGAAGGGCGCAATCGCTGCTATGGTTGCTGCCTTGCATGACGTGCCGGAAGACGCAGGCACGGTCAGCCTGATCATTACCGGCGATGAGGAAGGCCCCGCTTTGCACGGCACACGGGCGCTGATCGACTATATGACCGCCGAGAATATACAGCCCGATTTGTGCCTTGTGGGCGAGCCAACCAGCGTCAATCGGCTGGGCGATATGATGAAGATCGGTCGGCGCGGTTCCGTCAATATTTGGCTGACGGTTGAGGGTACACAAGGCCACGTTGCCTATCCCCATCTGGCCGACAATCCGCTGCCCAAGCTGGTGGCGATATTGGCAGAGCTGGACGCACTGGTGTTGGACGAGGGGACCGATTGGTTCCAACCCAGCAATCTTGAGATCACCGATCTGGAGGTCGGCAATCCAGCACATAATGTCATCCCGGCCAAGGCGGCCGCGCGCATCTCCATCCGGTTCAATGATTCACATTCGGGTGCTTCGCTGTCAAAGCTGGTAACCGACATAGCCGAGAAGCATGGCGGCACCGCCCGTCCGGTCATCTCTGGCGAGCCTTTCCTGACCCCGCCGGGCGATTTCTCGCAAATGATCGCCGATGCAGTTGAGGCGGAAACCGGCATCGCGCCAGAAGCATCGACCACCGGCGGCACATCGGACGCGCGATTCTTGCGCAGCGTCTGTCCGGTGATCGAATTTGGCCTGTGCAATGCAACCATGCATAAGCGTGACGAGGCGGTCGCTGTGGCCGATCTTGATACGCTCAGCCGGATTTACACCAAGATTACCAAGGCCGTGCTGGCATATAATAATTGATAAGAGGGACGCTGATGAAAGCCTGGTTTAACATTCCGCTGTGGCAGCGCGTGATCGGCGCGCTGATCCTGGGTATCATCGTCGGGCGCCTGTGGGGACCAGAAGCGGCCAGTATCAAGATCATTGGCGACGTTTTCATCGGCTTTATCAAGATGTTGGTGGTGCCGCTGATCTTCTTCAGTCTGGTCGCCGGGGTCGCTGCGATTGGTGACATTCGCAAACTGGGCGCGGTTGGCGGAAGGGCTTTGTTGTTGTTTGTTATCAGCGGACAAATTGCCGTTTGGCTGGGATTGGCGCTGGGCACTTTGTTGCAACCGGGTGCTGGCGTAGACACCTACGCGATCCAGAAAGGCGCAACGCCGCAGCCCAACGAAACCAGCTTTAACGACATGATCTTGGGCATGATCCCGCAAAGCCCGGTTCAGGTGATGGCCGACGTCAATGTCCTGCCGCTGATCGTGTTCTCTCTGCTGATCGGCATTGGCATTCTGATGGCGAAGGAAGAGGGCGAGCCGGTCCTCAAAATCTTCGAAAGCGGCAGCGTAGTCATGCAGAAAGTCACCATGGTGGTGATGGAACTGACCCCGTTTGGCGTCTTTGCGCTGATGGCGTGGGTGGCCGGAACGCTGGGCCTTGATGCTCTGGCTGCATTGGGCAAATTGGTGGCGCTCAATTACCTTGGCTGCTTGCTGATTATCGCGCTGATTTATGGCGGCATGATCAAATTTCTGGCCAAGCTGCCGGTTATCGACTTCTTCCGCGGGATCATTGATGCGATCGCGGTCAGCTATTCCACGGCCAGCTCCAATGCGACATTGCCCGTAACCTTGCGTTGTGTGCGGCGCAATCTGGGGGTCAGCAATTCGGTCGCTAGCTTCGTCGTGTCACTGGGCGCGACGATCAATATGAATGGCACCGCGATGTATCTGGGCCTCGCCACATTGTTTGGCGCGCAGATATTCGGAGTGGACCTTAGCTGGGGTGATTATTTCCTGATCTCCATTTTGGGCACGTTGGGCGCAGTTGGCGCAGCGGGCATTCCGGGCGCTGGCCTGATCATGATGGCGCTGGTGTTTGGCGCGGTTGGCGTGCCATTGGAAACCATTGCCTTTGTCGCAGGTGTTGACCGGATAATGGACATGATGCGGACCACCACCAATGTCAGCGGAGACGCGGCGGTTGCCACCACCGTGGCCAGCATGACGGGAGAGATTGACCGGGCCGAGATGATCAGCGCGGACGATGTTTAACTTCCTCTCACGCCTCGCCATTCTGGCAGCAGCCAGCCTCGCATTGCCGGGATGTGCACATTCTGTTGCTGCGTCGGCTTCGGATGAATTGTCGATCGCATCGGCCTATGTTGAGGCATACAACAGCCGCGATTTAAAAGAGATGTCAGCATTGATGCATGACGAAGTGCAATGGATCAGCATCGAGGGAAGCGAGGCTGCGATCTTCGCCAATGGCAAGGCTGACCTGATCGAGCAAATGCGCTCCTATCTCACCTCTCCGATGGCGACGCTCAGCGAACTTGATGGAAGCGTGACAGACGGTCGTTTTGTTGCGGTTCGCGAGATCGCTCGCTGGTCAGATGCAGAGGGCAATCCCAAATCCCAATCCGCGCTGGCTGTGTATGAGATCGAGGAAGGTCTCGTGCGCCGGGTTTGGTATTATCCAGCTTCGCGATGACTGACGCTCAGCGGTTTCTGCAGTCCTGAAAAGGGCGCAAATTGCCGGCGCAAACGGCTCGATTTCTATTTTGACACTTTTGACACTGTGTTTTTCGCAAAATTCACAATTTCATATTGTATTTCAGTGGTTTGCACCCGATTTTCAATTTTGACACTTTTCCAACTCGAAACCGCAGTTGGTTGAGGTGGTTTGGACGCATTTTGAGTGCGAACTTGCTGACGCTGACAATGGGAAAGAGCAGCGCGAACCTTGGCAAATCTCATTGCTGTAGGAAAGCGAGGGCGTCCTGCCGGATTTTCATGCTTGATTGCTATTGATCAAGATCAATGCGGTCAGCGGCGCAATCAGGCAAATCATAAAAATACCCTATTGCAAAAGCCAGCGCCTATGAGGTGCTGCGTATTTGGAGACTAATCATGTTCAAGGTCACTAAACAATCAAACAACCGGGTCGATATCGAATTTGACGGCGCACTCGATGCTGACGGTATGCGGACCGCTATCGATGATCTCCTTGAGAAATCACAGGACATTGAAGACGGGCGGATGCTCTATAAGATCGGTGATATCAAAGTACCGACTCTCGGAGCCTTTGGTGTTGAGTTCAGCAAGCTCCCCAAGCTTTTCAGCCTGTTGGGGAAATACAACAAATGCGCCGTTCTCAGCGATGCAGCTTGGGTTAGGACGGCCGCAGAAATTGAGGGTGCAGTCATTCCTGGTATCGAAATAAAAAGCTTTACGCCAAACGAGCATGATGCCGCCGAAGAGTGGCTAAAAATCTAGCGAGGACGAAGGTCTAACTTGCGGCTGCAACAGGGGCAAAAGCGGACATTGAGATCAACGCCCCTTCGGCACTTCCAGCACCTTCTTCCTAAAGCTGCACAGATCGACCAATCCGCAGCGCCAGCATTCCGGCGTGCGGGCTTTGCAAGTGTATCGGCCATGCAGGATCAGCCAGTGGTGCGCGTGCAGGCGGAAGGGCTGGGGGACGCGCTTTTCCAGCTTCGCCTCGACATGATCGGGGGTTTTGCCCTTGGCCAAACCGGTCCGATTGCCCACGCGCAGAATATGTGTGTCGACCGCGAAGGTTTCGTGTTTGAACCAGCAATTGAGCACCACATTGGCGGTCTTGCGGCCCACGCCGGGCAGCCGCACCAGATCCTCGCGTGTGTCCGGCACCACGCTATTATATTCGTCCACCAACAGCTGGCTCAGCGCGGTCACGTTCTTCGCCTTGGAATTGAACAGCCCGATGGTTTTGATGTGGCTGATCAAGCCTTCCAGACCCAGATCGAGCATTTGCTGCGGCGTTTTCACCTTGGCGAAAAGCGCGCGAGTGGCCTTGTTCACACCCACATCGGTCGCTTGCGCAGACAGTGCGACGGCCACCACCAGCTGATAGGCATTGCCATATTCCAGCTCGGTCTCGGGCTCGGGATTGTCCTCTGCCAAGCGGCGGAAGAATTCGAAGATTTGATCTCTGGTCATGGATAGGGTCCGGCGTCCTAAAGTCCCAAGACGTCATTCATCGTGTAGCGGCCCGGTTCGCGTCCGATCATCCAAGCGGCGGCTTTCACGGCTCCGCGGGCAAAGATCATCCGGTTTTCGGCCTTGTGGGTCAGGGTGATGCGTTCCTCATTGCCCGCCAAAATCACGCTGTGGTCGCCCGCCACACTTCCGCCGCGCAACGCGGCAAAGCCAATCGCACCTTCTGCCCGGGCCCCGGTCATTCCGTCGCGGCCCGATTCGGTGTTTTCGGACAGATCAATGCCGCGCCCTTGCGCTGCCGCCTCGCCCAGCAATTTCGCCGTGCCAGAAGGCGCATCGACCTTGTCACGGTGGTGCATTTCGACAATCTCTATGTCCCAATCGGGGCCGAGGCTTTTGGCGGCATCGCGCACCAGATGAGCGAGCAAGGTCACCCCCAGCGACGTGTTGCCGGTTTGCAGGATCGGCAGAACTTGGCTCGCCTCGTCAATTATGCGGTGATGCGCAGTTTCCAAGCCGGTAGTGCCGATAATGATTGGAATGCCGGCCACGCGCGCTGCGCCAATATTGCCGGCCAGCGCGGCAGGCGCAGAAAAGTCGATCAACGCATCGCAGCGCGTTGCCAAGGGGCCGGGCTGTTCGCCTTGATCCACACCGCCTGCAAATATGTGGCCTGCCTCGGCGATTGACTTGACCAACGCCTGTCCCATGCGCCCTGCGCTGCCAATGATCCCAAATTGTGCCCCAGATTCAACCATTGCGTCTCTGCCTATTGTCATGCTCTTACAGGCCTCATGGCAGAGATTGAGCGGATCGTCATCCTTACCGGGGCCGGGATTTCAGCGGAGAGCGGGATTGATACATTTCGTGATGCTGGCGGGCTTTGGGAACAGCACAAGGTAGAAGACGTGGCAACGCCCGAGGGCTTCGCTCGCGATCCTGATCTGGTGCTGGGTTTTTACGACATGCGGCGCGAGGCGCTTGCCAAGGTGGAACCCAATGATGCGCATCGCGGCTTGGCCAAGCTAGAGCGCGAATGGGCGGCGCAGACTGGACGAGAATTGTTACTGGTCACGCAGAATGTTGACGATCTGCATGAAAGAGCCGGATCGCGGCAGGTTCTGCATATGCATGGAGAATTGAAGAGCGCACTGTGTCTGTCCTGCGAAATGCGCAGCGCGTGGGATGCGGCAATGTCAGACCGCCCACCGTGCCCAGTTTGCCAAGCTCCATCGCTGAGGCCGGATGTCGTATGGTTTGGCGAGATGCCTTATCAGATGGAGCGGATTTACGCGGCTATCCGACAAGCTGATCTGTTTGTTTCGATCGGCACCAGCGGCGCGGTCTATCCGGCGGCTGGGTTCGTGCGCGATGCACTGGATTGCGGAGCGGACACGTTGGAGCTCAATCTGGAACGTAGCGAAGGATCGCAATGGTTCCACAGTTCGCGCCAAGGCAAAGCGGGCGAGCTGGTCCCGCAATGGGTGGGCGAGGTGCTTACGTCCTGAGCGATCACTCCAGTATCGTAATGTCGCCCGCCGGGGTGCCCAAGGGCGGCAGCGGGCGCGGGGTCAGCGGCTTAATCGGTTCTGCAGCAATCTTTTGCTGGAGCAGAGCAATCGCGGCCTGCAATTGCGCATCCTGCCCTTGGAATGTGGCGAAGGGTGGGTTCTCAACTTCGTAATCCGGCCCCACGCCATAACCTTCGATTATCAAGCTGCCATCGGCCCCATATTGGGCCAGTTCGCCAATCCGAATGCCACCATTGTCCGCCACCCGGCTTCGGTCTGACAGCCAAATACCGGCGCCTGCTGTGCGGGTCCCCACCAATGGGGCAAGGCCCAGCGATTTCATCCCGGCGGCAAATGATTCGCCATCGGAATAGGTTCGCTCGTCAATCAACACGGCCACATGGCCCCGGAAAGCGTTCTGCATATTGGTGGTTGGCACGCCCTTGCCTGCCGGATCGGTCCAAAATGCCCAAGCGCGCCGTTGCAACATGGATATCAAGATACTGTCGATGTTGCCGCCACCATTGTTGCGCACGTCAATGATCAGGCCGTCCTTGTCGAGTTGAGCGAAATAATCTCGCGCAAAACTGGCAATGTCGCCCGGACCCATCGCCCGCAAATGCATATAGCCGATGTCACCGCCCGACATCTGCTGGGCTTGGTCGCGCTTCTTCTCGACAAAATCCATATAGTTGGCGGTGTATTCGCCGCGCCAATTCATCGGTTCAACAATGGTGCTAATGGGGCGGCCACGCCGGTTCAGGTCGAGCCGAACCTGCTGTCCAGCCTTGGATGCCAGCGCCATGCGCAATTCAGCGAGCGAGGCAATCGCAGTGCCATCAACTTTGCGGATCACATCGCCGACCTGCGTATCGACGCCGGGGCGGCGCAATGGCGGACGCAGCGCGACCAGATCGGCCTCGGCATCGTAAATGCTGTCCACGCGTAGTCCGCCCGACACCGGCGTATAGCGAGCGCCAAGGAACGCCATCTCGCTGTTTTCCTGATCCTCGGGCAGATCACCTGCGCGCACTTGGCTGTGCAAAATGCCCAATTGGGACCCCATCTGCGCAAGAATAGTGTTGAGTTCAGAGCGATGACCAATCCGGCTCAGCAAAGGCTCGTGCTGGGTGCGCACGGCATTCCAATCGACTCCGCGCAAGGTCGGGTCATAGGCAAAATCGCGATGCAGCCGCCATGCATCGACAAACATTTGCTGCCATTCTGCCGCCGGGTCGATGGTCAGACGCCAATCGCCCAGCCTAACCATATTGGACGCAGGCTTCTCTGGCATTTTTGCCTTGGCCGGAACCAAAGCAAGGCTAGGCTTGTCCGGTGATCCGCTGAGCACCAGCAATGTCTTGCGGTCGGCGGACAACGAAACGCCTCTTGCGTCCTTGGCAAATGTCTCGGTTTCGGGATCGCTTTTGTCGATCGCGATGGAGACCACATTGTCATCATTGAAAGTGTAGAGATGTTCCTCTGTTGCCAGCAGAACATTGCTTGCGCCCGGCTTGGTCGGCAATTTGTAAAGCCGCTGGGCAAGACCGCTGAGGACAATGTTGGCTTCCTTAGAATCGCCCTCATCCTCATCACTGTCGTCGCTGTCTGAACCGCTGTCCGAAGAGGACGCATCGCCAGCGCTGTCATCATCATCCGACCGGGTCAGCTCATTGGCTTCGACAAAGCGAAACTCTGCCTCTGGGTCCAGCTGCAGGGCGTGTATCTCGCCCGGATCGGGGAAGGCCACGCCCATATGGCGGTCGCCCCATGGATGGCCGGGCGTTGGATCGAAATTGCGGTCTGAGATGAAGTATAGCCATGCGCCGTCATGCGCAAAGGCAGGGGCATAATCATTGTATTTGGAAGATGTCGCCTTGACTCGATTGCCGGTGGCCAAGTTCTGGACATAGACGTCAGATGTGTTGCCAATACGGCCAGCGGTCTGTTCAGCATAGGCGATGAATTTGCCGTCGGGCGAGAAAGTCACCCCGCTAAACGGATCATCTGCGCCGCTTTGATTTTGCGAGAGCAAATTTGTCCGGCCGGTCTCTACATCCACCTTCTGCAGGCGCGCCAATTTGTCCCGCACAATGATGGTCTTGCCATCGGGCGCAACCACGAAGGACCAGATGTAGGTGCCGTAATTGCGCGTGACTGGCTCGGGCGATCCTGACCCATCGGCAGCCATGCGATGAAGATCACCACGCGTGCCCTGTTCCAGCAACAGATAGGTCCACTCGCGATCGGGCCCTGCCACTGCCTCGCGCGCTCTGGCATCCAGCGGAATATTATATTCAACCCGGCGCAATTGTTTGGGCGCACCCAAGGCAACGCGTCCGCGCGCGGTCACCGCAACGCTCTCGCCCGAGGGAGAGATACGCGCCGCCTGCAAATGGCTCATTGGGTTTTGCAAAGCGCGCTGACGGGTCTGTTCGCGGTCGGTGATGATGTCGATCGACAGCGTGCTGAGCGTGTTGGAGCCGGTTGCAAAGACGTGGATGTCCGCCCCGTTTTGCAGGAAGATATCGCCGCCATCCATGCTCGCTTGCAGGACCGGGAATGGCAGGCCCTCCGAATGCTGCGCCACGCCGCTGCCATCTTCGGCGACCGACCAAATGGCGTCCGACCCGCTTTTGTCAGAGATGAAATAGACGCGGCCACCATGGGCCATGGGGATGCGGATAGGTGCGCCAAAATCCCCCAGCAATTGGACTGCCTCTTGCTGTGATCCGGTCTGCCAGCGCCACAGCTGAGCCATGCCGCCGCCGCGATACAGAACGGCGTTGTCGCGCGCTCTGGCTGCCAGACCTCGCCGGCTGAAGAACAGGGTTTTGCCATCTGTGCCATAGGTTGCGTCATTGGCGCGCCACAGCGGTATCGCGGTGGGATTGCCGCCATTGGGATCGACAGTGTGGAGAATTTCTGCCTGACCAGCGCCGGTCATGCGCGAGCTGAATATGACTTTGCCATCGGGTGTCCAGCCGATCGTTTTCAGGCCCCCACCTTGGAAGGTCAGTCGGCGCGGCGCTCCGCCAGCAGTGGGCATGACATAAACGTCACGCGTGCTGTCATAACTGGCGGTGAAGGCCACCATCGTTCCATCGGGCGATACCGCCACATCGGTCTCGGCCTCCTCGTGACTGGTCAGGCGCATAGCGGTGCCGCCAGTGCGGGCGCTGCGCCACAAATCGCCTTCGCTGGCGAAGATCAACACATCACCGCGCGCGCTGGGCTCTTGGTAAAAGCCTTCCTCAGCACTCGCGGGAGTGGCGGTGATCACAGTGAGAACCGCAGCGGACGACAAAAGACGTTTCAGCAAAATATCAGCTCCCGAAAATCAGCCTTTTTTGTGCGACAATGTCGGCGGACTGACAAGAGGTGATCCGGCGAACGTCGCAATGGATCGATGAAATACTGGGCAGTTACGCCCCGCACGCCTTGCAGCTTGGGTCTTTCGAGATGGTCAGCGTCCGCATGGCGGGCTTCATCCCGTCGAGGATGTGCAATTTGCCCCACATCGGATCGCCCAGACTGCTGACCCCGGCCAGCAATATGCGCACAGCGTTCAATGCGGCAAAGGTACCGGCCCAGCCTGCCATCGCGCCCAACATGCCGTCCTCTGCGCAAGTATCACAATCCTCAGCATCGAAGGCATCGCCAACAAAACAGCGGTAGCATGGGCTGTAAGGCATATGTCCGGCAAATGCCCCGACTTGGCCCTGAAACCGGCCCACAGCGGCCGACAGCAGAGGAATTTGCGCGGCGACACAGGCGTCGGACACCGCCAACCGGGTGGCGAAATTGTCTGTGCCATCGACCACCAGATTGGCGTCGCCGAGCAATTGCGCTGCATTCTCGGCGGTGATCCGCGAATCATAGATTTGGACGTTCAACGCATCGTCAAAATTGGCCAGCCAGCGCCGCGCACTGGTCGCCTTGCCATGTCCAATATCGCGCGCGGTAAAAATGGTCTGGCGCTGCAGATTGCTCTCATCGACATTGTCGTCATCGATCAGTGTCAGCTGGCCGATGCCAGCGCCCGCCAAATATTGCAGAGCAGGCGAGCCAATCCCGCCAAGGCCGACCAGAACCACATGGCTGTCCGCCAATGCGACCTGTCCCGCCCCGCCCACTTCGGGCAGCACAATGTGCCGCGCAAAGCGGTCCAAACGCTGTGGAGAAAGCGGTGTAGGACTGATGGGGGCAGAACTCATGGGACAAACTGTTTACAGTCTGCGCACAGCCTGTCGATTGTTAGTTGATGTAATCAGCTTTCCAACTGCCGCAGCAGGCTGCGCACATCGCCATCCATATCCGCATCACGCTGGCGCAAATCTTCGATCAGGCGCACTGCATGGATGACAGTGGAATGGTCCCGGCCACCAAATTTGCGGCCAATTTCGGGATAGCTGCGCGGGGTCAGCACTTTCGCCAGATACATTGCCACCTGACGGGGACGAACCACAGCGCGTGCGCGCCGCTTTGAACTCATTTCGCTGCGATCAATCCGGTAGAATTGGCACACCGTGCGCTGAATTTCGTCGATCGTGATCCGGCGGCGGTTGGCCGACAGAATATCGGTCAGCTGTTCCTCAGCCAGATTGAGTGAAACCTCTTGTCCGGTCAGCTGGGCATAAGCGATCAGCTTGTTCAATCCGCCAACCAATTCGCGAACATTGCGAGTGATGGTCCGAGCGAGGAAATCGATCACATCGCCGGGCACCGATAGCGGCGCAAAACGGGTCAGCTTGGATTCCAGAATCGAACGGCGCAATTCGATGTCGGCTGGCGAAATATCGGCCACCAGACCCATCGAAAGGCGCGAAAGCAGGCGAGGCTCAACCCCGTCCAGTGCCTGAGGGGCGCGGTCGGCGGCAAACACCAAACGCTTGCCTTCGGCCAGCAGGGCATCAATCGTATAGAGCAGCTCTTCCTGAGCGCTCGCCTTGCCGATGATGAACTGAATGTCGTCAACCAGCAGCAGATCGAAGCTGCGCAAACGCGCCTTAAACTCGATCATCTGGTTTTGCTTCAGCGCTTGGACGAATTCGACCATGAAACGCTCGGCTGAACAGTAGAAAATTCGTGCCCGAGGATGGGCCGCGAGATAGGCGTGTCCGATCGCATGGAGCAGGTGGGTTTTGCCCTGTCCGGTCGCAGCTTTGAGATAAAGCGGAGAGAATTGCGGTGTTTCGGTCGCGGCCATGCGCTGTGCAGCATTGCAGCCCAAAACATTGGTTTCACCGGTGATGAAGGCAGCAAAGGTCAGCGATGGGTCGAGGCCCACCGATGAAGTAAAGCCAGCTTCGCCAATGGTGCCAGCAGCCACTGCGATCGCGCTGGTGTCAAAGCCGTCATTGGCAGGGCGGCGGCCATTATCGAGCCGCAGCTCGGGCAATTGGCGGCGTCCGGGATGCACTTGAATGCGAACCTTGCGCACTTCGCTGCGAGCGATCTTCCACGCCAGCGACAAACGATCATGAAAGCGGTCATTGACCCAATTGGCCGAAAACTCGGTCGGCAGGAACAATTCCAGCGTGCCCGATTCTTTGCTGAAGCCACCCAGCTGGATCGGCTTGATCCACTGGCTGTGCAATTGATGGCCCAGATCTTTGCGCAGCCCCTGGCTGATGTCCGACCAATCGGCGGCGAGATTAACGGCCTCTACGTCTTCCATCAGATCGTCGTCTGCCTTCCGCTTGATCGATTTAGCATTGTCGCTCTTGCTTACCATCGAATGCTCAGTCCTATCCCCTCCCCTGAAACACGAATTTCAGAGGTCCCTCAACGATTGTAATGACAAGGCTCCGCCATGGCGCGGAATCGCGGTTCCGCGCTTACCCCCCTGTCTTCCCAAAAATGTAAATGCTCGAGTTGTCCAGCTCTCAAGCGCAGTTCGATTTATCTACGGATTCTTGAGAGTCGCAAGGGGGTGAGGTGTAAATAAATTGAAATAATTCGGTTGACTCACCGCAACCCCGCAGACTTGCGTTGAGGTGTTTGAAAAATAACAAAAAACCTCACTTGTGCCTGCCTTGTGGTGTGCGAATCGCGGGAAACCCTAGACTTAGCAGGCCGACAGATTTTGTGTGCGCTGCACAAA
This sequence comes from Erythrobacter sp., assembly GCA_039988235.1. Classification (GTDB taxonomy): domain Bacteria; phylum Pseudomonadota; class Alphaproteobacteria; order Sphingomonadales; family Sphingomonadaceae; genus Erythrobacter. Next base: position 68,840 of record JBDXKB010000005.1, read on the forward strand.
GCAAAAGGGCCGCACCCAAATGGGTCGGCCCGGTTGCGTTCAGATAGGTGATTTGCCCTAGCGGGCGATCGTCTTTTCTTCGCAAAAACGAATCCAAAAACGAATCCCCAAGCGAATCAGAGTGCAGCGACTCGCTTGGACAGGCGCGACATTTTGCGTGCAACTGTGTTCTTGTGCATCACACCGCGTGCAACACCGCGAGCCAATTCAGGCTGAGCAGCTTTCAAAGCTTCGGCAGCGGCAGTCTTGTCACCACCTTCGATGGCCGTTTCGACCTTCTTCACAAAACCACGGATGCGGCTAACGCGTGCAGTGTTGATTTCTGCACGACGGTCGTTGCGACGGATGCGCTTTTTTGCTTGCGGCGTATTGGCCATGTTCGTCCTTGTTTGCGTCAGTCTGGGCCCGCCTTCATTGGCGAGCGACTGTCTTACTATAATACAATTGCTGAAACGGCGCTTTTACCGCCGGAAAGCGCGCCACATAGTCAGCCCATGACGATAGGTCAAGGATTGTCGTGCCTGATGCTTAGCGCTGGCACTTAGGGCAAAACCACGTGCTGCGCCCGCCTTGGACGATCCGACGGATGGTTCCCCCACCCGCGCGCTGGCATTCTGTGCGGTGGCAATCTTCGCCTTCGCGGCCATAGACATCAAAGCGCGTGGCAAAATAGCCCAACTCACCATCGGGGGCGGCATAGTCGCGCAAGCTTGATCCCCCGTCGCGGATGGAGGCCTGCAACACCTCGCGAATCAGCGGTATTAGGCGCTCAATCTGCGGCTTGGTCACTTTTCCGGCGGCTTTGCGCGGATGGATGCCAGCACGATACAGCGCCTCGCAGACATATATATTGCCCAGCCCAGCCACGATCCGTTGATCGAGCAGACACAGCTTGATCGCTTGCTTGCGGCCCTTAAGCGCGTCTTTCAGATATTTGGCGGTAAAATCGGGGCCGAGCGGTTCGGGGCCCATTTGGGCAAAGGACGGCCATTGCTGCAGCGAATCGGTTGGAACCAGATCGATCCAGCCAAACCGGCGCGGATCGCACAACGCAAATTTGTGGCCCGCCGTTTCGATCACGCAATGGTCATGCTTGTCCGGCTCTGCTGGATCAATACGCCACCGCCCGCTCATTCCCAGATGGAAGATCATCGTGCGTTCGCGATCTGTATGTAGCAGGCCATATTTGGCGCGGCGGCCCAGCGAAGTAATGGTGGCCCCGGTCAATGTCTGGACCAGGTCAGGCGGGAAGGGGCGGCGCATATCGGGCCGGTTGAGGGTGACGCGCGTGATCCGCTCTCCTTCCAGAAAACGGGCCAAGCCTCGCACAGTCGTCTCAACTTCGGGTAATTCGGGCATCGTTAGTCGATTCGCTTTTGCTTGTTGGTCTGTCAGGCCCAGCCACCCGGAACCTATCGGGACATAATCCGGGAGGAAGGGTGGAGGGCGCAGGTGGCCAGTAACAATAAGGTCAATCTCTGCTAACAGTCTTTGCGGCTTGCCGAAACTCTTCTAGAGGCACGCGCATGAGTGAAAAAGTTTCTTTCGGCTATGACGAAGTAGCGCCCGAGGAAAAGACCGAGCGTGTGGGCGCTGTCTTTTCCAGTGTTGCCGCCAAATATGATGTGATGAACGATGCGATGTCTGGCGGCATGCACCGTTTGTGGAAGGACCGTTTTGTCCGGCGGGTCAAACCGCAACCCGGCGAATCGATCTTGGACATGGCGGGCGGCACTGGCGACATTGCCTTTCGCATGGTGCCAAGTGGTGCCACGATCACTGTGGCCGACATCAATCAGGACATGCTGGATGTGGGCGTTGAGCGTGCCCTGGAACGCGGCCTGGATGGACTGGTGTGGTCATGCCAGAATGCGGAGGAGCTTAACTACGCCTCCAATTCCTTCGACGCCTATACGATCGCCTTTGGCATTCGCAATGTCACCGATATTCCCAAGGCATTGAAAGAAACGCATCGCGTCCTGAAACCGGGTGGACGCTTTTACTGCCTCGAATTTTCGACCACCGAATGGCCGGGCTTCAAAGAGGTCTATGACCTTTATTCGCACAAGATTATGCCGCAAATGGGTAGGCTGATCGCGCAGGATGAAGACAGCTATCGTTATTTGGCCGAATCCATCCGCCGGTTCCCCTCGATGCCAGAATTTGAAGGCATGATCCGGCAGGCAGGCTTTGTGAACACACGGGTTGAAGCCATCTTGGGCGGGGCCGTGGCCATTCACTCGGGCTGGAAGATTTGAAGTGACTCGCCCGGTTACGCATATTTGGCGGCTGCTAAAATGGGGCCGTACGCTGGCTAAGCACGGCGCATTGCGCGGGATCGAGAGTGATCCCAACACGCCCGCTGCGGTCAAACGGCTGGCGCGGGTTGCGCGGTTGGGGACGTTTCAGCCCAGCACGCCCAATTACGCCAGCGCTTTCGAAGCGATCGGACCAGCTGCAATCAAGCTTGGCCAATCGCTCGCCACACGGCCCGATTTGGTCGGCGAAGAAGCCGCTGCGAATTTGCTCAGTCTTCAAGACAGCCTGCCTCCGGTGCCCTTTGCCCAGATTGAACAGGCCATTGCGGCAAGCTTTGATGCGCCGGTCGACACACTCTATTCTTCGATCGATCCAGAGCCGGTTGGCGCTGCTTCTATCGCGCAGGTTCACCGTGCGGTGACCACCGACGGCAAGGACGTTGCTATCAAGGTTTTGCGCCCTGGCATTCGCGAGCGCTTTGCCAAAGACATCGACACTTATGAATGGGCGGCGGCGCATCTTGAGGCGCTGGGTGGTGAGGCGAGCCGGCTTAGGCCACGCGCGACCATTGCCAATTTCAAACGCTGGACCAATAGCGAGCTCGACCTGCGGCGCGAAGCTGCCTCCGCTTCTGAATTGGCCGAGGGGATGGAGGGTATTGAGAAGTACCACATTCCCGCGATCGACTGGGACCGGACCAATGGCCGGGTGATGACGGTCGAATGGGTTGATGGGGTCAAGATCAGCCGGGTGGATGAATTGACCGCTGCTGGGCATAATCTGCCCGAATTGTCCCAGAGATTGGTGCTGGCCTTCCTGACCCAAGCGATCAGCTGCGGGTTCTTCCATGCCGATATGCACCAGGGCAATTTGTTCGTGCAGAAGGACGGCACGATTGTGGCGATTGATTTCGGCATCATGGGACGGATCAACCGCCAAGCGCGGGTGTGGCTGGCAGAGATTTTGTATGGCCTGACAACCGGGAATTACCGCCGCGTCGCCGAGATTCATTTTGAAGCGCAATATGTGCCTAGCCACCACTCGGTCGCGGAATTTGCAACCGCGCTGAGGGCCGTGGGTGAGCCGATGCGCGGCAAGCCGGTGAGCGAGCTGTCGGTTGGCCAAATGCTGGACGGTCTGTTTGCGATTACACGCGATTTTGACATGCAAACCCAGCCGCACCTTCTGCTGCTGCAGAAAACGATGGTGATGGTCGAAGGGATCGCGACCCAACTCGATCCGCAGATCAATATGTGGGACGTGTCTGGCCCGTTCGTAAAGTCATGGATCCGTGACGAGCTTGGTCCAGAGGCCGCGATTGCCGACCGGATCAAGGAAGACACGGACACTTTGTTGCGCGTCCCAGCATTGGTTCGGCGCTTAGAAGAACAATTTCCGCCCAAGGGTGGTGCGCCAGAACAGGCCCCACTGCCTGAGGTTGCGCTGATCTGGGAACGCGACAAGGACGATCCAAACAAGCGCTCTGGCAGCTGGCTGGGTTATCTGATCGCTGCCGCTGCGGGTGCAGGCGGTGTCGCGCTGGCGATGACGCAGGGCTGGATCGGCTAAGGCAGGAGCGTCTAAGCTTCGCCTTCGTTTTCCGGCGTCAGCGCTGTGTGCGGCAACACCCGGCTGCCCAATAGAGCCAGCGTAATGGTGATCGCCTCGACAATCATTGGCATCATCCAATCATCGTGTGGGCCGTCGACCAGCAGAGTGACGATCCGTCCAATCAGAGCGATTGCCATCAAAGCGGCGGTGACCAGTAAGGGATCGCCCTTGCGTGCCCATGCGCCCCAGATCATGCAGCCGCCAGCGACCACAAAGAATGCTGTCATATCGGCTCGGATGGAGGCGAGGCCCAATACCCCCTGCGGCTGGATTCCAAAATCTGCGCCCGAACTGACCGGATTGACCATGAAGCCAATCCCCAGCAGGACGAAGAATATTCCGCCTAACAACAGCAGTGCTCGCAGCAAAATCCACATATTGGGTCCCCTCAGGAGGTGAAAAATTAATTATGCGCGAAAGGCTCTCGCTAGGCAAAATTTAACCACTATAACCCATGCTTGGCTGGGGCGCGCTGTGCGGCTAGGTAAGAACGTAGAGCGTATCGAATGAGGGAGCTCACCAGAATTATGTGCTTTTCACTGCCCGTTAGCGGGGGAATTAACTCGTGAGCGGTGAACAACCCAAGGTTTTGCTGGTCGTAGGTGGCGGTATCGCGGCTTACAAATCATGCGAACTCGTCCGGCTTATTCGCAAGGGCGGCGGCGATGTTACTTGCGTGGTGACCGAGGGCGGACAGCAATTTGTCACGCCTATGGCGCTCGCTGCGTTGAGCGAGAACCCGGTTCACACAACGCTTTGGGACCTCAAGAACGAAGCCGAAATGGGCCATATCCAGCTGAGCCGCGAGGCTGACCTTGTGGTCGTGTGCCCGGCAACGGCGGATATGATGGCCAAAATGGCGGCTGGCATTGCCGATGATCTGGCGACCACGCTTATACTGGCGACGGACAAACCGGTAATGGCGGTTCCGGCGATGAATGTGCGCATGTGGGAACATGATGCGACCCAGCGCAATGTGACGTGGCTGAAACAGGCTGGCGTAACTGTGCTTGATCCTGATGAAGGGCCGATGGCGTGCGGCGAATTTGGCTATGGCCGCCTGCCAGAACCGGATGCGATTTGGTACGCAATTGCTCAGCAGCTCGATATTGAGGTTGAAGCGCCCGCTCCGGTCGCAGAAATTCCTGCCGCTCCTGCTAAGGGTGGTCCAGCGGATGCTGAACCCGAAGCCGAAGACACTTTGGACGACATTGCAGCCGAGGCTCTCGAGCCCGAAGAAGAATATGACGAAGAGCCCGAGGTCGAGAGCAAGGGCGGCATTGCCGGAATGCTTTCCTCGCTGATTGGACGCACGACGCCCAAGCGCTCAGCCGAAGAAATCGAAGCCGAATATCTCGAAGAGCCTGAGGGTGAAGAGGAAGCGGCTGAAGTTGAAGATGGGGCAGAAGAAGCTCCCGCAGAAGAAGGCGAAGTCGCCGACGGCGAAGAAGCCGTCGATCCCGATACTGTTCCTGATTTGGGAGGGCCATTGCTGGCATCCAAGGGCGGCGCAAGTTCGGCACCGCCAACCGATCCAGAAGCGCTCAACCATTTGGTCAAAACCGGTGCCGGCAAGGCCGCACCTGAGCCGACCGAAGAAATTGAGGCCGAGATCCTGCCTCCTGCCGACATTGAAGGCAGCGATGAAGATGTGCTGGGCGGCAAGCCTTTTAAGGTCAAGAAGGGCCACAAGCCGCTCGACGGTCGCCATATCCTGATCACCGCAGGGCCCACGTGGGAAGCGATCGATCCGGTGCGCTATATTGCCAACCGTTCGTCCGGGAAGCAGGGCTTTGCCATTGCCGCGGCTTCAGCTGCGCTAGGCGCAAAGGTCACCTTGGTGGCAGGTCCGGTCTCGCTCAAGACACCCGAAGGTGTCGACCGGATCAACGTCGAAAGCGCGGAAGATATGTCCAAGGCGGTCAAATCATCGCTGCCCGCCGACGTTGCCGTAATGGTGGCTGCGGTCGCGGATTGGCGGCCCAAGGAATATCGCGGCGAGAAAATGAAGAAGCGTGGTTCCGCACCGCCAGCATTGGTGTTGGAAGAAAATCCGGACATTCTCACCAATGTCGCGGTGGGCGACGATCGACCTCAGTTGGTGATCGGCTTTGCGGCCGAAACCGAGAAGGTTATCGATCACGCCAAGGCCAAGCGCAAGCGCAAGGCAGCGGACTGGATCGTGGCCAATGACGTGTCCGGCGATGTGATGGGCGGGGACGATAATCAGGTCCACATTATCAGCGAAGCTGGTGTCGACAGCCTCGATGAAATGCCCAAGCTCCAAGTGGCTATGGCATTGGCCGAACGGATCGCAGAAGCGCTCGCGGAAAAATCGCAAGATGACTGAGGGATCAGGCCAAGTTCCCGTGCAGGTGATGCGTTTGCCCCATGGGATCGGGCTGGATTTGCCGCAATATGCCACCATTGGCGCAGCGGGCATGGATATCATCTCGGCAGAGACCATTCGCATTGCATCGGGTGCGCGCCACGCGGTTGCGACCGGATTGGCTGTGGCGATACCGCAAGGTTACGAAATTCAGGTGCGGCCTCGCTCTGGTCTGGCGCTAAAGCACGGTATTACTGTGCCCAACACGCCGGGAACGATCGATTCCGATTATCGCGGCGAGTTAAAAGTCATTCTGATCAATCACGGCACCGATACATTCGCCATCGAACGCGGTGACCGGATCGCACAATTGGTTCTGGCACCCGTCATCCAGGCAGGCTGGCAAGAGGTTGATACTCTGGACGAGACCGATCGCGGATCCGGCGGGTTTGGCTCCACCGGTGGACATGCGAAACTGACGTGAGCTGTGTTCGGCCCTTCGCTGCCGGATAACTGAACATAGGCGGGAATCAAAAAGGGCAGCCCCATCGCAGGAGCCGCCCTTCAAAAACCCGTCCAAGGGTAAATGGGATCAATCGAGCCGACGGACCTTTTTCTCTTCTGGCTTGATCGTGATGCGCAGTGTCTCGCCCGAATTTCCTGGGAAGTCGGTGAACATGGCATCGACCAGATTGGGCACCAGATATTGCAATTTGTTGGAGGTCGACACAGCCTGAGCGCTTCCTTCGAACAGACGCTCACCACTTTCGCGGCGGTCGATCTTCATGTCGATATCGCTGGTGTAGACCGTAATGCTGCGCACTTCATCGCCGCCGAAGAAGGGATCGTGAAAGCCATATCGGTAGGACCCGAAACCGCGCCGGTAAAAGCGCGAGCGATAGCCATACCAAGGTGACCAGAAGGGATCGCGGAAACCGGTGCTGCGCACGCGCTCGCGGCCTTTATCAACCCCGTAATCGAACCGCACCAGCATGCTGGCGGTTTCCGGAGTGGCTTCGACATAGCCGAGGCGTTCCATCTGCGCTTCCACCTCATCGGCATAAAGCGCAAATTCCAGACCACCGGCCAATGCCGGATCATCGGCAACCACGGCAAAGCTTTCACCGGCGGGCGCGGGCAATTCTGCCTGAAAACGCGATACATCGGCCTTAAACGGGGTCGCGCAGGCGGCAAGGCTGGCCAGCAAAACCGGCACGCTCGCCAGCTTCCACACAGCAGGGCGGTTCGTCTTTTCAATTTTCATCGTTCATCACCTTTCGAAGTCAGACGATTTACGCAAGCGACCGCCCCTGACGTTGGAAGCACGCTGTCATCGTCAGACTGCTTTGTAAAGCAGGGGTGCTTAACCCAATTTGAACGTGGCAAACGCTCGCTTGGTCGCTAACCCCTTACCAAACCAAGGGCTTTATACGTTGCTTCTAGCGTTGGAGCGCTTCGTTCCCGTGCCTTGGCTGCACCGCGAGCAAGGATTGCATCCAAAGCCTCGCGATCTTGCATCAAATCGCGGAAGCGCGCGGAGATCGGCGACAATGTCTCGACCAGCACTTCGCCCAAGGCTGGTTTGAATGACCCGAAACCTTGACCACCGAACTCGGCGAGAACTCCTGCGGTGTCCTGTCCGGTCAGCGCGCCATAGATCGAGACCAGATTGAGAGCTTCTGGCCGTCCGGCCAAACCATCCTCTTCTAATGGCATAGGCTCAGGATCGGTCTTGGCTTTCTTGACCTTCTTCATGATCGTATCGGCATCATCGACCAAATTGATCCGGCTCATCTCTGATGGATCGGATTTGCTCATCTTGGCGCTGCCATCGCGCAGGCTCATGATCCGGGCGGCTTGCGGCGGAATATACGGCTCGGGCAGAGTGAAAACAGGCGCGTCTTCAGTTGCGAAATCAGTGTTGAATTTCTGCGCAATATCGCGGGCCAGCTCCAGATGTTGTTTCTGGTCATCGCCCACGGGAACATGGGTCGCCTGATACAACAAGACGTCTGCGGCCTGCAGCACGGGGTAACCGAACAGGGCAACCGACTGGCCCTCACGATTTTTGCCCGCCTTGTCCTTCCACTGGGTCATGCGGTTGAGCCAGCCCATCCGCGCTGTCCCACCCAGCAACCATTGCAGTTCTGCATGAGCGGGAACCTGGGCTTGGTTGAACAGCGTTGATCGATCCGGATCGATTCCGCACGCCACCAGAGCGGCGGTCATTTCCAAAGTGTTCGCGCTCAGCTCGGCGGGATCATGCGGCATGGAAATCGCATGCAGATCGGCAAGGAAGAAGAGGCATTCGCCACCTTCTTCCAGCTCATCCTGCATTTGCACCCAATTGCGGATCGCGCCGAGATAATTGCCGAGATGAAGGCTGCCTGTGGGCTGGATACCGGAAACGACGCGCATGCTTAGGATACTCTTGGATATTGGACGAAAAAAGGCGGCTTAGGCCCGACTGTTTAGGACCGACTGTTTAAGACTGGCAACCTATGACTGTCGGCGCAATAGGCGTTGAACAGTGCTCTTGTCGAGCACTCCCATGACGATTGCCGCCAATCCATAACTGACCGCGCTCACTCCTAGGATGGCGGCCACGCCAGCGGCCTTTTCAGCCCAAGTGGAAACGAACCATTGGTCAATATGCGGCATCAGGAAATACAGCGCTGCGCCCATGGCGGCTGCTGCCAACACAATGCGGATTATGCGGCTCAGCAGTCTGCCGGTCATGCGGTAAAACCCGCGAGAATGCAGGATGATGCCGAGCAAGGCGATGTTGCACCACGCACCGACCGCGCCCGCTATTGCAAGGCCGGTCACCCCGATCCGTGGGACCAGCACAATGTTAAGGCTGACAGTTACCACCAGAGAAATCGCGGCGGTTATCACCGGCGTCTTGGTATCCTTGCGCGCGAAAAAATTGGGCGTCAGCACTTTGACCAGAACATAGGCGGGCAGGCCCAGAACCAATGCTGAAACCACCATGCCGGTGGTGGTGGCGTCTTGCGGGGTAAAGTTCTGGCCCAGCATGAACACTTGGACAAAGGCGGTGCCGGTAAAAAACAGCGCCACCGCGCATGGCACTGTCAGCAACATGGCCAGCTCGATGGCATTGGATTGCAAGCGAGCGGCCTCGCTGTCCTCGTCGCGGCTGAGAAAGCGTGACAATGCGGGCAGGATTGCCGTGCCTAGAGCGATCCCGATGATGCCTAATGGCAATTGGTTCCACCGGTCGGCCATCTGCAAATGGGTATAGCTGCCCACGGGCAAGGTCGACAGAAAGAACAAATCGACGAAGCGGCTGATCTGATAAACGCCAGCGCCAAAGATAGCCGGGACCATCAACCGGCCCAATTCGGTCACGCCGCTGGTTACGCGCGGCGATCCAAGCGACAGACGGAAGCCAGAGCGGCGCATGAAATATCCCAGCCACACCACTTGCAGCAGGCCCGATAGCGACAGCGCCCACGCCATTGCTTGTGCGGTGGCTTGGCGCGCGGCGAGGTCACCATCGAGCGTTAGGCCATAGGCAAGCGCGGCGATTAGGCAGATGTTGAGCAATACTGGTGCGGCAGCAGCCGCCGCAAAGCGCGACAGCGAATTGAGCACGGCGGCAATCAACGTCGCGATGCTCATAAACATCAGATAAGGGAATGTGATCCGTCCCAAAAGGATCGCGATCTCAAGATTGCCGGGGTTCTCCTCTAGCCCCTCGGGCGCAAAGAAGCTGATCACCCATGGCATTGCGATCATTGCGACCCCGCCAAAAACAATCAGCACCGGCAGCAGCACCGACAGGACATTGGTAGCGAAGCTTTGCGCCTCGTCCAGCGTCCCGTCCTGTTTCATCCTGCGATTGAACAGCGGTACGAATGCGCTGGCAAAAGCCCCCTCGGCGAAAAGGCGCCGGAACAGATTGGGCAGCATAAAAGCCAGTTGCCAGGCATCGCCCATCGCCGTCGCGCCTAGCACGCGAGCGATCAGTATATCGCGCATAAAGCCAAACACGCGGCTGACAGCAGTCAGCCCGCCGATGGTTCCGACGTTCTTGAGCAGGCTCATCCGACCAGGCTCATCTGGCCAGAATCATCGGGTTTGGCCCGCATCATGGAAACGCTCAGACGTTATCATCCGGTGCCGATGGCGTTCCGGCTGGAGCCGCGCCTTCAGCAGCTTGTTGGTCTTGCCGTGCCTGAAGCTGTTGCAGATACAGACCGTTGAAGTCGATCGGATCCATCATCAAAGGCGCAAAACCTGCATCGCGAATGGCATCGGCAACAACGCGCCGGGCAAACGGGAACAAGATGCGCGGAGCCTCTGCAAACAGGAATGCATGGGCCTGTTCTTCTGGAATGTTGCGAATGCCCGCCAGCCCGCAATAGGACAGCTCGACCAAATAGGCATTGCCTTGCGATGTGGTGGCAGTGACGTTGATCTTCAGTTCAACTTCGTGGACCTCGTCATTGATCTGCTTGCCGCCAATATTGAACTGTACGTCCAATTGCGGTTGTTCTTGCCATTGATAAACGTCGGGTGCGTTCGGATTTTCGACCGACATATCTTTGATATATTGCGTGAGGATACCAGCAGAGGGCTGATCATCAGCTCCATTTGCCGGGCCACCAGCGGCGCCGTCTTGTGGGTCAAGATTGGTGAGAATGTCGCCTTCGTCGGCCATGGTTAGATGCTTTCGATTATATTGCTTAATTGTGGCCCCCAATTGCGGCGGCCGCTCGGCGGCGCGCCTAGCACCCCAAAGGCTTGCTCGCAACATTGCGCGCGCGCCAGTGCGTACCAGAGTGCGCACCAAAGTGTGTTGGTGCCCTTGCGCGACATCCACCTCATCCCATTTCCGATGCCAAATTCGCAAATCGCACCGGCAAAGCGCGAAAAGGTGCTTTTATTGGGGCCGAATACCGCCAATTCCCCCTGATTCACGTTGTCGATTTGTAATTATGGCCTATTTAAGGGTAGTATCAGCACCCACCGGGCAGGCCAGCAATGGCTCGCCGAAAGACCGGATATTTATAGTGATTGTCGAAATTATCATCCTCGCAATGATCGCAGCCTTTCTTGGACTGCGGCTGTATTCCGTGCTTGGCCGCAGAGCAGAGCATGAAGAGGAGGGCGTTCCGCATCGGTTTGATCCTGCTGATCAACCTAAGAATGTGACACCGCCGAGCGCGGCCCCAGCGCCATTTGCCCCCAGCAATGCCCCAATCGAAGCCGCTATGCCTGCGGTGGAGCGCGGCGTTCGGGCTATCGTTGCCGCTGATCCGACATTTGACATCACCGCGTTTCTGGAAGGCGCGAAAGGCGCATATGGAATGACGCTGGAAGCTTTCTGGAACGGTGACCGCGACACTCTGCGCGAGCTGTGCGACGACGATGTTTATGCCAGTTTTGTGGGCGCAATCGATGCCCGCGAAGCTGCTCTGCACACGCTCGACAACAAATTGATCCGGATCGAAGAAACCCGCATCCACTCGGCCGTTCTGGATGACCGCATGGCGCGGGTATCGGTGTTGTTCGTGGCTGATATCGCCGCGGTGACGCGGGACAAGGATGAAACACTTATCGCCGGTTCGCTGGATGATGCGGTGGAAAGTCGCGACATCTGGACCTTCTCGCGCAATGTTGATGCGGCTGGACCTGACTGGATCCTCGACGAAACCGATGAAGGCTAAGGAAGCCTAAATTTAGGCATGGTTGAGGAAGGGCGCGCACAATGCGGCACTTAATCGCACGGACGCTTATTCCCGCAACATTGGCGCTGCTGGCAGGATGTTCGACCATTCTGCCCGAAGGTGATCCGCCACAAACGGCTATTCCAACAGCACCCGTAACGCCAGCAGCCGATAGTGCCGCAATGGCCGGTGTTGTGCGGGGACCCAGTATTGGCGCGCTGGAGCTGTCACTGGATGATGCGGGAACTGCGCTCGCCAGTTTCCTCGATTCCTGTCCTCAATTGATGCGGCGTGATGACGTCAGCGGCCTGACCCATGGTGACGATTGGCGCATGGCATGCGGCGCTGCGCTGACTTGGCCCGCCAACGACGCACCGCAATTCTTCCTGACCCATTTTGAAACCGCGCGCATTGGCGATGGCGCAGCCTTTGCTACTGGCTATTTCGAGCCTGAGATTGCCGGGTGCCGCATTTCAAGGCCGGGTTGCGAAGTGCCGGTCTATCGAATGCCAGCCGATTTGGTCCGGGCATGGCCAGCGGACACTCCACTGGCAGAGCGTGAGGGCCGCCCTCCGCTGGGCCGTTACAATGATGCGGACGAGTTCGTGCTCTATCATGATCGCGCCGCAATCGAGGCCGGAGCGCTGGACGGGGAGGATCTGGAATTCGCATGGGCAGCGGACCCGATAGAGATGTTTTTCCTGCAAATTCAGGGTTCTGGTAGGCTGCGCACACCCGATGGCGAAGTGATCCGCATTGGTTATGCCGGGCAAAATGGACGCGAATATGTAAGCCTTGGCCGGGTCATGCGCGAGCGCGGCCTGCTGGGTGATGGACCGGATCAATATGCGCCCTCGATGCAGGGGATCGTCCAATATCTGCGCGATTTTCCAGCCGAGGGCCGCGAGTTGATGCGCCTCAACAAAAGCTGGATTTTCTTCCAAGAGCTGACGGGGGACGGCCCATTGGGCGCTTTGGGTGTTCCCGTGCGCCGCGAAAGTTCGGTTGCGGCTGATCCGCGCTTTGTACCACTGGGCGCTCCGGTGTGGCTCGATTTGGACCGCAACGAAGCTGACGGTTTGTGGATCGCTCAGGACACTGGCGGCGCTATCAAGGGAGCCAATCGGTTCGACACATTTTGGGGCGCTGGCGAGGATGCGCGCCGGATTGCTGGTGAGATGAGCGGGCGCGGCAATGCGCTGATCCTGCTGCCCAAAGGGACGGTATCCCGCCTCGATCGAGCACGCCTTGATCGGGCCCGACAACAACTGCCATGAACACGCCGCGCGGCCTATCTGAAGAAGAAGCCACTGCTTGGGCCAAGCTTGCGCATAGCGTTACGCCGCTTGAGGGACGCAAACTGCCTCCAATCGCAGCGGTGCGTGCGACGCCGGGGGCAACCCCAGCGGTCAATCGGACCGTCGAACCTGCGACCAAACATATCCACGAAAAGCCCAAGCCCAGCCTGCATCCATCGGCTGGATTGGCGCGTCGCACCCCTGATCCCGGTCTTGATGGGCATTGGGATCGGCGGCTCAAATCAGGGGCAATCGTCCCTGACTTCACTCTCGATCTGCACGGCCACACGCTTGATTCGGCCCATGCTCGGCTCGACAGCGGATTGGATCAGGCCCGAGCGATGGATGCCCGTGTGGTGCTGCTGATTGCGGGGAAGTCGCGTCCGGTTGATCCGGCAGATCGCGGACAGCGCCGAGGCGCGATCCGGGCCAAGATCCTCGACTGGCTGGCGGCGGGTCCGCACGGCAGTTCTATCTCTGCCATACGCAAGGCGCATCGCCGCCACGGGGGTGAGGGCGCGCTTTACCTGATCCTGAAACGCCGCCGCTGAGCTTTGCTCACCAAAACAACAGCACATTCATGAGGCGGCCCGGCAGCGCAAAGGCGACAATGCCGGGAATGGTCAGCGCGCCGAGATAAAGCGACAGGATCTCTTTCTTATGCGTCTTCATATCGCCGCGCCGTGCGCTGGTGATCACTTTATAGCTCGCCCAAAATGTCATCGGAATGAAGATGTGGATGAAGCTGTAACTGCCGCCAGTTTTGATGAAAATCGCTGCGCTTGCCGTGATAAGCATCATCATCAGCCACAATTTGCCCAACTGTTTGTGCCGCTTGCCGCCCTTTGGCGTGAGCAACAAATAAGCGCCCAGCGGGATGGCGGGGATGACGGTTGTGACATGGATCATAATCGCCAAACTGCGGACATTGGGATGGCTGGGCGCAAATCCCAAAACGCCGCGACTTACCGCAACCAGGCTGAGCACGGACAGCACGCTGCCGACGACCATTACTGCGATCCGGGTCACGTTGGAAATATCCAAGCCCGCTGTCGAGCGATGGGCTTCGTAAAAGGGCAATTTGGCAGCAAGCGAGGTCATATCCTGTCTCCGATTGAATGTGTCAGCCCTTTTTGAACAATGCCCATTTGCGGGCAATTCAGTCTGCGCAATCGGCACGCAGACTTCGCGGAAAGTCCGCAAAACAGGGGATTTGCCACTTTACGAAGCGCGAATGGGCGCTACTCTCCGGCGGATGAACAGTTCGATCACAGGTGCTCGCAAGAGTTTGGCGCGCAAGATTCTGATCGATCTGGCGATCATGACCATTATTGGCACTGGCTTGGCGTTGATCGGGCCCTTTGGCAGTTTCAATGACCCGCTATCGACGCGGCTGATGGTTTGGCTGGGCTTTTCCTATGCCGGATATGCGATTTACTCGCCCATGGGTTGGGTTGTGGAACGCTTGCATCAATCTCTCGATCTGCCGCGTGCCGGATTGTGGTTGGCTGCTGCGATTATATCTTCGGTTCCGATGACATTGCTGGTGGGGATGGTCGGGCCATTGCCCAATGCAGTGGCCTTACCCAGCGCGACTAAGTTCTTCATGCAATACCCCTATGTATTTGTGATCGGTGGCGGCATCACTCTGCTGTTCAACCAGATACAAGGCGCGCCAGAAAAGGCGTCTACATCAGCGCCAATTGCGCCCGCTGGGCCTGTCTCGCCCGCAGAGCCGACCGCGCTTGATGCGTCCAACGCTCCACGCCTATTGGAGCGGTTACCGCCCGCATTGGGCACGACCATTTTGGCGTTGGAGAATGAGGATCACTATGTCCGCGTCCACACCGCGCTGGGCTCGGACTTGATCCTGATGCGCATGCGCGATGCGATGGCAGAGCTGGAGCCTTTAGAAGGGATGCAGGTTCACCGCAGCTGGTGGGTCGCGCGTGATGCGGTCGAGGATGTGAAGCGCGACGGGCGCAATCTTCGGCTGGTGCTGGCAGGCGGGCTAGAGGCCCCAGTCAGCCGCGCCAATGTTACCGTGCTACGCGACAGCGGCTGGATTTGACCACCGCTTGGCCTGATTTTTCAGCGCTACCAAAACCGCGCCTAGTGCTGCAAAGAACAGCGCCAATCCGACATTGTTGAGCAAGAAATTCGCCCAGCCCAATTCTGGCAGATTGATGAAGAAATAGGCGTAGAAGCCGGTCGCCTCCCCCAGCAAGAACGCAAACAGGCCATAGCTGAGCGGGGGTGCCATGATTGTGGGCAGCATGGGCATGATTTTGGGCGCTGGTGTAGTGTAGCAGAACCACCATGCGACAGTCGCAATCGGGACAAAGCTGTGGTGGACTTGGTTGGTGTACCATCCCAATCCGGTCGGCGTGTGATAGCCGGCCAGCAACGCCCAATAGACCAAGCCCACCACCGTCAGCGATGTCGCCAAGGATGCTAGCACCGCGCGCGGTAGACCTCTGCCCATGGCAATCCAGCCCATCGCTAAAGTCGCTGCGATATTGCCCCAGATGGTGAAGTACCGCACCATCCCGCCCAAATTGCTCAAATAGCTACCGTCCCGGAGCATCGGCTGCGCGATCAAGGATGCTGCGGCGATGAAGGCGATTGCGCCTGCGGCGAGGCGCGCTGTTGTTGGAAAGTTGGTCATGATGCTGCTGTTCGGCCTAACTGACTTGTACCTTACGAAAAGCCCCCGACAGTCCCGTGTGGGATGCCGAGGGCTTTAGTTTGCCGAGCTGGGGGAGGGGGGAGATGCTCGGCTAGGGTTGTGCTTTGATCAGATGTCGAAGCGATCTGCGTCCATCACCTTGGTCCATGCAGACACGAAGGTTTTGACGAACAGAGCGTCACCGCCAGCTTCGGCGAAGACTTCAGCTTGTGCGCGCAGGATCGAATTTGAACCGAAGATCAAATCGGCACGGGTTGCGCGGAACTTCTCCGCTCCCGTCTTGCGACATGTGCCAACGAACTCTTCCTCGCTCTCGTCAGCCGGCGCCCATTTGGTGCCGATGTCGAGCAAATTGGTGAAGAAGTCGGTCGTCAACTGACCAGCGCGATCGGTGAACACACCGTGCTTGGTGTTGCCGGACGTCGCACCCAAAGCACGCATTCCGCCAACCAGCGCCGTCATTTCTGGCGCATTCAAGCCCAGCAGTTGCGCCTTGTCGAGCATCATGTCTTCGGTTTTCACCGCTGCTTTGCCGCGCAGATAGTTGCGGAATGCATCGGCATAAGGCTCCATCGGAGCGAAGCTGTCAGCATCGGTCTGTGCATCGGTTGCATCGCCGCGTCCGGTTGAAACGTCTACACTGACCGCATGGCCTGCATCGCTGGCGGCTTTTTCTACCGCTGCGGCACCTGCCAGTACGATTGCGTCAGCCATCGACAGCGAACCGCGAAGCTCGTCAATCTTGGCCAGAACGCCGGACAATTCCTCTGGATCATTGGCCGCCCAATCTTTCTGCGGAGCCAAACGCACGCGGGCACCATTGGCGCCGCCGCGGTGGTCCGAATTGCGATAGGTTGATGCCGAGGCCCATGCTGCCTTGACCAGCTCAGCCACCGACAGGCCCGAGCCCAGGATCGCTGATTTGAAGGCAGAGACGTCACCATCCGAAGCGGTTGAGCCAGCCGGAACAATGTCCTGCCAAATCAGATCTTCTTGTGGAACTTCTGGGCCGAGATAGCGAGACTTTGGTCCCATATCGCGGTGCAGCAGTTTGAACCAAGCGCGGGCAAAGGCATCGTCCAGCGCCGATTGATCGTCGCGGAAGCGTTCGGAAATCGCACGGAATTCCGGGTCCATCTTCAGCGCCATATCGGCCGTCGTCATCATGGTCGGAACCTTCTTGGAAGGATCGCGAGCATCGGGTGCCATATCGGCTTCGTCCGGGTTGATCGGCTGCCACTGCTGGGCACCGGCTGGCGAATGGACCAGCTCAAAATCGTATTTGAACAACAGACGGAAGTAATCGCCGCCCCACTGGGTTGGGTTGGGCGTCCATGCGCCTTCGATACCCGAGGTGGTGATGTTGCCCTTGGTGATCTCTTCCTGATCGGTCAGCCAACCAAACGCTTGAGAAGCGAGGTTTTCACCTTCTGGCGAACCGCCGAATGTATCCGCCTGAGCAGCGCCGTGGGCTTTACCAAAGGCGTGACCACCAGCGGTCAGAGCAACGGTTTCTTCGCTGTCCATCGCCATCCGGGCGAATGTTTCGCGCATGTCGCGAGCCGATTCCAGCGGATCAGGATTGCCACCGGGGCCCTCTGGATTGACGTAGATCAGACCCATTTGGATGGCGGCGAGCGGTCCATCCAATGCCTTGCCTTCGTCCGGGATGATGCGGGTTTCTGCACCAGTGTCGACCCATAGGTCTTCTGAACCCCAATAAACTGTCTCGGGCTCGTAAACGTCTGCGCGTCCACCGCCGAAGCCGAACGTCGGCCCGCCCATGGATTCAATCGCGACATTGCCCGCCAAAAGCAACAAGTCAGCCCAGCTGATATTCTTGCCGTATTTTTGCTTGATCGGCCACAACAGACGGCGCGCCTTGTCCAGATTGCCATTGTCCGGCCAGCTGTTTAGCGGAGCAAAACGTTGCTGTCCGGAGCCACCGCCACCACGACCATCGCCGGTGCGATAGGTGCCGGCTGCGTGCCATGTCATGCGCACGAAAAACGGACCGTAATGGCCATAATCCGCTGGCCACCAATCCTGGCTGTCGGTCATCAATGCGGTCAGATCGGCCTTCAGGGCGCTGTAATCGAGTGCATTGAATGCTTCGGCGTAGCTGAAATCTTCGCCCATCGGGTCAGGATTGTTGCCGCCCTGGCTCAGAATTTCGACATTGGCGGTTTCGGGCCACCAGTCACGGTTGGTGCGTCCCAACAAGGTGCGGCTTTCTTTGCCGGTGAAGGGGCAGCCATCGATTGAGCCGGTCTTAGCATCCATTTCGATCTCTCCTGAGATGTTTGATTAAAGCGAGTTTCCCAGCAGTTTTGTCCGACTCGGAAACCAATATTCGAATTTTGTGACACTGGTATGCAGGTTCAGCAGATATTCGTCCAATCGATTAAAACGTCATGATTGATCGAATTTGCCTGTTGAAGCAATTGGCTTGGTTTGGCCAAAAATTGAAAGGCCAGCCTGTTCCAGCAATCGCGCCAACAAACCCATTGCGATCTGCACTCCAGTCAGTGCTGGATCAACGCATCATCAGCCGTTTTGTGCCCGGTGCAGCAATTTATGATCGGCCAGAACCAGCGCCATCATCGCCGCAACCACCGGAGTGCCGCGAATTCCAACGCATGGATCGTGCCGTCCCTTGGTGCGAACTTCGGTCGCCTCGCCAGCCGAATTGATCGATTCGACCGGTGTCAGGATGGAGCTGGTCGGCTTGAACGCAGTGCGGCACACCACCGGTTGCCCAGTTGAGATACCGCCAGCGGTGCCGCCAGCGTGATTGGCGAGGAATTGCGGGGCACCGTCATTGCTGCCCTCGGCGGCGGGCCGCATGGGATCGGCGTTTTGTTCGCCGGTCAGCCGAGCGGCCTCAAACCCGTCGCCAATTTCCACGCCCTTGGTTGCATTGATGGTCATCATGGCTGCGGCCAGATCGCTGTCCAGCTTGGCATAGACGGGTGCGCCCCAACCGGCGGGAACGCCCGTGGCCACGCATTCCACCACCGCGCCGAGCGATGATCCCGCTTTGCGCGCATCATCCACTAGCGCTTCCCAACGTTTCGCCGCCGCCGCATCGGGACACCAAAAGGGGTTGTTGTCAATTTCTGCCATGTCCATCCCGTCGCGGTCAATCTTGTCGCCGCCCAGCTCGCATACAAAAGCGGTGACGGTCACCTCTGGAATGATCAGCCGCGCCACGGCACCTGCTGCGACGCGAGCAGCGGTTTCGCGAGCGCTGGATCGGCCACCGCCGCGATAATCGCGAATGCCATATTTCGCATCATAGGAATAATCGGCGTGACCAGGGCGATAGGCCTGCGCAATCTCGGAGTAATCCTTGCTGCGTTGATCGGTGTTTTCGATCATCAGGCTGATCGGCGTTCCGGTGCTTTTGCCTTCAAAGGTGCCGGACAGGATCCGCACCAGATCGGCCTCGTTACGCTGGGTGGTAAACTTGTTCTGACCCGGCCGGCGTGCATCCATATAGGGTTGAATGTCACCTTCGGACACAGCGATCCCCGGCGGGCACCCATCCAACACCGCGCCCAGCGCAGGGCCGTGGCTTTCCCCCCAAGTGGTGAATCGCAAGACGCGTCCGAATGTGTTCCAACTCATTTTTCTCTCATGTCGCAAGAGTGGGCAAGTGTCCATAATCTCTGGACCGAACTAAGCTTTGTGTGCAAGAACAAAGCATGATCGCAAAGCTAAAAGGGCTGCTGGACGAAACCGGCGAGGATTGGGCCATCGTCGATGTGCAAGGCGTGGGCTATTTGGTCCATTGTTCGGCCAAGACGCTCGCCGCGCTGGGCGAAATCGGGGAGGCGTGTACCGTCCACACCGATTTGCAGGTTTCCGAAAATGACATGCGCCTGCTCGGTTTTGCGCAAAGTGCAGAACGCGACTGGTTCCGGCTGCTGACAACGGTTCAGGGCGTGGGCAGCAAGGTTGCCCTCGCAATCCTGTCGGCGCTGTCCTTTGGCGAATTGCGCGATGCTTGCGCTGGCGGCGATGCGGCCACTGTGGCGCGCGCAAACGGTGTCGGGCCTAAATTGGCCAGCCGGATCGTGAATGAATTGAAGGACAAGGCGGGTGCACTTCCGGGCGGCGGTGCCACCGGGGTCAGCATTGGCGCGGTCTCAGCTGCTGCCGGAGCAAGTGCAGACGCAGTTAGCGCGCTGGAGAATCTTGGCTTTAAGCCGGCTGTTGCCGCGCAAGCGGTTGCGCGTGCGACCGCCGAATTGGGCGAGGATGCTGCTGAGGGTGACCTGATCCGCGTCGCGCTGAAGAAGGCGGCTGGGTGATGGAGATGCCAACTCCACTACGTCACCCTGAACTTGTTTCAGGGTCCATTTCACCTCGCTCACAGCCATCACGGGCTGAAGCAGAGGGGGGCAAACTCTTTCAACCTGGCGAAAAATTAATCGTCTGCAATGGGATCAAGGCCGAGCCCAATCGCCAAGTCATGCCAATCGGGGTTCGCGCTTTGGATCAGATTGATCTTCCATTGTCGGTGCCAACGCTTCAATTGCTTCTCGCGAGCTATAGCGCCAGCCATGTCACCAAACATTTCATAGCGGACCAACTTGTGGACGCCATACCTGCTCGAAAAACCGTCAATATGGTCGGTCCGATGTTGCCAAAGTCTAGCGACAAGATCGCTCGTCACGACGATGTAGAGTGTGCCGAGGGGTTTGCTGGCGAGGATATAGACGCACGGGTTGCGCTCAATGGGCATAGTGCCGAGTGTGTCGATGCATGGATGCTGAAACAAGCTCAGCATGACGGAATTACAGTAATTTCATGACCGACCCCGAAGCCGCCATCCATTCGCCTGATCGGCAGCCGGACGATCCCGATGCAGCGCTGCGTCCAAAATCGCTGAAGGAATTCATCGGGCAAGAGGGCGCGCGGGACAATCTGCGGGTCTTCATCGACGCAGCCAAATCGCGCGGCGAGGCGATGGACCACACGCTGTTCTTTGGCCCGCCGGGGCTGGGCAAGACCACGCTGGCACAAATCATCGCATCTGAGCTGGGCGTGGGTTTCCGCGCCACATCGGGGCCGGTGATTGCCAAGGCTGGCGATCTGGCCGCGCTGCTGACCAATCTCGAACCGCATGATGTGCTGTTCATTGACGAAATTCACCGCCTCAATCCGGTGGTCGAAGAGGTTCTCTATCCCGCGATGGAGGATCGCGCGCTCGACATTATCATTGGCGAGGGGCCAGCCGCGCGCAGCGTTCGGATCGACCTGCCGCCGTTTACATTGGTGGGTGCGACCACGCGGCAGGGCTTGCTGACCACGCCTTTGCGGGACCGGTTTGGTATTCCGGTGCGGCTGAATTTCTACAGCCATGACGAGCTGGATCAGGTGGTGAAGCGCGGGGCACGGCTGCTGGGTCTGGAGATTGATCCTCAAGGTGCGCGCGAAATTGCTCGGCGTTCACGCGGGACCCCTCGGGTTGCTGGGCGCTTGCTAAGGCGGGTGCGCGATTTTGCCCATGTCGCGGGTGATGGGCTGGTGACGCGCGCGATTGCGGACAATGCACTGACCCGGCTGGAGATTGACCGGCTGGGGTTGGATGCGATGGACAGGCGGTATCTCACCATGATCGCCACCACTTACAAAGGCGGCCCAGTCGGCGTGGAAACACTGGCGGCGGGATTGTCTGAGCCGCGCGATACGGTGGAAGAGGTGATCGAGCCCTATCTGATCCAGCTCGGCCTGTTGGCGCGGACCGCGCGCGGACGGATGCTGAACGATGGCGGGTGGGAGCATTTGGAGATGCAGCCACCCAAAAGCGCAACTCCGCAAGCGGGCCTGTTCGGCGAAGACGACGGCTGAACGAAAAAGGGCGACCCTTTCAGGCCGCCCTCTTTTTAAAATTCAAACCCAAAATTTAATCGGCAAACGCTAGCTCATGCAACACTCGGGGATGCTCTTCTCTGCATTGCTCGTGGTCCTTGCTGGAACAAGCAGTGAGCGCAAGGCCCGCCACCAACACCAGAACAGTTGAGCGCGCGCCCCTCATCTTACGATGCCAACTTGCGCAGGACGTAATGCAGGATGCCGCCGTTTTTGTAGTATTCCATCTCGTTCGCGGTATCGATCCGGCACAATGCGGTGAAGGTGAATGTGGTGCCATCGGCACGAGTCGCTTCCACTTCAACGTCTTGCTGCGGTTCCAATGTGGCCAGCCCCTTGATGGTGAAGCTGTCATCCGCCGTCAGGCCTAGCGTTTCGCGTGTGTCGCCGTCTTTGAACTGCAGTGGCAGAACGCCCATGCCGACCAGATTGCTCCGGTGAATACGCTCAAAGCTTTCGACCACTACCGCGCGCACACCCAGCAGGATTGTGCCCTTGGCCGCCCAGTCACGGCTCGATCCGGTGCCATATTCCTTGCCGCCGATGACAATCAGCGGTGTGCCGTCTGCCTTATGCTTCATAGCGGCGTCATAAATTGGCATCTGTTCGCCATTGTAGGTGGTGAAACCACCCTCAACACCGGGGACCATTTCGTTCTTGATACGGATGTTGGCAAAGGTGCCGCGCATCATCACTTCGTGGTTGCCGCGGCGCGAGCCATAGGAGTTGAAGTCCTGCTTCGCGACCTGATTGCCCATCAGATATTCGCCGCCCGGACTGTCGGCCTTGATCGCACCGGCTGGCGAAATGTGGTCGGTTGTCACACTGTCACCCAGCACCGCCAATGGTTTTGCATCGGTGATGTCGGTGATTGGCGCAGGGGTCATCTCCATACCCTCGAAATAGGGAGGGTTGGCGATATAGGTGGAGCCGGGACGCCATTGGTAGGTGTCCGATGCCTCGACATTGATCGCCTGCCAATGCTCGTCACCCTTATAAACGTCGGCATAACGGGTTTCGAACATTTGACGGTCAATTGCGCCGGAACGCACCTTGGCCACTTCGTCATTCGATGGCCAGATGTCGGCCAGCATCACATCATTGCCGTCTTGGTCTTGGCCCAGCGGCGTTGTGGTGATGTCTTCGGTGACGGTGCCTTTCAACGCATAGGCCACCACCAGCGGCGGCGAGGCGAGGAAGTTGGCGCGCACATCGGGTGATACGCGGCCTTCGAAGTTGCGATTGCCCGACAGGACCGATGCGGCCACAATGTCATTGCCATTGATCGCAGCCGAGATCGGCGGTGCCAGCGGGCCAGAATTGCCGATGCAAGTGGTGCAGCCATAGCCGACCAGATCAAACCCAATATTATCGAGCTCGCTCTGCAGACCGGCCTTGATCAGATAGTCGGTGACCACCTGCGATCCTGGCGCAAGTGAAGTCTTGACCCAAGGTTTTGGCTTCAGGCCTTTCTCATTCGCCTTCTTGGCGACCAGTCCGGCGGCAATCAGCACGTCCGGGTTGGATGTGTTGGTGCAGCTGGTGATCGCCGCGATCACAACGTCGCCATCGCCAATGTCGTGGTCCTTGCCATCGACACCAACGCGGACAGGTGCGGCTTTCTTATACGTCGACTTGAGGTCGTCATTGAACAGCTCGTCAACCTCGGGGAGGATGACCTTGTCTTGCGGACGCTTGGGTCCGGCAAGGCTTGGCACAACAGCGGACACGTCCAATTCTAGCGTGTTGGAGAAGACCGGCTCTTGGTCGGGCTCGAACCACATGCCTTGCTCTTTGGAATATGCTTCGACCAGAGCGATTTCATCTTCATCGCGGCCGGTCAGACGCAGATAATCCAGCGTCTTGTCATCCACTCCAAAGAAGCCGCATGTCGCGCCATATTCCGGCGCCATATTGGCGATGGTCGCGCGGTCAGCCAGGCTGAGCAGCGACACGCCGGGACCGTAAAATTCAACAAAGCGTCCGACAACGCCGACTTCGCGCAGCATTTGCACGCAGGTAAGAACCAGATCAGTGGCGGTTACGCCTTCGGCCATCTTGCCGGTCAGCTTAAATCCGACAACTTCGGGGATCAGCATGGAAATCGGCTGGCCCAGCATCGCGGCCTCCGCCTCGATCCCGCCAACGCCCCAGCCGAGCACGCCAAGACCGTTGATCATGGTGGTGTGGCTGTCGGTGCCAACGCAAGTGTCGGGATAGGCGACCAGATTGCCATCGGCATCTTCGCTCGACCATACGCCTTTACCGATGTGCTCGAGGTTCACCTGATGGCAAATGCCGGTGCCCGGCGGAACAGCGGAGAAGTTCTGGAAGCTTTTGGAGCCCCATTTGAGGAAGTCGTAACGCTCTGCATTGCGAGCATATTCCAGCTCAACATTCTTCTCGAACGCTTTGGGGTGGCCGAATTCATCGACCATGACCGAGTGATCGATGACGAGGTTTACCGGCACCTGCGGATTGATCTTGGCGGTATCGCCGCCCAGCTTGCTGATCGCATCGCGCATCGCGGCCAGATCGACCACGCAAGGAACGCCGGTGAAATCCTGCAACAGAACGCGGGCCGGGCGGTATTGAATCTCGCTGCCTGTGACGGGGTTCTTCTGCCAGTCGACAATGGCCTGAATATCGTCGGTTGAAACGGTGAAGCCACCGTCCTCGAACCGGAGCATATTTTCCAGCAGAACCTTCATCGAATTGGGTAGACGCGACAAATCGCCATATTTCTGGGCCGCTTTGGCGAAGGAATAATAGGCGTAATCCTTGCCATTTACATTGAGGGTTGAGCGGGTGCCGAGCGTGTCCTTACCGACCTGGGTCATACGCGTTCCATCCTTTCATGGGTTCGCACTCATACCGACGGAGGCAATCAATCGCTGCCTGGGGTCTGCCTGAGTATATTTGTTTGATACCGTTGGCTGCGCACCTGCGCTCTCGCGCGCGTGAGGTCAAGTCTATGAGCGGGATTTGAACCCCAAGCGGGCCATTTTTGGCGCAAGGCATCTTGGCAGCTGGCCTGCAGGCTGGCTGAGAAGCTGGCTAACGGAATCATTTTACAAGTGTTTACTAACGCTTTCGCTGGCGATCGTGCCAATATTCAAGCGTAAAGTTTGGTCTTGGGGGACATCGCCTTGCGCGAAGATGAGGATTTGTTGGCACGAAAAGTGAGCCTGACGGCAGGCATTATGGCCACCGTTATGGTTGTTGTTTTTTGTTTTGGTGCTGCATTTGCCTTTATCAACCCGGGACCCTTTTAGGCGCTCTCCCGATCGTCACCGGCTAGGAGTTCAAGACGGTGACGCCTACACACTTCGGGTCGCAGAGAGGACAAAGCTTCGGCCTAGTCCTTGCTCGAAGTGCGAAGGGGCCGGAGCAGATGGCCACCTACCACTGCTCCGGTCATTACTTTTCCAAAACCGCTGATATTCAAGGGCTTGATCCGGTGCAGTACCGCTCAAACAAGCGATCGCTACACCGCGGTCTGCTCGGTTCGCTGGCGCGTGGCGAGCAAGCATCCGATCACAATCAGAACCGTTCCGGCAATGGTCGTGATGGTCACTGTCTCGTGGAAGAACCACCAGCCAAACAGGCTTGCCCACAAGAACCCGGAATATTCGAGCGGCACCAAGGCTTGCGCCTCGGCCCTTGCATAGGCCCACGCCAGCGCCATCGCGCCGCCGACGGTCAGAAACGCAGCCGCGCCAATCCCGTAAAAGGCCTCTGTCTGAGGCATCACAAAGAACCATGGCGCGGCCAACAGCTGCACCAATCCGCCAACCCCGCTGTGGAAGGTCGCGACCTCGACTGGATCGGCTACTTGGGATTGTTTGCGGATCAGGATGAAATTGTAGGCGTAAAGCAGAGCGGAGAATATCAGCGCGGCCAGACCAAGCCCGATCTCGCGGTCAAATCCGCCCTGTCCGATGCGGCCTCCCACGATGATCAAGCAACCGCCAAAGCCGAGCAGCGAAGCCAGAATTGCTTGCGGTTTGATCTCCTCGCCCAGCAGCGCCCGCGCCAGATAGAGAGCAATCAATGGCGCGATAAAGCTGATCGCGATGGCCTCTGCAATCGGCAGCTTGGTCAGGGCATAGAAAAAGCTGAGCGCCATCATGGCCGAGATTGCGCCGCGCTCCAGATGCAGCTTCATCACTTCCCAGCGGGGCCAACGGATGCCGCGCGCAATCCAGATCGGCGCGATAATGGCGGTGCCGAGCAGCGACCGCAGCAGCGAAGCGGTGTAAGTGCCCGCAGCAAGCGCTGCCTCTTTCATGAAAGCATCCATCAGCGACAGGAATGCCACTCCGGCCAGAGCCGCCACAAAGGGCAAAAATTTGTGATAGCGGGCCATTGCTCGCCCTTAGGGGAGCGCGCCGACGGCGTCACTATTTGGCAGCAATGCGGTGCAATTCAGGCGTGGGTAAGCTCGAATGGTTGATAGGTCGCATGACATTTTGCATATTTGTAAGGCTGGAATCGAATTTGAGCGCGAACATGCGCGCGAAAGTGTTTACGATTGGGCCGTTAGTGGGACAAGAATGATGATGGTTTCGGGACTGAAATCGGGCGTAGCTGCGGCTGCATTGCTGGGCGCAGGGA
Source organism: Erythrobacter sp. (assembly GCA_039988235.1). Taxonomy (GTDB): domain Bacteria; phylum Pseudomonadota; class Alphaproteobacteria; order Sphingomonadales; family Sphingomonadaceae; genus Erythrobacter. Next base: position 95,219 of record JBDXKB010000005.1, read on the forward strand.
TTGCCTTGGCGCAGGATGCTGAGCCACAAGATTTGCTTAGCGATTTGAGCGAAACTGCAACAATTTCTGAAGTGCCGGCTTCTGCACCAGCGGCACCACCCACGACCATGGACGAGGCCTTTCCCGACATGGTCTCCACCCCGATGGTTCAGGGCGAGCTGACGGTGGATACTATCCCTCTGGTCCAATCCTGGAGCGTTGCCCACGCACGAGGTTTGATCGAAGTGATCGAGGGGATTACGGCGGAGGGGCTGGACCCGGCGGATTACGATCTTCAGGCGCTCAAAACTTCGCTTGTCGCTGGGCCATCTGAAGAATTGGACCAGCTCGCGAGCCAGAATTTCATCTGGCTGGTGGAAGATCTGCGCGATGGCCGCACGCCGATGGATGCGCGCGAACAATGGTTTGTGGTCGATCCCGATCGCGATTTCCTGCGCACCGGCGCATTGCTGACAACTGCGCTGGAAAGCGGTGACATCGCTGGCACATTGGCGGACCTTGCACCAACCCATCCTGACTATGCGCGACTGAAAGCGGCGCTGGCTGACACTCCGGCAGAAGATGCCGACCGGCGCAAGCTGATCCGCGCGAATATGGACCGGTGGCGCTGGCTGGCGCGCGATCTGGGCAGCAAATATCTGCTTACCAATGTGCCGGAGTATCAATTGCGGCTGACGGTCAATAACAACATTATCTCCAGCTATCGCACGGTCGTGGGTAAGCCTGGTCGAACCGCGACCCCGCAATTGGCCGAGATGGTCGAAGGAGTGGTGTTCAACCCTACTTGGACCGTCCCTCAATCCATCGTGAAAGGCGAAGGGCTGGGTCAAAAAGTGCTCGACAACCCGAATTGGGCCAGGAGCAAGGGTTACAAAGCGACTAAGGGAGCAGGCGGCTGGATCGGGGTTGTGCAACAGCCCGGGCCGACCAATTCTTTGGGGCGGATGAAGCTGGAAATGCCCAATCGTCATGCGATTTTCTTCCACGATACGCCGTCACGGCATTTGTTCGCCAATAGTATGCGCGCGCTCAGTCATGGCTGCATCCGCACCGAACGGGCGTTGGAGCTGGCGATCACTATGGCCATTATCGGCAGGGCTGCGTCGAAGGATGAAGCGGTCGAAATCGCCACTTCGGGCAAATACACCAAGGTCATGATGGACAGCAAAATCCCAGCTTACATTACCTATTTCACCATGGCGTCCGACATCAATGGCGAGATGAAGACATTTAAGGATGTCTATGGCCGCGATGCGCCAGTGCTGGCGAGCCTCGACAAGCCGCGGGTGAAAAACCGCAGCAATGTGATCGATGATGAAGTGATTGTGATCGAGAATAACCCGCTTGCCGGGGATTAGCTCAAGCGAGGCGTTTTGCGCCGCTTGCCTCCGATTATTCCGGCAGCAATGGCCGCAGAGCGGGCGTGTTGACCGGCCGACGCGAGACGCTACCGTCTGCTTGCAAGCCAAGGCTGTCGGCGAACAGCAATCGCCCGCCCGATAGATTGAGCAGTGCGATGCGGAATTGTTCTTCGCCCAAGGCAAAACAACCATTGGACCGGCCCAACCGGCCCCATTGGTCAATATGCGATGGCTCGGCATATTTGGCGCGATGCATCACGATATAGCGGCGCAATGCGGCATCATTGGTGGCATCAAGCCCGCCCAGACGGACCGATGTGCCATAGCGTCCGACATACCATTCCCACGTGACATAGGCGCCCTTGCTGGTCGCGTTGGAGCCTTCGGCATTGGAATAGGAATTGAGCCAACCATCATGCTCTGGATCGGAGCCCGCTCCGTGGCTGACGTGGTAACTTTGCACTTCCTCGCGGTCCAGATTGACGAAGTGGAACCGGCGCTGGGCCGAATGGACGCCAAAGTCCGCAATCCCGACAATGTCGCGTTTCCAGATCGCGTCGCCAGCCTTGTCGAGCTGTTCCTTCGCCAGCGCGAACAATTTGCGGTCGCGCAGAGACGCCGCTTTGGCTGCGGCAAATGCGGGCACGGGCAGGGCGCTTGCTACGCCAGCTGCCGCCCCGGCCACCAGGCCGCCTTTCAAGAGATCACGCCGCTTCATATGGTCGCACTATATAGAGCATTTTTTACCTGAGCGTGAATAGCGCATTCAACCTGCTTCGTGGATAGCTTTGGCCGCCATGCCCAGCCTGATCACATCGGGCATTCCGCCTTGTATGGCATCGCGCACCTTGCCCATGGAGGCCAATTTTGGGCTGCCCTCCGCAATCATCTGAGCAATGGCAGGGCCGGTCGGGTGCAGGCGACTGCGGTTGTTGAACGCATCGGTCTTCGGATTGGAAGACAAGATCGCCGTGCTCATCAAATTGGCCATTATCGCATAAGGATAGGTATTGGTTGTGTCGGTTAGCGGCGCCGGCGGGATGAGAGCATTCTTCTCCATGTCATTGTCGAAATTTGCCTCAATAAAGGCAGCCAGTGCGGCGCTGTATGGCACAAATGGAGATTGCGCGAGCTGCAGAGTGATCAAATCGCCATCAAAGAACGGCTTTGCATTTTCACGCTGCTCAAATGGCACGGCGCTGGCGGTGCAATCAATGAACAAAGTGTTGTCCGGCAGCGTCACTGTCTCATCATCGAAATGCATCACATTGGGGCCGATCGCGGTGACCCGGCCTTGGCGATAAACCTGTTTGATCTGGCGCAACATATCGACTTCGGCTTCGGAGATAACCGCGAAGTGGAACATCTTGGGTGTCACTTGCGGATCGATCCGCAGCATGGTGCCGCTTTCGTCCAGCTTGTCGAACATTTCGTCACCAGTTTGCGAGCCTGCACAGCATTCCACCAAAGCTTGTTGGAACTGCATCAGGCCTTCGATTCTGTGCTTGGCCGGTTGCAACAGCTTGCGATTGAACATCCAACTGTCACGCGGACGGACCCAGCCTATTTTGTCCGGCGATACCCCGGATTCCAGCAGCCATACGGCGCTGTCCATTGCGGTCTTACCCGCGCCGATAATCACATAATGGTCGGGCAGATCGTCCGCTTGCATCCACAATTGCGGAAGGTCACCCGGAATGGCGAAGCGGGTTCCCTCGGCATTGTCGAAACCGGGTGTGTGGGTTGACGGGACAGAGGTTTGGAACCACGTCGCATCCACCAATTTGCGGCGCACATGGACGGTGCTGTCCTCGCCCGACAATATGCCACGCACTGTGTGGTCTTTGCCTTCGCCGCTGCGATATTCGGTCAATGGATGATGGGATACACGCCCGCTTGGGATCATCCGCTCGGACATCAAAGTGCTGTAATAGGCCAAAATTTCCGAGTGCTTGGCCAGCGGGTACATCCCGGCATTGTGCCCATGTTCGTCCACCCGGTCGGGGCACATTTCCATCGAATTGACGCCGTAGGTCGCGCTTGGCTGATGCAGAGTAACGAAGGAATAGGCATCGTTCCAATGCCCGCCCGGCTTGGCGTGTTTATCGACGATGGTGATATGGCAATCTGGATCTTCGTCCATCAAAGTGTCGGCAAAGGCCATGCCTACCGCGCCCGCTCCGACAATCAGATAATCCGTTTCGAAATCAGCCACTATGCTTACTCCTGATCATACACAATCGCGCAACCAATGCGGGTGTTAGCCTAGAGATTGGGGACGGGCCAGCGCCGATTTTCCTGCGCCATTGCCAGCATGGAGCGCGCGTGACGCTCGCCTACTTCGCGCTGGTCATCGCCGTACCCTCCGCCCAAGGCAGAGGCGATCGGGATGCCGCGCTGTCGCACTTGACCGACCACATATTGGTCGCGGGCGATCAAACCGTCATCGCTAAGCGATAGCCGCCCCAAATTGTCAGCAACATGCGGATCAACGCCCGCCTGATACAGCACAAGATCGGGGGCAAAGCTGTCTATTGTGGCGGGCAAATGCTGGGCCAGTTCGGCCAAATAACCCTCGTCATCGGTATTGTCGGCCAATCCAACATCGAGGTTTGAGCGAGCCTTGCGCGCCGGGAAATTCTTCTCCGCATGGATCGACAGGGTGAAGATGTCTTCGCGCATCGCGGTCAGGCTGGCGGTGCCATCGCCCTGATGCACATCCAGATCAACGATAAGAATGCGCGCTGCATCTCCCTCTGCAATCAGCCTATTGCTGGCCACAGCCAGATCATTGAACACGCAATATCCCGCGCCAGTGTCGTGCAAGGCATGGTGGCTGCCCGCGGCAGAATTGGCGGCATAGCCATGACGTTTGGCCAGATTTGCGGCGAGCCATGTTCCTCCATTGGTGTGGCGGACGCGGCTGGCGATGGCGGCGGTGACTGGAAAGCCGATGCGGCGTTCTTTGTCGCGCGGCACGGTCTGGGTGAGGACTTGCTCAACATAGTTGGGGCAATGCACCGCCTCCAACCACTCGCGCGGACAAGGCTCGGGCGCATGTTCGGTGATCGGATCGCCAGAGCTTTGCCCCAACTCCCTCAGCGCCTCCATGACGAGATAATATTTGTCGAATTTGAAGGTTCCGCGCGTCGGTCGCGGCGCCATGTAATCAGCGTGATGAACAACGTGGAGCAAAGTGGTTGGCGCTACTCCGCAGCCGCAGCATGAGGGAGCGCATGTGGGTCAAACGCCATTTCGTCGCCAGCATCAATCTTGGCCGCTTTATCCTCGACCAGTTTCACAATGTGGTCGAGCATGTCGTCAGATTGCACATGGTGGTCGGTCACGCCGGACAGATAGACCATGTGTTTACCGTTTCCGCCTCCGGTGATGCCAATATCGGTCTCGCGCGCTTCGCCGGGGCCGTTTACAACGCAGCCAAGGACCGACAACGACATGGGCGTTTTGATATGTTCGAGCCGTTTTTCCAACGCCTCTACCGTGCGGATCACGTCAAAACCTTGGCGTGAACAACTGGGGCAAGAGACCACCCGAACGCCGCGTGTTCTGAGGCCCAGCGCTTTGAGCATTTCATAGCCGACGCGAACTTCTTGCTCTGGCTCAGCCGACAAGGATACGCGGATCGTGTCGCCAATTCCGGCCCACAGCAACGATCCCATACCGATCGAGCTTTTGACCGTGCCGCCGATCAATCCGCCCGCCTCGGTAATGCCGAGATGGAGCGGGCAATCGACTGTTTCGGCCAGCCCGTGATAAGCCGCCACGGCCAGGAAAACGTCCGATGCCTTCACCGCGACCTTATATTCGTGGAAGTCGTGATCTTGCAGCAGCTTGATATGGTCGAGCGCGCTTTCAATCAGGGCCTCTGGGCATGGCTCACCATATTTTTCCAGCAGGTCCTTCTCCAGACTGCCTGCGTTGACGCCGATACGGATCGCGCAACCATTGGCCTTGGCGGCGCGGACCACTTCGGCAACACGCTCTGACGAACCGATATTGCCAGGATTGATCCGCAGACAAGCCGCACCTGCATCGGCGGCTTCCAATGCCCGTTTGTAGTGAAAATGGATGTCGGCCACGATCGGCACACGGGCGGCCTTGGTGATTTTTCCAAAGGCGGCGGTTGCTTCCTCGGTCGGGCAAGAAACGCGGATAATGTCCGCGCCAGCCTCTTCGCAGCGGCGGATCTGATCGATTGTCGCCACCGCATCTTCGGTCGGAGTGTTGGTCATGGTTTGCACAGTGATCGGCGCATCGCCGCCCACGGGCACATCACCCACCATGATCTGGCGGCACTGGCGACGTTCGATGTCGCGCCAAGGTCTTATAGAGGACATGCTGAGACATATAGCCATGCGCCCATGAAGGAGCAATGACAGACACAAAAACGGCGGCCAGTTCGTGTCTGACCGCCGTCTTGCACTCAATTTATTGTCGGTGGGTTACCAGCGGACAAGTGACGGTACGATCAAGCGGCCCGCAATTGCCGCGATAATCACGGGCGCAACATGCCAGACCCCAAGGTGAGAAACCGAATCCATGCTGCACGACATGCCATAGGCGACCGCGCCCAATGCACCGGCGGCAATACCTGTCAGCCAGCCAGCATTGTTGACCGAAACCGGCGCGCCGCGGCGTAGCCAGAAAGTCAGGCTGGCAAACATTAGCACGCTGGAAAACAGGGCATGGCTAAGACAATAGGTGCCATACATATCCTCGGCGATCGCTTCGATCCCGTGCTGGTGCCGAACCACGCTGAGCACTGCCACGATAGGCAATATGGCCAACATGGCACCCAGCCACAGCGGAGCATCGGACCGGCTGCCGACGCGCGGGCTGGCCATTGAAATAACCGCTGCGGACGAAGCCAGTCCTAACAATGCCAAAACGCCATTGGTGACCCAGAAAAAGGCACTCGCCTCGCCATTGGCAACGCCATGCCAAAATCCGTCGATCAGAAGAACGCCAACCACGGTCAGCCCTCCTGCAATCGCCAGCAGCGCAGCACCATCGCGCGCACTGTAAGCGCGCACCGGAGCCAAATCCTGCGTCAAATTGGCGATCATATTCTCTCTTGAGGTACTCATTACTATTCTGCTTTCTCGACGAGCGCGGACAGCTTTTTAAGTCCGCGATGGATATTCACTTTGACCGCGCTTTCGCTTTGGCCGGTACGCTCGGCAGTTTCGCGGATCGAGTGGCCTTCGATTTTGACCAATTCGATCGCTTCGGCTTGTTTCTTGGGCAAATGAACAAATAGACGTTCCAGGCTGACGCGCGCTGCGATGGCCTCCTCGTCGCTTTCTTCAATCGCGTCATTGTCTTCCAACAAGTCACTCTCGTGCTTGTAGACTTTGCGCAAATGATCGACCCAGCGATAGCGCGCAATCGCTGCGAGCCATGGCAGGAACGGCCGATCCGGATCATAGGTGGCGCGTTTGTTATGCAGCGCCAGCATCACGTCTTGGACAAGGTCGTCCAACTGATGGGGAGGAACACGTCTGCGGAAATAACGCTCCAGCCACAGCCCCGCCTCTGACAGCAGCACATTATAGGCTGATTTATCGCCCTTTTGTGCTGTCACCATAAGGCGGGCGAGAGTGGCTTCGTCTGCGATCACTTGGCAGTAGCCTTCGCGAACAGCGCATCGAAAGAGAACACCCCGCCTCCGCGAACAATCAGGATGGCACCCATGGCCAGCGGCATGATTGCCCAGCCAAAGAAGTGATCCATGGTTGGGAAGACAAAGAATTGGATGACCAGCGCCATCACCATCAAAGCTGCCGCCGAAAAGCGTGTGGCCAGACCGACAACCAGCAGGATCGGGAAAAGAAACTCTGCATAGGTCGCCATGGGTACAGCGATATCGGACGGGATCGGCAGTCCAGAAAATTCATTCTCGAACAGGAAGTATTGGACATCGCTGATCTGCAGCCATGTGCCGTCCTCCACTTTCGTCTTATACGACCGCCAGAAAATTCCGGCGAGCGCAATGCGGGTGAAGAGCAGTGCGAGCCCTTCGATCCAGCGGTTGGAGGCAAAGCCCACCAACCTATCGTATAAAGAAATCACACTGCTCATCACTAACCTCCAATGGTCTGAAAAGTCTGTTTACCGCTTGATTGCGGACAAGGAACCCTTGCCTTTTGGCGTTGAAATCGTGGTGCATGTGCCCTTCTTGACGAGCTTCCATGCATTGCCTTGGTAATCGCTGGTCGATGTGCCGGCACAGCTGGTGCCCGGACCCGCGGCGCAATCATTCTTGCCCGCTTTTGCAACGCCGTAACATTTTTCCATGGCTGGCTTTTGCGCAGCGGCAGGAGCGGCGGTGATCGTTGCCGATACGGCGGCGGTAAGGGCGAGGCCGGCGATGGCTGCGATGGATTGGGTCTTCATGGGGGATTCTCCGTTGCAGAATTTGCGAATTAACACTTGGCGTCGGGCGGAATTGCCTGACTGCCAGGTAGTTCGCGCCTCTGCCCAAGATCGTTACATGCCAGAAAAATTTTCCGTAATTTCTTCTAAGTGTAACGGATTGAGGCCGGTCGCCGAACACCTCATTGTCCCTCGCGCGATGATAGAGTGCATTTTGCGGGCATGGTCAAATTCTTCGCTTCTCCGGCTTGATCAGCGCCGGTGTGGAAGGATGCCAATTGCAGCCACGCCCAATCAGATCACCCGTCGCAGCCTGGGATCGAGATAGCCGATCCTGGTACCATCAGGGTTTGGTTAGCGGCCCGGTTGATGCATCCCTGACCTCCAAGCATTGCCGGGCCGCACCTTGATCATTCCTACTGGTCAGATTCAGTGATAGGGATTTCCCGATGACTTCAATCACCCCCTTTGGCGGCTTTGGCCTTGGTCTGCGCAAGACGCATTATTCCGACTTTATCGAAGGGCAGCAGCCGGTCGATTTTCTTGAAGTGATCTCGGAAAATTACATGGTCGATGGCGGGAAAGCATTGCGCGTGTTGGAAGACGTGCGGGCCAAGCACCCGATCATTATCCATGGCGTGTCGATGTCAATCGGTTCTGCCCAAGGATTGGACAGCGATTATTTGGACGCGCTGAAGCGGCTGGAACAACGGATTGCACCCTTATGGGTATCCGATCATCTGTGTTGGACCCGGACCAGCGCACATAACAGCCATGATCTGCTGCCGCTGCCGCTGACGCGCGATGCGCTGGATGTGGTGTGCGCCAATATTGACCGAGCACAGAGCCATCTTGGCCGGCCGATGCTGTTCGAAAACCCGTCGAGTTATGTGACTTTCCCGCAAGACGAACTGACCGAGTGGGAATTCCTGTCGGAGATGACGCGGCGCACGGGGTGTTATCTGCTGCTCGATGTGAACAACATCTATGTCAGCGCGCAAAACCATGGATTTGCGGCGGATGACTATCTGGCCGGATTGCCGCTCGATCGGGTGCGCCAAATTCATCTGGCCGGACACACTCCGCGCGGTGAACGCGGCGATTTCATCATTGATACGCATGACCGCGCAGTCTGTGACGAGGTCTGGGCATTATATGCCAAGGCTCGTCAGATGATTACTCATCCGGTCGCGACCATGATCGAACGCGATGATAAGATTCCGCCTCTTGGGGACTTACTGGCCGAGTTGGAGCAAGCGCGTTCGTTCTCGGATGAGGCGCTTGCTGGAGCCTCAGCATGACCGCCAGCGAGCAGCTGTTGCTGGCGCAACAAGGGTTTATGGCGCAAGTGCTGGATGATGATGCGCCTGCACCCGCCGATTGGCCAGCAGATCAAAATGCGCGGCTGGCAGCCGGAATGGACGTCTATCGCCAAAACTACCGCTCCGCCGTGGTTGAGGCGATAAGCAGCACCTATGAGCAGACCCAGAAATGGCTTGATCAGGGGGTTGTCGACGGCGCGTTTCAGCGAGCAGCAATCCATCATGTGATTGCCCACCCTCCTGCCGGTTGGACCATCGATGATGTCGGAGCCGGATTTGAGACCACTTGCCTGCAATTGTTTCCCGATGATCGCGCAGTGGCCGAGTTGGCATGGTTGGAATGGGCGATGTTGGGGGCTTCCAGAGCCGCCGAAGCCACGCCCTTAACGCCCGAAAGCTTTGCCCAAGCCACCGCTGAATTTGGCGACGAGGATTGGGCCGCACTGACTTTGGAATTCGTGCCCGGCATTGCTGCCCGGACGCTTGAACATGATTTGCACGCCATGTGGCAGGCGCTCGGCTCAACGCCATTCGAACGACCGCCCACTGCATTAGAGATACCGCGCGGTTGCATCGTCTGGCGCGAAGGCGAACGGCCAACTTTCCTGATGGTCGATGCCGCCAATGTACAGGCGCTCAATGCGGCTCGAACCGGCATGACTTATGCCGAAATTTGCGTGATGCTCGCCGGTGCAGATGCAGACGAACAGGCCCTACAAGAAGCGGCCATGGCTGCTGGTGCGATGCTGGGGCAATGGCTGCAAGAAAGCTTGATCGTCGGTCTCAACGCTTGACTTTATTCCTCTGGCGCTCTGTCTGACTGGCGACGGAGGAACATGATGCCGAACACAGTTGCTATTCAATTGCGCAGCGCAAAGCCGAGCGTAATCATACGGTTGGCTAAGTGGTTCATCACAAAGCAGACAGCGATTTTTCCGCAGTCTGCGGACGAGGTCGCTGGCTTTCTGACCGATCGCGAATTGCCGCTAGATGCACCTGTTCCCGCAAGTTTTGAACGCAAATTTCAGGTCGAACATTGGCAGGCCGCAGGGCAGAAAATCGTCACTCTGCATCCCAAATCGGGACCAGGCGAATGGCATATGCTCTATTTCCACGGAGGAGGTTTCGTCTTGCCCTTGGCAAAGGAACATTGGCCAATGTTGGGGGCAATGGTGGAACGGTTTCGAATGAGCATTTCGGTTCCGATGTACGATCTGGTGCCTGAATCCACATATTCGGCCCAAGATGCGGTTGCTGATGAAGCCTTTGCCAAATTGGCGTCCGAACACGATCCGGCCAAGATCATTCTGAACGGTGACAGTGCCGGAGGTCATATGGCGTTGAGCCTAGCCATGCGCCAAGCGGCAAATGGCGGACCCAAGCCGGGCAAGCTGGCCCTGTTTGCGCCGTGGCTGGATGCGACTATGCAGGATGAAGCGATGCAAGCGGTTGAACCGCATGACATTATGTTGAAAATCGGTGCGGTCGCCACGCTGGGTAAACTGTGGGCGGGGGATCGTGACCCCAAGGGTCCAGAATGCAGCCCGCTTTATGCCTCGGACGAAGCGCTATCCCAGCTTCCGCCAACCCGAATTTGGACCGGTCAGCATGATCTGTTCATCATCGATTCGCGCAGTTTTACTATGAAATTGTGCAATGCTGGGGTGGATGCAAAGCTTTACGAATATGCCGGTGCACCGCATGTGTTCATGCTGGTAACCCCATCGCGCGAATCCAAAGACACGCTGGATTTGTTCGGCGCATTCCTCGCTGAATAGCGAGTTAGGAACCGAACGCCTCGCCGACCAAATCTTCGGACAGGCTCCACAATTTTTCTGCGCTTGTCTTGTCCAGCGCATAGCGTCGCACGCCGCTTTTTGCCGATACCTCATCCACTGGGGCGACATGGCAATCCTCGCAATAGACGCCGCCTTTGCCTTCCAATTCGGGCGCGGTCGCAGCAAAGCAGCTGGTCGCCGCGCCTTGCTCAATCGATTTCCACGCAAAATCGGGATCGCTAGTCTGCACCCGCTCAACCAATGCAGCGGCTTGTTCTTCGGACAGATGCCGACCCAGATTGGTGGCGATCCCGCCCGGGTGAACGGCATAGGCGTGGATGCCGCGATCAGCGTAGCGTTCCTCTAGTGCGACCGAAAACAGCACATTGGCGGTCTTTGACTGGCCATAGCTGAGCCACGGATCGTAGGCTGCGCTTTCAAAATTGGGGTCTTCCAGATTGGTTGGCGCGATATGGTGGGCGCGGCTGGAAAGGTTCACGATCCGCTTGTTCGCTCCCTTCTCAATCAGCGGCATCAACCTGCTGGTGAGCAAGAAATGGCCCAGGTGATTTGTCCCAAATTGCATCTCAAACCCGTCGGCGGTTTTCTGCAATGGGCAGGCCATTACACCTGCATTGTTGATCAGCAGATCAATCTTGTCGAGCCGCTCATTGGCTTGATCAGCACATGCGCGCACACTGTCGAGCGACGCCAGATCGAGCAATAGTGCCTCTACCGTCGTGCTGCCCGTATCGGCTTTGATCGCGGCAAGAGCTTCATCTAGCTTCGCCTGATTGCGCGCTGCAATAACCACATGCGCGCCTTTGGCTGCCATCGCCCGGGCGGCCTCTTGCCCGATGCCGGATGCACCGCCGGTTACGAACACCGTTTTGCCGGAAAGATCATGCCCGGCCAGAACCTCGTCTGCCGTAGATGTTGCTCCAAACGCGGCCATATTCTGCTCTCCATGTCGGTGATTTGCTTGGCTGGTATCATGCGCATGATTGGGTTAGCTTCACAAGCTATGAAAACTATCATCATCACCGCTATGTCGGCATTGCTCGCTTTCTCGGTTCAGGCAAATGCTCACCAGGTGGAAGAGCCGGTTTGGTCCATCGCAATCCATGGCGGTGCTGGAACCCTTGATCCCGACGCAATGACGCCAGAACGACGCGCCAAATATGAGGCGGCGCTGCAAAACGCATTGGATGCTGGAAAGACTGTGCTGGCCAATGGCGGCAGCGCGATGGACGCAGTGAAAGCGGCCATTATACCGTTAGAGGACGATCCGCTGTTCAATGCCGGACGCGGGGCAGTATTCACATGGGACGAGCGCAACGAGCTGGATGCATCGATCATGGATGGCCGTGATCGCAGCGCCGGTGCGGTGACAGGCGTCACCACGATCAAGAACCCGATCCTGCTTGCTGATAAAGTGCGCACCGACAGCCCACATGTCTTCCTGATGGGCGCAGGGGCAGAGCAATTCGGCGCCGAGCAGCAGATTGAAACCGCCCCGCCAGAATGGTTTGCCACCGAACGCCGCCGCAAATCTTTGGAGCGGATGAAGGCTGAGAAGCTGTCTGCGCTCGATGTGGATTTGAAATTTGGCACGGTGGGCGCTGTTGCGCTCGATCAACATGGCAATCTGGCGGCGGGAACTTCAACCGGCGGGATGACGGGCAAACGTTGGGGCCGGATTGGCGATGCGCCAGTGATCGGCGCGGGCACCTATGCCGACAATCGCAGCTGCGCTGTTTCCGCGACTGGCTGGGGTGAATTCTTCATCCGCGTCGGGGTCGCGCAGGAAATTTGCTCTCGGCTGCGAATGATCAAGGCAAAGGCAATGTTCGAAAGCGGCGGCAATCCGGAACATGTCGAGTGGCTCAATGGAATGGGTTACCGACAGGACGTGGCCGATGCCGTGATGGCCGAAGTCGCTGATCTGGGCGGCGATGGCGGGGTGATCCTGGTGACCCCCGATGGTCATGCAATTTTCAGCTTCAACACGAGCGGAATGTATCGCGGTCGTGCCACCAGTGCCGGTATGAACGAGGTAGCGATCTTTGCGGATGAATTGAACTCGCAATAGAACGCAGCCTCTAAAGCGCTCCTTAGAGTGAGAGCCCCATGCACTGGCTAAATTCGTCCGATTCGTAATCGGCAAACGCTTCGCATTCTGCAAAGCCGTGTTTTTGGTAGAGCCTGACGGCTGGCTCGAACGGGGCAGTGCGCCCTGTCTCCAAACCCAACCATGTGTAATTGCGCCGCCGCGCTTCTGCCATCAAATGCAGCAATATCGCCTCGCCAGCACCCTTGCCGCGAAAGGCCGGATCGGCACGCATCGCTTTTAATTCTCCGCGCGTCCCGTCCAATTGCTTGATCGCGCCAACAGCTGCCAGAGCATCACCATCGCGGGCAGCAAAGAAGGTCACATCAGGTTCGCGCAATTGCTCGGCCGGTAGGGAATGCACTTTGCAGGCAGGGGACCATTGATGCATTTCATCGAGATGCAATTGCAGCAGTTCCAGCACGTCAGCTGAGGTGAGATCATCGGGTGCAATGTGAAATGTGCCGCTCACGAAAATTTGTCCTTCTTGCGCTTGCCGAACCGCATGTCGCCTTCCAATTTGGCGCGCAACTGCGCGTAGAATGCTTCCAAAAAGGCGCGTTCATCGCCTGCTCCCGGCGCCCAACCGATCTTGCCGCAAATGGTCGCATGCACCGACAACAGAGCATCGTCCTGATTATTGCGCAGCAGTCGTTCGAGCGTTTGCAGCTCGTGTTCGCCATAGACCGCCAGCTCTTCATCGCCGAATTCGTATTTCGCCCCGGTCACCCCGCTGGTGCCGCTGGCCGCGCCTTGCGTGGACATGGTGTCGGCCCGCTTTGTGCGCGGTGCTTCGACCACCCAAGTGCCCGCGATCACATCTCCAGCGCGCATCGCATCCTTGTTGAAGAAGGGGAAAGCCATGAAAATGGTGAACCAGATCGCGCCTGCTAAGCCTGCGCTTCCCATCTGCCCTTCGCTGGCCGCCAACACGAAAGCGAGCGGCAAAAACAGCTCGATATCGCGGATCAAATTTCGAGCGATGACGGCTTCTGCGGTCAACCTGCCTCCGTCGCGCGCGGCTACCCTCAGGCCTACGATGCGCTTGCCCCAAGTGGCCCCGCGAGGGCCCAATTCCATACTCAGGAAATAGCCATATCGCGCCACAAACAGGAACAAGATAAATATCACGACGAAGAATTCACCGACGCCGGCGACCTGATCCTCCAGACCATCGAGAATGGTGGTGAACAAGCTCCCTAGCAGCAGCATCAGAATTAAGACGAAGGCCAACATGCCGAAGTAGAGAAAGGTGAAGTCGAGCACCAATGCCCCGATGCGCGCGCCACGAGATCCGACCGTTATCGGCAGAGCAATGCCCTCTGGCGTCACCATTGTGCGGCGGCGCTTCTCCATGGCGGCTGCGGCGCTCATCCCGCACCTTCTGTTCTGGCGGGTCGATAGGCAAAGAAATAGGCGATCCACAGCACCAAGAATGTGCCCCCGATCAGCAATCGATCAGACGTTCCGCCGACCAATTGGCGCGGAAATGCTTCCAATATGGCGGCAACGACCATCATTAGAACCACGCCGGTCATCACCATTGCGCCGCGTTTGCCGCTTTCCGCCGCCGCCGTCATAATCGAGCGATTGCCGGGAAAGGCCATCGATCGGCCAATGTGCATGCCAGCCGCACCAGCCAGCAATATTGCGAAAATCTCGGTGGTGCCATGAACGCTGAGCCATGCGGCAAATTCCAGCTCCAGCCCTTGTCCCGCGAACAGCCACATCATCGCGCCCAGCACAGCCATATTGTGGATCAGCAGCAGCAGCGATGGGATGCCAAAGGCAAAACCCAATGCGAAGGCTAGTATAGCGACGCCCGCATTGTTGCTGAACAAAGATGCCGCGAAGATTGCTAAGCCTCCAGCATCATCATGGGTCGCCAAACTCTCCATCAATTGCTCGCGCGTGGCACCGGGCACCCGGCTGTCGGTGAATTGCGAGGGGACAAGGCGGTAATACCATTCACGATCCTGTGCGACGAGCAGCCAGCCAACGATTGTGCCTGCCACCATCACCGCCAATGCGATGCAGATGTCGAGCCATATCTCCCGCACGGATCGGCTCCAACCGCCCAGCAGAAAGCCGCGCAGCCATGCGAACAGGCCTTGGCGCGGGCCATAGACCTGAAACCATGCGCGCTGGACCAAAGATTCAAGATAGCGCAGCGTTGCCGCATCCAGCGAAGTCTCGCGCGCCACCGACAGGCTGGAGGCAGCGGTGCGATAGAGCGCGGGCAGAGCGAGCAGATCATCATCACCCACCCGGCGCAGACTGCCGCCTTCCATCCGCTTGAGAATGTTCTCCAGCCGCGTCCAATCGCCTTCGCGCTCCAACCGGAAACGGTCAGAACGCAGCGCCGCGCTCTCAATATCCGGCGGCGCGCTCACCTCGCCCCGGCCAAACCATTTGCTTACCTTGGGCGCCTTCATCCGATGGCCTCGCTGCGCTTGATTTCAAAATAGCGGTCGATCAAGCGATAGCCGATTTTGTCCCAAGGGGCCTCGATTACATCGACACCCAATTGCCGCAAACGTTCCAGAACCAAGGCGCGCTGGCGGGCCAATGCATCGGCGGTTACGCTGCGGGCCAGAGTGTCCAGATCGCCGGGTTCTTCTTCGATAAAGTCTTCCAACTCGCTATCGGCGATGGTGACGAACAGCACCAGATGGCGATCGACCAAGCGGCCGATGCTTTCGACCATCATTTCGGCGGCGGTCGGATCGGTGAAATCAGAAAACAGGATGATGAGAGAGCGGCGCTGCAATTTGGCCGTGAGTGTGGCCAACGCGAGGGTGAAATTGGGCTCCGCATTGTGATAATCGAGGCCAGCCGCCGCGCTTTGTAGTCGCGAAAAGGCGCGGGCGTCATTTACAAATGGAGTGATGACTTCGGGCTTTTGGGCAAAGCCGAACAGCGACACCCGGTCCCCGCTCTTTAGCGCGACATAGGCGGCGGTGAGTGCCGCCGATACGGCGCGGTCGATGCGCGGCAGTCCGTCCACCGGCTCGCACATGGTCTGTCCGCAATCAAAGGCGAAGACGATCTGGTTGTTGCGCTCGCTTTCGTTTTCGCGGGCGTAAAGGCTCATGTGCCGAGCGCTCGCCTTCCAATCGATCCGGCGGCGATCCATGCCTGCCTCATATTCGCTCAGAGCTTCAAACTGGGTGCCTTCGCCGCGAATGCGCCGAGCGATCAGGCCAAATTGAGCATCGCGCAGGAAAGTTTGCAATTCGCGAGAGCGCACTGGCGAGAGGTCGGGCCAGATGCGAATCTGATCTTCCAAAATGCGCTCTTCCTGCCGCGAACCCAGTCCCATCGGCCCGGTCCAGCGCAGCCATGCCCGGCTGATATCCGCAGTGCCACGTCTTTCGGGAAACACGTCGGTGGAGCCTTCATGCCACCTTGCTTCCTTTGGGCCAATTTCGGGCGAGTGATCGACGGCAATGGTCACGCGTCCATCGGGATCAAGGCGCGGGTCGAATTCCAGCGCCGCACGAGCATTGCTGGCTGACCGACTGGCGAATTGGGCGGAAACTTCCAACCTTGTCGCCCGGCCAACCTCGGTGTCTGCTGGCGCAGTGACCCGCCATTGATTGACCCCGCCTGCGACGAGGGCGTCTATCACCACCAAAGCGATGAAGGCCGCTGCGGCAATCGGCGCAATGATCCACAGCGCAGGCGAAACCGCTGCAATCACCAGGGCCACAGGCGCGGCCAGCGCGGTCAGCCATGCTGCGCGCGCGGTCGGTACAATAGGCAAGGGAGGCAGCTTTAGCCGCATCGGCTTAGCGCGGTGCCTCCGTGCTCTCGATCAGTTCAGCCACCAATTCCTCAACTTCGCGGCCCTCAATCTCGGCTGCCGGGCTAAGCGCGAGGCGGTGGCGCAGAACCGGCACGGCCAGCGCCTTCACATCATCGGGAATGGCATAATTGCGGCCATGCAACGCGGCGCGGGCGCGGGACGCATTGGCCAGCATTACCGCAGCGCGGGGGCTGGCACCGACCGACAATTCGGCATGGTCCCTGGTCGCACGAACCAGTCGCACGACATATTCGACAATTTCTTCGGCCACAGTGACCTGCTCAGCGGCTTTGCTGGCTGCCACCAGTTTCGCCGCATCGGCCACAGCTGTGACGCCCAGATCTGCCGGTCGCGGTGGCCCTTGGCGCTTGCCATAACGGGCGACGATGGCCGCCTCTTCGCTTTCCTCGGGATAGGGCACCAACAGCTTAAACAAGAAGCGATCCAATTGCGCTTCTGGCAGAGGATAGACCCCCTGGTTCTCGATCGGGTTTTGGGTCGCGACCACCATGAAGCGTTCGGCCAGAGCGTGGGTTTCCCCATCCAACGTGACACGGCGTTCCTGCATCGCCTCGAGCAGTGCAGCTTGCGTTTTGGGCGGGGTGCGGTTGATCTCGTCAGCCAGCAGCAATTCGCAGAAAATCGGCCCGCGGGTCAGGGTGAACTGACTGGTTTGAAAGTTAAACAGGTTCGATCCCAGAATATCGCCGGGCAGAAGGTCGGGCGTGAATTGGATGCGGCCAAAGTCCAACCCCAATGCGGTGGCGAAACTTTGGGCAAGGAAGGTCTTGGCCGTTCCCGGCGGGCCTTCGAGCAGCACATGGCCTTCGCTGACCATGGCGACCAGCATCTGCTCGATCATATCGTCTTGCCCGACGATTGCTTTGCCCACTTCACCGCGGATGGCGTCAGCCAGTTCGCGCAATTGGTCCAGTGTCATGCTCATGCTTTCAAGGTCCTCTCAAGCTCGTGAAGCGCGCGGGCGGCGCGCAAAATTTCAATCGGGCGCGATGCATCGGCAAGGGCCGTCGCGCGGTGGGTAAATCCGGGGTCTTCTGGCAAACGGGCCGCAATGGCCTGGTCCAAAGTCTCTCTATCATGGTGGAGCAGGCCCAGCGTTCGCTGAATCCGGCGCGCGCTGAGCGCAGCATAGGGCTCGGCCAGCAAGCGGGTGCGTTTGGCCCGCAGGATCAGGCCCGACCCATTGGTGACCAACCGCTGCTTGCCGAAGTCAATCGCAGGCCGTTCCGCAATCGGCGGGCCAAAGCGGCGAAACGCTCGCCATCCGATAATTATGAGGGCGAGGATCAGGCACAATGTCGCGGCTAGGAAGGGTGGACGAAAGGCTAGGGTGAGCAAATTTGTGGTCCCGCCCAATCCGTTCAGGGTCAGGTCGAACACGACCGGCATGCGTTCGTCATAGCCGGCCGTCATGAAAATCTCACTGGCGAGCCGCGCATTGGCTTCGTTCGCCAGCCCATAATTGTTGAGCAGGTCTGGCTCCACCACGAACAGGACGGGATAGGCGTTGTTGTAAAAATCGCTGTCCTGCTCGCCCATAATCTCGACCACCAGCGCTTGGCCGGCTTCATCAACGAGCATCTCGGCATAGACATCGCTGTCCGCTACCCACAATTGCCGCTCGTCGGGCAATTGTCCGGTTACGCCAAAGCCGGTCCAATTCTTGCCGGGGCCTTGGGCTGCTCCGGTTAAGGCTTCGAACGGGTTCACCTCAATGGCGTCATCAGCATCACCATCGCCGGATAGACTTGGCTCTTGCTCGACCTCGATGGTGTAAGGCGCTGGCAGGTCAGAGGTCCATGCAGATGATCGAACAGCCAACAGCCGAACCCAACCGTCCTCGACCTGATCCTCAATCTCATCGGGCATATTCTGGGGAAAGCCGGTCGCAAACCATTTGGGCAGGACGACTATGGTTGGCCCTTGGCCTTGCCGTTTTTCAAGCAGTGCGGCGAACTCGTCCGCATCAGTATTGAGCGGCGGGGTCAGCACCAGAATATTGTACGTGTCCAAGCCGGATGGAGAGCGGGATAGCTCAACCTCATAACCGTCCAGCTCAAGATAGCGGGCGAGGCCGGCAAATCCATTGAGGCCGGGCGATGCCGCATGGGCCTGACCATTTTTGTCGCGATCACCCGTGTCGCCAGCCCCGATGAAATAGAGCAGCGCCAGAAAAGCGAGGAACCCGACCAAGATCACCGCCAGAATGACGCGTGGGTTGAAGGGGGTACGGCTGGCTGAGGTCAAGAGGCTGTCCCGCTCAGCTGTGCGGGCCGATTGGCGGCGTTACTCGCGGTCCGATCCAAGATCCTGCCATCGATCCGCTCTAGCGCAAAATCGGCATAGGCAGCGCGGGCCTCTTCCCAATCGGTCTGGTTCAGCGCCCGCAAGGCAAACAGGCTGCGTTCCACCCGTTCGGCAATGGTGCCAAAGGCGGTGCGGGCATTGTCTGGCAGAGCAGGCAACGCGGCTAGCTCTCGTGCAGTGCTCGATGGCTCTACTAGATCAGGCTTGGCCTGAGCGATCTGGGCAATGCTGCGTTGGAGCAACAGATGCGTCGCCGCGTCATATTTTCCATTAGCGGCCAGTTTGTCGGCATCTTCCAGCAAAGCCAGCGCTTCGGCCTGATCAATTTGCCAAATATATTCCTCTTCCTCCTCGCTTGGGCGCAGACTTAGCAAGGGTTCGACAATCCGATAGATGATATACAGCAATGCTGCGATGGCGAGCGCGAGCAAGACCCATTTGAGTACTGGCCAAGAGTTAGCAAGTGCGCGCGCCACCGGGTCAAAGACTTCGCCCAACCACTCACTCAGTTGCCGCAGCCATTCGGGCGGCTCCGTATTGCGGGGTGGCACATCAACCGGTGTGAATTGGATGTCGCTCTCGGCGCGCATTTCCGCCCATGCGTTGGACGCTTGACCCCCGGCTTCAGCACCGCCTTCATCTGCTTGAGGCGCGGTATCGATCTGCATTGGGACAGTCACAAAAGGATTGGTGGCATGGGCCACGCCCTTGCGCAACCGCTAGTTACTGGCTGTGATCATGAATTAACCCAGCACCCGTCAACTAACCCCGCGCGCGGGCTTGGCGATATGTGCCAAGAATTCTCAATTCTTTGCTATGGAAGGCGAGTTCTTCCAACGCCCGGTCAACCGCGGGATCGCCGGGTGCGCCGATAATGTCGGCATAAAACATCGATGCAGAGAAGCTTGCGCCCCGCTGATAACTCTCCAGCTTGGTCATATTGACGCCATTGGTGGCAAAGCCGCCCATCGCTTTATACAGCGCGGCGGGAATGTTCTTCACCTCGAAGACGAAGGTGGTGACCGCTTCGGCGCCTTCCAATGAGGCCGGATCGGCAGGCTCTGGAGCAAGAATAACGAAACGGGTCATATTGTCCGAGCTATCTTGCACATTGTCTTCGATGATCTTTAGGCCATACAGTTCGGCGGCAATGGGGGGGGAGATCGAGGCGATGGTCGGATCGCCTTTTTCCGCGACATGCGCCGCAGCCCCAGCCGTATCGGCATAGCTTAGCGGCACAATATTCCGCTCGCGCAGGAAGAAACGCGATTGGCCCAATGCTTGCGGATGGCTGTAGGCGGCCTGAAAGGGTCCATCACCGGTGCTCATCAGTGCATGGTGGATCGGCATGAAATATTCGCCAACAATCGCCAGCCCGCTTTCGGGCAGCAGAAAATGGATGTCGGCGACCCGGCCATGTTGCGAATTTTCAATCGGGATGATGGCGCATCCGGCTTTGCCAGCCTTCACGCTTTCCAGCGCATCTTCGAAGCTAAAACACGGTAGGGGCAAAGCCTCTGGCATCGCCTCCATCGCGGCACGGTGTGAATTGGCACCGGGCGCGCCCTGAAAGGCGATTGCACGATCGGGCGCATCGGCGGCGGAGGCTCGCATGGTTTCAACCATGGCCAAAGCAGGGGCAGGAAAGCTTCGCATGGATCGGCTGCTATCCGCGCAAGCGCTCGCCCGCAAGCCTGTTGCGTTAAAAGCAACAAATGATGCGGCCATCACTCTTGCGCCATTGGCTTGGCGAGACTAGAGCGACCGACAACTGCACATTGGACAATTCGCGGACACAATCTGACCATGGAAGATCGTTTTAACACCATTGCTGGCTGGGTGCTCTTTGCAGGCATCATGGCCCTGGGGCTTTCAATTGTAAGTGGAAAGTTCTTCCACGCTGACAAACCAGAGCGTCCCGAAACGTTGGGTTATGTTATCGAAGGTGCCGAGGAAGGTGGCGGCGGTCCGGCTCAAATGACGATGACCCAGGCGCTGAACATGCCAGGTGTTGATGCGAGCAAGGGCGCGCAAGTGTTTGCCAAATGCACCGCTTGCCACACGGTAGAACAAGGCGGTGCCAATGGCATTGGACCCAACCTTTGGGCGGTGATGGGTTCCGGTATCGGCAATCATGTCCCCGGATACGCCTATTCCAGCGCTTTGGTTGAAAAAGGCGGAACTTGGGATTGGGAAGCAATGGACGCATGGCTGAAGAGCCCGCGCGCCTATGCCAATGGGACCAAGATGAGCTTTGCCGGTCTCAGCAAGATTGAAGATCGCGCAGCCGTGGCGATGTACATGAACGAGAACGGTTCAAACCTGCCAGTGCCGGAATATGTCGAAGTCGTTGCCGCGAGCGGTGATGGCGAAGAAGGCGCTGTGGCAGAGGCAGCCGAGTAACGCGCTAGCTTGGTTCACGGCCCTTAAAGCCCTGAGCAACCACATACCATTCCGATGATCCCTTGCGGCTTGCGGGCGGCTTGGCATGCTTCACAGTGGTGAAGTGTTTCTTGAGCAATGTGAGCAGATCGGTGTCGGTGCCACCGGCCAGCACTTTGGAAACGAAGGCACCCTTTGGCTCCAGCGTCTCGATCGCAAACCATGCGGCGGCTTCAACCAAGCCCATGGTGCGCAAATGGTCGGTTTGCTTATGCCCCACCGTGTTTGCGGCCATGTCTGACAGAACCAGATCGGGCGGACCATCCAGCGCGTCTTCAAGCATTGCCGGTGCCTTGTCATGCATGAAATCCATCTCAAAGATGGTGACACCTTCAATTGGATCGGTTGGCAGCAGGTCGATACCAACAATGGCCGCTTTGGGTGCTTTCTGACGTAACACTTGGCTCCACCCGCCCGGCGCGATCCCCAGATCGACCACACGTTTGGTGCCGCGAATCAGATCGAACTTCTCGTCGAGCTCCAGAAATTTATAGGCGGCGCGACTGCGGTAACCATCGGCCTTGGCCTTCTTAACATAGGGGTCGTTAAGCTGGCGCTCGAGCCATTTGATCGACGACTGGCTACGTTTCTTGGTGTTTTTGACCCGGCGGTCAGGATCGCGCCCAGAACGGCTCATGATGGCTTTCGCTTGTGTTTGGGATTGGACTTACGTTCGAGGTCGCTTTCAAAATCGGCCGCCATCAGGCTGCGCAATATGCCCTCGCGAATGCCGCGATCGGCAACGCCTAGCCGTTCTGCTGGCCAAATATCGAGGATCGCCTCGAGGATGGCACAGCCCGCCACCACCAATTCCGACCGGTCCTTGCCGATGCAGGGCACTTCGCTGCGTTCGTCCGGGGTCAGGGTCGACAGACGACTGCTGATGTCGCGCATGGATTGTGAGGGGACGATCAAACCGTCCACTTGCTTGCGGTCATAATGAGGCAATTCCAGATGTAGGCTGGCGAGCGTGGTCACCGTTCCACTGGTCCCGAGCAAGCGAATATCGGGGTGCAAGGAACTGTCTGCGATCCGGTCTGCAAAGGGGGCAAAACTGTCAGAAACGACCTGCCGCATTTTGGCATAACGCGCCGCACGTTCGTCTGCCGGGCCTTCCACCCGGCCGACCGTATCGGTCAGCGAGACGACCCCCCAAGGGACACTTTGCCAATCCAGAATGCGCGGGATTTTTCCGCCCGGCTCCAGCAGGACCAGCTCGGTCGATCCGCCGCCAATGTCGAAAATGATCGCCGGACCTTCGCCCTGCTCGAGCAAGATGTGGCAACCCAGCACGGCCAGTCGGGCCTCTTCCTCTGCGCTGATGATGTCGAGGACAATGCCGGTCTCGCGCCGGACCCGCTCGATGAATTCATGACCGTTTGATGCGCGCCGACATGCCTCGGTCGCGACCGAGCGGGCCAGATGGACATTGCGGCGCTGCAATTTCTCGGCGCAGACGGTGAGCGCGCCCAATGTGCGATCCATCGCAGCATCGCTCAACTTTCCGGTCATGGCCAAATCCTCGCCCAGCTTCACCACTCGGCTAAAGGCATCAATAACGGTGAAATTTTGACCCGATGGCCGCGCGATCAGAAGGCGGCAATTGTTGGTGCCCAGATCAAGCGCAGCATAGGCTTGGCGCGGATGTGGCCCGCGCCGCTTGGCGTGCATGGGATTGGAATTGCTGTTGGAATTGCGCGCGCTACCATAGTCTTGGGCTTTGCTTTGGCCCTGACTGCTACTAACGCTATGCCCACGGCTACGCTGGCCCGGTCGGGCATTGCGGTTTTCCTTTGGCTGCGGGGCACGCTTGTAGCGAAAATCGGCTACTTTGCCGGACTTGCCGCCCCTTCTTCTGCCAGCCTTACTTTTTCCGTCCGGCGGAGAATATTCCGCCATAACAACTGCTTTCTGTTCCTCTCGCACCTATGCGATGCGAGGACCTGGGGCAGATGCTAGCTTTTCTCCGGCAAATCGGCAAGTTCGTCGTGAAAACTGGGCTAACTATAACGGTCCAAGCAAGGCGGCATTTAGCCGGTTATTGGGCGTCCATCAGGCCATGCCGGGTGAGCGATTGAGCAACGATCGTCTCAATCAGATCAAGCTGGCTCCAACCGAGCAAATTGGCGGACAGGCCATAGACCTTTTTTGACCACAAATTGCATTGCAGATTGACTTCCAGCAGGTTCACCTCCCCGCTGGACTCGTCATAGCGAAATTCAAACCGGCCATAGTCAAAGGGCCGGAAAATCTCGGTCAATTTGAGGGTCATTTCGCGAATTTTTGGCCAAGCGTCTGCTGCTTCGAATGGCACCAATTCGTATTTTTGCGAACGGTCGACCAGATCACGCTTCTCTTCATGGGTGCGCAGATGTTCAGGGTCGGCCTGACGAAACAACATCGGCGGCATGATAAAAGGGGCGTTGCCGATTTCGATAACCGGAACCTCGACATCGCTGCCTTTCATGAATGGCTCGACTATAGCGTCATAACCCTGTGCATGGATCGCCAGCACTGCCTGTTTAACGCCCTGCCAATCGCTTGCATCGCCAAGGCCCCAACTGGCCGAACTGTTGTTCGGCTTCACAACGAAACGCTCGCCTGCGGGGCATTTTGCCTCTTCAATCGGAGCACCAGCGCGATAGATCGCCCAATCACACGTGCTTACGCCTCTTTGCAGACTTTCCAATTTGGTCAGATGTTTGTCATCGCCCAGACCGCGCAGGATCGGATTGGCCCCGAGAAAGGGAATACCCAGCCGGTTGCACAGCAGAGGGCACAGCATTTCGGAATTGAAAAAACCGCCGCGATTGAGCAGCGGAAAGACAAAATCCACCTCGGGATCGTTCATCAGAACGTCATAGGAATTGGCGACCTGAAATTGGTCGAACAGCCCCTCTAGAATGACGCGCATCTCGTGATGATAGGGCGCATGATTGCCGTCCTGCCCGTCCAGATCGCCGTTGCTCAAGGCATGCTTGGCGATGAACAGCAGTTTGAGATCGCGCTTGGCGGCTTCGGATATTCTCAGCGGCGACACGTTTGGTCCTTATTGCCTTGCAACATAGCTTTGCAATTTGTTCTGACGTAAAGCTGCCTTAGCCACTATTGCGATCATCGCAATTTTTTGTTGTTCATGGCGCTGCGTTTTTTGACCAAGATTAAGCGGCACCTTGACCGGCAAATTTCTGCCGGTTAGAGGCCCGCCGCTCCTGCCCCGTCGTCTAATGGTAAGACTACGGACTCTGACTCCGTCAATTGAGGTTCGAATCCTCACGGGGCATCCAGCATTCTCTTAGACAGCTTTACCCTTTGCCTGATTGGCGGGGACAAGTCTCAGCTTGCCCGCTGCGACCAGCGGGCCTAAGTTCTTTGGATGACAGAAAAAGACCTCAAAGATCGCAAATTCTATCCTGCTGAGCAGGAAGCCCGTTTTACCGACGATTGCCCCGAGCAAACCCCCCAAACACAGCACCCTGCCTACAAGCTCGCATTTCGCGACACCGATTTCCTGCTGCGCGACGAATTGCGGCCGGTGCGATTCCAGCTCGAATTGCTCAAGCCGGAAATGCTGCTCGACGAGGCACGGGTCGGCTCAACCATGGTGATGTATGGCTCGGCCCGCATCCCATCGCCGGACGATGCGCAGGCCAAGATTGATGCGGCCAAGGATGGCAGCGAACATGACCAGCTGGTCGCCAAGCGCTTGGCCGACAAAGCGAAATATTACGAAGAGGCGTACAAGCTGGCCCGCATGGTCAGCGAGAAAGCGATCATCGAAGAAGGCTTGCGCCAATTCGTGGTCTGCTCAGGTGGTGGCCCTTCGATCATGGAGGCCGCCAATCGCGGGGCATCCGATGCGGGGGCTGAGTCAATCGGCCTCAACATCATCCTGCCGCATGAACAGGCGCCCAATGCCTATGTGACGCCCTATTTGTCGCTCAATTTCCACTATTTCGCTCTGCGCAAAATGCACTTTTTGCTGCGCGCGCGGGCTGTGGCGGTGTTCCCCGGCGGGTTTGGCACATTTGACGAATTTTTCGAGCTGCTGACGCTGATCCAGACCGGCAAGATGAAGCCTATTCCGATCCTGCTGTTCGGCAAGGATTTCTGGACGCGGGTGGTGGATTTCGAAGCGATTGCCGAAGAAGGCACGATCTCGAAGAAAGATCTCGAGCTGTTCCACTGGTGCGAAACCGCGGACGAGGCGTGGGATCACGTCGCCGATTTCTACGAGTTAGAACGCTAACCCGGCTTTTTGCGGCCAACTGCATAGTGCCCTAGCGGCCCGTTGCCTTGGCCAAATCCGGGCGCATTTTCGATCGCCTGAAAGACGAATTGTCGCGCCAGACGCACGGCATGTTCCAAGGGTTGTCCGTGACCTAGCAATGTCGCGATGGCGGATGACAATGTGCACCCCGTGCCATGGGTGTGGGGCGTATCGATCCGCGCATGATTGAACTGGGCCGAGCGTTCACCCGGCGAAAACAATATGTCGATGATCCGCGCATCCGACGTGTGACCACCCTTGGCCAAAACCGCGCTGCCAGTGCGCTGCGAAAGCTCCTCTGCCGCCTCTGCCATTTGCGAAGAATCGGTCAATTCCTTGCCCAGCAGATGGCCCAGCTCGGGCAAATTGGGGGTGAGCAAACTCGCGCGCGGAAACAGCAATTCTTGTAAGGCGGCACTGGCATCAGGCGCGATTAATGCCGCGCCTGACGTTGCCACCATCACCGGATCGAGCACCACTGGCGTGCTGGTGTTGATGTGCGAAAGGGCAGCAGCGACATGGGTGATGATGTCCACATCGTGGAGCATGCCGATCTTGATAGCGTCCACGCCAATATCATCGATGCAAGAGGCGATTTGCTTGGCCACGACGTCGCCCGACATTGGCGCTATGGCCTGAACGCCGACGCTGTTTTGCGCGGTAATCGTGGTGATTGCGGTCATCGCGTAACCGCCCAGCATGGTGATTGTCTTGATGTCGGCCTGAATTCCGGCACCACCTGAACTGTCGGACCCGGCAATCGAAAGAATGCGCGGCGCAGCAGGCGGCGCGGCGCTGGCCCCTTCGGTCATCCCTTAAACTTCCTCTCGGTCGAGGCCGGCGCGCGTTCTTGCAGTTTTTTGGAGCGGGTCGGGCGATCCATCAATTCTCCGCCGCAATTGGGGCAATTGTCGTCCAATTCATCGGCGCAATCGGCACAAAAGGTGCATTCAAAGCTGCAGATGAAAGCCGCAGGTACCTCAGCCGGCACATCCTTGCCGCATCGTTCGCAATCGGGGCGCATTTCCAGCATTACACAGCCTCCTTCACAGCGGCACAGATGTGATTGACCAATCGCTCGACTTGAGGAGCGTCATCGCCCTCTGCCATGACCCGGATCAGTGGCTCTGTACCCGATGCTCTGATGACCAACCGACCCTTGCCAACCAGCTCGGCCTCTGCCTCGGCAATGGCGGTCTTGACCGGCGCAGCTGCCAACGGAGACCCGCCCGAATAGCGCACATTCTTGAGCAATTGGGGGACCGGATCGAATTGATGCAGCAATTCGCTCGCCGGTTTGCCTGACCGGACCAGACTGGCCAAAATGCGCATCGCAGCTATGGTGCCATCTCCCGTGGTCGCATGATCGAGCAAGATCATATGACCCGATTGTTCGCCGCCGACATTGAACCCGCCTTGCTTCATCCGCTCCAGCACATAGCGGTCACCGACCTTGGTCCGCTCCAGCGTTAGGCCAAGATCGGCCAACCGGCGCTCCAGACCCAGATTGGACATGACCGTTGCGACAATGCCGCCGCCGGTCAATTCGCCCTTTTCCTGCATGCGAACAGCGATCAAAGCCATGATCTGGTCGCCGTCCACCGCGGCGCCTTTTTCATCGACCACGATCAGCCGGTCTGCATCGCCATCCAAAGCGATCCCAATGTCTGCGCCGACCTCAACAACTTTGGCTTGCAGCGCCTCGATCGAGGTGGAGCCTACGCCGTCGTTGATATTGGTGCCATTGGGCTCAACACCCAGAGAGATTACCTCTGCGCCCATCTCCCAGATTGCGGCCGGGGCGACCTGATAGGCGGCACCATTGGCGCAATCGACCACCACTTTCAGGTCGTCAAAGCGGGTGTCATCTGAAACTGCGGCTTTGACCGCGTGAATATAGCGCCCGCGAGCATCCTCGATCCGTCGTGCGCGTCCAATATCTGGTGCCTCGACCAATTTGGGTTGCTCGTCCAGCAGTGCCTCGATGGCCATTTCCGTCTCGTCAGAGAGCTTGAAACCGTCGGGTCCGAACAGCTTGATGCCATTGTCTTCATACGGATTGTGGCTGGCAGAGATCATGACGCCGATATCTGCTCGCATATCCCGCGTCAGCATGGCGATGGCCGGTGTTGGCAGAGGGCCGGTCATGATCACATCCATACCGACGCTGGTGAACCCGGCGACCAATGCGCTTTCCATCATATAGCCCGACAGCCGCGTATCTTTGCCAATGACCACTCGGTGACGGTGGGAACCGCGCACGAAATGAGCGCCTGCTGCTTGGCCAACCCGCATGGCATTGGAGGCGGTCATGACCCCCTGATTGGTGCGGCCCCTGATGCCATCTGTGCCAAAAAACTTACGTGTCATGCTGTCTCAGCGTCCCTGATTTCTATTGCCTTGCCGCCTTGTTTGGGCCGTTCTGTTTGATAAGCGGCGCATTGTGTTGTGCTTCTGGCGTGGTTATCGCGCAAAGGGAAGGGCGTGAAGGGGTAGATGCGCTTTGTTGAGGAGACAAATGTGAGCACTGACAAAGCGATCGGCGCAGTTTCGCCATTTGAACTGGTCACAATACGCTTGCCCGTCGCGTGGACCTTCGCCGGTCTGATCGCGGGCATGCTGCTTGGTGTGGTGATGGGTGGTCAACAGATCACCGACGCATTGCTCACTATCACTAGCCCTATCGGCAGCCTGTGGCTGCGCGCCTTGCAAATGACGATCATCCCGCTGGTTGCCGCATTGCTGGTGCTGGGGATAGCGCAAATGGCCAGCGCCGCGCGGGCAGGTGCGGCGGCGCGGCGGATGCTGTTGCTGATGGCGGCGGTTCTTGTGGGCGGAGGGATTGCGAGCGCGATCTTCATGCCCATGCTGGTCGAATTGTTCCCCATTCCCGATGCAGCGCAAGGATTTCTGGCCGACGTACCCGATGGCGCACAGACGGTGCCCGGCATTGGCGATTTCGTGACCTCACTGATTGCGCCCAATGTCATCGCCGCTGCCGCCGAAACCGCGATGCTGCCGCTGACTATTTTCTTTGCGATGTTTGCAGTGGCGATCACTCGGCTTCCGCAAGAACAAAAGGATCGCTTGCTGGGCCTGTTTCACGCCCTAGCGAACGCCATGCTGATGATTATCGGATGGGTCTTGTGGTTGGCGCCGATCGGGGTCTTTGCGCTGGCATTTGGAGTTGGTGTGCGAAGCGGCGGGGGCGCCTTTGCGGCTCTTGCGCATTACATATTGCTGGTGTCCGCAATGGGCCTGCTGGTGCTGTTGGCTGGTTATCTCATCGGCTGGATTGGCGGACGGATTTCGCCTTTGCGGTTTGGCAAAGCACTGTTGCCCGCACAAGCGGTGGCCCTGTCCACGCAAAGCTCGCTCGCTAGCCTTCCTGCGATGCTCGACAGCTCAAACCGACTGGGATTGCGTCAGTCCAGCTCTGAATTTGTGCTCCCATTGGCGGTTGCGATTTTTCGCGCCACCAGCCCGGCGATGAATATGGCGGTGGCGATTTATGTCGCGCTGTTGGCCGGGATAGAATTGACCCCGGCATTGATTGCGGCCGGGATCGGGGTTGCTTTGATAATTAGCGTGGGTTCGGTCAGCTTGCCCGGCACCATCAGCTTCGTCATTTCCATTGGCCCGATTGCCTTGGCGATGGGTGTCCCGATAGAGCCCTTGGCCTTGCTGGTCGCGGTGGAAATGCTGCCGGACATCATGCGTACCCTTTCCAATGTGACAATGAATGTTGCTGTGACCTCAACCGTCGACCGGGTGCAGTCAAAACCCACCTAGCAATGCAACCCTTTGCGCCTGAGTGCGTTGGTAGCTAAGAGCAGTTTTTTACCTAAGTATACTTTCTTGAACCCTGATTGGAGCAGACATGGCTTTCGCACTTATCGACCTTCCTTACGATGACACGGCATTGGAACCTGCCGTGTCCGCCAACACACTTTCATTTCACCACGGCAAGCACCACCAGGCCTATATCGACAAGATGAATGCTGCGATTGATGGCACTGATCTGGCGGGCAAGACGATGGAAGACATCGTCGTGGCTTCGCGCGGTTCGAACCAAGGCCTGTTTAACAATGCAGCGCAAAGCTGGAACCATGCGTTCTACTGGCACTCTATGGCGGCTGACACTGGCGCACCCTCGGCTGAATTGGCGGCAAAGATCGACGAAGCCTTTGGCTCCATGGATGCGCTAAAGCAGCAATTGAAAGATCGCGGCCTTGGCCACTTTGCCAGCGGTTGGGTTTGGTTGGCCGAAAAAGACGGCAAACTCTCGATCGAAGAAACACATGATGGTGACACCCTGTCAGACAGCGGTTTCAACCCGCTGTTGACGATTGATGTGTGGGAACATGCCTATTATCTCGACCATCAGAACAAGCGCCCGGCCTATTTGGATGCCGTGGTCGAAGGAAAGCTCAATTGGGCATTTGCTTCGGAAAATCTGGCCCGTGGCAGCGCGTGGACCTATCCCGCCTGAGCTTTGCCAAGATAGTATAAGATCAAGCCCGCCCTGCCATTCGGTGATGCCGTTCGGTGAGGCGGGCTTTTTTGTGCGAATGTTGGCGTTCAGGGCGCGCGGACCGACCGCTTGATCAGCTGGAGCCGCCAGCACCATTTCCAGCAGCCACTGCGTCCAATTCTTCCAGAATGGCGCGATGGGCGATGGCATCTTCGCCGGATCGTTGCGGAATATTTCCTTCGTCGAGCATCGCATTGAGCGCAGAGCGCGCGCGGCCAACCCGGCTCTTGATCGTTCCCACTGCGCAACCGCAAATATTGGCAGCCTCCTGGTAAGAAAACCCGCCAGCGCCCACCAGCAACAAGGCCTCGCGCCGTTCTGGTGGCAGGGTCAACAAAGCGCGATGCATATCGGACAAATGGATCGGTTCTTCCTGTCCAGCGGGCGCTGTTAGAATGCGCTCAGCAACACCTTCGTCATATTCGCCGCGAAACCTATTGCGCCGCATATCGGTGAGATAGGCATTGCGCAAAATCACGAAAGTCCAAGCGCGCATGGATGTGCCGGGCTCGAACCGGTCTTGCGCAGCCCATGCTTTCAGCATGGCTTCTTGCACCAGATCATCGGCCATATCCGGACGACCACACAGCCCGCGCGCAAAAGCACGCAGATGCGGCACAACTTCGGTCAATTCACGCTTGAAATCTGCCTTTTCAGCAGGTGAACGCTCGGGCTTGTTGTTTTGGGTCTTGCTCATCTGGCTTTACCCCCTCAGGCCTGATCACTGCCTTTGGGCTCATCCAACTTGGAGAGCAAATCCGTAAAGCTGTCAGGCAAAGGCTCTTCCACCACGGAATCATACAGCTTGCGCAGCCCATCAGCCCACTCGGGCGCATCTTTGCTGACCGGGCTCGAATGGGGGCTTTTCCCACCTGAGTTTGATGCTTGGCTCATCCCCGCTTGATAACCTTTGTTTGGCCTGCGCAGCAAGTTTCCCGCCTCTTGGGCAATGTCCGCTGCGCATGGACTAGTGGTGAATTGTCGTAACTCAGGAACGATACGGCCTCTCTTTTGTTCCCAGATAATACAGGGAAAGAATTTCGGCGTAATGAAAGCGCATCTTGATCAATCAGCGGGCACCAAAGCGCGCACCAGACCCAAAAGTATGGCCGGTCGCTGGCTGACCGCCTATCCGCGCGCCATCCCGCTGGCAATTTTCCTTGCGATTGCAGCAGTTACAGCGCTCAGCGTTTTCACCATCGAGCTGGGTGAGGCCGACCGCGAACGGTCACAAATGCGCGCGACGGCGCAATCTATTTCCTCATCGCTTGAACGGCGGGGCAACACCAGCTCATCCTATTTGCGCGCAGGCGCTGCGCTGTTTGCGACGGTTGATGAAATAAACCTGACCTTGTTCAAGCGCTTCGTCCGAGAATTGCGGCTCGATTCTGCCTATCGAGGGGCAGAGGGCATCGGCTGGGCTGAAGTAGTGCGGCCAGCAGATGTTGAGGCGTTTGAGCACCGGATTGGGGCTGAAATGTCTGACGGCATGGCGGTCCAACATTCAGCGCACAGCTCGCCAGATCGTCTGGTCCCGGTCACATTCCTCCAGCCTGACACGGAACGTAATCGCCGCGCCATGGGCTACGATATGTATTCTGAGCCTAACAGAAGGGCAGCTATGGACGAGGCAGAGCGGCTCGTTCGCCCGACCGCCTCGGGTAAGATTGTGCTCGTTCAAGAGGGCGGGGGCGATGCGCCCGGTTTTTTGATTTATATGCCAGTGTTTGTGGACGGTCCCAACCAGAGCGAACTCAAAGGTTTTGTCTACAGCCCGTTTAGCGCTCAGGCTTTCCTTGAATCGGCGATTGATAGCGTCGCGATAGGCGAAATCGGCGTCCAGCTGTTCGATGGCCCGGAAAACGCGCAAAACCTGTTGGCGGTCAAGGATCCAGGCCTGTTCACAGGGATCACAATTGAACAAGAGGTCACCATCGCCAACCGGCCGTTGACGCTAGTGGTCGAATCGGCGCGCGGCGAATATCTGTCGTCGCTCTCGATCGCCACGCTGATTTTCGGGCTGGCTGTCGCCACATTGCTGATGCTGATGGCGCGTATGTTGACCCAGCAAGCGGTCGAGGATCAAGCATCCCTCGAATATTTGGAGCAACAAAATTCGATCCGCGATTCATTGTCGCGAGAATTGAACCACCGGGTTAAGAATACCTTGGCCAATGTGCTGTCGATTATCTCGCTGACACGCCGCCGAACTGATGATCTGGATGAATTTGCTGACGGCCTTGCGGCTCGGGTGCGCGCCATCTCGGCGACCCATGATTTGTTGACCCAATCCGAATGGGGCACCACACCGATCCGATCTATTATCGAGGCAGAGGCCGCGCCCTATTTGCGCATGTCTGATTCCACGCTGGAACTGTCTGGGCCGCAGGTCGAAGTTGCCCCCAATGATGCTCTCTCATTGGGCCTTGCGATCCACGAATTGGCGACCAATGCGGCAAAATTTGGCGCTCTGAGTGTGCCTGAGGGCCGGGTCAGCGTCGATTGGGCGTTTGAGCGCGATGGTGTTGTCATATTGACCTGGCGGGAGGTGGATGGACCGCCAGTGTCGCCATTGCGCGAGCCAGGTTTTGGTATGGAATTGATTGAGAAGATCGTTGCGCATGAGCTGAAGAGCCCGGTCGACCTAAGATTTGACGAGACCGGCGTCAGTTGCGCCTTGCGCGTGCCGGTGCGCAAACGCGAGGATTTCCAAATTCGTCAGGCCGATTGAGAGCGAGCGTCTTTTAGATCTCTATCGCGCTGCTGGAACCAAAGAACAGCGCCTGACTGATCGCGGTCCGCACCGCCTGTTCCTGAAATGGTTTGGTCACGAGATAGGTCGGCTCAGGCCGGTCACCGGTCAACAACCGCTCTGGGTAGGCGGTGATGAAGACCACCGGAACGGTGCCGATCGCGAGGATATCATCCACCGCATCCAGCCCAGAAGATCCATCGGCCAATTGGATGTCAGCCAGCACCAGGCCGGGCGTCTTTTCCGCGACGACCTCTTGTGCCTGAGTACGGGTTGCCGCGGTGCCGCAAATCTCATGGCCAAGCGACGTCACCAAATCTTCCAATTGCATGGAGATAAGCGGTTCGTCTTCAATGATCAGCACGCTGGTGGTCTTTTCGCGATCGATTTCCTCAACCGCTTCTTGGACCAATGATTGCACAGATTGCGGATCAAGATCCATTACTTCGCCGGTTTGCTCGACGCTGAAATCTTCCAGTGTTGTTAGCAGCAGCGCTTGCCGATTGAGAGGGGTGATCGCCCCCAACCTTTCGCGCGCAGCGGCCTCATGCTGGGTGGACGCATCGCTTTCTGCGCTGACTTCCAAATAGGCGCTCGACCAGACTTTGTTGAAGGCGCGGTACAAAGGCACCCGGCCTCCCTCTAGGGATTGTTTCACTGCGCCATCTGCCAAGGCGGCCTCCAATGTGGCGCGGACAAATGCGTCACCTGTGGCTTGTGATCCGGTAAGTGCCCGTGCGTAGCGGCGCAGATACGGCAAATGGGCCGCGACTTGATCACCTAAAGACATAATTTCCCTTCCGTGTGGTGCGCCAGTTCAACGTTCGCACTCGGCTTCGGTTCCAGCTTCGGTTCCAGCTTCGGTTCCAGCTTAAGTGGTACACGGGCGTTAGAAATCAAACCCTGGTTCGCAAGCAGCACGTGCTCACTTACTCTCCGATCTCGAAAAATTCGCGATATCGCAAAAAAAATCAAAAAAGTGGGAACCCCCATTCGTTACGAGCATTACCCTTATATCACCGCCGAGACCCCCCTCCCGTCCAAGCGGCTGGTGATATAATTACTAAGGCCTTCGCTTACCAAAGCGGAGGCCTTTTTGTTGGCTATCTATCAAGCGCAATCAAAGCGATTTTTGATAGATAACATATTCCCGATTGACCTTGCTGCCGATCGCATCGGCGATCGCAACCATGCCTTGATTGTCATCCAATATCCAACCGATCTCTGCCCTGCGAGAATCAAAATCAGCGATCGCATTGACCCGGATTTGCTCGACCATCATCAAGGCGAGCTGGCTGGCGATGCGCGAATTGTGCAGCTCTTTCAATACGCCCATCAGCGGCACACGCATGCCCGACCCAGTGGGTTTTCTCAGCCATTTCAGCATATGAACCCAGCCAAATGGCAACAGCTTGCCATTGATGCGTTTATAGACATCATGGACGTCGGGCAGGGTCATCATGAAGGCGACCGGTCTGCCATCTAGCTCGGCAATATAGTTGATTTGGGGGTGGATTACCGGCTTCAACTTCTTTCCGGCATAAGTGATTTCATCGGGCGTGAAGGGCACAAAGCCCCAATTGTCCGACCATGCGTCATTGAGGATATGCAAGACCGTCCGCACGTCCTCATCCCAGCGCTTCTTGTCGATGGGGCGAATGTGTATGCGATCATTGCGCTGGCCCGATTTGACGACCCGCTGAACAATGGGGGGAAAGCCTTCATGGACCTCCAAATCATACGTTCTCAGCGTCTTTGCATTTGTGTATCCAGCGCTCTCAATCCAGCCTTGATAATGGGCGGGATGGTGACCCATCATAATCATCGCAGAATGGTCATGCCCTTTCACCAGCAGTCCCGGCTCTTCCCAAATCGACAATGAAAGCGGGCCAAGCACTCGGGTCATTCCCTGCTCGCGCAGCCAAGCCTCTGCACGCGCCAGCAATGCATGCCCAACGGCTTCGCTCGCCGCATCGAAATAGCCAAAATTCCCGGTCCCAGGGCCAAAGCCTTGCTCGGCGGACATATCCAGCCCGAGCTGGTCGATATGGGCGGAAATTCGGCCCACCGGCTTTCCAGCCTGATAGGCAATGAAAAATTGCGCGATGGCATGGCCAAAGAACGGATTTTTGTCCGGATTGACCAATTCCAGCTGCTCGCTGCGCAATTGCGGCACGGCATGCGGCACGCGGCTTGCAAATTCGCGGCCAAGGTCGACAAATGCAGCGCGACCAACCTTGCCGGAAACCGGCTCGATCACTATTTCAGGCGAAGTCATGGCGTATCCTGTTCATCCCTGATTAGCCCTGTCTGTGGTGATGGGGAGTTGTCAAGCGAGCCGGCTCATCCCAGATGCTGTTTCTGCCAGCGTTACAGTGAGCCAATACAGCGAGATTGTCCCCATGGGGCTTTGTGCTGTAAGGACGCGCTACCCAATATGTTTGAAAGACCCATGCAAGATAGCCTTCACCCTGCCGGTTCCGCGTCGCAAGCACCCGCTCCACGGGCGACACGTGCGCAATTCGCCACGGCGGATGACAAGGACATGTTGCGCGCTGTGCGCGACATAACCAAGGATTTGGGCACCGCCAGTCCGGCGATCTATTGGACCGATACTTTGGCGTCGGCAACGCTGGGTTATGCCGCAATGGCGGGCGCAATTCTGGTCGAGAATACCGGTGTCGCGGTCCTGTTGGCATTGGTCGCGGCATTGGCGCTGTATCGTGCGCTGATGTTCATTCACGAGCTATCACACATTCGCAACGATGCGCTGCCCTTCTATCGGATGGGCTGGAACTTGTTGGTTGGTATTCCGATGCTTACCCCCAGCTTCATGTATGAAGGGGTGCATGTCATCCATCACAAGCGCACCCAATATGGCACTATCGAGGATCCTGAGTACCTCCCGCTCGCGCTGATGAAGCCGTGGAGCTTGCCGCTGTTTGTGCTGATCGCAATGCTGGCACCGTTCGCCTTTTTGCTGCGTTGTGCTGTGCTGGTGCCCTTGGGAGCAGTTATTCCGCCGATCCGAACATTGGTGTGGCAGCGTTTCTCTGCCCTCTCGATCAATCCCGATTTCCGCCGCCGTCCTGCCCAAGGCGAGCTGCGCACCAGAGTGTTGTGGTTGGAGACTGTTGCCTCGCTATGGGCGATTGCTTTGCTCGCCAGCACGCAATTTATCGGTTGGAGGCCGCTGCTAATCGCGCTGGCGATCCTGTCGCTCACCGCAGTGCTCAACCAATTGCGCACATTGGTGGCGCATTTGTGGGA
Source organism: Erythrobacter sp. (assembly GCA_039988235.1). Taxonomy (GTDB): domain Bacteria; phylum Pseudomonadota; class Alphaproteobacteria; order Sphingomonadales; family Sphingomonadaceae; genus Erythrobacter. The sequence goes on from JBDXKB010000005.1 coordinate 131,590, forward strand.
GAATGAAGGCGATCCCATGACCGTGACCGCGCAATTTCTGGACTCGGTCAATGTCCCGCCGCCGGGCCGCATTGCAGAGCTTTGGGCGCCGGTCGGCCTGCGTTATCACGCGCTCCACCATTTGATGCCCTCGATCCCCTATCACGCTTTGCCAGAGGCGCATCGCCGGCTGGTGACGCAAATGGGCGCGGGTTCCACCTATGATGGGGCCAATCATCGGGGCATGTTTGAGCTGGTCAGTCGCATTGCGCGCAGCACCATGTCGGGTCGCTAACGCGCTTAGGGGCGGCTGCGCTCAGTCGAGAAAACAGATCATCGCGCAGCGACGATCTATCGGCAGCCCATTGTCAGCTTCCAAGGCCAATTCGCTCGCCAACCGCGGATGCGCATCAAGCGCGGTCACCTCTTCAAACCCAAGCCGCGCATAGAACGGTGCGTTCCACGCGACATCGCGAAAAGTGGTCAGTGTCAAAGCGCTGATACCCGAATTGCGCGCATCAATCTGGCAGGCCCTGATCAAGCCAGCGCCAATGCCGCGCTTTTGATATTGCGGGAGAACATCCATTTCCCAGATATGCAATTCGCGGTTGAAGGGCTCCGTCGCAATGAAGCCTACGATTTGACCGTCGCATTCAGAAACCAGGCAATGCCCCTTGCCGATAAGCCGGCGCAGTTCATCAGCTTCCCAAGTGTCATCAAAGTCCACTTCGGCGAGGTCTGGATCTCCTTCGAAAAGTTTCCCTGCGGCTTGTTCGATAGCGGGAAGGTCATCAGCATCGCTTGCGCGCGCCAGCCGGAGCGACCAGTCATTGCCGCTCATTCTTCGGTTTTGACCAGCACGGTCTCACCCACCAACAGGAACAGCAGGAACGGTGCCCATGCCGCAAGGAACGGCGGATAACCGCCAAAACTGCCCATCGCTAATGCCGCATTGTCGATCACAAAATAGGCAAAGCCCAGCGACATGCCGATCAATGCTCGGAACAATAGCTGGCCGGACCTTGCCAGGCCGAATGCTGCAACCGCGCCCAGCAGGGGCATTAGGAAGGCCGAGAGAGGCCCGGATAGCTTGTGCCACCACTTCACCCGCAATTCGGCGGTGCGCCTGCCAGCGGCCTCGTATGCGTCGATGGATCGGCCCAGTTCGAAGAAGGATTGCGCATCGGCATCAACCGAATCCAGATCAATCTGCTGGGGTGTCAAAGCCTGCCCCACAACAACGCTTTGCTCAGTCTGGCTTTGTGCGGCGGCAACATCAAATATGGTCGCATCCTGCAATTGCCAACCCGGCGCAGCATAGGTCGCGCTGGCGGCGCGGGCTTGGCTGATCAGGCGCCCATTTGCACTGCGGTCAAACCAAGTGACGTCGCTCATCACGATAGTGTCGCCCGATCCGCTCAGGCTGGCGGCCTGCAAGATGTCTTCGCCATCGGTCACATAGATGTTGGCCCGGATGTTCGAATCCTCAGGAATGGGGCCAAATTCACTGGCCTCCCACGCCTTCAACGTTGCTGTGGCGCGGGTCACGATCCGCTCGTTAAAGGCAAAGCCGACGACAGAGACCAGCCCAGCGGTCAGCAATAGCGGGGCCAGCACCTGATGGGCGGAAAGCCCGGCCGCTTTCATCGACACGACTTCGCTGTTTTGATTGAGCGTGACCAGAGTGATAATCGTCGCCAACAACACCGAATAGGGCATAAATCGGGCGATCAATTGCGGAATACGTAATCCGGCATATTGCAGGATTTCCGCCTGCCCATTGCCCGGTGCCGCCAGAATGTCGCCAGTGGTCGACAACAGGTCAAGCATCATCAGCACCAGCACCAACATAATCAGCACGGCGACAATGCGGACGACAAACATCTTGGCCAGATAGACCGTCAACGTGCGCGAGGGGAAAAAGTCGAGCTGCATATCCGCCTATTGTGCCGGAGCTGCTTGAGTGTTGGCAATCTGGTGCGGACGCTTGCGCTCGAACAATTTGCGCAATTTCTTGCCTAGCTTGGCAAATCCTGTCTCCAGCGCGCCGATCGGTTGCCCGCCGGGCACAAAGGCGACCCGGTAATACATCCACAATATCAGCACGGCAAAGACCACAAATGGTCCCCACAGCGCGATGATCGGATCAACCCTGCCCAAGGCTGCCACATCCTCTCCATATTGATTGATCTTATGATAGCTGACCACCATGATGATCGACACGAACACACCCAAGGCGCTGGTCGATCGTTTTGGCGGGATCGCCAGTGCGACCGCCAAGAGGGGCATGAGTAACATCATGACCACCTCCACCATACGGAAGTTGAAACTGGCTTGGCTGGCATCGCGTTTTGCCTCTGGTTGGGCGTCGCTCCAGCCGATTTTTAGCAGTTCGGGCAGGATATATTCGCGTTCGGCATCTCCGCGCGCGCGGAATTGGTCGATCGCTGGCAAATCGATGGGCAAATCGTGCCGGGTAAAGCTGAGCACGCGCGGCGTCGTAGTGCCATTGTCTTGCACGATTGTGCCGTCCATCAATCGAAATATAATGGTGTCGCGATCATCGCTAGTGGCCAGAAATCCGCCTTCGCGCGCCGATATAGACAGCACTTCGCCTTTGGAATTGGCCACGCGGGCAAACACGCCGATCAATCGCCGGCCTTCATCCTCGCTCTGTTCGACACGGATTGCCATCCGGTCTTGCAGCGTGGTGAATTCGCCGACCTTGATCGATGCGCCCAGCGCGCCTGAACGCAGCTCATACTCCATCTGCTCGTAATAATACCGGCTCAGTGGTTGGACATAGAAGACCAAGGCCACATTGACCGCCAACAGCACCAAAGTGATGGCATAGGGCACCCGCAACAGCCGTGTGTAGGACATCCCCACCGCGCGCAGCACATCCAATTCGCTGGAGGTGGCCAATTTGCGGAACGCCAGCAAAATGCCGAGCAACAGGCCGAGCGGGATCGCTAGGCTGGCATATTCGGGCACCAATGCCCCCAGCATCTTGAAAACCACGCCAATCGGGCCGCCTTCGACCGCCACGAAATCGAACAGTCGCAGCATTTTGTCGAGCGTCAGCAAGGAGGCGGCAAGCGCAAACACGCCAAGCATGGGAAAAATCACCAGCCGGAAAATGTAACGGTCAATGCTCGGAAGGAAATTGAACACGGAAAATTGCGCTACCTGATTGCTTAATTTTGACCCCTAGCGCCATTTTTGAGCGCGGTCATGCTTTGTGCGAATTTTTCAAGAGACCACTTACCGGCGGTCACCAAAGCAGGATCAGGCTTTTTCCAAATTGCATTGCAGCGGATGCTGGTTCTCGCGGGCGAAATCCATCACTTGATTGACCTTGGTTTCGGCCACTTCATAGGGAAATACACCGCACACGCCGACGCCGCGCTGATGGACATGCAACATGACTTGTGTCGCTTCTTCCAAGTTCATCGAGAAGAACCGTTTCAGAACCATCACCACGAATTCCATCGGGGTGTAGTCATCGTTGAGCATCAGCACTTTATACTGGCTCGGCTTCTTAGGGCGCGCCTTGGTCTTGGTCGCAACGCCGACCTCGCTGTCAGAATCGGAATCGCCCGGCTTGTCGTCAGCCATGACTATCCATGCCTCACATTGAAGGGGGGAAGCGTCGCTGTCGGCTGAACCGAGGGCCTGAATTTGCGTGTCTTTGTTCAACATTTCGTTCTGCAATATCGTAACGCGCTACATAATCGCAAGATGCCGATAGACAGTTAACGCTTTAGCAGAAAGATTGGGCCTGATTTTTCTGCTGGTTTTGGACATGAAAAGGGCCGGACAGACTGTTGCAGTCCATCCGGCCCAGATCTGCGCACCAAGCTATGGAGGAGGGAGAGTGCTTGGCGGCTTAATATTCCCTATTCGGGAAATTAGGCAGCTTTCGAGAACTTCTCGGTAGCAACGCTAACGCGGCTAGAGATCGGTGCGAAAGCATCGTTGTAGAGCTTAACCCATGCTTCGGTGTTCTTCGAACCGAAAGACACAACAGCGTCGAAGTTACGACGGGCCAGTTCGCCTTGCATCTGAACCAGTTCAGTAGGTGACTTAACCGAAGTCATCTTCTTCACGTCAGCGGTTACGGTTTCAACAACGGTTTTGCCGGTTGCGATTTGCTCGCTGCCGATTTCTTGAACGCCAGCGAAGAAGATCTTGCCAGATTCGACAACAGCTTCGAGGTTGCCCTTGTTGAATTCGCCAACTTCAGAAGCCAGCTCGGAAGACTTGGCAAAAGCGGTCTTGGCGCGCGACTGAACGTCAGCAGCCATGTCTTTGGCGGTCTTGGTGAAATCGGTTTTCGTTGCAGTAGCCATGATTGTTTCCTTCAATTTTGAAACTGTGTTGGCAGTGGTCGCAGCCACTGGTGTTTTCTTGGGGGCGCGTTTGGCTGCAGGTTTTGTTGCAGCCTTGCGTGCGGTTGTTTTCTTAGGAGCGGCCTTCTTAGCTGGCGTCTTCTTAGCGGCAGGAGCAGCTTTCTTCGCTGCTACCTTCTTAGGTGCAGCCTTCTTGGCTGGGGCCTTTTTAGGGGCCGCTTTCTTAGGAGCAGCAACCGCCTTCTTAACGGCAGCGGTCTTGACCGGAGCCTTAGGAGCGTCAGCGTTCACGGCCTTTTCAACGGCCTTCTCGCTTACAGTGTCCTTAGACGCGGTCTTTTTTGCAGATGCTTCGGCGTAAGCCTTTTCAGTAGCTGCATCGATCTTTGAAGTGGCGTTGGTAGCCATAATAACCTCACTTTATGTTGCGATGCACAAAATAGACATTGCAACTGCGAAGTCAAGGGTTTTTTGTGCACTGCACAATATTCACTTACATGGCTGATATATATAGAGTTTAGCGTGTTTTCACATAGCGCCCAGGGGCATCTTCAATGGCTTTATCGCCCTTTCCGCCCGGTTTTCTTTTGCCTTTTGCCTCAATTTTGGTGTCATTCTTGGCTTCCAGCCATTCGAGCCAATGCGGCCACCAACTGCCCGGATGCTCTGTCGCGCCTTCGACAAAGTCTTCCAGCGATGCCGCGGAACTGTCTCCAGTCCAATATTGGTATTTGTTGGCTGCAGGTGGATTGACCACTCCGGCAATATGCCCGGATCCTGCGAGGATGAAATTGACCTCTCCGGTAAAATGCCGGTTTAGCCGCCACACACTTTCGGCCGGGGCAATGTGATCTTCGCGCCCTGCTTGAACGAAGCTTGGCGTTGTGACTTTGGTCAGATCAATCTTGGTGCCGTCTGCTTGCAGAGCGCCCGGCTGGACCAATTTGTTATCGCGATACAGATCGCGCAGATAGTCGCCATGCCATTTTGCCGGCAGATTGGTGACATCCCCATTCCAATGGAGCAGGTCAAACGCAGGGTAATCCTCTCCCAGCATGTAATTGTTGACCACATAATTCCAGATCAGGTCCTTGCCGCGCAATGCATTAAACGCAGCGGCCAGATAGCGTCCGTCGATATATCCATCCTGCGACAGCTTGCCGACCATTTCCAATTGGCCATCATCGATAAAGTGCTTGAGCTCGCCGCTCTTCTCAAAATCGACCTGTGCGGTGAAGAAGGTCGCTGACTCTACCTTATCGGCCTCGCCGCGTTCTGCCATAATCGCCAATGTTGCGGCCAGCGTCGTGCCTGCAACGCAATATCCAATGGCGTGAACAGAAGCCACGTCGAGCCGTGCGCGGATATGGTCAATCGCATCCATCTGCGCGCGGATGTAATCGTCCCAGATAACATCCTTGGTGCTGGCATCGGCCGATTTCCAGCTGACCACAAATACGCTCAGCCCCTGATCGACGGCCCATTTTATAAAGCTCTTCTTGGGGGTCAGATCGAGAATGTAGAAACGATTGATCCACGGCGGAAAGATCACCAGCGGGGTTTCTAGCACTTGTTTGGTCGCTGGGCTGTATTGGATCAACTGATAGAGCGGCGTCTCGTGTACGACCTTGCCCGGCGTTGCTGCCAGATTTTCACCCAGTGTAAATGCGTCAGGATCGGTGTGCGTTAACTGGCCGCGCTGCAGGTCTGTGATCAAATGGCGCATGCCGCGGACCAGATTCTGGCCCTTGGTCTCCATCGTGCGTTTAAGGACGACGGGATTGGTCAGCATGAAATTGCCCGGGCTCATGGCTTCGACCAGCGAATTGGTCGCGAATTGCAGCTGCTTCTTCTTTTCCTTGTCGATTCCCTGGGCTTCCTTGGCCGCGCGCATGAAATATTCCGCCAACATCAGATAGGTTTGATGCAACAGCGCAAAGGCAGGGTGGCTTTGCCATGCATCGTCGGCAAAACGGCGATCCTTGCGCGGCAGACCATCGCCATCGGCATCATTCTTACCCATGAATTGTTCGAACACGCTCTGCCAGATGGCGAGCGTATCCTTCGCCATTTTTTGTGGCGCCTCAACCATGGCCTTGGGAAGCTGCTTGGTCAGAGCGTCCGAAATGATCATCCATTGCGCCGGGTCCATGGCGCCGGAACTATTGAACGCAGTCTTGGGCGTATCATCGGCACCTGTGGTTTCACCAGTATTGCTGCGCTCCGACACAAAGGAGAGCCACATGCTCTGCATATCCTGCGCTGCGCCAGCCCACTCGGTCAAATCGGCATTGCTTATGGGATTGGCGCCCATGGTACCGGCGCCCTTCGAACCGGACGGGCCATCGGCGGTGAACGCATTGGTCAGGCCAGCCATCGCCTGCTTGATCCCCTCGGCACCCGGCAAACCTTGCGCCAGTTTGTCAGGTGAGAACATCTCGGCCATCGGATTGGCCTGCCCGAACATTTCGCGCATGGCTTTGCTTTGCATATCGAAGAAAGCGCGCAATGGCTCAGCCTGCTTGCTACCCGTGTCTTTTGGATCCTCTGCCACGCCACTTATCCCTCAAGATTCAATTTTTTGCCCGATTAAGTAACCTTTATCACGAAAATCCGTTCCCCTTCGACAGATAATTGCTAGGAATCGCATGTACTCAACTTTGTCGGCGAGCGGCCGACTGCACAGAAGGGCCTTATGGACACCGATTTTTACCGCATGAAGCGACTGCCGCCATATGTCATTGCCGAAGTGAACGGCATGCGACATGCGGCGCGTCAGGCGGGTAAAGACATTATTGATCTGGGGATGGGTAATCCAGACCAGCCGCCGCCTGCCCATGTGATAGAGAAATTGTGCGAAGTGGCGCAGAAGCCGGACGCCCATGGCTATTCCCAATCCAAGGGAATCCCCGGTCTGCGCAAGGCTCAGGCCACTTATTACGAGCGGCGCTTTGGTGTCGATCTTGATCCGGCGAGCGAAGTTGTGGTGACAATGGGGTCGAAGGAAGGGCTGGCAAGCCTTGCCAATGCGATCACTGCGCCTGGTGATGTGGTGTTGGCACCCAACCCATCCTATCCGATCCATACCTTCGGCTTCATTATTGCCGGGGCCACGATCCGATCGGTCCCAACGACGCCGAACGAGGAATATTGGCAGTCGCTAGAAAGCGCGATGAATTTCACCGTGCCTCGCCCTAGCGTTCTGGTGGTGAATTATCCGTCCAACCCCACTGCCGAAGTCGTTGATCTGGCGTTTTACGAACGCTTGGTCGATTGGGCCCGCGCCAACAAAGTGTGGATTTTGTCTGACCTTGCTTATTCCGAGCTCTATTTTGACGGCAATCCGACCCCATCGATCATGCAGGTCAAAGGGGCCAAGGACGTAGCGGTTGAGTTCACCAGCATGAGCAAGACATATTCTATGGCCGGTTGGCGGATGGGTTTTGCGGTTGGCAATAAAGAGCTGATCGCGGCCATGTCCCGGGTGAAATCATATCTCGATTATGGCGCATTTACGCCGATTCAGGCTGCCGCATGCGCTGCATTAAACGGCCCGCAGGATGTCGTTGCGGAAAACCGCGAGCGTTATCACAAGCGCCGCGATGTCATGGTTGAAGCATTCGGCCGCGCAGGTTGGGACATTCCGCCGCCGCGAGCCTCTATGTTTGCATGGGCGCCATTGCCGCCAGCATTGACCGAAATGGGCAGTCTAGAATTTTCAAAACAATTGCTGACCGAAGCCGATGTCGCGGTGGCACCAGGCGTTGGATATGGCGAAGAAGGCGAAGGTTTTGTCCGCATAGCCATGGTCGAAAACGAACAGCGACTGAGACAGGCCGCACGCAATGTAAAACGTTATCTTTCCTCCCTTGGGGTGAACCGCCCCGCAGCTTGATTACGGCTGCCATTGTTAAAATACGTTCACACTAGGGCTTGTGAGTCGGAGCTTTTGGCCAACATCCGCGTTAGTCGGTTATGCTAAACGTAGTTAATTGGAGGAATCGATGAAGGCCGAAGGCACCCGGCCACTTACTGAAAGACAGCTCTCTGTGATTCGCAGGATTGATCGGCGTGTGCCCATCAAAGTCATCGCGCAAGAGCTCGGCGTTTCGGAAACCCGTATCAATCAACACATTAGAGCCCTTAAGGATATCTATCAGGTCGACAGCCTCAACGAGCTAGTCGAGCAATATCGCCTAGGTAAATCTACGGAAGCTAAATCTGAAGGGCCCTTCAGCGAATCTGTATACAGAAAATCTCAGCTATCTGGTGGACCAGCAAATCGCGAAAACGATGACCGGGTCGACCCTGGCGAGATCGTAATGAACGATGTCATGCCTCTGGTTAGCCATGGGCCGTGGAACCTCAGTGAGGAGCCGCGGGTCGTCCCCGGGGTGCTCGATGGTGACAATGCCATTCTCGTCCGCCTTGCTGTCATTGTGGGTATCGCTTTCGGGATACTTGCAGCGGTCGTCTTAACGGTCACCGCGGCCATGATGCTCAGCGAAGCTATGGATGGAAAGGCGACCATCCCCGCGGAAAACCTACAACCTACCGGGTGAGCGCGGTGGGTATGGAGACCACCCAATGTCCGATCGTATTCTGAATGACGCCTACAATATGAAAAAGCTGATGCGCGAAGCCGAAGCTCTTGCTGATGAATCCATGCTGGCATTCGCCAAGCTGAAGCAGGCCATGCTGTCTGCACGCCAGAACCCTGCCGTTAATGTCGACACCGGCCAAAGGGCCTTGATGCGTTTGAACCAAGCCGAGCAGCAAGCGATGGCGATGTCGACCAATTTGCTGCGTGTGCATGATGAGCTGAGCAAGGTTGCCCGCGTGACCGCAGGCGCAGATGATGGCGTACCAACCGAGATTATCGAAGCCACTGCCTCTGACATGCAGATGGCCGAGCCCAAAACGCCTGTTGATGCGTAAGGTTTGACCCCGGATGCTGGCCCTAATCCTTGAATATCGTGCCGAGGCACAGTCAATCTTTTCATGGCTGTTGTGTTTGGCGGCTCTTGTTTGGGGAGGAGGGCCAGAGCGGGCCATTGCCTTGGTTTGGCTGGTCTTGTTCAAGCTTGTCGATGCTGTTTACGAAACGATATGGGGGGCAACATTCAGGCCGGAACAGCTGGATATCTTCAGTGCCACCAATGACACATTGGCGCTCGTTATTCTGGTCGTTGTCGCAGTTAAGGCCAACCGGATGTATCCGCTATGGATTGCAGCGTTTCAGGTGCTTGCAACACTATCGCATTTTGCCAATGCGATGGCAGAGCACATCACCCCGATCGCCTATGTCATCCTTGCGGTCACACCCGGATACTTTCAACTCTTGCTGCTAACCGGTGGACTGTATGCCCACATGCGGCGAGCACGAAAGCACGGCACCTATCGCGATTGGCTTGGCCCAATGATTCCGGTTCCGCAGTTTGCTCCTCAGCGGGTGTCTGACTGATGTTTCCGGGCAGGATGTATGACCAGCAGCTGCAGGATAATGCTGCGCTGGACCATACCCAAGGCCTGTTGCCGGTTATCGTCTATCTGCGTGATCTGTTTGCGATGAGTAATCCGCGCCGGGAACACTTCCACGCGATATTTCTGGACCGAAGCGGGCACTATCTCGATGATTACACTTTGCAAATCGGTGATGCAGCCAGCCTATCGATCCGAATGAGGGAATTGTTTTCCCATGCTCTGCAATTGGACGCTCGTGGGCTGGTTATCGCCCACAATCATCCTTCGGGGCACTGCCAGCCCAGTGCTCGTGATATCGCGTCAACCAGGGAGATCGTGAAGTTCGCAAAGGCTGTCGACATCGCACTTTTGGACCATCTTATCATTACCCCGACCCGTGCATATTCCATGCGCGCAGGAGGACTTTTATGACTATCCCAACTGCATCTGCCGCTCCAACATTGGAAGAAGAAATGGTGCCAAGATTTCGCCAAGCGGGCGATGTGTCCTTGGATCTGATTTATCGCGATGGGAGGGTCGGTGACCGCTGGCTCGGCCTGCATCCGCGCGAGTTCGAACTGTTGTGGCATTTGGCAGAGACGCCCAGTGTTCCTGTATCACGCCAGCAGTTACTGGCCGAGGTTTGGCGCATCCATCACGAACCGCAAACCAACAGCGTCGCGGTGCATGTGGCGCGGGTGCGGGGCAAGCTTTCCCAGTTTGGCTTGGCGCATTTGCTCGCCACCCATCCTCACGACGGCTATTTCTTGGATGTGCCGGTGCCATTGGCGACAATCCAACCGCGGGCATAGCGGCCACCGAACTGCTGACATCCGTTCCCTCGTCTCGACCCCCTAATGCAAGTGCGGCTGGACAGGCGGCAAAGCTTGAGCCAATTGTGCATTTCAATGTCGCAATGGCACAGATTATGAAGGACGGATTGTTATGACTTGGACGCCCAATGATCGGGTATCGATAGAGCTTGCCGATAATGGCGTGGCGCAAGTTCGCTTGACGCGCGGCGACAAGATGAACGCTCTCGATCCCGACATGTTCGCTGCGATCATTGACGCAGGGCGCGCTCTGCATGAAATGAACGGCGTTCGCGTGGTCGTCTTGTCGGGCGAAGGAAAAGCGTTTTGCGCAGGCCTTGATCTGTCGAATTTTGCCCGAACGCCGAGCCCGGACGAGCCCGAGATTACCGAGCGGACTTATGGCAATACCAATAAGTTTCAGCAGGTCGCCATGCAATGGCGCAAACTGCCCGTGCCGGTCATCGCAGCGGTTCATGGCGTGTGTTTTGGCGGAGGCTTGCAGATTGCCAGCGGGGCCGATTTCCGTATTGTCCATCCGGCAACGCGAATGGCGATCATGGAAATGAAGTGGGGCCTTGTGCCTGATATGGCTGGCTATGCTTTGTGGCGCGGTGTGGTGCGCGACGATGTGCTGCGCGAGCTGGTTTACACCAATCGCGAATTTACCGGCGAAGAGGCGCAATCATTGGGCCTCGCGACCTATCTGGATGATGATCCGCTGGCACGGGCCACTGCCATTGCCGACGATATTGCCAATCGCAATCCGCATGCCATTCGCGGTGCAAAGCGCCTTCAGGATGCCATGATCGAACGCAATACCGACGCAATTCTGATGGAAGAGAGCCTGGAACAGCACAAGGTGATGCGCACCCGCAACCAGATGGAAGCTGTCATGGCGGGTATGGAAAAACGGGCGCCGAATTTTGAAGACGTCTAAGCGCGCTTTATTGTCTCGGCGCTCTGCAATCAGCCAAATATTGCAACCGATTGGAGGCCGCTCATCACTTGGCGGCCTTCGCTGTTCCACATCGCCAATCGCTCGCTGGAATAGCCGTGATCGGCGTGCTCGCTGCGGTTTTCGCTCATCCACCAGCCGTCTTGTGTTTGGGGCGCAGTCTCTAGAACGTTGAACGACCAATTGATTGAGCTGATCGGGCCTTGGCGTTGCATTGCTCGCATGGCGCCGGGCGGATTGGCATCGCCCAATAGTATCATGGCGCTGATCGCATCCAGCTCGGCATGCTCCTTCAATCGGAACCAACGCCGGACCATCGGTTCACCCTTGCCGCTTTCGCTCTGGGCCCGCCTTAGCTCGAAATTGTTCTTCAAGAACGCAGGGCCACGTGCGGTCGAAACATCCTCATTTTCTGTCGGGCTGCCGGGCCACGGCTCCAGCATTTCCGCTGCGTGTTCGGCATTGGCATCTCGTGCTGCCCCGAACAGCAGGAAAGTGGTCAGCGCGAGCGAGCCTTCGCAGTAAATCTCGCTGCGCAATTGGGTGACATTGCGCCCTTGGCGCATGATCTCAGCCTTCAGCTCAACCTCTGGTCCGATCGGGGCAACAAACCCAATTTGCGCCGCTTGTAACGGCGGCAGATCGGTAAAGCTGCGCATCGCATGGGTATAGGCGACCAGGGCCGATGCGCCGCCATAGAGCGTGCGTCCTTGCATCCACTCTTCCGCATTGGAGAGGGTGGTGGGCCCGGATTTACCGGTTATATCGGCGAGAAGATTGGCGACGGACATGCTGGCTACATTGCGGCTTTCACGGCATGGGTCCAGCCTGACGTTACGGAAAGACCTGCATTTTCGTCACGACAGCGATTGCCATGCAGCACAGGAATCGCTAGGGGCCGCTTCCCAGCTGTATTGACAGATGGGGGCGGCCCGATGGCGGAGTGGTGACGCAGCGGATTGCAAATCCGTGTACGCCGGTTCGATTCCGGCTCGGGCCTCCAATTTTCTCCAGCACTCATATTCTTGCCGCGTCACGGCGCGCCAAGTAAAGATTGCTGATGGGGCGCCGCTTTAGCTCAGGTGGTAGAGCACATCATTCGTAATGATGGGGTCAGAGGTTCGAGTCCTCTAAGCGGCACCATAACTCAACCTATTTGAAATCTTCGCCCATCAATTTCATCTGCGCCTTCAAGCCCAATTGATTGATGTTCTGAATTTCCAGGCCGGGGTGAGCGTTCACTTCGAGCACGAGCGGGCCATCGTTGATGTCGAGCACAATGTCGGCACCGCTATAACCTAGCCCGACGGCAGGTCCGCACTTCCCGGCCATTTCTAGCACGCGATCCCATCCAGGAATTTCGAAACCGACCAATTGCGAGCCCGTGTCCGGGTGAACATTGATCGGCTTGCCGCCTTGCAACGCGCGGGTGATACGGCCCGTTTCGAGCGATACGCCCGCGCCAATTGCGCGTTGGTGCAAATTGGCCTTTCCGTCCGATTCGTTGGTAGGCAGACGGACCATCCCCATTAGCGGCTCACTCTGCAGGCAAATGACGCGCAAATCGGGTAAGCCGTCTGGCACCAAGTCGGCCAAGCCCGGGTCGGCAATGATAAGCGGTTCGATAAGGGCGGCATCTTCGGCTGCGGAATCGCCCGAGAATTGACCGTCCACAATCTTGCCGATGTGGTGAAGTACATCTTCCGAGGTCAGGACGGTCCCCGAACCCTTGACCCAATTGCGTCCTTGCTTTGCGACAGCGAGCAAGATCCCGTCGCCTTGCGAACCACGCGCTGGTTTGATCGCCCAAGCTTCGGGCATGTCACGTTCCGGCTTGAACGCAGCTAGAGTTTGATAGTCGTCGATCACGGCGATGGTGCGGGTACAGGATATCCCCGCTGCCTCTAGAGCAACCTTGGCTGCCACCTTGTCACGTGCCTTTTCGATGGCTTTGCGAGGGTTGTACTTGGCGATCAGCGCATTGCGCATATTGATCCCTAGGATTTCATCCAACGGCCGCTCAAGCGGCGGGCCCCGGTCAACAACGGGCCTGCGATCGGCCTTCTCACCCAAGATTTTCCTGCGAATGTCCATATACATATCAGACATCCTCCTCGGCTTTGATGATCCAGGCATTGTGTTTCAAAGGACGTCCAGACGCGCCAATGCGAGCCGCAAATTGCGCCTCGCTATTGGGTTGTGCCTGGGGCACCCGCCTTCGTTTGGAAGTTCCCTTCAAATCATCAGCTGAATTGATGATCCACATTCCTTCAAGGGGCGGCGCGCGTTCCTTCGCCTCATCCTGCCGTGCGGCAAGAACGGTGTTTTCGAGGGTAAGCTCGATCTCCACTTCCTCGCCATCGGGGCCCTTGGCGCGTGCAATTCGCCGTCGCTCCAGCCAGATCGGCGCAAACCGCCCAATCTCTGTCAGACGCAGGCCGCGGTATCGACCAAGTATGGCGATGGCGATCCCGATTATCAGGGGCATCAAGATGGGCGATGCCTCGATCAGGGATAGCGCCACATGCGACACCATAACAAACTGGATCACGACCGCCAGAATGAAGGTGTTGAAGGCAATCCGCGCAGCATCCAGCGGGCCATCCTTTTCCCATTGGCGCCACCACCGCTCGACCACAAGTGCGCAAACGACAACCGGGAAAGCATCAACCTGAAGTTGGGTGTCAAAGACCATCTGCAGCGATACAAGTGTGAGCACTATCAATGAGATAAGCACACCCAGGAAGCCAACTCGGGTCATCCTGAGGCGTAACAATGCCGGTGCAACGATCATCCCCACTAGCACAGATGTGCCAAGCACAATTGGCCCCATGATCGGACCGATCTGGAGGAAGGCGAGCGCGATCAGCATCGGCGTGAACAGGCCAAAGGCCCGCATCCCAATAAAACTGCGCGCAAGCACCACCAGGAATGATCCCAACGGCAGGACCATCATCAAATTGGAAGGTTTGAGGCCCCAGATCGCCTGCGAAGTTGCCTGCCCGTCAAAGGATGAGGGTAGGGCAAAAAAGCTTTCGGTGTTGGCCAAACCAAGCGCGACGAGGCCAAGCAGGAAAGACCCCACCGCCAAGCCGATATAGAACGGACGCCGGATTTGCGGAGTCGCGCGTTCCTTAATTCGCTTTAGTTTTGATTTCAGATCAGAAAACATACCCGACCGAGAATGTCAGCCGGTAACCTTCGCGCTGTCGTGTCGCGAGATTACTGCTGGAGCTAATGTATTTTGCCTCGGCCTCGATACGCCATTTGTTGGGCCACCACAGCAATTCGAGTTCGGGAACGATCAGTTTGTCTTTGCGCCGCTCTCCATTTCCGGTCAGGCGGCCGTCAAACCGAGTGTTCACATATTCCACCGCGGGCCGAACCCGCAAATCGGGCGTCAACGGATGGGTGTAAGATGCTTTAGCTGATTGGCGCTCATAACCGCGCTCGGGATCGTCTGAATCGATCGATTCAGCGCGCAGGTCAAAATTGATGTAGTGATAGCGACCCAGACGGTGCCGGTAGCCCACATCAACACGGGCGCCATCACCTGTGGTTTGCGGCCCTGCTCCATTGTCATATTCGCGGTCACGCCAAGTGGCCCTTGCACGAAACCGGTGTGCCCGTTCGGGCTCATAGGTAACGCGAACAGACCCTTGGATCTCGTCCGTGTCTGAAGATTCAGCGGTAACCAGATCATCATAATAGCGGGCACGCAATTGGACATCCCAATCGGCGTTAAGTTCTTGATCAAATTGGGCAGTTATTCGGTCACGATTGCTGTTCGACCGACCACTGCCGAGCCTGAACACTTCGATCCGGTCGGCTTCCAAACGGAATCGTGTGTCCTCGTCTTTGAAATTTACGCCCACTTGCGCGCGGGCGGTGAAGGCATCGCCATTGACCACAATTTGCTCGTCACGGGTCGATGTTTCAGCGCTAACAAAACCGGCCTCTACACGCGCGGTTGGCTCTAATTCCCAGCCCTTATCTTGCGCCATTGCTGCAGGCGCGCAGACCGCAGACACAGCGAAGCCACAAGTGACAGCAGCGCATGCGATGAAACGCCAAAGCTGCAACGGGTTAAAGGCGGATATTCCAGTCATATGCGTACAAATACGCAGGCAAAATTTAAGAAAAGTTAACTCTAACCATAAACTTTGAATCGGACCCCTGGCAGGGGGAGAGCGGAGGAATTAGCGGCAGCGTGACCAACAATCTGTTTACTATGTTGGATAGGCCTGATCATGTGTTGATCATTTTTTGGCCAGACTTCGGTCAGCCGCGCGTTTGCCTATGACACACTGCCAATTCTGCGTTCGATACAATCGATCACATCGCTGGCGATATCCAGACCCGTCACCGCCTCAATGCCTTCCAGACCGGGAGAGGAATTGACCTCTATTATCAGCGGACCACGGTCCGAACGCAGCATATCGACCCCGCAGAAATTTAGCTCCATTATCTGTGCAGCGCGTTCCGCGGCCAATTTCTCATCATCAGTGGCCTCGACCGGATGGGCGCTGCCGCCTTGGTGAAGGTTTGAGCGAAATTCTCCCACTGCTCCTTGTCGGCGCATCGCTGCGACAAATTTGCCGCCGATCACGATGCAACGAATATCCGATCCCTTCGCCTCCGTGATAAACTCCTGCATCATCACATTGCCTTCTTCGCGGTAGAAGGCGTCAAAGGTGGCGATCGCATCAGCGCGGGTTCGGCACAATTCCACGCCGACACCATGCGCACCATCAAGAACTTTGATCACAGCGGGAGGTCCACCCACCGCCTGCAACAGGGCTTCGGCCTGCATTTGGTCCTCGCTATAGGCTGACAGCGGAATATTAAGCCCATTATTGGACAGGATTTGAAGGCAGTGAAATTTGTTCCGACTGCTGCTGATTGCGGCGCTTGGGTTGAGCGGCCAAACCCCTGCCAATTCGAACTGTCGCAGGATCGCCATCCCGAAATTTGTGCGTGTGGTGCCGTGGCGTAGGATCACGGCGTCATGTGTCGCAGATGGTCTGGGCTCGGGTATCGACACCGCATTGTCGGCAACGGTGATCGTATCGAGCCTATGACCGCGCTGCTCCGCCGCCTCGATAAGGCGTCCATGCGAATACAGCATCGGCTTTGCGGTTATTACGGCAATGCGCACTATTCAGTCACCGGACCAGTGTTGGATTTACAGACATAAAAATATCTTTATATGTCCTTTGCAATGAATGTCGACGCGATCTTCAAGGCTCTGGCCGATCCAACCCGTCTGCGGATAGTCCGCCTGCTGGGGGCAATGGAACTTGCCGTTGGCGAGCTAGCTCAAGTGCTTGGCCAAAGCCAGCCTAGGGTATCGCGCCATGTTGGCATTTTGTGTGATGCCGGTTTGGCCGAGCGCCGCCGCGAGGGGAGTTGGGTCTTCTTAAGAGCGCCAAGCCTGGCTGACAATACATCGCCGATGGTCAGCGCGGTCGCCCGCCTGTTGGCAATTGCAGAGAGCGAGGACCCCGGTTTTGCCAAGCAATGCGAGGAGGATCGGCGCAAGCTGATTGCTATTCGATCGATGCGCGAGGAAACCGCGGAAAGCTATTTTGCGCGTCACGCCGAAGAGTGGGATGATCTGCGCCGCATGCACAGCCCAGACCAGCTGGTTGAACAGCAATTGGTGACAGAATTGAGCAAAGCTTCGGGCAAGAATGAGCTTGGCCGTTTGCTAGATATCGGCACCGGCACAGGACGCATGGCGGAATTGTTTGCCCCGCGAGCGGATCACATTGTGGCGCTCGACAAGAACCTAGAAATGCTCCGGATTGCGCGGGCCAAATTGCAACATTTGCCAACCGATGCCGTGGAATTGGTGCAGGGTGATTTTTCCGATCTGCCGTTTGAAGTGGCCGAGTTCGACACGGTTTTGCTGCACCAAGTGCTTCATTTCGCACAAGATCCCGGCGCAGCTTTGGCCGAGGCAGCGCGGGTAACGCGGGCTGGTGGACATGTCGCGATCGTCGATTTTGCAGCCCATGATCGCGAAGAGCTGCGCGAGCGTCATGCCCATGCTAGGCTGGGCTTTTCTGACCGCCAAGTTGCCGCCCTTTTGAGGCAAGCTGGCTTTACCGCGCGCCCACCATTGGCCTTGGACGAAGGCGAATTGGTGGTGAAAATCTGGATTGGCGAACGGCGCGGTGAACGCTCAAACGAACAAAAGCTGGAGAATTCTGCGTGACGATTAGTTTGGACCCTGCACGCGAAGAACAAACAGCGCATGACGTGCCGCTGTTCGCATCATTGCCGGGTGATCTGGCAGTGAGTTTTGAATTCTTCCCGCCCAAGAGCCAGAAGATGGAAGATCAATTGTGGGATGCGGTCCAACAGTTGAAACCGCTCGATCCCAGCTTTGTCTCGGTGACGTATGGTGCTGGCGGTTCGACACGGGAACGTACTCACAACACCGTTTCGCGCATCATTGCCGAGGCCAATATGCCCGCCGCAGCGCATTTGACCTGCGTTGATGCGTCCAAGGCAGAAATCCGCGAAGTGGCCGAGCAATATTGGGAAGCAGGCGTCCGCCATATCGTCGCCTTGCGCGGCGATGCAGGAGAGCCAGGCGCGCCATTTGCGCCGCACCCGGATGGATATCGCAATGCTGCGGAGCTGGTTGCTGGCCTAAAAGAGATTGCCGACTTTGAAATCTCGGTGGCCGCCTATCCTGAAACGCATCCCGACGCCGATTGCCCGCAATCCGACATCGACAATCTGAAACGGAAACTGGGCGCAGGCGCGACCCGCGCGATCACGCAATTCTTCTTCTCAGCGGACAAATTCTTCCGTTTTCGGGATGAATTGGCAGCCAATGGCATTGATAACCCGATTGTGCCGGGCATTCTGCCAGTGACCAATGTTGCCCAAGCGCGGAAATTTGCCGGAGCATGCGGGGCGCAAATCCCCGAATGGATGGACGGATTGTTCGAAGGTTTGGATGAACGCCCGGCCTCGCGCCAATTGGTCGCCGCGACAATCGCCGCCGAATTGTGCCGCCGTTTGTATGCCGGTGGAGTGCGCGACTTTCATTTTTACACGCTGAACCGGCCCGAGCTCGCCTATGCGATCTGCCATATGCTGGGAATGCGCCCGAAGGAGGGCCTGTGATGACAGCCAGCAATATCTCGACTGCGCGCGAACGGTTGGAAGCGGCGGCGGCCATAGCGATTTTGATCAAGGACGGTCCCTATGGCACCGCGATCCAGAATGCGAAGCTGTCCGCCGAGGAATATGCTGGCGACACTGGACTGACGCAGGATCAGAAGGGCAATAATGACCTTGTGAACCTGACCCAGCCGCAGGTGATCCGTACCATTTGCGACCAATATTTAGACGCCGGAGCGCGCGTCTTGGCGACCAACACCTTCAATGCCAACCGCATTAGCCAGGCTGATTATGGGGCCGAGGATCAGGTCCATGCGATCAATGTTTCCGCCGCCAAGATCATTCGCGAAGCATGCGATACGGCCAGCGCGAAGGATGGCGTGGAACGCTTTGTCTGCGGGGCGATGGGTCCCACCAACAAGACTTTGTCACTGTCACCCGATGTCGAAGATCCCGGCTTTCGCGAAGTGACCTTTGACGAGGTGAAGGACATTTACCGCGAACAGGCAGAGGCTTTGGTAGAGGGCGGGGTGGATTTCATCCTGATCGAAACCGTGTTTGACACGCTCAATTGCAAAGCGGCCTGTCTTGCGGTGATGGAACTGGCGCAAGACCTTGGGCACGATGTGCCGTTGATGATCTCGCTCACACTGACCGATTTGTCAGGACGCAATTTGTCGGGGCACACGGTCGAGGCGTTTTGGAACACGGTGCGCCATGCAAAGCCGGTCACCATAGGCCTCAACTGCAGCTTTGGTGCCGATCAATTGCGCCCGCATGTCAAATTGCTGTCGGGTGCGGCAGATACTTTGCTGATGGCCTATCCAAACGCCGGACTGCCCAATGAATTGGGCGAATATGACGAATTGCCCGAAACAACCGCAT
Source organism: Erythrobacter sp. (assembly GCA_039988235.1). Classification (GTDB taxonomy): domain Bacteria; phylum Pseudomonadota; class Alphaproteobacteria; order Sphingomonadales; family Sphingomonadaceae; genus Erythrobacter. The sequence goes on from JBDXKB010000005.1 coordinate 151,179, forward strand.
CGCTGGTGCGGCAATGGGCAGAGGCTGGTCAGGTGAACATTTTGGGCGGGTGCTGTGGCAACACACCAGAACATATTGCGGCGATGGCCAAAGCGGTGGCTGGGTTGTCAGCGCGCAAGATTCCCGCCCGCGATACGACAATGCAGCTTGCCGGCCTTGAACCCTTCACGATTGCAGCCTGAACCATGACCGATACCAACTCAGCGCCTTCGATCGCGCGTTTCGTCAACATTGGTGAGCGAACCAATGTGACCGGCTCTGCCCGGTTCAAGAAATTGATCATGGCGGATGATTTTGCCGCTGCGGTGGAGGTTGCTCGCCAGCAGGTTGAAAATGGCGCTCAGGTGATCGACGTCAATATGGACGAAGGCTTGCTCGATGCAGAGCATGCAATGACGACTTTCCTGAAGCTGATCGCGGCAGAGCCGGACATCGCCCGCGTTCCGCTAATGATCGACAGTTCCAAATGGGACGTGATCGAGGCTGGACTGAAATGCGTTTCGGGCAAGCCAATCGTCAACTCCATCTCGATGAAAGAAGGCGAAGAAGCTTTCTTAGATCAGGCGCGCAAATGCATGGGCTATGGCGCGGCAGCGGTGGTGATGGCGTTTGATGAAACAGGGCAAGCCGATACTAAGGCGCGCAAAGTGGAGATTTGCACGCGCGCCTATAAGCTGCTGACAGGGATTGGTTTTCCGCCCGAAGACATCATCTTTGACCCCAATATTTTCGCCGTGGCGACGGGGATCGAAGAACACAATCGCTATGGCCTCGATTTTCTGGAGGCAGTGGCCGAGATCAAGGCCGCTTGTCCGCATGCCAAGACGAGCGGCGGCCTGTCGAACCTGTCCTTTAGCTTCCGCGGCAATGAAACCGTGCGCCGTGCGATGCACTCTGTGTTTCTTTATCACGCAATCCCGGCAGGGCTCGACATGGCGATCGTCAATGCGGGCCAGTTGGACGTCTATGACCAGATCGAGCCGAAACTGCGTGAGGCGTGTGAGGATGTGATCCTGATGCGCAGCGATGATGCGACAGAGAACCTCATAGACCTAGCGGAAAGCTATAAAGGCAAATCTGTCGCCGATGAAAAAGCTGCTGAGGAATGGCGCGGCTGGGACGTCAAACGGCGGCTGGAACATGCTTTGGTCAAGGGCATTGATGCCCATGTTGTGTCCGACACAGAAGAAGCCCGCGCTGCTCTAGAGGCCAGCGGCGGACGGCCCATCGAAGTGATCGAAGGCCCCTTGATGGACGGCATGAATGTGGTTGGCGATTTGTTCGGCAGCGGCAAAATGTTCCTGCCTCAAGTGGTCAAATCTGCTCGGGTGATGAAGAAAGCCGTGGCGCATCTCATCCCCTTTATCGAGGCGGAGAAGGACTTGCTGCCCGAAGAACAGCGCAAGGCCAAGGGCAAGATCGTGATGGCGACCGTGAAGGGCGATGTTCACGATATCGGCAAGAATATCGTCGGCGTGGTGTTGCAATGCAATGGCTATGATGTGGTTGATCTGGGTGTGATGGTGCCGTGGCAAGACATCTTGAAATCGGCCAATTACAATAAGGCAGATATGATCGGTCTGTCTGGTCTGATCACTCCTTCGCTGGATGAAATGGTCACTGTCGCGGAAGAAATGCAACGCGCTGAGATGACGATGCCCTTGTTGATCGGCGGAGCCACCACCAGCAAAGTTCACACCGCGCTGAAGATCGATCCAGCCTATCCCGGCCCGGTGATCCATGTGCTGGATGCCAGCCGCGCCGTGGGCGTCGCGTCCAAGCTGTTGTCTGACACCCAAAAAGATGGCTTCGTTGACGATACGGCCAGCGAATATGTGAAAGTGCGCGATGCGCGCGCGGGCAAGACACCGAGTGTCCTCCTCACTTTGGACGAGGCTCGCGCCAATTATTACGACGCCTTTCTGTCGGACAAGCCAGCGCCCCCGCTGCAACCCGGCGTCCATGTGTTTGACGATTGGGACATGGCCGAACTGCGCGAATATATCGACTGGACACCGTTCTTCCGCGCGTGGGAATTGCACGGCAATTACCCAGGTATTTTGACCGATGATGTGGTCGGTGAAACCGCCAGCCAATTGTTCGACGATGCCAATGCAATGCTCGACCAGTTGATTGCTGAGAAATGGCTGACGGCTCGCGGTGTGGCCGGCCTGTGGCCTTGCGCCAGAGATCACGAAACCGGTGGCGATGATGTGATCATCCACCGTGTAAACCGCGAAGAGCATGTCCGACTGCCATTCCTGCGCCAACAGGTGAAGAAAAGCCGCGACCGCGCCAATATGTGCCTGTCCGACTTTATCGATCCGGCGGGTGACTGGATTGGCGGATTTGCGGTTGGCATCCACGGGATTGAGCCACATTCGGCCCGTTTCCAGGCCGACAAGGACGATTATTCCGACATCCTGCTCAAGGCTTTGGCAGACAGGTTCGCTGAGGCCTTCGCAGAGCGGCTGCACCAGTATGTGCGGACCGATTTGTGGGGTTATGCTCCGGGCGAGCAGCTCGATAATCAGGCCCTGATTAAGGAGCAATATCGCGGTATTCGCCCGGCTCCGGGCTATCCCGCCTGTCCCGATCACAGCCTCAAACCGACCCTGTTTGAATTGCTGGATGCGGAAAAGAACGTCGGGCTGACCCTGACCGAAAGCTTCGCCATGTATCCGACCGCTGCCGTCAGCGGGTTCTATTTTGGCCACCCCGAAGCGGAATATTTCGGCGTCGCCCGGATCGGCCGTGACCAGCTGGAAGACTATGCGGCGCGGCGCGGGATCGATCTATCCACGGCAGAACGCTGGTTGCGCCCGAATCTCGATTGACGCTGGTGCGTGCATCGCGCAGGAAAGTTCCTCCCCTGCGAGGGTGATTCTTTAAGAATCGCCATTTGCAGACGGACTAGCGGGAGAGATCGGGCAAAGGGGCAACCTGACGTTCGGCACCGAAGGAGCAACCGCCCCGGAAACTCTCAGGTAATCGGGACCGCTGGACCGATGGGTACTCTGGAAAGCGCATTTGCATCGCAAGTGCCACCGAAGGGGAAAGCCGTGCGCATGCCAATTGGGCTTCACGCGTGGCCAAACTCTCAGGTTTCCCGACAGAGGGGGTGCAAGATGGCGTGCCAATTGGTGCGCCTGCACATCTGCCGGGGAATATTGATTTGAGCACCAACAGCACCGAAGAACAGACCGAAGACGAAATTCCGTTGGAAGTTTTGCCACTGGACCAATGGCACCGCGATCGTGGCGGGCGCATGGTGCCCTTTGCCGGTTATGAAATGCCGATCCAATACACCGGTGAAGGCGGCGGCATTGTCGCGGAACACAATTGGACGCGCGAAAGCGCCAGCCTGTTCGATGTGTCCCATATGGGACAGCTCGGTCTGATCGGGCCGGACGGTGACGTGGCCGCCGCTGCACAGGAGCTAGAGGCTCTTCTGCCCGGTCTGATTAGCTCGCTGAAGCCCGGCAAAATGCGCTATTCCATGTTGCTTGATGAAAGCGGCGGTATTCTGGATGACCTAATGGTCACGAACACCGGACAGAACATCGCAGTGGTCGTCAATGGAGCGGTAAAGTGGGACGATATCGGCCATCTGCGCGAGCATTTGCCCGACGAAATCACGCTGACGCATTATGCTGATAACGCTCTGTTGGCGCTGCAAGGGCCAAAGGCGGGCGACGTGTTGGAGGCAATTGTGCCGGGCACCAAGGCGCTCACCTTTATGACCTCTGGGTTCTTCAACTGGGGCGACGCGCCGTTGTGGGTCAGCCGCTCTGGATACACTGGCGAGGATGGGTTTGAGATCGCCATACCCGCCGATCATGTGACGAAATTTGCCGATGCTCTGGTGGCAGATGAACGTGTCCGGCCGGCCGGACTGGGCGCGCGGGACAGTCTGCGTTTGGAAGCCGCCCTGCCACTATACGGGCATGATCTGGACGAGAATACCGATCCGGTTAGCGCCGATTTGACCTTTGCCCTGTCCAAGAAACGCCGCGAGGCGGGAGGCTATATGGGGCATGGAGCGGTGATGAAGGTGCTGGAAGACGGCCCCGTGACCAAGCGTGTTGGCCTAGTGCTGGAAGGCCGCATGCCCGCCCGTGAAGGTGCCGATGTCTATGCTGGCGACAGCAAAATTGGCACAGTCACCAGCGGCGGATTCTCACCCACGCTCGGGGTGCCCATCGCCATGGCCTATATCAACGCAGCCTATGCCGAAAACGGCACTGAGCTGGAATGCGAGGTGCGCGGAAAGCGCCTGCCCGCAATTGTTTCACCCATGCCCTTTGTCCCACACAAATATTTCCGAGGGAGTTAATCCAATGCCGCGTTTCTATACTGATGAACATGAATGGATCGACGTTGAAGGCGACAGTGCCACCGTCGGGATTACCGATTATGCGCAAGAGCAATTGGGCGACATCGTCTTTGTCGAATTGCCCGATGTTGGCGCGATGCTGGACAAGGGCGGCGATGCTGCCGTGGTCGAAAGCGTGAAGGCCGCCAGCGACGTTTACGCACCGATCACTGGCGAAGTGACCGAAGGCAATCCGGCGCTGGAAGATGAGCCTGGATTGGTCAATTCCTCGCCCGAAGAAGATGGCTGGTTCTTCCGCATGACGATTGGCGACAAGGACGAGATGGAAGGCCTGATGGACGCCAAAGGCTATAAGGCTTTTGTCGATTCACTTTAGCGACACTTACTCCTCCAAGGTGAGGAGTTCGGAGTAAAAACAATGCGTTATCTACCCCTGACCGATAATGATCGCAGCGACATGCTGGCCACCATCGGTGCGTCCTCAATCGACGATTTGTTTGTGGATGTGCCCGAAGCCGCGCGGCTGGATGGGCCTATCAAGGACCTTCCCATGCACGCCAGCGAGATGGCAGTTGAGCGGCATATGCGCACTTTGTCGAAGAAGAATTTGGCCGCGGCTGACGCGCCATTCTTTCTGGGGGCAGGGGCATATCGCCATCATGTTCCGGCCAGTGTTGATCACATTATCCAGCGCGGCGAATTCCTGACCGCTTATACTCCCTATCAGCCCGAGATCGCTCAGGGCACGTTGCAAATGCTGTTCGAATTTCAAAGCCAGGTCGCGCGGCTGTTTGGCTGTGCAGTGGCCAACGCCAGCATGTATGATGGTTCAACCGCATGTTGGGAAGCGGTTGCCATGGCCAGCCGAGTGACGCGGCGTGACCGCGTGGTTTTGTCGGGCGCGCTGCACCCGCATTACACGCAAGTGGTCAAAACGATGGCCAAGTTCACCAATGACGAGATTGCCGATGCTCAGCCCAGCATCCAAAGCGCGCCTGATGTAGACGGCCTGATTGGCCGGATCGATGATCAGACATCCTGCGTGGTGGTGCAATATCCCGACATTCTGGGCCGTGTGTCCAACCTGCAAGAGATCAGCGATGCGGCGCATGAAAAGGGCGCTTTGGTGATCGCTGTGGTGACAGAGCCGGTTGCGCTGGGCGCTATTCAGGCGCCGGGCGATTTGGGCGCAGACATTGTCGTGGGCGAGGGGCAATCCATCGGTGTTGGGCTGCAATTTGGTGGGCCGTATCTCGGCCTGTTTGCGGTGCGCGATAAAAAGCATGTTCGCCAGATGCCAGGGCGTTTGTGCGGCGAGACTGTGGATGCAGAGGGCAAGCGCGGCTTTGTCCTGACATTGTCCACGCGCGAACAGCATATCCGGCGTGAGAAAGCGACGAGCAACATCTGCACCAATTCAGGGCTGTGCGCGCTGGCGTTCAATGTCCATATGAGCCTGCTGGGCGAGAAGGGCTTGCGGCAATTGGCGGCTGAAAATCACCGGCTGGCCTGTCTGGCGGCGGATCGCTTGGCAACATTGCCGGGCGTGAGTGTCTTGAACGAAAGCTTCTTCAACGAATTCACTATCCGGCTGGGTCAGGATGCTCGACCGATTGTGCGCATATTGGCGGATCGCGGTGTGTTGGCGGGTGTGGCGCTCGACCGGCTCTATCCCGATGTCGAAGCGTTTTCCGACGCATTGCTGGTCGCGGTGACAGAGACCACGAGCGAGGATGATATTGAGGCGCTCGCGACTACACTAGAGCGCGCGCTTGAGGAGGCGTTGTCATGAGCGCTTCTGTCAATCAATCAGGCTGGAAGCCGGAAATGAACGCAGCTGGCATGGCTGGGGAAGTTGGCATGCTCAACGGCCCAGCGACCTCGACCGGCAATCGCGCCTTGATGCTGGAAGAGCCATTGCTGTTTGAAATCGGCCATGTCGAAACCACCGGGATCGACCTGCCTGAACCGGCGGCGGATGCTACCAACCGGCTGGGCGGGATGGACCGCGCAGCACCCATCGGTCTGCCGGGTCTGTCCGAACCCGAAACGGTGCGGCATTTTACGCGCCTCAGCCGCCAGAATTACGGCATTGATTTGGGCCTGTTTCCGTTGGGATCGTGTACGATGAAGCACAATCCACGCCTGAATGAGAAAGTCGCGCGCATGCCCGGCTTTGCCGATGTTCACCCCTTGCAACCGGTCGAAACGGTGCGTGGGGCGTTCGAAGTTATGAATGAATTGGCCGAATGGCTGATCAAACTGACCGGCATGTATGGCGTCGCGATGAGCCCCAAGGCGGGCGCGCATGGCGAACTGTGCGGAATCTTGTGCATTCGCGCCGCTTTGGAAGCGCGCGGCGATGCCCGCGAGGTTATTTTGGTTCCGGAGAGCGCCCATGGCACCAATCCAGCCACTGCCGCCTTTGCTGGCTATCGGGTCGAGGATATTCCGGCCAATGCAGACGGGCGGGTTGATCTAGAGGCTCTGAAGGAGCGGCTTGGGCCAGATGTCGCAGGTGTCATGATCACCAATCCCAACACTTGCGGTCTGTTCGAACCAGACATGAAGGCAATCTCGGACGCGGTGCATGCAGCGGGCGGATTTGTTTATTGTGACGGTGCCAATTTCAACGCGATTGTTGGCCGGGTGCGGCCCGGCGATCTTGGCGTCGATGCGATGCATATCAATCTGCACAAGACCTTCTCCACCCCGCATGGCGGTGGTGGGCCGGGTTCTGGCCCGGTTGTGCTGTCAGAGGCGCTCGCTCCCTTTGGCCCGCTGCCTTTCACCGCGCGGACCCAGGATGGCGTCGTTCATCTGGTCGAGGAGGAGAATGCGGATGAATTTGGCCACACTCAGGCATTTGGCCGGATGACCGCATTCCACGGACAAATGGGCATGTTCACCCGAGCGCTGACCTATATGCTCAGCCACGGCGCAGATGGCCTGAAACAAGTGGCAGAAGACGCCGTTCTCAACGCCAATTACATACTGCGCAGCATGGAAGATTTGCTCCACGCGCCCTTTGCCCACAGCGGACCATGCATGCATGAGGCTTTGTTTGGCGACGCTGGCTTTGGCGGAGGATTGTCGACGCTTGATCTGGCCAAGGGGCTGATCGACGAAGGGTATCACCCGATGACGATGTATTTCCCTCTGGTGGTGCATGGGGCGATGTTGGTGGAGCCAACCGAGACCGAGAGCAAGGCGGCGCTGGACCAATTCATTCATGCTTTCCGCACTGTGGCCCAGCGGGCCAAGGCAGGGGACGAGGCGCTGAAGCAGGCGCCGTTCTACGCTCCGCGACGTCGGTTGGATGAAACTTTGGCGGCCCGCAAACCCAAGCTAGCGTGGGTAGAGGACGAATAAATGGGAAGCTGATTTGGCGAGTTTAAGGCTTGCTTGCCTCATCCGGTTTTCGTTCTGATCCGTCTTGCGGCGGTGCAAGGCTGATCCGGATCTGCTGCATATTGAGCATGGCAACATAGAAGCCAACCACTGCCAGCGCGCTCGAGCCCAACACGGTGAAGGCAGCACCTTTCGCCCCGTTCCAATCGATCGCAATATCGACCATCAGCAGCGCCAATATGGTCGGACCAGCGCGGACCAGAAATGCAGTGTGCGCTTTGCCAGCCGACACGAGCAGCGATTCAAGGCTTGCGCCGACCAGTTCCACCGCGCCTGCAATCGCGAGGATAACCATGGCCCAATAGAAGCCTGAAAATTCCGGCCCTGCAATCGTGTCGAGCGCCCAGCGCCCTGCCAACAAGGAAACGACCACAGCCAGAATGCCGCCGATCAGGGCGATATTGGCCATTCGGCGCGCAATTATCAGGGCATCTTCCTTGGCGTGAACCAGCTCTGGATAGATCGCCTTGGAAACGGTCTGGGCGAGCGAGACCAGCGCTTGGCCCAATTGCGATGCAACCCTGAAACCGCCTGCCAATGCCTCTCCGCCAACCGATCCGACCAACAAAATCATCGCCTGTTTGCCCGCAATGGTCAGACTGCCGCTCATATTGGTGGACCAGACAAAGCGCCACGCATCGGGGTGATCACGTGGAATTTCGCTAAGGCTAACGCGCGACAGATCGATCCGTTCTTGTCGGGCGGCAACAATCCACAGAGCGGCTGCAACGGCCACTTCGGCGGCTGCCCATGCCAGGATAAAGCCGGTGACCGTCGGCATGAAAATCCACGCCAAGATCGCACCGCTTGCCCGAATGGCGGGCTGAACCGCCTCGGCAGCGGTGGCTTTGGCATATTGAAAGCGTAGCCTGAGCAGCCCGGTCGGGGTGGTGCGGATCGACAGCAAAGAGACGACGCAAAAGCCGAAAGCAACCCACAGCAATTCATCGGGCAGGGGCAACCACAATTGCGCAGTCCACACCAAAATGGCGGCGGCAATTGTGCCGAAAACAACGGACAGCAGGTCGAGCGCGATGGCAAAACCGGTTGCTTCGCCAGGGCCTTCCTTGCCCGCTCCCCAACGCACCACGAACTGCCAGGTTTGGAAATTGGCGAGGCCAGTAACCATCTGGCCCAGAGCAACGATGATGGCGAAATGGCCAAAGCCATCGAGGCCCAACGTGCGCGTGGCGAGTGCGAGGTAAACCAGGCTGAGGATGGCGTTAAATCCGCGCCCCCCAAGCAGCCAGCCCATGTTCTTGAACAATCGTCTCATGATGGTCCGCCCTGCGCTCAACTGGCGCGGGCAAGCTCCCTTTTGGCCTGTTCACGTTTGGCAAGCAGACGTTCGGTCACATCGAAGGTGCGTTCATTGTCGACATCGACCGCATATTCGCCGCTCGACAGCACAATGATCGACATCTTGAAACCGAACCGCCGCGAAACCTGTTCAAACAGGCGGTCTTTGCTGCCCCAGCCAAAGTAGAAACGGATCAAATTGATTAGGCCAAAGGCTTTGATGATGCGGCTGGGAAACTTCACGAATTGGCCGCCTTCGCGCATGATCTCGGCCGCAACCAACGCCTCAGCAGATCCGATCCAATAGGTGTTGCAATTGGAAAATTTGCCGTCGCTAAACTCGTAAAAGCGTTTCTGGCCTACGGGGTCAGCGGCCAGCACATCCTCTTTGCGGGCCATGGCAGCGGCGGCTTGCGAATTGTTGGCCAGCGCCTTGTCGATGAACTCGGCATAGCCATCGGCGGTGACCAGACAATTGTCAGCGGTTGTTATCAGCAGCGGAAACGCAGCGCCCTCGGCCCCGCTAAACACGCTGTCGACCAGATTGAATTTGCCCTCGCGGAAATGCAGCCGGCCTTGCTCGGCCAATTGCTTGACGAGTGGGATGGCAGCGATTTCCTCATATTCGTGAGCAACCACATGGATCGCATCGACCCGATCACATGCGGCCAGTGCTTCCACCACATGCTCGATCATGGGTTTGCCATGAACAGGAACCACGCATTTTTGCGCCACACCGGCATTTTGCGCCAGCGGATCGAGCACGCCAGAGCGTTTGCCAGCCATGATTAGAGCCGTGACCTTCATCGCCGCTTCACTACCTGCATGTGCACTTTACGCAAGACTTGTCATGTCGGCCTGTCGCAGCTTAGGCACATGGCTATGCGGATAATCTTTAGCAGGAAGGGTTTTGACAGCGCGGCAGGCGGCGGTGCCTCGCCGATTGTAGACGGTCGTCCGGTCAGCCTGCCGATCCCGGCAGGGACCGCGTCCACCACCAATTATGGCGCACTGGGGTTGGGCGAACATGCGGCCGTGGCGAGCCGTGGAAAATTGGGCGCAGACGATCTGTGCCACCATGATCCGATGTTTCGGACATGGGGTAGGGGCGGGGTCGCCGGACAGGGTGAGGCTGAATGCCTGTTCGGACAATGCGGCGCTGCGCAAACCCATCTTGAACGGCAAGGCGTTGGGCGGGGCGATGTGTTCGTGTTCTTTGGTCTGTTTCGAGAGGACCGTGCCGATGGTTCACGAGGGGAGCCGCATCACCGCATCTTTGGCTATCTTGAGGTGGAACAGATCATTCCCTTGGCCGATGGCGCGCCCGATGAACTGATCCAATTGGGCCATCCCCATGCTCTGGCCATGCATCACAAGAATGACGTTATTTATCGCGGGCCTGGGCGCACGGCGAACCATGCTTCGGATCAATTGCGGCTGACGGTGCCAGAGGGACCGCCCAGTATGTGGCATCGACCCGCTTGGCTAAAACGCGGCGGATTATCTTATCATGACAAGCCGGTGCGCTGGCAGCAGCGCGGCCGCTTGCAGAGCGTCGCTCGAGGGCAAGAATTTGTCGCTGATATTGGCAAACGCCAGGCCCCGCGCGATTGGCTCGCCGGGATTATAGCGGCGATCAACCGGTCGCCATGACGAGCGCTACGAATAGGTCTTGATAATGGCGGAGAAATCCTTGCCGCCATTGCCCGCTCCATTGAAATCTTCGTAAAGCGCCGCAGCACGCGCCCCCATCGGTACTGGGCTGTCCGAGCTATCGGCCGCTTCCATCGCCAGCCGCAAATCCTTCAGCATCAATGCGGTGGCAAAGCCGCCCTGATAATCATTGTCTGACGGGCTTTGCGGGCCAACGCCGGGAACCGGGCAATAGCTGGTCATGGACCAGTTCTGGCCGGAACTGACCGAGGAAATATCGTAGAATGTCTGCGGGTCGAGGCCCAGCTTCTCCGCCATAGCAAAGGCTTCGCAGGTGCCCGCCATATGGATCGCTAGCAGCATATTGTTGCAGATCTTGGCTGCTTGGCCATTGCCAGCATCGCCTGCATGGATGACCGCTTTGCCCATCGCCTCCAGCACAGGTTTGGCCCGGTCAAATGCGCTTTGCGTGCCGCCGACCATGAAGGTCAGAGTGCCGCCATTGGCTGCCGCGATACCGCCCGATACCGGCGCATCGACCATTTCATAGCCTGCACCTTCTGCCGCGCCGATCACGTCGCGGGCGGTGGCAACATCAATGGTGGAACAATCGAGGAAGACCGCACCAGATGGCGCTTTGCCGATGACATCTGCGGTGTAGACCGATTTCACAATCGCGCCATTGGGCAGCATAGAGACAACCACCTCGGCATCGCTGCATGCCTCTGCTGCGCTGATGAAGGTCGCGCAGCCATTGCCCTTGGCAGCGGCGAGAGCCTCTTCCGACAGATCGAAAGCGCTGACCTGATGGCCAGCCTTGACCAGGTTTGCGGCCATGCCGCCGCCCATATTGCCCAGTCCGATAAATGCGATTTTCATGTGTGCTTCCTATCCACCATTAGAGGCCGTCATTTTTTCTATTTACAAACCACCGCACGAGATTGAACAGTAACAAGACGCCACCAATTATTAGCAGGGCGTTGCTGATCGCGATCCATAATATCAGTGCTGGTAAATCACCCCCGTCATACTCGGGTGTTGTAATCGTCACAAAGGCAAACGCAGCAAAGTGAAGAGTTACTAGCGCTAAGCCGACTTTCGAGGAGCGCGACACTAGCGATTATCTCCCCTTCCACACACCTTCACGCTTCTTGATAAAGGCTTCCATGCCTTCTTTCTTGTCCTCACTCGCGGTCAGGATTTGGAAGATGCGACGTTCCACAATCAGGCCTTGGTCCAGCGTCATTTCAAACGCGGAATTGACCATCTCTTTATTCGCGATGGTCGCCATCGGCGGCATCGCGGCGATGGCGGCGGCGGTTTTGATCACCTCTGCAATCAAGTCTGCCTGAGGAATTACGCGAACGATCAGATTGCTGCGCTCGGCCTCTTCGGCGCTCATCATCCTGCCCGTCAGGCACATTTCCATGCTCTTTGACTTGCCGATGGCTCGCGTGAGCCGCTGCGATCCGCCCATGCCCGGCGCTACGCCCAGCTTGATTTCGGGCTGACCGAATTTGGCATTGTCGGACGCAATGATGAAGTCCGCCATCATGGCCAGCTCGCACCCGCCGCCCAGAGCAAATCCGTTGACCGCAGCGATCCAAGGCTTTCGCGTTTTTTTCACGATCTCGCTCGTCCAGGGCGAAAAGAAATCGTCGAGATAGAAATCAGCGGCAGCCTTGTCGCTCATCTCCTTAATGTCCGCGCCCGCTGCAAAGGCCTTCTCGCCCGAACCGGTCAGGATCGCACACAGCTGGCTATCGTCCGCCTGATACGCAGCAAAGGCATCAATCAGCTCGGCCAAAACTGTGCTGTTAAGCGCATTCAGCGCCTTTGGACGGTTGATCGTCAGCAAAGTGACACCCTTGGTGCCTTGCGCATCGGTTTCGGCGGTGATTGCTTCGTAAGTCATTAAAGTGGTTTCCATTCTTCATCAGCAGGTAGCGGCGCGAAGATCGCATCGAGCAGATCGTTGGTCACCCCTTCCGGTGTTGCGGGATCCCACGCGGGATCGTTGGTTTTGTCGGTGATGACGGCGCGTACGCCCTCGGCAAAATCAGGTCGGGTCAGCACGCGCGATGCAATGCGGTATTCCATGCGCATATTGTCGGCAAAATCGGTCAGATCGGCACTGGTCGCCAATTGGCGCAAGGCGACCTTGCAGGTCTGCGGGCTTTTGGTGCCCAGAGTATCGCGTTCCTTGTTCGACCAATCGCTGTCCTCTGCCTCTAGGCTGGCGAGGATCGCTTCGTACTCGTCTGAGGCGAAATGCTTGGCGATCTTGTCTGCATTGCCCTCGATCCGAGCAGCTGGCGGTGTTTCGGATAATTCGCCCAAAATGCCCGCGATGCGGCTGGGATCAGCGACAATACGCGCCTTAGCCTCGGCCAGTTTATCGCTGGGAATGTAATGCGTGGCGAGGCCCGCCCACAGGCATTCTGCCCCGTCCATCCGAGCACCGGTCAGCGCCAGAAATTGGCCAATCCGGCCCCCAAGGCGCGAAAGGTGCCAACCGCCGCCAACATCAGGAAACAGGCCAATGCCGGTTTCAGGCATGGCAAATCGCGTATTTTCGGTCGCGACGCGGAATTTGGCCGGTTGAGAAATGCCCACGCCGCCGCCCATTGTGATGCCGTCCATGAAGGCCACAATCGGTTTTTCATAGGTGAACATCTGGTGGTTGAGCTGATATTCGTCGTGAAAGAATTGGCGGCCCGACACTCCGCCATCATTGAGAGCGGAATTGCGCAGGAATGCGATGTCGCCGCCAGCGCAAAACCCGCGCCCTTCGGAATGGTCGACGACAATGGCCTGCACGGCATCGTCATTAGCCCAATCAGACAGCGCGACGCTCATCGCGTGGCACATATCCAGCGTCAGCGCATGCAGCGCCTTGGGCCGGTTGAGCGAAATATGGCCAGCTTGGCCATGGGTGTGAATATGAACTTGATCGGTCATGCTGCTTCTTTTCTTTCGAGCAAGTCCCAGCGATTGCCGAATGGATCGCTGAACACTGCTACGCTGCCGTAGGTTTCGTGGCGTGGTTGTTCGTGAAATTTTACACCCGCTGCGCAAAGCCGTGTGTGGGTTCCGGCAAAATCGGTAGTTTCGAGGAAGAAACCCACTCTGCCGCCAGTTTGATTGCCTATTGCCGCTGTCTCGCGATCATTCTTCGCTTTTGCCAGCAATAGGCGCCCGCCGCTCTTGGCAGCGACCACGACCCAGCGTTTATCGACGCTCAATTCACTGTCCTCGATCAGATCGAAGCCAAGCTGGTCGACATAGAATGCGATGCCGGCGTCGTAATCCGGCACGACAAGCGTTGTCATTGTGAATTGCTCGTTGCTCACTGGCGCAGCAAATCCCGACCTACGATCATGCGCATGACCTGATTGGTGCCTTCCAAGATGGAATGGACGCGCAAATCGCGCCAGAAGCGTTCGATCGGGTAGTCCCGTAGATAGCCATAGCCGCCGAACAATTGCAGCGCGTCGTTTACGATCTTGCTGCCATTGTCGGTCGCCAGACGCTTGGCCATGGCGGAAAAGCGCGACTTGTCCGGCGCATTTTCGGTGACTTTGACCGCAGCCAAATACAGCAGCGCGCGGGCGCTTTCCAAATCGGTGGCCATATCGGCGAGCATGAATTGGGTGTTCTGGAAGTCAGCGATGGGCGTGTCGAACTGCTTGCGATCCTTGGTGTAGGCAATCGCTTCGTCCAAGCATCTTTGCGCGCCGCCCAATGAACATGCACCGATGTTGATCCGCCCGCCGTCGAGCCCCATCATGGCAAAGCGAAACCCTTCACCCTCGTCCCCAACGCGGTTTTCAACCGGCACGCGGGCATCCTCGAAAATGACTTGCGCTGTGGGAGAGGCATTCCAACCCAGCTTTTTCTCAGGCGCGCCAAAGCTGACGCCGGGCGTGTCTTTGTCGACAACCAGACATGTGATGCCCTTAGTTTTATGGTCACTGGTGCGGATCATGCAGACATACACATCGTTGACACCGCCGCCTGAAATGAACTGTTTGGTGCCGTTCAGCACATAGTGATCGCCCTCAGAATCTTTGGCTAGTTTTGCGCTGGCCTTCAGACCCGCAGCGTCGGACCCGCTGCCAGGTTCGGTCAGGCAATAGCTGGCGATTTTGTCCATCGAGATCAGGTCAGGCAGGTATTTGTCCTTCACCCCTTGCCCGCCAAATTGGTCGATCATCCATGCGGCCATATTGTGGATCGAGATAAAGGCGCTGGTGGTGGGGCAGCCATAGGCCATCGCCTCCATAATCAGCGCCGCCTCCAAGCGACCAAGCCCGATGCCGCCCGATTCCTCGGACACATAAATCGCGCCAAAGCCCAGCTCTGCTGTGCTTTTGATCACATCGCGCGGGAAGATATGTTTCTCGTCCCATTCGGCGGCGTGAGGAGTGATGTTGTCGGCGGTAAACCGCTGGGCCATTTCCTGAATGGCGAGCTGATCTTCGGTAAGGGAAAATTGTCCTGTCATGGGGTGCGCTTTAGCCCTTCCGTGACCACTAGAAAAGGGTCGCTGACATAAGAAAAGTGCCAGTGCCAATGCCAGTGCCATCACCAGTGTTAATACAAAAGATAGCGCCATTAGGCGTAACCTTTTTCGCCTTGCGTGCGTATCTATTCTTATGAGGCAAAGAGACACGCAGCTGTTGATCGTTTATAATGCTGAAAGCGGCATCATAACCGCGTTGCTTCATGCGCTGCACAAGCAGTTCAAGCCGAAGACTTATCCTTGCTCGCTATGCGCGCTGACCTATGGCTGGGTGTCGATGCGGAGCCGATGGCGCAAATTTCTCGCCACTTTGCCGGTGGAACCGGTGTTTCATCATAGCGATGATTTTGCCGAGGCCTATCCGAAGGTGGATGTGGCCTTGCCAGCGATTTTAATCCGTCCCGCGGGTGAGCAACCAACTGTGCTGATCACAGCCGCTCAGTTGGATGCGATGTCCGGCATCGAGGAACTGATCAGCGAAGTCGAAAGGCGAGTTGTTCGCGCATTTGCGAGCGCGTGATGCGGGCACCATAGGGCTGAGCGTATCGCTCTATTTGTAGAAAAACTCGGCATTGGGATGGTCATCGGCGATATAGCCCATGCCCTCTATCACCGAAGTCTGCCCAGCTTGGGCGGCCCGTTTTTCGGGCAGCATGTGCAAATGGGTGAGTGATTTTGGTAGGTCGAGCGCCGCCGGATCGCTATCGGTGAACAACCAGCGCAGGCTCTGCAATTTTGCGCAATCAGCCAAGCCAGCAATCTTGGTTAGAGCGGGGCAATTGTAAAACCACACATGCTCCAACTGCCGATTGCCAGAGCCAAATTGCACGCCTGCCAATTGCTTTTGATCCTGCACCAGCAGGCGCTGCAATGCACCGAAGCGCTGCATATCGCCCAAATCGGCAAGCCCCAGCACCTGCGTGCAGGCCAAATCTTGCAATCCATCCAACGCGATCTCGGCGATGCTCTCGGTTCCGCCCAGCACCAGCTTGAGCGACAAAAGCGAAGCCATCCCATTGATAAAGCCAAGGTCCAGCGACTTCTTGGGATTGAACGTGAACTCCTCCAATCCGTCCAGCGCAGCCAGCGTGGCAATGTTCTTGTAATGCCCATCCAGATAGAGCTTTTTCAGCGCAGTGGCACTCTCCAGCCGGCTCAAATCCAACGCCTTGGTTTGGGTTGGCGAAAGGGTGAGATGAGTCAGCCGATCCAGCGGCAGCTTTGCCAGAATGGCTTTGTCAGCCAATTCAAAGATGCCGAGATGCAATTGGGTGAGATGCTGGAGCTCGCCGATCGCTTCTAAATTGTTCGCCTCGAAAATGCTGTCGACCGATAGCGAGCGGACCTCAGGAATACGGAGCAAAGTTCGGCCGTCAAATGCATCGCTGTGATGCCCATAAAACCGGACCTCCAGTTTTTCGCCCCAAATGCGGCACATCGCATTCAGCCTAGCGAGATATTCTGCGCTGGAGATTTGCGGCCAATCGTCGGGGTCGCTGCTGCCGCCCACCTGAACAATTGAGAGTGTGTCGCCAATGGGATTGTTGAACTGAGTGGTCGCCCGGCCATGCCGCTCTAGGTCAGCCTCGATTTGGTCGAGGTCAAATGTCCAACTGTTGTTCGATCCGCTCATAGGACTGTATTACAGTCTATTGGCTGAGAAATAGTCAATCGCCGACAATCGCCTCTGCCTCAATCTCGACCTTCCATTCGGGGCGACACAACCATGCTGTGCCCGCCATGGTTGCGGCAGGTTTGGCCGAGCCGAAATAGATTTGATGGACCGCGCCGACCGCATCCTGATCGTCGGGATCGGTCAAGAACATGCGGGTGCGCACCACATCCTCTGCCTCTCCGCCCAAGTCTTCGATCGCAGCTAGAATAAGGTCGCAGCACCGCTCTGCCTGAGCAGCAGCATCACCAGGCGTGGTCGAGCCATCATCTTCGACCGGGCCAGTGCCCGCAACAGTGATACGATTGCCGACCCGAACCGCGCGCGCAAAGCCGAACTTTTCCTCGTAGGGAGAGCCAGAGCTTGTGCGAGTGCGGTCGGTCATGCGTCGGGTTGATTACCCCATTGTCGGAATGATGAAAGCGTTGTTACCATCGCTGCCGCCATCGGGCCAGCGTTGGGTCACCTTCTTGACCTTGGTCCAGAATTTCAGCCCCTCTGTGCCATATTGATCGGTGTCACCAAAGCCGGAGCGTTTCCACCCGCCAAAGCTGTGATAGCTGACCGGCACAGGGATCGGGACATTGATGCCGACCATGCCGACGTTCACACGGCTGGCGAACTCTCGCGCTGCGTGGCCGTTGCGGGTGAAGATTGCCACGCCATTGCCATATTGGTGATCGCTGGGCAGGCGCACAGCGTCTTCGAAATCCTTGGCGCGAACCATCTGGAGGACAGGGCCGAAGATCTCTTCCTTATAGCTTTCCATGTCAGGTGTGACGTGGTCGATCAAAGTTGGTCCAACGAAAAAGCCCTTCTCATGGCCTTGCAAAGTGAAGCCGCGGCCATCGACAACGATCTCTCCGCCCTCGCTCTCTGCGGTGTCGATCCAACTTTCCACCCGTGCCTTGTGTTCAGGGGTTACCACCGGACCATAATGCGCATCGGGATCGTTGGAGACGCCCACGTTCAGAGCATGAATGGCCGGGATCAGTTTTTCTTTCAAACGCTCAGCAGTGTCCTCGCCCACAGGGACCACCACCGGCAATGCCATGCAACGTTCGCCCGCTGAACCAAAGGCTGCACCAGACAGATCGTTGACCACTTGGTCCAGGTCAGCGTCAGGCATTACGATGCCGTGGTTTTTTGCGCCGCCCATGGCTTGGATGCGTTTTCCGGCCGCAACACCGCGTTTGTAAACGTAATGCGCAATGTCAGAGCTTCCGACAAAGCTGACCGCGGCAATGTCGGTGTGATCGAGGATCGCATCGACCATTTCCTTGTCGCCATGGATCACCTGCAGCAGGCCTTCAGGAGCGCCTGCCTCAAGGAACAATTCGGCCAAGCGGACCGGTACGCTGGGATCGCGTTCGGATGGTTTGAGAATAAAGGCATTGCCTGCCGCAATCGCCATGCCGAACATCCACATTGGGATCATCGCGGGGAAGTTGAACGGTGTGATGCCGGCACCAATGCCCAGCGGTTGGCGCATGGAATACACGTCAATTCCCGGACCTGCGCCTTGGGTGTATTCGCCCTTGAGCACTTGCGGAATGCCGCAAGCATATTCGATCACTTCCAGCCCACGCTGAACATCGCCTTTGGCGTCATCGATGACCTTGCCATGCTCGCTGGAGAGCAGCTCTGCCAGCTCCTGCATATTGCCTTCGATCAATTGCTTGAAATTGAACATCACCCGGGCGCGTTTTTGCGGATTGGTCGCTGCCCATTCGGGCTGAACCGCTTTGGCGTTGGCGACTGCTTGCTCCAGCAAGGCCGCGTCGCCCAAAGTGACTTCGGCTTGAATTTCGCCGGTCGACGGGTTCCAGATTTGATGTTTGCGACCGCCAGAGCTGGTGGCTCCGCCTGCTAAAAAGTGATCGATATGACGCATCTTGGGGGTGTCTCCTTAGTTGGCGCACTCATGACGCGGCGAGCCACCGCTTGCAAGGGTGCAGCCCTTGGCAGATGTGCTAGCTGCGGCGAGTTTTATCGCTTTGAGGTGCTGGACCGTTCGAGCAATTCCACCGGTGCCAGTGCGGATGGCATTTCGGCGCGCTCCTCTCCTTGCGGCGAGGCCAAGACCTGTGCCACCAACATGCGTCCCGCCTCCTCTAGATCGGGTCTGATCGTGGTCAGCGGAGGATTGGCGTGTTTGGTCGCGGCTATTCCATCATAGCCCACAATACCGACCTGTTCGGGCACTTTGACGCCGCGTTCGTTCAGCGCCTCCAACGCGCCCAGCGCAATAAAATCACAGGCGGCAAAAATGGAATCATAGGTGCGGCCTGCTTGGTCGAGCCGGGCGATCGCTTCGCGGCCTTGTTCAAAGCGATTGGTTTCGCTCAAATCGCGCATGACGTGCGCCTCGCCGCCGAGCGCGCTTAACGCATCAACGAAACCGTTATAGCGTTCGTGAAATTGGCGTTGCGACTGTTCGATGGGGCCCAGAAACACCGGTTCGCGATAGCCAAGCTGCCACAAATGTTCGGCTGCTATTTTGCCGCCCAATCTATTGTCAGAGCGGACAGAGCGGACGTCATCAATCGGCAGGCCCCAGCAGATGGCGCTGTCATCACCTTGCAAAACCGGTTCGAAATGCGCCCATGCTTCGGGATTTTGCGTCGTGCCGATCACAATCAAGGCATCGGCGTCGCGCTGTTCGACATGGCGGCCATAGAATTGATCGGGGCTGGCCTGAAAGGACACCAGCGTTTCATAACCCAATTCAGATGCGGCACGGCACACGCTGCCGAGCAAAACATAGGCAAAGGGGTTCACCTCGCGGGCGCTGTCTTCTGCTTTGGTGATGACAACAACCGCCACCACGCCGGTCTGGCCGCTGCGCAGCCGCGATGCCCGTTTGTCAGGGATATAGTCGAGCTCTTTTGCCGCCTGCAAAACGCGCTCTCGGGTGGGTTCGCTGATCCTGGTCGAGCCGGTGAACACCCGGCTTACGGTGGATTGGCTGACCCCCGCCTTTTCGGCGACATCCCATGCCGTGCTTTTGCGCGTTATGGCCACCATTCGATCCCCCCGATTTAGCCGAGCCTTGGCAGCCAAAGCTTCAATTTGTGCATATTATGCACAATCACCGGGTTTGGCAATCACGGGGCGATGCTGGCGTTAGTCCGCGCTCAGGCTCTCCATATCGATGACAAAGCGGTACTTTACATCGCTGGATTCCATCCGATCATAGGCGTCATTGACCTCTTGAATGCGGATGGTTTCAATGTCGGGAAGAACGTTATTCTCAGCGCAAAAGTCGAGCATCTCCTGCGTTTCGGCCAAGCCGCCAATGCCTGATCCGGTCAAAATCTTGCGACCTAGCATCGGGAGCGAGGACATTTCAGGCAAAGTACCGATTACGCCCACCAGAACCTGTACCCCGTCAATGCGCAACAGATGGAAATAGGGCGTGACATCATGCGGCACCGGAATGGTGTTGAGCACCATATCGAAATAGCCGGTCTTGGCCCGCATCGCGTCCTTGTCCGATGACAGCAA
Source organism: Erythrobacter sp. (assembly GCA_039988235.1). Classification (GTDB taxonomy): domain Bacteria; phylum Pseudomonadota; class Alphaproteobacteria; order Sphingomonadales; family Sphingomonadaceae; genus Erythrobacter. The sequence continues at coordinate 171,582 of JBDXKB010000005.1, forward strand.
GAAATCATGCGCGCCCAATGCATCGGCGTCCGCGCGTTTATCTTCTGTCCGGCTTAGTACAGTAACTTCGGCCCCCATGGCGGCGGCAAGTTTCACGCCCATATGGCCCAGCCCGCCTAGGCCAACGACAGCCACTTTGCTGCCTGGGCCGATTTTCCATGTGCGCAAGGGTGAATAGGTAGTGATCCCCGCGCATAATAGCGGCGCTGCCTCTGCCATAGGCATAGCGTCCGGCACTTTCAGCGCGAATTCTTCGCGGCAAACAATCCGCTCGGAATAGCCTCCAAAGGTGGTTGAGCCATCTTGCCGGTCGGTGCCATTGTAAGTGCCAACCATTCCCTCGCGGCAATATTGCTCTAGCTCTTGTTCGCAATGGTGGCATTCCATGCAGGCATCAACCATGCAGCCAATTGCAACCCGGTCACCGATTTTGTGGCGGGTCACATCATCTCCGACCGCGGCGATGGTGCCGACGATTTCATGGCCAGGCACCATGGGATATTTGGCCGATTTCCAATCATTGCGCGATGCATGCAGGTCTGAATGGCAGATGCCGCAATGGCTGATATCGATCAGCACATCATTATCACGCAAGCCCCGCCGCGTGATGTCCATCGGATTGATCCCGCTGTCCGGCGACGTCGCGCCATAGGCTTTGGCCGGGTATTCATTGGTGGCGGCGGTCATTTGCTTTCCCTCACAAGAGAATGTTGAATGTGCGTCTAAAGAGCGGCTGTTGGCGTGGTTACTTTGGCGGCATTCTGATTGCGCCATCCAAGCGGAATTGGTGGCCATTGATATAGCTGTTGCGGGCAATCTCACACACCAATGAACCAAATTCGTCCGCATGGCCCAACCGTTTGGGGAAGGGGACGGACGCGTTCAGCTGGTCCCATACGGCTCGGTTGCGTTCTTTCATGCCCTTGAACAATGGCGTGTCGAAGATGCCCGGCATGATCGAATTGACGCGAATGCCCAAATTCATCAGATCGCGCGCCATGGGCAGGACCAATCCGTTTACTCCGGCTTTGCAGCTGCCATAGGTCACTTGGCCGATCTGGCCATCTTCTGCCGCAACACTGGCGGTCAGCGTGATCGATCCGCGCTCGCCATCCTCATTGACCGGGTCGGTGTTGGCCATGCCCAATGCGGACAGGCTGGCGACGCGGTAACTGGCCACCAGAATGCCTTGGGTGCCAAAGGCGTAATCCTCCGTTGAGAGCCGTTTGTAGCTGCCGGTTTCCTTATCAAAACCCAGCGTCTTGCCGCGCCGTGTGGCCATCGCACAATGGACCGTGGCGCGTTCTTGACCATTGGCGGCGCGCGCGGCGGCAAAGCCATCGACAACCGATTGCTCGTCCAAAATGTCGACATGGTGAAAGGTCCCACCGATGGCCGCGGCATGGGCCTCGCCATCCTCGTCATTGATGTCAAAAATGGCGACTTTCAGCCCGTGATCGGCCAATGCCTTCGCGCTAGCCCGGCCCAATCCCGATGCTCCGCCGGTGACCACTGCTGACATTCCCGCTTCCAATTTCATTTCTGGCTCCAACTTTTGCAATGTAATCATCCGGTCATGCTGCTATCGCACAGAAAAATCGCCTGACCATTTGGAGTATGAAATTGTCCGTAAATATGCCCACTCCGATCAATCGTCGTCATTTCTTAGGCTCGACCGGATCCGCGCTCGCCGCTCTGGCTGCAAGTGGATGCGTGGCGCGCAGCGAAGGCGATGGATCGCTGGCAGCTGCCGAGACGGACGGAATTTACGGACCATTGGTTAAAGACCCCAAGGGCGTTCTGGATCTGCCACAGGGTTTCGCTTATCGCACGATATCCAGCCTGGGCGATCCGATGAGCGATGGAGGCACTGTGCCCGACAAAGCTGACGGTATGGGCTGCCTTGATCTGGGTAATGGCAAAATTGCTCTGGTCCGCAATCATGAATTGCTGCCGTGGGATGATATGGGCGGGGACGTCACCACAGGATATGGGCGGATGCCCGATGGCAAGATTATGGCCGGCGGGACCACCAATATCGTGCTGGACGCAGCGACGCTTGCGGTGGAGAAGCAGCATCGCACATTGGCCGGAACGATCCGCAATTGTTCAGGCGGCGTCACCCCATGGGGCAGCTGGCTGACCTGTGAGGAGCCGGGCTCGCGCGGTCTTGAATTGCCCGAGCATGGCTATGTGTTTGAGATTCCTGCCGATGCCGATGGGTTGGTTGATCCGGTTCCGCTGAAGGCATTGGGTCGCTTCAACCACGAGGCCGCTTGTGTCGATCCGGAAACAGGCATGGTCTATGAAACCGAGGACAAGGAAGATGGGTTGATCTATCGCTTTGTCCCGGCGCAGCCAGGCAATCTGTTGGCCGGAGGGCAATTGCAGGCCCTCGCTCTGGTCGATGGAACAAAAGACAGCCGCAATTGGGAAAGCGCTGGCATGGCAGTTGGTGACAGTCACGAAGTGCGCTGGATCGATCTCGACAATCCGGAATCTCCTGATGAAGATTTGCGCAAACGCGGGGCAGCCCAGGGCGCATTGCTGATCGCACGCGGCGAAGGCATCCACATGGGCGAGGATGATCTTTATCTGTGCTCAACCAGCGGCGGAGCGGCCAAAGTCGGGCAGATTTTCCGATTGGTGCCCGGACGCGGGGCCAAGCCTGACACGCTCGAGCTGTTCTTTGAAAGTGAGAGCAAAGCCCAGTTCAACTATGGTGACAATCTGGTGGTGTGCCCCAATGGCCATTTGATCGTGTGCGAGGATCAATACACCGATGTGGTCGATAACAGGCTGATCGGGATTGCCCCGGATGGTACGCCTTACCCATTTGGCAGGCTGAATATGCAGACCGAGCTAGCCGGGGCGTGTTTCTCTCCTGATGGCAAGACCATGTTTGTGAACGCATATTCTCCAACCAAAACTTTCGCCATCTCTGGACCTTGGGCCGCGTAGCGGGGCTCCTTCGCGCGTAGCAGGGCTCACGCCGTGGAAATATTCGCCTTCACGCTGATTGCTGTTATGCTGACCTCGCTGGTCGGCAAGGATGCGCGCGTGGTCGCCGATCTGTCAGCCAAATTGGGCGCGGGGCCGGGTCTTTACTCGGTCAGCGCATTGTCTGCGATCGCTACCGCTGGCGCGATGGCGTGGCTGGGTGCCGAATTCTCGTCTTGGCTGATCGGTGCGGCGCGCGGCTATCTGATTGCTGGTGCATTGCTGGCCGCTGCGGCGATGCTGCTCACACCGGTCGAGCTCACACTCCCAAGGGAACCCACCCGCTCGCACGGGGCGATTGGGCTGGTGTTGCTGGCGCGCCAGATCATCGACGCGCCGCGTTTGTTGATCTTCGCAGCCGCTGCGGCGAAGGCAGAAGCCCTTGCGCCATTTCTTGCTGGCGGGCTGGGGTCGATCATCATCTTGCTGTGGGCGGTTGCGGCAGCGCGGCCACTTGGGTCAACCCGCAGGATGGTGTTCCTCAGGAGGAGCATGGCGCTCTGCCTTGGGGCATTGGCTATTGCTGCCATCATGATCGCGCACGCCCCCATCGCCTAGAGAGCGATGCGCTCGCTTTTTCGCGCGCCACTGCCTGTTTCTGCTAGTCGCATGCTTCGGGTTCGCTATGGTGAGCCTATGACGGATTTGACCCTTATCGACCACGCTGACACCAACACAATTGCCGATTGGCTTGAGGCTTTGTTGCGCAAGCAGCTTGCCGAAAAACCGGGCCTTGTCACCTTCACCATGCCCGGCGGATCGACCCCGTTCCCGATCCTAGAGCAACTGGCGAAGCGCGATTTGGATTGGTCGCGCATTGCCGTTTGGCCGGGCGATGACCGGATTGTGCCAGAAGATCATACGGCGTCCAACACGGGCAAAATCCGCGCTGCGCTAGAGCCGCTGGGAGTGACAATTGAGGCCTTGGCCGAGGACAAAACTGTCCCGCACTTTGACTTTGCTTGGCTTGGAATGGGGGAGGACGGCCACATCGCCTCGTTGTTTCCCAACACCAATCCGCAAACCGATGACCCACAGGCCATTCGCCGATTGACGCCGGACCCGCTTCCGCCAGAGGCGCCATTCGACCGCATCACACTGACCATTCCCGCTCTGCTGGACAGTGATGCGCTGTTATTCGTGATCAAGGGCGAGGCGAAACGCGCGGTCTTTGATGCCGCTTTATCAGGCGAGCATGATCTGCCCATAGCGCGGCTGCTCGGCAGTGCGATGCAGCCGGTGACGTGCTTTTGCCAATAGAACGGCTGATACCAGCAGCGCTTCATCGGGCCTTGCTGCCGGTGGCGCACCGTGTCCGGCATTGGTGGCGATTGGTCAGACGGGACCATCTTCAAGGCTGCGTCGTGGTGGTGGAAGATTTCAACCAATCGGTGCTGTTGCTGCGGCATTCATATGGCCCAAAGCTTTGGTCGCTGCCGGGTGGCGGAGTGAAGCCGGGCGAAGATCCGCAAATGGCCGCGCTAAGAGAGTTGGGCGAGGAATTGGGTGAGGATTTGGTGCTGGCAGCGGACCGATTGTCCCTGCTGGGTGTGCTGCAAGACGAGATTTCTGGCTCGCCGCACACCGCGCATGTCTTTTATCTGCGAACCGATGCTCATCCAAAGCCGGACCTGCGCGAAGTGTTGGAGGCGCAGTTCTATCCGCTGCATTCTTTGCCAGCCGCGCTTAGTCCGCGAGCGAGTAAGGCGTTGGACTTGCGAAGGGCGCAGCGCGGCATTTGAACCCCAGTTGACCCTATAATAGCGACAATTGCGGGTCGTCGCGTTTGGGCGCTTTCGCACCACGATCACCATCGCCATCCTGCTCCAAATTGGACAGCGTCAGCCCCATCAGTCTGATCGGCTTGGGCAGAGGCAGGACTTGTTCCAGCAGCGCGCGGCTGATCTCGGAAAATTCGGCCTTATCGGTGATGCTCTGATCAACCGAGCGCGACCGCGACATGCCCTTAAAGTCATTGTATTTCAGCTTCAACGTTATCGTGCGGCCCTGCGATTTAGAGCGCTCAATCCTCTCCCATACGATGTCGATGATGTTTTCCAGCGTTTCGCGCAGCATCGCGCCGGAAGAAATATCCTCGCTGAAAGTGCGCTCGCCACCGACGGATTTTCGCTCGCGATGGGCGCTAACCCGGCGCAAATCGATCCCCCGCGCCGCGCGATAGAGATAGCCTGCCATGCTGCCGAAATTGGCCTTGAGAAAATCGATGTCCTTGGCCGCCAGATCGCCCCCAGTGGCAATCCCCAACCGCTTCATCTTCTCCTCCGCCTTAGGGCCAACCCCGTGAAAACGCCGGATCGGTAGAGAAGCGACAAAATCGGCCCCTGCGCCGGGGCGAATGATGCACATGCCATCGGGCTTGTTCTGGTCGCTGGCAATTTTGGCGAGGAATTTGTTGTAAGATACGCCCGCGCTCGCGGTCAGCTTGGTCTTGGCGCGGATTTCTTGGCGGATCAGTTCCGCGATCCGCGTCGCCGAACCAATGCCCAGCAAGTCCTCCGTTACATCAAGATAGGCCTCGTCCAGACTGAGCGGTTCAACATGCGGTGTGTAATGTTCAAACACTTTGCGGATTTGTCGGCTGGCTTCTTTGTAAGCATCGAACCGGTGCCGCACGAAGATCAGATCGGGGCATTGCCGCTTAGCCGTGACCGATGGCATCGCGCTGCGCACCCCAAATTTGCGCGCTTCATAACTGGCCGCCGCCACCACGCCGCGCCCGCCAGAACCGCCCACGGCCACGGGTTTCCCGCGCAGTTCGGGATTGTCGCGCTGTTCAACACTGGCGAAGAAGGCGTCCATATCGACATGGATGATCTTGCGCAGGCCTGTGCCTGCCTCTTCAGGAGCATCGTTGGAGGGAACCTCTCCTGTCGTGTCACTCTGATTGCCATCCTGCGCCATGACGCACACCTTAGGCCGGGCGGTGAGTGAGTGAAAGCGCAGCGGCGGCGTTTCCATTTAGCAATTCTGCCAACTTACAAAAATGGCGCTTCCCTAAACTGATTTATGCGAGCAAAGCGCAGGCATGAGCGTCAATGCATCCTCTAAATCTCGCCAATTGGGCGAGCGCGAGTTGGTCACTTTGATGGCACTCTTGATGAGCCTTCAGGCGTTCGGCATCGATTCGATGCTGCCGGCGTTGGGTGTGATGGCGGACGAGTTGGGCGCAGCTGGGAATGACCGGCAATATGTCATCAGCAGCTATTTTCTCGGCGCTGGCCTGGGGGCATTTTTCCCCGGAGCCTTTGCCGACAAATTTGGCCGCCGTCCGGTGCTGTTCGTGGCCCTGGCGTCCTACATCATCTTGGCTTTGGCCTGCGCGATTGTGACCGATTTTTGGTGGCTGATCAGCTTGCGTTTCATCCAAGGCGTTGCCTGTGCCGGCCTCAGTGTGGTTCCAGCCGCGATCGTGCGCGATCACGTGGGCGGTGACCGAATGGCGCGACTGATGAGCCTGATCATGATGGTTTTCCTGATTGTTCCGATTATCGCCCCGGCGATCGGGCAATTGATCCTGATGGTGGCCGATTGGCGTGCTATCTTTGTGTCTATGGCAGTGATGGGCTTCGGTGTTGGCCTGTGGGTTTGGTTGCGCTTGCCCGAGACACTGACTGTGGCGAACGAGCAAGATATCCACCCGATGACGATCCTTCGAAATATGAAGGAGGCGCTCGCGAAGCGGGAGTCGGTTGGATATGTCATTGGCAGCGCGCTGGTGTTTGGCAGCTTGTTTGGCTTCCTCAATTCATCACAGCAATTGATCGCCGAAAGCTTTGGCGCGGGCGATTATTTCGCGGTGATATTCGGCGCGTCAATTATTGGCATGGTTCTGGCCAATTTCCTCAACTCGCGGATCGTTGAGAAATATGGCGCGCGCCGGGTTGGTCATGCTGCGCTGATCGGGTTTCTGTTCGTCAGCCTGGCACAATTGTGGTCGGCCAGCACTGGCGAGCAAACGCTGTATGAATTTGTCCCTCTGCTAAGCCTGTCGATGGCTATGCTCGGTTTTGTGGGTGCCAATTTCAGCTCTGTCGCGATGCAGCCGTTCCAGCATATCGCTGGCGCAGCTTCGTCGATCCAGACCAGCATTCGCATGACCACAGGCGCGGTGATGGGCGCTCTTATCGGACAGGCTTATGATGGCACTGCTGGTCCATTGGCCGCAGCGATGGTGATCTGTTCGTGCCTTGGGCTGGTGTGTATTTTGTTCAGCGAGCGAGGCAAGCTGTTCCGCGCACCGGGCGCGGCGCGGCGCTATATGCAGATGCACAAGAATTATTGAAGCTAAGACAGTGGTTGCTTGGTCGCGGAGCACGGCGAGCATTTAGCGAGCCGCAAGGGCGACTGCCCGCCCGCAGCACCGAAAGGTGCGAGGAAATCGCACGCCGAAGGGCGTGCGGAACACTAAGACTCCAACCGACGCCACGCCAATTCAGCAAATTCGCACAACAAAGGCCGCGTGTCGCGCGGGTCGATAATATCCTCGACATTGTACCGTTCTGCGCTGCGGAAGGGTGAGGTGACCTTGCCCAATCGGTCCTGAATTTCCTTAAGCAAAGCCTCCGGATCGCCGCCTTTTTTGGCTTCTGCTTCCAACTCGGACTTATAGGCAACTTCCAACCCGCCAGCGATGGGCAGCGATCCCCAATCGCCCGAGGGCCAGCAATAGCGATATTGGTAACGCTCGGCATTGCTCATCGCGCTTCCCGCAATGCCATAGGCCCGGCGCATCACGATGCTGGCGAGCGGTACGCTGGCCTTGTAAATCGCGTTCATCGCTTGGACGCCGTAACGGATCGTGCCCGCCATTTCCGCCTCTCGCCCGATCATAAAGCCAGGGTTGTCGACCAGATGGACGATGGGCAGGCGGAATTGGTCGGCCAGCTTTACAAACCGTTCGACCTTTTCGGATGTTTTGGCTTCCCACGACCCGCCCAAATAGCTGGGGTCGCTGGCGATAACGGCGACGGGGTATCCGTCCAATCGGGCCAAAGCGGTTATTGCGGCACGGCCCCAGTTCTTGCCGATTTCAAACACGGTTCCCTTGTCCAGGATCATGTCCATCGCGCGGCGCATGGAATAAACCTGCTTGTCCTCGCGCGGGACCAGACTGAGCAGTGCTTCCTCGCGCCGGTCAACTGGGTCATTGCAATCGGTGCGGCGCGCAAATTGGCCGACATGTTCGGGCATGAAGGACAAGAAATGGCGCGCGCGGGCAAAGGCTTCGGCCTCGCTCGACACCTCGTCATCGACCACGCCGTTGCGGGTGTGAATGTCGCTGCCGCCCAAATCTTCCTTGGCCTGTTGGTGATCGGCGGCGCTTTTGTAGCTTGCGCCCAATCCATCGACCACGGCCGGGCCAGCGGCAAAAATTTGGCTGAGCCCGCGCACCATAATTGAATAATGGCTCGCCACTGTGCGCGCTGCGCCAAGGCCTGCGGTTGGACCCAACGCCAGAGCCACAACGGGCACGGTGTCGAGGTTTTCGACCACATCGCCCCAGCCCGGAACGGCGGGGATATAGGTCGCGCCGATCTGCTCCAGCGTTTTTACGCTGCCGCCGCCGCCGGTACCATCAATCATGCGGATGATGGGTAGTTTTAGCTCATGCGCCATCTTTTCGGCTTGAACCATTTTGCGGCTGATCCCGGCGTCCGCCGCTCCGCCACGAATGGTGAAATCATCAGCAGTCGCGACCACTGGGCGGCCATTGATAGTCGCCTTGCCGAACAGGAAGGGGGCAGGGGTGACCCCGGTCAGATCGCCATTGTCATCATAATGGCCGTGCCCTGCGATCTTGCCGATTTCGCGGAAGGAACCCTCGTCGGTCAGCGCCGCCAGCCGTGCGCGAGCATCCATCTTGCCGCGCCCATGTTGCCGCGAAACCTTGGCTTCGCCGCCCATTTCCTCGGCCATTGCTTCGCGTGCGCGCAGCTCGTCAAGTTCGCTTTGCCAGTTTTGGTTTGAAGTCATGTGCATGCTGTGCCGCGCTCAGGCCAGACTGTCGAGAGCGCAAATGTCGCGCAAATGCTATACATCCAGACTTACCGAGCTTAGTTTGTTGAGCCAATATGCACCAAACCAGATAATGGTCGTCCAATTGGGAGAAGAATGATGATCCTCGAACTTGCGTTCAGCATTGCCATGATGGGCCAATCTGCGACAGATCAGCTTGTCCGATCAGACCGGGACCGACCCCAATGGTCGCTATTGCTGCCCGCGGTTCAGGCAGCGCGCGAGCGCTCTGAGGATGATGGTGAACGGGCGACTGCTGTCCGCCGGACTGAGACGCCAACCAGCACGGTGCAGGATTCGCATGATCGACTTGCGAACCAAGAGCTTTCCCATGTGGTGCAGCAACGCGCTCCGCAAAGGTCTGCCAATGCATCAACGCCCGCTGCGCGCGGGGTCAGAATGCAGCAAGGAAGGGTCTTGCTCGATGCCGATTTCGTGCGGTTTTACAAGAGTGCAGGCGACGCCAAAATTGCTGCGACAGGTGGCGCGCGCGCATCCAGCCACCGGCGGATAATGCCGCTTGCGATCGCGAAACGGGTTGATTCAGCAAGCTCGGTGGTGATCGGAACGGCGATCACAAATTGCGCAGTCGGCAATTCCTATCCGGATTTGACTTTGAAGCGCGGGACGATGGTGATCGAGGCGAAGGATGCGACGATCACCCATTGCGGCGCAAACAAGACGGCGATGTCGGTTGAGCTGACCAGTGCGACCGTAGCGCAAATCCGCACCGAGCAGCAGAACTAGGCGGGATCGGCCTCGGGCGCGGGCTCTACGATACATAGCACGGCCTCGACCTGCACTTGCCCGCCTTCGCTTGCTTCGAGGTCGGTCACGGTGCCATCAAATGGCGCGGTGAGGGCGTGCTCCATCTTCATTGCTTCCAATACCATCAGGCGGTCGCCCGCTTTGACAGTTTGGCCGTCTGTAACATCAACCGCAATGACCTTGCCCGGCATAGGGGCGATGATTGCTCCGTCTGCGGCTGAGGCCGCTCCGGTGCCTCTCTCGTGATCGAGTGAAACAGCAAAAGTGTCGGCTCGATAACTAACGAGGGCAATGTCGGGAGCGGCGAGCGAAGAGAAGCTGCGGTCAAAACGATCATCATTGGGCTCGACTGCGTAGGCTTCCTTGCCGGAACGCATACGCACCGTGCGATTTACAGGGGCATTTAGGCGAAAACCGGAAAGGGCGCGACGGTCGCCGTCTTCATAATATTCCAGTAATTCCATCGCTGCCCGATTCAACATTTCCGCCTTCGGCTGCATCATCGGTTTCAGGTCGTTCTCATGATCGGCAATGAATGCGGTTGTGAGATCGCCGGCCGCAAAGGCCGGATGGGTCACCAGATCGAACAAAAAGCCGGCGTTGGACTTGACTGGCCAAACTGCCACACCCTCTAACGCGGTCCCAAGCCGATAGATTGCATCGTCTCGAGATGAGCCTAGTGAGACAACCTTCGCAATCATTGGGTCGTAGAATGGTGAAACTGCTGAGCCACGCTCAATGCCGGTTTCGACCCTTACACCTTCTGCGTCGTCAGGAAGATGGCACCGTTCAAGCGTCCCGGTCGAAGGAAGAAAGCCAGCGGCGACGTCCTCCGCATAGAGCCGCGCTTCGATCGCGTGGCCATTGATGGATAGCTCTTCCTGCTTCAGCGGGATTGGCTCTCCGCTCGCGACCAGCAATTGCCATTCGACCAGATCAACACCGGTGATCTCCTCGGTGACCGGGTGTTCCACCTGCAAACGCGTGTTCATCTCCATAAAGAAAATGCGATCCGCGCGCAGGCCTTCACTGGCATCTGCGATAAATTCAATCGTGCCTGCGCCCTCGTAATCCACTGCCTTCGCGGCGCGCACGGCGGCGGCGCAAATTGCCTCGCGGGTGGCTTCGTCCATGCCGGGGGCGGGGGCTTCTTCGATCACTTTTTGGTGGCGGCGTTGGAGCGAGCAATCGCGCTCAAACAAATGCACCACATTGCCGTGGCTGTCGCCAAACACCTGCACTTCGATATGGCGGGGAGAGGTAATCCACTTCTCCAGCAATACCTCGTCATTGGAAAAACTGGCCTTGGCCTCGCGCTTGCAGCTTTCCAGATCAGCGGCAAAATTCTCCGCCTTGTCGACCTTGCGCATGCCCTTGCCGCCGCCGCCCGCGATCGCTTTAATCAGCACGGGGTATCCGATGGCTTCGGCTTCTTTGGTCAGCCGCTCGACCGACTGGTCTTCGTCCCCAGAAACAGGGGTGTAGCCAGGTGTCACGGGTACACCCGCATCCATCATGAGCGTCTTGGCCGCATCTTTTAGGCCCATGGCACGGATGCTGTCCGGCTTGGGACCGACCCAGATCAGCCCGGCGTCCAGCACGGACTGAGCAAAGTCTGCATTCTCTGACAAAAAGCCATAGCCGGGATGGATCGCGTCCGCGCCAGTTTGCTTGGCCGCCGCGATGATCTTTTCACCAACAAGATAGCTTTCGGCAGCGGGTGAGGGGCCGATATGCACTGCCTCGTCAGCTTGGCGCACATGCAGCGCCTTGGCATCGGCATCGGAATAGACCGCAACCGTGGCCACGCCCATTTCGCGCGCGGTGCGGATAATGCGGCAGGCGATCTCGCCGCGATTGGCAATGAGCAGCTTTTGTATCATTCGTCGTTACTGCCCTTCGGATTGTTGAAGCCGCCTGGCCTATTATCTTCCCATTCGGCGAGAAATCCGTTCACTATCAAGGCTGCCCCAGCAATTACGGCTGCTAGCAGAAAGTCGATTCCTCCAAGCCAATTGGCCAATCCTGCGATCAGGGCAACGGTTGCAAGCCCAAAGATGGTGTATTTAATTCGAGACATCATACCAGCAAGATTTGTATCATTGGAAACGGGTTAGGACGCTCAGCCTGCTTGGGCAAGTTCTGTGCGCGTCCAGTGCGGCATTTGTGCCGGAGCGGTAGGATTGTTCACCATAGCTTCGAAGAACGCCGCGACCACATGTCCCAGCTTTTGCAGCTTGGATGTGTAGACGCGGTGGTCCCATGCCGCGGTTCCTTTGGCCTCAACCTCGCGCCCGATAGCGGTGTAAATGCGTGCGGCACTCAAGATGGCCCAGCGGCTGCGGAAGGGCAGGCGCGCCGCGCCCAGCCGCGATGCAGCGGCGTGTGCTTCCATCAAACTGACCATTTTTGCTGCCATATCGGCCAATTCTTGGCGGTGGTGCGGTTTGGTATGCTGGCCCGGCTCAATGTCTTCCTCGACCAGCCATTCGACCGGCAGATAACAGCGTCCGGCGGCGTCATCCTCCACCACATCGCGGGCGATATTGGCCAGTTGGAACGCGAAGCCAAGATCTGCGGCCCGATCCAGAGTGTCGGCATCTTCGCGTCTCACGCCCATGACCAACGCCATCATCACGCCGACTGCGCCGGCAACATGCCAGCAATATTGCATCAAGTCCCGCTCTGTGCGGGGCCGCCAATCCCGCGCGTCCAGATCGAACCCGGCAAGCACCGCATCGGCATCCTCCATCGTCAACCCGCACTCAGACGCAACCAATCCGAATGCATCGAAGGCTGGATCAGCGGTTGGCTGACCATCCAAGGCGGCCTGCGTCAAAATGCGGATGTGTTTGACCCGGTCGGCGATATCAGACTGATCGCCCAGCTCGCCGCCCATATCCTGAGCATCGGCAAGATCATCGCAGCGGCGACACCATGCATAGAGCAGCCACACGCGCTCACGGGTTTTGCGGTCGAACAGCCGGCTGGCTGCGGCAAAGCTTTTTGAGCCTTGCGCAATCGCGTCGTAGCTTTTCTCGACCAGAGGTGCCCGGTGGCGTGTCCCACCCGGCTGGCGCATGGTTTCGCGCATGAATTGCGACGGGGCGAGCGGGCGTTCTTTTTTCATGTTTGTTTACGGGCGCGGGCTGGCATGGAATCAGAACAGAGGAATCTCACAAATCATCCGCTTTCATGCGGAAAATCGGTGTGTGCGGTTGATACACTTTCATTTTATCGACCAGTTGCGACAGGCTTTCGGCAGCGATCAAAATGTCTTGGTGGGCCGGGCGGACGAAACCGACCTCTGCCATTTTGCGGTTGAACGCGATCAAATGATCGAAAAACCCGAATGCATTGAGCAACCCAACTGGTTTGGAGTGGTAACCCAGCTGAGCCCAGCTCATCGCTTCCCACAATTCGTCCATCGTGCCAACGCCGCCCGGAATAGTGATGAAACCATCGGACAAATCGGTGAAGCGCTGTTTGCGTTCATGCATCCCGCTGACCGTGATCAGCTCGTCACAATTGTGATTGGCGACCTCTGAATTGACCAAGGCCTCTGGGATGACGCCGATCACTTCGCCGCCTGCATCCTTGGCCCCATTGGCCACCGCGCCCATCAGGCCCAACCGCCCGCCTCCATAAACCACGCCGATATTGCGGCGAGCCAGCCCTTCGCCAACTTGGCGGGCAAGGTCGATATAGCTCGGGTCTTCGGGCGTGGCCGAACCACAATAGACGGCGATGCGTTTCACTCGGCCTTCTCCACGATTAAATCATCCAGCATCAGGCTGGCGGTTGCTTTGGCGCTGCCGACAACACCGGGGATGCCGGCGCCCGGGTGAGTGCCCGCGCCGACCAGATAGAAATTGTCGATCACATCGTCGCGGTTGTGCCCACGGAAAAATGCGCTTTGCGTCAACAAGGGCTCTAGGCTGAAAGCACTGCCCAGATGGGCGTTCAGATCTTGCGAGAAATCTTTTGGCGCATAGTGGAACTTTGTCACGATGCGGTCATGGATATCAGGGATCAGGCGGCGCCCAATCTCGTCCAGAATGCGCTTTTCCAAAATTGGTCCAACTTCGTCCCAATCCACCGCAAGCTTGCCCATGTGTGCGACCGGAACCAGTGCATAGAAAGTGCTCTTGCCAGCCGGAGCCATGCTGGGATCGGTCACTGTGGGGTGGTGCAGATAGATGCTGAAATCCTGCGGCAGAACGCCATGATCGTAAATGTCTTCGAGCAGACCCTTATAACGGGGGCCGAACAAGATCATGTGATGGGCAATGCCGGGCCAAGTGCCATCAAGCCCGAAATGGACCACGAACAGTCCGGGGCTGAACTTCTTTTTGGCGAGCGATTTTGCTTGGTCCTTGCCGCGCTTGGTCTCGCCCAAAAGGTCGCGATAGGAATGCATGATATCGGCGTTGGAGGCGACCGCGTCAAAACGCTGTTTGAACCCGCTCTTGGTCTCAACATCGGTGGCCTTGCTGCCGATGGTGTGGACCCGAGTGACCGGATCGCCCACCCGCATCGTGCCGCCCAACCGTTCAAAATGACGGATCATGCCAGCGATCAATCGGTTGGTGCCGCCGCGCGTCCACCACACGCCGCCATCCTTCTCAAGCTTGTGGATCAGAGCGTAAATCGCGCTGGTTTTCATCGGGTTGCCGCCCACCAGCAGCGTGTGGAAGCTGAGCGCCTCGCGCAGTTTCTCGCTTTTTACAAAGCTGGAAACCATTGAATAGACGCTGCGCCAAGCCTGCTTTTTTGCCAAGGCTGGCGCTGCCTTCAGCATGCTCTTGAAATTGAGGAAAGGCACATGGCCAAGCTTCACATAGCCTTCTTCGTAAACCCCAGCGGCATATTCGAGGAAGCTGTTGTAGCCAGCGATGTCGACCGGATCGAGCTTGGCAATCTCGGCCTCCAGACTTTCCTGATCGTTCGAATAATCGAAATTCGTGCCGTCGGGCCAGTTGAGCCGGTAAAATGGCATGACCGGCATCAATTCGACATCTTCGGCTATGTCGTGACCGGTCAATTGCCACAATTCTTCCAGACAGGGCGGATCGGTGATGACGGTTGGCCCGCCATCGAAGGTGAAGCCGTCTTTTTCCCAGAAATACGCCCGACCGCCCGGCTTGTCGCGGCTTTCAATTACGGTGGTGGCGATCCCGGCGGATTGCAAGCGGATCGCCAGCGCCATTCCGCCAAATCCAGAGCCGATCACACAGGCGCTGCGGCCTTTGTAGGCATCGGCATCGGCATGCTTGATACCGCCTGCTTGGCGTGGCGTGCTATCCAGGTCCAAGGTGGTTTCGCCGCTCATTTGTGTTTCTCCGAAGTCAGGGGTTCGCCTTCACCGGCGAGCGCACCCAAGGCACGCGGAATAGATACGGGCGGTTTGCCGCACAAGATGCGAAACTTGTCAGCCCATGTTGAATGGGTCGAGTAAAATCGCTCAATCAACGGCTCGCGCAGACCATAAAAGCGTTGGAAAATGTCCACCCGGCGATGGGGCTGCGCTGCACCAAACAGCATTCGGCCCAGCATGCGGTAAATATTGGTTTGGTGCCAATGGGCCTGTGCACGGGCCTCGCAAAAATCTGCCAGCCGTGTGCTTGAAAGATCAGCCTGACCGGTAATTTCACCAAAGATTTGGGCATCAACCTCAGCAGCAATCGCCAGAGCATTCTCAACCGCAATCGGTACGGTATAGCTGGTCAGTGGATGCGAAAATCCACCCCGCGCACCGGCGACCGCGACACCAGGAATGCGCAGGCTGTCCTGATAGGCTTCAAAATCGCCGCCCGTGATCACTGGCAGTAGGCCGGTTTCATCACCGAGCAACTGTCCGTCCCATCCGTGCTGTGACGCATATGCCTTGATCCGGCCGGCCAGAACATCGCGCTCAATGCGCGGCTTATCCGCGTAATAGGTGTCCTCGATAAACAGCTCGTCCTCAGCCAGAGGCAGGACATAAACAAAGCGATAGGCCCCTCCATTGCCATAGGGGGCACTCTGTTCGACATCGGCATCCATAATCATCGGCCGGTCGATCCCGTGCGGCTGATCGAGCCGGAAGTGCTGGCCGTGGAAGATTTGCCAGCCGCCCTGCAAATGCGGCGAAGGCTCAAACGGGCGGCAATCGATCACAGTTTTGGCGGTGATACGCTCACCATTGTCGAGTGTTACACTCTGGGCATCAAGGGTCTCTGCCTTGCTGCCAAGCCGGACACAATTTTCCGGCAACACTTCCATCAGGTTGGCGTGGTAATCTGCGCTGGAAAGCGAGAGATAGCCGCTGCTCAAAGTGCGCAGATATTTGGGGAAGCGGACGTCATAGCCTTTGTGCCATTCGGTGCGCGGGAAAGCCTCGAGCAATTCGCGGCCAGCCTCATCAAGGTCGCTTTCGAACCAGCTCCAGCGATGATTTCCGCCCAGCACATCGCCTTGTTCGAACAGCGCAATGCTCAGGTCGGGTCGCTGGCGAAACAGCGCAAGCGCGATCAGCCCACCGGCCAATCCGCCGCCAACAATCGCCACATCCACTTCGCGCCCATGCATAGGATGTCGCCCTAGGCGAGGCTGGCAGATCGGGCAATCACCTTCACCGCCAGCCAGCCATTTCTAATCTGGAAAGTACTCCAGCCTCTATTCGTCGTCGGACTTGTCGTCGCCGTCCTTGTCCGCACTCGCACCCTTGGCACCTTCGGCCAATTGCGGGCGAGGATCAGGCATTTCTGCGCGGCGATCACCGGTCTTGAGATAGGTGTCGAACCATTCCATCATCCGCAGGCTGTAATCATAGCGCGCGCCAGCCTTGCGATTGCCATGGCCTTCGCCCGGATAGAATACGAGGCGAACCGGAACGTCAGGCTTGCGCACTTTGATGGCGCGATAAAGCTCGAGGCTTTGGCCCGGATCGACCCGAGTGTCTTCCTCGCCATGCATGATCAGGATTGGCGTGTTGGCTTTATCGACATGGAAGATGGGAGAGACTTCCAGCATGCCCATCCAGTCTTCCCATGGCCATTTGCGGCTGTGCACATTGTACATCTCGTAAGGGATGTCGCCGGTACCAAATTTCGACACTTGGTTGGAAATGCCGACCGACATGACACTCGCGGCAAATTCTGCCGATTGGTATGTCGCGCCCCATGCGCTGGCATAGCCGCCATAAGAACCGCCGGTGATGCCGGTGCGATTTGGATCGGTGATCCCATCGGCGACAAGTGCGGCCTTCGCATCAACGACGTCGCGGAATTCTGGGTCGGTGTAATTGCCCTGATGCTGCTTGGCATATTCGACACCATAGCCGGTTGAGCCGCGATAATTGGGCAGGAATACAGCATAGCCTTGTCCAGCAGCCACCTGGCCAGGTTTCGAATAATAGGTTTGCCAGCCATTGCTGTCATGCGCCTCTGGGCCGCCATGGACATTCATGATGGTCGGCGCGCCGCCTTCGGGAACGCCGCCCACGGGCAGGATCAACACGCCCTCAACCTGCTGACCATCGGTCGCGGTGTAGGTGTAGGTGCGCTGCTCGCCCAGATCCACTTCACTCAGCCAAGCATTATGGCTGGTCCAGCGGTTGAAATTGCCATTTTGCCAAACATACAATTCGGTTGGATGCTTGGGAGAATTGGCGGCAAAGGCGATGGTGTTACCCTCGGCCTCGACCCGGGTCAGGATCAGATCGCCGGGGTCTTGTTCCTCGGCAACGCTGCCATCGGCGTTGTAAATGCGCAGCATTGATTGAGCGCCAAGATGGATCACACTGGCAAGCCGTCCATCGGCCAGCCATTCGGCATCCACTGCAGCTTCGGCAGCGCCAGCATTAAGGGCGCGATAGGCCCCTGTCGCTGTGTCCACCAGATGCAATGTTGTGGCTGCTGGATCGTTCATATCCACGCCAGCGATCAATGACAGTTGGGAACCATCAGGCGAGATTTCGACATCGTCGATCTTGCCCGGAGTTTCGACCACGGCACGAATGTCGCCTGTTGCCAGATCAATGATATTAACCCGCTTTTGGGTTAGGCTGTCATCGACCAATGGGGTTGGCGTTGTGTCGACGATGGCAAACGAGCCATCTGAGGCAATATCGAAGGCGCTGACAAAACCGGGCAGGGCGATCTCGCGCGGGTCTTCGTCCACTTCGCTGCCAATGGTGGCTGCGAACATGCGGGCTGCCTTAAATTCTTCTTCGTAGATCTTGGCGTTAAAGCCAGCCTTGCTTTGCTTGGTGCGCTGCTTGTCCTTTTCACCCGCGGCGAGCAGGTAAATGGTCGAGCCATCGGGGCTGAACTGGTATGAATTTACATTCGCGTCCTTGATCGCAGCGAGCTTGGTATAGGTACCGCCATCCACCGGAACGCCCCAAACGGCGCGGTCTTCCTTGTCCTTGGACCACAGGAATGTGACCATCCCGCCAGAGGGGGTGAACGACACGCCCGATGGGCTGATGTCATCGGGCAGATAGGATCGGTCGAAATTTGGCGCAGTGGCAATTTTCAGCTCGCGTTTGGAGCTGCCATTTTTCTCGCCTTCGGTGACATCAGGGAGGCTGGCCGTCGTATAGGCGATGCGGCTGCCATCGGGTGAGATCGCAATGGCGGCGACGCTTTCCATCTTGGCAACGTCCTCTGCCGTCATCGAGCGAGCATGGGCGGCGGCGGTTAACGACGCACCAGCCAGCAGCGCAATGGTCAAAGCGGCGGTTTTGGTCTTGGTTCGGGTCATGAGAAAAAGTTGTCCCTGTTTGGTTTAATATTGCGCCTCTCCATAACGATCTGCGCTGTTTTGGCAAATTGGTCGCGGCCAATGTTGGCGCCCCAATTGGACTGCCAAGTGCTGTTGTGTTCGTTGCGCCGCTGGCATCGGAATTTACCCCACAAGCCAAATTGGCGTTGTCGTTGTCAGAATCCGCCCCGCCATCATTATCGGTTGATCCCGCATCGACATTGCCGTCATCATCGCGGTCAAGCAGGCAATCATCGGCCAAGGCAGGTGTTGGCGCAACAAGAACTGCACCCGCCATGCTGGCAGACAGCATTGTCGAGTATAGAAAAGCCTTCTTCATGTGTATTCCCCTCCGAAAAGTTTGCGAAGGGAGCAGCGTCAAGCGACCCGATTATCCAAGCTGTTGAATTGGCTTGAGCTGTAATTTGCGCCGTTCTCCCTGTTCAATTGACCGCAGTGTTATGGCCCATTTTTCAATAATGACAAAATTGGGAGCAAGTTCATGGCCAAGCGCAATTGGCGTCGCGCCTAACGCTGCCCTATGGTCAAGACAGGCCGGTGGTTGTAACCTTTGTTACCAAGGGTGCGAACTGACTTGCAGACGTTCGAAAAATGGGGACACAGACAATGGAATTCACACTGAAACGCACCGTACAGGTAATCGCTGGCCTGCTGGTTTTGGCGGCTGTTATACAGGCGGTCTACACCGCGCTTTACCTTGCCAAAGTGGATGTGCCGCGACAATTGTTGTGGGGTTCAGAGGCGCTGATCTTTGTTCTGTTGGCCGCTTTTGCAGGTTCTGCTTTGGCACAAGCCGGGCGTTTCAGCCTCGGCTTTTCCGCTATCCTCGTCGCAGGCATGCTTAACTTTGTGCAAGTCGGTGTCGGCCTCACCATGTTTGGTCCATTTCGCGAAGCAGCGGACGCAGTGGAGGGCGTGGCTCCGGCTGCCAGCGGTGTCGTGGCGTTCTCTTTCATGGTCTATAATACAGCCAAAATATTGCTCGGTCTGGCAGCAATTGTGTTTGGCACGGCCAAGATGAATGCAGGATCAAAGGCATTGGGCGGCTTCACCGCGCTGATCGGTGTGATCGCAATGATAACCAACACGCTTTCGATGGCGTTGGGGCGCGGCTTCTCTGGTGAATTGCCACTGGCTGGCGGCTCTGGTGTACTGGCGACAGTGCTGCTGGCGCTGTGTGTTTCGGCAGCAGTAAAGCAAGATTGATACACCAATCTTGAATAAATGTGACGGGTCGGAGTTTGAGCATCAATGATGCTCGACTCTGGCCCGTATCGCGCCTAGACCATGGCCATCCCCGGGGAGGTCGCGTGACCTGAGAGGGGCGTTTCGCAAACGCTCGACCCGTCGAACCTGAACCGATTAACATCGGCGGAGGGAGCGGGCTGGCATTCTCGCCACAGGTCCGTGCCTCCGTCTTGAGGAGAGACTTTGCATGGCCGACATTAATTCACCGGTAGAAATAGGCGTCACCACCGGACCCATTCGTGGCAGCCGCAAGGTCCATGTTGGCGCTCGCACCGGTTCCGGCGTCCGCGTCGCCATGCGCGAGATTGATTTGGAGGGCGGCGAGCCGAGCTTGCGCGTCTATGACACCTCCGGCCCCTATACCGATCCAGATGCCAATATTGACATCAACGCTGGCCTTGCCCCCATGCGCCGCGATTGGATCATGGCGCGCGGCGATGTGGAAGAATATGACGCACGGCAGGTAAAGCCAGAAGACAATGGCCAGCTGGGCCCTGACCGTTCCGGCGGCGTTCCCGCGTTTCAAAATGTGGTCAAGCGCCCGTTGCGCGCAAAGGCCGGGCAAAATGTATCCCAGATGCATTACGCCCGCCAAGGGATCATCACGCCGGAAATGGAATATGTTGCCGAGCGCGAAAATCTAGGCCGCGAAATGGCCGCCGAAGTGATCGCTGCCAATCGCGAAGGTTCTGAAAGCTGGGGCGCAAGTATCCCTGAGCTCATCACGCCGGAATTTGTCCGCGAGGAGATTGCCCGTGGCCGCGCGATCATCCCCAACAATATCAACCACCCGGAAAGCGAACCGATGGCGATCGGGCGCAATTTCCTGGTCAAGATCAACGCCAATATCGGCAATTCTGCGGTCGCATCCGACGTCGCGAACGAGGTCGACAAGATGGTCTGGTCGATCCGTTGGGGCGCGGACACGGTGATGGACCTTTCCACTGGCCGCAACATTCATGACACGCGCGAATGGATCATCCGCAATTCGCCCGTTCCGATTGGAACCGTGCCGATTTATCAGGCGCTGGAGAAGGTCGGCGGCGTTGCCGAAGACCTCAATTGGGAGATTTTCCGCGACACTTTGATCGAGCAGGCCGAGCAGGGCGTCGACTATTTCACCATCCATGCTGGCGTCCGTCTGCCATTTGTGCCGATGGCCGCAGACCGGGTTACCGGCATCGTCAGCCGCGGCGGTTCGATCATGGCGAAATGGTGCCTCGCGCATCACAAGGAATCGTTCCTCTACGAACATTTCGACGACATCACCGAAATCATGAAGGCCTATGACATTGCCTATTCATTGGGTGATGGCCTGCGTCCCGGCAGTATCGCGGACGCCAATGACGAGGCGCAATTTGCCGAGCTCTATACTCTGGGCGAGCTGACCCACCGCGCGTGGAAGCAAGACGTTCAGGTCATGATCGAAGGGCCTGGCCACGTGCCCATGAACAAGATCAAAGAGAACATGACCAAGCAGTTGGAGGTATGCGGAGAGGCGCCGTTCTACACCCTCGGGCCGCTCGTCACCGATATTGCACCCGGTTATGACCACATAACCAGCGGCATCGGTGCCGCACAGATCGGCTGGTACGGCACGGCCATGCTTTGCTACGTCACGCCCAAGGAACACCTCGGCCTGCCCGACCGCGACGATGTGAAAGTGGGCGTGATTACGTATAAGCTGGCGGCCCACGCAGCCGATCTGGCCAAGGGGCATCCAGCCGCCAAGGTGCGCGATGATGCCTTGAGCAAAGCGCGCTTTGAATTCCGCTGGCGCGATCAGTTCAACCTATCGCTCGATCCTGAAACGGCAGAGGATTACCACGATCAAACCCTGCCGGCAGAGGGCGCCAAGACGGCCCACTTCTGCTCCATGTGCGGGCCGAAATTCTGCAGCATGAAAATCAGCCAAGAGGTGCGCGATTTCGCCAGCAAGCAGAACTCTGATCCCGACAGCTTCCTAGAGGCGACACAGTCGGGCGCCGATGCAGCCGAGGCGAGCAAGCAAGCCGCCCTGCGCGGCATGGAAGAGATGAGCGAGAAGTACAAAGACATGGGCCAGAAACTGTATCTGCCTGACGAGTAACGTGCCGCGCGCAGCACCGTACCTTGGCGCACCTAGGGGGAGGGGACAGATGGATACCGATCTTCGCCAGCGTAACATTGCGCTGATTGAACGCTATTACGCTGCATTGGCGGGTGGCGATTTTGAAGCGCTGGCCGATTGCCACAGCGATGATGTGGCCTTCAACATGCTCGGCTCCACCCCCGTGTCTGGCCGGTGGGAGGGCAAGGCAGAATGCTTTGGCCCGCTGGTCGCTGATGCGGTGCTGGGCAATTTGGTGCCCGGCCAATTCGCCTTCGCCAAGAAATGGCGGATTATGAGCGCGGACGACACTTGCGTTGTCGGCCTGATGCAGGGCGGCGGCCCGGCATTGAACGGCGAGCAATATGACCAAACCTATTGCCAGGTCTTCACCATTGGCGACCGCGAGACAGACCAAGGCACCCAGCGCAAAATCACCGAATTGCACGAATTTTATGACACCGCCTTGGTCGAGCGCGCGTTGAACGATAACCCCTCGGCCAAACCACCGGTCCAGCCGGACAAGCCGTTCTCATTTTAAAGGGGTGATCCCGCCGCCAAGCTGGGCTGTAAGTGTTGTGTCCCTTGCTGGAGTACCGACATCATGAGTTCCGCCCAAGCTGATACCAAAACCTTTTCCGTCCCCTTCGTTGAACGCACGCAAATGCGCTACGAGGCGAAGGAGCGTGGCTATTGCCGGCTGGTCATGCCGCTTGGCCCCAATGCCAACCATGTCGATGTGATGTATATGGGTGCCTATACCGTCCTGGCAGAGGCGGCCGCCGCCAACCCCGGCATATCGTTCATCGACCCGGCCAAACACTTCCCCATAATCAAGGATATTGCGGTGGATTTTCACCGCATGGCCGCCAGCGATGTTTCGGCAGAGTTCCGGCTGAGCGAGGACGAGATTGCCGCATTGGAGGCTGACCTCGCGCGCAAGGGCAGCGCGACCTATGTGGCCGAGATTGCGATGCTGGACGCTGATGGAGCGCTCGCCGCTACGGGCAAGGTGACGGTTAAACTGCTGTCCCACAAATGGGATGGGTGAGGGGAATATGCACAGGAACAGGCGCAAGCCGTGCTATACGTCTGGGCGAATTTAGGAGGGCATAATGTCTATCATCATTTGTGCGCTGCTATGGTTCTCGCTCGTCAGCGCGGGGATTATGGCGGGCATTTATTTCACTTTCTCGGTGTTTGCCATGCGCGCATTTGCTGAGCTGGGCGAGGCGGCAGGCGCGTGTGCCATGCAGTCCATCAATCGAGTGATTGTGAAAAGCGCTTTTCTCCCCCTGTTTATGCTCAGCACCATTGCCAGCGCAGCGCTGATCATCCTGGGCATGTTGGGATATGGACGACAAGGCGCGACGACCATGGCGATTGGCGGCGCGATCTACGTTATCGGAATGTTTCTTGTAACAGCCGCCGGCAATGTTCCGCTCAATAACAAGCTGGATGCGGCCGATCCTTCGAGCAAAGAGGGGGAGGCCATCTGGCGCGACTATTTGCAGCGTTGGACCCGGCTCAACCATATCCGGACGCTTAGCTGTATCGCTGCAATGGCGCTGTTTGTTGTAAGCCTGTCAGCATAGCCACCTAGCGGTGGCGCAAACTGGCGGAACATAGACACTGGTAGCACTTGCTGGACGATGTCTAATGGGCTCCGCTTACTAGGCACGATCAATTGCACTTGGCGAGATCGAAACAGAAGAAAGTCGTTATGATCAAACTCACCTTTTGCCTTCGTCGGTTGCCAGCGCTTTCCCGAGAGGAATTTCAGCGCACATGGCGCGATGATCACGCACCTTTGGTAAAGGCGGCGGCCCAGCATTTGGGCATCAAGCGATATGTCCAATGCCACACCGACGATAATGCCATGATCGCCGCTGGCGCAGCCGTGCGCGGTATTGCGCATGGTGATGGCGAGGACTTCGACGGGATAGCCGAGCTGTGGTTTGACGATGAAATAAGAACAGAACCCGCGACCGATCACGATCAGGCCGCTAAACATGCGAAAATCCTGCTGGAAGACGAGGCGCGCTTTATCGACTTCACCCGCAGCCGCATGTTCGCCACTCATGAGAATGTGGTGATCGGGTAGGGTTATTTGCTTTGACCCTCAAGCGCCGGGCGCTGGACCTCCGCCCAGCTTGGCTTTCGGCCTAACCGGCCGGCGGGCGGTCGCCCTTGCGGATTGCTGGACGCAATCCGAACGCATGCCACAAGGTTCTGTCTAGCTTCCAAATTTTCCTACTCCGCGAAAACATGCCTTAAGCTGCTGGATGAGCACTCACAGCAAAACCATCACGCACTCTGGCACCACAAACCCTTCCGCAAATGCGCTCACTGTCACCTCCAACGCGTTGAAATGGACGCAGGCGCGGCAGGCGGCCTTCTTGCGCGCGCTGGCCAGTTCGCATTCCGTCACCGAGGCTGCTCGCGCAGTCGGGATGACCCGCCAATCCGCCTATGCCTTGCGCGCCCGATTAAAGCGCGAGCCGTTCGATCTGGCGTGGCAGGCGGCGTTGCAGTGCCGCTTTGATGCTTTGGCAGAAGCCGCGATGGAGCGCGCGCTGAACGGGGTTGAGGTGCCGCATTTCTATCAAGGCGAATTGATCCACACCTCGCGCCGTTATGACGAGCGGTTGACGGTGGCGCTGCTCGCCATGCGGGACCGGTTTGCTCCGCGGCAATTGCCTCCCTCCTATCACAATCAATCCGGTTATAGCGCCGAGGGGTTTGGTGCCTTGGTCCATCGGGTTGAGCAGGGGCCAGAGACTTGGTCGCAGGAACGCCAATTGCAGCACGAGGCCTTTGAGGAGGAAGGCGATGAAGATCACGCCTATGAAGAGGGGTGGGATGAGGATTTGTCCGAGAATTGGGACGGCGAATTCGGCTCTAAGGAATTGTGATGGCGAGTTGGAAAAGTGTCAAAATAGAAATTTCGGTATAAGGTATTCAAATTATGCGACAAATTGGCAATTTTGCGCAAAACACAGTGTCAAATGTGTCAAAATAGAAATTCTCGCGATTTGGCCGACTTGCCCGTGTCAGATCAGGCCGCTGGCTGTTGAGTGATGCGCACCAGTGACCAGTCATAGCCCAATTCTTTGACGCGGGTTTCCAACGCGGCTTGCAATTCAGCGTCGGGCTGAGCCTCGCGCGTCAGCATCCATAGGTAGCGCCCGCTGGGCTCACCCACGATGGACCAATCATACAGACCGTCTTCGCCCGTCGCGCCGCGATCGAGCACCCAATAATCGCCATAGAATGGGCCGAAAAAGCTGACCTTCAGCTTGGCTCCATTGCTGCTTTCGACCAGTTTTGCCTTGCCGGTGGATTGGTCAAATTCGCCATCCAGCCCGCCCTTGCGGCACGAATTGACGACTTTGATTGCGCTGTCCGGATCGCTTGGGTCACGCAGAGAATATTCTGCTGTCACCGCCTCGCACCCTTCCTGAAAAGGGGCCTCGTAACGGGCGTATTCGTACCATTTGCCAAGATAGGCGGGCAGCTCCACTGCCTTGGCCGGTTGCGGCACAGCGGAGTTTCCAACCGGCCCCGGAGAGCCAACGCAAGCCGTCAAAAACACAGTCGCAGCAGCGAGCAAGGTGGCAGAAAACGGGCGAGAATTGTTGCGGGAGATATAGTGGGTCATGGCTTATCAATCCCCTGCTCAAGCACTTGTTCCAGCGGGACGATTTTAGGCGAGGTGTTACGAGCGCGCCAGAGCGGTCATTTCCTTGTCCAACGCTTGCAAAACACGGGACCGGTCGGTCTTGCTGAACGGTGGCGGACCGCCAACCCCGGCACCGGTGGCGCCGTCCATGCCCGCGCGCAGATCCTCCATAATCGCACGGGTCGCAATCGCGCTGCCAATGCTGGCTGCATCAAACGGTCTGCCATTATGACCCAGCACTTTGGCGCCGACCTTCAGGCACCGTTCCGCCAGCAATATATCCGCGGTGACCACAACGCTGCGCGGGTTGGCCTGTTCGGCAATCCAATCATCCGCCGCGTCAAAGCCGTCATCCACCACCACGCGCTTTATTCGTGGGTTGTCGGGGATGCGAAAGGCAGAATTGCTGACCACGCGCACTTCTGCCTTAAACCGGTCGGCCACGCGGTAAACCTCGTCCTTAACCGGGCAGGCATCGGCATCGATCAGGATAGTGATGGGTTCGCTCATTGGGGCTGTTTAGAGCAATTGGGCGGGCCTGTCTTGGCCCGCGTCCCGCTGCTCAGCCTTTACTTGAGGTCCGATCCAATAGACACTCCGCATCAAGGAAACACGAATCGCTCCAATCTGGACGCGAGGCGAAGAATTCCAAGGGACGCGGATAAAATGAAACATTCTTATGTGAGGGGCGCCCTTGCGGTGATCGCCCTGGGCCTGATGCCGGTGATGGTGCATGCTCCAGTGGTTGCTGGCACAAGTCAGACGACTTCAAAATCTTCCGCACAAGCCGGTCCGGTGGCCTTCTTTACCGGCACCACGATAAGCAAGGGCACAATTAAAGAAGCTCTGTCTGCCAAGAAAACCACCCGCGCGGTCAGCAATGGTTCGCTGCGCGCTGATGGGGCGCTGATGATCAAGCAAACGGTCGAGATCGGAGATGATCCGGTGCGCAACCGGACGTGGCTGCTGCGTGAAAGCAGCAATGGCAAGATTACAGGCACCATCAGTGATGCGACCAGTCCGGTTACCGGAACCATCCGTGGCAATGCGATGACGCTGTCTTACAAATTGGAGGGCGGGCTGAAGGTTAACCAGGTGCTGACCATTGCGGCCGATGGCAGGACTTGCAGCAATGAAATGAAGATCCGCAAGTTCGGCTTTGTCGTGGCGCGATTGTCGGAAACGATCACTCGCCAGTAAGTGCCAACAAACCGCTGAAATGCAGCAATTTGCCTACCGAAACTGCTCGTAATTCGGGCTGCGCACCCCATATTGAGGTTGGCGGGGCAAATTGAAAACAGGAGCACTTACCCAATGTCTGACATGCAATTTCAGTTCAACTCCGACAGCTCTGTTATGGGCACGCAAAATGTGGCCGAGCGGATCGAGAACCAGCTACGGCAACGGCTCGAGCGGTTCGAGGATCGTCTGACCCGGTTGGAGGTTCATGTTGGCGATGACAATGCACGCAAGGGCGGCGCAGACGACAAGCATTGCACGATTGAGGCGCGCATTCGCGGTGAAAAGCCGATCGGCGTGACCGGCCGGGCGAGCGATGTGGATGCCGCCGCGCGGATCGCTGGGAACACTCTGGCTCAACGGCTGGAGCGGCACTTTGGCAAGCATGACAAGCACAAGCATGATGCGCGGCCCGACAAGGCTTAGAGCCTAGCATGGCGCCTTGATGATTGTACCTGGGCTTGGCCAATTCAATTGGGAAAATGCTAACTCAGCCTAGTCGAATTCGAACCCGGCTTTCTTTGCCTCAGCGATCAATTCTGGGCCGGTCTTGCGGACTGTGTCTTGGGTGAAGGCGTAATAAGGCGGTTGTTCGTCAACGAAGATTTCTTCGCCCAAAACCATGCCGCCGACATCGTCGAACAGGCCGGCTAGGAACGAATAGCTGTTGGTTGGCAGAAAGCGGTAGAACAGATTGCTCCCGCATTTTGAGCAGAACCCGCGTTCGGCCCAAGCCGATGATTGGAAGCGCGTGATGTGCTCCTCTCCGTGGAAGGTCACGCTGTCATCGCTCTGCACCGCCAGATAAGCGCTGCCGCACCAACGGCGACACATTTCGCAATGGCATGCCTCCAGATGCGGCTTGGTCGGGGTTGCGTGGACAGTCACTGAACCGCACAGGCAATGCCCATCCAATTGGGATTTGTCGGTATGAGTGTCTGTCATGTGAAGCCCCTCCGGATCGTGATTTGGCCTGTATATAGACGGCCTCCACCTCCCTAGCGCGATCCGCCGAAGGTAAGAAGTACTGCTGGCGATTGAAACAAAATTAGGTGAATCGGCAATTCAATGCTAGTTGGGCCTTGCCGACGTCGAAATTTGCGACGGACTTCGAGATTTGTTACCCGCCGACCGAGCTTAGGCCGACGGTGAAAACCAGACGACGACTTCCTTTCATTTGACGATTTGACGCACGACCCAACCGCACTTTCGCGGGTGGGAAATATCGTTTCTTGAAAGGAAACATCCATGTCCAAGACTGGAACAGTAAAATTCTTCAACACCGACAAAGGCTATGGTTTTATCCAGCCTGACGACGGTTCTAACGACAGCTTCGTTCACATCACAGCAGTGCAAGCTGCTGGTATGACTTCGCTCGATAAAGACCAACGTGTCAATTACGAAGTCGAGCAGGGACGTAACGGCAAGGAAAGCGCCGTAAACCTGTCTGTTGCTGACTAACAGAATGTCGGCCGCGCGCTTGCCCATCTGGGTGGGTGCGCGGCCACTTCTGACCGCCCATTGTATTCCTGCAACGAGGAGCCGCCTCCACCATGGCCCAGACATTCGAATTTTATGACGCCCGCGCAAACGAAGCCGCTGCAGAAGCCAAGAAAGCAACGCTGGACAATGTCCGCGAACGTTGCCTGCGCGCTGAAAAGACCTGGCGCGGTCTTGCCCAACAGGCAGAACGCGTTGCCAGCAACCGCGAAAAAGCAGACCGAGAACGCGCTGCTCGTCGCGAAGAAGAAGCTCTGAACGCCGCCAGCTAAATCGGCTGCGCAAAATTGGTTCGAGCCATTACACCAAAACCGGGATTATTGACCGCAGTCGCGATGCTATGCCTCGCGTCTTGCGGCGGCCCCGCTGATGACGAGCTGACCGGTCTCTATGACGGAATTTCTCCCGACGAGACTATCTATCTGACCGGAACCGAACCGTTCTGGAATATGGAAATTGCCGCAGACAGCCTCACCTACAGCACACCGGATACCCCAACTGGCAGGCGGATCGACATTACGCGCTTTGCCGGTAATGGCGGGCTGGGCGTTGCTGGCACATTGGACGACGAAGCTCTCCAAATTGCTGTAACACCGGGCGAATGCTCGGACGCGATGAGCGACCGGACCTATCCTTTCACCGCGACAGTCAGCATCGGCGAAGGCACGCTGTTTGGCTGCGGCTATACAAATTCAACACCCTATACCGGAGAGGAAACCCCATAATGGCAGCATCTGGAACCGTGTCTCGCAGCTGGAAGAATTTTTTCTGGATTGCAGCGATATTCAATTTTCTTATCGGCTTGGCTGGGATGCTCGTGCCAGAGGCAACGACAGATGCCCGGATTGTTGGCTTGCTCGTGTTCGGGATGGGCATTGTCTATATGCAAGCTGCGCGTGATCCCTTGCGGTTTGCCCCAACTTTGTGGGCAGGGGTGATCGGAAAATTGGGCGTCGTCGCCTTACTCGGCCCGCAGGCAATTGGCCCGCAGGGAGAGGCGTTGATAGTGAGCATACTGGCATGCGATGCTTTGTTCGCCATCGGATTTTTGATATTTTTGCTGACAAAAGCAGAAGCCGCACCAGTGGAATAATACAGCGCCGATGCAGGCGATTTTTTTGGGAGAGACAGGATGGGAATGACCGGCGGATGTTTGTGCGGCGCGGTGCGCTATGAAATGAGCACAGACCCGATGATGTGCGTGGCATGTCACTGCAAGAATTGCCAACGTCAGGCTGGCAGCGCTCTCTCGATCATTATTGGCGTTCCCGAAGGGTCGGTTTCGGTCGAGGGCGAGGTCAAAACCTATGACGATACCGGCGACAGCGGTGCAACGGTAAAACGTCAGTTTTGCGGTGATTGCGGATCGCCAGTGTTCACCCAGGTCCAGCACCCTCCCGGCATGATGTTCATCAAGGCTGGCACGCTGGACGATACTTCCGGCCTGCAACCCAGCATCCATTGTTATACCAAAAGCGCCCAAAGTTGGGTTGAACTGGGTGATGTTCCGGGTTTCGAAACGGTGCCAGACACGCTTTGATCCACTGTTCGGTAATTATCCGCGTTTAACGCCAGCGCGATCAAGCTCTGGCCCCAATCGTCCGGTCAGCCACAGAAACCACATGCGAAAGTCTGCGGCAAAGGACCATAACGGATAGGTGAAGGTCGCCGGGCGGTTCTTCTCAATGGTGAAATGCGCCACCCAAGCAAAGAAATAGCCCGCAACAGGCGCTAGGGCCAGAACTGCCCACCGTCCGGTCACAAGTGCAGTGATTGCTATGAGAACCACCAGCGTCGTTCCAAAATAGTGGAATGCGCGGGTCGAGGCTTTGCTGTGCTCGCACAGGTAGAAAGGCCAAAATTCGGCGAAACTCTGAAACTTGGTATCTTCTGCCACTAAGATTATCCCGATCTATCACTATGAAAAGCCAAGGCTTTATCGCGCCGCAACCCGTTCCCATAGGCATAGCAGGGAACGCATGCCGTGGTGACTGGTTATATTGGTCAAGAGGGCAAGCAAGCAGACAGGTTTCGGCCCGAAGGGAAGACTTTTGAATAGCGACGATCCGTTCAATCCCCGCAGTGGGGACCAAGCTCGATTGAGTTTTGACGATGCCCCCGATCGGTTTCGGGGTGGCAATGCTGAGGAGCAATTCTCTGGCGCGTCGGGCGTGTTGTTTGAACAAGCGATGGCGCAGACCCGCATGGCCATCTGCCTGTGCGACCCCAGCCAAGCCGATTTGCCGATCGTGTTCGCCAATCGCGCATTCCGCGTCCTGACCGGTTATTCCGAAGAAGAAGTGATCGGACGCAATTGCCGGTTCCTGCAAGGCCCCGACACCGATCCTGAGCCAATCGCCCGTATTCGTGAAGCCGTCGCCCGCGAAGATGTGGTGGTGGTTGAAATGCTCAACTACCGCAAGAATGGCACCACTTTCTGGAACGCATTGCATCTGGGCCCGGTCTATAATGACCAGGGTGAGCTCATTTATCTCTTCGGCAGCCAGTGGGATGTGTCCGATGTGCGGGCAGCGCGGGCAGAGGAACGCCATGCCAAGGAAATGGCGCGCGAATTGTCGCATCGGATGAAGAA
Organism: Erythrobacter sp.; assembly: GCA_039988235.1. Lineage (GTDB taxonomy): Bacteria > Pseudomonadota > Alphaproteobacteria > Sphingomonadales > Sphingomonadaceae > Erythrobacter. Next base: position 202,506 of record JBDXKB010000005.1, read on the forward strand.
CATGTTTGCGGTCATATCTGGCATTGTGAATGTGACCGGCAGAGAGCGCGGCATCCGGTCTGAGACTGACGAGATCAATGCGCGCATTCACGCGCTTGGCCGCGCCTATGAAACCACATTGGATGATCCAACCAGCGGCAATATTGACGTTGGCGAAGCGATCCGCGCGGTACTGGACCCATATGACGACGATGGTGGAAGGCTAAAACTGAAGGGTAACGGCACACAGATGCCTTTCGGAGCGATCTCTATCGTCAGTCTGATTCTGCACGAATTGGCCGCCAATGCGACCAAGCACGGGGCATGGATGAATGATGCCGGCATGGTCGAGGTTGACTGGGGATTGAGCCTGTCACGTGAAGATGTGGTGGTCACGTGAAACGAGACCGGCGGACCTGCGATTGACCTTTCCACCATCACCGAAGGCACCGGCAGCGCCATTGTGAACCGAATGCTTCGCGCAGGGTCTGGTTCGATTGACCGCCACTGGAACGAGCACGGGCTGACAGCGGTGTTGACCATTCCGATAGGGGCGCAATGAGCATGGACGCCACCCAAATCTTGTTGTTGGAAGATGAAATCATGATCCTGATGGATCTTGATTTGACCGCCGAGGACCATGGCTGCGAAGTTCATACGGCCACGTCAGCCGAGCGCGCCCTTACAATTTTGGACCAGCATGGGACCGACATAGATGTCGCCGTTCTGGATGTGTCGCTGGGCAAAAACTCAACCTGCTTTCCCGTGGCGCGGCAGTTAGACGATATGGGCATCCCCTATATTCTGCATTCGGGCGATCTGAACCGTCACAATGAACGCATCCAGCAGCTTGACGCAGATTTGATCGCCAAGCCTGCTCCGGCAGATCATGTAATCAGTGCTGCGCTGGCTAAGATGGATCGCACGCCTGATCGTATCGGCGATCCAGCGCACTCCTAAGCCGACGGCCATGCAATAGGCTGAGCCTCCCCAATGGGGCGTCCACAGTCGAGCGATACCCTCGGCCAAGAATCAACAATTGCGCGCATTTGAACAATTATGTCCGCAACGCGAATTATCCCAAATTCCGCCCTCGAAAGCGCTCAAGGCAGGATTTTCGCCTGAAGAAGCGCATTTTTGCCCGTTTTTGCGACAGATTGCGGGGAAAACTGGTCCATTTCAGCTTGCCTCTCCTCGCAAGATCGCTGCGAAAGGCTTAGAAAATAGACCACAAGCGAGGAGGAATGGTTCAGGTGTCGTCAGTACCCGAGTGGTTGAATTCAGCGATTATGCCCGATGCGCGGCATGCAGGGCTTGTGATCGCGACCCAAGGTGCCGAGCGTGGATTTGGCCGTGGCGGCTTTAACCTGACCAGCCCGGCATTTGATGCTGGCGAAGAACTGGACCCCTGCTTTACCGCCGACGAAGAAGACGCTGTTGCGCCGCCGTTGGAATGGACCGCACCCCCGCCGGGCACTCAAGAGCTGGTCATCATAGTCGAGGATGGCAGCAGCACTGGTGCAGAGCCCACCTGCCACTGGCTGGTGTGGGGATTGCCTGGACAAAAGGGCAAGCTGTTGGAGGGAGAGGTCCCTCCGCGCGTCGGCAAGAATTCATTGGGCAATTCGGAATGGCTCTTGCCTGACCTGCCCGAAGCAGAAACTCACCAATTCGTGTTCCAACTTTTCGCGTTGGATTTGCCGCTGACCCTGATGCCAGGTGCAAAGCGTGCTGATCTGCTTGCAGAGATGGAAGGGCATGTCATCGCCAGCACTACGCTGGTTGCCCCATATACCCGGTCGCAGGAGGATGAAGGCGATTGGGATGATGCCGAAGATGACGACTGATCGTTAGTCCAAAACAAGAAAGGAAATGTTATGGCTGGCAAGAACAATGCACTGCAGAAACCGGTGCAACTTTCATCTGAACTCGAGAATGTAATTGGCAAAGGTCCACTGACCCGCGCTCAAGTTACTTCCAAGGTTTGGGACTATATCAAGGGCAACGACCTGCAGGATGCCAAAGACAGACGGCAGATCAATCCTGATGCGAAATTGGGCGCCGTTATTGGCACAGCTCAAATTTCGATGTTCAAGATGACGGCTGCTGTTTCCAAGCACCTGACTTGATGGATTAAGGTGGCGGCGCGGGTCGCAAGAGCGCGCCGCCCCTTCATTCGTGTCAAATGGGCGATCAGGCACGCCCCAAAGGCCTGAGCAATTTTTCGACAATTTGTGCTTTATTCGTCGCGCCATTGAGCGCGGCATGCCCTGTTTTGGGCTGCTCTCTTCCCTTTTCATTGTGCCACGGTTTGTTATGACTTGCCGTTCACGGATTTTGAAACATTGGGAAGCAAGCGATCATGACATTATTGGGTAAATTGCGGTCGAGCGGAATTATTGCCGGACTGATGGCGGCACCGCTTGCGTTCCCGATGACGGCCCCATTGTTGGCTCAAGATACCGGGGCGGACGACAGCGGAACTGCTATGGCCGATCCAGCACCCGTCGAGCTCTCGCCGGAGATGCAGCTGGCGCTTGCCGCGCTGGAGGCTGCACCAGTATTTGACGGCCATAATGATGTGCCGATCCAGCTGCGCAGCCGCTTTGCCAATCAAATCAATGATCTCGATTTTGAAGACACGTTGGGTACAGCAGAAACCCATCCGCAAGGCAGGGCGATGCATACCGACCTAACCCGCTTGGAACAGGGCAGGGTGGGCGCACAATATTGGTCCGTTTATGTGCCTGCATCGCTGGACGAGCCAGAAGCGGTGCAAGCCACGATAGAGCAAATTGATGTAACCAAGCGGCTGATCGCGCTTAATGCTGATTCTTTGCAACTCGCTCTGACGGCGGATGATGTGGAGCGTTCGGTCGCCAGCGGGCGCATCGCGTCATTGCTGGGTATGGAGGGTGGCCATTCGATCGGGTCGAGCCTGTCGGTGCTGCGCCAGATGTATGATCTGGGCGCGCGTTACATGACGCTGACCCATTCCAAGAACACCTCTTGGGCGGACAGTGCGACCGATATTCCTGAACATGACGGACTGACCGATTTCGGCCGCGATTTGATCCGCGAGATGAACCGGATCGGCATGTTGGTTGATCTGAGCCACGTCAGCGAAGAAACAATGATGGATGTGCTGGATGTGGCCACTGCACCGGTCATCTTCAGCCACTCGGGCGCTCGGGCAATTAACGGCCATGCGCGCAATGTCCCCGATAGCGTGTTGGCCCGCTTGCCTGCAAATGGCGGGATTGTGATGGTGGTCGGGCTGCCCGGCTTTTTGAGCGAGGAACAGCGCCAATGGTTCGCCGCGCGTCAAGCCAAACGCGCTGAGTTAGAATCCCTGTGGCAGGGACAGCCGGACCAAGTGGCGCAGGCCCTTGCGCAATGGGACGATGCCAACGCATCGCCGATGGCCACAATTTCAGACATGGCCGATCATATTGACCATGTTCGCGACATTGCGGGCATCGCCAACATCGGCATTGGCGGCGATTACGACGGCATGCCTACCGGTCCGGTTGGGATGGAGGATGTTGCCGGCTATCCCGCGCTGTTTGCTGAGTTGGCGCGGCGCGGATACTCACAGGCTGAGCTGGAAATGATTTCCTATCACAATGCCTTGCGGGTCTTGCGGCAGGCCGAACAGATCGCAGCATCAAAGCGCGGCGACCTGCCGATTGAAACCCTGATTGACGAGTGATTTTGGCTTAGGAAGTCGGCTCGGTTGCGGCTTCAGCTTCCAACGCGTCAGCTGCTTCAATCGCAGCCTCGTCCACGACTTCGGCGGTATCCAGTTCTTCTGCCATCGCTTCGGCTGGTGCATTGGCGCTGACTTTGGCGGCTTGCGGAGTTTCTTCATAAGAAAGCGCGCCGCTAACCCAGATCAGAGTGAGCAGGCCAACGGCCAGAAATAGTCCAATAATTAGGATCCAGCGCACACGTCCGGTGCCCGCAGCACCCATTGCGTCAGTGTCTTCAATATGAATTTCATCGCCTTCTTTGTGCATTGGATGCTCCCTATGTTTTTCTATCTATGACTCAACTTATCCCGCACGATTAGGCTGCGGTCAAATAATAGCGCTTTGGCAGCCCGATCAGTCGCGCAAAAGCTCGTTTATGCCAGTTTTTGAGCGTGTCTGAGCGTCGACCGTCTTGACGATGACCGCGCAATAGAGCGAGGGGCCTGGCGAACCATCAGGCAAAGCTTTGCCGGGCAATGCGCCGGGGACAACAACGGCATAGGGCGGCACTTCGCCGCGATGCACTTCGCCGGTCGCTCGGTCGACGATCTTGGTCGAAGCGCCCAGATAGACACCCATCGACAGTACAGCGCCTTCGCCCACGCGCACGCCCTCTGCCACTTCGCTGCGAGCGCCGATAAATGCTCCGTCACCGATGATCACTGGCTCTGCCTGCAAAGGCTCCAACACGCCGCCAATGCCCGCGCCGCCCGAAATGTGCACATTCTTGCCGATCTGAGCGCATGATCCAACCGTGGCCCAAGTGTCGACCATTGTGCCCTCGTCAACATAGGCGCCGATGTTTACAAAGCTGGGCATCAGCACCGCGCCCTTGCCGATAAAACTGCCGCGCCGCGCAACCGCGCCGGGAACAACGCGGAAGCCAGCGTCGGCAAAGCGGTTCTCGCCCCAACCGGCAAATTTGCTGGATACTTTGTCGAAGGCTGGTTCGCCGCCAGAGCCGCCTTCCATCACCCGGTTGCCGCTCAGGCGGAAGGATAGCAATACGGCTTTCTTGAGCCATTGATTGACGGTCCAACCACCATTGCCATCAGGCTGAGCAACGCGTTCTTCGCCGCTATCGAGCAGCGCCAGCGCTTGTTTCACGCTGTCACGCACATCCGAACTTCCTGGGGTGACTTCGTCGCGGTTTTCCCACGCGGCTTCGATGGCTTGTGACAATTCGCTCGACATGCTGGCTCCAAAGGCAATTTTCAGGTGTTTGATCGCGCTGCTAGCCCCCACTCGCCGCAAAGCCAAGGGTGAAGCGCGCTAATTCCTTGCCTCGACGCTAACCTTGCACATAATGTCTGTGTTCATCTGACTTTGTTTATAGGGCGCAAGATATGTCACAGACTCATTCTCGCTGGTTCCTCGCACGCACGCGCGCCCATACGTTCATGGCGGCCTCGGCCTTTGCTCTACTCACCGCTTGCGGTGGAGGCGGTGGAGGACCGGTTAGCACCCCTACGCCGCCGCCGGCGCCAACGCCCACCCCGACTCCGACCCCAACTCCAACGCCAACCCCGACCCCAACAGGCAATTTCAACACACGGGAATTCCGCGACTCAGATGGACCCGGATTTCACAATGCTGTGGCGGCATGGGAGGACGGCATTACTGGCACGGGTTCGATTATCGCGATTGTCGATACTGGAATTGATATCGACAGCCCCGAATTTGCTGGCCGTATTCATCCCGATTCCGCCGATGTCGCCGGCAATCGGACAATCAATGCAGAGGATGACCATGGCACCAATGTCGCGCTGGTCGCGGCGGCGGCGCGGGACAATACCGGCGTGGTTGGGATTGCCTTTGACGCACAAGTGCTGGCCATTCGCGGGGATGATCCAGGCAGCTGCGGCATGGATACGCCAGAGGATGCCTCGCTTGGTTGCCTGTTCGATGATCGCGATATTGCCGCCGGTATTGATCTGGCGGTCAATTCTGGCGCGACCGTGGTCAATCTGAGCCTTGGTGGAGGAGCCGCTTCGCAAGTTCTGCTAGATGCGGTTAGCCGTGCAGCGACAGCAGGGGTCATCGTGGTGGTGGCGGCTGGAAATGACGGCAACGGATCTGATCCAGCCATCGACCCGAACCAGCCAGACCCCTTCGCATCCAGCCTGCAACAGGCCGGCAATGGCAATGTCATTATTGTCGGATCGGTTGACGAAAATGGCGAATTTTCCGATTTCAGCAACCGTGCAGGTTCCTTTGCCGACAGCTTCATTTCGGCGCGCGGAGAGACGATTTGCTGCGTCTATGAAGATGGCGAATTGTTCATCACCACCGATAGCAATGGGTCGCAGTTCATAACCCTGTTCTCAGGCACCAGCTTTGCCGCGCCGCAAGTGGCAGGCGCGGTTGCTCTGCTGGCCCAAGCGTTTCCCAATTTGACCGCGGCCGAAATTGTCGAAATCCTCATCGATACGGCGCGCGATGCAGGCGCCACGGGTGCCGACAATGTGTTTGGCTCTGGGATACTCGACATCGCAGCTGCGGTGGCGCCCAGCGGAGCGACAACGATGGCGGGTACCCCCAACGTCTTGGCATTGGTTGACGATGTGGTCGTAGGATCCCCTGCGATGGGTGATGCGCTTGGCAATGCTGGTGCTCAGACTGGCGGCGCTCAGGGCGTCCAGACCATCGTCCTCGATAAATATGACCGTGCCTATAGCTATGATCTGACCTCTCGATTGCGCGGGGCAGCGATTACGCCGCGCTTGCGCACTGCGGTGGAGCGCAATGGCCGCTCGCTAACCTCCAGTCAGGACGGCATGGCCTTGGCGTTTACAATTGGTGATGGAGCGCGCGCTGCTGGGCTCAATTGGACCGGCCCGTTGCGGCTGACATCGGACGAGGCGGACAAAGCCAAAGTGCTGGCTGCACGGATTGCCGCGCGAATTGCGCCTGATGCGCAGATCGGCTTTGCTTTGGCGCAAGGTTCGGGCGGATTGGTCGCTCAATTGCAGGGGCAGGACAATTCGATTGCGCGCCCTGCCTTCCAGATCGCTCCGAGCGCTGGTGGTGACGATGGTTTCATCCGGCGCAGCGATGTCTCCTTTGCTGTCCGCCATCGGCTGGGCGCGTGGGGGCTGACCTTGCATGGCGAAACCGGCGATGCATGGCTGGGCAATGCTCGGCAGGCGCAAGACATATTCTATGGCACGCGTGAACGCCGACCGACCCAGAGCTTGGGGCTATCAATAGACCGCGAATTTGCGGGCGTAGAAGCAACGCTGGGGATGACATATCTGGCCGAGGACGAAACCGTTCTGGGTGCCTATTTCCATCAGAGCATTGGCAATAATGGGTCGGAAACCGGCTTTCTCGATGTCAGCGCGCGCCGGCAATTGGGCGATGGTTGGCAGATTGGCGGAGCGTTTCGTGGCGGAATGACCATGCCCAAGGCGAGCGGCGTGATCACATCCAGCTCGCGCCTGTTCAGCAATGCTTGGTCGATGGATGTCGGCAAATCGAACGCGCTTATCGGCGGGGACACACTGGCGGTTCGGTTAAGCCAACCCTTGCGGGTTAGCGGCGGCGGGATCGATCTGAACCTGCCGGTGGCCTATGATTATGCGACCGAAACTGCGCAATTTGGCATTCAACGCCTCACCCTGACGCCAGAAGGGCGCGAGATGATGGGCGAGCTGAGCTGGCGTGGTCCGCTCATGATCGGATATGCCGGAGCAAGCGTGTTTTACCGCCGCGAACCCGGCCATTATGCCGGTCGGCCCGATGATGTCGGAGCAGTAGTCAGCTGGTCAGCAGATTTCTGATCCAGACGTTTATTTCAGGCCAGCAGCCTGAGCAAAGCGGTAAGCGTTTTGGACCAATGGCAGGACCCGATCGCTCATTTTCTTGGCATGAGCCGAAGAAGCAGTGCCATCAATTACGCGCTTCTTAATGCCCTGAATAATCCCGGCGAGCCGGAACAGATTGTAGGCAAAATACCACTCCATCGGCGGCACGGGGAAACCGGTGCGAGCAACATAGCGCTCAACCGATTCTTCCACTGACGGAATGCCGAGCGTCTTGATATCCAGCCCGCCTAGGCCTGCGCGGCCATCTGCATCATTGTACCAATTGAGCATCAAATAGCTGAAGTCCGCAATCGGATCGCCCAGCGTCGACAGCTCCCAATCGAGCACCGCGATGACCCGGTTTTCGGTTTTGTGGAAGATCATATTGTCGAGCCGGTAATCGCCATGCACCACGCTGCTGGCGTGCTGGGCCGGGATCGTTTCGGGAAGCCATTCGATCAGGCGGTCCATCTCTGGAATCGTCTCGGTCTCGGAAAGCTTATACTGCTTGGACCAGCGGCTGATCTGACGAGCGCAATAATCCTCGCGCTTGCCGAAATCCTGCATTCCGATGGCATCAATATCGGTCATGTGCAGATCAGCGATCGTATCGACCATCGCTAGATAGATTTCGCGCCGTTCGTCCGGGCTGGAATTAGGCAATGCGCCATTCCACAGATTGCGCCCATCGGCCAAGGACATGACAAAGAATTTGGAGCCAAGTACATCGCTGTCTTCGCATAGGCCATAGGTCTTGGGCACCGGAAAGCCGGTTGGCCCCAACGCCGTCATCGCCTTATATTCGCGATCGACGGCATGCGCGCTGGGCAGCAATTTACCGAATGGCTGCCGCCGCAGAACGTAGGAAGTGCCCGGCGTATCAATGCGATAGGTCGGGTTGGATTGGCCGCCCTTGAACTTGGTGTAGGAAATCGGGCCAGCATAGCCCTCGACATTGGCCTCGAACCACGCGGTCAGCGCATCCAGATCAAGCTTGTCTTTGTCGTCCACCGCAACGGTGCCGACCATTTCCTTCTCATAATCAATCGCGTTTTCAGTGCTTTGGGTCATCAGTCGAACACCACAATGCTGCGGGCGGAATGGCCTTCGCGCATCTTGTCAAAACCAGCGTTGATCTCGTCGAGCGAAATCCGCTCGGCGATGATCGTGTCCAGATCGAGCAATCCGCGCAGGTAGAAATCGACCAAACGCGGTAGGTCCACTGGAAAGTGGTTCTCGCCCATGATCGCGCCCTGCAATTTCTTGCCAGAGAGCAAATCCATGGCGCCAAGGCCGACTTTGCAATCAAGCGGCATCATGCCCAAAATGATCGCTGTTCCGCCGCGCCGCAGCGACGCCACCGCCAGATCAGCAGAAGCCTGCCGACCAACCGCTTCGATCGCGTAATGGACCCCGCCGCCAGAGATTTCGAGGATCTGCTTGGCCGCGTCATCGGCCAGCGCATCCACCGTGTGGGTGGCGCCCAACACTTTGGCCAGCTCTCGCTTTTCGGCGATCGGATCGGCTGCAATCACCTTGCCAGCACCGGCGATCTTGGCCGCGTTAATCGCCGCCAAGCCCACTCCGCCGCAGCCGATTACAACCACGGTCTCGCCCGGTGTGACATTGGCCGCGTTAAAGATCGTGCCAGCCCCGGTTGTAACCGCGCAACCGAGCACAGCGGCCCGGTCAAATGGCATATCCTTGTCGATTGAAACGCAGGCGTTTTCATGGATCAACATCTGCTCTGAGAAAGCCGACAGATTGAGCATTTGCATCACAGGGTCACCACCAGGGCGGGTGATCCGAGGGGCTGCGTCTGATCCGCGACGGGTCGCCCCGCCCATGCACAGCGCCAGCCGTCCGGTCACACAAAACTCGCACTGACCACAAAAGGCGGACAGGCAAGAGACGACGTGATCGCCCGGCTTGACCGATTTGACCTCGCTGCCGACCGCACGGACCACACCTGCCGCTTCGTGCCCGGGAATGGCGGGCAGAGGATGCGGATAAGCACCGTCGATGAAGTGCAGATCAGAATGGCATAGGCCGCATGCTTTGGTGTCGATCAACACCTCATGCGCGGCTGGATCGGCGACTTCTACATCGCTGATGACCAAGCCTTCGCCGGGTTTTTCCAGAATGGCTGCTTTCGCCATAAAGTTGTCTCCTGTTGGATCAGTAAAGCTTAGCGGGTTGCGCCCATGTCACCGGAACTGAAGCCATCATTGGCTGCAGGGCCTTTACCGCCGCGCAAAGCGTTGGCGGTCGGGCCTTCTTGAGGAAGGTGCTTGGCAAATTCCATCCGAGCAATTGACCGTGCGTGCACTTCATCAGGACCATCGGCCAGACGCAATGTCCGCTGATGGGCATAGGCACTGGCCAGGCCGTAATCATTCGATACGCCGCCGCCGCCATGGGCCTGGATCGCATTGTCGATGATCCGAAGCGCCATATTCGGTGCCTGAACCTTGATCATAGCGATTTCTTGCTTGGCAGCTTTGTTGCCGACCTTGTCCATCATATCCGCAGCTTTCAGACACAACAGACGGGTCATGTCGATGTCGATCCGGGCTTGCGCCACGCGCTCTTCCCACACCGAATGCTTGTAGATCGGCTTGCCGAAGGCTTCACGCTCTTGCAGGCGCTGACACATTTTGGACAATGCCTCTTCGGCGACGCCAATGGTCCGCATGCAGTGATGGATACGGCCTGGGCCGAGGCGACCTTGAGCGATCTCAAACCCGCGTCCTTCGCCCAGCAACATATTGGTGACGGGGACGCGAACGTCCTTCATTTCGACTTCCATATGACCATGGGGTGCATCGTCATAACCGAACACAGGCAGGTGACGGATGATGTTCACACCGGGCGCATCATTGGGCATCAAAAGCATCGATTGTTGAGCATGACGTCCAGCGGAAAAATCGGTCTTGCCCATCACGATGGAGACCTTGCAACGCGGATCGCCAAGGCCCGAAGACCACCATTTGCGGCCATTGATCACATATTCATCGCCGTCGCGCTCAATCCGCGTTTCGATATTGGTCGCGTCAGAGCTTGCCGTGAACGGCTCGGTCATAAGGAATGCTGAGCGAATTTCGCCATTCATAATCGGGCGCAACCACTGCTCTTTTTGCTCAATCGTGCCGTAGCGGTGGAACACTTCCATATTGCCCGTGTCGGGTGCAGAGCAATTGAACACTTCACTGGCCCAGCCGACCCGGCCCATTTCTTCGGCGCACAAAGCATATTCGAGATTGGTCAGGCCCGGCCCGTCAAATTCGAACGTTTCTTCGACGTGGTGGTGCCCATCATTGCGCGGCGGCATGAACAGGTTCCAGATGCCCGCATCCTTGGCCAGCTTCTTCTTGTCTTCGATGATTTGGATCACTTTCCAGCGATCGCCCTCGGCATCCTGCGCTTTGTAGGTATCCATTTCTGGGCGGACATGCGTGTCGATGAAGTCGCGCACGCGGTCGCGCCAATATTGCTGGCGTTCGGTGGGTTGGAAATCCATGGGAGTAATCCTCTCTCGTCTTGTTTGACTCGGTAAATTGGTTGGTTCTCTCGTGGCAGAGAGTTTCGGCTGCGCCAAGCTGTCAGTTTGGTGGGCGCTAAAGTTTTATCATTCTGCTGGAGGCCCAGTAGTCGGGGATGCTGTCGGGGATGCAGGCGTTGATGCGGTTGGGGATGCGGCCGGGGATGCAGTATGTCCGGTCACGCCCGCTGCCAAGCGCGCCTCGTGATCTTCGCGGCTGATCGGGAAACGGCCCAACCAATAGGCTGAGACCAGTGCAAGAATGCCCGATACAATCCCGAAATAGATCACAATATCGGATATGACTGACGCTGGGACTTCGCCGGGCTGGGCATTGCTGGCGAGCTGAGACGCGGCAATAATCTGGCCGGTGATGAAAATGCCAAAGCCGGTCGCGCATTTTTGGACCAACCAATTTCCCGAATAAAACGATCCCTCGGCGCGGCGTCCCGTGCGTTCCTGAAAGGCTTCAACGATCTCTGCAATCATCGACGAGGCAGAGATCATGACCACCACCGCCAAGGCGTTGCCAAAGAATAAGAAGGCATAGACCAACAGCGTGGATGCGGCCGTACCCGGCGTTGGCCAAACCCCGGCAAGCAGCAGCAAATAGGGTGAGAACAATATGGCAAAGGAGCCAATCGCGGCGATGGCTGCGCTTTTGGGCTTGCCCAGATTGCGATGCATCGGTCCGACGATGAAGAACATCAAAATGACCGAGAAGAACAGCACTATTGGATAAGCGATCAGAGCGGTCTGATCGAATTGCCAGATGAACACATTGACGTAGTTCGTGATGGAAAAGCTCATCCCTTGGGCGACGTAAGCGGCCAATCCGCCCGCGGCAAAGATCAGGAAGGCTTTCTCACTAAAGGCCTCGAAAATCTCGGAAAATGCGCCGCGCAGGCTGAACGGCTCGGGCTTATGAGCGGGTAAATGTGCCACCAATTTGTGCTGTCCAAAGGCAGAGCCCAGAACCGATATTGCCATCAAAATCGCTCCGAAAATGCCGAATGACAAATATCCATCTTGCTGCAGCAAGCCATCCGCGCCGGGCATGAACACTGTGTAGGCCAGCAGCATCATCAAAATACCGCCGCACCAGCCGGACAGATAACGATAGCGGAACAATGTCGTCCGCTCGTCATAGTCAGAGGTAATTTCAGGCAGCAGCGAGACCGACGGAACTTCGCAAGCCGACAGCAAGACCCGCACCACAATGGCAATGCCCAGCAAACCAAGGAAAGTGGGTGCCTCACCGCCCGGCGGCGACCACATCAAAACCCACGCAAATGCCAACGGAATGGGGGCCACATAAAGCCACGGAAGCCGCCTGCCCCAGTGGGTATAGGTCCGGTCGGACAGATTGCCGAGGATAGGATCGACCACCGCATCCACCAGCAGCGCAATCAGCAAAGCCAGCGAAACCAGCCCTGCGTCCATTCCCAAAACCTGATTGTAAAACAGCAATAGGAAGAAGCTGAAACCGGTGTCTTTGACGCCGAATGCAACCGCGCCAAAGCCGTGGATCAGCTTGAGCCGCATAGGCAAGGGACCAGAAACAACGCTCATGCGATGCCTCTGCAGCCTAGTGTGACCGCGCCGAATCCGGACATTCTTCTCTCCCAAATGCTGCGCGCAAGCCTAGGCGCATAGAGCCTCGCGTCAACGCCAGTATGATGACGCTACGGCATGGCGGGCATATGCAAAGCGCCTTGCAGCAAGCATGCGAATCACCCTAACGTAAGCGTCAAGTTTAGCGTTTAATGAGGAGAGTCGATCCATGTCCGAAACAGCAGAGCTAGCAAGCTTCCGGCAGGAGACCCGCGATTGGCTGGAAGCCAATTGCCCGGCAGAAATGCGCGAGCCGGTGCGCGATGATGGGGATGTGTATTGGGGCGGGCGCAATGCGACCTTCAAATCCGATGCGCAGAAGGCTTGGTTCGAGGCATGCCGCGACAAGGGTTACACCGTTCCGGCTTGGCCTAAAGTCTATGGCGGCGCAGGCTTGAGCGCGCCTGAAGCCAAAATTCTGCGCCAGGAAATGGGCCGCATCAGTGCGCGACCACCCTTGTCCAGTTTCGGCATCTGGATGCTTGGCCCTGCGTTGCTGCACTTCGGCACAGAGGGTCAGAAACAGCGCTTCCTCAATGAAATTGCACGCGGAGAGATCCGGTGGTGCCAAGGCTATTCAGAACCGGGCAGCGGGTCTGATCTTGTTTCCATGCAGACATTTGGCGAAGACAAGGGCGATCACTGGATCGTCAACGGCCAGAAAATCTGGACATCTTATGCTGACGCGGCAGACTGGATTTTCTGTCTGGTGCGCACCGATAAAGACGACAAGTACCAAGGCATCACCTTCATGCTGTTCGACATGCATGAGGGCGGCGTCACGACCAAACCGATTTTGCTGATCAGCGGCGACAGCCCGTTCTGCGAAACCTTCTTTGACGATGCGCCAGTGCCTAAAAGCTATGGCGATGATTGCCCCGGCTATGTCGGGGAAATCAACCGCGGCTGGGATGTAGCGAAATATCTGCTGGGCCACGAACGCGAGATGATTTCGGGCATGGGCGGCGGCGAACGCACCGCAGCCATCGGTTCTGCGATGAAGCGCCATGCTGGTAAAACCGGCGACGCAATTGATCCGATGCTGCGTAGCGAATTGGCTCTGTTCGATGTTGATGCTTTGGCGTTTACCGCCATGGCAGAGAAATTCATGGACGAGATGAAGGCGGGCAAGGGCCATCCGGCGCAACCCAATATGATGAAATATGCAGGGACCGAGTTGAACAAGCGCCGCCACGAATTGATGATGAGCGTTGGTGGATCGCGCAGCCTGGAATGGGACAGCGATGATACCGGTGGCGGCAAGCCATCGCGAAATTGGTTGCGGACCAAAGCAAATTCGATCGAGGGCGGCACCAGCGAAGTCATGCTGAACGTTATCTCGAAACGCATTCTAGACCTTCCAGGAGCTTGATCGATGCCTCTATTTCATGACGAAGATCAGGCGATGCTCGCCGACACCGCCAGCGGCTTCATGGCCGACGAAGGCGCGATTGCGAAACAATTGCGGCATTACCGCGACCGCGATTGCAAGGATGGATTTGGCCACAAATTGTGGCACCAATTTGCCGAAATGGGCTTCACCGGAATGCTCGTATCCGAAGAGGATGGCGGGCTGGGCATGGGCCATGTCGAGGCCGGCATTGTGCTGGAAGAAATCGGTCGCAATCTGACCCCATCACCCTTCCTCGCCAGCTCTATTGTGGCAGCAACCGCTCTGAAACATGGGTCCAACGATTTGAAGGGGCGCTATTTGCCCGGATTGGTCTCTGGCGAGAGCGTATTTGCCGTGGCGATCGACGAAACGGCCAAGCACCGCCCCGAAAATGTGGCAACGAAGGCAGAGCGATCCGGCAACGGCTTTAAGCTGAGCGGCAAGAAGGCATTTGTCGTGCAAGCCGTGGCTGCTGACATGATTGTGGTGGCCGCGCGTACATCAGGCTCGGACGCAGATGATGACGGTATCACCTTGTTCGCGGTGCCCACGGATGCGGCCAATATGAGCCAAGACCCGGTCAAGCTGGTCGACAGCTCGGTCGCTTCGCACGTCACTTTGGATGGCGTCGAATTGGACGGCGATGCCGTGATAGGCGAGGTCGATGGAGGCCGCGCGGTCCTGAATCAGATGCTGATGGCAGGCCGGGTCGGCTCTGCCGCAGAAGGCGTAGGTGTCGCTCGCGGTGCGATGGATATGACGGTTGAATATCTCAAGCAACGCAAGCAGTTTGGCAAATTGATCGGCGAATTTCAGGCGCTGCAGCACCGCGCTGCGCATCTTTATTCAGAGGTCGAGATCGCCCGTGCTGCAGTGATTAAGGCACAGCAATTGCTCGACGGCGACAGCGAAAGAGCGGATCTGATGGTGTCAGTCGCCAAAGCGAAGGTCGCACGCACCGCTGGCCTTGCGGTGCGCGAAGGTGTCCAGATGCATGGCGGCATCGGCATGACCGATGAATATGATATCGGCCTGTATATGAAGCGCGACCGCGCGTTGCAGGAATTCATGGGCGATGCCTATTACCACGCCAATCGCGTGGCCGAATTGAGCGGATATTAAGAGGAAATGACGATGGATCTAAACTCACTTTTCGGCCTCAATGGCCGTGTCGCTCTGGTCACTGGTGGTTCGCGCGGGATCGGCAAGATGTTCGTCGAAGGTTTGCTGGCGGCGGGTTGCGTGCGGGTCTATATCTCGGCTCGCAAGATCGAACAGATGGAAGCGACGATTGCCGAATTTGGCGCAGATCGGGTGATCGGCATTCAGGCCGACCTCAGCCAAATGGACGGTATGCAGCATGTCGCCGATGAACTGGCCAAGCGCGAAGACAAGCTCGACATATTGATCAACAATGCGGGCGCTGCATGGGGTCAGGACTATCTGGAGTTTAGCGAAGCGGGATGGCACCGCACGATGGATCTGAACGTCAAAACGCCGTTCTTCCTCACCCAAAAGCTGCACGGCCTGTTGACCGCGGCGGCCAGCGAAAAAGTTCCGGCCAAGGTGATCCATGTTTCGTCGATTGATGGCCAGCGGATTAATCCGTGGGAAACCTATCCTTACCAAGCGTCCAAGGCTGCTGTTATCCAGTTGACCCGGCGCATGGCGGCGCGGTTGATCCAGGATCACATCGTGGTGACAACCATCGCGCCTGGTGCCTTCGTTAGCGAGATGAACCAGGCAGCCAAGCACGCGCCCGACGCATCTGCGGCCAATATTCCGGCAAGACGAATTGGTACGGCCGAAGATATGGCAGCTGCGGCAATTTACCTGTGCAGCCGCGCGGGCGATTATGTGGTTGGGGAAACGCTGACTGTGGATGGCGGCATCGTGAACGCCTTGCTGCCTAATCTGTTCAACGATCCGTCCGGCAAGGGCTGAAAACAACCAGATAGGGGAGAGACATGGAGCTAGGTCTAAAGGCGTTGCTTAAGCTGTTGCCGCTGATATTCGGCATTGGTTTTCTTGCGCCGGTGATTGCCGCAGCGATGGTGGCCTTGGACCTATCGGGGCCGTTCGGTCTTGCTCCGCTGCAAGTCGGTTTCGTGATCGGTGGCAGTTGGGGGCTGATCGCAACCATTACAGGGCGCTGGATATGACTGCCGCACGCAGCGCAACTATCCCCGAGGACATCAGCCAATTGAGCGATGACCAATTGCGACGGCTCGAGCTGAAAATTGCGCGCAAATATTCGGGCAAAGTGCCGTGGGGTATCGTGGCTTGGGCCTTTGCCAATTTGGCGTTCTGGCTGGCGCTTTGGCCGCTGGTTATTTTCGACATGATCCCGCTTTGGCTTGGCTTCATTCTTTCGACGATTAGCCTGTCACTGGTGTATCTGCCGACCCATGATGCACAGCATTACATCATCGGACGGCCAGGAACACGGCTACACTGGCTGAACGAATTGCTGGGCCATGCGACAAGCTGGATGGTCGCAACGCCGTTCGAGGTGTACCGGGTTACGCATCTGGATCATCATCGTCACACCAACGATCCCGACTTGGATGTCGATATCACCTCGCACGCCGACGGACCTTGGCAAGCGCTGATGGCGAGTGTGCGCCAGCGGCAACCCAATGCGAAGCGTTCGTCCGACTATGTGGCAGCTTTGCAGCGCGCCGGCCGGCCCGGCCTTATCCTGCTGACAATAGCCTATAGGCTGGCCCATATTGGCATTCTGATCGCTCTGGCTTGGAGCGGATACGCACTGGAGGCTTTCTTCCTGTGGTGGCTGCCAATGCAGATTGCGATGACCTATCTCGTGTTCTTTCTCAGCTGGGCTCCGCATAGCCCGAAAATGAGCACTGGGCGGTATCGCGACACTAAAAACTGGCGGTCAAAGGTCGGAAATATCCTGTCGATGGGGATGCAATATCACATCGTGCATCATCTTCATCCGTATATCCCGCTGATGGACACTCCGGCGGCCTACCGCGAATTGCGCCCCATTCTGGAAGCGCGCGGCTGCAAACTAGAAATGTGAAGCGTCGCTGCGGCCAGTAGAGGGGCCAGTAGCGATGCTGGCCTGCGAAAGTTTCGCCTAATCGGTCAATTCTCTGACAAAGGGGATCAGGCCGGTTTGGCGGGTGCGGCGCATGCGTTCTGCATGCAGAATTTCACGCACCTTACCAAAACATGTGTCCAGATCATCATTGACCACGACATAGTCATATTCCGCCCAATGGCTGATCTCGCCCTTGGCGCGTTCCATCCGGCTGTCGATCACGTCATCGTGGTCCTGCGCCCGCGAAATCAGTCGGCGGCGCAATTCATCAATGCTGGGCGGTAGGATAAACACGCTAACCACGTCCTGCTGATCCTTTTGGTAGAGCTGTTGAGTGCCCTGCCAATCGATATCGAACATGAAATCCTGCCCATCCTTTAGGGCATTACGGATGATCCCTTTAGGAGTGCCGTAACGATGACCGAACACGGGTGCCCATTCGTAAAAATCGTCTTCTTCGATCATTTGATCAAATTTGGCATCATCGACAAAATAGTAATGGACGCCGTCTTCCTCGCCCGGGCGCATCGGGCGCGTGGTAACCGAGACCGACAGCTTGATCTCGTCATCGGCATCCAAAATTTTGCGCGAAATGGTGGTTTTGCCCGCCCCGGATGGAGAGGACAGGATGAACATTAATCCGCGTCGATGAAGTTGGTCGTTTTCGCCCATACATGCTGTTGGCGCAAAGCGGGGGCGATAATCAAGGGTAAGCGAACAATGCTTGCCTATTTTTCCTCTTTCAATGCCGTCTTTGCAGTCGTCCCTGCCTGCTTGGCACCAGCCGGCTTGGTCACACGCCGAGCCTTGCCGCGATCATACAGCGTTTTGGCCAACAGGCCCCCGCCAACCATAACCGCGCCGGGCACCGACCTGGTGGCGAACTTGGACAATCCATACAAAGCGAGCGTGGACAAGATCGTGTGATCCTCGGCCAATTTCTTTGCCTTTTCCGCGCTATAGCCGGTTTTCAGCACGGTTTGGTGCAAGGATTTGCGAGTCATGCGAGAGACACCGCGAACCACCAGATCCGCGATCAGCAGATTGGTAGCCGGATTGGTGCTGGGGCCGGGCAGGTGCTCGGCCCCTTCTGTATTCTTGATTATCTCTTTGCGGGTTTTGCCAGCCACGTCATTCTCCGAAAGCTTTCCGGCTCTGGGTTAAGCAGGCCTCGGCTAATCTTTGCGCTAATTCTTTTTGCCGAAATCGACAGTGACGACATTGGAGCCGTCTTCAGAACCTTCAACGCTCGCGCCGCCGTCCTGTTCCGATGAACCGTCTGACGATCCATCGGGAGAATCATTTTCCGCACTCTCGTGCCCTTCGGGGGCCATGTCGGCGACGGTTGCCTGAAATTGCAGTCCAAAATCCACCGCTGGATCAACAAATGCAGTGATCGCGGCGAAGGGAATGGAGAGCTTTGCGGGCAGTTGGTTAAAGCTGAGGCCGACCGAAAACCCGTCGTCGCGCACTTCCAATTCCCAAAATTTGTTCTGCAAAACGATGGTCATTTCATCGGGGAAACGCTCGTGCAGATGGGGCGGGATGGAGACGCCAGGCGCATTGGTTTTGAAGGTGATGTAAAAGTGGTGGTTGCCGGGCAACTCGCTACCACTTTGGACGATTTCGCCCAGCACCCGGCCGACAACAGCGCGCAAGGCCTCTTGCACGATTTCGTCATAAGGTATCAGGCTATCTGGCGCTTCATCACTCATATCACACGCTAGGTGGCGCTCTGATTGGCGCGGGTCAAGCGGTTATCGCGACTTCTTCGCGGTATTTGCTGCAATGCACCAATGCTTGCGCACCGCGACAGGCAATCTATAGCGCCTTTATGCGAAACGCCCGGATCGAGAGAAAAACCGCCGAAACCGCGATTGAGGTTGCCATCAACCTCGACGGAACCGGTGCCTATGACATTTCCACAGGGATTGGATTTCTTGACCATATGGTCGAGCAATTCTCCAAACACTCGCTGATCGATGTGACGATGAAGGTCACTGGTGATTTGCACGTGGATCAGCACCACACCACCGAAGACAGCGCGTTGGCGCTTGGTCAGGCGCTGGCGCAAGCCTTGGGCGATAAGGCGGGAATTGGCCGTTATGGCTCTGCCTATTCGCCGATGGATGAAACCCTGTCGCGGGTGTCGCTCGACATTTCGGGTCGCCCCTATCTGGTGTGGAAAGCGGGCTTCACTCAGGAAAAACTGGGGGAATGGGACACCGAGCTGATCGAACATTGGTTCCACTCTGTCGCGCAAACGGCGGGTCTGACCCTGCATGTTGAGCTGCTCTACGGCACCAATAATCACCACATTTGCGAGAGCATTTACAAGGGGTTTGCCCGCGCGATGCGGGTTGCGGTGGAAAGCGATCCGCGCAAAGGCGGGGCTATTCCTAGCACCAAAGGGCAATTGGGTGGGTAGCTTTTGTTTCCGCTCGCCCGCCCGCAGCGGCGGCTCCGCCGCCGAACTGCGCTAACCTGATGGCTTCTTCCACAATTCTCATCGATTACGGCGCGGGCAATCTGCATTCGGTTCATAATGCGCTGAAAGCGGCAGGGGCCTCTGTCCACATTACCGCTGACCCCGATCCCGTGCGAACGGCAGACCGCATCGTGTTGCCCGGTGTTGGCTCTTACAAATCCTGTGCAGATGGCTTGCGCGCGCTGACCGGCATGGTCGAGGCGCTGGAAGAGCGTGTTCGCGTCGATGCAGTGCCGTTCCTCGGCATTTGTGTGGGCATGCAATTGCTGGCCGACCGAGGGCTTGAACATGGCGAGACCTTGGGTCTGGGTTGGATCGGCGGCGATGTGCGGCTGATCGAACCCAGCGATCCGGCGATTAAGGTGCCGCATATGGGCTGGAATGATGTGGCCTTGCTGCCCCATGTTGGAACCCATCCTCTGATCGAGCAAGGCGAGGCTTATTTTCTGCACTCTTACCACTTTGCCGCGCATGACCCGCAGAATGTCTGCGCGATGACCGATCACGGACAAGGCTTGGTCGCGGCGGTGGCCAGCGAAACTGTGGTCGGGGTGCAATTTCATCCCGAGAAGAGCCAAGCCTATGGTTTGGAGATGCTTGCCAATTTTCTGGAGTGGAAACCTTGATCGTATTCCCAGCCATCGACTTAAAAGCCGGCGAAGTCGTGCGCTTGGCTGAAGGCGATATGGATCGCGCGACGGTCTATGGAGACAATCCTGCAGCCCAAGCGATGCTGTTCGCCGATGCAGGCGCTCAGCATTTGCATGTCGTCGATCTGGACGGCAGCTTTGCTGGCCGCACGGAAAATCGCGCTGCGGTTGAGGCGATTGTGGAGGCATTTCCCGGCTATGTGCAATTGGGCGGCGGCATCCGCGATGCAGAAACGGTGGAGGGCTGGTTCAAGCTGGGCGTGGCGCGGGTCGTGATGGGCTCTGCCGCGCTGAAAAATCCCGAATTCGTCAAGGAAATGGCAAAGGAATGGGAAGGCGGGATCGTGGTTGCGGTCGATGCCAAGGACGGCATGGTCGCCACAGAAGGCTGGGCCGATGTATCCGATGTGCCAGTGGTCGATCTGGCTCGCCGGTTCGAGGATGCAGGCGTTGCCAGCCTGTTGTTCACCGACATTGGCCGCGATGGATTGCTGAAAGGCGTGAACATTGATGCGACGCTGGACCTGGCGCGCCGGGTTGATATTCCCGTGATCGCCAGCGGCGGGGTCAAGGGATTGGACGACATCCATATCCTATCGGTCAATGCGCATGAAGGGATCGAGGGTGTCATAACCGGTCGAGCCTTATACGAAGGCAGGCTCGATTTGGCAGCAGCGATTGCCATGGGCGAACGGGAGTAGGCGTGATGTTTGGTTGGCTGAAAAAGAAAATCGCTGCCAGTCCCAGCATGGTTGTGACCGGGGCTGGCGTGCTGAAAACTCACGATGTTGAGGCGCGTTTTCGTCAAAATGGTACTGCTGATAATAGCTATCACGGCAAGCTGAAACAAAGCCGGTGGAGCGACGGCCAAGAACGATTTAGCCTCAGATTGCGGGATTTGGGCCACGATCATGGCGGCGAAATTGTGCTGTTTTGCAACAACAACCAAGTCTCTGAATTCGAACTTTCCGGCGCGGATTTGGAATTCCGCTGGAAGGGCATGAGCAGCGACGCCATCCCTCAATTTGAGATCGGGGATCAGCTGCGCGTGGATGCGGGACCGCTCAGCCTCACCGCCATTGTTGAGCCTGACTGATGACCGTTCGCATCCGCGTCATTCCCTGCCTTGATGTGGCCGATGGCCGCGTGGTCAAAGGCGTCAATTTCGTCGATCTGAAGGACGCTGGCGATCCGGTAGAGCAAGCGAGCGCCTATGATGCGGCGGGTGCGGACGAACTGTGTTTTCTCGATATCTCAGCCACCCATGAGGGGCGCGGAACCCTGCTCGATATCGTCAAACGCACCGCAGAAGTGTGCTTTATGCCGGTGACGGTGGGCGGCGGGGTCGCCTCGGTAGAAGATGCCAGAGCGCTGTTACTGGCAGGGGCTGACAAGGTTGCGGTTAACTCAGCAGCAGTAAAACGGCCCGAGCTTGTGCGCGAGATTGCGGAGAAATTCGGCAGCCAATGCATCGTCGGCAGTGTGGATGCGCGCCGGGTCGTCGGGACCATGGGCGAGGCAGGGCCGAAGTGGGAAATCTTCACCCATGGCGGGCGCAAGCCAACCGGAATTGACGCGTTGGAACATGCGAAAATGCTGGCCGATATGGGCGCGGGAGAATTGCTGGTGACGAGCATGGACGGTGATGGGACCAAGGCGGGATATGATCTTAAACTGATCCGCACCATCGCCGACAGCGTGGCCATTCCGGTGATCGCCAGCGGCGGTGTCGGGACGCTCGATCATCTCGTCGAAGGTGTGACAAAGGGTCACGCCAGCGCCGTTTTGGCGGCGTCTATTTTCCATTTTGGCGAATATTCGATTGCCGATGCCCATGATGCTTTGCGCGCCGCAGGATTGCCCGCGCGGGCGTTATAACTTCAACTGAGCGTTGAGTTTTCGTCATCGCGAGCGTAGCGAAGCGATCCAGAAGCAGCCCAGACAATTCTGGATTGCCGCGCGCCTTGGGCGCTCGCAATGACGAGTATGCAAAAGTGGCCGACACGCTAACCCGCCTAGAGAACACCATTGCCGAGCGCGCCACCGCCTCAGCCGACACCAGCTATGTCGCCAAGCTCAATGCCAAGGGGCTGGAAACCATCGCCAAGAAATTGGGCGAAGAAGCGACCGAAACGGTCATCGCTGCATTGTCGCAAGGCCAAGATGAGTTGGTGGCGGAAAGCGCCGATCTGCTGTTTCATCTGCTGGTCTTGCTACAAGCAAAGGGCGTAACCGTGGCGCAAGTGATGGCCGAATTGGACCGGCGCGAAGGTGTTTCAGGATTGGCCGAAAAAGCCAACAGGAGCGAGTAGACATGCCAATCGATGCAACGCTGCCCTATGACGACAACAATATCTTCGCCAGGATTTTGCGCGGCGAGATCCCCTCAACCAAGGTTTATGAGGACGACTGGTCCTATGCCTTTGAGGACATCAACCCTCAGGCGGAAATTCACACTCTGGTGATCCCCAAAGGTAAATTTGTCAGCTGGGACGATTTTTCGACTAAAGCCTCTGCAGAAGAAATTGCCGGATTTGTCCGCGCCGTGGGCGAAGTTGCCCGGATGAAGGGACTGGTCGAACCGGGTTACCGGATGATGGCCAATATCGGCGCGCATGGCGGGCAAGAAGTGCCGCATCTGCACGTCCATATCTTTGGCGGGCAGTTCCTCGGGCCAATGATCGCGCGCTAGACTCGCTTCGTCGCTCATCGCGCAAACCCGCTTCCCAGCGAATCCACCCTAGGCTAAGACAATTGCGATGATTGCTCCCAATCCCCCCGGCGGTTGTATCGATGGTTCGCGCCATCTGTACGCTGTGCGGGTTTATTACGAAGATACCGATCTTTCCGGCATTACCTATCACGCCAATTATTTGCGCTGGTTTGAGCGCGCGCGGTCTGACCTTCTGCGGATGCTGAACATTGATCAGCGCGCCGCGATTGAAGCAGAAACAGGTGCCTATGCCGTGTCAGAGATCAATCTGAAATATCTGCGCCCGGCCAAGCTGGATGATGATGTGGTGATCGACACCATCTGCACCGAATTGGGCGCGGCCAGTTGCCGGATGAAGCAGCGAGCGGTTCGCAATTTCGCCGGTGATGGTAGCGCAAAGGAAGAGCTTTTGTGTGAAGCCAGTTTGCGCGTCGGTTTCATCTCACTGGATGGGCGGCCACGCCGCCAGCCAGATGCATGGCGCGCGGCATTCAAAGCATTTATGGAAGACGTATCAGCATGACCCTTACTCTCCCGATAATGGGCCTTGGGGCCTCCACTCGGCTTGACCCGCTCGACCTGTTTTTGCAGGCCGATATTGTCGTTCAGGCGGTGATGCTGGGGCTGATTTTGGCCAGTCTGTGGGTGTGGACGATCATCGTCTCATTCTCCTTACGAATGGGCAAGATCGAGCGGCGTTCGCGCGATTACGAAGACGAGTTTTGGGATAGCGAGGATTTTGAGCGGTTGCTGGGCAAGCGCGCCAAGGCCGATGTGCCCAGCGCACGGGTTGCCTCCAGCGCAATGGAAGAATGGAAAAGCTCGACAGCCAAACCGCCAGTTGACCGCGAAGGCACGCGCCATCGCACCGCTCAGGCGATGGAAAGCCAAGTCGCGCAGGAGGCCGACAATCTGGCCGAGCGGCTCAACTTTCTGGCGACGACCGGCGCGGTTGCTCCCTTTGTTGGCCTGTTTGGGACCGTATGGGGCATCATGAACAGTTTTTTCCAGATTGGCGCTCAGGAAAGCTCGTCTTTGGCGGTGGTTGCACCGGGCATTTCCGAGGCTCTGTTTGCGACCGCGATTGGGCTTTTTGCGGCCATTCCGGCGGTGATTGCCTACAACCGCTTTAGCCATAGAGTGAACCGTTATGAGGCGCGCCTGCAACGCTTTGCTGACAAGTTCCACGCCGCCCTCAGCCGCGAGCTGGATAAGGCATCTTGATTTGCGCATTCGCCTCCGCGAACGCGAATTCCTCGCTCTCACGACCTGAAGGTCGCGTCGCTGCGGGCGGCCAGTCGGCCTTGCGGCGGCAATGCCGCCGTTTGGCGCAAAACAGATGGGTAGGGGGCTAGACCAATGGCATTCTCCATGTCCTCGCGCAGCAAATCGCGCCGATCGCGCCGCGCGCCAATGGCGGAGATCAACGTCACACCCTTTGTCGATGTGATGCTGGTGCTGCTGATCATCTTCATGGTCACAGCGCCATTGCTGGCCTCAGGCGTGCCGGTGGAATTGCCTGACAGCCGCGCCAATCCGATCGATCAAACACCCGACCAAGTGACCATTGCGATTGACGATGCGGGGGTCATTTACGTTGATGACACGCGCATTCCCACAGGCGGATTTCCTGACGCTTTGCTGCAAATTGACCCCGGATCGCAGAACGGAGGCCCGGTCATCGTGCTGCGGGCGGACCGGACATTGGACTATGGCCGGGTGATGGCGGTGATGGGCGAATTGAACCGCGCGGGTTTCAATTCCATCTCGCTGGTCACCAACGGTTCAGTCACGCCGCCATAGCGTTGCGATGATGGCGGAACGTCCAACCTTTTCGGCAACCCCCTCTAGAGCAGCCTCTCGGTTTGCAGCCCTTCCTCGTGAGGAGCGTTTCGGCCTCGCAATTGCCGTTGGACTGCATGTGTTGTTGCTGTTGGTGCTAGTGTTTCAGCCTGCCCCAGACGAGCTGCTGGAGCGACCAGAGCGCATGACGGTCAGTCTTGCCAGCGACATTGGCTTGGAAGAAACCGCACCGGTGATCGTGCCGGAAAGCCGCGCCGCGATTGCACCGAACCTATCCGATGATCCGCAGCCCAGCGTGGAGAACACTCCGCCGCAGGCTGAGCAAGCCATTGCGGCCCCCAACACCAGCACAGCCCCGCCGCGCGATACACCGCGCCCGCAACCCACTGCCAAGCCTGAGCCACGCCAAGGTGGCGGATCGCAGATTGGCGACAGCTTTCTTGATGGAGCTGGCAACAGCCGGACGAGCGATGACGCGCGCCTTCCTGCCAGCCAAATCGGGGCGAGCGCAAAGGCTTCGATCATTCAGGCTATCGTCCGCCAAATTCGCCCGCATTGGACCGCACCATCGGGTGTCGATTCCGAATTGCTGGTGACCGAGCTGGCGTTTGATCTGGACGAAAATGGCCGTTTGCGTGGGCGTCCACGTGTCCTGCGCCAAGGCGGAATTAACGCTTCCAACCGTCCCCAAGCCAGCCTGCATGCCGAAAGAGCGGTCCGCGCAGTTCAACTGGCCGCACCGTTCGACCTGCCCGACGAATATTACAATGCCTGGAAGTCGATCCGGGGCGCGCGTTTCGATAGGAACCTTTCTCGATGAAACAGCTGATCTTTGCACTCGCCCTTATCGCCAGCCCTCTGGCTGCCCAAAACCAGAATGAGGATTTGGGCTCCCCTGTCGCTGAAGGTGGCGCGGTGGAGACTTTGGGAGAGGCCGATGCGGAGGAAGGCGGACTAAGTTTCACCGTAACCGATGAAAGCGATTGGTCCGACATTGGCGTTGCGATCGCCGGCTTTGCCGCAGACCGTGATCAGCCAACGCCCGCCAATGCCAATGGCACCGCCGCCTTGGGCCGCGAGATTGCGCGCGTCATCACCGCCAATCTGCGCAACAATGGCATTTTTCGCCCAGTTGGGCCGGACGCCTTGCCGCAGCCGAGTTTTGCCCAGATCACCTCGCCCAGCTGGGGCAGTTGGAGTGGTCGCGGCGTCGAAATGCTGGTCCATGGCTATGTCAGAGCGCGCGCCGATGGCCGCTTGACCGTCGGATGCTATCTCTATGATGTTGCCTTGCAAGACGAGCTGATCCGCGAAGGCTGGGTGGTCCCGCCGGCTGACTGGCGCCGCGCGGCGCACAAATGTTCTGACCTTATCTATTCGCGCCTGACTGGGGAAAGCCCGTTCTTCGACAGCCGCATCGCCTATATCGCCGAGACCGGCCCCAAGGATAAGCGGATCAAGCGGCTGGCAATTATGGACAGCGACGGTGCGAACCACCGCTTCTTAACGCTGGGCAGCGCCACCGCGCTGACACCGCGATATTCGCCCGATTACAAGAAACTGCTCTATCTGTCCTATGTCGACGGCAACCCGCGCATCTATGTCTATGACATTGGCACCGGGCGCCAGCAATTGGTGGCAGAGACCGGCAATCCCACGCTGGCCCCGCGCTGGTCGCCCGATGGACGCCACATCCTTTATTCGATGGCAGTGGGCGGCAATACCGACATTTACCGCGTCCCAGCCAATGGCGGGCGAAGCGTTCGGCTGACCGATACGCCCGGGATCGACATTGGCGGTTCTTACTCGCCCGATGGCAGCAAGATCGTGTTTGAGAGCGACCGTTCGGGCTCGCAGCAATGCTATGTCATGGACGCCGATGGGACGGATCAACGCCGCCTGACATTCTTTGGTGGGCGTTGCGCCACGCCGGAATGGAGCCCGCGCGGCGATCAGATCGCCTTCACCCGCATCGCTGGTGACTTCAACATTGCGGTGATGAACCCCAATGGGCGCAATCTAAAAGTGCTGACCAGCGGCTGGCAGGACGAGGCACCGACCTGGGCACCTAATGGCAGGATTATCCAATTCTTCCGCACCACCCGCAATTCGGGACGCTCTGGATTGTGGCAGGTTGATCTTACCGGCCGCAATGAACGGCGACTCAAAACGCCGGTCGACGCCTCTGATCCGGCTTGGGGACCGATTTTGCCCTAAGCCTCGATATGATAAGTACCACCCGGCAGCATTCCCCCGCCTGCACAAATGATGCCGCCATTCGGAAAAGGACCAAGACTATGAACACCCGTTTTGCAATGATTGCGCTTCTCTCTGGTACAGTGGCCTTGGCTGGATGCGCGAAGAAAGCGCCCGAGGAACTGCCCCCTCCGCCGCAGGAAACGACGGCAGAGAGCACGCCAACCACCACAGCGACCTCTAATGATCCGGTGCTGGGAACCCAGGCGCATTTCGAAAATGCGGTGAATGGCCAGAATGTGATCTATTTCGACACTGACCGGTTCAACATCGACAGCTCTGATGCAGCGACCCTGCAAACGCAGGCGCAATATCTGTCGCGTTACGGCGCTATCTCGATCACGATCGAGGGGCACACCGATGAACGCGGCACACGCGAATACAACCTCGCGCTGGGTGAGCGCAGGGCCAATTCAGCCAAGAATTATCTGATTGGACTGGGGGTTGATGCCGCCCGTATTCGCACGGTCAGCTTTGGCAAGGAACGTCCGATTGCACTGGCATCCAACGCTGCGGCATGGGCGCAAAACCGGCGCGCCGCCAGCGTGGTGATCAACTAAACCGCGATTGATTAATTCGAGACGAACCAAGGTGACAGCAGGCTGAGCGCGTCCTCATCGACT
The DNA here is from genome assembly GCA_039988235.1 of Erythrobacter sp. Lineage (GTDB taxonomy): Bacteria > Pseudomonadota > Alphaproteobacteria > Sphingomonadales > Sphingomonadaceae > Erythrobacter. The sequence continues at coordinate 230,191 of JBDXKB010000005.1, forward strand.
TGAGGCAGCTCGGCCTGCAATGCCGCAATCCCTGCACCAGCTTCGCTGCTGACGGGATGGGCCGAATTAATCGCCACGAGCGCCACCATCGCGAAAACTGCGATCATGCTTGATAGGGTCAGTTGCTTGCTCATATTCAATTCCTTAGCAGGGCAAAGCTTCACATATTATGAAGTTTATATTGCACTACAACATTTCTAATTGAAACTGGTTCCCACATCTTTCAAAAATCTGCAACCAGGTCTAGACAGGCGTCCATCATGACCAGACCAGCGACATTGAGCGGGCACAATGCCTAAGGCGCGCCGATCCAACGATTGGGGCTTCCCGCGGTGGCGCTCCTATGATTCCTCGCGCGAAACCGTGGCCCAGCGTGAGTGCGACCGCCATGGCTGCGGGGAGGCGGGGCTGTGCCCGGCGCCAAAATCCCCCAACAGTCCGGACCGGTGGTATTTCTGCCAAAAGCACGCGGCCGAATACAACAAGGGTTGGGATTACTTCGAAGGTCTGGACAAGGAACAAAAGGCAGAGCGCACCAAGGCCGAGCGGCAGGAAAGCGAAGGCTATGCCGAGGCATCGCATTACGGCTGGACCGGGTCGGGCGATGGCACCCGAAGCGTTGACGAAATGCGTGCGCTGGAGGTGCTCGATCTGGAAGGGGATGCAGAATTCCCCGCGATCAAGAAGGCCTGGCGCGAGAAAGCAAAGTCGGTCCACCCCGATGTGAAGCCGGATGACGAGGAAGCCGCGGTTGAATTCCAAAAATTGCAGCTTGCTTACGAAGTGTTGAAGTCCGCCGAAGAACGCCGGGTCTGGCGGGGGTAGGTCAGCCAAGAGCGCTCGACATTGCGGCACCAAATCCGGTCTTTCGAACCACACTTAAATCTGGTGTGAGGCATTGCTATATATAGGCAATGGCATTCTTACCTGTCCTTCTAATTGCGGTGCTGATTGGCGCGGTGCTTTGGTATCGCCACGCAGCCAAGCGGCGTAAGCGCGAGCAGCTGTTGGCGACGCCGCTCACCCCGCAGCAGCGCAAAATTGTGACGCAATTGGTGCCGATCGTGCGGCGATTGCCGGCATCCTTGCAGCCCAAGCTGGAGGGGAAGATCAATCTGTTCCTCGATCAGGTCACCTTCCGGGGCAATAATGGTTTGGAGATCAGCGATGACATGCGGCTCTCCATCGCGGCGCAGGCCTGTCTGTTGGTCGTCAACAGCCCGGTATGGTTCACTACGCTCAGGAATGTGCTGGTTTACCCCTCCGCCTTCCGCACGCATCGCGGCGTTCACGATGGCTTTGTCGTGCACGAGGATAATGTCGGCATGCTGGGTGAGAGTTGGGCCCACGGACCGGTGGTTTTGTCATGGGACCATGCGTTGCAAGGCGGCCTCAATGACGAGGATGGCCACAATGTCGTCATCCATGAATTTGCGCACCAATTGGACGCCTTGACCGGTCACACCAATGGCATTCCCATATTGCGCAAAGGGCAGAAATATGGCGGCTGGGAAAAGGCAATGTTGGATGCCTATAATGATCATGTTGCGCGGGTTGAGGGCGGACATCCCTCGCTGATCGATTCCTATGGCGCGACCAATCACGAAGAATTCTTGGCCGAAGCGATCGTTACCTTTTTCGAGAAACCCCGGGCCTTGCACCGCGAGGAACCTGCGCTTTATGCGCAGCTGTCAGAGCTGTTGGCGCTCGACCCAGCGAATTGGGCCTGAGTTGGGGCTGAGCTATTGGGGTGGGAAGCTGACATTCTGCTTCTATCGATTAGAACGTGAATGCTGTTAGTCGGGAAGCTCCAGCGGATCGCCGGCCTCCACCCTGCCCTGCTCTGTCCATCTTGCCAGACTAGGGCTGAACTGATCGGCGACTTTCGCGTCGTACTTCTTGAGATCGGCTTGATCGTATACTCCCTTCCAGCGGGCGTTTTGCCCTTTATGTAGGAATGTGTTGCCTCCTCCCTGCCAGATCGTGTCAGCAGTCGGCAACAATTGTGCGGCGCGTTTTTTCATTGCGTCAAATCCGGCTGCCTCGACAAGCTGAGGCCAAAGATCCTCCTCCACCTCGATCTCAAGGAATTCTGCAATGCGTCGCATTTCACCTTCGAGGCCTTCTTTCAGGTCAGCAAAATGCACCATCAACAAATTGGGTTCGTGCCGCGCCGCCCAATAGCTATTCTCCATGTAGAAATAGCCACATTTCTTGTCGCCGACATGGTCAGCCTCCCCTTCAACCCAATTCCTGAAATGAACTGCTGGATCGGGCCCAGTTCGAAGGTAAGGTGTTCCAAATTTGGGATCCGCCATCGATATTTCAGTTGTCGTCGCGATCAGTTCATCAGTGTAGTTAAGCTTGTGATTGTGAAAGGACAGCGCCGCATCCCGACCATCCCGTGCGACATGGATGATCTTCATGCCCTCATAAATTGTGAGCGCATCATAAGGCAGATGTGTCTTAAAGAACCGGCGATGAGCCTGGCTTTCGGCAAGCTCTAGCATGGCACCGGGTGGCGGCATCCGCATATCAGGCCAAGGCGACGATTCTTGTACTGGAAAAGGATCAGCGCTCTGAAAGACCAGCATACCAACGATGCGCTGCATCCAAGTTGTGCCGCACTTTGGGTATGTCGCTATAACCATATCGTCAGACCGTGGTTGATACCCTGACCATCTGGCACTGTCGAAGTAACGCGAGCGCGCTTCCACGGTCGCTTCGCGCAAGAGCTTTGGTGTTGTCCCTGACATAGATATTCCCCCTTAAAATCGAGCCAATGCCCTTTTCTCGCAAACGATGAATATGATCAAGATAGTGGCGGCCGCTATGGAAACTCGAAGTGGTTGGGAGAATACTTAGCTGCAACGGCGAAGCCTTCAGCGAAGAAATTCCGAAAACGTCGTGTGCGGAATGTCGGTTTCATTGCACATGCGGGCAAGATCAGATGGTCAGAACAGTGCGCTTTCACCCAAATACGACGCATTTTCCTACATAGGTCAGGCGCGGTACGGGTCGCCCAGCTCTTTCTTTGCTCTTTCACATTGTTGGCTCTGCCCAAGGCGCGCAAAAAGGGCGTTAAACCCGCACGCGCAGACCGCGCGGCAAGTTGGAAAAGTGTCAAAATAGAAAATCAGTCTTAAGGTACTCAAATCACGACGAATTTTCGCAAAACAGACGAAAAACAGGTGTCAAAATAGAAATCGAGCGCAGTTTTTGGGTTTTGGACCTAGGTTTTAGGGCTCTAAGTTTTAGGTCCCGCAAAACCGGGTTTTCCAGCGGTGGAATCGATCTGTGGGTTGGGATTGTCATTCCACCACGCCACATCGTTCCATGGCCGCGCATCAACTTCATGGGTCCAGCAATTGCGCGGCTGCTGAGCCAGATGCCAATAGGTCTCGGCCAGATCGGCGGGATCGATAATGCCCTGATCGCCCTTCGACGATTTGTAAGCGTCAAATTTATCGCCCAGTAATTTGCCCAGAGTATCGGGCGAATTGACTCCTCCATCGACCACAATATGCGCCACATGAATGCCCTGCGGGCCAAATTCGGCGTTCAATGTTTGGCACAGCATCCGCCGCCCGCCCATCGCCGCTGCATGACTGTGTTGCCCCGCATTGCCGCGCATGGCAGATGTGGCAGAGGTGACCAGCAGCGATCCGTGGCGGCCGACCTTGGCGCGCTCTACCATCGCCGGGAACATCGCATGGGCCAGACGGAAAACCCCGTAACAGCCCAGCTTCCAACCCAGTTCAAAGGTACGGTGCGGCGTATCGTGCAGCTTCCGGTTTCCGATCTGAGCGCCCAGATTATACAGCGCGCATTCAATCGGGCCGATGTCGGTTTCAACCCGTTCAACCAGCTCCTCGATCGCGCCATCCTCTGCCGCGTTTAGTAATGTACCGCTGGCGGTGCCGCCCGCATCCTCGATCTTGCCAATCAAGCGCGCCAGGCTTTCCTCGTCAGACCGCCTCGCCAGCACCGCATGATAGCCACCGGCAGCAAAGCGCATCGCGACGTGGCCGCCAATTCCGGCCCCTGCGCCGATCACCAGGCACACTGGTTTGCGACTGTCTGTCATGGACTATTCTCCGTAATGCAAAGTGACTTTGGCGGCGGCTTGGTTGGCCGCAGCGCGGGCCGCGTCGGTGTCGGATCCAGTGGCCAGCGCGACACCCATGCGGCGGTATGGGCGAGCGACAGGCTTGCCGAAAATGCGGATGTCTGCGCCTTCTCTCATGGCGTCGGCCAAGCCGGAATAGCTGACAGTATCGCTGTCGCGATCGGCCAGAATGACGCTGCTCGCCGATGGCCTCGCGGCGATAGTGCGTGGCACCGGCAGGCCCATGATCGCGCGGGCATGCAGATCGAATTCATTGAGGTTTTGGCTCAGCAAAGTGACCATTCCTGTGTCATGCGGGCGGGGCGATAGCTCGGAGAAGATCACTTCCTCGCCCCGGACGAAAAATTCGACCCCGAACAGTCCATATCCTTGTCCGTTGCCCTTCAAAGCTTCGACGACCTTGGCGGCCATGGATTGCGCCGCAGAAATGGCGGCATCGGACATGGGCGTGGGTTGCCAGCTCTCGCGGTAATCGCCGCGTTCTTGCCGGTGGCCGATGGGCGGACAGAAAGTGATCCCGCCCGCGTGGCGCACCGTCAGCAAGGTGATTTCATAATCGAAATCAATGAATTGCTCGACGATCATTCGCTTGCGGTCACCGCGCATATTGTCCACCGCATAGGCGAATGCGGCGTCCAATTCTACGGCGCTGTTGACCTTGCTTTGTCCCTTGCCGCTGGACGACATGACCGGTTTGATAACGCAGGGAAATCCGGTGACTTCGCCCGCTGCATGGACCTCGTTCAAATTCTCGGCATAGCGATATTTTGAAGTCGTAACGCCCAGATCATTCGCTGCCAGATCGCGGATCGCATCGCGGTTCATGGTCAGCTGGGTCGCCCGGGCAGAGGGCACGACATTGCTGCCCGCAGCCTCAATCTCGGCCAGCACTTCGGTGCGGATCGCCTCCACCTCGGGGACAATCAGATCGGGCTGGTGACGCTGAACCACGGTGCGCAAAGCATCGCCATCCAGCATTGAGAACACCTCGGCCTCGTCCGCCACCTGCATCGCTGGTGCGGCGGCATAGGCATCGCATGCTACGACATAAGCGCCCAGCCGTTTGGCCGAAATGACGAATTCTCGGCCAAGCTCTCCCGAGCCGAGCAGCAGGATCTTGGTCGTGAATGCCATCGTGTCTCCGATTGTGGTTTAGACGTTCTCCAACGCTTGCCCGAAATCGGCGATCAAGTCATCTGCATCTTCAATGCCGATGGAGATGCGCACCAGATTGTCGGTGATCCCCAGCTGAGCTTTGCGGTCATCGGGGACGGACAGGTGGGTCATCGCTGCGGGCAGGCTGGCGAGCGTTTCTGTGCCGCCCAAGCTCACCGCAAGTTTGGCAATTTTCATGCTGTCGAGGAAGCGGAAGGCCTCTGCCTCGCCGCCCTTGATGAACAGCGAGAATGTGCTGCCAGCGCCCGAGCAATGCCGGTCATAAATATCCTGTTGGCGCGGATCGTCGATAAAGCCGAGATAGCCAAGCCCCTCGACCTTGGGGTGATCGCGCAAGAATGCGCAAACCTTGGCTGCGTTCTCGCCAGCGCGCTGCATCCGCAGCTCAACCGTTTCGAGCGAGCGCAAGAGCATCCAAGCGGTGTTGGGATCGCAAATGCCGCCCATCGTGTTGCGCAGGGCGCGGACGGGGTCCATCCACTTTTTCGCGCCAGCAATGCTGCCAGCTACCAAGTCCGAGTGCCCGCCCACATATTTGGTCAGCGAGTAAACTACGATGTCTGCGCCATGGTCCAGCGGGCGTGACCACAGGGGCCCAAGGAACGTGTTGTCGATAGCGATCGGCGTTGTCTCTGCGTCCAACACGGCGTCGCGAGCAGCGGTGACAGCCTCCACATCGACCAGAGCGTTGGTCGGGTTGGCCGGGCTCTCCAAATAGACCATCGCGACCTTGCCGCCTTGTGCGTCAGCCTGCGCTTTCGCCTTCGTCAGCACGGCGTCCAATTCTTCGCGGGTCGCCCCGGCGGGAAAATCGACATAGGTGACGTTGAACTTGCTCATCACCTTGGCGACGAAGCCCTCGGACGCGGCGTATAATGGGCCTGAGTGGACGATCACATCGCCGGCATTGCAATAGGCCAGCATCATGACGGTGATCGCGGTCATCCCGCTGGAGAAGCTCAGCGCGTCCTCTGCGCCGTCCCAGACCGACAGGCGATCCTCCAGAATTTCCTGATTGGGACCGTTGAAGCGCGAATAGACAAGCCCTTCTGCTCCGCCCGGACGTTTACCAGTGATGCCTTCGAAGTGGCGCTTGCCAGCAGCCGAGTTTTCAAACGCAAATGTGCTCGTCAGGAAGATAGGCGCCTTGAGCGAACCCTCTGACAGCGCGGGGTCAAAACCATGACCCATCATCAGCGTGCTGGGCTTCAGTTCGCGTCCGCCAATCGTCTTAACTTTTGGCTTGGGGTTGCGGCGCGGGGTCGGGGTATCAACGGCGTCAGTTGCGTCGGTCATGCGGCTGTATCCTTGTTTGAAGATCGTTCAATCGAGGCGTCCAGGAAGGCAGACGCCGATTGTTGGCCAGTGCGTTTTGGCCCGTGTGGCACCCGTTCCTAACCTCCGCAGGAACGCCTCTCCCCATCAGGCAGATGGTTTCATTTGTAATTATCGCGAAATGATGGTGGCTTCAAGCCCGCAAGTTGGCGGGTGAAGCAATGGAGCCTTGGATCAGACGATCAGCGCCATCGCCCAAACCAGTCCGACGATCAGGAACACCCCGATAACGTCGAGCACCAGCCCAGCGCCGACCATCCGTTCAATCTTAATCCGACCAGTGCTCCATGCGATGGCATTGGGTCCGGTTCCGGCTGGCAACATAAAGCCCCAACTGGCGGCGAGTGCGGCCGGCATGGCGAGCAGCATCGGGTCTGCGCCCAGCGCCACCACCAGCGATGCGACCACTGGTATGATGCCGGTAGCGGTTGCAACATTGCTGGCGAATTCTGTGATAACGATAATCATCGCGACCAGCGCCAATGCGACCACAAACAGAGGGAAATTTTCCAGCGGCAGCAGCGCCTCGGCTAGCCAATTGGCAAGGCCCGATGCTTGCATTCCGCCAGCCAATGCCAGTCCGCCGCCAAACATCATAATGACACCCCATGGTGCCCGGTCGGCCTCCTTCCAGATCAGCAATGGCCGCCCGCTGCCATCGGGCAGCAAGAACAGAGCAAAGCTAGCGATGATCGCGATGGTGCCATTGGTCCATGATCCATCGGGCAGCAGCGGTTTGACCCACGGCACGGTCATCCACGCAAGAAATGTCAGCGCGACTATGGGAACCAATCGCTTCTCGGCAAGGCTCCACTCGGCTTGGTCATCAATCGCGGCGCGCGCGGCGGCCACGTCAAATGGGTGATCGGAAACTCTCTGAAACTTGGCGACAATGAATGCGGCGAGAGGCACGCCTACCAGCACAATCGGAAGGCCAAACAAGGCCCATTGAAGGAAGGTAATTTCCACGCCGATCATCGTATCGAGCAAGCCAACGGCAATGGCATTGGTGGGTGATCCGACCAGCGTTCCCAGTCCGCCAATGCTGGCCGCAAAGGCGATCCCTATCGGCAGCGCGCCGGACAGGCCGTTTTTGTCGAGTGGTTCCACGCCAACCGCGCGCGCCACGCGTTCTTGTTGTCCTACCGCTTCGCTACTTGAGGACAGGCCACCAGCCAAGGCACCGCCGCCGACCAAAACCGCCAGTGCCATTGGCATCATAATCAGTGTGGTCGAGGTGTTGGAAATCAGCATCGAAAGCATCGCTGCAGAGATCATAAAGGCGAGCAGCAGTTGGGTTTGCCCGCCCTGTTTTCCAACCGCTTTCAAGATCGCGAGGCTGAGCCGTTTATGCAGGCCAGTGCGCTCAATTGCGAGTGCGATGAAGGCTCCGCCCAGCAGCAGGAAAAGGATCGGCGAGTAATAGGTGCTGGCGGTTTCGCGCGCTGTTGAAACACCAGAGAAAGGCAGCACCACGAAGGGCAGCAGCGCGGTAACGGTCAACGGGACGGCCTCTGTCATCCACCAGGCCGCCATCCAGACCACCAGACCCGCGACCAGCCAGGCGCCCGCGGGCATATCACCGGGCGGCGCAGTGAAAGCGGTTATGGCAAAGATCAATGGCCCGATAATACGGCCGACCGTCTGTGCTGACATGCTGTGTGCTTTCCTCCCGATACCAAGAGGATAGCAGCCTTTTGTCAGCAATGCGCGCCTGTCTTAGCGATTACCCACGGATAGGCGCCCACCAATAGAGTGCGGCAGGCTATTCCACTTCGCCATTGGCGGCTTCACCTTCTTCGCCCGGCAGCGCAATATTCTGGAATGTGACTGTGCCAGTGCGACCTTCGCGGATCATACGCTCAATTTTGGTTTGATGCTCGGTCAAGAGCCGGGCCATGCCTTGCGGGACGCGGAAGCTGGTGGAGCTACCGTCAGACGTGATGTTGGAATAGCTTGGTTCGCGAACCCCGCCAGCCAAGTCGGCAATGTCGGGCTCGGAAATGACCGCTTCGACGGAATTTGTTTCCTGCAGCAATTCTGTGACGTCGTCATCGGCATGGGAGGCAATATGCGTGCGAATATCCTCGTCCCAATCGGCGAAATAGTAAGGCCGCGCTTCGTCATAAATTTCCGATACTTGCAGCCGGTCAGAACGTTTTTGCGTCCCACGCAATGAATTGACGAAGTCTCCGGCTGATTTGTCGAGCAACCGCCCAACATTTTGCGCGGTATAGGCTTCGGACTGGATTGACGGCCCACCAATGTCGCCGCGCCAAAAGCCATAGATAACCTTGGGATTGCGCCAATTCGGGTAGATAATCTGGGTCCGAATATCCTTCAAACTCATCGACACGCCTTTAACCGTGACCAGCTTGGCCTCGTCCATCGGAACGCCATCCACCTCAATTTCGCGAGGTTGGCGCACTGGCCAAGCGTTGGCGATCTGTTCGATCACCGTGACATTGTGCAGATTGATCCAAAAGGCGAGCTGTTCGTTCCGGGCCAGCGTCGAAATGTCCAGCTCTGTGCCGACCCGCTCCAGATCCTGCCGATATTCGGTGAACGTATTGATCACTTGGTTATCGAGGAAGGAGAACATGATCCGGTTGCCCTCGAGGCGGTAGCGCGAATCATGACCATAGATACGGCGGCTGCCCATGCCAGCGTCGGGCCTCCCCGGATTTTGGCGCAGTGACTTGCCCATCCGGAAAACGAGGGCATTCATCGCCTCATCCCAAATCTCATAATCGATCCGATTTCGGACAGGATTGTCGATGGGGGTAAAGGTGGCAAATTCGGGGTTGGTTGCCGGAATCGCGAGCGCCGCAATCGCACCAGCCTGAGCTGATGGCTCCGATTGAGCATATGCAGCAGGTGCTCCGACCATGAGTGCTGTCAAAGCAAATGTACCAATTGTGCCTTTAATCATGACTAACCAAACCTCTTTTCAGCAAGCCAATAGCTTGCGCACAGAAAAATAACCTATTCGAATCTAATGGTTACAGATGCAACTGCAACGTCTTCGGACGACAATGGTTGCATGTTTGTCGATTACTGCAGCATTTATGGGCTGCCCGATGCAAAAAGGGCGCACTTTCCAGCGCGCCCCTTTGATCAAAGCGATCGTAACCGACCGGTCTATTTCGGTGAGAGAACCATCAGCATTTGGCGCCCTTCGAGGCGTGGATATGCCTCAACCTTGGCAATCTCTTCGACGTCAGTTTGCACGCGCCGCAGCAGGTCCATACCCAAATTTTGGTGCGCCATTTCACGACCTCGGAACCGCAAAGTGATTTTCACCTTGTCGCCGTTTTCGATGAATTTGGTCACATTGCGCATCTTTACGTCATAATCATGCGTGTCGATATTCGGACGCATTTTGACTTCTTTAATGTCCTGCGTCTTCTGCGTTTTACGCGCAGCATTGGCCTTTTTCTGGGCCTCATAGCGATATTTGCCGACATCCAAGAATTTGGCCACGGGCGGATCCGCATTGGGAGATACCTCGACCAGATTGAGGCCGACGTCATTCGCCTGCTCCATGGCTTCGCTGGTATACATCACACCAAGGTTTTCACCTTCGTGATCGATAACGCGCACTTTTTCGGATTGGATGAAATTATCGTAGCGTGGGCCGCTCTTGGTAGGCGGGGCCATTGAACGCCGGGGTGGACGGGCTATGGGGCTTTCTCCTTTGGTAGCCTTCAGTTGATGGGCGCTATGTAGGGATTAACGTCGCGAAACGCTAGGTGAGTCTTAGGCCGCATTACGAAATAGCGGGAACTGTAGTATTTTTCCCTTAGCTGGAACTACTGCGTCAATCCTGTCGGCCGGGCTGAGAGCTTCCAAGATCGCCGGATCGCCAGCATCCATCCCGCCGGTATAGGCACCAAATGCAGGGAGAATCATCCGGTCACCAGAATCGGCACGCGAGGCTTTGACCGCGCATGGCCGCGCAATGTGGCGGTTGCGAATATTGACCCGCATCTTGGGGTGAAAATGCCCGGAGAGCTCAGGCCGAGCCTCGCCGCTTTGGGCAATATGCCGCAGCACGATACCGCCAATTTCCAGCTCGTCCGCTATTTGACCGCCAAAACCACGGTGCATCTGTTCATCATGATTGCCGGTGATCCAAACCCAGTCGAGCGACCGGGTCAGCGCCTCAAGCATACCGGTGGCAAACGGATCGAGCCGGTGTGTGCCGTCATCATCGTGGAAATTGTCGCCCAAGGTGATCACTCGGCGCGCGCCAGTTTGCTTAACCGCATCGGCAACCCGCTCCAGCGTTGCACGGCTGTCATAGGGCGGCAGCATCTGCCCACGCTGGGCGTAATAGCTGCCTTTCTCCAGATGCAGATCGGACACCAGCAATGCTTGTTCGCTTGGCCAGTAAATTGCCTGAGCATTGCTCATCACAAGCTCTACTCCGGCGAAATCAAAGGGGGCGAACGAAACGGGAACCATTAAGCGTACTTGCCGAGCATTGAAGCCTTTGGCAAGAGGGGCATATGACAGATTTGACATCCCAGACGAATGCCGCTCGCAATTGGTTCGAAAGCCTTCGCGACCAGATTTGCGCCGAGTTTGAAGCGATTGAGCGCGAGGCCGGATCCGATGCCAGTTTTGCTTATACGCCTTGGACCCGCAAGGAGGATGGCAATGCCGATCCGGGCGGCGGTGTTCAGGGCCTGATGAAGGGCAAAGTGTTCGAGAAGGTTGGCGTTAATGTTTCAACCGTGCGCGGGAATTTCAGCCAGGAATTTGCGGCGCAGGTCAATGGCGCCAGCGCGGATGAACCCGGCTTTACCGCAACCGGAATCTCGCTGGTGGCCCATATGGCCAATCCGCATGTTCCGGCGGTGCATATGAACACGCGTTTTCTAACGACACAGGCGGCATGGTTTGGCGGCGGGGCCGATCTCAATCCGCCCTTGCCTTATGAAGAGGATACGCAGGCCTTTCACGCCAGCTTTCGGGCGGCTTGTGCGGCCCATAACCCGACCTATTATGATCGGTTTAAGAAATGGGCGGACGAATATTTCTACATACCCCACCGCGGCGTCCACCGCGGGGTAGGGGGCATTTTCTACGATCATCTGGAATGCGAGGATGGCCCATCCTTCGACCGCAATTTGGCCTTCACCCAAGATGTCGGCAAAGCATTTCTCGACATCTATCCCGCACTTGTGCGCAAGCGGATGGAGGCGGAATTCTCACCCCAAGACAAGCAACAGCAGCTGGAATGGCGCGGGCGCTATGCCGAATTTAACCTGGTTTATGACCGGGGCACATTGTTTGGCCTGAAGACCGGCGGGAATATTGATGCGATCTTGATGAGCCTGCCACCAGAGGCAGTGTGGAGCTGATTATTTGGGCGCGTAAACCCGCACCCAATCCACTTCCATCGCTATCTCGCCATTCTTTATCCGCTCTGCTGTTTCCGCAGGCAATCCGTAATAGGGCTGTTTGATGCCATTGGTTTTGGCCGGGTAAATGCCGCCCACTGCAAAGTTTAGAATTGCGAATTTGGGAGTGTCGAAACGCCATTCGCCGTAATATTCGACCATTTCGCGGGTGGCGCGATAGGTTAGGCGATCGTCCACTTCGAACAACACCGCATCGCTCGTCCATTCGACGGAATAGGTGTGCCACTGGGTCGCATCTTGGCCGTCCGGGAAGACAAATTTGTTCACAATGGGTGTTTCGCCGGAATAGCCGGGTCCATGCAGAGCAACGCCGGTCCAATCGCTTTCGCCAACATATTCCATAATGTCGATTTCGCCGGTCTCGGGCCATTGGCCATTACCCAACAGCCAAAAGGCGGGCCATACGCCAATTGCATCGGGCATCTTAATCCTGGCCTCGACGCGGCCATGGGTAAAGTCGAACTTGTCGCGAGTGTTGATCCGGCCAGAGATAAAGTCTGCATTGCGGTCTTCTCGGCTATCAACGCCCGGACGATAGACCGGATGCAGAACCAATGCACCGCCATCTGCTCCATCAATGTTTTGCGCGATGGAAAGGGTGTCGGGCGTGTCGAGATAGGCCTGCAGCTCTTCATTGACCCAGAAATCCATGCCCACGACATTCCATTTGGACCGGTCGAGCTCGGCGTTGTTGAATTCGTCTGCGAACAGCAGTTCGCGGTCTGTCCGCAATTCGGCAGCAGCGGCGGCCTCCGCGCCAGCGCTGCTGTTGCCAGAGGTGTTCGCGGCTGAATTGTCGCATCCCGCAGTCGCAAGAGCCACTCCTGCCGCTGCCGTTGCAAATGTCATTCTCATAGCTTGCATATCCCCTGCCATATCCTTCGATCTTGCTTTGATAACGTTCACATAGCACATGACAACAGATCGTGCCAATTGTGACCAGTCACCTATCTCTATGATCATTGGAGCAAATTGGCGCTTGCGCTTTTGCGTGCAATCGTCACATCATCCGCCCTGCAATGCTGCGCCAATATGAACTTGTTGAGCGGGTCCTCGAATATGACCCCGACGCCGACGAAGCGGCGCTCAATCGCGCCTACGTTTATACCGTCCAAAAACATGGCACTCAAACGCGCGCCAGCGGCGATCCCTATTTCAGCCATCCGGTAGAAGTTGCCGGCCTGATGACCGATCTACAGCTGGATCAAGAAACCATCATGACGGCTTTGCTCCATGATACGGTTGAAGACACGCTGGCGACGATTGAGGATATTGAGGCGAACTTTGGCCCGGATGTTGCCCGGCTGGTGGATGGTGTGACCAAGCTGTCCAAAATCGAAGCGATGCCGGAGGATGAGCGCGCGGCGGAGAATTTGCGCAAGTTCCTCCTCGCTATGTCAGAAGATATCCGCGTGCTGTTAGTCAAATTGGCCGACCGACTGCACAATATGCGCACGCTCCACTTCATTAAGAAGCCGGAAAAACGCCAACGCATCGCTCGCGAAACGATGGATATATATGCCCCCTTGGCCGAGCGGGTCGGCATGTATGAATATATGCGCGAGATGCAGGCGCTTGCTTTTGAACAGCTTGAGCCAGAGGCCTATGCGACGATTGCCGACCGGTTGGAGGATTTGCGCAATCAGGATGGCGGCCAGGTCGATGCGATTGCCTTGGCAGTTAAGCAAGCGCTGGCACAAGAAGGCCTGACGGTAGAAGTTTCGGGCCGCGAAAAGCACCCTTATTCGATCTGGAAAAAGATGGCTGAACGCCATGTCAGCTTTGAGCAAGTGACCGACATCATGGCGTTCCGTGTGGTGTGCGAGAGCGAGGCCGATTGTTATCGTGCGATGGGCGTGTTGCACACCACGTGGCAATTCCTACCGGGACGTTTCAAAGATTATATCTCGACCCCCAAAACCAATGGCTATCGCAGCCTGCACACATCATTGATGTATGAAAATTCGATGCGGGTTGAGGTCCAAATCCGTACCCGTTCGATGCATCAACGCAATGAATTCGGGCTGGCGGCACATTGGGCATACAAGCAAGGGGATCGCCCCGATGGTCAGGTTGGCTGGCTGCGCGATTTGATCGAGATTGTCGATGCCAGCCATGACGCCGAAGAATTGCTCGAGCATACTAGGCTGGCGATTTATCAGGACCGCATCTTTGCCTTCACCCCCAAGGGCGCTCTGTTCCAAATGCCCAAGGGTGCGACACCGGTCGACTTTGCCTTTGCCGTTCACACCGATCTGGGCGCGCAGACCGTCGGCGCGAAAATCAATGGTCGTCATATGCCGTTGCGCACGCAGCTTGAAAATGGCGATGTGGTGGAAATCATCAAAGGCAAACAAGCAGAACCGCAACTCAATTGGCTGGGATTTGTTGTCACCGGCAAGGCGCGTGCCGCCATCCGGCGTGCCGTGCGATTGCGCGAGCGCGATGAAGTGGCCGAGATTGGCCGAAAATTGTTTGACGAGATCGCCACAAAAGTGCCCGCCCGGATCGGCAAGAAGGCCGTGCGCGAGGCGGTTAAACGGCTCGATATGGAGGAAGATCAGGACCTGATGTACGCCATCGGCGCGGCCAAGATCAGCGACCGCGAAGTGATGGAGGCGCTGGTTCCGGGCTGCACAGCCGACATTGACGATGATCATGATTGGTCAAAGCGTGACCATGCCATTTCCATTCGCGGATTGACTGCTGGGGTTGGGTTTAAGCTCGCCGAATGTTGCCATCCGGTGCCCGGTGACCGGATTGTGGGCTTGCGCAAAAAGGATGAGGGCGTGGAGGTCCATGCGATCGATTGCCTAAAACTGGCCAGCGGGATCGATTCAGACTGGCTCGACCTTAGTTGGGGCAAGCGTTCGCAAGGGGCATTGGGCCGCATGCGGGTGACGATCTATGACCGGCCGGGAACATTGGCCGAGATGGCGGGGATCTTTGCGCAGAATGTGGCCAATGTGAAAACGCTTGAGCAGGTCCAAAATGATGCCCCCTTTGCCAGTTACGAAATTGATGCCGAGGTGCAGGATTTGGCGCATTTGACCCGTATTCTCAGCGCATTGCGCGCCAGCGATGCCGTGGCACAAGCGGAGCGAACGTAATGGGGATTATCGGCCTCGACCATGTCCAACTCGCAATTCCCGAAGGCGGCGAAGGTAAGGCGCGCAAATTCTTCTGCGGCATGTTGGGAATGACCGAAGTGCCCAAACCGACCAATCTATCTCCCAGCGGTTGCTGGTTTGAGAGCGGATCGGTTGCGTTGCATATTGGCGTTGATCCCGAATTTACGCCTGCACGAAAGGCGCATCCGGCGTTTTTGGTCGATGATTTGGCGGCATTGCGAGAGCAGTTGGAGGCGGCCGATTTTGAAACCAGCGATGACAAACCAATATCGGGCTATATCCGCTTTTTCACCGCGGACCCATTCGGCAACCGTATCGAATTGATGCAGAAGATCTAAAGCAGATCAAGCTGGAGGGTGACAGGATCGCCCTCAGACAAATCCTCTGACCTCATCACTTTTTTGCTGACCAAAAATATCCAAGACTTCTTGTTGGGGCCTTCGCTTTTGGCTTGGTCGTTCAACGCAGACGAATCTTTCTGCGGGAAGACAGAGCTTTTCCATTGGGTCTCACCGATCCGCGCGACGACCTTGACCGATCCAAAACCGCGTTGCCGACCAAACTCCAACCGATGCAGCCGGGCATGCATGGTAATAGCCTCGGCCTGCTCACCAGTTATGACCACCAGATGATAGGTGCCACGCTCACCCGACCAACGGGTCAGGGGAATGGTTGCTGAAACCGTCTGCGTCACTCTTCGTCTTCAATCTCGATCGGACGAATTGGCACAGGGATGTTGCAAATATCCGCGCCGCCAGCAGGGTGGATGAAGAAGGGATCGCGGCGGTTAGCACGCGCGTTCGCATATTTGGCGAATGTCTCGCTGTCGGTTGAGAGGTAGTGGTAGGCGGGTTGCTCGTCAGCTGGCAGATCGCTGACTATTCTCACGGACAGGATCGGCGTGCGCTTGTCCAACTCATCTTCGGAATAGAACCCCAGCACGCCGTTCCCGCGGGGCAGGCTGGACAGATGCTGCATGCCGGAAATGATCCGGCCCACGAGTGCGATGTTGCGATCAAGATGGCGCGGCGCATGACCGATCACGGTGTAAAGCTCTGCGCCCGTACCCGTGTCAGGCGAGTAATTGCGTCCGACTCCGACCATTCCGTAGCAATGGACGGGATGCATGCTTCCATTCTCGGCCCTAAGCGAACCGCGCCGCCGTTGAACATCGCTTATGACAACAGGCCACCCCAGTGAGAATGCTGATTCGCCATAGTTTTCGTCGCCTTTGATGCGCACAAAGGGCGGTTCAATTACCACTTCAGTCGGCTTGTTTCTCTCCATGAGGTACTTGATTTCATAGTCAGAAGCATAGTCATCCTCACCCATCACCTTCAGTCCTTCGGGCAACAGCTTTACCTCGCCATCAGCTTCTGGATTGTCGTAATTGGGATCGCCCCATTGTACGACGTAATTGTCCTGCACCCGGTTGACCGAAATGCCGTCATACCATTGCGCACGAGCGAAGGTGCGGATGTTCTCCACCCACCCTTGGCTGAATGGCGCTGGCATCAGCTGGATCACCACTTCGCGCGGGTCTTCCTCGGCATCGGGTGCCAGCGTCATCACTAGAAGATCCTCGGCAGAGATCGTCACCCACTCTTCCGAGCTGGCTGCATCCACGATTTGCCCCGGCGATGGCGGGCCTTCGGGCGCCTCTTGAGCGGCGAGTGATACGGGCAGGGTGAGCGCCGCAGCGGCTAGGATCAGTTTTTTCATTTGTACGTGGTGCCATCATGCCGCTTGCGCTGCAACGGTGGGGAAGCTAGATGCGCGCTTTCTTGTGAATCACACCCTGCACTTGCGCAAGCAGTCGAATGGGCAAATCCTGGCGTTTAACCATCGCTCTGGGCGAAAAATCAAGAATGCGGAGCGGTGGCAGAGTGGTCGATCGCGCACGCTTGGAAAGCGTGTATAGGGCAACCTATCGAGGGTTCGAATCCCTCTCGCTCCGCCACCTAGTCCCGCTATTTCGGGTCTTCTGGAATGCCTTCAGAATTGTGCCGACTTCTTAGGGGCTTGCCGGATGGTTTGGCGCCTATCGCGTCTCCAAACCGGCAAAATCCGTCTCCCCACCGTCAGATATATCGCTTTGTCTCTTTTCGTCATTTTGACGGTTAGGATTGGACACTATCTACGTGCGAAAGACAGGTTTGCAGGGAATCAACAGGGAAAACTTAGAAAATTGCCGCAATTCGCTGCGCACCGTTTAATTGCGATTATGCGCCCGTCACTAGGCCAATAGTAAGTTTTCCTGTTCAACCCATCGCATCGGCAGATGCTTCATCTTCGTTATGACCTGCGTGGAGACAGTTGGCGGCATTTTGCCAGACATGACAGCCTCCAAGATGCGGTAGGACAGTAGTCCGAAGTGCAGGTTGTTGCCGATGAATTCAGGTGAGCATCCTTCATCTCGAGCGATATGCACAATTGACGATCCTGACTTGATTTCGTCCACCCAATGCATCGCACGAAGAATGCGCCAAAATTGTAGTTCTGGAGGCTCATTGGAAAAAACCTTCGTTATCTTGTAACACTTTGCGTCAACCGCGCATCTACTCTCATGACGAGTAGCGCAATTCATGCGCATACAGGGTGGAGAGCAAGGACACGATGACTGAAGCAGCTCTGTTATGGGCATTTGGTGCAGCGTTCCTCTTTGCTATGGTTGCGCGCAAATTGGCTGGTTCAATTTTGACCGCACCAATCTATTTCTTGGCACTCGGATTGATCCTTGCCTCTGTCGGTTGGTTTGAAATTGAAGCAGCCGAGGAGGCGCTTCACTTGGTCGCCGAGGCCACACTTGTTGTACTGCTATTCCTTGACGCGTCGCAGATCGACCTGCGGCAACTGAGAAAAAATCACATATGGCCTCAGCGCATGCTGGCTCTGGGCATGCCATTGGCGATTGTGCTGGGCACATTTGCAGCAGGAATGTTGTTGCCTGATTGGCCGTTGGTAGCTCTGGCATTGGTTGCTGCATTGCTTGCACCAACAGACGCAGCGCTGGGCCAATCGGTTGTCACCAATGATGTGGTGCCTGAGAGAGTTCGGCGAGGATTAACCGTTGAAAGCGGCCTGAACGATGGGCTTGCTCTGCCAATAATCCTGCTTTTCGCCAGCATGCTTGGTCAAGTGGATGGCCGTGACGCACAAGACTGGCTGGTGTTTGGCAGCAGCCAGGTGCTGTTTGGCCCAATAGCCGGAGTTGTTGTGGGCTGGCTCGGGGCAAAGATCATGCTGTTCGCGGTAAAACATAACCTCACTTCGTCGACTTTCGAGGGTGTCGCCGCGCTCAGTCTGACGGCAGTCGCCTATCTCTTTGCAATCGAGATTGGCGGCAATGGGTTCATATCAGCATTCGTCGCCGGCCTTACATTTGGCAATTGTGTAAAGGGCCGCTGCAAATTTCTATTCGAATTTACCGAAGGCGAAGGCCAATTGCTGATGTGGGCGGCCTTTTTCATGGTTGGCTTGGTGCTTGTGCCGGAAGCTCTACATAATCTTACCTGGCCAATATTCACGCTGATCATGGTCAGTCTGGTAATAGTAAGGCCGCTGGCAGTTTGGCTTTCCTTGATCGGAACCGATGCAAGCGCGTCCACCAGATTGTTTATCGGCTGGTTCGGACCGCGCGGTCTAGCGACGGCCTTGTTCGCACTGTTGATCCTGCCAACTGTCGGCAGTGACTATGCCGAACCAATCCTGACAATCGCAATTAATGCGGTTTGGATTAGCGCCCTTTTGCACGGCGTGAGCGCGATGCCGCTGAGCAAATTCTATGGCAAGGCAGTGTCAAAGATGGGCACCATCCCAGAACACAAGCCCATGCCCACTCCTTTCGAAGCAGAGCGATCTGCACATGCCAAACTAACCGGAGATCCAGATGACTGACGTGGTAGTAGCGAAACTTGCTGAGTTAGAAGACCGTACACCAGCGCATGCTTTGGTTGCTAACGTCGATCTGGTGATCGTCAAATTCGATGATACCGTGTCTGCCTTTTACGGCCGCTGTCTCCATCGCGGCGCGCTAATGTCCGATGGCTTTGTTGATGCGAACGACAACCTGATTTGCGGAGTCCACAATTGGGATTACCGGCTCGATACGGGCGTCTCGAGCTATGCCAATGAAGAGGCGTTGCACAAATTTGCGACCAAGGTTGAGAATGGCAACGTGTTGGTTGACGAAAGTGAGGTTGCCGCATGGCACGATGACAATCCGCAACCCTTCGATCGAGATGCATATTTGGGCCAGTACGCTGATACCAGTCATGGCACAGATGAAGAGCCGCTCAACGGATTGATCCAACAATATGCCCGCGATGGGCTGTCCAAGGTGGGGCATCACGGAGCAGTATCATCGATGGGCGTGCCGCGAGACCAGCTGCCAACTTGGGATGATATCCAGCTGCTAACCGCGCAATTGCACAAGCCACCACTGCTTGATGAAGAAGAGGTGGGTACCGAAGTCATCATTGGCCCCAATGCTCAAAAACCGCTGCGACTGAACATCCCTTTATTTGTTTCGGACATGAGTTTTGGAGCGCTGTCACAAACCGCCAAAGTTGCGCTTGCTCGCGGCGCTGAACTTGCTGGCACCGGGATCTGTTCTGGCGAAGGTGGAATGTTGCCCGAAGAACAGGCCGAAAATAGCCGCTATTTCTACGAGCTGGCCTCGGCACGCTTCGGTTTTTCGTGGGACAAGTTGGACAGAGTTCAAGCCTTCCATTTCAAAGGAGGGCAAGGCGCCAAGACAGGAACTGGCGGTCATCTGCCGGGCAATAAGGTAAAGGGCAAGATTGCCGAAGTCCGCGGCCTCAATGAAGGAGAATCTGCCGTGTCTCCGCCGCGCTTCCCCGAATGGACCGAAATCAGCCAGATCAAGGATTTTGCAGACGAAGTGCGCGATCGCACAGGCGGAATTCCGATCGGTTACAAACTATCGGCCCAGCAAATTGAAAAAGACATCGACGCTGCGCTGGCGGTGGGTGTCGACTACATCATTCTCGATGGTCGAGGTGGCGGCACTGGTGCTGCACCGATTATCTTCCGTGACAATATCTCAGTTCCAACCATTCCAGCGCTCGGGCGAGCGCGGCGTCATCTCGACAGCTTGGGCCGCAATGATATTTCGCTGGTGATCACTGGCGGACTGCGCAAGCCCGCTGATTTCGTTAAAGCGATGGCAATGGGCGCAGATGCAATCGCGCTATCCAATGCGGCAATGCAAGCGATTGGCTGCATCGCGATGCGCGCATGTCATACCAACAATTGCCCAGTCGGCATCGCAACACAGAAACCGCATTTGGAAAACCGGTTGCTAGCGGACAGTTCAGCCACACAGCTCAAGAACTTCTTCGAAGCTAGCGTTTCATTGATGCAAGTGATGGCACGAGCTTGCGGGCACGATCACTTGTCGAAATTCAATCCGGATGACCTGACAACTTGGAAGCCAGAAATGACCAAACTGTCTGGCGTCGCATTCGGAGGGGTGAACTGATCATGACAACCCAGAAACTTGACTGGATCGAAGTTGCACGCACCGGTGAACTGCCTGAAGGTCGTGTCAAAACAGTCACCGCCCGCACCACGTCGATTTGCCTGTCTCATTTTGACGGGCAGTTCGCTGCAATGGACAATCACTGTCCGCATCAGAACGGACCCTTAGGAGAAGGGTCAATCGAGCGAGGTGTCGATGGAGCGTGCTGGATAAGATGCCCTTGGCATGGATGGGACTTTGATCCGCTTACCGGTAAATCTCCCGGTGGTCACGAGGATAGCGGTCAGACGATCTATCCGATCAAGATAGAGGGCGGTGCCATTTTGGTCGGCCTAGAAGCCGAGCCAGAGCACGAACGCACTGTGACTGATGAAATGGCTGAAACAATGGTAAATTGGGGCGTTAAGCGCGTCTTTGGGATGGTCGGCCATAGCAATTTGGGGTTGTCCGATGCGCTGCGTCTGCGAGCCTTGGATGGCGAGATCGGGTATATTGGAATCCGCCACGAAGGTGCCGGAGCCTTCGCCGCCTCGGCTTATGGTAAACTGACGGGCAAGCCCGCTGCTTGCCTTACGATTGCTGGACCTGGAGCGACCAATTTGCTGACCGGTCTGTGGGACGCGCATGTTGACCGAGCACCTGTGCTTGCGCTGACAGGGCAAGTTCAAACCCAGGTCTTTGGACCTGGCGCTTTCCAGGACATTGACCTGGCCTCTGCTTTCGATGCGGTGGCGCATTTCTCGCAGACGGTATTGCCAACGTCCAAACATGGCGAGCTGATGTCATTGGCGTGCAAGAATGCGCTAGATCATCAGCATGTTTCGCATCTGATTTTTCCCGACGATGTACAAACCCTGCCAAGCGAAGTGGTTGCCAAGTCGCCGAAAGGCAGGATGGGCGGAACCTCTGTTATACCGTCGCCAAGCGATCAGGATGCAGCAGCTAAGCTGATTAACGCTGCGAAGCGCCCGATTATCATCGTTGGGCACGGAGCACACGGCGCGCGTGATCAAATCATCGCACTGGCCGAACAACTCGGTGCACCAATTATGACGACGTTCAAAGCCAAGGGATTAGTGCCCGACACCCATCCCAATGCAGGCGGCGTCTTGGGCCGATCAGGGACTCCGATTGCAAGCTGGTTCATGAACGAGTCTGATCTGATAATCGCCCTCGGCTCGTCGTTCGCCAACCATACCGGGATTGAGCCATCCAAGCCAATTATCCAGGTCGATTTTGACCGATCGCAGCTTGGCAAGTTCCACGCCGTGGAACTGCCGGTTTGGGGCGAGATTGGAGCATTCTGTCAGGCGATTAGTGGTGCGGTTGTGCGCAATTCTGATGCTGTCGATCAGATCGCCGAACTATCCGAACGTTGGGAAATCTGGCGCGCCGAGAAATCACGCCGGATAACAGACGAAGCGGAAAATGGTGTCCACAGCGCCGCCATATTTGCAGCACTAAGCGAACTTGCTCCCGACGATGCAATCATAGCAGTCGATGTGGGCAACAACACTTATAGCTTTGGTCGGTACTTTGAGACCAAGGGCACACAACGTGTGCTTATGTCAGGCTATTTGGGTTCAATCGGTTTCGGTTTTCCGGCGGCAATGGGCGCATGGTCTGCGACACAAGATTTCGAAGAATTTGAAGGGCGGAAAGTCATCTCAATTTCGGGCGATGGCGGGTTCGGTCAATATCCGATGGATTTCACCACGGCGGTCAAACATGGAATGGATATTACCCATGTGCTGCTTCACAACGGGCAGTTGGGCAAGATCACCAAGGAACAAAAAGCTGGCGAGTGGCCGGTTTGGGAAACCGATCTGCACAACCCCTCCTTCGCGGCTTTCGCCAAATTGTGCGGTGGACATGGCCAACGCGTTACTGACAGCGCGCAACTGACTGAGGCGCTGCAAGCGGCCTTGGCAGCCGATGGCCCAGCGTTGGTCGAAATCATGTCCGATGCTGAACTTATATAACCCGAGAAGGTCTGATCGATGAACAATGCCCCAGCCACACTTCTGACAAGCAAGAGCGCAACCGAGTTGGCAAGAGCGCGTGTGCTGACCCATCGTGCAGCCCAGCACCTGACAGCGCTCGCACGGGCCAACATTGCTGCAAAACCCGATGACAGCCATTCTAATCTTGGATGGGACGCAGATCTGGCCGGGCTGCGTACGCATCCAATCGGCACGATTACGGCGGCGCTGAATTTCCCGACTTTGTCGCTTGTTATTTTGACTGAAAACCAAATTATTGATGAGCTGGCGCTCGCTGGCAAGTCGATCAGTCAGGTTGATAAATGGATTGATGAATCCGCAAGCTCGCTGGAATTAATGGGCCCGTCTTCGGCAACCATACCATACGATCTCCCTGCCGATGTCGCTGCATTGGAAACCTATGAAACAGAAGGTGCGTTGGAAGAATTGCAAGCGCTTTCTGAATGGTTTGGCCTAGCAAACACGGTGCTAGGGGAGTTGAAAATGGCGACTTCAGAACATCGGCCGGGGCCCAGCCCGGTGCGCTGCTGGCCTCACCATTTCGATATCGCAACCTACATTTCGTTTGAAGAAGGTGATCCTGAAACGGCCCGCGGTATGGGGGTTGGGATGTCACCGGGGGATGAAGGGCATGACCAACCATACTTCTACATCAATCCGTGGCCATACCTAGATACAGAAACCTTGCCAGAAGCGGTCGCTCCGGGCTTTTGGCATGTCGATGGTTATGTGGGTATGGTCGCAACAGGTTCGGCGTTGCAGGAAACCGGATTCACCGCCGGCAGCACGGCTGACTTCATCAATTACGGCTTCAAGATGGCGTATGATGCGCAATGGCCTAGTTAAGCATGGCTGCCACTCTTGCACTGCTGATTTTATTGGCCGGCTCCTTGATAATAGTCCGCTTTGCCTCGGTTTTTCTTCGATTGACGGGTTTGCCCGACCACGTAGCCAGATTTCAGAGCATTTCCGCCCTGACTGGCGCGGGGTTCACGACCACAGAATCGGAAGCAATCGTTAATTTCCCGATCAGGCGTAAAGTGATTGTCGCGCTGATGCTGCTGGGCAATCTTGGCCTAGTTTCGGTTGCTTCGACCATTATTCTCGCATTATCTGAGGCGGTTGGCGATTCAGAAAAGATGGCCGTGCAAGCTGCCCAAATGCTGGCCGCAACCGCAGTGATTGCAGTGTTCATGATGAGCAAGACGCTGGACTCAATACTGTGCGGTGCGGCAGCCAGAATACTTCGTAAATTCGTGAGCATAGAAACTGAACATTTCCACGTGCTGTTAGCGATGGGCCCGGACCATTGTGTGGCCGCGCATATCTATCGCGGCAGCCAGGCCATTGCGGCGAACGAACTGCTTGGCGATTTGAATGATATCTCTATTCTGGCGCTCATGGGATTGGACCACCGTGTGGGAGAAAGTGATCTTGCAGAGGCCAAAGTCTCGATGAATGAGACGCTGATTTGTTTCGCGTCAAATGAGGGGCAGGAACGTCTTGCCCAGCGCATCAAGCAAGTAATCGAATAGACTTGTCTGTGAATTTGGCCGCAGAGAAATCCACGGGGGAGGCAATGAACACAACATCATCTAATGCGAACGTCTTATGGATCACCGGCGTGGTCGGCCTGCTGGCAGCCATCATAACCGGCACCGGGGAATTTTTGCTTCACTTCGATCCGCAAGCACGTTTCACTGATGGTTTGACCTTTTTTGAAGGCATTGGTGAAAGTCGGACCAATTGGGGCCATTTCATTGGTGTGCTTGGTGCACCTTTATACGCCGTCGGAGCCTATCATATCTATCTGATGCTTCGTCCTGCAAATCAGCGCTGGGCGTTCATCCTGTTCATCTTGATGGCCTATGGTTGCGCTTTAGGCGGAGTGTGGATGGGATCGCGCGCGTCAATCAGCGCGTTGGTCAATGCCCCGCAATATGCCGATCTGGGAAATCTCGTTGCGTTGTATGATCTGCGCTATGAGTCCTTGCTCAATGTGACACGGGTCGCAATTCTGGCGATTTCGATCATCTATATCTGGCTCACAGCGACTGGGCACAGCAATTACCCTCGCTGGATGGCATTCTTCAATCCGATCGTCTTGCTGCTGTTCAGTTTTTTGGTCTGGCTGACGGTACCAACGATTGGGAAATATATGATGCCGATCGCGCTGAATATCGGATTTGCAATCTTCTTTACACTTTCACTGATCCATGCCCGGTCTAATCAATCTGATGCAAAGGTTTTTGCTCATGCTTAAAGTGCTTAAATACGTCGCCCTGAGCGTAATTACCTTGATCGTGTTGCTAGTGATCGCCGTCGTAATCATGCAGCGACTTGATGCGCAAATCGATTATGATGTGTCGACTGATGGCATTGATATACCGACATTTTCTGCAACTGACATTCCCTATGATCAATCGCACGACAACAGCACAACCCTGCCGTTTGCAGCCAGCGGGGTGATCGATATCGATGGCGATGGAATTGAAGAACTGTTTCTTGGCGGCAGCCGCAGCCAACAAGATGGTCTGTTCCGTTTCGTCGATGGAGAATTCATTGCTGTTCCGAACAGTGGAATTAACAAAGCTGACGGCGAGGCCAGCCACGGCTCAATTGTATTGGATGTCGACAAAGACGGCGATGATGATCTGTTGGTGGCGCGCACCGATGGCATTTGGCTGCACGTGAATGAGGCGGGCAAATTTTCAAACCAATTGCTGGATGCTGCAATGCCCGACGGAACCACTGCGCTTGGGATTGGTGTCTCCGATATCAATCGCGATGGGCATTTTGACATGTATGTTGGCGGGTATATCCGCAAGGATCTGGTCGAGGGGCAAAACATCTTCAACAGGCCGAATTATGGCGGATCGAGCCAGATGTTTCTCAACAGCGGTGACAACACCTTCACCAACATTACCAAAGCCAGCGGGTTAGAATATCGCCACAACACCTTCTTCGGAATCTTCGTTGACGTCGATCAAGACAGCTTTGAAGATTTGGTCGTGGTTCATGACACAGGCCAAGTTCGCACTTGGAAGAACAATGGCGATCTGACCTTTACCAATATGCCCAACCCGAACAGTGACTTTAACAGTTATCCCATGGGCATCGCTGTGGGTGACTATGACAATAGCGGTACGGTAGATTTCTTCTTTTCCAACGTCGGCAGCACGCCGCCAGGCTTTCTGATCCGTGGCGATACAACAGACGAGCAGACAACCCATTGGAAATGGATACTGTTCCGCAATGAACGAGGGTTCCAGTTTTCAGATCAAGCAGAGGCAGCAAAGCTTGCTGATTATGAATTCAGTTGGGGTGCAGTGTTTGAGGATATGAACCTCGATGGCCGCGAGGACCTGATAGTTTCGGAAAATTACGTCGGGCTGCCGGTCCACAATTTTGCGTTTCTTCGGGCGCCCGGTCGTTTCTTGATCCAAAACTCTTCCGGCGAATTTGCAGCGGTGGGGGAAACAGCCGGGGTGATAAATCGACGCTATTCAATTGCTCCAGTGACCGCAGATTTCAATGGAGATGGCCGACCAGATGTGGTGCATGTGAACATCGCCGGCAGGTCGCAAGCATTCATCTCTCGGCCTGGCGCAAGCAATGGTTTGAAGGTCATGCTTGATAACCGCGTCGAAAGTGTCGGCGCCAAAGTCAGCCTCACATTAGCCAATGGAGAGACCCGGACGAAATGGTTCATTCGTGGTGAAGGACTCTCGTCAGATAGTTCACCAGTGCTGATCTTTGGACTTGGTGATCAAATGGCTGATCGTATCACAGTCGACTATTTGGCTGGCGAAGACATTAGTGTCGATGGACCATTCGACGATGGTGTTGCGGACCTCAGAACTGGCGCTTCGGAAGTATCCAACCCGGCCAATGAATAAACCAAGGTTTCAAAGGCTCGTATTGCTGTCGTTGGCGTTATTTGGTGCATGGTCGGCTGCGCAGATTTCCTACGTCCATTTCACGACGAGCGAAGCCTGTCCAAAGCTCGGCCCTCTGCCTGCCTGCTATGTTGTGCTGGCCGGATATCTTGCGATGGCTGGAGGCGGTTGGAGGCGCAGCAAGGCTTGGTTCTGGATCGGTTGGATACCGGTCTTTCTTTTGGCGAGCGTCGGTGTTCTTGCAGAAATCGTGTCTGACGGCGCTGTCTGCCCACAAACAGCTGGCGGCATACCGAAGTGCTTTGTCTCGTTCGCAGTGGCTGCACTACTCGGCGCTTTAGGTTGGAACCTGTTTAATCGAACACATTTACTGGTGGGCGAGTAGTTTTAACACATGGAAAGTGCTAGCGCGCTCATCATGCCTTCGCTCAGTTCTTTGCCAGCAGCCGACCTTTGGTGCCGTTGCCAATGAGCGAGCAAGCAGAAAGCGAGTTTGTCTCTCGGCTTAAACAAGGCGAGAAGCAGGCATTCCGAACGCTGGTTGATGAGAACGCGGGTTGGATGCTCCAACTTGCCAAGCGATACACGCAATCCGACGCGACTGCTGCTGATTGTGTGCAGGAATCATTCCTGCAAATTTACCGCAAGATATCGGATTTCGAAGGCAGGTCATCGCTGCGGACCTGGATGCGCAGCATCGTCGTCAACCAGGCTTTGATGAAGTTGCGCAAGGTTGCGAAAGACAAAGAACAAGAGTGGAAGCAATCAGAGCCCAAGTTTGATCGTAACGGCTTTCTGATTGGCCCCATCAGTATCACAAACAATCACGTTGAAGACCTGGTTCTACAGCGCGAAGTCTCGTCAATTGTGAGGGATGCGATCAACGGTCTGCCGGATAAATTTCGAGCGGTTTTGTTACTAAGAGATATCGAGGGCTACTCGACCCAGAAAACGGCCCAAGCCCTAGAGATAAGCGAAAGTGCGGTCCGCACTCGGTTGCACCGTGCCCGTATGAAACTGAAGAACTGCCTCTTGCCAACAATGGGGCCCAAAACTCTGGATGATATATTGTGAGTGCCACTTTCATCTTGATGCTGTGTCGCAAGTTCGCCCTCGCCCAATCAAATGGAGGGCTCAGCCATGCATGATCCTTCGCACCAGCATTCGCATCAGATATCGCTCGGTCGCAGGATGTTTCGGGCAGTCTTGCGCCGACCGACCAGCAGGCGGATCGTCCAATCAATTGGTGGGCGCATGTTGAAGTATATGCCTGGCCAGCTAACCTGCCGTCAGTTCGAAGGCTTCGTGATCGACTATATCGAAGGCAGGTTGTCGGACAGACAGCTAAAACTGTTCAACCGCCATATGGCAGTGTGTCCGTTTTGTCGGACCAGCCTAGCCGCCTATGTGCAGGCAATTGAGATGGGCAAAGCTGTATGCGCCGAAAGCGAAAAGGACGAACCCTTCCAGCGGGCACCGCAAGAGCTGATCGACGCCATTCTTGAAGTCACCGTTGGCAAGGATTGAGCCGTTGTTCGACCAGTGGGGTCGGACTTGTCCGGTCTGACAAGATGTCCGCAACTGGGTCGTTGGCGGACCAGCCGCTTTTAGCCGATAGCTAAGGATAGCTGCCAGTCGGCTTTCTGCTTTGTTCCCAAGGTCGCTCAAAGGCTGTTTGTGGGATGAAAGCGGGCTGCCTGCTTTGTGCTGGTCAGTCTTTGCCTATGTGAGATATCGCAGCATTCAAAGCTACTCTCTCAACACAGAACCGTTTAGGCTGACTATTTAGAGCTGCTCAGGCTTACGCATCAGCATTGGAGCTTGCGAGCGAGAAATTCGTAAGTCCTGCACGCAGCTTGCTTACGACGCCACTCAAGTCCGCCGCCGTCGCGTAAGCTGCAGGAACGACGAGCAGTGTGAGGAAGGTCGAGGTCGTCAAGCCTCCGATGATTATGAACCCCATTGCGTTGCGCCATTCGGCGGCGTCGGATTGGGCAAGCGCCACGGGTAGCATTCCGAAGACCGCTGCCAGCGCTGTCATCAGCACCGGTCGTAGACGCTCTGGGGCGGCGTTGCGCATCGCAGCGCCAGCCTCGTCACCCCGGTCGCGATACTGATTGGCGAGATCGACCAACAGGATACCGTTTTTCATCACAATACCCATCAGCGCAATCATCCCAATTTGCGCGAACAAGCTCATCTCTTCACCCGTTGCCCACATCAAAAAATAGGCACCGGAGAATGATAGCGGCGCGGTCAGCATGATAATTATCGGCTGGCCAAAGCTGTTGAACTGGCTCGCCAGAACAATGTAGAGCGCGACCAGCGCCAGCCCGAAGGCAAAGATGATGGCCTCGCTCGTTTCGGCCAAACGGCGAGCAGTACCCTCCATTTGCGTGGCCAATCCAGCGGACGGCGGGTTTGCGTCTAGCAAATCTTCAACCTGTGAAACGGCGACACTTAATGGCACACCAGGAGCCGTGTTTGCCAACACTGAAATCTGGCGAGATCGATCAATCCGTTCTATTTCTGCAGCGCTTTGGTTCACCTCAACCGTGGCGACTGAAGCGAGGTCGACCAGCGTTCCTTGCCCTGTTCGCAATGGCAGTGTTTCGACATCGGATAGACTTTGCCGCGCGCTTTCATCAAGGCGAACCCGCACATCATACCGACGCTCTTGATCGTTGAATGTGCCAGCATCGCTGCCTCCGATAAGGGTGCGAGACGCAGCAGCCAAACTGCGAGCGGAAATTCCCAAATCTGCCGAGCGGTCGCGGTCTACCACAATTTGCAACTCTGGACGCCCACCCTCGTAGGTTGATCGCACGTCGACAAAATTGGATTGCGTAGCAAGTTTGCCTGCCAACAATTGGGCATAGTCATTGATTGCAGGTGAATCCCGTCCAGTGATGATTAGCTCAATGGCGGTCTGTCCAACGCCTGCTCCGGACACCCAAGGAACCTCCTCGACAGCAATTTCGCGCGCGCTTGGCACATTTTTGCCAATCGCATCGCGCGCAAATGTCATCAGATCATCTTGTGACAGATCACGGGAGCGCTTGTGCGTCAGGCCGACATAGATATCGAGCTCATGCACCTTCGGGTTGCTTCCGCTGCCTGCGCTAACAAACACTAGCTCCACCTCTGGGTGCTCTCGCAAGGCTTCATCAACTTGCTGTGCCGCTTCCTTTGCACCAGAAATACCCGTTCCGAGCGGCAATTTAACCGTTGTCAGAAATTCGGAACGGTCAGTCGTCGACATGAATGTGCTGGGAACTTGGGATGCAAATAGGCCGCCGATAAACACGCTGGCGAGCGCGCCTCCGAGTACCAAATAACGGCGGTCAATCGCCCATCCTACCAGCCATTCATAGCGTTTGCGCATCCCGACATGGAAGTTTTCAATCCTACCCAGCCAACCGCTATCGGCATGCTCTGGACGAAGCAGCCGAGCCGACATGGCTGGCGTGAGCGTGAAGGCGACCAGCATCGAAACGCTGACCGAAAAGACGATGGCAAGCCCGTATTGGAAGAAGAAGCGCCCTACGATGCCTTCCATGAAAGCGATTGGCACAAACACCGCCAGCGTCGCTAATGTTCCGGCCAAGACCGCCAGCGCCACGCGCTTTGTCGCCGAATGTGCCGCCTCGGTAGGTTCAACCCCTTCATCGACATCGTTTTGCACTGCCTCGACCACAACAATCGCATCATCGACGAGCAGGCCGATTGCTACTGTCAGCGCCAGCAGAGTGACCATGTTGATGGTGAAGTCGAAGGCTGCAAAAGCAACAAAGGTTGCAACAATCGAGGTTGGAATCGCGAGCAGTACGATGACCGTGGCACGCCAACTCAGCAGAAAGAGGAAGGTAACTGCTACGACCAACAGCACTGCGATAAATAGGTCGAACAGGACATCCCCAATTGCCTGCTCGATAAACCGCGAGGTGTCCCGCGCGATGACAAAGTTTACGCTTTGGGTCGCGTTGGCTTGAATGTCTTCGATTTCAACGCGTATCTGTTCGGCGACAGCGACTGTGTTTTCGCCGCTTTGCTTGCGGACCTCTAGCACCACGCCAGGTTCACCGTCGAGTTGTGCGTAGTTGTTTTCGTCTTCGACCGCGTCCTCTACTCGCCCGATATCGCCGATCCGCACCGTTTGCCCATTGGGCCGATAGGCGACTGGGATCGCTGCAAACTCCGCCGCATTTGTCGCCTCGGCCAAGGTGCGAATACCGAATTGCCGAGTGCGCCCGTCAGTTACCAGCCGTCCGCCCGGCAGCTCTGCGTTTTCACGTTGAATCGCTGACAGCACATCATCCGCTGTGACCCCGCGGGCTCGCATTGCCGATGCATCCAGCCAGATGCGCATTTCGCGCTCGCGCCCACCGACCAACTGAACTGAACCGACACCAGGCACGCGCTGCAAACGCTCTTTGACCACTTCGTCGGCGAAGGTAGTCAAATCACGGATCGGCAAGTCGCCGGAAAGGAGCACCGAAAGGATTGGTGCCGCGTCAGGGTCAACTTTTTCGATTACCGGTGGCTCGGTATCGGCGGGTAGGTCCCCGCCCAGCCTCGATATCTTGTCGCGAACTTCTTGCGCTTTCAGGTCCGCATCTTCCTCCAGCTCGAACTCTAGATTGACGATGCTGACCCCTTCGGCGCTGATGGAGCGCATCTGTTTGAGGCCGGATATGGTGTTGAGCTGCTCCTCAACAATGTCGGTAACTTCGGTTTCGACTGTTCCTGGAGAAGCACCCGGAAGGGCGGTGGTCACAGATACGTAAGGAAACTCGACTTCGGGAAAGAGATCGACGCCCAGGCGACCAAAAGAGACAATGCCTAGCACGACAAGCGATGCGATCAGCATTGTAGCAAAGACCGGTCGCCGGATTGAAACGTCGGCCAACCACATATTAGGTTTCGCTCGAATCGCTGCGCGTTGTGACTGGCTCGCCATCACGCAAAGTTGCCGGAGGGCTAGGTATGACTTCGTCTCCTTCGCTCAGCCCTGATCGAATTCGCGCTCTATCGAGATCAATACTGTCGTAGGTAACTTCGCGGCGCTGCGCATTTCCATCCTCTACCACGAAAACATTAGCGGAAGCGCTATCGCCTTGAATTGCCGTGCGCGGCAGGATGATTGCTTGTTCCGGCGGCACCTCGATTTGCGCCCTTGCCGCTAGGCCAGAGCTGATCCGGTAATTTGGATTTCTGATCGGAAGCCTTAGCTCTACCATGCGGCTTGTGGGATCGACGCGGTCATTAATAGTATAGACGGTGCTGTCAAAGGGCTCATCGAACCCCTCTATGAAAACGCGGGCAGGCATGTTCCGACTGAAGGAATCAACATATTCTTGAGGTGCATTTACGATGGCAGCTACAATTCCGAGCTCTTGCAATTCAAGCGCTGCCGATTGCCCGCCCATCGAAAAACGATTGTTGAGATAGACCCCCTCGTCGACCAACCGCGCAGTTACGACGCCGTCATAGGGTGCGCGTGTAATTGTATCGCTCAGTGCCTGCCTCGCCGTACCCAAGATGGCCTCGGCCTGGGCCTTTTGTGCGCGGGATATGGCCAGCTCGGTTTCGACAGCGTCGACTTGCGCCTTCGAGACGAACCCTCTGGGGGCTAGCGCCATCACCCGGCCATATCTGCGTTCTGCCTCAATCGATTGTGCTTCGGTCAGGTCAAGCGCCGCCTGCGCCTCTGCTACCCGGCGCTGATAGTCAGCCTGGCGAATTCGGAACAGCGGCTGCCCGCGTGTTACTCGGTCGCCGACTTTGACGAATATCCGTTCGACAGGCCCCTCGGCCAATGCACCAATCGCGCTGCGCTGCTTGGCCGCGATAGTGCCAAATGCCTTGACCGGATTAGCCAAGAGTCCGGCCTTTACGATGATCGTTTCGACTTCGCGCGGCTCTAGTTGAGCCGGTTCGGTCGCCTCGATGGTTTCAGAGTTGTCTGAACATGCTGCCAAAGCCAACGCGCAGATAGTTAGCCAAGACAGGGCTCCGGGCCTCAGCATGTATAGGCACCCCGGCCACTTGCTACGAGCTTGCCCTCAGGTCCTGTTATGTCTGTCTCTGCAAGCGATACCTGTCGCCCATTCTTGACAATGTGTCCGGTCGCAATGAGCGGGCCGGATGTTGCAGGTCGAAGGTAATCGACCCTAAGGTCGACTGTCGCTTTAACTTTCATTCCCGTCGCAATGAGAGTGTAAAGTCCGGTAAGATCGATAAGGGCCGCCAGAACGCCCCCATGAGCAGCACCTAACATTGGGTTGGAAACAATCTCTTTTCGCCATGGCATTCGCAGTTGAAGCTTGTCGGCGGAATACGATTGTATCTCAAGGTTTAGCCATTGGTGAAAGGGCGCAATCCGCAGCACCTCTTCGAGCTTTTCGCGCTCGATAATGAATGGCTTCTGGGTCATGTAGCGTTTGCCTCCATGTCATGATGGCGTTTGAGGAAGTCGACAATCGCAGCCGAAAATGCATCGTTGGAATCTCCGACCACCATGTGTGTTGCACCGGCAATGTCCGTGTATTCAGCATGAGGGACGAGTTCTCTCAGGTGCGCGACCGAATCCTCGGAGACGAGGTCGCTCGATCCTCCGCGAACGAGATGGAGTGGGAGTGACAGATTTGCCGTTGCTCTGCTCAGCGCATCGAATTGTCTTTCTTGATTTTTGGCATCCAAGCGCTGCTCATTCATGATGTTGCGGATGAACTTTGGGTCCCAGTGCCAATAAAAGCGACCATCTTCCTTTTGCCGCAGATAGTGTTTGAGGTTTCCTCCAGCCCCGCGCTTCTTGCGATGCGGCATATAGCTAGCGATAGTTTCTGCGGCCTCTTCCGGCGAGGCAAACCCACGATCAATATGCTTCTCCATAAAGCCCATGACCCGCATTACCCCGCTTGTCTCCATCCGGGGCGCTATGTCGACAAGCGTGAGCGAGGCGAAGCTACCCGCCGCAAGTTCACCCTCGGCAATCATGCCTGCAAGTCCGCCAAGCGAGGCCCCGACAACTGCTGGCTTGCGCTCTAGCTGAGTCGCAATCGCTACCAGGTCCGAAGCGAAATCGCGCAAATCATAAGAACCGAATTCAGACCATGCGCTGTCGCCATGGCCACGTAAATCAAGCGCAATGACCCTGAATCCAGAAGAGGTGAGGGCACCGGTGACACGCTTCCAAGCACGACGGGTCTGCCCACTACCATGAGCCAGCAGGACAGGTAGCCCTGCTGCATTTCCTGAGACCTCAGCGGCAAGCTCGATTGCCTCATGGCCTCTGATGGTTTGCACTTTGCTCGGCATGACTGTCAGTTTCTATATTGTAATGTACTTTACAGTAAAGAATTTTATTTTCTCGAAGGAGGTGATAAGGACGCTTTCATGGAAACCAATTTGGACCAAGACGTCGACGCAGCCGCAGAAAGCTTTCTAACTGACACTGATCGGTTCGTATTTCTGCTTGAGGATGTCACCTCGCGATTGCGGCGTAACTTTGATCTTTCGGTCGAGCAGTTTGGCCTCACTCGTACCCAGTGGCGCACTCTTGCCTATGTCTACCGGACACCTGGGATGACGCAGACGCAGCTGGCAAAGCGGCTCGACCTAGAACGCGCCAGCATTGGTCAGGCAATCGATAGGCTTGAAAAAATGGAGCTGGTCGAACGACGAAGCGCGAAAAATGATCGGCGCGTGTGGCATGTACACCTGCTGCCTGCTGCAATCGAGTTGTTGCCAGCATTGCGAAAGGAGGCGGACGCCACCTATGAAAAGCTGCTTTCCGGTTTAGGTTTCAGCGATCTGGAGCGCTTTGGTAAAGCCCTCGCAAAGATGCGTGATAACCTTGACGTCGACTAGACGTTGGTCGGACGCGTCCGTGTCCACCAGTGGGACTGGCCTAGGTGAACTTCTGGATTTGGGTCGTTACCAGCCGGTCTGCTTTTGTCAGAATGAGTGGTAGAGCTGCCAGTCCGATTTCAGGATTACTAACGGTGCCGGACAAAGGCAGTTTAGGGGTGGGAAGCGGACGTTGCTCAATCTTCTATTTCGATGGTCACTGCGGTTCCATCTGGTAGGTCTTTAATCTTCTGGAAAATCTGTTCAGTGAACGCAAACCAGTCTCTCCACGGGGCGACCCATATGTTTTCAGCGGAGTAGTCACCGCCAAGTATTGGCGGGGTTGAGAATGCGTAGCATTGGCCTGTCGCTAATGTCTTGTCCGCACCACGGCACTCTTCCACGAGAGACCCAAGGAGCCAGCCTTCCGGGTCTTCACTCAGCTCGTGCCAAAATGTCTCTTCTGAAGGCGCGACCTGCTGACACGAGCATCCAGCGCGCTCCAGCATGTGAACGGCTCCCGCCCCGTCCAAAAGGAATGTGTCTCCAAACAGGTTAGTGCGCAGTGGCTTTGCTGAGGTGGGCAACAGAGAAGCCCATGGTTTTAGATCAACTTCGTCCACTTCTCTCGGCAAGAAGAATTTTGCAGCGTCCATATCGAGTAGATGGCACAAGGACTAATTGTCCGCAAATGGGTCGGAAGCGGACAGTCCGATCGTAGCGCCAAGGGCATGGAACTTGCCTGCCAGCACCGACCCTCGCGCAGCAATTTCACATAATGGCGGTTATCGCTGAACGTGAACTTGCCGTTCGATGACTGAGCGCACCTAACGAGGATAGGGCCGCTTCTGCAAAGTCGAGGCAAGTTCGCGTAAGACTGACGGCACCGCCACCTAGTCCCGCTATTTCGGGTCTTCTGGAATGCCTTCAGAATTGTGCCGACTTCTTAGAGGCTTGCCGTATGGGTTGGCGCTTTTCTCGTCTCCAAACCGGCAAAATCCGTCTCTCCACCATCAGATATGTCGCTTTGGTGTTGTCAAAGCAAACTGGCTGAGCGGGCAGGGCGGTGCTACCCTGCGTAAATGAGCACTGCTGATAATCCATTTCGCTATTTCAAGTCGTCACCCGAAATTATCCGTCTGGTTGTGATGATGTACGTCCGCTTTCCACTGAGTTTGCGGAATGTCGAAGACTTGCTGTTCGAACGCGGGATTGACGTTTGTCATGAGACGGTGCGGCTGTGGTGGAACCGTTTCGGACCCATCTTCGCTGCGGATATCAACCGCCAGCGGATCAGTCGGATGAAGGGCTTTCGTCACTGGCGCTGGCACCTCGATGAGGTATTCGTAAAGATCAATGGCGAGACGCATTACTTGTGGCGGGCTGTCGATCAAGAAGGCGAGATTCTAGAGAGCTATGTCACCAAGAAACGAGACACAAATGCTGCTTTGAAGTTTCTTCGAAAGGCGTTGAAGCAGCACGGACCGACGGAGAAGATCGTGACCGACGGTCTCAAATCCTACCCGGCAGCGATGCGCGAGCTCGGAAATATCGACCGTCAGGAGATGGGCTGCTGGCACAATAATCGAGCAGAAAACTCTCACTTACCATTTCGACGACGGGAGCGAGCGATGCTCAGATTTCGGCAAATGAAATCACTACAGAAGTTTGCCTCAGTCCATGCCAACGTCCACAATCACTTCAACGCCCAACGTCATCTCGTAGATAGACAGACTTACAAGAGGGCCCACTCAGCCGCACTGGCTGAGTGGCAAAATCTCATGGCTTGAGAATCAAGCGGGAAAGGGGCACTTGCGTCGATCAGAGACTAGTTGCAATTAGACTGACAGCACCGTCCGCTCAATAGCGCTCAAGAAAGCTGAACCCCTATGTTTGATACAATAATCCGCAATGGCACGATCTATGACGGCAATGGCGGCGCGCCATTTGTCGGCGACATTGCCTTTAAGAACGGCATAATTGAGGAAATCGGCCCAAATATTTCTGGCGCAAGTGCGCAGGAAATTGACGCTGGAGGTGCGATTGTCACTCCCGGCTGGATCGACGTTCACACCCATTATGATGGTCAGGTGAGCTGGGATTCAGAGCTTGCCCCGTCTTCGCACAATGGCACGACGACCGTCGTCATGGGGAATTGTGGGGTTGGCTTTGCACCGGTCAAACCGGGCGAAGAACCGGCCCTGATCGAGTTGATGGAAGGCGTCGAGGACATTCCCGGGACCGCTTTGTATGAAGGCATTGAGTGGGGCCAATGGGAAAGCTTCCCCGAATATATGGATTACATTGCCGGCCGCGAATATGCGATCGATGTCGGGGCTCAGATTGCTCACGGCGCGGTGCGCTATTATGCGATGGGTGAACGCGGACGCACCAATGAAGACGCAACCGAGGAAGAAATCGGCGCCATCGCCGATCTGGTGGAAGAGGCGATCGACGCTGGCGCAGTCGGCTTTTCGACCTCACGCACGATTGGCCACCGCGCGTTGTGGGGGGAACCTGTGCCGGGCACTTTTGCGGCCGACGAAGAACTGCTGGAAATTGCGCGCCGCTTTAAGAAACTGGGCAAGGGCGTGATCGAGGCGATACCGGCGGGCGCGGTGGGCGAGCTTGCCGCGCTCGGCGGGGAACGCAACACGCCCGAGGCTGAATTGGATCTGATGCGCAAATGTTCGGTCGAAAGCGGCCGGCCACTGACCTTCACTTTGGTCGAAACCCGCGACTATTACCCAGATCTGTGGCGCGATATCCTAGCCAAAACGGTCGAGGCCAATGCTGCAGGCGCGCAATTGTTTCCGCAAGTGCCCTCGCGCATCATCGGCTATTTGCATGGGCTGAGCTCTTATCACGCACTCATGCGTAACCCGACCTATTTGGAGAAGCTTGCGCATCTCCCACTTGCGGAACGTGCGGCCGCCATGCGCGATCCCGAAATGAAGCGCATTTTGATGGCGGAAAAACCGGTCCCGCACGAGGCCCCCGGCTCGATGGAAAATTTGGCGGGCCTGTTCCGCAAAGGCGCTGCGATCCTCTATCCAATGACAAACCCGATCAATCTCGAAGCCGCGCCAGAGACTTCTATTGGTCATCTGGCCGAGCAGGCTGGTCAGACTGCGCTTGATTATCTCTATGACTTTACGGTCAAAGGCGATGGCAGCCATTTTGCCTCGTTCAGCCGCGAAAATTTGCCCGAAAGTTTGGATGTGGTGGGTGAGCTGTTGCAGCACCCCGAAACGGTCACGGGTCTAAGTGATGCAGGCGCGCATGTGACGCTCATTTGTGATGCAACGATGCCCACAACACAGCTCAGCTATTGGACTCGCGACCGCGAGGCTGGTGAGAAACTGCCGATCGAATTTCTGGTTCACAAACAAACTGCGCGCAACGCTGCAATCTATGGCTTTACCGACAGAGGGTCGCTCGAAGTGGGTAAGCGCGCGGATATCAATGTCATCGACTACGCCAATCTCAACGCCGCACCGCCGGTTGCGCATCATGATCTGCCTGCTGGTGGCACGCGGATTATGCAGCCAGTGACAGGATATAGGGCCACGTTTTGCAATGGCGTAATGATCCGCGACAATGACAATGATACGGGCGCGCGGCCGGGACGATTGGTCCGCAGCTAGACTGCGCTAAAGTTTGATATTGATGCTTTTCACCTGGCAATAATGGTGGAGCGCCTCGATCCCCTTTTCGCGCCCATATCCGCTTTGTTTGAACCCGCCAAACGGCAAGAAGATCGATGGGCTGTAATGGTTGACCGATATATAGCCCGCCTCGAGAGCATCGGCGACGCGGTGTGCCCGGCTCAGATCACGGGTCCATAGCCCAGCCGCCAGACCATAATTCGTGCCATTTGCCACCGCGATAGCTTCAGCCTCATCGTCGAACATCATGACCGACAGCACCGGGCCGAACACTTCCTCTTGCGCCAGTCGCATTTCGGGTTTCACCCCGGAATAGATCGTGATGGGCGCGTAACGACCCGCGCTTTCGCCCGCTATCGGCTGCCCGCCCAGTTCCAATTTGGCCCCATCCTGAGCTGCGATCTGGAAATATTCATGGACCCGGGACAGCTGATCCTTGGTGGTGATCGCCCCTACATCTGCATCATCAGCCGATCCCACCTTGGCCGATTTGGCGGCCTCTACCAGTTGGGCGACAACTTCGTCATGAATGTCGCGCTGGACCATCAAGCGGGTGCCAGCGGTGCACACTTGCCCCGCATTGGTGGCAAAGGCTGCCAAAGCTACGGGAATAGCTGCGTCTAGATCGGCGTCCGCAAACACAATATTGGCCGATTTTCCGCCCAGTTCCAATGTGAGCGGAATGATCCGATCTGCCGCGACCCGGCCAATTTCTCGGCCAGCGCGCACACTGCCGGTGAAGCAGATTTTGCGCACTTGATCATGGGCAACCAGCGCCTCACCGCATTCGGGACCTGTACCCAGAACGATGTTGAGCACCCCTTTGGGAACGCCGCTTTCAATTGCAATGCGAGCGAGTTCAATCGCCGTGCCAGACGTGTGCTCAGATGGTTTGCAGAGCACCACATTGCCCATCGCCAGGGCCGGGGCGATTGCCCGAGCGCTTTGATTGAGGGGCAAATTCCATGGTGTGATCACCCCGACAAGGCCAAATGGCACTCGTTTGCTAAACGAGTGAAAACCGGGCCCGGTATCAACCACCTCGCCAACAGGCAGAGTTGTCAGCCCGCCATAATATTCAAAATATTGCGCGGCCTGTTCAATTTCGATCGGCCCCTGCTTGGTGGTCTTGCCGCTCTCTTCAGCCTCCAGCGCAGAAAGGCGCGGTATGGCGCTGCGCAGATTTCGTCCCAACGCGCACAATATCTGTCCGCGGGTTAGCGGATCAAGCTTGCGCCAGCCATTAAGCGCCGACATGTTTGATTGCACCGCACGATCAATTGTGGCGGCATCACCTAAGGCGATTTGCGCCGACGGTTGGCCCGTATGCGGCGCGTCGGTGGTAAACCATTTCTGGTTCGAATCGGTGAATTCCTCACCATCGATAAAATGCGTGAAGTGTCGCATAAATTCACCCAGTCTCAATTCCTGAGGAGCCTCGATAGGACTCCTATCACTTAGAGCGTTTGCGGCACATTCGTGAATTTTGCTAGCGGTCTGACTGAGTGCATCTCGCACCAGTTAGGAACGAATTACGATGAAGATCGAAGCTGCAATTGCTTATGCAGGACAACGTGACTTCGCGATTGAGCCGGTTGAAATCGCCGATCCCAATCCAGACGAGATTTTGATCAAGATTGCTGGCGTCGGACTGTGCCACACCGATCTTTTTATGCGCGACATGGCGGGTCTGATATTCAAACACCCGGCCGTATTGGGACATGAAGGCGCAGGAACAGTCGTTTCCGTCGGATCGCAAGTCAGCAAGGTTGCGGTGGGCGACCAAGTTGCCGTGACTTTCCGTTCATGCGGAGCTTGCGGCAATTGTCAGACAGGTCCGGCGGCCTATTGCGAAAATTTCCAGGCGCTCAATATGTCAGGACAGCGCAACGACGGTTCGCGGCCGCTGCGCGGTTCAACTGGCGAGCTGGAAGGAAATTTCTTCGGGCAATCCTCATTTGCATCGCACTGCCTGACATATGAGCGCAATGTAGTGAAAGTGGCCGACGGAATACCGCTTGAACTGGCTGGACCGCTTGGTTGCGGCGTGCAGACAGGGGCTGGTGCGATTCTCAATGCGCTCGATGCGCAAGCCGGGTCCAGCGCGATGATTGCAGGTGGAGGCCCGGTTGGGCAATGCGCAATTATGGCGGCTAAGCTGCGCGGTTGCGCGACGATCATCCTGGTCGAGCCGCAAGCTGCGCGCCGACAATTCGCGCTTGATCACGGGGCAACCCATGTGATTGATCCAACAGCCGAAGAAAATATTGAGGAAGCCATTCGCGCTATCGTTCCCAGCGGCCTCAACTACGCTCTGGACACTACAGGATTGGAAAGTGTTATCGAAAGTGCAGCGGCCAGCCTGAAGATCAATGGCGCGCTCGGCATTGTTGGTTTGTCGCATGTTGATGCCAAGCTGCCCGTGAAAGTGAACCGGCTAAGCGGGGCAGGCATCCGTCTGATCGGTATTATCGAGGGGGACAGCGAGCCCGACGACTTTCTGCCCTATTTGATGGAGCAACATCTGGCTGGAAACCTGCCGTTTTTGGATATGATCACGACCTATCCTCTGACTGATATCAACCAAGCGATCGCCGATCAGCAGGCAGGCAAATGTATCAAAGCAGTGTTGCTGCCCGAGTAGAGTCCTGTCAGACTAACATAGTAAAACAGCGCGCGAAGCTGAGGCGAGTTGAGCGCCGGCCACCGCTTTCGCGTGCTCGACTTCTAATTGTCTAACTCGTCAAACCTCTTGATGGTTGGGGCGAGATAGTCAGGCTGATCGATATCAAGCGTTCCGTTGGCCCGGGCCTCAGCTAATGATTGGGCCAATTCAGCGGAATCAATCCTGGTTTCTGTCCAATTGTCCAAATCGAAAATCTCAGGAGTGAATTTCGCTAGGTTTTCACGGATGTCTGCAGGCAAGTCGTCAAACCCTGAGATATGCTGGCCGTAAGCTCGCACCATTGTCCGACCCGGAGAATCTCCCAGTTTGAAGTAAGGAGCCCAGCTGACTAGGTTTTGCATATGCATTTCTGCCGAGACATGGGTTTTGTCTTCGTCCAGCGCGTCCTCAATATTGGCTGAATAGACGAGCATCGAGTCCCAATATGTTGTTGGAGACCCGCCATAAGCGCCCCACTCGTCGGTGGTTAGCGAGTTTGGAAATCTAAACTTTGATAGGGTCGGGATGTAAACACGATCACCGATCATGGTTATGTTCAAAGGGTCCGGTGCAAAGCTGGCAGGGTCCTCGCCGATCCCTGGTCCATAAAGCCTTGGCACGGGCCCTAGCACAAAGTGTGGCAATTCGACGACCTCGCCGGTCAGCGGGTTTTCCCATTCACTTATCGGTTCAGTGGAGTCGAACTCAGAGTAATAGGCCACTTCATAGTGATCGACTTCGAATGTCGAATCCTCGCCGGGTCTCCATTTCTGGATTACGTAATTGTTCATCGAGAAGAACGGGATTAGA
This sequence comes from Erythrobacter sp., assembly GCA_039988235.1. GTDB lineage: Bacteria > Pseudomonadota > Alphaproteobacteria > Sphingomonadales > Sphingomonadaceae > Erythrobacter. The sequence goes on from JBDXKB010000005.1 coordinate 271,790, forward strand.
TTTCCGTCACCTGCATATCCGAAAACATGGAAATTCAGATATGCGTGCCGCTCAGCTTCCACTGTTGAACCCATCACTTTAGCAATGAGTTTTGTCCGAGATGCAGGGTTATCAAGAATTTCGGCAAGTTCTGCGCGGTTTGTTGCCAATTCATCAGGTGACAATGGACGTTCAATATCCTGACAAGAAGCGGCCAGCAGGCTTATCGAACAAAGCATTATTGCCGCGCCGCGCAACTTCAAACTCTTCAACGATTTGTCCGCCATTCGTTACTCCTGCAATTTTAGGACCAAGATCGAGAAAGTAGCGACATACATTGGGCTTAAGACGGTTAGGTTGTAAGTGACCGCGAGGCGGATAGCTGCGCCGTTTGGTTGCTCATCTTAAGGTCTGGTTCGGACAAACACCTCAGTCCATAATGGCCAAACGCATTTGATCCATTATCCCATATTATTGGCGGGAGAAATACTCGATACGCTATCGGCAGGATAGACCTTATCCAAGCTGTCCGGGAAAATGATTTGCATGACTTGAAGCATACCAATCTGCGATCTCTTCTCGGGTGGCCCACCAAATGCCATCAAGTGACTGCGCGTATTCAATGAACTCGCGTAAAGCGCGAATGGTATGTGCTCGACCCGATACATGCGGATGAAGCCCGATGTTCATGATCCGACCGTTTGTCGCGCCTTCTTGATGCAGCACGGAAAGTTCTTCTATCAGCAAGTCGCGATACTCATCTGTCGTGCGATTCCCGCGTGTAAGTATCGTGAAGTCATTAATAACATTAGAATAAGGAGTCGCGACAATTGGCCCGGCTTCGGTGCGGATCATATATGGCTGATCATCATTCATGATGTCGCAGTAAAATTTGAATCCTTCTTCCACCAATATGCTTGGCGTGTTCAGTGTCCCGCGCAAGGATGAAGAAAGCCAACCCGTTGGGCGTTTGCCGACGTGCCTTTCGTACATCTCTACGGAGCGACGAATAATGTCGCGTTCGGCATCGATATCGTCGTGAAAGTCAGTCAGCAACTCGCCCTGCTCGTAATTGTGAGCAATCAATTCCCACCCGCGTTCTACGCAAGCGTCGACCATCGCTTTGCGTCGTTCAAACGTCACGGCATTGGTGGTGCATCCCGCTTTAACGCCAAGCTCGTCGAACAGATCAAACAGACGCCACACCCCGACCCGCTGGCCATACTCGCGCCAGCTATAGTTGGGATAATCCGGAATACGTCCAGCGAGCGGGTTTGGAAGCAGTGCGGGCCCTCCCGCGTAATAGGGATGGTCAGTATCCTTAACCAGGTCCCAAGTTTCCAAATTGAAGGTAATCATTAGCGCGACCTTCGCGCCATTGGGCCATTTCAACGGCTGTCGCTCTGGAAGTGGTACGTAGTCGTATTCAAACATCAAAATTCCTCGAGCAGTCTGCCAAAGCTACCAATTCGGTCGGCAATTTGATTTTGGCGCAACGCATTCCAGTAAGTGGCAGTGTTGATTGCGATGACTGGCTTGCCCAAATATAGCTCGGCAGCAGCAGCAAGGCGGGTCATGGACAGATTTGTGCCGACCTGCACTAACGCATCGACATCATCCTCGTTGAGTTTATGCAATTCGTTGCGCAAGGTTGAGGTGGGAACCTGGGCAATCGCGGTCCAGCTTGGGCAACGCAGGCAAGTGTCCCGGACAACCTCAATTCCATGATCACTCATGAAGTGAGAGACTTGCGCATTTGCGGAGGGAAAATAGGGCGACAAAACAGCGATCTTCCTAATCCCACCAAGAACCTTGAATGCCTCGATTAGGGATTGGGAGCCCGTGCATAGTTTGAGGCCAGAGGCTTCCTCAATATTCTGGCGCCATTCTTCAGCACCTTTTGCACCGCCATAGAATGTAACGGCGGACATCCCCATAACCAGATAATCCGGGTTGCAAGTCAACACTCCACGGACAGCATCCAATGTATTGTGCGATATTTCGAGTGTGCCAGCCATAAATGTTTCATCGGAGATCGCTTGCGCATCCTCCACAACAATCCTGCTGTAATGATTGGTCACGCCATGGGGCCGCATCTCGTCAAAGTCAGGTTGGACGATTGTATTGGTCGACGGGCCAAGGACGCCGAATAAAGCGCGCGAGCCAAGATTATCGGGATTGGGTCGTGGATTTAGAGCCATATTGTGACTTTACTTGCACACCAAAACTTGGCCAACTGGCTGCAGAAACTAACCGGTCGGCGGATAATGGCGTCCTATTCTGACGACATTGCGTTGGACAAGAGATTGACGATTATGGCGTCATCATAGGAAAGGTTCGTATAACCAGTCCTGGCAATCGTAAGTCCGATGGAAGGGGCGACGTAGACCCTTTGGCCCCCAAATCCGTCAAAGAAGACGACATCTTCAGCTGCAAATGGAGCGCTCTGCGGGACGGTTACTGGATTCCCAGCCGCATAAGCGCGCTGCTCTGACCAGGCGCCTCCGAGCCAAAGGTGAAGCCCATATTGCGCATTCGCCTGAGAGGGAATTTTCATTTGGGCAATCCATTCCATGGGAACTACTCGCTTCGACCCTACCATCCCGTCGTTCCGGATCAGCTCGCCAATGCGCGCCCAATCACTCAAATTGGCCTGCAGCCCGGCATAATAACGCGGCGACCCACCTTCTCGGTCAAACCACAGCGCAGCCTCGTCATTACCTAGGGGGCACCACAATTCGCGCTGCAAAAAATCTCGGAAATCATCATAGCCAATAGTCCGCACTTGCCGGTCAACAAGCGTACCAAGCAGCTGGCTCACCGCATTGTTATAGGCAAATTCATTGCCTGGTTCGCCGGTTAGAACAGATTCCAGCGCTGCTGCGCTGATGTCGGAAGACATGAGGATTCGGACAAAATCTGATTTGCCCAGACCGGTCGACATCGTCAGCAATTGCCGAATTGTAATGTCGCCCCGCGGATCGTCCTGCCATTCAGCCAGATATTTACCGATGCGGTCATCAATAGAACCGATCGCACCTTTTTCGATCGCTATACCTGTCAGCAGGCCAAGAACCGACTTCATCATTGAGGCCGATTCCGTTTGGCTGGCAGCGGTCGCTGGATCGGTGTAATCTTCATGCACTATCGACCCATTTTGCAGAATAATCAGACCCACACCCTGAGCCTTTTCGTGATAGGCCTGCGCAGCGTAAATCGCCTTTGCCAATTCTCCGCTGAGATCGTTGGAGCCGACCTGAAGGGGCCGGGCCCCGCAAGTATGCAAGGGCACACGTGGTATGTAACGGTCAGTCTCTAGAATGGTCGCGCCAGCCAGTGCTTGCATGGCTACTTTGATATCACGTTCCGGGACTGGTGTGGCGGCCAGAACTTTGTCGGTAGAATCTGCATTGTGCAGTGGTGCGCAGGCAAGTAAGAGGCCAAGCACACATGACGACACGGCAACTTGGCCAATTCTAAGAGTGCTATCGTGCAAGGCTATCTCCATCTATTTTCGTTCCAGAACTTCGCCGTTGGTGGGCGTAGGAATTTTGCGCGACCGAGGCAGTTTGAGAGCTGTATTCAAAAACGCCAGGCTGGTTTCAAATGCTTGACCAAATAAGAGCCAGTTTTCTGATGAGGTGGTGCTCTCGCGCCCGTAAATGCCCCCAAAATAGTGGTCCACTCCGTCTCCTACCCACAACCAGTGCTCCGTTCCGCTGGCCATTTCATAAGCGGTTCGATGGACAGTCCAATCATCTATAAAACCGGGCAACACATCAGCGGTACCGGTTTGGGTGAAGGACGGTATCGAAAGACTGGACCAACCTTCTGGTGCGATGATACCAGGCAATGGACCGGGCGGCGACCAAGCTATCACTGCCTTCACACGGGGCAGCAAGAGGTCGCTTTCAACTTGATTCACTGGTTGCGCACCAGCTGCAACCTGAGCAATTAGGGCGCCATAACTGTGTCCCATTGCGACGGTGTTAGAACGGTCGACTGAAACGCCTTGCTCTGAAAGCCTGCTCTGAATCACTTCTGGCAATTCGTGCGCCACAGCAAAATCCTCAAAACGAGTGCGCCAAATGGTCGCCTGATCCGAAGCAGGGCCGTCGAACAGCTCTGAATCGCGATGCAGTGGTGCAATTACAACGTAGCCTACATTTGCATATCGATCGAGCATCGCTTGATAACGCGATGGTGCTGCTAACGCTCCATGAGAAAACACTATCAACGGATAGGTGCCAGCCTTGGCTGGAGCGATGGTCATTAGAGCGACGCGTCGATTTTGTTGCGTATATACGACCGATTGAAACGTTTGAACGCCCAGTGGATATTGATGAGCAGCTCTCGTCGGCATGCAGTTTGCCAAGGCCAACCCAAAGATGGCGGCTATGAAAAATCTGGCATAGCAGGCGTAATTGGCCAATTTTTTCTCCTGTACAGAGGCGATCGCAACGATCTGAGCAAAGTGCCTATATCTGCATGCTAATATCGCCATGTTCCTGGGTACATTTAACCGACGTTCGGTGATGGCCGACATTCTTCAGCTTCCTGGCTGTTCAATGGTTGAGGCCGACCCATAAATTGCGACTGGCAAATGCGATCTCGGAGTTGAACAAATGGTAAGCATGGCAGGGCAATTGCGCGAACGGTTGGGTCAAGACGGAATAATCGTCGCCCCTGGCGCCTATGATATGATGAGCTTGCTCTTGGCAAATCAGCACCAGTTTAGCGCGCATTATGCTTCCGGCTATTGGGTAACTGCATCTATCCTGGGGCTGCCTGACGTTGGCATTGCGACTTATCGCGACTTCATCACCCAATTTGCACGGCTGGCTCAAGCAAGCAGTGCGCCGCTTATTGCTGATGCGGATACAGGTTTTGGCAGTTTGGTGAATCTCGATCACGCAACACGCGGCTATCAGGATGCTAATATTGCTGCGATGCAGATTGAAGATCAGTGCTTCCCCAAGGTTTGCGGTCAGCATGGCGCAACTGAAATTTGCTCGATCGAAGAAATGCAACAGCGTGTGAAAGTAAGTTGCACAGCTCGCGATGGCGGAGATATGTTGATCATTGCTCGAACGGATGCGCGTCGATCAGAGGGACGGAACGCTGCTTTGAACCGCCTTGGCGCTTATGCCGATGCCGGAGCAGATATTGTCTTTCTTGAGGCACCAAAAGATGCTTGTGAAATTGAAGAAGCGGCACAGCATCTGAAAAAGCCGCTGATGATCAATGCGGCGCATGGCGGTCACGGAACAATTCTCAACCCATCACAATATGCCTCATTGGGTGTGAAGATTATCATTTATCCTAGCGGCCCGGCGTTGGCGGCTGCAAAAGCGTCAGACAATTTTTACGGCATGCTTGCCGCAGACGATGCCAATTCGAATTGTGATGGAATGTTCGATTTCCCAAGAATGTCTAGCCTCCTTGGGTTTGACGATGCCGTAATGTTGGAACAGAGTTTCAATCAGAAGGACAATTAGAGGACCGCTTCGGGTGAGCTTTCCAATGCTTTGCCAATTGCATCAGCAGCACGTTTAAGCGGTATGGTGAACTGTTCAGCAGCAGCGCCTGGGGCCATCGCAGATGCGAAATAGATCGCTCCAAGCGACGCTAATACATGGCCATCCTCCTGCAATACAGGAACCGCAATGGTGGACGTCTTACCCGGTTCAGCATTGTAGTTGTTACGCATTTGCATTGCGTATCCCTGATCGCGGATTTGCTCCAATGCGCCTTCGTCCGACGTCAATAACAGGCCGACATTGGCGGTCTCATTGTCGGTCGCATGCCAGCCATCGATAACTGTATCTCGTTCATCATTGTCGCAATGAGCAAGATAGGCTTTGCCCGTCGCACATTCGGCAATCGGTAGCGTGAAGCCTGGATAATAATTGGAAAACGTAAGCGATGTCATAGCGTGAGTGGTCTCGCGCAGGACCATGCGCGTCCCAACTCTGGTGGCAATTGAGACTGGCCACTTAATTTCCTCGCACAATTCTTCCAGAAAGGGTTTTGATAAATGCGCAAGCATATCCTCTTTCTGGAAACCAGTTGAGAGCGATTGGACCAGTGGGGTGACACGATACAGCTTGCGACCCACTTCGCGTTCAACGAGGCCTTCATGGACTAACGTCTGCACTATGCGGCATGCGGTTGCGTATGGAAGATCGCTCCCATTGGCGATTTGCATCAACGAAATGGGCCCGTTCCTGCTGATATTGGATAACACATCCAACCCCCTGCTTAACGCCCGTATTGGTACACCCTTGTCCATTAGCTAGATTGCCATTTCGTTTCCGGTTTGCTTTGCCCCTTGTGTTTTCTCACAACCCATCATCATTTACAAACCTTGTCTTGTCATTCTGCTGGCAGGTTCGGCCGGAACTTAGCTTGAGCCGTATAGTACAACCTTATTCGACTGTCGGATAAGGGGCGTTCATGTCAACATACTGAGCCGACGATCATGTACGCGCGTCCAAACTGAAAGAACATAAGGACCTGATTAAGATGAAGCGGTGGCAAGTGATCATTGCAGGAGCAGGTCCGGTGGGCACTGTGGCGGCTCAATTTCTGGTTCAGCGCGGAATATCGGTGTTGTTGCTAGAGGCCGGCAACGAATGTGCTGCGGATTTGCGGGCATCCACTTTCCACCCGCCAACCCTCGTAATGCTCGACGAATTGGGCATTACAGAAAAGTTGATCGAGAAAGGGTTGAAGGCACCAATCTATCATTTTCGCGAGCGGCAAACGGGTGAGGTGATCGAGTTTGATTTGTCCGAACTCGAGGGCCAAACAAAGTATCCTTTCCGGATCCAATGCGAACAATACCACCTTTCGCGGATGCTCTCTGAAGCAATTGGTAAAGAGGAAAATGCGACTGTATTGTTCGGCCATCGGTTGGTGCATTTTGATCAAGATGAAGGCGGTGTCACCGTTAACGTCGACACCGGCACCAAGATCGAGACTCACGAATGTGACTATTTGATTGGGGCAGACGGTGCAAACAGCATGGTTCGCAAATGGCTCGGCACGGAATTTGACGGATTTACTTATCCGGAGAAGTTTCTTTGCCTAACGACAAAGGTAGAGCTGGCTGATCACATCGAAAACCTAGCTTTCGTGAACTACGTTTCAGATCCAAACGAATGGATGGTATTGCTAAGGGTCCCATCACTGTGGCGAATTTTGGTGCCAGCTGACCCGAATGCGACCGACGAAGAGCTGACTTCTGAAGCGAAGAAAAACCAGGTGTTTGATGACCTGATTGGCAATGGCGCTGATGTGCAAACCGAACATAGGACGATTTACCGCGTGCACCAACGCGTGGCCAAGTCATTCAGAGAGGGCCGCGTTGCCATAATTGGCGATGCTGCGCACCTAAACAACCCGCTCGGTGGTTTCGGAATGAACAGCGGTATCCATGATGCATTTTCGCTCGGAGAAAAGCTTGTTCGGATCATCCGTGGAGGCGAACCAGCAGACCCATTGCTAAGCCAGTATGATGCTGAGCGACGCAAAATCACGCACGACTTTATTCAAGCTCAAACCATTCAAAACATGGAATATATGAAGGGCGGCGAGGCCTCCCAACATGAATTGCGCAAGGCAAGCATGCAGGCCACCCGCGAAAATTCGGCGTCTCGCAAAGCTTTTCTGCTAAAGCAGTCGATGATCGATTGCCTCAAGTTAGCCAACACAGCGTGAGTAGGACCTTTACTTCATGACTTCCATCAACTGCAGAGCCCCTGAGTCGGGCTTAGCCGCAGAGAAATTCTTGGCCAAAAGCCCACATGAATTGCTGATAGGAGGGAAATGGAATCGCAGCGACTCTGGCGATTATTTTGACACTTGCGATCCAGCGACGGGTAAAGTGATCGGGCAGATTGCGCGCGGCTCGCAGGCTGATGTCGATCAGGCTGTGTCCGCTTCCCGAGCAGCATTTGAAAGTGGCCCGTGGACCAAGATGACGCCTCTGGAGCGGAGCCGAATTCTCTGGAACATCGCAGATCTGATAGAGGCGAATATTGACGAATTGGCAGAGCTTGAAACGCTCGATCAAGGCAAGGCTCTTTATGTTGGTAGGTGGGCGGAAATTCCCGGTGCTGCTGCTCAATTTCGCTATTTCTCAGGTTTAGCGACCAAGATTGAGGGCGCCACCATTCCAACCTCAATCAACTACCAACCCGAAGGTAAAGAGGTGTTCGCCTACACCCAGAAGACACCTGTTGGTGTTGTCGCAGCGATTGTACCCTGGAATTCTCCTTTAGTGCTCACCGCAATGAAGTTGGCGCCAGCACTTGCTGCTGGTTGCACAGTCATATTGAAGCCTGCAGAGGATACTTCGCTTACTGCAATTCGGCTGGTCGAGCTGATGGTCGAGGCTGGGGTTCCCGAGGGTGTCATCAATCTGGTTACAGGTTTTGGGGCCGAAGCCGGTGCCGCCTTGACCGCACATGCCGGCGTGGACAAGGTAACTTTTACTGGCTCCACTGCTACCGGGCGTGCCGTCCTAGATGCCGCCAAAGGCAATCTGAAGAAAGTGTCTCTGGAGTTAGGTGGTAAATCGCCGGTCATTGTCATGCCGGATGCCAATCTGGATGCAGCCATTCCAGGCGCTGCCAATGCAATATTTTTCAATGGCGGCCAAGTTTGTATCGCTGGTTCAAGGCTTTATGCTCATAGCTCTGTATATGACAAAGTTGTCGAAGGGGTGGTCGCGGCAGCTCACGACATAGTGATGGGGCATGGTTTGATACCTGAAACGCAGATGGGGCCGCTGGTTTCACGCAACCACGCGTCAAAAGTTGCGGACTATATCGCCGACGGGAAAAGGGCTGGCGCAAGTGTTTTGTGCGGAGGTGAAACGGCCGGCGACAACGGATCATTTATCACTCCGACAGTGATGACCGATGTCTCGCCAGATATGCGCGTAGTACGTGAAGAAATCTTTGGCCCAGTGCTGGTCGCCAGCCGGTTTGACGATGTCGATGAAGTCATCGCAGCAGCTAACAATTCAAACTACGGATTGGCAGCTGGTATTTGGACCGAAGGCTTGTCCAATGGAGTGCGTATCGCCAATCGGCTGCAAGCGGGCACTGTCTGGATCAACAGCCATGCCATGTATGATCCATCGCTTCCGATTGGCGGAGTTAAGCAGTCCGGCTGGGGCCGCGATAGCGGGCAGGCAGCCTTGGAAAACTACTTAGAGCTCAAGACAGTTTGTGCCATTGTTTAAGGCATCGCTCTCACCCATTTAAACGACCTTTCAGCGAAACTTTGAGAACATAAAAATTCGATCCGTTTAATGCAGAATGCGGCTGGTTAATACGCAATTGTTCTATTGGCCGGAAAATGGTTTCTCCCTAATCGGTCAATGTGATTTTCGGCATTGACCGAAGTGCCCCAAAGCTGAGATGATCAAAATTGCTGGCTGATTGAGGCCACTCTATTGCTCAAATTGAAGTCGTTGATTGAAGCGGGCGTAAGCTGACAGGTCGCTGGTTCGTGTGTCCATGCTGCGGTGATCTGCTGCGAAAGAAGTGCAATGCCAGACAGATGCCTTCATGCTTACGACCTGATAAATAGGGATCGAGCAAGATGCGGGTAATTGTGCTTTTCAACCTCAAAGAGGATGCCAGTCCTGACGCCTACGAAGAATGGGCGCGAACATCGGACATTCCTGCAGTAAGAGCCATGGCCGCAGTTAACGATTTTAGAGTGCTGCGTACCACTGGCCTCTTGGGAACCGGAGAAGATGCGCCTTACAGTTACATTGAAACCATCGAGGTCAGCGATGTTGACCCCTTTCTCAAGGAGGCCTCGACTCAAGCAGCTCAGAAAATTGCCGCTGAATTCCAAGAGTTTGCTGACAATCCGACCTTCATCATGACGGAATCGATCTGATGGGTCGCTATAGCGGAAAGACCGTCATTGTTACCGGATCGGGACGGCCAAAAGGGTTGGGACAAGCCATCTTGCAGCGCTTTGCGCAGGAAGGGGCCAATTGTGTTGTGTCCGATCTTGGCGTGCCCCAACAGCATATGGACGCGCGCGACATCGGAAACACCGATGACATGGAGCAGATCGCGGCCGAACTGAAAAATACTGCGGCGCAACATGGCGGTGATGTTGCGGTTATCGCATGCGATGTGACCAAGGATGCCGATTGCAAAGCCATAATCGAACAAGCGCATGACCGTTTCGGCAGTGTCGATATTCTCGTAAACAATGCGGGGATTGGTTACATTATGAAGCCGTTGATCGAGACCGAAGATGATGAATGGTCAGCGGTTCTAGAGGTCAATCTGGGTGGCGCATTTCGGTGTAGCAAATATGCTGCGCGCAAGATGGTCGCAGATGGCACTGGCGGTTCGATCATCAATATCGCCAGCCAAGCTGCCAAAAGCGGTTTTCCGCATATGGCACCCTACACCAGCAGCAAGCACGGGATGATCGGGTTAACCCGCTCCAATGCGGTTGAACTGGCCGAGCATAAGATTCGCGTCAATGCGGTCTGCCCCAACCACGTCACAACGGGGCTAGGCGAACGGCAAAATGCCTATTTCTCTGAATTGCTCGGCTTTGAAGATGTCGATGCCTACCTCGGCGCAATGCGAGAACGGATACCGCTTGGCCGACCAGGTCTTCCATCGGACACGGCGGCGGCATGCGCATGGTTGGCCTCAGAAGATGCGGTCTTCGTGACTGGCGAAGCCCTCAATGTCTCAGGCGGCGAGGAAATGCATTGAGCCCCAGCAGCAGCGCGCAAACTGACCCCCATTTCGAACGTCATGGACGGATTAAATGCGGCACGATAATCGTCCCCGATATCGAGGTTGGGATCAGTGCTTATCGCGACGTTCTTGGCATGGCACTGGTTGATAGATCGCCGGTCAGCAAATGCCTTTGTAATTTATGGGGCACGCCTGTGATGGCAGGCAAGCCATCCGCAATGTTGCGGCATGTCTCGGGCGCGCCATGTTTTCTGCGCTTGATTGAAAACGAATTGCCGAGCGACTTTGTTCCGACGACCACATTTGGCTGGGCTGCGTTTGAACATACATCACTGGGCGCGTTTGATTGGCCCAAAAAACTGGAAGGATCGGCGTTCGAGATTGTCGGTCCACCCCGCGAGATCGCCGGTCTTGCCTATTTTGTCCCGATGCAGGTGTTTGGACCGGGTCAAGAGATGGTCTATTTGAACGAAGTCCACCAAGACACACCCACCACAGACTTGCCGAAGGCCAATGCTGACTTCGATCATATGTTTATCGCAGTGCTGGCCGCGCCAGACAGGGAGGCAGCGGTTAAGTGGTATGCAAATGCGTTGCAGCTGGATGAAGGCGAAACGCATGTGATCGAATACACCATGATCAATCGCGCATTTGGTCAGCCAAAAGGCACACAATCGACCTTAACGATGATCCAGCAAGATCGCATGCCGATTGTGGAGATAGACACCTATCCTGCCGCCGCCACACACCGAAGCCATCGCGCAGGTACTCTGCCACCGGGCAATGCTATGGTCACGTTGGCCGTGCGCGATTTTGCTGAATTGGATGTGGAGTGGATTGCCGAGCCGCAGCCAATCGAGGGTCCGTTGTATGATGGCAGAAGGACCGGCACGGTCGTAGGTCCGGCGGGCGAGTTGCTGGAGCTGATCGAATTGGGAAATGCCGCGCCTTAATTGTTGGCTAACCGCTTGATCCATTCTTCGATTGGCGGATCTTCTGCTTGCATTGCTTCCACCTCTTGTTGGAAGCCGCGCATGACCCGAGCGATATATTCGCGCGTTGCCAATCCGCGTTCGAACCCGGCCTCGCGATCGGGTGCAAAATTCTCGATTTCATGTCGCTTAAGATTGCCGCTTCCCTCTAGCACGCGCTCAAGCGTGTCATTGCGTTCGCGCAGAACGGACACTTCGCCGACCAAAGCCATGACCACGGAATAGAGGCGATCTAACGCTGGATCTTCAAAATAGTCCGGGCGCTTGCCTTTTGCTCTGCGTCCGCTGCGCGAAACCCAATCTATCGGTTCGTCAATGTTGTTCATTACAATTGATCCATCTTCTTGTGGTCATCAGATAACAATGATCTGGTCGTCGACGGCATGAATAGGTCTGCTGCCGTTGGCGGTAATCAACATGAGGTCTTCTAGATGCACGGTGCCTTGGTCGGTGGCCTGCATCAGCGGGCAATCGACGCTGATGATCATCCCAGGCTCTAGCGCTATGTCGAGCGGCCCACCATCGAACCCGGTGAACGGTTGCTCGGTGTGCCGCAAACCAACCGAATGAGGACCAAACGGCACGGCTATTGACGGTTCTATGGAGTGCAATATAGCCGTCCCTCGAGCAGAAATTTCGCTGAATTTCAAGCCGGGTTTTAGCTCGCTGCTCAATTGTGACCAAGCCTTGCCGATCGCCCTAGCCTTGCCAGCGATTTCTTTGCGCGGCTCACCCAGAAACACGGTCCGTCCGTAATCCCCGTAATAGCCATAGCGCGAGCTCACGCCATCGATCAGGAAGGTTGTGCCATCGCGTACAGGCTCAGTAACATTCTCAGCTACAACCCCATCGACAACCATGAATACAGGCTGGCTGCCAAGGGCTGCAGCATGTTTGCCATAAGATGCCTGGACTGCTGAAATTGTGTCGCCAAGGCGGACAGATCGCACCGCCCTGTGGCACGCTTCCCGATTGACTTGGGCTGCGTGGCTCATGGCATCCACTTCCCAAGCGGTTTTTATGAGCCGCATGTGCCGAATAGTGCTCTCGCCCGACACGAGGTTTGCGCCGGGTGCTGCCTGCTGAATGAGTTGCATCGCTTCCAGCGTGTCAAACCCGATAGTTCCAGACCGCAAGAGGCGCGACGGCAGGGTTGCGCCCAATGCAGTGGGGAAGTCAGGATGAATAGTTCCGGCTTCAAATGTTGCTGAGCGCCGCTTCATCTCCCGCATTGTCGCTTTAGAATGGGGACCGTCTGCAAAGATCACCGGCTCGCTTGTCGGGCCGGATGCGACCAAAACCGGCTGGACCCCTTGGTTAAGGCCGGTGTCTGCGATAGAAAAGTAATAAGGAAACTGAAAAACCAGCAATCCTACTGGCTGGGCCGGGTCAGCTGGGACGACTGCAAAACTCGCATCATAAAACCCCAGCTTGGTGGTAATTGGAACGGCTCCTGTCGCATAGCGGACATTCTCGACCCGGCTAACAACCAGCGCATCGAGCGACATCCGGCGCATGATGCCGGACGCGCGATCGCGATCGATCCCGGGGTTCGCGGGCATCACGCTAGGCCTTTCCTTCGGATGGGCTATTGCGCTTGTCGGAATGGCTGCAGCAGCGCCAACAACGGCATTGGCTGCAAGAAATTGGCGTCGATCCATCAGCTAGATCGCTTCTTTCCAGGCACCAAATGCGTGCCATGCTGCAGCGCGTCCGTGATCCTCCGTCTCGCCTTCGTCAGAGGTTGCGGGGAAAACCTCCCGATCAACCACTGCTTTGACATGAGCTTCGAACAAGGCGCCGCGCTTGAAACCGGCTTCCACCATCACTTGATTGAGGTCGAGCGCATGCATGGCGGACCAATAAGGTTCGTTATTGTTATAGGCATCCCAATCTCTGATGAACTGCTCATACAAGGGCATTTCCGGCGTGTATGCGGGCTGTTCAAGATGGAACATCAGTCCGTCAGGGGCCAACACGCGGAAACCTTCGTTGATTATCCTCGGTAGGGATTTTGCACTGGTTTCATGCAGGAACATCGTGGTCTGGACCCAGTCGAAATGCTCGTCTGGCCATGCTGAAAGGTCTTCTGCATTACATTGGATGAAGTGAATATTGTCCGCGCCCAGCGCACGTGCCCGTGCATGGCCATAGCGTAGCACGGGGCTGGCAACATCAATCGCTACGAATTCACATTCAGGAAACGCCAGTGCCAAGGGAACCAAATTGTGGCCGATGGTGCAGCCAATATCGAGCATTCGGCGCGGTGTCCAACCTGGTCGCTGCTCTTTAATCCATTTGACCAGAGCTTGGCCGCCTCCATCGGAAAGCGCGCCGATACCACCAGCTGTGGTGGCGAAGATGCCGCAATCATAATTGGCGCCAGCGGAAATGTCGTTTTCGCATTCCTCTCCATGATAGCTGCCGGGCATACAATGGATATCGACCGCAGATTGATAGCTTGGAATGCTCATCTCTGGGTCGAGCGACAGCAAATTGGTGCCGCGGTTTATTTGCTCCACCTTGTCAATCAGTTCGTCGATTTGGCGCAGCACCATGGCACGGCCAGTTTGCTGACGAATTTCCATCGAATTGCGCTTTAGTGCAGACCATGCACGGTGCCATGAATTTTGGTTCATGGCCGTACGGATTTCAGAACGATGCTCGGGTTTGCGACCGTTTTCTTTCACAAATTCAGGCAAGACCCTTTGGTCATAGGCGAGCTTGTTTCCGGGCCCCAGAACGGTCGCCATATAGCGATTGAAATTGGCGAGGAAATTAAACCGCGCAGCATCATTGTGTTTGGGCTGCGGGAAAACAGCATGCTGAGTAACAGCGGTATAAGGCGGTGCTATGTCTTCCCGTTTCATTGTCCAACTCCTGCTTTCTGTTGGTTCCAGTCGGGGTACCTGCCCAGCGTAAGTAGTATAACACTGCCGCCAACAAACAGACCAGCGGCGATTATCAGCATTTGATCATAGCTGCCTGTCGTGTCCCTTACATAGCCATATAATACTGGTGAGATGGACGAGAAAATACCAAATGGGGCGTATAGGAATCCATAAATCCGCCCGTAAGACACCATTCCGAAATAGCGTGATGCGAGGTAAGCGATCATGTCACTTTCTGCTCCAGCTGCAAATCCAAGAAGATAGGCTGCCACAAAAATCAGCGTTTCTGGAGTGGAGCCACCAATTAAAAGCCAACATGCCCCAACAGGCAGCATGAGCACCGGCGCGGCGATCGCTGGAGCCCAAAACACATCAAACAAGAGGCCCACGATAATCCGGCCAGAGAAAATTCCAGCAGCAACCACGCTCATCACCAAAGCAGCGTCTCCGGGCGTCAGGCCGTGCATTTGCACGATCTGAACCATATGGATATGCGCCCCACCATAGGCCAAGGCGATCAGCATTATGGAGACGAACAATACCCAAAAGCGATAACTCTTGAGCGCGCCAGAAAGGCTCATCCCAGTTAAATCACCGCTTTGCGAATTGTTCTTGGCTGGTCGTTCATGGGGCAATGGATCGCGAAACAGGAAAAAGGCGATCGGTAGTCCGACAAATAGCGGTAACATCGCCAAAGCAGGAAACACCGCTCGCCAATCAAATGATTCCAAAACCGCATTGGCCAATGGGGGTACGATCAAACCAGCCAAACTAGTGCCAAGCAGCAAAATGCCCAGAGCCAATCCTCTATTTTCGTAGAACCACATGTTGATTGTACGGCTCCACGTCACCGGGGTCGAGCCTATACCAAGCATCCCAATTAGAGCCCATATGGCGTAAAACACGCCGATGTTTTGCGGCACAAAGTACATGAGTGAGAAAGCCAGGCCAAAGCCTGTAAGTGCGGCCATCGCAACCGGGCGCACACCGATCCTGTCTGCCAACGCTCCTATTGCTGGCGCAAGAAAAGCTCCGACCATCCCATAAATCGTTATCCCGATGCTGATTTCAACAAATGACCAGCCCATTGCGTAATGAATTGGTCCGATAACTATCGGTAGCACGTTAAATGGGATGGGTGACGCGCCTGTTGCGACACCTATCATGCCAGCGAATAAGCTCTTCCCGCCGTTTCGAAACTCAGCCAAATTCAAGGTGTGGGTGCCCCTTCTTTAGACGGATCTTGATCCAATGCATCAACCCGCTCGACCCATTCGCCCATAGTTTCCTTCTTTAGGATGTTGATGAGCGCAGCGCGGCGATCAAAATCAGGCATATTTCCAGATGATACTACCATGGTTGTCCCAGGCGCCAATGCGTCCGGGTCCTGCAGAAGTTGGTGCATGGCATCGTCGGTCCATACCTCTCCGCGACTACCGTGCGCGGCGAAATTGTCGGTGAAAGAGAAGTTGGGGACTCGCCCGATTTCCTGTCCGAAAATCGCGTAAAGGTTTGGTCCAGCCAGATGCTTTTCATTCTTCTTAAATGTGTGACAAAAGCCGCACCATTTGAAATTCTCTTCGCGCACTTGCCGTTCGAGATCAGTCTCAGGAGTGACTTGCACTGTTACGATGGGCGCTTCGTGGGACGTGATACCATGTGGAGCCTCGGTGATCTGGCCTGTTTGAAACGGACTCACTCGAAATAGAGCGTATGGCCCGTAGAAACCGAGCCCAATCGGCAAGAGCATAGTAATGCCTGCAACCGCTCCAAAGCCTGATCTGCCAGAGAAGCGCGGTCCGCCGCGGTCAGGCTGACGCTTGATAATCCGCGCGATGCCCCAAACACTCAACAAGACTGCAACAAACATCAGGACGACTGCTGGCCCCTTTTCAGGACCCGAGAAGGTAAAGGCCGCATAGACGGCAACCGCGCCGGAAAACAGCGTGTAGAGGCCAAAACCGGGCAGAAATGCCGCGAATAGGCCGTGACCATAACGAAACAAAAAATAGGCGGCAGAAATCAAAGTCGCTAGCATTGTGAAGAGCAAAGCGAAACCGATGGCAGCGTGGAAATATCCCGAAAACAGCCAAACCGAGCGGTTCTCTTCCATTAGCGAAGGAAACCCGGGCAAAGGGCCCATGTGGACGATTAACCCGTCGGCCCAAGCTGATAACACGCCCAGAAACGGGGCGATTATCATCAACGCTAAGGTCACCATGGTCAAAGAGAAAGACCACTGATTTGCCAGAGCTGGGAGAGACCGATTAACAGGCCTTTGCCGGCTCTTCCAATACTGGACGAACAAGATCACGCTGAGAATAGCGAGCAATGTGCCAATCGCGTAATGATAACCCCGCAAGGTTTCGCGCATAGGCAGCGCCTTGTCCGTCCGCGGCATTAGCGTGTTGACGATGTTATGTAGCAAGAACACGATTGCCCAGGTGTAAGCGATCCAGCGTTGGCGCACCGCATGCTGTGCCGCCAGTGCCGCGTCGCCGGATTCGTCATTCTCGACCAAGGCTCTTACCTCCCAACACAATGGTATCCGTGGTACCATCGACCAATTTCCAAGCTTGATTGATATGTGGAAACCGCCCCGCTTCGATATTCGTGCTTCTGTGTGACCGCCTGTCGATTAAACAGTTCAATTTTTTGGGCATGAAATGGTATCTGAGTTTATTCTCTATGCTTCGCACAAAGGCGTGGGTCACTAGACGCCTGTGCTTTAAGGAGGGCAGTTGATTTGGATACCCCGGTTATCGAGCAGAATGGCCACGAACTTTTGGTGATCGGCGACCATGACGAATTGATGCGCCAGCACTTCTCGCAATCGTTGAAACGCTTCACCCAAAACAGCCTGCTTCCCGGCCTTACACCGGTGTTTGAAGGCAGGGCGTCACAGGCGTTCAAAAAGGAACATGGTCGAAATCCGGAAGATCGCAGAGACATTCGCAAGGCGATGGTTATCGATCCTTATTTTCAAGCCTACGCATCCACAAATCGGATCGCGCAGGAGATGATATGGGATTCGGTGCGAGAACCTTTGGTCAAGGCGCAGCAGGCCTTGAACGATCGGGCCAGATCGCTTTCTGAGCAGGCGCAAGGCACGTTGGACCTTCCGGAAGACTTTGATGTACCGCGCTATGTGACTGCAATCGATATTCATTGCATGCCCGGTGGTTATGCCAGTCAAACCGAAGCGGAAGATGCGTCAATGGGCGCACTCTATGATCGCGGGGTTTTCTTGTATTCGATGGGAATGATGGGGCCGGACAATGACGATATGGGTCGGTCAGTTTGTAACTATGTCAAACGGCACTTTCCCGATTTTTCACCGCAGGACATTCTCGACCTAGGATGCACGGTGGGCCACTCTACTCTACCCTTTAAGCAAGAATTTCCCGAAGCCAATGTGACCGGAATCGATGTCGCAGGACCATGTGTTCGTTACGCTCATGCGCGCGCTGCTGCGATGGGCTGCGAAGTCAATTTTGCTCAGCAAAACGCGGAGGCAACAGACTTTGAGGGGGGCAGTTTTGATCTGATTGTCAGCCATATCCTACTCCACGAAACCAGCGGCAAGGCGATGCCCGAAGTGTTCAATGAATGCTTCCGACTGCTGAAATCGGGCGGAATTATGATCCACGCCGATCTTCCTCCGTTTGAGAAAATGGGCCCATTTATGCAATTCATCATCGATAATGAGACCTACTATAACAACGAACCGTTTTGGGGTGCGATGCGCGAAGTCGACCAAGTCCAGCTTGCTATCGATGCCGGCTTTCCCAAGGGCACTGTGAAGTTCGATAATGCGCCAATGGCTATGGTCGAACAAATGGGCTTGCCACCAGTTGAAGCGGAAGATCGCGAATTTGTGGCAGGCGAATATGCGCCCGGTGGTGGTTGGGAAGTTTTGATTGCGAGGAAGCCAGCATGATGGATCAGAACGAAATTACGGAAACGGGTTTGCCGCAATTCTCCAAAGGGAAAAGGCCGACATTCTTCGAAGTCGAAGGAATGGACGAGGCCATGTCGATGATAATGACATTGGCCAGCGAGCTTTCGGTTATGCGCGACCGGATGGAAACAATGGAGCTATTGCTCGCCGAAAATGGTGCCTTGGAAACGGATGCGATTGACGCGTTCAAACCGGTCGGTGACGTCCTTGGGCAGCGCGACAAAAGACGTCAGGATTTACTGACCCGTATGCATTATCTGACTCTCAAGCGTGCGCATGAGCAGGCCGGCGGTGAAACCGAGCGAGGATATTTTGACACATTGGGTGAGATCGCGGGATCATGAAGTCAGGATCAGCGAAATTCGCCTTAATGGTTGGCCCGGCAGCTTTGTTATCAGGATGCGCTGCTGCCTCAACCCAGTCGGAGGTGGCCAGCGCGTCTTGGCACGATCGGCCAGCTTTCGCCGAAGTCCTTTATCAAAAGCGCGTGACGCAGTTAGCCGAATCACGCGGCCGCATTGACTATGACATAATTGGACCGGTCCCGGGATCGGAGAAGCCTGTCGCTTTGCCGCGTTCAAAAAAATCGCGGATTGATGAAAATGCTTTAGGTGAGGCACGCGATTACGCCGCAAAGATGAACAGTTCTTCGCTGCTCGTTTGGGATGACGGAGCGATTGTGGCCGAGGACTATTTTGATACCAATCAAACTGACACGCTGTTGCCATCAAAATCATTATCGAAACCCATTGCTTCGATCGCGGTTGGGCGCGCAATTGCGCTAGGTTACATCACTGATTTGGATCAAAGCGTAGCGGATTTCATCTTAGAATGGCGCGGGACCGACAAGGCATCGATCACGATCAGGGACGTATTGTTGATGCAGACGGGTCTGCTGGAACAGTCTTTCGAATTGGATCCAATGGGACCATTAATGCGGGCCTACATTGATCCCTATCACGAACAATATATCATCGAACAGTACCCGCTGACCGACGCACCTGCGACACGCTACTCTTATAGCAATGCAACAGGTGACCTGGTTGCAATAATCATCGAACGAGCGACCGGGAAACCTTACGAGAATTTTCTGGGCGAGGAGATACTAGCCCCTATTGGAGCTGCCGGAGGAGAAGCTTGGTTAAATCGCCCTAGCGGTAAAGCTCATTCGGGTTGTTGTATGTTCTTTATGGCTGAGACATATCTGAAACTCGCTCGTCTACTGCTTGATCAGGGTGCTGTGGATGGGGAGCAAATATTGCCTGCTGGGTTTGTGCAGCAAATGCGGCAACCATCAAAGTTCAACCAGCATTACGGCTTGGGAGTGTGGCTGGGCTACCCTTATTCTGAAGATCGCGGTTTTCTTGGGCCTGACAGCCCTATTCCTGGGATCTTTCATAGCCAACCTTATCTGGCAGAAGACGTTTACCTCTTCGACGGCAGTGGCAGTCAGGTTATCTATATCGTCCCATCAGCCAATATTATCGTGATGCGGACCGGTAACAATCCGACCGGCGAAGAAAAGTGGGATAACAGTTTCCTGATCAACACTATCCTTAGCGGAATGGAATAGATTGTTCGTTTGATCGTGCAGCGGTGAATCGCATCGCCAGTGCTGAACAAACTGCATTAGCCGCCTAGTTTGATAGCCATGTCGAAGCCACTATCAGGTATCGCGTCACGCGAAATAGGCCCAACAACAGGGCGCCTGATTGCCCGTGTGGCAGCTTTGCAAACCAGCGATCTTCCCGCACCTGCACTAGATGCAGCTCGGACCTTCTTGCTCGATACCTTGGCCGTTGGCGTGGCTGGTACCTGTAACGAAGCAAGCGACAACATCACCGCCGCTGCTGCTGGATGGCAGGGTGGAGCTTCTGGTACATGCCGAATACTTGGCCGGCCAGGCCTTGCCATGACACCCCATTCGGCGGCCCTCGTAAATGGTTTTCAGATCCATTGTCTGGAATGGGATGGTCTTCACGAGCCATCGGTTGTGATCGCGCTGTGTGTATCGGTGGCTGCGATCGTTTCGGAAAGTGAGGCCTCGGGGGTTCGCTTGGATGATGCGCTAATGGCGCTGACAATCGGCGTGGAAACTGGGGTGTTTTTTGGTGCAGGCTCTCAATCTCAGCCCAAGTTTTTCCGGCCATCATGCGCTGGTCTGATGGGGGCTGCGATGGCAATTGGCAGGTTGCGCGGCTTTGATGAGGCGCAGCTAACCAATTTGCTGGGTATGGCATACAGTCAAGTATCGGGAACGATGCAAGCTCATTGGGAAGGATCTGAGGCATTGCCGTTGCAAATTGGCATTGCCGCGCGGGCTGCGCTCACAGCGGCAGACCTTGTCGAGGCTGGTGTGACAGCGCCCCACGATGTAATCGACGGCAAATTCGGCTATTTTACGCTGATAGAAGATGGTGCGGATCTAGAACCGCATATGGCTGCATGGGGCAATCCATGGAAAATCTGTGAAGTCGCGCACAAACCGTTCCCTGCAGGACGCGCAACCCAGGCCACCCTGACCGCCCTTATTGACCTGCAGCAACAGCACGGTTTTGGGATGGACGACATCGCAGATTTGGAAATCCACGTGCCGCCGCTGATTGCATTGTTGGTCGGGCGTCCATGGACGGCAGACATGAAGCCTGGTTACGCCAGACTATGTCTTGAATTTGTAGCGCCGGAGATGGTTCGCCGAGGTCGTATTGACCCGCGCCGTTTCAACAACGAGCATTTTTCCGCCAAACAAGCTGAACTTGACGCCGCGAAGGTTACAGTCATTCTGGATGACAATACCAACCCCAATGCGCTGGGTCCTCAAGACATCGTTGTGAGTTTGCATAATGGGTCTATCTATCGGCAAACTGTCGATGCGCCCTACGGGTCGCCAAGTCGGCCTATGTCGCGCGGCGCACAGATAGACAAAGTTGCATTTTGTTTCGAAATTGCAAACCTGCCCAGTCGGGCGGAGGAATTATTTGGTTTGGCCGAAGGTAGCACCGATAGGACAATGTTGGCCGATGTCATCGATCTGGTCACAAAACTCAAACGGGAACTTTCCAATGACACTGACCCGCAATGAAATACTGGCCGCTGGAATTGATCGCTTTTTTCTGCGGCTGAACGCCCATGATTTGGACGGCGTAATGGCCAACATTACTCCTAATTGCGAGATGCGCATTCCGAGCAGTAATTTCACTTACACTGGGGAAGTTGCTCTGCGGGCGCATTTGAAGGACTTCATCGACAGCTTCCCATCAATCCATTTTCGCGACTTTGTCGCGTCAGCAGATGTTGAGGATCGGAGGCTGGCTGTGCGTTTCAACATTTCGCTGATCGATGATGAAGGCGAAGAAACCCACATGTCGAACTGCAACTTCTTCGAGATCAACGAACAAGGCCAGCTTGCCGACATCCTCATTTTTGCCTCTGCGCCACTAAGCAAAGGCTTCGAAGTCGGTTCATCGACTTGAACAACCTAGATCAGTCTTATTAGGAGAAATAGCATGGCGACACCTCAGGAAATTCGCGAAAACATGCCTCTACTCGCTGCCAATGAAGGCGTGTGGGAAGGCGTTTATCGCTACTATGATGCTACCACGGGCGAGAAGGTGGATGAGCATAAATCTCGCCTAATCTGCCGGATTCCCGAAGACGGCAAGCCAGACGACTACCATCAAACAAATTACTATTTCTGGGAAGATGGGAAAACAGATTTTCGGGAATTTCCCGCCAATTACAAAGATGGCCGTATCTGGTTTGATAACGATCTTATCAAGGGTTGGGCTGCGCCAATGCAGCCCGATGACCAGCACCTTTCGCAATGCCTGAACTGGGTCCGGAAAGGCGAAGAGGGCTTGTATCTCTATGAAATGATCCAAGTGGACAAGGCGGTCGAGAACCGGGCGCGGGTTTGGCACTGGTTCCGAGATGGAAAATGTTACTTGCGCACATTGATCGACGAGAAATTCGTGAGCAGAGATTGGCAGAATTTCAGCGATTTTGAGACGCCGCCAGCCTAGCAGCAGGTACTTTCTCCCCGCAGAGCGGTGAGTCCGTTCATCAATGCAAGTATGTCTCGTGCCCCTTGATATTCCCTTGAGCGAGGAATGAGAAAGAACACACGGAGGCGAAAATGAGGACTACTGTTTTGCGAGCGCTCGCAACCACGGCTGTGCCAGCTATTCTGGCAGTACCAGTAAACTCTGCTCTTGCGCAGGGATCAGAAGGCGGCGCGGAAGAGGCCACCGAAAACACTATTATCGTAACCGCCCGTAAGATCGAGGAATCGATCCAGGATGTTCCTGTTGCGATTACAGCTTTTGATTCTGAAGCGATCCAGCGCCGCTCAATTAGCGAGTTGGAAGATGTAGCGATGCAAACACCAGGGCTGGTGTTTGAAGATTTTTCCAATGGTGGCTTCGGTACGCCGACGATTCGCGGCGCAACCCAATTTTCGGTCAATAATCTGGAGCAGAACGTTTCGACTTTTATCGATGGAATCTATATTCCGCGTCAATATGCGGTAGATATTGGCTCAACCAATTTAGAACGCATCGAGGTCGTAAAAGGACCACAGAGCGCTCTTTACGGTGCCAACGCTTTTGCTGGTGCGATTAATTATGTGACGACCAAGCGCAGTTTGACAGAAGTAACTGCTAGTGCCGAAATAGAGGTGTCTCAATACAAAGGTTTGGATATTTCGGGCAAGCTCAGTGTGCCGGTAATTGAAGACCGATTTTCTATGCGGCTGGCGCTTGGGATTTCCGAATATGATGGGGATTGGAAGAACAATTGGCCAAATCCCATTGCGGTTAGCCCTGGCACCAATGGTCGCATAGGTGGCTATGATAACCAGGCATTTTCGATCGGCGCCAGTTTTAGCCCATTTGATGCGCTAACTGTCGATTTTGATTACTACAAATTTGATATTTCTTCTGAATCGCGCGCGCAATATCGACTTGAACGCGGTTCGGGTGACTTCAATTGTAGTGTCGGTGGCTTAGCCTTCA
Organism: Erythrobacter sp.; assembly: GCA_039988235.1. Taxonomy (GTDB): domain Bacteria; phylum Pseudomonadota; class Alphaproteobacteria; order Sphingomonadales; family Sphingomonadaceae; genus Erythrobacter. Next base: position 295,376 of record JBDXKB010000005.1, read on the forward strand.
GTTTCGCAACATTCTCGTTCGAGCCCGCTTTGGTTGAGAATCAGCTTTTTTGCGGTGAAATCTCCGTTGACCCGACGATCCCGGCTGGCGCACCCTCAGATTTCCCATCGGGTTATGTGATCGATCCGGTGTCTTATGGCCTGGAATCTGAGTCAGATATTTATCGCACCAATGTATCCTTGGAACTTACTGACCAGATCACTGCAAATTATCTGTTCGGTCGTTCATCTGGCAATGTATTCTCAGCAGGCCAAAGTACGCGCGATCCGATCAATGGAGTTTTCTTCGGCGGCGCAACGGTTTGGAGCTGGAGCATTAATCCGGTCGGCTCGTATGTCTATGATTCACATGAGATCCGTCTCGATTACGAAAGTGATAGCGGAATTTATGTTATGGTCGGCGGCTTCTTGCAGGATGGTGATGATCAGGACTTCAGCACTGGCGCGGTATACAGCGCTCCAGTGACCGCACCGATCACTTCGATCCCGTCATTTGCGACACCTTCAGACACGTTCACGAACACGAAAACTAAGGCAATTTTCGGACGCATTTCCATCCCGTTGATGGAAGAACGCCTGATTTTCGAACTTGAAGGACGGTACACGGACGAAGAGAAGACGCAAATCGATCTGACTTCGCCTGATCCGTATTTGTTTTCGGACAAGTACTTTACGCCTCGAGCAAATGTCTCGTTCAAGTTGTCTGATGACAATTTGTTGTATGCTTCTGTTGCGAAAGGCATCAAATCGGGTGGTATCAACAACTCCAACTTGCCCGGTGGCGCACCGCTGATTGCTGACGAGCAATTCTATGGCCCAGATACAAACTGGACTTACGAGATTGGCATAAAGAACAGTTTTATGAATGGGTTGGCCACGCTCAATGTTGCGGCCTTCTATATCGATTGGGGCGACCTCCAGCTTTCTGTGGCGCCAACTGGTGCTTCGCAGACCACCACCTTAATCACCCAGAACCTTGGTGGCGCGTCTATCAAGGGTATCGAGATTGATGGAACGGTAGAACCAGTCGAGGGTCTATTCCTCAATGCGGGGCTCGCCTATATCGATGCGACTTATGATGAAGACACCATTTCAAGCCGCATATTAAGGGCTAACCTTTGCGGCGATGGATTGGTTTGTAACGCTAACGGTGATGTTGGTGGAAACGACATTCAACGCACATCGAAACTTCAATGGAATGTCGGTGCTGCGTACGAAGCTCCGGTATCGGACTCTCTGGACTTCTTTGGCCGGGTCGATGTTGCCGGGCAGTCCAAGCAATTCGCGTCCGAGATCAATGTGGCGACGATTGAACCACGCATGCTTACCAATGCTCGTCTCGGCGTCCGCGCCGATCGTTGGTCTTTCTCGATCTGGGGCAAAAACCTATTTGATAAGAAATATGTCTCGAACTCGTTCTATATCGGGGGCTCACCTTTCTTCTCAGTATATGTTCCAAGCGCCGGCAACCGCCGCCGTCTGGGCGCAACAATTACCTTCGATTACTAAGACAAGTTTGGCTTAAACGGAGTAAATTATGAACCGTCGCAATTTCGTTGCAGCAGGCGCTGCAGGAGCATCTGCTCTAGTAATGGGGTGCGCACCAGCCCTAGCAACAACCAATGCAGCCTCTGCAGGTGCAAGACCGGCACGAAATGGCGACGGGGTCATAAGGGACCTGAGAAGTGGTCCTTATGACTTAACAACCACGGCCGGCAATCGCGAGATTGCCGCCAAGATCAATGGCAATACTGATATGAAATCGACCAAGTTCGGTTGGTTCAAAGGAATTGTGCATGGGGTAAGGCCAGGCGAGAAGATTCGCGATTTGTTCGGGTTCACTGGATTTTCCGCTGCCAAATTGCTGCCGTCTTTGCCTGGTGAGGACCCTGGTTATCGCAAAGTTCTCAACGAGATTGGGTTTTATACCGACCTGAAGACAGGCGAGATCCTTGAGGAATGGCACAATCCCTATTTTGATGAGAAAGTCCGCGTGGTTCCAATCGCCAACCCGGCCTTCAACCACACTATAACAGATTATTACTATCAGCCGCCGACTTATGGCGGCCTGAATGCAACTCCAGTTCCCAAGCGCCCATTCCTGCTGGATTGGGAACGGCGCAACAATGAACTGTCTCTCGCATCGCGGATCAATCTCTACTATCCAGCAGCTCTACAACCGGATAAGTGGCCTCGGGAAAGTGGTTCAAAATTCAACCAAGTCACCGAGAATTTTCTTTATGCGCTTGATTGGGATGAAGTTCAGAACCCTGAGCTCACCAGTATCACTGCGCGCGGAAGCTGGATGCGCACAACGCCGTGGCTGCCGTGGATGCTTATGGGCGAGACCGAAGGGCATTGCTCGTATTCCTGCTTCTTCGGCTCCGAAGACACAATCGATTTTGCGGATAAAATTGCGATCGATTACGCCGCGAAACATTATCCCGAGTATCTCGACGTGACTTCTGAATGGGGCATGCCAATGCTGTCATCGCTTGAAATGTATTCGCGCGAACAAAAGCCAGCGCCGCTGCCTTCAGACGGAAAAATTCCAGTTGCCAATCCACCAGTGCCGTTTGGATACTGATTAACAGGTGCTGTCAAAGCAAATGCACGGCTGGTAAATTGATCGCCACAGGGTAGGACAATGCTCATGCCCAGATTGCGCAAACCTGCCAGTCAGTTTCGCTACTTCAATTCGTCATCAGAGGTTATCCGCCTGGTCGTAATGATGGATGTTCGCTTTCCGCTGAGTTTGCGTACCGTCGAAGATATCTTGGCAGCGCGCGGGAATGATATCTGCCACGAAACCGTTCGCATGTGGTGGCACTGCTTTGGTTCGCTGTTTGTAGCCAATATCAAACGCCAACGGATAATCCGGATGCGAGGCTTTTGGGCAATGGCGCTGGCACAAAAACGAGATCTTAGAGAGCTATATCACCAAGAGACAGGATAAGAAGGCGGCTCTGCGCTTATTCAAGACGACGCTGAAACGACACGGCAAGGCCGAAGCGATTGTCACAGATGGTCGTCAATCCTATCCTGCAGCGATGAGGGAACTAGGCAATCTTGAGCGACGCGAGATGGGAAGTTGGCTCAACAATGGGGCGGAGAACTCACATCTTCCGTTCCGAAGACGAGAGCGAGCCATGTTGAGGTTTCGACAAATGAGGACTCTTCAGAAGTTCGCTTCAGTTCACGCCAGCGTCCACAATCATTATAACTCCGGACGCAACCTCATCGATCGTCAAATTTACAAGACCGCACTCTTAGCTGCATTAGCCGTGTGGAAAACTCTTTTGGCCTGAAGCCCGAGCGGTTGGGCGAGCTTCGCCAAGTGGCGACAAGTTCGCGTTGGGCTGACAAGAGAAGACCGTCAGCAGGCATCATGCTGCCCTGATGTGCGCGCTTTATGAAAGCCAGATCAATCCATTGCGGAAAGTGTTCGAACCACGCCGCGAATTTCGGCCAGCCCTTTCATCCTGCCAATCGCTGAATAGCCGGGGTTCGATGTCTTGCTAACGTCGCCCATCATCAAATGCCCATGATCAGGCCTGATAAATATCTCGCGGCCGGTGGCTTTCTCGTTTTTGAGCAGGTTTCGGATGACGCGGACCATGTCGATATCACTATCCAGATGGCTGGCCTCGATAAAGGTGCGAGGGTCATTGGCATCCAGACTGACCCCGCGCAAGTGCGCAAAGTGGATCCGAGCGCGATAGTCGTTTGCCATCTGTGGCAGGTCATTGTCAGGGCGGCTGCCATAAGTGCCAACGCACAATGTGATGCCGTTGCACTCGCTTGGCGCGGCGGCGAATAGGGCATCAAGATCATCGGGCGTGCAGATCACGCGCGGCAATCCAAACATATCCCACGGCGGATCGTCTGGATGGATCGCCAGTTTTACGTCGAGCTTTTCCGCGACAGGCAGAACGCGACTCAAGAAACTCACCAGATTGGTCCGCAGCGTATCATGGTCGACATCGGCGTAACGCTCCAATGCGGAACGGAAATCCGCCAGCGAATAAGCATCGGTCATCTTGCCGGGAAGCCCAGCAATGATGGTCTGGGTTAGCTGCGCAATCTCGTCAGCAGACATGCTCGCATGGACGCTGGTTGCGCGCTCAATCTCGGCCGTGCTGTAATCATCCTCACTACCCTCTCGCTCCAGAATAAACAGGTCGAATGCAGCGAAACGGTCTTGATCGAACCTTAAGGCAAATGCCCCATTGGGCAGCTGGTATCGCAAGTCGGTTCGCGTCCAGTCGATCACCGGCATAAAGTTGTAGCAGATGGTTTTGATGCCCTCTGCGGCTAGGTTCTCCATGCTTGCGATCCATGCGTCGACAAAGACGTCATGCCCCGGCGCCGCGAGCTTTATATTGTCATGCACGGGAATGCTCTCGACCACTGACCATTGCAGTTGCGAGCCCGGCACATTGTTCGCCTCGATGAGCTTGCGATGTTCGGCAATTGCCTGTCTCGGCCAAACCTCGCCAATTGGGGTATCATGCAAAGCACTGACGATATCAGTGGCACCTGTCTGCCGGATCTCCTCCAGACTAACCGGATCATTCGGCCCAAACCACCGCCAAGATTCGCGCATACTTTGGGTATCCTTCTAAACCGCGATCAAACCCATCAGGCCTTGAAAGCCCATGTAGCCCGTCAGCAGTGAAAACAGGAAGATGCTACCCAACCCTGCGTTGGTGAGCGATGAATTGCGGTATTCGCCCATCAGGTCGGCTCGGTTGCCGAGGTAGATAATGCAAGCGATTGTTACAGGCAGGAGCACTACGTTGAAGGCCTGCGATATTATCAGAACCAGCACTGGCCTTGCATCAAACAGCGGCACCACCAGCCCGAGCAGAGAAATTGCGCCAACGAAAGCCCGATACTTCCACTGCGTCATGTCGCGAGGCTTTGAACGAAAATCGCACAGCAACCAAGGGATCATCAGCAGGTTTGGAAACTGGGATGAAACGCCTGCTGCGATGATGCCGATGGCAAAGATAGACACGGCCAGTGGACCAGCCAGAGGTTCGAGCAGACCAATCATTTGTGAGGCGCGGTCCAAGCCGATGCCCTCTGCGTAAAGGCTGCCCGCAGCTGCGGCCATTATGGATGCGCTAATAACAAACATCATAATCGCCGCGAAACCGGCATCGCGGCGTTGCTGCCGGTCGTGATCGATCGTCCAACCGGCTTCCTGCACCAGAGTTGTGCGGATAATAAACAGGCCAGAAAAAATTGTTGTGCCGACCATAGATGCGATGAGCAAAAATGGGCCGGTCTCATTTGCGACAACGTCGGGAACAGAGGGGACCAGGCCTACCGCCATTTCGGAGATAGGCGGCATCAAAATGAAGAAATTGAGCACGAAGCAAGCTGCCATGATCGCAACAATCACGGCCAAAGTACGTTCGAAAACCTGAGTGCTTCCGTTCCAAAATATGAAGTAAGCAACCGCGCAAAAGAAGGCCGCCCAGACTAGGGGGTCAATCCCTCCGTCGATAAACGTCTTTGACCATTCAAAACTGATCTCGGCAACGATTCCCATAACGCCCATTACGCTGGCGCAAACCCCAACACCCAAGGCGACAATGAAGAACATCCCTACTGCGGGATGGATATGTTTGCGAAATGCCTGAAGCGCGGTTTCGCCAGTGACGAGAGTATAACGCCCGTAGGTTGAGATCATGAGATAGGTCGCTGCGCATGAAATCAGCACGGTCCACAGCAGGCTCATTCCGTAATTCGCGCCAGCAGTGGCCATCGTGGTTACACTGCCAGTGCCAATGTTAAAGCCGAGCAGGAATATCCCGGGAAGGAACAGCGCCAGCTTGGCTTTCCATCCAGCAGTGCGTGCTTCGATTGCAGCCACTTTTGCTTTCCTCTCCCGTTCAGCAAGGTGTCTATCGATAGAACTGATTGGTTAGGTCGTCTATAGCTTTTTGGCTTACACATTGGTCTAGCAAATAAGCCAGGAATGCCTTCGGTCACAGTTTTGCGGTCTGGGTCATTGTTTCGAATAGATATAAAGAATGATTTCATTGAGCCCGGCAATTGGGTTGTTAGCCGCCGCGCCGCTCTTCTCAGTTCGTTCTGCCTTCAGCAGCCAGGCCGTAGCTGGATTGGAGAGCTGACTGTCCGTTCAGTTTGCGATCTGTGCATCGCGCGAGCATTTCCAATCGATTGTATTGGCATCGACAAGCTGGGACAAACGTCGCAATTCCGCATCTAGTTTCTCTACGCGCACTTGCGTCCATTTGACGCCATTCTCTGCCCAAAGCTGCTTAACCTCCAGCGTCCCATTTTTGCGATGGGATTTAAGATCGATCCTGCCAATAAATCGATCTCCCTCCAGCAGCGGATAGACATAGTACCCCCATTGTCGTTTTGCCGGTGGAACGAAGATTTCGATGCGATAATCGAAGCCAAACAGCTGCTGGAGGCGGTTGCGGTCCCGTGCAATAGGATCGAACGGGTTGATGATCCGAAGGCGCGATGTCGGCGTGCTCACCTCATTCAAGAGTTGTTCCAAATTGGAGGGTGCAAAACTCCTGATCCAGTCGCCCGCCGCAGTTTCGACTTCCACGCTTTTAAGTCGATCGGAAGCCCCCTCAAGCCAAGTTTTCACTTCGGCTGCACTGACCGCCGCCCAGAACCGTTGAATCTCTCCTGGCGTAGCAAAGCCAAGTCGATTTAGAGCGCCGCAGCACAGCCAGTCTATCTTGTCAGCATCAGAGTGCTCCGCTGTCATATGTCGCTGCGGAATGACACGCTCTTGCAGGTCGTAATGTTTGACGAAATTGGTGCGATGAGAAGTGGCCAGTTCGCCTGCGTACCACATGTGATCTAGTGCTCGCTTATGCGGTGGCCGGTCCCACATCTCCTTTTTGCCTGTGATTTTGGTTTCGAAGGCTCGGGTGGACAGCGGCCCTTCAGCTTCGATACGCTTTTTGATTGCGTCATGATCGCCGTCTTTCTTGGCTTTCTGGTAGGATTCTGACCGGCTGATTTGTGCCCCCAACCGTGCAAACTGCCGACCCCACATCGGGTAATACTCCATTGGTAGAACGGAAGCATCGTGAGTGAAATGTTCGAAAATTGAGCGGTCTTTCGCAAGCATATGCCCAATCATCGGTTCACGGTATTTCTGATTGCGGCTCCACAGGATGTGGTGATGAGCTCTGGTCACATTGCGAATACTATCCAGCTGCACGAACCCCAGTGTTTTTATGACTTCAAGCAGGTTGGTGTTTCCAACAGGAGCCTTCGCAAGACCTTGCAGATTAATCCAAAGTCTGCGGGCTTCCCGGTTTGAAATTCTTATGGTCATGCATCGTTCGAAACAGCGCCACACCTAAAAGTCAATTGCTGGGCCTGAAGCGCAATCATCCGGTCTACAAATTCATTACTAAGCCGCCGACGGCTGCAGTAGCGCTTTGAAACGACTGCAACTGGGTCGTTAGGATATGGTCGGCATTTCGCTAATTGATGGCAAAGAGCGAACAAGCTGCTGATGGCAAAATTTCTGGCATCCAAAGACTGGTGCCTTAAGCTTTGTGTCATTGGAATGACTGCATGCTTGAGAGAAATATAGCTGCCCCCCTTCCAGCCGCATTGGCTTTACGGTCGGCCCTCATAGGCAGAGCTGCTGCTCGGGTAGCGGCAAAATTGTCACAATCCGCTGCCCCAACGCAGTCCTTCCACCAATTGGTATGACAGAAATGTCCACAAAGGTATAAATCTTAGGTTGACATAGATGGACTAGTAAACTTATCTCGCAGAGAACAACAACGAATCCTGTGGGAGGGGTCAATGTCCAAGTTAAATGTAGTCGGTCGTCCGACTGTCAAAAATTCTCGCCTAATCGCCGGCTTTATGAGCAGTGCGGCAGTCATGGCATTCGCTATGCCTAATGCTGCTTTGGCTCAAGACGCCGATCAAGTCGCGTCTGATACAGCCGAGGAAGGCAATGCGATTATCGTGACCGGCATTCGTAGCTCGCTTGCCAGCGCGTTGAACGAAAAGCGCAACGCAGACAGTCTGATCGAAGTTATTCAAGCTGAAGACATCGGTAAGTTGCCCGATCAAAACCTTGCGGAGGTTCTGGAGAACATCACGGGTGTTCAGATCACTCGCGAAAACGGCGTTGGTACTGGTGTTCAAATCCGTGGTACGGATAGCAACCGTTTGGAAATTAATGGTGTGACCACTGTTGGCGCGGGCAATGGCCGCGGCGGCATCAACTTTGAAGATTTGAATCCTTCAATCATCGCAGGTGTTGAAGTTATCAAGGCACCCGAAGCGAAACATATTGAAGGGTCTGTTGGTGGCACGGTTAACCTGAAAACCATTCGCCCGCTTGATCTGTCAGAAACTCTGATCAGCTTCCGCGCGCAAATGGAAGATAGCAGTCTTTCATCTGACGGCCTGAAGCCAAGGCTTTCAGGCGCTTTAGGTAAAAAATGGGAAACGTCCGATGGGCGTGAGTTTGGGATTGTCGTTAGCGGCAGTTACACCGAGTCATCCAACACTGCTTTCCGTCCGCGGCTTGATCGTGACAATCCGACAGACTGTACGGCTCTCATTAATCCGTCGACCGCCTGTCCATCTGGCGCGACCGGTTTTCTCGGGGTTCAGTTCCTCAACCAGGTACAAGAGACGCAGAATTTCGAAACATTCAATGTCGCGGCCTCTGTTGAGGGTGAAGTGACTGATAATCTGAAGCTTTATGCCGACTATATTTACACCGATCAAACTCGGCGGTTGGAAGGTTCGAGGGTACAGTTCTCTAACGTTAGCCGTCTGAACGGTACAAGTAATGACGATTTCATTTTTGGAACTGGTTCTAGGGGCAGTGAACGAGCTGTTATCTCCGGTAGCAACGTTAACTTCACAGACTTTGCGACGTTCAATTTGGGAAGAGATGCGACTGGTCAAGATCTTGGCAGCATCTTAGCCGTTACCGCAGGTACTTTTACTCCGTTTCAAGCGTCGGACTTTGCGACTCTGGATGACTTTAGAAATAATGCGCGCGGTGCGCCATTTATGCGGGTCTCTAGTGATAATGGTTCACGTTTGACTACAAGCGATGTCTTCATTGCCGGAGCCGAGTGGGAAAGTGACCGGCTGAGTATCGACGTCGAGTTTTCCCGTGTGACTGCAGATACGGTCAATCCAAACCTGTCTTCAACCCTCAACTTCATCAATCCGAACTCGGACATTGCTCCAAACAATTCTGCAGGTACCAGCTTTCGAGACGAAAACGGTATTCCGGTCATATTCGACCTGAGGGATGGCATTTCCTTCGGCATCAATTTTGCCGATCCATTTGCGCCAACAGAGGCGCAGTTGTTGGATGGAAGCAACTATGTGCTGGATGGCACTCCTACATATTCCGCCAATGTTCAGGAAAATGATGAACATGCCTTCCGTTTTGACGCCTCATACGATCTGACTGACTCAGCGATTCCGTTCATTAGCTCGGTTGATGCGGGCTATCGATATAGCAATCGCACCACCCTTAGGGACAACCGCCAGGCGTCTCGTAGCGGTTCGAGCTCATTGGCTGGCAGTTTGAATGCAGGCGGCATTTCAGATCTGCTTGCGGAGATCCCCGATAATTTTGGGCAGGGAACTGGCAGCGATCTGTTCGTTTCAGGTGTTTTGCACCTTGATCCAAGCAATGGCGCCAATCCGGAAGATACGGTGGCGGCGATCAATGCGGCGGCTGCGGCCCAAGGCCTTGGGCCGATCTTCACATCAGGCCTCGAATCGATTGCAGGTGACTTCTTTGACATCGAAGAGGAAACGCATTCCCTTTATGGCCAGCTCAACTTTGAGTCTGCCGGTGGCAGGTTCCGCGGGAACGCTGGTGTGCGTTGGGTCGACACCTCTATTTCTTCGACTGCAAATGTGTTGGGGAATGGTGCGCCAACCCTCAATACGATTGAGAGCAGCTATAGCCACCTCTTGCCGCGGTTGAACGTCGCCTTTGATGTGGCAGATAGCCTTGTGTTGCGGGCGTCCTTCTCTGAAGAAATCAATCGGCCTGGCTTCACAAGCATATCATCTGCGCTAGAACTCCCCGATGCGGGCGGTGTGAACAGTAACGCTGAAGCCGGTAACCCCAATTTGCGACCTGAAGAGATTACCTCTTATGATGTGTCGGCAAGCTGGTACTTTGCGCCTGAAGCCGTCTTTAGCGTAGGCTATTTCCGCAAGGAACGTGATGGTCTGTTTGGTGTCAACATCGATGAGCCGGGCGGAACGGGTGCCCCAGGTGTTACCGCGCCTAACACCCGCGACACTACTGGTCCGGATTGCGAAGGTGGCGGAATATTCTCTCCACTTACGGAAGCGGGCATCTTCGGTAATGGCGAGGTAGGTGTCTGTGTTGGCCTAGAAGCCCCATTCAACTCCGATGGAACAACCACTCAAGAAGGTATCGAGGTCGCTTTCCAATATAATTTGAGTGATTGGGAAGATCGGCTTGGCAGCTTTGCATGGGCATCTGGTTTTGGTGTGGTGGCCAACTACACGTATCAAACCGAGAGCAATAATTCCGGCTTCACCGATATTGGAGGGGATCGAGCACAAGCGATCTTTGCGGGGCAAGGATTTGATCCAAATGTGAACCCAGTGCAACGCGAGACGGCGACTTTGTTGAACCTATCAAAGCACGCTTACAATGTGACCGCATTTTACGAGAAGTTCGGTCTGTCGGCGCGGGTACGTTATACATGGCGTGACACGTTCAGAACGGACGATCTGCCTGGTACGGGTAACGTGTTTGAACCTCTGGGTTTCCGCGGCGCAGTTGAAGCAAGGGGCCAGCTAAACGCTAGTGTGAACTATGCGGTTACGGACCAGATCAACATCAATGTGGATGCCGCAAATCTGACTAAGTCTAGCCAGAATATTTCCTGTGTGAACGATGGTGCGCTGCTGTGCTACGAAGGCATCACCGATCGTAGAATTCAGTTTGGTGTTAGCTTCACCTACTAAAGAATACGCTGTCTAAATCGGCGGCACAAGCTGCCGTTATAGATCGGAAAAGGGCCGGCCCTACCATCTTGGTAGTGTCGGCCTTTCTTCATTGTAGCCTTAGTAAGCAGCCTTATCGCATCCTGTTAGACAGATTGGCCCGGTTGGTCTGGAGTATTGGTATACTCCAAAGGTTGACATTTCCGGACTAGTCCTTATCCCAAGCGACAAAGCTTATCCTTGGGAGGGATGAATGATGCATTTTGGTAATGCTGCGGGCGCAGCTTCTCGTACTTCACGTTTCTTGTCTGGCTTGATGGTTGGCACGGCGGTTGCCGCGTTCGCCATGCCATCGATGGCGCTGGCGCAAGATGAAGCCGCAGAGGAAGTTGCCGAGGGCGGCAATGAAATCTTGGTCACCGGTATTCGTGCAACGATCCAGAATTCGATCGAAGAAAAGCGCAACTCAACCGAAGTGTTTGACGCTCTCTCCGCTGATGAGATTGGCGACTTGCCGGCGCTTTCAATTGGCGAGGCATTGGAGACATTGACCGGCGCTGGTTCCCACCGTGAAAATGGCGGGGCGACCGAGATTTCCATACGTGGTCTCGGACCATTCTTGAGCTCGACTGTTGTAAATGGGCGCGCAGCTACCAACGGCAGCGGTGACCGCTCAGTGAACTTTAGCGTCTTTCCCTCTGAGCTTTTCAGCAAAGTTGGGATCTATAAGACCCAGGCTGCAAGCTACATCGAAGGCGGTGTCGCGGGTCAAATCGTATTGGAGACCTTAAAGCCACTGGATTATGCCAAGCAAAGAATCCAGGGTGACTTTAAGCTGAATATCAACCCTGATAACTTGGATATTGATCCTGATCAGCGCTTCAACAAATTCGGCTATCGCGGAACCCTAAGTTACGTGGATCAGTTCAAAGTCGGTGACGGCGAGCTGGGCGTTTCCCTCGGTTTTTCAAGGGTAGATTCGAGCAATCCGGAGCAAGAGGCTCGCGTTTCTGGTACTGTCCGGGCATGTGTGATTGATCCAACTACGACCAGTGATGGCGTGTTTGACGACGGAAATTGCGATACGAGCGGTTCGACCATCGATGGCTTGCGCGATGGCACTGTGACTGACGATTTTCTCATTGCGCGCAACAGTTATGCTCTGCGCTCGAATATTACTGAGGAGCGCCGGGATGCTTTCTTTGGCGCGATCCAATATCAGCCATCACCAGACGTCGATATCAACCTTGATTTTCAGTATTCAAATCGCGTGCAAACAGAACAGCGCAGTGACCTGAATTTTGCTGAAAGCCGCCGCATTGATGGCCCGGGTGACCCGAACCGCATTGATCTACCACTAATCGTTACCGAAACAGGTGCGTTGCGCCAATTCACGAACGAGCAGCGGGTTGAAGCTGTAAGCGAATTCCTCGAGCGAGATGAGGAATATTATGGCGGCGGTCTTTCGGTTGAGTTCCGCCCTGCCGATCGACTGAATGTTTCGCTAGACGCGTCATATTCTCGCACGCAGCGCATTGAAGAGGCTGTGCAGATCCGCTTCCGCACGGAAGATGGCGAAAGTATCTTTGGTAATACGGATGTCGATGGAAATCCGTTCTTCCCAGAGGCATTCGAGAGCGATCAAACCCCGAACTCTGGTCGGACAAATGGCACAGATGACCGGATCGAAACGGCAGTTCAGATCTTCCAGAATGGTTCTGGAGGCTTGAATTTCGTAACGCAAAACTTCGATGTTACCGACTATACCCTTTTTGCGAACGATCCGCGTCTCCGCGCTGATCTGGAGCAGGATCGGTTTAACGAGATTTGGGCCGTGCGTGGTGACGTCGACTATGAGATGGACGGCTTCTTCACAAACCTGCTCGCAGGAGCCCGGTATCAGCAACTAGTGTATCGCGATGTGCCGGGTGCCGTTCGCGGATCGAGCCGGTTCGAGAACACCTACAATGACACAGATGGATCAGGCGCTTTGTTTGTGGCGAACCAGGAATGCCGTACAGCATTCCCTGAGAGCGGATTCCTGTCTTCAATCGCGGGCGATAATCCGCTTGTTACGAATATTGATCTCGACGGGAATGTGATTGGCACTTCGAATACATTCGCGACTTTTGACGCGCTGTGTATCGCGCGGGTACTCGAGCGTGAAGATCCATCGGGTCTGTCATTCGATGAAGACGGCCGGCCAATTTACCCAACTGGCGATTTCCTCTCAGCGCAGAACACTGATATCGAAGAGCGGACTTGGGCTGGTTACGTACAAGCCGATTTCGATAGTGAATGGGGCAATTTGCCGGTTCGCGGTAACGTTGGTTTGCGTGTCATCAATACATCGGTTCGGTCAACGGGTTTTCGCTCAGACTTTACCGTCGAGCTCGAAGATTTGGATAACGATGGAGTAAGCGGATTTGTTCTGGTTGAAGATTCCTCCAACTTGATCCGACGCCTGACAAAGTCATCTTACACCGAGTTTTTGCCAAGTGTTAACTTGGTTGCGGATATCCAACCCGACCTGCTTGCCCGTTTAGCGCTTTATCGCTCGCTTTCGCGTCCAGACCCATCGGATTTGGGTGATGGCCGCGTATTTAGTTTCAATGATGATGATGAATTCTTGTCCGTCGCGGATGCGCTTGCAGGCGGCTTCAACAATGTCAGCGCAACCGGCAATCCATCGACAGAACCACTTTTGTCATGGAACGTTGACGCTGGTTTGGAATGGTACCCAAATGACGATTCAGTCCTTGCCTTTAATGCATACTACAAGAGCTTTAATGGCGGCTTTGAGACGATCGGTTTCTTTGAAGATTACGCGATCAATGGACAGAATCTGGGCCTATTTACCACTTCGGTCGATACGAATAACGATAGCACTACAATCTACGGCATCGAAGTCACCGCTGCACACCGCCTTAGCTGGCTGCCGCAGCCGCTCGACGGACTCGGTTTCAAGATTAGTTATAACTACGCAGACTCGAACTTCGAGTTTGAAGATGACGTATTGGGTGCCATCACCAGTGTTGCATCTGACGGGACGCGTTCGACAAGCAATGGGCTAATTGCTCCAGGCAACCTGCCCGGGTTTTCCAAGCACGTTCTTTCGGCACAAGCCTATTACGAAATTGGGCCATTCGATTTCCAGGGTGTCTACAAATATCGGAGTGATTACTTCCAGCAGTTTGTTTCGACCCCGGGTCGGTTGCGGTTTGTTGACAGTGTTGGCGTTTTCGAAGCGCGGGTTTCATTCCAACTGAATGACAACGTTCGTTTCACCGTTGAAGGGATCAATTTGTTCAACGAGCCGAGAACTGACTTCCGAGGAGCCTCTGACGACCTGAGTCAGGTTCTCGTCTACGGACCTCGCTACTTTGCTGGCGTTCGCTTCAAGTTCTAATCGCTGGTCGGTGCCCTTGCTCTCCCTGAGGGTGCCGACCGGTTGTTCGCATCTGGCAATGCGAGAATATATCGACTAGGGAATTGGTATAGAACTGAACCGGCGATTGTGGAGCGTCAATCACACATGGGCAGCAAGAGACTTTTTCAATCAGTAGCCGAGCAAATTGGTGGTTTGATCGATGATGGGGCCTACCCGCCCGGCACGCGTCTGCCCGGAGAGCGTGAACTGGCTGAGAAGCTGGGTGTTAGCAGGGTAACTATCAGAGAAGCCGAGATTGCGCTGCAGGCAGTGGGCAGACTTGAGATTAAGACCGGGTCAGGCGTTTACGTCAGCGAAAATAAGCGCGGCCATAGTGAAGGCTTGCCAAAGGCCAGCGCGTTCGAAGTAACCGAGGCCAGATTGCTAGTGGAATCCGAAGCTGCGGCACTGGCAGCGCACAATATTTCTGACGAAGCGATTGAGAAGCTGGCCGCATTGGTCGAATTGATGCGATCTGGTGACGAGGATGTTGCCAATGAGGCGGATGAGCAGTTTCACCTGACTATCGCCGAATCGTCCAACAATGCTGCGATGGTTCACACGATTGAGTCTCTGTGGCGGATGCGCGAAGAGCTGCCCGAGGTCAAAGCTACCTATGCATCTGTTTGTATACTGGATGCAGAATCGCGCACGGCCGAACACCGCGCGATCTTCGACGCTTTGAAGGCGCGCGATCCAGCTGGGGCTCGCAATGCGATGCGTGAGCATTTCCATCGGCTTCTCGAATCCATGCTTGAAGCGACCGAGCGACAGGCGCTTGAGCAAGTGCAACAGCAAGCATCTTTGAGCCGCGAACGCTTCACGGCTTCTGCCAAAATCGGCTAGCTTAATTGGTATTACAATTTTGCGCATTTTAACATGCCAGATTGATTGACAAGCCTTCTCGCCGACCTATAGTCCCTACCCAGAAGATGACTGGAGAGGATTTAGGGATGATGGCGAGGCTCAGCCTTGTTTTGCTTGCGGTTTGGCTGACCATTGCGCCTGCCCACGCAGAGCATCTTTTTGTCCGGAACCAGAATGAATACGCCCATGCCTTAAAACAGGTTGAAGCGGGCGACATCATTATCCTTGCCAATGGCGAATGGCGCAATTTTGAGTTGGTCATCACTGGCAAAGGCCGCAAGGGCAAGCCAATTGTGGTCATGTCTGAAGAGGCCGGCAAAGTGATCCTGACCGGCCAGTCCAGTCTGCGCATCGGCGGTGAGCATATCCTGGTTACGGGTCTGGTGTTCAAGGATGGCTACAGTCCGCGCGGCGAAGTGGTGTCTTTTCGGCGCAATAAACAAGACCTGGCCCGCAACAGCCGCGTCACCGAAATTGTCATAGATAGCTTCAGCAAGCCAGATCGTTACGAATCGGATTACTGGGTTGGGATGTATGGCAAAAACAACCGGTTTGATCACAATCACATTGTCGGGAAAACGAACAAGGGCGTGACCATGGCGGTCCGACTAGACAGTCGCGAAAGCCAAGAAAATGGCCACCGGATCGATCACAATTACTTCGGTCCGCGCCCGCCACTGGGGTCAAACGGCGGCGAGACACTGCGGATCGGAACCAGCCGTTATTCAATGTATCAGTCAGGTACCACGGTCGAGAACAATGTTTTCGACCGTACCAGTGGCGAGGTTGAGATCATCTCTTCTAAGTCTGGCGGAAACATCTTTCGTGGTAATCTGTTCTTGCGCGCTCAAGGCACACTTACATTGCGGCATGGTGATGGAAACCTGGTCGAGCGCAACGTCTTCCTTGGATATGGCGAAAATCACACCGGTGGCATTCGTGTCATCAACCGGCATCAGACGGTTCGGGACAACTATATGGAAGGTTTGCAAGGCAAGGCCTTTTCGAGCGCGCTTGCAGTGATGAACGGTGTCCCCAACTCACCGGTCAATCGATATGTAGAGGTTGATGGAGCGCGGATCGAGAACAACACTATTGTCGGCAGTCGCCGTGTCGCGTTCAATGTGGGCGCCGATGAAGAGCGCTCGGCTGCTCCCCTCAACAGCGTGTTTTCAAACAATTTGCTGAGTGGGCTTGAGGGTGAGTCCTTCATCGAGCGGTATGACGACACTTCGGGAATAGCCTTTGACGGTAATCGCGTTATCCACGGTGGTCTTGACGAAGCTCTACCAGGGTTTGTGCAAGCCCCGGCTGAATTGGAACGTGCGGAGAGCGGTCTGCTTTATCCGGTTGATCCGGAGCTGGCAGACTTGGGTGCTCCGCGCGATCTAAAGGTACCTTCACTCGATAGCGTCGGGGTGAATTGGTATTCCAAACCTGGCCAGGAAACGGCATTCGGGGGATCAGGCCGGGAACTTGCGGTTGAACCAGGCGATGACACGCTTGCAGCGGCGCTGCTCGCGGCCCAAGCTGGCGATGTGCTGGTGCTTGAACCGGGTGACTACGTTGTCGATCGCACGCTAGCGATCGCCACCACAATCGCTATCCGCGGCAAGTCAGTTGATGGGCAAGAGTTGCCACGGATATTGTTCGCGCGCCCTACGCTGTTCGAGTTGCGTCAGGGAGCTAACCTTCAATTAGACAATTTAATCGTCGATGGAGCTCTGACGCCCGACTCCGTTGGCAATTCAATGATCCGCACCACAAGCTTTCCGATCCAATCCAACATGCGGATCGAGCTCGACGGGGTCACCGTACAAGACCTGATGGTCAATAAGTCATTCAACGTGTTGACGATGGGCAAGAGCTCGTTTGCCAACAGCATCGTCATTCGCAACAGCAATTTCTCTAACATCACTGGCTCAATCGTGTCGGCTGCAGCTGAAACAGAGGACTATGGCCAGTACAATGTTGAGTATCTCGACATCATCGACAGCAACTTTGCCAACATCGGTGGACCGATCGCGAACATTTATCGCGGCGGTCGCGACGAAAGCACCTTTGGGCCGTATGTAAAGATCCTTCGTAACAATTTCTCTGATGCCGGATTGGCCGCGACCAATGGAGCGGGTGGATCAATCCATCTGCACGGCGTTCAAGTTGCTGAGATCGCACAGAACAATGTGGCAAATTCGGCACCCTTCAGGGTGGTGCACACCGTCGGGACGCCCAGCACAACAATCAGCGATAACCAGTTTGCCGAAACTCCGGAGATGCTCTTAGAGGAGTTGAATTTTGACGGGCCGCACCGCGCCTTGCTTTCAGGCAATGTATTTGACGAAGGTGAGTGCGAATGAAGTCTATTTGTCTCGCGGTTGCTTTGGCAATTGGTGCAACGGCATCACCTGTCTTGGCAGCTGCACGTCCCGAGGTCGCCTTGCCTAATGGTGGCGAGGCGACCTCTCACCTCCCCCCCTTGTTCCAGGCTGAAGTCGATCGTGCGCAAGCTTTCGTTCATGCCATGATGGAGCAAGGTGTTGTTGTACCCGTCCCCCAGGATCCAGGCGGCGGCTACACCCACGAGCAGCACAAGCGGAATTATCGAGCTATCCATCAGGGTGGTCAGCTTTACGCGATCACCGGTAACGATAAATACAGAATCTATGTGCGCGATATGTTGCTGGCTTATGCGGAACTTTACCCGACATTGGGCGATCATCCCGCGAAGGCAAATCAGAATGTAGGAAGACTATTCTGGCAGGTGCTCAATGATGCGATGTGGCTGGTCCATGCTGTCCAAGGCTATCGCGATGTGCGCGACACTCTGACTGATGCTGAGCGCGCTCGCATCGATAACAATGTGTTTCGGCCAGCCGTGAAGTTCCTTTCGGTGGACTCGCAAAGAACCTTTGACCGGATTCACAATCACGCCACTTGGGCGACCGCCGGCGTCGGCATGACCGGATATTTGCTTGGCGACCAAGATATGGTCGATCGCGCTCTACTGGGGTCGGACAAGAGCGGTAAGACGGGTTTCCTGCGCCAAAGCGAGCTCTTGTTTTCTCCCGACGGGTATTACACGGAAGGGCCATATTATCAGCGGTTTGCACTGCTTCCGTTTGTCGTATTTGCGAACGACATTGAACACAATGAGCCCGAGCGCCGGATTTTCGAACATCGCGATGGTATCCTTCAAAAAGCGATCAACACGACAATCCAGCTGACATATGGCGGCTATTTCTTCCCGTTTAATGACGCGATCCGGGACAAGAGTTTGAACACAGCCGAACTCTATGAGGGCGTTGCGATTGCATATGGCGTGTCAAAAGACCCAGGCCTGCTGTCGATTGCACAGTGGCAGAACCGGACAGTTCTCAACGCCAATGGTCTTGCTCTTTCAGAAGATCTTGCAGCGGGCAAAGCTGCACCGTTTGATTTCAAGTCCATGTTGCTAAGCGACGGGCCAGACGGAGACAAAGGCGGGGTTGCGATTTTCCGGCACGGGTCGGGGCC
Source organism: Erythrobacter sp. (assembly GCA_039988235.1). GTDB lineage: Bacteria > Pseudomonadota > Alphaproteobacteria > Sphingomonadales > Sphingomonadaceae > Erythrobacter. Next base: position 314,180 of record JBDXKB010000005.1, read on the forward strand.
ACGGCACACAGCACTGGTTGCGAAAAACAGCTCGCAAGGCATGGGGCATGGTCATTTCGATAAGCTGAGCTGGCAACTATATGACAATGGGCACGAAATCGTGCGCGATTATGGGGCGGCTCGTTTCCTTAACATCGAAGCGAAAGAAGGCGGTCGCTATCTTCCGGAAAACGAAAGTTGGGCCAAGCAAACAATCGCGCACAATGCGTTGGTTGTTAACGAAACCAGCCATTTCGGTGGTGACGGCATACTCGCCGACAAATTTGCCCCAACGCAGCTGTACTTCTCTGCCGAACCGGACCTACAGGTCAGCACAGCGACAATCGATAGCGCCTACGAAGGCGTAGCGATGACGCGTACATTGGCGATGCTCGATGTGGCTGGCTTGGCGGAGCCGGTCGTGATCGATTTATTGCGTGCTGACAGCAAGGAAGCTGCGCAGTTTGATCTGCCGCTGCATTACTCGGGGCACATCATGGAAACGGGTTTTGAGGTGGCGCGCAATGTAGCCGGCCGGCCAGTTCTCGGCTCTGACCACGGTTATCAGCATGTTTGGATTGACGGAACATCCGCACCGAAGGCGGATGATGCGTTCATGACCTGGATTCTTGACGGGCGGTTCTACACTTATCGCTTTGTGCCTCAGGAAGATGCGCAAGTTATTTTGGGCGAAAGTGGCGCAAATGACCCGGCGTTCAACTTGCGGCGCGAGCCAATGGTCGTTCAGCGTGTGACCGGGGCGACCAGTGTGACCTTTGTCAGCGCTCTTGAATCGCATGGGCTTTACGATGGCGCCACCGAGCAGACAATCGACAGCCGTAGCTTGATTGCCTCGTTGCGGCATGTCGAGCGGGACGAGTATGATCTTGTGGTCGTTGAGACAAAGAGTGGCGAGAAGACCGTTCTGGCGATTTCCTATGAACGTGATCCTGACAAGCAGCACAGCGCCGAAGTCGAAGGGCAAAGCGTTAGCTGGAGCGGCTTTGCGGCGCGGATCACATTGGGTGGAGAAGGAAGCTAACATGGACACCAAGGTGCAAAGCCAGAGCGAAGCGTTCGTGTCAGCGAGCTCAGTACCGAAAGAGAATTTGGGTGGCGGCATCTCGCGCCAGATCCTTGGCTATGGGCCCGATCTGATGATCGTGCGGGTGTGGTTTGACGAAGGCGCAGTCGGCGAAGTCCACGCCCATCCTCACAGCCAATCGACATTGGTCGAGAGCGGCAAGTTCGAAGTCTTTGTTGACGGCGAAAAAAAGGTGCTCGGCGCAGGCGACAGTTTTTACATCGCACCCCATCTCGACCACGGGGCGGTGTGTCTTGAGCCGGGAGTGTTGATCGACACGTTCAGCCCCGCTCGCGAAGATTTTTTGGGTGAGGGGGCCTGATTATGAAGATGCAAGGATTACGCTGGTGGGTGGTTGGACTCGTCGCTTTGGCGACAATTATCAACTACATCGACCGTCAAACGATCAATGTCCTGTGGCCCGAACATATCGCGCCCGACCTCTTTCCTGAGATGGATGCAGATGGCCACAAGTACATCTTGGGCATCATCAGCACCGTTTTCATTTTTGCTTATGCCGCTGGCCAAGCCATCTTCGGCAAAATCTTCGATTGGATCGGGACCCGCCTGGGCTTCGTATTGTCCATTGGCGTCTGGTCGCTAGCGACTGCGGCTCACGCATTTGCACAAGGCGTTTTGAGCTTCAGCTTTTTCCGCGCCGTCCTTGGTGTCGCCGAGGCGGGTAACTGGCCGGGCGCTACGAAAGCGAATGCTGAGTGGTTCCCGACAAAGGAGCGCGCGCTGGCACAAGGCATCTTCAACTCCGGCGCAGCTATCGGCGGCATCATCTCGATCCCGCTGATCGGCTTTATGGCGGTTTTGCTCGACTGGAAACTGATCTTTATTCTGGTGGGTCTCGTGGGCCTCGTTTGGCTGGTGCCATGGTGGTTCATTGTAAAAGGACCACCGCAAAGCCACGATTGGCTGACGGACGAAGAGCGTGAGTATATTCTAAGCGGTCAAACGATTGAGAACGCCGAGGGCGACGCAGACGATGGCTATAATCCCAGCACTGGCGAGCTTTTGGCGCGCAAGGAAAGCTGGGGCGTGATCATCGCCACTGCCGTGATCGATCCGATCTGGTGGTTGTTCATCATCTGGATCCCGACCTATTTCTTCGAAGTACATGATTTTGCGATCAAGGACGTGGCTGCGTCGGCATGGCTGCCATTCGTTGGCGCAATGATCGGTGCATGGTCTGGAGGCTTGCTCGCAGGCAACCGGATCAAGGCCGGCTGGAGTGTCGACAAGACACGCAAATTCGTCATCACGCTCGGTTGCCTCATCATGTTGCCAGCACTGTTGGCTTTGTCAGCCGCATCCTCGCCTTGGACGGCGCTGTGGCTAATGTTTGCCATTCTGTTTGGCTTCCAGGTTGCGATTGGAAATGTGCAAACATTGCCGAGTGACCTCTACGGCAAAGACACTGTCGGTACGTTGTCCGGCATTGCCGGCATGGCTGCTAAACTGAGTGCAGCTGCCCTGACATTCTTGGTTCCGATCATGACTGCCGGTGCCAACTACTATTCCGTTTTCGTCCTTGGCGCCGTTCTGGCGGTCACGGCTATTGCCAGCGTCTGGCTGCTGTGTGGCGAAATCAAACCGCTTAAACCGAAACACAGCTAATCAATGTATCATATAGGAACGGGACTTTAGATCATGAACTTTAAAGGCAAGACGGCAATCGTCACGGGGGGCAGCCGCGATATCGGTCGCGCGATCTGCGTCAAGCTCGCGAGCGAAGGCGCTAATGTTGTGGTCAACTACAACAGCAATGAAGCTGATGCTGATGCAACACTCGCCGCCATCGAACAGGTCGGGGGCAAGGCCATCAAAGTACAGGCCGATGTTACAAAGCCTGCACAGGTCGATGCGCTTATCGCAGCTTCGCAAGATGCGTTCGGCAAAAAGATTGACTATCTGGTCAACAATGCAGGCGGTCTTGTCGCGCGCAAAACACTGGAAGAGATGGATGAAGAGTTTTTCAACTTCGTCATGCAGCTCAACGTGACTTCAGCATTTATGGCATCCAAGGCGGCAGTTCCGTTTATGGAAGAGGGCGCTGCAATCATAAACCTGGCCAGCCTAGCGGGCCGTGATGGCGGCGGCGGCGGCGCAATCGCCTATGCAACGTCCAAGGGTGCGGTCATGACTATGACACGCGGCATGGCGAAGGAGCTGGGACCAAAGGGCATTCGCGTGAACGCGCTTTGTCCGGGCATGATCGCCACCGCATTCCACGACAAGTTCACCCCCGATGCGGCGCGCGAAAACGTTGCCAACTCCACACCGCTTCGCCGTCAAGGCCGCGCGGAAGAAACTGCCGATGCGGTAGCATATCTGCTGTCCGATCAAGCATCATTCATCACTGGCGCCAATATCGACATCAATGGCGGTTTGGCGTTCTCGTAACGTCGCAATTTACGGAAACTTCTACCAATGTCAGACTTCCTCTCTTTCGGCGAAATCATGCTCCGGCTCAAAACTCCGGGGAACGAGCGCTTTTTTCAATCCTCAGGCTTTGAAGCGACTTTTGGCGGGGGCGAGGCCAATGTTGCGGTCGCTCTGTCGAACTATGGCCTCGACGCTGGGTTTATCAGCGCGCTGCCGGATAATGATATTGGCGAAAGTGCGATCCGAGAGCTAAAGTATTTCGGGGTTGATACTGCCCATGTGAAACGCAGCGGCGACCGGGTTGGAATTTACTTCCTTGAAACGGGCGCCAACCAACGTCCGTCCAAGGTTGTGTATGATCGCGATCGCAGCTCAATCTGCGAAGCGGGACCGGGTGATTTTGATTGGCCGACCATCTTCAAGGGCGCAAAATGGCTGCATATCACTGGCATTACGCCAGCGCTTAGCCTGTCGGCGGCGTCCCTCAGCCTTGAATGCGTCAAAGCCGCGAAGCAGGCCGGTGTAACCGTATCGTGCGATTTCAACTTCCGCGGCAAGCTGTGGAAATATGGCAAGACCGCACCCGAAGTGATGAGCGAGCTGGTGAAGTATGTCGATGTCGGGATTGCCAATGAAGAAGACTGCCAGAAATCGCTGGGCATCAGCGTTGACGTCGATGTGGAAGCAGCCGAGCTGGACACTGCCAAATACGAAGCGCTGTCGCAAAAGGTGCTCGATATCTATCCAGGCATGCACACAATCGCGATCACGCTGCGGGAAAGCTTTAGCGCGGATCGCAATGGCTGGTCTGCCTGCCTGCGAACCCGCGATGGCGGTTTCAAACTGTCACGGCGTTTCGAAATGACCGATATTGTTGACCGTGTTGGCGGCGGTGACAGCTTCGCCTCGGCATTTATCTATGGGCTCAACGCCTATGAGGATCGCCAGCAATCGTTGGAGTTTGCGGTAGCGGCAAGCTGCCTGAAACATTCGATCTTGGGCGACTTTAACCGGGTCACCGTGCCAGAGGTTGAAAAGCTGATGTCGGGTGATGGATCAGGGCGTGTGCAAAGGTAAAGTATAGGCGCAATCGGCAAAGAAGCCAGTTCGCATTAGACTGGCCGTACCGCCACCTAGACTTGTACTTCACCGACTGCCAAACCTACAAAGCGAACCGCTTAGTTGCCCTGGTTGAGTGGCAGAACCTTATGGCCTGAATTGCGGGGCGAGTAGGGCGAACCCCGCCAAGCGGAGACGAGATTGCGTCAGACTGACAGCACCTCTATTTCAAATGTTTGGCATGCCACGCCACATGCTCTGCCATGAAGGTTGAGATGAAGAAGTAGGAGTGGTCGTACCCTTCTTGCATGCGGATTTGCGCTTCGATCTCGGCAGATTGGCAAGCGTCGCTCAAACGGTGCGTTTGCAGCTGGTCTTCGAGGAAATTGTCTGCTGTTCCTTGATCAATTAGCATGTGCTCGACCCGAGCGCCGTCTTCGATCAACGTCACCGCATCATATGCGCGCCATTTTGCTGCGTTTTCACCGAGATAGCGTCCAAGCGCCTTCTCACCCCAAGGTACTTGGCTGGGCGCCACGATTGGTGAGAACGCGCTGACCGAACGGAAACGATCGGGATTGCGCAGGGCAATGGTGAGGGCTCCGTGGCCTCCCATCGAATGGCCGCTGATCGATTGACGGTCGGGATCGACGGGAAATTGCTCTGTAAGTAAGTCGGAGAGTTCGCTCTCAATATAGCTGCGCATGCGGTAGTGTTTCGCCCAAGGCTCTTGCGTCGCATCGACATAGAATCCCGCGCCTTTGCCGAAGTCGTACTCATCCGCAGCATCTGGCACATTTTCGCCGCGCGGGCTGGTGTCCGGCGCAACAAAAATAATCCCATGCTCGGCGCAGGCGGCACGGTAATCGCCCTTTTCCATCACGTTGGCGTGAGTGCAGGTGAGGCCTGAAAGAAAAGTGAGCACTGGCAGTTTGGTGCCAGGCTCATGTTCCGGAACGAACACCGCAAAAGTCATCTCGGTGCCGGTCACTGTTGATCGGTGCGTGTATACTCCTTGTACGCCGCCAAAGCTGCGCGTTTCAGAGACAGTCTCCATCAAAAAACCACCACGGATCGTATGCTTTCGCCGGCATGCATCAGGTCAAACCCCTTGTTGATCTCTTCCAAGGTCAGTTGGTGCGTGATCATTGGGTCGATCTGAATTTTGCCGTTCATATACCAATCGATGATCTTTGGGACATCGGTGCGGCCCTTGGCTCCGCCAAAGGCTGTGCCGCGCCAATTGCGGCCGGTGACCAGTTGAAACGGGCGTGTGGCGATTTCCTTGCCAGCTTCGGCCACTCCGATGATAATCGATGTGCCCCATCCCTTGTGGCAGCTTTCCAAAGCTTGCCGCATCACCTCGGTGTTGCCGGTGCAGTCAAATGTGTAATCCGCACCGCCATCGAGCATCTCGACCAGATGAGCGACAACGTCTGAGGTGTCCTTTGGATTGACAAAATCAGTCATCCCGAACTTGCGGCCCCATTCCTCACGCGCCGGATTGATATCGACACCAACGATCCGGTCGGCACCCGCCATTTTTGCGCCCTGAAGCACGTTGAGGCCGATGCCGCCAAGGCCAAATACAACGACGTTATCGCCTGGCTGGACTTTGGCTGTGTTGGTCACCGCGCCCACACCCGTGGTGACCCCGCAACCGACATAGCAACTTGTTTCAAAAGGCGCGTCGGTGCGGATCTTCGCCACCGCGATCTCGGGTAGGACGATGAAGTTCGAGAAGGTCGAACAACCCATATAGTGATAGATCGCCTCGCCTTTATAGCTCATCCGTGAGGTGCCATCGGGCATCAGCCCTTTGCCTTGCGTCTCGCGGATTGCGCTGCACAGATTGGTCTTGCCTGAGAGGCACATTTTGCACTGGCGGCATTCGGGCGTGTAAAGCGGGATGACGTGATCATCGGGTGCAACGCTGGTCACACCAGCGCCGACTTCGCGCACGATCCCGGCACCCTCATGACCCAGAACGCTAGGGAAAATGCCCTCGCTGTCGAGACCATCCAACGTGTAGGCATCCGTGTGGCAAATGCCAGTCGCCATAATCTCGACCAGCACTTCTCCTGGCCGCGGTCCTTCCAAATCCAGCTCGACAATTTCGAGAGGTTTTCTGGCTTCAAATGCAACGGCAGCGCGGGTCTTCATCTTGTGATATCTTTCTTAAAAAGTTCGATTGAGCGAGGCTTAGGATTGTAGCTTCTCTCTAGTCTGCTTGCTCTCTTACCAACATTTGCTCAACAATCCTGCGAACCTTGACTGCCGGACCATCCGCTTTGACTAGGAGTTCCTGTTGACGCACCGCAGCGTCTTCCAACCGCGTCTCAACCGCATCAATGACATCGACATCCTGCTCGCGGATCTTGATATCGGACAAACGCTGGAACTCGTCTAGCTCCCCGCTATCGAGGCGGAAGTTCCGGACCGAAAAGCCGAAATAGTGGGTCGAGGTTTCGGTTTCCGGAGTGATCCCGTGCAGAATCCATAGTGATCCTAGCTCTGGCGGAACCTCGTCATAACCGGGTACAGCGGTTGTGACCGGAAGGCCGGTTCGGATCAATTCGGGGCCGTAAAAGTCGGAAACGATTTTGAAATCGGATAGTCCCTCAAAGGCGGCATCCTTGCCAAAGACCTGTTCGTGGAACGGATTCCATGGAACCTTACCGGTGCGAATAACGCGGTAAAGACTTACCCCGTCTTCTTCATACATCTTTGGGTTGGCCATGTTCTCGCCGCCGCCGACGTGGTGATGAACATAGGGAAGGTGGGTCAAGTCGAGCAAATTATCGACCAGCAGCTGCGAACGCCCCTTAAGGTGAAGATAGTTCTCAGAGCTGTAACGCCAGCCGTCTTCGCCCAAGTTGAAATCTTGGGTTGGCGGCAAGAGCGCTTCGTCACAAGCATCTTCGTCACCCATCCAAATCCAGCAGATCGGTCCCTTTTCGACAATCGGGTAGGTGGGTTGGCAGAATCCGGCGCCGGTCCCTTGCGAGGGAACTTTGATGCATTTGCCATCAGCGTCAAATGTGAAGCCGTGGTATCCGCATACTAAGGCGTCACCCTCAACTTTGCCTTGTGCCAGCGGGAAATAGCGATGCGGGCACAAGCCATACATCGCGACCGGGCTGCCATCTTCTTTGCGATAAAGCGCAACGGGCTTGCCCAGAATGGTGCGCTCCATCGGCTCGCGGCTAATCTCGCTCGAAAAGCCAGCCATGTACCAGCGATTGCGGACGATCCCGCTTGAAGTCTTGAACGGATACATTTGCTCTCTCCCGCGATCAGTTTGCTTGTACTTTGAGACCCAGCAGGTCTGCTGCGTTCAGGCCAAGAATTTTACGCTGTGTCTCCTCATCGAGCGCAGCATGAAAGCCGACAGGGTCAGGTTCGCCCATGTCGAAGGGATAATCTGTCCCCATGCACAAACGCTCCGCCCCGTGAGTTTTCACTAAACTTTCGAGCTGGTCTTGATCAAATACCAGCGTATCGAGCCATATCTGGCGCATGTAGCTCGATGGTTCACGCGAAATATGCTGGCGGCAATCTTCGCGAGCGCGGAAGGCATGATCCATGCGCCCCCAGTAGCCAGGAAGGTAGCCTCCACCATGCGCCACGCATATCTTAAGGCCCGGATGGCTGTCGAGAACGCCTCCAAAAATGAGGTGGCTGAGCGCGATTGTCGATTCCAGCGGATTGCCGATGATATTGTTGAGATAGTGCTCGGACAGACGTTCCCCGTGGGTGAAACCGAGCGGGTGGATGAAGAGCAAAACACCCAGTTCTTCTGCCGCGGCAAAGAACGGGCGCAGTCCAGGGTCCGCCAGCTCGCGACCGGCGAAATTAGTCCCGATTTCAATTCCGCGCAGCCCTAGATCGCTCACACAGCGACGCATTTCGGCGATAGCCATTTCGGTGTTCTGAAGGGGAACAGTTCCCATTCCGACAAGCCGGTCAGGTGTTGATGCGACTGCCGCAGCAATTGCGTCATTAATCGCTCGCGCTGAACAGCGGCCCAATTCAGGCGGGACGAAGTAGAAATACTGGCCCGGGTTCGGACTGATCGCCTGCACGTCGACGCCTTGTGCATCCATGTCGGCAAGTCTCTCGGTCACGCCGTTCAGCTTGCCCCCGATTTGCTGGAACATCTTGGCGTTGACAGCGTCTGATGCTGCGCAGGAAAATGGCAGCCCGCGTGGTAGATCGGGTATTTGCGAGCGCACTATTTCTTCAGCGGCGGCCACCCCCAGATGCGCGTGGATGTCCACCACCAAACTCTCACCGCGTTGCCGAACCATGATCGGGTCGGCTTGAGGATGTCCGCTACAAGCCATCAATCAGCGCGCTGCGTCTGTAGGAAATGGACCCCAAGTCCAGTTCTTGCCTTCAGTTTCTTCGGCAACGATGTTGTTTCTTTGGCTGCCAAGGTAGTTGAGCGACCCCTCCATAACATCACCGGGCTTAAGCCAGCGATTGCCATGGGCCGCGCCATTTCCGGGAGGCGAACCGGTGGCGAGTAGATCGCCAGGTGTGAGGTGCACACGCTCGGAGGCGTAAGATAGGATTTGCTCCGGTGTGAAGATCATGTCGGTTACCGGCCAGTCCTGCATGACTTGCCCGCTGACCTTCAATTCAATCCGCAGATCTTCGAATTTGACGAACTGTTTGGGGACGATGAAAGGCCCGAGTATCTTGAAATTCGGCTGATGTTTGCTCAGCCAGTCGAACTGGAATTTCACGTCGCTGCGGCGGAATTCGTCGACTGTGCCGAGGTCGTTGATCGCGACATATCCGGCAATCAAATCACCGGCATCTTCGGGTTTAACATAGCGACCAGTCTTGCCGACGATCACGCCCAGTTCCATCTCCCAATCGGGATGTTCCCCGATCAAGGGAAGCGGCACATCGTCGTTTGCACCGCACAGCGAGGAATGCAGACCGGTCCAAAAGAATGGCATGCCTTCCCTAGCCCGGCGATCGACCTCAGCAAGGTTTCGCTGGAAGAAATCTTCGTCGCTTTCGCCTTCCTTGCGATTGACCTGATTGAACTTGTTGTGCGTCATCATCTCAGCAACGTGCTGCCGATAATTCGAACCAGCAAACAGCATGTTGGGATGCGAAAGGCAGGCATGCGGGTGCAGCGCGTCATAGCGCAGGTCGCTACCAGTGTCCTTCGCTGCAATATCGACCAGTGTATCAAAGGCACGGTCCCAATCATCGAAGATAGCATGGGTATCATACCATTGATCGGATAGGCCGATTACACCGCCGTCTGGTTGGACCAGTGCGGGGAATGGTTTGCCACCATTGATCGAGAAGGTCCCGATGCCAAAGCTGCCTTCGGCCAGACCTGTGGCTGGATTGAATATCGTCATGATTTGAATTCCTGAATTGGATGTCGCTGGTGCGAAAAGCGAGACCTGCGTGGCATCTGATTTCGTGGCGCCAATACGATTGTGAGGGCACCGTTTGGTTTATGCAAAGTACCGCTCTGGACCATCATCGACCCATTCGTCCATCATGACTTGCGATATATCGTGAAAGTTAGTCCCATCCGATTTACGGAACAGATCAGTATCGGAGAACGTCTCAAAGCGGGCACCGTCGGGGCTGCGCCAAACGTCGAAGACATGACTTCCATGAGGATGTCGGCCGACCCCCCAGATTGACTCATATTCCTTGCGCTTGAGGAAGCTGTGGGTGCGATGTTGCGCCTCAAAATCCTGGGCTTCGAAGGATATATGATGGCAGCCGCCCCGTTCATCCTGCATGAACGCAACGGTGTGGTGATCGACATAATCCTCACCCTGATCCAGCCTGAAGAAGCCGACAATCTTTGCCTGAGGCTGACCGGGGATGTGATAGACATCACTGCCAATCAGACCGAGATTTTCTTGATACCACGCCGATGTCTTTGGGAAGTCCTTCACGAAGAGGCCGACATGACCGAGCCGCCACAGCCGCGCAGGGCCGGAGTCGCGCGATATCTGATTCTTGCCAAAGCGCTGCTTGCGGAAAGGTGTGTTTATTTCCAGTTCCGGATACGCCTCTTCAACTTCCCCGCGCTCGTTCCCATGAACTAGCAGTACCTCTAGGCCGTCGGGATCGATCAGTTTGACAGCGCGCCCTCCTCCAGGAAGCGAAAGTTCGCCGACATCTTCGGCTCCGAGCTTTGCGATTGCCTCATCAAGGGAGGCTTCATCTTCTGTTTCGAATGCGAAACCGACAAGACCGTCTTCGGAGGCTTTCTCCGCAACATAGGAGAATGCATCCCCGCCTCGGGTCCGCATCACCAGCACGTCGTCATTCTTTAATGCAGTGGTCAATCCAAAGTCGTGAGCGAAAGCCTCTTGCTTGTCGAGATCAGCAACCGCGAACGTCACATGATGGATTGCTTTGAGTTTCATTGAGCTGACTTCCCTATGTCCCGCCTCCGGTTAATCCATTCGCAGAAAGGATTCCCGAGGCCAAAATTGATCGAGGATAGAATGCCACCGTTCCAGATATCTGAAAAATGAATTGAACAAATCGATGGAATTCGTATTGTTAATTGATTGCAGGAGGGTGTCACCATATGCGTTTTGAAGGTCTAGACCTAAATCTTCTTGTTGCGATGGAGGTGCTGCTCGATTGTCGCAGCACAACTGAAGCTGCGCGTCGGCTACATCTCAGTCAGCCGACGATCAGCGCGGCCCTCGGGCGATTGAGAGATTATTTTGACGACGAACTCCTGATGAATGTGGGGCGCGATATGGTGCCTACCGCTAAGGGTGAAGAACTAGGTCCCGCGATAACCGAATTGTTGAATGTCGCCCGGTTCAAGATCGTCCATACTGAAGAATTCAATCCGGCCACGTCACGTCGCAGGTTCAAGATTTTGTGCTCGGATTTCGCATTCGATGTTCTGATTTCTCAGGTAATCGCCCGAGCATCATCAGAGGCGCCACATGTCAGCTTTGAGATTGGATCGACCGGGCCAGAGGGCACGCGTGTTTTCCAAAAGGGCGATGTCGATCTGATGATTACCGTCCAAGATTACCACCTCGATGACCATCCTATGGAAGGCCTTTTCGAAGATCAGGATTCTGTTATCTGCTGGAGCGAAGGAAAGTTCGCTGCTGGAATTAATGAAACGCAATTCCTAGAAGCAAGCTTTGCCATCCCAGTATTCGGCGAGGAGCGCCGCCCTCCGATTTCCGATCTATTTTTTCGCAGGAATGGCGTTCAACTCAATGCTGGCGTTCAAGTCTCAAGCTTTTCCGCCTTGCCCCGAGCAATTGTGGGAACGGATCGTATCGCTGTCATGCATATGACGCATGCTAGGCTTTACGAAGATTCCTATCCAATCAAAGTGCATCCACTTCCCGTCGAGGGGCCCGGAATTCGGGAGGTCATGCAATGGCATAAGCTACGCCATAATGATAAGGGAATCCGATGGTTACGAAAATTGTTAGCGGGTGTGCATCAAGATTTCAGTCTTAAAGATCAATAAATCTAATAGATGGAATTTAATTAATTCATTTTTCCAATTTCATTCTTCAGTGCATCTTCCAAAAAAAATATGGGAGAGAAGCACATGAATCGTTCGTTTTATCGTACCACAATTTCAAGAACGGCGCTGTCAGCGGCAGCCATAGCAGCGGTAGCGGCTGCGCCAGCATTCGCTCAGAGTGCGGATAATGAAGCGGATGAGAGCCTAGCTGATGATAGCAATGTCATTATCGTCACTGCGCAACGTAGCGCGCAAAACATTCAAGATGTCCCTGTCTCACTGACTGCGGTTACATCTGAAAAGCTCTCCGATCTCAACATCAACTCGGCCTCGGAAATTTTCCTTGCTGCGCCGACCGTCCAAATTTCCGGATTTAATAACAATGTCTCCGTTCGCGGGATCGGTACGCTGGCAATCACGCCAACCGTTGAATCAAGCGTTGGCTTTGCGGTAGACGATGTGAACGTGGGCCGGACCGCTTTGGCCCTTGGCGCATTTGACGATGTAGAGCGGGTCGAAGTGCTCAACGGACCTCAGGGTCTGTTGTTTGGTAAGAACTCCTCCGCCGGTCTGCTCAATGTGGTGACCCGCCGCCCTGAACTCGGAGAGTTCGGCGGTTTTGTAACAGCAGAAGTGAACCTCCGCGATACTACGCCGGAAACTGGCATGGGTTATGTCTTGCGCGGAACGGTGAATGCGCCGCTCGGCGATAACGCCGCACTGCGCGTGAATACACGCTACACCAAACAAGATGGTATCGTAGAAGATGTCGGCATGGGCGATTCTCCCAATAAGAAGGAAGATTGGGGTGTACGTGCCAAGCTGCTGTTTGAGCCAAGCGATAACCTTGAAATTTATCTCATCGGTGAGATCGCAGAAACAAGCGGGGGTTTCCTCGACAGCTACCGCCTGGCTGATCCGGGCGGCAGAGTTGTCGAGCAGATTACTGATGCTGGAATCACTGCCAGCCCTGACAATCTACAAATTGCGCAAAATGCGACAACGTTTCGTGATACGGATATCAAGAGCCTTCAGGGAACGATTGCCTACACGCTGCCAAACGACTGGCAGATCATCAACGTGGCAGCGTATAAAAGCCTGAAAATCAATTCTAATTTGGATTCTGATCGGACCACCGGCGCCTATTTGGATTTCAACCAGATCGATTCAGATTTCTCTCAATTCTCCAACGAATTGCGGCTCTCGATCCCTGACACAGGGATGGTGCACGGCCAACTTGGTCTGTACTATTACCAGGCCAAGGAAACTGATGACCGTTTGCTCGGAGGATTTCAGAACCTTCCGTCATTTGTGCGTCCCGGTTTCCCCTTCTGCATCAATCCGCCAGTTGTTAGCCCAGGGCCTCCGCCGAATTGCAACGTGAGCAATGATTTCTTCATCGGTCGCGATACGTCGACGGATTTCACCGTCAAAAGCTACGCGGCCTTTGGTCAGCTGAACTTTGATGTTACCGATGCTTTGACTTTGATTGCCGGCGCTCGTGTCACAAAGGACACGATCGACATCACTTCTGTCCAGCAGCAGCGTTTCAACTATTTTGTTCCTATCGCTGATCCAGGCACATTCGTCGAAGAGGCATCGAACACGAACTTCAGCTATAAGCTGGGTGCTCAATATGACTTGAGTGATGACGTCATGGTCTATGGTTATTACGCGACAGGGTATAAAGGTCCTGCCTTCAACGACGTCTTTGTGGCAACCGTGCCCAACCAGGTTGCTCCGGAAACCGCAGAAACGTTTGAACTGGGCTTTAAGAGTAGCCTTGCTGACAATGCAATTGTCTTCAACCTGACTGCATTCCTGACCAAATATGACGATTACCAAGCGCAATCGTTCAACGTGGATTTCAACACGTTCCTGCTGCAAAATGCCGGTTCGCTTGAAAGTAAGGGTGTTGAAGCTGAGGTTATTTTGCGCCCTGCTCAGGGTCTAACAATCAGCGCCAATGCATCAATTCTGGACTCGGTTTATACTGAGTTTCTTGGTGCGGAATGCTACCCTGCTCAGCCTGGTTGCGGACCAGACAATACCTTCGATGCGTCGGGCCAGCCACTGCCGGCTTCGGCGAATTTCACATCGACGGTCCAAGGTGTTTATGAATTCCCACTCAGCGATGCGCTGGATGGTTTTGTAAGCGCCAACTGGTATCACCGTTCATCGTTGAATTTTGATGTCAGCAACAACCCGACAACGCAAATTCCAACCGCAGACTATATTGGAGCGAGCGTTGGATTTGAATCAGATGCGCTGCGGGTCTCGCTTTTCTGCCGCAACTGCTTCGATCAAGTGCGCCCAACAGGCGTTACAATATGGGCAGGCGATGCCGCACAGCGCGGCGTTTCGTCGACCTTCCAGAACTGGGATCTGAACTCTGTGCGCAACTGGGGTATCTCAGTTGGGTATGACTTCTAACGGGAAAGATTGATGCGAATTTTGACACTCTTGGCGGCCAGTGCTTTTGCGCTGGCTGCTGTCCCAGCCCTTTCTAAGCACCATGAAGAGGCACCAACTGAAGAGGCTGTCGTCGCTGAAAAAGGGACTTGGATCACGCTTGGGACGCGTGGTGGACCGATAACAATTCCCACTCGCTCGCAACCGGCCAATTTGCTGGTCGTTGGCGGCAAGAACTATCTTGTCGATGTGGGTGACGGGGCTGCTGGTCAGCTGTCAAAAGCGAAAATGCAAACCGCAATGCTGGATGGCGTGTTTATCAGCCATCTGCATTTCGACCACACCGGCGGCCTTGCGGCCATATTCGGCCTGCGATTTCAAACGAACGCGACCAGCACGTTTACTGTATACGGCCCTCCTGGAACTCAGGAGCTGGTCGATGGTCTTCTCGATTCAATGACACCTGGTGCAACTGCCAATTACGGCGTGCCCGGCGCTCCGGCTAAAGATCACCGCGCGAATATCGAAGTCGTCGAGCTACGCGATGGTGCCAAGATGGCTATCGACGGTATGAAGCTGTCCGTGCGTAGCAACACGCATTACAGCTTTGTTCCGGGCAGCGATTTGGCGGAACGCTTTCAGGCTTTGTCCTACAGATTCGATATGCCGGGCCGTTCAATCGTTTACACAGGCGATACAGGACCCAGCACAGCGGTAGAAGAATTGGCAAAGGACGCTGATTTGTTGGTCGCTGAGATGATGGATGTGCCGCTTATCGTTGCAGCGGTGGTCCGTAATAACCCCAAAATGCCCGCAATCGCCGCAATGAATATGGAAACCCATCTGACAAAGCATCACCTGCTTCCGAAAGATGTTGGGGAGATGGCTACTCGGGCTGGGGTGAAGGCGGTTGTCGTGACCCATTTTGCCGGAGCTGAGCGCAACAATCCCAAGTTCTTTGAGTATCTCAATACAGTTGCAGAATATTATGATGGGCCAGTGGTCATCGCGAGCGACATGGACGCATTTTGACGAATGCGTGACCTTAATATTCTGGTGATCGGCGGTGGAATTGGTGGATTGACATCCGCAATTGCACTTCGGGGTAAGGGCCACCAGGTTACAGTAATCGAGAAGGACCCGAATTGGGCCGTTTACGGTGTTGGTATCATCCAGCAGTCCAATGTCATTCGCGCAATGCACGAGCTGGACTTGCTCGACGATTATCTTGCCGCTGGCGTTCCGTTCGACAGCGTCGCGATCCACACGCCCGACGGGACAAAAGTTGCCGAGGTGCCATCACCACGGTTGGTTGAAGGCTATCCCGCAAATGTCGGAATTGGCCGGCCAGCTTTGCACAAGGTTCTAGGCGATCGAACCAAGAACGCTGGTGCTGAAGTCCGGCTGGGAGTGGTGGCAGAATCGATCGACGATCTGGGAGACCATGTTTCGGTGCGCTTTTCTGATGGAACGACTGAGGTCTTTGATATCGTGATCGGCGCAGACGGCGTTTATTCCGATACGCGGCAGAGCATTATGCCGGATGCGGAGAAGCCAGAATTCACCGGTCAGGCTGTTTGGCGGTACAACTTTGAGCGTCCTGCCGATCTGAATTCACTGCATGCATATAACGGCCCGACGGGCATTGGCCTTGTGCCGATCAGTGATGCGCTGATGTATATGTATGTGACAACGCCGGAGCCGGGTAAGCCCTTCTACGCTAAGGAAGGTATCGCGCAGTCCATGCGGGATAAGCTGGCAAAAGCGCCCCCGCAAATCCAACAGTTGGCAGCGCAAATCACTGAAGATGACGGCGTTGTTTATCGGCCGATGGATCAGATGATGCTCTATGGCGATTGGCATAACGGCCGGGTTGTACTGCTGGGTGACGCTGTCCACGCGACGACGCCCCATCTGGGCCAAGGTGCCGGTATGGCAATCGAGGACAGCCTCGTGCTGGCCGATGAGTTGTCGAAGCATGATACACCTGAAGCCACCTTCACGGCCTATCGCGACCGCCGTTTTGAGCGCTGCAAATACATCGTCGAGAAGTCGCTGGCGATTTGCCACGGTCAAATTGGCAAGGGGCCAATGGTCGATCAAGGCGCGGCAACTGGCGAAATGTTCGGCATAGTTTCACAGCCGATTTGATTTAGAGTTCAGGAATTAAGCAATGAGCCGAGTGACCGAAATTCGTTATGTCGGGTACGGTGTCGAGGATTTCGATACCGAGCGCGCATTTTACGCCGATGATTGGGGTTTGGTCGAAACCGACTCAACTGACGACATGGCCTGGTTCAAAACCCACGGCCATGATGAGCACCACGTGGTTCGACTGCGCAAGCGTGATCGCAATTGCGTAGAGGTGTTGGCGCTAGCCGCTAATTCTCGTGAAGATGTTGATGCACTTCGCGCTACAATTGGCGATGTTGGGTGCAAAATCATTCACGAGCCGCGCGACCTTGATGCGCCTGGCGGAGGGTATGGTTTCCGCTTCTTCTCGCCCGACGGGCTGCCGTTCGAAATTTCGTCTGATGTCGAACGCGGCGAGCATCGGGCGATAGAGCGGTGGGAGGGCGTTCCACTCAAGATCAGCCACATCGTCCTGCACTCGCCCGACCATCAAGCTGCGGTGAAGTTCTTTACGGATGTGCTGGGCTTCAAGGTGAGCGATTGGCTTGGCGATTTCATGTGCTTCTTGCGTTGTAACAATGCACATCACCGGATCGCTTTGCTGCCCGGTCCGCCGTGCCTAAACCATGTCGCATATGATATGCTTTCTGTTGATGACATGATGCGCGGGGCCAGCCGACTGAAAAAGCGCGATTGCGATATCCGGTGGGGGCCGGGCCGACACACGGCCGGCAACAATACCTTCAGCTATTTCTGCACTCCCAGCGGTTTCGCGGTGGAATATACTGCCGAACTCGAAGACGTGGATTTCGATACGCATGAGGCCACGGTGCACGAACCTGGCCCGCAAGTGATGGACCAATGGGGCATTGGCACCGGCGGTCCACAAACCATGCCCAAACCCGCGCCTGACCCCTGCCTGTTCCAGGCTTCGGAGGTATAGTCTGATGGCCCTCTTCGAATATTTCCCGAATTACATCTGGAACCTGTCGGTTGCCATCGCGATGGAGAGCGGGGGGCAAATCGGTGAGATCATCGATATGTGTCAACCGATCAAGGATGCGGCCGATAGCGGTGCGGATGCGGGAACTCCGCAATTTATGAAGCAATGGGCGGCGATGGGTGAAAAGCTGCTTGAGCTTGCTGCCGAAGATGAAGCCAAGGGTCGCCAATATTCCGCCTCCAACAAGATGGAGCGCGCATCGCTCTATCTGTTCACAGCCGAGCGAATGCAGGGCCATGGCCACCCGGGCCGCATGGAAACCTTTGTTAAAGCCCGTGACACGTTTGACCGCTCAACTGCACTTGGCCAACTCAATCGCGAACGTGTTGAAATCCCTCTTGAGGACGGAAATATGCCGGCTTTGTGGACCCGCGCTCCGGGCGAGGGACGCAAACCGGCGGTCGTGTTTTGCAACGGGCTCGATAGCAATAAAGAGCTGCTTTACTGGACGCGATTGCCCGAAGAGCTTGCGAAGCGTGGCATTTCGACGCTCTGTGTGGATCAGCCCGGTTCAGGAGAGGCCTTGCGTCTGCAAAACCTGCCGGTCGATCCGCATTCTGAAAGCTGGGCTTCGAAAGCGGTCGATTGGCTGGAAGCGCAAGACAATGTCGATACTGGCAAAATCGGCATGACCGGAATTTCACTCGGCGGCCATTTTGCGCCACGTGCTGTTGCCTATGAACCACGTTTTGCCTCTGGAGCTGTCTGGGGTGCGAACCACAATTGGCGTGAAGTGCAGGATCAGCGCATGGCGCGAGAAGGGCAAAACCCGGTCCCGCATTACTGGGCGCATGTCCATTGGGCATTCGGAGCGAAGGACCAAGAGGACTTTCTCGAAAAATCAGCCAGCATGAACCTAAACGGGCATATGGACCGGATCAAAGTGCCATTTCTAGTCACCCATGGAGCAAATGATCGCCAGATCAGTCCGAGATATGCCAATGATCTCTACGATCAGCTCACCAATTCGTCGCACCGCGAAAAAGTGGTCTTCACCGAGCGCGAAGGCGGGGTCGAACATGTCGGTGCTGACAACATGGCCTACGGTCGCGATCTGATATCAGATTGGTTCGCTGAAACCCTTGAAGGAAATCGAGCATGACATTTGTTGCAGAAGCCCAAGTTCCCACCGAAAAGGCCAAGAAATATGCCACCCAGCTTGGGAAGCATTGGTCGCACAAACTGGCGGTCGAACAATCCGGCGATGATTATCACATTACATTTCGTAAGGATTCGCGTGGGGCTGACTGGCCAGGCGATGCGGTTGTGACTCTTTCTCCCAAAGAGGGGGCGCTAGTTTGCCGCATAGTTGCAAGCGCCGAAGGCCAGCGTGAAGGATTAAAGGGCGCGGTCGAGCGGCATGTGGATCGCTTCGCATTCCGCGAAGGGGCTCTCAGCTATGATTGGCAAGATAGCTAGACCGGCCCCAAAAAACCCGACGCTGCGCAGACTAAGGAAACGCACATGAATTCTGACACTACAGAGCAAGCTTCCATCTACGGCGGAGCAACACGTCACGGCGTGGTCATTCTTCTTGCTGCGATGATGCCGATCATGGCGATCACCTCACTTATTCCTGTTTTGCCTCTCTTATTCCAAGAGTTCGGAAGCGTTAGCGGAAGCGAGTTTCTTGTCCCGATGGCGTTGACCATACCGGCTCTGTGCGTCGCTCTATTCTCCCCTTTGGCTGGCTGGCTATCAGATCGGCTAGGGAGAAAGAATCTTCTGATCGCTGCTTTGGTCGCTTATGCGGCGTTCGGCATAATCCCTTGGTTTCTTGACGATCTGTTCCAGATTATTGGCGCCAGGATTGCACTTGGCGTGACCGAGGCGATAATTATGACCATCGCAACGGTGCTAATTGGTGACTATTTTGAAGGCGCGCGCCGCGAAAAATGGATCGCACTGCAGGTCGGCTTTGGTAGTGTGGCCGCAATCGTCTTGATCGCGGTTGGCGGCGGGTTGGGTGAGGCATTTGGTTCTCGCGGCCCGTTCTTGCTCTATCTCGTGGCGCTTCCGATTGCGCTTGCAGCGGCAATCATTTTGTTCGAACCTACTGTAAAGTCGACGGTTTCGAACGGCGCAAAATTACGCTTTCCTGTAAAGGCGGTGCTGCCGCTGATATTGACGACGATTGGTGTCGGTATCGTATTCTACACGATCGTTGTGCAGTTGGGCCCGATCCTCGAACTGTCAGGTGAGGTCTCTCCAGCGACAATCGGTCTGATCGGTGCAATGGCGAATGTGGCGGTCGCATTTGGCTCGTTTCTCTTTAACCAGTTCAAGCAGCATGTTGGCCGTCCGCTGCTGGCTGTTGGGCTCATTCTTGCGACCATCGGCTATGCAGGTGTGAGTATGTCATCAAGCCTGTTTGCTCTGTCAGCGTTCAGCATTGTTGCCTGTATCGGCAGCGGAATGCTGCTGCCCAATATGCTGACTTGGACCATGAACAGCTTGCCGCCCGAAATGCGTGGGCGTGGGATGGGTATGTGGACGGGCGCGTTCTTCCTAGGGCAATTTGCCGCGCCGATAGTAACTGCGAGCATCGTTCCCATTACGGGCGGATTCGCTCAAGCCTTTATGGCCTACGCTGCCGTCATTGCGATTGGGGCCGTCATTGTTGTGCTTACAGCGCGCAGGAGTACTGCGGCCGTTTCTGCATGATGGCATGCGATATTCCCTCTTCGGATATCGACCCGTTTGGCGAAGCATTTCTTGCTGATCCTTATGCGCATCACGCCGCTTTGCGGAATGCTGCTCCCGTGGTCTGGCTCAAAGCTACATGACTCAGCTCGTCCCAGCCCTCTATTTTGCTCCGTCAACTTGCGCGCGAGTAACGCTGACGGCGCTAGAAGAGATCGGTCAGCCGTTCGAGACACGTCTGATTGCTTTCATGGCGGGCGAGCATCGTCAGCCCGACTTTCTGACTGTCAATCCGGCTGGAAAAGTCCCCGCACTAGATACTGGCCGGGGCGTTGTAACGCAGAATGGCTCAATCCTGCTGTATCTAGCGCGAGCCCATCCTGCTGCGGGGCTGCTGCCGCTGATTGGTGACCCGTTGCTGGACGCGCCAGTCATTTCGGCGCTGTTCCGGTTTTCGAGCGACCTACACCCATTGGTTACGCGCTTTGTACTGCCGGGCGTGATGCTTTCTTCATCGGCCAATGCGCTGCTGGTCCGCGAAAAGGCCGAGGAAGTGTTGCTTCAACAATTGCATCCGTTTGATGCGCAATTGGAAGGGCAACCATGGTTACTCGGACAGCAATGGTCGATCCTCGATGCCTATCTCGCTTGGATCTGGTTTCGCATAACAGGCGCGGGTTTTGAAAGTACGACATTCCCGCACATCGCATCTCACTATGATCGTGCGATGGACCGCCCATCGGCCAAAGCGACGCTCGACCGCGAGGCGAAATCGCAAGAAGAATTGGAACAGCGCGGATTGGCCTTCGCGCCGTCCAAAGTCGCATGATAGATCAGAAATTTTGCTAGCAGTTTTGCGCGTGCTGGCTTGGAATGAGAGGAATGACAATGAGCGACAATCCGATCCGCAGAGTGGTTACAGGCCACGACGAAGCAGGCCTTGCGATCATTCAGGAAGACGGCATCGTCCCACGCATTCAGCGTATCGGGGGCGATACTGGACCCATGTTCTATGAAGTCTGGAACACCCGCACCACGCCCGCTCCGATCGACCCCGATTCCGGCGAACCTCATGAGGAGGGTATAATCCTGGCCCCACCGAAAGGCGGAACGCGGATTCGGGTGCTCGACATTCCGCCTGACGATCCCTCATTGGCGGAGAGGACGCCCGAAGAGGCGCGCGCTCATTTTGCAGAGATTGGCGCAGCTGAGGCATCGTCCTTTGACGGGGAAAAATCTCGTCACGCCCACATGCACCGCACCGAAACTGTCGATTATGGCATTGTGGTAGAGGGTGAACTCGTCCTCATTATGGACGAAGGTGAAACGACGGTGCGCGCAGGCGACATCGTAGTCCAGAGAGGCACGAACCATGGCTGGGCTAATCGCACTGACAAGAACTGCCGCATCGCTTTCATCTTGATCGACGGTGAATTCAGCGAAGAATTGAAGGGTTGATATGCGACTAGCAACACTGAAATCGAACGCGCCTGACGGGCAGCTGGTAGCGGTATCTCTGGACGGTTCGCGATACTTGGAACTTGGCGACGAAGCGCCCAACTTGCTGGCGGCCATCGGACGGTGGGACACCCTCGAGTCAGCGCTCACTCAGTTGGCGGATCGGCTGGAGCAGGGCGAGGGAGAGCTGTTTGATGCGTCCAATTGCGCCGCACCATTGCCGCGTAGTTGGCAATGGCTCGATGGCTCTGCTTTCTCCACACACGGCGAGCTTATGCAGATTGCTTTCGGCCTTGATCCTATCGAGTCGGAGAAACCGCTGATGTACCAAGGAATGTCGGACCGGTTCCATGGACCGAAGGATGATGTGCCATTGCCAAATATGGAGCATGGAATCGATTTTGAGGGCGAATTTGGCGTAATCGTCGATCATGTCCCAATGGGGACTAGCGCCGCAGATGCAATGAAGCACATCAAGCTCGTAGTGCAAATAAACGACTGGTCACTGCGCGCTATTGCTCCTGTCGAAATGAAGACCGGCTTTGGCTGGGTGCAGGCAAAACCGGCCTGCTCAATGGCGCCCTTTGCTGTCACGCCTGATGAATTGGGTGATGGCTGGAAAGATGGCCGAGTTTGCCTTGACCTTGAGATTAACTGGAACGGAAACCGTTTCGGCACGGCCAACGGACGCGAGATGGATGTAGGCTTTCACGATCTTGTCGCGCATGCCGCCTATACGCGGGACCTGGTCGCCGGCACAGTTATCGGTTCTGGTACTGTCTCCAATGCTAATTATGCCGAAGTCGGCTCTAGTTGTATTTCGGAAGTACGGGCCATCGAAATGATCCGTGATAAGGGGCCTGCGTCTACTCCGTTCATGGCATTCGGAGACACCATCCGCATGGAAGGGCAAGGGATCGATGGTAGTTCGCCATTTGGCGTGATCGAGCAAAAGGTCGTCGAAGGTTGAAGGTCCAGGTCTGCATCATCGGAGCAGGTCCCGCTGGCTTGCTGCTGGGACATCTGCTGCGCGCCGAAGGCATCGACTGTATAGTGCTCGAACGGCAGACACCCGACTACGTGTTGGGCCGCATCCGCGCAGGCGTTCTGGAACAAATCACCGTAGGTTTGATGGAGCGGCTCGGGTTGGACGCTCGCATGAAAGCCGAAGGCTTACCGCATGATGGCTTTAATCTGGCCGATGGTGAGCGGCTGATCCGTATTGATATCAAGGAACTGACCGGGCAAGAGGTCATGGTCTACGGACAGACTGAGGTCACGCGGGATTTAATGGAGGCGTGCGAAGAGCGAGGCCTAGAAGTCATCTACGAAGCTAGCGATGTCGCGCTCCACGATATCGAGACCGACACACCTTCGGTGACCTATTCGAACGCAGGAACCAAGCACCGTGTCGACTGCCGTATTATCGTTGGATGCGACGGTTTTCACGGGCCGAGCCGAAAGGCGGTTCCCGCCAGTGCGGCCAAGGAATATGAGCGCGTCTATCCATTCGGCTGGCTAGGCATTCTGGCTGATGTGCCACCCTGCAATCATGAACTGATCTACGCCAATCATGAACGCGGTTTCGCCCTTGCCTCGATGCGTTCAAACACGCGAAGCCGGTACTATATCGATGTGCCCGTTGCCGAGCAGGTACAGCAATGGAGCGATAATCGGCTATGGGATGAACTGGCAATTCGCCTTGGCCCTGAAGCTGCTGCGAATATTGTCCGCGGCCCCTCAATTGAGAAAAGCATCGCCCCTCTGCGCTCATATGTCTTTGCCCCGATGCGGCATGGGTCGTTGATGCTGTGCGGCGATGCCTCGCATATCGTTCCACCCACTGGTGCAAAGGGCCTTAACTTGGCCGCGAGCGATGTCCATTATGCCGCCAATGCCTTAATCGGCTTTTTCAGAAATGCGGACCCTGACGCCATTGCGGGCTATTCGGAGACAGCTCTTTCACGTGTTTGGAAGGCTGAACGCTTCAGTTGGTCTTTGACCCGGCTGATGCACCGTTTCCCAGACGATGGCCCCTTCGAACGCGCCATGCAAGTTGCTGAACTCGACTACATTGCGAATAGCCGGGCGACACAGACGAGTATTGCCGAGAACTATGTGGGATTGCCGGTATGACCTTGGTTGCATGAACAAAGGAGGCCCTCGGTTGCGCCGAACAAAGCACTCAATGGTGTGCTCGAGAACCATTCTCGAAATCACAAAAATTCGTAAAAAATTATAGAGGTGCTCCGCTATTCATTGGCGAAAGGTAACAACTGACGGCATTCCCTCTGCAAATGTCTGACAAGATCGCCCTAATTGGATTTGGAGAAGCTGCCTCTGCTTTCGCATGTGAGGCTGGCTGGAGCAATCATGCTTGCGCCTTTGACACCAACCCTGTCCGGCGAGATGCAATGGCGCAAGCCTCAGTCAATTCATCTAATAGTGCGCAAGAAGTACTTCAGAGCGCAAACACCGTGCTCTCGCTTGTTACTGCGGATCAGGCACTAAAAGCGGCGCAAACTTATGCCACGCTGGTAGAAAAGGGCGCTCTTTGGATCGACATGAACTCCATTTCGCCCGCAACAAAGCGAGAGGCCGCAATGGTGATTGAGAAGCATGGCGCGCGCTATGTTGATGCGGCGATTCTTGCCCCGGTTCACCCAGCAAAAAGAGAGGTTCCGATCCTGCTTGCTGGTGCCGCTGCCGAGGAAGCAAAGGCTGAGCTTGAGATGCTGGGTTTCTCTAACACCCGCATTGTTGGAAATGACATTGGACGTGCTTCCGCAATTAAGATGATCCGGTCTGTCATGGTGAAGGGCCTGGAGGCCCTGACGGATGAAATGATGGCGGCAGCCGATGCAGCGGGCGTTGTTGATGAGGTTTTGGCCTCGTTAGATGTCAGCGATAAATCGGAAAACTGGCGTGTTAAGGCGGCTTACAATCTCGAACGCATGACCACTCACGGTGAACGTCGCGCAGCGGAAATGGAGGAGGTCGCCAAAACCTTGCGTGTTCTTGGCGTTGAACCGGTAATGACGGAGGGCACGGTCAAGCGCCAGCGCGATGCTGCAGTTCGACCCGGCGAAAAAAGGAACGCGGCATGAGCCTGATTATCGATTGTCATGGCCATTACACGGTTCTGCCCAAAGGGCATGATGCATGGCGTGAGGAACAGAAAGCGGCCTATGAAAGTGGCAGCGAATGCCCGGCCTACCCTGAGATTTCTGATGATGAAATCCGGCAGACCATCGAGGAGAACCAACTGCGGTTGATCAAGGAACGTGGTGCCGACTTCACTATCTTCTCGCCTCGAGCAAGCGCGATGGCACCGCACGTCGGCGATCAGGCTGTCGCAAGCGAATGGGCGCGGCGCTGCAACGATCTGATCCACCGCGTAACGCAGTTGTTTCCGGACACATTCATCGGCGGATGCATGTTACCGCAGAGCCCGAAATCGGACCTTACCGAAAGTGTCAAGGAATTGCGCCGCTGCGTCGAGGAGTTGAACTTCGTTGTCTGCAATCTCAACCCCGATCCAGGCGGAGGCCATTTCGACCATCCCTCGCTGACCGACGAATATTGGTTCCCCATTTATGAGGCAATGTGCGAGCTGCAGGTTCCGGCGATGATCCACGTCTCGGGTAGCTGCAATCCAGCGATGCACGCTACGGGCGGGTATTATCTCGCGGCCGATACGATCGCCTTCATGCAGTTGTTGCAAGGTGATCTGTTCACCCGCTTTCCCGACCTCAAATTCATCATTCCTCATGGCGGCGGCGCGGTTCCGTATCATTGGGGTCGATACCGTGGTCTCGCCGACATGCTGAAACAGCCCAGTCTCGATCAACATCTGATGAACAACGTCTTTTTCGACACATGTGTCTACCATCAGCCAGGTATCAATCTGCTGGCGGATGTGATCGAAAACAAGAATATCCTGTTCGGCAGCGAAATGGTTGGCGCAGTACGCGGGATTGACCCGCAGACAGGGTACTATTTCGATGACACCAAGCGCTACATCGATGCCCTCAATATATCGGATGGCGAGCGCCAAGCCATATTCGAAGGAAACGCCCGCAGGGTATTTTCGCGCTTAGACGCAATTCTCACCGACAGAGGGCTCTAATGGCAAGCTGGATCGAGAACACATGGTACGTGATCGGTTGGGATTACGAGGTCGGAAATAAGCCCCTGGCTCGCACGATTTGCGGGGTGCCGATGGTAACCTATCGCAAGCTCGATGGAACGCCTGTGGCGATGCGCGATGCGTGTCCGCACCGGATGCTGCCGCTGTCGATGGGGTTGCGCGAAGGAGATTCCCTGCGGTGTAAATATCACGGACTAAAGCTTGGTCCCGACGGTGTGGCGCAAGAGATGCCTCTGACTACCGAAAAGGTGAACTCGCGAGTCTGCACCGAGATCTATGCCGTTACGGAAAGGCACCGCTACGTATGGGTTTGGGTTGGAGACAAGGAGCTCGCTGACGATGATCTAATCCCGGATTTGTGGCCCTGCAGCGCTCCGGATTGGGATTTCGATGGCGGGTATTACCATATCAAGGCGGATTACCGGCTTGCGATCGACAATTTGATGGATCTGACGCACGAAACTTATGTCCACATGGGATCAATCGGTCAGCCCGAAATTCTTGAGGCGCCAATTGAGACAAAGGTCGAGGGCGAAAAGGTCTTCGTGAGTCGATGGATGCCAAACATCGAAGCACCGCCATTCTGGCGCGGTGCACTTGGCAAAGGTGGTCCCGTCGACCGGTGGCAAATATGCGAATTCCTGCTGCCGTCGGCTGTGATGGTCGATGTCGGTGTTGCTCATGTCGGCGCAGGCGCTTCGATCGAGAAGCATGATCAGGGCGTCCGCGGCATGGTGATCGATTTCATGACGCCGGAAACTGAAAACACCCACCATTATTTCTGGGGCATGGCGAGAAACTTCAAGCAAGGCGATGCCGGTTTCACCGCTCGCTTTCGCGATCAGCAAGGTGGGGTTTTCCTTGAAGATAAAGAAGTTCTCGAAGCACAACAGGGCTCGATCGATGCCAACCCGGACCTCAAGCTGACAGCGTATCAGATCGATGAGGGTGGCGTGCGCGCCCGACAAATGATCAAACGAGCCATCAAAGTGCAGCAGGGTGAACATCAAGAGGTTCCCGTATGAGTACCCCCCCTGACATCCATACATATCTCGCTGAGTTGGAGGATATTCCCGGAACCCGTGTCTTCACAGCGGCACGAGCGCGGAAGGGCTATCACCTCAACCAGTTTTCGATGAGCTTGATGAAGCCGGAAAATCGCGAGCGGTTCAAAGCTGACGAGAAATCCTATCTCGACGAGTGGAAGCTGACCGATGGCATGAAAACCGCCGTCCTGAAGCGGGATTATAACGCTCTGCTCGATATGGGTGGTAACGTCTATTTCTTCTCGAAGATTTTCTCCACCGACGGGTTCAGTTTTGCCGAGGCTGTCTCGACCATGACCGACATGGATTTTCCGACCTATCGCGAGATGATGAACAACGGTGGGCGCTCGCCCGAAGGCGTCCGCTCAATCAAGGACAAGCGCTGATGGCCAGAATTACCGCAGGTGTCGCAACCAGTCATGTGCCGTTACTGGGTGTCGCAGCCGATCAAGGCAAGGCGAACGATGACTATTTTGCGCCAATTTTTGCCGGCTATAAATGGTCGCGTGAATGGATTGCAGAAAATCTGCCTGACGTCATTGTGCTGGTCTACAACGACCATGCTTCTGCTTTCGATATGAAGATTATTCCGACATTCGCAATCGGATGCGGCGAAAGCTATGCCCCTGCAGACGAAGGTTGGGGACCACGCAAAGTTCCCGATGTGGAAGGGCATCCAGACCTCGCCTGGCATATGGCGCAAAGCCTGATCCTCGACGAGTTCGATATGACTATCATTAACGAGATGGATGTTGATCACGGGCTGACTGTTCCACTCACGATGATGTTCGGCGCTCCGGACAAGTGGCCGTGCAAGGTCATCCCGCTGGCCGTGAACGTGGTCACTTACCCGCCCCCGACGGGCAATCGCTGCTGGGCTTTGGGCGAGGCGATCGCGCGCGCCGTTGCTAGCTACAACCAAGATCTTGACGTGCAGGTCTGGGGCACTGGCGGCATGAGCCACCAGTTGCAAGGGCCGAGAGCCGGGCTGATCAACCGCGAATGGGACAACATGTTTCTCGACAAGCTCGTCGGCACGACAGATGAGCTACGTCATATCCCGCATATCGAATATCTGCGCGAGACCGGATCCGAAGGAATTGAGATGGTCATGTGGCTTATCATGCGCGGCGCATTGGGCAAGGAAACGCGCGCGCTTCATCGCCATTACCACGTGCCCTGCTCTAACACCGCTATCGGCCATATGGTGTTGGAACCGGTGGAACAGGCCAAAGAGCCTCTTTGACAAAGAACCAACTAATCAAGCTGTCCCGAGTATAACGGGCAGAAATTGAATGGAGCGAAACATGACAGGCATTGCCCTTATTGGAGCGGGCGCATTTGGCGAAAAGCACCTTGACGGTTTGACCCGGATCGACGGTGCGGAAATCGTCTCGGTGATTTCACGGCGTGCCGAACAAGCTGCGGAAGTTGCAGAAAAATATGGTGCGCCGCATTCTGGTACCGAACTTTCCGATGCTCTAGCGCGCGATGATGTGGACGCAGTGATCCTGTGCACACCTACACAGATGCATGCCGAGCAAGCGATCGATTGCATGAACGCCGGGAAGCATGTGCAGGTTGAAATTCCGCTGTCAGACAGCTGGGCTAGCGCGCAAGCTGTGCTCGCCAAACAGCAGGCAACAGGCCTGATCTGCATGGCCGGACATACGCGCCGATTCAATCCGAGCCATCAATATGTGAAAAAGCAGATCGAAGCGGGCGAATTCAACATTCAGGCCATGGATGTAGAAACGTTCTTTTTCCGGCGCAAAAACATGAACGCAAAGGGCCAACCGCGCAGCTGGACTGATCACCTATTGTGGCATCACAGTGCCCACACAATCGACATTTTCCAATATATGACGGGTTCAAAAGTCGTCACTGCCAATGCCATTCAAGGGCCAAAGCACCCAGAACTTGGGATTGCGATGGACATGTCGATCCAGATGAAGACGCAAGACGGCCAGATTTTGACATTGGCTTTGTCGTTCAACAATGACGGTCCGCTTGGCACCTTCTTCCGCTATATCGGCGACACCGCGACCTACATCGCGCGATACGACGATCTGGTGAATGGCAAGGAAGAGCCAATCGATGTCTCACAAATCGATGTCAGCATGAACGGTATCGAGTTGCAGGACCGCGAATTTGTGGCGGCGATCAACGAAGGCCGTGAGCCGAATTCCTCGGTTGCCCAAGTGCTTGATTGCTACCGTGTGATTGGCGAGCTGGCCGCGAGCCTCGAAGAACAGGACGGCTGGAGTTGATGGGACGAGAGCTTTGCGGAAGAGCGGTTCAGCCTATCGGGCTAGGCTGCATGAACCTGTCTTGGGCCTATGGAGATCCTCCGCCGCATAGCGAAAAGGTGCGGCTGCTCAACAAAGCGCTGGATCTTGGATACGACCATCTCGACACCGCGAATATCTATGGCAAGGGCGCGAACGAAGAGCTTCTGCGCGATGCCGTGATGCACCGCCGTGACGACTTCCTACTCGCCAGCAAAACCGGAATAATCGTCGATGGACCGAAACGCGGCATCGACTGTTCGCCCAGTGCAATCACGGCGTCGCTTGATGCAAGTCTAAAACGTCTTGGCACCGACCATATCGATCTGTTCTACATGCACCGCTTTGATCCGAAAGTTCCGGTTGCGGACAGCGTCGGCGCAATGGTGCGGGCGATAGAATCCGGTAAAATCGGGGCCTATGGTGTATCGGAATGGTCATCGGCGCATATCCGCGAAGCGCATGCGATGCATCCAATGGCGGCTGTGCAAACCGAATTTTCGCTTTGGACGCGCAATGTGGAGTTGGGTGTGCTGGATACGACGCGCGAGCTTGGCATTGCTCTGGTGGCATTCTCACCCGTGGCGCGCGGTGCGTTGGGTGGCGAACTCAAAGACCCATCTTTCCTTGGTGAAAAGGACTTGAGGCGTTCTCACCCGCGTTTCAGCGAACAGAACTGGCCGCACAATCTGAAACTCATCGATGGTTTTGATGCTGTAGCCGCGAAGGCTGGTCTGGAGCCTGCACAGCTCGCGCTTGCTTGGCTATTAGCGCAAGGGGAGCATGTTCACGCGATCCCTGGCACCACCAACATTAGTCATATGAGGGAAAACTTCGGCGCAACCCACGCTGAAGTGAGTGAGGATGTGTTTGCGGAAATCGGGGCGCTGATCAATCAGAATACGGTTTCCGGCCATCGCTACCCTGAGGTCATGCGAAATACGATCGATACAGAAGACTACGCCTGATGCGCTCTTAGCCGGTGGGCTGAGCTACCTCGTTCTGAGGCAGGCGCAGGAACAATACTAAGGCGAAGGTTGAACCAATCGCGATCACCGAGGCGACAAAGAGCAATTCCGATTTACCAAAGATGTCGAACAGGACACCGGCAGCAATCGGGCTACTGGCCGCGCCAATTCGCCCGATCCCAATAACAAAGCCAGTGCCCGTTGCCCTGACTGAAGTCGGGAAGCTCGTCGCGAATGCGGTGTAAAAGCCAGTGATTGCGGCGTGGCTAGCGATTCCGTAACAAAACGCGGCAAACTGCCAGGCTGTCAGTTCAGAATGCCCCATGCCAAACCAGACCGTCGTCAATGACGTCAGAATTAGGGCAATTGCGCTCGGCCAGCGAAGCCCAAAGCGCTTAATGAAAAAGCCGAGTCCGAACGAACCGAGCACGCCGCCAAGGCTTGTCATGGTCAGGATACTGGCGGCATCGGCAGGTGAGTATCCGGGCGGGAAATCAGCGACCACCTGCACGCCCCATTTGAGGACGAAGTAGAAAGTGAACATGTGAAAGACGAACCCGAAACCGAGCAGCAAAGTCACGAGGCGCAGTTTCGCATCAAGAAACAGATCCGACAGCCTGGCCGAAGGTTTGCCTTCCTGCAGCGAAGCGAGTTGTTGAAGCGGGATCTTGGCATATGCACGTAATGTCCGGTTGATTCGGGCAAGCGCATCGGGGCGTCGCTGTTCATACTGGAACGCGGCAGATTCTGGCACCAAAAACCATACGACCGGGATCATCACGCCGGTGACAATCGCGCCAAACAAGAACACTGCGCGCCAGTCAAACTCGGCCAGCAGCCAGTTTTGCGCGACGATGCCGCCTACCACTGCTCCAATCGGATAACCGGCGACGTAAGCAGACAGGGCGACGCTGCGCCAACGCAGATTGGTACTCTCGGCGGTCATGGCGTTGGTTGCAGCGAGCATTCCCCCAATCCCAAGGCCGGTCAGCAACCTCCAGACGGTTAGCTCCGTCACGCTACCCGCCTCGGCGCAAAGGAACATGCCGCTGACCATCAGGGCGAGGCAGATCATCATTGCCGGCTTGCGACCCAAACGATCGGCGATACCGCCAAGGATGACGGAACCGATCCCCATTCCGACCAGCTCAGCCGAAAGGACAACACCAAGCGTAGAACGCGCGATGCCCCACTCTGCAGAGATCCCGGGAGCGGCAAACGCGCTCGAAAGCACATCGAACCCATCCAAAGCGTTCAGCAGAACCATAATCGCAACGACTATCCATTGCCGATAATTCATGACCTCCTGGTCGATCACTGATCGTGGGTCGCCGCCCGCTGCAACTGTTGCCAATGCCCTCTCCTATGCCGGACGCCCAATATTAGGGCACTTGTTTGGCTAGTTTTTCGATAAAGGGGTGCCTTGAGCCGCATTGCATTCCCAATGAATTGCCTAGAAGACCTATAACAATCTACGAAAGTTCAAGCGCTTCCGTCTCCAAGATATCAAGCATGCTTTGCTGTGAAGATGTCGGGCGCCAATCGCGTCGCTGGGTTATTCCGATAGGTCGCAATACTGGTGTTGGTGGGTCGATGGCGACAAGCAAACCTGCCTGAAGTTCAATCCGCACCTGCGCGGGCGACAACAGCGTCAATAGATCTGTTTCAAGCAAGAGCTCACGCATGGTCAAGACCGACCCGCATTCGAGACTAACTTTTCCCCTCCCGCCAAAACTCTCCATCAATTTTTGCCAATAATGATGCAAAGGAGTGTGAGGAGCCGGAAGTACCCATGGGAAGTCAGAGAGCGCATGTGGCAATTCCGAATCTGATGATGCAATTGGGTGGCCAGAACGTGCGATAATTTTGGGAAAATCGATGAAGACCTGACGTCCTTCAAGATCGTCACCTTTTGCGTCTTCTCTCAACGCACCCAGAAGAAAGTCGATCTCGCCATTTCGCAGCGGTCCTGCCAACTCGCCATAGCTGCCTTCGATCACCTTGATATCAACGTTCGAAATTCTAGCCTGAAACTTGAGGATCGAACGAGGCAACCAACGAGCTCTGGATAAAGGCATCGCGCCGATGACGATGGCCCCTCCGGCGTTCCCGAGCCAGTCGCTGACCTCTGCAAAACCGCTTCGCAATTCAGCCAGCGCTAACCCGAAGTTACGCGCGCGCGTCTCACCTTTTCGTGTTAGCGCCAAATGGCGACCGCGTCGTTCGACTAACCGTTCACCAAGCGCCTGCGCAAGATCTCCAACTGCGCGATGCAGGGATGCTGCTGCCAGCCCAACGTGCTCAGACGCAGCACTGTAACTTCCGTGCCGAGCAAGCGCTACGAATGCCCGTATCTGCGTTGCCGTCACCCGCCTCGAGCCGATCAGCGTCAGCGCCGTTTCAGCGCGAGGCCCTAGCAATAGTGCAGCTTCTGTGGGGCGCATCCCGGATGGTTCGCGGGCAAAAAGCGGGGTGCCTAGTCTTACCTCTAGCTTGGCGATCGCCTGCGTAAGCGCGGGCTGTGTGAGATTGACTACCTCTGCCGCCCGTGTGGCTGATCCGTGCTTCATCACTGCCGCAAAAGCAGACAGGTGGCGGATATTGGGAATGTCTTCCATTTCACAATTAGATTAGCAAAATTTTATGTCTGGTCATAGCTTCGGATTGGCGGACAGTATCGCTAGAGTGCACAAGGTACCCTCAAACTGTATTGGAGTTTCTTTATGGGCGTCGTGGTTCGGAACATTGAACGGGCTGAAAGCACTGTCGTCGACGGATTGGCGCAATGTGGCGTGGCAACCGTTCACGAGGCACAAGGACGCACAGGACTGCTCGCGAGTAAACTGCGGCCCATCTACAACGGCGCAAGAATCGCTGGCAGTGCAGTCACAATCAGCGCAGCTCCGGGAGACAACTGGATGGTTCACGTCGCGATTGAGCAACTTCAGGAAGGCGACATTCTGGTCCTGGCTCCGACGAGCCCTTGCGAGGATGGCTATTTTGGTGATCTGCTTGCCACGAGCGCACAGGCACGCGGATGTCGCGGGCTGATTATTGATGCCGGCGTGCGCGATGTGCGTGACCTTACGGAAATGCAGTTTCCGGTATGGTCCAAGGCTATCTTTGCACAAGGAACCGTCAAGAACACGCTTGGCAGTGTGAATGTACCGATTGTGTGCGCCAACGCGCAGGTCGAACCTGGAGATGTGATCGTTGCTGACGATGATGGCGTCTGCGTGGTCAAGCGCAGCGGGGCTGCCGAAGTTCTGAAAAAAGCAAAAGCACGCGAAGCCAATGAAGAAGAAAAACGCCGGCGGCTCGCTTCAGGTGAGCTTGGCCTAGATATGTATAAGATGCGCGATCGGCTTGCCGAAGCCGGTCTGAAATACATCTAATGCAGTCGAGCGCTCGGGTCATGTGGGTGCGCGGGGGCACATCCAAAGGAGCCTTTTTTCTGGCGGAAGACCTTCCGCAGGACCACGCCGATCGCGCGGCATTTCTGTTGCGGGTTATGGGCAGCCCGGATGAACGGCAGATCGATGGAATGGGCGGTGGAGACCCTCTCACCAGCAAAGTTGCAATCGTCTGCAAGTCGCAGCGAGACGGGGTCGATGTGGATTACCTGTTCTTGCAAGTGTTCGTGGATCAAGCGCTGGTTTCAGACCAGCAGAACTGCGGAAACATGCTCGCAGGCGTTGGCCCATTCGCAATCGAAAGAGGGCTGGTCGACGTCAAGAATAGCGAGACCGGCGTTACCATCTACATGGCCAACACCGGCCAAGTTGCGGTCGAGACTGTCCAGACGCCGAACGGCCATGTGACCTATCGCGGTGATGCCGTAATCGATGGCGTACCGGGAAGCCATGCTCCACTGCCGATCGAATTCCGTGATACCGCTGGCTCTAGCTGCGGCGAGCTTCTTCCCTCTGGCAGTCCGGTCGACCGAATAGAAGGCGTCGATTGCACCTTGATCGACAATGGGATGCCATGCGTTGTGATGCGCGCAAAGGATCTAGGCGCTACTGGTTATGAGACCCGCGAAGATCTAGAAAGCGATGCGTTCGCACCAATTAGGGCCAAGATTGAAGCCATCAGGCTTGCCGCCGGTCCGGCAATGAATTTGGGCGATGTCACGGAGAAATCGGTGCCCAAGATGACGCTCGTCGCCCCGCCTGTGCACGGTGGCAGCGTTTCGGCGCGCGTATTCATTCCGCACCGTGCGCACTCCTCGATTGGCGTATTGGGCGCCGTTACGACAGCCACCGCCTGCCTAACGAAGGGATCGGTTGCTGAAGCCCTTGCCGATATTCCCGGTGGGCCACGCAAAACCATCAGCGTGGAGCACGCATCCGGCGAGATGAGCTGCGTTTTGGAGCTAGGTGACGAAGGCAAAGTTATATCGTCGGCACTATTGCGGACCGCTCGAAAGCTAATGGATGGAACTGTCTATGTCTGACCGGATCAAGAGCTGGCATTCCGGCCCTTCAAAGCCACGCTTCGTGCCGCCAGCGGGCGCAGTTGATGCGCATTGCCATGTGTTCGGTCCGATGGCGCAGCACCCTTTCAGTTCGAAAGCCAAATATCTCCCGCAGGACGCAGGGCCGGATGATTTATTCGCTCTGCGCAACCATCTTGGATTCTCGCGCAATGTGATTGTGCAGGCAAGTTGCCACGGGACAGACAATTCAGCGACACTGGATGCAATCGCCAAGTCTGAAGGGAAAGCACGCGGCGTGGCAGTCGTCGATCCGGGCATCTCAGAAGAAGAACTGGGCGCTCTTCATGCCGGCGGTATACGCGGTATCCGCTTTAACTTTCTCAAGCGGCTGGTAGACAACGCGCCCAAGGATAAATTTCTCGAGGTCAGCCAAAGACTGCCCGCCGGCTGGCACGTGGTGATCTATTTTGAGGCCGATATTCTTGAGGAAATGCGTCCATTCATCGATGCTATTCCTGTACCAGTCGTGATTGACCACATGGGCCGCCCCGATGTTTCGCAAGGCCCCGATGGACCCGACATGATGGCGTTCCGATCTTTGCTCGACAGTCGCAAGGATATTTGGTTCAAACCAACCTGCCCCGACCGTTTGGATGCAATCAAGGAAGGCGGCGGGGGCAACCCTTGGGACGCGTTCGCAGCAGCGGTAGCGCCGCTTGTTGCCGACTATTCTGATCGCTGTATCTGGGGCACGGACTGGCCCCATCCAAACATGCAGCAAGAAATCCCAGATGATGGGCATCTCGTGGACATGATCCCGCGGATCGCGCCAACCGCAGAGCTTCAACGAAAGCTGCTCGTAGAGAATCCTGACGTGCTGTATTGGGATGGTGGAGAGCAGTGATATGAGTCGTGTCGTCGACATCGGAAGTTACGAAGTGATCCCGAAAACGTCACGCGATTTGTTCCTGTCAGTTGATGGCCAGAGTTCACTAAGATCGGATTGCAAGTCCGACAGGAGGGACGGCGATCATGGCTGAGCAGCAAATCGGCGGCGGCGCAAAAAAGATTCTCTACACACTCAACACCATTCGCAAGATGGGCATAAAGAAATCGGGAAAAGCGCTTGCTGCAAAGAATGCATGCAAGGCTTGCGCTCTTGGGATGGGTGGACAGATGGGCGGGATGACCAACGAGCTTGGTGAATTCCCTTCGGTTTGCAACAAGAGTGTGCAGGCTCAGTCATCGGACATCCAGCCAGCAATACCTGACGAGGTTTTTGCGCATAGTGTTCAAGAATTTGCCGCGCTCTCTGCAAGAGAGATCGAAGGGTTGGGGCGTTTGGGCTCCCCTGTGTTTAAGCGCGCAGGCGAGCATCACTATCGGCCGATCAGCTGGGACGAGGCTATGGAAATCGCGGCCAATCGCTTGGCCAAAACTGATCCGGACCGGGCCTTCTTCTATAGTTCTGGACGATCTTCGAACGAAGCCGGCTTCCTGTTCCAGCTTCTAGCTAGGCTTTATGGCACGAACAACGTCACCAATTGTTCTTACTATTGCCACCAGGCGACAAGCGAAGCCTTGGGTAATACGATTGGGACTGGCACATCTACGGTAGAGATTGCCGATCTAGCACTCTGCGATCTCATCTTTGTTATTGGGGCCAATCCCGCATCCAATCACCCCCGGTTCATCCACCAGCTTGCCAATTGTCGAGCTCGCGGTGGTCAGGTCATCGTGATCAATCCGGCGAAAGAGCCGGGGTTGGTAAAATTTGCGCTGCCCAAGTCGCCCAAGTCGCTCATGTCCGGAGGTGATGAAATTGCCTCGCTTTATGTGCAGCCAAAAATCGGAGAGGATCTCGCGCTTTTCAAAGGAATTGCAAAGGCTCTCTTGAAGAGTGATGCAATTGATCAGGATTTCATTGAGAAGCACTCAACGGGGGCTGATTCCTTTTTTGCCGATCTGGAGACGACGAGCTGGGATGAAATAACCGAACGCACTCAGGTCGATCAGGCGACAATAGAGAAAACGGCATTGCTTTACGCGCAATCTCGGTCGGCCGTCTTTGCTTGGGGAATGGGAATGACCCATCACCACCATGGCGTCCAGAACATCGAGATGATCGCCAATCTCGCTTTGATGCGCGGGATGTTGGGGCGACCGGGCGCTGGTTTGCTGGCACTACGCGGACATTCGAATGTTCAGGGTATTGGTACGATTGGTGTCAAACCGGTTCTGACTGAAGACGTTATGCGCGCCATCGAGAGCTATTTCGGCGTTTCTCTGCCAAATAAGAAGGGGCTCGATACCATGGCCTCGATGAAGGCTGCCGACGCTGGACGGATCGATGCCGCTGTTATGATGGGGGGCAATCTTTTTTCAGCCAATCCGAACACATCGTGGGCGGAAAAGGCGCTCGAGAATATCGGGTTCAAGCTCTTCCTGACCACGACTATGAACCACAGCCACGTCAAAGGCATCGGAAGTGGCGAGAGCCTTGTTTTGCCGGTAACTGCTCGCGATGAAGAATGGGAACCGACCACTCAGGAATCAATGTTCAACTTCGTCAGGCTGAGCGATGGCGGGATCACACGCTTGCCTTCGGTCCGCCCTGAAAGCCACATTCTGGCAGACCTGGCTGGTCGGCTTTTTCCGGAAAGCCCAATCGACTTTGGCCAGTTCAAACACCACAAGACAATCCGCAAAGCAATCGCAGCAATTATTCCCGGCATGGAAAAGCTAGCAGATATTGATGTCGCCCGGCAGGAATTTCACATCACGCGGCGCTTACTTCACAGCCCGCGTTTCCAAACGGAATCTGGCAAAGGAGAATTCGCTGTTTGTGAGTTGCAGGAGGTGCAGATCGAGGCTGATCAGTTCAGCCTCAGCACTATTCGAAGCGAAGGGCAGTTCAACTCGATCATCTACGAAGAGGCCGATACCTATCGCGGGACAAAGTCGCGCTGGTCGGTTCTCATGAATCCACAAGACATGGCGGATATGGGCATTGCCGAGGGAGATCCGGTCGATCTCCAATCTGACGCCGGGAAGATGATCGCAGTTGCAGCACATCCTTTCGACATCCCGCGCAAGAACCTCATGGCATATTATCCAGAAGCCAATGTGCTAACCGGTACGGATGTTGATCCGAGAAGCTTTACACCCTCATTTAAATCGACGCCCGTTCGGATTAGAAGTTCGTGAGATTGGGAAAGGTGCCGTCAAAGCAAACCCTCATAGCTTGATAGCCAAAGGAACTCGGGACAATTCGGCGAGGTCGAACCAAATTCGCGCTAGACTGACAGCATCCGATCTAGGGCCCTAGCTGGACCTTTTGGGGTATGTGAGTCATTGCGAGAAATCTTCTGGCGTCGCGTCTGGCGCAAAATTATCGATGTCGCGCCACAGCTTCCACCGGCTATTTTCCCACTTGTAGACAAGGTAGGATCGCCCCGCGACTTGCACTGGATCTCGGCCAGGGAAGGCGATGTCCATGCGGTATTTTGCAGTGACAAAACCAAAGGGCGGTTGGGCAATTGCTTCTTCCGGATCGAACTGGAACCTAACCTCAGCCCCCGATTGTGAGAGGCGCTGAAGGAATGCCAAGATATCGTCTGCCCCTTCAATTTTCTCCTGACCTTGGGTCATAAGGGTGGCGTCGTCTGAATATAGTTCGCGCAAGGCTTGCCAATTACCTGCGTGATACAGCGAGCTCCACTGCTGCCCCGCATCAACCAAAGAGGCACTATTAGCTCCCATGGCTTCGTCGTCTCTTGTGCAGCTCCCTTGCACCCATCGCAGATTAATGCCGATCCGTTCTGATCCCGGCTCTGCCCACGCATAGGATACTGCGCGCACCGGGTCGTCGCGATGCATATAAAGAACTAATGATGGGGCGTTGCGGCTTCCTGCGGCCCAAGTAACATTGCGCAACCGAAATAAAGCGTCTGGTGCATCTCCACCACCAATTTTGACCTGACCACCTTGGTCAAAAACTTTCAGCGCTCGTTCGAACGTCCAATCAGCACTGCCATCGGGTTGGTCTGCCAGCTTGCGCATGGACATCCAACAGGTGAACGGCCGCGCTAGGCGGAGTTCGCTCGAGCCAATCTGCCAACCACCGCCTTCGCGAATAGCAAGGCCTGGTATGGTTCCATCAGACCATTCGCTTTGTGCTTCGCCAAACGCATTGATCGATCGCCAGCGGCTATCTTCGCCAACTTCTACACCGGTCCAATCGGACTTTTCGCGACCCTCTTCCTCAGCAAAATAGACGTCTTCTGTATTCGTCCAAATGCCGGGAGGAAGCGAGGTATCGTGCGCCAGTCCAAGCGATGCGACGAGAACTAACGGGGCGACAAGCAGAGCTGATTTTGACATGATTGCAAGCTATAGATTCTGTCGAACGGATGCAATCTGCACGCTTTTAGGTGAGGTGAATTAATACCACTGAAGTCCCCTAAGAGGTCCGCCTCAGCCCACGCAAACGTCCACAGTCACTTCAACAAAGATCGTCACCTCTCCGATACACGAATTAATAAGGCCGCCCGATCAGCCGCCCTAGTTGAATGGCAAAACGAAGCATGAAGTTGGCTGGGCGACCTCTGCCATGTGGAGACAAGTAAGCGTTAGACGGCCAGTAACTGCAGAAGCGGCCAGCAATTTGCGCTTTCGGCAGCACCAAGCTAACCGAGGCGCATGTCAAAGCCATCCAAACCAAGCACCAAGGCGCGCTTGCTACAGGCGGGCATCAAAGAGTTTGCTGCCCACGGCTACAGGGGCGCATCGCTGAGGGATATTGCTCGGGTTGCGGGGACGAATGTTGCTGCGGTCAAATATCACTACACCTCTAAAGAGAAGCTTTGGCATGCGGTCGTCTCGCATCTTTACATGCTGTTGGGTCAGGCAGTTATGGATGGCGAGGACCGTGATACGACCGGGTCAACCAGAGACGTTATCCGCAATTCGACGCGCAATTACATCATCTTTTCTGCCCAGAATCCAGAATTGTACCGGATTACATTGTTTGAAATGATCGATGGCGGTGAGCGGTTGGAATGGCTTGCTCGCAAACAATTGCGTGAATTTATGGAAAGATCGATGGCGTGGACCTCGATCGCCCAGCAGGATGGGATATTTCCCAAAGAGATCGCGCCCCTTAATCTGGTTTATGTTACAATGGGTGCGATCCAGACCATTTTCATGATGGCCCCACAAATCGAACGCAGTTTTGGGGTTGATGTGTTTACCGAAGAGCAGATCGAAAAGCATGTCGATGCGATCCTGAAATTGTTCAATTTGTAGCTCGGCAAGTGGCTCCGAGAAATGGTGTAATGCACGAGCAGAGCCAGATTCAAACGATCGTATCATTTTTGTGAGTATCGTTCAGGCCCCCAAACCCTAGTCTGGTCAACCTCAGATGTGCCCGTGCCCGCTCTCAATTGAGATGCGCAACGGACCATCACCACCGAGATAGGGGATGGGGTCAGATGAACGAAGCGAGTGCGGCTCCATTTTGGTTGGCAGGAAACTTCGCGCCGGTCTCTGGTGAAGGCTCGCATGTCGATCTGAAGGTCACGGGCGAAATCCCGACCGATCTTAGCGGCCTCTACGTCAGAAACGGTGCCAATCCTCCCTCCGGCAAGAGCCTCGACTGGTTTCTTGGATGCGGCATGCTGCACGGGGTTGATATTCGCGACGGGAATCCTCGTTGGTACCGCAATCGCTATATCCAGACGCCTTTGCTTGAGCAGGAAATGCCCGAGCCCAAGACTCGCAGTGTTTTGGAAAACTCGATCGCAAACACTCATGTGATCAGCCACGCGGGCAAGATTTTGGCGCTAGCAGAATTGAACTTGCCGATCGAAGTTGATGGCGATCTTGAGACGATTGGGCCCTATAATTTCGGCGGCAAGCTAAACGGCAATATGACCGCCCATCCAAAGGCTTGTCCGGTGACCGGCGAGTTATTGTTCTTTGGTTATGCGATGCGCCCGCCGTTCCTGACATATTACCGTGTTTCTGCGGATGGTGTGCTGATCCAGCAAGAAGAAATCGCGGTCAAAGGGCCGACCATGATGCATGATTTTTGCATCACGCAAAGCAAAGTGGTGTTCATGGATCTGCCCGTGATCTTTGACATGGAAGAGCGCGCAAAGGGTGGGCTCGGCATTCGTCATGATGATGATTATGGCGCACGTTTTGGGGTGATGCCGCGCGATGGTGGCTCGGATCAAGTGCAGTGGTTCGAGATCGATCCTTGCTATATTTATCATACACTTAACGCCTATGATGACGGTGATGAAGTGGCCTTAGAAGGCTGCCGGATGGTTGGCTATATGGCCAAGGATATGGTCAAGCCGCCAATCCCTGTTCCCTATCAATGGCGCATGAACCTTAAGACCGGCGTCGTGACTGAGCGGCAGATCGATGACTTGGGAATGGACTTTCCCAAGGTCCCCGATGCTCTGGTCGGGCAACAGCACCGCTACGGCTATTTTGCTGAGTTTGGCAAAATGGCGCCGACGGTTGAGGGCTTCCACAAATATGACATGGGGAGCGGAGAGCGAACCTCGCATATGCTCAAGAACGGTTGCAGTGGCAGCGAGGCATTCTTCGTTCCGAGCGCCAATGGCAAGAGCGAAGATGACGGCTATTTGATGAGCTATATCTACGACCCGAATGAGGATGCGAGCCATTTGGCGATCCTCGATGCAGCCAACATTGCCGATGATCCGATTGCCAAAATTCATCTGCCGGTCCGCGTGCCAGCAGGGTTTCATGGGAGCTGGATAGCCGGCTGAAGCGTCAACACACATATCGGACCAGACATAATTTTGGCCGACCGTCTACTGGGAGGGAATATCAAATGAACCGATCACCAAAAGGCATTAACCGCTTACTCAAACTGTCATGTTCGACCGCCGCCGTGATGGCTTGCTGGGCGATTGCGCCCACAGCACAAGCCCAAGATGGCGCGGCACCGCAAGCTGCCGAAGAGGACGCTGATGACAGCAACACAATTTATGTGATTGCCCGGAAACAGGAAGAAACCCTGCAGGACGTTCCAGTGGCTGTCACCGTGCTGAGCCAAGATACTTTGGACGATTTCCGGATTGATGAGGCCACGGACCTCGTCAGCCGCGTACCAGCTCTGGCCGTGCAAGTCGGCGGATCGGGCGCGGGTGCCTCTATCTCGCTGCGCGGTATTGGGTCATCGGGTATCTCAAACGCATTCGATTCCGCCGTTGCGCTTAACATCGATGGCATCACCGTTAGCACGCAACGATTGCTGCAAGCTGGCTTCTTCGATGTTGCCCAGGTTGAGGTCCTAAAGGGCCCGCAACCGCTCTACTTCGGTAAATCCACGTCGGGCGGCGTTCTGTCGTTGCGGTCTGCCGATCCCACTACAGATTGGGAATATGGCGGTAAGGCGGCGTATGAGTTCGAAGAATCTGGATATAGCATTGGCGGATATGTCTCTGGGCCATTGTCGGACACTTTGGGTATCCGCGTTGCCGCAGAATATCAGGACATATCGAAATATGTCGAACTGCAAGACAACGTCCCTGCACAAGACCCCAACAAAGGGCTCACTAATTTCATCGGCAGGGTGACTTTGGCATGGGAGCCTTCAGACAGCTTTGATGCCAAGCTTAAGATCAATTACAATCGGCAGCGATCCGAAACATTGAACGGCTTCACCGATATGTTCTGCGGCGGTGATGGCGTTGCCGACCCGTCCACTCTGGCTGTGTTTGCCCTCAGCTTTGCTCCAACCCATGATTGCAATATTTCCGACAATCGTTTTCCTGGTCCGGATGGAGACGCACGTATTACGGCGGTTCCTACCGGCCTTGATATTGGCGACCGGGACATCACCCAAGCGTTCAATGATACCGATCTGTTCTTCGCCAGTCTGGCGATGAACTTTGCATTGTCGGACGCGCTGACGATCAGCACGCTGTCGGGCTATGTTGAAATGGACAATATCTACAATGATACGTTCAATTCCACCGGCCAAAACCCCGATGGTTCGGCCGCTGGTTTTGCCGCACCATTTGAAAATACTCTGGAACAGTGGACCCAAGAAATCCGCTTGGAGAGCGATTTCGAAGGGCCGTTCAATTTCCAGATTGGCGCATTTTACGAGGATCGCTCGAGCGGGCTATTGACCGCTCAGAACGCTTTTCTGCCCGCAATTGTCTTGGGATCGGACCCGATCACTGGGTTTGATTTTGACTGGTTGGCGGACCGGCCACTGGAATCTGAGACAGTTTCTTTGTTCGCCAGCGCCTATCTCGACATTACCGACAGCCTAAGCCTTTCTGGCGGCCTGCGCTGGACCGATGAAGACAAAAGCACGACAATTGCGTTTCCCTATGTGGCGAACTTTATCACCACAGCATTCGGCGCTGTTGGCACTGGCTTTTTTGCCGGCCCAATTGATTTCAGCGACAGCAATGTCTCGCCAGAAGTGGTTCTGAAATACACTCCCAATGACGATTTCAATGTCTATGCCGCCTTTAAGACAGGCTTCAAATCGGGCGGTGTCGACAACAATACATTGCCCACTGGCACAGTCGTGCTGTTGAACAGCGCAGACCCAGCTGTCGCAGAAGCCGCAGCAGATTCGTTGCGGTTCGATTCAGAGACATCCATTGGCGGCGAAATCGGGTTCCGCTCTCAGCTGGCCGACCGCGCGCTGACGCTCAATGCGACGGTTTTTTACTATGTCTATGACGACCAGCAAATTCAAAATTTTGACGTCAATATCTTCAACTTCTCGACCTTCAATGCGGGCGAGACCACGACCAAAGGTATCGACATCGACTGGCGCTGGTCGCCAGAAGTTGAAGGGCTGAACTTGTTCGGAGCGATATCCTATCTAGATGCGTCGTTCAGCGACACTTTCGTTTCCGTATCGGGCCTCGACCTTGATGGCCGCGATGCATCGCGCGCGCCAAAATGGGCAGGCAATATCGGGGTGGATTGGGATATTC
The DNA here is from genome assembly GCA_039988235.1 of Erythrobacter sp. Lineage (GTDB taxonomy): Bacteria > Pseudomonadota > Alphaproteobacteria > Sphingomonadales > Sphingomonadaceae > Erythrobacter. The sequence goes on from JBDXKB010000005.1 coordinate 357,744, forward strand.
CATTGAGCAATACGCTCGAGCTTGGATTGAACTCCGTCGTTGCTTACACTGACGAATATTTCACCAATAGCACCAGCCCATTTGCGTTTGATCCGGCAACGAATGTCGGTGATTTGGTGCAAGATTCCTATGTCACGATTGATGCCTCTGTCTCCATTGGCGATCCAAATGGCAATTGGACGTTATCGCTGATTGGGACCAATCTGACCGATGAAATCTTCATCACCACATCGGCACCGGCACCATTTGGCGCAGGCACTGATGACCGCTTAGTCACTTTGAACAGAGGTCGCCAAGTGTTTGTCGAGGTCGGCTTTAAGTTCTAGCTGCTGCGCGTCTTACCCACTCCCTGGGCGGGTACTGGCTTTGCGCTGGTATCCGCCTCCCTTTTGTCAGATTGAGCAATAATGCTTGCACCGTTTTCGGACGATCGTGAAAAGGGCGACGAAGCCAATATGGAACAAGGCATGCACCCAGCGTTTAGCGACCATCCCAGGCCCGAATTTTCCTCCGCCAAGCCAGGCGCAATCGCCGGCGAACTTGGCCCGCTGAACAAGGCGATTGGCTGGCTGGTTATCAACCGGTTTACCTACCGGATTATGCGCGCACTGGGCGGGCGCAACAGGCCTGAATTCGACCGCAGCTGCGTGGCGATAACAGAACGCCCAGAATTGGGCGCCGGCACGCTTGTGGTCACTCCGACAAAGCGCCAATCGGCAGGTGCCCTAATGCTGATCCATGGCGGCGGCTTTGTGATGAGCAGACCGCAAGATATTCTGCCCAAAGCAGCCCATTTTTCACGAACATTGGGGGTGGCTGTTATTTGCCCGGGATACCGGCTGGCGCCTGAGGCAAAGTTCCCCGTGGCTCACAATGATTGCCACAATGTTTGGACGAATATTGTGAAGAATGCTGGCGAGCTGTCGATTGATCCAAATGCTATTGTGGTTGGTGGATATAGCGCTGGCTCAGGGCTTGCAGCCAATTTGATCCATCGTCTGCGTGATGAAGGGGGCACCCAGCCAGCGGGGCAATTGCTCATATATCCCATGCTCGATGACCGGACTGCACTGCGGACCGAGATCGACAAGCCACGGCACCGGGTGTGGAGCAATCGCAACAATCGCTTTGGCTGGACCAGCTTCTTGGGTCATGCGCTGGGGCAAGATTGCGCACCATATGCCGTCGCTGCTCGCCGCGAAGATCTCAGCGGTCTGCCGCCGACTTGGCTCGGGGTCGGCAATTGCGACTTGTTTCTGGACGAGAACCGAGAATACTTCCAGAAATTGTCAGATGCCGGCAATGATTGCACCTATGTCGAGGTCGATGGAGCCATTCATGGCTTTGACATGAGCGGAACCGAATTGGGCAAAGCCTTTACCGCCTCTCAGGTGGATTTCCTGCGTCGCCTTTTGGTTTGATGTATGAGTGAATTGCCGTTTGGGCTCTGTCAGAATTACACCGCCAAATACGAAGCGCTGTCGCAAAAGGTGCTCGATATCTATCCAAACATACTCACAAACGCATTGGTTGTTTCAAAATGTGACGGCGCTTCGAAATGACCGATATTGCTGGCCGTTTTGGCGGTGGTGACAGCTTCGCCTCGGCGTTATTCTTCAGGCTCAACGCCTATGGGGATCGCCAGCAATCACTGGAGTTTGCAGTAGCTGCAAGCTGACTGAAACATTCGATAATGGAAGACTTCAACCGCTAGCTTTTCACCTTCGCCAACCCGTCTTCTAGGATCGAGCGTGCAACATGCGCGACATTCCCGTCATCGTCCGCTTGCGACCAAACAGCATAGCGTAGACCCAGAAACACATTCATTCCCATCACTGCCCAGGCGTGCGCTTCTTCAATGTCGGGCCGCAATTGATCCTTTTCGACCCCAGCTTTTAGCCGATCGAGAATGCGCGCTGCCGTTCCCTCATAATGCTCGCGATAGGCAGCCGGATCGACAAATTCAGACTCGTCGATGATCCGGTAGATTTCTTTGTGCTTGCCGGCAAATTCCAGAAAGCTGGCCAAGGCCACTTCCTCTACGTCCAATGCGCTTGGTTCGCCGCGCTGTTTAAGCTGCGTCACCGCCGCACCTGCCTCGGCCTTTACCTGACCGCTCATGTCCTGAACTAGGGCCTGAAACAGCGCGTCTTTGCTATCGAAATAGGTATAGAATGTGCCCAAAGCGACTTCAGCGCGCCGCGTTATCGAGCTGATCGACGCAGCGTGAAACCCCTTATCCCCGAACTCATCCGCAGCGGCATCGAGCAACTTGCGCAGCGTTTTTCGCCCTCGCTCTGTGCGCGGTGCTTTTGCGCTCGATGTAGTCATAATGTCGATGCTGCGTCCCCTTCGTCTTACCCTCTAATACCAAACTTCAGCCCGCGCACGCAAGAATAAACTTGAAAGTTGGTTCAGGTTTCAATAATAGGCTTTCCGGAGAGATTTTGAGGAGAGAATTGATGGCAATGTCTGTGACGCGTTCGGGTGCTGGCCTTTTTGCCAGCTGTGCAGGTCTCGCGCTTGCGGGAGCTCTGGTGCCTACCACTGCGCAGGCGCAGGATACCAATCCGGCAGAAGAGGCGAACGAAGACGATGGCAATGTAATTTTCGTCACTGCGCGCCGCCGCGAGGAGCGCGCGATAGACGTGCCGATCGCTGTGACCGCTCTTTCTGCGGAAAAGCTGGAACGCTCCGGCACGCTGGAGATTACTGAGGTAGCACAAGAAGTTCCTAACCTTACATTGGAAGTCAGCCGCGGCACTAACACCACTTTGTCTGCATTTATTCGCGGCGTCGGTCAGCAGGATCCGGTTGCCGGATTTGAAGCTGGCGTGGGCCTGTATGTCGACGACGTCTATCTCAACCGACCTCAAGCCGCCGTGCTTGACGTTTATGATGTTGAGCGGATCGAGGTGCTGCGCGGGCCGCAAGGCACTCTTTATGGCCGCAACACTATTGGCGGCGCGATCAAATATGTGACCGCCCGCTTGCCTGACGAAACGCAGGTCAAAATTCGCGGGACCTATGGCTCTTACAATCAGGCCGACCTGGTGGTGACGGCCTCCACCCCGATCAGCGATACGCTGCGCATTGGAGCCAGTGGAGCGCGTCTGTCTCGCGGGGGCTTTGGCGACAACATCAACCTCGGCACGGAAAACTACAACAAGGATGTGTGGGCTGCGCGCGGTACGATTGAGTTCGACAATGGCCCGTTGTTTGTCCGTCTGTCAGGCGACTATGTCAAAGACGACAGCGAGGCACGCCAAGGTGGCCGTTTGATCACCAGCCTGTTTACCGGCGCACCGGTGCTGGATGATCCATTTGATACCCGTGCGGGATTGAATGTGGTCGATCAAGAGGTCGAAGCTTATGGCGGCTCGTTCAACATTGCGTTGGAAGTGAGCGACACGATCACGCTGAAATCGATTACCGGCTATCGCGAAGACAGTTCCACCAGCCCGATTGACTTTGACAGCTTGCCCTCAGCTGACCTCGATGTTCCCGCGATCTACGAGAATGATCAATTCAGCCAAGAGCTGCAGTTGCTCTATGAAGGTGACCGGCTGTCAGGGGTTCTGGGCGCGTATTATCTCGATGCGAATGCATTCACTGCGTTTGATGTTGCACTCTTCACTACGGGCGCTCTGCCCTTTGTCGGCCTGCCTGGTTTGAACGCTCAGACATTGGGCGACGTCAACACAGAAACGTGGTCGGTTTTCGGCGATTTCACCTATGACATCACTGATCAGTTGAGCGTATCGGTGGGTGGTCGCTACACCAATGACAAGCGCACCAGTCAGGTCCTGCGCACCACATTCATTGGCGGCTTTTCCGATCTATTTGTGCCGAACAGTCCGGCTATTCCAATCGCTGTGACGTCTGATTTTAACGGCAGCGAAACCTTCAAGGAATTCACCCCACGGGCCTCGATCAGCTATCAGCCGAACGAGAACCACAACATATATTTTTCTTATTCACGCGGGTTTAAAGGAGGCGGCTTCGATCCGAGAGGGCAGACCAGTTCGGCCCCGGATTTGGACGGTGACGGCGATGTCGATTTTGCAGATCAGTTCGAATTCTTGCGCTTCGCCCCGGAAACGGTCGACAGCTATGAATTGGGTTGGAAGGCATCTCTCCTCGACAATGCGGTCAACATCGCTTTGGCAATTTTCAGAGGTGACTATAACGACGTTCAGATCCCCGGTTCTATCGGCGTTGATACCAATGCCGACGGTATCAATGAAAGCTTCGTCGGGATCACTTCAAATGCGGCAAGCGCGGATGTGAACGGGATTGAATTCGAAGGTAGCGCAATGGTTGGCCGCGATTTTGCTGGTGTCGGAAGCCGGTTCTCGATCAATTGGTCGCTGGGTGTCGTCGATGCCGAATACAACACCTTTATCGATGCATTGGGCGTTGATGTGGCCGACGAACGCGTGTTCCAGAACACTCCCGAGATTACAGCACACATGGGCTTTAATGTCGGTGTTCCAGTAGCAACAGGGATGCTTGATTTCCTTGGCTCGGCTTCGCTGCGTTCAGATGCAAGCCAGTTCGAAGTGGCGAACCAGTTCTTGGATCAGGATGGATTTACTCTGGTGAATGCGAGCGTTGTCTACACCGACGATAGTGACCGCTTCTCGATCGGAGTGCACGGCAAAAACCTGTTTGACAAACGTTACATCGTTGCAGGCTACAACTTTGTCGCCGGCGGCACAGGCGGAGCGCCCTTTGCCTCGACATTGGGTTTGGAAGGCACGTTGACTGGATTTTATGGAGATCCGCGTAGGTTCTATGTCACCGGCGAAGTGCGCTTCTGATGTGGGCGAGGCCATGTCAGATGCTCACAACTATCGCGAACATCACTATCGCAGCGCGGACGGGCGGCTAAACCTATTTGCTCGCGATTATCCCGGGGTTGAGGGGCAGGGAGGCGATGATCTTCCTTTGCTCCTAATGCACGGGCTAACTCGCAATTCAGCAGATTTTGAACCGATGATCGGCTTGCTGGGCGCAGGTCAGCGGCGAATGATAGTTCCGGATCAACGCGGGAGAGGGCTCTCCGATTACGATAGTGATCCATCCAACTATCGCCCCGAAATCTATGTCGCCGATATGTGGGCGCTGTTGGATGATCTTGCGGTTGACCGCGCCATATGTGTGGGCACATCGATGGGCGGATTGATGGCGATGCTTATGGCGGGTCAGAATCCGAATAGAGTGGCAGGGATCGTGCTCAACGATATTGGGCCAGAGGTGTCTGAGGAAGGTCTCGACCGAATTCGCAGCTATGTTGGTCCTTCCAATCCATTGGCCGGCTGGGCAGAGGCGGCGGCCAAATGCAAAGCAATCAACGCAAGCGCGTTGGAGGGTTTCACCCAATCAGACTGGCTGGCATTTGCTGAGCGCACATGCCGAGAACTCCCGGATGGATCGGTCGAATTTGCCTATGACTCCGCAATTTCAAGCGGCCTGGAGCAGGATAACACGACTAGCGTTCCGCCCGACCTTTGGCCGTTATGGGATGCACTGATCGATATACCGATTCTGGCGATCCGTGGGGCGCATAGCGATATCCTGACGCCTGCCTCGCTTCAGGAAATGGCACGGCGGCGCAAGGGTGATCTGGCTGCTGTTGAGGTGCCGGGTCGCGGACATGCCCCAATTTTGGATGAACCCGTCGCGATTGTCGCTTTGCGCGATTTCTTGGGTTTGCGGGAATAACCCATTTGGGTCGTAAGGGTAGCGCCATACGCCAGTGTTGTTTCTCACTTAGCGCCGGAAAAAAGGGTCCAGCCTTAGTAGCGCGAGCTGCTGAGTCTCCGCAATAATTGGATATTCTTGCGGTGCATCAATATCTGCCTCTGATCCAATTTTTGCGCTCGATGGGAGCCATGTGTGGGTAAGGGCATGTGTGGGCTCTTCATCCGGCGCTTGGGCATCGAATGTTTCGACAATGCGTTGGCTACCGTTTTCATCAAACCAGCTGAGCGTGAGCACGGTAAAGCGATAGCGGACGTAATGCTCAAATCTGATCAGGCCCTCGCATTGCCCGGCGATGCACGACACTGCGCTGCCGCCTCCTTCGCCAGAATAACGAACCGTGATGCGCGGTGCGTTTTCATCCGCTTGGCGCTCCAAGCATACAGCGACCGACAGGCCGAAATCATCCTCCACATTGCCGGCGAACACCACTTCTTCGGTCGCCTCGCAGCCTTGCCCAATCAAAGTTGGCGAGGTGCTGCTTGGCGAAGGCTGCGGCGGCGTACAGGCGAGCGATCCAACCATTATGGTGGCCAGTACTGGAGCGCGGGAGATTGCATTGCGGCTATTCATTCGCTCCCCCCTTTGGGAATTGTCAGCGTAATGCATGTGCCTCGGTCCGGGGTGGAGCGGGTTGTGATCGCATGGCCTGGATTGTCGGCATAGGCTTTGACCAGATGGAGCCCGAGCCCGTGACCTTCGCTGTCATCGCCTTTTGTATAGGCTGAGCCAAACGCTGCCAGCTGTTGTTCACTCATGCCGCGACCATCATCGACCACTCGCAGCAAGACGTGATCGCCACGCTCTTGCACCCCCAGAAGCAAGCGGTTCGCGCCAGAATGCTTTAGCGCATTGGAGACCAGATTGCTGATCGCGCGCATCAACTCAATCGGTTCGGTCCGTACCACCACCAAGGATGGCCGCACTTTCAAGCGAATAGTTTTTTCTTGTGCTTCTGCACTGAACATCGCTTCGCAATTGGCCAGCACGGCAGAGATAGGAAAATTCTCAACGCCAGCATCAGGCTGTTCACCCGCCATCGGATTATCCGGTGCGGATTGGCTCAACCCTGTTTCGCTAAGCTGTTCCAGATAATCGAGCGCTGATTGCAAACTGGCGGCAGAAGCCGGGTCTCGCTGTGTAATGTCGGCAAGCCCACGGCGAAGCGAGATGAGCGGTTGCTGGAGGTCATGCGAGGTTGAGGCAAGTTTCGCCCGTAATCCGTCTGCGCGATCGCGTGCTTCGTCATATCGCTGGCGGCTCTTTTGCAGGTTTTCGGCCAGCTTGAGCTTTTCTTGAGAGCTTGCGACTTCGGCCTGCAAGGATCGGTTGAGCTCTGCCTGAACCGCCAGCATTCGAACCAATATGGCGAGCAGAAAAGCCATGCTTTCGAACAAAACCGTGCCATGGAAATAGTCGAGCGCAACTGTCATCGGAAACTTGCCCGGGGCCAGCAAAACCGCGCCGATGGTGGCGACGGTTAACAATATCGCCAAAGACCCAGCGAGAAATGGCAGAGCGCCCAACACCTTGTCCCGCCAGGCAGTTATGGCGATGATAAAATACACCAATGCAGCCAGCGGGACCAAGACGAACAAGCCATATCGCATGGCATCATTCTGCCAGAAGAAAAGGCTCAACACGGCCACCACGCCAAGCGCGAGTAGGAGCGCAATTACGGCTCTATTGGCCTTCAAATGACGTTCGCCAAATCCGGCGAATAGCCGCGCAAATTGCAGGATGGCGATCATCATTCCAGCCAGCAGAAGCAAATTTGCAGGTTCATAGGCCCACATTGATCCAGGCCACACAAAACGATGCAAATAGCCTTCATTGTTGGCCACGAACAAGGCGCTCAAACTGACATAGGAGGCGAATGCAAGAACCAGCGGCCAGCCAACCAGTCGGCCCATTATCAACGCGATCATAACGAGGGCCAGCATGGCGCCATTGATCAGCCAATTGGTCCGCCCTTCCTGCATATGGGCGGTGCGCATTCGTTCTGGAGTGACAAATGTCACGGGCATCCAACTGCCGGTGGAAGACCGCAATCCGATCAAAATCTCGGCGCTTTCACCGGCCTCCATGCGCAAGGGCGCAACCAAATATTGGCTGATGACCGGGCGATCGTCAAAATGGGTGTCGCTGTCGACCGAGAGTAATGTTTCAGGTGCCTTTCCCGGCGCGCGCTTTTGCACCAGCAAAGCATCAGCAAAGGGACGTTGGATGTCGATCAACCAATCGCCAGACCTCCCCGTTTCATTGGTAACCCGCATAAGCAGCCAGATCGAGCCTTCGACTTTGCCAAAATCCACCCAAGCGCTCTGCAGACGCTCAAATTTTTTACTCTGGCTCATAGCCATCTCTGGATCGAGCACAGTCTCGTCTGTGATCAAATATCGCAGATCCGCGAAGGGCTGAACATGATTATTGCCCTGCGGCAATGACACAGCGACTTGGCTTTCGGTGTCGCTTGCATTGACTTGCGCCACAGCCACCATCAGCAACATGGCGAACAGTGCAAGAAGCATCAGCGCAGCGGGCAACCAAGGCCGAAAGGCAGAAGAGCAGTTCATTTTGTCGTATTAGAAGCCAGCGCTGGATGATGGGATGGGGCGGATCCCCCATCGCGCAATAAGGCCGTGATCTTCCACGGGCGTCATAATTGCTTGTGCTCGTCCAATAACCCTTCGCGAAGGGCATGAGTGAGCAGAGCCGAGACCGAATTGACGCCAAGCTTTGCCATTAGGCTGGCGCGATGTTTCTCGACAGTCTTCGGGCTGATGAACAGCTTCTCGCCGATGGCTACGTTTTGATGGCCGGCAGCGAGCAAAGCGAGCACTTCGCGCTCTCGGTCGGTCAAGGCTTCGCGCACTGGTTCTTCCGCGAGCTTGTCGGCCACGCCTTGCGCGACATATTTTCCTCCGGCAATCACCTGCTCAAACCCGCTCTGCATTTCTTCGGGATCGGCGCTCTTGAGGAACAGACCATCGACCCCGGCCGACAGCCAATCCGCCAGCAAGGATGTGCCGGTAAAACCAGTGACAACGATAATTCGTGTATCGGGTGACCAACGGCGAGCCTCGCCATACACTTGAACGCCGCGTGCCAAAGGCATGGCCGCGTCCAGCAGCAACAGATCGGGCAAATGCTGTTTGACCAAGGAAATGGTCTCCAACCCGTTTTCAGCCTGCGCGACCACTTCTACATTCCCAATGTCGTGCAGAATGGCCTTGAGCGAGTTGCGGACGATCGCATGGTCGTCTGCAATGATTGCACGAATGGACGCCATTTTTTGTGCCAAATGTCCTTTGAAATCGTGGGTTTGACGCCACCATAAATGGGTTTTTCGCATCCATGCAAATCTGTGGGGGCACGAAGCCCTGATCGCTCGCATCTTGATGGGTTATCGGCCCCATTACTCTCACCAAAATTGCCAGTCAGAATGCAACGCATAATCAGAGGCACATCCCATTAAGGAGACTTTCAATGAAGCGTTCATTTTCGGCCAAATCGGCAATCCTTCTGGCCGGTGCAGGCCTCGCCATGCAGGCCGGCGCGGCGCAAGCAAAGGTTTCAGTTGTCTGCCCAATTTATGATCGCGGCACGCAGACTTTGTCGGTGAAAGTCGGCACAGGCTGCATGAGTACCTCGTCAAGGTTGAAGAACCAGAATGTGCAAGTGACCGTTGATCAGGATCGCGCTCTGATCACCGTCAGCGGAGGATTTGTCTTTCACGCAAGCGCCAGTGGCATCGGGACGGCCGATTGTATGGGGGCGAAGAATGTCACGCTCGAAACCGATGGCGTGGAACCGCGCCGGTATAGCGTGGCCTACAAAGATGAACCGCTGGGAACCTTGGATTTGCTCGGCGATGCCGAAACGATTGACTGTCTACCGACTTCGCGGACCGGACGGTGGCTAAGCGCAGCAACGATGAATGTGGCGCATTTCAAAGACTGGGCTTTCGACCCAGATGGCGCGTGGAAGGATTGGCGCGGGAGCAGCATTACAGCTTTGCTAGAACCCATTCTTGGCAATCATCCCGAAGGGATGGAGGGGCGCCCAGAGATCGCAATTGAGATGAGCAAGGCGCGTTGGAACCGCATGTCATTCCAAAAGCCGCCCAAGAGCGCAGCGAATTTCATTGCGATTGAGATTGAACGTCATGGGTTTGCCGATGATTCCGTGTCTGGCGACAGGTATCTTGCCGCCGCCATCCAAACTGACGGGGGGTGGAAAATTAGCCGTCTATGGAGCCAACAGATGTGCGCTCGAGGCGAGTTTGCTGGTCAATGGACGGCAGCGCCATGCCCATAATCGCCGGCTTGGTCGGCTCGTTCTTTGGGGCGAGCAAGGCCATTTGTGCGATGGGGGATCAACCCCATGGGCGCGAGAATTGGGTCAGGCTATTTATTTGATCATCATGGAAACCATAAGAATTTTGATAATCCACACTGTCTAACACTTGTTTTCGACCAGCTTTCTTGTTTCAAATGGGTTTGGTCGCTCGGTTAAGGGGAACTGCGATGCCAAATAATCTCAAAAAATCTGTTCTGGCCACAATGCTGGTGATGAGCCCAGTCGTAATGGCTAACCAAGCTCAAGCGCAAATGGCGGCCATGTTGCCTACCGCAGACAGCGTTGAACCGGCCGCCGCAACCGATGCCGATGGCACCTATATGGTCTCCACCATCAACAAGCGGATCACGATTGATCGCGGCCGCGCCTATGTGGTTGATCCGTGGACTCATGCACTAATTTTCAGGGTGAAGCGCGGCATGGTAACGCTGCAAAACTTCCGCCAGACTGGCCCCGATCAATTCGAAGCAGACGATTTGCCGATGATGGGCAAGGTCGTGTTCACCCGCCAACCCAATGGGACATTGCAAGGCGTCGTCCAAGGTGCATTTGGTGAGGCCAAATACGCACTTGTCCCTGCCAATTATTCCGACGGTCCAGCGCCTGCTCCCGGCCCAGGTGATGACGTTCCGGTCGGTGCTCCGCCGCCACTAGAACCGGTCCAGCGCGACCAAGTGTATCGCCTGCATGTCAGCGCGGGCGAGTGTCAGGGCTCATCGCTCGTGCGCAAGCGGTTCCGCGGACAGGTATTGATCTCGATGACTGATCCTGATGGAGAGAACATGGTCTCCAAGTGGAGGAACTTTGATGTTTTTTGCACCAAGAAAGGCAAGCGCACGCAAAGCTACAAATATTACAGCAATGGCCCCGGCGCGCTTGAGATAACTCTGCCAGAAGGTTCAGGCGGTTTCTCTGGTCTGCAGATTCGCGGTACCTATCGCAATTTGGCCACACCGCGTTCACCCTTCATCAAAGGGTCAAACCTGTTGGACAATGCATTCGGCGCTAGTCTCAATGTCAACGGGCGCCTGACCGACGATATTCAGGTCGCGGGCAACAAAGCGAATTTGAACTTCACCATCACGATGGAGCGGGTTCAGTGACCTTTAAAAAGCATCTGCTTGCCTTTGCGGCAGTAACGATGATTGCAGGGCCAGCGATTGCTCCGGTGGAGCCTGCGCAGGCCCAAGTGCCAGCGATGTTGCCCAACAAGGATGCTGTGCCCACCGCAGAGGCGATGGCGATTGATGGCGATTGGCGGGTTAACACTATCGGCAAGGTCATCCGGATCGAAGGCGGGCGTGCCTATGCGGTTGAAGGTTGGACCCACGCCTTTGTGTTTCGGGTTCAGCCGGACATGGTCACCATTCGCAATATCAACCAAACCGGCGATGATGAATATGTTGGTGACGATCTCCCCTTGATGGGGAAAGTGACTATGAAGGTGGTCTCGCCTGATCGTATTGAAGCATCGGTACCCGGCCTGTTTGGGCCGGTGCGTTACACGCTGACCCGTGTTGCTAGCAGCGGGAACGAAGCGCCCAGGAATCCGCCAATGTTCGTGCAAGCGGGCCCAGCTCCTGACCAGTCCCAAGACGACGATCGATATTCTGCAGGGGATGCACAGTCGCCCAAATCTGAGTCTTACGCATCGCTGGACGAAGCCTTTGGCGAACTTCGTCCGGTTGATAGGACATTTAGGGGCTGCGAAATTCCTGACAATGCGGATCAATTGCTGGCCTTGGCTGAATCAGGGCCCAACCCGCGTGACCGCATCACAGACCGGCAATTTGCCCCAGTCGCCACGCCAGAAGTCGCTGCTGGATTGCCCGATGAAGGCGATGCTTGCTGGACCAGAATCGATGGCGTGTGGGTTCAAAATCGGGAAGTGAACTTCGACACATCGCGCAATGATGGCAGCGCTTGGAACGTTGAGGGGACGGCGCTATCCGGTCTTCTTCACGGCAATTACACCTCGCGCGATACATTGTTCATTGCGCCGGGTGAAAGCGATAACGAGCTGTGGGTTATGTCTGGCGTCAACGATGTCAGCTTCACACGATTTGTGTCCTCTGACGATCAGACCGTTGCCGGCTTGATCGGCAACACGCAGGATCGCAAGGTCTATCAGGCGGAAACGAGGAATGATCTCGGCTCAACGCTAACACTGGATTACACCGCTGGCGGCGATTTGCGGATGCGTTTGGGTAATCGGCAGTTTTTGCGTCCAGAGCCATTGGTGGAAAGCGATCTGTCGATAGATGACGTATTTGTCATTCAATATCAGACAGATAACTTTGCGGCCAATCTGAAGGGCTATAATGTCCTGACGCAAGACCCGTTCTTGCTGATGAACAATTACAATGGAGAGGTGTTCGCAAGGCGCGGTCGGGACGAATACCGGATCCAAGAAAAATACGCGGTTCCACTGGGTTTCACGCTGCGCAACGATACGCTGCAGGGCAATGTCTATCGCCGCACCTCTGTGTCCAGCGAAACCGAATTGCAAAATGCCAACAGCAGCAGCTTTGGCATCAATGCTGTTTACAGTGTTTCTGGCGCAGTGAATTCGGTTTTGGCCTTTGTGCCCGGAACCGGACAGGTTGCCGACACTGGCTATAGCGTCGGATATTCGAGCACAAAATCATCCATGGCAACGATGCGGCAGAGCAACACGATGGCGCAAGTTGTGGGTTATTCACGCGCCAAAAGTTACGCTATCATCGCTGAACATGCCGATACAAAGCTGTCGTCTGATTTTCTAACCGCGATTGGCGACGCCAAGGACGAGGGAAATTACCGGCAATTGATCGAACGTTTCGGCACGCATTACGCTTATGCTGTGACCTATGGCGCGAGCGCCAAAATGACGCGGGACATTTCAACCGAAGTGTTCTCGCAAGCGCTGACCGAAACAGAGGGCAATCGGTTTGAGGCTGAGGCACAAGTGGTCGGCAGCTCTATTGGCGGCTTTAACGAAGGCATGGGCAGTGTCGGCAGGCGCACCTCCGGCGAAATAGGCAATGAGGGCGGGCGATTTGTCGCTGTGGGCGGCAATGGCTCGTGGGATTCTGGGGGGTATTCGCGCGGCGACCGCGTTGCACCAATCCTGCTGGATCTGAGGCCGCTGGACGAATTGCTCAACCCAATCAATTTTCCCGATCAGCCCGAGGTCTACACACGTGTCAGGGCGGAATTGGCGCAAGCCATCAATGGCTATCTGGTTGGACAAATCCGTCCGTTGAGCAATGAGCGCTTGATCTCCAAAGTTACCTGGACGCCTGCACCGGTTGAGCCGGAGCCTGAGCCAGAGAAGATTGAACCGATCGAGGAATGGCATATTTATGTGCGGCAGATGACCTGCACCAAGCCTGGTCCAGGTACCACCAACTCAGCATCAGGCAATGTTACAATCTCGGCTACGGGACATAAGCCCGGCTTCGCGCAGCAAAAGATGCTGCAAGTGGGTTGCAAATGGAAAAAGACCAACAAGTCGACCTATGACTATGCGATCACTGACAATACGCCGGGCTTGCTGGTTCTGCGCGGAAAGCGCGCCCAGATGAAGCAGTACCGGCTGAACTTTGATTTTTCCTGGCAGTACAATGGCGCGGCTCGGGGTAAGAACCGAACCGACAAACGCTCGCTCAACAGCACCCCCATGCAGGGTTCTGGTCTGGCCCCAGATAGATCGCACACGACAACATGGGTAATCGGCCCCAATGGCAGGCCTGAATTGAAGCTCTATCTCCGTGTGAAACGGATCAAGTGATGGGAATGAAGATGACTATAATGAAAAGCAGATTCGCAGGCGCAATTATGGCTCTGGGTTTGGTGATGTCGCCCTCTGTCGCCATGGGGCAAAGCTACTCACCCGATGTGTTGGAAGTAAGCGAAACCGGACCCATTGCGTTCGATCCGTCGCCCAAGCTTGACCTTGCTGAAGGCGGCGCGATTGAATTCTGGGTGGCTGCTAATTGGTCAAGCGATCCCGGCTATGATCCGCCAGTGGTCATCAACATCGGACCAGAAGGCATTTTATATCAAGTGTCGGTCTTGCGCGACCGCGATGGCTTGGTGTTTGCCAACGCCAATGACGAGGATGTTTTCATCGGCGATTTCTCGGACGGCAATCTGCATCATGTCGCGCTGAACATTATGGAAGACGGGGTAGAGGTTTATGTCGATGGCGCTTTGATCGGCACCAGCGACTTGCTGCCTTTGTCGCTTCCATCGGCTGGCCTGTTTGTCGGCGGGTTGGAATCAGAAGAGGCCGTTTCTCTGGACGGTGCAATCGCTCAATTGCGTTTCTGGAGCCAGCCGCTGACAGAAGACGAAATCGTCGATTTCCGTCTGCGCGAAGTTCTCGATGCAAACAGTGATGATCACCCTGCTGCCGAATTTTTGGTCGCCCAGAGTGATTTTCGTGAGGACGAATTGCTGGTGGTCGATTCGATGGAGACACTGCCATGACTTTGAAGGCACTCACAGTTTGCACCGCAGCTATGGCTTTGGCCCTTGGCGGTTTCGTACCGGCTCCAACGTCGGTCAATATCTTCGTCAGCGCCGCCGAAGCGGCCAATGGCAGCTCTCGGGGTAGTCGGACCGGCACGAAGAAACGCCCAGTCAAAAAGAAAACAGCTTCTGCTTCTAGAAGCAGGGCCAATGGCGCGAAGAAGGCTTCTCGGGCGGCTAGCGGCACCAACGCAAAGGCTGGGCCTTCTCGGGTTGCCGGGAAAACTTCCAGCCCCAAGCGTAAGAAGAGCAAGAGCGGCAAACGCAATGCCGGTAATTTCACGGGACATGCGGCTGCTGCTGCAACCATGAATTTGCTGGCAGTGCCAAATCCGGCACCGCGCCCCGGACGGGCTGCAAATCCGCCACGGCAGGGCGCGAAGAAAGCGGCTCCTGCTGCCAAACGGGCTCAGGCAGGGGCAAAGAAAACTCAGCGCCAAGCGCAGAACAAAACTTCTAAGACGGCGGCAAATCCAGCCGGCCCGACGCGTCGGAATAGCGATGCATCGTCAACCTTGACGCGCCTACCAACAGGAGGCGGCGC
This sequence comes from Erythrobacter sp., assembly GCA_039988235.1. Classification (GTDB taxonomy): domain Bacteria; phylum Pseudomonadota; class Alphaproteobacteria; order Sphingomonadales; family Sphingomonadaceae; genus Erythrobacter. Next base: position 372,931 of record JBDXKB010000005.1, read on the forward strand.
AGTTGAAGCAGTCGCTCGGGTCGAAAGAGCCACTCAAGCAGCGGTTAGGACTGAAAGGAGGAAGCAAGGCAAAAAGAGCCGCTTTTACTGGACGGGCTTTTTCGGACGCAAGAAAAAGGGTAGCTGAGCAGCGGGCGTATTGGTTTCATATGCAATTGTATGGAAGCAGCGCCATTTTGAGGTGACCGCTGCATGAGTGAGAACAGTCCAACCGAGAATTCGCCGATCAAGCGGACAATCGAAGACGGTGTCGAGACATTTGAAGCCACAATCGAAGGTGAAACCATTCGCTGGGACAACAGGTTAACTTACAGCAGCCATCTGCAAACTGCTCAATTGTTGAACAGCCAACATCCAGTCTCAGACAAGCCGGATGAAATGCTGTTTATCATCATGCACCAGACCATGGAGCTTTGGATCAAGCTGATGCTGCACGAGATTCGTGAGGCAATGTCTGCATTGCGCGCGGACAGGTTGGGTCAGGCAGGCAGAACCCTGGACCGCATAGCTACGATTATGCGACACATGATCCACAGTTGGGAGGTTCTCGCGACGCTAAGTCCGCATGACTTTGTCACCTTTCGCGGATTTCTTCGCAAAGCGTCGGGATTTCAGTCGCATCAATATCGGGAATTGGAATTCCTGCTTGGGTTGAAACGAGCCGATCTGATCGTCATTCACAATGATAATGCTGATGCCCGGGCACGATTGACCGAGGCACTAGGCGAGCGGTCGCTCTATGACGAAGTGCTACAGGTGCTGGCGAGAGCAGGGCACGCCGTTCCCGCGGATAGGCTAGAGCGCGATTGGGCCAAGCCTTACGAGGCCAGCGAGGCAGTCGAAGATGCATGGCTCAAGATTTACAGCGACCCGGAAGCGCATTGGGAAATGTATACGCTCGGCGAGAAAGTTACGACGCTGGAATATTACTTCCAAGAATGGCGTTTCAAGCACATGAAAACGGTCTCGCGGGTGATCGGGCACAAGCAAGGCACAGGTGGCTCTTCGGGTGTCAATTATCTGGTCAAAGCGCTCGACTTGAGCTTTTTTCCAGAGCTTTGGGCTATGCGCAAAAGGATGGTCCCACTGCAAGCTGGCGGTGATGCGTCGGAATGTCCGTACTCATGAGCAACGGCAAGATTTGGGATATTTCGCAGCGCATTCATGCCGCAATTCCGCAATGGCCGGGTGAACCACCAATTGTGGTTCAGCGCACGGCCTCAATTGGTCCTGATGTTCCGGTCAATGTTGGCGCCATGTCACTTCCTCTGCACACTGGAACCCATGGGGATGCGCCACTGCATTACGATCCTGATGGCATTGCCAGCGATCAATGCGATCTGGCTCCATATCTTGGTCCCTGCGTCGTAATTGACGCCCGCAGCGCTGGCACCGCCGTGACTGAGGATGACCTCGATTGGAGCGTGATTGAGGGGCAGAGCCGTATTTTGTTTCGCACCTATGATCGTTTCCCGCACGACCAATGGGACGAAAATTTTACTGCCATAGATGCCAAACTGGTGGCTCGACTGCGCGAGCAAAGTGCTGTGCTGATCGGAACAGACACGCCGTCGCTTGACCCACAAAACTCCAAAACGATGGATGCGCATAAGGAAGTCTTGGCGGGAGACATGCGCATTTTGGAGGGGTTGGTGCTGGATGATGTTCCTCCCGGCCAATATGAATTGATCGCACTTCCGCTGGCCATTGCTGGCGGCGACGCCAGCCCTGTTCGGGCCATATTGCGGGAGATGGCATCATGAGTGATATCGGTGCAAAGGCGCAGGAACTCGACAATTCAGACCCGTTAGCGCGGTTTCGCGATCGGTATCATCAGCGCGATGGCCTGATTTATCTGGACGGAAACTCGCTTGGCTGTCTGCCCAAGGCGACCTCTGCACAGCTTGATGAGACGCTTCGCCAAGAATGGGGTGAGGGCCTGATCACGTCTTGGCTGGATGCGGAATGGTCAACAGCGCCCCAACGCATCGGAGACAAGATCGCGCAGCTTATCGGAGCAGGTCCGGGCGAGGTTATCGCAACAGATTCGACCTCGATAAATCTGTTCAAGGCGCTGACGGCGGCCTTGTCATTGCGGCCTGATCGAACCCGAATTCTGACTGAAACGAGCAATTTTCCGACCGATTCATACATGATGCAGGGGATCGCTGCATTCTCCCAAGGGCGCATCACTGCCGATGCGGTGGCGCCGGAGGATTTGTTGGATGCAGTTGATCAGAACACTGCGGCGGTTTTGCTAACCCATGTGCATTACAAGACCGCTTTGCCGCGTGATATTGCATCGACCACTCGGCGCATCCAACAAGCGGGCGCATTGGCCATTTGGGATTTGAGCCACAGCACTGGTGCGATGGAATTGGATCTCACCGCGGCAAATGCGGATTTTGCCGTTGGCTGTGGCTACAAATATCTCAATGGTGGGCCGGGCGCACCCGCCTTTTTCTACGCTCCCAAACGCAATCAGCGTGCCCAATCAGTGTTGTCGGGTTGGTTTGGCCATGTGAGGCCCTTCGACTTTGTCGAAGATTACCAACCAGCCGAGGGTATTGAGCGCTTCCTTTGCGGAACCCCTCCGATACTCGGGCTTGCCGCGCTGGAGGTGGGCGTTGATCTGATGCTTGAAGCTGACATGGCGCAGGTGCGAGCAAAGTCGATTGTCATGGCTGATCTTATGATCGAAGCCATGGAACCACTGTGCAAAAAATATGGGTTTGAATTGATCACACCTTCTGACGCTACACAACGGGGCAGTCATTTGGGATATGCGCACGAAAATGCCTATGAAATGGTGCAGGCCTTGCGTGACTTTGATGTGATCGCGGACTTCCGCACGCCCAATGTGATCCGCTTTGGCCTGACGCCGCTCTATTTGCGGCACATGGATGTCTTCGATGGCGTTTGCCGCCTGGAGCAAGTGTGCGCCGAACGCCGTTGGGATAGACCCGAATATCGCGTGAGATCTGCGGTTACTTGAAGCATTATCTAGGCAAGGCATTGGGCAATCAATGGATCATTTCATAGGCTGAGGTACGAGTGGTGGACTGGGCTCGCCTGTGCAGTTAGTAATTACGGGTGATTTCGGCCGATCAATTTGAGAGAATGCATCTTTGGATGCCGCTTGTCCGCACTGGGACGGGTTCTGAAGTATACACCCGTGTTTTGGCACAGGGGCTTCAAGATCGTGGGCACACTGTCACAATTGACGAAGTAGCGCACGCCTATCAATATATGCCTTGGCTCGCTCCAATTCGTCCACCCGCCGACACCGATATTGTTTTTGCTAATAGTTGGAACGCAGCAGCGTTTGCGCGCCGCGGATTGCCGACGATATCGGTTTGCCATCTTGTAGTGCATGTGCCTGAACTCAGCGCATTCAAGAGTGCTGCCCAAGCGGCCTTTCACAGTCATTTCGTAAAACCAATGGAAAGGGCGGCAGTTCGTAAAGCAGCGCTGAATGTTGCCGTTAGTCCGACGGTAGCGGGACAAATGCGGCAATTGTTCGATGCAAAAAATGTGCATGTCATTGAGAACGGCGTCGACACAAGCTTCTTTTGCCCCCCTTCGTCGTCGCGTCCGGCTAGAAAGAGTGAGCACCCTCTTCAGCTGTTATTCGTTGGTAAACCCAGCTTGCGCAAAGGGTTCGATATAATCGCAAAGATTGTCGATTGCTTTGGTGATCAAGTCGATTTGACTTGCGTCGGCGAGAAACCAGCTGGCGATTTGCCCATTCCAAAAGCAATCTATACTGGTTTCTTGGACAAGGAGGGCGTTCGCGAGGCTTATCGCTCGGCTGATCTATTGCTTTTTCCATCTCGTATGGAAGGTTATGGCCTTGCAGCTGCTGAAGCTATGGCTTGTGGTTTGCCGGTCGCGTGTTGCGTCAATACTGCAGTCGATGATCTGATACCCGACGGAGGAGGCATCATTAGATCACCAGACGACATTGAAGGCTTCGTTGCTGATATTGGCTTGCTATTGGATGATGTTGAACGGCTCGCTCAAATGAGAAAAATGGTCCGCCTGCATGCAACAGAGCATCTAACCCAGATACGATGGATTGGCGAGATGGAGAAAGCCATGAAAGGTTTGCTTTCCGCCCAAGGCCATTTGACAAAAAACAGTTTGATGAACCGATGACTAGCAACGACCTCGTAACTGCGGTGATTACAACAAAGGACCGACCTGAGTTTCTTCGCCGAGCCGTTTCCAGTGTTCTAACTCAAAGTTATCGGCCCTTGGAACTCGTTATCGTCGATGACGGATCGGCATCGCCTGTTACCGAGGAAATGTTCCAAAGGTCAAATGATGTTGAACTACGCATCGTGCGCAACGAGAGCGCCAGAGGTGTAAGCGCCGCGCGAAACTTCGGTGTATCCAATGCCAGAGGGCGATTTGTCGCATTCCTTGATGATGATGACAGGTGGCTTGCCGACAAGGTTGAACGACAGGTAAACCTTCTGGCCAGCCGATCGGACGAGGTGTTGGCTTGTGGCTGCCAGATCACAATTGTCGATCACAACGGCAACAATATTTCGGATCCGGAGAGGCCAACGTTGCCTGAAGATATCATTGCCAGCCTGACGTATTCGGATGAGAATATCACACCTTCTACGCTGATGTTTGACCGTCAGACCTTTATTGAGCTTGGTGGTTATCGAGAAGACATGCCTGCGGCGGAAGACCGGGAGTTCTTGCTCCGCTTCCTATTACGATATGGTCTTGAAGTCTTGCCAGAAAGAATGGTGCAATTCACTGAACACAAAGGTGAACGACTGACCAGAAACAGCGATGCAATGTTCCTTGGTGAGTTAAAATATCTCGAATTTGTAAAGGCGCATGCCGGGCCACTGGGTGTCAAGCAGCATAGAGCGGTCGGCTACCGATATGCCAAGGTCGGGCACCAAGCGATGCTGGCCGGCAGATGGCTGATAGGGCTAGAAAATTTCACAAGGGGCATGTTGACCTACCCCTTCGACAAGCGAATTGTTGGTGGTTGGTTGCTCGCGCTTCTCGGCCCCAACCTCTACTATTTGTTGATCTCATTGCGCATTGAACGGATCCGTTGAAGAGTCATGCCGCACCTAGCCTTTAGCATCGTGATCTGTACCCATAACCGGGCCCAATATCTTGCCAAGGCTCTGGCTGGCGTCGCCCGACAGGACTTCCCAACAGACCAGTTTGAAGTGCTAGTTATCGATAATGCCTCAACCGACGAAACCAAGCTAGTCGTTGACGGGTTTCAAGGCCGCGATCACAACCTGCATTATGTGTATGAAGCCAAGCTCGGACTTTCTATAGCTCGCAATACCGGTTGGCGAAAGGCTGCTGGTCAATACATTGCGTATTTGGATGATGATGCGATCCCAAGCGAAACTTGGCTTACCCATGCCGCAAATGCGATTGAGCAGAGGAACCATGACATTGGCATGTTGGGCGGCCGTGTCGAACCCATTTGGGAACAGCCGCGCCCCGAATGGCTCGATGATCAATTGCTCAGTCTACTCAGCATGGTCGATCTTGGACCAACAACACAATATGTCGACGATGATTTCGGAATTGTTGGGGCAAATATGATCATTCCCCGTCATCTGCTTGAGCAGTTTGGAGGATTCTCGTCCGAAGTAGGCCGCATCGGCAATTTGCTCTTGTCTGGTGAGGAGACGCTCCTCAAACGTCGCTTGGCCAAAGCCGGATATCGTGGATATTACAGCCCAGATGTTAGTGTCCAACACCACGCTCCAGCAGATAGATTGACTAAAAAGTGGTTTCTTGAACGAATGTATTGGCAAGGTCGTTCTTCAGCAGCGTTGATGCGTCTAGAAGATACCATCCCCTGGTCCAGGCGAGCGCCAAAATCGGCATTAGAATTGTTGAAAGCCGCGATACTGTTTGTTGGATCACTAGTGCCGGGCCAGAAGTTTGTTTTGCGCGCGCGCGCAAATGGCCATCTGGGTCTGGCTGAGGGGCTTTGCCAGAGCGGGGCCAGCCAATGCGACTGAGTTTGGTCATTTGCACCCGGAACAGGGCTGATCGATTGCCGGAATGCCTTGCCGCGCTTGATGCGCTTTCCTCGAAAGGCAATTTTCAACTGGTTCTTGTCGACAACGGCTCCACAGATTCAACTAGAACTGTTCTCGACGCTTATGAGGCGGACTTTGAAATCGAAACGGTTTCTGAGCCAACGCCCGGCTTAGCGCGTGCCAGAAACGCAGGGTGGCGCGCTAGTTCAGGAGAAGTTGTGGTCTTCACTGACGATGATTGTTACGTTGAACCGGAATTCGTTGAGCACATTGTACAGTTGTTTGCCCAGCATCCAGAGATCGGCTTTTTTGGCGGGCGTGTCCTCCTCCACAATCCGCTCGATTATCCGATTACCATCAAGGAAGATCTGGCAGAAGAATACTTCCCCCCCTTTCGCTTTATCGAAGCAGGCAAAATTCACGGCGCAAACTTTGGGTTCCGCCGAGAAGTGCTGGAGAAGCTGGGAGGTTTTGATAACCGACTCGGAGCGGGCACCCCATTTCCATGCGAGGATATCGAAATGGTTGGCCGCGCGGTGGCAAGCGGTTGGGCTGGCATGTATTCACCTATACCTACCGTGCGACACGATCACGGTCGTCGTACTGCAACAGAAGTAAGTATGTTGATTCAGGGGTACGATATTGGTGGTGGAGCTTACTACATATCAATGCTGAAGCAGAAGACGATCCGGCGGCAAACAGTTCGGCACTTTATTAGCCGGTCAATGGCGCTGACACCGCGTAAGTGTTTTAGACGGCTCAAGAGGACAATGCGACAACTGACTGGGGCTATGCGCTTTCTGTTAAGCACGTGAACCAAGTGCAATTTTTTATCTCGTGTTATTCGCCTTGCTTAAAGTACTCACCGTAAACATCAAAATCTTCAGCATAAAATTTCTTTAAGTGAGAGATTGCCGTTTCTGACAAGGCATCTCGTTCAATTTTTGGCCCACCTGTTTGTTTCCTTCCGACAGATGCCACGCCCAGGTAGTCAAAAAGTCTATCAACTTCGCTGATATCAAAAATGTGCTCGTAGAAATTCGAATTTTCTCCCAAGAACAATGTCATAGGTGAAAAATGATGCCTCACCGCAGCAAAGGATTCGATGTGCGCTGAAAGGTTCAAAGCAAACTCGTCAATGCTAGGCTGAATACCCCCCATGTCGTCATGGTGTAGAATGCGGTTTCTGTATCCGGAGACAAATCTGCTTATAGGATCGCGTACGACGCAAACAGGTCTGCTAAAGAGGCGCCAGCGAAGTCGGACCTTGGAAAACTCCACGGTTGTGTAGCGTCCTGTGTGGATTTTCCCTAGGCTTTCGAGCTTGTCATAGATGTCCGGCTCTTCTTGCTTAATTATCGCCGCTTTAATTGACGTACAAGCAATCTTTGGTACCGGAAAATATACCATACGTGTGCCCTTAATCCGGATAGCCATTTTTTGTCTTTCGATTAATTGTTCGGTGTGCGGACCGTTCAGTCGGGCAGCAGCAGGATACCCATGCGTTCCAGCTCGGACAAGTCATGACTGTAGCCAATCGACAAGTGGGCTCGCTCTGCATCATCGAACAGCTGAAATTTGTCCGCGGATGGTATGTCCGCAGGCTCAGCCAAGTTTGCAACCGGCCCAGTTGCAGCATTTAATTGTTCGATATGCTTTACGGCTTCCGCGCTTAGCCTTTTTGTCGCGATCGGGTCAGGGATTTTTGGCACGGAAAGTTTCGTTCCAGCTAGAAGTGATATGTATTGCTCTGCGTTCGCACGATAATCTTCATAGCGCCAGACGTATGTTTCAGGGAAAATTTCTTTCACTCGAAGAACGAGTTGCAACCAAATATTCTCACGATTGAGAAAAGCGTGCTTGGTTTCCTTACTAGAAACCATGCTTGGATGATGCCGCAAAGCCTCTGCATACAAAGATGATGCAAAATCTGCTGGGTGACGGACGGCAAGAAACGCGACAGAATGTGGGCGAAACACCGCCCTCAAACGACGCTCAAGCCCGGGGTACATGACCTGCATGCATCCGTCCTTTGCATCTCCAAGCCAGTTCTCCTCGGAGAGAATAGTTACTGGCAACTTCGAACGAATGTTCATCCGCACTCGAGTTCGTCGAAAGTACCTTTTATGAAAAACATCTCGCGTCGCAGAGCGCAGGTCCGCCGTCGGAATGTAATCTATTCCCTGCTCCGCCAATCGTTCTTTTTGCGAATACAAAACTTCTTGAAGATGCGTAGTCGCAGTTTTGTGTACGCCCAGGTGAAATCGCCATTTCTTCAACCCGATGAAGTTGTTCAAAATAGGACCCTGCCTCACTTAAGAATTACTCCTACGATGCTTGAGTTAAATGAAAACCGTCTCTGAACAAGGACTAATGAGATGAAATTCCGCAATACCAACCCTGTAGTAAGCGCCAGTGCGGCTCCCCATATGCCGTGATCCGGTATTAGAACTACGCCAACCACGACATTAACTACCAACCCGATTGCCTGTCCGATTAATGCCTGTTCGCCGCGTCCGCCCATCATAAGTAGCAACCCCACAGGGCCGCAAGAAGCATTGAAGATTTGCGCCGCAGCCATAACCCACAGCAACGGAGCGACAGAAACAAATTCAGGACCGAAAGCCGCCAGTATCCAAGGGCCAGCGGCAGCGATTGCCAAGCCAATCGCCAATGTCACGCAAAAGGTAGTGAGTGTGAATTTAGCCGTAATTGATCTGATTTTTTCGATCTCTCCGCGTTCCCAAAGTTCGGCAATCTTCGGAGCATAGGCAACACTTGCCGCGGTCACACCGATGATCATTAGGTTGGAGAATCGCCAGATTGGCTGAAACAATCCTGTCTCGCGCGGGCCGGACAGCCAACTCAACATCAAGGTGTTTATCTCTCCCTGGAGCATAGCGACTAAGGCCAAGCCCAAAAATGGCATGGAGGTTCGAACGGTGCCCCGCGCAAGCGGGCGCTTGATTTCAGGAGAAAAATTCTTCCTCTCCAGCCTCCACAGCCAAACCATCGAAACAATCAATGTTGCTGTGGCCGCCGCCAGTATTGCTGTCAGGAAGAACTCCGGCTGCATGGCTATCCCTGCCAAATATATTGAAGCCAGCATACACAGCATCAATATCGGCCGGAAAATCTCTCCTGGAACTTGGGATACCGCTATGTGCCCAAAGCTTTTCAACCAATTTGTTGTCAGCACAAGCAAAGACTGAGGCAGCACCATCAACGCTGCAATCACGTAAATCGGAAAGCTATTGGCTGGCAGGATTGTCGTGAAATGTGCAACCGCCACCAATGCAACTGCAAGCACAGCCGCAACCAAACATGTGAGCTTGACCGATAACAATATAAAGCCGGAGATGGCGCCGTAGTCTTCCTGCACCCGCAAAACGGGAACATGCCGCACGGCCAATGGACCAAGCCCAAGCATGCTGATGGTTGCGAGAATGCTGGCCAGCGATCCTGCGAAGGCAAGAATACCATAACCCTCAGGGCCAAGTAGGCGGGCAGTAACTATGGCGGTCACAAAGGCTAGACCAAGGCCGGCGACCCTGATGGCAAGGCTTTGAATGCTACCCCTAGCAATCGGTCCGCTCAGAAGGCCTTCGCCTTGAGCACGCGCCGCCTCTACTGCTTTCCTGATCATAAAGTATGAAGTGCGCGAACTTCTGACCAAAGGCAATACGCCTTGCGGCCTAATTTCGATTGCTGCTTTCTCGACCCACGAACCAATTGCCACCAGGCGTTAAACTTAGATCATTGTCCCAGGTGGATGCATCATAACCGTGAGCAGTCGCCACTAGTGGTATTTCGTGCCGTGTTGCAAACCTCATTACAATTGAAGCATCGGTGAGGAAATGCGCATGGATTAATGACGGACGCACTCTTTTTACTAGCTTTGAAAGCGACCGATTAATACCTCGATTGCGCAGCAGATATCGCTCAATTCTACCTATGTGCTTGCTCGTTGAAATTAGCGCAGTGCTTTCCTTCAGGTCAGTATGGTTGTTATCTACTCTTGTTTCACAGATCGGGAAGGGTGCCCAAGACCGTAAATTCTTGATGTGCTCTGCAATAAATGTTTCAGAAACGGGGAGGTAAGTCTGTCTGAAGACGAGTACATTCTTTGCCATTAAAAGTTGTCCCTTTCAGTATCCTCAGCAGGTCGAACGTTGCTGCCGAGTGCCTCGCCTTGGTATTTTCTGAAGCTTCTTAGGCACATTTTTGCGACAGAATTCGCAAAAGCATTTCTCGTAGAATAGCCGAACATGGTGTTTGAGCAACGAGAGCGTGAATAAAATTGCTTGGAAATCGTTATCGTGCGTTTTGGGAATGGAGATCTAGGTAAAACTATTGACAATTCGTTCGATCGAACAATACAGGCACTTCATGCGAGAGCGTCTCATAGAAACAGCCATCCGTCAGTTCGGCGAATTGGGCTTTGATGGTGCCAGCACGCGCGAAATTGCGGCGGCAAGCGGCACCACCATGAGCAATATAACCTATCATTTCGGCAGCAAGGATGGGTTGTTTCGGGCTGCCGGCGAAGCGATTGTGAGTCAAATGGGCCAGGTCGTAAGTCGGGCACCAGCCATCCCATTGTCGGACAATGCCACAAACTGCGAGCGGCTGGACCTCATTTGCAATATACTACGCCATCTGGGCGCGTTCATGCTGAGCGACGATGCAGCGCCTCTGGCGCAATTTGTTGCGAGAGAGCAGCAAAACTCCTGTTCTCATATGCGTGAATTGTTGCGGCGCGAATTGGACCCTGTTGTAACGGTGGTTGCGCATGAAATTGGCCAATTGCGGCACGGTCTTTCATCAGAGCAATGTCAGGCAACCGTCTTTTTTCTGTTGGGAATGACCGTTTCGCTGCGCAGTTCACGTTTGTCGCTGTGCGTTCTGATGGATGTGGAAGACGTAAATCAAGCACTGGCGGACAAGATGCTGGACCGGCTCGATGGCATGGTCCGGGGCGCGATAATGGGTGATGAGGCGTGACCGCTAGGGCAACCATGGTTCTCTTTGCAATGACAGTCTTGCCGGGCTGCATCTCGCTCGCTCCTCACATCAAGACACCTGCAGTGGTTGCGCAGATGCCTGATGGATATGCCGGTGCCACCTCAACCAAGCAATACGAACCAGACACGTGGTGGAACGCATTCAACGATCCAGTTCTCGACCAGTTGGTGGATGATGCGCTGGCCCAAAACCTTGACATTGCCGAGGCTGCAGGCCGGGTCGAGCAGGCCAGTGCCCAAGCAAGGCTCACAAGATCCGCGCTTTTACCATCAATCGAGGCGTCTGCTGGAGCGACTGAAACCAGCAGCCCTACTGCGGGAAGCGCGTTTGGCGGATTTGGCGGCGGCGCGATCAACCGGATCGAAACAGAGAATTACACACTTGGTCTGGGTGCATCCTACGAGCTTGACTTGTTCGGCCGGGCTCGTGGAGATTTTGCGGCGGCAAAACAAGATGTGATTGCAAGCCAATATGATTTGCAAGCGGTGCAATTGGCCGCCGCTGCCGAGACAATTGCTGCCTATTTTGAGATCGTTGATACCCGTCGCCAGATTGAGATGTCCAAGCTGTCGGTCGATGTGCTGAGTGATCGAGCCGCGCGTACCGATGAACGCTTTGAACGAGGGTTGGTCGATAGTTTTGAACTCTATCAAGTGCGCCAAGATTTGCGCGCGACGCAGGCCGCATTGCCCCAATTGGAGAGTGCATTGGTGGCTGCCGAGGGCCGTCTGGCTGTGCTCACTCGGTCCTTTCCAGAGCAATTACGTGAACGGTTGGCGAGGCCGCTTCAGCCGAGTTTGGTGTTTGAAGATGTCCCGGCCGGCCTGCCTGCTGCACTGTTAGGGCAGAGGCCTGATGTTGGCGCTGCTTGGGCCCGTTTGGAGGCTTCGCGGTTGCGGATCGGCGCGCGCAAGGCTGAACGTTTCCCGCGGTTCAGCATCTCTGGGTCGCTCGGCACTCAAGGCGGCAGGCCAGAGGCAGCGTTCGATTTTGCCGACAATTGGACATCGTCATTGCTCGCAAATATTGTTGCCCCGCTGATTGATGGCGGTCGTGTCTCGGCCAATATCCGCGGCGCGAGGGCGGTTTACGATCAGCAAGCTACCGCTTATGCGCGTTCGGTGCTGACAGCCTACAGCGAAGTTGGCAGCGCCATTGCTGACTATGAAGAGCAGCGTGAGCGATATCGCTTGGTATCCTCGCAATTGGCTGAGGTTACAGCCTCGCTCGATCTGCAAAAACGCAGGTTTTCAGCCGGTGTAGGCAATTACATCACCTATCTCGATGCTTCGCGAGCCGTCTATCAGGTCGAGGCCAGCCTCTCATCCGCCGCAAGATCGACCGCGTTGGCCCGCCTAGGGGTTCACAGAGCGCTTGCCGGGGATTGGGCGCAAGGCATAGCATCAGCCCCGCTCGAATTGATCGATGGCGACCCTGATCAGATTTCTGGAGACAATCAATGAACCGCCAAGCCCTCTGGTCAATCGGATTGATTGGCGGCGCAATCTTGCTTGCTGCACTGCTCATCATTTTGCGTCCCGAGCCCGAAGCGGTTGAACGAACAGATGTCGTGCCGTTGGTTGAGACTGTCGATTTCAAAGCCGCAACTGTTCCGATCCCAGTGATCGCATCTGGAACGGTTGAGCCAAGCGAAGAAGTGGTGATTGCACCACAAGTCACGGGCAAGATTTCCTATGTGAATCCAGCTTTCCGCGAGGGCGGTGTGGTTTTGGCGGGGGCGACCTTGGTCCAGATCGAGGCTGATGATTTTCGCAACCAAGTTCGTATCGCTCAAGCCGATGTCGCAGCGCAGGAGCTGTCGGTACTGCAGGCGCGTGAAGAAGTTGACATCGCTCGCGATGAATTGGATCGTTTCTCCGATCGAGAGACAACTTCATCCGGCGCCAAAGACAAAATCAACGGTGGCAATGACGCGTCGCGCATCCTACCGCCTCCATCTGGCGATGCAACAATTCAGAGCTCAGAAAGAAGGCAGAGTGTTGAACCGCGCAAGGCCAATTCTTTGGCGACGCGCGAACCTCAGTTGCGTGCGGCCGAAGCTGCAAGAGAAAGAGCAGCGGCAAATTTAGCAGTGGCGCGGACGTCATTGGGTAGGACCAGAGCGGTGGCACCTTTCCGCGGGCTGGTAAGGGAAGAAAACGCCTCTGTCGGCACTATTGTCCAGCCCGGACAGGCGCTCGGTTCGATTGTTTCGGCTTCAGCACATGAGATCCGGCTGTCCCTCACTCAAGATGAGATGGCTCTGCTGCCGGACCTAATGCAGCGCGGATCGCGCAATGTGCCAGCCAGTGTTTTCTATGAATACGGAGGTCAAACTTACCGCTGGAACGCGACCGTCGACCGGGTGGATGCTATCCTTGATGCCAATACTCGCAATGTGGAGGTGTTTCTGCGCGTTCCGGCGCCGCTAACCGGCGGGAAATTGGTTGGAGAGGAAGGAGCGAGTGCAAGCTCTGGACCGCCTCTTTTGCTCAGCGCTTTCGTAACAGCAGAGATCAATGGGACGAGCAAAGATAGCTACGCAATTGTCCCATCAACCGCGCTGAGACCGGGCAATGAGGTTTGGTTGGTGCGTGATGGCAAGCTGAAGATCGTGCCCGTTCGCGTGTTGCAGCGGACCGATGACAGTGCATTTGTTACCACACCTGAACTGGCCAAAGGCGGCTTGCTGGTCACCAGCAATTTAACTTCAGCGATTGATGGGCTTGCTGTGCGCGTTGCAAGCAAAAAAGCGCAATGAGCGAGGAGCAAAATCCCAGCCAAGCTGTAGCCGCAACTGAGGACGAACATGCTGCTCCGCTGGATCGGTTCGGCAATGAGGCAGACAGCCGAGCGCGTGATCGCGGCGGTGTGGTCGCCTTTATGGCTCGCAATGGCGTTGCGGCTAATCTGCTGATGATCTTCATGCTGGTCGCAGGCTACCTTTCTTACAATTCAATCGTGCAAGAGGTATTCGCCGAGAACAGCCTCGATACGATTGCTGTCACCGTGTCCTATCCCGGCGCGACACCAGAAGAGATTGAAGAATCGATTGTCCAGCGGGTCGAGCAGGCTGTCCAGGCGATCGAAGGTGTCAAAAAGATCAGCGCCACCGCGCAAGAGGGATCGGGCAGGGTCAATGTCGAACTTGATCTAGGAACGGATATCGCTCGGGCACTTGATGATGTTAAAGCCGAAGTTGACCAGATCGACACATTTCCCGCCGAGGCCGAAGAGCCTGAAATCCGCGAATTGACCACCAGACAGGTGGTTTTGAAAATTGCGCTTTTTGGCGATGTTCCAGAGCGTGTTTTGAAAGAGACCGCCTATTCGTTGGAAGACAGAATTTCGGCATTGCCGAACGTGAGCTATGTCGAGACTAGCGGGATACGCGATTACCAGATATTTGCTGACGTTCCACAGGACAGATTGAGAGCGCTCAATCTATCGCTGACGGACGTAGCGAGGATCGTTTCGTCCAGCAGTCTCGACAGTCCAGCCGGTACAATTGAAACCGCGACCGAAGAGGTTCGCGTCCGAACCGTAGGCCAAAATTACAACCAGCAGGACTTTGAAGATATCGTGCTGGTGACAAGCCGAGAGGGCGCACTCCTGCGTCTGGGTGATGTGGCCGAAATCAATGACGGGTTTGAAGACGCTGACCTCGTCACTCGCTTTAATGACAAGCCGGTGGCCTTTGTTGATGTCTACCGGACCAGTGATGAGCGGGTTTTGGACATTGCCGATGCGGTCAAAAGCCTAATGCAAAATGAGTACCAGCTGCCGCAAACCGTCAGCTATGCCGTTTGGGAAGACAGTTCGGAATTGCTCGATGATCGCCTCGGTCTGTTGCTCAAGAACGCCGTTTTGGGTCTCTTGTTGGTTTTGGTTGCACTCACGCTGTTCTTGGACATCCGCCTGGCATTTTGGACGGCAGTAGGGATTGGCGCAACCTTTACAGGTGCCATTTTCTTGCTCGAATATGCCGGTTCGAGCATCAATATGTTCTCCTTGTTTGGGTTCATCTTGGCGATCGGACTGGTGGTTGATGACGCGGTAGTGGTGGGCGAAAACATCTACGCCGAGCGAGAACGTGGCCGGACGGGGAAAGGAGCAGCGATTGCCGGAACGCAACGTGTCACTGTGCCGGTTATTTTCGCCGTTTTGACAACTGTCGCAGCGGTCAGCCCCTTGCTGGCTGTGGGCGGTGCGATCGGAAAGATTCTCAATGATATACCTCTGGTGGTTCTGGCGGTGTTGATCCTGTCGCTGATCGAATCCATGCTGGTTTTGCCCAATCACCTGTCCCATTTGCCGGCCGCCGGGACACAAGCCAGGAACGCGATTGGTCGGTTTTTTGAACGTGTCAGAAATAACGTCGACACACGCTTAAGAGCATTTGTTGACGGCCCGTTGGAGCGCACCGTCACATTTGCTGTCAACGCTCCCTACATCATCCTGTCGGGCAGCCTCGCTCTGCTAATCTTGCTGGCCGCGTTATTACCTGCAGGAATTCTCAAATTCTCATTCTTTCCGGATATTGAGGGCGACCGGGTTGTCGCATCGCTGGATTTGCCGGCAGGCGCACCAATTGAGCGAACGTCATTATTGGTTCAGCAAATTGAGGACGCTCGAGATCGCGCGGTAGAACGTCTTTCAGCCGATGGAGACGCAGAGGACACTGACTTTGTAAAAGCTACTTTCACCACGGTCGGCATGCGGCAGGTGCAAACTGGACCGGGCGGAACCAATCAACAATTCCGATCAAACATTGCCGACGTTCAAATCGAACTCGTATCGGCAGGCGAACGCAATGTATCGGCGGCACAATTGGAGCAAGTCTGGCGAGAAGAGCTGGGTGAACTTCCGGAAGCACGCTCGTTGTCAATAACCTCGTCAATCATTAGTTTTGGCGCTCCGGTGAATGTTCGCATTTCGCATCCCGACGAAGCAGCGCTTGATCAAATCCGCGGACGGCTGATGGGCGAGTTGAGTTTGCTTACTGGGGTGTTTGACGTGGAAAGTGATCGGGACGCAGGCATGCAGGAAATCGAACTGCGGCTGAAGCCTTCGGCGCGCACTTTGGGGGTCACGCTACAAGACGTTGCATCACAAGTGCGTGCGGCATTTTTCGGGGCTGAGGCTGTCCGCGTCCAACGTGGGCGCGAAGATATTCGAGTGTATGTCCGCCTTCCTGAAGATGAACGCAATTCCATCGCGGATATTGAGCGATTCCGCGTTAGGGTGCTGGGCGGGTTCACTTCATTGGGTTCAATTGCCGATGCATCATTCACTGAAGCGCCTTCGCAGATAAAACGCGAGGCTGGCCTGCGTGTTGTTACGGTTTCTGCCGATGTAAACGGTGAGGTCATCACCGGCCAAGAAGCGAACCGGGTTCTGTTGGATGATATTCTGCCGACAATTGCGGCCGACTATCCGGAATTTCAGTACAGTTTGGGCGGCGAACAAGAGGAGCAGCAAGAATCATTTGGCGGTCTTGGCGCTGCCTTTCTCTTGGCCCTGGTGGCAATCTACGCATTGCTGGCGATCCCCTTCAAATCCTACACTCAGCCGCTCATTATCATGGCTGCGATACCATTTGGCTTTGTCGGCGCATTGATTGGGCATCTAATTCTTGGAATTCCGCTGAGCTTGCTATCGCTGTTTGGCATCGTCGCTTTGTCGGGCGTGATTATCAATGGATCGCTGATCTTGATCGATTTCATGAACGAGAATTTGGCCTTAGGGATGGAGCCAAAGGATGCCATAGTGAATGCAGCAAAGAGCCGCTTCCGGCCCATATTCCTTACCGCAGTGACAACATTCTTGGGCGTCGCGCCGATTACGTTTGAGACCAGCCTGCAGGCACAATTCCTGATCCCGATGTCAGCCAGCCTTGGCTTTGGTGTGCTGGTGGGCACATGCTTGCTTATGCTCGTCATTCCGGCGTTATCGATCGTCTATTTGCAGGCCAAGCAGAAGATTCAGGATCAGCTCGACCGCTTTGCTTCGCGCGACGATCATGAATTAGCAGAACAGGCGAATTGAGCGCTCGTGCGCGAAGCGCTCTAGCATCAATTTTATCGCTTAGGCAGAACAGCTTGCTCCGCCCAAAACGCAGAAACGCGCGCAATGGGGGTGGTTTAGCTGAACGCTCTGGCTCGCTTCTTCCAGGCTCTCGCCCAAATCGAAATCACCCTGATAAGGCAGCAGAGTGCATGCGACGACACGCGGTCTCGGCTCGCCCTTGCATTTGACGACCATCCGGCTGGATGCGCACATCATGTTGCGCGGATCAACGTTTAGGATGTCCCAGCAATCGCTGGTGATCTCGGGTACATCGGCGTGCTCGTCCATCTCCGGAAACATCACCAATTGCGCCGGATCTGTAACGTCAATGGGCAGGCCATGCTCCACGAACAGTGCCTGATAGCCAGCACGGGCCTGTTGATCGCTTTCGCTTTCCAAATGGCGGCCCGCCACGGCAATGGAGAACCCGTTCTTGGCGAGCCAGTTCAGTCCGTCGATAGCCTTGTCCCAGCTAGGCCCACGCTCCGCCTCGTGAACTTGCTTGGAATAATGGTCCAGACTGACCCGGATGGTCATGCGCTCACAATGCTCTAACGCCAGCAATTGTTGATCATGGCGACGCATGGGTCGCATGGCGTTGGACAGCACCAAAACCTCAAACCCGCGGGTCAGGCACAGCTGCAAAATCGCGATAATTTCTGGGTTCATAAATGGTTCGCCGCCGGTAAAGGCGATCTCGTGGGTCGGCAGATCATGTTCGGCTATTTCATCGAGATAGGTCTGCACCTCATCCAGTGAAATATAGACCAGAGCATCTCCGGCAACACAGTGAATAGCTATGCGCCGTCAATTATAGGGGTGCCGATCCCACGTTCATCGCTTATCGTCTGCCTGAATATTGGGTTGGTTCCAGTGCCACTTGAGCGGATAGATTTTGGAGAGTTCGATGAATGACGAATTGTCAAACCGGCTGATGAAGGCTCCCGTCGTGCCCCTGATTGGTGAGAATGATCCGGCACGCGCCGTGGCGACCACTAACGCTTTGGCTGAGGGCGGGTTGACTGTGATCGAGGTTGTCATGCGCAGTGATGATGCACAGCGGGGTATGGAAGCTATCATCCAACAGACCGAAGGCCTGTTGGTCGGTGCCGGAACTGTCCTGACTTTGGATCAGGCGAAATCGGTTCTGGACAGCGGCGCACAATTTATCGTGTGCCCCGGATTGGTCGATGAAATCGTGACATATTGTCTCGACAACAATGTGCCGATCTATCCCGGCACGATGACCGCTGGCGAGGTGCAACGCGCCTATGCCCTGGGTTTGGGCGAGGTTAAGTTTTTCCCGGCCAGTCTGGCGGGCGGAGTGCCTATGTTAAAGGCGTTGGGCTCGGTCTTTCGCGAAATGCGGTTTATGCCAACCGGCGGTGTATCGGCGGCAAATCTGGCGGAATTTCTGGCTTTGCCGAGCGTTTTGGCTTGCGGAGGCAGTTGGCTGACACCCAGCGATGCGGTTGAAGCTGGCGACTATGCCAAAATCACACAGTTGGCGAGTGAAGCGGTGGCAATTGCCAAGGCTGTGCGCTGATTGTGCAATCCGCATTATGGTTGTGCGGTTAGTGAAAGTCGCGTGACTTGGGGATGATCCGCACATTGCGTGGATGACGGTGGAGCCCGCTGGGCACAGGATTCACGACATGGTCGGCCCGCGCTGTTTGCGCTTCCAGCAAATCGTCGGACAGAGCGAGCAAACGCGGTGAAGCATCCACCAGCTTGCGCGCGACGACATGGATCACATCATTGTCGCTATCGCTTTGCACATAGCCATGAACTTCTATCAGGCGCGCGGACATAATGACCTTGCGATAGCGCGTCATAATATCGGGCCAGACTACCAGATTGGCGACGCCGGTCTCATCCTCCAGCGTGATAAAGCATACGCCCTTGGCGCTGGCGGGGCGCTGACGGATCAAAACCACGCCGGACAGGCGCACTGTCGCACCGGATTTGCGCATTGGCAGATCGGCGGCGCAGATAAAGCCGCTGGCCTGATATTCGGGTCGCAAGAATGACAGCGGATGCGCTTTGAGCGAGAGCCGCATGGTCTGATAATCGGCTACCACATGCTCGCACACGGGCATGGCGGGTAGGGTGATGGGGATTTCGGCCCCCTCATCGCGCTCCTCGGAAAAGGTGAACAGCGGCAGGTCGGGGGCCTGTTTTAGCGCGCGTGCGTCCCACAGCGCTTGTCGGCGATCGAGGCCAAGCGAACGGAACGCATCGGCGGCGGCCAGCGCCTCTATCGTCGCGACCGAAATGTGCGAGCGGGTCCGAAGATCTTCAACATCGTGATAGGGCTGTGAACGGTGATGCAGCAGGCGTTCAATCTCGTCGCGCGCCAACCCGCTGACCTGTCTAAAACCGAGCCTCACAGCCCAGCGTATCCCATCACCAACAGGTTCAGCCGGTTCTAGCAGATTGTCCCAATTGCTGAAATTCACATCGGGTGCACGAATCTCGACATCATGTTCGCGTGCATCGCGCACGATCTGCGCCGGAGCATAAAAACCCATTGGCTGCGAATTGAGCAAAGCTGCACAAAAGACATCGGGATAATGGCATTTGATCCAGCTGGAGACATAGACCAGATGGGCAAAGCTAGCGGCGTGGCTTTCAGGGAAACCATATTCGCCAAATCCCTCGATCTGGCTGAAGCAGCGTTCGGCAAAATCGCGTTCATAACCGCGCCCGACCATCCGCTCGACCATGCGGTCCTTATGTTCTGAAACCAGTCCGCGCGAGCGGAAAGTTGCCATCGCTTTGCGCAATTTGTTTGCCTCTCCCGGAGAGAATTCAGCTGCCACAATGGCGATCTTCATCGCTTGTTCCTGAAAGATCGGGACGCCCAGCGTGCGCGAGAGGATTTTGGACAATTCTTCGGGATCATGATCCGGACCGGGAGAGGGGTATTCGATCCTCTCCTTGCCTGAACGCCGTTTGAGATAGGGGTGGACCATGTCGCCCTGGATCGGGCCGGGGCGCACAATCGCCACTTGGATGACCAGATCGTAATAGCAGCGCGGTTTCAGGCGCGGCAGCATGTTCATCTGAGCGCGGCTTTCAACCTGAAACACGCCGACCGAATCCGCCTGACACAGCATGTCATAGACGGCCTGATCTTCGCGCGGGATATTGGCCAGTGTGTGGCGGTGGCCGTAATGCGCATGGATCAGATCGAAGGCCTTGCGAATGCAGGTGAGCATGCCCAGCGCCAGCACATCGACCTTCATGATGCCCAGCGCATCAATATCGTCCTTGTCCCATTCGATGAAGCTGCGATCAGCCATCGCTCCATTGCCGATGGGCACGGTTTCCACCAAGGGGCGGCGGGTCAGGATGAATCCGCCGACATGCTGCGACAAATGGCGCGGCATGCCGATCAATTGCCCGGTCAGCGCAATGACCCGGCGCAGGTACGGATCGCTAAGATCGAGGCCCGCCTCTTGTGTCTTGGCCTCGTCAACCGAGCTGCCCCAGCTGCCCCATACGGTTCGGGCCAAGGCGGATGTGACATCCTCGGAAAGGCCCATCGCTTTGCCAACTTCGCGGATGGCCGAGCGCGGGCGATAATGGATCACTGTTGCGCACAGTCCGGCGCGCTGTCGGCCATATTTGGCATAGATATGCTGGATCACTTCTTCGCGTCGTTCATGCTCGAAATCGACGTCGATATCAGGTGGTTCTTTGCGCTCTTCGGAAATGAAGCGTTCGAACAACAGCTCCACCTCGGATGGATCGACCGAGGTGATGCCGAGGCAATAACACACCGCACTGTTCGCGGCGGACCCGCGCCCCTGACACAAGATCGGCGGATCGCAGCTGCGCGCGTAGTCGACGATATCCTTGATGGTCAGAAAATAACGGGCGATGTCCAACTTCCCGATCAGGACCAACTCTCGTTTGATCAGAGCGTTAACTTTGGCTGGAATACCAGTGGGATAGCGCCGCTCTGCGCCCTCCCATGCGATTTGCGTAAGGTAATCCTGCGGTGTGCGATCATCGGGCACGGTTTCGTCCGGATATTCATATTGCAGCTCGTCCAGCGAGAAGTGACAGCGGTCCGCCACCTCGCGCGTGGCGGCGATGGCATGCGGCCACTCCGCAAAAAGCCGCTGCATTTCGGCCGGACTTTTCAGATAACGTTCGGCATTGGCGTGGAGATGAAAGCCAGCCTTGGCGATGGTCGTCTTCTCCCGAATACAGGTCATCACGTCCTGCAGCGGGCGACGCTCGGGCGTATGATAATGCACATCATTGGTCGCCAGAATGGACAGGCCATAGGCGCGCGCCAATGCATCCAATTGGTTGATCCGCGCACGGTCATCTCCGCGATAGAGATAACTTGCCGCGACATGGCCCAAGCCGGGCAATTGCTCGCACAGCATGGGCAGCATCAGGGTCAAGCTGTCCAAATCCTCGCCCGGCAATGCGATCAAATGCACCCCCTTGCTATGCTGCGCCAACATGGCGAGCGAGAGATGGCATTCGCCCTTGTCCTGCCATGCGCCGTCCAACGTCTGCATTTTGCCTGTCGATAGCAGGGTGGACAGGCGGCCATAGGCGGCACGATCTTGCGGATAAGCGAGGAATTCAAACCCTTCCATCACCGCGATTCGACAGCCGATTACAGGCCGTATTTGGGCGGTCTTTGCCTCGCTGTGCAGGCGTACGACACCGGCCATTGTGTTGTGATCGGCAATGCCCAGCGCATGATGCCCTTGGGAAAGCGCGGTCAGCACCAGATCGGTCGCTTCTGATGCGCCGCGCAGGAAGGAAAAACAGCTGGTCACACCCAGCTCCACAAAGGGCCCAGGCGGGTTCGCAGTGAATGTTTCACTGGAGTTTTTTAGCGATCTTTTCGGCGGGGTTAGAGGGGCCTCAGGCATGCAAATTCACGCAAATAGACCGTGCAACAGCCAGCGCGGCGGGGCCCCGCGTCCATCATCCACCACACCATTGCGGTAAATCCAGAAACGATGCCCTTCATCGTTTTCGACCCGATAATAATCGCGCAGCCGAACATCAGAACGCTCGCGCCACCATTCAGGAGCAATCCGTTCTGGTCCCTGATAACGGGCGACATTGTGCAATTGCTGGCGCCACCGAAAACGGCGCGGCGGGCCGTCGGGCGTGGCATATACCACGCTGATCACTTCGGGCCAGTCGAGCAGTTTGAGTGGACGCAGGTATGACAGGGGAAGGCTGGCTGCTGGTGCTGCGATGAGCTTCAGCGCATTGCTGTTCTGAATAATCGCGCGTTCGGGAATGTGGCTGGGATGGGGCGCCAGCATGCCGACATTGCACCTGCCCAACCGGACCCGCAGTCGATCGAGCAGGTGAGGCAGGGATGTGCCCTGCTGGTCCTCGTCTTGCTCCAACCCTTTCTGGATCGCCGCCATCGGCTCGTGCCACACAGCGGTCAGGGCAAAGGCGTCAAAGCCGAACCCAGCTTCCAGCTTCTCCACCCGCTCTGCAAAAAGCTCGACGATATGCTGTGCAGACCGCGCCGGGGCAACGGTTTCAACCTCCAACTGGGCGATGTGGCCATCAACGCGAAAGGCCTGAAAGCATGTCCGCCGCAGACCACGCTGGTTTGCCTTCATATCGTGACATAGCCGGATGGCGAGCTCGTGCAGGATAGGTTTGAGGATCGCGACATAGCGCACCGGTTCACTCACGCGCTTTACCGCGCGATAGACCGAGCGCGGGACCAGCGGCTCTACCACTTCCTGGCTCTGGCCATAGGCTTGCTGCAAACGTTTGAGCGGGTTCGCAATCTCGCGGCGATATTTGCGGAACCGCCGCGCCAGCGCCTCTGCTGGAATGTTAGCCAGACTGCCAATGGTTTTCAGTCCCAGACGGCGCAGGAGCAATGCGGTGCCGCTTTCGATCCTGAGCGCCTCGATTGGTAGGGCGGCAATCGTCTGGGCCAGTTTTTGCTGGGTCACCAATGTGGTGGGCGAAGGGCCAAAATGTGCCATCGCCCAAGCCGCACCAATTGTGGGGGCAATCGCAATCCGGCTGGTGAAACCTTGCTTGGCTAAGGCGCAGTGCATGGCGCGCACCAACGCTGCTTCATCACCAAACAGATGGGTAGCCCCCGTGCTGTCGAGCAGCAGCGCATTGGTGCCATCCACTGCGGTCCACGGGCTCCATTGCTGTGCCCACAGGCCCAATTGCTCCAACCGTTTGGCATCACCGGCGGGATCGGAGAAGTGAATGGCAAGCGTGGGGCAGATCGCGCGAGCATCGGTCAGCCGTTGGCCCGGCTTTGCCCCGGCATCGCGCGCCGCATTGCTGACCGCATCCACCACGATGCCATTTGGCCCTTCACTGGCGAGCGCGAAGGGTTCTGCCTCATCCCTTTCAGGGTGGATATTTTGCCAATGCTCCAACGCCATCTGCGGCAGCCAAATTGAGACCATGCGCCGCCCAGCGCTTGCGGGCTGGGGATCGGCGTTAGCTGAAGGCGTGGTCAGGGAGGATGAAATGCGGGGCACAGGCGGGGTCACAATATGTCAAAAGAGAATCACAAGAGGAAAATGTTCCTAATATGTTCTACTTTTGACTGTGCCGCAATCCTTAAGGTTGCAGTCCTTGGTTTGAGCCCGCGATTCCACCTGATCGGGACCTATCCGATTGGGCCCACCCGATTAAGCCCAACCTGATCAGGCGAAATGCAGCTTGCGGTATTTGCCCCGGAAATACAGCAGCGGATCGCGTTGCGGAGCGTAACGTACCCGCAGGACCTCGCCTACCAAGATGATATGGTCGCCGCCGTCATATTCGGCATGTTTGCGGCACTCAAAACTCGCTAACGAATTGCGAATGATCGGAACATTATGTTCCCATGTTTCACATTCGGTTTGAGCGAACCGATCCTCGCCCGGAGTCGCAAACAAGCTCGATGTTTCCTGCTGGCCAATGTGAAGCACATTGACCGCGAAATGCTCGACCTGCTCCATCACCTTGGTCGTACTGGCGTCACGCGCTGGACACACCAGCAGCAAGGGTGGATCAAGGCTAACCGAGGTAAAACTGTTTGCAGTCAGGCCAATCGGTCTGCCATCCGGCCCGGTCGTTGTCACGATGGTCACGCCGCTGGCAAATGTTCCCAAAGCATCGCGCAAAGTACGCGGGTCAGAACCAGCAACATATTCGAGCTGGGTTCGGGGAATTCGGCGTTCCAGAAACGCGATTAGCGATGCATTGAAATCATCAATTGGATCAGCAGATTGTTTCAGGTGGACCTGTTCCAACTGTCCAATGGCATTGGCGACTGGCTCTAACGCCGGATCATCCGATGCATCGATCGCCAATCCGTCCAATTGTATATTGGCTCCGGCGGCTGCGGCTCTGCGGGTTGTCGCTGACAAATCAATGTCTACACCAATGCCGGCTTCACCCACAGCGCCACCCATACTGTCAGGACCCCACGCGGAAATGACCAAACCGCTGGCAAGATCAGGCTCGCCTTCGCCCAGAGCAATGACCCCGATCAGCGCGCTAAGCCCTGCGCCAACAATAACCGGGCGCGAGGAAAGCTGTCGCAATACCGAATTGAGGTCACCCACAAGGCTGGCGATGCCCCCCTCTGAGCGCAAATCCAAATTAATGACATGTCTGCCTGCATTGGCGATAGCCTCGGCGATTTCGTCCCAGCTTTCGCGGCTTGTCCCTTGATCGGGCAGGATGAGCACGCAAGGGTCATGGCTAGCGCCAAATTCGCTCGCGTTGAGCGCACGTTCTCCAAAACCTACAAAGGTGCGATTGGCCATGTCAGCCTGTTGTGCGGCATAGGCCGACTTTGCAAGCAGGAACGCGCAATGCCGAGGATTCAGGTCCCAAAAAGAGACCGCAGCCATGACCGGCGCTGTGGCTTGGACTGTCCGGTCATTTCGTACAGAAAGTTGGCCAGTACGACAGCTTGATTGCGGTCCATCAATACCGCCCGCTCAACCAGTTCTTTCTCGCCCGAGTCAGTTGGATGCATGGTTTGCAGTCGCAACACCAGGCGTTTGCCCAAATCATTGGCTTTCCACCCGACCAGAGCCCCGGTTGATAATGGATCCTTTTCCATGAGCACTCCCCCGATTGTGCGACCTAGCGCCAGAATAAACAAATAAGCTAGCCATGCAATTGACATCACCTGTGCTAGGTGAAATCGAACGATCAAAGATGGCCACGCGCTCTGCATTGGCGCGATCGGACGAATTTCAAAAGACTGGAAAAATCATGCTCAATACAGCCAACCGCTTTGCCTATAATCAGGATCACGAGGCCTTTCGCGATACGGTTCGCAAAGTGCTGGCAGAGCATATGGAACCGCACCTCGACCAGCACGAGGCCGACGGCATTGTCCCGCGCGAAGCATGGAAAGCCGTTGGTGAGGCGGGCATGCTGTGCCCGACCGTGAGCGAGGAGAATGGCGGTTTGGGGCTCGATTTCGGCTTCAATTGCATCGTCAATGAAGAACTTTGCTACCTTGGGACATCGGCCGGTTTTACACTGCAGAGCGACATCACAGTCAATTATTTCGAACGTTTGGGCAATGAAGAGCAACGCCAGAAATATCTACCCGGGATGGTCACCGGCGAAATTATCACTGCGATTGCGATGACCGAACCCGGCGCAGGCAGCGATTTGCAAGGCGTCCGCACCACTGCAATCGAAGATGGCGATCATCTGGTGATCAACGGCTCCAAAACCTACATCACAAATGGCCAGAACGCAGATTGCGTCATTGTTGTTGCGAAAACCGATCCAAGCCAAGGCGCGAAAGGCACCTCTCTGATCTTGGTCGATGCGGATACGCCCGGCTTTGACAAGGGCCGCAACCTCGACAAAATCGGACAACATTCCGCCGACACGTCAGAGCTGTTTTTTAGCGATTGCCGGGTTCCCAAGAGCAACATTTTGGGCGGTCAAGGACGCGGGTTTGTTCACTTGATGGAAGAGCTGCCGCAAGAACGCCTATCCATCGCGGTCAGCGCTCAGGCTGGTGCCCAGCGGGCTTTCGACGAAGCAGTTAACTTCACAAAGGACAGAAAAGCCTTCGGTAAGACCGTGTTTGAATTTCAGAACACCAAGTTCACCCTCGCCGATTTGAAGGCCAAGCTGCAGGTCGGTTGGGCGCATCTCGATTGGGCAATCAAGCGCCATCTGGATGGAGAGCTGACCACCGATGAAGCCAGCGCGGCCAAATTGTGGCACACCGATCTGCAATGGGAAATTTGTGACACAGCGCTGCAATTGCATGGCGGTGCAGGTTATATGAACGAATATACCATCGCACGGCTGTGGCGTGACGCGCGGGTGACGCGGATTTTCGGCGGCACCAACGAAATCATGAAAGAAGTGGTCAGCCGCTCAATCTAGCAGGGAAACTCCAATGTCATTGACCTTAAATCCGCTCAATTTTGCCGGACAGTCCGTCGTGATTATAGGCGGGTCAAGCGGGATCGGAAATGGCATTGCCCACGGCTTTCGCCATTATGGTGCCAGTGTTCAGGTAACTGGCACTCGGCCTGACGAGGGCGATTATCTTGAGGCTGAAGATAGCGACTTTACCGGCCTGACCTATCACCAATTGAATGTTTCCGACCGCGACGCAGTTGAGCCACTGGCAGAGAAAATCGGCGCAGTCGACACGCTGGTCCTGTGCCAAGGAGCGGTGCGTTACGGACGGCAAGAATTTGCCCGTGAGGGCTGGGACAATGTTGTCGATGTAAATCTCAATTCGCTGATGGATTGCGCACGCGCATTCTATCCTGCCTTAGCGACAAACGGCGGTACGATCATCATCGTCAGCTCGACCGGAGCCTTTCATGCGATGATTGGCAATCCGGCCTATGGTGCGAGCAAGGCTGGTGCTGCCAGCCTGGTCGGATCGCTGGCGCAGGCATGGGCCAAGGATGGCATCAGAGTGAACGGCATAGCTCCCGGCTTTGTCGCGACCAAGATGACCAAAGTGACAACCGCCAATCCCAAGCGGCGCGAGGGAGTGATCGAGCGTGTTCCACTGTCGCGCTTGGGGACACCCGACGATATGGCCGGGACGGCATTGTTCCTTGCCTCTCCGCTGGCGTCCTATATCACCGGGCAATCATTGATCGTCGATGGCGGTCTATCGCTTTGATCGGCCTAGGAGAAACTCGTGCAATTCACCCGTCTTGGCCATTCCGGGCTGTCAGTATCGAAGCTTTGCCTTGGCTGCATGAGCTATGGTGACACCACCAAAGGATGGCATGGGGACTGGCTGATAGACAAGGATGCGAGTCGATCCTTCTTTCGCAGTGCGCTGGAGGCGGGGATCAATTTCTTCGACACTGCGAACATCTATGCGGGCGGAACTTCGGAAGAGATCACCGGTAAGTTGCTGGGCCAAATGGCCAGACGCGACGAGATTGTCGTTGCGACTAAGGCATATGGATCATGGCGCAATGCCCCCAATGCGGGTGGTTTGTCGCGCAAGAGCTTGATGCAGGCGATTGATGACAGCCTGATCCGGCTAGGTATGGATTATGTCGATCTGTTCCAGATTCATCGCTGGGACGATCATACGCCAATCGAAGAGGTGATGGAGGCGCTGAACGATATCGTGAAATCAGGCAAAGCGCGCTATATCGGCGCATCCTCGATGTATGCGTGGCAGTTCGCCAAGGCGCAGGAAGTGGCTCGGTCCAACGGATGGACGCGCTTTATTTCCATGCAAAACCAGTTAAACTTGCTGTATCGCGAGGAAGAACGCGAGATGCTGCCATTGTGTGAAGACGAAGGGGTTGGGATCATTCCGTGGAGCCCGCTCGCACGCGGACGCTTGACCCGGGCAGCCGATGAAGAAACCACCCGCAGCAAGACAGACCAGGTTGGGAAAATGCTCTATCAGGATGATGATGCGGCCGACCGCGCGATCATTGATGCAGTTGGGCGCATTGCAGAGCAGCGCGGAGTAAGTAGGGCCACAATTGGTCTTGCATGGCATTACACCAAGGCGGGAGTCGCTGCGCCAATCATAGGAGCGACCAAGCCGCATCATATTGCCGATGCGGTTGCGGGACTCGACATCGAGTTATCTGCTGAGGAAATTACCGAACTTGAGGCTCCTTATCGTCCCAAATGGCCGACGGGCTTGGGCATGATGGGACCAGCGATGGACCAGGTTTCCGTGCTAGAGGATTGATGACCAGCCAATCGAACGCCTTTGAACACAAAGAACCCGCCTTCGACGGTGGAAACTACTTCAATCGCGAGCTGAGCTGGCTGTCTTTCAACGAACGCGTGTTGGCCGAGGCAGAGAACCAGAACTATCCTTTGCTGGAACGTCTCCGCTTTCTGTCGATCTCAGGCAGCAATCTCGACGAGTTTATGATGATCCGTGTTGCCGGGCTTGTGGGACAGGTCCAACGAGGCATCGCACGGCTGAGCATCGATGGACGCTCACCTTCGCAGCAGCTCGCTGCAATTAGGCAGCAACTCGCCACCATTTCGGCATGGCAAAGGCGGATTTGGCGGGATTTGCGAGACCGCTTGGCAGAAGTGAAGATTCATATCGCTGATGAAAAGCGGGTCAGTCGGCCGGCGCACAATTGGCTGAAATCGTATTTTCTCGAAGAAATTCTGCCGGTTATCACACCGCAAGCGATTGATCCGGCGCATCCATTTCCCTTTGTCTCGAACGAGGGGAAAGGACTGCTCTTCACCCTGACGAGAGAAGCCGATAGCGAACAGATTATCGAGATGATCTTGATTCCCTCGGCACTGCCAAGGTTCGTCAGGGTGCCGGGTGAAGAAGCCATTTACATTAGCATTGCCAGCCTGATCGTCCGTTTTGCTGAGCATCTTTTCCCTGGTTTCACTATCGAGGGCGATGGCCTGTTTCGAGTGCTGCGAGACAGCGATATCGAGATTGAGGAAGAAGCAGAAGATCTGGTCCGGACCTTCCGCAGTGCAATCCAGCGCCGCCGCCGTGGGCAGGTGATCCAGCTAGAGATTGAAGACGATTTTCACCCGATTGCTGAGCAAGTATTGCTCGACCAATTGGGCGTCAACGAAGCAGCCGTCATCAAAACTGATGGAATGATTGGCATCGATGGTCTGGCAGAAATCGTCGAGGAAGATCGTCCCGACCTGAAATTCGACGCCTATTCACCGAGATACCCAGAGCGAATTCGCGAGCATGATGGCGATGCATTTTCCGCCATTCGCGAAAAAGACATTATCATCCATCACCCTTATGAAAGTTTTGAGGTGGTGGTCGATTTCATCCGCCAGGCTGCGGCTGATCCCGATGTCGTCGCGATCAAACAGACACTCTATCGCGCAGGGAACCAATCCTCTGTCATCAATGCCTTGATTGCAGCGGCCGAGGCTGGAATATCGGTTACCGCTGTTGTTGAGCTCAAAGCGAGGTTCGATGAAGAGCAGAATTTAATGTGGGCCAGCAAGCTGGAGCGCGCGGGCGTTCAGGTTATCTATGGCTTTGTTGATTGGAAAACCCACGCAAAGGTCGCCATGGTTGTGCGGCGCGAGGAAGATGGTCTGCGCACATATTGCCACTTTGGCACGGGCAATTATCACCCCGTCACTGCCAAGGTTTACACCGACCTCAGCTTTTTTACGGCGTTACCTGCGCTGGGCCGAGACGCCGCCAAATTGTTCAATTTCGTCACCGGTTATGTTGAGCCCAGCGGCATGGAAATGGTTCTGATCGCGCCGCTAAATTTGCGCGAAGAGCTTTATCGTCATGTCGACAAAGAGATTTCCAACGCCAACAAAGGTCGTCCCGCTGCCATTTGGATGAAGTGCAACCAGATTACCGACAAAGGCATCATTGACCGGCTATACGCTGCCAGTCAGGCGGGGGTAGAGATTGAGCTTCTTTGCCGCGGGATATGTTGCTTGCGTCCCGGAGTTGAAGGAATGAGCGACAACATTCGGGTTAAATCGATTATTGGACGATTTCTAGAACACAGCCGTATTTATGCCTTTGCTAATGGACAATCGCTGCCCGGTGCCGATGCGCTAGTGTTCATCTCGTCGGCTGATTTGATGGAGCGAAATTTGGATCGCCGGGTGGAAACTCTGATCCCGATCACCAATCGCACAGTCCATGACCAGATTATGCAGCAAGTGATGCTGGCCAATGTTTTGGACACCGATCAAAGCTGGCTGTTGAATTCTGATGGCAGTTATTCGCGGGTCGAAAGCGGCGATAAATCGTTCAATTGCCATCGCTATTTCATGACCAATCCGTCGCTATCGGGCAGGGGCGGCGCGCTGGAAAGTGGCGGTGTGCCCAAACTGGCTCTGCGCAAGGGAGGTGCTGTGTGACATTGCGCGCCCGACGCTCGGACCGGTCCGGCTCGTTTTCGGGCCATAAGGCAGAGCGAGCGATCATTGATATCGGTTCGAACACTGTCCGCATGGTCGTCTATGGTGGCAGCTTGCGTGCGCCAATTGTTTTGCTCAACGAGAAAGTAGCTGCCCGCCTTGGCAAGGAAATGTCCGAGACGGGCAAATTGCCAAGGGACTCTGTCGAACTGGCAATGCGGGGTTTGCGCCGCTTTGTGCTTCTGTTGGAAGATCTGGGTGTTGACGATGTTGAGACGGTCGCAACCGCCGCAGTTCGAGATGCCAAGAACGGTCCCGATTTTATCGCCGAAGTCGAGGCGCTTGGGCTCGCGCCGCGAGTCATTTCGGGCGAAGAAGAAGCCTGCCTTAGCGCTAGCGGGGTGCTCGGCGCATTTCCCGGTGCAGCTGGACTTGTCGCTGATTTAGGCGGCGGTAGCCTCGAGCTGGTCCGAATTTCGAATGGCGAGACCGACGAAGCAAGTTCTTTGCCATTGGGTACGCTGCGATTGCCCGAATATCGGGCCGACAAACTCAAGGATATGAAGAAGCAGCTGAGCCAGGCGCTGAAGAAAGGCGGCTGGGGTGAGAATATCGAAGCGCCGCTTTATCTTGTCGGCGGGACATGGCGCGCGATGGCGGTCTATGCGATGCAGGCGCGCGATTATCCGCTGACCGACCCACATGGCTTTACCCTTGATACAGGCGAGGCCAATGCGTTGGCTGACGAGCTGGCAGCGAGCGACCCAGACGAATTGCGTAGCATGCCGAGAATATCGAGCATGCGCGGGGCAAGCATGCCCGATGCCGCTGTCCTGTTGCAAGCGATCCTAAAGAAGCTCTCGCCGACCCGATTGGTGTTTTCATCATGGGGGCTGCGCGAAGGGCTGCTTTACGACCGTTTGGAACCCCATGGGAAATCGCAAGATCCGCTGCTCGCGGGTCTGATAGTTTTTGCCGCGCAACGAGGGGCCCCGCCCACTTTGGCTGCGCGCATCGCGGGCTGGACTGCCGGTGCTGTTCCGGCGAGCGGCCCAGGCTCGGAACGCTTGCGGCTTGCCTCGACAATGATGGCACTTGCCTCGATGCAGGTTGAGCCCAACATTCGCCTCAGCCATGCAGTGGATTGGGCTTTGCACAAGCGTTGGATTTCATTGGACGCGCGCGGCCGGGCAATGGTTGGTGCAGCTGTTGCCGCCAATGGCAATCATCTCGACCTGCCCGATAATATTCGCGCGCTCGCCTCAGAGGAGAGCTTGAACGAAGCGATCTGTTGGGGGCTGGCCACACGGTTGGCTCGGCGGATCGGTGCAAGGTCACAGCGCTCGCTTCAGGTCAGCCGGCTATCTGTGGCCGATGACAAGCTGTTGCTGCAATTGCAGGAAAGCCAAACCGATTTGTTCGGAGTGCCGACCGAGAAGGACATGAAACTGCTCGCAGGCAGATTGGGCCTCGACCCCAAGGTCGAATTCGTGCCGGATGGGGAATTCAACGCGAGCAGCATGGAAGACGATGCTTTGCTGGGAATATCCAACCTCAAATAGGCTGGCTTTGCTCACTCGCTCCCTATTCGGCGCGTTTCTCTGCGGCGAATGGTGAAAAGTCGGTGTCGGTGTCGTACAAATCCACCCCTTCCGCCTTTTTCAACTTGGCAATCACTGCATAGGTAACAGGGGTCAACATTGCCTCCCAAACGACCTTCAGCAGCCAATTGGTGATCATCACGGTGATGACTGCCTGCGTACTCCAGATGCCGTAAAAGGCGATCGGGTAGAAGATTAGGCTATCGACGCCTTGCCCGACCACAGTGGAGCCAATTGTGCGGCTCCACAAAGCTTTACCTTCGGTCCATATTTTCATCTTCGCCATGACATAGGAATTGACGAATTCCCCAGCCCAGAATGCGGTAATTGAGGCCAGAACGATACGCCAAGTGCTGCCAAAGACAGATTCGTAAGTCTGCTGGCAGATGGAACCGGGCACAGAATTCGGGTCACCTGCCATTTCCAATGTGTCAGACGCTGCGCAGCTCCATTGGTCAAAGGCGGGTAGGCTGACAACGACATAGCTCATGAATGCCAAGAAGATCATTGCGGCAAATCCGGTCCAGATCACCCGTCTGGCGCGGGCAAAACCGTAAATCTCGGTCAGAATGTCGCCGATCACATAACCCAATGGGAAGAACAGGATGCCGGCACCATAGATGAACACGCCATCTGCGGCGGGCCACAACCCGTCTGGCCACCAGCTGACCTCAACAAAGGTAAGCTTGGCCGCACCAATTATATTGGACAGCAACAGGATCGCTACGAAACTCGCCATAACGATGTCGTAATAGCGAAAAGAGGGTGGCGCCTTTGACGTGGCTGTCGGTTGAGTTGAATTTTCCATCAACTAAGTGCCTAACGTGATTTCCAAGCCTGTCAAAGCACGCTAATGGGCTTGCGGCGCGCGCCCGTAGCTCATCTGGATAGAGCGCGAGACTTCTAATCTTGAGGCAGCAGGTTCGAGTCCTGCCGGGCGCGCCAATTTCATGATGTTGGGATCAACCGCGCAGAACGTTTTCGAGCAGTTCTTCGGTGATGGGGTACCCGGCATCTTCCATAATGGTGAGCATCGGTTGGCCGCTGCTGTCGTCAATCTGCGGTATAATGGTGCGGACAGGAATCGCCACCGCCTGTGCCTTCGCCTCTTCAAAGCTGGCGAACAGGGCGAGTCGCTCCAAATTGCGGCGCGTCGGGAATATGATCTCAATGTCGCCCTTCTCAGCCGTATCAATCGCGCCTTGCGCACTGGTCCAAAACAGGTGGGTATTCTCAGACAGATCAGCTGCGATTTCCACCTCCCCAGTGCCAAGATCGGCAAGATAGAACCGCGTATCGTAAACCCGCGAGATGTTTTCATTCTTGGGATACCAGCGGGCAAAGGGCGTCAGTTGAGCAAGGTCTAGCTTCCAGCCAAACTGGTCGAGTACCGGCGCAAGAGCCTTCACTTCGAGCAACATCGTGCGCGCTGCTTGCGCTTTTTCTGCGTCAATCTGTCCGGTTAGGCCGATAGCAAGGCCGGTCTCCTCTAGCGTTTCGCGAATAGCAGCGATTTGATTGGCGGTCTCTTCCAGATCATCGGCCTCAGCCACGGTCCGGGCCAGGTCAAAGTCAGCCTCATCCACTCGGCCACCGGGAAACACAGCCATCCCGCCAGCAAAAGCCATGTTGCGTGACCGGATGGTCATCAGGACTTCGGGCGGCTGGCCTACTGGACCATTGCGGAAAATAACCACCGTGGCAGCTGGAATGGCTTGTGGTTGGGGGGATGTTTTGTTGCTCATTACAGCCTTAGTGCAATCGGTATGCCTGATTGCCAACCGCGTTTTCGATAATCCTGTCGGAAAACCTTACAATTCTTCCGATGTCAAAATTGCATTAACCTTGAAAATCCTCGTTTTTCCGATGGTTGCCATTTTTGGCACGAGGCATGCAGAGTAGTCAGTACAGAATATGACTTCAGTAAAGAGGCGGGACCGCCCTGGTCTCTAGGTCCCGCCTCCCCAAATAAGAAAAAGCCGCCCCAATGTACCCGGGGCGGCTTTTTTCATGTCTACGGCAGATTTTGGCCTTGCTGTGAACGCTTAGGTTTCAGCTTTCGTCACGTTCTTCTCGTCGAGCGTCTGCTGCAATTCGCCGGCTTCGAACATTTCCATCATGATATCGCTGCCGCCCAAGAACTCGCCCTTCACATACAATTGAGGGATCGTTGGCCAGTCGGAAAAAGACTTAATGCCTTGGCGAACTTCCATGTCTTGCAACACGTCAACGCTTTCATAGGCGACGCCGCAATGATCAAGGATCGCCACAGCTTTGCTGGAAAAGCCGCATTGGGGAAACAATGGCGTACCCTTCATGAATAGGACAACATCGTTTTCGCCTACGATGGAAGAAATGCGGGAATTGACGTCTGACATGGCTGATTGGCCCTGGAAATTGTTGAACTGTTGAGTGTCAGGTGGGAAGCTTGGTGGTCAGTTGCAAGGCATGGAGGACACCGCCCATGCGGTCGCCCAGTGCCTCATACACCATCTTATGTTGTTGAACGCGGGATTTGCCTGCAAATTCTGGTGCAGTTACCTCTGCCGCCCAGTGATCATCGTCACCAGCCAAATCCGTAAGGATAATTTCTGCGCCGGGCAGTGCGGCTTTGATAGCCGACTCAATTTCAGAACCACTCATCGGCATCGGATCAGATCTCGCTCATCAATTGGCGCTTGGCCTCGATGGTTTTTTCTTCCAGCATCGCGCGAATGTCGCTTTCGCTGACATCGCATTCTGCTGCGGTAAGATCGCCCAGCAGCTTGCGGATTACATCCTCGTCACCTGCTTCTTCGAAATCGGCTTGCACCACTGCCTTTTTATAAGCGTCGGCTTCCTCATCAGTCAGCTTCATTAGTTCAGCTGCCCATTCACCCATCAGGCGGTTGCGCCGAGCGGCAAGTTTGAAGGCGGTTTCGCCATCCATTGCAAATTTGGCTTCTTCACCGCGCTTGCGATCGTTGAAATCGGTCATGATGTCCTCTTGGTAATGGCGTCATCTTAAAAGTAGTGGTTGCAGGCCTGCCGAACAAGGCGAGCGCATGTTCTAATCCATTGTTACCACAAGTTTGCCCACCGCTTGGCGGCTTTCCAATTTGGCAATGGCGTCGCCGCCACGCTCCAGCGGGAAAGTTTCCGATACCAGCGGATCAATCTTGCCATCTTGCATCAATTGGAACAGTTCTTCGACCTGTGCCTTGAATTTGACCGGCTCGCGAGCGGTGAACGCTCCCCAAAACACGCCGCAAATGTCGCAACTTTTCAGCAGTGTCAGGTTAAGCGGCATTTTGGCGATCCCGGCTGGGAAACCAACCACCAGGAATTTTCCTTCCCATGCGATCGAACGCAGTGCAGGCTCAGAATATTGCCCGCCGACAATATCATAAACGATGTTCGCGCCTTCGGGTCCGCAAGCCCCTTTGAACGCATTGGCCAATTCTTTGGAGGCTGCCTTGTCCATCTCATCCTTGGGATAGATGACCACTTCGTCAGCACCAGCCTTGCGCGCGACTTCACCCTTTTCATGCGTGGAAACGGCAGCAACCACGCGCGCGCCATAAGCTTTGGCCAGTTCGACAGCAGACAAGCCTACGCCGCCCGCCGCACCCAGGATCAAGACCGTATCGCCCTGCTTGATGTGGCCGCGATCCTTTAACCCATGGATCGTTGTGCCATAGGTTAACAGCAGCGATGCTGCCTTTTCAAATGGCACACCTTCTGGGACAGGAAACATCCGACCGGCAGGGACCAGAACTTTCTCTGACAGACCGCCATTGCCGATTCCAGACATGACGCGGTCGCCAATGGCATAACCTTCCACACCTTCGCCGATCGCCTCGACGACCCCTGCAACTTCACCGCCCGGCGCATAGGGACGCTCTGGCTTAAACTGGTAAAGGTCGCGGATCATCAACGTGTCGGGAAAGTTGATTGCGCAGGCCTTTACATCGACCAAAACTTCGCCTTTGCCGGGGGTGGGCACATCCACTTCGTCAAGCGTTAGAGTGTCTGGTCCGCCAATGGCGTGAGTGCGCAATGCCTTCATGCGTTTATCTCCGTTCCTTTGCCAAGCCACGCCATGCTGGATGCGCGGGCTTGTTCATATGTTGCAATAGTCTTGTCTTGTTCAAGCGTGAGGCCAACCTCGTCCAACCCGTTGATCAGGCAGTGCTTGCGAAATGGATCGACTTCGAATGTGAAACGATCCTGAAATGGAGTGGTGACCGTTTGGGTTTCCAGATCGAGATACACTGGATGTTCCTGAGCCACCTCGAGCAGGCGGTCGATTTGGTCTTGAGGAAGCTCAACCGTCAAAATGCCGTTCTTGAAGGCATTGCCAGAGAAGATGTCGGAGAAGCTTGGCGCAATCACCGCTTTGACGCCCATGTCGAGCAAAGCCCATGCGGCGTGCTCGCGACTTGATCCGCAACCGAAATTATCACCCGCGATCAAAATTGGAGAGCCTGAGTACTCTGGATCGTCGAACACATTGCCGGGATTGGCTCGCACCGATTCAAAGGCACCTTTGCCTAAGCCTTCGCGGGTGATGGTTTTGAGCCATTCTGCCGAGATGATTACATCGGTATCGACGTTTTTGGCGCCAAAGGGATAGGCGCGCCCTTCAATCGTTGAAACGGGTTCCATTATTCGGCTGACTCCGGAAATGTAGGCAATCGATCGATGTGATTGGGGTCATGTTGAATTATTACAGTTGCATCCAACGAATTTGCGATCGCGTTGAAACGCTCGAAAGAGGCCAATGTATCGGCTCGATTTGAATTAAACTGGGGCACGCCGCGGTTCTCGACCTGCTCTTCAAAGTGATACAGATCGCCTGTTAGCAAGACATCGCCTGAGACTGGCAAACGAACGAGTAATGCAGAGTGGCCAGGGGTGTGGCCCGGCATAGATTTGATTACCACTGTGCCATCACCAAAAACATCATGATCGCCCGCAAATGCAATGACTTCGCTTGAATCTGCATCCAACCACGGTTGGAAAGGCGTTCTGTCAAGGAAAGCTCCATCTTGGGCCGGTTGTGAAACAACCGCCCAGTCTTCGCCTGCAATGATCAATTCTGACTCAGGAAAGTCGGGCAGTTGACCGACGTGGTCACTGTGAAAATGACTAACGGCGATCAGATCAATGTCATTTGCTGACAGACCAAGATCGACCAATTGATCAGCAATCGTCTGGCTGATTCCGATCGTAAAAACCGACTGAGTTACGCGCTGTCCTTTGAGCGCGGACGAAAATCCAGCGTCCCAAAGCATATGCTGCTCGCCATGTCGGATCAGATAACAGCTGTTGGTCATTGTACGTGGCTCGCCATCGTACAAATGGGCGTCAGAAAATGGCGCGGTATCGCTCAATTCAATGAACCCGCAATCCAAACGCCACATTTCGATATCTGCGTTCTTGTCCTGAGCCGCGGAGCTGGCCGCAAATGTAGCCGCCACAATGGCTGGGAGGATTATCTTCAGTTTCACGGTGTCGCTCCTAACCCAGCCTCAACCTATCAATCGGTCTCTGGCTTCTCACCTGATGGGACCGTGGGGGTCACGGGCTGCTCGTTCTTGCTTTTGCGCTTATTGGAGTAGAGCAAGGCGGCGGCGATAGCGGCCGAACCAATGGCTGCAGCGCCGAAAGTGGCTTTTCCAGATAGTTTTTTTGTCATTCTATTCTCATGGGGTTGGGGAGCGTTGTTGGCAAGTGGCCGCTGACATGAATGGCGCCTCCGCAGCGATCAAATGAACATATCCTCGCCGATTCTACCTATCGGGGCGCGGTGTTCGGCCGGGGTCTCTCCGGTCCAATTGCGGCCATCCAGCGTTCGCCCTTCGATGCCTATTAATTCGCTTGGTTCGAACAACCGGACGTTGACGCCAATTTGGTCACCCTCAACATGTTCGGTGAGCACCCAGTGGGTGGTTGTTCCGCACTGCCCGCAAAACTGAATCTCTACGGCCGGATGGTCGTAATCGTGGCGTCGGTAGGACTGGGTTGAGCCTGAAACTGCAACCTCGGCTGAGACGTAATAGCCCCATGCACCGCCGGTTTTTGCACACAGAGTGCAATCACAAAAATTTACATAGTCAGGCTTGTGTTTGACCTCGACCGAGATCGCGCCACAATGGCAAGTGCCTATCACCTGTTGATCTCGCGAACATCGGCCAACTTTCCGGCAACAGCTGCTGCTGCTGCCATCGCTGGCGAGACCAAATGCGTGCGAGCACCCGGACCCTGCCGACCGACGAAATTGCGGTTGGATGTGGAGGCGCAACGCTCACCCGGTGGTACCTTGTCTGGGTTCATGCCCAAACATGCCGAGCAGCCCGGCTCGCGCCATTCAAACCCTGCATCAGTGAAAATTGTGTCGAGGCCTTCGTCTTCGGCCATTGCTTTCACCAGTCCCGATCCCGGCACGACAATTGCCCATTTGACATTGTCGGCCTTGGTCCGCCCTTTGAGCACGTTTGCTGCTGCCCGCAAATCTTCGATCCGGCTGTTGGTGCAGCTGCCGATGAAGATGTTCTCAACCGAAACATCCTGCATCCGCTGTCCCGGCGTGAGCCCCATATACTCCAGGCTTTTGGCTGCTGCTTCTTGCTTGGAGGCGTCGGCAAAGCTGGTCGGATCAGGCACAACACCGCCAATGGCGACCACGTCTTCGGGGCTGGTGCCCCATGTTACAGTTGGCTCTACGTCGCTGGCTTGGATGGTGACCGATTTGTTGAAAACTGCTCCATCATCGCTGTGCAAGGTCTTCCAATAGGTCAAAGCCTCGTCCCACTCAGCACCTTTGGGTGATAGCGGCCGACCATTGAGGTAACGGAACACAGTGTCATCAGGCGCGATCAAGCCAGCACGTGCACCGCCTTCGATGCTCATATTGCAAACGGTCAAGCGCTCCTCGACGCTCATGGCTTCGAACACCTGACCGCGATATTCGATCACATGGCCGGTGCCGCCAGCGGTGCCGATTACGCCAATAATATGAAGGATCAGGTCTTTGGCGCTCACGCCGGGAGACAGCATGCCTTCAACCCGCACTTCCATCGATTTGGAGCGCTTGAGCAGCAATGTTTGCGTTGCAAGAACATGCTCCACCTCGCTTGTTCCGATGCCAAATGCCAAGGCTCCAATGCCGCCGTGGCTGGCGGTGTGGGAATCGCCGCAGACAATTGTCGTACCGGGCAGCGAGAAACCTTGCTCTGGCCCAACCACATGGACAATGCCTTGGGTGACATCGGTCGCGTCAATGTATCGGATGCCAAATTCGGGCGCGTTTTGTTCAAGAGCTGCCAATTGCTGGGCGCTCATCGGGTCCGCAATTGGGATGCGGTTTCCATCTGCATCCAAGCGCGGGGTCGTAGGCAAATTATGATCGGGCACCGCTAGGGTCAATTCCGGGCGGCGCACCTTGCGACCCGTCATCCGAAGCGCTTCGAACGCTTGGGGACTGGTCACTTCATGGACCAGATGCCGGTCGATATAGAGGATGCTCGTGCCATCATCACGGAGCTCAACTTCGTGAGCGTCCCAGATTTTGTCGTAAAGTGTGCGGGGTTGATTGGCCATGCTTTCGCGCTAGGCGGGCAGCGTTACGCTTGCAAGAGAACATCTACCAAAAATCTACCTTCGTCCGCCAGATGGAGATCGCGAGCCAGCGATGCTCGGGATGCGGTCCCAATCCGCGTCCTATCCGCAACATTTCTCCGAACATTCTGCTCCGACACGTCGATAGTCATGGAAACGAAAGCAATTCATGCCTAATTGACACATATGTCAGCAGCTCCTTTTGCCTTTCCGATCCGTGTTTTGCCCGAAGATATCGACTTCATGGGCCATGTGAACAATGCGCGCTATCTCAATTGGGTGCAGGATGCGGTTCTGGCGCATTGGCAAAAGCTGGCACCGGCTGATGAAGTGGCAAGCAAAGCTTGGGTCGCTCTCAAACACGAGATCACATATCGCAAACCCGCATTTATCGAAGATGATGTGATCGCAAGCACCGTCCTGGAGAGCTTCAAAGGCGCGCGCGCATTCTATTCAACCGTGATCAAGCGCGGCGAAGATGTGCTGGCTGAGGTTAAATCAGCATGGTGCTGCATTGATGCAGAAACGCTGCGTCCCGCGCGGATTGACGACGGTATGCGTCAGTTCTTTTTTCCACCGGTAGGATAGCGTATACAGAGGTCGCAATGGACATCGTGATCGCCATTTTGATTGTGCTCGTCACCGTGTTGGGGATGGAATGGATCGCATGGGCGAGCCATAAATACATCATGCACGGCTGGGGTTGGGGCTGGCACCGCGATCATCACGAGCCACATAATAACAAGCTGGAAAAGAACGACCTTTATGGCATCGTCGGTGCCGTGATGAGCATTTCCATGTTTATACTGGGTAGCGAAATGGTCCTAGGCGCATCTGCATGGTGGCCAGCGACGTGGATCGGCCTGGGCGTTATGTTCTACGGGATCATCTATACTGTGGTGCACGATGGCCTGGTCCATCAACGCTATTTCAAATATGTGCCCAAGAGCGGCTATGCCAAGCGCTTGGTACAGGCCCACAAGCTGCACCATGCGACCATCGGCAAGGAAGGTGGGGTCAGCTTTGGCTTTGTTCTAGCGCGCGATCCTGCAAAGCTGAAGGCAGAGCTAAAGATACAGCGAGAGGCTGGCATTGCCAAAGTGCGCGATTCAGTCGGAGCCTAAAAATTCAATCTATTCGTTACGGGTTGCGATCCAGCTGCCAGATACCAACAAGATGGCCAAAGATAGATAGACCCAAGGCGGACCTAACGCGAACCAGGTGAACACTGCGCCAACGCTCATCGCGCCGATTGCCATAATTTTGGATCGCCGGGAAATTGCCCGGCGTTCGCGCCAATCCTGCACCTGTGGTCCCCAAGTGGGGTGATCCAGAATGCGTTGTTCGAGCG
Organism: Erythrobacter sp.; assembly: GCA_039988235.1. GTDB lineage: Bacteria > Pseudomonadota > Alphaproteobacteria > Sphingomonadales > Sphingomonadaceae > Erythrobacter. The sequence goes on from JBDXKB010000005.1 coordinate 413,970, forward strand.
CCGGATTGCTGCGCGCAAAGCAAAAGGCGGCGAGCAGCAGAAACGGCACTGTCGGCATGATTGGCAGTGCGGCGCCAATGATCCCCAGACCAGCAGAAATAATGCCCCCCGCTAGGTAAAGCGGGCGCATATCAGGCTGCCGCAATCCGCGCGGCATGCTCTTGCACCAAACCGATCATATTGGGCACACCCTGCGTCCGGTTGGAGCTTAGCTGGTTTTTGAGATCAAACGGAGCCAAAGCTGCGGTTATGTCCATGGCGGCAATTTCGCCCGGTGGCTGATCTTGGACTGCTGAGATCACCAGTGCAACAATGCCCTTGGTAATCGCGGCATTGCTATCCGCCAAGAAGTGCAATTGATCGCCAGTTTGGGTGGGGTAGACCCACACGCTAGCAGAGCAACCGCGCACCAGCGTGGCATCTGTCTTGAGGGCATCGGGCATCGGATCCAATTCCCGACCCAGTTCGATCAAAAGGCGATAACGTTCATCGCCTTCGAGAAACTCATATTCTTCTTGAATGTCGTCTAAGGATCGCATGACAGCGCATTTAGGCGCTTTTGCTCACAAATCCACCCCGTTTGCGATGGCTTCCAGCTTCTTGATGCGTTCTTTCAGGTCGGAAATTTCAATCCGGGCTGCGCCCATCCCGCCGGTCACGCCAAGATTGCCATTGGCTTCGTGCCGAACGCTGTCCAACTCGCGTTGTTTCAGGCTCAGCCATCCTTGCCAGGCGCGTTGCAACGCCGTGGCCACTATACATAACCCCACCAGACAGGTTCCGGCAATTACGAGATAGGGGTCGACCAGAAAATCGATCATTCGCTCACATCCTCCGTGCTCTTTCCTTGCCGTTTGCCTTCGCTGCGGCGCAAGTTTTCAATCTCTTCGGTCAGACGCTGGGTCTTGCGAGCGTCTGACGAATTCGCGTCAGTTACGATCCGTTCCAGCACCTGAACTCGTTCGCGCAATTCATCGCGTTCGCGTTGGGCCTCGAACAAGGCTTCACGATCATGATTGTCCAGCTGATTTGCCTGATTGTCATCACGGTTAAAGCGCAAAATGCCATAAACAATGATCGCCACAATCGCGATGAGAGCATAGGCACCCATTATGCGCTTCCTTTGTCCATGCGATGTTCAAGGCTGCGTTCACGCAAGGCATCGATTTCGCTGCCCAAGGCATATCCGCCATCGGTCACAATCCGCTCAACATTGGCAAGCCGATCTTTGACCGAGCCAACTTCTGCGCGGAGCTCTGCATTTTCTTGCGTCAACAGCATGATGCGTTGCTTCGCCTCGTGATCGCTCGAGGGTTTGAGCGATTGACCCCACATGCCCTCCAGCGGATAGCCATGTTTGATTTTCAGGCGAGTGGTGTGGATCCAGCCGAACACGGCCGCTCCGCCGATCGCCAATGCACCAGCGATGATCCATGGCAAGTGCGGGACAACTGTCTCTGCGGCCAGCATCAGGCTTTCTCCTGTCTATTCATATTGAGCGGCGTGCCGCTGTCGATGTTTTCCACTTGGCGGGTGTCGCGCAGCGCCTCGATCTGGGTTGCGATGTCATAGCCGCGGTCGGTCACGATGCGTTCAAGCACCTGCACACGGTCTTCGAGCTGTTGTATATTGCTAGAATATTGCGCGGCCTTTTCCGCAGTATTCTCAGCTGTGGACTCAACCTGCATTTTCGCGACTTTCTCCTTGTGCTTCACCCAGATCGCAAAGAATGGGATGCACAGCGCTAGTATTGGTATGAGAAGAGCCATTTCGCCTTCCATGATTTTGTCCCCTAAATTTATTGTCTTTTAGTATCAGCGTAGACGTTCGATCTCTGCCGATAGGCGCGGATTGCTGCTGACGTAATGGTGTTCGACATCAGCCAAGCGGCGGTCGACATCGCGGAACCGAGCGCGGATTTCGCGGGCCGAGCGTTGCGGGCTTTGGCGCACACGCTGCCAATATTTCTGCTCTTCTTTGTCGACATAGAGATGCGGCGGTTTTTTGTTCAAAATACAGCCGGCGATGAAATAGGCTGGGATTGACCATCCGCCGGTTGCAAGAATTGAGAACAGTGCGCCGAACCGAACCCAGCCGGTGCTAACGCCGGTGTAGTCAGCGATCCCGGAGCATACGCCCATTAACCGAGCATTGTGTTTGTCGCGGTAAAGCGTGGTGCGCGGACTGTTCATTGGGCAGTTCCCTTTTTCTCGGCGAGCAAGCGGTCAAGCTCGCGCAATTGCTGATTATCGGTTTCTTGGTCAGCGCGCAGACGCTTGGCATCAAAGTCTGGATTGTCACTTGCTACCAGGCGCTCGACAGTGTCCATCCTATCATCCAACCGCTTGGCCAGATGGTAAAGATCGTCGAGCAATTGCTCGTCATCATTGGTAATTGTTCCGGCGGTTTTCCACCTCGTGATGTAATGGAGGATCAGCCAAGGTAGGCCGATCAATACCATCGGGACTGCAATAAATTCGGGATCCATGGCTTAGCCTTCCTTCGTGTCTGAGGCGCTGTCTTTACCAAGCGCCTTTTTCATTTGTTCCAATTCATCATCGATCGCATCGGCGCCTTCCAGCGCGGCAATCTCGTCCGATAGGCTTGGCTTGCCGGATTGATCGGCAATGCTCATCGCTTCAGCGCGGCCTTCGGCGTAATCGACCCGGCGCTCCATCTGGTCGAAGCGTGATAGGGCCTCGTCCGTACGCTCGGTGCTCATCAAAGTGCGCAGTTTGACCCGGTTTTCTGCGCTTTCCAGACGGGCAGCGATCTGGGTCTGGCGGCTGCGAGCCTCGCGCAGGCGATTCTGCAATTTCTGAATGTCTTGCTCATAAGCACGCAGAGCATCGTCCAAAACGGCAATTTCCTGCTTTAGCTGGTCAGCCATATCGGCGGCCTTCTTGCGCTCGACCAAAGCAGCGCGGGCCAGATCTTCGCGATCCTTGCTTAATGCCAGCTGCGCTTTTTCGCCCCAATCGGCTTGCAGCTTGTCTAGCTTGACCGTGTGGCGGTGCATTTCTTTCTGATCAGCAATGGTGCGGGCTGCACTCGCGCGGACTTCCACCAGCGTTTCTTCCATCTCGAGGATGATCATACGGATCATCTTCGATGGGTCGTCTGCTTTATCAAGCATGTCGTTAAAGTTGGCGGCGACAATATCGCGGGTGCGGCTAAAAATGCCCATAAAGGCTGCTCCATCAGTAAAGTTCATGACGCGCTCGACCGGGGAAGGGGCGCTTTGCGTCGGGGTTGGGCTCTGCCGCAAACGTTCGACTTCTTCGTCGAGGCGCGTTGTGCGAGATTGACCCTTAGTCTGAAAAAAGGGTTGGGCCAGAGCATCGGCGCTACGACTGGTATCAGCGCCGACTGATTTGTCATCAGAGGGGACTGAGCGCTCCGGCCCAAGGGGGGTATTGTCAGAAGGTTTGGTCACGCGATCTCAACGATTGCGGCTGTCGAGGACGCTGCCATATGTGGCGCAACCTGCATTTGCGTGCTGAGCGCTACGAACAGAACCATCGCGGACGTGCTCGCAATCGCGGCCAGTCCCAATTTGGTCTGGAAGAAGCTGCGGTCAAACATGGTCCAATTTCCCTTCGGTCAAAAACAATAACTGTTCATGTATCAGCAAGCAGCGTGCCAAATTAGAAAAAACTAGATAAAACAATGAATTAACAATTTTTGAGTATGACGACGTTGGTTTCTATTGCCAACCATTGGGAATTTTCACTATAGGTTGGGTCATGGAGCGAGATAATCAGTTCATTGGCCAATCTGGGGCCTTTTTGGACGCGGTTGAGCGGGCTTCTCGTGCTGCACCGATGAGCCGCCCTGTGTTGGTCATTGGCGAACGCGGTACCGGTAAGGAACTGATCGCAGAACGCCTCCACCGATTGTCCCAGCGTTGGGGGGAGCCGCTGGTCATCATGAATTGCGCGGCCTTGCCAGAGACATTGATTGAGGCAGAATTGTTTGGCCATGAGGCTGGTGCATTCACCGGTGCTACCAAAGCGCGCGCCGGTAGGTTTGAGGAAGCCGATAAAGGCACGTTATTCCTCGACGAACTGGGTAATCTCTCAATGGCCGCCCAAGAAAGGCTGCTGCGTGCGGTCGAATATGGCGAGGTTACGCGGATCGGATCCTCGCGTCCGGTTAGAGTGGATGTGCGGATCGTCGCGGCTACTAATGATGATCTTCCATTGATGGCAGAGCGCGGCGACTTTCGTGCTGACCTGTTGGATAGACTGAGCTTTGAAGTGATCACTTTGCCCCCCTTGCGCGTTCGCGAAGGGGATGTGGGCGTCTTAGCCGATTATTTTGGGCGGCGCATGGCGGCTGAATTGGAGTGGGAGATGTGGCCGGGCTTTGCCGAGCATGTCCAGCGCGGGTTGGAAAACCATGACTGGCCGGGCAATGTGCGTGAATTGCGTAATGTCGTTGAACGCGCCGTCTACCGTTGGGACAATTGGGATGAACCGATTGCCCATGTGGTGTTTGACCCGTTTGATTCTCCATGGAAGCCATTCACTCCGGCGCACCGGCAGTTAGAAAGCGCCAGCAATCAGAGCATTGGCCCTGCCGCTGCTTTGTCGGCTCCGCCCTCGCAAGAATATGACGCGATCGAAGATTTGCGCGGTGCGGTCGATGCGCATGAGCGCGCGATTGTGGAGCATGCGCTGGGCAAGCATCGCTGGAACCAGCGCCAAACAGCCAAAGCGTTGGGCCTCAGCTATGACCAGCTGCGCCATTGCATCAAGAAACACGGGTTGATGCAGGAAGACGATTGAGCCGAGCGGGCTTTAGTTGATTTGACAACGATCAAACAATTCGATAATTCCAGAAATATGGAAACGAATCGAAGCAATGAAGCCGATCAGGTCGTAACGGCATTGGCGGCATTGGCCCAAACCCACAGGCTGTCGGTGTTTCGTGCCTTGGTAAGGGTGGGCAATAGTGGATTGGCTGCCGGTGATATCGCCGAGCAGCTTAGCCTACCTGCAAGCTCGCTATCGTTTCATCTCGCCAATCTGCGTGAAAGCGGTTTGGTGCGCGATGAAAGGATCGGCCGATCGATTATCTATCGGGCCAATTTTGAGGCGATGGCATCAATCGTTCAATATTTGCTGGACGAATGTTGCAGCGAAGAACTTGCAGATAGCACCCGCTGCTCAACCCAAGAATGTATTGGAGAATAAAGTAATGAAGCGGATTCATGTTAGTCTTAATGTCAGCGATCTTGAACAATCTAGGACATTTTATACAAAAATGTTTGGCGCAGAACCGACCTTGGAACGGGGCCATTATGTGCAATGGGTGCTCGATGATCCCGGCGTTAATTTTGTTGTTGAGGATAGCGGCAAGACTCAAGGTCTTACCCATCTTGGAATTCAAGCAAGCGATGCAGAAGAGCTCGAAGAGCAATTCGCTCGGGTGCGCTCAGCAGGACAGCTAGTTATTGAGCAAGGTGACACGCAATGTTGCTTCGCGAAATCGACCAAGAATTGGATTTCCGATCCTGACGGGAATGCGTGGGAGACATTTCTCACCCATGAGCGGACCGAAGATTTCGGCGAGTCATTTGTGCCGGAAACTGAGGCTACCGAACCAGAGCGGTGTTGCTGAGCTAGGCCTTGGCATGGCAATCTAGATCGGTGCGGACACACCATGTGCAATCTCTATAAGTTAAAGGCCTCCCCTGCCGAGATCGGCGATTTCTTCGATGCAGAGGTGAGCGGTTTTTCGGCCAATATGGCGAGCGAGGTCTATCCTGGGTATCCGTCGGCGGTGGTCGCTGACGGCAAATTGCAATCGATGAATTGGGGCTTCCCACTGCAACGCAAGGGCGCGAAGGGACAGGCGCTAAAGCCCAAGCCGGTCAACAACACGCGGACCGACAAACTGAAGAGTTACTTTTGGCGGTCCTCGTTTGAAAACCGCCGCTGTCTGATTCCCGTCTCTTCTTTTGCGGAAGCCGAAGGGGCTAAGGGAAAGATGACACGGACGTGGATGGCGTCTTCCGATCGAAATTTGTTGGCGATGGGCGGCATTTGGCGTGACAGCGATGAATGGGGCAGGGCCTATTCGATGATTATGACCGAGGCGAATGACCAGATCGCGCCTGTTCATAACCGAATGCCTGTAATTCTCGCGCCGGAACAATGGAGCGATTGGCTCGGCGGCACTCCGCATCAAGCCTTCGATCTTTGCAAACCCTATGCTGTACAGCTCTCGATTGATCGCACCGCCGAACCTTGGTTTAAGCCCCGCTCGTAAAGGCCGGGCGTAATAAGGCCGCATACCGAGCCAGCCTGAATCGCATTCTTAGCGGTTGCAATCGTCACACTACCCGCCTATCTGACGGCCAATCACGACATTGTTGAGACAAAGTTGGATGCTGGCGCCGCAAGGGGCTGGCTCGGAAGACTGTTGCAGACAATGCCGTTCAAAACGGAGACCTAAGCGAGACAGATGGCAGATATCGCCCGCCTTGAAGAGATTATTGCACCCGAAGCGGCGACGCTAGGGTTCGATCTCGTGCGGGTAAAGATGATGCCATCGGAAGCGGGTGACGGCGGGATGGCTCTGCAAATTATGGCGGAAGATCCAATCACCGGCCAATTGATAATCGAACAATGCGCTGCATTGTCGCGCGCTGTGTCGAGCGCAATGGATGCCGCCGAGGAACAAGGCGAGGTCTTGATCGAAGGGGCATATCATCTTGAGGTAAGCTCTCCGGGCATTGATCGTCCGCTGACCCGACCCAAGGATTTTTTCAATTGGGCCGGACACGAAGCAAAGGTCTCTTTGTCTGAGAAAATTGATGGGTTGCGCAATTTGCGCGGCCGCCTTGTCGGGATTGAAGGCGACACAATAACAATCGCAGACAATAAGGCGGGAAGTGTTGCTTTCCCGCGCAATGCCATTCATGCGGCCAAGCTTGTTCTTACTGACGAGCTGATCGCGGCAACCCAACCACTCGACACCGCAGGTGCTGAGGAAGTTTTAGAAATTGAAGAAGAGAAGGCTGACGACTGATGGCCAGTGCTATTTCCGCCAATAAAGCAGAGTTGCTTGCGATTGCGAATGCAGTTGCTTCGGAAAAGATGATCGACAAGTCGATTGTTATCGAAGCGATGGAAGAAGCGATCCAGAAAAGCGCGCGCAACCGCTATGGCGCAGAAAATGATATTCGCGCAAAGCTGGACCCACAAACGGGCGATCTGCGCTTGTGGCGGGTTGTCGAAGTGGTCGAGGAAGTCGAAGACTATTTTAAGCAGGTCGATCTGAAGGCTGCGCAAAAATTGGAAGCCGATGCAAGCCTGGGTGACTTTATCGTCGACCCGCTGCCTCCGGTTGATCTTGGCCGCATTGATGCCCAGAGCGCCAAGCAAGTGATCTTCCAAAAGGTCCGCGATGCTGAGCGTGAACGCCAGTTTGAAGAATTTAAAGACCGCGCCAACGAAGTAATCACTGGCGTTATCAAATCGGTCGAATTCGGTCACGTGATCGTTAATCTTGGCCGCGCCGAGGGGGTTATTCGCCGCGATCAACAAATTCCGCGTGAAGCCGCCCGTGTTGGCGAGCGCGTTCGTGCAATCATCACCAAGGTGGAGCGTAACAATCGCGGTCCGCAGATATTCCTCAGCCGAGCGCATCCTGATTTCATGCGCAAGCTGTTTGCCCAAGAAGTGCCTGAGATTTACGATAGCATCATCGAAATCAAAGCCGCTGCTCGCGATCCGGGCAGTCGAGCCAAAATCGGCGTCATAAGCCATGACAGTTCGATCGATCCGGTCGGTGCCTGTGTGGGTATGAAGGGCAGCCGCGTTCAGGCCGTCGTGCAGGAATTGCAGGGCGAGAAGATCGATATCATTCCGTGGAGCGAAGACACTGCAACTTTCGTAGTCAATGCTCTGCAGCCAGCCACCGTTGCTCGCGTGGTGCTGGACGAAGAAGAAGGCCGCATTGAAGTGGTTGTGCCCGATGACCAGCTTTCGCTGGCGATCGGTCGCCGCGGTCAAAATGTGCGTCTGGCCAGCCAACTTACCGGTCACCAGATCGACATCATGACCGAGGAAGAGGCGAGCGAGAAGCGCAGCAAGGAATTTTCTGAGCGTTCGAAGATGTTCGAAGAAGAGCTCGACGTCGACGAAACTCTATCGCAGCTGCTGGTTGCAGAAGGCTTCGCCGAGTTGGAAGAGGTCGCCTATGTCGAATTGGCTGAATTGGCCAGTATCGAAGGCTTTGACGAAGAGCTGGGCGAAGAATTGCAGAGCCGCGCATTGGAAGCGCTGGAACGTCAGGCAGAAACCTTCCGCGCTGCTCGCCGTGAGCTGGGCGTTGAAGATGCGCTGGCAGACATGCCGCATCTGACTGAAGCCATGCTGCTGACGCTGGGCAAGGGCGGTATCAAGACGCTGGATGATCTGGCTGATCTTGCGACCGATGAATTGATCCAGAAAAAGCGTGAAGCGCCGCGCCGCCGTAACAATAATCCCGATGGTCCTCCGATGCGCCGCCCAGCGCCGCGTCCCGAAGACAAGGGCGGCGTTTTGGGTGAGTATGGCTTGAGCGAAGAGCAGGGCAATGAGATCATCATGGCTGCTCGTGCGCATTGGTTCGAGGATGAAGAGGAAGCTCCGGCACCAGCTGCCGAGCAGACCGAAACACAGGAGGCCGCCGATGCGGACTCCACCAAATGAGCGCCTGACGTCCGACATCGCTGAAGCTGCTGAGACCCGCAATTTCGGGTCCGGTAAGTCCTGCGCCAAAGACACAGGTCCAGAGCGCAAATGCATCTTGACCGGTGAAAATGCGTCGCGTGATGCCCTGGTGCGCTTGGCCATATCGCCCGATGGTGATGTTTTGTGTGATCCGCTGGCCAAGGCCCCGGGTCGCGGTGCGTGGATAGGGGTGAGCCGAGCGCAGCTTGAACTCGCTTTGTCTAAGGGCCAGCTTAAGGGTGCCTTGGCGCGCGCCTTCAAAGGGACACCTTTGAATATATCGGCGGATTTGCCCGATCAGATACAAAGTGCGCTAGAGCGTGTTTTCCTCGATCGGTTGGGCATTGAAATGCGAGGTGGCCAGATTGTGCTGGGTTCTGATCGCATTGCTGAACAGGCCCGCAAAGGGCGCGTTGCGCTGTTGATGCACGCTAATGATGCCAGCGAAGACGGGCGCAAAAAGCTCGATCAGGCATGGCGTGTGGGCCGCGATTTGGAAGGCAGCGGAGAGCGAGGTGTGACCTTGCCACTGGACCGTGCGGCTTTGTCTGTGGCATTGGGCCGCGATAATGTCGTCCATTTGGGGGTCAACGGGTCCACTGCAGACAGCCGATTAGGCGCAAAAGCAGCGGGCCGTGTCGGCGCCGCGGTATCGCGCCTGTTGCAATATACGAAGGCCGAAGGGTCAGATGGAAATACCGGTGGAGCGCAATTGGCATCAGCCAAAAGCGACCAATCCGCTGGCGATAAATTGAACGCGTGAAGGATAGTTGAGCTAGATGAGCGACGAAGAGAAAAAACCGGCCCGTAAACCGCTTACTCTTAAGAGTGCGCAGCCTGGAGAGGTCAAGCAGACCTTTAGCCATGGCCGCACCAATAAGGTTGCGGTTGAGGTAAAGCGCCGCCGCAAGCTCCTAAAGCCGGGCGAAACCCCTGCTCCTGCACCTGCGCCCGAGCCAACTCCGGCACCTGCGCCAGAGGTGAAGAAGGCCGAGCCAGCAAAAAAGGCGGCCCCAAAGAAACCTGCTGCTGCAGCAGAAACCCCGCAAGAGCGCGTCGCAAGGCTGCAGCGTGAAGCCGAAGAAGCCCGGCTTAAGATGGCCGAAGAAGCGCGCAAGCGTGACGACAAAGCTGCCAAAACTGCGGCCAAGGACGAGAAAAAGCGGGCCGAAGACAACCGCAAGGCAGAAGATGCCGCCGCCAAGCAGGCCGACGACGATGCCAAGGCAGCATCCAAAGCAGAAGCCGATGCCGCCGTTGCTGCGGAAGCGGAAGCAGCAGCTCCAGCTCCAGCCGAGGCAGCCGATACGGCTACGCCAACCCCTGCTGCTCGTAAATTTACGCCTGTCGCGCGTCCGGAAACGAAGCGTCCAGAAAAGAAGAAGAAAGAAGAGAAACGCGGCGGTCCTGAGCGCAAGGATAAGCGCCGTTCGGGCAAGTTGAGCGTTACCAAAGCTCTCAACGAGGATGAAGGTCGCCGCGCCCGTTCACTCGCCGCTCTGAAACGCGCGCGCGAGAAGGAACGCCGTGCTCAAGGTGGTCCATCCACCCCGCGTGAGAAGCAGGTTCGTGATGTTATCGTGCCAGAAGCAATTACGGTTGGCGAATTGTCAAAGCGGATGGGCGAAAAAGGTGCCGACCTGGTCAAGGCACTGTTCAATCTGGACATGATGGTAACCGTCAACCAAACGATTGATGCTGATACGGCAGAATTGTTGGTCGAGGAATTCGGCCATAACATCCAACGCGTTTCGGCCGATGATATTGAAATCAAGGTCGAAGAAGATGTTGATCCGGAAGAGACGCTGAAACCGCGTCCTCCGGTGGTCACCATCATGGGCCATGTCGATCACGGCAAGACTTCGCTGCTCGACGCTTTGCGCGGGGCCAATGTTACCAAGGGCGAGGCTGGCGGTATCACTCAGCACATCGGCAGCTATCAGGTAACGACTAAGGGCTCTGGCAAGGATAAGGGACAAACGATCACCTTCCTTGATACGCCGGGCCACGCTGCGTTTACTGAAATGCGTGCTCGTGGTGCCAATGTCACCGATATTGTGGTGCTGGTTGTGGCAGCTGATGACGGCATTATGCCGCAGACAATCGAGGCGATTAATCACACCAAAGCGGCCGGCGTTCCAATGATCGTGGCGATCAACAAGATGGATAAGCCTGAGGCCAATCCTGACAATGTTCGCAACCGGCTGCTCGAACATGAAATAATCGTGGAGAGCCTGTCGGGCGAAGTGCAGGATGTCGAAGTGTCGGCAACCAAGGGCACCGGTCTTGACGAATTGCTCGAGAAAATTGCGCTGCAGGCTGAATTGCTTGAGTTGAAAGCTCGGCCTGATCGTGAAGCTGATGCCACCGTGATCGAAGCTCAGCTCGATAAGGGTCGCGGCCCAGTTGCCACTGTCTTGGTGACACGCGGCACATTAAAGCGCGGCGATACCTTTGTGGTCGGCACGCAAAGCGGCCGGGTTCGTGCGATCGTCAATGATCAGGGCAAGCAGATCAAAGAAGCCGGCCCTTCCATGCCGGTCGAAGTGCTTGGCCTCGGCGGGGTTCCGTCCGCTGGTGATCAGCTGACCGTGGTTGAGAATGAACAGCGTGCCCGTGAAGTGGCTCAATTCCGCCAGGAAAAAGCGACCGAGCAACGCACGGCACTCGCACCGACCAATTTCGACACGATGTTCAGCAATTTGCAGAGCGATCTGGTCGAATTCCCTGTCTTGGTGAAAGCCGATGTGCAGGGCTCGGTTGAGGCGATTAACACCGCACTCCATAACCTTGGCAATGATCTGATCCAGGTTCGCGTGTTGCACGCAGGCGTTGGTGCAATCACCGAAAGCGATGTGGGTCTGGCGGCAGCGTCAAACGCTCCGATCATTGGTTTTAACGTGCGGCCCAATCCCAAGGCGCGCGAATTGGTCAAACGCGACAATGTCGAAATGAAATATTACGACGTTATCTATCACCTGACCGAGGAAATCGCGAAGGAAATGGCTGGCGAACTTGGTCCAGAGCGGATCGAGAACGTGGTTGGCCGTGCTGATGTCAAAGAGGTCTTTAAGTCAGGCAAGAAAGACAAGGCGGCTGGTCTGTTGGTCACTGAAGGCGTCATTCGCAAGGGGCTGCATGCGCGGCTTACCCGCGAGGATGTCATCGTTTCGGCAACCACCATCGCCTCTCTTCGCCGGTTCAAGGACGATGTGGACGAGGTCCGCTCGGGTCTCGAATGCGGCGTCGTGCTGGAAGACACCAATGACATTCAACCGGGCGACAGCCTAGAGGTCTTTGAGGTCGAAGAACGCGAACGGACGCTGTAGTCATCCAAGGGAAAAGTGCTTGGCAAATTTATGCATGTCAGCGCTACCCCTTCGATGATGTCATGAAGCTTAGACCGGAGGGTACGCCATGAACCGTGGAACCAATTGGGTTGGCGAGCACGATTCGCCGCACTCCGAACTGCTGGGGTCAGAGCTGGTTGGCTTTGACGAAGAGACAGCCACGGCCACCATGCGGTTCACCGTAAACAAGGAAATGTGCACTTGGCGCGGCGGGGTTCAGGGCGGACTGGTTGCCGGATATCTCGATGACGTCATGGGCTATGCCTATGTAGCGGCCACCGGCGGGGAACAAGCTCCGCTTAACCTGGAAATCTCGATGCAATTGCTCGGTTTGCTACCCGAAGGTGCGACCATTATCGGCAAGGGCCGCGTCGTAAGGGGCGGGCGCCGGGTGATCTTTCTGGAAGGCGAGCTGCTGACCGAGGAAGGTCAGATTCTGGCCCGATCAACATCCACCGCAATCCCAACCGCGCGCCCAGTCAAGCCGCCCGAAGGGATTGGTTGATGGCCACAGACAGCCAGCGCTATCTGGCGTTGTTGGGCAGCATCAACGTTGGTGGCAACAGGATCAAAATGGTCGATCTTAAGTCCACGCTTTGCGACGCTGGATTTGATGTGATTGCCACCGTTGCGGCCAGTGGCAATGTGATCTTGGCTGACAAACGCGATGCGACCACGTTGGAAGTCCAATTGGAAAGTGTGATGCAGGAGCAGTTTGGGTTCAAATCATGCGTAATGGTCCGCACGCAGGCTGAGGTCCAAGCCGCCATAGACGACAATCCTTTCCACGGGACTGGTCCCCAGCACGGCTCTGCCAAGATGGTGCATTCAATCTTCCTCAGCCAGCAACCTGAGGCTGAGGCGGTTCAGTCGCTGATCGATGAACATCGCGCCAAAGGCAGCGAGCGTCTGGCCCTGGGTGACCGGGTGCTGTTCCTAGACTATGTCCACGGCGTGGGCGTGTCGGACCTGTCTAACAAGTTTCTCGAACGCAGACTTGGCTGCAAGGCAACGGCCCGCAATATGAATTCGCTCAAGAACATTCTCTCGAAGATGGTGTGAAGTGATGGCACGAAAACAAGAGCATACTGCCGAGCAGCAATCGGTGCGCGTCCTCAAAGTGGGCGAGCGCGTGCGCCATATCCTGTCCGAATTGTTGGCGCGCGGCGAAGTGCATGACGAGGTGGTTTCAGCCTCCAACATTGCAGTGACCGAGGTCCGTATGACACCCGATCTGCGCAATGCGACCGCCTATGTAAAGCCCTTGCTGGGCGCGAACGAGAAGTTGGGCGAGAACGAGGTGATCACAGCACTGCGTCAGAACACGGCCTTCCTGCAACGCGAAGTTGCCAAAAGATTGGGGCTAAAATTCGCTCCCAAGCTTAAGTTCAAGCCGGACGAGAGCTTTGACGAAGCGGATCGGATCGAAAAACTGCTGGCCGATCCCAAGGTTGCTCGTGATTTGGTGGATGGGTCGGAAGAAGAAGCGGACAATTCCTAGGTCGGGGCCAGACGCGCTTTCAAAGTGATATTGACGTTCCTGCCGACGATCAGGCTGTAGGATTTCATGCCATAATCACGCCGATTGATGGTCGTGCTGGCAACAACATTGATAGCTTCACCAACCGATGTGAGCGGAGGCTTGTCAAAGCTAACAGCGAATGTTTGCTGGCGACTGACACCGCGCGCGGTCAACTGCCCAGTTACGGTACCTTTGGTCGGACTGGTCATTTCCAATTGCTTGCCGGTAAATCGGACAGTCGGATATTTCTCAACCCAAAAGAACTTTTCGCTCTTTAGGCGGCGCAGAGTCACGCCGTCGCCGGCGGTAAGCGCGCGGGCATCGATGGAAAGATCAAGTGTGACGTCATCCGGCATGGATTCATCAAACCGAACCGTGCCCGATACATTGGGAAACCCAGCCGTCTTGCTCCCCAGTCCCAAGAACGAAACTTTGGCGCTGGCGCTGCTATCCATTGGATCTAGGCTATAGACTTGCGGTGCTGTCGTGGCGCCGGTCAGCAACAAGCCGGCCAACAAGGCAAAGGCAGTTTGATGGGTGGCTCTAATGATCACATTGCGACCTTTCTAGCCACACATCTGCTGTGACTATGGCAAATGGTCAGCCAGAACCGGGCAAGCCATAGCTGACAGGGGCATCAGGACCCAAAGGAATCCCGAGGTAAAACCATACCACGATCAGCAATGTCCCAGAGATTAACAGCCACACAGAATAGGGCACCATCATCGCGGTCAGACTGCCCAAGCCGAAATCCTTTTGCCAGCGTTGGGCAAAGACCAAAATCAGCGGGAAATAGACCATCAGCGGTGTAATGATATTGGTCGCACTGTCGCCAACGCGATAGGCCGCCGTTGCGCCTTCCGGACTGATACCCAGCAGCATCAGCATCGGCACTAGGATCGGAGCGAGGAGCGCCCATTTTGCGCTGGCTGAACCAACAAACAGATTGAGCACTGCGGCAAAGATAACCATCAAGCCGAGCACCAGCGGCAGAGGCAATCCGGTTGACTGGATGCCCGCTGCTCCATGAACAGCAGAGATCAAGCCAAGGTTGGACCAACCAAACATCGCGACGAAATGGGCCGCCGCGAATGCCAGAACGAGGTAATACCCCATGTCCTTCATCGATTCCGCCATCATATCGACCAGATCGCGGTGGTTCTTGATCGAACCGGTCGCCCGGCCATAGGCCCAACCGGAGAGCAAAAAGAGAAGGAAGAATGCAGCCACCAGAGAGCTGTAAAGCGGCCGCAATTCGGTGTGGATGGAACAATCGCCAGCAGGTGCAGCTGCACAGGCGGCTTCGTCCACCAATGGCGTACCGGGGGCAAAGACCATGGCCAGCCATAGGCCAACCACAAACAAACTTGCCAAGCCTGCGTGCCGCAAACCCTTGGAAGCTAGCTCTCCGTCCGGCGTGCTTGGATCCGGGCTTGTGTCGCTGTCCCCTGCAGACGTGCCGCCGGTCCATGCGCCCAGCCGCGGCTCAATTATCTTGTCGGTCACGTACCAAATGATCGGCAGGTACAGTAGCGTCATAACGCTGATGAAGTACCAGTTCCCCGCAATATTCGCGGTCCAGCTGGGGTCGAGCGCACTCGCCGCTACGGCTTCTTCGGTGATACCAAACAGCAGAGCATCCAACTGCCCAGGCGAGATATTGGCCGAGAACCCACCCGATACGCCAGCAAATGCCGCCGCAATGCCTGCCAGCGGGTGCCGCCCGGCTGCGGCGAATAGAATGCCAGCCAGCGGAATCAACACAACATAGCCTGCATCAGCAGCGTGGTTGCCCAGCATTGCGACCAGAGCAACGACTGGTGTCAGCAGAGCAGTTGGTGCAGCTTTAACCGCCTTTGCCATGCCCGCAGCGAAGAATCCGGAACGCTCAGCTACTCCTGCGCCCAACATCACCACCAGTACATAACCCAAGGGGTGGAAATGGGTGAATGTCTTAGGCATTTCGACCCACAGTCGCTGGATGTTTTCAGGCGACAACAGGCTAACGGCTTCGATCCGCAACGCGGCGCCAGTGGTTTCATCGATCTCAGTCGGGTGCAAGGCAGAAACGCCGCTAAGCGCGCTAATGATCGAAATGATGACCAAAGCGATGATCAGATAGAAAAAGATGAAAACCGGATCAGGCAATTTGTTGCCGCTCCGTTCGATCCATCCCAAGATACCGCTTTGCGGTGCCGCCGATGCTTCAGCCATTTTTTCCGTCCCGATATTGAAATTTTGTTGTGGGTTAGCATTGCTTTCGGGATCTGTGAATGGCGTGAATGCATGTCCGAGATTGTGTATGGCTGCCCGCCAGCGCTGGCGCTCGTACCGGACCCGACATAGAGTACCGACATGGCCAAGCTCTATTTCTACTTCGCCAGCATGAATGCGGGCAAATCGACAACTCTGCTACAGGCAGATTTCAACTATCGCGAGCGCGGGATGGCCACCATGCTGTGGACCGCAAAGCTGGATGATCGAAGCGATGACAAGGCGATCGAGAGCCGGATCGGACTGGGCGCCGATGCGCATCGTTTCGTTCCCTCGACCGATCTTTGGGCTGACGTCATGGCGGCACATAGGGCCAATCCCATTGATTGTGTATTGGTGGACGAGGCGCAATTCCTGTCCAAAGAGCAGGTGTGGCAATTGGCGAGAATTGCGGATGAGGCGGGCGTCCCCGTCCTTTGTTATGGATTGCGGACTGATTTCCAGGGTGAGCTGTTTCCCGGATCTGCGGCGCTGCTGGGCATTGCGGACGCCTTGGTCGAGCTAAAGGCGGTCTGCCATTGCGGCAGCAAGGCCACGATGAATTTGCGTGTCGATGAAAGCGGCGCTGCCGTGGCTGAAGGTGCGCAGACAGAGATCGGCGGCAATGACCGCTATGTCGCCCTGTGTCGTAAGCATTTCAGCGAGGCCTTGGATGCCTGACTTTGCTCACCTTTATGCTGTGCTGGAGCGCGCGCCCGTTAGGTTGGAGCCGTTCGAGGATCATCACGTTGAGCCATTTCGCGCGGTTTGCGCGCGTGACAGCGACATTTGGGAAATTTACCCAGTAAATCTTGGCGGAGACGGGTTTGACGCAGCGCTGACAATGTTCCGCACTTTGAATGAGTGGGTCAATTTCGCGGTCATCGATACGCGAACCGATGCTCTGGTGGGGATGACCAACTTTATCCGGCCCAAATTGCACAATGTGGTGGAAGTTGGCGGCACGTTTATCGAGCCCTCCGTGCGGGGTACGGGTTTCAACCGCTCTATGAAAAAGCTGATAATCGAACATGCCTTTGCGATTGGTTTTAAGACAGTCGAATTTAGGGTTGATACGCGCAATAAAAGGTCGATGGCGGCGGTCCTGAAATTGGGGGCAGAGCATACAGAGACTTTGCCTAAACAGATGGTGACATGGACGGGTTACGAGCGGGATACGGCGGTGTTTGCCCTTAAACCGGATCAATGGGCTGGTTGAACACGGCCCGGCGCACTATCTATCCATCATGACAGACACTCTCACCCTTGCTGCGATTTTGATCCCATGCCTGATTATTGCGATCGTCTTTCACGAGGTGGCGCATGGATATGCTGCTCTGTTGCTGGGCGATCCTACTGCGAAAGAGCGAAAACGGCTTAGCCTCAACCCGATCCGCCATGTTGATCCGGTTGGAACCGTCCTGGTGCCGGGCGCATTGGCGCTGGCCGGAGCGCCTGTCTTTGGTTGGGCTAAACCCGTGCCAGTGATGCAGAACAGGCTCAACAATCCACGTTTTGGGATGATGGCGGTGGCCGCCGCTGGACCGGGCACGAACTTCATCCTCGCTGCATTGGGCGCAATCGCACTAGGCCTGGCTGCACCCCTGCTTGGCGGGACGCCGGACCAGCCGGGGCTGATCGCGCAAGGGCTGTTCTATTTCATTCTGATCAATGTATTTCTTGGCGTTTTCAACCTGTTACCGATCCCGCCATTTGATGGCTCGCACATAGTCGAAGGGTTGCTGCCGCGCAGCATGGTGCATCATTATGCCAAATTGCGCCCGTTTGGCATGCTGCTGTTTTTCGGGCTGGTGGCGATGACATGGTTTGTCCCCGAATGGGGAGTGTTGGAAAACACGATCATGCCCCCCGTCAATTGGGCGTTGGAGCAATATCTGAGCCTTGCCTCAGCAGTCAGCGGCTAAGCCAGCCGGCTCGAAACGGCATCGATAAAACGAGCGTCGGGGTGCTGACTGAGCAATTCGCCAAGCCAATCCTCACGCTTTTCATTGGCGACGCAAGCAACAATACAGCCGCCAAACCCGCCTCCGGTCAGCCGCGCTCCAGCCGCACCTAAATCCACCGCGCTGTCGACCAGCGCATCGATCGGCGGCAAAGACATCTCGAAAAAGTCGCGCATGGAGACATGGCTTTCGTTCATCAAGCGCCCCAATTGCGCAACATCGCCAGCCATTATTGCCTCAACCGCCGACAGCACTCTTAGGTGTTCGGTCGCGCAATGGTGCGCACGCAATTTGGCGCCGCCGGTCAGGCTAGAATTTTCAATCACGGCTGGATCGAGCAAGCACAAATCATCAGTGCCGAAGTGCTGCTTGGCCTCGTCGCACTCCAGCTTGCGTTCTTTGTAACGTCCTTCGGTCAGTTTGCGGGTCACGCCTGAGTGAACCACCACCATGGCATGGTCGGCGGGCAGATCAACCAGACTGTAATCGAGCGACTTGGTGTCCAGCGCCATGGCTGTTCCGGGAGTGGCAAGGGCCACTGCCATCTGGTCCATGATGCCGCAGGGCACACCGATAAAATCATTCTCAACTCGGCGTGCGGCAATTGCCAGATCAACATCATTGGGGCCAGAACCATGGGCATCTCGCGCTGCCTTGAGGATGGCCACAATCAGCGCCGCGGATGAGGATAGGCCAGAGCCCGCTGGGATGGTCGAACGGATTGAAAGGCGAGCGCCGCCATCAAGCAGTCCAAGGCTCTGCGCCTCTCGTAAAGCGCCGAGCGCAGTGTCAGACCAATGGCCCGATGCAGGCTCGCTTAAGGGGCGCATGACCGTTTCATCATGGCCTGTGCTCTCAATATTGGCGGTCTGCTCGGGGCAGGGTGACAGCGTCACTTCCAAGCCCACCGACAGCGCAGCGGGCAAGACCATGCCGCCATTGTAATCCGTGTGTTCACCGATCAGATTGACGCGGCCCGATGCTCGCGCGCTAAAATCTGCAGCCGCCACCTGATCAGTCATTGCAGCCAAGATCTCGCAATGTTGCAACTGCCGTCTCTGGCATCACATCGACGGTAAATACGCCGGTATGCTGCTCCACAGACGCCAGGTATTTGACCCGGCCCGGAGCGCGCAACAACGGATAAAACTGCACCGTGAAATGGTAATTTTCTGATCCGCCAGCAGGTGCCGCGTGAAAAGCCATCATGGTTGCAGCTGGCTGTTTGAACAGAGCATCGTAGCGGCGCGTGATCTCACCCAACCAATAGCCTAGCGCCTGCAATTCCTCGTCTGTGCAGTCCCACGGCCCGGCCCGCATCGCGCGGGGTGCTAGCCAGACTTCAAATGGGAAGCGAGCAAAGCGAGGGACAAAGGCGTTGATGCCCCCGCGCTCGCCAAGGCCATAATCGGGCATGCATTGGGCCATTTCGTCGGCTAGGTCATAACTTTGGGCGAAGGCGTCAATCGCGCGTTGTTGGACCTGTGGAACCCGCTCGAACCCGTAAATCTGGCCATGCGGATGGTGCAAAGTAACGCCAACTTCATCGCCGCGATTTTCAAACGGCAACACATACTGGCATCCTGCCGCGAACAAAGCCTCATAGCGATCGATCAGGCTTGCGATCAAAACTTCGCGCCGGTGCTGCCCTATCGAATGCAGGCTGCCGCTGGCTTCGGGTGAATAGACCACCACATCGCATGCTCCGCGCGCCGGTTCGGTTTGCAGGCCGCGTAACTGCGCTGCGCTCGCTGCTTGCGAGTGAAGGGCGGCGAACTTGTTTTCGAACACTGCCAGTTCAAAATGGGCGAAGGGTATCTCGGTTTCCGGGCCGCCAATTTGGGTCGGGGCCAGCGGGTCATCTGTAGCGCTGGGTTTGAAGGTGCGGTTTTGACGATGCGCGGCATATACATTCCACTCGTCGCGCAACGGATGATGGCGCAGCTCGCCGCCTTGGACGAGATCATCCGATCCCTCGTGCAGCAATGGCAAGTCATGCGTCTCGCGGCCGTAGAGATAGAGCATGCGGCCGTCTGCCTTGCGATGATCGCGCCGATAGATCGGGTCATTGCCTAGGCAACGTGCAAGAGGTGTAGGCGCGCTCACGCGGCATTGCTCCGCCGGGCAAACCAGTCGTGAACCTTCTGCTGCTCTGTATCGTCCAGATGGAGCGCTAGCTTGCTCCGGCGCCACAGCACATCGTTAGCGGTGCGGGCGAATTCGTGCTCAACCAGATATTCCAATTCACGCTCATAGAAATCGCCGCCCATATGCTCGCCAAGATCTTCCAGCCCGTTTGCCTTGCCCAACACTGTGTTGATACGAGTTCCGTAAGCGCGCGCTAAACGGCGTATGCCCTCAGGACCAAACCAGCCATATTTGGTCATGCAATCGACGAAGAAAGTGTCGAACCGGGCCGGGTCAATGTCGCCGCCGGGCAGAGGCGCATCGGCTGTCCAGCTGCCGTCGCCAAAACCGCCGATTTTCTCCAGCGCATGCTCGGCCAATTTACGGAAGGTGGTGATTTTACCGCCGAATATTGACAGGATTGGCGGTGCTCCATCTTCATTGTCCAGCTCGAACACATAATCGCGGGTGACGGTGGAATTGTTCTCTGACTTGTCATCATAGAGCGGGCGCACGCCAGCATAGCTGGAGACCGCTTGCTCGGGCGAAACCTTGTCCTGCAGATATTCATTCACTGCGTTGCAAATATAGTGCTTCTCATCCTCGGATATTTCGATGCCGTTTGGATCGCCGGAAAATGCGACATCGGTTGTGCCGACAAGGGTGAATTCGCGCTCATATGGAATGGCAAAGACGATCCGATCGTCGCGGTTCTGGAAAATATAGGCGTGGCGTCCCTCGAACAGCTTTGGGAAGATCAGATGGCTTCCCTTCACCAATCGCAAATTGTGATGCCGCTTGTCTGGATTGGCACGGCCGAGCACAGAATCAACCCATGGGCCAGCAGCATTGACCACAACCCGCGCCTTGACCGTTTGTTCGCCCTCTTCGTCGTGCAAAGTGGCCGTCCACAGGTCGCTGCCACGTTCCAGATTTACGCATTCGGTTCGGGTGCGGATATCCGCGCCACGTTCTTTCGCATCCATACAATTGAGGGCGACCAGCCGGGAATCCTCGACCCAGCAATCAGAATATTCGAACCCCTTGGTCAAGCGTTCCTGAAGGACTTGAGCATGGGGATGATCGCGCAAATTGACTGTATTTGTACCGGGTAGCCGCTCGCGACCCCCTAAATTGTCGTAGAAATAAAGTCCCAACCGCAACAGCCATTTGGGCCTCAGCCCTTTATCATGCGGCAGGACAAAACGCATTGGCCAGATGATGTGCGGCGCCATGTTCAGCAAGCGCTCGCGCTCGATCAAGCTCTCTCGGACAAGGCGGAATTCATAATGCTCGAGATAGCGCAGGCCGCCATGCACCAGCTTTGTGCTGGAAGACGAGGTATGCGCTGCCAAATCGTCTTTCTCGACCAGCAGAACGCGTGCGCCGCGACCGGCTGCATCGCGGACAATGCCAGCGCCGTTGATCCCTCCACCAATGACGAGAAGGTCATAAATTTCCACTTCGCTCATCAAACCGCTTTCAGATGATAGATCAGGCATGTGTCGGGATTAGTAGCAGGCAATTGCAACCCGTATCGCATCAGTGCAGATCCGGCAAAGGCGCTATAGGGCTTGTCCAAGGCCTTGGGCCAAACACAATGCACCTCGTAGGATTGATCGGGATCAAGCCCGGCAAAATTTAGCCGCGGAGGTTGCGTTTCCGGGTGCGGGTCCAGAATTGCAATTTGATAGAGGGCCTGGTTCAAATCCGCCGAAACGGTTCCGATTGCTGCAATATGTTTTGGGCTGACAAGGCGGTAGTATTCGCCTGTGTGGATCAACGAACGATGGCATTTGTGCAATGCGACGGCTTGGGACAAGGTCTCGCGGTCATTCGCGCTTTCCTGTGTCAGATCCATCTCCATCCCCATATGGCCGAAAATGGCTGTGCCTGCCCTAAACTCCATATCGAAATGGCGCCCAGTAATGTGGCACTTTTCGGGGCCGACATGATTTCCAAGCGCGGCCAGTGGAAGGAAATGCGCCGCGCCGCGCATAATCGCATACCGCGCTAGGGCATCATTGTTGTCACTGGTCCAAACACGGTCTGTGAGTTCCAGAATGCCATAATCTGCGCGGGCTCCACCGCTCGAGCAACTCTCGATGACAAGGTAGGGCGACGCGGCTTTGATCCGCTCAATCAGAGTGTACAGTGCGGCAATCTGGTCATGCATCACAGCCTGTCCTGTCTGTCCACCAGGATGCTGGATGTCGCGGTTCATATCCCATTTGATATAGGCGATGCCGAGCTCTTGGACGAGCGCAGTTATCCGATCAAACAAGTGATCGCAAACCTCGGCGCGGGTTAGATCGAGCGGCAATTGATGGCGCGATGAAATCTGCTCAACCCCAGGGGAGCTGAGCACCCAATCCGGGTGGGCGCGATATAGATTACTGTCAGGATTGACCATTTCAGGTTCAAACCAAAGGCCAAACTCCATCCCCAGACTGCGGACATGATCAGCTAATGGACGCAAGCCATCAGGATAAATCTCATCAGAAACATACCAGTCTCCAAGTCCAGCTTTGTCGCTTCGTCGCCCGCCGAACCAGCCATCGTCCAACACAAAGCGTTCCGCACCAACGCTTGCAGCCTGCTCTGCCAGCGCGGTTAGCTTTTCTGGAGTGTGGTCGAAATAAACCGCCTCCCAGCTGTTGTAATGCACCGGCCGAGCGGCATCCGAACACAGGACACTCTTGCGTACAAACCGATGCAGACGCTGGGTCACATCGCCATATCCTTTGTCCGACCAACACAAATATAGCGGCGGTGTTGAATAGCGTGCATCGCGCTCTAGTAAGATTTCGCCCGGCAGCAGCAATTCACCTGCTTGAAACGATAGATCGCCATCTGCCAACCGGTCTACGCGCAATCGCGAATTACCGCTCCAGCCAAGTTGTGCAGCCATGGCGAGGCCGTGGCTTTCGCCTGTTTGTTCGGTCCCAAGATAAAGGCCGGGATAGTGGCCGTGTCCGGTGCGTCCACTGCGGTTTTCCAAGAGGAAAGATCCGCGAATTAGGTCAGAATGCTCGGCTTGAAATTCTCCCGCCCATCTGCCGGCAAAGCTGGTCATTTTTAGCAAACTCTGCGGCAAAGGTAGGCAGAGCGCAGCGCACCATTCAAGCGAAAATGGAGTTTCTGCATCATTGCTAACGCTGCTGGTGCAGCCCACAACGCCGCTGTCCTCATCGATATCAAATATGTGCTCAACGCTGACACCGCATTGTGTGTCGCGGGTTTCCAATATCAGCGAATGGACGGTTTGCCGTGCGCGGACGAGTCGAAGGTCAAGCGCCCAATCTTGCCTGTCGCGATGGGAGAGCAGACCTGGGGGCGAGGGGTGCCCGGTACCAATTGAATTGAGCAAAGAGTGGGCGATTGGTGATTGCGGACCACCGGAGGCATGCTCTCTCGCAGATAGCTCCAGAAAATCCGCTGCTTTGGCAGAAGGTAAATCAGGTCCAGCGTAAAGTATGCGGACGCGCTGACCCTTTGCTGCTGTTAGACACAGCAAGGTCCCACCAAGGCGAAAGGTGATCAATTCATCACTGGCTACCGGTGTAATACTCATTGCAGTTCGCCATGCGGCACTGCATGGGCTAGCACAATATCAAACCGCCATAAGTGCGGTCGCAAGAGAGGGTTTTTATGGCGCCGGTACAGGTTGTGGTTTTTCTGGCTTTGATGTTGGCATTGACGGCGTTGACTTGGCGCAAGGTTGCCGCGGCGCGGGCCGCCAGCCATGCATCGGCTGATCGCGAAATCTTTCTAGCTGGGGGAGGTCTAAGCTGGTTCTTCGTTGCCGGGGCCATCACTTTGACCAATCTGTCGACCGATCAATTGGTCGGCATGAACGGCAACCAGATGTTGCTGCTGGCCTGGTGGGAGCTGGCCGGGTTCATTGGCCTATTGCTGCTAGCCTTTGTTTTTGTGCCAATTTATTACAAGAACAACTGCACCACGATCACTCAATTGCTGGAAAAGAGATACGATGGCGCCAGCATTCGTACGGTCATTTCCGTCCTTTTCCTGTTCGGCAATCTGTTCATCTATTTGCCCGCTGTGATCTATTCTGGCGCGTTGTTCATGCAGACGCTGTTTGGAATTGAGGCCTCGGTCACAGCAATTGCGGCGGTTTTTGCTATTGCAGGTGCAGGCTTTGCCATTTTGGGCGGTCTGCGTGCGGTTGCGGTGCTCGACACATATGCCGGTATCGGCATTCTGGCTCTGGCGCTGGTCGTCGTATTCCTAGCGATGCAGGCAATCGGCTGGGATATGACAACAGGTGTGCCAGAAGAACGGCTAACCATGATCGGATCGCTCGATAGCCCGATACCGTTCCACACATTGTTCACCGGTATGTTGTTCATCCAGATATTCTATTGGTCGACCAATCAGAATATCACGCAAAAAGCTCTTGCTGCGCCGACTGTCAAGGAAGCGCAAAAGGGCGTTGTGGCCGCGGCATTTATACGGGTGCTGATTGTTCCGCCAATTGTCGTGATACCAGGCATCGTAGCCTTCAAACTGTTCGGCGACGTTGATGACCGCGCCTATGCAATGGTCGTGGGGGAGGTTCTTCCTGATTGGACCAGTGGCATGTTTGCAGCGATGATCGCAGCAGCGGTCCTGACAACTTATTCTGCGGTCATGAACGCCACCATCACTTTGTGGACGGTCGATTTCCACCGCCGATTCATCAAGCCCGATGTCGATGTGCGCAATTTAAACAGGACGGTTGGGATTGTTGCCATGATCGCCTCTATTGCGTTGGTGCCTGTCTATGCCGGGGCGGAGAGCATCATCAATCTGCTGCAAGAGTTGAACGGTCTGCTATCCATGCCGATCCTATCCGCCTTCATCGCCGCATTGCTATTCCGCAATATGGACGCACGCGCAGCGGTTGCCGGGCTGGTGTGGGGCTTTAGTGTCTACGCATTCCACACCTTCTATCTCTACGTGCCCGAGAATTTTGGCGGGGTAAGTTGGTATGCGACGATAGGTCTGCCGTGGGTCCATTACATTGATGTGATGCTGTTCGTGCTGGTTTCCTCTGTTGCGGTGGCGTTGCTGACAAATCTGATTGTATTCGGGAACCGGGCAACGCTTGCTTTCGGTAAAGGTGCACCCCAGCTTGATGGGGCATGACCGACACTAAACTTCCGCCCCATGGCTGGCTGATTCTGGACAAACCGCGCGGCCTTGGTTCAACCCAAGCTGTCAGCGCAGTGAAGCGAAACTTGCGTGACGGAGGTTATGCTAAAACCAAAGTCGGTCATGGCGGGACATTGGACCCTTTGGCCGAGGGCGTGCTGCCGATAGCCTTAGGCGAGGCGACCAAGCTGGCTGGCCGGATGCTGGATGCGAGCAAGATTTACGACTTCACCATCCAATTTGGTGCAGAGACCGATACCCTCGATACCGAAGGCGAGGTGATCCATACTAGCGATCGCTTTCCTCCGCATGCAGCCATTGCTGCAGTTCTGGGGCATTTCACCGGAGAGATCGAGCAGGTTCCGCCAGCCTATTCCGCTCTGAAAATAGATGGCAAGCGTGCCTATGACCGGGCAAGGGCTGGCGAAAAGATCGAAATGAAGACGCGGTCGGTTACAATCTATTCGCTGGACTATGCGGTCGAGCGAGACGACGTTGAATTGCGCTCAACCTTCCAAACAACCAGCGGCAGGCCCGATCCCTATGACCCCGGCGCACCCTTGGAATTGGCCGATTGTGTGACCCTCACCGCCCATGTGTCCAAGGGGACATATATCCGTTCTCTGACACGGGACATCGCGCGCGCGCTTGGAACCTATGGTCACGTCACCTATTTAAGGCGAAGCAAGGCTGGTCCTTTCCTCGAAAATGAGGCGATTTCACTGGACAAACTCAATGAAATCGGTAGAGGCGCGCGACTTGAAGATGTAATTCTGCCTGTTGAGGCAGGGCTGGACGACATCCCGGCTCTAACCCTCTCGTCTGATCAGGCAGAAGCGGTCCGCCAGGGCCGCGTCTTAACAGGACAGCCCCAAGCCGATGGGCTTTATTGTGCCATGCACCGGAATGTTCCGGTGGCATTGATAGAGCTTTATGGCGGGACGACAAAGGTCGTTCGGGGGTTCAACCTTCCCGATGTCGCTGAGTAAGAGAGAATACTATGTCGGTAACTACCGAAGAAAAAGCCAAAATTATCAAAGACAACGCCCGCGACAAGAATGACACGGGCAGTCCAGAAGTTCAGGTGGCTATCCTGACACAACGCATCCGTAATTTGCAAAGCCACTTCGATGCCAATCACAAGGACAATCACTCGCGTCGCGGCTTGCTGACCATGGTCAACAAGCGTCGCAGCCTCCTCTCCTATCTCAAGAAGATAGATGTAGAGCGCTACAACGCGCTGATCGCGAAGCTGGGTCTTCGTAAATAAGAAATTCGTGAAGGGCGGTTCCAACGGGGCCGCCTTTTTCGCAAAGAGGGCATGGGGGCATTCGGCCGCCAGCCTCGGGGCAGACATAAGCCCCACACCGATCCGGGACGGATTACCCGGAACAAGTAGGCCCCGCTCTGCAATAAGGCGCAGCGGGTTCATAAGGAAAATACATGTTCGACAAGAAAACCGTATCGCTGGAGTGGGGCGGGAAAACCCTCACCCTCGAAACTGGACAGATCGCCCGTCAAGCCGACGGCGCCGTTCTGGCCACCTATGGCGAAACCGTGGTGCTGTGCGCCGTGACCGCTGCAAAGAGTGTACGTGAGGGTCAAGATTTCTTCCCGCTGACCGTCCACTATCAAGAAAAATTCTCTTCAGCTGGCCGGATCCCCGGTGGTTTCTTCAAGCGCGAAGGTCGCGCAACTGAAAAAGAAACGCTGACCAGCCGCCTGATTGACCGTCCGGTACGCCCTCTGTTTCCAGAAGGCTTCTACAACGAGATCAACGTCATCTGTCAGGTTCTCTCCTATGATGGTGAAACTGAACCAGATATTGTGGCCATGGTTGCAGCCTCTGCTGCTCTGACCATTTCCGGCCTGCCTTTCATGGGGCCAATCGGTGCCGCTCGTGTTGGTTTTAACAATGGCGAATACGTCCTCAACCCAAGCATCTCCGATGCGTTGGGCGAAGATGGCCGTCTCGACCTGGTTGTTGCTGCTACCAATGACGCAGTGATGATGGTTGAATCCGAAGCCAAGGAATTGACCGAGGAAGAAATGCTTGGCGCGATCATGTTTGCGCATGACGAGAGCCGCAAGGTTATCGGCGCGATCGTCGATTTGGCTGAGCAGGCCGCCAAGGATCCATGGGATGTTGACCTTTCGGACGACACCGCAGCGATCAAGGAAAACCTGCGCGGTATCGTTGGTGACGACATTGCCGCAGCATACAAACTGACCGACAAGTCAGAGCGTTCAGACGCTTTGAACCTGGCGCGCGCTAAGGCGAAAGAAGCCTATGCCGATGCAGAAGGTCAAACCCAGATGACGGCCAACAAAGCGGTCAAGAAGCTGGAAGCTGAAATCGTTCGCGGTGCCATCCTCAAGGATGGTCAGCGGATTGATGGCCGTAAGACGGACGAAGTTCGTCCGATCGAAGCCATGGTCGGCTTGCTGCCACGCACCCACGGTTCGGCGCTGTTTACGCGTGGTGAAACGCAGGCGATCTGCACCACCACGTTGGGCACCAAAGATGCTGAACAGATGATCGACGGTCTCGAAGGTCTTTCGTACAACAACTTCATGCTGCACTATAACTTCCCACCCTATTCGGTTGGCGAAGTGGGCCGCTTTGGCTTTACCAGCCGTCGGGAAACTGGCCATGGTAAGCTGGCGTACCGTGCTTTGCATCCGGTTCTGCCCGATCACGAGGACTTCCCTTACACGATCCGCATCCTGTCAGACATCACCGAGTCCAATGGCTCGTCTTCGATGGCGACTGTCTGTGGCGGCTGTCTGTCGATGATGGACGCCGGTGTTCCAATCGAACGTCCGGTTTCGGGCATCGCGATGGGTCTGATCCTTGAAGGCGAAGACTTCACCGTATTGTCAGACATTTTGGGTGACGAAGATCACTTGGGTGACATGGACTTTAAGGTGGCCGGTTCTGAAAGCGGGATCACATCCTTGCAGATGGACATCAAGGTTGCAGGAATCACCAAGGAAATCATGCAAACGGCAATGGAACAGGCGAAAGCCGGCCGTTCGCACATCCTAGGTGAAATGAACAAGGCGCTGGGCAATGCCCGCGGCGAAGTTTCCAAGCACGCACCACGCATCGAAACGATGCAGATCGACAAGTCGAAGATCCGTGACATTATCGGAACGGGCGGCAAGGTCATCCGCGAGATCGTTGCTGAGACTGGTGCCAAGGTCGACATTGATGATGAAGGTATCATCAAGATCAGCTCGTCCGATGGTGATCAGATTGAAGCTGCGAAGAAGTGGATCGAAGGCATTGTAGAAGAAGCCGAAGTTGGCAAAATCTACAACGGCAAGGTCGTCAACATCGTTGATTTTGGCGCATTCGTGAACTTCATGGGCGGCAAGGACGGTCTCGTCCACGTGTCTGAAATGAAGAACGAGCGTGTTGAAAAGCCAACCGACGTCGTTTCCGAAGGCCAAGAGGTCAAGGTCAAGGTTCTCGAGATTGATCAGCGCGGCAAGGTTCGCCTGTCGATGCGGGTCGTTGACCAAGAAACTGGCGAAGAGCTGGAGGACACTCGTCCACCACGC
This sequence comes from Erythrobacter sp., assembly GCA_039988235.1. Lineage (GTDB taxonomy): Bacteria > Pseudomonadota > Alphaproteobacteria > Sphingomonadales > Sphingomonadaceae > Erythrobacter. Next base: position 442,636 of record JBDXKB010000005.1, read on the forward strand.
GAAAATAAGCCACGTGGCGGCGGCGGCGGCGGCGGCGGCGATCGCGGTGGCGATCGGCGCGGACCTCGCGGCAATCGCTCACGTGGCGGTGATCGCGGCGGACGCCGTGATGGCAGAAACAAGGATGGCGGGAATAATGGCGGGGGCGGTGAAGCCCATGTGCCAGACTTCCTGAAGGACTAATTCTCGTCCACCTAGAAGCTAGAGGGCCGCTCGGAGCAATTCGGGCGGCCTTTCTATTGTGCCCAATTCGACTAAAGCGATTGCCATGCTGAAACGCGAACTTATCGACACTTTGAAAATTCCCGATGGCGAAGAGCTGGAACTCTATCGCCATGGCCGCGATTTCATGATCGTGTTGGGTCACAACGAATTGATGAGCACACGCATGCGCTTTTCAGAGGAGCAGCTTGCTGACCTCACCTTTGATCGCTTGGACAATGCGGACGCTCGCATTCTGATCGGCGGCTATGGCATGGGCTTCACCTTGCGAGCAGCCTTGGCCCGAATGAGCGGCAAAGGCCAAGCGGTTGTCGCGGAAATATCGGACAAGATCGTTGAATGGGCACGTGGACCGATGGCTGAGCTGACCGGTGATTGCCTATCCGATCCACGGCTTGACCTGAAAATATGCGATGTTGCCGCCCTGATCGACGACGCCAACGACGGCACGAGCGCCAAATTCGACGCTATCTTGCTCGATGTAGACAATGGCCCCGACGGCATGGTGCGCGACGCTAACAATCGTATTTATTCTCGCACTGGGATTGCCAAGGCACGCGATGCTTTGATGCCGGGCGGGATATTGGCGGTTTGGTCAGCGGCCCCCGACCACGCATTTCGGCGCCGATTGGAAGATGCCAAGCTGGATGTGCAAGAATGGAATGTGCGATCGCGCCCCAACAATAAGGGTGCTCACCACATCATCTGGTTTGCTCGTCGGTAATTGATGTGGCGAGGCTGGCTTGGCTCGCCAAAGCAGCGCACGACTAAAAATCGTAAATAAGAGTGGCCCGCGTGAGCGTATCTGTTTTTACAGCGCCGGGCGGCGGGTTGGTGTCGTGTTCGATCGTGTAGGATAGGCTAGCGGACAATCCGCTGCCCAGCCCAGCTACCAAGCCGGTTGTGCTGACGAATGTGTTGTTGCCAGATTGGATGAAGGCACTGGCATCTTCTGTCAGCTTCAAGTTTTCGGCAAATTGCCAGTCAAAATCGAGCGCAGCCAAGCCAGCTATCGAACTGTCGGACAAGCCGCCAACGAAATTTGTCTGGCGATAGGCTGGGCCAGCCTTGAGCGACATCTGCATGCTGTCATTCTCGATAACGCGGTAGCCAACGCCGCCTGAGGCGGAATAGCGTGAGGAAAACCCCTGGAAAACGTCGCGCTCATATTGCGCTAAGCCATAAACAAATAACTGATCGCTCAGATCGTAATTGGCTTCATAAGCAGCTAGAAATTGCTCTCTTGTGGTAACGCCATTGGTCTTTTGATAGTCCGCCAGGCCGGTGAGCTTGTGATGCCAATTGATGCCAGTTCGCTCCAGGCTCAGACCAGCAGTTATGCCCGTGTTGGAAGAATTGCCGGTTGAACGCAAAGCCCCCAACTGGCCTTGGCCGCTCCAATTATCGAGCAGTCCTGCGGAGCGGATAGCCTCGACTTCTTCGGCCTTTGCTTCGCTGGCCAGGCGAGTTTGCTCAGCTTCAAAACCGGCCACGGCGGCGTCTATTTCAGCAACGTCATCTGGGTTGGTCTGACGAGCGAGATCGGCAATGCTTGCGACCAATACTGCATCGCCACGTTCAATCGCAGCCTCTATCATTGCGCGGACCGGTTCGGGCATCTTAGCTAGCGCTGCAGTGGGAGTCAGAATGAGCGCTCCGGCGAGCGCTGCGGCGGTAGGGGATGATCGTATCCAAGACATCAAATGTATTTCCGCTAATTGGTGAGTTCTCGAGCAGGGCCGAGAAAGTCTCGTTTACCCAACGCAACGCCTTCGGACCGTAAAATGTCGTAAAATGTTGTCGCGTGAAAATAGAAATTGGGTTGGTTGAAGCTGAGCAGGAAGTCCGAGCCCTTGAATTCCATCAAGCGGTTGCCTCCCAATACAAAGCCAATGGTTTTGTCGGCCAGCTCGTCCACCTCGTCAGCGGTGACTTTGGCCAGCCTTTCCTGAGTTGTGGCCACCATGGCGCGCATTGCGTCCCAGCTGTCTGGCACAATTGTCAGGTCAGGCGTGAACTCTCCGCCGGGCAGTTGGTCGAACGGATAGGCCGAGTGCATCCAGCATGCACGCACATGCCATGGCAGGGACCACATTGTATCAGACAGCTTGGCATCCAACAGCGCCGCATCGTCCAGACCATGCTCCTTCACATGCGCTTCGCCTTTGTCGATCAGGCCACTCATTCCGGTCAATATCTGTTGGCAATTGGGCACAAAGGCATCGTAAAGTGTGAAGGGCATGGTGGGTTCCTCTTTGAAAATTTGATCTGCCCTACTCATGAGCTGATGCGCGTTGCAAGTAGGTTGAGACCACCAGCAAATGAAAAACGCCGCACTCCTTATCGGAGGCGGCGCCTTCAAAACTACAATCTGTGTGCCTTGCTAGCGGACGCGAGGGCCGCCAAATGGCAACGGTGGAGGGGGTCTGCGCGCACCGCGAGGCAGCTGCGCTTGATAGGCTCGGCCGCAATGCTCCACGCAATAGGGGAAGCCAGGGTTCACATCGGTCCCGCAGAAATGGAAGTCTGCTTCACCAGGGTGCCCCATTGGCCAACGACAAACTTTGTCAGACAATTCGAGAAGGCTGGTCTTGTCAGCAATATCCGCGCTTGGCTTGGCCGGCACCAAACGGCGCGGCGGTGCAGGCGGGATCGGGGGCTGTTGATCGCCGGGTCCTTGCCTCAAGAATCCGCCCGGGCCTACCGAAACAATCTTGGGCAGATCGGGTGTCGGGTTGGGAACCGGCTGTGACTGAACATTGGCATTCGACGCGCTAGCAGTCTGGCCTGCAGCGGCAGGTTTCGCCGCCGGCTTTGCAGCCGGTTTAGTAGGCGCAGGCTTTGCAGCTGCCTTCTTTGGAGGTGCCTTAGCGACCGGTTTTTTGGCCGCTGCCTTTTTCTTTTTGTCATTGGCTTTAACCGGAGAAGGGCGAGCCTTCAGACCCAACCGGTGCGCCTTGCCGATAACAGCGTTGCGGCTAACTCCGCCCAGCTCCTCGGCGATCTGGCTAGCGGTTGATCCGCCTTCCCACATTTTCTGAAGCGTTGCGATCCGCTCGTCAGTCCAGCTCATGCTCAATCTATCCTGTTCTTACCATGCCCAAATGCTTGCCAAAGTGGGGCTGTTGCGCCTAACCGCCCCGACATGGCCGATCAAGCAAATGCTGCCCCCCCAACCGACACATCCACTGTTGATGCTCAATCCGGCAAAGGTGTTGGGTTTCCTCCGCGAGGTGAGCCAATTATCGTCGGCATCAATCGCATTGGATTGTACAGCCTCTATATTAAGGAGGTTCGGCGTTTTCTCAAGGTGCAGACGCAGACAATTTGGGCTCCAGCGGTCACAACTCTGCTGTTTTTGGTAATTTTCTCGGTCGCGCTGGGCCGATCCGGTCGCGAAGTGCTGGGGGTGCCATTCTCCACTTTCGTTGCGCCTGGCCTGATAGTGATGGGGATGATGCAGAATGCATTTGCCAATTCCTCCTTCTCTCTACTGTCTGGCAAGATACAGGGAACCATTATCGATTTGCTGATGCCCCCCTTGTCAGAGGGTGAGATGATGGCCGGTATTGTCGGAGCAGCGATCACTCGCGCCGTTTTGGTGGGTGGCGCAGTGGCTTTGGCGATGGCGTTCTATCCCGGGGTTTCCTTGGGTGTAGAGCATTGGTGGGCGGTGATCTGGTTTGGCCTGATGGGATCGGCCATGTTGGCCTTGCTTGGGCTAGCGACCTCGATTTGGGCCGAGAAATTTGACCATAACGCTGCGATTACCAACTTCGTTATCGCTCCGCTTTCCCTGCTGTCGGGCACATTCTACGTGCTCGATAACCTCGCTCCAACGTTCCAAGCCATCAGTCGAGCGAACCCGTTTTTCTATGTAATTTCAGGCTTTAGATACGGATTTTTGGGCGAGAGCGATATTGGTAAGGGAGCAGAGCCAGTGGTTATGGCGGGCGCCGGACTGCTGGTGCTCAATATCGTGATGGCATTTGTGGTCTATCGGCTGCTCAAATCCGGCTGGAAGCTGAAAGACTAAGCTTTTTTGGGTGGGCCTAGGCCGGGCAAGCACTCAGTGCGTTAGAGCGCGCCGCATGCGATAACGCCCGTCCTTGAACTGCTCGAACAGTTCGTCGACATTGGGGTGATCCACTGGGCCACCCTCTGCATCGGCCAACAGATTTTGTTGACTGACATAGGCAACGTAGGATGACTCCTCGTTTTCAGCCAGCAGATGGTAAAAAGGTTGCTCGCGGCGAGGGCGGATATCTTCGGGAATAGAACTGTACCATTCCTCGCTATTGGCGAAGACTGGGTCGATATCGAAAATAACGCCGCGGAAATCGAACATGCGGTGGCGCACAACGTCGCCAATGCCAAAACGAGCGCGAGCGTGCCTCGGAACGTCGATTGTACGGCCTGCTTGGGCAGAAAAGAATTCCGAGCGTTCCATGGACCTGAGGATATGGTCTTTCGCAGGTGCGAAACAAGGGGCGGGGCGGTTCGAACCCCCCGATTTGTTGGGTTTGGGGACTTGGCAATGGAAGATGCTTGGGCTAATCGGCTCAATCTGGTCGTGGCCGGGGCGTTTTTGCGCCCCTTTTTTGCGCGACCTTGCGGAGAGGTGCCGGAGTGGTCGAACGGGGCAGTCTCGAAAACTGTTGAGCTCTTATAGGGTTCCGAGGGTTCGAATCCCTCCCTCTCCGCCACCAACCTCCAGCAAGGGTAGCAACTTTCTGAGGTTTCCCTGAAAGCGCGCAATTGTGAGGCTTTAGGCGATGCGCGAACTCAGTAACGAACGCCGACGCGAAATGGGTTGACGGCAGAACAATCGGGTAGAGAATTCGCTTTTGCCGTCCCGGCGAAAGGAGGGGGTGTTGCAGCGGTTCCGCAGGATGAAGTCGTTACAGCAGCGGAAGGCCTGCTCCCGGCCCATCAACGCAAACCGACTCACTAGTGTAGGGATGCAACGAAGTGCTGGATTGAAACAGGAATTGCTTTGCTATCGCGCTCCTGCTTTTAGTGTCCAAATAGTTTCGACTGATCTCCGTGGTCAAATCGGATTACAAAAAAGCGAGCAAGAGTGCGGGTACATTCCTTCTTGAAGACTGAGTCATGAGCCTTCGCCTCGCGGGACTTTCAAAGTTTGTGGGCGAAGAGACACATATTTTTCCAGTCGATCTCGAACTGCAAAAGGGTTCAATGAATGTCCTGTTGGGGCCAACATTGGCCGGCAAGACGAGCTTGATGCGACTAATGTCGGGTCTGGAAAAGCCGGACGCCGGGAAGATATTCTGGGACGGGAACGACGTTACCGGGCAGCGCGTGCAAAATCGCGAAGTCGCAATGATCTATCAGCAATTCGTCAATTACCCGTCGATGACGGTTTATGAGAATATCGCCTCGCCACTGAGATTGCAGAAGAGATCAGCGAAAAATATCGACAGCAAGGTTCGGGAAATGGCTGAGCTGCTTAAGCTGACGCCGCTTCTGGATCGCAAGCCTGGCGAAATCTCCGGTGGCCAGCAGCAACGATGCGCCATGGCACGCGCACTTGTGAAAGATGTTGGCCTTGTTCTGATGGACGAGCCGCTTGCAAACCTCGATTACAAGCTGCGCGAGGAGTTGAGGATCGAGATACCGCGTCTGTTTGCCGCTTCGGGAAGTATCTTTGTCTACGCAACAACAGAACCGGAAGAGGCGTTGTTGCTGGGCGGGAACACGGCAACTCTCTGGGAGGGGCGCGTGACCCAGTTTGGTCCTTCCAACGAAGTGTATCGCCAACCTATCGATGAGATCACAGCGAGGGTCTATTCAGACCCTCCGATGAACTTTGTGCCGGTCACGAAAGCCGGAGGGGTTATCTCTTTTCCCAATGGTCAGACGGCTCAATTGGGAGAACAAGAACGGCAAATGCCCGACGGCGAATACCGTGCAGGGTTTCGAGCCCACCATCTAAACGTCGGCGATATCGAGGACGGTTACGTCGTATTCGACACCAAGGTAGTTGTAACGGAGTATACCGGCTCGGAGACCTTTGTGCATTTCGAAGCAATGGGCGAGCATTGGATTGCTTTGGTTCCCGGATTGCAAACATTCGAGGTAGGGCAAGTCCATAAGGTCGGTGTGCGACCGAAAGATGTGTTCTACTTCGACCGCAATGGGAAAACAGTCGGTGGAACGCGTCCCGAAGCCATGAAGTTGGGAGTGTAGGCGTGACGTCGATTACTCTCGAAAATCTCGCGCATAGCTATCTCCAAAGCCCGCAATCCGAAAACGACTTCGCTCTAAAAGAGGTCCACCACACTTGGGAAGACGGGCATGCCTACGCGCTGCTCGGGCCGAGCGGTTGCGGCAAGACGACATTGCTCAACATCATATCCGGATTGCTCCAGCCAACGCGAGGGCGCATCCTGTTCGACGACAAAGACGTCACGGCGGCGTCGACGGCCGAGCGCAACATTGCGCAAGTTTTCCAGTTTCCGGTTGTCTACGACACGATGACGGTGGGCGATAACTTGGCCTTTCCGCTGCGCAACCGCGGTAAGGATTCGAGATATGTCGAAGAGAGGGTTGGCCAGATTTCCCAGATGATCGGGCTTGAAGCGCATCTGCATAAGAAGGCACGTGGGCTGACGGCTGACCTCAAACAGAAGATTTCGCTGGGGCGCGGCGTCGTTCGCGATGATGTGAATGCGATCCTGCTCGATGAGCCGCTTACCGTCATCGACCCACATCTCAAATGGGAGCTTCGAACTCAGCTGAAATCGTTGCACCGCGAATTCGGACACACGATGATCTATGTGACACATGATCAAACCGAGGCTCTGACCTTCGCTGAGAAAGTTGCGGTGATGCATGGCGGCAGGATCGTGCAGATCGGAACACCGCAAGAGCTGTTTGAAGCGCCCTCGCACGTCTTTGTTGGACACTTCGTCGGTTCGCCGGGAATGAACTTCTTGCCGGTGTCCGTTGAGGGACGGCAAGCGATAATGCGTGGCGAGAGGATTGATCTGGCGCAGGACTACGGCACTCCGGAGGGCGAAACTGTGCTGGGCATAAGGCCAGAATTTGTTCGGCTAACGAAAGCCGAAGGGCTGCCAGCGACCATCAACCGCGTTCAGGATGCGGGCAGGCGCAAGCTCGTCAACGCCAGCGTATTCGACGCAGAGGTCAACATCGTGCTCGATGCGGGACATGAGATCGAAGCGGATATGGTGAGAGTCGCATTCGATCGCGCCAAAATCAGCATATTCCGCGAGAATTGGCGAATTGATGGACGGGCAGAAAATCTGCCAAGAATGCGCAGGTTCTGATGCAGAAAACAACCAATCAACGCGCATGGTTTTTGGTGCTGCCGGTTCTCGCTCTGGTCGCGTTTTCGTCGGTGATCCCGATGATGACGGTAGTGAACTATTCCTTTCAGGATACCTTCGGCGGCAATGAATTCTTCTGGGTTGGCCTCGAATGGTACCGCGAGATCCTGCGGTCCGAGCGATTGTGGGATGCGCTCGGGCGTCAGTTGCTTTTCTCGGGCATCATTCTTCTCATCGAAATTCCGCTGGGGATCCTGATCGCCTTATGTATGCCGAAAAAAGGGTGGCTCGCCTCGCTTTGCCTAGTGCTGATGGCCCTGCCTTTGCTGATCCCTTACAATGTTGTCGGGACGATCTGGCAGGTCTTCGGTCGCTCGGATATCGGCTTGCTCGGACACACGCTAGCCAGCCTGGGTGCTGACTTTAATTATGCGCAGAACGCTGTCGATGCTTGGGTGATAGTCATCATGATGGATGTCTGGCACTGGACATCATTGGTCGCATTATTGGCTTATGCCGGGCTACGATCCATCCCTGATGCATTTTACCAAGCGGCCAAAATCGATCAGGCCAGTCGGTGGAGCGTCTTCAGATATATCGAATTGCCCAAGATGCGTGGTGTCCTAATCATTGCGGTGCTGCTTCGTTTCATGGACAGCTTCATGATCTACACCGAGCCGTTTGTCCTTACTGGCGGCGGGCCAGGCAATGCGACGACATTCTTGTCGATTGACCTCGTGAAGATGGCTCTGGGCCAATTTGATTTGGGACCAGCTGCGGCCTTTTCGCTCATGTATTTCCTAGTGATTCTGCTCATGTCCTACGTCTTTTACACCGTGATGATGAGCTCCGAGAAAGCGGAGGGGCAGACATGAGCAAGCTGCGATGGTCATCGGTGATTCTGGCAGCCTATCTGCTGTTCCTGCTTGTCCCGATCTACTGGCTCGCGATCATGAGCTTCAAGTCAAACTCCGAGATCTTGGGCTCGTTCACCCTCTTTCCTGATAGCTTCACGCTCGCGAACTACCGCACAATCCTGACCGACCCGTCCTGGTATATGGGCTATGTGAACAGCTTCATTTACGTGTCGCTCAACACAGTAATCTCGCTCTGTGTAGCTCTGCCGGCAGCATACGCCTTCAGCAGATACCGGTTCATGGGCGATAGCCACTTGTTCTTTTGGCTGCTCACGAACCGCATGGCCCCGCCAGCGGTCTTCGCACTCCCGTTCTTCCAGCTTTATTCCAGCGTTTCTCTGTTCGACACTCACATCGCCGTTGCTCTTGCGCACTGCCTTTTCAATGTGCCTCTGGCAGTCTGGATTCTCGAAGGGTTCATGCGGGGTGTGCCGCGCGAGATCGACGAGACCGCATTCATCGATGGCTACAGCTTCACGCGCTTCTTCACCCGCATCTTTCTACCGATGATCGGACCGGGGATCGGGGTCGCTGCGTTTTTCTGCTTCATGTTCAGCTGGGTGGAGCTCTTGTTGAGCCGCACTCTGACCAGCGTTGATGCCAAACCGATCACTGCAATTATGACCCGCACCGTATCAGCCTCAGGGCTGGACTGGGGCCTTCTTGCTGCTGCCGGCGTCCTGACGATTATTCCCGGCGCGATTGTGATCTATTTTGTGCGCGGTTACATTGCCAAGGGCTTCGCGCTGGGGCGCGTCTGAGAAGAAAGGAGTATCGCAAATGGAATGGATGGCATGGACCTTGCCAACGGGACTGTTTTTCGCAGCCATTGCCGCGATGCTCGCCCTTATGATCGTGTTGGCGACCAAGCGTCCCAGCATGCCCCGAACCGGAGTTCTCGGGATCGAGACTGCGCGCGGAGATCGCTTGTTTATCGCACTGCTCGGATCTGGCTTCATAAATCTTGCTTGGATCGGCCTGCTCGATGCGTCTCAATATTGGGCAATGATTGTGTGTGCTCTGTTTGCAATCTTTGTTTTCCGCTGGGTATAAAGCAAAAAACAACCGGATGGGTGCGATGAGAATGATGAAAACTGCCGTTATTGCTGGTGTATGCTTGACGCTTTTGGCGTGCTCGGATGCAGCGGAAAGCGATTTCGTCGTCCTAAGCGAGGCCGAAAGGCAGGCCGCGGCGACAGCGTTCCTCGATAACGAGATTGGCGGTCAATCCACTCTCACACGGGAAGAGCAAGAAGCAGAGATCGCCTGGTTCGTGGAGGCCGCAAAGCCGTTTCAGGGCATGGAAATTTCCGTTGTCTCGGAGACGATCGCGACGCATGAATACGAATCTAAAGTGCTTGCTCCAGCATTCACCGCGATTACCGGAATTAGAGTAACGCACGATCTGATCGGCGAAGGAGATGTGGTCGAAAAGCTGCAGACCCAAATGCAATCGGACGAGAACATCTATGATGCCTATGTCAACGATTCCGACCTGATCGGGACTCATTGGCGTTATCAGCAAGTGCGAAACCTCACCGACTGGATGGTGGCCGAAGGCGCGGATGTGACCAGCCCCACGCTAGACCTCACTGATTTCATCGGAACCGATTTCACGACTGGTCCGGATGGAAAATTATACCAGCTCCCCGACCAGCAATTCGCGAACCTCTATTGGTTCCGTTACGACTGGTTCACCGATCCCGAGATTATGGCCGCCTTTAGGGCCGAGTATGGCTACGAACTCGGCGTCCCGGTCAATTGGTCTGCCTATGAGGACATCGCCGAGTTTTTTAGCGGCCGCAATATCGACGGCGTAACCGTCTATGGCAGCATGGATTACGGGAAGAAGGATCCATCGCTAGGCTGGCGCTTCACCGATGCATGGATGTCGATGGCCGGCATGGGCTCAATCGGTGAGCCCAACGGTCTGCCGGTTGACGAATGGGGTATTCGCGTAAACGAAAGCTCACAACCCGTCGGCTCTTGCATTGCCCGCGGCGGCGCCACAAACTCGCCGGCCGCGGTCTACGCACTCGACAAATATTCCAAATGGCTCAACGAATATTCACCGCCATCGGCTGCGGGGATGACCTTTTCGGAAGCAGGACCTGTCCCCGCGCAGGGGGCCATCGCACAACAAATATTCTGGTACACGACATTCACTGCCAACATGGTCGGCGAGGATGCTTCGGCAGTTCTCTATGATGACGGGACGCCACGCTGGCGGATGGCACCCAGCCCCCACGGAGCCTATTGGGAAGAGGGAATGAAGGTGGGTTACCAAGATGCGGGATCCTGGACCTTGATGAAGTCGACACCTACAGACAGGGCGCAAGCCGCGTGGCTCTACGCCCAATTCGTGACTTCTAAGACTGTGGACGTGAAAAAGGCGCATGTCGGCCTGACCTTCATCCGTGAATCTACTATCCAGCACGAATCTTTTACCGAGCGCGCGCCTCGATTGGGCGGTTTGATCGAATTCTACCGCTCTCCCGCACGCGTCCGCTGGTCGCCGACCGGAACCAATGTCCCCGATTATCCGCGTCTTGCGCAGCTGTGGTGGCAGAATATTGGTGATGCATCGTCGGGTACCAAGACACCCAAAGCCGCGCTTGATGCATTGTGCGAACAACAGGAGCGCGTGCTCGAACGGCTAGAGCGGAGTGGTCTGCAGGGCGAACTCGGACCGAGGTTGAATGAAGGACGGGGCGCAGATTACTGGTTGAGCCAAGCGGGCGCCCCCAAGGCGAAACTTGCCAACGAAGACCCCGAACCGATTACGATCGAATATGACCAGTTGATCGAAACGTGGCAGTAGCCAGCCTCCAGACAGTTCCAAATGTTCGAAGTTTCGTCGTCGATCATGAGTGCGAAGTTCTAAGGGAGCTTAACGCAAAGAAATTTGCTAGCTAGTGAAGGCTATGGAAGATCAGCGAGAGCATAATCGAAAGGGATGGAACCAACGCGTCGCAGAAGGGGACGAATGGACGTTGCCTGTAGACCGGCAAACGATCGCTCGTGCGCGAAACGGAAACTGGGAGGTTCTGCTCACCCCAACTAAACCGGTGCCGAACTTGTGGTTCGGAGATATCGCGGGAAAGGACGTTCTTGGTCTTGCCTCCGGCGGCGGCCAGCAATGCCCAATCTTCGCCGCAGCTGGAGCAAATGTATCCTGTCTTGACGCGTCAGAGGCCCAACTTGCGCGGGACCAAGAAGTGGCCGAGCGCGAAGGCATAACGATCCGCACGGTGCAGGGATATATGCACGATCTTTCGGCCTTCGCGGATGAATCCTTCGACATGGTGTTTAATCCGTGCTCGACTGCTTTCGCCCCCGAAGTGTTGCCTGTGTGGCGTGAATGTGCCCGTGTGCTTCGTCCTGGCGGAGTGCTGATGACCGGTTTCTATAACCCAGCCTTCTTTATCTTCGACCAATTGGCAATGGATCGGGGAGAGCTAGTTGCGCGCCACCCTCTCCCCTATTCCGACTTCGAATTGCCGGAGGAAGAACGAAAACAAATGTTGGCTGATGACCCAACCTTGTGCTTCAGCCACACTTTAGAAACTCAGGTTGGCGGCCAGTTACAGGCAGGCTTGCTGATAACTGACATGTTTGAAGACACTTGGTCGGAACTGGATGAGCTTGCCCGCTTGTTCAATCCATTCATTGCGACAAGAGCGGTAAAGCCAGGCTGACTGAGGCCAAGGTTGGATTGTCGGGTCACAATCCGCTTCCCACGCCATAATCAGCCGCTGTAACGTTAGCTCGCATATTCTTGCAGCAGACGGCCGCTACTAGGACGGTTTGAGCGGTGAAAATGGCCAGTCAGCCAACGCCAATTGCGGAAGCCCCGCCATCCGATATCCGGTGCATTTGTCCTGGCAGCACCGGCTGACAGCACCAAATTCTGCGCTGCACGTCTCAATCTATCGAACTTGCGCCAATATTGCGCAGGAATGCCGAATGCCCGGGTAGGGCTTCTGCTTGCGATTCCAGTGTCCGGGCGAGCATCTTGATGCGCGGCTCGATTGCACTGGCTTCCACACGCGTTGTCAGTGAGTGAACCCGGGAAGGAAGCAAGTTCTGACCGATGAGAACTGCCGCCCAGGAGCCCAGTTGGAAAAGATGGCCTCCATCTATCGTTAACGCACCTTCGCTTTCCCACAGTGCCAAATTCTCAGCCAGCGTTTCCGGTATTTCCATCGCTGAGCAATAGCGCCAGAATTCAGAATCTTCACGCTGATTAACCTTGTAATGGGCAATGATGAAATCGCGAACCTGGCACCATTCCGTCTCGGTTTGAGTGTTAAAACGATCGCGAAGGGCAGGGCTGATGTCCTGTGCTGGCAGCAGCTGAGCCAAGCGCTCCAAGGCGGATTGAACAAGATGTATGCTGGTTGATTCGAGCGGCTCAAGAAAGCCAGCCGCCAACCCTAAACCCACGACATTTCCAACCCATGAGCGCTGCCTACGTCCCGTGGCAAAGCGCAAAATGCGCGGGTCGCCGATAGCGTCGCCATCCAAATGTCCCAAAAGACGTGCCTTGGCCTCATCATCTGAGGAGAACGCGCTGGCATAGACGTGACCATTGCCCACGCGGTGCTGCAACGGGATGCGCCATTGCCAACCAACACAATGCGCGGAGGCGCGCGTTGCGGGGAAAATCTCTGATCCGTTCGATCGGCTTTGAACCACGACTGCACGATCGGCTGGGAGCCAGTGGCTCCAATCGTTAAATGGTTCCTCCATGACGGCGCCAAGCAGAATACTTCTGAAACCGGAGCAGTCGATGAACAGGTCTGCGTCGATCTCGCGGCCGTCGTCGAGAATGGCCGCGCGAACGTTGCCTGTGTCTGGCAAGCGGCTAGCGCTAACGGCGACACCTTCGATCCGCTTGACCCCCTGCGCTTCCGCAATTTTTTTGAGATGCTGGCCATAAGCAATGGCGTCAAAATGATAGGCGTGCGGCAGCAATTCACTCAAGCGTCCGGGATTGCGGGGATCGAAACCGAACCGGTTAAGGTTCGTGGCCGCGCGGCCCAAAAATAGATCTTCCCATTTGGGGTAATCGGCGCCTCCAGCCTGCTGTCCGAGCCGCCACCAGTGGTGCATCCGGACAAACGCGTCGAGCTCTTCTCCGACACGCCCAAATGCATGGAGGTAACGGTCGCCAATCTTCCCCCAATTTTCGAACTGGATACCTACTTTGAAAGTGCCATGCGTTTCGCGCAGAAAGCTGGCTTCATCCACTCCGCAGAATTTGTTGAACTTGCGGATAGGCGGGATGGTCGCTTCGCCAACGCTAACGGTGCCAATCGCATCGCTTTCCAACAATTCGATTTCGGCAACGCGCCCTAAAATGCGCGAAAGGAATGCCGCCGCCATCCATCCAGCCGATCCGCCCCCGACAATGAGTATCTTGCGCAGCGGGGCGGAGTGCGGATCAGTCATCAGCGAATTTCTCCGAGGGCCTTGCGCAGGGGCGCCAACCAAGGCTCATAGGGTTTCCACGCGCCGATGCCCTTGCGATTTAGGGGCTTGCGAACTTGTTCGCTGCTCGCCGTGGCGACAGGGTTTTTTGATAGATGGAATTCAAGCACTTGCGGTTCAAATGGGATGTCCATCGCTGCGAAAATGGCTTTGGTTTGTCCTTCGGCAGAATCCACCAATTCCTCGTAATTCTGGAGATGAATTCGTTCTGGAAACCGTTGAGCCAATGCGTCTGTTTGACGCACATAGTCGCAGTAGAACCGGCCGATATCGGTTAGATCGCTTGCCGCGGGATGCCCTCTTGCAAATAAGGTTTTGAAGTTTGACCAGCAACAGTCCATCGCATCGCGCCGGATGTCGATAATCCGGGCTTGCGGCAGCATCCGCAGGATCAACGGCAGATGCCGCCAATTCATATGCAGCTTGTCGACAAAGAAACTGGCGTTGGTTTTCATGCGCTCTTTGGCGCGCGTCACATATGCTTGGGCCATATTGGCAAGAGCGGCTTCGCCCAGACTAGCGACAGTTTTTTCAAGCTTGTCTGCGCCCACATCATTGCGCAGTCTATCGACCATATGTGGCACTATCGACAATTCCCCCAGCGCCTCAATGGCCGAATGCTGACCCAGCATCCTTTCAACTAAGGTTGAACCAGCCCGAGGCATGCCCAAAACGAAAATGGGCACTGGCAGTCCCGCATCCTGTTTATGGGTAGGCATTTCGGGACGGTCGCCAATTGCATCAAGGTATCGATCAACCTGTGATGAGATATCCTGCGCTTGGTAGGGTTGGGCAACACGACGAAGCCTGTTTCCCGCTGAAAACTGTTCGAATGCCACCTCTGCCTGCCCTGCGTTGTCATGCGCAATACCAAGCGCAAAATGGAGGTTGCCCGCGTGTTCAGGCTGATCACATCTTTTCTCAAGGGCCATTCTGATCTGTGCGACATCATCCGAGGTCAGAGCAGTGGCATCCAGATCAGCCAGGCTCCACCAGGCCCGTCCATGATACGGATCTTGCGCGATCGACCGGCGATAGGTCGCGATAGCTTGCTCGCGTTTGCCGTCAAACCGCAGACTGTCACCAAGGTTAGTCAGCGCCTCAGGCGATTTTGGATCTAGCCGGACTAGGGTCTCATTGGTCTTGGTCGCTCTGGCATAGTCTCCGCGCTCCGCATGGATGCGCGAGAGAAGATTGACGAGCTCTGGATCATCGGGTCGCTTTTCAACCACGGGCTGAATGACACGCAATGCATCTGTCAGCCGATCGGTTAGCATCAAAGCATTGGCGTAGAGGATGCGCGCTCGCAAGAAACCAGGGGCGCGGCTAAGCACCTTCTCCAGCATGGGAAGCACTTTGTACGCTACGCCTAAAGCAATCCCGGCCTCAGTTGAGAGGGTCAGTGCAGCCAGATCGTCGGGCTCTCTTTGCAAATGCAGGGCCAACAAACGACTTGCTTCGCCAAATTCCTGCGCATCCATCTGCTTTGCCGCCTCGGCTATAGCAGGCACCGCAGAACTGTGATGAATGGCAGTAATTTCAGCCTTCTGTGCCAGCGTAGCCTCGCCCAGTTTACGATGGGCGGCAGCGGCCACACGCAGCAGGTTAGGGGATTGGGGCGATCTGCGGAGCAATGTTTGAACGTCGGCGAGCGCCTTGCGTGGATCACGTTCTACCACCTTCATCAATTCAGCAATCGCGGCAGTTCGGGCACGCTCTTGTGCATCATTTGATGTTTGGTCTGTAGCCACAATCTAAAACTCAGCTGTAACCGAGGATCGCGCGCAATCCCGGGCTAGCAAAGTCCACCATGGCGCATTGTTGCTCGGTCAACTGGTCAGACAATGATGTTGTAGTCTTGCCAGACAGGTTCTGTTTGGCAGTGCCACTGCGCGAAGGATCAGCGCCAATACGCACTCTTTCACACCAGTCTGCGGGCATGGCGATGCCGCAGGCGTCGAACAATAGACTGAAGTAATGCTTTGTCTCGGGTGCTTCCAGATTTCGAACGGCGCTGACCAATTCTTCATAACGCACTAAGTGAACCTCTGGTCCAAGCCAGGCAACCGCGTTGTGGGTGTAAGTCTCCTTCAGAGCTGGCAATGTACGCGGAATACCAAAAATGACCATGCTGATCAGGTCTTCCGCGCTGATTGAACCATTCTTCAACATATCAAGGTCACCGGAAAACTCGTCCGACAGCATGAATCGCGCCTTGGATAGAACCCAGTCATAGGGGTCACGCACAAGTAGCACCTTGCGCGCTGCACTGGTCGAAATGGCCGAGATATCTGAGTGAAAGAGATGTCCCCAGCTGAGCTTAGCCGGTGGACCGTCAAATGCGGCGAGGTGGTCCCGAAGATTTCCGTATTGGATAAAGTCGCGACTATATTGTTGTTCCACTGGAACGAACATGCGGACAATGTTCCGCAGCAGATGGCTGCCCGACTTGGGGACAGAATTCAGAAAGAGCGGACGCTCAAGCCTCGCCTGTCGAAAAGCGCGGGCCTGCTCGTCCAGATCGTCGGGCTTGAGATGAATGCTTTGCATAGCAGGCAAATTTTATACCAAGACCATTCGCAATGCTAACAAAAAGGGGCGACAGGCACAGCCCGCCGCCCCTTTTTGTTGCGAAGTAGCTCGGCTTAGAACTTAGCGCGAGCTTGCAAGAACGCACGTCGACCCAGGAAGTCATACTGTGACGCCTGTGGCACGTTTGCAAATGGTGTTACGAGGCCTGAGACTTGCGGCGGAGCCGTGTCGAACAGGTTCGCAATACCCAATGTGACTTCAAAGCGATCGTCGCTAAAGCTCTGTGTGATCGAAGCATTGTGATACCACACAGCATCGGTGCGAGGCACGACACAGTAAGCCTCACCATAGACAACTTCAAACGATGGGGTTGGGTTACACAATCCGCCAAAGTCGAACTCGTATTGTTCAACACTCGATGATTTGCCGATCAAGGTCACTCCATAGAGAAGGGTCGTATTGTCCTTCTCCCAGGTCGCGATCATGTTTCCGGTAAACTTCGGATCACCAACTTGCCCGTTGAGGAAGTTGTCAGGATCATCTGCATTGCGGTCATCACCGAACGTGAAGATATTATCCTTCAGCTGCAATGTAGCTTGACCCAGCAAAGACAATTCACCCAAGTCACCAAAATCGTGCTTCACGCGAAGGGTGAAATCGATCCCTTCATTCGACTGCTGATCAATATTGATGAACTGACGATTCACGAAGCGGATATTGTTAGCATCACCATCCTGGCCGCGTTCGAAGAACGAGCAGAACGGGCTATCCGGGAAATTCACAGAATCGTAGCAGTTGTATACGATCGAGAAAGGATCCAACTGAGAAATCTCGTCCTCTACTGTGATATCGAAATAGTCGATTGTGAGCGCGATATCCGTATCCGGCAAAAAGCTGAATGTCGGAGTAAGGATCATGCTCGCAGTCAATGCTTGCGAAGTCTCTGGTTCAAGCACGCCAAGCCCACCGGATGTATTCACAGTAACCTGAATACCAGCACCTGTATGGTCAAACGGAATGCCGGCCGCTGGGCCGTTCAGGAAGGTTTGATCTGCCTGGCAGTTCTGGGCAACGGTTGGAGTAATCGTCCCGTCATCCAACTGTTCCTGCCAACGGACACAAGGATCAACGTTGCGTTGACGCGCTCCGCTCGACTGGCTGCCAAGGAATTGCTCAAACAACGCTGGCGCACGGAAAGATGTGCCATAGGTCGCGCGGAACCGAAGCCAGTCGCTGACTTGCCAGCTACCCATGAGTTTATAGGTCCAGTTGCCATTGCTAGAAGCGCTGCGCCCATCAGGAGCAGTCGCGCTCACATTGGTGACACGAGCCGCAGCTGAGATTTCCAAGCTCTGCACCAAGAATTCATCAGCAAGTAGCGGAATGTTGACTTCGGCAAAGGCTTCTTTCGTCGTTGTCCGCCCGCGAGTGGGTGTTGACGAGAAATTGTTCGCAAATCCGTTGTCGACATAGTCGTCCGGATTGTTCGGATCACCACCAGGCGTCAGCGCATAAGTGATATCACCGGGCGTATCGTCAATTTCGTCGCGCCGGATAACTGCACCTGCCGCAAACCCGAACGGGCCTGCAGGCATGTCAAACAGCTCGCCAGAAATTGAAGCCTCAGCAAACACTTGCTCGTAAACCGTGACGCCAGTTTCCTCATCGACCAAATAGTCGACTTCTTCAGGCGTAAGGTCACCGGCCATCACCCGAGGATCAACCCAGTTGATCTGCAAGCAAGGCTTGTTTTCGATAGCCGTAAACAGTCCAGAGCAACCGTAGCCATAGGCACGATCAGTCTGCTGAGTAATACTATCCTGCAGGATTTGCTGCAGAGTATACTTACCTTCAGACCGGCTATACTGGGCATGGACGTCGTATGAGAGTCGATCGCTCAGATCGCCACGCGCCCCAAGGACGCCGCGGTAATAATCGACATCAATCCAATTGTCGTATTGGTCGAGAATACCGGTCGGGCTAATGAATGCGCCCTGTCCGCCGAAAGATGACCAACCTAGGAACGGATCATCCAGATCACCTGGAGCATACAAGTCCGTGTAGCCGAAATTGTAGAACTGCGAGTAGGTGTCAATGTAGGTTTCCCGACGATTGAACAGGCCTTCCGCATAGATTTCGATGCCATCGGTCAGTTCAAATGCCGCATCACCGAAAATCGTGAAGCGTTCGGTCTCAGGAATAACTGTGCTCGCCTGCTCAAACGGGTGGTAGGCATTGGCCAGAATATAGGCATTCGGATCTTCGTAGCTTACCGCGAACCAACCAGGAGGCGCGATTACGTTGCCTGGGTTAACCGCAGGGCCGGGAGGTGGAATGAAATTGCCAAGATTATCATTTCCGTAGCTGAACTGGAGCAAAGAAACGATAGTTGGGTTAAAAAAGTTCGGGTCCTGATCCTGCAGATTGTCCGAGAAATACGTCCAAACGTGGCCCCACAAAGTGCCGTCCGGGCAGCCAAGTTCACCGGTGCGTGGATCAGTCAGATCGAGTCGACGCTGACCATCTTCGCTGAAGACATAGTCTTGGGGGCAACCAAGAAAATCACGATCTTGCCGCTGAAGCTCGTTCTGCTTGTAATAATCGCCAGCCAACATGATATGGCCACGTTCGAATTCCTTGCCCCATGCAAGGCTAACACTGGTTTCTTCGCCGCCCGATTCAAAGGTCTGAGAGCGGAAGAAATCAAACTCAAGCCCATCAGTCGACTTCTTTGTGCGGATGTTGACAACGCCCGCAACAGCGTCCGAACCGTAGATGGAGGAGGCACCGTCTTTCAAAACATCGACCTGCTCAATTATGATGCCAGGAAGAACGTTCAAGTCGAATGCCGACACGGCGCCGCGGGTACCAGCAGGACCAGCTCGGCGGCTATTCAGGAGAACCAGCGTTCGTTCTGCACCCAATCCACGCAGGGAAACAGTCTGAGCACCCGGACCGCCATTTGAAATGGTGTTCGCCGAAATCGCAGAAGTGATCTGTGTGGAGCCATTGGCAATTGGTGATTGCTGAATGATCTCTGCTGCCGAATTCAGGCCCTGCTTGCGCTGCAAGTTGGGGTCAATGATTGTCAAAGGCGAAGCGCTGGTCGTTTCATTGCGTCGGATACGCGAACCAGTGACAACGATTGCTCCTTCGCTTTCTACCTGAGGGCTTTCGCTGTCGATTGTGACAACCTGATCTTCGTCACTCTGCTCACTATCTTGTGCAATCGCAGGAGTAGCCATCGTTATTGTCAACGCAGAAGCTCCGACGCTGGCGAGCCAACGGGCAGATCGACGGTTCGAGAAACCACTAAATTTACTCATAAGATTTTCCCCTGTCGGGCTGACATTTGTCAGCACCAATCCAATTGAATTACCGAAGCGGCCATTGCCGCCTTAGAATCCCAGTCCCCAGCAGATAAGAACATCAATTGCGGATAAAGAGCAAGTTTTGTTACTCAAGAAACATTGTTCATGCTGTCATGCTGTGTCCTGTAAGCAACACGGGGCCACTTCGAATGGCACTTCAGGGCAATTGTCCCGGCAGTTTGCCTTGGTCAGGGTCAGCGCACCTAACTGAGATATGATCCATGGTGGTAAGGCTCGTTGATGAGGTGTTCGTAAAGATCAACGGCGAAAAATATTATCTGTGGCTTGCCGTCGATCATGGGGACGAAGTTCTTGCGCACTGCGTCAAAAAGCGTCGAGCCGAGCTGAAAACAGGAGTCCGCCCTTTCGACGACTAGAACGAACCAAACTGCGATTTCGGCAAATGAAGTCGCTATAGAAGTTCGCCTTGGTTCGCGCCAACGTCCACAATCACTTCAACTCTGACGGCAACCTAACTGGCCGCCAGACTTAACAAGGAAAGCTGCTCAACCGCCTTGGCTGAGTGGCAACCTCATGGCATGAGGAACGAGGCCTGTAGGGCTTGGCGAGCCTGTGCATGCAAGTATATCTGGTCCGAAAGGTAAAACACAATGCGGGTTAGCGGGCAGCAAAGAAAAGTAGGTCTATTCATTGCGCTTGCATTGATAGGTGTGGCGTTGGCTTGCTTGCTATCGTTAGGCGGTACTTATCCGGCTTACGCACAAAGAGCAGCCGAGCCTATGACTTCTGAGTTGTCGGATGAGAGCGCACTCTCGGTTGGAACTGATCGCTTTGAATTTTCCGACTGGGCAGGGCCTGACCTGCCTGTCTGGACATATGTGCCCGATACAATCGACCGTAAAAATGCACCTATATTATTTGTGATGCACGGCGCACGCCGAGATCCGGAACGATATCGCGATCAATGGATCGACGAAGCAGACAGAGGTGGCTTCATCATCGTTGCGCCGGAATTTTCGCGTCAGGATTTCGCTGGTTCACTCGGTTATAATTTGGGCGCGATGTATGATTCCGAAACAGGTGAACTGCGTGACGAGGGCAGGTGGGGCTTTTCCGCCATCGAGCCAATCTTCGATGATGTTGTCCGCAGACTGAACGGCAAGCAGAGCCGCTACACCATCTTCGGACATTCGGCGGGCTCGCAATTTGTCCATCGATTTTTGATGATGAAACCGGACAATCGGGCCAAACGATATTTGGCAGCCAATGCTGGTTGGTACACATTTGTTGACGAGAAAATTGAGTTTCCTTTTGGCCTGGGAGGCACGCTTGTTGCGCAAGAGGATTTGCGCAAGATATTGGCCAAAGATGTCGTCATTCTGCTGGGCGACCAAGATATTGATACCGAACATAAATCGCTTAATCGAAGTGAAGGTGCGATGTTGCAAGGGCAGCACCGCTTTGCGCGCGGGCAAGCATTTTACGATGCTGCCAAAAACCTTGCTGATAAGAACAGTTGGGATTTTGGGTGGTCGCTGCGCGTGATTCCGAGTGTTGCCCACTCAAATCGCGGAATTGCGGCAGGATCATTTGATCTGGTCGAATGATCTACCTTAAGTGAAGATCAGACCCATCGCCCAACCGCCGAGCCAATAAACAAAGCCTGTGATCAAGGCTATCCCGACCAGATTCAGAACAAAGCCACCGCGCGCCATTTGCGGTATTGTGACAACGCCGGTGCTGAAAGCGATGGCATTGGGCGGGGTTCCAACCGGGAGCATAAATGCGCAAGTTGCGCCGAAGGCTGCTGGCACAAGTAAGCCCATCGGGTCCATTCCTACACCAATGGCCACGCCTCCCAATACCGGGATGAATGTAGCGGCGGTTGCTGTGTTGCTGGTAACTTCGGTTAGGAACAACACAATCGCGACTACGCATGCAATGATCAGCACAGTGGGCAGGGTGGCAAGGCCAGAAACCTGTTGTCCGAACCAGTCATCCAATCCGGTGCCAGCAACCGCGCCAGCAAGGCTCAAGCCGCCACCGAACAATAGCAATACGCCCCACGGCAGGCCGCGCTCGGCATCATCCCAGTCCAGCACCATTCGATTGCGGCCTTTGCCAGGAAGCATAAACAGGGCGAGGCCTGCTGCGATTGCAATAGCTGCATCGCTCAACCCGCCAAGCAAAGGCGCGGCGGCGGAAAATGCAGGCAGTTCGGACAGCAGACCGGGCACAATCCACAAGAATGCCGCTCCGCCAAATACCAGAGCAACCATCTTTTCACCTTGAGACATCGATCCCAGCTTGGCGATTTCTCCTTCGATCAGCTTCTCACCGCCGGGTATCTCGTCCAATTCAAATCGGTAGAGCACCCGTGTCATGAGCACCCAGCCAATCCCGATGAATGTGATGGCCAGAGGCAGGCCGAGCATCATCCAGTCAACGAAACCGATATCAATGCCCAGTTCGTCGCTCGCATATCCTGCAATGATTGCATTGGGCGGACTGCCCAACAATGTGCCCAATCCTCCCATGCTGGCCGACCAAGCGATCGCTAGAACCAAGCAAATTCCAAAATTTGTCACTTCGGGATCGGCTTCTGTGTCAGAAATGGGCGCCCCTTCTGCCATGCTTCGACCCGACACCAGTGCAAGCACGGAAAAGCCGATTGGCAGCATCATTAAAGTGGTGGCTGTGTTCGACACCCACATGGAAAGGAACCCAGTGGCCAGCATCATACCGAGCACAATCCGCCGGGGAGAAATCCCCACCTTACTCAGGGTCCACAATGCAATCCGGCGATGCAGGCCCCACTTCTCCATCGCAATCGCGATCAAGAAACCACCCAGAAAAAGGAACACAATTGGGCTGGCATAAGATGCGGTTGTCTCTCCGACGCTGCGCTCAGTCAGAGCCGGAATAAGAATGATGGGCAGCAGCGACGTGGCAGCCAACGGAACCGCCTCAGTCATCCACCAAACTGCCATCAACGCAGCGATCGCAGCAACAATGCGTGCGTCGGCCGACAATTCGGCGGGGGCGAGCAGGATATAGACCAACATCGCGGCGGCCAATCCGCCAAGACGGAATGTCCAAATCGCCTTGGCTGAGCGCAAATTTTGTTGGTCAGCTATTGGCTTGCTCCGTCTGCTTGCGCTTCGGCGATGATTTGCTCCACCTGTTCAATCGCAGGTGCGCCGATAATTGTTGGATCGAGCAATCGCGTCAATTGCGCCTGATCCAGATGCGCGGTGACTTTTGGGTCGGCCAGCAAGGCATCAATAAAGTCAATATCCGCTCGAACGGCATCGGCGATAACAGCTTTGGTCAGCTGTTCTGCGTCCTTGCGCCGCATGTGCTGGGATAGTGCCAGAGCGACCCTTTGTGACATGGCAAATCCGCGCGTGCGATCAATATTGCTGAGCAATCGCGCTTCATCCACTTCCAGCCCGGCGAGGAGGCTGTTCAGCCTGCGTGCGGCATCGACAGAAGCAATCGAAATATCTTCGATAATCGGAGTGAGGCGCGACGTGTTGTCCCGCTCGAACAGATTGACGACATCGTCGCCCAACACCTCAGCCAGTCTTGGAATGATCCGGCCTGCATGGA
Organism: Erythrobacter sp.; assembly: GCA_039988235.1. Lineage (GTDB taxonomy): Bacteria > Pseudomonadota > Alphaproteobacteria > Sphingomonadales > Sphingomonadaceae > Erythrobacter. The sequence goes on from JBDXKB010000005.1 coordinate 466,057, forward strand.
CCAGCCGCTCGGGCGCTCGCGGATTGCGCTTATGCGGCATCGAGCTGGATCCGACCACACCGGTTCGCTGAGCTTCGCGCACTTCACCAATATCGGTTCCTTGCAGCAGGAACAGCTCCTGGCCGATGCGTTGATGTGACCGTGCGATCAGTCCCAATACCATGCCATATTCGGCAATGACATCGCGCGTGCCGCTCCAATCCGCCAGCTCGGATCCGTCTAGGCCCAATTCCTTGGCAAAGCTGCGCTCGACCTCAATTGCTTGGTCACCAAGGCCCGAATAATTGCCCACCGGGCCTTTGAGCGAGGCAGATCTGATCACGCGGGCGCGAAGTTCAGCAATGCGCTCTCGATGCCGTGCATATTCGCCAATCCACGCGCTGACTTTCTTGCCAAAGGTAATCGGTTGAGCATGCTGGCCCAGCGTACGCCCGATCATTGGCGTTCCGATATGCGCAGCGGCAAGGGAGGACATTGTGCCGATGGCATTGACCATGCAGCCGTCCAACGTCTGCAACGATCGATCGATTTGGATCACTGTTGCCGTGCCGTAAATATCGACTGTGGTAGCGCCGAAGTGGACATATTGGTCGCCAGCATCGCTCAAGCTGCCTCGCCACACATTGAGCAATGCGACCATACGATGATTGACGATACTATAGGCTGCATCGAATTGAACTTGCGGGATCAGCTCTACACGGGCTTTGCTGGTGATGTCTTGAGCAGCTTTTGCTGGAATGACGCCATGCGTCGCTTGAGCACGCGCCATGGCGGCCTCAACATCCAGAACTATCTGCGTTTGCCCTTCGTATGCGAACAAATCGCGTACCGCACCTACCCGGCAACTTTCTGCGTTTGCGGGCGAGGCCAACAGGCTTAGCGCAACCGCGCTGGCTGCAAATATGCGTTTTCCAGAAATTGCTGACATAGTGCTCCCCCCTGCCTACCCATAGACCGCATTTATGGTCGCCGCGTCAATCGCTCATGGTGCCAAAATGGTGCGCGCTTCACTGTCACAGTGAAACGATCTTTCGGGGGCAGAAATTTGGGGAAGAGCGCGATCATCATCGGCGCGGGCGTTGTCGGCGTCAGCTCTGCCTATGCGCTTGCTCGGCGCGGCTGGAGGGTAACCTTGGTTGACCGTGCAAACGGCCCCGCAATGGAGACCAGCCACGCCAACGGAGCACAGCTGAGTTATTGTTATACGGATGCATTGGGCAGCCCGGCAACCGTGGCTGCATTACCGCGGATTTTCGCAGGCAAAGGTGGCGTGTCATTTCGTCTTTCTGGCGGGTCTGATTATCTGCGTTGGCTGGCCCAGTTTGCGCTAAACTGTACCCGTTCGAAATTCCGGAAGAACACGCTTGAAGTGTTGGATCTGGCCAAGCAATCGAGCCGTGCGATGGATGATCTTCGCAAGCGACATGAGCTCAGCTTTGACCACAGGGTCGCGGGGAAAATTCATCTTCTCTATTCGGACAAGGATCACAAACAGGCGAAAAGCCTACAAGCGTTCAAGCGCGATGCGGGATACGAGCAATTTATACTTGATCGCCAAGAATTGACCCAGCTGGACCCAGCTCTGTCCACGCTGGATGTAGGGGTAATAGGCGCTATCTCAACCCCATCTGAAATCGTCGCGGATCCGCTTTTGTTCAGCCAAGAGCTGCTGAATATCCTGACCCGCGAATATCCGGTGGATGTGCATTTTGGCCGCGAGGTCACGCGCGTTGATGAAGTGAAGGGACGAGCAGAGGTGACTTTGGATAATGGCGAAGTGCACAACGCGGGCATCGCCATCGTTGCCGCTGCGACCGACAGCAATCGGCTGCTGAGGCCCCATGGTCACGCCGTCCCTGTTCAGCCAATGAAGGGATATTCGTTTGAGATGCCGCTGACCGAAGGATCACCGCGGATATCCGTAACCGATGGCAAACGTAGGCTGGTAATGACGCGGCTGGGCGGGCGGATTCGTGTAGCTGGCATCGCCGAACTGGGAAATGCCTGCCGTGCCATTGATCAGCAACGGATTGAGTGGCTCATCAATGCTGCCCGTGAGTGTCTGCCCAGTGCTGGTGATTACGACAAGGCTGGCAAATTTTGGGCAGGACTGCGCCCCGCGACGCCAAATTCACAGCCGATCATTCGCCGCGCCAGCAAGGCGCTTGCCATCAACACCGGGCATGGCGCGCTAGGGTGGACATTGGCGATGGGATCGGGCGAGCGGATCGCCGATATATTGAGCGACTGACCGATTGAGCCCTAAATATCGTCGGCGGATTCGTATTCCTCGACATCGATCTCACCCGCCATGCGGCCGACCGCCACCGCCACTGTGGCATCGCCGGTCACATTGGTCATCGTACGCATCATATCCATGATGTGGTTGATCCCAGCGACAAAGGCGATTGTCTCCAACGGCACTCCGATAGCGCTGAGCACGAGACCCATCATGATCAGGCCTGAGCCGGGAATACCGGCAGCGCCGACCGATCCCAACGTCGCGGTAACAGCGATGAGTAGATAGGATGTCAGCGTCAGTTCTATGCCAAACAATTGCGCGCCAAACACTGCCACCAGGCCGAGATACATGGCCGTGCCGTTCATATTGATGGTCGCGCCAAGTGCGATCACAAAGCTTGAGACCGAGCGCGATACGCCAAGGTTACGCTGAACGCAGCGCAGAGTGACGGGCAGGGCTGCGTTAGAGGACGCGGTTGAAAACGCCACGGCTTGTGCATCAAATATCCCGCGATAAAAATCGATGATCGGAAGTTTTGCTATGGTGCGCAGGATGAGCGGATAGACCACCAAAATGATGATGAAGCACCCAGCGTAATTGAGCGCAACCATTGTCGCCAATGGGGCCAATGCCTCGAACCCGAATGTCCCTGTGACCCATGCCATCAGGGCGAAGACACCGAACGGGGTCAGCTCCATAACGATCATGGTCATTTGCTGCATGACAGCCGCACCAGCATCAACGATTTTGACAATCGGAGCGGCTTCTTTCCCGGCCATCAGCAGCGAGATTCCGAACAAGACCGCAAATATGATCAGCGGCAGAATCTGACCCTCGGCCATGGTCATGACGGGGTTTTCAGGAATCAGCGCAAGCAGCCGCTCGGTCCAGCTAAGCTCAGGCGGTTGTTGGATTTCTGCGCCGGGATCGAGAATAATATCGAGCCCAACGCCGGGTTCGAAGATCGTCCCCATGGTCAGGCCGAGCGTGATCGATGCCAGCGCCGTGAACAGGAATAGACCCAGCGCTTTCCCGCCCACGCTGCCCAATTTCTTCAAATCGCCAAGGGCAGCAATGCCCGACACGAGCGAGAAGAATATCAACGGAACGATCAGCATGCGGATAGCGCGAATGAACAGATCACCGACCCAGCGGATACTCTCTGCCGCTTCGCCCAGATAAAGGCCGGCGATAATGCCCAGAACCAATGCGCCCAAGACGCGTTGCCACAGTTTGATTTTGAACCAGGCTTTTAGCATTGGGTATCCTTCAATAGCGGCTTGCCAGGAAGCGCCTTAGTGTAGGTTCCATCGGTGATGACAGGCACTCCGTTGACATAGAGATGCTCAACCCCGCTGGAGAATTCGCGCGGGGCGGCATAATTGGCATTCGGAGCAAAGTTTTCGGGGTCAAACACCAATACATCAGCGTGAAAGCCTGGCTTCAGATAACCGCGGCGATTCAACCCGACAATATCTGCGGTCATACCGCTGGAACGCCGGATAAAACGCGCCATACTCATCCCGGCCTCGCCATTTACCAAATCGCGATAGGCCTTGGGAAAACTGCCATATTTGCGCGGATGTCCATTGGATCCGTCGGACCCCGATACGACCCAATCCTGCTGCGCAAATGCAGCGATATCGGCCGGATTCATATTGAAAGATGCGAGCCGGGCATCCCCACTCAGTAAGACTGCGATCGCTGCATCCACCGGCTCTCTATTCGTCATCTGACCCAATTCAGCCAGTGTCTTGCCTATTGGTGCATCCGATCCGGAAAGTTGCCCGGTTATCAATAAACGGTCCGCACCGCCGCGCCGCTCAATTGCTTGGACCATGCCTTCTCGAATGGAGGCGAGCTGTGCGGGGTCGACAAGCCGTGCGCGCAACGCTGGCAAGCCGCCCTCCAATGCTTCACGTGGAACAAGCGCGTTCGAAATGCGCGTGCCCGATGCTTCCCACGGATACTGATCAGCTGTCACGCGCTGGCCAGCGGCCTGCGCATCTTCAACCATAGCGATCATTCTTGCGCTATGGCCCCAAACGGCTGGCCCCAGTGCCTTGATATGGGCAATGTGCACCGGGATATTGGCCTGATGGCCGATCTGCAAAGTTTCCGCCAGCGCGCCGGTCACAGTCACATTATATGTGCTCTCGTCGCGCATGTGGGTGTCGTAATATCCGCCCAATTCGCCCGCGATTGTGGCGAGCGCAACGACTTCGTCCGTCTGCGAGTAGCTTTGCGGGACGTAATAAAGCCCGGCTGAAAAGCCCCATGCACCCTCGCACATTGCAGCCCGGGTGATCGCTTTCATCTGGTCAAGTTCGGCGGAGGAGGGCGCTCGATTTTCTGTGTTCAGAACGGCTTTGCGCACGGGGCCAAACCCAACCAGATAGGCCGCGTTCGTTCCGATACCATTGTCGCTGGCTGACTTTGCCAGCGCCGCGATGCTTGGCTTTCCGTCACCATCATTGCCGACAACGACTGTTGTTACCCCTTGGAAAGCGAAGGGCAGATTGGCGCGACGCTTCGCGTTGCTCGATGCAAGATCAGAGCCCGCGTGAGTGTGCGGATCGATGAAACCCGGTGATACGATCATCCCATCTGCATCAATCGTAGTCTTGGCAATGAAGCGACTGCTTGCGTCGGAGCCAATGTAGGCAATCAAGCCGTCATTCAGCACCACATCGCTCATCACGCCGGGCGCACCCGAACCATCGAAGACTTCACCACCCAAAATAATCGTATTGGCAGGTTTGCGGTCGGTAATTTGAGGTAAGGGCGCGGTTTGGCAGGCCGATAGCGCAGCTAATAGAGCAATCGGAGCAAGGTAAAAGCCGCGATGGATCATTGATCGCCAGAACTGAGGGGTGATGATGGCAAAGGTGTATCTAACAAGGCCTGCATCATCGCAATCGCGGATTCGCGGCCGATACGCTTGATCAGTTGCCGATCGGTTTCGTCGCCAATCTCGAATGTGATGCCTGGTGCGCCGTACACATCGAACGCATGCGCTTTGGAAATCGGGCGACCCTCTGCATGACGAGCATCACGGTTCACATCATAACCCGGCATTCGGGTTTGATAGATTTCCAACCACTTCTTGGTGAACAATTCCGGGTCGGTCGGGAGTTCATCAGGGATGGTGTAGAACACATCGCGACCGGTCGAATGAAAATCGATCAGCGCGCGCATGTCCCGCTCAGGGTCGGTTTCAATGCCTTCCAGCAAACCCTGCATTAATGTGGTTTCGGGCTGAGTAAAAGGACCCCAATCACGGTTGAGATCGACCCCACCGGTGTTGTGGCGCCAGTGACCATAAACCACCCCATCGGGATTGAGCAGTGGCACCACCAGCGTCTCAAATCGAGCGCGATAGGCTATGGCGAGATCGCTATCGCCCATAATTGTCTCGACAAAGGGCAGCATAGCCAACGCGCCTGTCACCTCGGGAGGGTGTTGTCGTCCGACAAGCACAATTGTTTCGCGCTGCTCAGTATCTGGCTGTGCGATCCTTAGCAGTTTGATTGGGCGATCATGCGCGGACTTGCCGAGCATAGAAACCGTAGCAAAGGATGCCTTTTGGCGCTCCGCCAGCCATGCGTCATAAATCGAAGGAGGGAATATCTCTTGGGCGGCGACAAAAACCGGCTCTTTTCCCACTTTCAAAGTGAGGCGCGCCGTGCGTTCGCCCCGCTCGCCCTCGATAGCCACATGTTTGGGTAGCATGAAGGTCCAATTCACCCCATCCGTGCTGGTCTTGGGCCAGTAACGATGTCCGCATTTGGTATAGTTTAGATCGACCTTGATCCGGGTCTTGCGTTCGGCCTGGACACGAAATGCGTACCATGCGCTGCAATTGATATCGCCATCGTCTTCTGGGGAGATGGTCAGTTTGAAATGCTTCTTAGTTGTGGTTTTGCATTGCGCATAGGCACCGGTTGGAAAGCTCTTATCAATCCGCGCGAGCCTTGTGCTGCATACATCAGCAGAAGCCTGAAAAGACGAGGTAGCAACGGCATCATCTGCCGCCAGAGCGGGGGAAAAGGAGCAAGCAAACGCAGCCGTTAGGGCAATACTCATCAGGTGCATGCGCATCGGTCATGTTCCCTTCGCGTGTTTGAAAATTGCAAAGGGCCACGATGTCTCCACCGTGGCCCTCAGAAAGCTTAGAAGTTCTTGCGGATATCAACCGAGAACTGCCGTCCACGACCGCTGTGCAGGCTGCCGTAATAGCCGAAGCTTTCATCGGCGAGCGGCGGTGCTTCGTTCATGATGTTGTTCACACCAAAGCGCAGGCGGGTCCCGTCCAGCGCAGTGTCGTTATCAACGGTGTAGCTGATGCCGAAATTGAGTGTGAACCAGTCGTCCACTCGGAAGAATTCAGCTGTATCGTCCTGTTGCGCACCGGGATCAAACACTTGGCCGACATAGCGACCAAAGAAGTTGACCCGTACCGGACCGCTTTCCCAAGCAAGCGAGCCAGAAACGCGCCATTTTGGGCGTCCGTCAATTTCCACCAACTCGCCGAAACCAAACGGTGCCAATGCGGCAACATCGCTGACCGAGAGTTCAGGGATCGCCTCAAGCGCTGGTGTCAGCTCAGTAAACAGCAAATCGGCATCAGCGCCTGCCTGTTGCTCAAATCCGATCAATCGTGCCGCGTTCAGCTGAATGTCAAAATCGCCAAAGCTGGTCGGGAATTCATACATCACGCTAAAATCGAGACCTTCGGACTTGCGCCCATCCAAATTGCGATAGGGATTCAGAATTTGCTGAATGTCACCAGCGGGATTGATCCCTGTGCCAGAATATAGGTCAATTTGCCCCGCATCCGGTGCATCGCGGACTACGTTAGGATTGGAGCTGCCTTGAAGGCGCAGGAGCAAATCGAGCAATAGCGAATTGCGGTTGCCGAAGATGCCAATGATGCCTTCTTGTTCAACCTGCCAATAATCTGCCGTTAAGGTCAGGCCGGGGATGAAGCTTGGGGTCAGGACCACACCAAAGTTGATGCTTTCGGTGTCTTCCGGGTCCAAATTGGCAGCACCAGACCGGAAATCGATCGTACCGCTCGTGCCGCAATCCGGTACATCATCCTCGTCACCCTTGATAATTTCGGCGACGCATTCGACCGCCTGCACGACTGAGTTGGACCGGGTCGTACCTGCATCATTGATCTGAATCAGGTTTGGTGCGCGGAAACCTTGCGACCATGCACCACGGAACAGGAGGTCCTCAAACGGGCGCCACGCAAGCGCGGCACGAGGGACAAATGCGCTCGACGAATCGGAGAATTCTTCGAACCGCGCAGCCAGCTGCAATTCCAGTGAATTGACCAGCGGAATGTCCATATCGTCAGAAACAAGCGGGACCAAGGCTTCAGCGAAGGCCGAATAGACCTCCCGGTTGCCGCTGGTGTCTGGAGATGGGCTGGAGCCCATGACATCGCTGCCGAATGTGTCGCCATTCACAGCATTGGTGAAGGTGATCGTACCGTCCAGCCGGGAGTCACGGTCATCGATGAATGTCTCGCGGCGGAATTCGATTCCAGTTGCGATGCCAACGCCGCCAGCGGGAAGTTCGAACAAATCTGGCCGCGAAATCTTCAGATCTGCCAGAGCCAATGTTGTCTCGCCTTTACGGAAAACGTCAATGGTGATGTCATCAATCACGCTTTGCGAGTTGGGCGTGCAGTCCTTGCTGTTGGTGCCAAACTCGGTCGTGAAACACCCGCCGTTGAACGGATTGTAAGCCGTCGCATCGGTGCGATTGATCGCATCTTGGGCCAATGTGCTCGAGATACGGTTGCGGGTAAGGTCAGTCGTATTAGCTTGAGCATACAGGAAGCCGGTATCATAATCCCAGCCGCCGATCTCGCCGCGCAGACCAGCCACCAGACGGAACTCGTTTTTTGTCACAGAGCCCAAGCGTGGGCCCGCATCGATCCACCGATAATCCTCAATCAGCAAATCTCTGCCGGCATCGGAAACGCCCGAACCAATGCCGTTGTTGACACGGTTGGGGTTGGGCGAACCATCCGCCAAAGTGGTCGCGCCAAGCGGGTTCCAATACGCTGTTGCTTCGATACCCAAAGGTACTGCGCTCAACATCGTGCTTTGCTCGCGCTCGCGGAAGTTTTCCGAACGGTAGTATGACCCCTCGAAATAGAATTCAGCAGAGTCGCTCAGTTCATATTTGAACAGTGCCTGGGCATTGTACCGTTTCTTTTGTGAATAGAGGAAACGATCGCCGCCAATGTTGTAGCGCAAGTCACGGTCAATTGTGCCGCCATTATCCGCGCAAATTCCGTTGCCCAGATCGATGACGCGACCGTCGCTGTCCGCTGCTCCATTGGCACCAAACAGGGCACACGGTTGAAGGTGGAAATCATCGTCGCGCAAGTCGGTGGTATTGGAAGATGTTGCGCTGCTGCCCTGGATATCAAACGCTCCCCAAGGGGAGTTGATTGAGCGGTTGTCAAACTGAGTATCGCCTTCAAATTCGGTGCCCTCAAGGAAGGGGCGCAAATCGCTCGACGCGGAGTAAGGGCGATCTTCAGCTCGCAGTCCATTCTCGTAGAAATAGCCGCCATAAACGGTTAGATTTCCGCGTCCGTCGGCAAAATCAAACCCAAGGCCGCCATTGATACGATAGTTTAAAAGACCGGTTCCATCAGAGGCGCGGACATTGGCCTGAAGGAAACCACCATTACGATTGCCGCGCAGGATGGTATTGACCACGCCGGCAACGGCATCAGCTCCGTAAACGGCGGATGCACCGTCACGCAGAACCTCGACCCGGCGAACGCTGCCTGGCGCGATTGTGTTGGTGTCTGGCGAAACGACGGGCACGAACAGCTCTGTTTGAAACCCTGGGTTGAGCAACATGCGCCGACCATTGATCAGCAGCAGCGTGTTACCGGTTCCCAACCCGCGCAAATTGATCGAAGCAATATCGCCGCGCGCGCCGTTTACGCCGCCAGCGGTGCTTTGCTCGTTAAACTCAACCGAGCCTGCCTGCGGGATTGCGCGGAAAATCTCATCCCCTGATGAAGGGTCAATGGAATCGATCAGATCCTCGTCGACCACCGTAACCGGCAAAACATCATCGACTTGAGCGCCGCGAATCTGCGTGCCTGTAACGATGATCTCTGGTCCAGCCTCAGCTGCGCCCTGCGAATTAATGTCAGCGTCGTCTTGCGGTGCCGCTGGGTCACTTGCCTGAGCGTGAGCGCTGGCACTTGCGAGTGCAAGAACCGATGCACCTGCGAATGAGATTAAGCGCAGTCCAGTTTTCATCTGTATTCCCCTGATTGTTTTGCATGGCCCGCCTCCTCAAACAGGCCACGCCCCCTTAGTATGTCACGGTTAGACTTTAATCGGCCGTATCGTGCAACAGTCTGGCAAAATATTCTGCCGAACAGGCTATAGCCTTACGTTATAGCCGCTCTGAATGGGGCAGGCTTTCGACTAGCGGCGAACCTTTCCCGCCCAGCGTCTAGCCGAACAGATTGCGCAGAGCAGTGATCGCGGACGATGATAGCGCATTTGCCTCATCTTCATGCAATGTCATGGCAATGAAGGGGAGGGTTGGTGAGCCGGTTAGCCTGAATGATTGCACATCCTCGCTGGCAAATTTTTTGGCGGTAAACCCGTCAACAATGGCAAAGCCGGCACCCAGTTTCACTAGTTCTGCGGCAACATAATAAGTTTGGGCGGTGATTCCGGTGATAAGCTCAACGCCTGCATTGTTGAGGTAATATTCGATACGGTCCGCCACAGGCCCACTGTCGCGCAGTCCGATCATTTCTTTGCCGAGCAAATCTCGCGGGCTCAAACTTTCGGTTTCATCGGGAAACATGCCGCGCTTTGCCAGCAATGCAATACCGACCGCATTGATCGTTTGGCATCGAATGCGTTCGTCAAATTCATCGTCAAATCCGATGCACAAATCGAACCGCTTTTCCATCAATCCTGCGGGAATGTCCTCGCTATGCAGCGTGCTGAGATCAAAGCTCGCGTCGGGGTCGTCTTCGCGCATGGCCGCAACCATGGCTGGGGCTATGGCAAATCCCAAAGAAGGCAAAACCCCAATCCGCAAGTGTCCGCCTTTCCGATTGCGGATATTATCCGCCGTCCGATCCAGGGCTGATACTCGGTCGTATATGTCGCTAACTTCTTGAAACAACTCGGTCGCGGCATCGGTTGGATACAATCTTCCTTTGCGGCGGTCGAACAATGCAAAGCCAAGCTGGTCTTCTGCATGCCGCAGAACCTTGCTTACCGACGGTTGAGACACAAACAGGTTTCGAGCAGCCGCGCTGATCGATCCTTCGCGATACACATGGTAGAAAACTTCGATATGTCTCAATCTCATTACTGGATCGTACACTGGAAATGTGGCGCAAGAAACTGAGATGTTTGATGTGGTGCAAACTCCTATCCAAGATCGACATGCTGTCCTCCCCGATGTAGCTTTAGTGTCCGATAACAATTGACATCAGCGAGGATGCTGGGCAAATTTGTCCGGACAACTTTTGAGGTTTGCTATGGCGTCTGATTTACCACCACCTTACACCGCGCTGACACGGCATTCGATGATGCCCAGCGCTTCGCTTGACGAAGCCGCGCGGTTCAACTTCTTGACGCATTTCAATCGCTACCTGTCGGGTACCGTGGGCGGAGGAAACAAGGCAGCCTATGAAAACCGTGTCCTGCCCGCTTTTCGCGCCGAACATGGCCGCGACCCCGAACACCGATACGAAATCCGTGATGCGATGAACCAAGATCCGTGGCACCAGATGTGGTCTGCGCTGAAACGCAATTCGATGGAAATGCGCCAGCACAATGGACGGCAGATTGTGTTGCGCCAATTGGATGAACTGACGGCTGCGGCTAATGAACTCAACGAAAAATCGGGTCTCCTAACGCTCGATCCTTCGGTGGAGCAGCCGCATTATCAGACCGCGGTTGATATCCATTGCCAACCAGGCGGTTATCATACCGAGGAATTGCCGGGTGATGTGACCATGGGTGCCAATTACGACGTCGGCTTGTTCGCAACGACTGGGGGGGCTTTGGGCGGTCTTAATGATGGCGGCGGGCAAGCTGTGGTAGATTGGGTCAAGCGCGAGCATCCCAATTGGAGCCCCAAGCGTGTGCTGGATATCGGAGCAACCGTTGGGCACAATGCTGTTCCTATTGCGCAAGCCTTTCCCGATGCTGAAGTGATTGCGATCGATACAGCGGGGGCCAGCCTTCGCTATGGCGCGGCGCGTGCAGCAGCGATGGGCGTCACCAACATTCAGTTTGTCCAAGCCTCTGGCGAGGATTTGTCCCAGTGGGCAGACGGCGAATTCGATTGGGTGCAGACCACCATGTTCCTGCACGAGCTTTCGTCTAAAGCGATGCCGAAATTGCTGGGTGAAGCGAACCGCGTGCTTGCGCCTGGGGGTTTGATCTTCCACGTCGAACAGCCACAATATTCGGATGAAATGCCTTTGTTTGAGCAGTTTATGCGAGATTGGGATGCGTTCAATAATAACGAGCCGTTTTGGACAGCGATGCATGGACAGGATTTGAAACAGGTCATGGCCGACGCAGGTTTCGACCGCGATGATCAATTCACTGTTGGGGTGCGCGCAGTAGTCGACCCGGAGATATTCCCGCCATCACCTGATGATGCGGAGGAGGATTTTGGCCGCGCCGCCGTTTGGAATGCTTATGGTGCTTGGAAACCAGCCAAGCAGTCGGTGGCCGCATGAGCGATGATCTCGACTGGATCGCGCGTTCCGGCAAACGCGCCAAGGGTAAACGCCCCGACTATTTCCAAGACCCTGCGTTAGACCGGCTATATTCGACCGTGTTTGCACTGGTTGCGGAAGTCTCGGTTTTGCGGGACAGGCAAGACACCATAGAGCGCCTGCTCGATACAAATGGTGTTGTGAGGCGCGAAGATGTCGAACGGTATGAACCGACCCGAGCAGAAGGCGAAGAGCGCGGCCTATCAACGCGCGCATATGTCTCGCGGATCATGCGCGGCTATCAACAGGCCGCCGAGGCTCTTGAAGCCGATGATCAGCCGATCATGGAGATAGTCGATCGGTTGAAGCGAGAGTAACTCTCATCAGCGCTCTTAGTCTCCAACTGTTTGAGGAACATCTAATATGCCAGCTTACATGATCGTCACCGCAGCCATCCACGATCGCGACCATTTCATTGCTGGTTATGGAGCTGCGGCTGCGAAGCTAGTCAGCCAGTTTGGCGGTGAATATATTCTGCGTGGACCCGGAGCAGAATGCCTCGAAGGGGAATTCGGAGATGGTGCATCCATGGTCATTTCCAAATGGTCCGACCGCGATGCGGCAAAGGCGTTTTGGAACAGCCCAGAATATGCCGAGGCCAAGAAGTTGCGCGAAGGCATCGCCGATATCCAAGTGCTGCTGATAGACGGACCCGATCTTAGCGTATGAAATTAGCGCGGACGGGGCAGTGCTGTTGTCTGCTTCATGCGTTCCATGGAAAAGCTGGCGCTGACATCGGATAGGCTCGGCACTTTGCTGATGAGCCGCTGATAAATTCGATCATAATCGCCAATATCGCGCACCTGCAGCACAAGCATGTAGTCGATATCCCCAGCCATCCGATGGCATTCGATGATCTCTTCAATCTCTGCAACACCTGCTGAAAACGCTGCCAGCCATTCTTGGTCATGGCGGTTGGTGCGAATGGTGACGAAAACAGTCGTGCCGAGGCCAATCTTGTCGGGATTGAGCAGTGCAACCCGCCGATCAATAACGCCAGCATCTTCCATCCGGCGGATCCGTCGCCAACACGGGTTTGTCGACAGGCCAACCGCTTCTCCGATGGCGTGAACCGGCTGCGATGCGTCCCGCTGGATGATCGCCAGGATTGCCCAATCGATCGAATCTAGTTCTACGATACTTTTCATAATTGGGATAATATATCAGAGTATTCGATATATGATAGAATATTTGGGATAAAATCCCACTTTGCTTGGTGTAGAATGCTTGAAACAACGCAAATTCTATGGAGCGGCCCCGATCATGAAGCGATTTTTCACTGAGCATCCCCGGTCAATCGGCGAGACTTATGGAGAGCATCTCCAACACGCCACCGGATTTGGGCTACGCATGATGGCGGGTGGCCTCGCTTGCATCCTGCACGGTTTGTTGCCGTTTCTGTTTGTGAAGACAGGCAGCAAGCAAATCGAAACCCTGCACGGCAAAATGGTCGTAAGCCGCAGCAAGCTGCCTCAGCCACTCGACTTTGTCATTTGACCCAAAGCTGGCTTCTGCTCATTCCAATATCTGATTGAGTTCGATCAGAATTCCGTCCGGGTCGAAGAAGTTGCACCCCATCACGCGGATGTCTGGCCCGCCATCGCGACCCGGATAGGTTTGCAGTCTAGCTTCTGCGGTGAAAGTTACGCCGCGAACGGCTTTGGCCGCCTCGCAGCGTCCCTCAACATCGTCGGTGTTGAGTACAATGACGACATCACCCGGTCCCATCCGCGTTGGATAATCGCCTGCTGGAATTGCCGGCTCAACCCACTCCATCAGTCCTATCCAGCCAACCCAGCCATCATTGGAATTGAGCAAAACTAGCCGTGCAGTTGCACCCGGTTCACCTGCGGGCAGAGCAACACCAGAAGTGGTGACTTTGGTGTCGTAATTGACTTCTAGCCCGATCACGTCGCGATACAATTTCAGTGAGTTTTCGATGTCGCGCACGATTATGGTAGACCGGCGAACGTCAGTTGGCAATCGCTCTGCAGGTCCGTCGATCCCGGCTTCGGATGGTTCAGCGGCAGTTGCTTTCTGAGTAGCTTGTTCGTCTGTCGCTGCTGTACAGCCCGTCATCAATAGCGCAGCTGCAGCCGCCAGAAATTTGTTATTCTTCATAAGCTTACTCCTACATCCCCTGACGCGATCATCGCGTCAATTGTCTCTGCGTCATATCCCAATTGTTCGAGAACTGCGCCGGCATCAGATCCAGGTGTGGGCAAGACCTGAGGGCTGCCAATGCGCTTGCCATTCATCTCCAACGGGATGGTCGGCAGGCGAACCTGTGTACCATTGGCCAAGGTCACGTCTTCCAGCCCGCCTTGGTTCAAATGGGGATCTTCAAACATGTCCTGGGGGCGGCCAATTGGCGCAAATGGCAGCCCGCTGCCATCCAGCTTAGCGATTACCTCTGCGCTGGTCATGTCACCCACCATCGCGCGGACCACTGGCATGATTTGATCGCGAGCTTCGACGCGGGCATTGTTTTCACGAAATGCCTCATTCGCCCACAGATCATCCAGAGCGAACAATTTGCAGAATTTCTTCCACAAAGCATCGGTCACGACGCCAATGAAAACCGGCTCGTCCTTGGTCTCAAACACATCGTAAATTGCCCATGCCGAAACACGCGCGGGCATCGGTGCTGCAGGCGTCCCTGTCACAGCAAATTGAGCCATGTGTTGTCCGACCAGATAGGTGGTTGTTTCGAACAGGCTGGCGGTGACTTTCTGACCCTTGCCGGTGCGATGTCGCTCTTCCAATGCGGCCAAGACGCCGATCACGCCGAACATACCTCCGGTCACATCAATCACGCTAGCCCCTGCGCGCAAAGGCTGGCCCGGAGGCCCCGTCATATAGGCGAGGCCGCCCATCATCTGCGCAACTTCGTCCAATGCGGTGCGTTTTTCATATGGGCCGGGAAGGAAGCCTTTCTCGCTGCAATAAATCAGGCCGGGATTGCTGGCCGAGCAGTTGTTATAGTCAAGTCCAAGCCTGTCCAAAGCGCCGGGACGAAAGTTCTCGACCAGAATGTCGGCCTTGGCGATCAGGTCCTTGGCGATTGCAATCCCGCCGTCGCTTTTGAGATCAAGGCAGATAGATTGCTTGCCGCGGTTGTACATCGGGAAATAGCCGGAGCCCGACCCAATCAAACGCCGTGTCCGATCTCCGCCAATCGGTTCAACCCGAACCACTTCAGCACCCAGTCCCGCTAGGATATGGCCGACCGTCGGCCCCATCACCATATGCGTGAACTCGACGATGGTGATGCCCTGAAGCGGCCGTGGGCCAACTTTGGCTTCTTGCCCGCTCATGCTGCGGTCCTTTGTTGGTAATCGAGCATGGGCCCGGCATCCGGGGTGAAACCGTACATTGGCTCACCCGGCAAAGCCTGTTCGACAATGGCGCGAACTTTCAGCAATTTATCCAGATCAATCCCGGTCTTTAGGCCCATGGAATTGAGCATCAGCACCAGATCTTCTGTCACCAGATTGCCGCTTGCGCCGGGTGCAAAGGGACAACCGCCCAATCCGCCCAATGAAGCATCGAAAGTAGTGATGCCTTCGTCAAGGCCCGCGACAACATTGGCCAGACCCAGGCCGCGCGTATTGTGCAAATGCAGTGTGGTTAGCATATTATCGCCAACGGCTGCTTTCACTTTGCGTGTGAGGCGGCGGACCTGCGCCGGATCTGCATAGCCAGTGGTGTCGGACAGGCTAAACTCCATCGCGCCCGTTTCAGCAGCCTGCTCGGCCAGTCGCACGACCTGATCTTCGCTAACCGCGCCCTCCATAGTGCAACCAAAGGCTGTCGACAGACCTACGGCGAAATGAATGCCTGCCTCGCGAGCGATGTCAGCTGACGCAGCAATTTCCGCGATCATGGCCGGATGGTCTTTGCGCACATTTTTGATCGAATGGGTTTCAGACATGGAAAACGGGATGCTCATGCCGTGAACGCCCGCTTTGGCCGCATTGATCGCGCCTTTGGCGTTGGGAACCAGAGCGACCACATTCAGCCCCTCAATTTCTTTGGCAAATGCCACCAGTTCGGCTGTGTCGGCCATTTGTGGCAGCAATTTGGGCGGCACAAAACTGCCCACTTCGATCTCTTTCACGCCCGCTTCTGCTTCTGCAGCGATCCAGCGCTTTTTGGCCTCCAGAGGCATGATCCGGTCAATCGATTGCAACCCATCGCGGGGTCCAACCTCGGAAATCAGAATTTCGGTCATGCGGAAGTCTCCATCTCGGAACCCAGATAAACCCACTGCCGCAAGCCTCGGTCGGCATTCGTCCAGCCTTCGATCGAGTCTGCTTGGGTTAGGGTTAGATCAATTGCGTCGAGCCCTTGGGCCAGCATTTGCTTGGCCTCTGGATCAATTTCAAAGTTGTGTAATTCGGATGGCGGACGCACTTCTAGCGCGGCCAAATCAATCGTGGTGGTCTTGCTTGCGATCCGTTCCAGAACATCGCGCGGCAAGATGATCGGCACGATCCCATTGCGGATGCAATTGTTGCGAAAGATTGGGGCGAAGGACACAGCAATGATTGCTTGGATACCGTATTCCGCCAGAGCCCAGACGGCATGCTCGCGGCTCGAGCCGCAACCAAAATTGGCACCCCCGATCAGGATTTTTGCAGCCCTGAACTCAGCCTTATTGAGCGCGAAGTCGGGATTTTCAGTCCGAGCGTCGGCGTCTAGATAACGCCATGGAGCGAACATTCCATCGGCCAAACCATCGCGCCCTGTGCTGCGCATTTCGCGGCTGGGGATGATCGTATCCGTGTCGATATTGTCGATCAGCAAGGGCGCCGCGATGCCGGTGAGGGGTTGGGGGAAGGGTGTCACGTAGCCTCTCCTTCTATGGCGAAGTCACGAGGATCGGCAATCGTGCCAGCTATCGCGCTGGCCGCAACCGTTTCGGGGGAGGCGATATGTGTGCGAATGCCCGGACCCTGCCGGCCCTCGAAATTGCGGTTGGTGCTGCTGATAACGCGGCTGCCCGGTGGAAAGCCTTCGCCGCCTGCATAAAAGCACAGGCTGCAACCGCTCATCCGCCATTCGAAACCGGCGGCAGAGAAGATTTCGTGCAGCCCCTCTGCCTCTGCCTGACGGCGCACTGCAGATGAGCCGGGGACAACCAAAGCTGTCGTCACGCCGGGCGCGATTGTCCGGCCTTTCACGATCGCTGCTGCCCTGCGCAAATCAGAGATGCGGCTGTTGGTGCAGCTGCCGATGAACGCGACATCGATGGGGGTTCCTGCCAGACTTTCTCCTGCCTGAAGCCCGATATAGTCGTGAACACGCTGCGCGCCGTTGCCCACGGAAGCATTGATGGCGATGGCATGTTCCGGGCTGGTGCCCCAGCTAACCATTGGAGCTAAGGCTGCCGCATCGATCACGATCTCTTTGTCAAATTCCGCACCATCATCGGAGCACAATTGCGACCAATACTCACCGTTAAATTGGGTCGGAGCATATCTGCGCCCGGAGAGATAGGCATAAGTTTTGTTATCGGGCGCAACAAAGCCTGCCATGGCGCCAAATTCGGTGGCCATATTGCACAAGGTCATGCGGCCTTCCATGTCGAGCGCGGTCACCGCATCGCCAGCGAATTCCACCGCATATCCGCCGCTTGGATCGGCACCCCCGCCTGCGCCATGCGTCGCGATCAGGTGCAGCGCCATATCCTTTGCTGTCACTCCGAAAGGTAGCGCTCCGTCAAAGCGAACCCGCATTGTCTTGGGCTTTTTGAGCCGCAAGGTGCCGGTGACCATCGCATGCTCGGCCTCGCTGGAGCCGATGCCCCATGCCAGCGCGCCAAATGCACCTTGGGTGCAGGTGTGGCTGTCAGGCGCGACCAAAGTAACACCGGGCAGGACAATGCCCAATTCAGGTGAAATGACATGGACGATGCCTTGATCACGGTCATTGACATCGAACAGAGTGATACCGGCATCCCGACAAGCAGCGCGGGTCTCTGTGATGAAGGCCTCGCCGCCTTGCATCAAAGTGCCATCACTGCGGCCGGGGCGCGTATCTACGATGTGATCCATTACAGCAAAGACGCGTGACGGATCGCGGACTTTCCGACCCATTTCGGCCATTTGTCTGAGCGCGGCGGCACCGGTACGCTCGTGCAAAAAGACGCGATCGATCGCGATCAAGGATGCACCAGCCGCAGTGTCTGCAACGTGATGTGTATCCCAGATCTTTTCAAACAGCGTCTTTGCCATGTGCACCGGGCGGCGGTTTAGCGATTAGCCGCCAAAGCCTGGGCCGCCTCCAAATTCAACTTCTGTACCTTGTTCATCAGCAGCCTTCATCTCAGCATCAATTGCGCGCCAGTCCTTGGTCACGAATTTTTCCTGAATTGCTGTTCGAGTTTCGAGCATTCCATTCCTAATCCAATGCCATGTACGGCAGCGATCCTGACCATTGTCGGATATTTGAATTTGCTCGTAGAGATAAAGCGACGGATCGCCAGTGCGCTGCCAATAAAGCATCATTGTGCGGTTATATTCATCCAGCGGAACCTCGGCTGCCCAACCCTGGATCAAGTCATTGTCCCACCAGATCCGGCCATCGCGATATTCAGCTGGAAAATCACGAATTTCGGTTTTTCCATCGGCCCATTTGTAATGGTTTGTCTGGTGATAGGGAGTTTCTTCTCCACCTTCCTCAGCGGTCAACATTCGGCACAGCAGGCGTGATTTATGCTCGTCAATCTTCTCGTTTGAAGCATTGAAATAGGTGTAGACTCCGTCCCACACGCCTTCGTGTCGGGCCAGCAATGGCATTTCCTTGGCAATATCGATCACGACAATTCTCCCATGCTTTAAGGCTCCATTTCCCGGAGCAGATTATGATATGTTTTCGCAGCGTTGCCAGCCTTTAGCCTAGCATGAGCCCGTGCGGCGATTGCAACTGGTGCAATGGCGGCTTGGTCAACCGGCAAAGCGCACTCTGGATGGGCAGAGTACCACGGATCGAAAAACGCTTCCGCGCGGGCAGCGCTCCATGCGCGCAATAGATAGCTACCAAACCGGTCTGGAGTAAGGTCTGGATAGAGCATGTCGAGGTCGCCAGATGGCGCATCAGGCCAGTCGATGGTCTTTGCATCGAGCATTGTTGCAGCTGTTTCGATCGCGGCGGCAGGATCATCAAAATCGCTCGATAGTCCATGCCCCGGCACATCGATTGCCACTTCGCCCGCAGCAATCTCAGCAATCTCGCCCGCGGGTTGGTGCAGCTTTAGCGTTTGCGCGCCGCTCTCGCCGCGCCAATGGATTAAGCCCTGATCGATCTGCAACCAGCCCTCGTCTGCATCCTCGTTCAAGTCTGGACATGTTTCCCCATCCGCATGGTCTTGCAAGAAAGCCAGGCTGGCATTTTGATGATCTTGCGGGGTATCCACTTTTGCCGCTCGCCAGCCAGCGGGCATGTCACCCAATCGATCGATATGCGATTGCAGAGGATCGCCATTATAGGCGGTGATCAGGCACGGAGGAACTGCTGCGTCGGTCGCAGGAATGTCTCGCGGAGCCCGCAAGACAGCGCCATAGCCAGCGCGGTAATCATTGCCTGCATCCAGCATTTCAGAAACCGCCTGATTAACCTTAGCAAGGTCGGCATGGGCCACGCTAAGTCGGGCTTCATCGCGGATATCAAACCAAGGAAAGAACCAGCTTTGTTCGAGCATGCGGTTCCACAGCCACGTCAAATGCTCACCATAGTCTGACGGGTGCCATTCGGGCAGGTAACGGTCACTGAACAGGTCCATTTCGGCCTTGGTCCAGATTGCATATCCACCGATAGCAAGCGAGGTAAACAATTGTGGATGCCGCTTGATCGCCGTGACCAAGATGATGCCACCAGAATGGAAACCATAGGCCGCACATCGTGCCACCCCAAGCGCGTCGAGAAAGTCCTTCAATGCATCGGCAAAGTCAGCAATTTCTGGGTTTCCGGGCAATGGGTCGGATTGACCAAAGCCGGGCGTGTCGGGGGCGATGCAAGTGAAGTGTGGCGCCCATTGCTGCATCAAAGCTTCATACTCTGCACTGGAGCGAGGGCTTTGGTGAACCATCAGCAGCAAGGGGCCGCTGCCACAGCGGCGGTAATGGACGCATCTGCCCGTTTCTGGCAGCGTTAGAATATGGCGTGTTATCTGTGTCAAAAAGTTGTCCGGACAAATTTTGCTCGACAAGCCACTACGCAAGTTTATGGTCCGCGTCAAAGTCGAATCTATGGGTGATTGCATGACCGAATTGATCGGAACAAAAATGATTGACGATGGCAAGACCGCGCGCGAATTGTTCGACGCGGTCATGGCTAACCCAGCGCGCAAGAAATTCGGCTTTGGCCAGAAGCTGGCGATCATCAATGTTGATGTGCAGCAAAGCTATACCCGTACTGATCTGTTCAAGACCGCTTATGAAACCGATCCACGCCAAATTGAATATATCAACGCGATCAGCCGCCTCGCCCGTGAAAATGACATGCCAGTGATCTGGAGCCGGGTGGCATACAAAGACGATGCTGGCGACGCCGGTGTTTGGGGAATCAGGACTGACACTGAGGACAGTCTGCAGAACATAAAATACGACAGCGAGAGACATAAATTTGATCCGCGCTGCGAAATTGACGCGAATGATCTGCAATTCACCAAACGTATGCCGAGCGTATTTTTCGAGACGCCTGTGGCCAGCTATCTGACCTTTCACAAAGTGGACACAGTGGTGATCACCGGAGGCTCGACCAGCGGCTGTGTCAGGGCAACGGCGGTTGATGCGCTCAGCTATGGCTATCGCACGATTGTTCCGATCGAGACCTGTGCGGATAAGCACGCAAGCTATCACTTTGCTAACCTCACCGATCTGCAGCTGAAATATGCCGATGTCGAGCCGGTTCAGGTGGTTATGGATTGGCTGGAGGCGCGCAAGCGATGAAGGAGAACGCGCCTGATCCAGGGCTGTACGATTATCATCCTTACAATGCGCGGGCGAAAGTCGCATGGCCCGAGGGAAAGACCTGTGCGGTATGGGTTGCTCCTAATCTCGAATATTACGAGATTGATCCTCCGATCCATCCAAAGCGCAATCCGTGGCCGCATCCAGCGCCCAGCGTGGTCGGTTATTCCCACCGCGATCATTCCAACCGTGTAAGCCATTGGCGCATGGCCGAAGTGATGAGCAAGCACGGATTTCCCGGCTCGGTCAGCCTATCGGTCGCCTTGTGCCAACATCACCCAGAAGTGGTGCAAGACGGGGTTGATCGCGGTTGGGAGTTTTTCAGCCACGGAATTTACAACACTCGATATTCCTACGACATGACCGAGGCGCAAGAGCGCGCGATTATCGAGGATTCGATCAAGACCGTTCAAGAAGCGACCGGCCAACGCATCCGCGGATGGCTGGCTCCGGCTCTGACGCACACAACACGTACGCTCGATTTACTGGCGGAATATGGTTTCGACTACACTTGCGACCTGTATCACGACGATCAGGTGCAAGAGGTGAAAGTGGCCCAGAATGGCCCAAAGCAGCCATTGGCCTCGATTCCCTACAGCTTGGAAGTCAACGACCATTACGGCTTTTTTGTCTACAATATGTCGGGCCGCGAATATGCCGATACGCTGGTCAGGCAGTACGAGCGCTTGGCCGCTGAGGGCGAGAAATCGGGCACGGTTATGTGTATTCCGCTGCATGCTTATTTGATTGGGCAGCCACATCGGATCGGACCGTTTGAAGAAGCTTTGGAGCATATCGCCAATGACGGCCGCGCATGGTTGGCTCGCGCCGGAGAGATCGTTGATTGTTGGAGGAACCAAGTCCGATGAGCGATCTTCCCCAAGGCTACACATCTTACCCGAAGCGCCGCGAAGGCTATGATCACGATCTGTTTGAATGGTCGAATATTCACCAGCGAGCGCCAGTGCGTTGGCATGGCGATACCTCGGTGGCGGTCTGGCTGTGTGTGAGCCTAGAATGGTTCCCAATTGTGCCGGATGGACCGTTCAAGGCACCTGGACATATGGTCACGCCCTATCCCGATTACCGCCATTACACCGCGCGTGATTATGGCAATCGTGTGGGCGTGTGGCGAATGCTTGAGGCCTTTGAGAAAGCAGGGGTGAAAGCCAGCTTTGCAACCAACGCCGCGATTGCTGAACGCTATCCAGAATTGATCACGGCCATTCAATCTGCTGGGCACGAAATCATAGGCCATTCGACCGATATGAACGGTACAATCGACAGCAGTCTGAGCGAGGATGCAGAGCGTTCCCTCATTGCAGACAGTCTGGACCGAATGGAAGCGGCGGCTGGCGTCCGGCCCAAGGGGTGGCTGTCGATTGCGCGGCAGCAAAGCTTTCACACGCTCAATCTGCTGAAGGAACAGGGGCTCAGCTATTGCTGCGATTGGGTGAATGACGAGCTGCCCTATCGTTTTACCAATGGGTTGTTGAATTTGCCGCTCAACCACGAATTGTCGGATCGTCAGATCATCACCGTCCAGCAAAAGAGCGCCGACAGTTGGGGCGAGAGCATGCGCGATGCATTTGACTGGTTGGCCCGAGAGGCTCAGTCGCAAAACAGCGCCCGCATCCTGCCCGTCCACCTCACACCTTACATTATGGGTCTGCCGTATCGCATTGGTGCATTGGAAGAATTGCTTGGCGATCTTTCGGCGCGCAACGAGTCATGGTTTGCCTCAGGTCAGGACATCGTCGATGCATGGGAGAGTCAGCAGTGAAGGCGCGCAACCCTCGAACGGGTAGGGAAGATTACGAATTTTCCGTGAGTTCACGAGCAGATGTCGCTGCCGAAGCAGAGCGTCTGCGCAAGCTGCAGCCAGCGTGGGAGGCGATGGGGCCAGAGGGGCGCGCGGCAATTCTCAACAAATTTGCCGATGCGGTTGATGCTGCTGCACCGAGGATTGCTGCGGCGCTAGCGATTGATACGGGGCGGGGTTCAGTTTCCTGGATTGAGGTTCAGGGTTGTGCAGGAAATATCCGAGGATGGGCGGCAAAGGGCCCGGCGTTGTTCGCTGGGTTGGATCGGGGCCCAAAACCGTCAGCGACGCCCGGGATCGAAATCGTAACCGAGTATTCAGCGCATCCGTTGTTCGGCGCGATTTGCCCTTGGAATTTCCCGGTAATCTTGAGCCACATCGATGCCATACCCGCTCTGATGGCGGGCAGTGCTGCTTTGGTAAAACCTTCCGAAGTCACACCGCGCTTTGTCGAACCCATGCGAGAAGTGCTGGCGCAAGTGCCTGAACTGCCGCTGGCCTATGTGATGGGCGGACCAGATGTTGGCCAAGCTTTGATCGAGGAGGTTGACTACGTTTGCTTTACCGGTTCGACGGATACAGGACGCAAGGTGGCAGAGGCTGCCGCCCGGCAGCTGATCCCTGCCAATTTGGAGCTCGGCGGCAAGGATCCGATGATCATCACTGCCAGCGCTGATCCTGAATGGGCCGCTCAAGTGGCACTGCGATCATCCATTGTCGCCACCGGGCAGGCTTGCCAATCGATTGAACGGATTTACGTCGCCCGCGAAATTGCTGAAGCATTTTTGATCGCATTGGCACGGCAGGCTGAAGCGGTTGAGTTGACCCATCCTGACCCACAATCGGGCCATATCGGTCCATTTATCTTCCCGCCTCAAGGCGCAAAGGTGCAGGCCCAAATTGACGATGCCAAGTCAAAAGGCGCGCGCGTTATGACGGGTGGAACGGTTGAAGATTTGGGCGGCGGAAAATATCTGCGGCCTACTGTGCTTGCCGATGTCTCGCCCGACATGGCGGTGATGCGCGAAGAGACTTTTGGGCCGGTGCTGCCAGTAACGATCTATGACCACTTGGATGATGCCGTGCAGATGGCGAATGACACCGAATTTGGCCTTTCCGCTGCTGTGCTGGCTGGCTCGCTGGACGAAGCTGCCGGTATTGCGTCACGGCTGGATGCTGGCGCGATCTCTCTGCAAGATGGCGCACTGACCAGCATGGTTGGTGATGCCACCAATCAATCTCGCAAAGCTTCGGGTTTGGGTCCAAGCCGGATGGGCAATTCGGGCCTGTTGCGGTTCCTGCGCGAGCAAGCACATATCCGGCAAACGGGTCAGCCTTTGCCGATTGCTGCATACCGAGAGGGGCAATCAGGATGAGCAACCGCGCTGAGCTAGAGGCGGCTATGCCTGCGATGCTGTTGCACGAAGGGTGGTGGGATGGCCATTATCGTGACTTCGATCTGCATGGGAAATTGCAAGACGAACGGCGTGTAAAAACGCATTGCGAATTTCCCGATACTGGCGAATGGCATTACATGCAGCACAATTGGTTGAGCTGGGCCGATGGCCGCGAGGCGGCGTATGAATTTGGTGGTAAGGTCGAAGGCGACCGGATGATTTGGCAAACCGACAGGTTTTCTGGCTATGGCTGGCAAACCCATGAAAACACCATCATGCTGAAACTGGATCGGCTGGACGAGCCGGACGCTTGCTATATCGAAATGATCAACCTGATGCCCGGAGCAAACTCACGCGCACGCACTTGGCAATGGTTTCAAGACGGAAGGCCGTTGAAACGCACTTTGTGTGATGAATGGAGGATTGAAGGATGATTGCCCTTGCATTGCCGCTGATGGTGCAGGCCTTGCCGCCCGCAGAGCAAGCTTTGCCTCCCTCGCAATCAACCTGCGATGCGCCGGTCTACATGGTGGTTGAAGGACTAACCCTCGATCGTGAGCGCATGATGAAATACGGGCAAGCCATCGCAGAGAGCAAAATCTACGAACAACTGGGCGGATATTACGTCACTGTCCCACGCCCATTAGAAGTTTTTGAAGGTGAATTGCCGCAGGGTTATGTCAATCTAACGGTGCGATTTCCTTGCATCGAAAATGCACGCACTTTCTGGAACAGCCGCGTGTATCAGGAAGAGATATTGCCAATCCGCCAGAACCCAAGCGCTGGCGACTATACCGTTAGCATTTATGCCGAGATGCCGCTGCGCGCGGATATGGTAGGCCGTGTCGGCAACAATCGCTTCAAGCATGACTTTGCGGCCCAAGACGTCCCGCAAGTCGATCCGCCGGTCGTTGGACCAGAGGCACAGCAACAAGCCACAGGAGACACCCAACTATGACGGTTCCCCTTCAGCATCCGATGATTGCACAAGCTACGCCCGATGAACTCGCCCGGGGCCGGTTTGTGTCTGGCATGCGGAGCCTGATCCTAAACGATCTGGCTGGCGATATGCGCTCCGCGTATGATCGCCGGGCAGCGCCGGCCTTTAAGAAAGAGTATGGGCACGAACCTACGACAAGCCGCGAAGCGCATGAGGCATTGCGCGGTGATCCTGCTTTCAACATTTATTCTTCCATGCGTGTGCAAACTCAGAAAATGGTTTGGGCAAGCGTTGCCGATGGTGTTGAGCGCGAGAGCGACCGGCTAGCAGCAGAAGCGCTGAAATTTGCCGATGCGCCGGGCGATTTGGTGCTCAACCCAGAGCTCGAAGTGCCAAAGAATGTGCATGCAATCGACGTGCATTTGATGCCGGGCAGCTACACAAGAGGCGAAGACAGCTTAGAAGCCGGCGCAGTGTACGACCGAGGGTTGGCCGTTTTCTCGATGGGCCTAATGGGGGCCAATTTGGATGATATTGGCCTGTCTATGAGCCAGTATATCAGACTGCGTTATCCCGATTTTGCGCCCAAGCGTATCTTGGATACTGGCTGCACAATTGGTCACAATACGCTTCCTTGGAAGCAAGCCTATCCCGATGCAGACGTGATCGCGATTGATGCAGCGCCTGGCCCGTTGGCTTACGGTTCAGCGCGCGCGAAGATGCAAGGACAAGACATCGTATTCCAGCAAATGTGCGCTGATGATCTGCAATTTGAAGAGGAGAGCTTCGATGTCGTTTGGTCGAGCATGTTCCTGCATGAACTGTCCAAAAAACAGCGCGCGAAGGTGTTCGAGGAAGCATATCGAGTGCTTAAACCCGGCGGCTTGGTCATCCACATGGAACTGCCGCCAAACGATCAAATGGGCGCGTTTGACGGTTTCTACCTCGACTGGGACAGCTATTATAACAACGAGCCCTATTACAAAGGTTATCGCGACGAAGTTCCCCATGAACTTTGTTCTCGAGCGGGATTTGATGAATCAGATTTCTTCGATTTCGTCGTCCCATCGATCAGCATTTACGGCGAGCAGGCGGTGGCCGAAGCTGCGCAAGGTGGACGCGATGAGGGTGTCGGGCAAGAAACCACAGGGCGATTGGCCGAAGGCGTGATGTGGTACGGCTTTGGCGGGTGGAAGAAATGAGGAGCGACACGTGAGCGACGAAAAACTTCGCCCCCAAGATGCGCCGCCATCGCTTTACGATGACCAGGGCAACCCGCGCTTTTTTGGCGATCCGGGAATGGATCGCTTTGTGGCAGTGGTCATGAATCTGGCGCAAGAAGTCTGGGTCCAAGAGGAACGGCTACTTGAGCTAGAAGAGACAAAGTCTGGGGTCGCAATCGACAAAGAGGCCAAGGTGAAGGAATTCATCGACCGCGTCTTTGCACCTATTCGGGAGGCTTAACTGCCATGAAAGCATGGGAAATTGGCGGTCTATCAGGGATTGACGGTCTGCGTCAGGTTGAGCGCGCTGAACCTGTTGCTGGGCCTGGGCAAATATTGGTCAAAGTCACTGCAGCCGGTCTCAATTACCGCGACTTAATGTTGGTTCGGGGCCATTATGGTAGCGATCATCCAGACAATCGCATCCCGTTGACCGATGGAGTGGGCGTGATTGAGGCATTGGGCGAGGGCGTAGAGGGCTTTGCGATTGGCGAGCGGGTTGTAGCGCCCAACTTCCTACCATGGCTCGAGGATGGCGGCTTTGGCTTCCATGTGTTCGGGCAAGACCTAGGTATCACGACCGATGGATGGTTGGCAGAAAAGATTGTCCTACCAGCCGCTGCTGCAATTAAATTGTCCGACAATGTTAGCGATGAAACCGCGGCAACTCTGGCAGTCGTCGCGTGTACAGTATGGCATGCCATGGTGGCATTTGGCGGAGTCGCCCCGGGCAAATTGGTGCTCGCGCAAGGGACTGGGGGTGTGTCGATCTTTGCGCTTCAACTTGCAAAAGCGTTGGGTGCCGAATTTGCGATTACGTCGTCTAGTGAGGAAAAGCTCGCCAAAGCACGCGAAATGGGTGCTGATTACACCGTAAATTACCGTGAGACTGAGGATTGGTCAGCAGCTTTGTTGGAGGTTACCGGCGGTCGCGGCGCAGATATTGTGATCGACACGATCGGCTTTGGTCAGATGGCGCAGACCATCGCAGCGAGTGCTGTCGAAGGGCGCATTGGTACGGTAGGGGCGCTATCGGGCAGCCCGCAAGACGAGCCCAGTTTCAATCAAGGAACAATGTTGGGCAAAAACATCACGATCAAAGGGATTACCTCTGGCCATCGCGGGATGTTTGAGGCGGCGTTAGAAGTCATGACCAAGCACAATATCGAAATGCTGATCGACCGCAGTTTTGCATTCGATGATGCCAAAGCGGCTTACGAACATTTGGAAAGCGGTTCACACATGGGCAAAGTGCTGATCCGGGTTGCTGGCTAAGCAACAAATTGCGCTGTTGGATCAAACTCCATCATCTCGCGATTGTTCACAGGAGCGCCTGCGAGCGCGAAATTGTCCGGGTCGATACTCTGCGTGATCTCGCCCTGAACTTTCGACGCTTGATGCACTTGTGATGTGCGTGGAATGCGAAGAGCCTCATAATTGGCAAATGCCTGCCTTACGCTTGAATTTCGCGCGAGCATTTGAGCCAAGACATATCCATCTTCGACCGCCATTGCCGCACCCATGCCCAGGAATGGCAACATGGCATGGGCTGCATCGCCGAGCATCGTTACGCGCCCATCCGACCATTTCGTGAGCGGGGCTCGGTCGTACAACCCCCATTTGATAATGGCGTCGGCTTGCCCGATCAGCCCGCAGACATCGGGGTGCCAACCGTCAAATGCGTCGCGCAGCTCTGATTGCGAGGCGCCAGTTGACCAGCCCTCGGGCACTTCCTTTTGCGTTTCGACGAGCGCCGCGCCGTTCACAATTGTGCCCTGCGCCATGGAGTAGCGATTGAAAGTGCGCTGTGGACCGATGAAGATCGCGCTGCGACCTAGGTCCATGTACTGCGCGGCTGCGTTCATAGGCACGAGGAAGCGATAGGCGACATGATTGGTAAAGCGCGGTTTATCTCTCGGCACCATTTGCGCACGGATCGCTGAGCGAACACCATCACCGGCAATCAGCGCGTCTGCTTCTGTACGAGCACCATTGGCGAAGTGAGCAACGGCAATCTCGTCCATGTTTTGGTAACGGACCAAACGATGCGCTGTGTGGGTTCGCCCACCAAGATTTTCCAGTTCGGCGAGCAACACCTTTTGCAAATCTGCGCGGTAAATGTGCCGGATAATGTTGTCGGTGCCGTCATCGCCAAGGCCATCCCCTTGATCGTACGCGCCGAGCAAGACCGCTGCGGTACGATAATGGAGGAATGGAACGTTGCCCGCAGGACAGGCATTTTTCGCGACACTCGCTTGTACACCTAAAGCGCGAAACACATGCTGTGCGCCAAGTCCAAGCGTCAGACCCGCGCCGGTTTCCTCGATTTTCGCTGCGGCTTCGTAGACATCAACTTCAATGCCGTTTTGGCGCAATGCAATTGCCGCTGTTAGCCCGCCCAACCCGGCTCCAGCGATTGCGACACGCATCAGCGCTGCAGTTCGATAAGTTCGTATCGGTTCATCATATAACCGTCGATTGAGCCATAAACGAGCACGCTATCGTCGTCAGCGGTCACCCACATATCGAAATCTGGGTGACGCGTTCCGCCCATGCCATCGTCACTGTCGTCAACATAGCGATAGTGGCGGCATTGGAATGTGCCAGCCTCGACAGTCTTTTTCTCTTCACCAACATATTCCATCACCATTTCCAGACTGGCGATTTGTGGTGGTGTTGCTCCGCGATGATCGGGCGAGGGAAGAAAGAAGCGTAATTTGCGCTTATGCGGGCCTTTGCTCACATCCATCAACCTGGTCGTGAAACCATCACCCGCAATAGGATGCGTGCCAAAGGCATCGAACTGTCCAGCTTCCATCGTTTCAGTATTGCGGCCGATTGTCGGGCCAAAGCTTTCGCAAGAAATTTGGTTTGCATCCGCATCATAACGCAACCAGCCAGAACCGAGGAATTCATCGCCCAATGTCAGATGAACCAGCAGGTTTTGTGGCATACGATCGGGGCCATAATGGCATGTAATATTTCGCAGAACCGTGGGGTCAGGCTCTTCAATCTCGCATTGAGCGGTCATAATGGCGGAGCCATCGGCGTGGTGGGAGAAGTTGAACCATTCGCGTCCGCGTTCTTGCCCCTCCATGCCGGGTTTCGCAGACGAATAGCGGATTTTTCCACGCACGTTGCGATGTTTCATAGCCTAGATTACTCCGGCTTTGTTTAGT
This sequence comes from Erythrobacter sp., assembly GCA_039988235.1. GTDB lineage: Bacteria > Pseudomonadota > Alphaproteobacteria > Sphingomonadales > Sphingomonadaceae > Erythrobacter. The sequence continues at coordinate 495,643 of JBDXKB010000005.1, forward strand.
CGCTCGATCACTTCTGCCTGCGCCCGCCGGAAATAGTCACGATCCGGTATTGCTGGCGTGCCATCCTGCATCATGCCATCGGCACCGCGAAATGGCTCGGCAGCAGCAGCATAGGCCTGTGCAAATAGGGCGGGGCGTTGGCGCGCGAGATAATTCGTCATCGCGGGTGTTCGCCGCGCCTCGCGCAAAGCGCCCAAGTCGAGTGGGGAAAAAGCGGTAAAGGTCTCGCCATCACCCGATTGTGCGATCACACGGCCTTTCCAATCGACCACTTGGCTGTTTCCTTCTGCGCTGTTGAGCGGCATCGATGTGCCTGAAATTCCCGCCGTATTGGAAGAGACGACATAGGCTAAATTTTCGAAGGCGCGCGCTTGTTTTGCGATGTCTTTGTTGGTGGCAATTGGGCTACCCACTTCGCTGGAGCAATGGCAGAAAACCTCCGCGCCGCGCAATGCAAGTGCTCGTGCGATTTCGGGATAGAGGATTTCCTCGCTGGCGATCGCAGCCAGATTGCCAATGTCTGTCCGTGCGACAGGAAAGACGCCCTCCAACCCATATTTATCGAGATAGGCTTCCCACACATCGTGCGGGCTGGGCGCGAACATCGAAAGCAACCGGCGATAACGCAGCACTACCTCGCCATTAGGTGCGATGATGAAACAGGTCTGAAAGTAAAAATCAGGGAATGCCTCGTCGGTTTCATAGGCATTGCCGGCCATATACATGCCCAGCCGTTCAGCCATTGCGCCAAGGGCTTCATATTCCGGTCCGCCAGCGGCAAATCCAACCCGCTGCGCAAAGTCAGGGATTGATATCCGACCGGGATAAGATGTGAAGAGATATTCGGGCAGCACCACCAGTTTGACCGGCTTGCCTGTATATTGGGCAACAAAGATCGAACTGGTACGAATCTGCCCTTCAATCTGGCCAATATGCTCCAGGATTGCAGCACGTGCAGCGGCTATGTCAGGCAATCCGTCCAGCGATCGCGCCGTTAGCTGCATCGCCATGGCAGAATATGTAGCGGTATCGGTCACTTTATCTCCTTTAGCTGCCGCGAGCGGTGTTCGTGCAGCAAGTGTTGCGCATATCCCTGCGGCTATGGCTCGCCTTCGATCGAGCTCAAGCGTCATCTATAGCTCCAGTGAGCCCGGGTTCATCAAACCTTTTGGATCAACCTGTGCCTTCACTGCAGAGAGGATATCCCATGCAGCAGGCTCGTGGCTCGCCTTGAGCGGATAAGCGCGCGCAATCTGCAGATGAATGCCACCAAGATCGTGAAAGATATCGATCACTTTCTGTCTCAATTCCATCACGAGAGCATTGGCCTCTGGGTTGTCAGGCGCGGCTTCCAACTTCGCCATATGATCAGGATCGATAGCATTTTTATGCAAAGGATTGTGTTGCCCGGGCCAAAAGAAAACTGGCTCTATCAGGCAGCTTCCGCGCCCCGTCGCGGCAATCAACGCACCGGTTTCCACCTGCAGACGTGTCATGGGCTCTGAGTGCTCATCCCATAGCGCCTGTAAGCGATCCCATGCTTTAACAAGTTTGGAATGCGGCAAAAAGCCATGCACGGGAACCCAGCGCTCTCCGTTGGGACCAAGCATGGTATTTGGCGGCGGAAATGGATTGGCGCGCAGGATCTTGGGAATTGAATTTTCGACAATGTCACCACCGTGGTCACGCACGATGGCCTCAATTGCGCGCATATCTGCATCCACTGCGCCCTGGTGCCGTCCTTCTGCGACGCAATGCAAGCTGAACGGCACATCATCAAGAAACGACCGACCAGCGATTGCGACTTTTGCGCCTTCTTTCATGGCCTTAAATACGCCGCCCGATTTGGCCGTTTCTTTGACCATATTGCCTAGTTGTTTGGCATCGCCGAGCAAAGTGTCGCGCTTCATCCGCTGAGCTTGAAGGAACGGGTCGAAGGCAAAGCTTTCTGCTGCCAGCTCTCCCCGGGCAATCTCGCTCATCGCATTGAGAAGGGCGTCATGCTTGGCAAAGCTGAACGACCCATAGGCAAAGGCCGTTGCTTCACGCACCAGTTTTAGTGTCACGCGCGCTTTTACACCAAGCGCTCCGCAATCAGCCGCAAACAGCCCAGTAATGTCAGGCCCGAACGGTCGGAAGAAGTCAGACCCGGTTGAGACAATGGACCCGTCGGTCAAGACGACTTCAAAGCTGATTGCGCTATCGACCACAGTGCCATTTTTCGCACCCCAGAAAATGCCATTCTGGCTCATGCCGCCGCCGACCGAAGCCTGAATACCGGACAGCGTACCCCACGAAAGCACGCGCAGGCCCAGCGGTTTCAATGTGCGATTGAGCTTGTCCCAACTGCAACCAGCTTCAACCGTTACGGTCATGTCTGATTGGTTGATCTCTAAAACCGCGTCGAGGGATTTTGTGTCGATCAGCAAGAATGGACCACCATCATAAAGATAGCCGCCGGTGTAGCTCATACCTCCGCCGCGCGGGACAATCGCGATCCCAGCATTCGTCGCTGCACCTACGCCAGCTGCTAGCTCATCCACGCTCTTAGGTTGGAATACCGCGATGGGTTCATTGCCAGACGACAATACGTCATGGCTGAACAGAGAAAGGCTCTCATCATCGTTCAACAAAGAGCCGGGTGAAACCACAGCCGCGATTGAACCGAGTGAGTTATCTGTTGCCAGCGTTGCCATTAGGCGGGCTCCATTTCGTTAGTGGCGGGATCATTTTCGGCTTCTGGAAAGCTCGCCGGATACTTGCCAAGGAATAGCAGCAATCCGCCGCCAACTATGAACATACCGATGGCCACTTCCAACATTGGGTTAAAGCTGCCTGTGCGATCAAGGACCTGCGCATAGACAACCGGAGATGCGGCCGAGAAAAAGCCGAACGGCATGTAGAGCATGCCATATATTTTGCCGTAATTGGCCATGCCGAAATATCGACCTGTGAGATAGGCGATCAGGTCGCTTTCAGCGCCAGCTGCAAAACCCAGTAGAAAGCCCGCCAAAGCTGCCAATGTGAAGCTCAGATCACCGCCTAACAAAATCCATGCTGAGATCGCAGGAAGGCATAACAGGGGAAATGCAACAAAGCCTTGCCAAAAACGATCTAGCAATGCCCCTGTAATCAAACGACCTGCAAATATCCCGATTCCCAATATACCCATAACGGTCGCCGCTGTTTCAACTTCGACGCCGCTCAACCGCAACATGGTTGGCAAATTGATGAAAGCGCCGCCAAAACCAAGGGCAATCAGGGCAATCGATAGCCAGATTAGATAGAAGCGATAGTCCTTTAGCGCGCTGCCCAATGTGACACCGGTTAGATTGCCGCTGGCGCCTTCGATTGCCCTGGGTCGCTCATCTGCACGTGGTTCGCGGAATAGAAAAAATGCGATGATCAGTGCGGATACGGGAAATATTGCAACAAGCGCGAACATAGATCGCCAGCCATAATTCTGGATTGCCCAGACTGCGACCTGAGGGATAATCATCGCAGCAATGCTGGTCCCCATCAGCAAGATACCAAGCGCAAGCCCCCGGTTTTTGAAGAACCACAAATTGATTGCGCGGCTCCATGTCACGGGAGTGGAGCCAATCCCTACCAGACCCACAACCACCCAAAATCCGTAATAAATGTGAAGCGTGGATGGTTCATTGGCAGCCGGGGTGAGCGAAATTGCAGCAAATGCGGCAGCAAAGGCGAATAGTGACCATAGTGCGACCGGGCGCACGCCAAATTTGTCTGCCATCCATCCAAATACCGGGGCGAGCAAGCTTGCAATTACGCCAAAGATGGAAATCGGCAGCAATATCTCGGTTTGGCTCCAGCCAAATTCGTTTTGAAGAGGCTCTGCTGTAAACCCGATGACGTTGTACGGGATCGGAGATGCACCGCACATGACGCCCAAGACGCCGGCAAGCAGTACTTTCCAGCCTTTGGAAAATTCGCCGCTTTGTTTCTCATTGGGGGCGTCATTCATGCGTCGGTTTCCATTTGTTCGCCGGGGATCATAGCTTCAATCACTATTCGTGCGACCCCTTCCGGGTCAGTGATCATTGCATCGTGGCCAGTCGTCAGTTCTTTATAGCGCCAAGAAGGGTCGGCTTTGGCTTGTTCCGCGACCCACCCAAACTGCGTTTGCGGCAGCATCGGATCAGTGCATAGCACATAGGTTCTAGGCAGGCCTATTGACCCGCCATTTGGAAGCGCAATCGGGTCGAGCCAGGTTTTGAGTGGGTGCGGAGTAAGGCGCGCTGCTACCCAATTATGCAATGGATGTTGTTGCGAAATACCAAGAACCGATGGCGGAAAGGCGGCCATTGCAATCCCGTCGGGTGCGAGGCCTCGGATGCTCATTTCTGCAGCTTTAATTGTCTCGGCGGAGCGGGGCGCCCCATAGGTGATCATGCTCTGCCCATCCTGTGGCAAAGCAGCGTCGAGGTACGTGATATGGACGATCCGATCTCTCAGCGCGTCAGCAAGACCACTAATCACCATCCCGCCGTATGAATGACCCAAGAGCGCAAAGTCGCCGGGAACGTGTTTCTCGATATATGCTCGCGCATCTGCGATATGCTCGGCCAAGCCAATCGCCTCGGTAAGCTCACTGGATCGCTCGGCTAAGCCGGGCAGAGTTGGGCTGTGAACCGTAATCCCGGAGGCCTCGAGCAGCTCGCGTACAGGATCCCAGCACCAACCGCCATGCCAAGCTCCGTGGACCAAGACGACATCGTTCACAGTGGCGCTCCTACTTCTGGTGGAGCTGCGGGCTGCAAGCAGGCTTGCTGCGGTTCCACCAGCCAGCACGCTGCGCCGCGAGAAGGATGAGTACGGTGTCTCAAGGCGCACTGTAGAACTCTGTCAAATTGCCATCAGGGTCGCGCACCGCGACCAAATCGGTTGTACCAATGCCTGCAACTGGCACGTCGCTGGCAGTGTATGCCGCGCTTACGTTCAGACTGGCCAAATGCCGACGATATTCGTCAAACTGACGCACTGGATACCTTACCGAGATGATACCCAAGTTTGGAGGAGATGCGTGAGCAGAAAAGTCTCGCCCATCGAACCCTTCGAACTGCATCACTTCGATCCGACCGGTTTCCCCTGGTATTTCTGGCTGTGCAACTGCTGCGCGGCGGATCAATTGAGTGGCCAAATTGGCAGGAACCGAGAAATTGTTGGATCGGGCCTCTGGGTCGGTAAATGGCGCGTCGAACAACACGTCCATTCCCAATAGGTCGCGATACCATGCGAGGCTGGATGGCTGATCTTTCACCATCCTCATACTGTTGAAGGCCTGGCTGAGATTGCCGATCGGAAATGCGGTGAACGGCGGTGCTTCACGCTCATACAGTGCGTAGTTCACACCATGCGGCCCGCGCACGACTACGTTCACTAAGTCTGATCCGCCAAAGCTAAAACGATACGGTTCGCTTTCGGCCCACCAACCGCGTGATACGGCTGCATCGAACATGGCTTGAGTGTCTTCACTTCGCAGCATGATGGAGAAGATGCCGCCAGTGTCCCATGGCCGGGCCGCCAATCGGATTGCGCGTTGCTCATCTGCTCCGTCAAATCGCACAAAGCGAATGCAACCGGTGTTTGCTTTGGCAGCGCAGACTTTGCGGAATTGAGCGGTTACGCTCTTCGGGAGTTCCCAATAGTCGAGCTCAGCGCGATCAACCGGGCCCTCGATTGTAACACGCCAGCCGCCATCTTCGACCAGCCAAGCCGAGCTTTCCTCTAAATCCGAGACGCTAACCACAGCCTCTGTCCAAGGCTCGACCCCGTGCCCCGATGCATTTTTGGCTGCCAGGTTAGTCGCAGCGGCGGCGGCGCAAACCACCACCGCCGCTGCATGTTTCAACATTAGAAGTCGAATTTTGCGCGAAGCATCCAAGTGCGCGGCGGGTTGAGATAGCTGTAATTGGCAAGTGCCGATTCAACCGCATCTTGGTTGAAGCAATTCTTGCATTCAGCGACCAGCGACCAACCCGATAGATTGCTCAGGTTCAGCGACGCGTTAACGATCCAGCGTGAGGGGCTGAATGAGCCCGATGCAGGATTAATTGGATTGCCGAGACCAATTGTATTGGCAGGGTAAACCGCTCCAGTGTTTGGACCGGTCACGGTTCCGTCAAAAAGCGTCAGCTCGCTGGTTCCCACTTCGCTATCGGCGCGCCAATTGGCATTGATTGCTGGGGTTAGCGACATGTCACCCATGTCGATTTCATAGCTACCACCAATGGCGACGGTCCAATCAGGCGACCTTACCGGTTCAGCGATTGAGCCATCTGGCGCAACAATACCGACCCCGCATGAGGCAGCTGTGTCAGCACCAGCAGTGTTCGGGATCAGACCACCAGCCAATTGGGTCAAACAATTGGCTTGTTGAGCCGCGACCGCTTGCACGCCAAATTCGTCGAGTGCAGGGGCACTGGCATCAATCTTGTATTTGTCATCCTGATAGCCAACCGCAGCAAACAGGTTCAGCCCCTCAACCGGAACTGTGGTTAGCTCGATCTCGATACCCTTGTTTTCATAATCGGCGAAGTTTCGCGTAATAAACGCCAGCGAACCATCGCCGCGAATAAATGCGGAGGGCGTTTGTAGGTCGCTAACATCAAGCAAGAAGCTGGTGATGTTCAAACGGACCAAATTATCAAACAATTCGGTCTTGGCTCCGATTTCGTAGCTCCAGGCAGTTTCGGGCCCGAATGGTAGCAATTCGCTGGCCGAAGTGCCGCGAGCATTCCAGCCGCCGGACTTAAAGCCACGCGTGGCAGATGCAAAAACCAAGACATCGTCGTTGACCGCATAATTTATTGCGAAGCGCGGCGTCCAAAGGTCTACCGATTGCTCGTCTGGGATCACCATGCCGTTTGTGGCGACCAGATTATCTGTGTCGATACATTGCGATGGCCCAAACTGTGCCGCCGCCTGACAAAGGCCGCCCCCGATACGCGCTCGATTATCACGAATATCAAAAGTCTTCTTTTCGTCCGTGTAACGAATGCCAGCGGTAAATGTGAGTTGATCGGTTAGATTGACATCCGCCTGCACATAACCCGCCCATGCTTCCGCAGTGTTATCAATCGTGCGATCTGCGAGCACGAGCGGAAACCCGTCTGGCAACGGTGGGAAGCCAAGTGAAAAAATGTCACCAAAGTCTGTGCGATTATCCTCGTGGAAGTAGAACACGCCGCCCACCAAATCGATCAAGCCGTTGCCGACTGAACCAGTAAGTTTGATCTCTTGCGTGAATTGCGTGTGTTCACCGTCATTGGCGATTGTAAAGCCGCCAAATGTGAAGCCTACAACTGGCGGAGACGGGTTGGAGGTGCTGGGCAGTCCGCGCCCATCGGCAAAATCGAGCCCAAATTTCTGGCCAATATCAACAAACCCAGTAATGATGTTGACGTCCCAGTCGGGCGCGATTTCAAGCTCCAAATTGGAAGAGACAAAATTCATTGTCGCTTGATTGCCTAAGCCAAATTCGTTCTTTCGGCCCGTCAACAATGGCCCGAATACCGAGCTCGTGAATGTGCTGTCTTCGGTTAGCCCGGTTGCGACAAAACGACCGCTGCAATTGGTCGGGTCGGTTGGATCGCAATCAAAATTGAGCACATTGCCTGAATCTGCGTAAGTGTGAATGAACGAGCCAGTCCATCGAGCGGTATCTGACAATTCTCCACGCAGGCCCAGGCGAACGCCCCAGCCGTCGTTTTCATTGGTCCGCTCACCCGTTAGGCTGTTCTTCGCGTAGCCATCATCGTTCTGCCAATAGCCCGATACTTTGACCGCGAAAGTGTCTGCCAAGGGGACGTCAAATGAGGCGCGAGCCATCTTCCGGTCATAGCTGCCGTAGCCAACTTCAGCGAAGCCTGCGAATTCATCACCTGGTTCAGCCAAGAACACATTTACCGCGCCGCCAGTTGTGTTGCGACCAAACAAAGTTCCCTGCGGACCGCGCAAAACTTCAACCCGATCGACGTCGAAAAAGGAGAGGTTGTTGGCGTTTTGGCGCGAAATATAGATATCGTCCACATAGGTGCCGATCGGCGGATCAAATGTGGCAATTGATTCTGTGTTGCCGATGCCACGCAGATAATAAGAGTTCGCTGTTCCCAAGCCAGTATTGTTGAGACCCACCAAGTTTGGGACGTATTGCGCCACGTCCAACGCGCTTGTGATGCCGCGTTCTTCCAACACTTCTTGATTAAACGCAGTGATGGCGATGGGAACGTCTTGCACACTTTGTTCGCGCCGCTGCGCTGTCACGATGATATCGTTGACGCCGCGCTGCTCCTCTTCAACTGCCGCTTCGTCTTGCGCGAGAGCTGAAGTTGGGGTGGCTGCCAAGGCAATGGCTGAAGTCATGCTGGCAAGAGCCAGCTTGGTGGAAATACGCCGCATCATAGATCGCTATCCTTCCCTGAATTCACGTTGAGCCGGATTTTTCCGGTCGCTGTGTTCTGTAGTGCTGTGCAAATTTGTCCGGACAACCTTGCTTGTCAAGCAAAGAAGTGCAAGTTGTCCGGACAAATATCGGTCGAATGTCGTTTTTTGCGACGTTTGAGCAACAATTTTGCTTTTGAGGAGGCCTTATGGCTATTTCTGAAATGGCTTATCCAACGTTAGTTTACGTGCACCTGCTGTTGTTCGTCCTCTGGTTGGGTGCAGATGTTGGCGTTTTTCTGTTGGGGCAGCACTTTCGAAAGCGCGATCAATACACTCTGGATCAACGCATAGCCTTGTTGAAGCTGTTGGTCGTGATCGACATGACACCGCGCAGCGCTTGGGCGTTGATGGTGCCTTTGTCGCTGAGCGTGGTGGACCTCGGCAGCTGGTGGGATGTGCCCGATCTGCTGCTTTGGGGGGCATGGGCGATTGGCCTGTTCTGGCTTTGGCTAGTGTGGGATTCGCACTGGCACGACCAAACCCCGCGCGCCGCGCGCAATCGGTCCATTGAGGGCTGGTTGCGCTGGATCGTGGGCGGTTTTTACCTGTGGCTTGGCGGGCAAAGCCTGATGTTTGATGCGCCGCTTTCGCCCGATTGGTTGGCGTGGAAGGCCTTGCTGTTCGGCTTTATCTTTGTCGCCGCGATCATGATTGACGTCAGCTTCAAACCGGTGGGCGCTCAACTGACCGCTGTTTTGCAGGAGGGGTCGAGCGATGAAACAGAAGGGCCGCTGCTCAAGACGATGAACAAGACCCGTATTTGGGTTTGGATGGTGTACCTTTTGCTTTTGGCCACTGCATTTTTGGGGAATGTTAAACCGTTGCCTTAGGACAACAACTTGTCGCGAAACTGGTCAATCCACGCACCGTTGGAAAAATTTGTCTGGACAAATTTTCTCTGACCGATGATCAATAGAGTGGGATGGACTTCAATGCTGCGTTGGGAACGCGGCGTTCAATGGGAGACAGAATTATGAAGATTGCTATTCGTGGCACGCTATTGGCGGCCAGCATGTTAACACCGGGTGCGTTGTGGGCTCAAAATGCCGACACCAGCGCGGATGCCGAAGCCTCAGCGGCGCAGGACAGCAATGTCATCATTGTTACGGCTCGTAAGCGGGAGGAAAACCTGCAATCCGTTCCAACGACTGTATCAGTTGCAACGGCGGAATCGATTGAGCGCCTTGGACTGGATGATCTTGAAGGTATCTCCAAGACCACGCCTGGCCTGATCTTTGACGATTCATTTGGGCGCGATGGCAATCGCCCTGTGATCCGTGGTCAAGCCAATATTCTGGGCCAATCGGGCGTCGCATTCTTTATCGACGGCATCTATTACACCGGCAGCCTGGCTGATTACGATGTCGATACGATTGAGCGGGTCGAAGTGGTGAAGGGCCCGCAGAGCGCGCTGTATGGCCGGAACACTTACTCGGGCGCGATCAATATCATTTCTAAGCTTCCCGGCGATACGTGGGAAGGCAAGATTCAAGCCGATGTCTCTGAGTTTGACCGGATTGAGCTGACCGCCGGTGTTCGCGGTCCAATATCAGATGGGCTGTCCATCGGATTGAACGGCCGATATTATGATTTCGGCGGCGAGTTTACCAACCAATTTGATGGCACAAAGATTGGCGAGCAATCTTCAATCTCGGCTTCCGGTGTGTTGCGTTGGGACAATGGTAGCCCATTTACCGCAACATTGCGTGGCTATTACAATCAAACTGATGACGGGCAGCCGGCGATTTTTGCGCAAGGCACTGACCAGAATAACTGCCTGTTTGATGATGGCGCGCTTTACGGAGGCGGCGGACGTTATTTTTGCGGTGTGATTGAGCCGGGTGTGATCAACACTGACTATTCGCGCCAGTTCAGAGACGCGGATAGTGTCGGGATTGAAGCCGACACATATAATGTATCGCTTAGAATGGAATATGAGCTGTCGGACGAGCTTCGCCTTGTCTCACTTACAGGTTATAATGACCGCACGCAGACAACGCGGACCGATGGCGATTATGGACCAAACAGTTTCCAAACCGCCGTATTCGCTCGCTTCCCATTCGCAGGCTTCCCGTTTCCTCCGTTCGATTACGCATTTGTAGGCACGACTGTCGACTTTAGCTTCGCCAATCGGAGCGAAACGCAAGACATCTCTCAGGAATTGAAGCTCGTTTATGAGAGCGATGCGTTCGATTTTATCTTGGGTGGTTATTACTTTGACCAAAGCGACGACGGATTTTCTATTCGTGACGTGCCAGATGATGCTGCGGCGCGCGCAGGGGCAAGTTTTGGCGCTGCGTTCGGCAATGAGTTCGGTATTTGCGCCGCGAACCCGATTTGCGGTTCGGTTGTGCCATTCTTCGGTCCATCAGCTCCGAATGATCGCAGCGAAAGCCTGTTCGATATCGAGAATGTTGCGCTGTTTGGTGCAGTGAACTGGCACATTACGCCAGATATCAATCTTGGTATCGAAGGTCGTTATTCCGAAGAGACTATCAACCAGACCATCTTCGATTTCAGCGAAGGTGATCCAAGGCCGGCTGGTGAAGACTTCAATGCGAAGTTCACTGCGTTCACACCCAGAGTGACTTTTGATTGGCAAATGTCGCCAGACAATCTGCTCTATGCGATCTATGCCGAAGGCCAGAAGCCAGGCGGCTTCAATGGGGTCAATGCGCGCAACGCAGGGGCTGGCACGTTTAGCGAGGAAGAGAATACCTCTTACGAAATCGGTCTGAAGAATACATTCGCTGATGGCCGGGTGATCTTCAATGTTGCTGCCTTCTTCACCGACATTGAGGGCTATCAGCTTACCCAGAACATCTCTGATCCGCCAAACCAAGTTAGCGCGGTGGTCAATGCTGGCGAAGCTGAGATTCTCGGCTTTGAAGCAGAATTGATCGGCGAGTTGTCTGCTGGCCTTACGCTCACTGCGAACTATGCATTTGCGGATGGCGAATTCACCGCCGGCTTCGACGAAAATCAAGGCGTGTTGAATGACGTTGCAGATGATCGACTGATCAATTGCTCAACCGGGGACCAATTCCCCGGTGTCGATGGTTGTCAGAGCCTGTTTGGGTCGATCGATGGCAAATCTATTCCACGTGCACCGAAGCATCGGATGTTTGCTGACCTCGACTATCGCTCGTCAACGGAGATCGGAAATGGCGATTGGGACTTCTTTGCAGGGGCCAATGTGACCTACACCTCGACCAGCTATGCGCAGGTTCACAACCTTGCTGAGACTGGGAATTCGATTGAAGTCGACGGACGATTGGGGATCGAGAATGATCGCTATAAGGTTCAGTTCTATGTGAAGAATTTGTTCGACGAAGATTCTGTTCAGCAGATCATTCGCTATGCCGATGCAGATGCAAGCTTCCGACGTAGCTTTATCGCTGGTCTGCGCCCCGGCCGCCGGTTTGGCGTGATCCTTTCTGCTGGTTTCTAAGCTCAGCCAGAAAGCCAAAAATGGCGCTACTTAAGAAAGGGGTGGGGCGAGAGCTTCCGCCCCTTTTTCGTGGCGTACCGGCTTGGCAAAACTGACGTGGATCAGCTGCGTTTAAGCACTCGGTTGGCAATCCTCTCGCCGCTTTCCAGCGCACCTTCCATCCCGCTGGAGCTTTGTGCGAGATGTTCGCCGGCGAAATGCAATCTTTTGGCCTCCCACTGGGTAGCTGTGGCCAGATCACGCACCATGCCAGTGCCAATATGATGATAGATACCGCGAGCCGATGCTGACTTCTGCCAGCTGTAATGCTCAACGACCCTTAGCTGGCGGCGTGCGGATGGTCGCATAAATTCCAGCCGATCGATTATGGCGCGGTCGGCGCTCTCGCGGGGTATCCGATCGAGCAAGTCCGCGCCGCTGCCGGTGGTCCACAATTTGAGCATGGGCTGAGCGCCGTTCTCGCCATCGCTCAAAACGAATACTCGCCCGATCACTGGGTCATCGGTCCACAATGTGTCTGGCAATCCATCCGCGCGCCAGAATGGTGTTTTCGCGGTGATGTAGGCGAAGCTGGCTCGGGTATAGGGCAAGCTGCCGATCATGCGTGCAACCGCTGGCGTCATATCATTGGCCAATGCAATGTTGCGCAGAGCGGCGAAGGGAATGGTGCAGATGCAATGCTTTGCCCGGATCGCATAATCGGACAGGCGGAGGGTGACTGCGTCTTCTTCCTCTACAATGGCTTTAACGCGTTCGCCCAGTCGCGGTGCAGCGCTCAATTCGGCCGCCATTGCCTGGGGCAGTCGTTGCGATCCGCCGACAATGGTTGAGATAGGGCCTGCGCCGGCGCGGAATATCGCTAGGGTTCGCGCCAAATGCACTTGTGACATTTCAGCGAGAGAGTTGCCGTTGAGATTGACTTCAATCAAGCGCAATTCTTCTGCACTTGCGCCTGCCTGTAGGAGCATTTGTCGCAGAGATATGTCTTGATCACTTGTCGTGTCGAGCCAGTCAGCGGGTGTTTCCAGCCGTGGCAAATACTTGAAATAGGATCGAGCAAGCATCGCTGGTTCGATGCCGCGCTTTTCAACGGGCAAGGTGTTCGCTTCGCTGCTCGCCCAATCGCTGCTGGCCCAATCGCTGCTAGCAATGCTTGAACCGTTCAAATGATACAGATTGCCGGGTATTTGAGTGCGTCCTGCGCCCGAGCCTGGACCTGTGGTACGTTTGACCCCCAGTCGGTCTGCAATGGCGTGCAATCTGGCATAGCCAGCGCCGATCTGTATGCCGCCAGCATCTGGTGCTCCGGGCAAATGGTCGAGGGTGTGCAACCGGCCGCCAACACGGTTTTCGGCCTCGACTATCACCACCTTGAGGCCCGCTTGTTCCAGAATACGCGCTGCGTTGAGGCCAGCGAGACCGGCGCCGATAATTGCAACGTCCGCTTCTGTCTTGGCCCAAGCGAGGCGAGGGGCAGCCCCAGCAATCAGCGCCGCACTGCTCCCGGCAAGGAACGTGCGGCGCGTTGTCATGGTTTGGCTCTATTCCTCTGCCGCGGGGGCAGCGTCGCCGCTGTCAGCGCGAGCCTTGTCCGTCAGCAATTTGAACTTGGTCCAAGTCGTCTCGTTACGGCGAGTGTCATCCTTGGGCGGTGCCTGCTCATAGATCGGATAATTCTCGCGAATTTCATCCTTCAGAACATCGGGCAAGCCCTCAAACCCTTCGGGTAATTTGCGGCCCATGGCGTTGAACACCATCTGTCCGGGCCGACCGCCCATTTCCATCCATGGCGCCCATGGGGAAATCCGCACCCAGCTGATCATCGGATAAGCGGTAGGCTTCGATGCATCATACAGCTCGTCTTTCAGCGCGGCGAAGTCAAAGATTTCCATCGCGTGATATTTGTTTCCGACATTGTCCTGATAATCGCCCGCCAAGGGATTGGTGTAGAACAATGGGACTTCAAACGGCATGAACACGAAGGGACCCACTTCTCGCAGTGTAGAAATGCGGAGAGGCGAACCGTCGCGATTGGTAGCGAAATTTGGCCGCCCGTTTACTGGGTCATTGTGAATTTGCATCACATCGACAGTCTCGCCGGTGTATGGGTTTTCCCATTCGTCAATTACTTCGCCTGTTTCCGGATCAAGCATCAGCATTACTTCGCGGCTGATCAAACGCCAGCCTGTGCCGCGCTCTGGGTCGGAAACTTCTACGCAGCGGCGAATGTTCATCCCTTCGCCCTTGAACAGCAATTTGTCGCGAACGCCGGGTGATCTGCCATAGATATTGCCAGACCAATGATAAACCGCAGGCTCGTCAGCAGAGACGCCGCATTGCAGACGCTTAGTGATCTCCAGCGCATCTTCAGGAACATTGGGGTCAAGCGTTTGCGCAGCTACGGGCTGCACCGAGAACAAGGCTGCTCCTGCGAGTGTGCCAGCGGCCACAATGGATTTCATAAATTTCATAACTTCCCTCCGATACGGCGCTCGATCTCAATTTGCACAGCGCGCTCATTCAATAATATGCAGGTTAGATTTGTCCGGACAACTTTGAAAGCGTTATTTTGCTTCGTTACCAAGTGCGCCCAGCACTGCGCCCGCGCTTAGCCTCGCATTTGCGTCGAGCGCTGATCCGCGAATATCGCTTCGATCTACGAATTTAGCATGTGTCATCAAATCCGCTGCCCGCTTCGCTGCTTCAGCCAGTGGGCCGCCAGTGGCGATGACAGTCGTCTGGTGAGTGAGCAGCGGCAAGCGGTTCTCAAGAGGATAAGAGAATCCGGCACTGAACCCCTCGTTCATTCGCTCACCCCCACGCATCATTTCGGCGAACAAGGCTATGCGTTCGGCCAAAGTCTGGTGAGCCGCTCTGCGTGTCACTGCGCGTTCCCACAAGGGCGCTAGCGTAGCCAACTCTTCATCAAACTTGGGCGGGACACCATTGCTTTGGAGCAGATCTGCACGCATGTCCTGTTCGAAAGCAGGTGGATCGAGCATCACCAAATGGCCAATCCGATCTGGCGCCAGCAATGCCATTTCTGCCGCGACCAGACACCCGGTGTGAAATCCCAGAACGTCGTGCTTTCCGGGAAACGCAGCGAGCATCATCTCTGCATAATCGGCAATTGTGGGCGGTCGATCCATTGGGTCAGACCGACCATGCGCGGGATAGTCCGGCGCGATGGTTCGGTGATCTTGCGCCAGCATTGGCATGATCGTGGCGAATGCCAGCCCGCTAAATGGGGCAGGGTGCAGACAAAGCAAACTGAGCTCGCCTTCGCCGCAACTGCGATAGTGCACTTGCCCCTGACCGACGTCCGCATAGCCCTTGCTAATCGCCGTGCCGTTCACCCTTTTGTCTCGCCAATCTTTGCCAATTGCTCGCGGTAAAGGCGCCGTGTCATCGGCATCAAGATCAGCGGGATGATGGCAAAAAGGACCGGCACAGTCGCAACGGCATAGCGGATATTCTCCTCCCCATAGACGAGATTTGACAGATAGCCGGTCGCGATCGGTCCAAGCGACCCGAACCAGCTGATTCCTAGGTAGTAAAGGGCAATGATCTGCCCGCGTATCTGCGAGGGCGTGATGGCCAACAATGCGGTCACTCCTATGGCCGAAACAATCCCGATACCGATTGTATTGAGACACAAGACGGCAAAAGCGATTTCGGGGGTTGGCATGAAGAAGGGGAGCACCCCTGTCGGGACCATAATGAAGAAGCCAAGATACAGGATTTTCAGTGGTGCATCGGCGATGCCCTTGCCTGTCATCTTGTCTGACAAACTGCCAAAAATCAGCATGTTGATTGGCCCGATGATCAATAGCGAGATACCGTTGATCAGCGCATACTTTTGCGGGCTCCAGCCCCATGTTCGTTCGAAAGTCGATGGGAGGAGACCTTGGCTATAAGCAATTGCGGTCATGCAGCAGACGATCAGAACCACGCCAGCAAACAGGGCGAAATTCTTGAAGATGTAGCGCACTGCATCGCCAAACCCGCTGCCGCTGATAACGTCCTCTGACGTAGGGGCCGGACGTCGCGCTGGCTCCTTCATAAGAAGGAAGATTAGCGCGAGCAAAATTCCGGGCACACCAACCACGATCAGGGTGAAGCGCCACGGAGACAATTCACCGAAGAAGGGCAGTGACTGACTGCCACCTGATGCGGCCCATGCGATTATTCCGGCGCTGAGCAAAGACGCAAGACCTGCCCCAATTGGCAAGGCGGAGGAGTAGAAGGCAATCGGCTTGCCACGCTTTTCAGGCGGGAAGCTGTCTCCGATCATAGAAAATGTTGCAGGACTTAGCGTGGCCTCCCCGACGCCTACGCTCATGCGGGCGACGAACAGTTGAGCAAAGTTCTTAGCCATGCCGGTTGCGACCGTTGCCGCAGACCAGAGCGCAACGCCAATTGAGACGATCCACATGCGACGACCACGGTCGATCAGCCACCCCATGAAGATGCCAACAAATCCGTAAATGATTGTAAATGCGCTCAGCAACCAACCGATCTCAATGTCTGAAAGCGAGAATTCGTCCTTGATTGGTTCAACCAGTAGGCCGAGGATATATCGATCCACAAAGCTAAAAATGTACGCGATGGTGAGCATAACCACTAGGAACCACCCCGCCGCAGCGCTGGGATAGGGTTTGCTGGGTTCAGCCAGTTCGGTCTTCGGAGCTACTGCCTGTGTGCTCACGTATTCGACTCCGGAAAGTGATAAATGACGATCAAATTGTCGTCGAAATCAACAATTCCAATTTCGCGTCCCACCCGTCCGTCGGGGGTGTTCAGCACTTCTTCGTCATAAACGGTCAGCCCCAAATTTCTCGCGCCGGCCATAACTGCGTCAGGGTCTTGTGTTTCAAGAACGATGGCGCCGCGACGAGGGTGCGGAACTGGCTCTAGGGTAATTCCGGTTATTTCTGTCAGTGCCATCACGCGGCGCTGATTTGGTAGGTTTAGCGTGACAAAGCCAAGCGTGGCCTCGTCTGGAATATTGAAAACTGGGCGAGAATAGCTGTCTGGATTATCACCAAGACGGTATTCAACCTCAAATCCCAATACGCATTCATAGAAGGACAACGCGCGATTTAAGTCAGCAACGACGAAGTTCGCCCGTTGAAATCGAACGGCTGCTTTATTGCTCATAGCCATTCCTTTGGTTCGCCGCGGACGCTGCAGCATTGAACACCGACATTTGCGCCGTAATAGAGGTTTGCCAAGCCACGCGGCATCGCGCCAAAGCCTTCTTCGATGTCTTGAATAGGTTTCAACCGCCCGTCGCTAATCCAGCCAGCAAGCTCGTCCATGACAGCTTCCCAACGATCTATGTGATTATAGACAAAGAAGCCGCGCATTACGCTATCGGTGGCGCGCAGGCGCGTGTAATTTGAAAGCTTGAATGGTTCTTTGCGGGTGTACTCGCTGATCGATCCGCACAGCACGATGCGAGCATGCATTCTAACCCGCTCGAGGCAAGCCTCAAGCGTTTCGCCGCCAACATTATCGAAGTAGAGGTCGATCCCATCAGGTCGCAATGCGTCGAGCATGGCATCGATATCATCGGCCTTGTAGTCAATTGACGCGGAGCAACCATGTGATCGAATGAAAGCGCATTTGTCTGCTCCGCCTGCCATCCCGACCACATCACAGCCGACAACATTAGCGGCAATTTGGCTGACCATTGATCCAACACCGCCGGCAGCGCCAGACAGCACCATCCGGTCGCCTTCTTGGGGGGACCCGCATGCGAACAGTCCCGCATGGGCGGACAGCCCAGTCATCCCTAACACCCCTGCGCCAAGCGCTGCGGGTAGGCCATTGTTGGGCATTGCAAAGAACTTTTCTTGCGGGGTCATGCGGCTAACTTTGTAGGTTTGCCAACCTAGCTGGCCTTGCACGACTTGCCCCTCGCGCCAGTCTGGGTGTCGAGACTTCACCACCTGAGCGACCCCGCGGCCATGAATGATGTCGCCCAGGGCCAATTTGCGGTCACCAGTATTTGCGGTGCCTTGCATGTAGAACCGCATGACCGGAGCCAGACCGAGATAGTGCGTGCGGAGAAGCACTTCTCCGTCAGCCGGCTCTGGAATATCCGAAACGGTCCATTCGAAGTCATCTGGTGTTACATTGCCAATCGGCCGTCTGGCAATTCGCCACTGAAAATTTGAGTCGTTGTTAATCGTCCTATCGGCAAACGGATTGAAAGCTTCGAGTGCTTGCGTTTGAGATGTAGGCTCAGACATCAATGGTGAATCTTCACGACTTGGTTCACTTCATAGAAATAGCCATCCAGGTCCCAAAAACTCGCCCCGACCATATCTTTCACTTTCCCGTCAGCGCCTGTCACCTGCCAGTCCAGCGGCTCGCTGTGAATTTTGGATCCGGCTGTCCTGGCTCGTTCAACGGTGGCTCGGCAATCTTCGGCAGCGACAACGAAGATTGGGGCGCCGAACGAAATCTCAGTCGGCAATTGTTGAGGCATATCGTCGCGCTTGGGATCGACCCATTCAAGCAAGCCGATCATACCGATCACGTCATCTTGTGCTTTCATGATGGTCAAACGGGTTTGGTCGCCCTTTTTTCCGGTTGCGAGCTGAGTTCCGGATAGGGTGAACGGCACGTCCATCCATTTGGTCATTCCCAAAACGTCCTCGTACCATGCTGCAGCTTGGTCTATGTTTCGAACCATTAAGGTAGTGCGTTTGACGATATCTGGCATTGGACTCCCAACAAATTTGTCCGGACAAGCTTGCACTTTCTCCTTGACTTTAGATTTGTCCGGACAAATTGTGAAGCCACTATTTGCCCTTCACCCAACCAAGTGGACTGAACCTTCGAATGTTTGCAGCTGCCAGCCTATTGTTTGTGCCCGGATCGCGCCCAGATCGCTTCGCTAAAGCTGCTTCAGCGGGCGCTGGCTTGGTCATAATAGACTTAGAAGACGCGGTTGGCCCGGCGGATAAGGAATCGGCACGCGAAGACGCATTGAGGCAGGTTGAGCAAGACAGCGCTGGCTTTGCCATCCGTATCAATGCTTTAACAACGTCTGAGGGGATCAGAGACCTTGCAGCGCTAACCCAGTGCGACACTCTTCCAAATGTACTGATGGTACCCATGGTTGAGAGTGCGACTGAGTTGGATGTCATCGCGAGCGCTATGGGCGACCAATGCCCTGCGCTGATCCCGCTGATTGAAACACCACGCGGCTTGCGCAGCGCCTTGGCAATTGCGGGTCACGCCAATGTTTGTGCGTTGATGTTTGGCGGCGCTGATTTTTCTGGCGAATTGCGCGTCGCGGTTTCGTGGGAACCCTTGCTCAATGCGAGGCAACAATTGGTTCTGGCATGCGCAGAGGCGAGGGTGCCGTTGATCGATGTGCCCTTCATTCATCTGGATGATGATGAAGGCCTGTTGCGCGAATGCCAGCAAGCTCGCGCGATCGGCATTCAAGCAAAGGCAGCCATTCATCCTCGCCAAGTTCCGGCGATTGAAACCACATTCTCGCCTTCGCAAGAGGAAGTGGCCGAAGCCGAGGCGGCCATAAAGGCTTATGAAGCGAATGGTCAAAAGGCAGTGCGCCACAATGGCCGGATGCTGGAAGCGCCGATGATCAAAACATATCGCGCAATAATCGCGCGCCAAAAAGGATAGTTCATATGCGTGACGGTGTTATCGAAGTTAGCCCAGGGCGCTTCCGAGAGGTTCAAGGTCGCTACTTCGAGGATTTCGTTGAGGGGCATGTTTACGAGCATCGTCCCGGACGGACGATTACTGATGCGGACAATGTCTGGTTCACCTTGCTGACCATGAACACGCATCCTGCACATTTCGATTATGAATTGTCCAAGGATACCGAATTTGGAAAGCCATTGGTTGTGAGCCCGTTCACCATCGCATTGATGACCGGCATGAGTGTGTCGGACACAAGCGGTAAAGCGATTGCCAACCTTGGCTGGGACGAAGTCCGGATGACAAAGCCATTATTCGTTGGCGATACACTCTATTGCGAAAGTGAAGTGCTGGAAAAGCGCGAGAGCAAGAGCCGTCCCGAACAGGGTATCGTAAGCTTTAAGACTGTCGGCAAAAACCAGCATGACGATGTCGTCAGCCATTACAAGCGGACCGTGCTGGTGTGGAAACGCGGCTTCGGCGGCCTCGACGATTAAGAACATCTCCCAAAGGAATAGACCTCAAAGGAACTAGGCATGGCATCCGCCGCAAATCTTGAAAATCAAATTCGCACGATAGATCCCGATGACGAGCGGGCCTTTATGGATGCCATTGATGTGTGGTTGGAACGTGAGGTCATCCCTGTCATTCAGCATCATGATCATGGTGATATCTGGCCAGAAAAACTGGTTGAGCAGATGGCCGAAATGGGTCTGTTTGGGGCAACTATCGGTCAAGAATACGGCGGCTTGGGCCTTCCCGCGACGACCTATGCCAAGATCGTAATGCGCATCTCGAGCTATTGGATGGCCATCACCGGTATATTCAACTCACATTTGATCATGGCCGCCGCTGTCGAGCGCTTCGGTACCCCGCAGCAAAAAGCCAAGTGGTTGCCAAAATTTGCCAGTGGCGAGATTCGCGGTGGCTTGGCTTTGACCGAGCCCAATGCCGGCACAGATCTGCAGGCAATCCGGACTGTCGCGAAGAAAGACGAAAATGGCGACTATGTGCTCAATGGCACCAAGACGTGGATATCGAACGCTCTGAACGGTCAATGCTTTGCGATGCTTGCCAAGACCGATCCCAAGGCTGATCCGCGTTACAAGGGTATGAGCCTGTTTATCGCTGATAAGCGGCCCCAAGATTCTGGGGGGCTTTCGACCGGCAAGAAATTCGACAAACTCGGCTATAAATGCATCGATTCAGCTGAGCTGATTATGGAAGACTATCGCATTCCGGCTGATCAGTTGATCGGTGGCATTGAAGGGCAGGGCTTCTTTCAGGCAACTGGCGGGTTAGAGCTAGGCCGAATCAACGTGGCGGCACGCGGCGTCGGGTTGGCAGAAGGCTCACTGCGCCTCGCAACTGAATACGCCCAACAGCGTGAAACAATGGGCAAGCCCATTGCACAGCACCAAGCGATTCAATTGAAACTGGGTGAAATGGTGACCCGAGCTCGTGCTGCCAGGCTTCTAACGCTCGACGCGTCGGAAGCCTACGATTTGGGCCAACGATGCGACAAAGAAGCGGGAATTGCCAAATTTTTCGCATCCGAGGCAGCGGTTGAAAATAGCCAAGAGGCGATGCGGGTATTTGGCGGCTATTCCTATTCCAAAGAATATGACATCGAACGCTATTATCGTGACAGCATGCTGATGTGCATCGGCGAAGGGACCAACGAAATGCAACGCATGATTATCGCCAAGCAGCACCTCAAAGAAAACCAAATTTAGGGTAGAGGGGACTATGCACCTTCCCCTTGCTGGATTTCGGGTCATTAGCGCTGAGCAATATGGCGCTGGTCCTTATGGCACGATGCACCTTGCGCAACTGGGCGCAGAGGTGATCAAGATTGAACCGCCGCAAAAAAACGGCCCTGATGGCAAGAAGGTCGGCGGCGGCGATACTGCCCGCATGGTTGGCCCGCATTTCTTGCGCGAAGCAGAAAGCCTGTATTTCCAAGCGTTCAATCTCAACAAGCGTTCGCTGACCCTCGATTTGCGCAGCGAAGAGGGGCAGAAAATATTTCATGATCTGGCCGCGACCAGCCATGTTGTTGCCAACAATATGCGCGGTGACTTGCCCGACAAGTTGGGCCTCAATTATGCCGCCCTAAAAGATGTGAACCCGGCGATTGTCTGTGCTCATCTGTCCGCTTACGGTCGCGATAACGAGCGGGCCAAATGGCCCGGCTACGACTATTTGATGCAAGCGGAGGCTGGCTATTGCGCAGTGACGGGCGAACCCGGCGAAGAGCCTCAGCGCATGGGGCTTTCCATGGTCGATTTCATGACCGGCACAATCTTTTCGATCGGTCTGCTTGCTGCTCTGCTTGATGCTCAACGGACCGGCAAGGGCCGCGATGTTGACACGGACTTGCTGTCCGCAGCGGTGCATCAAACCAGCTATCCCGCGCTCTGGTATATGAACGAGGGCGATGAGACAGGGCGAACTCCGCGCAGCGCGCATCCCACCGCCACACCCAGCCAGATGTTCAAGGCCGCAGATGGGTGGATGTTCGTCATGTGCCAATTGCCCAAATTCTGGGACATTCTTGTTGATCGGATGGGGCGCGATGATCTGCGCTCTGATCCGCGCTTTGCTAGCAATGCCGACAGGCTTGCGCACCGCGATGCTCTTACACAATTGCTCGATGAGGAATTTTCCCGAAAGCCGATGACGCATTGGCAGGAGTTACTCGCTGGGTTTGTGCCGGTTGCTCCGGTCTATGAGCTAGGCGACGCGCTCGACAATCCGTGGCTCGATACAATTGGGATGCGCGACAGTGTCGAGCACCCCGACAACAAGGATATTAAAGTCCTTGCCAGCCCGATAAAGCTGGATGGGGAACGGTTGCCCAATCGTGCAGCCCCTCTCTTGGGTGCAGACAGTGATGCCATTTTGAACGACCTTGGTTATGATGCGGCTGCAATTGCAAAGCTGCGTGATGGTGGGATCGTCTAAACAATTATGGGTAAACTTTCTGGAATCACGGTCATTGACCTGACGCAGTTTCTGCCGGGTCCAATGATGACGGTCATGATGGCCGATCATGGTGCACGGGTGATCAAGATCGAACCGCAGGCTGGCGATCCTGCCCGTTCGATGGAGCCGCGCGAGGCGGGCCATTCGGTGTGGTTTGCCAACCTCAATCGGGGCAAGGAAAGTGTGGTCCTTGATCTGAAAAGCGAGGAGGGCAAGGCGGCTCTGACAGAACTTTGCCGCCAAGCAGATGTGTTTGTCGAAGGGTTTCGGCCCGGCGTCATGAAACGATTGGGTTTCGATTTTGACAGTGTGAAAGCGATCAAGCAAGACATTGTTTACTGCTCAATCTCTGCATTCGGACAAGACGGCTCGCTCGCCCATCACCCCGCGCATGATATGGCCGTTCAAGCCTTGGCAGGTTTTCTGGCGGTCAATGATGGGCCGGATGGCATGCCGGTTGTGCCTGGTGCACCCAGCGCAGACATGGCGGCTGGTCTTACGGCCTTATCCGCGGTCCTGATGGCGCTGGTTGGGCGCACAGCAAGCGGCGAGGGCGCCTATATTGATTGCGCGATGTTTGACAGCCTGTTGCCATGGTGCGCGCATACTGCGGGCAGCGCCATTGCTGGCGGTGAAAGCCCGGTTTCTTCACAACAGAGATCGCTTGGCGGCGCTGGCTTTTACCAAGTCTATCGAACCAAAGATGCAAAGCATGTTGCGCTGGGCGGGCGTGAGATCAAATTTGCGCGAAATTTGCTAACCGCGCTTGGCCGCGATGATTTGATTTCTCATGCTGAGCGCGAAGCTGGCGAACAGGGAGAGCTGATTGCCTTCTTGCGCGAGACCTTTGCCACACGGACACGTGATGAATGGGTTGACTGGTTTGCAGACAAAGACGTCGCCTTCGCACCGGTTCTCAATTTTCGCGAGGCGTTCGACGAACCGTATGTGGCTGAGCGCGGACTATTGGTCGAAACATCCGATGGCGCACACCATATGGCGTCCCCCATCCGCTTTGCCGGCGAGAACTGGCATCCGAGTAGAGCGCCTGAATTGGGCGCTGGATCGGCAAAAAAATGAGCGGCTTAGCTGTCGAGGTCGATATGCATCGCGTAAGCGAAGCGATCGCCGGGGTGATGGCTGACCGAGATTTCGTAAGCACTGCCTGCGGGATCAAGGTAACACCGGATTATTCGCAGCACCGGAGAACCTTTGTCAATTTCCAGAAATTTGGCGATTCTCGCATCAGCAGTGATCGCCTGGATATCCTGGTTGACCCGGCCAATCGTCACACCAGCGGTGCGTTCGATCTGGCTGAACAATGTGCCTTCCGACAGGTCGAGCTTGTCGACCGCATCGCCCAGCTTTTCATGAAAATAAGCATCGGTCACGGCAATCGGCGCAGTGTCGGGAGTATGCCGCCTGACGCCGCGAAAGCGTCGCCAAGTGCCTTCGGTGTTTTCGCCGATCTGATCAGAAACTTCGCTAGGCAATGTTCCGGATTCACGTTCCGAATATACGACTTCACTACCGCGAGCATATTGCAGCAGCTCGCCAATGTTCGAGAGTGGTTGATGCAAAGCACCGCCGCGTGCAGCCGCCGGCTGGACAACGGTGCCAGAACCCCGCCTGCGAGAAATCAGGCCCTCAGCTTGCAACCGCTTCAGCGCTTCGCGAACGGTAAAGCGGCTGACGTCATATTGTTTGCAAAGCGTGGTTTCGGTCGGGAATTGCTCTCCATCGGTATAGCGGTTCGCCAAAATGGCTTCGCGCAATTGACCCGCAACCTGCATGTAGCGCGGGGTCTTTCCTTTCGATGGTGTAGCGGCGTCAGCCAATCCAAACTCCCGGTTCCGGTTATTCTCGCAAAAGAGACCGCCTTTTTATGAGCGAACCTCTTTTCTCGCAACTTGCCAATAGGCTAGCGCGCAATGTCTCCGATAGCGAGAAAAAGCGCGCGCGTATGCATTTACTTGATTGGCTGGCGTGCGTTGCCGGTGCCCGCGATATGGAGGCTGGCCATCTTGGCAGCATGATTTCGCGGCTTGGTTGGGAGAAGGCGACCTATCCCGGCAATGCGCTGGAAATGGACGATGTCCACCGCACCAGCCTGTTGCATCCTGGCCCAGTTATTTGGCCGACTGCAATGAGCATGGGCGGCGCAGGAATGGATGCTCGGCTGGATGCTGGTGTGCGCGGTTATGAGGCGATGATTGCCATCGGTGCAGCGTTTGATGCGCACCATTATACGCATTGGCATCCCACCGCGACAATGGGCGTGTTTGGGTCAACCGCAGCATTTGGTTCGCTGATCGGCTTTGCACCGATCGAATATGCGAATGCTTTGGGCAATGCCGGTTCTGTGTCGGGCGGTTTATGGCATATGCGGCATGATGATGTGCTGACCAAGCAGTGGCATGTCTATCACGCGGTCCGCACCGGTCGCGATGCGGCAATGCATGTGCACTACGGGGCGACCGGACCACAGGGCCTTTTAGAAGGGCCTCAAGGCATGTTCGCCGCGATGACCAAGCAGCACTCGGAATTGGCGTCGAATGGTTCAGGCTGGCTGATTGACGAGGTCAGCTTTAAGCCCTTCGCGGCCTGTCGCCATGCCCACCCCAGCATTGATGCGGCGATGGAGTTACGCGCCGCTGGAAAATTGCAGGCACCCTATGTTGTCGAGACATTTTCGGACGCACTGACCTTTTGTGACCGGCCCCATCCGAAAACAGAATTGGAAGCCAAATTTTCACTCCAGCATGCTGTCGCGGTCGTGGCTGATGGACGCCCAGCCAATCCGGAAGACTTCACCGAGGAATCGATTGCGCAGCTAGCCGAGTTACGAGCGCAAGTATCGGTCAAAGAAGACCCAGTAATAACAGCGCGCTATCCCGCGCACTTCGGAGCCCGAGTTAATGGGTATGAGCTGGCCGATACATTGGGCGATCCAGAGCGCCCGGTCAGTGAAGAGAAGATTGTCGAGAAGATGCATGTGCTGGCCAAATGGGGCGGGCTGGCCAAAAGCGAGGCCGACAAAGCGGTGTCGCTGGCATTGCATCAAGATGATGCAGCAGCGATTGATGCGATGCTGGAGGAATGGCTGGCGTGACCACATCCTCCCAACATACCTCTGATCTGCTGAAATTTGCCTCAGCTGCGCATGTTTTGCCAAGCGATGTTCGCGCAGATGCGGTTCGGTTGCTGGGCGACACTTTGGCGATTGGCGCGGCCGCAGTTGATGCACCTGGAGAGCCCGCAATTCTCTCAACCGCGCGCCAGTTTGGCTCAGGTGAAGATGCTCGATTGATCGGAAGCGATGAGCGTTTGCCCGCTCCGTCAGCTGCCTTTGTCAACGGATACCGCATTCACTGCCTAGAATGGGATGCCGTGCACGAACCGGCAGTGGTGCATGCGATGAGCGTTGTAACCGCGGCATTGGGTGCGGTGATCGATCGGCGTTATGCGCAAGGCCAATCATGCGACCTGGAAGAAGTGCTGGTCGCTCTGTCCATCGGTGTGGATGTGGCCTCTGGCCTTGGCCTGAGCGTTGACAGCGCGATGACATTTTTCCGCCCTGCAATATGCGGAGTGATGGGGGCAGCGGTGGCCGCAGCGCGGATCGATGGTGCTCCAATCGATGAAGCGTTGGGCCTTGCCTATTCAAGCGCTGCGGGAACAATGCAAGCCCATGTGGAAGGAAGTGAAACGCTCCCGTTCCAGATCGCCAATGCAGCCCGCGCAGCAGTGTCTGCCAGTGACCTCGCCAAAGCGGGATTCTCTGCTCCTAAAGACCCGCTGGAGGGTCCATTTGGGTATTATACTTTGTTCGAGAGCGGGGATCTCGCGCGATACACTCGCGATCTAGGCAAGGTGTGGCAAATTGCGGAGGTCAGCACCAAGCCGTTCCCTTCGGGCCGCGCGAGCCATGCCGCTCTTGGCAAGCTTGGAGAACTGTCGCTCGATCCAACACAAATTGAGCGAATTGAGCTTGCCTGTCCGCCGCTGATCCGCAGACTGGTCGACCGGGCTTATGCGCCGGATATGACGCCCGCTTGGGCGCGGCTATGCATGCCTTATCTCGCCGCGCTGATGCTGACCGACGGGCGGATTGATCCACGACGGTTCACCCCCGCAGACATCGCCAGTCCAGACCTTGCAGCGATTGCGGCAAAGGTTCGATTGACCGACGATGGCAATCAGGACGGCAATGCGCTGTTCCCGCAGGCGCTCACAATTACCGGCACAGACGGTGCTGTCACAAAGCATCCTGTTGAACATACACTCGGCAGCCCGGACAATCCCCTCTCAGCGCCTCAGGCGCGGGCCAAAATCGACTTCGCCCGGGAACTGGCGCCAGCCAATGCTGATTCAAGAATTTTCGATGATCCTCTTGCCTATTTCACGGACCCGCAATGACCTATCCCACCTATTTCGAAGCGCTTGATCACAAGCAGATGCTGGCCGACTATCCGGTCGGCGAGGAATTCCTCGCGCGATACAAGGCGATGAGCCGAGACGAGCTGTTCGCGATTCAGGATGCCCAATTCAAAAAATTGATGGTGAAGGGGTGGCAAGTCCCGTTTTACCAGCGTTTATGGGGCGCGCAGGGCATCGAGCCGGGCGATATTCGCGGGCTGACGGACATCACCAAATTGCCGGTCTATGACAAGAGCGATTTGATGGCCTCCATCGCTGAACACCCACCCTATGGTGATTTTCACGGCATGGGCCCGGCGGCGACACGCGACCCGGTCGTGTTCCACACCACCAGCGGCACAACTGGCAAGCCACAGGTGCTGATGTTCGGCCCCAAAGGGCGCGAAGTCGGTAATTTACTGGTTGGCCGCATGTATCGCTGGATGGGTTTGGAAAGCGATGATGTGGTCCATTCGGTCTATGGTCACGGGATGATCAACGGCGGGCATTACATCCGCGAAAGTGTGACCAAATTCACCAATTCGATTTTCCTATCCGCTGGCACTGGGATCGAGACGCGCAGTATCAATCAGGTGCAATTGATGGCCGACTTTGGCGTCACCTGCGTGGTTGGCTTTGTCGACTATATCCGAAAATTGGCCGGCACTGCGGAAGAGCTGGGCCTGTTCGACAAGATCGATATCAAGATGATTATCGGTCACCTTGGCACTGAAGACCGTCAGGCCACCGAAGACGCATGGCACGGCGCGAAGGCGTATGATTGGTACGGGGTTGGGGACACAGGTTCGATTGCGGGCGAAGGGCCAGACCGCAATGGCATGTATGTGTGGGAAGACGCCCAATTTCTTGAACTGCTGGGCGTCGATGATGGTGCGCCAGTTGGTCGCGGAGAGACAGGCGATATGGTCGTCACCTGTCTTTATAAGGACGATGTAGCTCCGTGCATTCGCTTCAACACGCATGACATCACGCATGAGTTGGACGGACGCGGCGAAATCGTGTTCAAGCGGATCGCAGGCTTCCGTGGGCGCAGCGACAATATGGTGAAACTGCGCGGGATCAATGTGTTCCCCCATGCCATCGGCGCCATAATCGAGAACCGTCCAGATCTTACAGGGGAATATGTTTGCCACCTAACCCGTGATGCCAGTCAGCGCGATTCCATGCGCGTAACGCTAGAAAGCAAGGGCGGCACCGATCGGGCTGCTCTGGCCGAAACGCTCAAACAAGGTCTGGGCGTCGAAGTTGAAGTTGCCCTGTGCGAGCCAGGCGGAACCGCTGCCGCGACCGAAATCGATAAACGGCAAAAGCCCTTGCGTTTGATCGACGAGCGAGGTGTCTAAGCGTTCAGCGATGATCGATCCTTACAACGCCTTTCTCTATCGTGACGATGCCGCCACTGGCGGGTCGGGGCCGCTGAGCGGTGTTACCATTGGCGTGAAAGCGAACATCGCAGTCAAAGGTATGCCGTTTCATGCAGGGATTGGCGCTTGGGCGGATCGCAGGTCAGATGCAGATGCGGAGGTTGTGCGCAGGCTGCGTCAGGCCGGTGCTGCGATCACTGGCATTCTCAATATGGAAGAGGCGGCGCTCGGATCAAAAACCGACAATCCGTATTTCGGCCCGACACAGAACCCCCATCGGGATGGATTTTCGCCGGGCGGATCATCCGGCGGTAGCGGGGCAGCGGTAGCCGCTGGACTGTGCGACGTGGCATTGGGCACCGACACCATGGGCTCTGTACGTATTCCTGCCTCGCATTGCGGCATTTATGGGTTCAAACCGGCGACCGACCGAGTAAGCCAGGACGGCCTGATTGCAGCCGACGCAGCACTCGATGCAATCGGACCTATGGCGCGCGATCTCAAAGTTTTGGAGGCTGCATCTCGCACAATCTCCGACTTTGGGGATGGGTTTGAGAGATTTGCCGGAGCGACGCTGGTCGAGCACGGTATTGAGATTGATCGGCAAGTTGAGCAAGCGTTTGATCGTGCGCTGGCGGGATTGCAATCCAAGCCTGCCGAGGTTTCTCTCGCACGTCCCAACAGCCGCATCCGCTTTGCCGGTTTCATTGGCGTCTCCAAGAAAATGTCCGAGGATATGGCGGGTGTCGCCGTATCAGACCCCCTTACGAAACTGCTCACTTATGGGCCCCGCCGCTCGGACTCTGATTGGTTAGAGGATCAGCGGGTGCTGGCTGAAACGAGCGAAGCAGTTCGTGCGATTGTGGCCCAGCATGGCTTCTTGATAATGCCGACAGTCCCCAATCCACCCTTTGAGCACAGCAGCGCTGAGCCGGCCGCACAGGCCGATTTTACCTGCCTTGCCAATATTGCTGGCTTGCCCGCGATATCCATTCCAGCGGGGTGGACAGATGATGGCCTGCCCATCGGCGTACAGATCGTGGGTCAATCGGGCCATGAAGCCGGATTGTTCGATATCGCCCGTCAACTTGATGCCAAACTTTGCGCTTACCGCGCCCCACAACCCTTCAAAGGAGCCTAGATTATGCGGATTATCGTACCTTTCAACCTGAAAGAGGGAACCGACATCGCTGAATATGAAGAATGGGCGAGGACGAAAGACGTGCCAACGGCAAGCGCTTTGCCTTCGGTTACAAGCTTTACAGTGCACAAGGCGACTGGCTTGTTTGGTGATCCCGATACTCCGCCGCCTTATGCCTATTTTGAAGTGCTAGACATCACCGATATGGATGCCTTCATTGCCGACGTTTCCGATCCCGAATTTCAAGCCAAGGCAGCGCCGTTTCAAGATTATGCCGATGCGCCGCAATTCATCCTAACCGAAGATTTGTAAGGCGGAGGTTTCTAAACCATGGGCAAAGATACAGGCCGCTATGCAGGCAAAACCATCGTCGTCACCGGATCCGGCAAGCAAAAAGGACTGGGGCAGGGCATCTTGCAAGCCTTTGCCGACGAAGGGGCGAATTGCGTCGTTTCTGACCTCACGATTGACGACGAGGCGGAAGCTGTCGCCGCAGAATTGCGCGAACGCGGGGCCGACGTTGCCACGATCGCTTGCGATGTTTCTGACGCCGATCAATGCGCGGCGCTGGTTGCCCAATCCATCGAACAGTTCGGTTCGCTTGATGTGTTTGTGAACAATGCTGGGATTGGTTTTTTGATGAAGCCGCTGCTCGAAGTGGACACTGCAAAAGAGTGGGACCAAGTATTGTCAGTCAATCTCTCGGGCGCATTTTACTGCACCCAGGCGGCTGCCCGCGCCATGGTAGAGGCCAAGAATGGTGGCCGGATCATCAACATTGCGTCGCAGGCAGCGAAGACCGGATTCCCGCATTTGCCAGCCTATGTTTCGTCAAAGCATGGCATGGTGGGTTTGACGCGCGCATCGGCGGTTGAGCTGGGCGCGCATGGCATCACCGTTAATGCTATTTGTCCCAACCATGTGACAACCGGCCTTGGTGCGCAGCAGAATGAGTATTTCAGCAAATTGCTCGGCTTTGACCGGGTTGAAGACTATCTTGCCAATATGAGCGCAAAGAACCCGATGGGGCGGCCCGGGCTGCCCAGCGATACGGCGGCGGCCTGCCTATGGTTGGCGAGCGATGATGCGTTCTATGTAACGGGCGAGGCATTGAATGTGTCTGGCGGAGAGGAGATGCACTGATGTCGCTCACCGAAGAACGTATGGATATGCCCAATGGTGCCAAGATGGCGCTGAGCGTGGTGGTCAATGTCGAAGAAGGCAGCGAGATGACCATCGCTCGCGGTGATCGCGGGATGGAGCCGGTTGACGAGCTGGGTGTCTTTGTAAAGTCAAAGATACGAAATTACTCAAATGAATCCAATTATCTATATGGCATCAAGGCGGGTGCGCCGCGGATCGTCAAACTGCTAAAACGTTACGATATTATGGCGAGTTGGACGGTTGCCGCTCTCAGTCTTGAAAACCATCCGGAGATTGCAGAGGCCATTGTAGAGCTGGGGCATGAGCCGGTCAGCCATGGCTATCGCTGGATACATCAGTTCAAAATGGACGAGGGCCAAGAACGCGAATTTATCCGCAAGGCTGTTAGCAGTATCGAGAAAACTTGCGGTGTGCGCCCCTATGGCTGGCTGTCACGCTATCTGCTCACCGACAATACAAGGCGGCTTCTGTCGGAAGAAGGCTTCACCTATCACATGGATGATTATTCCGGTGACGTGCCGTTCTGGGATCGGGAAACCGTCCCCGGCAAACCTATTTGCATCCTGCCTTATCAGCTCGACAATAATGATATGAAGATGTGGACTGACCCGGCGCTGACACCGCATCAATGGCTGGATTATGCCAAGGCCAATTTTGATCAGGTTTATCGTGAGGGAGAGGAGGGCAATCCAAAGATGATGAGTCTGGGCCTCCATTTGCGGATCATTGGGCGACCGGGGCGGATATGGGCATTGGAGGAATTCTTCAAACACGTCCGCGCGCATGACGGCGTTTGGGTGACCACCCGCAGGGCGATCGCCGACCACTTTATCACGGAGAATCCGGCTTGAGCTTACGTCTCGAACTTGACGGACATGTTGCCCATTTGCTGATCGATCGCGCGGACAAGCGCAATGCTTTCAATATGGCTATGTGGCAGGCCTTGCCCGGCTTGCTCGACCAAGCAGAACGCAATCCCGATGCGCGCGTCTTGCTTCTGCGCGCGGCAGATGGCGGAGCGTTTTGCGCAGGTGCAGACATCAAGGAATTGCTCGCTAACAAAGATGATGCTGGCTGGCGCTCGGCCAATCAGTCGGCGATCAACACAGTGCAGCACAAGCTTGCCAGGCTGGATATGCCGACGATTGCGTGGGTTGAGGGTGATTGCGTTGGCGGCGGCTGCGGACTGGCTTTGGCGTGTGATATGCGGCTGGCAACCGAGAATGCGAGGTTCGGCATCACACCAGCTAAGCTTGGGCTCGTCTATCCCTTGCACGACGTGAAACTGCTGGTCGATTTGGTCGGGCCCGGCCAAGCGCGCCGCATGCTCTACACCGGCGAATTGCTGGATGCGGCCGAAGCGCAGCGGATCGGCCTGATTGAGCATATTACCACCGGCCCTGACGTGGCAATCGAAGGATTGCTCGCGGCCAGCCCCCATTCGATCCGCGAGAGCAAGCGCATGATCCGCTTTGTCCTCGATGGGCAGACCGAAGAAAGCGAAGTGACTGCAGAAATGTTCGCGCGGGCATTCACCATGCCCGATTTTGCAGAAGGTACGCAGGCCTTTGTTGATAAGCGCGCACCTGTTTTTGGCAGGGAGTTTGGCAAATGACTATTGCACATGGAACGATTTTAGGGGGGCTTTCGACTGTCCCCAATTTGGCCGACGCGCTGCGCGGTTATAGAGATTGCTTGGGGTTGGAGGTGGTCGAGCAGGGAGAGCTTGCCGCTGATCTCGCGGCGAGCTGGAACTGCCCTGCCAATGCCGGGTCACCCTATGCCGTGCTGCGCCCTAGCAGCGGGGAGCCATGCTGGTTTCGCCTGGTCGAGCAGGCCGATCATTCTGAGTTTTTGCCTACCCGCACATATGGCTGGGCCGCGTTTGAATGCACGGTCGAAGATGTCTGGCATTGGCCCGATGTGGTCGAGCAAGCCGGTTTCAAAATCGTGGGTCCGCCCAAGGTACTTGAAAATATGGAACCAGCGTTCATCCCGATGCAGGTGCTGGGGACCGGCCAAGAGATGATTTATCTCAACCAAGTCTTGAACGATATGCCGGGTACAGATTTGCCTCGCGCAGGTTCTGCGGTGGACCGGATATTCATCATTGTGCTGGCAACCCCGGACCGCGATGCAAGCGTCGCATGGTATTCTGACAGGCTGTCCCTGACGCGGGGTGCGGATTACACCTTGCCCTATTCGATGATCAACGATGCTTTTGGCCTGCCCGCAGACAAGCAAACAACGATCACAATGGTGCAACAAGATCTTATGCCAATTGTTGAGGTTGACGATTATCCTGATGCGGCATCGGATCGGGCCCGTCACCATGGAATGCTGCCACCGGGCAACGCGCTTGTCACATTGGCAGTTCGCGATCTGGACCAGTGCGATGTTGATTGGTTGACGCCGCCTATCGCTCGCACCGGCGTTTTGTACGAGGGGCGGCGCGTCGCAACTGCGATCGGACTTGGTGGTGAGCTGGTCGAATGTGTTGAGGTTGGATAGATGATTTCCGGCAGACTGACGGCTTTCGTCGCATTGCTGACAATGCTGTCATTTCCGGTAAGTGCACGGCAAGATCCAACCCCAGCGCAAGTGATTGAGCGAGCGCTCGACGCGCATGGTGGCGAAGTGTTCCGCGACCCTCAGACGCTGCAATTGTCAGGCACTGCAGTTTTCTATGATGCTGTTTCTGGCCAAGTCCGGTCGCAAGCCGACGATTATCGCATGTGGCGCGAGTTTCAGCGCGGGCGTACGGTGGCGCATGGTGCCGATGGTAAGGTTCGCATTGTCGCTAAATCGGGTGGACGGACTTTGTTCGAGGTTGGCTACGATGGAGATACGACATGGACCCAAGATGGGGTCATGCCGCGCGAATTGGCAGATGCCTATTGGGCCAATAATTTTGGCTTTGGGATAATACGGTCCGCGTTGGACGATGGCTTTTCATTAAAGTTTGCGCCGTCACGCAACATTGGCGGGCATGCTGTCGCGCTTGTTCGAGTGACAGATGCCGTGGGGCAAGAAACAATGTTTGGAATTGATCGGGAAAGCGGCTTTATCCGCTATATGGCGTTCGATAGCCCGCGCGGTTTCCATGAACGGATTTACGACGAATTTATCCGCATCCCAGCCAGTCGTTGGGTGCAAGCGACATCAGTGACGCTGCTATACGATGGTGTAGTGAGCAATTCTGTAAAGTGGAATTCGGTTGAAATTGGTAAGCCGATTGCCTCTAGTGTCTTCGCTCCGCCTAGCGAGGGAATGTAATGACGCTATTCGCCTTTTACTGCCGCGATATTGAAAACAGCCAATCCTTGCGCGAACGGCTGCTGGGCAACCATTTGGCTCACGTTGAGAAGCATATTGACGATTACGCCGTTGCAGGCCCGCTGAAGGAAGGAGACGAAACGATTGGCTCCTTGCTGCTGATCAAGGCCGAAACCGAAGCCGAAGCGCGCTTAGTTTTCGAGGCTGATCCCTATTTCGAAGCCGGCGTTTGGCAGACGGTTAATACCAGCCAATTCCTCGGCGTTGCAGGCGATTGGGTCGGGGGAATTGCTTGGCGTTGAGTCGGCACCAATTTAGCTAGGCACAGACCTATTTGGGCACCGCCCTATCTGGGCGCTGGCTTATTCAGGAGCGTGCCGCCCAGCTTGCCAAACATCTGCACTAAAAGTCTCGCGGGCGAAGTTTAGCGGCGCATCCTCTAGCTGGGTCGCCAGCGTGTCATTCCAGCGATTGAGGAAGCCAAACAGGCTGATGACCCCCATTATTTCCATAATCTGCTGACGAGAGAAATGCGCCTCTAACGCGCTGAAATGCTGGTCAGTAGCCGCGTTCGGCTGCGTCCCTGCAGCCAGTGCAAGATCGAGTGCCGCGCGCTCTGCATCGCTGAACAATGGGTTGGTCTGAAATTCCCAAACAGCGGCGATCTTGTCCGCATCACCGCCTGCCATCTTTGCCGCACCATGTGCGGTGTGGGCCTGGCAATAGCGGCAACCAGCGGCTCCGCTTGTAATGGTGGCAATCAAGCGTTTGAGAACGGGATCGAGAGCGCCAGGCTTGTAGATGACAGCAACCAGCTGCTCCATTGCGCCCAGCAATTCGGGCCAATGCGCCATCGCAAGAACGTCATTGGGCGTGAAACCCATGATTTCCTCGGCATAGGCAAGGTTCTTGCGGGTGGATTCCGGAAGGTCGTCAATTGCTACCGGGGGAATTCGGCTCATCTCAGCGCTACCCTTCAGTCACTTCGGGTTTGTCTCGGCCTTCTTCCTCAGCGAGCTTGTGTAGGGTTAAATTCATGCGTCGCAGCTTAACCGGTACCATCAAATTTGCAAAGATATGTCCGGACAAATCATTACAGCGACAACGCGAACGCCAGGGCCTTGCTGACCGGCCCAACCAAGTCCGACCGAAGCCAGCGCGCACCCGCAATCGAAGCGCGCGCTGGCGACGATTTCGCTTACCCAGCTTCGCTGTGACCTTCAGCGGTTGCCTCTTCCTCTGCCGGCAATGTCGATCGCAGCAGAAAATAGCCCAAAATTGCTGCAACCGTTGATCCAGACAATACGCCCAGTTTGACCGCATCAACCTGTTCGGCGCTTGCGAAAGCGAGGTTGCCGATAAACAGGCTCATGGTGAAGCCAATAGCTGCAAACAGAGAGATCGCGTGGATCTGCCTCCAGCTAACCCCCTCTGGAAGGCTAGCAATACCGGCCTTCACAGCGATCCAGGCAAAGCCGAAGATGCCGATCTGCTTACCCAGCAATAGGCCGAGCGCGATGCCCAATGGCAGTGGCGCCAGCAAGTCCGATGGGTCAATTCCGATGACCTCAACGCCAGCATTGGCAAAGCCGAATATCGGGATGACGAGGAATGCCACCCATGGGTGCAGGGCGTGCTCCATATGCTCCAAGGGACGTTCTTCATTGCGCGCCACAAGTGGAACGGTAAGTGCAGCTGCAACGCCCGCCAAAGTCGCATGGACGCCCGATTTCAAGATGAATGCCCACATCAAAATGGCAAGCAAAACATAAGGTATCGATGAGGCTACCTTAAACCGACCCACAGCGAGCATGATCAAGAAGACAACCCCTCCTGCTCCCAACATGCCGAGGTCAATCTGGCCAGTGTAGAACAGAGCGATGATGGTGATCGCGCCGATGTCGTCGATAACAGCGATCGCCAGTAGAAGCGCCTTCAGCGCGACCGGAACCCGTGGGCCAAGCAGCGCAAGAATACCAAGCGCAAAAGCGATGTCGGTTGCAGCAGGAATTGCCCAACCGGCTTGGTTTGCGGGTGTGCCTGAATTCATGCTCAGATAAACCAGTGCCGGGATTGCCATACCGCCAACTGCGGCCACCAAGGGCAGCGAGGCCTTGTTCCAGCTGGACAATTGCCCTTCGAGAACTTCGCGCTTCACTTCCAACCCGATGAGAAAGAAGAACACCGCCATCAGTCCATCATTGACCCATAACAACAGTGGCTTGTCGATCACAAAACCGCCAAATCCGGCCACGATCGGTATGTCGAGCCAGACTTGATAGCTGCCGAGGAAAGGGCTGTTTGCAATAAGCAGCGCAGCAGCAGCGGCGAAAATCAATACGATTCCACCGGCGCTCTCTTTCTTCATGAAATCGCGGAGCATTGGGGCAAGTGCTTGAACCATTAGAATATCTCTTGCTTCGTTTTGGGTGGCCTTGGCGATTACCGATCGATTGCAAGCAAGTATGCCATCACAGCTTTCGTCAAAGTCACAATGTTCGATTGATCGGAATATGGTTTGGACTTGCGGCCTTCGTGTTGAAAAGGCCTGTCATCGCGCACCGGTCATCCGATGCGGTCCGACATCACAGGGATCAAAGGATTCCTGCCAGAGGGGCCCGGCCCGCAAAATCATAACGCACAACTTTGCATTTGGGTCCTGAGACCTTGCAAATATATTTGGCAAAGAAATTGCGACGCGTTGGCGTCAGACAAATGATGCAATCTGGTCGAGAGGTTTCTTCTTCAGCGAATGGAGCGGCACGGTCGCATCGTCGGACGGATAACCCACCACCAGCAACAGATAGGGCTTCTCGTTCTTGGGGCGATCGCACAGATCATGCAGGAAGCTCATCGGCTTGGGTGTATGGGTCAACATGCAGAGACCAGCGCGGTGCAGCGCTGTGATCAAAATCCCCATCGCAATGCCGACCGATTCCGGCACGTAATAGTTCTGCTGGCTCTCGTCCCCATCGATGCCGCCCTTTCGCTGCCCAAAGATGGCAATAATCCAAGGCGCATGTTCCAGATATGGTTTCTCCGCATCCGTGCCGAGCGGGCTCAGCGCATCGAGCCAATCTTTGCCCGCCTTGCCTTCATAAAAGGCGCGCTCCTCCTTCTCCGCCAATTCGCGCAATTGCTTCTTTTTCGCCGCGCTTCCTATGGCGCAAAAATGCCATGGCTGGTGGTTTGCGCCACTGGGCGCGCGACCGGCAGCGGCGATTGCCGCCTCGATAACTGCCTGATCAACTGGCCGATCGGAGAAGTGCCGCACACTATGGCGGCGCTTCATCGATGAGAGAAACTCTTGGGCTGCCTCCACCATTTGTGCAGGCGGCAGTTCGTGAAAGTCGTCAAGCGGGGCGGAATCGTGATCTTTCATGAGAAAATGCTCGACCCTAAAGGGCCTCTAGATCGCTGAGGAACGCGCGGATGCGTTTAGCATTCACGCCCAGATCACTGACCCCGATCTGACTAATCGAGCGCATATTGACGACGCTACCGCTGTTGTCGGGCGAGGGCGTTACCTCAATAACCACAATATCTTCAAACCGAATGTAGGACACATAATCCGTTGCCTCGATGCGCCCAGCTTCGGCGTCAAATGCAGCGATTTCCCAACCGCGATCTTGCGCCAAGCTATGGGCTTGCTCAGTCACAACCGATACTGGTCGGTTGAGCAATAATGGCTGAATGTCGGCATAGGCTCCTTCGTGAATGGCTTGCCAATTCTCAACAGTGTCGACGCCTGCGAGATTGTCTTCCCTAACCGTCAGAGATTGGAATTCAGCCGGAGCCGCCAGATTGGTGGTAATATCATGGATTGCCGGAGCGCCATCGGCAGCCGCCGGACGAGTGGCAATGAAAGCGACAAATGGCACCGCCAATATCAGCGCCATAGCGGCAGGCGCGCGGCTCGCACCTTTGCCTCGCAATGACATAAGCAGGCTGATCAATGCCAACACGCAAGCCAACACCGCGGCCAGTGCCCCCATCAGCATTCCGTAAAAGCCATCCAGCTTGTCGACGATGTTGTAACGAGCGAGCGTAAGCCCAATTCCCGCGACTACCAATGCAGCGATAGCCAGCACGCGCGATGTCTTTCCAAGCTTGCCAGTCCATTTGCCGTCGGCCATGTGCTCTAACTCCTTATCGTTTGATTGTTGCGAGTGAGCAGGAATGACAAATTTGGTCAACCGGCACTATGAATTGCTCCACCAGCTATGCTGCGATACGGATCGGCAGATTGGCATTAAAGCACAAAAAATTGAGGGGCTTGCGTGACAAAACGCATTGTTCTTGCCGGAGGGGGGCACGCTCACCTTGCCGTGCTTGCGGACTGGCTTTCGCACCCATCGGCCAATGAAGACCGTGCTCTGGTCACCCCAGCTGAGCGCTCGGCATATTCAGGGATGCTGCCGGGTTGGATGGCAGGAATATATCCAGAGGCGGAAATCTTTATCCCGGTTGCAAAGCTGGCAAGAAAAGCGGGAGCGCGTGTGATACTCGCCTCGGTCGAAGGACTGGATGCCGACAGACGCAGTTTGAAATTGTCGGGCGGCGAGGAACTGGACTTTGATCTGCTTTCACTAGCGACGGGCGGCCAGGTTCACGCCGCGGGCTTTTTGCCAGCTCCGCAAAGTAGCCAGACAGGCGATGTGCTGAGCGTTCGACCGGTTGAGACATTCGTCCAGCAATGGCAAGAATTTGTCGAGCGCGTGCCTGAAATCGACTGTCCATCTGCTACGATCATTGGCGGAGGGGCCGGCGGGGTTGAGCTTGCCATGGCTGCCGCCGCGCGGATGAAAAGCCTCGGGCAAAAATGCGAAATCGCTTTGGTGACCCCGGAGGAAGGATTTCTTGACGGTCACTCGGCCAAGGTGCGCGATCTGGCGCGCAAAGCACTCAGTGATCGCGGAATTACAATCCATTGGGCGAAAGCGCATAGCAAAGCGGGAGGCTTGGCGTTGGACAATGGAACTCAGCTGAGCCCGGACGTTACGATCTTGGCCACGGGCAGCAGGCCGCAGGGCTGGCTGTCGCAATCCGGGCTTGAGTGCAATTCTGACGGCTATGTTCGGGTTGGGCCGACCATGCAAAGCGCCTCTCATCCAAGTATTTTTGCAGCGGGAGACATCGTTGAGAGAACCGACAGGTACTTAGAACGGTCGGGGGTTCATGCTGTGAAGGCTGGGCCAATTCTGGCGAGCAATTTGCGCGCGATGATGGCGGACGGTGCCTTGAAAACATATGATGCGAGGGAGAAAACCCTTTATCTTCTATCTACATCGGACAGGAATGCGATTCTGTCGCGCGGCGGTTTCGCAACTATGGGCCGGTCCGCGTGGTGGTTGAAGGATTGGATCGATCGCGGCTTTGTAAGTCGGTACCGACACATGGCGGGGTGATTGAACCAAATTGGACTGACGGGTAACGAACCGGTGGTGACGAACGAACAATAGCACAAGCGCGCCCGTTTGGGGTGATTAGCTGAATTTGTGATGCCAAATTTACGAAAGAAATGATGTTTTGAAAAAACTGCTCATCCTTGTCGTTCTTGCCCTGATTGTCGGAGCGTTTTTCTACTTTGATTTGGGCAGCCAGCTGACGCTCGAAAACTTCAAAGCGCGGCAAGCGGAAATCGACGCGATCTATCAAGATTCGCCTTTGCTGGTGATCGGCATTTTCTTCGTCATTTATGTCCTGATGGCGGCGGCATCTATTCCCGGTGCGGCGATCATGACAGTGGTCGCAGGCGCTCTGTTTGGGCTGGTCACGGGCACTATTGTCGTCTCTTTCGCGTCCGCGATTGGCGCCACATTGGCATTCCTCAGTTCGCGGTTTTTGTTCCGTGATTGGGTCCAAAGTAAGTTCGGAGATCGTCTAAAACCCATCAACGAAGGCATTGAAAAAGATGGCGGGTTTTACCTTTTTACCTTGCGACTTGTTCCAGCATTTCCATTCTTCGTGGTGAACCTTGTCATGGGTCTGACTTCGATCAAAACCCGGACATATTACTGGGTGAGCCAAGTCGGTATGTTGCTGGCTACAGCCGTCTTCGTAAATGCCGGTACGCAAATCGCAGCGATCGACAATGTGGATGACATTGCTTCGCCAGCGCTGCTTGCATCCTTTGCCGCGCTTGCGCTTGTCCCGTGGGTCGCCAAATGGGTGCTGGGGATTATCAAGCGCCGCCGGGCGTATAAAGGCTTCACTCGGCCTGCCAAATATGACCGCAATTTGATTGTGATCGGTGCGGGCGCAGCAGGCCTTGTCTCATCCTATATTGCCGCCACGGTAAAAGCGAAGGTGACATTGGTCGAAGCCTCCAAAATGGGCGGCGATTGCCTCAATTATGGCTGCGTTCCATCCAAGGCTCTGATCAAGACTGCCAAAGTCGCGCAACAGATGCGGCATGCTGACAAATACGGGCTCGACCAATCCAATCCCCAATTCAGCTTCAAGGCGATCCTGCAACGCGTGCATAACATTATCGCGACGATTGAACCGCATGACAGCGTTGAGCGTTACACAGATCTGGGTGTTGATGTGGTCAAAGGCTATGCCAAAATCATCGATCCGTGGACGGTGGAAATCGCCAAGAACGACGGAGAGACCATTCGTCTGACCACGCGCTCCATCGTGATCGCTGCTGGTGCGGAGCCCTTTGTTCCGCCTTTGGATGGGCTGGAACAGAGCGGTTATGTCACCAGCGATACCATGTGGGATGAATTTGCCCAAATGGATGAAATGCCCAAACGGATTGCTGTCCTTGGTGGTGGCCCGATTGGCAGCGAATTGTCGCAAGCCTTCGCGAGATTAGGGGCAGCGGTCAGCCAGATCGAGCGCGAAGATCGTTTGCTGCTGCGTGAAGATGAAGAAGTGTCAGATCTAGCCAAAGTCGCCCAGGAGGCTTCTGGCGTCCGTGTGCTGACCAACCATGATGCCAAGCGGATCGAAGTGTCTGGCGGCGAAAAGAAATTAGTGGTCGAGCACGAGGGAGAAGAGATCGCCATTCCTTATGATGCGCTAATTATGGCGGTTGGCCGCAAGGCGCGGTTGAGCGGATACGGGCTGGAAGAGCTGGGCATCAACACCAATCGTACGGTGGTGACAGATGATTATCTCGCGACAGTCTTCCCCAATATCTTCGCCGCCGGCGATGTTGCAGGGCCGTATCAGTTTACTCACACTGCCTCGCATCAGGCATGGTTCGCCAGCGTCAACGCATTGTTCGGCCAGTTTAAGCAATTCAAGGCAGATTACCGGGTGATACCGTGGGTGACATTCATTGACCCCGAGGTGGCACGGGTCGGCCTGAACGAACAAGAAGCGCGCGAGCAGGGCATCGAATTTGAGGTCACAACTTACGGTCTTGATGACCTTGATCGCGCGATTACCGAGAGCGAGACCAAGGGTTTCGTCAAAGTCCTGACCCCTCCGGGCAAAGACAAGGTATTGGGCGCAACGATCGTGGGTGCCAATGCGGGCGAACTGTTGTCAGAATACACGCTCGCGATGAAGCATGGGTTGGGGCTCAACAAGATCCTTGGCACGATTCATCCCTATCCAACGATGTCAGAAGCAAACAAGTTTGCGGCGGGCGAATGGAAGCGGGCGAACAAGCCGGAAAAACTGCTCGAATTTGTAGAGAAATATCACACATGGCGGCGCGGCTAGTTCTGGCCATGCTGGGTTTTTCACACATGGGGTTCAAACCGGTCCGATAGTCAAAATGGGGGCATTTGTTGGAATTTATTGATCAATTCCGCGGCGTGATCGGCATTGCTGTGCTGCTGTTGCTCGTTTGGGCAGTGTCGGAAAATCGTTCTGAGCGACCTCAGTGGCGCTGGATCGGTGGAGCCGTGGCGTTGCAATTCGCGATTGCGATCATCGTAACCCGTGTGCCTTGGGTGTGGGACATTGTTGGCTATGCCAATGCCGGCATCGCCGCGATTGAGAGGGCTACGCTGGTCGGATCGTCATACATGTTCGGCTATACCGGCGGAGCACCGATCCCGTTTCTGCTCAAACCGGGCGAGACCGAGCCGATCATTGTCGCCTTTCAGATTTTGCCTCTGATCATAGTGTTTTCCGCTTTGGCCGCTTTGCTGTGGCATTGGGGCGTGTTGAAAGCAGCCGTCAGAGGTCTATCTTGGGCGCTGCGTAAGACCTTGGGCGTTAGTGGTGTTGTTGGGCTGGGGGCAGGCTCTTCGATATTCCTCGGCGTGGTGGAGACACCCTTGGTGTTGAAGGCGTGGTTTGCGCGGATGAGCCGGTCCGATCTGTTCAGCGTGATGGTCATCATCATGGCGACGATTTCTGGTGCGACATTGGTGCTATACGCCACAACTTTGCGAGAAATCGTGCCCAATGCGGTCGGCCACATGATCGTGGCCTCGCTCATATCACTTCCAGCCGCCATCTTGGTTGCCCGTTTGATGGTTCCATCGGACCAGCACGCATTGGCCGAGGTTGACGGGGCGGACGAAGGCCCTGCTGAGCCCGAGCTTGCTTACGAAAGCAGCATGGATGCGATTATTCGCGGCACCAGCGATGGTGTGCAATTGGTGTTGGCAGTGATCGGGGTGATCATTGTGATATTTGCTTTGGTCAATCTGGTCGATCAATTGCTTGCGCTATTGCCGCTGGTTGATGGCGATACTCTGACCTTGCGCCGCATCTTTGGCTGGGCCTTTGCACCGCTGATGTGGGCGATAGGAATCCCATGGGAGCAGGCGGTCAGCGCCGGATCATTTATGGGGACCAAGGCAATCCTCAACGAATATGTCGCCTTCCTCGATCTTTCCGGGATTGAGGCAGGCACACTTGATCCAAGAAGCCTCGTGATCCTGACCTATGCGCTGAGCGGCTTTGCCAATCTGGCCAGTGTTGGCCTGATCGTTTCCACCATAGGTGCTCTGTGCCCGGACAAACGATCCGAAGTTGCGGGGCTGGGGATGAAGAGCTGGCTTGCAGGCAATGTTGCCTCTTTGATGACCGGCGCTGTTATCGGGATTGTGACGTGGTAGGGCGCGGATATGCTTGATGCTCGCTTGCGCCCGCTGATCGATACGCCCCTGAACGCAATGGGACGCGGCATTGCTCGTGCTGGGATGAGTGCCAATGGAGTGACTATGGTCGGCATGATGCTCGGCATCGGGGCCGGTTTTTCCATTGCGCACAATGCGTTCTGGTGGGGGCTGGCATTGGTGCTGGCCAACCGCCTGCTCGATGGATTGGACGGAGCGGTGGCGCGGGCCAGCGGGCAAACCGATTTTGGCGGCTATCTCGATATTGTTGCTGACTTTGTCTTTTACATCGCAGTGCCGGTGGGGTTTGGTTTTGCCGCTGTTCACAACCAATTTCCCGCGCTGGTGTTGGTCGCCAGCTTTACCCTGACAGGGATCAGCTTCCTTGCCTTTGCCACCATCGCGGCCAAGCGCGGCGCAGAAACCAGCGATCATGGCCAGAAAAGCTTCTTCTACAGCACCGGCATTGCCGAAGGAGCCGAGACAATTGTGGCCTTCGTGGTGATGTGCCTGTGGCCGGAGCATTTTCCATTCATTGCATTTGCCTATTCAGCCATTTGCGTGTTGACGGTTCTGCAACGATCCATGCTGGCTCGCGCCACTTTTCGCGATTGAGCCCATTTTACTGCGCCGCGGCGCGAAACGTACAAGAGGACCACCATGTCAGATTATCCGCACCTCAATTTGTTGATCGGCGGCGAAAAATTTGCCGCGTCTGGACGCGACACGATCGAGGTTCTCGACCCGTCCAGTGCCGAAGTGATTGGTTCTTTGCCGATGGCCAGCGTAAGCGATCTTGATGCGGCCTTGGACAATGCGGCCAATGGCTTCAAGCAATGGCGCAACACATCGGCTGACGAGCGCGAGGCGATCTTGCGCAAGGGTGCCGGATTGATTCGCGAGCGGGCCAAGGACATTGGTGCCATGTTGACCCGCGAACAGGGCAAGCCACTGGGCGAAGCGATTGGCGAGACAATTTACTGCGCCATGCTGCTCGAATTTTATGCCGGTGAGTGCAAGCGCATCTATGGCCGAACCTTGGTTCGCCCAGCCGGTCAAAGGGTAGAAGTTCGTTATGAGCCTATTGGCGCGGTCGCAGGCTTCTCGGCTTGGAACTTCCCCGCGCTGAACGTGATGCGGAAAATTGGAGGACCTTTGGCTGCTGGTTGTTCGATCATTGTCAAACCATCGGAAGAGACGCCAGCTGCGGGCATCGCCATTGTGCAATGCCTATTGGACGGAGGGTTGCCGGGCGATGCATGCCAAGTGGTGTTCGGTGTGCCGGATGAGGTGAGCCGGCATCTGCTAGGCTCAAGCATTATTCGCAAGGTCACTTTCACAGGCTCCACCGCGGTCGGAAAGCATCTGGCCAAACTGGCTGCCGAGGACATGAA
Organism: Erythrobacter sp.; assembly: GCA_039988235.1. Classification (GTDB taxonomy): domain Bacteria; phylum Pseudomonadota; class Alphaproteobacteria; order Sphingomonadales; family Sphingomonadaceae; genus Erythrobacter. The sequence continues at coordinate 540,045 of JBDXKB010000005.1, forward strand.
GCGAGCAACTATGGAGCTGGGCGGCCATGGACCGGTGCTGATCTTTAACGATGCAGATGTGGACAGAGCGTTGGATGTCATGGCGGGCAACAAATATCGCAACGCTGGCCAAGTTTGCGTCAGCCCAACCCGCTTTCTGGTCGAGGAAGATGTGTTTGAACGCTTCCGGGATGGGTTTGTAGAGCGCGCCAATGCGGTCAAGGTCGGCAGCGGATTCGACAAGGACGTGAAAATGGGTCCGATGGCGAGCGAGCGCGGACCCGATGGCATTCAATCCAAAATTGCAGACGCCAAAAGCAAGGGCGCAAAAGTGAACGCCGGGGGCGAACGGATTGGCAATCAAGGGTATTTCCACCAGCCAACCGTCCTCAGCGAAGTGCCAGTCGATGCTGAAATCATGAATGAGGAGCCATTTGGCCCAGTCGCTTTGATCAACCCGATGGCTGGCTATGATGCGATGATCGAAGAAGCCAACCGGCTCCCTTACGGACTGGCTGCCTATGCTTGGACGCAAGATCCCAAGCGGCGGATGCAGCTGGCCGAAGAGATAGAGGCGGGCATGGTCGCGATCAATGCTGGCTCTGTCAGTGCCGCGGATGCTCCGTTTGGCGGAGTGAAATGGTCAGGCTATGGGCTGGAAGATGGGGCTGAAGGCGTTATGGCGTGCATGGTCACCAAGACGGTACACGAAGGCGCTTAGCCGTGCCTGTCATACCATCCACGCTCTCCATTATGGCTTGAGGCCAAACTGAAGCTCCGGCTTAGGTCGCGACGACTTTCTGTTCGATCGCACCGAAGATTGAGTGGTTTTCGTTGTCGCGCATTTCGATCCGGACGGTGTCACCAGCCTGCATAAAGCGGGTCTTGGCCGATCCGTCATAAATGGTCTCAATCATGCGGATTTCAGCGATGCAGCTATAGCCCAAACCACCCTCTGCAACGGGTTTGCCGGGGCCGCCATCGGCGCCCTTATTGCTGATCGTGCCCGAGCCAACAATTGCACCAGCCCCCAGATTGCGGGTCTTTGCCGCATGGGCAACCAGCTGCGCCATGTTGAAGGTTGCATCAACGCCCACTTCGGCGCGTCCGAATGCCTCTCCATTATAATCCACCATAAGCGGCAGATGGATCAAGCTGTCCTTCCACGCATCGCCCAATTCGTCCGGTGTGACAGCGACAGGAGAAAATGCGCTGGATGGCTTGGATTGGAAGAAGCCAAATCCCTTGGCCAGCTCGCCCGGGATCAATCCACGCAAGGATACGTCATTGACCAGCATCACCAGCTTGATGTGTTTGGCGGCATCATCAGAGGAGACACCCATTGGTACATCATCGGTGATGACGGCGACTTCGCCTTCCATATCGCAGCCCCAGGCCGGATCACCCAAGGGGATATCCTCTCGTGGAGCGAGGAATGTGTCCGAGCCGCCCTGATACATCAGCGGATCGTGATAAAAGCTGTCTGGCACAGCGGCATCGCGCGCTTTGCGCACCAGCTCAACATGATTGATATACGCGCTGCCATCGGCCCATTGGTATGCGCGGGGCAGGGGGGAGTGGGCCTCGCGCTCGTGAAAGCGTTCGCATGGCACAGCTTCGTGTTCGACATCGCGCGCTAACACTTCCAATTGCGGGGCAATCCGGTCCCAATCATCCAGTGCCGCTTGCATTGTCGGGGCAATATAGCCTGCCGCGCTGCAGCGGGTGAGATCTTTGGATACGACCACAAGCTTGCCGTCGCGCGTGCCATCATTGAGCGTGGCTAGTTTCATGTCTTGATCTCCAAAGCTTCTGGTTGATTGTCGGGATGTGCTCGCTGAAAAGCGGGCAGGGCAAGGCAAGATTGCTCTATGTGCGTGATGTGTGGGCTCTTGCCAAAGTCATAGCCAAACCGCCGTGCGTTATAGACTTGGGGGAGCAAAACCGCCTCAAAGAAACCGGGGCGGTCGAACAGGAAATCACCACTGCCAACTTGCTCTAGCCGTTTTTCCAATGGCTCAAGCGTGCGGGCCAACCAATGGTGGTACCATGCATCGACCTCGTCCTGCGACCTGCCGTATTCATTCTTGAGATATTTCAGCACGGGTAAATTGAGCGGCGCGTGCAATTCGGTCGCTATGGCATAGGCCAGTTCGCGCGCTGTGTAGCGCTGCTCAATATCTTTCGGCAGCAAGGGATCGTCGGGATAGGCCTCGTCCAGCCATTCGATCATGGCCATGGATTGTGCGCGGTCGCGGCCACCTGCTTCCATCATGGGTACGGACCCAAATGCGTTGCGACTGGTAAATGATTCGCCCTTTTGCTCCGACTGGAGCAAATTGACGGGAACATTCTCAAATTCCAGCCCTTTCAGCGCCAGCGCAATGCGCAAGCGATAGCTGGTTGAGCTGCGGTAATAGCCATGAAGCTTGATCAAAACGCTGCGATCCCGGTGATGCCGCGTCCCAGGATCAGCGCATGGACATCATGCGTGCCTTCATAGGTGTTGACGGTCTCCAAATTCACCATGTGGCGGATCACTTGATATTCGCTGGAGATGCCATTGCCGCCGTGCATGTCGCGCGCCTGACGGGCGATATCGAGCGCTTTGCCGACATTGTTGCGCTTGACGACCGAAATCATGTCCGGGGCAAAGCGGCCTTCGTCCATCAGACGTCCAACCCGTAAGCTTCCTTGCAGACCCAATGCGATGTCGGTCAGCATGTCAGCCAGTTTCTTTTGGTACAACTGCGTTCCGGCCAATGGACGGCCAAATTGGTTGCGATCCAGCCCATATTGGCGGGCTGCGTGCATACAAAACTCAGCCGCGCCCAATGCGCCCCAGCTGATCCCGTAACGCGCCCGGTTGAGACAGCCAAACGGCCCTTTCAGTCCTTGCACATCGGGTAGCAAAGCGTCGCCGCCCACTTTTACATCGTCCATCACGATCATGCCGGTGGTGCTGGCGCGCAGCGAAATTTTGCCCTCGATTTTCGGGGCAGACAGGCCCTCCATGCCTTTTTCCAGCACGAAGCCGCGAATGCCGCCGCCATGTTCCTCGCTCTTGGCCCAGACCACGAAAACATCTGCGAACGGGGCGTTCGAAATCCAGGTTTTCGATCCGCTAATTACATAGCCGTCGCCATTTTTACGAGCGACAGTTTTCATGCCCGCTGGGTCGGACCCAGCGTCAGGCTCAGTCAAACCAAAGCAGCCAATCAGGTCGCCCGATGCGAGGCCGGGTAAATATTTGCGGCGCTGCTCTTCTGATCCGTAAGCTTGAATGGGATACATCACGAGGCTGGATTGAACAGAAGCCATCGAACGATAACCGCTGTCGACCCGTTCGATCTCGCGCGCGATCAAACCATAGGAAACATAGCCAGCGCCCGCGCCGCCATATTCTTCGGGCACTGTCGCACCCAGCAGGCCAGCACGCCCCATGAGGGGGAACAGTTCGGGCGCATCCACTTCATTGTTGAACGCTTCTATCACCCGCGGCTGGAGTTCGCTTTGAGCAAACCCCTTTGCCGCATCGCGGATCATGCGCTCTTCCTCTGTCAATTGACCTTCGAGGTCGAAGGGATCTTCCCAATTGAACGGCACCATTCCGGCCATTTAGTTGCTCCTGAAACTATAATTGCGCATTTGCAGGATTGATCAAGCAGTTCAACCCCAATGCGATGCTATGATTGCGGCCGATTGGCGACCAGATCTTCGACGACGCTCGGATCGGCCAAAGTTGATATATCGCCAAGGTTGGCCATATCATTTTCGGCAATCTTGCGCAGAATTCTCCGCATGATCTTTCCCGAACGGGTTTTGGGCAGACCGGGCGCGAATTGCAGCACATCTGGCGTTGCAATGGGGCCAATTTCCTTGCGCACCCATTGGATCAATTCCTTGCGCAACTCCTCGCTATCCTCGACCCCAGCATTGGTGGTGACAAAGGCGTAGATGCCCTGACCCTTCACTTCATGCGGCATGCCAACAACCGCGGCTTCGGCGACGTGACGATGTTCGACCAAGGCGCTTTCAACTTCGGCCGTGCCCATGCGGTGGCCAGAGACATTGATCACATCATCGATGCGTCCAGTGATCCAGTAATAGCCATCCTCGTCTCGGCGGCATCCGTCGCCGGTGAAATAATAGCCCGGATATTGGCTGAAATAGGTGTCGAAGAAGCGCTGATGATCGCCATAGACTGTGCGCATCTGCCCGGGCCAGCTGTCGGTGATGACCAAGGCGCCTTGCGCAGCACCCTCTAGCACAGTGCCTTTTTCTGCATCCACCAAAGCCGGTTTCACGCCGAACATTGGCTTGGTCGCGCTGCCAGGTTTCAGGTCAGTTGCGCCGGGCAGGGGCGTTATCATCGCCGCGCCAGTTTCGGTCTGCCACCACGTATCCACGATCGGACAACGCCGATCACCGACAATTCGGTGATACCAATCCCACGCCTCTGGATTGATAGGTTCACCCACGCTGCCGAGCAGGCGCAAGGACGAGCGATCAGTTTTCGTCACCCATTCATCGCCTTCGCGCATCAAGGCCCGCAGAGCCGTTGGGGCAGCGTAGAAAATTTCGACTTTGTGCTTGTCTATAATGTCCCAGAAACGCGAGAAATCAGGATAGTTTGGCACGCCCTCGAACATCACCTGCGTCGCGCCATTGATCAGAGGGCCATAGACAACATAGGAATGCCCGGTGACCCACCCCACGTCCGCTGCGCACCAGTAAATCTGACCGGGGCTGTAATCGAACACATATTCATGGGTCATGCTGGTCCAAACGGCATACCCGCCAGTAGTGTGGAGTACGCCCTTGGGCTTGCCCGTCGATCCTGAGGTGTAGAGGATAAATAGCGGGTCCTCAGCATCCATCACTTCTGGTTCGCAATGGTCATCGACATCACCAATGGCGTCATGCCACCAAATGTCGCGCCCCTCAGTGTATCCTACATCGGCGCCAGTGTGTTTGAGCATGATGACCCGACTTACATCGGCTTTCTCAAGCGCTGCATCGACATTGGCCTTGAGCGGCACGGTTTTGCCCCCGCGCAAGCCTTCATCCGCGGTCAAGACAATGTCCGACTGGCAATCGGTGATGCGGCCAGCAAGAGCCTCGGGCGAGAAGCCAGCAAACACAACCGAATGGACCGCACCGATCCGCGCGCAAGCGAGCATGGCAATCGCTGCCTCTGGCACCATCGGGAGGTAAATTGTGACCCGGTCGCCTTTTTTGACGCCATTGGACTTTAGCACATTGGCAAAACAGCAAACTGCTGAATGGAGCTCTCGATAAGTCAGGGTCCGGCCCGGCGTGCTGGGATCATCTGGTTCCCAAATTATGGCCGGGGTGTCGCCGCGCGCGCCCAAATGCCGGTCGAGGCAATTTGCGGCAATGTTGAGCTGGCCTTCGGTGAACCAGCGAATGTGGAAATCATCCTTGTTATAGGACGTGTCTTTGACAGTTTCGAAAGGGCGGATCCAATCGATCCGCTGCGCTTCATCCCGCCAAAAACCTTTCGGGTCAGTGATCGACCGCGAATAATGTTCGCGATAACGCTCGGCATCAAATTTTGCAGATTGTGCCCACTCTTCGGGCACCGGAAAAACCGCATCACTCACTCAGACATCTCCTCACGCATCATAGATGCGATAGGCGATGCGCGTTTGCTAGGGAAGGGGGTGTAGCGGGTGACAATTACCCCCCGACAGGTCAACCCGCTGCCAAGACCTTCGACACGGCATCAATCATAGCGCTTGGTGGGCAAGGTTTGGCCAGCGTTTGCGCATCAGGAAAATGCTCAATCACTTCATCGCGTGAATAACGGCCTGAATGGAAGATAATTGGAATATTTTCTGCTTCCAATTTCTTCGCGAGAGGGAAAACGATCCCGTCATCCAATTGCACATCCAAGATGGCCAGATCTGGCTTGTCCTTCTGGAACGCGAGCATTGCTGCGGAAATGTCTGAATGCGGACCTTCGACTCTATAGCCAGCCTCTTCAACTGTGTCGCAAAGATCGAATGCGATTACCCGTTCGACTTCTGCGACCAGTATTTTCGGCTGTGCCATCGCAGACCCCAATATTATTTCGCGATCCAATGCCCTTATCGATCAAACATAAGCATTTGTTCAAGCTTATCTATTGGTTTCTACCAAACTTCTCTGCAAATGCCGAATCTTCGCCAATGGCGAGCATTTTTGCCTGCTCGACCCAATTGTCTCTCTGGATGCGACCTTGGAATCGGCCAAGGGTTGCATCGATCCGATCAATTTCTGCCTCGTCCCAACTGGCGATTTGTTGAAATTGGGTGATGCCTTGTGCCTGAAGCATAGCAACAAGCTTTGGTCCAAGACCCTTGATGCGGCTCAGATCATCGCCATCAGATGCTGGTTGAACAGCCGCCTGAGCGGGGGGAGGTGCGGCCTCTGGTGCATTCTCAACCACAGTATCGCTGGTGGTCGCGGCGGCCGGCGTATCGATTAGCGACTGGTTACGTGCTGCCGGTGCAGCTCCTTCGTCCAGCACATCGCGCTTGTTGGTCGCGACCGAAGTTTTGCGCGTTGCGACAAATGTGAACCAAGCAATGGCGACGCCGATCAGCGCCGCGATAATCAGATAGGGCCAATAGGCCGCAATCAATTCAGGCATTCTTGTCTACTCCTTGGATGAGCCAGTCCGGCCCCACATCGCCCAGCCGATCGCCAGCCCAATTGCATAGGCAGCGAGCGAAAGTACCAAAACTTCAGACCAGATGGGCATTCTAAATTCCTGTCCGTCGTTTCATCTATCTCGGGCCGGGCGTGTCGACCGGGGTGGGTTGCAACGGTGTGGTTGCGACCACCGCGAATTCGATTCGCCGGTTGGCCGGATCTTGCGGTTGCAATCCAGCGACTGGCTCTGAAGAACCAACGCCTTGAGCGCGCAGCCCGTCGATCGGGATGCCGCGGTCAATCAGCGCCTGCTGAACCGCGACCGCGCGATCCCGTGATAATGAGAGATTGCCCGGTTCTGGCCCTGATGCATCGGTATGGCCGGTAATTGCGATGATACTGCCGAGACATGGGCTCAGCGCCAGCGCCACTTCGTCGATCAATTGGCGGCTGCTTTTATCGATTGTGCTGGAGGATTCTTCGAACCGGATGGTTCGCGCTTGAAGCAAAGCATCCACATCCTCTTGGCAATGCAGCGGCGACATAGGCAGTGTGCCAGCCTGCGCCATTATGCTGCCATCGCTCCAGCTGACCCCGCCAACGCCGGGAATTGCGGCAACCCCTTTGGCGACTTGATCGCGGGTGCCTTCATCCAAACCATCGCCGCCTGATAGAACGGTGTGGCGGGTTGGGTGGCCCCATCGGTTGCGAAAGCGCGCGGTGATTGACTCGCCGCCTTTGGCCTCGATGACGGTTTCGGCTTGGTTCGCGAGACTTAACGACAAGTCTTGATCCGAGCGGCTGGCACCAAAGATCGCCACGCTCGTGACGATCAATGCGCCAGCGATAATTGCGATAGGGGTGCGGATAGCCATGGGAATGCCCTTAGCCAGAGCATCCCCATGCGCAAAGCCCTTATCCGCCCTTCATCGATTTTGCGACATCGTTCAAGCGCAGGAATTCCTGCCGCCAATATTCATTTTGCTTGCCTGCAAGAGTATCAATGTCGTCAAATCCAAAGTTCATCATCAGCTCGTCACCACGCAGCAATTGACCAAAGGCTGCGACCGAGGCGGCAAAGGCAAAGTCGCCCGTGGGATAGCGCGCATTGCGCAATTCCCGCTTGGTCACGACATAGTCGATCAGCTTAGAGGTTGAGCCATTGGGCATCTTATAGCGCAATTTGACATGCGCGGCCTCGGCCATGCGTCTGCTCGCCTCGCCGGAGACCTTGTCGTCATAGCGGCGCGGCGCGATCCAGCCCTTGGTTCCGGTGGGCACAATCTCGTAAATTGCAGTCACCTGATGCCCAGCACCGATGTCACCAGCGTCGACCTTGTCATTGTCAAAATCCTCCTCACGAAGGGCACGATTTTCATATCCGACAAGACGGTACTGGCTGATTACGGCTGGGTTGAATTCCACTTGGATTTTCACATCCTTGGCAATCGTAAACAAGGTCGATTGCATTTCATCGCCCAGCACTTTTTTCGCTTCTAATGCGCTGTCGATATAAGCGTAATTGCCATTTCCGTGGTCGGCGATCTGCTCCATCATCGCTTCATTGTAATTGCCAGTGCCAAAGCCAAGCGTGGTCAATGTGATGCCATTGTCGCGCTTGTCCTTGATCAAATCGACCAATGCGTCCCGGTCCGAAAGACCGACATTAAAGTCACCATCGGTGGCCAGAATAACGCGGTTTACGCCGCCTTTGATCTTGTTGTCCTCAGCGATTTGATAGGCCAGCTTGATGCCGGCACCCCCTGCGGTTGAACCGCCGGCTTGCAATTTGTCGAGGGCAGAGCGAATTTTGCGCGTGTCGCTGGTCGGCTCTAGCACCATACCCGCAGCCCCAGCATAGACCACGATCGATACCTTATCCTGCGGTGAGAGTTCGCTCGCCAAACCGGACAATGCGGTTTTGACCAGCGGAAGCTTGTCGGCGCTGCGCATGGAACCCGACACATCCATCAAGAACACCAGATTTGCTGGCGGGCGTTCGGCGCGCGGCAAATCATAACCACGCAGGCCAATCCGCATCAGATAGGTGTTTTCATTCCACGGTGTCTTGGCAACGCCGGTGGTCACGGTGAATGGCTGCTTGCCGTCTTTCGGGGCAAGATAATCATAGCGGAAATAATTGATCATTTCCTCTGTCCGCACGGCGTCGCGCGGCGGCAGTTGACCTTGGGTCAGGAACCGGCGTGCATTGGCATAGGCGCCAGTGTCGACGTCGACCGAGAAGGTGGAGACAGGCTCAGCCTGCACCATTTTTACGGGCGAGACTTCCTCACCATCATAGCGCTCGCGGCCTGGGTCAGGCGCAACCAAAACAGGTGGGACGTGATGACTGAACACGCCCGATTGCTTCGAAGTGCCAACAGGTACGGCCATTTCCATATTGCCATGCCGAACCCTGCTTCCGGTCACCACGACTTGATCCGATGCTACCTGTTGGGCGGGGGGAGCAGGAGGCGCTATTGGCGGAGCGGGCTCGTTGATTCCGACGACAGTTACCTGCTCAGGCTCGGGCGCATCGTTGGTTTGCACCGCCTGTTGCTCGCTCTGGCTGGCACATGCGGTCAATAACAAAGCGTGGGCAACAACCACGCTGGTTCCGATCAGAAGTTTCTGTCCTCGGTCTGCCTGTCCTAGAACTGTCTGTCCTTGGGGGGTCTTAGACATTTGATTATTGGTATCCATTTTCAGCCTCCATCCCATTGTGCGATACGTTATCACATCACACCAGTTGTCGTGGAACCGGAAGGGGATTTTGGGGGTCAATCGCACCGCTCCCACGACCATTTCAAAATTGACCTTTCAGCGTGAACGGCGACTGAACGCCCTTTTTCAGCGATGAATTGCAGCCAGACACCGGGCGTTTAGCCCTTATTGTCACCCTGGTTTGCGGCGGTCTGATCAGCAGGGGGTGCGCTGATATTCTTGCGGAACAACACCCTGTCCTCAGGGCCAAAACCACGATGCCAGATCACAAATCCGTAAACCGCAAGGATGGCAGGAATACCAAACACCAGCTCAGCCCATTCCGGCAGCAATGTCGCGAGATAACCAACCACCACCGCTGGGCCGGTTGCCCAGATCAAGGCCCAACGCCAATTGTTCACCGGCTCTCCAAGAATGCGCGAAAGCAGCCAAGCTTTGACCAAGGAAGCCGTGCCCAGCGCCAGCATCAGAGCAATCGCAGCGCCCGCTGCTTTGAACGGTTCGGCATATTCCAGTCTCTCGACCAGCAACATTGCGCCGATGGTAAGCGCGCCTTGCAGCACGATAGTGCCCATAGAGATCGCCAAATTGCGTTTGCGAGCGACATAAACCAGCGCCGATTCCGACACGACAGCGGTGGCCGCCACCACTTCTGCCATTAGCAGGAACGCCAATGCGCCGGTGCCGCCAACAAAATTGGGGCCGACCAAACCCATAACTGCTTCACCGGGCAGCCCCAATGCTAGAGCGATGCCTGCTTGTGCGGCGATGATCCAAAAGCCGACTTGGCGGACCTGCGCCGCGATGGCGGAATAGTTTTTGTCCTTCAGATTGCGGGTAATGACGGGGCCCAGGATGGGCTCAAAACTTGTTTTCAATTTCTGCGGCAGGCTGGCGACCTGTTGCGCGACGTAATAAATGCCGACGGCTGCAGGAGCTGCAAAAAATCCCAGAATGAAGATATCTACCCGGCGGGTGCCCCATTCAATCGCATCGGCCAAAGCCAGCGGGAAGGCGCGGCTCGACATGCGCCACATCCTGACCGGGTGGGGTCGCCACCCCTTGGGCAAGCCATAGGTGCGCAGAAATGGCCAAGCCGCGGCCAACAGGCCAGCAAAGATCGACGTGATGTAGGCGAGCTCCAGTCCGGATTCGCGATAGGCTGTGAAGTAGAATGCTCCCGCCATGATCGAAATGGTCCAAGGCTCCACAATGGCGCGGGCACGAACAGTGGTCGCAATATCATAGCGATAGGCCTGCGCGGCGAGCAGTATCTCAGTCAGGGCATAGGCCGGAATTGCGATCACCAGCAGCTTGTCCAGCGTATCGAACTCTCCGCTGGGGAACATCGGGGTTGGGAACACCCAATATATCGCTCCAGCAATGACGGACAGCATGAGGGCGAGCAGCAATCCGTCAAACACCAGATTGACGGGGGCTTCGTCTTCGCCTTCGGTTAACCTTTGGGCCAATCCGCGTTTCTCTCCCATCGAGCAAACCAGCGCGGTCAATTCGATCACCACCAATGCCGAGGCAAATCGGCCAAGTGCGTCTGGACCGTAAAGACGGCCAGCAATAAACAAGAACGGCAGACGTGCAGCCAGTCTCAGCAGGAAGCCGAGAAAGTTCGTCCGCCCACCCTTGGCAAGCGCCTGAATATCGCCCTTCGACGATTGATTTGATGCAGCCTCGTTCAAACCGCGTCGTCCTGAGCCGCGCGTTCCTGTTCCGCTCGCAATGGACGAGCGAGCAATTCAACGACGACTTTGGCTGGGTCTGCGCCCTGCAGGATCGTGTTGACCGCTGTGACGATGGGCATAGCGATAGCTTTGTCGCGCGCCAATTGGTCCAGTACAGGCGCGGTATGCGCGCCTTCGGCAACGGTTCGGCGGTCGGCCATCAACTCAGCAGCGCTTTTGCCTTCGCCCAACGCCTTGCCGAGGGAGAAATTGCGGCTGGATGTGGAGGAACAGGTCAGCACCAAATCACCGAGGCCACACAATCCCGCAAGAGTTTCGGCGCGTGCCCCCATGCATTCGCCAAAACGCAGCATTTCGGCATAGCCGCGCGCGATCAAAGCTGCCCGAGCGTTTTGCCCTAGCTGCAATCCGTCGACCACGCCGCAGGCAATCGCCAGCACATTCTTGATTGAGCCGCCAATCTCTGCACCCGTCACATCGTCCGAATAATAGGGGCGAAATCCAGAGCGAGCGATGTCGGGAGAAAGCCGGTCCCATTGCGATTGACCACCGCTGCAGGCCAGCGTGACTGCCGTTGGGAGCCCGCCTGCGACCTCATGAGCAAATGTTGGGCCAGACAAAACGGCGATATCGCTTGCCGGTTGCGCATCCTTCGCGACATCATTCATCAGCCGTCCGGTGCCCGCTTCAATTCCCTTGGAACACAGCACGAGATCACGCGGTCCAGAGGCTAGGCCAGCCAAGACCGACCCGAGATGTTGAGCCGGAGTGACCGCCAAGATTGTGTCGATCCCGGCAAATTCTCCAAGCGATTTGGTCGCGCGAACATTTGGACTGAGGTTGGCAGAGGGGAGGTACAGGCTGTTGCTATGTTGGCCGTTGATCTCATCCACCAACTCGCTTTCGAGCGCCCAGATAAGCACCTCGCGGCCGTCGCTGGCGAGCATTTGGGCGAGCGCTGTGCCCCATGCGCCAGCACCCAACACGCCAATTGTCGCCTTGTCTGCCTCGCTCATGCCTTTACTCCTGCTCCGCGCGCTGGCTCTGCCAGTGGGTCAAGTGGCCAACGTGGCCGCGCCACAAAGTCGAGCGGATCGTTCTGCCCCAATGTCAGCCTTTCGCAACCCGCCCACGCAATCATCGCTGCATTATCGGTACATAGGGACAGCGGCGGGGCAGAGAAACCCATGCTATTCTTGCTCGCAAATGTCTCCAACGCGCTGCGAATGGTCAAATTGGCTGCCACCCCTCCAGCCACAACCAGATTGGGAGGTGCCTCACCATTCTGCAGTGCCAATTGCAATCGGTCGACCAAACAATCAACCGACGCTTGTTGAAAGCTGGCTGCGATGTCTGCCGGGCTGTGCAGCCCAGCCTCATGCGCGCGCCAGACCGCGCTTTTTAGACCGGCAAAGGAGAAATGGGGCTCTTTTGATCTGAGCAATGGGCGCGGCAAAGGGACCGCATTGGGGTCACCTTCCAGCGCCAGCTTTTCAACCGCTGGGCCTCCGGGAAAGCCGAGTCCCAATATCTTTGCCGTCTTGTCATAGGCCTCGCCCAACGCATCATCGATGGTGGTGGCAAGGCGACGATATTGGCCAACTCCTTCAACCCGCAAGACCTGGCAATGTCCGCCAGACACCAACAACAAAAGATAGGGAAAATCCAATTCATGATCGGCCAGTCGCGGGGACAGCGCGTGCCCTTCCAAATGGTTGATTGCTAGTAAGGGCGTGTCGCTCGCCATGGCCAACGCCTTTGCACTGACCAAGCCAACCATGACCCCGCCAATCAGGCCGGGCCCTGCGGTGGCGGCAATCGCATCACAATCGGCCAACGTGGCGTTTCCATCGGCCAAAACCGCTTCGATCATGGGGGCAAGGCGTTCGGCATGCGCACGCGCTGCGATCTCTGGCACCACCCCGCCAAAGGGGGCGTGCTTGTCATCCTGAGAGGCGATCCGCTGGGCACGGATCGTCCGTTCGCTGTCAACAAGCGCCACTGCGGTTTCGTCGCAGCTGGATTCTATGCCCAAAACGAGGTTCATTCGGCTTTCCCTTAGCTTCTTGCGAGGCTAGAGCAAGCATACCCATGAATGAACCAAGCTCTACAACCGATAAAGACGCGCCGATAATTCGGCTTGGCACGCGCGAGTCTCCGCTCGCAATGGCACAGGCATACGAGACCCGGCGGCGATTATGCGCCGCGCATGGTTGGGCAGAGCATCAGGTCGAATTGGTTCCAGTGCGTGCCAGTGGTGACAAGATTCAGGATCGCCCGCTCGCGGAAATTGGCGGAAAGGCCCTTTGGACCAAGGAATTGGACCAATGGTTGGCCGATGGCGAGATTGATGTTGCGGTCCATTCGATGAAGGATGTCGAAACACTCCGGCCCGACATTTTCACCATCGGCGCGATTTTGCCGAGGGCCGACCGTCGAGATGTTCTGATTGGGGCAAGTTCAATCGCGACCATCCCGCAGGGCGCAAAAGTTGGCACCAGTGCTCCGCGCCGTGCGGCCCAATTGCTCAGCCAGCGGCCCGACTGCCAAATTGTGGGATTTCGCGGCAATGTCGCGACCCGGCTGGCTAAGCTTCAGGCGGGCGAGGCCGACGTTACCTTTCTAGCTGCAGCTGGGTTGGAACGGCTCGATCAAAGCGGAGTCGGCACGGCGCTCGACATCGGAGACTGGGTTCCGGCGGCTGCGCAAGGTGCAATCGGGATTGAGTGCCGCACCAATGATGCAAAGACGATCCAATGGCTCGATAGCATCAATCATCCGCCCAGCCGCGCCGAAGTGGAAGCGGACCGGTTGTTACTCGCTGAATTGGGCGGGACTTGCCACAGCCCGATTGCGGTCAATTCCCATTATTCTGATGGCCACATTACAATGCATGCGGTGCTGTATAGCCCCGATGGGTTGGAAATGGTCCAAGGTGATGCAGAGTTTGCCCCTGGGAATGATGCAATTCCCAAACGCCTCGCGCGCGATCTTCTGACGCGGGCAACGGCTGGTATTCGCCCGCATTTCAACGCCGATTGATGTCGTTGCGGGTTTTCACCATTCGGCCAGAGCCCGGGCTTTCCTCGACTATTGCTGCTGGGGTCACCAAGGGCATTCCGATCATCGGACACGCGCTGTCGCGAATTGAGCCACGCGGTTGGACCTTGCCTGATCTTGACCGGATCGATGGTTTATTGATCGGAAGCGCCAATGCGGTGCGCCATGCGGGAAAAAAGCTCGAAGCGTTGAAGCAAGTGCCGGTTTTGGCGGTTGGCAAGGCCACTGCGCGAACTGCTGGAGAAGCAGGCTTTACCGTTGAGAACACGGGAAGCGGAGGTTTGCAGCAATTGCTCGATCAATTGCCTGGTAGATCGCGCCATCTGCTGCGGCTGGCCGGAGAAGAACATGTGCCTTTGGTCAGGCCTGCCCAAATCAATCTAACAACCCGAATTGTATACCGCGCACAAATGGTCGCGATGTCTGATGATTTCGCGAATTTCCTTCGGTCGGATGCGATTGTCCTGCTTCATTCAGCCACCGCAGCGGCGCATTTTGCCACAGAATGCGACCGGATGGAGATTGCGCGCGGTAAGATCTCGCTCATCGCTCTTGGACCAAGGATATTGGAACCAGTGGGTGCAGGTTGGCGCAGGAAGCGTGCCGCAGAAAGACCCGAAGAAGGCGCGCTATTGGCAATGGCGCAGGACTTGTGCCAATAAGCGCTTCCGAAAATCATAATTGCTGCAAATGGCAAAAAATCGGGTCGTAGAACGGACAGAAATGGAATCGAAGTATGGCAGTCGCCGCAAAGGCGGCTCTACCAAAGCGATTTTGGGAGTAGCGCTAAGCTCGTTCCTGTTTGGAGCGGTGCTGGTTGGCTATTACTATTGGCCATCTGATGAAGAGGCCGCAGCTCCTGCGCAATTGGTGAATACCAGCCCCGACGATGAAGTTTCATCGCCGGATGATGCCACGTCTCCAACACCGACACCATCTGTAGCGGCAACCGAGGCGGCAGAAGTTGCTGAGGCAGCAGAAGCGGTTGAGCGCGTGGCTGAACAGCAGGGCGGTATTGATCAGCGATTGGCAGCGGCAGAACAACGCCTGGCGCGGCTCGACCTGCAGGCACAGGCTGCCGCTGGCAATGCTGCGCGCGCTGAGGGGTTGCTGATCGCATTTGCAACCCGCCGCGCGATCGAACGTGGTGCGGAACTTGGCTATCTTGCCGATCAATTGCGGCTGCGGTTTGGTGACGCTTTGCCTAATGCCGTGCGCACCATCATCGGATTCTCGCGCGATCCAGTAACTTTGGATCAATTGCTCGCCCGGTTGGAAGGGCTCGGGCCCCAATTGAGCGAGGGAGAACGCCGCGCCTCTTGGGCTGACTTCAAACGCGAGCTAGGTGAATTGTTCGTAGTCCGGCGCGAGGATACGCCATCGCCTCAGCCTGAATTGCGGTTGGATCGGGCGCGGTTGTTCCTTGAAAGCGGCCGGATCACTGCAGCGATTGCTGAGGTTCAGAACTTACCCGGCGCAGCCAAGGCGGAGGGCTGGATTGCCGACGCAGAACGGTTCGCTGGGGCTATGCAAGCGCTCGATCTTGTCGAAACATCAGCGGTTCTGGAACCACGACGTTTGCGCGATGGCGCGGGCAATCCAATTGGACAGCCCAGCCCGGTTGAGGCTCCTGCTGAAGCCGCAGCTGAGAATTGATCGGCTAAATCAGGCGCGGAGCAATTCGGGCAGATCGCCCGACATGCCGCGTGCCTCGTCCATGAACCAGCGTTTCAACATGGGTGCGCGTTGCACCCCAGCCATGCCGATGCGGCGGATCGCCGACGCGCTGTTGCTGGGAATGCCGAACAATCGGGTCAATCCGTCGGTGGCCAGCGCGACCATGAAACTGTCGAGACCGCGCCAACGCTCGTAACGCTTGAGCAATTGGGCATCGCCCGGCTCCAATCCGATGCGCCGCCCTTCGTCGATGACTTCGACCAAAGCGCCAACATCGCGCAGACCCAGATTGAGACCTTGGCCTGCGATAGGGTGAATGCCATGTGCAGCATCGCCGATTAAGGCCAGCCGGTCCTCGGTAATGCGGGCGGTGTGGTGAAAGCCGAGCGGGAAAGAGGAGCGCGGGCCATTGGTCGCCACCGCACCAAATACTCCGCCCATACGTTTCTCAACTTCGGCCAGAAATGCGCGGTCGCCCAGTTTCAAAACGCCGGACGCGTCTTTTTCGTCAACGGTCCACACCATCGCGCTGGCATGCTTGCCATCGGCGGTGTCGCGCATTGGCAGCAGGGCGAAAGGACCGGCGGGGTAGAAGATTTCCCAAGCGACCTGATTGTGAGGCTTTTCATGGGTCAGCCCGGCTATGATCGCACGGTGTTTGTAATCCCACTTGGCCACCACCAGCCCAGCTTCTTCGCGGGTTGGGGAGCCGCGACCTTCGGCTGCGATCATCAGGCTGGCGGCGAGTGTCTGGCCATCGCCCAGCGTCACGCGGACTCCGTGTTCGCCGCGCTCGCGCTGCACCACTTCGGCGCGTGAATGCCATGCGATGAGGGGTTCTTTGTCAGCGGCCTCAAACAGGGCCAAACGCAATTGCCGATTGGCAAACATTCGCCCAAGCGATCCTTCATGCGGTTCGGGCTGGAAATCGAGCCGCCCCGGTTTGGCTTGATCGGTGACCGCAATAGAGGCAATCGGGCTAGCAAATGGCTCCAATGCATCAGCAATGCCGATATTGGTGAAGAGGTTCCAACTGGCCGTGGAAATGGCCGAGGCGCGACCATCAAATCCATCTGCGGTCAGCTCTGCCGGATCGGCACGATCGACCACGTGACTGGAAAATCCTTTGCGCGCCGCAGCCAGCGCCAGCGTCATGCCAACCAGCCCGCCGCCAATAATCAATAAGTCGCGTTGTTCATCCATCGCCTAAGTCACTCGTCAAAGCATTGTTGCCTATAGCCATGTGCCGCCCTAGATGCTCAGACGTGATCGAGGCAAGGATGTTCCCTCCCATTCGCGATTTTGTGGCCATTTTCATGCTGGCTGTTGCCGCGCTGTGCACGCAATTTGTGGCACCAAGCGCGGCGTGGGCGCAATCCAGCGTCTCCCAGTCAAACAATCTTGAAGCGCGGCTTGTTTCAGACGGGCCAGCCCGTGCTGGCGAAACCGTGACACTGGCGATTGTGTTCAATCCGGTGGCACCTGAATGGCACGGCTATTGGGAAAATCCCGGCGATGCAGGCCTAGGCATGCAGCTCGAATGGGATTTGCCAGAAGGTTGGGAGGTTGGCGAGCCGCTCTATCCTATACCGCAAAAGCTGATGATTGCTGACCTGATGAATCACATCTTCGAAGGCGAATATGCGGTTTTGGTGCCGGTTAGCGTGCCCGAAGATTTCACGGCCAGCGGGGCCGTACCGATCTCTGTCAACGGACAATGGCTGGCCTGTACCGACGCAATTTGCGTGCCAGAGGGCAGCACTCTAACCATGTTCTTGCCCAGCGATCCGGCCGCTGCGGGTGATCCCGACTTTGCGCGGTGGCAGGCTGAAATTGCGCCATTGCTGGATGCGCGCGGCAGTTTTGAAGTGACCGCCGACCGTGTTCGGATCATGATCCCACTGCCAGCTTCGGTCGGGCTTCCCGCTCCTCATGTGTTCGTCGCGAACGAGCGACAGGTGGAATACTCGGCCGTTCAGACATTTATGCGCGAAGACGACATGTTGATTGCAGAGATTCCGCGCGATCAATTCGCCACCGATCAGCCAGACATGCTGCGCGGCATTTTCGCCTTTGGTGACGGTGTGGGGGTGCGGTTTGAAGCCGATCCAGGAGACGTGCCAGAACTTCCGATCAAATCGATCATATCGGCCGGGCCAGATATTCCGCCGATGTATTTGCTGTTGTTGGGCGCACTGGCGGGTGGATTGCTGCTCAACATCATGCCCTGCGTCTTCCCGATACTCAGCCTAAAAGCGATCGGTTTGGCGCGGGCTGGCGAGAGCCAGAGCCAAGCAAGGCGCGAGGGGTTGGCCTATACCGCTGGTGTCGTGCTGGCATGCACCGCGCTCGGGGCATTGCTGCTGGTGCTGCGGGCTGCGGGTGAGAATGTAGGTTGGGCCTTCCAACTGCAAGAACCCAATGTCGTCATCAGCCTGTTGTTGTTGGCAGTGGTGATCACGGTCAATTTGGCGGGATTGTTCGAGCTGCCCTCGCTCTCGATCACCCGCACTGGCGAACCGGCTAGCGCATTTGCCACCGGTCTGTTGGCAGCCTTTGTGGCCACCCCTTGCACTGGGCCGTTCATGGCCGCCGCTTTGGGCGCTGCGCTGTTGTTGCCGCCCGCACAGGCTTTGTTTTTGTTCGCGGCGCTGGGGCTTGGGCTTGCTTTGCCATTCATGCTGATTGGCTTTGTTCCATCGCTTAGAAAGATGCTGCCCAAGCCGGGTGCTTGGATGGATCGCTTCCGCAAATTGATGGCGATCCCGATGGCGTTAACAGTTTTGGCGCTGGTCTGGCTGACCAAGCAATTGGGCGGCGAGGGCTTTGCGATGTTCGCTCTGGTCGTCAGTTTCGGCATTGTCATCGCATTGGCGGTGGTCGGACGCTTGCAACGCGCCGGCAAAATGGCTTGGCCTGCATTTGGACTGATCGCGGCGCCATTTCTGGTGTTCGGCGCTTTCGCACTGCCTTCCAGCTTTGAACCGCAAGAAAGCAGCGCGGCTGAATCCGTCTTGAAACCGCAAATCTTCAGAGAAGACGCACTGGCCGAGGCGCGCGAAAGCGGCCAGCCGGTGTTTCTGTGGTTCACCGCCGATTGGTGTGTGACCTGCAAGGTCAACGAAGGGGTCGCGATTGAGCGCGAGGCCACCCGAGCAGCGTTTGAGCAGGCAGGGGTAATCCCAATGGTGGCCGATTGGACCCAGCGTGATGCCGAGATCAGCCAATTCCTCACCCGCCAAGGGGTGGCTGGGGTGCCTTTGTATCTGTGGTACGAGCCCGGCGAAGAGCCAGAGACGCTGCCCCAAGTGCTGACCCCGGATATGCTTACTGAGCGGGCGGAGCGTCGTCGCTAAGCATATCGTCTGACAAGTCCGACGTTCCACGACAGTTTTCGATCAATGCGCCCGGTAAAGTGCTAGGGTTGAGGGTCAACATGCCAGCGCCCGGCAATGTTGCGGTTATTCGGCGCGGGCCGGTCAAAACCTCTATATCGGGGTCCGACACTGCGATGCTGCCTTCCCAGATGAACGTTTCGCGATAGGCGGTTGAATCGACCGGAATGCGCGCAACGTGGCCATTGCCGATCAGCGCGAAGAATGCACCCGAACCTTCGTCAGCATTGGCAAATCGGGTGATACGCATTGCGGCGTTTTGGCCTGTTCCTTGGCCGCTATCTTCACAGGTCAGAGCAAGCATTGGGGCTTCGCCCGGTTGCCCGTAGATCACTCTGTTGGTGTTCACACTGGGGCCCCAAATGGCGCCCTCGCTATTGGGCGATTCTATTGGTGCGGATGGGCCGGTTGGCAATTGTTCGGGGAGCGATCGATCGAGCGCTTCATCGGTTGGCGGAGGCTTGCACCCAGCAAGCGAGCAAAGGGCTAGGGCAAGCGGTGCCCATATCATTGCGGAAGGTTTCAACGTCCAAACTTCCGTTGTGTCTTGCCATAACGCGTCTTGCGCGTGCCCGGCTTGCCTTCATTTGATCGCCCGACCCGCGGCGCCTTTTGTTGGCCTTCGGGCAGGCCCAATTCATCGGCTTCCAACTTGCGGATTTCGTCACGCAGGCGCCCGGCCTCTTCGAATTCCAAATCAGCAGCGGCGGCGCGCATGCGTTTCTCAAGGTCTTCGATATAGGCGCGCAGATTGTGGCCCACCAGATTGTTGACCTCATCATCGCCAGTGCCGACGGTGACCCCATCCTTGCTCGCGGTATGGGCCACGATATCGGCAATATCGCGCTTGATCGTCTGCGGCGTAATGCCATGCTCCAGATTGTAAGCATGCTGCTTCTCGCGCCGCCGGTCGGTTTCCGCCATGGCGCGTTCCATGCTGCCGGTTATCCGGTCAGCGTATAGGATTACCTTGCCGTCAACATTGCGCGCCGCGCGGCCAATCGTCTGGATCAGCGAAGTCTCAGACCGCAAAAATCCTTCTTTGTCGGCATCCAGAATGGCAACCAAACCGCATTCCGGAATATCGAGCCCTTCGCGAAGCAAATTGATCCCGACCAACACATCATAGACGCCCAAGCGTAAGTCTCGGATCAGCTCGATCCGCTCCAGCGTTTCGACATCGGAGTGCATATAGCGGACCTTAAGGCCCGCCTCGTGCATAAACTCAGTCAAATCCTCTGCCATCCGCTTGGTCAGCGTGGTGACGAGCGTGCGATAGCCCTTGGCCGCGGTCTTGCGGCATTCCTCGATACAGTCTTGGACCTGATCCTCGACCGGGCGGATATTGACCGGCGGATCGATCAGGCCTGTTGGCCGGATGACCTGTTCGGCAAAGACGCCGCCGGTTTGCTCCATTTCCCACGTGCCCGGCGTCGCGGACACCGCAACAGTCTGAGGGCGCATCGCATCCCATTCATTGAAGCGCAGTGGGCGGTTGTCGATGCAGGATGGCAGGCGAAAGCCGTATTCCGCAAGAGTTATCTTGCGGCGATGGTCCCCGCGCGCCATCGCGCCGATCTGGGGCACGGTCTGGTGGCTCTCATCAACGAACAGCAATGCGTTTTCAGGTAGATATTCGAACAGTGTGGGCGGGGGTTCGCCCGGTAGACGACCAGTGAGGAAGCGCGAATAATTCTCGATCCCCGCACAGCTGCCAGTGGCTGAGATCATCTCCAGATCAAAATTGGTGCGCTGTTCCAGCCGTTGATGCTCGAGCAGCTTGCCCTCTTCCTCAAGCTCTTTCAGCCGATGCTCAAGCTCAAATTTGATCGCTTGAGTGGCCTGTTTCATGGTCGGGCCAGGCGTCACATAGTGGGAATTGGCATAGACACGAACCGTGTCCAGCGACGCGCCTT
The DNA here is from genome assembly GCA_039988235.1 of Erythrobacter sp. Taxonomy (GTDB): domain Bacteria; phylum Pseudomonadota; class Alphaproteobacteria; order Sphingomonadales; family Sphingomonadaceae; genus Erythrobacter. The sequence goes on from JBDXKB010000005.1 coordinate 561,156, forward strand.
TCGTGCCGGTTAGCGGGTCGAATTCGGATATATCTTCGATATCGTCGCCAAAGAAACTGATCCGCCAAGCCATGTCTTCATAGTGGCTTGGGAATATCTCCAGATTGTCCCCGCGGACCCGGAAACACCCGCGCGCAAAGGCTGTGTCATTGCGTTTGTATTGGAGGGCGACCAGCTTGCGGATCAGCTCGCGCTGGTCGATCACATCGTCTTTCTTGATGTCGAAAATCATCGCTGAGTAAGTTTCGACAGAACCGATACCGTATAGGCACGAAACCGAGGCAACGATGATCACATCATCGCGTTCCAACAATGACCGCGTGGCTGAGTGACGCATGCGGTCAATCGCCTCGTTTACGCTGGATTCTTTCTCGATATAGGTGTCGCTGCGCGGGACATAGGCCTCGGGCTGGTAATAGTCGTAATAGCTAACAAAATATTCGACCGCATTGTTGGGGAAGAAGCTCTTGAACTCGCCATATAGCTGCGCCGCGAGAATCTTGTTGGGCGCCAGCACCAACGCAGGCCGCTGCATTTTCTCGATCATCTTGGCCATGGTGAAGGTCTTGCCCGACCCGGTTACGCCCAACAAAACCTGCGTTTGTTCATCCTGCTGCGCGCTGCCAACCAGCTCGGCAATCGCTCTTGGTTGATCGCCAGCCGGTTCATAGTCGGACACCAGCTCGAACCGTTTTCCGGGCATCGACTTTTCAGGCCGGGCAGGGCGGTGCGGGGAAAATTCACCGGATGTGTCCGGTTCTTCCAATCCACGTCTGATTACCAATTCGGACATCGGCGAACATATGGGGCACAAAGCCCTCAATCGCAATGGGTGAAAGCACGGTTTCAATTGTCTGGTGGAAAAAGGCGGCGCGATCCGGCAAATGAGTTCCATCAGCGAAGGGGAGAGGCCGAATGCGAAGCTCCAAGATTGGATTGCTGGCACTTGCCATGGGCAGCATTGCCGGCTGCGCTGGCGACAATCCCGATAATGTGCCGCTCTATGGCGAGTGGGAAATGACCACCCGCGTCACCAGCCTGACGGTGGACGGCAATCCCATCCCCGCTAGCCGCATTCCCCAGCAGATCCGCGATATGGAGAAGGCCGAGACGATCTGCGGCGAACCCATGTTCAGCGATCAAGACTGGCAAGAGGATGACATAAATTCCCGCATTCCGGGCAGCTGCACTTTCGAACAATATGACGTCACACCGACATTCGTATCGGGGCGTGGGCGGTGCAGTGCCTCGGCGATGCAGGCCCAGTTCGATCCGGTTCTGGGTTTAGGTATTACCCAGTCAGAGCAAGCCTATCGCATGGAATTGATCTTGGAAGGGACAGCACAACTGCCCGGCAGAATGGGCAATCGATATGTCCGCGCTGTCGCTGTGCAACAGGGCAAGCGGCTGGGCGATTGCTAGGTCAGATGAGAGACATTTGCAGTTTGATGGGCCGCTGATAGATTGCAGATAATTTTCAGGAGGTCATGACATGCGTAAATCAACTCTCATTGCAGCCGTTTCGACATTAATGCTCGCAGCTTGTGGCGGAGACGCCGGGTCAGATGGCGGGGAATCGCTCAGCATGGAGGAGGTCGCCGAGATCACACAGGACAGTGCGATTAAGCCCGAGCCGGGCCAATATTCAGTCACAACCGAAGTGTTGGAGGTCAATATTCCCGGTGCGCCCGAGGGCATGGCCGACATGATGAGCAGTTCAATGGGACGCAATGCGCACTCTTATTGCCTCAGCCAAGATGACGTCGACAATGGCTTCGAAGAAATGGCTAAACAGTCGCAAGAGGGCAGCGATTGCACCTTCGAGCGCTATGATATCGATGATGGCGGCGACATGGATGCAAAGATGGTCTGCAACATGCAAGGGCAAGGCGAGATGACGATGACCATGTCCGGCACAGGCAGCACGACAGGCTCTGAAATGGATATAGCCATGGAAGGCAATATCGCGGGCATGGGCGATATGAGCATGCGCATGAAGGTCTCTCATGAACGGACGGGTGACTGCACCTGATGCGGCCAGCATGAGCGGCAAGGGCCGGTTTAGGCTCGCGCTACAACGTTATAAAAGTGACGAACCCAAGCCTACATTGCGCCGGTTGTTGGGCGAATTTGATCTGCTAGCCGAGCCAGTGCGCCGCCCTTTTCGCGAGCTGCCCATTACGCCGTCTGCTGGGCCCAAAACCGTGATCATGCTGCCTGGCTTTGTCGCAAGCCCGCTACAGATGCGTTACCTGTCCAAGCAGATTGAGCGCGCTGGTCATACGGTCAAGAAATGGGGGATGGGGTTCAATTTTGGCGCATCGCAAGAGAGGATTGATGGGCTGGAGCGAAGGCTGGCCGAGGTCCATCAGCGCTATGGCCAGAAAATTGTCCTGATCGGTTGGAGTTTGGGCGGAATATTTGCGCGCGAGATGGCGCATCGCCAGCCTAACATGGTGGAGAAGGTTATCACATTGGGATCGCCGATCGCAGGCGACAAACGGGCGAACAATGCGTGGCGTGCTTATCAATTGGTTGCCGGTCATGCGATCGATGCTCTGCCTGTTGATGTAAATCTGGACGAGAAACCGCCGGTTGAAACGGTGGCCATGTGGAGCCAGCGTGATGGCGTCATTCCGCCACACAGTGCCAAGGGAAACCCCGATTTGAGGGACCGCGAGATCGAGACATCCTGCACTCACATCGGCTTTTCCTATGCGCCTGAAGCGGTTCTCGCCATTTTGCGGGAACTAGAGCGCAACTAATCCTTTCTATTTATACCGGCGCGCCTATCGTGGTGCCTGCGGTTCCATCTGCCTTGGGGGATATTGCCTTTGTCTTCGGACAATTTTGATGAAATGTTCGATGCCGATGGCGGCACGCGCTCTGCCTATGCTGGTTTTCGCGACTGGTATGACGAGCAGGACAACAAATGGCTGCGGCGCAAGGATGCCGAAGCTGATGACAGTTTCCGCCGCACCGGGATCACCTTCAATGTTTATGGCGAAGACGAGGCGGAAGAGCGGCTGATCCCGTTCGATATGGTCCCCCGCGTCATCACCGCGCAGGAATGGCGCAAGTTGACCAAGGGCATTGAACAGAGGGTCAGCGCTATCAACGCTTTCCTATACGATCTGTATCACCGGCAAGAGATTATTCGCGCAGGCCGCGTTCCTGCCCGCCTGTTTCAAAACAATGCGGCTTGGCTGCAGCAGATGGTCGGCTTTACCCCGCCCGGCGGCATCTACACCCATATCGTGGGCATTGATTTGGTCCGCACCGGTCCCAACGATTTTTTCGTTTTGGAAGACAACGCCAGAACGCCATCGGGCGTTTCTTATATGCTTGAAAATCGTGAGACGATGATGAGCATGTTTCCCGAATTGTTTGCTCAGGTCGGGGTGGAAAGCGTTTCCAACTATCCGCGCCGTCTAGCGCGCAGTCTGGCTGCTTGCGCCCCGCCGGCAACCGAGGGCAAGCCCAAGGTTGCGGTGCTGACGCCAGGCATATTCAACTCCGCTTATTTCGAGCATGCCTTTCTGGCCGATCAAATGGGTGCGGAATTGGTCGAGGCGAGCGATTTGCGCGTGGTGGGTGGCAGGGTTCAAATGCGCACAACCCGCGGGTTTGAACCGGTTGATGTGCTCTATCGCCGGGTGGATGACGAATATCTCGACCCGTTGACATTCAATCCCAACAGTATGCTGGGCGTTCCGGGCATCATGGATGTGTACCGTGCTGGCGGGATCACCATCGCCAATGCGCCGGGCACTGGCGTCGCCGATGACAAGGCTATCTACAGCTTCATGCCAGAGATCGTCGAGTTTTACACCGGCGAGAAGCCCCTGTTGCCCAATGTTGAAACATGGCGCTGCGCCGATGATGACAGTCTCGCCTATGTGCTCGACAATCTGGCCGAACTGGTAGTGAAGGAAGTTCACGGATCGGGCGGATATGGCATGTTGATCGGCCCAACTTCTTCCAAGCGAGAGATTGCAAAGTTCCGTAAGAAGCTGACCGCCAATCCGCAGAATTATATCGCGCAGCCAACTTTGTCGCTTTCGACCTGTCCGATCTTCACCAAGCAGGGCCTGGCCCCGCGTCATGTCGATTTGCGCCCCTTCGTGCTGGTCTCTCCCAATGGGGTCGATATTACGCCGGGCGGCCTGACCCGTGTGGCGTTGCAAAAGGGGTCTCTGGTGGTCAATTCCAGCCAAGGCGGGGGCACCAAGGACACTTGGGTGTTGAAGGACTGATGGTGGAGCACACATCATGTTAGGGCGCACAGCCAACGGCCTGTTCTGGATGTTCCGCTATCTTGAGCGGGCAGAAAACACCGCGCGCCTGCTCGATGCTGGCATCCGCATGGCGCTGACCCGTGATTTGGCCACTGCCGAAGATGAGTGGCGCTCCGTGATCGCAGCTGCAGGTCAGAAACGTACCTATGAAGCCAGCCATGACGGCTATTCCGGAGCAGAAGCGTGGAACTTCGTCCTACGGGGCAAAGACAACCCGGCCAATGTCCGCGAGATGTTTGGCGCAGTTCGGCAGAATGCGCGCATGGCCCGCAACGCCATCAGCGGCGAGGTTTGGGAAGCGGTCAATGAGAGCTGGATGCGGTTGGAAAAGATGCTGGCGCGACCCATCGGCCAAGGCAGCGTTAGCGAAGTTGTGCGGACGATCCGTCTGGCTGGAACGCTGGTGCATGGCGCGCTGGCTGGGTCCATGCTGCGCAATGAAGGCTATCACTTCGCGCGTGCCGGTACATTTCTAGAGCGCGGCGACAGCACTGCTCGCATACTCGACATCAAATATTATCTGCTGCTCCCCTCGCTCAATTATGTCGGGTCCAGTCTGGACAGCGGGCAATGGGACACTGTGTTGCGATCGGTTGGCGGTGACCGCGCCTATAGCTGGCTCAATGCGGGCCAGATGGATGCGCGCGGAATTGTCGAATTTTTGGTGCTGGATGATCGCTTCCCGCGCTCTTTGGCATTTTGCCACGGGGCATTGCGCGACCATTTGTTTGCACTGGCCCGGCTGCATGGCAGCGATGCAGAATGCAACAAGCTGATCCGCGAGGCTGATATCAAGCTGACCGATCTGACAATTGAACAGATATTCGACCAAGGGCTGCATGAATTTCTGGTGCAGGTTGAACGCACCAATGCTGAACTGGGTCAAGCGATTGCAGAAGATTACAGGTTCCTCTCATGAGGCTCTCCATCCGTCACACCACCCGCTATTCTTTTGCTGAGCCAGTTGTTCACGCTCTACAAAAGCTAAGGCTGACGCCGAAGGAAACCCAAGGTCAGAAAATCCTGTCGTGGGACATGGAATTTGAAAACGCCGCGCAGGAAATCGAATATGATGATCAACATTTCAACTCGGTGACATTGATCGCGGTAGAGCCAGGCGTATCCGAGGTTGTGGTGTCTTGCCGTGGAATGGTCGATACAGAGGACAACGCCGGTGTCATCGGCCGCCATTCCGGCCATATGCCGCTGTGGAGCTTTTTGTCCCAAACACCGCTGACCAAGCCCGGGCCAAGGTTGAAGGCCTTGATGCGCGATTTGCCGGATTTGGAAGACAACAAGCTGGATTATCTACACGCTTTGTCGTCCAAGATCGCACAAGATGTCGCCTATGAAGTGGGGCGCACCAAAGTCGATACCACTGCCGAAGAAGCGATAGAGGCTGGTCATGGTGTGTGCCAGGATCACGCCCATATCTTCATCGGTGCGGCGCGCGCCGCGCAAATACCGGCTCGCTATGTCAGCGGTTATCTGATGATGAATGACCGGATCGATCAAGAGGCCACCCATGCCTGGGCCGAGGCTCATATTGATGGGCTAGGCTGGGTCGGGTTTGATATTTCCAATGGCATAAGTCCCGATCCTCGCTATGTGCGGGTCGCAACGGGTCTCGACTATCGCGATGCTGCGCCAGTAACTGGCATCAGCTTTGGCGGGATTGCGCAGACATTGACCGTTGATGTGGCGGTTGAACAGCAAAGTATGGAACAACAATAGCAATGACCTATTGCGTGGGCATGGTGGTAGAGCGCGGTATCGTACTCATGAGCGATACGCGGACCAATTCGGGCGTCGACAATATCTCTGTGTTTGGCAAAATGTTCCATTGGAACGTGCCGGGAGAGCGCATTATCACCGTCATGACCGCTGGCAATTTGGCGACCACTCAGCATGTGATCGGCCAATTGGAGGAACGCACAAAAGCTCCTGATGAACGCGAGAACACTTTGTTCAAGGCGCAAACCATGTTTCAGGTCGCGTCCGAGATCGGCAAATTGCTGCGCAGTACGATTGAGAGCCAGCAAAGCGCCAATGGCCAACAGGGCAAGGGCAAGTTCACCGCCTCGATCATTGTTGCCGGACAGATCGCCGGGATGGAGCCGCGCCTGTTCCTGATTTACCCAGAAGGCAACTTCATCGAGGCTGGGCTCGACACGCCGTTTTTCCAGATTGGTGAAACCAAATACGGCCGACCGATCATCATTCGCGGGTATGATCGCGATATGAGCTTTGAAGACGGCGTCAAACTGTTGATGGTGTCGTTTGATTCGACACTGAAGGCCAATCTGTCGGTTGGTCTCCCGCTCGACCTGATGGTGATAGGCCGCGATGACTTTGCTCCGACCCACCAACGTCGGATAACGGCAGATGACCCCTATTTCGATGCGATTTCATCGAGCTGGGGCGATGCTTTGCGCACGGCATTTCATTCCTTGCCCAATTACAGTCTCGACCAGAAGTAGGGCGTTTTCGCTCCCCATTTTTCGGGCAATTGGTGCGTATTCCGCCGGATAAGGGATTCTGCCCGCGTACAATTGCGTAAGTCTGGTCCGGATCGGAACGTTTTTTGCCGCCGATTTGCGCAGGTGTGGCTGGTTTAGGCGCTGTTAATTCTCCAAAATGGCTCTTGTATCGCGTGTAATGGCTTCTTTTTCGGCGCAGCCTTAGCGGCATGAACGGAAAAGCAACCTTGCACTTCATCGACAGTTCCAGTCGCTCTCGCGCTGAACTGGCACGCACCGGATTTGGTCTGGGGCATCACTCCGAAGTTTACGGAGATATCTCCGAACTGGGGTCCCATCCTCCGCGAGACGGCATTATCATTGCCCGCGATGCGGTAGAGGACGGCGGTGTTACGCTGGTGCTCGAACGGCTTAGCCGATTGGGAGTGTGGCTTCCGGTAATCGCGGTTGATGATCAGCCTAGGTCCGGGCGCATCGTAGAGGCGATCAAGGCAGGCGCTTTGGACTATCTCAATCTGCCGCTTGATCCTGCTAGGCTCGAGCGTTGCTTGGACCGCATTTCTGGCAAGGCAGAGGTCTTTGGCGAAGCACGCAAGCGTATGATCGAGGCGCGCAATCGGATATCCAACCTGTCTGGGCGAGAGCGCGAAGTGCTCGACTGGCTGGCAGAGGGACGCAGCAACAAAATGATTGCTCGCGAGCTGGAGATCAGCCCGCGCACAGTTGAAATTCATCGGGCCAACATGATGACTAAGCTCGGCGCTCGCCATGCAGCAGAAGCGGTTCGGCTGAAGCTTGAAGCACAGATTGAAGAGAATGTGATGGAGAATAGGGCGGTCTGAAACCGCACAACTCCAATCAAATTGGCAAAGAGACGGTATTCGGGTTCGCCTCTTCGCGCCGCGTGATTGCAAACTTCCCCCTGCGGTCGCGCGGCCGAACCGCTCGCCAACGGCGCCTTACCGGCAGAAGCTGCCGTCGCCTTCCTCCAAATGCAGATGATCACGGTGCGCCGTGTTGTAATCCGGCCCCAAAACCGTGCCGAACCGCTTGCAGGCGCTGCGATGCACTGTGCGTAGGAACTCGCGCTCTCGCCGGTCGCCAGCGCTCCAATCGCTCAACACGCTGATCCTGCGCCCATCCTCCAGCACAAAGGCCGCGATATCGATTGCTTCTGCGCGTGAATGGGCAGAGCGGCGGCCGGTCCCCGCGATATTGCGGCAGGAATAACTGCCCATGGTTTCGATCCGGTCGAGCGGGCTGCCGAGAATTTGGCGCGCTGCACGGTCCACACCAAACCGCGCCCATGCCGAGAACAGCCGCGCAGTCTCGCACTCCACCGCGCCAATATTGCTGATCGCGAATTGAGAGCGGTCGCCTTGTAGTGCTGACAAAAGCACCGAGTTTTCGCGCTGACAACCCGATCCGTAATTTCGGTCTGGCAAGACAGTAAAGCGCGATCCGGTCTCTCCCAAATTGGCAAGGCATAGTTTGGCGCTACGGCTTTTTGGTACCGGGTTCGGGGTGGAGGCAGGACCGGATCGATCGCTGCGGGCCTGCTCCTGTCCGCCGCGTCCATCAGGAACGGCTCCGCAAGCGCTCAGCGCCAGCGCGCTGACTATCGCCACAGCAAAGGAGCGTGCAGCCGGGGCTGATGAAGGGGCGACCATCTTCAACGCAATTTACCTCGTGGGGTTGTTAGCTCGGCAGTTCATCGGCGACTTGTTCCCACAGCTCAATTTTCACGCCATCGGGATCGAGCAACCAAGCAAATTTGCCATATCCTTCGTCTGCGGTGTCGAGAATGTCGGCGCCCTTTTTCTTGAGCACTTTTACGAATTCATCCAGATCATCGACCCGCAGATTGATCATAAAGCCGCCTTTTCCGGGCTTGATATAGGCATCATCCTTGAACTGGCTGATCAGTGAATAAGGGTTGGTCTTGGGTTCTTCGGTCCATGCCAGCTGAGGGCCATAGGGGCCATCAATGCCGAGAATGTCGCGATACCACTCGCGCGTTTTCGCCGGGTCATCGACCACATAGAAAACTCCGCCCAATCCAGTTACTTTTGCCATCTGCCCCTCCTTGATGCTGTCTCAATAGCCTTGTGCTTGGCCGTCCTTGCGCATTTCCGTTGCTCCGGTCAGGACGCCTGTTTCCGGATCGCGGGCAATCGCTTGATAGCCGCCAAACATGATGCCGTTTTCGACCAATTCGACGCTATGCCCCATCGCAGATAGACGCTTGCGCGTTGCCTCTGGGATTCCAGCCTCAACATTTAGTGTGCCCAGCGGGTCGGCTGCGGGGCCACCCAAAGGCTCGGTCGAGGCGCGACCACCATCGTGATTGATCCGTGCGGCATCGCCCGCCTCTTGCAGGTTCATGCCATAATCGACGATGTTGATGAGGACCTGCACATGGCCTTGCGGTTGCATGCCGCCGCCCATCAGGCCCAGCGTCATATAGGGCTTTCCATCCTTCTTCACGAAGGCAGGAATGATGGTGTGGAATGGGCGCTTGCCCGGTTCATAGGCATTGGGATGGGCCGGATCGAGACTGAACAATTCGCCGCGATCCTGGAACATAAAGCCAAGGCCATCGGGCACCAGACCGCCGCCCATGCCGCGGTAATTTGACTGGATCAGGCTGACCATCATGCCATTGCCATCGACCACGGTGAGATAGGTTGTGTCGCCTTCTCCCTCCAGCTTGGGCTCGATCTCAATCTCTCCAGGTGCGAATTCGGGCGTGACCTTATCAGGATTGATCAGGTCAAACCGTTGCTTGCCATAATCCTCGGTCAGCAATTCTTGCGGCAAAGCAGAGAAGGTCGGATCGGCATAGAAGCGGGCGACATCGGCATGGGCCAAACGCTTGGCCTCGGTGATGTAGTGGATTACTTCTGGGCTGCCACGATCCCATTGGCGCAAGTTCACATTCTTGAGGATATTGACCATTTGCAGGGCCGCAAACCCTTGCGAATTTGGCGGCAGCTCGCACAGCTCGAACCCGTCGCGATAGGTCGCGCAGGCCGGATCAACCCACTCGCTGGTATGGCCAGAGAAGTCCTCCAATACGAAGGCGCTGCCTTGTTCTTGCAAATAGTCCACCATCACCCGAGCGGTGACGCCGCTGTAGAATTCGTCGCGACCATTGCGGGCAATGCGAGACAGCGTGTCGGCCAGATCGGAGTTAGTGAACATTGCACCCGCTTGGGGGGCACCATTGGCGAAATAGGTTGCGCGGGCATTGTCGAATTCAAATTCTGATGTTTCGAGCCGACGCTCCATCGCGCTCAAATTACGCTCCAGATACATGGCGATTACTGGCGCCACTGGATGACCTTCGCGAGCATAGCGGATGGTTGGGGCGAGCACATCGCGCATCGGCAATTTGCCAAAGCGGCCATGCATTGCAAACCAGCCATCGACCGTTCCCGGCACAGTGACCGGAAGGTGGCCGACAGGTGGGATCGAGTCAGCATCGCCCAATTGCTCTTTTAGCTGATCGAGCGTTTGCCCGGCAGGGCTGCGGCCCGAAGCGTTGAGGCCATAGAGCTCGTCGCTGGCCGGATCATAGATTATCGCGAACAGATCACCGCCAATACCATTGCCGGTCGGCTCCATCAGGCCGAGCGCTGCATTGGCAGCAATCGCGGCATCAACCGCGCTGCCGCCGTCCTTGAGGATATCGAGTGCGATCTGCGTCGCGAGCGGATGCGCAGTCGCAGCCATACCGTTGCTGGAGTAGACCGGGCTGCGCGACCAAGGCGCACCAACCGGACGCCCGCCTGCGCCGATCTGTTGTTCAATTGGTTTGGCCTCTGGCACTTCCTGCGAAGAATCGCACCCACCCAGCGCTGCCATCAAGCCCGCTGCAATTAAAAGGGGCAGTGCAGTCAGCTTGGCCCGAACCTGAGAACGCATCTGGAAACTCCCGTGTCTTATCAATGAACACGAGGGTTAGTTGCGCCAGTCCGCTTGGGCAAGGGCTTCAACAATGACGGAGCAATTAGCCCTCTTTTTTGCGTTTCGCCTTTTTGCGTTCATGCGGGCACAGCAAAGCTTTACGCAGACGGATCGATTCCGGGGTCACTTCGACCATTTCATCATCGTCGATATAGGCAATCGATTGCTCCAGGCTCATCCGGCGTGGCGGGGTCAGGCGGATGGCATCATCCTTGCCTGACGAACGCACGTTGGAAAGCTGCTTGGCCTTCATCGGATTGACTTCCAGATCGTCCGGCTTGGCGTTCTCGCCAATGACCATGCCTTCGTACAATTTCATCGAAGCACCGACGAACAATTCGCCGCGTTCTTCCAGAAAGTTCAAAGCATAAGCATTGGACTCGCCATCGCCATTGGAGATCAGCACGCCATTGTTGCGGCCTTCGATAGCGCCTTTGTAAGGGCCATATTTCTCGAACAGACGGTTCATGATGCCGGTGCCGCGCGTATCGGACAGGAATTCACCGTGATAACCGATCAATCCGCGCGATGGGGCGGAAAAGGTGATGCGGGTCTTGCCAATACCAGAAGGGCGCATTTCGGTGAGGTCAGCCTTGCGGCGCTGCATCTTCTCAACAACCGTACCGGAATGCTCGTCATCCACGTCGATAACAACGGTTTCATATGGCTCCATACGCTGGCCACCTTCCTCGCGGAACAGCACTTTCGGACGAGAAATGCCCAGCTCAAAGCCTTCGCGGCGCATCGTCTCGATCAAAACACCCAATTGCAATTCACCGCGGCCAGCCACTTCGAAGCTGTCCTTGTCGTCGCTCTCGGTGATGCGGATCGCAACATTGGTTTCAGCTTCGCGGTACAGGCGATCGCGGATCATGCGGCTGGTGACTTTGCTGCCTTCGCGGCCAGCAAGCGGGCTGTCATTGACGGCAAAGCGCATAGCTAGCGTTGGTGGATCAATCGGTTGCGCGGCAATCGGGTCAGTGACCGAAGGGTCCGCAATGGTGTTGGCCACGGTGGCCTTTTCCAGACCAGCCAAGGCAATAATGTCGCCAGCGGCAGCGGTTTCAACCGGTACGCGCTCCAGCCCGTCAAAACTCATCAACTTGGTTGCACGGCCAGCCTCGACCACATTGCCGTCCATATCGATGGCATGGATCGGATCATTGACGTTGATCGTGCCGGATTGCACGCGGCCGGTAAGAACGCGGCCCATGAAATTGTCGCGGTCGAGCAATGTCGCAAGGAATGTGAACGGGCCAGACGCATCCAAACCAGGAGCAGGGACATGCTCAACAACCTTTTTGAACAATGGGTCTAGCGTTCCCTCGCGTGCTTCTTGATCGTCGCTGGAATAGCCGTCACGGCCCGAAGCATAAAGCACGGGGAAGTCGAGCTGCTCGTCGGTTGCGTCCAGACTAACAAACAGGTCAAAGACTTCGTCCAGAACTTCTTGTGGACGGCCATCGGGACGGTCGATTTTATTGACAACAACGATCGGCTTGAGGCCCAGTGCCAGCGCCTTACCGGTCACGAATTTGGTCTGCGGCATGGCGCCTTCTGCGCTGTCCACCAGCAGGATAACGCCGTCGACCATACTCAAAATACGCTCAACCTCGGCACCGAAGTCGGCGTGGCCAGGTGTATCGACGATATTGATCCGTGTCGTCTCGCCGTCATGCTCCCACTCAACGCTGGTGCATTTGGCCAGAATCGTGATCCCACGTTCTTTTTCAAGATCGTTAGAATCCATCGCGCGCTCTTCGACACGCTGGTTCTCTCGGAAAGTACCAGATTGGCGGAAAAGCTGATCAACCAGCGTGGTTTTGCCGTGATCAACGTGGGCGATGATCGCGATATTGCGAAGGGAATTGGACATATTGGACCTTAAGGGAATGGGAAAGCGCCATGTTGCGGCGCACAATCGCGGGTCGCCTAGCTGAAGCGGGCCGTAACGGCAAGTGGAGAAGGTGTGACACTGGAGCAACAATCGCTGCATTTGACGCTGAATACCGTACCATTGAAACTTGTTTGCAAGACTCCCTGCGTCTAACGCAGATTCAATCGATCGGGCGCGAAAGCATTTGGGGATGCCAGCCTGCATCGTGAAACTGTGAGAGGAGTTCACATGCGTTCTATTATTTCCGGCTCGGCCGGGTCGTCACGATTCACCCTTATGGCTGGCGCTGCAGCCGTGGCATTTGTTATGCCAAATATCGCTCAAGCTCAGGAAGATGTCCCGGTTCCGGTGACGGCGCTCGAAGAGGAAGATTTTGACAACGTCATCATTGTTACCGCGACGAAGCGGGAGCAGACGCTGCAAGAAACCCCGATTTCAGTATCGGTGACCAGCGGCGAGACGCTGGAAAATGCACAAATTCGCGACGTTCTTGACCTGCAAACAGTGACCCCGTCGCTGCGGGTTAGCCAACTTCAAACGTCGTCTGCATCGACTTTCATTATTCGCGGTTTTGGTAACGGCGATAACAACTTCGGCATCGAGCCATCTGTTGGTGTTTTCATCGATGGTGTGTTCCGTTCACGCTCTGCCGCTGCACTGGGCGATCTTCCCAATGTTCAGCGCATCGAGGTTCTGAACGGCCCACAATCCACGCTGTTTGGTAAAAACGCGTCGGCCGGTGTTATCTCTGTTGTTACACGCGAGCCACAATTTACCTTCGGCGGCAGTGTCGAGGCGGTTTACGGCAATTTCAACACCGTTGCTGTCAAAGCTGACGTTACCGGTCCGCTGAGTGACAACATCGCATTCTCGCTTGATGGCAACTATCAGCGTCGCGATGGTTATTCGACGATCGTCAACCTTGATGAAGAGCAAAACAACCGCGATCGTTACTCGGTTCGTGGACAGCTTTTGATCGAACCAACGACGGACTTCAAAATCCGCGCAATTGTTGATTATTCGGAAATTGACGAGGTTTGCTGCCAGGTTGGTACACTGGTCTCTGGACCAGTTTCCGGAGCGATCAATGCAGTTGGTGGCGCTATCGGTAACGCTGATAGCTTCTTCGATTATGAAGCTAACCTCAACTTCTTGCCGACCAACCAGGTGGAAAATTATGGTGGCTCGGTGCAGATGGACTACCAAGCTGGGGCGCTTTCGTTTACGTCGATCACCGCTTATCGTGAATTGAAGAACTTCTTCCTGTCGGACATTGATTACACCAGCGCGTCTCTTGCAACGGAAACACGCGATCAGGAAGTGAAAACATTCACACAGGAATTCCGGATAGCATCAGATTTTGATGGCCCGATCAACTTCCTGTTGGGTGGTTATTATTTCGACGAAAGCATTACCCAAGACAGCGCGATTCAAAATGGCGCTGATATTCGCGACGTGTTCGACATTTTGGCTGGTTCGGATGTACCCACTGTTCTGGCGGGTGGTCCAACCGTGTTCAATTTCGTCGAACAAGGGCTTGGCTTGCCACAGGAGAGCATTTTTAACACGCCGCTACTGTCGGAAGAAACCTTCGGGATGGACAACACATCCTATTCGATCTTCGGTACGGTTGATTTTGAGCCATTTGATGGTCTCGTCCTGACCGGTGGCTTTAACTACACCGACGATAAGAAGGACTTTGCCCTTTCACAGGTGAGCCCCGATCCGCTGGGTCAGATCAACTTTGTCGATGCGTTCATCACGGGTGCGACCGCTGCGGACCCAATGCTGCCGACGGTCACTAGCAGAGCTGAATTCCAGGCGTTGCCTCAGGCAGTGCAGGACGGGCTTCTTGCTGCTGCAACTAATCCAATGGTAAATACACTGTTGCCATTGGCAGGTTTCCAGTTCCAGCCACCGTTCTTGACGATCCCGAACGCGGTTGAAGATGGCAAGACCAGCGACAACAAGCTCACTTACCTGTTCCGCGCGGCGTATCAGGTGTCGAACGAAGTCAATGTCTACGGCAGCTATGCTACAGGCTTCAAAGCGAGCTCGGTGAACCTTTCGCGTGACAGCCGTCCGTCGAATGCTGATTTCACCGCTGGACCAGGTGGATCGACCTTTGCGGCTCCGTCTTCGCCCATTCTGGACGCTGGATTGGCCATACCCAACTTACGCACAGGCACCCGCTTTGCTGGGCCAGAAGATGCAGAAGTCTTTGAAGTTGGCGTAAAGGGCCAGTGGGACGGCTTTGGCTTTAACCTTGCTCTGTTCGACCAAACGATCAGTGGGTTCCAAAGCCTTGCTTTCACCGGCACAGGCTTCGCCCTCCAGAATGCTGGTCAGCAATCGGTTCGGGGCTTTGAGATGGATGCAACCATCATCCCAACCGACGGCTTGGTCCTGACATTTGCGATGACCCATTTGGATCCATTGTTCGATGATTTCCCCGGCAGTGTTCTGGGTGATCTGACCGGTGTTCGTCCGGCGGGTATCCCGGCATGGGCAATCGCGACATCGGCGACCTATACGCATGAATGGGACAGCGGAACGCAGCTTGTCACTCGTGTTGATTACAATCACGAGAGCAACACGGACATCAACAACGGTTTGCCAGAATTCAACGCAAACCTGGGTAACACCGAGATCTTCCGCCGCGAAGTGAATTTGGTGAATACCTCTGTGACGCTCAAGCTGAACAATGGTGTTGAAGTGGGTGCCTATGCTCGCAACCTGTTCAACGATCAGTACATTCTGACCGTGTTCGATGGTGTGGCGCAGGCTGGTACAGTATCCGGCTACCCAAGCGCACCGCGCACATATGGTGGTGTTGTTCGCTTCAAGTTCTAATCTGAAGCAACCAAATTGAATAAGAGGGGCTCGCGATTGCGGGCCCCTTTTTTGTGCGCGGCGTGGCAGTGTTCAGAGACGCGGATGCAAAAATTGCCTTGCGATTGTGATGGATAGGGGTGATTATCAACCCGTCTTCAAATGGGAGGGACTGTTGGATAATTACGCAGGTTTTTGGATTCGGGTCGGTGCTTACCTGATCGACACCATCATAATCTTGATCGCACAGACGATCATTTTTGCTGCATTTGGTGTAAGCTTGATCGGGGCTGACGCTCTTGATCCGGCTGCGGGCGATGCCTTTGCAAATGCTGGCGGCGGAATTGCTTATCTGATTACGACAGTAGGCGGCATCTTGTATTTTGCCATTATGGAAAGCTCGGCCAAGCAGGGAACACTCGGCAAAATGGCGTTGGGTCTTGTGGTGACCGATATCGATGGCAACCGGATCAGCTTCCTTCGGGCGCTGGGTCGCTATTTCGCCAAGATCCTCTCGGGTCTGATTCTCTTGATCGGCTATATCATGGTCGCCTTTACCGAGCGCAAGCAAGGTCTGCATGACATGATCTGCAGCACTTTGGTGCTGAAGGCCAAACCGGGTGAAACCGGCGTTGATACAACTGTATTCGAGTAAGCTGCTTACAGCTCTCGTAACGCGCGTGCCGGTTTCGCTCTCAACAGTGGGAGCGAGCCGGCCAGCGCAAAGCCGATGACGATCGCAAGGCCAAGGCCAAGCACGACGAGGATCTCGCCCCAATCAGGCAGCCAATCAAATTCGAACAGCTGGGTCACAATCACCCATGCCAATGTCGATCCCAGCCCCAGCGCGACCAGCGCCAGCAGGGCGGCCAAAATTCCATATTCCGCCAATTGGATTAGCAGCACCTGACGCCGGCTTGCACCCAAGACTCGCAGCACAACGGTGTCATACATGCGCGAGGCGCGCGCGGCGGCAATGGCGCCCATTAACACTGCCAATCCTGCTAGAACGGCCACAGAAGCCGCTGCCAGCGTGGCAAGACCAACTTGCTCCAGAATAGTCCGCGCCTGCGTTAAAACGTCGCCCACCTCGATTACAGAGCTCGAGGGGAACTGCCGAACCATCGCGCGCAGCAAGCCAGCGCGGTCGCCATTGGATTGTGCCTGAGGCAGGCTGATCGTGGCCGACAAATTGTGCGGTGCATCGGCAATCGCACTGCGCGAAAAGACCATGGTGAAGTTAAAGCCCAGATTCTCCCATTCGATCTCGCGCAGATTGGCGATCTTCACATCGCGCTCAATCCCCAGCACGCCAATGGTCAGATAGTCACCGATCTCCAGACCGGCGGCTCTGGCAAACTCGGCATCGATGGAAACCAGCCGCTCGTCATTTTGCGCAGCATCCCACCATTCACCTTCGATCAGGACATTGCCCGGCGGAAGCGTGTCGGCATAGGTGATACCGCGCTCTCCGCGAAGTGCCCATGCGCCGTCCGGAATACTCTCCAAATCGGCGACACGTTGCATATTGTCTTGCGGGCCGAATGCCAGAACTGCACCACGCAGCGTTGGTACGGTCACTATGTCTGCGCCCGGAGCATTATCATCGACGAGCGAGCGAAACGCTTCTTCCTGCGCCACCGGCACATCCAATGCGATGTAGTCTGGTGCCTGATCCGGGACGCTGCGCTCAATATTGCCGTCAATCGCGCTCTGCACAGCTGCCAGCAGCACAAATGAAGCAAGACCAAAGCCAAGCGCCGTCACCAGCGATCCGGTTGGTGCACCCGGCCGATGCAGATTGGCCACTGCGCTGCGCAACAGTGGATTGCTCGGTCGCGGAACCGATCGCGCCAGCTTTTGGATTGCAAAACCCAGCCCCGCGAGCAGCAACAATGCACCGCCTGCTCCCAATAGAAAGCCACTCGATAACAATGGCTGCGCGGTAGTGACCACTGCCAATACGCAGATCGCAACCACGCCAGCCACGGTCCAGCTCAACGCTCGCAAATCGCGCGCCAGCGGGGCAATTCCAGACCGCATCAGGGCCATGGCGGGGAAGGTTCGCGCGCGCAGCAGCGGGGTGGCGGCAAAGGCGAAGGCGACGAGCAAGCCATAGCTTGCCGCAAGAATCAACGGGGCAGGTTCGATCACAAAGCCGCTCTGCACCGGAAGCAAGCCTTGCAAGGCTGCGCCCAGAACCGGCGTCACCAATATCCCCACCGCAAGTCCGGCGATACTGCCAATCAGGGCTGCGATACCGACCTGCAAGGCATAGATGCGCAAGATGTCAGAGGACGAGGCACCCAGCACCTTCAACGTTGCGATGCTGCCTCGGCGCGCCTCAAGATAGGAGGATACGCCGCCTGCAATCCCGATCCCGGCAATCACCAGCGCTGCAAGGCCAACCAAAGTCAGAAAGTCGCCCATGCGGCCAACAAAACGGTCTGCACCCGGCGATGCGCGATTGCGGTCTCGAAAGTCATAACCAGCTTGGGGAAACGCATCGGCGAGGGCCTGCTCTACCACTTCGGGGTCAAGTGCTTGATCGTCAAAAGCGACCCTATATTTGCTCTCGTAAAGCGATCCGGGTTGGAGCAGTCCAGCGTTCTGCGGGACATCTTCGGCGACAATCACTGTTGGGCCAAGCTGAAACCCTTCGGATAATCGATCCGGTTCGTTTCCGATAATACCAGCAACGGTTAGCCGGGCCGTGCCAATGGTAAAACTGTCACCCACGGCAATACCTAGCCGGTCCAATGCGCCCTGCGCCAACAGGGCATCGCTGCCTTGTGGGGCGTCAGCAACGCTGCCGTCAGCCAGTGTCAAATTGCCATAGAGCGGCCAATTCTGGTCGACCGCCTTCAATTCAACAGGTGCAGCGCCATCGGTGACGGTGGCCATCGCTTGCAGCCGTGTGCCGCCCGAAATGCGGCCATATTGGCCCAGAAATGCGATCTCTTCATCGCTAAGGCCCCGCTGCCAAATCTCGACTTCCAGATCCCCGCCGAGCAGCACTTGTCCGCTGCTTTCCAGCTCGCCCTCGATCGCAGAGGTAAGTGTGCCGATTGCGGCGAGCGCGCCAGTACCAAGGAAGATGCACACCAGCAGCAGCCGCAGCCCGCGGAACCGTGCATTGAGGTCCCGCCGGGCAATACGCCATGCGGTGCCCCATGAAATAGTGGGGGAGCCAGCGCTCACGCGTCAGGAGCCTTGGCAGTGTCGCTCGCAATTTTGCCATCAGCTAGAGTGATGACCCGGTCGCACCGTTCGGCCAGCTCGGGATCATGGGTGATCACCAGCAAGGTCGCGCTGGTCTCTGCACATCGCGCAAACAGCAGGTCGATAATCTCGTGGCCAGTGGCAACATCCAGATTGCCGGTTGGCTCATCAGCAAAGATCAATTGCGGCCGCGGCGCGGTGGCACGCGCGATGGCGACGCGTTGCTGCTCTCCGCCGGAAAGCTGGGTCGGATAATGGGTGATCCGATGGCCAAGGCCGACCGAAACCAGCTCTTGTTCTGCGCGCGATCGAACATCGTTCGCACCCGACAATTCCATCGGCGTGGCGACATTTTCGGCCGCGGTCATGGTGGGCAGCAGGTGGAAGGCTTGCAACACAATGCCGATCCGCCCGCGCCGTGCCTGTGCCAACCCGTCTTCATCCAGTGAGGTAAAATCCTGGCCAGCCACTTGCAGCTGGCCGGAAGTCGCACGCTCCAATCCTGACAAGACCGCCATAAGCGAGCTTTTGCCAGAGCCCGACGGACCAAGCAGGGCGACAATCTCGCCCTCGTGAATATCAAGATCGATCCCGCGCAAAATCTCTACCGGCGCAGCATCACTGCCGAGCGATAGGGTCAATTGGCGCGCAGATATGGCGAGTTGCCCACTTTCGGGCTTGTTAGGGGTATCAGTCACAGCAATCCGATGGCATATTGCAACTTATGGAACAAGGAATGTCACAGATGCAAGTTGGTCGTTCGTCGATCCGTCTCATGGCTCTGACGGTCACATTGGCTCTTGCTGCTTGCGGCAGCGAAGCGCCTGTTGCTGACCCTCAGGGACAATCGTCGTCCGGTTCATTAGCCAACGCAGAGATACCCATTATGGGTCCCGAAAAAAATATCTTGGCCTTCGGCGACAGTCTGTTTGCGGGCTATAATGTCGATCCGGCCGACAGCTATCCGGCCAAATTGCAGAATGCATTGCGGGCCCGCGGCATCAATGCGCAAGTGGGCAATGCCGGGGTTTCGGGAGATACCAGCGCCGCCGGCTTGCTGAGGTTTGAGTTTACGTTGGATGGCCAGGACGAAACCCCTGATCTGCTGATATTGGAGCTAGGTGGGAATGATCTATTGCGCGGGATTGAGCCGGACCAAACGCGCAAAAACCTTGCCGCCATGATCCAAGCATCAAAGGACCGGGGCATCGATGTGCTGCTGATGGGAATGCGAGCGCCGCCCAATTACGGGCCGGAATATCAGGCTGACTTTGACAGCATTTATTCGGATTTGGCCCGCGAATATGATGCGTCCCTGATCCCCTTTTGGGTCGAGCCGGTGGCAGATCGACCTGACCTGATCCAGGCGGATCGTATTCATCCGACCGCCGATGGAATTGAATTGCTGGTGGCAGAAACTCTCGATCAAGTGGCTGCGGCAATACCTGAGGATGAAGCAAGCTAGCTTCTCAGCCTTGTCGATCAGCCCGTTTGGCGCTCCACCGTGCCATCGGCGACCATCCATAGCGCCGCCTCGCTCTCTATCGCGCTAAAGGGTGGCAATTCAGTGCCGGTCATCCAGCATTGCACACCCGCACCGCGCAAACGGTCGAACAAAGCCGCTCTGCGGACCGGATCCAGATGCGCGGCTACTTCGTCCAGCAACAGAACGCTGGGCCGTCCTTGTGCGGCCAATTCGGCATGGGCGAGGGTGATAGCAATCAACATCGCCTTTTGCTCGCCGGTGGAACACGATGCTGCCGCTTGACCGGTGCCGGCCATAATCACTTCCAAATCGTCGCGCTGGGGACCCGATAATGTCCGTCCTGCTGCGCGGTCACGCGCGCGGTTGCTGCGAAACTCGTCTTGCAAAGCGCCGCGTTCCATAGCGCCGCCCGCACGGTAGGTCAGGATTGGGCGAGCAAAGGGTTCGTCGGGCAGGGCGGACAATGCCTCACCCAATTCCGCGAGGAGCGCCACCCGTCCAGCGGCAACACGGGCTCCGTGATCTGCGGCTTGTGCCTCGATTGCATCGAGCCAAGTCGTGTCTCCGCCTGTCTCGAGCAATTTGTTGCGTTCGCGCAATGCCGCTTCATAGCGTGAGACATTGCGCCCGTGGACCGGGTCAATCGCCAAGGCCAGCCGGTCAATATAGCGCCGCCGAGCGCCTGCACTGTCGAGGAACAATCCGTCCATGGCCGGGGTCAGCCAGCTGATCGCGAGCCATTCGCCAAGGCTGGTCGCGCTGGCATCCGCGCTGTTGATGCGAACCTGACGCCGCCCCGGGTGCTCTGCGTCGACAAAGGTGCCAAGACGCGCGCTTTCATGACCGGATTCGCGCAGGCTTGCTCCAACAGCAAAGGCACCGTCACCATGTGGGCCCGGCATGTCGCCCAATGCTGCCCGGCGCAGACCGCGCCCGGGTGCGAGCAATGACAAAGCCTCAAGCACATTGGTCTTGCCTGCGCCATTTTCCCCGATCAGCAGATTGAATGCACGCGTATCGGCCAGCTCGGTCAGCTGATGATTGCGAAAGTTGGACAGGGAAATTCGGTCGAGCGCCATTGCGTAGAGTGCCTAGCATTACCGACTGAATTCGCCACGAAAATGCGTACATCTAATAGTTGGTGAAATTTCCCAACCTTTCGGAATGATGAACAGACGGTATATGAACGAATATTCAGAAAACCGCAGAATTCCGCCATTTTTTGATTTTGGCACGGCTCCTGCAAAGTAGTTGGCATGCAGAGCAACAGGCTCTCACAACCGAAACACAAAGGAGATTACAACAATGTTTATCACTTCAGAATCAGGCAGCCGCCTCTTTGCAGCTGTATCCGCCCTCGCAATTTCCGCCGTATTCATGGCCACTGCGATCATCCCAGCAACCCCTGCAGGCATCCTCGCCTAAATCACTCGAAATTCGAAAGGACTATTTCCAATGTTTAACTTTTCAGAAGCAGGCTCCCGCGTTTTTGCAGCCGCATCTGCCTTGGCAATCTCTGCCGTATTCATGGCAACTGCCATCATCCCCGCAACCCCTGCAGGAATTCTCGCATGAGCAATATCGACAAGAGTAATGCTGGCGGCCCACCATCCGCAGGTGGCTTCAGCCTCGACAAATACAATGGCAAAGTGATGGGCGTATGCGGCGGGATCGCAAACTATTTCGGCATGGACCCAATGTTTGTCCGTCTAGGTTTTGTGGTCGGAGCATTCCTCAGCGTAGGAACTGCCGCTTTGATCTATGTCGCAATCGGATTGATTGCGGACTGAATGCGTAGCTGAAAGAGCGGAACCCGGTTTTTCGGACCGCTACGCAACGAGTTTGAACGAACCGGGAGGGGCCACACGGCCCCTCTCTTTTTGTGTGCCTATGCTCTCGCGGCAGATCGTTGCACGATCGCCTCCGAGGTGCGGTCTATCGACCGACGCGCAGTCGCGCCTGCGGGTCCGATTGGCCCGAAATTGAGCGCCAACTGCCAGCCAGATCACATGGCTGAAATGCCGCCATCCAGCTTCAGTTCGGCACCGGTCATGAAACGGCTTTCATCGCTGGCGAGATAGAGCACCGCATTGGCAATATCATTGGGCTCACCCACAAATTTCAGCGGGATTTGCCGTGCCAGTTTCTCCAGCAAAATATCCTTGTCCAACCCGGCCGATTTGGCGGTGCCATCAAGAATGGGTGTGTCGACAAATGTTGGGTGAACCGAGTTGCAGCGAATTTGCATGTGCTTTTTGGCGCAATGCAGGGCGATAGATTTGGACAGCATCCACACCGCAGCCTTGGATGCATTATATGCTGGCATTGTGTCGCTGGCGATCAATCCAGCGATTGAACTGATGTTGACGATTGAACCCGGCGCATGTTCGCGCATCAACGGCAATGCTTTTTGACAGCCGTGAAAGATGGAATCGACATTGATTGAAAAGCACCGCTGCCAATCGCCGAAATCGCATTCCTCGATATTGCCTGGGACACCTATCCCGGCATTGTTCACCAGCACATTTAGGCCGCCCATTTCCTGACGTGCGACATCAACTGCCGCCTCCCAAGCATTAGGGTCGGTGACGTCATGCTGGATGCTATAAGCGGTTCCATCGCCTAGCGCTTTGTTGATCGCGGCCGCTGTATCTGCGGCGCCATCTCCATTGATGTCGGTGCACAGCACCCGCGCACCTTCTTGCGCCAGCAGCGCGCTATGGGCTGCGCCCAACCCTTGGGCGGCGCCCGTCACCAATGCCATCTTGCCTGCTACGCGACCTGTCATATTCTCTCTCCGCCGATTAATTTGTTGCCCAGTGCCAAGAGCATGCGGACGTCGATCCCGCAACCTTCCTCTCGCTTGGATGCGATAAAGCTGTCCAGATTTTTCAGGGCGACGCGGTGCACAGTGATGTTTTCACCCTCTACTCCGCCGCCGTCATTGACCTTGGTCAGGCCCAGTGCACGGACCAGAGTGAAGCTTTCGCTGACCATGCCGGGCGAAGAATAGAATTGGCCGCAATCTTCAAGCCTATCGGCGCGATAGCCGGTTTCTTCTTCCAGCTCTCGGCCTGCTGCGGTCAAATCATCTTCGCTCGAATTGTCATCCCCATCGCCGATCAATCCGGCGGGTAATTCCAGACAATTGCGGTTTAAGGGCACGCGAAATTGCTCGACCAGCAGGATGTGATCATCCTCCACCGCCAAGATCACAGCGGCGCGGATATTGCGCGGGCGGCCAACATATTCCCAGCGGCCACGTTTCTTGGTGGTGATGAATTTGCCCTGCCACACGATCTGCTCGTCAGCATCTTGGTCCGGTATTGTCATGAGGGACAGGCTTAGACTTCGATCAGGCGGTCGGGAAGCTCGTTCTCGTCATCTTCGGCACGCGGGAAATGCTCGCTCAGCACCACGCCAACATCGCGCACACCAGCGGCCAATCCCTCAGCGATACAGCCCTTGCGGATTTCCACCAACATGTCGGACATCGCATCGCCCCAGACATCGGCATTGACCAATTCTGCGATCGGTTCATCAGCGACAATCTCTGCCCGGTGCTCGCGCATAGACAGATAAATCATGATGCCGGTGCGGCCATGGGTGCGGCGCTCTGCGCCCACTTTGAAGTGCTTGACCGCTTGTTTGTGAACCCTTGCGGTACCGACGGGCGAGGGGATCAACGCAAATTTCAGCGGCTCCCACAATTGCACCGCCCAGGTCAGGACAAAGGTGATGAGGCCCAATGCGATGGTCATGCTGGCCAGCTCTCCGGTGGTCCATTCGTGCATCCAACCGCCGATCAAACTGTCCCACACATTCATGAACGGCAGGGGGAACAGCGCGAAAATGCTCATCATGGTGAATGCCACGGTGGCTGCCCAAACCAGCACCACATCGGTGTAGCCATCACTGCGATCGGCCAAAACGGTCACGATTTCGCCCGACGTGCTCAGCTCTGCTGCCTCGACAGCATCGCTGACAATCTTGTGTTGTTCTGCGCTTAGATAACGACCCATGTCTTACCAACCCCCAGAGGCGCCGCCGCCTCCAAAACTGCCGCCGCCGCCGGAAAAGCCTCCTCCGAAGCCTCCGCCGCCGCCAAAGCCGCCACCGCCGCTGCTACCGCCAATGGCACCGCGCAGGACAGCTGAACCGACTTCCCACAGGATGATGTCTCGCGCCGTATCACCGGCACCGCGATAACGCCGCTTGCGGCCGCGTCCGCGCATCATTGGCAGGATGAAGAAGATGAAGATAACGCCAAACCAGATCAGCGCGCCAATGGGAAAACCGCCGTCGCTCTGCCGCTGCTGGCCGACTTGGGCTGCAATTGCGCGGGCCTGATCTTCGGGCAACACCAATTGCTGAACAATCGAATCCGTACCGGCCACAATGCCTGCTCCCATATCGCCGCTGCGGAAAGCGGGCAGGATCTGGTTCTGGATAATGAGCGAGGACATCGCATCTGTCATGATGCCTTCCAAGCCGTAGCCGACCTCAATCCGGACTTTGCGATCATTGGGCGCCACAATCAGCAGCGCGCCATCATTACGCTCGGCATCGCCAATGCCCCACTCGCGGCCCAGCTGATACCCGTAATCGGATATGTCATAGCCTTGCAGGTCGGGAATGGTCGCAATGACCAATTGCCGCTGGGATTGCTGCTCCAGCGCCGCCAGCTTTTGCAGCAGCTGAGCCTCTGTCGCAGCGTCAATGATATTGGCTTCATCAACGATTTGCCCGGTCAGCTCAGGAAATTCCTGAGCCGAAACAGGCGAGACGACAAGCGCTGCCATTATTGCAATCAAAGCTAGTAATCGCTTCACGCGGCTTCCTTTAGTTCAGCTGGCTTCGGTTCAATTGGCGTAACTTCAACAATCAGCCCATCCACGCCCTGTGAGATACCGTTTTCAAAATCACCAGTTCGGAATTTGGGGAGTATTCCGGTTCGGATTATCTCAGCGGCTTCTTCATCTTTGACCAAACCCTCAAGCCCCAATCCAACTTCGATCCTGACTTTGCGTTCATTGGGTGCGACCAAGATCATCAAACCATCATTGCGTTCCGCATCGCCAATGCCCCAGTCACGGCCCAGCTGGTAACCGTAATCGGATATGTCATAGCCTTGCAGGTCGGGAATGGTCGCAATGACCAATTGCACATTCGTATCTTGCTCAAGCAATTCCAGACGCTGAGTTAAATTTTTCTCGAATTGTTCATCCAAAATTTCGGCTGCATCAACAACTCTGCCGGTCAATTCCAACGCGGGCGGGGTTTCGGTTTCTTCGGGCGCGCAACCACAGGCAAGTGCCAGTGAACCGACCCCAAGAAGAACGGTCCGACAACAACCCCGCATCGCGCTGGTCAATTGCCGGATCAATCGGACGTCAGGTCAAGCTCTGGCGCCACATCCGCGCCTTCGGTCACTGCGGTGTAAGGCACCAATGGCTCTGCACCATGAATGATGTTCGCACCGATTGTGTCGGGGAAGGTACGGATGGTGGTGTTATATTGACGAACCGCTTCATTATAATCGCGCAGGGCCACCGCAATGCGATTTTCTGTGCCCTCAAGCTGGCTCTGCAAGGTGAGATAGCCTTGGGTCGAGGTGATCTGAGGATAGGCTTCAAAACTGGCGAGTAGTCGCCCAATGCCCTGGCTCATCTGGCCTTGTGCAGCGGCCAATTCCTGCATCTTGCTGGCATCGCCCAGATCATCCGCACTCACATTGATGCTGGTCGCTTTGGCGCGGGCTTCGGTCACTTCGGTCAGGATCGCACGCTCATTCTCAGCAGCGCCTTGGGCTACTTCGGCAAGGTTGGGGATCAAATTTGCGCGGCGTTGAAATTGCGCCTCAACATCGGCCCATTTGGCTTTTGCGTTTTCCTCTGCAGCGGGCACCGTATTGATCCCGCAAGATGCAAGACCTAGCGATACGGCAGCGACAAGAGCCATTCTAC
The DNA here is from genome assembly GCA_039988235.1 of Erythrobacter sp. Classification (GTDB taxonomy): domain Bacteria; phylum Pseudomonadota; class Alphaproteobacteria; order Sphingomonadales; family Sphingomonadaceae; genus Erythrobacter. Next base: position 587,306 of record JBDXKB010000005.1, read on the forward strand.
GTACGGCAGCAAAATTCATTTAAGTTTCCCCTTAGTGGTCTTTTCTTGGCCGACCCGATCGACCTTATTATCTGTATTGCCGATATAGCACACCCTTGTGGATATTCAAGGCGCTATAGCACTTGGCAAGTCTCCCTCATGATGCGAAAAAGCGTCCAATTCGTTAACTGCAAGAGAGGGACGCTATGCTTACAGAATTCAAGGAATTTATTGCCAAAGGGAACGTGATGGAATTGGCCGTCGCGGTGATCATTGCGGGCGGTTTTGCCGTTATTGTCGCATCCATGACATCAGATTTGATCATGCCCATCGTCGGAATGATTTTTGGCGATGTTGATTTCAGCAGCAAATATACGATCCTGTCCGGTGCAGAACTGGTCACAGAGGGTATGACGCTGGAGGCGGCACGTGAAGCTGGCGCGAATGTTTTGGCGTGGGGCGCGTTCCTGACCTCGGTGATTAACTTTCTGATCCTGGCCTTCATTATCTTCTTGCTGGTGCGTTACGCCAACAAGGCGAAAGCTAAGATGGAAGAGCCTGAAGCAGCAGCGGAAGAGGAACCAGCCGGTCCAAGCGAGATCGATCTGTTGACCGAGATTCGCGACGCTTTGAAGAAGTAGCGTTTTTTGGTTTCCGCAGCGCCTCCGCGCTGCGATTTCCTCGGCCCTTGCGGGCCTGCGGGCGGCCAGTCGGCCTTGCGGTCGGCTGGTCGCCGACCGTTTGGTGCATTCGATCGGGTCCACTAATAAACTTCCGCTCACTTCCCATTAAGCCATATTGGCCTATATAGGGTCTGTCGGTTTCGGCCGACTATGGTGATAAACTGTGCTGTATAATAGGTACAACGGACCCGGGGGCAGTACCCGGCGGCTCCACCATAAGATGCGGATTTCCAACGTGATTTCCGGATATTATGGCGGGGCCGAACTAGGATCGACGTGTGCTGAAAGGCAGTGCTTTTGCCCGGGTTGAGAAACCCCGTAAAAGGCTCATTTTTATAAGTGCAAACGATAATGAAGCACTCGCTATCGCAGCGTAATTTGATGGCCTAACGGCCTGAATTTACAAAGCTTAAGCGCGGTTGGACCGACCGGGCAACAGAACGGATACCGGGGGCCCGGAGGAGCCTAGCAACAGAATCCTCCACCTTTCCCTAGAATTGTAGCTTGGCACACGGTTGATGTGCTTGAGGGGCGGTCCTACTCCTCCCAGTCACACAAGCGGGAGCCTAGCAACAGAATCCTCCACCAATTCCCCCATATCGGCCTGCGAATAGCAATTTTCTGCGCTTCCGGTGCTCACGACCTTTGTGGGTTGCTGCGCACCGGTTCTCGAAGCCCGCCATTTTCGGTTCGATCTGGCGAAATTTACCCAGCCCATTCCGGCGTTTCTCTATTTTGACACTTTTGACACCGGTTTTTTCCGAATTCCACGAAATTACTGAGTGATTCATGATGTTTACGGCCAGATTCCTATTTTGACACTTTTCCAACTTTGGAATTAGCCTCACCTGCGAAGGAAACGGGTTCAACGATGTCAAAGAGCGTGCCCAATTTGTGCCAAACTCAGCCCAAGTAGGAAAGCATCCGTGCTGCACCTCGGCTCAAGTTTCCCGCAATAACTTTCCCAATTGCTAGGGGGTAACCCCTATCCTGCCGCCAACATGGTCTGTGTCATATTGCCCTAGCATTTGAATTTGGGCGTTAAGCTTTGTGTGCTTGCTCTCAACAGCGGAGCGACAGACAATGTATAATCCAACAGTGAAAGAGCGCTCTTCAGTTTTACCCGGACTTGTCGGACAAGTGATCACAATATGGGTGATCATTCTGGCATTTGTCGTGCTTGCACTGGGGTGGGGCGCGGGTTGGTCTGAATTCACCAATTTCGGCTACCAATTCTCCGCGATGGTTCCCTCCACTGCGATGCTGTTTTTGTTCAGCGGTTGCGCGCTTTACGCTCTCAGTCGGTCTCCTGACCAAGACGGTGTGCGCAAAGCTGTGCAATGGGTTGGTTTGGCGGTCATTTCCGTGGCCTTTGGCAATTTAGTGTTGCGGATGTCGGGTTGGGCCACTGGAATTGACAATCTGATCTGGCCCAATGCTGAAGTTTTTGACCGCGAGAGGATGTCCGAGGCAACCTCGTTTTCATTCCTGTGCCTGGGCGCATGCCTGATCCAATTGCGCGGCAATGGCTGGTCTTACCATCTGGCGGCATGGCCAGCATCGCTCGGCCTTGTGGTTTCGCTGCTCGCCCTGATCGTGTTCTCATTTGACGCCCGATCGCTTTCGACCGCCGCTATGTATTCTACCTTGTCCTTGCCAACGGCGGTTGCATTTTTGCTGCTGTTTTGTGCGGTTTTGATAATTCTGAGAGCTCATGGCTGGGTCTCCGTGATCTTTGCGCAAAGCAAGGGTTCGGTCGCCCTGCGCCGCTTGCTACCATGGATCATCGGTTTCCCGATGGCGCTGATAATGCTGACCAATTTTGCCATGGATCACCATATATTTGATGAGAATTTTCAGCTCAGCTTGCTCGCCATCGGAATGATTGTGGCGCTGACCGGGGTGTTGGTTCGCGATGCTAGGGGGACCAATCGGATGGAGAAGAGCGAACAAGCGGCTCTGGCGCGAGCCAGCGAGGCGGAGGCCGATCGAATGGAAAAAGACCACCGCCGCGAACAGGCGGAAAATGCCTCGCAAGCAAAGTCGCGTTTTCTAGCCAATATGAGCCATGAATTGCGCACGCCTATGAACGGCATTCTGGGATTTTCAGAACTGCTGCTGCAAGAGGATTTGCCTCCTGCCCAGCAATCGAAAATCGCCTTGATCGAGGAATCTGGCAAGTCGATGCTCAAGCTGATCGACGATATTCTTGATCTATCGAAAATTGAAACCGGTCATATCAACATCCATCATGAAACTGCTGATATCACCCATATCGCGCGAAATTGCGTCCGGCTGTTTCAAGCCGCCGCAGTCAAGCAGGGCCTGACGCTGGAGTTGCATGTTGATGCAGATGTACCGCGCGAAATTCGCACCGATACATTGAGGATGCGGCAGATTCTCAATAATCTGATCGGCAATGCGGTGAAGTTCACCCATGAAGGGCGGATCGACATCTGGATACAAGTTGACAATGGTGCGGTTCAGATTTGCGTCGAGGATACTGGGATCGGCATAGCGGCAGACAAGCATGAAGTCGTTCTTGGTGAGTTTGCTCAGGCGGACGAGGGGACTCAGAGGAACTATGGTGGTTCAGGCTTAGGACTGCATATCAGCAAGCGCTTGATAGAGTGTCTGGGCGGCTCACTCTCTCTGACCAGTCAGGAGGGCGTCGGAACCAAGGTCACGATTACCCATCCGTTTGAAGTTACTGAAGAAATTGCTGATGAATTTTCACTCGCGGTGCCCGAAGATGCAACCTCTGGTCGGATCAGTAATTCTGGCATGAGGATCGCGGTCGCTGAAGATCATGATATCAACCAGCTCTTGATTGCTGCGATGCTGGATGAGCTGGGCGTGGAGAGCCAATTGTTCGAAGACGGCGAAGAGGCTGTCGCCGGAATTGCCGCTGCGCATGAGGCGGGCGAGGGCTTTGCGATGGTCCTTATGGATGTTCAAATGCCCAAGATGGATGGGATTATTGCAGCGCGCGAACTGCGCAAAACTGGCCTGACGCCTGAGCATTTGCCGATTGTCGCGATGACGGCAAATGCATTTGAATCGGACATTAAGGAATGCCTCGATGCGGGTATGCAAGGCCACCTGTCCAAACCGATTTCGATCGAAGTGCTGAGCAACACTCTGAAAAAATGGATGGATCGGCCTGAAGTTGAGAATGCAGCTGAGGTTACGCTGGACGATGAGGCGGCCTAGGGACGCAACGCAGCGGGCAATCCAACAGAAATTTCGCCCTAAACTTCGTCGCGCAAAGCCTCACTCGCTCGCTCTGCCTGTTCGTATTTGATGCAATCGAGGATCTTCGCGCCAGCCAGAAAGACCGCGCCAGTGCAGGCAAGAAACAGCAATTTGCCGCCAGTGCCAGGGTACTCAATCAGATATTGGGCGCCGCGCGTTGTCGCACCAAGGGCCAGCGCATAAATGATCAGATACGCTTCCCAGCGCGTTTTGATCACGAACAACCGGCCGATTTTGCGCAGCATATGTGCCCTTTCAACTCCGACTCAAAACCAGCGAATTTACTGCCGAACGCAGTTTTCCGCCGATTTTGACGGTTAACATACGCCTAATTGTAAAGCGGCGAGGGCGAGTGTCCAGCGCGTTAACCTAGTTCTTCCAGATCAAGCGTTTGCAGCAGTTTCTGCCGCGCGGTGATGATGGTTTGTGTCAGCGCAGGATCGCCCAATTCACTCGGATCGATCTGTTCTGGCCAGCTGGCAGCGATCACTGCCTCCATTTGCTCGGCCTTTTCCTCGGTGAGCAAGAAGCGCGGATCGACACGGGCCGGGTTGCACGCAACGCGCAGCCGCAAACAGGCGGGACCGCCGCCATTGGCCATGCTTTGCTTTACATCGACCGGGATAATTTCGCGGATGGGGCTGCCATTGCCTGAACTGGCATCAGCCAGCATGTGTTCGCACCATTGCCACACGCGCGCGCCCTGGCGGCATTCCTCCGGCACAACCAAGGCCATGCCGCCATCGGGACGCGTCACCAATTGCGCGTTGAACAGGTAGGTACGGATCGCCTCGTCTAGTGGGACCGCGCTGTCAGGAACTTCGACCACTTGCAGGTCGGGGAAGGCCGCGCGCATCGCATCATAGGCGCCTTGCCGATCGGCAAAGGCCAGCTCGTGGGCAAACAGCACATTCTCATTGGCGACCGCGACCACGTCATTGTGAAACGCGCCTGCGGCAATTGCGGCCGGATTTTGCTCGATAAACACGCAAGCATCTGGGGCAAGGCCATGCAATCGAGCCACCGCCCGGCTGGCTTGCTCGTGTTGCCTCGCGGGAAATTTACCGCCCGCTTTGCCATAGACGAACACTTCGACACCGGCAGAGCCATGGCCAGAGCATAGCCGCATGTGATTGGCTGCGCCTTCATCGCCATAGCTTGGCGGGACCGCGTCATGGACAGCAAAATGGGTCGGATCGGCAAAGGCAAGGTCGAGCTGGCGCTTGGTATCGGGCCATTCTTGGCCACGGTGCAACATGGTCACCAGATTGGCGGGCGTCAGATGGCAGCGGCCATCGCTGGTATCGGGCGCTGGGCTGACCGTGGCGGCATTAGCGGTCCACATCGAACTGGCGGAAAAGGATGCGGCGATCAGAGCCGGGTCCGCATTGTTTTGGCTGACGCCCAGCGATTGCAGCAGGCCATTGTTGGGACGCGGCAGCGGCAGGAAGAAACCTTGCTGGCCAAACCGGGCGAGATTGCCGCGCATCTTGGCCAGCCCCTGCAACGCGGCGGCCTTTGGATAGGATGTGTTTCCCTGATGCTTCGCGCTGGCGATATTGCCGACGCTAAGCCCGGCGTAATTGTGGCTTGGCCCGACGATACCGTCAAAATTGATTTCTACTATTTCGCTCGTCTGCCCATTCATCGAGATGTGCTCCAGACCGCGTCGCCTGTCGTTACATCCAATATGTCAGCGGTGCTTGCATCGATTGTGATGGTCCCATCATCTCCCAAGACGCGCGCGCCATAGCAAGCACGGAAGTCCTGCAATTGACCGGTGGCAATAATGGCCCGCTCGCCCTCTTCCAAATCTGTTGCAGAAATTGTCGCGAGTGAGGAATTGGCGACGCTTTCGATTTTGTCGGTCGGTGCAATCATGGTTGGCCCGCCGTCAAAGATGTCGACATAGCCTTCGTAACGAAACCCTTCGTTTTCCAGCATCCGCATGGCGGCGCGCCCGGTGGGGTGCGGCACCCCGATCACACTGCGCGCGTCATCATCCAGCATCGCGACATAGACCGGGTGCTTGGGCATCAAATCGGCGATAAATTGGTTGCCATTGATCGCGTTGAAGTAATCCGCCTCTTGAAAACCCATGCCGAAAAAGCGGCCTGCAACTCCGTCCCAAAATGGCGATCCGCCGCGTTCGTCAATGATCCCGCGCAGCTCCGCAATGGTCCGTTCGGCAAAGCGTTTGCGATGCATGGCGATGAACAAATAGCGGCTTCGCGCGAGCAGCAATCCCAAGCCGCCAGCGCGTTCATTCGGGTGCAAGAAGAGCCCACCAACCTCGCTTGTGCTCTCAAGATCGGTCGTCAGGCTGAGCAATTCGGCGCGCACCGTACGGTCCAATTCCTGCGAATATTGGGTCAGCGTGTTGAGGCGATAGGAATAGAACGGCCATTGCTGACCCACTTGGGTCATCAGCTGGCAGGTGCCACGAATGGCGCCTGTTTGGGCATTTTCCAGCACCAAAACGAATTGTTCGTCGACCAGCTCTTCCTCGGTGTTGGCAAAACCCGCTGCGGCGCGCTCCAGCTTTCCGCCCAGCGCCTTGCGATCGGCCGGCAGATTGGTGAAGCCTCCGCCCGTCAGCTTGGCCATTTCATACAGCGGCTCGAGATCTTTGGCACGCGCAGCGCGTAAACGAAAACTCATGGGCGAAACCTCAAGACATTTCTCCAGATGCAATGCGGGTCAGCACCAATGCCGACAAAGCGGCCCGTTCGGCCAAGGATGGTACGATCAAAAATTCGTCAGGCGAGTGGATTGCGCCGCCGCGAACGCCCATTGTGTCGACCACCGGTACTCCGCAGGCCGCGATATTATTGCCATCGCATACCCCGCCGGTCGATTGCCAGGCGATATGCTGGCCCAATTGCTCGCCGCATTCTTTCACCAGATCAAACAGGCGCTGGGCATTGTCATCCACCGACTTTGGTGGACGTGTGACCCCGCCATGGCGATGAATGCCGACACCGTGCTGGGCCTCAATATCGCTGAGAAGCACGGATAGCTCTGCGTCGAAACTCTCCATCGCGTCTGTTGATTTGGGGCGAATGTTGAACCGCACCACGGCGTGATCGGGCACAACATTGTTGGCGCTGCCGCCTTCCAACTTGGCCGGATTGACCGTCAAATCGTCGCTTTCCATCGCCTTGATACGCAAGATCAGATCGGCTGCGGCCACCACAGCATTGCGGCCCTCGTGCGGGTTGCGACCGGCATGGGCGCTCTTGCCGGTGAAGGTGATCGAGTAATTGCCAGTCCCACCGCGCGCATGGGCCAAAGTGCCATCGGGCAGGGCAGCGGGCTCGTAGGTCAGGGCAGCGATTTTGCCCTGCGCCAGTTCATTTATCAGCGCCGATGATGCGAGCGATCCGGTTTCCTCGTCAGAATTGAGCATCACATCATAACCCAGCGATTGCGCGCCGGGGCTTGCCTCAAATGCCAACAAAGCGTGCAGCATGACGGCAATGCCGCCCTTCATATCGGCGACACCCGGCCCGCCCAACACGTCATCCTCCAGCCAAGTCAGCTGCTGAAACGAATGGTCGGCGGGAAACACAGTGTCCATATGGCCGGTCAGCAAGATGCGCCGGTTTGCCTGAGGTCGCACCCTCAACACCAAATGCTGGCCATGCGGCTTGGAAAACTCGCTGCCGTCAGAATGGATTGCGGTCACTTGCGCCGGATCAACCAGAGACACTTCGCCGGGAAGTGCGGCGAAAGCATCTGCCAATTGGCTCGCTTGCTCGGCCAGCCCGTCCAGATTGGCGGTTCCGGTGTTGATCGCGCACCATTTCTGGACCGATGCCAGCATCGCAGCAGCATCAATTTGGCTCAAAATCGCTTCAGGGTTGGGGCTGGTTTGTTGCATTGGAAACCGCTCTAGCCGCGCGGGCGTTCTAGGCCAAGCCAGCACAGCGAATTGTTGGGCAGTTGCGGTTGCAATACGGCCCGTGATTGGTCATAGGCGCAGTCGCTCCTCCCCGGACATTTTGCAATTTTCAGCCTGCGTCAGTGATGCATGCGACAGCTATTTGAGTGAGGAATGATGAGCCAATTGACCCCGCGCGCCAATTTTTCGATTGATCCAGCGCTTGCCGAATTGATGGAACGCGAAGTTTTGCAGCCTTTGGGCCGCGATGTGGATGCGTTCTGGTCGGGCGTGGGAAAATTGCTGTCGGAATTCGCCCCGCGCAATCGCTCATTGCTGAACAAGCGCGAGGATTTGCAGGCCAAGATTGACGCTTGGCATCGGGAGCGGCGCGGAACTGCGCATGATGCAGCTGAGTATCAAGCGTTCTTGCGGGACATCGGCTATTTGGTGCCAGAGCCAGCTGGTTTCACTATCGGTACTCAGAATGTTGATCCTGAAATCGCGACCATGGCTGGCCCGCAATTGGTAGTGCCAGTGCTGAATGCGCGGTTCCTGTTGAACGCAGCGAATGCGCGCTGGGGCAGTCTGTATGACGCATTTTACGGCACCGATGCTTTGGACGCACCTGCGGCCAGACCGGGCGGATATGACACAGCGCGCGGCGATGCAGTGATTGCGCGCGGGCGCGAATTCCTCGACCAAGCGGTGCCATTGGCCAGCGGAAGTTGGGCGGATTTATCCGATGCGACACAGGGCATCGCGATCGCCGATGTCAGCCAATATGTCGGCGAGACCGAGAACGGGCGCCTGTTTGTCAACAATGGCCTGCATATCGAGGTCGTGTTCGACGCCGACAGCCCGATTGGCCGCGATGACAGACTTGGGATTGCGGACATTATTTGCGAATCTGCGCTGACCACAATTTGCGATTGCGAGGACTCAGTGGCGGCGGTTGATGCAGAGGACAAATTGCTCGCCTATTCCAATTGGCTGGGGGTTATTCGCGGCGATCTGCAAGAGAGTTTTGACAAGGGCGGGGCCACGCTGACCCGGGCGCTGAATCCGGACAAGGATTACACTGCGACAGATGGCAGTCAGCATAGCCTGTCTGGGCGCAGTCTTCTTTTTGTACGTAATGTCGGTCACTTAATGACCAATCCTGCGATAATGCTTGAAGATGGGTCTGAGGTGCCAGAGGGCATTATGGACGCGGTCTTCACCAGTGCGATTGGCGCGCTGGATGTTGAGGGGAAAGTCAGATTTGGCAACAGCCGCCTGCCGGATGGATCGCGCAGCATCTATATCGTGAAGCCCAAAATGCACGGGCCTGAAGAATGCGCCTTCACCAATGATTTGTTCGATACGGTGGAGGATTTGTTCGGTCTGCCGCGCCACACGATCAAGGTCGGTGTGATGGACGAAGAACGCCGCACCAGCGCCAATTTGGGCGCCTGTATTGAGTCGGTGAAAGACCGTATTGTCTTCATCAACACCGGCTTTCTCGACCGGACAGGCGACGAAATCCATACGTCGATGCAGGCTGGCCCGATGATGCGCAAAGGCGGCATGAAGGGATCATCCTGGCTGACCGCTTATGAAGCGCGCAATGTTGGCATCGGGCTGAAACACGGCCTGTCTGGCAAAGCACAGATCGGCAAGGGCATGTGGGCAGCACCCGATTTGATGGGGCAAATGATGGCGGAGAAGATCGGCCATCTGCGCGCCGGTGCCAACACCGCTTGGGTGCCTTCGCCGACGGCGGCAACGCTGCATGCGCTGCATTACCATCAGGAAAATGTGTTCGATATTCAAACCGGTCTGGGCGATATTCCCAGCGTTGACACTCTGCTTGAGATACCGCTGGCCGATGGGGTCAATTGGTCTGAGGATGAACTGCGCGACGAATTGGACAACAATTGCCAAGGCTTGCTGGGCTATGTTGTGCGCTGGGTCGATGCCGGGGTTGGTTGTTCCAAGGTACCCGATATCAACGATGTCGGTCTGATGGAGGATCGCGCCACCTTGCGTATTTCCAGCCAACATATCGCCAATTGGCTGCTGCACGGCGTGGTAACCAAGGATCAGGTGATGGATTCGCTCACCCGAATGGCGGCCAAGGTGGATGCCCAAAATGCTGGCGATCCGAACTATATACCGCTGATCGGCAATGAGGATGCGCCTGCTTTCAGCGCGGCCAAAGATTTGATCTTCAAGGGGGTCGGGCAACCATCGGGCTATACCGAGCCGTTGCTGCACCAATGGCGGCAGACAGCGAAGGCGGGTTAGCGGCTAGTTTTGGCGTGGAATGCTGACTCTATTTAACCTTGGGCGAACAATGATCGCATTGGGCGCAATCGGAGTACCCCTGTGCCTTTGGCAATTGAACCAAGGTCGCTTGCTTGAAGACACTCCATACCTCGGAACACTATCATTGCTTGTCTTTGGTTCGTTTCTAGTTTGGCGCTATCCGCTCAAGCCGATGAATTGACCTGAGGTCAGATCCGAACAAGCGAAAGTCAAAATCGCCGACAGCAATTGGGTCGTAAGCGGACTGTCCGACTATTATCGGTAGGGCGCGGGTTCTTTGCCAAGTTTTCGTGATTAACGGTCGGATAAGTAGTTTCCCCTAGGTTGGTCTGTCAGGGAGGCCAATCCACTTGTTTAGCGGTAAGCCAAGAGTTGAAGACCGAACCAAGGTCATGATCCGGGCGTCCATGCGCGATTCCGGGCCAAAACGTGACGCTTGCGTTTTGGACCTTTCAACGCGCGGACTGCTGGCGACGACTGCTAAGCCCCCGAAATATGGCGAATTTGTTGAGTTGAGCGTCAATGGGAAAACGCTGGTCGGGCATGTGAAATGGTCGGGTGAGCGCCGCTTTGGCATCACTTTTCAAGACCGCATCAGCGTCATGTCGGTCATCAATGGCACCAATGAGCCGGTTAAACTCAAAGCGGCTAGATTGGCGCGAGCCGGCAATCGCGGCAGTGTGGAGGTCTATACCGACAGCCGACAATTGGGCCAGATGTTGCAATTTGGTGTATTGGTTCTCTGCGCGATCTGCGCCGCCTTCATCATCTCCAATATGATCGATGCCGCATTTGGTTCGCTCACGATTTTGGGCGATTAGGCGGGTCGATCAATCAGGTTTGATCAATTTCGCGCGCGAGACCAGTAAACTCTTCAACGCTGAGCGTTTCGGCACGGCGCTTCTCGTCGATCCCGATCCTTGCCATCGCATCCAAGGCTCCGGGCATGCCTTTCAGGCTCTGCCTCAGCATCTTGCGGCGTTGACCAAATGCGGCCTCGGTCACGCGTTCTAGCGTGCGCGCAGACACTCCTGCAGGAGCCTCGCCGGGGACGACGTGGACGATCGCGCTCATGACCTTTGGCGGCGGGGTAAATGCGCTGCGGTGGACCTTGAACGCCAGTTTTGCGGTGCTGCGCCACTGGGCCAACACCGCCAATCGGCCAAAGGTGCCGGACCCTTCCTTGGCGACAATGCGCTGGGCGACCTCTTGCTGAAACATCAGCGTGAGCGATTGCCATTGCGGAGGCCAGTCGCTGTTCTTTTTCCCCCCGCTCAACCAATTCACAAACAGTGCAGTGCCGACATTATAGGGCAGGTTTGCGACCACATGGAATGGCTCGCCCCGCATGATCGCGCCATGGTCCAGCTTCATCGCATCGCCTTCGATCACGCTCAGCTTGCCGGGATAGCTTTCGGCCAATTCGGCCAGAGCAGGCAGGCATCGCGGGTCCATCTCAATCGCTGTGACCTGTGCCCCTGCTTTGAGCAATGCCCGCGTCAAGCCGCCGGGGCCGGGACCAATTTCGAGCACGTTTTGCCCCGACAGATCGCCGGGAATGGCGGCAATCCGATCAAGCAATTGTGCATCAAACAGGAAATTCTGCCCCAGGGCCTTGCTCGCCGATAGACCGTGCCGGGCAATGACTTCGCGCAGAGGCGGCAAATCGTCAGCCATTTACTGCGGCGCTTCTTGCTCGGCGCTCGGCACATTCGCCCGCCATTCGAATTGCGGCAATCATCGCTCCGGGATCGGCCAGACCTTTGCCCGAAATGTCGAATGCGGTGCCGTGGTCGGGCGAAGTGCGGATGATCGGTAGGCCCAGCGTGACATTGACGCCTTCGTCAAATTCCAAGGCTTTGAGCGGGATCAGCGCCTGATCGTGATACATGCACAAGGCCACATCATATTGACCGCGCGATCTGGCGGTGAACATTGCATCGGCGGGATGGGGGCCGCTCGCATCGATCCCTTCGCCGCGCAATGCGTCAATCGCTGGGGTGATGATGGTCTGCTCCTCGCGGCCAAACCTGCCGTCTTCGCCAGCATGCGGATTGAGGCCAGCAAGGGCGAGGCGAGGGCGCTCAACCCCGAAATCGCGAACCAATGCGGCGGAAACAATGCGCGCCTTGTGGCAGATCATGTCGGCGTTTAGCAGGCTCGGCACCTCGGCCAGCGCGCAATGCACCGTCAGCGGTACCGTTCTCAACGAGGGGCCAGCCAGCATCATAACCGCGTCTTGCGCCGATAGCCCGCACACCTCGGCCAGAAATTCGGTCTGTCCCGGAAATTCAAACCCGACATTGGCCAATTGCGCTTTGGCCACGGGGGCTGTCACCACGGCGCTGCTGATGCCTTGCAAGGTCAGCCGGGTCGCCTCTGCCAAGGAATGCAGCGCCAATGCTGCGCCAGCATCGCTGGGGACGCCGGGCGCATAGCCCACATCTTCGATCGCCTCTTGGGAACTGAGCACCGGCAAACCCTTGGCAAAGACTTGCACAGCCTCGGCCGGATCGCTGATCGCGATGATAGGGCAGTGGGTACCGCGCTGCTCCGCCGCATGGCGCAACACGGATGCCCCGCCGACAGCGAAGAATGGCGCAAGCCCAGACTGCTCTTTCTGGGACCAAGCGGCACAAATTACCTCTGGCCCGATCCCGGCAGGGTCACCAACCGAAAGGGCAAGTGGAGATTTGGCCGAGTAACCTTGCGTCAATTATATTCGATATAGGCGTCATTGCGCAGGTCGCGAAGGTAACGTTGCGCGCGCTTGCCAACCCTTTCTTCTTCCATCTGAGACATCATCTGGTCAAAGTTTGGACCATTGACGGTTTCGGGGTCATCACGGCCACACAGCATCAGCATGCGCACGCCTTCTTCGACCGAGCCAAATGGCGGTGTGGTTTGGCCAACTTGCAGGTTTAGAACCAGATTTTGCAACGCTTCGGGCAAGGACCGGGCGCGAATTTGGTCATTGGTGACCGTGCTTGCGCCCAATCGCGCCGCGGTCGCATCCACAGCTCCACATCCTGCGGTCGCCTGAACACCGGTGGTAAAGGCCTCAACTTGAGCAGTCGCTTCTTCATCGCTCAAACCGGTTGGGAAAGTGATGGAAATTTGCTTCAGGCTCAAAATCGCATCACGCGGATCGGCCATCAACACCTGACGTTTGTCGATCAGATAAAGGATCGAAAACCCGCCTGGAATTGGCACCGGACCAACCAATTGTCCCGCCTGCATTTCGCTCACAACGCTCGACAATTCGACCGGAAGCTGGGCCGCACGCACAAAGCCAAGGTCACCGCCGACCGCAGCGGTCGATGCTTCGGAAAACTGGCGTGCGTAAGCAACAAAGCTGCCGCCGGCGCGCAATTGGTCTACGATCTGGGTGGCGTTCTGCTGGATCGCCGCCTGATTTTCAGGGGTCGCGGACAAGAAGATCTCGCCCAAGCGATACTCTTCGGTGCCGCGCGATTTTTCCATCCGTTGGAGCAGCTCATTGACCTCCTCCTCGGAGACATTGATGAACGGCGTGACATTACGGCGCAAAATGCGCTGCCACGCCAACTCGCCATGGATCTGACGTTTCAGCGAACCAACAGATGATCCGATGCTGGCAAGATATTCGTCCATCAGGCCCGTCTCTTGAGCAAAGTTCTGAGACGCTACATTGGCGTAAGTGCTGTCAATTTCAGCCGGAGAAACCTCCATCTCAAGAGCATTCGCTTCTTGAATTTGCAGTGTTTCATCGATCAGATTGCGCAAAACCTGCATCCGCAAGCGCTGCAATTCTTCGCTCGAAATGTCGTTGGTGGACGCCGAGGTCACCAACGCAACCCGATGGTCAACATCGGTTCCGGTAATAACTTGGCCGTTCACAACTGCGGTTGCGCGCCGTTCGTTCGGGTTTTCACTGCCCAAAATGGTCACATTGTCGGGGATGCCCAATGTGTTCCCGACCGAGGCCGACGCCTGAGCCGAAACGTTGGTAGGCGCGGCAATCGCTGCCATCGCAGCCACCGAGAGAAGGCAGTTGGAAATAGTTTTCAATGTCACAAGATCAATCCATGTTTAGCGCGCAATCGCGCTCCAATTAGGCCTCCAGTATTGGCATTATCCGGCTGAACGCTGGATGAGTGCCCGTATTCCGCCCGTACGTTGTCTATCTGGATAGCGGGTTTGGCGCGGTGTGCCAACGCCTGTCCGCTATCGGAATCCCAGATTTCTTAAGCGGAAGAACAGCTGGAATGTATCACCGCGCTCTGCATCGCCCGATGTCACGAAATCGCGCCGCCATGTGACCCCGAATTCCAGCGAATCATCTTGATAGGCAATGCCCAAGCGGGTGCGGATAGGTTCAAACCCATCAGAGACGAATGTCGGGTCTTCTTCTTGGTCGGTCAAATTGAACACGCCAGAGCCAAAGGCTGACCAGTAACGGGTAAAGGCGACCCGGCCTGCTGCGCGCAATTCCTCGCGATCCTGCAAATCTTCAAAATCGGTAATGTTGCGGTTGAGCCGCAGATAGCCAACCTCTGCATAGGTTCGCTGATTGCCTATCGTGGCGTCAAATTCATTGCGCCGGATGGCCAGACTATCTTTGTCGAGTCGGAAGCGGTGGGTAAATTTCACCAAATTTTGGAAGCGAACCTCTGTCCGGCCGACAAAATCAGACACTCGCTGGCTGAGGCCGGTGCCGTCCGGGAAAATTCCCGGGTCTTTGCTGAAACGATAGGATTGACCCACGGTGGATTTTACCCGCCAACCGGGGCGCACCAATTCCCAATCGAGGCCATAGGTAAGCCGCACACCTTCTTCGACCCGGTCGTATCCGGGGAAGCGATTGAGCGCGAACAAATTGGAATCTTCCAAGTCAAATGCGCGAGCGTCTTCATTGGGAATATCAAGGTTGCGGATTGACGGGGTGGCTACCAATTGGATCCGTGGCTTAATCACCTGAGTCCCGCCAAAGGCCTCGCCCACGAAGGGCCATTCCACATCAATTGCACCCAGCGCCACGCCTCTGGTCTGCCAACCCGTAGTTCCGCGATAAACCTCTGTTTCGGTCAACAGGGTAGAGGCGGTGTGATACACATCGCCCCGGCCCAATGCGGTCAATGTGACGACCTGTCCCATGCCGGTCAGGCGGCGCAAATCCCATTTCGCCCCGGCAAAGGCGCGCTGGGTGTCTTGGCCCTGTTCGCGCACCAGGCTGAGCGTGTTGAATTGCAGCTCGACATTGCCGCCCGCAATAGGGTCCGCCAAGCGCCTGCGGTAATCGAGCACTGGCAAGACCAGTGGCACTTGCCCTTGCGGTGCGCCCAATCGCAAGGTCTGGGTCGCCCAGCCGGCGAAAGACAGATAGGAACTGTAATCAATCCGCTCGATATTGACGGTCGAGCGCAAGCGGTCATCGCGGCTGATGTCATACCGCCTCAGGAAGGTGCGGTCGCTCGCCAGACGGAGCGAACCGGTCACGCTCCATTCGGGAGAGATCTGAAACTTTCCATTGGCAAACAGATAACCGCGCGGATCACTCTCTGTCGTGGGTACGCCGGTAAAGTCCGAAATGCGACGGCTCTTGGTCGCATATCCGGTGATCTGATAGGCGCCCTCGGGGGTCAAATGGCGCCATTGCGCCGACACCATCGGGCTAACCTGAGTGTAGAGAAATGCGCCCAGCGTTAGGTCTTTGTTCTCGGCCAGACGCATATAATATTCGGCGTTGACCTCGACGCCGTTGGATTCCGAAATCCTCAGGTCAGGAACCAGAAAACCCGATGTGGCCTTGCCGTCGGTTCGGATCGCAAGCCCGGGCAGCGGCAAGATGCGGGCACCGAACAATTCCAGCACTGCGCCATCAAATTTGACCCGGTTTTCTTCGGGATCGAATGAAACGCGGTTGGCCGTGATGCGCCAGCTGGGGTTGTCGCAATCGGTAATATCGACTGTGCCGCAAGCGCTGTAGGCGGCGTTGTCCATCGTTATGACGCCGTCATCGCGGCGCTCGCCCGACTTTGCTGCCAAGCGACCACCGGCGCGAAGAGCGATCAGCAGCTCCTCGATTGCGCCGGTTTCAAACGCGTCCGATAGCTCGATCCGGTCCGTGAACAGCTGGTTTCCGCGTTCATCAACGCTGCGGACATTGCCGGTGGCGACTATAATTCCATTGCTGCGGTTCCAACGCACTTCATCAGCGCGGACCGAGCGATCTTGCGACTGCAACAAGACATTGCCGGTGGCGATGATCGTGTCGTTCTCATTGTCATAGGACAATTGATCGGCTTCGAAGTCGATTTTGCGCGGCGGAGCAATTTCTGTGACTTGTGGGTTTTGCTGTTGGGCCGCGTCAGTCAGTGCCAGCGTTGGTGTCTGAACCTTGTCGTTCAGGCCATCTGCGCGCAGCGAATATCCATCCGAACCCGCCAAACTTTCAGCATAGGCGTGAAACGAGCCCCAAGAATTGATCGTGCCAGCAAACGATTCGCCTTGCGCAAAAGCAGGCGCAGACCAGACCACACTGGCGCAAAACCCAAGCGCAGCGGCCACGCGCAGAGTTTGCTTTACGCTCATGCGATCAGTCATAGCGATACTATTGGACTTGCGATCCGGGGACATGGCTTGCCTATCGCATCGCTCGCGCCTAATCGCAATCGCCATTGATACCGAAACGCACGGCTAGGTTTCTTGATCGAGAGCCAGTCTAATGCGTTCCATCGCAGCGGAGTAAGCATGCAAATCCAGTTTAGCAATTCGACACCTAATGACATCCGGCTTGTTGCCCAAGTGGTCAACCAAGGCAATATGCCCAGCGACCTTGAACCTACCATTGCCGACGGAGCAACCGCGGCCCGCTTTAAAGGGCGTGCTGGTCAGGTCTTTGAAGGTTTTGTGGTTCGCGGTGAGCATCTGGTCCGGCTTGCTCTTGCAGGCGCTGGCGAGGCCGATGCGAGCGGTCGCTCGGCCAATCTGGAAAAAGCAGGCGCGGCTCTGGCGGCGAAATATCTGCGCTCTGGCGAAAAGCAGATGGTGGTCGATTTGTCGGGTGCTGATCTGTCAGGCGAAGAGGCGGCGCATGTGTTGCTCGGTCTGCGGCTGCGCTGCTGGCGGCATGACGAATATCGCACCACATTGGCGGCGGAAAAGAAAGCCACGCTAGAAGGCGCAACCGTGGTCAATGCCCCGGACGGAACCGAGGCGGCATGGGCTGAGCAAAATGCGGTGGCCACGGGCGTAGAGTTCACCCGCAAGCTGGTCGCTGAACCTGCCAATATTGTTTATCCGATCAGCTTTGTTGAGCGCTGTCAGAAAGCCTTTGAAGGCACTGGCGCTGAACTGACCGTGCTGGACGAAGACGAAATGACCAAGCTGGGCATGGGCGCTTTGTTGGGCGTTGGCCAAGGCTCTCGCCAACCTTCGCGTCTCCTCGCGATCCGCTGGAACGGCGGCAAGGAAGGCGACAAACCAACCGTATTCGTGGGCAAGGGTGTGACCTTTGACACCGGCGGTATCTCGATCAAGCCGGCTGGCGGCATGGAAGATATGAAGTGGGACATGGGCGGAGCAGGCGCTGTTGCCGGCGCAATGCTGGCTCTGGTCGGTCGCAAGGCCAAGGCCAATGTCGTCGGCGTTGTCGGTTTGGTTGAAAACATGCCTGATGGAAACGCTCAGCGTCCCGGCGACGTGGTCACATCCATGTCAGGTCAAACCATCGAGGTCATCAACACCGATGCAGAGGGCCGCTTGGTTCTGTGCGATGCGCTGCACTGGGCTCAGGAACAGTATGAGCCAGCCCGCATAATCGACTTTGCCACGCTGACCGGGGCGATCATTATTTCGCTGGGTAACGAGCATGGCGGCTTGTTCGCCAATGACGATGCGCTGGCGGATGATCTGTTGGGCGCGGGTAAATCGAGCGGCGACAAGATGTGGCGCATGCCGGTTGGTCCTGCTTATGACAAGCTGATCGACAGCCCGATTGCCGACATCAAGAACGTTGGTCCGCGCGGTGGTGGCTCGATCACGGCGGCACAGTTCCTAAAGCGCTTCATCAAGAAGGGCACCGCATGGGCGCATTGCGACATTGCGGGTGTGGTTTGGGCGGACAAGCCGGGCGCGACTTGGGATAAGGGGGCGACCGGATTTGGTGCGCGCCTGATCAACCAATTCGTGGCTGACACGCTAGAAAAGTAATTCAGACCAGAGCTGCATAGTGCCGCGCATGCGAAAAAAGTCGGACCTGCCGACAAAGACATGCGCGGCATGCGGCCTGCCGTTCACTTGGCGCAAGAAATGGGAGCGAGATTGGGACAATGTCCGCTTTTGCTCTGACAGGTGTCGCAAGAACAAGTCGGGCAGCTAGGCTGAAGGTTTGGTTTTGGGCGATAGGTGAACTGAGAATGCGCGTAGACTTCTACCAGCTTAGCCGCGATCCCGTGGAGCGGGTGGTGGCGATGCTTGCGCGCAAGGTTTTGGGCACTGGCTATCGGTTGTTGGTGGTGAGCGCGGACAAGGATCAGCGCGGCGTTCTGTCGCAAGAATTGTGGCGCGCACCGCCGCAAGAATTCCTCGCCAATGGAGAAAGCGACGCCGCCGGTGCCGAGCGTCAACCGATCCTCCTGTCCGAAACTGTCGATCCGGCCAATGGCGCAACAATGGTGATGCTGGCGGATGGCAAATGGCGCGAGGAAGCAGCTGAGTTTGACCGCGCTTTCCTGCTGTTTGGAGAAGCCGACACCCAAGCAGCGCGTGAAACCTGGCGCCAACTTGACGGTATTGATGCAATAGAGCGCGAAATTCACAAGCAGGATTCGCAAGGCAAATGGTCGGCTGGCGGCTGATTGCTACTCCACCCCATTGGACGCCATCAGGCGACAGGGCTTGCAGTAACGCCCGTGCGGGGCTAGTGGCGCGCCCAATTCACACCTTTATCAAAACCCATAATACTCTTTGAAGGATATTCCTCATGGCGGTTACCCGCACCTTTTCGATCATCAAACCCGACGCCACCCGTCGCAACCTCACCGGCGCTGTAACGCAGATGCTGGAAGAGGCCGGTCTGCGCGTCGTCGCGTCCAAGCGTATCCACATGTCGCGCGAACAGGCCGAAGGCTTCTACGGCGTCCATAAAGAGCGCCCTTTCTTCGGTGAGCTGGTCGACTTCATGATGAGCGAGCCCGTTGTTGTTCAAGTTCTTGAGGGCGAAGACGCCGTAAAGCGCAATCGCGACATCATGGGCGCAACCAACCCGGCAGAAGCTGTTGCGGGCACGATCCGCAAGGAACATGCGCTGTCTATCGGCGAAAACACTGTCCACGGTTCGGACAGCGAAGAAAACGCCAAGATCGAGATCGATTTCTTCTTCGACGCAAGCGAAATCGTCGGCTGATCCGCCAAAACAGCGAAATTCAATGGGGCCCTGCTGCAGAAATGCGGTGGGGCCTTTTCGTTTCAGGAGCCATTTTTGTTGGGTGCCCCTTCGATACCCCATCATGTGGCGACGTTAGTTGCAAGATTCGCAATCAAGGCCAGTTTGGGTTAGTCTGACGCTGCCGGGTCGCGGCATTCCTTTGGGGGAGAGGAAAATGGGACGTCTATTGATAATGCTCGTCTCGCTTGCGTGTTACGCAGCGTTTTTTGCTTCATTTGTATATTTGGTCGGCTGGGTCGGCGCGTTTGAATTCATGCCAACCCATGTGGACAAGGGCCTGATTGCTCCAATGGCGACCGCAGTTGTGATCAACATCGGATTGCTCGCGCTGTTCGGTCTGCAACATTCCATCATGGCGCGACAGAGCTTCAAAGCGGGGTGGACCAAAATCATCCCGCAACCCTTGGAGCGTAGCTTTTATTGCCTGGCGACGGCGCTTGTTCTGGCCGCAATGTTCCTGTGGTGGCATCCGATTGGCGGAAGTTTGTGGGCGGTTGAGAACCCATTGGTTCGCAATGTGATTTGGGGTGTTTTCTGGTTTGGCTGGGCGGTCCTATTTGTGGCGACATTGCTGCTCAACCACTTCGAATTGTTCGGCCTGCAACAGGCATGGCACAATTTGCAGGGCAAGGCTGCCGCGCCGCATACGATGAAGACGCCGCTGCTCTATAAATGGGTACGCCATCCGATCCAGACCGGTGTCTTTATCGCCATCTGGGCAACGCCCGACATGACCTACAGCCATCTGCTGTTCGCAATTGGTTACACGATCTACATCCTCATTGGATTGCATTATGAGGAGAAGGATCTGGTCAAGGAATTTGGCGAGGATTACGTCGAATATCGACGCAATGTCGGCAAGATTCTGCCCGGGATTGGCAAGAAAGCCTAATTGTCCTGCCGTCTAATCTGACTGATTAAACCGCTTAAGCTGGGCGGCGTGTGAATTGTGCGCGCCGCCTTCGCTTTTGCGCATTTCGGCCTGCATCCCGGTCAATGCCTCGGCGGACAAGTCTATCCCGAGCGCATCATACAGGTCGCGCATTTCGCCTTCCCAATCGGCGCCGAGATGGTCGAAATCTATCGTCGCAACGGCACCGTTGAAATTGGACAGCGCAGCCTCCATGCGGGCTTGACGCAGTTCGATTTTGCGTCGCCATTCTTGCTCAATCCACTCCAGATCAACCTGATCGGATTGGATCACCATTTGGTTGGCCACCAGCGAAACTGAGCTGCGGAAGGTCTCCTCGCTGCAGCGGCGCGAAACCACCAGCCGCGCGCCGGGAAATTGCTCCAGCAGAGCAGGTAAATCTTCGGTGAATTGCGGGACCTTGAGCACGCGCGGCCTCGCGCCGTGGCCGTGCTGTCCAGCGTCAGTCCGCAGCAGCCGGGCAAATTCGCGGTAAATCGCGCTAGCATCGCGAGCCTCGCTGAAGGCGACATAGGAGGGGATGCTCCACTGTGCCTCATAGGCGGAATGGTCAAATGCACTGGCCAGCCAGCCCAATTCCTCGTCCGCGCGCGCAGCACCAAAGGGGTGGATCGTGTCGATCCACGGATCAAGGCGGCGGGCCATGAACAGTTTGAACGTGCCGCGGATCGGCCGAAAATCCGGCTTTTCGGGGACCGGATGCCAGCTGTCACAAAAGCGCGTCGCACTGTGGGCCGGATCAGCCGCGAGCAAGCGGTGGATGCGGGTCGTACCGCTGCGCATCTGCCCAACCACGATGATCGGGGGTGCAATCTCAGTTTCGAGCAATTCGGGCTGTTTGCGCCACAAT
Source organism: Erythrobacter sp. (assembly GCA_039988235.1). Taxonomy (GTDB): domain Bacteria; phylum Pseudomonadota; class Alphaproteobacteria; order Sphingomonadales; family Sphingomonadaceae; genus Erythrobacter. The sequence goes on from JBDXKB010000005.1 coordinate 608,627, forward strand.
GCACCCAGTGCGAAACGTTGCTGGATCGCGCGAGTGATCAGGCCATAGGCAAAGGCGCGGCCCACCGCATTTAGCTGAGCCTCGGCCTGAACAGCGGCGCATAAATTCTCCAACCTCAGGCGAAAATCGGCGACATCATCGGCGCTGCGTCCGGCACTTTCATCTTCAGCGGCAAAGCCCTTGCTCGCTCTCCGCAACAATTCTTCGGGTTCGGCGGGCGGTGGCGGCATCCATCCCTTGTCCCAGCCGCGATCCAGAAACCGGGCGAGCCGATCAACCATCGGGCCACGCGCGAGCGGATGCGGACGTTCGGGAAAGCGCGATGCCATGGTCTTAGAACTCGTCTGCCGCATCGAGCAATTTGGCCAAAGGTTTGGTAAGCCGTTTGGGCGCGACCATTTGCCAGCTGCGCTGCAGCCAATGGTCAATCTGGCCCCAATTCACACCATTGCGATTGAGCACAATGCCAACCCAACCGCTCGCGCCGTAATAGGCAGGCGAGTAAAATGTTGCCGGATCGCTTTCGATCAAGCTGGCCTGTTCTTCGCGACCGCTGGTTTTGACCAGCAGCGCAATGGCGTCCTCGCCATGGTGCTGATCGCTGAAATAGGCGAAATATTTGCCGCTCTTGCCGCCGGTGCGCCATCCCGGAGCACCGTGGCTGGCGCGTTCCTCCGCCTCGGGCAGGGCCATCGATCGCCGCCGCACTTCGCTGAGCAGAAACTCAGGATTGGTCTCGCGCGAAACATATTCGGCCAGAACGTGGGGATAAAGCTGATGCTCGGCCAGCTTTACCCGCTCGGCCAAGCTGTCCGGAGTATCGCCGGTTTGGATGGCGACCTTGGTTTGGCCCAGCACTTCGCCTGCATCCAGCTCTGGGGTGACCAGATGGACGCTCACCCCGCCATGGCTGTCACCAGCCTCCAGCGCGCGCGCATGGGTGTGGAGGCCTCTATATTTGGGCAATAGAGATGGGTGGATATTGAGCATGCGCCCTTCCCAACGGGCCACAAATTCGTCTGACATGATGCGCATATATCCTGCCAGAGCGATATAGTCTGCGCCCGCTTTGATGACCTCGGCCTCCATTGCCGCGTCATGCGCCGCCCGCGTCAGCCCCTCATGGGGCAGGATGAAAGTCGCGATGCCCTCTGCCTTGGCAAGCGCAATTCCCTTGGCTGCCGGGTCATTGCAGAGAACAAGGACGATTTCATAGGGGGAATTCGCTTGGCGGCTGGCATAGAGCAGCGCGCCCAAATTGGTGCCGCCGCCAGAGATAAACACGGCCACTTTTGCCGTATTTGGCCCCGCAGCAGGCACTGTCTCAGGCAAGGTGCACAGCCTCCCAATCGTCAAGACCAGACCATGTGCCGTGTGATCCCTTGACCGTGCAGCCGCGTTCTCCTGCCGCGATTTCGCCAACCGGCACCACGGTTTCGCCTGCATCCTGCAAACGCTGGGCCACCTCATCCACCTTGCTCGCCTCGACCGCCAGAACCATGCCAACACCGCAATTGAAGGTGCGGGCCATCTCGCCCGGTTCAATATTGCCCTGCGCCTGCAGGAAGGCCATCAGCCGTGGTTGCTCCCACAGATCGGCATTCACCTGAGCATGCGCGCCCTCGGGCAGAATGCGAGGCAGATTTTCCAGCAAACCGCCGCCGGTGATATGCGCGAGCCCGTCGACCAATCCGTCGCGGATTACGGGCAGCAGGCTGGCAACATAAATGCGGGTCGGTTCGATCAATGCGTCGATCAACAAGCGGTCGCTATCGAACAGGGCAGGGCGGTCCAGCTTCCAGCCCTTGTCTGCGGCCAATCGGCGGACCAGTGAATAACCATTGGAATGGACGCCAGAACTGGCAAGGCCGATCAGGACGTGACCGGGCGCAACCTTGTCTCCGGTCAATTGCTCGCCGCGCTCAACCGCGCCGACACAAAATCCAGCCAAGTCGTAATCGCCTGCGGCATACATGCCCGGCATTTCTGCCGTTTCTCCGCCGATTAAGGCGCATCCAGCCTTTTTGCAGCCGTCCGCAATTCCAGCAATCACCCGCTCTGCAATGCCATTTTCGAGCTTTCCGGTGGCGAAATAGTCGAGAAAGAACAGCGGCTCTGCGCCTTGCACGATCAGGTCGTTGACGCACATTGCGACCAGATCGACCCCAACTAAATCGTGGCGGTCATGGTCGATCGCCAGCTTTAGTTTGGTCCCGACCCCATCATTGGCCGCAACCAGCAATGGGTCGGTATATCCAGCGGCCTTGGGATCGAAAAATCCGCCAAAACCGCCAATCTCACCGTCTGCTCCGGCGCGCGCGGTGGCCTTGACTAAGGGGCCAATGGCCTTGACCAATTGGTTGCCTGCATCGATCGAGACGCCAGCGTCTTCATAAGTATACCGGTTTTTTATAGCCATAGAGGCTGGCTTTAGCCTTTCGCGCTTGGAATTCCACTCGGCATTGGGCAAAAGGCGATGTGTTTTCCCCGATGATCCGTATTTCAGCCCTTTCTCGCCCTGTGCAATGGCCCCTCAGCCGCCCTGTCGCCCGTCTGGCGATTGGGTTTGGGATGGGTTTTGCGATGCTGATAGCGCTTGCCATTGGGCTGGGCGCGCTATGGGCCCAAGTCGCCGGTGATCGCGGCATCGCCCCTGTGGTGTCCAGCAGCGACATCGATGTCTCTGGCATCGAAGTGGACGTCACCGCTGACAGCGCAGAAGAAGCGCGCGAGAAGGGCTGGCGGCGCGCTCAACGGCTGGCTTGGAACAAGATTGATGGCCCAGCGATCTCTGACAGCCAGCTCGAATCGCTGGTCTCTGCAGTTGTGATCGAGAATGAGCGGGTTGGTCCGCGCCGCTACATTGCCCGGCTTGGGGTTATCTTCGACCGCTCCCGCGCAGGCGGATATCTTGGCAATGCGAGCAGTGGACGGCAATCTGCGCCGATGTTGCTCATGCCTGTGACATTCAGCAGCGGCACCGCATTGGTTTATGAAAAGCGCAATCCGTGGCAACGCGCATGGGCAGAATACAATCCCGGCACCAGCAGGATTGATTACGTAAGGCCAGCGGGCGCAGGCGGCGATTCGCTGTTGCTGACCTATGGCCAGACCGGACGCCGCAGCCGGACATGGTGGCGGGTGATCCTCGACCAATTCGGGGCCGCCGATGTGCTGGTGCCGATTGCCAATTTGAACCGTGAATGGCCCGGTGGACCGATCAATGCCGAGTTTACCGCACGCTATGGTCCCGACAGCCGCTATCTCGACAGCTTTACGCTGACCGCACCCAACGAGGCTGGTCTGCCCGCGGTGATGAATCAGGCGGTCGAGCGTTTCAACACGATCTACGAACAAGCTCTGGCTGATGGGAAGCTGCGGCCCGACCCAACGCTGGAAATCGGCGCATCAGGAGAGCTCGATCCGGCTCTGCAAAGGCTGGTCGAAATTGGCCGGTCTATTCAGGCGCGCGAAGCCGCAATTGCGGCGGGAGACATTGATACCAACCCAGCGGCCACGCCAGAAGCCACGAGCGAACCAGCGGTTACCGTCTCCAGCTATGTTGTCCAATTCGCCAGCCCCGATGCGGCCACAATCGATGGCACTTTAGCATCGGTGCGCGGCGCGGCGGGCGTGCGCGGCGCAGTCACCAGCAGCCTTGCGATTGGCGGTACGTCGGTCATGCAAGTCAGCTATGGCGGCTCGCTCGACCAATTGGCAGGCGCGTTACGAGCCAGCGGGTTTACCGTCCAGCAAGGCAGCAATGCCCTCGCGATTAGCCGATAGCTGACGCGTTCCATGTCGCAGATTGCCCTGCCACTCACTCTTAGAACCGCGACCGATCCGGCGAGCATTGTCATCGGCAACGCCAATCGCGCGGTGCTGGATGCATTTTCCGACGTGACAAAATGGCCCTATCGCACCGCCGTTTTGACCGGGCCAGCGCGGTCGGGCAAATCGCTGCTGGGCAAATGGGCCGCCGGACAAGCCATTGCCGTGGTGGATGGTGCGGATGGGGTCGAGGAAACCGAATTGTTCCATCGCTGGAACGCGGCACAGGAAAGTGGCGAGGCTTTGCTGCTTATCAGCGATGCTCAGCCGTGGGACATTACCTTGCCCGATTTGCGGTCGCGATTGGGGGCGGCTTTGCAGCTGGAGATCGGGGTTCCCAATGACGAAATGATGGGCCAATTGATCGAAACGATGGCGGCGCAGCGAGGACTGGCCTTGGCAGACGGGGCCGCCGATTACCTCAGCCCGCGAGCGGAACGCAGCTTTGCTGGAATAGAAAATCTGGTCGGCACAATCGATAAACTTAGCCTTGAACGAAAAGCGCCAGCCACCATGTCGATTTGGCGCGCTGCGTTGGACGCAACCCAAGGGCCAGAGCAGGCGCGCTTGCTTTGAACACCATTTGGTGGGAGAAAATGTCATGTTTGCTGGTCTGAAAGCCTATCTGGACTCGATCAGAGCGCGCGATCCCGCGCCGCGCTCACGCTGGGAAATTCTATTATATCCAGGTGTTTGCGCGATGTTCTTCCATCGGATTGCGCATTGGTTGTTCAATGCAAAGCTGTATTTTCTCGCCCGCTTCGTGAACCATTTTTCACGTTTTCTCACCGCGATTGATATCCATCCCGGTGCCGAAATCGGGAAGAATTTGTTCATCGATCATGGTTTCACTGTGATCGGAGAGACCGCCAAGATTGGCGATAATGTGACCATTTACCAATGCGTCACATTGGGCGGCACCAACCCCACAAACGGTGTTGGCGGCAAACGCCATCCGACCGTGGATGACAATGTGATTATCGGGTCGGGCGCGCAAATCATCGGGCCGATAACTTTGGGCGAACGCTCGCGTGTTGGGGCCAATGCGGTGGTGACAGAAGACGTTCCCGAAGGTGCGACGATGATCGGTTTGAAGGCGCGCTCTACATTGGTTCCGGCCGAGGAATGGGTGAAGGAATTCATCCCCTATGGCACGCCTTGCGATGACCCTTGCGAAGAGGTTCGCAATGATTGTGTAGAAAAGCTGGAGAATGAACTGGCCGATCTGCGCGCCGAGGTTGAGGCGATCAAGCAGGCCAGTGGACAGGCTGGTGTGCCAATCGATACTCGGGCCGCCAAACGCAGCGGGACAGACGACTGATGGGATCGCGTGCAGACCCGGGCTCTTATGGTTCAGTGGTCGCATTTCCCGGACGCAGGCCTTCGCAAATCGGCTTTGCCCGTGAAGAATTGCTACGCATCATGGATTTGTACGGCCGCATGGTCGCCGCTGGCCAGTGGCGCGATTATGCCTTGGACTTCAACCGCGATGCGGCGATATTCTCTGCCTTTCGGCGGACCGCTGAACGTCCTCAGGCGAGGGTGGAAAAACGCCCGTCCTTGCGCAAAAAACAAGGTATGTGGACGCTGTTTGGCGAGCATGGGCAAGTGCTTAAGCGCGGCCATGAATTGCCCGGAGTGCTCGCCCCAATGGAGCGTAGGCTGGTCAAAGCGGTCGACGACTAAGTTTCCTCCGCCCCCAACAATCACTAGCGCACAAAAAAAGGCCCCCACATCGCTGTGAGGGCCTCTTTTCTCATGTTGCTTGAGCAGCGTCAGGCAAACATACTCAGGCAGGGCTTGCCGCCACCGGTAGCTTAGCCTGAACATCGCCCGGCAGTGCGCCAACAACAGCTTTGCGGATAGGTGTCCACATCGCGCTGAGCGTGAGCAGGGCCGAACCGATGACCAATGCAGTCAGGGCAAAGTTCAGCTCCACCGCGCCAAATGTCCGGAACAGCCACGTCAACGCGATCAACACATAGGCCAATGCAGAGACCAGCAAGGCGCGCCGGTCCACAGCGAGCGCCACCAGGCCAAACACGATATAGACCGCCAGAACGGCAACCGCCGCGCCTATCCCGATATTGTTGCCGTCGGTCACCCCGATCAGAGTGAAAACCGGATGCGCGATCATCGGAGCAGCCAGCAAATGGAGCCAAAAGGCCACATCGCTGCGCCGTGTCTCGCGCTGGGTATCGCTCATATCCCAGCGCATAGCGAAGGCGAAAATGGCGAGTCCTGCGACAAACACAATGCCCAGGATCACTTGTTCAGGCTCGGCGAATCTATCCACGCCGATGACAGCAAGGATCAGAGCAACAACCGTCACGGTCAGTGCCGCAGTTCCCGCCGCAATGGTGATCGGAACCATGAACCGTTTCCAGTGCAGCCAAGCCGCCGCAGCAGTGACCAGACCGGCTCCTGATACCAAGATGGCGCCAAGTGTTTCATTGGATTGTGACCCTTCGATCACGCTGACCGCAAAGCCCAACAGACCGAAGAAAACGCCGCCAACAAACCCCAGCAACAGCAAGATGCTGGGCAGGGCCATGCGCTTTTTCAGGGTAAAGAATTCAGCCAACATCCAAGCGGCACCCGCGACCAGAAAACCGCTGGCAGGCGAGGGGCCATTGTTGTTGCTGTATAGCGCGTCGCCAATCGCTCCCATCGCGACCAGCATGATGACCACGCCAATGCTGACGAAAATGTCGTTAAAGCCGGTGATCAGGCGAAAATGCTCTGCATCGGCGATTGCAGCGCCCTTTTGCGCGGCGATATGCGCCCGCAATGCGTCCGCTGCCTCGGCGCTGATTGCGCCTGCTGACACCGCAGAATTCAGGTCTTCTTGGCTGTACATAGCCGAACCTCCCCAGTTATTGATCGGGGGAAACTAGGCTTAGTGTATTACTGTGTCAATACGGTGTGCGTAACCGCCAGTGTTGCAGCCGAGATGCTGAGCCGTCGTATGGTTCAATAAAAAACCCCCACACCATCAGGTGCAGGGGCTTCTTAGAACCAAATTTTTGGCGTATTACCCGCGAGCGCTGCTGGGCGCGCCATCGGCACCCAAAACCGCCTGCATTGCCTTCAGGATAGCGCCGCTCTGTTCAGAGCCGGACTGAGGAGCGATGAGATTGGTCTTCGCGTTGATTGTGTCCCAATTGGCGGCAAAGCCTTCAACCGTGCGGTCTTCTTCCTTCAGCCACACCGCATCATTCATCATCACCCATGCCGAGTGGTAACCACCAGCACCAGCGCCAACGATGGCGTTGGTCGGGCTGTCTTCGCTGACCAGATACAGCGCGGCCGGAACCACATTCACCGGATCGAACAGCTTAAACGCTTCTTCGGGGAACAGGTCTTCGGTCATGCGCGTGCCGGCCACTGGCGACAGCGAGTTGACGCGGATGTTGTACTTCGCGCCTTCCAATTGCAGCGTCTTGGTCAGGCCAGCAAGGCCCAGCTTGGCTGCGCCGTAATTGGCTTGGCCAAAGTTACCGAACAGGCCGGTAGAGCTAGCGGTCATCAACACGCGGCCATAGGCTTGCTCGCGGAAGGTTTCCCAGCATGCCTTGGTGGCCATGGCCGAACCGGTCAGGTGAACCTTGACCACGAATTCAAAGTCAGCTGGCTCCATCTTGGCGAAAGTCTTGTCGCGCAACACGCCAGCATTGTTGATCAGGACGTGGACGCCGCCCCATTTTTCCTTCGCCTTGGCGACCATTTCTTGCATCTGATCATATTCGGTGACCGAGCCGCCATTGGCCATTGCCGTACCGCCAGCAGCGGTGATGTCTTCGACCACTTGAGCAGCCGCATCGGAAGAACCAGTGCCATCGCGCGAACCGCCCAGATCGTTGACCACAACCTTTGCCCCGCGGCGTGCCAGTTCCAGGGCATATTCTCTGCCCAGACCGCCGCCAGCGCCGGTTACGATTGCTACTTTATCTTTGAAATCGATGCTCATGAGGTTTCTCTCCGCTTCATGGGTTGGGCTTTACGTGCCCGTAAACGTAAATCTTGGCCGCTGGGTGCCATTTTCTATGCTGCGTTGCAACCGGAACTGCACCATTTCGCCATGCCGTAGCGGCAGGTTTGTGGATTACAGACCTTTTAAGGCCAAAATGAGCTCACCCAGCGAATCGATCACCGCATCGCCGCCCAATTCATGCGGAAGTTTGTCGCAATAGCCGTACGCGGCCACGACCACCGGCACATTGGCTGCTCGTGCTGCATTCACATCATAAGACGAATCGCCGACAAAAGCGAAGCGGGGCAGATTGTCAGGATCGGTCCCACAACGCTTGCGCGCTTCGATGATCGGGTCAGGCGCAGGCTTGGCCAGATGCCGTCCGTCCGGACCCTTGCCCATGCTATCCCCACCGATCACCGAGACAAAGCGGTCAATAATGCCGATCTTGGTCAGGATCTGGCTGGCAAAGCCTTCAAACTTATTGGTCACTACGATCGACTTGATATTGCGACTATCCAACTCGTCCAGCAATTCCAGCGCGCCGGGATAGGGCCGGGTTAGGTCCGCATTATGCTCGGCATAATAGGCCAGCATCTGCTTATACAGAGCGTGAAACGCATCGTCGGGCATGCCGCCTTGCCGATCAACCGCGCGTTTGAGCATGATCTTTGCGCCGCCACCGATCAAATCTTTCGAACTGTCGACCGGCACCGGATCAAATCCGCCCAGCTCCAATGCGTGGTTTACCGCAGCGCCCAGATCGCGGAAGGAATCGACCAAAGTTCCGTCGAGATCAAAGCCGATGGCATCAAAAGGAATGTCATTCATGCTCGTCCTCGTGACGGATGGTTCTTCAAACCGCAAGCGTTTGGTGGCATGAGGACATTTATGAGTGATTTTGCTGCCATTATCCTTGCTGCGGGCAAGGGAACCCGAATGAAAAGCGACCTGCATAAGGTACTGCATCCGATTGCGGGTCGGCCGATGCTGGACCATCTGCTGGATAGCTTTGCCCAATTGTCGCCAACACGAACGGTGATTGTGGCGGGCGATCGCCGCGAGCAATTGGAGGCCGCGCTGGACGGGCGCGATACCACCACCGCATTGCAGGAGCCGCAATTGGGCACTGCCCATGCTGCGCTAATGGCCAAAAATGCGCTGGACGGATTCAGCGGCAACATCTTGGTGTGCTTTGGCGATTGCCCGATGCTGCAGGCCGATACAGTGCGCAAATTGACCGCAGCGCTGGAAGGCGAGGCGAAAGTTGCGGTGCTGGGCTTCCGTCCGGACGATGCTTTGCAATATGGCCGGATCATCGCCGGAGCCGACGGCACTGTGCGCAAAATGGTCGAGTATAAAGACGCCAGCGAAGACGAGCGCGCGACCGATCTTTGCAATTCCGGCGTGATAGTCGCGCATTCCGACGACATGTGGCCGCTGTTGGAAAGCGTGGGTAATGGCAATGCTCAGGGCGAATATTACCTGCCCGATGTCGCGACCAATGCAATCGCGCGGGGCGACACTGTGGTGGTGGTTGAAACCGATGCAGACGAAGTTGCCGGCATCAACAGCCGTGCTGAGCTGGCTGAGGCAGAGGCGCGTTGGCAGGATGGACGCCGTGCGCAGGCAATGGACGAAGGCGCCAGTCTGAAGACACCACAAACGGTCTTTTTCAGCTGGGATACGCAGTTGGGGCGTGATGTCACGATTGAACCCAATGTGGTGTTTGGACCCGGCGTTAAAGTAGCCGATGGCGTCCATATCAAAGCGTTCAGCCATCTTGAGGGTGCGGTTCTGGCCACTGGCGCTCAGGCGGGGCCATTCGCGCGATTGCGGCCCGGTGCGGTGCTGGAAGAAAACAGCTTTGTTGGCAATTTCGTCGAGATCAAGAAAGCGACGCTGGGGCCAGGTGCCAAGGCGAGCCATCTGACGTATCTGGGCGATGCCAATGTGGGCGAGGGCGCCAATATCGGGGCAGGTACCATCACCTGCAATTATGATGGCTATTTCAAATATCAGACCAATATCGGCGCGCGCGCTTTTATCGGGTCAAACAGCGCCTTGATTGCGCCGGTCACTATCGGGCCAGATGCGATTGTTGGCGCGGGCAGCACGGTCACTCGCGATGTTGATGCTGGCGAGTTGCGGCTTGCCCGAAGCGAGCAGAGGGTGAAACCGGGTTGGGCCGATCGATTCCATGATGCGATGAAAAAGAAGAAGGCGGCTCAAGGCAAATAGGCGGTCCTGAAGAAGTCCGCCCGCATCCGGGAACCAATCCGCTCCGTAACTGCTTAGACATTAAGCGGAACGGAGCATGGAATGAAGATCAAGACTTTGATTGCAACAGGTGTTGGACTGGCCCTGGTGGGCAGCGCGGCTGCCTATGCTCAATACAGCGATATCGAACAGCCCGGCTATGAAATGGTGACCAGCGATGGACCGTTTGAGCTGCGCGAATATGCGCCCATGCTGGTGGCCGAAGTGACCCATACCGGGCAGCGCAGCCGCGCGCTGAACGCTGGCTTCCGACGTTTGGCGGCCTATATTTTCGCGCAAGAACGCCCCGGCGCGAACACTGATGCAATCGCCATGACATCGCCGGTTCTGCAGGATCAGACCACCAAGATTGCGATGACCTCTCCGGTTATGCAGGACGAAGTAGAGGGCGAAACCGATGGCACGGGTACTTGGCGCACGCGCTTCATCATGCCGGCACAATACACGTTGGAAACCCTGCCGCAGGCGGCCGAGGACATCACTTTGGATAGTGTGCCGGGACGTCACATGGCTGCGGTCCGTTTTCGCGGATATGGCCGCGACACTGATCTGGTGCAGGCAGAGGCGGCGCTGCGCGAATGGATGGCAGAGCAAGAGCTTACCGCATCAGGCCCGGCTGAATTCGCATTCTATGATGCGCCGATGGTGCCCGGCCCAATGCGCCGCAATGAAGTGATGATTCCAGTGGCTATGGATGCCTCTAGGGAGGACGCGGCGGACTAAAGCGAGCCAGCCGCAGGCCCGGCCTCGCTACTCGCCCTCTGCCGGACCCATCAATTGCTGCATCAAATAGACGAATTGCAGCGCTTGCAATTTCGCCCGCTGTTCATTGTCCACACCGCCAGAGTGCCCGCCGGTCATATCCTCGAAATAGTAATAGGGCTGGCCCAATTCCTTCAGCCGCGCAGCACCTTTGCGCGCGTGGGACGGGTGGGTTCGGTCATCGGCGGTTGATGCCCATAGGAATGGGGTGGGGTAATCGACCCCTTCAACGATCTTTTGATAGGGCGAATATCCCTCGATCCAGGCGCGCTGTTCGGGAATGCGCGGATCGCCATATTCGCCAATCCACGATGCCCCGCGCCCGATCAAATGATAGCGCAGCATGTCAAACAGAGGGATCTGCACAATCGCGGCGCCAAACAAATCAGGTCGCTGGGTGAAGGCGGTGCCGACCAGCAGCCCGCCTTGCGAACCGCCTTGGATGCCGAGATGTTCGGGGCTGGTAAAGCCGCGCGCCACCAGATCCTCGCCCACGGCGATAAAGTCATCCCAGGTGCGCTGCTTGTTCTCGCGAATGGCGGTCTGATGCCAATTGGGGCCAAATTCGCCCCCGCCGCGCAGATTGGCGAGCACATAAGCACCCCCATTCTCCAGCCACAATTTGCCCGACGTGCCCAGATAACCGGGCAGGCGAGGCACCTGAAATCCGCCATAGCCGGTCATCAATGTGGCGGTGTTACCGTCCAGTTCCATGCCTTCTGGCTTGACGATGAAATATGGGATCTTGGTCCCGTCGGCGCTGGTCGCCTCGTGTTGCTCAACACTCATGCCAGCTTTCTCGAAATAGCTGGGAGAGGTCTTGAGGATGCGGGGATCGCTCGAATCATCAGAGTAATAGAGCGTCGTCGGATTGAGGAAATCGGTGACGCTAAACATAATCTGGTCGCTCTGGGCGGATGCTGCCGTAACGCTCAATGTGGCATTGTCGGGCAGATTGACCTGCTCGCTAACCCATTCGCCGCCGCCATCATCATTGGCGACATAGTTGAACTGCAAAATCTTGCCGACGACATTGTCCAGCAGGCTGACGAACAGAGCATTTGCGGTGACCGAGCCACCGCGCCGTGTCTGACGCTCGGCCGGTGCCCAGACAAGCGTTTTTACTGCGCCATTGGGATCGGCTTTCCATTCTTCCAGATTGACCGCGATCAGACTGTCAGCGGGGAAGGTCTGCCCATCCACCTCCCAATCGACATCGGTTGAATACAGGACATGGCCATCGACCACGCCATAGGGTCTGGCCATCAGCGGGATGTCGAGCCGCAGCCAAGCATCATTATGCCAGACGAAATACTCGCTTTCGTGAAAGCTGACGCCTTTGCGCGCGGTTCGGGCATGGATCGTGCCGCTGGCATCGCGCAGCAGGCCGACCCCGGCAGACACATCGGTCTTCTCGCCGCGGTAAATCTCTTCCGCATCGTCAATGCTGGTGCCGCGTTTCCACACCCGGCTGGAGAAAGGATACTCGCTTTCGGTGGTGGTGCTTTCGTCAAAATTTCTGGTGACGAGCAGTGTATCGGCATCGATCCATGAAACCCCGCCTTGGCCCTCTGCCAGTTCAAACCCACCCTCGACAAAGCTCTGGGTGTGAAAATCATACTCGCGCATGATGGTCGCATCTTTGCCGCCATCAGACAGAGCAATCATGCAACGCCGCAAGTCCGGCGGCATGCAGGTTGAACCCTTGTAAACCCACTCGCGGTCTTCTGCTTTGGCCAAAGCATCGACGTCCAGCAGCACTTCCCATTCGGGATTGTCGCTTTGATAGCTTTCCAGTGTGGTGCGCCGGACCAACCCCTTGGGATTGTCCTTGTCCTGCCAGAAATTGTACAATCCATCGGGACGGAAGCTAACAAAGGGAATGCGATCATTGCTGTCGTAAATCGCCAGCGCATCATTCTTGAGCTTGTCGAAACGCGGATCACTTTCCAGCGCGGCAAGCGTCAGCTCATTCTCTGCTCGGACCCAAGCCAACGCTTCATCGTTGCGGGCTTCTTCCAGCCAGATATAGGGGTCTTGTTCAGGCCCCGGAACACCACCTTCAGGGGAGGTATGGTCCTCGGCGGCAACACCGGTGGCGGTGGAAATGGTCATAGCGGCTGCCAATGCAATTGTGGATACGAGTTTCAAGACATCTCTCCGTCTGCGACTACGGTGGAACTTAGATAGTATGGCTGGCGAAAAATTGAAGCTGCTTTCTACCAACACCAATTGTGTTTGACAGAAACATGCCATGGTTTAAGCCGCAACTCGGTCGCACAATCGGGGGATTTGTGGCACTTCAAAAAATTGGGTCAGGCGCACTGCCGGCGTTTACTGATGGCACGCGTTTGCGCTTGTTTCTGGGCACAATGCTCTATTTGGCTCAAGGATTTCCGCAGGGTGTCCTGTTCTATGCCTTGCCAACATGGCTTGCGGTGAATGGTGCCTCGGCTGCTGAGCTCGGTATGATCGCCTCAGCCGCTCTGCTGCCATGGAGCTTCAAGTTCCTGATGGGCGGCTTCGTCGACAGATATGCATATCTGGCAATGGGTCGCCGGCGAGGTTGGCTGGTTGGGGCGCAATTTGTGATTGTTGCGGTGTTCTTGATCTTCGCCGCCGTGCAGCCGACACCGGACGCTACTGCATTGATCGCAGGACTTGCCTTCGCCCTTTCTTCTGCCACCGCAACTCAGGATATTGCGCTCGACGCTCTGGTTATCGACCTTACGCCAGAAAAGGAACTGGGCCGATTGAACGGGTTTATGTTTGGCGGGAAACTGTTGGGAATTGCCGGCGGCACAGCCTTCACTGCATTCTTGATTGAGCATTACTCGATCCGCACCGCTATGATCGGATCGCTAGTGTTCTTCATGATTCCAGCGATCACAGCCCTTCTCATTCGGGAACGACCGGGCGAGAAATTGCTGCCTTGGACAAGCGGTGTGGCATCCGCAGAAGCGATAGCAACGAGCCCTGACAAATGGCTCCCATTGCTCAAGACAGCCCTGAAATCGATGATGCGGCGCGATGTGCTGATCGTGCTCGCATTGCTGTCACTCTACGGCGTACACCAGCAAATCATGGACAATAGCAGCGCATTGTTCGCGGCCAATGTGATGGGGTGGGGCGAAACCCGCTTCACCTCGCTTATTGCTATGGTCAACATCGGGTCAGCCGTGCTGTGCCTGACTGTTGGAGGCTGGATGGTAGACAAATTCGGGCCAAAATTGATGGCGCTCATATCGGGTTTCAGCGCGGCAGCGATCATCGGCGTGCTGGCGGTTAATCGCGAGCTTTGGGGGCAAGAGACATTCTTCGTCATCTGGTACGTCTCTGCCAGCGTAGCTATCCTGCAGTTCTATCTTGCAATGTTGGTGTTGGCGATGCGCGTGACCGACCAAGCCGCGGCGGCAATCAACTTCAATATATTGATGGGGTGTTTCGCGCTTGGGTCCACATTGGGCGGTGCATCTTTGGGCGTAATCGACGCGATTGGCGGCTTGGGCGCATTGTTCGGGGCTGCTGCCATATTGTTGGCGCTGTCGGCGGCATGCGCGATTTTTCTTTCCAAGGCGCTCGGACCCTCAAACTCGATTGGCGGTGAGCCAGATGACAATGAGATTCCAGTCGCGGCGTTGCCCTAACGGCGCTGCCTTAAACGCGCTGTTTTGGCGCTATGAAAAAGGGCGACCAAATGGCCGCCCTTTCAAATTTGTGTGCTGTGATGAAGCGGTTACGCCTCTTCGACATGCTCCGCCAAAACGGTTAGACCAGCTTCGCCCACTTCGGCAAAGCCGCCGCGCACTTCGATCGTTTCGGGCGCGCCGCCCTCGGTCTTATAGACCTGAACCGAGCCATCGCGGATGGTCGACATGAAAGGCGCATGGCCTTCTAGGACGCCGAATTCACCCTCGGTGCCGGGCACGACGACCATGTGGACGTCTTCGCTGCGGACCTGTTTGGCCGGGGTTACGAGTTCAAAGTGTAGTGGCATCAGAATTAAGCGTCCTCAGCCATTTTCTTGGCTTTTTCGATCGCCTGATCGATGCCGCCAACCATGTAGAAAGCGCTCTCTGGCAAATGGTCATACTCACCGTCCACAACCGCCTTAAAGCTGGCGACCGTGTCTTCCAGAGCAACAAATACGCCCGGAATGTTGGTGAAGACCTCTGCCACGTGGAACGGCTGAGACAGGAAGCGTTGGATCTTACGCGCACGCGCAACGGTCAGCTTATCTTCCTCGGACAATTCGTCCATTCCCAGAATGGCGATGATGTCTTGCAATGACTTGTACTTCTGCAGCGTTTCCTGAACCTTACGAGCGGTCTCGTAATGCTCTTGGCCAACAACGCGCGGTTCAAGAACACGCGACGTTGAATCGAGCGGGTCAACCGCCGGATAAATGCCCAGCTCTGAAATCGCGCGGTTTAGCGTGGTCGTTGCATCAAGGTGAGCAAAGGACGTTGCCGGTGCAGGGTCGGTAAGGTCATCGGCCGGAACGTAGATGGCCTGAACCGATGTAATCGAACCCTTGTTGGTCGATGTAATGCGTTCCTGAAGGTTACCCATGTCGGTCGACAGGGTCGGCTGATAGCCCACCGCCGAAGGAATACGGCCCAACAGTGCCGACACTTCTGAACCGGCTTGGGTAAAGCGGAAGATGTTGTCGACGAAGAACAGCACGTCTTGGCCTTCTTCATCGCGGAAATATTCCGCCATGGTCAGACCTGACAGAGCAACGCGGGCACGCGCACCAGGAGGCTCGTTCATTTGGCCAAACACCAGAGCAACCTTGGAGCCTTCCGAGGTTGCAACGCCGTTATCGTCTTTCTTGATGACTTCGGCGTCGAGGAATTCGTGATAAAGGTCGTTACCTTCGCGGGTCCGCTCACCAACACCAGCAAATACGGACACGCCGCCGTGCCCCTTTGCAATGTTGTTGATCAGTTCCTGAATAAGAACGGTCTTACCCACGCCGGCACCGCCGAACAGGCCGATCTTGCCGCCCTTTGCGTAAGGGGCGAGAAGGTCGATAACCTTGATCCCGGTGACCAGAATGGCCGCTTCGGTCGACTGGTCGATGAACGGAGGCGCATCTGCGTGGATTGGCATGGTTTTGTCCGCGCCGATCGGGCCGAGTTCATCAATCGGCTGACCGATCACATTCATGATCCGGCCCAGCGTCTTGGGTCCAACTGGCACCGAGATCTGAGAGCCGGTTGCAATCACTTCGGTGCCGCGGGTCAGACCCTCGGTGGCGTCCATCGCAATGGTGCGAACGGTGTTTTCACCAAGGTGCTGTGCCACTTCGAGGACCAGCGTGTTGTCGCCATTCTTCGTCTCCAATGCGGAGAGAATTGCGGGCAGTTCACCTTCGAACTGCACGTCGACGACAGCGCCGATTACCTGGGCAATCGTGCCATTGGTGGTTTGGTTGAGAGCGGGTGCGGTAGCCATGGTTCTTCCTTAGCCTTACTTTACAGCGCTTCCGCGCCAGCAATAATTTCAATAAGTTCGGTGGTGATCGCGGCCTGACGGCTGCGGTTGTATTGGATCGTCAGCTTGTTGATCAAATCGCCCGCATTGCGCGTCGCATTGTCCATCGCGGTCATCGAAGAGCCTTGCTCCGATGCTTCGCGCTCCAGCAATGCGCCGAACAGTTGCGTCTTCACATAACGTGGCAGCAATTCTTCGAGGATTTCTTCTTCGCCCGGCTCATATTCCACCACTGCATCGCTGGATACATCGGTTTCGGGTGAGGGGACGGGGATCAACTGGGTCGTGGTCGGGTTTTGAACCAGAGCCGACTGGAATTGCGGGCGGATCAAATGCGCGACGTCAAACTGGTCAGCGTCAAACATTTCGATCAGCTCTGCCGCAATGCCATCGGCCTCTTCAAAGCCCGGCGTGCGGACTTCGGAAGTATCGAAATGCTTGGCAATGCCATTGGGATATTCGCGCTTGATCGGTGCGCGACCCTTCTTGCCAACGAGGTAGAAGGACACGTCCTTGCCCTCGGCGATCAATTTGCTCGCTTGCAGCTTGGCCTCTTTGACGAGGTTTGCGTTCAAACCGCCGCACAGGCCCTTGTCAGTGTTGACCAGAACCAGCATGTGGCGCTGATCCTTGCCATTGCCAGCCAAAAGCTTGGGCGCGCTGTCACCAGAAACCTTGCTCGCGAGCGATGCCATCACCGATGACAGACGCTCTGCATAGGGGCGTGCAGCCTCAGCAGCGGCCTGCGCACGGCGAAGCTTCGCCGCGGCAACCATCTGTTTGGCCTTGGTGATCTTCTGGGTCGATTTAACTGACCCGATCCGATCCTTGAGTTCCTTCAATGAGGGCACTGAGGCGCTCCTTTAAGCGAACTGTTTGGCGAAAGTGTCGAGCGCAGCAACGGCTTTGTCTTTCACATCACCGTCAAACTTCTGGCTCTCGCGGATGTCGGTCAGAATGTCGGCATGTTCGCTGCGGAAGAATGCCAGCATCTGCTCTTCGTAATCATTCACCCGTTCAACGGCCACATCATCGAGATAGCCATTGGTGCCAGCATAGATCGACACGGTTTGCTCTTCAAATGGCATTGGGCTGAACTGAGCTTGCTTGAGCAGCTCTGTCAGGCGCGCACCACGGCTGAGCAATTTCTGGGTCGAGGCATCAAGATCGGAACCGAACTGAGCAAAGGCAGCCATTTCGCGATATTGTGCAAGGTCCAGCTTCATAGAGCCAGAAACTTTCTTCATCGCCTTGGTCTGAGCGGCACCGCCAACACGGCTAACCGACAGACCCACGTTAATCGCGGGGCGGATGCCTTGATAGAACAGGTCGGTTTCAAGGAATATCTGACCGTCGGTGATCGAAATCACATTGGTTGGAATATAGGCCGACACGTCGCCCGCCTGCGTTTCAATGATCGGCAAAGCGGTCAGCGAACCACCGCCTTCGGCTTTGTTCATCTTCGCCGCACGCTCTAGCAGGCGTGAGTGAAGATAGAACACGTCACCAGGATAGGCTTCGCGGCCCGGAGGGCGACGCAGCAGCAGCGACATCTGACGATAGGCCACAGCTTGCTTGGAAAGGTCATCATACACGATCACGGCGTGCATGCCGTTGTCGCGGAAGTATTCGCCCATCGCGCAGCCGGTGTAAGGTGCAAGATATTGCAGCGGAGCAGGCTCAGAAGCGGTAGCAGCGATAACGATGGAATATTCCATCGCGCCGTTTTCTTCCAATTGCTTCACGATCTGGGCAACGGTCGAACGCTTTTGGCCAACCGCAACATAGACGCAGTAAAGCTTCTTCTGCTCGTCGTCGCTCTGGTTGGGGCCTTTTTGGTTGATGAAGGTGTCAATCGCCACAGCGGTTTTACCGGTCTGACGGTCACCAATGATCAATTCGCGCTGGCCACGGCCAACCGGAACCAAGGCGTCAATCGCCTTGAGGCCGGATTGCACCGGCTCGGAAACGGATTCGCGCGGGATAATGCCCGGTGCTTTCACTTCGACGCGCTGGCGCGATGTGGCTTCGATTGGGCCCTTGCCATCAATCGGATTGCCCAAAGCATCAACCACACGGCCAAGCAGGCCCTTGCCAACCGGAACGTCCACAATGGTGCCGGTACGCTTAACGCTGTCGCCTTCTTTAATCTCAGCATCAGATCCGAAGATCACGACGCCGACATTGTCAGCTTCCAGGTTCAAGGCCATGCCCTGAACGCCATTGGCGAATTCAACCATCTCACCAGCCTGAACATTGTCGAGGCCATGGATACGGGCGATGCCGTCACCCACAGAGAGAACGGAACCGACTTCGCTGACTTCGGCTTCGGTGCCGAAATTGGCGATCTGGTCTTTAATGACCTTAGAAATTTCTGCGGCGCGGATTTCCATCAAGTAGCCTTTTCTGAGCGGCGCTAGCCGTCAGCCTTCTTTCATCTTGTTCGCAAGGGAATTCAAACGGGTGCGGATAGAACCGTCGATACGCTTCGATCCTATAGTTACGACCAGCCCGCCCAAAAGATCCGGGTCGACGCTGGAATTGATCATTACGGTGCGGCCTTCGCGCGCGGTCAACTTGTCCTTCAATGTGGCAAGTTGATCATCGCTGAGCGCGTGGGCGCTGGTAACCTGTGCGGTCACTTCGCCGCGCTGTGCCGCGGCAATGGTTTGGAACGCGGCAATAACATTGCCCAATTGGCCAAGGCGGCGGTTCTGCGCCAGCACACCAAGAAAATTCTGGGTCAGTTCGGACAGGTCAAGGACAGGCGCAATGCCGGCCAAGGCTTGGTCGGCCTCGCTGCGCGAAACCTTGGGATTGGTTGTCAGCTCTTGCATGACATCCGATTCGGCCAAAGCCTGTTGCAGTTTGGTCAGGTCAGATTCGACTGAGGTGACCGATCCTGCGTCTGAGGAAAGGTCAAACAATGCAGAAGCGTAACGCCCTGCAAGGCTAGCCTGAATACCGGCGGAAATATCCACGCGCTTACCGTCCTTTAAGCTGACGAAAAATAACGATGCATCGCTTTGTCAGTTCCGGGGTGTTTTCGGTTCAACTTCAACACCTCGGCAAAGCTGGCGCGCGCCTAGCATCCGGTATGCTGCGATGCAACCCGCAAACCGTGTGATTTCGCCGGAAGATTGTGTCCAGCTTGGGGCAATGGGCACAAACATCCGCGGCAGTCTCAATTTCAATGGTTGCACGACAAAGAGAATCGCGGCAACATTTGGGTCAAGAGCAACAAAGCTCGTAGGAGAGGACGCAATGCAATTGACCCCAATGGCTCCCAAATGTGGAGTAGAAGTTTCGGGTGTGGCGCTGGCGGAATGCAGCGATGCCGAATTGGAGCAGATCCAAACGGCGATCTACGAACATGGCGTGGCGGTGTTTCGCGATCAGGAATTCTCGCCCGAAGATCACATCAAATTTGGCCGTCGCTGGGGCGGGATCGACGTGAACAATTATTTCCCACTGCAAGATGACTTCAATGAAATCGCGGTGGTGAAAAAAGAGGCCGATCAATCAACGAACATTGGCGGCGCATGGCACACTGATCACTCTTATGATCAAATACCGGCCATGGGATCGGTTTTGGTGGCGCGCGACCTTCCGCCCAAGGGTGGTGACACCCAATGGGCGCATATGGGAGCTGCTTATGATGCTCTGCCAGATGATCTGAAGACAGAAATCGATGGTCTGGAAGCGTTCCACACCGCCGATCACGTATATAAGGCCGACGGCCTCTATGCGCAGACCGATATGGGCAAGAATTTGCGCGGTCAGGATTTGAAAACCGGCGCTGTGCATCCGGTGGTCATCCGGCACCCTCACACTGGTCGCAAACTGTTGTATGTGAACACCGCTTTCACGATCAATTTTGTTGGCCAAACTCGCGAGGAAAGCCTGCCCTTGCTGCAACGCTTGTGCGATGCCGCTTTGACGGATGACAACCAGTGCCGTTTGCAATGGAAGCCGGGCACGGTGGCGATCTGGGACAATCGAACCAGCTGGCACAATGCGATCAATGATTACGCAGGCCATCGGCGCGAGATGCACCGCATTACTTTGTCGGGTGAAGCTCTGGCGGCGTGATTTACTCCCCGCCACCCAAGACAGTCGGGCGGGGCGAGCAGCTATAGACAAGCCGTTCATTCGGGCGATTGGGCAGCAGCGACATCACGCCCGCCTGTTGCTCGCCTAAAGCGCGAGCTGAATCGGTGATCCCGCACTGTGGCGGATCATATTCTTTGCGTGCCGCACGGGCTTGGCTCATTGCATTGCGGCCCAGCAGATAGCGATCAGTGCGGAAGGTGCGGCTTTGCGGGTCATACATATTGACCGCGACAGTCTCTTCTTCATCGGTCACCAAAATCCGGCTCCAAGTGCCACCAGCAAAGCCATATTGCGTGCGTCCATTGACGCAGCCATCCGCGGCCCAATCAAACTCGACATCATCGGTGCGCGCGCCAGTGACCCGGCTGCGTTCGGGCACCAGTGTGCACAGCAATGTTCCATCGCCAGCCAGCGAAGTCGGATCGCCATCGCTGCCCTGATCATCGCCCATGGCGGTCTCAACCCGTTCGTCGATTTGTTCCAACCCGGGCCTGGTCATCCACAGTGCAAGCGCACCCAGCAATGCCAAAATGGTCACTATGCCCAGAGCAATCACGATTTTGTGGCGCCCCTGCTGGCCGCACATTTGGTAGGCGATATAGGCGCTGCCGATGGCAATCAGCAGCAACAGCATGGCGGCTGCCATCGCATTCTCGCGCTCTGTCATCACTGCGATTTGCGCTTCCAATTGAGCCCGACTGCGCTTGTTGCGCAACTCTGTCTCGCGCGCCGCCAACCGATCGCGCGCGTCATCGCGCTGCGCATTCAGCCGCGCTCGTTCTGCATTGTCGAGGTCTGCTAGACTGCGGCAAGGCGAGGCACTGAGCGGTGCATCAATATCATTGGCGCGCAAAAACGGCAGCAGCTCGCGCATGGATACAGCGAAATAGAACTCTGCATCCGATCCGTCCGAATCCGCGCCAAAGCTGTTCACGCCAACCACGCGGCCACATCCGTCCAGCAATGGCCCGCCCGAATTTCCGCGAGCGATGGGGGCGGTGTGCAATATAGTGTCAAATTGGCGCGAGGGGCGTTGGCCCGACAGGAACCCTCGGCTTTTCACTGGCGGCTGAGAGCGGAAGATGTCGCCGATTTCCAACCCCTGCGCCCGGTCTACATTCATCGGATAGCCGACTGCGGAAACTTCGCCCATATCGCCGGTAATGCCGCCCGACAGGGTCAGCTGAGGCAAGCGCAAAGTGCCTTCGGTTATCTCGATCAGGGCCAGATCATTGCGCGGGCTGACGGAAATCGGCTTGCCATAAGCGGCCTCATCCCCCTCGGATGGGACGATGCCAATCCGCAAAGTGTCGTCTTGCAAGGCCTCGCGCACAACATGGGCATTGGTGATGATCTTGGTCGGCGTGATGGCAAAGCCGCTGCCATGGCTAACCGGATAAACCTCGTTGCCATCGGTGCCGATCAGGACAACGCGAACCACGCCGCGCGCTGCCGCCTCGATGTCGGCTGGGTCGGCATGAGCAGGGGTGGCGGGCATGATTGCCATCGCCACGAAAACCAACGCCATTGGCCCAAACAGTAATGTGATGATCCGCTGCATAGGGGGCTGTTTGGCGCTCATTTGCTTTGATCGCAAGCTTCGGGATGCGTCTGTGCTCAGACTTGGCTAGAAAGACCTTATGAATGCAGCAACGCACATCAATGACGATAGGGCTTGGGAAGCCGTGATGCGGCGCGACCGATCGTTCGATGGGCGCTTTGTCACAGGCGTCATGTCGACCGGCATATATTGCCGGCCCAGCTGTGCCGCGCGTCATCCGGCGCGCAAGAATGTGCGCTTTTTTAATGCTCCGGCTCAGGCAAGATCTGCCGGGCTGCGCGCCTGCAAACGGTGTATGCCGGATGATATTGGCCGCGACGAAGCCGCAGTTCTGACAGCGATCAATGCGATAAAATCAGCAGAACGGGCCCCCAGTTTAGAGGCTCTCGCACAGCTGACCGAATATTCGCCAACGCATTTTCAACGGGTGTTCAAACGCGCGACGGGTCTATCCCCGGCCGCCTATGCACGCGCCTTGCGCGAGGAACGGGTGAGAGACGCCTTGGCCGATGGGGAGCGGGTCAGCGACGCTGTTTACGATGCTGGTTTCGAAGCGCCGAGCCGCTTTTACGCCGCAATAGAAGGAAAATTGGGAATGCAGGCGAGCGATTGGAGCAAGGGCGGCGCAGGGATTACCATTCATTGGTCGGTGGTCGAAACATCGCTCGGCATGATGCTGGTCGCGGCGACAGATAAGGGTGTGTGCTGCCTGTCATTTGACGAAGGCGAAAATGAATTGCGCGCCCGCTTTCCCAAGGCGGAGCTGGCCCAAGGCGGTGAAAGCTTTGGCCAATTGCTGTCCCAAGTGGTGGCATTGGTGGAACAACCCTCGCTCGATTGCGCGCATATTCCGCTGGATGTAAAAGGCACCGCCTTTCAACAGCGCGTATGGCAGGCCTTGCGCGAAATCCCGGCTGGCGAGACGCGCAGCTATGGTGAATTGGCCGCCGCGCTGGGCAATCCCAAGGCCAGCCGCGCGGTGGGCGGCGCCAATGGCGCGAACAACATTGCCGTGCTGATCCCATGCCACCGCGTTGTGCAAGGCGATGGCAGCATTGGCGGATACGCCTATGGACCGGATATCAAACGCGAATTGCTGAAGAGAGAATTGCAATGAACAATAAAGTCGAAGAATTCCGGTCACTCCATATTCCTGGCGATCCGTTGGTCCTGTTCAATATCTGGGACGCAGGCAGCGCCAAGGCGGTGGCAGATGCCGGGGCAAAAGCCATTGCGACGGGCAGCTATGGTGTTGCCGAAGCACAAGGTTTCAAAGACGGCGAAGCATTCGGTCTGAGCGATGCACTGGTCAATCTAGAGCGAGTTCTCAGTGTAACCGACCTGCCCGTCTCGATTGACATGGAAGCAGGTTATGGCGCGAGTGCAGAAGAGGTTGGCCGATCGGTTGCGAAAGCCTTTGAATCTGGCGCATTGGGTATCAATCTTGAAGACAGGATGCCCGGCCTCAACGAACTAACGGCAGTCGCGGTTCAGGCGCATCGGGTTCAGGCCGCCGCTGCAACCGGCATATTCGTCAATGCGCGCTGTGATGTCTTTCGCGGCCATCCAGCCGAAAGCCATGGCCCCGAACTGACTATACAGGCAATTGAACGCGCAGCAGCCTATGCCGACGCTGGCGCAAGTGCGCTGTTCGTGCCTTTCACAACCAACCGCAGCTGTATCGCGGCCATTTGCGAGCGTTCGCCGATCCCGGTCAATATCATTTGGACCCCATCATCTGATGGTGGGTTTGTCGATCGAAAAGAGCTTGCCGATCTGGGCGTCGCGCGGATCAGTCACGGTCATCGCCCTTGGGCCGCCGCGATGCAGTGGCTGAATGAAGCCGCCAAGGCGACATTGGCAGGTAAGTCGCCGCCCTATGACTGAGGCGAACCCGAACCAATCCAGCTTCGGCGGCTAATTCTATCGGCGGCTATGTCTATGTGGAGGGGCCTATGGACCGGACATCAAACGCGAATTGCTGAAGCGGGAGGGGCGCGGCTAGGTTTTAGCCCAGCAGCGTATCGGCTACCGTCCCAATTGTGCCGCGGCGGCTGGTCCATCCTTGGGCAAGTAGGTGTCGGTGTTCAGCCAAATATCGAAGAACCGCTCTTCCTCTGCCACGCAGGCTTGAAATGCCGGACGCGCGTTGACGCGATCAAACCATGCGGCAAGGCGCGGCCATCTGCTGGCATCAATGGTCCCGCCAGCCAATTTGAACATGCACAATTGCGCGCTCACAGCGATGTCGGCCAGACTGTATCCGCAGTCGCAAAGATACTCGCTGCCATGGTGAAATTGTGTTTCCAGATAATCAAACGCTGGCGGCATTTTCTCGGTCAGAATTATGTTCGCGCCATCCTCGTCCACCGGTAACCCCATCAGGCGCGGCCCGATAAAGCGGGCAAAGAACAGCCCGGATGAGAGCGACAGCAACACGCTGTCGGAATATTCTTCCAGCCAGACCACCCAAGCGCGCTGTACCGGATCATCCGGAATTACTTTTGGTGATGGCGCAATTCCGTCCAGATAGACCGCAATGGCAGAGCTGTCTGGCAGGGCGATTTCGCCATCCAGCAGGATCGGCATTTTACCCAGCGGACTGTGTTCGAAATATTGGTCCTGATCGATCAGCGGTGAAATTTGGCGATAGGAAAATTCCAATTCCTTCTCGCGCAGCAGCAATTCGCATTTCTTGACGAAGGGCGACAGCGGCATCCCGATTAGTTCCAAGTGACCTCTCCCAAGCAGCGAAGTTCATACCGCAGCTTAGCGTTCGTTCGGCGCAAGACTATCGTGAAAAGTGGGAGGCGGCGCGCCCAAACCGGGCGCGATCTTATCCAACAGTTTGATGCTGCAATTCCGGCCGTGATGCAACCGGCGCAACCGGCGGATTTGGCGCGTCGGCGTCACTGGTCCAAGGATCAACTGCCTCAGGCCAGCCATATCTGCTCCATGCGCGGGGAAGGCCAAGATGTTCAGCAAATGCGCGGAAGCCCTCATGCGACCTCAGATTCTCCGATTCTGCCGTCGGCTCCCAAACCCGGGCAATGGTGTAGCCGAGATAGGGGTTCGGCTTCTCGAGTATGTTGTGCATGTAAGTTTCGGCATCTCCGAGGAACAGAAAGCCAATGACCGAAGCCGCTGTTGGCTGAGCCTTGGGATTGTTCAGCCTGCTTTTGAGCACATATCGCACGATCATCTTGGCGAAAGGTGCTTTCTTCAGATAGGCTCTGTAGACGAGGTGGCGCACCAATGGTGATCTCAATTCAGCTTGCTCAATCGGAGCAAGACCGTCGTAATTGTCTTCCATGAACGCAATCGCTGAGCTTGCCTCGCCTCGCTCTGCCATGCGGTGGGACACACCGAATGCCGCCGCACCAAAACCCAATTCGAACGATCTGCGAAAGGCTGCTTCGGCTTTGTCAAACTCGCCAGCGCACAGCAACAATCCGCCATAGGTGGTATGCCAAATGCCGCACAATGGGTCTTTCTCGATGATGCGTTCCCAATAAGGGCGCGCTTGTTCGTGCAAGCCGATCGACATCAAGCCAAGGCCATAGCCTGCCATGGTTTCGACATTGTTCGGGTCGAGCGCGAGGGCTTGCTCATAGATTGTCAGGGACTGGTCGAGCTCTCCGCAATAGGCCGCGCGCAACGCCTTCACCAGTAACGCCATGCTGCAATTCGGATCGAGGGTCAGCGCCTGATCAAGCGCTTCGCCGCTCATGTCAAAATGTTGCTGCCAACTGTCGGTACGGGAGAATTCAGGCAGAATGAAATGCGCTAGTGCAAGCCATGCATAGGCGTCGGTAAACTCTGGATCGACCGCAATGGCCTGTTCCAACATTACGATCCCGCTGGGAATTGTGGTCTGTCCGTTCAACTGATGGACGAGGTCACGGCCTTGCAAAAAAAGGGCATAAGCCTCCGGATTGCTGGTGAATTTGGCAGAGGGCAGCGTGGTTGGTGCAAGGTCAAGGACACGGGTAAGCTCATCAGAAATTGATCGGGCGATGCGATCTTGAAAGTCGAATATGTCCGAAATCTCGCCATCATATGTCTGCGACCATAACTGGCGGCCATCGCTTGCCTGAAGCAGTCTTGCGGTGATGCGAACTCTGTTGTCCGCTTTGCGCAAAGAACCTTCCAATAGATAGCCAACATTGAGGGTCGCGCCGATTTGCTGAGCACTTTTTCCTGCAGCTTTCACAGCGAAGGATGATGTTCGCCCGACCACTGTCACATCAGGGATTGGGGTCAATGCGTTGAGAATTTCCTCGGTCATGCCATCGGCGAAATAGCCTTGATTGTTCTCAGGGCTGAGATCCACGAACGGCATAACTGCGATGGACCGACGCAATGTTGTAACAGGCGATGAAGATGTGCTGGTATCGCCTTGTGCTGGAATAAGCCGATAGCCCCGTTTGGGGATCGTTTCGATCGGAGAGCTATCGTCAAGACTGACAAATGCTTTGCGCAGCAGAGAAATCGCGCGGGTCAGGCTGTCGTCCGCAGCTTCGTCATCATTCCAAATTGTGTCCAACAGCGTGATGCGCTCAACAACTTCGCCTTGATGTTGGTTGAGACAGGCTAAAACTGCCATGACTTTTGGCTCAAGCGAGACTGACTTCTCGCCGAAGTCTATGGCATTGCGAGCCGGTGTTACACGGCACTGTCCAACCGAAAATGCTTCCACAAACGCCCCCAACGCGACTGCGACTGCAGCAGATTGCAGCGATTCGGTAATATGGAATTTCCTAGAATTTTCAATCCCTCACAATTCCCTCACCTTTCCCACAGGACGTGGCCAAGGCAGGGGTGCCATGCCGCGACAAGGCAAAACAAACAGGGGATGATACGATGAACAAATTCAAGACATTGCTGGCCGCCGCAACAGTGGCAATCACTCTACCAATGGCCACGCCAGCCGCTGCACAAATGGAAATTTACGAGAATTGGGAGCCTGCCGAAGGGGTGACCGAGCTGACATTTGTGAAGGTCGAGCAAGGCCAGCAAGAAACCTATGTTGAAGGGCTGAAAAGCACTTGGGTTGCTGCGAACAAGATCCAGCAAGAGCTTGGCACGATCAGCAGCTTCGCGATCTACATGGTTCCGTACAAAGAAGAGTACAACATGGTTCTGCGGGTGACTTTCCCGAGCGGCGAAATGCTCCAGCCGAACAAAGAACGCTACATGAAATTTCTTGAAGCGTACGGCAAAGCCAACATCGATCAGGGCAACAAGACCGTTCTCGAATTGTACAATAAAATTCGCACGATTCAGAGCGTAGCCATCATGCGTCAGGTTAACTTCATCGAAGAATAACCCTGACTGAAAATAGCGACCGAATGCCAAAGGTAACGGTTGTTTAGCCTCGGCAAGCAGTATTGCGACCCTCTGCTTGCCGAGGCTTTTTATTTGAGCGAAACTTGAGAAGGCGCGCGAATGCAGCGCAATCCTCCGCTCCGCATTCCAAACAATAGCGCGCTGACGATAGGCCCCAAACCTCAATCCAGTTTCGGCGGGAAGCCTGGCTCAGCCTTGGCCATTGCTGCCTGGTAGGCATCACGCGCGCCGATGCGCTGCAGATAAGACTTTAGGTTGGGCATGTGGTCGATGCTCATGTCGTTGAACGCTCGCGCTGTGGTGAGCGAGAAACCCAGCATGATGTCTGCTGTGGTGAAGTTCGCGCCACCAAAATAATCGGTTTCACCCAATTGACGCTCAATCGCGGCCCACGCATTGGTCACCCGCTTCATCAACGGTGGCGGCAATTCCGCGCCCACGGCATTGACGGCGATGCCCATCATGCCATTGGTCATCAGGGTCGCATTGGCAAAGTGATACCAATACAGATGCTGAGCAAAATCAGGGTGGTCAGGGCCGGGGACCAGATCGGTATCGGGCGCATATTTGCCAACGATGTAATCCATGATCGCACCGCTTTCGCCCAGCATTGTGCCATTGTCTTCGATCAAGGGCGCGATTTCCATCGGGTGCAGCGCCTTCAACTCGGGCGGAGCAAGACGGGTTTCGGGATCGCGATTGTAGAGCTTTAGATCGTATTCGAGACCCAATTCCTCGCACAGCCAGACGATGCGTTCGGATTGCGAAATGCGCAGATGGTGTACGGTTAGCATGGGTGGTCTCTCCTAAAGATTATGAATTATTTGTATCGCGCCCAGCCTTCGCTGGCTGGCTCTAGACTGTCGAGAAATTTCTGCGCGCTGGTCAGATATTCGCTCTGCTTTTCCTCGCCCATCCGGTCCCAATTGGCATAAATCCGTCCGACCCGATGATTCTTTTCCAGCAGGTCGCGGTGGCGATCCATAAAATGCCAATAGAGCGGGTTGAACGGGCACGCGCCTTCGCCGGTTTTCTTGGCAACAGAATATGCGCATTCCTTGCAGTAATCGCTCATTTTGTTGATGTAATTGCCGCTGGCAGCATAAGGCTTCGTCGCCAGATTTCCGCCCTCTGCATACAAGATCATGCCAACCACATTGGGCATTTCTACCCAGTCAAACGCATCGGCATAGACGATCAGATACCAGTCTTGGACGGCACGCGGATCAATGCCGGCAAGCAAGCAGAAATTGCCCAGCACCATCAACCGTTGGATGTGATGAGCATGGGCATTGTCATGGGTGGAACGGATGGAATCAGCCAGGCACCGCATATCTGTTTCGCCGGTCCAGAAAAACTCGGGCAAAGCGCGCTGCGCATTCAGTTCATTCTTGTCCTGAAGTTCTGGCATATAGTGCCAGTAGAAGCCGCGGATATATTCGCGCCAACCGATGATTTGCCGGATAAATCCCTCGACTGAATTGAGCGGCGCATCGCCCGATTTGTAGGCCGCCTCGGCACGCTGGCACAGCTCCAACGGATCGAGCAGGCCCAGATTGATGCTGGTCGAGAGCATGGAGTGATAGAGATCGTCCGAGCCGTGAACCATCGCGTCTTGATAAGGGCCGAAATTGGTAATGCGCTCGGCAAAGAATGCGTCGGCGGCTTGCTCGGCCTGATCGCGAGTGACGGGCCATTGCATCGGTTCTAGCCTGCCAAAATGGCTGCCGAATTTGTCGGCGACTAGGGTGATGACTTCGCTTGTGATCGCGTCGGGTTCAAACTTGGGCCGGGCTGGCGCATCCATTTCGCCATCCTTGGGCGGCTGGCGGTTCTCTTTGTCCAAATTCCATTCGCCGCCAGTCGGCCCCATTTTCCCTTGGCCATTGTCCTCCATCAAGAGACCGGTTTTGCGGCGCATCTCGCGATAGAAATGCTCCATCGTCAGATGCTTCCTACCTTCGGCCCATTCAGCGAATTCGGCATGGGTGCACAGGAAGCGATCGTCGGGCAATACTTTAACCGGGCAGGCGAATTTGTCCGCCCATTCATCCTGCATTTGCCGCACCCGCCATTCGCTTGCCTCGGTCACATGCACTTCGCTTGGGGAGTGGCGTTCAATGGCGCGGGCGAGTTCGCCGGTCAGGCTGTGCGAATTGTCGGCCTCGTCCAGCCTGATGTAATCGACGGTCCATCCCGCATCCGTAAGCTCAGCGGCAAAATGTCGCATGGCCGAGAATATCAGCGCAATTTTCTGTTGGTGATGTTTGACATTGGTCGCTTCGTCCCAAACCTCGGCCATCAAGATAACGCTGTCATCCTTGGATCGCCCGCGCAGGCTGGAAAGGGTGCGGGTCAGCTGATCGCCGAAAATGGGGATGAGGATGGGTTGGGACATTGCCTAAGGGAATGCACGAGCGCGCAGATTGTGCCTCAAACGAAACTATAGGGATCAATATCCACGCCCAACCGGACGCCGGGTGGGAATTGAAACGCGTCCAGCCACCCGGCGATGATCTTCTGCAATTCCACACTCCGCCGCGCATTGATCAAGAAGCGATAGCGATAGCGGCCACGCAACAGGGCGAGCGGAGCGGGGGCCGGGCCGAGCACCATCAGATCATCATGATGCGGCCGTCCGCTGCCCAGCCGATTGGCGGCTTCGCGCGCTTCGCGGTCATCCTCTGACGAGATAATAATCGCAGCCCAACGGCCAAATGGTGGAGCGCCAGCATCGCGCCGTGCCTCTGTTTCGGCGGCGTAAAAGGCGTCGCGATCCCCGTCCACCAGAGCGGCAATAACGGGCGCATCGCCGTGCCGCGTTTGCAGCAAGACTTCGCCCGGCTTGGCCCCGCGACCCGCGCGTCCGGCAACTTGGGCGATTTGTTGATAGGTGCGTTCGGCAGCGCGCAAATCGCCGCCCTCCAATCCCAAATCGGCATCGACAACGCCGACCAGAGTTAGCTCTGGAAAGTGGAAGCCCTTGGTGACCAATTGCGTTCCCACAATCACGTCAATCCCGCCGGCCTCTGCCTGAGCGATAAAGGCAGCGGCGCGTTCAGGGGAATTCAGCGTATCTGATGTCGCGATGGCGACGCGCGCCTCGGGCAAAATCTCTGCCACTTCATCCGCGATCCGCTCCACGCCCGGCCCGCAGGCGACCAAGCAATCGGGTTCGCCACATTCGGGGCAGGTCTGGGGCGGGGTCGTTTCATGCCCGCAATGGTGACACGACAGGCGGCGCGACAGGCGGTGTTCGACTAGCCACGCGCTGCAATTGGGGCATTTGAAGCGGTAACCGCAATTGCGGCACAGCGTCAGCGGAGCAAAGCCGCGCCGGTTGAGGAACAGCAGCGATTGCTCGCCCTTGGCTAGCCGATCTTCCAATGCGGCGACCAATGGCGGGGCGAGCCAACGGCCCGATCCCGGTTTTTCCAGCGTCAAATCAATGGTGCGAATACTGGGCAATTGCGCGCCGCCAAACCGACTGGGCAAGTCGAGCTTTTCGTAAATCCCGCTCTCGGCCATTTGCAGGCTCTCCAGCGCCGGGGTGGCGCTGGCGAGGATCACCGGAATTTTCTCGAACCGGGCGCGCATCACCGACACGTCGCGCGCATTGTATCGCACCCCGTCATCTTGCTTAAAGCTGACCTCATGCGCCTCATCCACCACGATCAGGCCGAGATTGGCATAGGGGAGGAACAGGGCAGAGCGCGCACCGACCACCACTTGCGCCGACCCATCGCTGATCGCGCGCCATGCGCGGCGGCGTTCGGTGGATTTGAGCGAGGAGTGCCACAACACTGGTGCCGCGCCAAAGCGTCGTTCAAACCGGGTTAGAAATGCCTCGGTCAGGGCGATTTCGGGCAGCAGGACGAGCACTTGGCGGCCCATGCGGATCGCCTCTGCGACCGGCTCAAAATACACTTCTGTCTTGCCTGATCCGGTCACCCCGTCGAGCAGGAAGGGGGCAAAGTCCTGCGCCGCCACAGCCTGCGTCAACCGGTCTGCCACCTCGCTTTGGTCAGCCGATAGGTCGGGTGTATCATGGTCCGCCTCTGCGCGAGGAAAGGGCCGGTCAATCGCAACCGTCACCGGCTCGATCAGACCGGTGCCCACCATTCCGCGCAGCACGCCGTCGGATACGCCCGCAATCGCGCCCAGCTCGCGAATGGTACCTTGTTCGCCGACCAATTTTTCCAAAGCCTGCGCGCGTTTTGGCGTGATCCGGTCCGCCTCTGCTCCGCTTAGCCGGTATTCAGTCATCGTCGCGGGCCCGCCGATCGCGCCGCCGCTGGAAATAACCATCCGAGCGACCGAGGACATATGTGCGCAGTAATAATCCGCGGTCCACTCGATCAACCGGCGCAATGGCGCGGATAGCGGCTTTACCGGCAGAACCTCGCGAATGGGGCGCAGCTTTGATGCAGGCACTTCCTCGCCTGCCAGCCGCTCGGGCTCCCAAACAATGCCGGTGATCTGGCGCGGTCCCAAGGGCGCGATCACGACCGACCCGGGCTCAACCGCCATGCCATCGGGCACGCTATAGTCGAGCACGCTGAGCGCTCGGTTGAACACAAGAAGGCGGACGCGGTGCATGGCGTCTATATGGGAGCGCGCAAGGCCTTCCGGCAAGATGCGTTCTTGCGTTGTTGTCACATTGCTGCCGGTTGCCGCTTCTATGCTGCTTGCTGTGCCGGGATGGCGCGCGATTGCGCAGCGGTGGGTATTGGCCGGGCAAGGCTGGTCAGCGGGCGCCTCGCCAGTATAGAAAGCGTTCGAGAATCGCTGACTTAAACCGGAGCCCGAACCCCATGAAATTCTTCGCTGACACTGCCGAGATTGACGACATCAAGGAATTGGCCGCCACCGGCCTGCTCGATGGGGTCACCACCAACCCGTCTCTGATTGCAAAGTCGGGCCGCGATTTCATGGAAGTGACCCGCGAGATTTGCGCCCTGACCGATGGGCCGGTTTCCGCCGAAGTGGTCGCTCTGGATCATGCCACCATGATGAAAGAGGCAGAGGTTCTGCGCAAGATTGCGGACAATGTCTGCATCAAGGTTCCGCTGACGATTGACGGGTTGAAAACCTGCAAGGCGCTGAACGAAGATGGCACGATGGTGAATGTCACCCTGTGCTTCTCTGCCAATCAGGCGCTGTTGGCGGCGAAGGCCGGAGCAAGCTTCATCTCACCCTTTGTCGGGCGGCATGATGACAATGGCTTTGATGGGATGGATTTGATCAGCGACATCCGCCTGATCTATGACAATTACGGATTTGAGACCGAAATTTTGGTCGCATCGGTTCGCCACGTCACCCATGTTCTGGAAAGCGCCAAGATTGGTGCCGATGTGATGACCGCGCCGCCCAAGGTGATCAAATCGCTGTTCAATCACATACTGACAGATAAGGGGATTGAAGGTTTCCTTGCTGATTGGGAAAAGACCGGCCAAAGCATCACGGGATAATTCCATCCCGGGACCATCCCTGTAGCGGGCACGATTGATTGGCTGAAGAAACACCTCTCGACAAATTCAAGCATGTGCTGACCGGCGCAAGCCGGGCGATTGCGCGCGAAGCCGATGTCGAAGTCGCGTGGAGCGCGGATAAGCCATCCTCCTCTGGCCACCATTTCCGTGTGCCATTGCCGGGGCGCGATCTGCCGCAGGACCAAGTCACCGAAGCGCGCGGCTTTGCCGATAGTTTTGCGCTGAAACTGCGCCACCATAACGAAGGTCTGCATGGCAAGAATGCTCCGCCAGAAGCGACCGCACGGGCCTGTTACGATGCGATCGAGCAAGCGCGTTACGAGGCGCTAGGCTCCAACAATTTCAGCGGGATGCGGGCCAATCTTGATGCAGCGGTTGAGTTGCGGACGGCTTCTGATCCGATTTCGCGAGCGCAAGCCCAAGACGACGTGCCGCTGCAAACTGCGCTGTCGCTGATGCTGCGTGAAAAACTGACCGGACAGGCCATTCCTGACACTGCCAAGGCGGGTGTGGAGCTGGTTCGCGAATTCATCGAAAGCAAGGTCGGCAAGGATTTTGAATCGCTTGCTCTGTCGCTCGATGATCAAGAAGCGTTTCAATCGCTCTCGCTCGATATGTTGCGCCAGCTCGATTTGACCCAGCCAACCGATGCCCCTGATGATGGCGAAAGCGATGATCAGGGAGAGGACGAAGAAGGCCAGGACGAAGAACAGCAAGACGGCGAGGACGAACAGGGCGAAGGCGATCCGCAAGCCTCCGAGATGGCCGGCGAATCTTCCGAAGGCGAAGACCAGGGCGAAGGCGAAGCGGAATCCTCCTCTGACCAGGAAATGGCCGATGGCGAGCCGGGCGATGAAGGTGACGAGGGCATGATGCCTGTGCGTCCCAATCGTCCGCAAGGCCCGATTGGCGATGGCACCGATTACCGCGCCTATACCGAGGGTTTTGACGAGGAAGTCGACGCGAGCGATCTGTGCGATTCAGAAGAATTGGACCGGCTGCGCGCCTATCTCGACAGCCAGCTTACCGGACTGCAAGGCATTGTGACCCGGCTGGCCAACCGGCTGCATCGCAAGCTGATGGCGCAGCAAAACCGCAGTTGGGATTTCGATCAGGAAGACGGGATTATTGATGCGGCGCGATTGTCGCGCGTGGTTGTCTCTCCCGGCACGTCGATGGCGTATAAGACAGAACGCGATGTCGAGTTTAAAGACACCATCGTCACTCTGCTGATCGACAATTCAGGCTCTATGCGCGGTCGCCCGATCTCTATGGCCGCGATCAGCGCGGATATTCTGGCACGCACGCTGGAACGCAGCGGGGTTAAGACCGAAATTCTCGGCTTTACAACGCGGGCATGGAAGGGCGGACAGTCGCGGGAAAAATGGCTCGCCGATGGCAAGCCGTCCACGCCGGGGCGCCTCAATGATCTGCGCCATATCATTTACAAACGCGCCGATGATCCGTGGCGCCGCTCGCGTCGCAATCTGGGCCTGATGATGCGCGAAGGCCTGCTGAAAGAGAACATCGATGGAGAGGCGCTGATGTGGGCGCACAACCGATTGATGAGTCGGCGCGAGGATCGCCGCATTCTAATGGTAATTTCCGACGGTGCGCCGGTCGATGATTCCACTCTCAGCGTGAACAGCGCTGGCTATCTGGAGAGCCATTTGCGCTCTGTGATTGAGTGGGTGGAGAAATTCTCGCCCGTGCAATTGGTCGCGATTGGCATTGGCCATGATGTGACGCGCTATTATCGCCGCGCGGTGACGATCATGGATGTCGAGCAGCTGGGCGGCACGATTATGGAGCAGCTCGCGGAGCTGTTTGACGAAGAAAAAGGCCCCAAGCGGCGGTGATTAACCTCGATGGTCTTAGTCCGGGTCTTACACTCTTTCTCTGGAGTGCGGCCGTCACTCCCCTTTTTTTGGCGATCCAAGAGCTTAGAGCAAAAAATCTGATTTGGGTGGCATTCTACCTGGCATGTGCGTTTTCTATGGTAGTGATTGGACTTTTTTGGCCGAAGCTTCCTTTAGCCGCCTCGGCTGTTCTTTCTGCCGGATCAGATAAAATTTTCCTGTATGGGTCAATTATTTGGACCGTAGTTTATGCGATTGCTAGGCGCAATTGGGTTAGACATGGTGATCGGCGGTTAATCACGGGAGTGGGCGAGGGCGCAGCTGTGTTTGTGTTTGCAGCGATGATTTTACTCCCTTTTCTTCCAAAAGATGCCGTCGCCGAGATTTTTAGCCGAGCTACAAATGGTTTCATCTTTGTTGCCGGTGGTGCTGTTGGATTGATTTTGATCTGGATTGATCATGATCGTGTTGAGAAGCTCGCCAAGCGACGGGAAAAGGAAGTCGAATAAAATGAACGTAACCGAAGCCGTCACATCGCGCCGCTCTGTGCGCGAATATCTCGACAAGCCGGTTGAACTGGAAACCTTGCGCCGCGTCATGGACACTGCGCGCTGGGCCGCCTCTGGCTGCAATTACCAGCCATGGGAAGCAACCGTGCTAACCGGGCAACCGCTCAAGGATTTGCAGGCCAAGATCACCACCACGCCGCCGCAAGAGGCTGAGTATAGCTGGTCTGCTCCGGGTGATGAGGACGCCTATAAGCAGCGCCTCAACGCTGTTTCCAAAGGCATGTTCGGCGCAATGAATATCGCGCGCGATGATGGCGAGGGCCGGATGAAAGCGATGATGCGCAATGCGACCAGCTTTGACGCGCCAGCGGTCATGTTCGTCTACTTCCCGCGCCTGATGAAGGAAGCGCAATGGTCCGACACGGGCATGTGGTTGCAGTCGGTGGCATTGCTGTTGCGCGAAGAGGGTCTGGATAGTTGTTATCAGGAATATATGGCGCTTTATGCCAATGTGATCCGCGACCATCTTGGGCTGGACCATGAACGCTATATGTTCTTCTGCGGGATGGCGATTGGGTATCGCGATCCCGATGCACCGGTGAACAATTACGAGCGTGAGCGGGTGCCGCTGGACGAACAGGTCAAGTTTCTCGGATTTTAGCTCCGTCATTGCGAACCCAAATCTGTTTTTGGGTGAAGCAATCCAGTGCAATTATTGGCGGCGTTTTGTGGATTGCCGCGTCGCCTTTCAGGCTCCTCGCAATGACGAGATAATTGACGCAGAGCGCCAGCCTCGCCAAAGCCCCCATCATGACTGACGCACCGCTCAAACTGTTCAACTCGCTCACCCGCGAATTGGAAACCTTCACCCCCGTCCACGCCGGTGAGGCGCGCGTCTATACCTGCGGGCCAACGGTCTACAATTACCAGCATGTCGGCAACATGCGCGCCTATATATTTGCCGATACTTTGGGCCGCACATTGAGCCACAAGGGGCTGAAATTGTCCCATGTCATCAACATCACCGATGTCGGTCATTTGACCAGCGACGCCGATGAAGGCGACGACAAGATGGAGAAGGCCGCCGCTGCTCAAGGCAAAAGCGCGTGGGATATTGCGCGCTATTACCAAGAGGTTTTTGAGGCCGATCTGGACCGGTTGAATGTGCGCAAACCCGCCCATCCGCGCGCCACCGATTATGTCGAGGGCATGATCGAATGGGGCAAGGCGATGGCGGACAAGCATTGTTACGAGCTCGACAGCGGGCTCTATTTCGACGTTTCAACAGTGCCTGAATATGGACGGCTTGCGCGCGCGGTGACCGAAGAGGGTGAGGCCCGGATCGAGACCGTCGATGGTAAGCGCAATGCGGCCGACTTTGCGATTTGGCGCAAGACGCCGGCGGGGGAAACGCGCCAGATGGAATGGGACAGTCCATGGGGCAAGGGTGCGCCCGGCTGGCATTTGGAATGCAGCGTGATGAGCGCAGAATTGCTCGGCCATCCGTTCGATATTCACACCGGCGGGATTGATCACCGCGAAATTCACCACCCCAATGAAATTGCGCAGAACCAAGCGCACAATTGCTCGTCCGACAGCGCGGCCAAGATCTGGATGCACAACAATTTCCTGATCGACAGACGCGGCAAAATGTCGAAATCGACCGGCGATTTTCTGGTCCTGCAAACGCTGGTTGATCGCGGGTTTCATCCGCTCGCCTATCGGATGATGTGCTTGCAAGCGCATTACCGCAGCGAGCTGGAATTTAGCTGGGATGGGCTGCAAGCGGCTCTGACCCGGCTGAAACGGATAGTTATGCTGGTTGAGAGATTGGCCGATGCACCAGCAGGCGGAGCGATTAATCATCCCAAATTCGCGCCCGTGTTGGAGAAGTTTGAAACTGCCATATCCGACGATCTGAACACGGCGATTGCTTTGACTGCACTGGAAGATGGGCTTGCGACCAAGAAGGTCGATGCCGCGATCAAACGCGCTGTGGTCGAGTATATGGACGGCGTGTTGGGCTTGGGTCTGTTTGATCTGGCGCGCACCGATTTGCGCATCCGGCCCAAGGACGCACAAATGAGTGAGGCAGAGATCGAGGATGCATTGCTGCGCCGCAAATCCGCTCGCGCTGACAAGGATTTTGCCACATCCGACGCGATTCGCGACGAGCTCGCCGCAAAGGGTGTTGAGATGATGGACGGCGACCCGCTGGGTTGGGAGTGGAAATTATGACAATTCTAGCAATATCGGGCTTGATCCGCCCGCTGCTCGAACCGCGCTTGCCCGATGATGTCGATGTGCGCTGGTTCATGACCAAGGAAGAGGCGCTGGAGGCCGTTCCCGAGGCCGAAATCGGCTGGTTCGATATGTATGAACAAGACGCGATGGTGGAAACGCTGCGCGCGGCGAAGAACCTCAAATGGCTGAACTCAATCTATGCAGGGCTGGATTTCTTGCCGATGGATGTGCTGCTTGATCGCGGGATAACTGTCACCAATGGGGCCGGGATTAACGCGCTGACCATCGCCGAATATGTCGTGATGGGGATGCTTAACATCGCCAAGGGATACCGCGATGTGATGCGGGCGCAGGACCGCAAGGAATGGCTACAGGACAGCCCCGGCAAGCGCGAATTGGCCGGCAGCAAGGCTCTGCTGCTGGGCTACGGCGCGATTGGTCAGCTGATCAAGCCGCGGCTCGAAGGCTTTGACATCGATGTTACCGTCGTTCGTCGTTCGGGAGGCGAGGGCGTGCTCACCCCCGATCAATGGCGCAGCCAATTGGGCGAGTTCGACTGGATCATCCTCGCGGTGCCAGCCACGCCCGAAACCGACGCGATGATCGGCGAAAGCGAGCTTGCAGCGATGAAATCTGACGCGGTGGTGGTCAATATCGCGCGCGGTGCGGTGATTGATCAGCCTGCTCTGGTTGAGGCCCTGCAGGCAAAGGCAATCGGCGGTGCGTTTCTGGATGTGACAACGCCTGAACCACTGCCCGAGGATCATGCGCTGTGGACGCTGGATAATGCCCATATCTCGATGCATCTGTCGGGCAGGGCGCAGGAAAAAATGTTCCAACGCAGCGCCGATCGATTCCTCGACAATCTGGCAAAATATCGCAGCGGACAGCCGGTCGCGCCGGTGTTTGATCCCGCACGCGGATATTGATTGCTTCGCTTCGGGAGAGGCCTTGCCTGATTGGCACAGGTGTTCGCATAGCG
This sequence comes from Erythrobacter sp., assembly GCA_039988235.1. GTDB lineage: Bacteria > Pseudomonadota > Alphaproteobacteria > Sphingomonadales > Sphingomonadaceae > Erythrobacter. The sequence goes on from JBDXKB010000005.1 coordinate 647,081, forward strand.
ATGGAAGAGATGAGCAATTGTCCGCATTCGGGTGATCGGGCGCTGGCGTGCGGCTTAGGCTTCCTCAACAATAGCAGCGTGATCTTGACCTCTAACCGAGGTTCAAGCTGGAGAGTGTGATCGACGCTGCTGACGCTGGCTTCGGCGACCAATTGGCCGGGAATAGCAAATTCGTGATCGGGCAGTATCGCGATCAGCTCTTCGCCCATCTCAATCGCGCGCGCACTATCAAACAACAGGACAAATTCATGCCGCGTGCCGGCAAAGGTAATGCTGGCCCAGGCCTTTTCCTGATGCGAGATCAGTTTGGCTTGGCCCTGCGCCAGCGACGGCAGTGCCTCGCGAACGCGATCCCCGAACGAGCGGCGGGTGCGCACTTTGCGGCTCTTATACTGGGCATCCAGCGGCAGAATTTCAGTTCGTATGGGCAGGCTCCTGCAGATTTGCGATGTAATCGTTCATGAAACGTTCTATGCGAATTTGAGTCCTTTCGCGCGGGATTCGGCCCATGCGTAGATCAAGGACAAATCGGGGGTCCTGTGCAGCCATCTGTCCAAATTTGGTGGCGGGCATATCATACTGACGGAGGAATTTTTCGATGGATCGGATCAGCATGCGATTCTCCTTTGCTGCTTCTTCTAGCGAATCGGTGGATGGCGATTCGTCCTCCAAGAAATCCTACTTATCTAGGAAAAATCCTACGTATAGGAAGTGTGAATGATTAAAATTCCGAAACCGAGTCTCTCAGGTGCCCGCGCGCGGCTGTTTGAATTGTCGAAAGAGCAAGGCGCAAGTCTGGCTAGACTGTCCGACTTGATCGGACGTAACCCTGCCTATCTACAGCAATTCATTAATCGAGGCTCTCCGCGAAAGCTGGAGGAGCGCGATCGAAGGACCTTGGCCGACTATTTCGGAGTGGACGAATCGGAGCTAGGGTCGCCAGAGGAAAAATCCTATAAATATGACAGGAAAAAGCTGCTCAAGTCTGCGCCGAACCGGCCCGACAATGACAATCAATGGCTCGAAGTGCCGCGTTTGGATGTTGGTGCCTCTGCTGGGCCGGGTGCCTTTAACGTGGGCGAGCAACCCTTTGACAGTTTCCGCTTTTCCAAGCGCTGGCTGCGCGAAAACGGCTTGGGAGATGCCGATTTGTCATCGGTTTCGGTCGAGGGAGACAGTATGGAACCGATGCTGCGCGATGGGGATGAGATTCTGGTTGATACCAGCAAGCGCCCGTTCCGCGACGGAGTCTATGTCGTGCGCTTGGGCGACAGTTTGATGGTCAAACGGGTTGCGTCGGCCGGGCAGGGGCGATTGGCCTTGCTCTCACAGAATATGGCCTACCCCACGGTTGAAGTGGGGGGTGATGAAGTTGAATTGATTGGCCGCGTTGTGTGGAAGGGCGGCAAGATTTAGGGCTGAGGAGCGCTTTAGGTTTGATTGCGTAAGGCATCTTTGAGCGGGCCCAGCCATTGCTCGAATGGCTTCCACGCATTCTGCCCTTTGCGGTTGATCGGTTCACGCACTTGCTCGCTAGAGGCGGTGCGGACCGCGCGATCGGTTTTGTGGAAACTCAGGCAAACCTCTTCAAATGGCAGGTTGAGATATTCCAGCATCCGGCGGGTTTGTCCCTCCAGATCATCAAGGACATCCTCGTGGCTAACCCGCAAAATTTTGCCCGGCAGCACCGCGTCCCAATGGTCCATCAGATCGACATAATCTGAGTAATATCGGCCCACTTCTTCGAGGCCATAAGTGAACTCCTGCCCCTCGGCGAACAATTGCTTGAAGCCGGAGAAACAGCAATCCATTGGGTCGCGGCGGGCATCGATGATTTTTGCATTGGGTAGGATCAGATGGATCAGCCCAATATGGCGAAAATTGTTCGGCATTTTGTCGATGAAGAACGGAGCGCCTTGGCGATGGATGCGGGTGTTTTCAATGAAAGCAGCGCCGAATTTCTCCAGCTGTTCCGCGTTTAGATCATGCAGGATTTGCGGATAGAGCGATGCCCCCGCTTTGCGCCCCCTCAGCCGGTGTGCCAGCGCCAAGATGTTGGGCAGTTCCAGCGTGCCATCGATCTGCGAGTGGCTGGCCAAAATTTGTTCGAGCAGGGTTGAGCCTGCGCGCGGTAGGCCCAGAATAAAGATGGGATCGGGGGCTGGGTGGCCCGACGCTTCACCAGATTCTGCTTGGTCACTCACATGCTTGGCAAACAATTCGGCAGTGCAATGTTCGCGCTGCTTGGCCAGCTCCGCGCTCATCGCGTCAGCGCTATAGCGGGTTTGGGCACGCTTTAATGAATTGCCCTGTTCGTAAAAGCCGATGCTGGCTTCATAATCGTTACGATCTTCCAGCGCCTTGCCCAGCGCGAAGGACAGGTGAACCCGGTCCATAAATGCCAGATCGGTGCGCGCAACTTGGCTGCGCATGGCGGAAATCTCGCTATCGTCAAAGCGATAGGTCTTGAGGTTGGCCAGCGCATACCACGCATCGCCATGGTCAGGTTTTGCGGCAATCGCGGCGCGATAGCTGGCAATCGCATCATCGCGAGCGCCAGTGGTTTTCAGCGCATGACCTTTGCTGGTCAGATTGGTTGGATCATTGGGCAGTTTGGCCAAAACCGCATCGAACAGTTCGAGCCCTTGGGCAAAGTCACCGCTTTGAATGCTCTCGATCGCCAGCCGCGATTGGAACAGCGGGTTATCTGGATCACGCTCGTGCAATTGTTGGGCTTGGGTCAGCGCCTCGGCAAATTTCTGCCGCCGCCGCAAGGCATCGATGTAATCCAGCCGCAGCTGAATATCGTCGGGCGCAAATGTGACCGCGCTTTCAAGCAAGAATTCCGCATCATCCAGAATGCCCAAATCGATACCGATCTTGGCGAGCAATCGCATGCCTTCGACATCGCGCGGGTGCTGGCGCAAATAGTAGCGGCACACTTCCTCTGCGCGCAGCAAGCGTCCCTCGGCAAGGTGGTTGGTCACCGCCAGCAATTCGCGCGGCAGCCGGGCCAAGCGTTGATGTTGAGCACTGGCGGCTTGGGCCTGTCCAGTTGCTCCAGCCTCGCCCAGCAAGCGAGCCTGTTCGCGCCAGCTTGCCTCCAAGGCCGGGTTGAATTTGGTGGCGCGGGCAAAGGCATCCAATGCCCGGCCGTCGTCGGCCCTCGCCAGAGCCAAATGGCCTTGTTCCTGCCATGCGCGGCCATATTCGGGCATGGCCAGATGCAGACGCTGCAAATACGCCTCTGCGGCGTCCAGATCTTCGGTGTAGCGGGCCGCAACCGCAGCAATATACAGCGCCTCTGCGTCAGCCGCGTCAGCCTCCAGCAGAGTAGCAGCCAGTGCCTGCCCCTCAGCAAATTTGCCGGCCTGAAGCGCTGCCTGCGCTGCTTGGAGGGTTTGGTCGCGATCAGCCATACAATGTCCCTACAAAGCAAAACGGTGGAGGTGAACCCGCGATTGCAGGCCCGCCTCCACCGTTTGCATTGTTATTCGCGTTGTCAGTCGTGTGGATCAGTAGTCGTAGCCGACCCGGAAACCGATCGTCATTGGACGGTTGGTGGTGATCCGTGCACGGTCATTGACAAAATTGCCCGAGATTTGCGCGCGCTCGTCAAACAGATTGTCGCCGAACAGCTCAAAACGCCAATTCTCGTTCGACACACCAACGGCCATGTCGACGATGGTGTAGCTATCCAGTGCAAGCTTGTTGATCTCGATCACGTCGGTGACCTTCGATGCAGAATAGCTGATCTGTGGCTGGATATAAGCTTCCAGAGTGTCCGACAAATCCCATTCGTAACGCACCCGCAGATTGCCCTGGAAAGATGGTGCGAAGGCCAGCTCAGAACCGGCGATAACATCGGCGGTCGGGATCAGCACCTCAGTAATCTCTGTATCGAGGATCGAGAAGGCGCCGGCTACAGTCAGGCCCGGTGCGGAATAGGGTGCAAAGGTGAAGTCCGCTTCGACGCCCTTGATCTCTGCGTCTGCGGCATTGGCCGAGAAGAACAGATTGGTGATGCTGGGGTCAAAGATGGTCGTTTGCAGATTGCTGATGTCGACATAGAATGCGCTGCCGTTGAAGCGGAACTGGCCATCGGCAAGGTCCAACTTCCAACCAAGCTCATAATTCTGCACTTCATCGGTTTGCAGCTCAAACGGGACAGTAAAGCCTGCACCATTGGTCGCGCCGCCTGGTCGGTTAAGCAGACCGGGACGGAAGCCCTCTGAATAGGTGACATAGAACAATGTGTCTTCATTCGGGGTCACGGTCAGCGTGCCCTTGTAGATGAAGCCATCGGTCTGCGCTGTGTCCGGTGCGCGGACCGCGTTGAACACTTGCTGCGCCTGTGTGGCGGAAAGGCCAGCGGCCTGAATGTCGGCCAAGCTGTCATCCAGATCGAATGTCTGGCGCAGGGCTGCGTTGCACGATCCAATAAAGGTGAACTGGCCATCGCCATCATACAAATCGTTGATGTCGGTACCAAAGGCATTGGCATCTTGCGCCGCGCCAGAGTTACAGAACGATCCGTTGGCGCTGCCTTCGAAATCAACCTCGATATCGTAATAACGAGCGCCCAAGGTCAGCGTCAGCAAGTCAGGGACGATATCAAAGCTCGCCTCGCCAAAAATGCCCCACTGCTTATCTGTCCGGCGAATATCGTTGCGGAAGATCGTTTCAGCAGGGAAGGGACCGTCAACGGTCGTGAACCCTTCTTGCGGAAAGTTGGGTGCGAACGCGCCAAATGGCTGTGCGATAACATTGCCCGGATAGGCAAAGTCATTACGCTCTTTCAGTTCCAGGTCGGAGTAAAATCCGCCAGCAGTTACGCGCCAGCGGTTTTCCTGTGGAGTGCTGAACCGCAGTTCCTGAGTGAATACGGTCGTGTCGCTGACCGAGTTCACATAAAGGTTCGGCGCCTGACAGACACCGGCTGGATCATTGGCTGCACCCGGATAGCTCACGCCGCCATCGCAGATGTAATAAGGCAAATACTGACCCACGAACAAATAGTCGGTGTAATCGACGCGCTGTTCGGTTTGACGGTCGGTATAGGCACCGGTGTAAACCACATCCAACATGGCCAAACGTCCTTCGACGGTCCAGCTTGTGTTGGAGAAATCATCTTCCAGACGATCTTGTTCGAAACGTTGGACTTCGAGGTCGCCCAAACCACCCAGTTCAGGATCGGCAAAGAACACGCCGTCGCTCTCAACGCTCTGGCGTGAATGGGCGAGGGTTACTGTCCAATCGGGGGTGATTTCCCACAATGCGGTGGCGCGGAAGCCAGCATATTGTGTGTCGTTGAAATCATCCTGAGCGATGCCGGCATTGTCGGCGTCAAGGAATGTGACATTGGTCAGATCCGCACCGGCTTGGAAGCCGCCGCGCAAGGGGCTGACCGCAACGCCATTGCTGCGAACCGTGCCAGCGGGGCGGAAGCGCGCGCTTTCAGAAAGGTTGCGGGTGCCAGCGATATTGTCGACATATCCGCCTTGGTCATCAAGATAGACGACGCCGCGCAATGCGAAAGTGTCGGTGACCGGCACATTGACCATGACGTCCGCTTTATAGCTGCTTTCGCCGCCCTTGGTGAAGGACACGCCAGCATTGAATGCCGCATCAAATCCGCCAAGATCAGGCTTGTTGGTGATCAGTCGGACAACACCGGCTTGCGAGCTCGCGCCAAACAGCGTTCCCTGTGGGCCCGACAAAACTTCGATACGCGCCATGTCGGCAGCGTAAACGTCAAGGTTACGGCCGGGCTGCGCCAATGGCTGCTCGTCCAGATACAGCGCAACGTTGGGTGCAAGGCCTGCAACACCGGCGGTGGTCAGGTTTGGTGTGGTGGAGGCAAGACCGCGAATGTAGATCGTGCTCTGCCCCGGGCCACTGCCGCCAGCGGTAACCGTTGGCAGCTGCTCAAGATAATCTTCGAAGGTCGCGATGTTCAATTCATCAAGCGCTTCTTCGCCGATTGCAGACACGGACACTGGTACGTCCTGCAAATCTTGGCTGCGCTTTTGCGCGGTCACAACGATGGTGGGCACACCGCCCGCTTGCTCTTCAGCAGCTGGAGCGTCTTGCGCGTCCTGCGCAACCGCAGGTGATGCGATGGCAATAGCTAGCGCGCTGGCTGACGCGCCGCTTACAAACTTAATCATGTAATTTGTCCCCTGAGACATTTTTTACGATCCGCGACAAAGAACTGTCTGCGGATTTGAATAAAAAGCCCGCGAAAACCAAAGATCCGCAGCTTTGTAAGAGCCGGTATCAAGCTGTCCGTGGTCCGGCCACAGCCCATCCTTAAGATTTACGGATAGGGTCTGGGGTTGTTGCAAAATAACAACACGAAGTGCGAGGGGGCAAATTGTTTGAAGTCTTGATGTGTATATTCAAGCAACGGTCGGCTTTATTCATAGTTTGACTGTGGCGCTGGCGAATATCAATTGAAGTATTTCCAAGACAACGCAAATTGATAGATATTTACTCTATCAAAGGGGCGTTAAGTAGGGAGAGCTATTCGGCCCCCAATACTTTCCCATCCCATTCCTCGCACGCCGCAGCCGTTGTTGGCACGCCGTGCTTTTGTCGGATCAAATCATAGACAATCGCCTTGATGATGGAGATCGCCATCAATGCGACGACAAAGGAGAAAGGCAAAGCGCCAATGATCATAGTGATCCGGATCGCGTCAATTCCGCCCAAAATCAGCATCGAGCCAACCATAAATGCCAGCGCTGCTCCCCAAAACAGGATGTGATAGCGGCGCGATCCCTCGTCATCGCCAGCACCATTGATGGTATTGATGATCAGTATGGCGCTGTCCGCAGAGGTGATCAGATAGGTCATCAGCAAGACCACCACCAAGCCAGACACAAGCCAAGCGACCTCTGGGCTGAGTAAGACGGCCAATGTTGCAAACAATTGGTCCGAGATGCCGGAGTTGATGATCGCTCCTCCTGCTTGCCCGCTTAGCTCCAAATCAATCGCTGTGCCGCCGGCAATCGCCATCCAGGCAAAGCACATCAGCGAGGGCACCAAAGCCACTCCGATCACATATTCCCGGATCGTGCGCCCGCGCGAAATGCGGGCTATGAACATGCCCACAAACGGCGCAAAGGCGATCCACCACGCCCAATAGAACACCGACCAATCAAGCTGCCATTGGACCAGAGCGGCGCTGGTGGCATCACCAGCATCGCTGAACAAGGTCAGAGAATTGACGGGCAGAGTGATGAAATAATCCCAGATACCGGTCGCCAACAGGGTCAAGCCATAGATGCCCGATCCGGCGACTAGAAACAGAGCGAGCAGAGCAAAGGACAGCCCCATGTTGAGGTTGGACAGCCACTTAATTCCGCGCCCCACACCGGACAATGCGCTGACGGTGGAGGCACCCACCAGAACCAACAAAGCGGTCACAATGGCTGCAACGCTGGACGAACCATCGGCGGCCAGCAACCAGTCTCCAAAGCCAACCCGGTTCAGGCCAGCAATAAATTGTTCAACCCCCAAGCCCATCGTAACCGAGACACCAAGAATGGTCGCCACCACCGCAACCACATCGACGGCATGTCCGGCAAAGCCGGTCAGTCTTTGACCAAACAGCGGGCACAGGCTGGATCGAATCGTCAGCGGTAGACCGCGTCGGTAGGAGACATAGCCAATCGCCAGACCCACCAATGCATAGGTGCACCACGCGCCAAAGCCCCAATGCAGGAAGGTGTAGATGAAAGCGGGGCGCACAGCTTCTGCCGATTGCGCCTCAATTGCACCGCGAATGATATCAGGATTGTTGGCAAAATGGGCCAGTGGCTCGCCCGTGGAATAGGTCAGCATGCCGATACCGATTCCTGCGCCAAACAACATAGCGAACCATGAGAAGCGCGAGAATTCTGGCTTCTCGCCCGGCGCGCCAATTCGCAATTTTCCTGATGCAGGCCACAAAGCCAGACCCAAGCAGACCACCATCAAGACCGCGACGAGATAGACATACCAACCGCTGAAATCGGCAATGATGGTCGAATTTGCGACACCGAGCGTTTCATTCGCGCTGACCGGGAAAAAGATCGCCCACATGATGATCAATGCGACAATTATCTTGGATGGGATTGTTACCGAGCGGCTGAACCCGTCGTAAAATCCGTTGTCATGGGTGCCAATCGGAAGGTCGACAATTGGCGGCTCGATCGGAAGATCGCTGGATGATGACATAGGTGGCTATCAATTCGCTTTTGCTATGCGGTTATATTCAGCGCGGCTCATTAAAAATGAGTGCGCCATGCGATCCCGCGAGTGTCGATTGGTTTGGATTGGCGTGCACCATAGAAGCTGAGCGAGGCATTGCAACTTGCTCATAATGGGGAGGGGCCATGATGGAGCGGGGTCTAGGAATAGAGTAGACCGTTGCAATCGGAGCTATCAACCGCCACATCGACGCCCATGACTGACACAGCCAAACCAGTACCACCAATGAAAGCCGCGATCCTGCCGGTCACTCCATTGCAGCAGAATTGCTCGCTCATCTGGTGCACCCGTACCAACAAGGCGGCCTTGATTGATCCGGGCGGCGATCTGGACATGTTGAAAGCGGCAGTTGCAAAGGCGGGTGTCGAGCTGGAGAAAATTCTAATCACCCATGGCCATATCGACCATTGCGGCGAAAGCGGCATTTTGGCGAAGGAATTGGGCCTGCCGATTGAAGGGCCGCAAGAAGATGATCGGTTTTGGATTTCGCGGCTGGGTGAAGATGGCAAGAAATACGGCATCAATGGCGAAGTGTTTGAGCCCGACCGCTGGTTAAATGATGGCGACAAAGTCACCGTCGGTGAGCTGGAATTGGACGTGATCCATTGCCCCGGCCACACGCCGGGCCATGTGGTGTTCTTCCACGAGCCGAGCCGGTTCGCGATTGTCGGCGATGTCTTGTTCCAAGGCTCCATCGGACGGACCGATTTCCCCATGGGCAATCATCAGGACTTGCTCGATGCGATCACTCAAAAGCTGTGGCCGCTGGGCGAGGACGTGACCTTTATCCCCGGCCACGGCCCCACCAGCACCTTTGGCCAAGAACGCAAAACCAACGCCTTCGTCAGCGATTACGCTCTTAGCTAGTTAAAGAATCGGTTCAGAACGCAAACGGCGCGCTACAAAACCCCCATACCGATCAGCACTGCCGCGATGGCTAGGCCGAGCAGGGTCAGCAAGGTTACAATGGTGCCGATAAAGCGACCTTTGCCGAAACCATTTGCTTCCATTCCGAATGCATGGGCGATTCGTCCCAGGAAATAGACCCCGGCAACATAGGGCAGCCATGGTTCGCCTTTGCCTGACAGCTCAATCACTGCGATCAGAGCCAGCACAAATGGGGCGCTTTCGACAAAATTTGCTTGGGCACGCATTCTGCGGATAACATGCTCGTTTCCGCCGTCACCGACAGACACTTTTTCTGAATTGCGCACTTGGCCAACGCGGACCATCAGCCAGATCGACAGGATCGCTGCTGCTGCTGCTGCACTCAAACTTACCGGTAAAATCATTGTATTCTCCACTCTCGCCCGTTTTAGTTTTGATTGGCAACTTATCTATGATGAGAGAAGCCTACTTGCAAGGCCCGATTTTTCCGCTATAGCGCCCGCTTTCCCGCCAAGACCGGGCCAGAAAAGCACGCACGATACCTTGTGCGGCTACAGGCCTTGTCCTAGAGCGGTCCATGAACTGATAGATGTTATTAAGGAACAGGTGCCGGAATGGCTGTCCCTAAAAGAAAAGTATCGCCACACCGCCGCGGAAATCGCCGCGCGCATGATTCGTTGAAAGTGGAAGCTTTCCACGAGTGTAACAATTGTGGCGAGCTGAAACGCCCGCACAATCTGTGCCCGCATTGCGGCTATTATAACGGCCGCGAGGTTGTGGCGGTCGGTCTCTAACAGACTGTATTCGGAGAGATGTCGATGAGTTTGCCGTGTATCGCAGTTGACGCGATGGGCGGTGATGAAGGCGTCCGGGTGATGGTTGAAGGCGCAGCGATTGCTCGCCGCAACCACGACACATTCCGATTTCTGTTTGTGGGTGACGAGGCGCGCATCAAATCCGCGCTGGAAAGTCATCCAAATCTCCGCGGCGTTGCCGAAATTCTCCATTGCGATGATGTTGTCGGGGGCGAGGAAAAGCCCACGCAAGCTCTGCGGCGTTCCAAAACCACATCCATGGGCCTGGCGGTCAATGCGGTGAAGCAAGGCGATGCAGGCGCGGCGGTCAGCGCGGGTAACACCGGCGCATTGATGGCGATGAGCAAGCTTGCGCTGCGCACCATGCCCGGCATTGACCGGCCCGCATTGGCAGCGGTCATGCCCACTCTCGAAGAAGACGATGTGGTCATGCTCGACCTGGGTGCCAATACCGAGGCGAACACGCGCAATCTGGTGCAATTTGCGATTATGGGCGCTGCTTATTCGCGGATTTTAACCGGCCGTGATGAACCGCGCGTGCGTTTGCTCAACATCGGAACGGAAGAGACCAAAGGCACCGATGCTCTGCGGGATGCGGCGGCGCAATTGCAAGAAGCGACCAATCTGGCGATGTCATTTGACGGCTTTGTAGAGAGCGACAAGATCAATCGCGGCGAAGTGGATGTGGTGGTTACCGATGGCTTTTCCGGCAATATCGCATTGAAAGCGATCGAGGGCGCGGCGCGCTTCGTCACCGATTTGCTGAGATCAGCATTCACCAGCTCCTTGCGTTCGAAAATCGGGTTTCTGGTCTCGCGGCCAGCCACCGAATTGCTCAAACATCACCTCGATCCCAACAATCACAATGGCGCCGTATTCCTGGGCCTGAATGGTGTGGTGGTCAAAAGCCATGGTAGCGCGTCCGCCGCAGGAGTGGCCAATGCCGTTGCAGTGGCCGCCAGTCTGCTGGAGAACAATCTCACCCAACGCATTACGCGTGATGTGGCTGCGCTGGACGAACTTATCACGGGTTCTAACGCCGAAGATTCATCTGAAGCGGGGCCCACAGCGTGATTCGCTCCATTCTTCGCGGAAGCGGCTCTGCTCTGCCCGCGCAAAAGGTCACCAATGCGGATTTGGCTGCACGCGTCGACACCACCGACGAATGGATTGTTGAGCGCACCGGTATCCGCCAACGCTATATCGCTGATGAAACCGAAACGACCTCAACCCTAGCCACCGATGCCGCGCGCAAGGCGCTGGCCGATGCGGGGATGGACGCCAGCGATGTCGATCTGATCGTGCTGGCCACGGCAACGCCGGACAACACCTTCCCCGCGACCGCGACCAAGGTTCAGCATTCATTGGGATGCAATGGCTGCATCGCATTTGATGTTGCGGCGGTTTGCTCTGGATTTCTTTACGCATTGGCCACCGCCGACTCGATGCTGCGATCGGGCATGGCCAAGCGCGCATTGGTTATCGGGGCAGAGACTTTCAGCCGCATCCTCGATTGGGAAGACCGCACAACGTGTGTGTTGTTTGGCGATGGAGCAGGCGCAATAGTGCTAGAGGCGGTGGAAACTGACGATCCGCAAGCTGGCGTTATCGCAACCAAATTGCATGCCGACGGCGCACAGCATGATTTGCTCTATGTCGATGGCGGTCCTTCGACCACACAAACGGTCGGTCACCTGCGCATGAAGGGCCGTGAAGTGTTCCGGCATGCCGTGGTCAATCTTGCCGAAGTATTACGCGAAGTAGTTGAAAACGCGGATATTTCTATCGATCAAGTGGACTGGGTGGTGCCCCATCAGGCAAACAAACGGATCCTTGATGCGACCGCTCGCAAGTTGGGAATTGACGAGAGCAAAGTGGTGGTCACGGTGGACCAACACGCCAACACTTCGGCTGCTTCCGTGCCTCTCGCCTTTGATGTCGCTCGCAAAGATGGACGGATCAAAGCCGGTGATTTGGTCATGTTTGAGGCAATGGGCGGCGGTTTCACTTGGGGCGCAAGCCTCGTCCAACTATAAACAATTCACATCAAACCTCTCTGGTAAGTTGCGAAAAATGCACTTCTTATGTACGCTTTTCGCGCAATCAGGGTCGTGCTGATTGAAAGGAGAAGCGAATGATGCGTTCGGTAGGTACGCTTACTCGCGCGGATCTGGCAGAAAAGATCAATCGTAAGATGGGTTTTTCTCGCGCTGAATCACTGGATATGGTTGAGGCTATCCTCGCCAAGATGTGTGATGCGATGTCGGATGGCGAGAATGTCAAAATTTCTGGTTTTGGCAGTTTCATTCTGCGCGACAAAAGCGAAAGAATAGGTCGCAATCCCAAGACCGGGATTGAAGTGCCGATCACCCCGCGTCGGGTGATGACGTTCCGGGCAAGCCAATTGCTCAAGGAACGAATTGCGAAGGGTGACTGACCATGGCGACTAACTTTGACGATGGAAAAGAGGCAGGCGCTCTCAGGACCATCGGCGAAGTTTGCCAGGCTCTCGGGATAAAGGCGCATGTGCTGCGGTATTGGGAACAACAATTCCCGACGCTGAAGCCGCTCAAACGCAGCGGTGGCAGGCGCTATTACCGGCCAGAGGATATCGCCACGGTCGAGCGGATCGACCAACTCGTCAATGTCGAAGGTTACACGTTAAAAGGTGCCAAAGCTGCGCTGAGGCAGGGCAAGGGTGCCGCAGCGGATAGTGAAGGCTCTGCTAAAGTGGCGAGCGCCAAGGTGGAAACCGCGCCGCATTTGATCATTGGCGCACAAGCAGACGGCACTGGTGGTGCTGGTTCAGGAGGCCCATCTGGTGAGGCGTCAGATGCTGCGCCTGATTTGCTAGAATTGCTGCCCAAGCTCAAAGCGGTCCGTTCACGGCTCGCCCAAGCGTTAGACGCCTGAGCGCAAACACTTTTCAATTTAGGAAATATTGGAAGCGACGTCAGGCGTGGATTACTCCGCTGCCAGCAATTCCGCTTGGCCCAAATCGACGCTGACCAAGCGCGAAATACCCTTCTCGGCCATGGTCACGCCGAACAGGCGGTGCATGCGGCTCATCGTAACAGCATTATGCGTCACAATCAGATAGCGGGTGTTGGTGTCTTGAACCATCGAATCGAGCAAGCCGCAGAAACGCTCAATATTGGCGTCATCCAAGGGCGCATCGACCTCGTCCAGCACGCAAATCGGGGCCGGATTGGTCAGGAACAAGGCAAAGATCAGCGCTGTTGCGGTCAGCGCCTGTTCGCCGCCCGACAACAGGCTGAGCGATTGCAGTCGTTTGCCCGGCGGTTGAGCGAATATCTCCAGCCCGGCTTCCAAGGGATCGTCGCTGTCGATAAGCGCGAGATGCGCTGCGCCACCTTCAAACAGCCGGGTGAACAGGCGTTGGAAATGACCGTTCACCTCGTCAAAGGCAGCGCGCAATCGCTCGCGCCCTTCGCGGTTCAGGCTACCGATTGATCCGCGCAGCCGGCTGACTGCTTCGGTCAATTCGGCCTGCTCTGCCGCGCTCGAGCCATGCTCTTCCTCGATCCGCGCCAATTCCTCTCCGGCGACCAGATTGACCGGACCAATCCGCTCGCGGCTGGCGGTAAGGCGCTCCATTTCTTCTGATTCAGCTGTAGAATCGCGCACTTGCTCGCTGTCGAACTCGAACCGGTCGGCCAAAAGTGGCGGCGGGCATTGGAAGCGCTCGCCCGATATTCTCGCCATTTCGGCCCGGCGGCCTTCTTCATTCTCTGCCCGCGCGGCCAATCCAGCACGAGATTCGCGTGCCGTGGCGAGGGCTTCATTCGCTTCGGCAAAAGTGCGGTCGGCGATGTTGATTGCCTCTTGCCGTGTCGCAACGATTTTCTCCGCCGCGGCGAGCTCTTCACCCAGCTTGGCACGCATTACGTCGCCTTGCTCGATCTCTGCCATCAACCCAGCAGGTTTGGCAGCGACAACGGCGCGTTCCTGGTCAATCTCCTCCAGTCGCGCAGCGGTGGCAGCCATGCGCTGTGCCGCTTCGCCAGAACGTGCTTCCCAGCTCGCCTTGTCAGAGATTTGGGCGGCATTGCGTTCGCGGGCCACAGCCAAGCCTTGATCATGCGCTGCCAATTCAGCGGCGGCGGATTGCACCGCAGATCGGGCGGCTTCGTGCTTGGCGCGCGATGCTTCCAATGCTGCTCGGCCCATGTCAGGCGCGGGCAGAGTATCGCGTTTCTGTGTCGCCTCGGTCAGCTCATGCTGGGCTTGCGCCAATTGCTCGCTCAGTTCTGCCTTGGCATTTTCCAGCTCTGCCAAGCGGTTGGCCAAGCGGTCCTTCTCTGCCTCTGCTTGGTCGAGCGCTCGCAAAGCTTGGCGTTCGGTATCGCTTGCCTGCCCAAGGTTGCGTTCGCGACCGACCATATCGGTCTGCAATGCGTTCAATTGCTCTTGAATGTCGCGGTTGTCGCGCTCGCTTGCTTCGGCTGTTTTGCGCAGGGCAGGAAGCTGTTTCTCCAATTCGGCAAGGCGGTTTGCTGCTTCCAGTCGCGCTGCTTCTGCGGCCCCTTCACCGCGAGCGATAAAGCCGTCCCAGCGGCGCAAATGGCCGTTTTTTGTGACCAACCATTCGCCGGGCCGCAATGTGCGGCCATCGTCGCTGGCGGCGTAATGCACCAAGGCCAACCTTGCGCGCAATTGTACGGGGCAATCGGCAATATGATCGAGCAGGCTGTCAGCGACTTGATTGGGGGCATTGCTGCCGGTCCAGAACCGTCCGTCGCTATCTTCGGCGGGCGCGCCCAGCGGCGATTTCGCATCGCGGCCCAATACCGCGGCGATGGCCCGTTCATAACCAGCTTCAACCGAGAGCCTGTCAATCGCCACCGGCAAACCTTCGCTGCGTTTGGCCTGTTTTGCGCGGGCATCGCGGTCACGTGCCAGCGCCTGATATTCGCGTTCTACCCCGGCCAGCTCAGCCTTTGCAGCTGCGTGAGAGCTGGCTGCCTCGTCACGCTTTTCCTGCAATTCAGTTTTTTGCACCTGACCATCATTCAATGCCGTGCGCAGTTCTTCGACAGTCTTTGCTGCCGTTTCAGCGGAGCCGCGAGCAGCAATGACAGCGACCTCGGGATCGCCCGCATCGCCCAATTCTTGCCGCGTGCGTTCATGGCGTTCTGCCTCTGCATTCAGCCGATTGAGGCGAGCCTGCGCTTGCTCAATCTCGGCCTCTGCAACGCGCCATTCGGCCTCCACCCCGGCGTGATCTGCGGTCGCTTTTGCCAATGCCAGTTCGGCGGTTCGCGATGCGCGTTCGACATCCTCAGCCTTGGCCGCAAGGGCAGGGCGCGCCGCTTCATCGCGCGCAAGGTTGGCGCTGCTGGTGGCGATATCGCCTTCCAGCCGCTTCAAAGCTTCGGCGGCGTCGCGCGTCATCCGATCAGCATCGCCGCGATCTTCTTCTAATCGTGTTTTTTGCCGATCAAGATCAGCCAAGCGCTGTTCGGCCGCCTCAAGCTGGCTGGTCAGGGCGGCCATGCGGTGGCCATGCGCGCTGGCATCATCGCGCCGGTCGGCCAATTCCTCGCGCGCCTCGGCAATCGCGGCGGCGGCAACATGTTGCGCCTTCTGCGCATCGTCAGCCGCCACTTTGGCAGTGCCAACACGCTCGTCAGCGGCTTTGGCTTGCGCGCGGGCTTCCTCAGCAGCAGCAGCGGCATCGCGCCACCGTGCGAACAACAGCCGCGCCTCTGCCACCTTAATCTGTTCGGACAATTTGCTGTATCGTTCGGCCTGCTTTGCTTGTCGTCTTAGCGAGGCCATTTGCGAATCCAGCCCGGCCATCAAATCTTCGAGCCGCTCAAGGTTTTTCTCGGTCGAGCGAAGCTTGCTCTCGGCATCTTTGCGCCGCACATGCAGCCCGGCAATGCCGGCTGCTTCTTCGAGCATTTGCCGGCGTTCGGTCGGTTTGGCCGCGATCACCTGAGCAATTTTGCCCTGACTAACCAGAGCGGGGGAATGTGCGCCCGTCGCCGCATCGGCAAACGTCAGCGCCACGTCCTTGGCCCGCACATCACGCCCGTTCACGCGGTATGCGCTGCCTGCGCCGCGCTCTATCCGGCGGGTGACCTCTAGCTCTTCGCCATCATCGTCCCGGGCATGCAAAACAACTTCGGCAAAGTCGCGTTGGGGGCGTGTTTCGGTCCCGGCGAAGATAACATCTTCCATCCCGCCGCCGCGCATGCTCTTGGGCGAATTTTCACCCATGACCCAGCGGATTGCCTCCAACAGGTTGGATTTGCCGCAGCCATTGGGGCCAACCACGCCGGTCAGGCCGGGTTCCACGCGCAATTCGGCAGGCTCTACAAAGCTCTTAAATCCGCTGAGCTTTAGCCTGTCGATCTGCATTGCGTGTGCCTGTCCCCTTTAATTCAGCTCAGCTCAGCGTGCGCCTGCGCGTTGCAACACCGGCTCAACACCGTTCCACTGGCTGGCGTCCAATCGTTTGCCATTGAGAAAGAATGAGGGAGTCGTGTTGATCTCATTTTCAATCGCTGACTTTTGCGATTGTGCAGCAATTGCCTCAACCGTCGTGTTGTCAGCCAAACAGGTGCGTGCCTGATCGCTGCTGAGGCCGCGAGCGGCGAAGAAATCGATCAGACCCGATGCTTCTGCAATGGTGACAAAGCGTTGATCGGCCGGAATATCACCCAAATTCGGGACTTGAGAAAGACCTGTTTGGGCATTGGTCATCACATCTTCGAATGATCCCCAAGCCTGATCGGACAAAGGTATCATCATTTCGGGCGTGCCGCACCGCACCAGTGCAGCGATGGTCAGATCAATCGGATCACGCACCAAATTGCGCAATTCCAGGCTGACAACGCCAGAGGAAATATAATCTTCCTTCAGCGCGGGCGAACCAGTTTGCGAGAAATTGGCGCATGCCCCGCAGGTGTGCGAAGCATATTCGACCAATTTCAGCGGCGCTTCTGGATTACCCAAAACATAGCCGCCATCTTCTGAAACATTGACTGTGTCGGTCCATGCCTGTCCTTCGGGGGCAGGAATGGCGGCGATGGGTTCACCAGCAAGGGCATCTTCGCTTTCTGCTGCGCTGTCGCAAGCAGACAGGGACAATGCGATCGCTCCAACGAGCGACGAGGCGAGGATACGACGGGTCAGTGTCATGGCAGTGCAAATCCTTCAATTCGGATAAATTAAGCTATAGCAAGCGAGCACAAGGGTGAAGCGCAAAGCAGAGCTTTCCACAAGTGCTTTTGGCCACAAGTGGTTTTAGGCTTGGTTACTGGTCTGATTTCGCTTTTGCCGCCGCGTTGAGCGCTTGCTCCAGCGACGCCCAATTATGCGCGTGGTCCAGAAGTTCGCCATTCAGCACGAAACTGGGGGTGCCGGTTAGGCCAAGTCGCTGCGCATCGTCACGCGATGTTTTCGCCATTTCAAGGGCTTTGGCGTTATTATTCAGACACATATCTAAATCGGTGATGCGGTATCCACGCTGCTTCATCATATCGTAAAAGCCAAAGTCATTGGCGATATTGCGGCGCGCGGCGGCTTGATCGGGCAGGGTCCAACGCTGGATTTGTGCCTGACTGGCTTTGCTGGCCAGCGGAAGCCATTTGCTCTGGCTCAGCATTATGGCGCTGTGGTTCAGCGGAAATTTGCTCGCATCGCCGCAATGGGTCAGCATCGCAGCGGTCAAATCAATCGGATCGCGCAGCAAATGACGGATTTCCAGCGAATATTTGCCTGATCCGACGAAAGCGAGTTTGAGCACCGGATCGCCTTCTTTGGCAAAGGTAGCGCAATGCGAGCAAGTGTAGCTGATATATTCGGTCAGTTTGTCTGGCGCTTCAGGATTGCCGATAAGGTGGCCATTGCCGGTATCTTTGACCGTTACCGACCAATTGACCGTGTTGGCCGACACCAATGCCCCAGGTGCTAAGGCTAAGGCGCCCACCAAAATCGCAGCTTTTAATCGGGTCAATTTTTGTCGTCCTTTTGTGCCTCGCGCTGCTCCTCTTCCCCAAGGCTGCGCGCGAGCGATTCCAATACAGTGCGCAATTCCGGATCCCCAATATCGCGCAAGCTATCACCCAATTCCATCGGTATCGGTTTGAGCGAGGGTGGTGGCTTGGTTTTTGCTTCAGCATGGGTTGGCTTAACCGCACCTTGCCGAAGTTTGACTCTTGCTACGGCCTTATAGCCGAAAAAGCGGTTCACCCGCTCCATAATTTCCGGAATGACTTGCTGGATCAGCGGCGCATGGGCGGGGATTACCACCAGCTGCAAAATGCCCTCTGACTTCTCGCCCGGAGGAAAACGGATGGCTTCCGGGGTGCAGACTTTGGCGTGATGTGGGCCGACAATTTCTGGCCAACGGGTCACGACATTGGATTGAACAAAGCCGAACCGCCGAAATGCCGTGCGGCCTATTTGCGGGGTCAGTTCGCCAATAGGCTTTGCTGCTCCGCCGCGCCTACGCTCAAATTTCTTGGCTGGCTTCTTGCCGCGCGGCTTTTTAGCGGCCGCCTGTTTGGCCCCAGCTTTTGGTGTTTTGTCCCGTTCCATTTCGGGCAACGTAATGCCATAGCCACAGCGTGATCACCAGAAAGAAACAGGACCGAAAGCCGATTGATTCACCGATTTCAGCACATTTGTTGGATTGGTATGATCGTCACGCTCGCGCGTTGCCGTGGCGGCTGGCTCCTGGTTCGGATCGACCGACCGACCCGGCTTGGCCCTATCGCGTATGGTTGTCGGAAATCATGTTGCAGCAAACCACCGTTGCAGCGGTGAAACCCTATTTCGCAAAGTTCGTTGAGACTTGGCCCAATGTCGATGCATTGGCCAAGGCTGACGAGGCCGAGGTGATGTCGGCATGGGCGGGGCTGGGCTATTATTCGCGTGCTCGCAATCTGGTGAAATGCGCAAAAATTGTGGCCGAGATGGGCGGATTTCCCACGAGCGAGGCGGAATTGAGGGCTCTGCCCGGAGTGGGCGATTATACCGCAGCGGCGATTGCTGCGATTGCCTTTGGTCGGCGCGCGGTGGTGGTCGATGCCAATGTTGAACGCGTGGTCGCTCGGTTGTTTGCGATAGAGGAACCCCTGCCAAAAGCGCGGCGGGCGATCCGAGAGAAAGCAGAAATTATCACTCCGCAAAAGCGCAGCGGAGACTTTGCCCAAGCGATGATGGATTTAGGATCGTCGATTTGCACCACGCGCGATCCGAAGTGCCTGCTGTGTCCGTTGACTGAGCATTGCGCCGGTCGCGCGGCAGGAGAGCCTGAGAGACTGCCGGTTAAGCCGCCAAAAAAGGCCAAGCCACAACGCATTGGCTGTGCCTATTGGATTGAGCGCGAGGGCCCAAAGGGCTCACAAGTGTGGTTGGTCACCAGGCCTGGCACCGGAATGCTGGGCGGGATGCGCGCCTTGCCCGACGATGGGTGGAGCGCGCAAAAGGATGGCTCCGGCAATCCGCCACTGGATGGCAAGTGGCAATCGCTTGGCGCGGTCAATCACGTGTTCACCCACGCGGCACTGGCTCTGTCGGTGAAGCGTGTGAAAGCCCAGCAGGCACCAGCAGGTGAGGGCGAGTGGTGGCCGATTGATGCAATTGATGACGCGGGATTGCCGACGCTGTTTGCAAAGGCTGCGCGCATAGTAATGGCGCAAAAATAGAGTTGGGTTTAGATAATTCCGCCGCCAAGACTCAAGCGAACGACAGCGATCAGTCCGACTATCAAACAGAAATTGCGACCACCCCGGCTGGATGACAATTGTCCGAACACAAGTCCGATTGCGATCAACGGCAATGCAACCCAATTGGCCCACCCCAAAAACGGGATTGTGGCTGGGATAACGATGACCAGCGAAAGAATCCCGGTCAGGATAGAAAGAAGATTTAGCATGTGTCTTATATGGGTAGCACACCCTTCTATTGCAAGTCTCAATTGACCGTTCATCTTTGATCGCTCAGTAAGGCTGAAAATAGATATCAAAAGAGGACCTGTTAATGGCATTTCGCAGCTTTGACCCTGCCACAATTTCCCGTCGCTCATTGTTCCGCGGCGGTGCCTATCTTGCCGCGGGAAGTGCGCTGGCCGGCATGCCGATGGGCCGCGCTGTGCTCGCCCATGATGCTGGCGAGCAATGGCCCAGCGTTGCAGCGATGGTGAAAGAATATGTTGGCGGCGGCAAATTGCCCAACATGGTCGCCAGCTTTGGCTGGGGAGATAGCGACCCGCAACGCGTTGGCGGCGGCAAACTTGGATTTGGCAGCTCTACCGAGGCTGGGCTGGATTCGCTCTATCGCATCTATTCGATGAATAAGCCGGTCACTGGCATGGCCACGATGATGCTGATCGAGGACGGATTGCTGACGTTGGACCAACCGGTGGCCGACATTCTGCCCGCTTTCGCTGAGATGCGCGTGCTGAAACAAGCCGACGGGCCGCTGGACGAAACTGTTGCAGCGGATAAGCCAATCACCATCCGGCATTTGCTCACACACACGGCCGGATTGGGCTATGACATCACCTCAAAAGGTCCGCTGCTTGATGAATACAGGCGGTTGGGGATTACGTCGGGTCAATTCAGCCGTTTCCCGATACCTGGTTTTCCACCGGTCACCAGTGCCGAAGGGCTTGAGGAATGGTCGGACCGACTGGCTACGCTGCCGCTGATTGCTCAGCCGGGTGCGATCTGGAGCTATTCAGCCAGCATCGATTTGTTGGGCCGCGTAATCGAAGTTGCAAGCGGGCAGGCATTTGATGAATTCCTGCAAACGCGCATGTTCGATCCATGCGGCATGGACAGCACTTACTTCCAAGTGCCGCAAAGCGAGATCGGAAGGCTGACCGACAACTACGGCATTTTGGCGGGCAATCCGCTGCCGGTCGACCCAGGTGTTGCGTCGATATACCTCGATAAGCCACCGGTAATCTGGGGTGGTTCGGGCATGGTTTGCAGCCCGCGCGACTATGATCGCTTCCAAAAGATGCTGGTCAATGGCGGCGTAATTGGCGGCAAGCAGATAATGCAGGAAGAGACCGTGCGCGTCGGCACTTCCAACATTCTGCCAGAGGGCGTTGATCTGTCCGGAAGCTGGGTCAAAGGACAAGGCATGGGCGCTGGCGGACGTTCGGTTGGCACGACCTATGGCTGGGGCGGGGCCGCAGGCACGCTGTCATCTGTCGACATGGCGAGCAAACTGCGAGCCGGCCTATATGTCCAATATGCTCCATCAGAGTCATTTCCGATCCGCGACGCATTTATCGCCGCCGTCCTGAAAGATGCAAAGGCGCTTGCCGGTGCTTGATCCAATGTCGGGCGACAACCCACCCATTGCTTTCTCCGGGTCACCGATTGATCGCGCGGATCACATCCGGTCCGATCCCGAACGGCTGGCCGGATTAATGAATTGGAAGGCGCGTCTGCTGATCTTGGACGGGCTGAACCCGGTGTTTGACGATCTGGGCGGCGTCCAATGGGGCACGCTGGCCGATGCACCAGAAGACGCAGAGCTGGTTTTTCTCGGAGAGATGACCGACGAAAGCGGAACCAAGGCTTGCTTTGCCGCAGTCCCCGATCAGGGCGCAACTGGTCCCGCCTATGCCAATCCCGCAATTTGGGAGGCGATGCAGCGCCTCGCGCCGGGTGATTTGGCGCTCTATGGCGGCGCGCGCAGTCTGGTGGATTGGCATGCTCGCCATCAATTTTGCGCTCGCTGCGGAAGCACCACAAAAATCGCCAAGGGTGGATGGCAACGCAATTGCGGCACGGCGGAAGAGGGCGGCTGCAGCGCGCAACATTTCCCGCGTACCGATCCCGTCACGATTATGCTGGTTGAACATGAGGATCGTCTGCTGCTCGGTCGCCAACCCCGCTTCCCTCCGCGCATGTATTCGGCGCTGGCCGGATTTGTTGAACCGGGCGAGACCATTGAAGAAGCGGTTGCTCGCGAAATTCACGAAGAGGCCGGGGTTCGCGTTCGCGATGTCGAATATATTTCCAGCCAGCCATGGCCCTTTCCCAGCCAGTTGATGATCGGCTGTTCATCGGTCACTGATGATCCTGAATTGACCATCGACAAGACCGAATTGGACGATGCCCGCTGGTTCACTCGGGCCGAGTTGGAGGATGCTCGTCAGGCAGGCCGCGAAGGCAATGAACACCTGATTTTCCCGCAAAAATTTGCCATTGCTCATCACCTCGTAACATGGTGGCTCGACAAATGACCCAAGCTCTAACGATTGATATTTATTCCGACGTCATGTGCCCGTGGTGCCTGATTGGCTATGGCCAATTGAGCAAAGCGTTGGAGCAATTGGACGGCGAAATTGACGCGCAAATCCGTTGGCGTCCGTTTGAACTCAATCCAGATATGGCTGTCGAAGGCGAAGAGCAGCAAGCGCATTTGCAGCGCAAATATCGCCGCTCGGCCGAAGACGGTGCCGCTGTGCGCGGGCAGATGAAGAAGATCGCCGAGGAAGCAGGCGTTTCGCTTTCCTATGAGGGCGATTTGGACACTGCGCCAGATGCGATGATGTGGAACACGCGCGACGCGCACAAATTGCTCGGTTTTGCGCTCGAGCAGGCCGGTCCCGAGGTGCAAACGCAGCTGAAACTTGCTCTGTTTAAAGCCCATTTCAACGAACGCCAGCGGATCGGCGAACGAGATGTCCTGCTCGACATTGCGGCCAGTGTTGGACTGCACCGAAAGGCGGCCAAGGCGGCGCTGGGCGATCCCGAATTGGAAGCTCGAGTGGTGGCCGAAGAGCGTCAGGCTTGGGATATGAATATCTCTGGCGTCCCTGCGATGATCGTATCCGCTGGCTCTGGGGGCAAATTCATGATTCCCGGCGCTCAGGCTCCAGACGTTTACGTTAACGCGCTGCGCCGGGTGGCGGAAAAGAGCGCAGCTTAAGCCAAATCCGAAAGTTTTGACGGGAAACATGCGTCCTTTGCTTCGTTGTAGACGTAACACATAGAATAGCGGTGCGGTAAGGCATCGAACAACAGGAGCAGGTGGGATGTCTTCGAAACAATTGAAAAGCCTTGCGGTGGTCGCATTCGTCACGGTCTTCGCACTTGGCTTTGCCTATTTGGCAGGGGCCAACAGCGTTGCTGTCGGCGGATCTTCAGCGGTGTTTGCTGCTGCCGTGATTGCACTGGCGATCAATTGGGCGGCCTTTGTCCCATCCGCCATCGCGCAGTCGGACAAATTCTATGACAGCATGGGCGCGGTCACATATTTGTGTGTGATCGGCTTTGCCGCTTGGGCGGCTTGGCCGCTCGACATGCGCGGCATTGTGATTGCTTGTATGGTGGCGATCTGGTGCCTGCGGCTGGGGTCATTTCTGTTCATCCGCATTCACGCCATGGGCGGCAGCGACAGCCGATTTGCGAAGATTAAGACCAATCCTGCTCGGTTCCTGGTGGCGTGGACGCTGCAAGCGCTCTGGGTGATCCTGACCGCGTCTGCGGCGGTGATCGCGATTACAATTGCCGATCGCGAGCCGGTCGGAATATTCTTCTTTATCGGCGCTGCGGTCTGGCTGCTGGGCTTTGTGTTCGAGGCGATTGCAGACCAGCAGAAGAGCGTTTTCAAAAGCGATCCGGCAAACAAGGGCAAGTTCATCAATGTTGGCCTGTGGCGCTGGTCGCGCCACCCCAATTACTTTGGCGAGATTTCGCTGTGGGCCGGCATCTTGATCATGGCTGTGCCGGTTCTGTCTGGCTGGTCGTGGCTGGCGGTGATCTCCCCTATCTTTGTTGCAATGTTGCTGACCAAGATCAGCGGCGTAAACCTGCAAGATGCGCAAGCCAAGCAGCGCTGGGGTAATGATCCCGTCTATCAGGAATATCGCCGCAAAACGCCCACTTTGGTTCCGCGTCCGCCCAAGCAATAGCGCCGCCGATAGGTCGCCCCGAACAGGAAGAACCGCATGACCGATTTCAAGCCTCAGACCGCAGTTATCACAGGCGGAGGCAGCGGGATAGGGTTGGCCGTTGCGCGCAAGCTGGCCGGACAAGGCATCCAGGTGATGCTGGCCGATTTGCCGGGCGAGAAATTGGACAATGCAGCGGCATCGATTGACGGAGCGATCGCGTGGCCGTGTGATGTTTCACAATTGGATCAGGTGGAGGCCTTGGCAGAGCATGTCTTTGACCGCTTTGGCCAAGTAGATTTGGTGCTCAACAATGCCGGTATTGGCGGCCCTAATGGAAAGTTGTGGGAGGTTGATCCGGCCGAGGCTCGCGCCCATTTTGACGTCAATTTCTGGGGTATCTGGCACGGGTGCAAGGCGTTCGCGCCGCGCCTTGCCGCACAATCAACCCATAGCGCCATCTACAACACCGGAAGCGAAAACAGCTTTTTTTGCGCAGTGCCCAAGAGCGCAGCCTATATAGCGGCCAAGCATGCGGTTCTTGGGCTGACCGAAAGCCTGCGCGGGGATTTGCCGCCGCATGTCCATGGCGGTTTGATCATTCCCGGCTGGGTCTTCACTCCACTGGGGCCAGAACAATTCATGAAGCTTGGTATGGATGTGGACGAATATGCCGCGACCATCGTTCCCCAAATCCTTGCCTGCTGCCGCTTCGTCGTTAGCCATGGTTACAACACAGTTCGCATCGCAGAACGAATGGATGAGCTGGAACAAAGCTATGCTGAATTTGCTTTGCCGCCTGACCAAGATGCGCAGCATGATGTGCAATTGGTGATGGAGCAATTGCGGCAAGCGGCCAAGCGGAGTGAAAAGTGAGAGGCGACACAGGTGATATTTTGGGAATATCCGTCCAAAGGTCATTCAAGCATCCTGACTATAGTGCCGTATTTTGAATGCATTGCGTAAATTTTGTCGCCCTGATGATCAAAGGAAACCTGCTATGAAATCCTCTTTTTCGATCCGCGCAATTGCCGCTGGCATGTCACTGGCCGCGCTTTCCGCCTGCGGTAGCGAGCCTGCCGATGACGCAGCAACGCTAACATCGGACGCACCGCCCGTCATCGAGGAACGACAGGCCAATTTCGAAGGCATTAGCGATGCGTTCAAAGTCATCCGCACCCAATTGGAGGGTGAGGCACCAGACTTTGCTGTGATCGAAGCGCAAGCGACCGACATCAATGCCCGCGCGCAATTGGTCAACACCTATTTCCCCGAGGGGACCAGCGTTGACGATGGCCATGACACAGAGGCCTTGGCGAAAATCTGGGAAGAGCCAGCCAAGTTTGAAGAAGCAGCGCAGAATTTTGTCGCAGCCAGCGAGACGATGGTGACACTGGCGGGCGAGGGCGATGCTGCAGCAATCGGCGCTCAGGTTGGACAATTGGGTGGCACTTGCAAAGCATGCCACGATCAGTTCCGCCTCAAGACTGACTAAGCCGGGCAGGCGAAGGCCCGTTCAATGATCGAAGCAGAGCACAAGGTCGCTGTTTGGGATTGGCCCGTGCGGTTGAGCCATTGGAGCTTTGCGATTCTGGTTCTGGCGATGTGGTACACCGCTGAAAATGGCCTTTGGTATTGGCACACGCGGTTGGGTGTTTGCCTGCTTGGGGTGCTGGTGTTCCGGCTGATCTGGGGCTTTATCGGATCGCGCACTGCGCGTTTCTCACAATTCGTAAAAGGGCCGAGTGCGATCTTGGCCTATCTTCGCGGGAACGGCGAAGGGAAGGTCGGCCACAGCCCTCTCGGCGCGCTCAGCGTGCTGGCATTGCTGGGTGCG
The DNA here is from genome assembly GCA_039988235.1 of Erythrobacter sp. GTDB lineage: Bacteria > Pseudomonadota > Alphaproteobacteria > Sphingomonadales > Sphingomonadaceae > Erythrobacter. The sequence continues at coordinate 672,771 of JBDXKB010000005.1, forward strand.
ATGTCAGTGCAAGTGGGCATGGGGTTGTTTGCTGGCGATCCGTTCGATGGCGCGACTGGTCCGCTCAACGCGCTTGTCGGCGTTGCGACGGCAGATATGCTGACCGAATGGCACGAGGTGTTTTACTGGGCGGTGTTGGGGATGGCCGGTCTCCATTTGCTCGCCATTGCCTTTTACGCAGGGGCAAAACACGATGATTTGGTCACGCCGATGGTCACCGGATCGCGCGAGGCGGACGCAGATGTTGAGGGCAATTCGGGCGGATCGGCGGTCAGATTTGCAATCGCATTTGCGATGGCAGCTGGGATCGCGGGATGGGTCTGGCTGGGTGCGCCGCCGCTCGGCTAAACACCAACAAATGCATGCCTAGGCGACCGATTTTCATTGTTAAACTTGCGCTGAACACGCTTGGCTGTATTAATAGGGCAATACAGTGAGGAAAAATGATAATGCGCTATCTCTTGGCCATCGCTTGTCTGGTTGGGCTGGCTCCATCGGTATCGGCCCAATCTCTGACAATTGACATCGATGTTTCACAAGCAAAGCGATTGCTTGAAATCGCGTGTTCGGGCGCGGTTATTGACGAAGAAGAATGGACGAATTTAAAGCCATTGCAGGCACAGCTGGCACATCATTCTCAGTTTGGCGAGCGCTTCAATTTTGACAATTACATCGTCGGCCTCAACCATCTTTCGCAATGCAAGGTGCCTTCATCCGACCCGTTCAGATTTGCCGCATTGGTAGAGCGCCAGGCCGACATGCGCATGGCTATCGAGTATTTGTCGCGCAACAGAGATCGTCTGAATGCTCGGGTAACCGAGCTGCTCCAACCCTATGTTCCACCAGGCTTCGACTTCGAAGGAAAAGTTGTTCTGGCAGGGGCCAGTTTCTCATGCGGGGGCTTTCAAAATTCAGGTGTTTTCTTTGTCGATATCCCGTGTTTGGCAGCCGATATAGACGGTGAATATGACGCAATTTCGCGCTTGATTGCTCATGAAACCTATCACGCTATGCAGAACGATTTCGCAAATCCGCAGTCCCCCGATTTGGAGCTGGTTCGGTCTGTAGATTCGGCACATGATTTCATGTTTGAGCGGCTCGCGATCGAGGGAACCGCATCGCACATTGGTGACATGCGAGAGATAGATGGAGACGGCAGATACGCAAACTTTTCTCGGTCTTTGGCGCGCAGAAACTACCGACATTTAGAGTATAATTTCCAGCTGTTTGATTACATGATCGAAGCAATTGGAACCCAGCCGGCTGAGATTGAGCATCGGTTCCCGGACATTTACGGGCTCGCCTTTGACGGCTCTTTTGGCGAACATTCATACTTTGTCGGTCAGCAAATGGCAGCCGAAATTGAACATGATTTCGGCGCTCAAGCGATTCCGTGCTTGCTCAAACTTCCGTTCGAAAACTTCCTCTTGGCTTATGACTATGCGTTGCAGGACGGAAGCAATCTCAAGAAATCCAGCGCATTCTCTGACGCAACGCTCAAGGTTGCTGCGGACCGCAAGAAAGCCCGACAGAGCGAGCATGATTTTCAGCCTTGCATAGGGGCCAGTTAGGAAGCTGTTTCCTATCACATGGCAAACATGCTCGGTTGTGGGCCATGCTGTCATAGCGCGCCGCCGCTCGGCTAAGGTCCTAAATCAGCCCCATCCGTTCAAGCTTAGCCGCCATCTTGCCCGGCAACACATCTCCCACATCTTCGCCTTCTGCCAAATCGCGCGGCGCGTCGGCATCCTTTAGATAACGCCACCCCTGATGCGCGCGTTTGCGCTTTTGATGAACCCGAACAAGCTCAGGCTTCAGATTGATGTTCCACCGGCCATCGGCCGTTTCGGTAAAGCTGAGTATTTCTGACCGGGCGACCAGCGAATGGTTGAGTATCCAATAGAGCGATCCGCCGATCATATCTTCGTGCTGTTTGGGACGGTTCTTGGTCGTCAACCGCTTGGGCTCGGTCGCACCCTTTTCATACCAGCTGGCCAGATCATCCCAGCTTTTCGCACCAAAGGCGATCTTGGTCATATGCATTGGCATCAGATACCCATTGCCTCGCAGAACTTTTCCATCTCGGCATCAATGGCGCTGGCGAGCTGCTCGCTGGAGACATGGAAATAGAGGTCTGGCGCGTCGATGTCATCCATGAAGGCGGCAAAGCGCACATCCACGGTGGCGCCCTGATATTGCACTTCAAATGCCGACCCATTGGTGGTGTCCAGCGCAGTGCGCTCGGTCAATTCGAACAGCCGCGTAACATCTAAACCGAGCGCCAAGCTGGCTTCCAATTGTTCCAAAAACGGGCGCACATTCTCCAGATCGAAATTCATCGATGCTTCGTGCATTTTTGCAGGGTCAATCGGTCGCATTGCTCATCTCGCTTTAACCAGCCAGCCCGCTCAACACGGCAAGGCCGAGGAAAGCGAAGAAGCCCATTGAATCGGTAATCATGGTAACAAACACGCTGCTCGCCACGGCGGGATCCTGATCGAGGCGCTCAAAAATCACCGGCACCAGCACCCCGGCCAGCCCTGCGACGATGATGTTGATGACCATCGCTGTTGCGATCACGACGCCCATCATGGGCGAGAACAATGCGCCCGCCGCCAGCCCGATCAGCACTGCGATAGTGGCTCCGTTCAGCAGCGCGACGCGCAATTCGCGCCCGACAATCCACCAAGTGTTGGCGCGGGTCAGCTGGTTTGTAGCAATCGCGCGCACAGTGACTGCCATCGTTTGCGTACCGGCATTGCCGCCAATGCTGGCCACAATCGGCATCAGAATGGCAAGCGCAACCAATTGCTCGATCGCGGCCCCAAACAGGGCGATAATCGCGCTGCCCACCAAGGCGGTGCCCAGATTGGCGATCAGCCAGCGAACCCGGCTGCCATAAGCTTCGCGGATCGGTTCGTTAATGTCGCCATCGCCGGCACCCGACAAAAGCAGCGCATCCTCGCCCGCTTCTTCTGAGATGATATGGACCACATCATCCACGGTCATTTGGCCGACCAATCGCTCATTCTCGTCAACGACGGCGGCAGAGATCAGATTGTACTTCTGGAACATCAGTCCCAGCTCTTCCTGATCCATCATCACCGGGATCAGCGTCTGATCGCGCTTCATCACATCGACCAAGGCGATCTCGCGCGGGGTCGTCAAAATCCAGCTGAGCGAGCATGTGCCGACCGGATGGTGGCGTTCATTGACCACGAAGACTTCGTAAAATTCCTCGGTCAGATCGGTTCGGCTGCGCATGTAATCGATCAACTCGCCCACGCTCAGATGTTCTGGCACCGCCACGAAGTCGCGGCTCATCAAACGGCCAGCGGTCTCGTCAGGATAGGCCAGCGCGCTTTCAATTGCGGCGCGACCTTCTGCGTCGACCTCGGCCAGAATGGCCTGTTGGTCATCCTCGTCCAAATCCTCGATCAATTGGACCGCGTCATCGGTTTCCAATTGCTCGACGATGGTGGCGACGGCCTCCGGTTCCAGCGCCTCCATCATATCTTCGCGGACGAAGTCATTGAGTTCCGCGATCACTTCGGACGACACAAAATCGGTGATTGAGGCGGCCAATTGTCCGCGCTCTTCGCCTTGGAACAGTTCGATCAAATCGGCGACATCGGCTGGGTGCAGGGGTTCGACCAAATCAGCGACCGCGCCGTGATCGGATTGGTCCAATGCCTCACGGACCGATTTCACATATTCCGGCTTGAGCCGGTTTTCCTCGTCGTGACGCTCATCGTCGATGCGGTCATCGGGGCGCGCGGCATCCTCTGCCGCAATATCGGCATGGGGCGCATCCATCACTGCGACAGTGTCTTGGTCATCCGCATCGGCCATGCAGCGGGTCTAAGCGGGCGAAGATGAAAAGCAAGCGGTTGATCTGCGATCTGCACCGGACTTGCACGCTGAAGGGGTGACATATCCAGCTTTGTGCCTATATCTCGCGCCAAACATCAGGAGATTATTTGCAATGGCCGACCAAACCCTCACCTTCACGCTGGATTCCGGCGACGTTGTTATCAAATTGCGCCCCGATCTGGCCCCTGGCCATGTTGAGCGTATCACTGAGTTGGCCAAAGAAGGCTTTTACGATGGCGTGGTGTTTCACCGCGTAATCCCCGGCTTTATGGCGCAGGGCGGTGATCCAACCGGCACCGGTATGGGCGGCAGCGAGAAACCTGATCTGAAGGCTGAATTTAACGGCGAACCGCACACCGAAGGCACCTGTTCCATGGCGCGTTCGCAAATGCCCGACAGCGCCAACAGCCAGTTCTTCATCTGCTTTGAAGACGCGCACTTCCTCGATGGCCAATACACCGTTTGGGGCCAAGTGACCGAGGGCATGGAACATGTCCACGCTCTGCCCAAGGGTGAGCCACCCGCAGCACCGGGCAAAATCGTCAAAGCGACGGTTGGCTGAGCGAAGCTAATTGATCACAAGGGATAATTAGCTGTGGCTTCGACACACAAATTGTGAATAATGGAATATGAAGAGGGAAGTGGTGCCGCATCTCCTTGTGGAAGGGAGCTGCAATTGCTGGTCAGCCGCTCCGACTTCCCTCTTCTCTTCCACGTTTGAACCCGCAGAATTGCGCCTATTTGCGCCAACCCTTGAGTCATGCGCAAGGGGGGGAGGTGCAAAAAAAATTGAAATAATTCAGTTGACTCGATTTCTCGCAAAGCTGGCTACTTTTTCAGGCTGAGAAAATGGTGATTTCCTGCGCAGGCAGGAATCCAGTTTGAGGCGTTGCAGATGGACTCCTGCCTTCGCAGGAGATCACAATAGGTTTCGCAGGAGCGCACACCGATATTCGCCGAAACGCACAGCTTCCTTTGCAGCAAAGCACAGCAGTTGGCAGGCGCGGCTTAGCAAACTATGCATCCGCACCGATGACACTTCGTTTCCTAACTATTGCGCTCACGCTCACCCTCACTGCTTGCGCCACCATTCCCGATATCTCGCAATCGCGTTCCCCCTGTCGGTCTGAACCCGGCGGGTGGTGCGCCTTTGTGCGTGAGGCAGCGGTGGAGGCTTATCCCTTCGCGATCGCCGCCACCAATGCATATCGCGGCGATGATGATGTGTATCAGGAACTTGGCCCGACCTTGCGGTCTTTGGAGCGCCTAGAGATCGCAGAAGAGGATGCGGATAAGGGATTTGGCTATCAAATCTTCGAGCAATTGGGCGCACCTGACGAAACTGGAGACCGCAAGCCCGTCGCGCGAATTCTGGCATTTCGCGGGACCGATTTCGACGGGCTAACCGATATTTTCTACGGCACGTTGAAGAATGACCAGATCGAGATCGCGCTGAGATATTTCGAGCTGGAGAAAGCGCGCTCGCCCGACCTACCATGGATCGTCACCGGCCATTCGCTGGGCGGGGCGCTGGCTACAGAAGTCTCGATCCAATATCCCGATGTCCAAGCCTTTATGTTCAACACATCGCCCTTTTATCGCGGCGATGGGATGAGCAATGACATGCGCCGCACGGTCTTTAACGAGCGCGGCGAGGTTCTGCGCCGCTTTGCCCGCTATGATGCGGCACCCGCTGCCGATGCGTTTGAGCTAAACTGCTCGCCCGAGGTCAGCAGCATCTCCAAGCATGAAATCCGGCGATTGTCAGACTGCATCACATGGATCGCCGCCTATGGCAGCGAAGATGCGGGCGCGGTGGTTGCCGCCAATGGGGTGCCCAAGCCAAGGGTAGAGTGCGGCGCCGAGGACAAGGTGCATCCCGGTGCCAATTATCGCCAACAGGTCGCTTGTGTTCATTTGGCCCGACGGATCAAGCAACGGTCCAAAGACAATTGAACCCTTCGCGGCTTCCCGCTAGACGCGCCCGCATCATGAAACCGACAACAACCCCTCGCAACGCCCCCAATGCGCGCCCTAAGACCTATCGGGTTAAGAGCTTTGGCTGCCAGATGAACGTCTATGATGGCGAGCGTATGGGAGAGATGTTGGCGGAGAAGGGCATTGCCCCTGCGCCCGATGGCGAAGATGCCGATCTTGTGGTGCTCAACACTTGCCATATTCGCGAAAAGGCGGCGGAGAAGATTTACTCCGACATTGGCCGCCTGACCAAGGGCAAGACGCAGAAGAAAGCGCCGATGATTGCGGTGGCTGGCTGTGTTGCTCAGGCCGAGGGTGAGGAGATCATGAAGCGCGCACCAGCAGTTTCGATGGTGGTCGGCCCGCAAGCCTATCACCGGCTGCCCGACATGCTTGACCGTGCGGTCGAAGGAAAGCGCAGCACCGACACCGATATGCCTGCGATCGCGAAGTTTGATCAACTTCCGGCGCGCAAACGACGTTCGCCCACCGCGTTTTTGACCGTTCAAGAAGGGTGCGACAAATTCTGCACCTATTGCGTGGTGCCCTACACTCGTGGTGCCGAAATCTCTCGTCCGTTCAGTGATTTGATCGCCGAAGCGCAGAAATTGATTGAGGCAGGCGCACGCGAAATCACTCTGCTGGGCCAGAACGTCAATGCATGGACTGGCGAAGATCAGGTCGGCAAAGCGGTTGGGCTGGCGGGCCTGATCCATGCGTTGGCGAAAATGGATGGGTTGGAGCGTATTCGATACACCACCAGCCACCCCAATGACATGGATGACGCGCTGATTGCGGCCCATGGCGAGATCGACAAATTGATGCCTTATCTGCATCTGCCGGTGCAATCGGGAAACAACCGCGTGCTGAAAGCGATGAACCGCAGCCACACGGTTGAAAGCTATCTCAAACTGCTCGAACGGTTCCGCGCGGTGCGCCCCGATATTGCGCTGTCAGGCGACTTTATTGTGGGCTTCCCAGGAGAGACCGAGGCGGAGTTTGAGGATACGCTGAAGATTGTGGACGAGGTCCGCTATGCTCAGGCTTACAGCTTCAAATACTCGCCGCGCCCGGGAACGCCAGCTGCGACGATGGACAATCAGATCGCCAAGGAAGTGATGGATGACCGGTTGCAGCGCCTGCAAGCGCGGATCAATCGCGACCAAATCGCCTTTAACGAGGCCAGCGTTGGGCAGACCTGCAAGGTCCTGATTGAACGCAAGGGCAAGCTGGAAGGGCAATGGCTGGGCAAATCACCATGGCTGCAAAGCGTTTGGGTTAAGCACGATTGCCAGATTGGCGATATGATTACCGCCGAATTGCTCGAGGCAGGCAACAACTCGCTCGAAGGGCGCGTGACTTAGGACCTTCGGCAGGTCGCAAATCAACTTCACCTGAGGCTTCCACGTTACAGCTGAGTTACTATCCACCGCCTTATCCGGGCGGTGAACTTGCCATGCGCGGCGCAATCTCTAAATTCATCGTCACCCAGCGAAAGGAATTTATGGGCCGCAGACCTACTCCAGCCGACGATCAGGTGTTGTCACCCGATCCCGTTCCGCACCGCGAAATCCGCCGCGCCAAGGTGGAGCTGTCGTTTGACAACCAATCGCTGCTTGGCCCCTTATTCGGACAGTTTGACGCCAATCTGGTGCAGGTTGAAAACCGGCTGGGCGTGTTTATCGCTGCGCGCGGAGATCAGATCCAGATCGAAGGGCCAGAGGACAGCGTGGCGCGGGCTAGGGACGTGTTGCAGACCATGTATGACCGGCTGGCTCAGGGGCAGGATTTGGACGCAGGCGCGATTGAATCGCTGATTGCTATGTCTAACGAGCCGACGCTGGATGGGATTGTTTCGGGCAAGGGCGATGGAGCCAATGGGGAAGGCGGCAAAAGCGGCCCTCCGATCATGATCCGCACCCGGCGCAAGACCATTGTCCCGCGCAGCGCGAACCAGATACCCTATATGCATCAGCTTGCCCGCGACGAGTTGATCTTTGCATTGGGTCCGGCGGGTACGGGCAAGACTTATCTTGCGGTCGCACAGGCGGTCAGCCAGCTGATTTCGGGCAGTGTCCAGCGCCTGATCCTGTCACGTCCGGCGGTGGAAGCGGGCGAGAAGCTGGGCTTTCTACCCGGCGATATGAAGGAAAAAGTCGATCCCTATTTGCGCCCGATTTATGACGCTCTGTATGATTGTATGCCGCCCGAACAGGTCGAACGGCGTATTGCGAGCGGAGAGATTGAAATCGCCCCGATTGCGTTCATGCGCGGGCGAACTCTGGCCGATGCCTTTGTGATTTTGGACGAGGCGCAGAACACCACGCGCGAACAGATGAAGATGTTTCTCACCCGCTTTGGCCAGAACAGCCGGATGGTGATTTGCGGTGACCCGCGCCAGGTCGATATTCCCGGCGGTGACCGGATGAGTGGGCTGGCCGATGCGGTTGACCGGCTGGAGGGTGTGGAGGGCATTGCTGTGACCCGCTTCACCGTGGCCGACGTTGTGCGCCATCCGATTGTGGGCCGCATCGTCGAGGCTTACGAGGGCAAAGACGGCTAAGACCAAGAGCCATGGGCGACCTGGGAGGGGACGGTGCCAGCAAAGCAAAATGGAGAGCAATTTTTCCGAGTCATGACGGTGATTGTGCTTGCAATCGTCATTCTCGGCTTTGGTCTGCTAAGGCTCGCCCAATGGGATGTAATGCCCGCGCCGACGCTGTGGGTATATTTGCACGCTTTGACCGCGTTGGGTTGGTGCGGCTTTGCTGTGCTGCAAACCCGATTTATCGCAGCGGGCAATATCAAGCTTCACATGCAGCTGGGCATTTTCGGCCTTATGCTGGCCGCGGCGGCCTTCGTCATCGGCACATTTATCACGCTTGATGCTGGCGCTCGCCACATTGCCGAGGGTGAAACGGCCAGTGCCGCGCGCGATGTGGCAGGGCAAATGGTCGATTTTCTATCGTTTGGGATTGCGGTGGTGCTCGCATTCGCCAACCGCAAGCTCCCCCTTGCGCACAAGAGATTGATGTTGGCGAGCGTGATTTTCATGGTGCCACCAGCAGCATTTCGCCTGACCGTGGTATTTGGGCTACCAGCCCCGCTGACCTTGGCTGTGCTGATCGCTCTTGCATCGGCCATGCTGATTTATGATTGGCGCAGGCTTGGGAAACCGCATTGGGCCAGTTGGATGGTGCTAGGCTTCTTCATTGTCGGCACACCGATCAAAATATTACTGCCATTCTCGCAAAGTTGGGAGAGCTTCCTCGTCTCTGTGCTCAGCTAAGCCGGGCATAGTTTATTGACTGCTTCTGGTGGCCGTCACTCAGCAAGCTAGGTCAGATTTTGGGGTGGCATGTGTCAAAAGTGTCAAAATAGAAATCGCGCCGTCCCCGACCCAATTTTGTGCCCGTTCAAGGCGGGTTTCCCTCGCCATACATGCGCGGCTATAGCGGACCCAATGAACCTCGATATCGACATTGAAGATTGGCCCGATTGCGAATACCCGGCCGGCGAGTGGGAAACCCTTGCCGGGAAAATTGCCGAGGCAGCGATTGCGGTCGCTCCGGAATTGGGAAATTCGCGCCTTTGCGCCAGTCTGCTGTTCACCTCTGACGAGCATGTTCACGAGCTCAACCGCGAATGGCGGGACAAAGACAAGCCGACCAATGTGTTGAGCTTTCCGATGCTGAAGCGCGCCCAACTTCTCGTCCTGTCAACCGACGGCCCGCCCGAAATGCTGGGTGATTTGGCGCTGGCTTATGAAACTTGCGCACGTGAGGCGGACGAAAAATCGCTCTCGCTGCATGATCATGCCGCCCATCTGATCCTCCACGGATTGCTCCATCTGGCGGGCTATGATCACGAGACTGCGCAAGAAGATGCGGACAAAATGGAGGCGTTAGAGATCGAAGCGCTTGCAAAACTGGGTATCGCAGACCCATATGGGGATCATGACCTTTGAGGCGAGCACATTTGAGGGGCCCCGCTAGCAAGTAATGCCCGATTCCCAATCCTCCGCCGGAGACGCGGACAGTAGCAGCGGGCTGTGGCTCGCAATCCGGAAATTCCTACGCATTGGAGATGGCGACCGCTCGTTGCGCGCGCAGTTGGAAGATGCCATTGACGAGCATGAAGGCGAGAATGGCGATGACACGCCGTCGGCCTCTGGTGACGGCGATCTGTCGCCCGTTGAGCGCCAGATGCTGCGCAATCTTCTGCATTTCAGCGAGCATGATGCCGATGACGTTGCGGTACCGCGCGGCGAAATTATTGCCATGCCGGCCAAGGCCAGTTGGGAAGAATTGGTCGCAGCATTTTCTGAGCACGGCCATTCGCGTATGCCGGTCTACCGCGAAACACTGGATGAAGTGATCGGCATGATCCACATCAAGGATGTCTTTCCTTTCCTCGCCAATGGAGAGCCCCCGCCGCATGATTGGACCACATTGATGCGGCAGCCAATTTATGTGCCACAAGTGCGTGGCGCGCTGGATGTGCTGGCCGATATGCGCTCGCGCCGGGTCCATCTGGCGATTGTGTTGGACGAATTTTCCGGCACTGACGGGATCATCACGATTGAGGATCTGGTCGAAGAGATAGTTGGCGAGATCGAGGACGAGCATGACGAAACGCCAGAGGCGCTGATTGTCGCGATCGGCGAGGGTATGTGGGATTGCGATGCTCGTGCAGAGCTGGACGATGTTGCCGAGACGGTAGATCCGCGCCTTGCCGAGGTTGAGGAGGCGGTCGACACTTTGGGTGGTCTGGCGTTTGTTCTGGCAGAACAGGTGCCGCCGGTTGGAACCACGGTTGAACACCCTAGTGGGTGGCAGATCGAGGTCACTGCAGGCGATGATACGCATGTCACTCGGCTGCGTTTGCATGCTCCGAAGAATGAAAAAAAGGCAAGTGAGGCATAAAAATTGGGCAATTGATGCGATTCTATGCATCTTTTTGACGTCTGAAGCGTATCTATAATGAACCGATACCGCGTTGCAGCATTGCGAGTCGTTAGAGCGCCAGAAGTAAGCCCATTATGCCAGCCCGCCGCCTTCCACCTCTCCGTGCCCTAGAGGCCTTTACCCGGACCGTCCGTCTGGGATCGGCTCGTGCGGCATCCGAAGAGCTCGGTCTGAGCCCATCTGCGCTTTCCCGCCGGATCACCAATCTGGAAGAATTTGTGGGACGCAAGCTGTTCACCAGGGCGCGCCAGTCCATGCAGCTGACCGATGAGGGGCAGGCATTTTACGAGACCGTGAACCCGCCTCTTGAGGCGCTGGCCCGTGCTGTCGACAGCCAATCCGACAATATCTCGCTACTCAGGCTCAGGCTGGGTGTTTTGCCCCTGTTCGGGGGGCAACGCCTGTTTCCTCGATTGGGAGAGCTGCGCAAACGGCATCCCTTGCTCCATATCGATATCGACACCGGCCCGCATCTTGAGGATCGCGTTGGCGATACGTTGGATGCTGCGATCATCCTGTCGCAAGGCCCGGCGACCGAGCTGCATGCGGTGCGACTCGATTATAATATGGTCCACGCGATCTGCAGCATGGAGATGGCAGCAAGCCTGGGCGACACAATTGATCTAGAGCGATTGGCCAAGCAAACATTCTTGATCCACAATGAGCTGCCAGCAAGCTTTGAAGCGTGGAAACGCGCGATCAAGGCAGACAATCTTGAACCAGCGGCGATCGATCATTACGATTCTGGCACGTTGATGTTGGAAGCAGCAGCGCAAGGCCTGGGCATTGCGATTATGCATGATGATCACTTGCGCCGAGCAGCCGATGACCGCCTGACCGATTTGTTCGGGATCGAGGTTGAGAGCCCCTATAGTTATTGGTTTGTGTGCAAGCCCGCTGCGCTGGAACAGCGGCCGGTTCGCTTGTTTCACGATTGGCTGGTCGCTGCCGGGCTTTAGCAGTGGCGCCTATTCTAGCGGGAAATTCTTGTCCGGTGCCTCGTAACGCACAGGCGGTACACTGTGCTCAAATTCGCGCAAAGGTTTCTTGATACTCTCCAGCAGGACATATTCGATCCGCCGCCGCGCCTCTGCACCAATGGCCTTGCGACCGCGATATTCCTGGGGGCTAAACGGTTCGAGGAAGTGGACCCGAAGGGGAAAGGTGCCGCCCCGTGCCAGCACGCGCTTGAAATTGTTCAGCCCGCCTTCTTCGCCAACCCAGCCGATCCATTCTGCCACTGCGCCATAATCGAGCAGCACCGGTTGCACCATCACACCGGGGGGAGGGGGCTCCAACACGCTCAGCATGCTGGTCTTAAACGGCAGCAACGATTGCCCGTCGGTTGTCGTCCCTTCCGGAAATACAGTAACCGACCAGTTGTCGGCCAAGGCCTCACGCAAGGCATTGATTTGTTCGGCGACGCCTAGGCGGTTCTCCCGCTTTACAAAAACTGTTCGGTTAAGGCGCGACAGCCAGCCAACAATAGGAACATCGTTCAGTTCCGCTTTCGCCACAAATGCAGTGCCGCTGGCGCCGGCGAGGGCCAAAATATCCACCCATGACACATGGTTGGAAATGAAGAACACGTCCCGCCTCAGCGGAATGCCGACCTTTTGTACGCGCGCCCCGACAATCGCAGCGGCAAAGCGCAGGAACAGCATCGGCAGAGGCGATCCATAGGCGAACACGCGGTAGAGATAGTGCATCGGCACCATCACAAGCAAAATCACAAACAGGATGAAGACACGCGCAACCACGCGAAACCAACCAATGACGGGAATAGGGGTATCCTCGCCCCGCATCGCCGCCGCGCGCAGTTCTTGCTTAGTCGTCTCTTGAGAGGCGGACGCCATAGAGTTCCATCCGGTGATCCACCAACCGATAGCCCAGTTTTTCTGCGATTTGCCGTTGCAAAGCCTCCAGCTCTGGGTCGACAAATTCCACCACCATGCCGGTTTCGACATCGATCAAATGGTCGTGATGGGCCTCTGGCGCTGCTTCGTAACGGGCCCGTCCATCACCAAAGTCATGACGGTCCAAAATGCCAGCGTCTTCGAACAGACGGACGGTGCGATATACTGTCGCAATCGAAATCTTGGAATCAATCGCGGAGGCGCGCTGATGGACCAGTTCCACATCGGGATGGTCATCACTTTCCGACAGAACGCGCGCAATCACGCGGCGCTGCTCGGTAATGCGCAGCCCCTTGTCGGCACATAATTGTTCGAGATCTATTCTTTGCGGCAAGTCTTGCTCCGAATGGAAGGCGCTCCGCCCCTCTTAAAGAGGCGAAGCACGCTTCTCAAGCCATGCAGCAATGATTAACCCGATTTCTTGCGCCGTCCGCGCTTTTGACCGGGTTGACGACCAAGACCAATTTGCTTGGCCAGATCGCGGCGGGTTTCGGCATAGGCCGGGGCAACCAGTGGGTAATCACTGTTCAGATTCCACCGGGCTTTGTACTCGTCCGGTGACATGCCGTGTTCGGTAGAAAGATGCCGCTTCAGCATTTTCATCTTCTTACCGCAATCCAGGCACACCACGTGATCGCGTTTGATCGATGAGCGGATTGACACCGCGGGCTCGGGGCGAGGTTCGTCTTTGCCACTTCCATCGCCCAGTTCTGACAAAGCGTTGTATACGCTTGTGATCAGTCCGGGCACTTCCTCCGTTCCGACTCCATTGTTGCTTACGTGTGCGGCAACAATGTCTGAAGTCAGCGTTATCAGAGTCTCTTTCATATCTATTTCGATTGCGTCCATGAGTTCCTCATATCTTTTTTTTACGCCGGTTTTTCCGGTCGCGGTCGTAATAGCTTAAAGATTATCGCTTGCAAATGAGCAGCGAAGAATTCCCACCAAATTGATAGGGCTATTACTTAAAGCTTCAGACCAAAGGTGATCGCGTCGATGCGGCTGCCATCGGCTGACAAGTAATAGTCGGGCCGTTTGCCAATCGGCTCAAAGCCAACTTGACGATACAAAGTCTCTGCAGGATTATCTCGCCGCATTTCGAGGAATATCTGCTCAGCCCCGCGATGGCGCGCGTTCAGGACCATCTGATCGATCAATTTGCGCCCCAGTCCACGCCGCCGAAATTGTGGTGCAACAGCGATCAACAACAATTCTTCTTCGCCCGCTACAAAGCGCGTCAGCACAAAACCAGCGGCTGGCTCGCCCGTCTCTTCAGGCCCAGCGCCGGTGCGATCCATGACAATGCATTGGATGGTCGGGAAGGTCAGGGCATCTTCAACCTGCCGCCGATTCCATGCCTCGCCCCACATTGGATCAAAGGCTGGCTGCATCACGGCCATGATATGATCGGCTTGCGATTTGAAATCTGCCGCTGAAAAACCCGATGGGGCGGTGCTCATCCTGCGGTGCCCTTTGCCTGAGACAATTGGCCTTTTGGCAGTTTTGGCGACGGCAATTTGGCGTCAGGTTCGCGGCCATAAACCGGCTTCAGATCATCGCTCAATTGGCTTTCCGGCAGCCATAATGCAGCGCCGGCATTGGGCAGAAGATCGCATGCTACCACGTCGCCTCCAACACTATCACTGGCTAGCAATTCGGCCAGATCATTGGCTCTACTGCCCGCGATCAAGCGATGCTGGCACAGCGAAACCGCGTCTTCTTTTGTGACCGAGCGGACGGTATCTTGCGGCAACAAATCATCGCCAAAGTTTTGGATAAACCACTCGCCATGCCCGCCATTCATGCAGACGGTCATGGGCTGCGGGTCATTGTCGCTCTCAGCAGCGCAGCTTGCCGCGACCATACCAAGCGTCGGATAGCCGAGAACGGTCGATCCCCAAGCAATGCCCAGCGCTCGTGCAGTCGCAATCCCGATGCGCACACCCGTAAAGCTGCCGGGGCCTAGAGAGGTGAGGATACGGCTGGCTTGGCCCTTGTCAGGCAGTGCGGCAATCATCGGGACCAAGCGTTCTGCATGGCCCCTGCCAAGCACAACATGTTCGCTCGCAATGAGCCTGTCCTGTTCAAACAGAGCGACCGAACACGCCTCGCTGGCGCATTCCACGACCAATGTTCGGTTGATACTGGTTTCGCTCATCGGTCCTGCGATGCCACGCAGGGGGGCCGTCTGGCAAGATCAGATGATGGAGTTGAAGCGATCAAAATCGGGACGCGGGCTGCGGTCAAAGATGCTGTCCTTGTCGCCATAGCCGATCGAGCAGATCCAGTCTGCCTTCACCCGAGGTTGATCGGCGAAGAATTCTTTGGTCACACCATCCAGATCAACACCCGACATCGGGCCGCAATCCAGCCCCAGCGCGCGGGCTGCGATCATCAGATAAGCACCTTGCAAATTGGTGTTGCGCGCAGCGCCTTCTTCGCGTCCTGCCTCGTCACCTTCAAACCAGCTTTTCGCATCGGTATGTGGGAAAAGCCACGGCAATTGCTCGTGGAAATCAATGTCATATCCGATAATGACAGTGACCGGTGCGGCGAGGACTTTGGCCCGATTGCCCTCGGCGGCCAGCGCAGCCAGCTTTTGCTTTTGTTCGTCAGACTGGACCCAGACAAAGCGCCCCGGTTGCATGTTGGCCGAGGTTGCGCCCATCTTCATCAGATCATAAATCGCGGTGATTTGTTCATGCGAGACAGGTTTATCGTGCCAGTTATTATAGGTTCTGGCTTCGCGGAAGATTTGGTCCAGCGCATCAGAGGAAAGCTGGGTGTCATGATATTGCTTGGTCATGTGGCTGTGTATCCGCGTTGATGGGCTGAGGATTTAGGCTGCGCGCACTTCCAACACTTCGGGGACATAGTGCTTCAGCAGGCCTTCAATGCCATGCTTTAGCGTGGCGGTTGATGATGGGCAGCCCGAACATGCGCCTTGCAAGGTCAGGAACACAATGCCGTCCTTAAACCCGCGATAGGCGATATCGCCGCCGTCACCGGCAACCGCGGGGCGAATGCGCGTTTCGAGCAATTCGTTGATTTGCGCGACCACATCAGCGTCCTCGGGATTTTCCTCAACGATCATGTCCGTCTCTTCCGGGATCGAAATTCCCGATGCATCGCCGCCAGCAAACAATGGCGCCTCTGACACGAAATGATCGAGCAACACGGAAACTACAACCGGCTTCAGATCGGTCCAATTGACGCCCGGAGCAGATGTTACCGACACAAAGTCGCCGCCGAAGAACACATTGACCACTTCGCCAGTGTCAAAAATGGCCTGTGCAAGCGGGCTTGCCTCGGCCGCCTCAGGGCTAGCAAATTCGCGCGTCCCGCCGGTCATAACCGGCCTTCCGGGCAAGAATTTGAGGCTGGACGGATTGGGTGTGGTTTCGGTTTCTATGAACATGCCTGCGATGTAGGGACGCCGCCGCGCCTAGACAAGGTCAGGCAGAATACTGTTTGGGGCTGGTTTCATTCACTATCCCTTCACGACTTCGGACCCTATAAGGTGGGTATGACATCGTTTTTTCGCGCCTTTTGCGCCCTTTCACTGACCGCGCTGACCGCGAATTTCCCGACCACTGCCATGGCACAGGAGGTTGCCGCCCCTGCAAAAGCTGAGCCACAGGCGCTGCAAACAGGTGATGAAACCCCGTGGATTTACCGGGGCAGCGATGTTCCCCGAGACCGCGATTGGTTGTTTGGCGAAATGGCCAATGGGCTGCGTTATGCTGTGCGCAACAATCGCGTTCCGCCGGGCCAAGTTTCCATCCGTATCCGGATCGACGCAGGATCCTTGCACGAACGCGATGAAGAGCAAGGCTTCGCCCATTTATTGGAGCATCTAAGCTTCCGCGAAAGCGCCTATCTCGGCCCGGCAGAAGCAATTCCGACTTGGCAGAGGCTGGGCGCAACCTTTGGTAGCGATACCAATGCCGAAACCAGCCCGACACATACGGTGTATAAGCTCGATCTGCCCGGCGTTACGCAGGCTAAGCTGGAAGAAAGCTTCAAATTGCTGTCCGGCATGATCCGCGATCCGGTGCTGACCCAGGCCAATCTGGATGCGGAAATTCCGATTGTGCTTGCTGAAAAGCGCGAAAGGGGCGGGGCCGGGCAAAGGGTTAGCGAGAAAAGCCGTCAGATATTGTTCGCCGGTCAACGTTTGGCCAACCGTCTGCCAATCGGAACAGACGCAACACTGATCGCTGCCAAAGCGGATGCGATGCAGGCGTTTCATGACCGTTGGTACCGACCTGAAAACACAGTCATCGTGGTTGCAGGTGATGCCGATCCGATGGAATTGGCGCGGCTGGTCGAGGAATGGTTTGGCGAATGGCAAGGCCGTGGCGAGGGCGAAGAAGCGCCCAATTTTGGCGACCCCGTGGCACCTGCCGGTGCCAATCCGGACAATCCCATTGGTGAGCTGGGCGTTGCCGTAGAAGCCGATCTGCCGCGATCTTTGACCTATGCGATCATGCGTCCGTGGCGTCCGGTGCAAGACACCATTGTTTATAACGAGGGTTTGTTGCTGGATGCGGTGGCACAAGCGATCATCAATCGCCGACTGGAGTCGCGCGCGCGTGGTGGTGGCAGCTTCCTCTATGCACAGGTGCAGCAGGACGATGTCTCGCGCTCGACCGATGCGACCTTTGTCAGCTTTGCCCCGTTGTCGGGCGATTGGGAAGCGGCGCTGGCGGATATTCGCGGCGTGATTGCCGATGCTTTGGCAAGCCCGCCGACACAGGAAGAGATTGATCGCGAACTGGCTGAGTTCGACATCGCCTTTGCCAGCGAGCTGGAGCAGAAAAGCGTTATCGCTGGTTCCAAATTGGCCGATCAAATCGTCCAGGCGGTCGATATTCGTGAAACGGTGGCGGCGCCCGAAACAGTGCTCAACGTTTTTCGCAATATGAAGGCGCGTTATACCCCACAGGAGGTCCTCAAGCATTCGCGCAAATTGTTTGAAGGCGATGTGATACGCGGGATTTATGTGACGCCAGAAGAAGGCGAGGCTCAAACCGCCGACCTAAGATTGGCGCTAGCGGCGCAAGCAACGCCTGATGCCAGCGCGCGGCTTGCGGCAAAATCGATTTCTTTCGATGAACTGCCCGCAATCGGCGCTCCGGGCACAATCGTCAGCGAAGGCCCCATTGGCTTGCTCGATGTGGAACAGGTCGCTTTCAGCAATGGTTCGCGCGCGATTCTATGGTCAAATAATGCAGAGCCGGGACGGGTCACCGTGAAAGTCCGCTTTGGCGCCGGCTACCGCGCCTTTGACGCGCAAGATGCAGCCTATGTTGCGCTGGGTGAGATGGCTCTGGTCGGCTCTGGTCTGGGCGAGCTAGGTCAAGAAGAGCTCGACCGCATCTCCAATGGCCGCAAGATGGGTTTCGACTTTGCGATTGAGGATGCGGTGTTCTCTTTCTCTGCCCAAACCCGGTCTGAGGACGTGGCCGATCAATTGTATCTGTTTGCCGCGAAGCTGGGCATGCCGCGTTGGGATCCCAATCCAGTCACGCGGGCCAAGGCGGCCGCTGAACTGGCCTATGATACATTTGCGACCAGTCCAGGCGGAATTCTGGGCCGTGATCTCGATTTTCTAGTCAAGAATAAGGACGCCCGCTTTGCCACGCCTGACAAGGCGATGTTGGCCGACGTCACGCCCGAAGGTTTCCGCGCAGTTTGGGAGCCATTGCTGAAGCAAGGCCCCGTTGAAATCATGGTTTTTGGCGAGTTCGAGCGTGATGCAGTGGTGGAAACGCTAAGGACTACATTCGGCGCGCTACCCCCGCGTGACGCCATTTCTCCTGAGGTAGCATCGCGGGTGCCATCATTCCCAGCCGCCGGTTCGCCAACCGCGGTTATTGAGCATCGCGGCGATGCCAATCAGGCCGCAGCGGTAATCGCTTGGCCTAGCGGCGCGGGCATTCCGGCACTGCGCCAATCGCGCCAGCTCGAAATTTTGACTCAAGTGTTCAACAACCGGTTGATGGACGCGATGCGAGAGCGTGCCGGTGCCAGCTATGCTCCGCAAGTGGTGTCGGACTGGCCGGTGGATTTGACCGCAGGCGGAAGCATTCTAGCCATTGCTCAGCTGAGGCCAGAAGATGTTCCAGTGTTCTTTTCCGAAGGGCAACGCATTGCATCGGATTTGGCTGCTGCGGCGCCGACAGCCGACGAGCTGGAGCGGGTGACCGAGCCATTGCGTCAGCTGATCAGCCGTGCATCGACCGGCAACGGATTTTGGCTGTATCACTTGCAAGGCGCGTCATTGGACCCTCAGCGGGTTCGGCTGATCCCGACCTTGCTCAATGACTATTCGGAAACCACGCCAGAAATCATGAAATTGCTCGCCCAGCGCTATTTTGGCGGCAGGTCTGGCTGGCGGATGGCAGTGATCCCCGAGGGGCAAACACTGCAAGAAACTGCAGCCCGCCAACGCACCACAGTTATCGGACGCTAATTGCGCTAGGGTTAGCTGGCGCAAAATGGGATTGCTGCGATTGCGAAATAATATTGTCGCAAAGGCGCCTCAACCTTTGCATTTGATAGGGTGAGGGTGTAATTGCGCGCTCCATTTATCGAACGATTGAGAATTACAGTGGCACTAAATTGGTCTCCCGACAGCTGGAAAGCACATGAAGCGCGGCATTTGCCGGATTATCAGGATGCTGCCGAATTGGCACAGGCTGAGGAAACGCTTGCCGCTTATCCGCCGCTGGTTTTTGCCGGAGAAGCACGCGCGCTGAAGGCCGATCTGGCCGAGGTTTCAGCTGGCCGTGCCTTCCTGTTGCAGGGCGGCGATTGTGCCGAGAGTTTTGCTGAATTCCATCCGAACAACATTCGCGATACATTCCGCGTCTTGTTGCAGATGGCGGTCGTGATGACCTTTGCCAGCAAGAAACCGGTGATCAAGGTTGGCCGTATGGCCGGGCAATTTGCCAAACCGCGCTCTTCTGCGACCGAAACCAAGGGTGATGTCACTTTGCCGAGCTATTTCGGCGACAATATCAATGGTATCGAATTCGACCCGGAAACCCGCCGCAACGATCCGATGCGGATGGTCAAAGCCTATTCTCAAGCCGCCGCGACCCTGAATTTGCTGCGCGCCTTTGCTGGCGGTGGTTACGCCAATTTGCGCCAAGTCCATCAATGGACGCTAGATTTCATGGGGCGCACGCCATGGGCTGATAAATTTGCCAAGACGGCGGATAGGATCGGTGAATCGCTTGATTTCATGGAAGCTTGCGGGATTGATCCTGCAACCGTGCCGCAATTGCAAGGCACGAGCTTTTACACCAGCCACGAAGGTTTGTTGCTGCCTTACGAGGAAGCCTTGACCCGGCAGGATTCGCTGACTGACGAGTGGTATGCGACCAGCGCTCATATGCTGTGGATCGGGGATCGCACCCGGTTTGATGGTAGCGCGCATGTCGAATTTGCGCGCGGTATCGGCAACCCGCTGGGCATGAAATGCGGACCCAGCCTAGAGCCGGACGCATTGCTGAGGATGCTCGACGTACTTAACCCAGAGCGCGAACCGGGCCGGATCACGCTGATCAGCCGATACGGTCATGACAAAGTCGAAGACGGGCTGCCTGCTCTGGTTCGTGCGGTGAAGCGCGAAGGCCACCCCGTGGTGTGGAGCTGTGATCCGATGCACGGCAATGTGATCAAGGCGGAAAGCGGTTACAAAACTCGTCCGTTTGACCGAATTCTGGGCGAGGTGAAGGGCTTCTTCGCGGTGCATCGTGCAGAAGGCACCCATCCCGGCGGCATTCATATCGAGATGACCGGGCAAGATGTGACAGAATGTGTTGGCGGCGCGGTGGCAATTACCGACGAACGCTTGGGCGATCGCTATCACACTCATTGCGATCCACGGCTTAACGCGGCGCAATCTTTGGAACTGGCGTTCTTGCTGGCCGAAATGCTCAATGACGAAGTCAATGTTCAACAGGCCGACGCTGCTTAGTTAATTTGTCTTACTGGGCCCCTAGGTAACCAGCCCTAGGGGTGCTCTGCGTTTCCTTGATTCTTCAATCTTAAGCCTGTTTCGCGAAAGGACGGGCGAGAGTTGATGTTGGATTTAATGGCAAGCTGGCCTGCTTTAGGGCCAACATCGATGGTGTTGGTCAAATTAGCCGCGGCTGCGATTTGCCTGTCGTTGGGCATGAAATATGCCAAGGCAGCAAGGCACCGGGTGATGTTGCTCGAACTTGCCCGCAAACGCGCGAGGCGCATCTCGGAAACTCTGCGAATGTTCCGTATGGCCGAGGAAATTGCAGGGCTGGGCGTGTGGCAATATTTCCCCAAGAAAGAGTACCAGAAATGGTCGCAAGGCATGAAAGTGCTGTTTGGAATGGACGCCGACGAGCAATTGGTGCCCGGCGATATGGAGACGGTTTTGTCTTCCAACGGGATTGATCTGATTGGACAGGTCAGCAAGGCCGAGGCCGACGAAGAACTGACTGGGCAATATCCAATTCTCCGACTGGATGGGCAAAGCAGGGTTTTGAGCGTTCGCGCTAGCCGAGTGACCGATGGCATTGGCGACACGCGCCATTACACCGCCGTCTTTATGGATGTGACCGATCAAGCGCAGAAGGTGCACGATCTAGAACACTCGCGCGAAGAAGCGATGAAAGCGGCGCAGGAAGCCCGACAATTAGCGGATACCGACCCACTAACTGGCATCGCCAACCGTCGTCGGGTCATGGCAGAATTGGATCAGCTGGTGATGCAATCGCGCGAGCAATCCAAGTCCCTCGTGCTGGTCATTTTCGATATCGATCACTTCAAGTAAGTGAACGATCAATATGGCCACCCTGCTGGCGATGCTGTGATTAAGCGCATTGCTGAGATTACTTGTGGTCAGGCGCGCAAGCAGAACATTGTGGGCCGGATCGGTGGAGAGGAATTCGTCTGGGTTGTACCCGATGCTGACATCAATTTGGCACGTGTCCTGTCCGAGAGGTTGGGCCAAGCCATCGCGATCGGAAGCGGGGTTGACGATGTTCCTGCCGTTACTGTCAGTGTGGGCTTCGCCGCCCCAGTGGTTGGAGACACTTCTCTCACCCTATTCGCGAGAGCGGATGAGGCGCTATACGTCGCGAAAGATGCTGGTCGCAACACGGTGAGAATGGCAGCTTAAGGCCCATTCGGCGCATTGCGGCACCATGTCGCACGCATTGTCTTGGGCAGCGCCTTTCAATTGAAACGTGATCCTGTCACGGCTAAGCTTGTCGAAGCAGCCTAACAGGAGAATGGCGTGGCCGAGCCACAAGCTCGAAATTCACAGTCCGCAGCTGCGGATATGGCGCACAGCTTTCGCTCCACCCGGCATCTGAGCGAGGCTTTGGTCGCGCCATTGTCCGATAGCGATGCGACGATCCAGTCGATGGAAGATGCCTCTCCGGCGAAGTGGCATTTGGCGCACACCACATGGTTTTGGGAGACATTCCTGCTGCGCGATCATGTGGCCGATTACTGCTTGTTCGACGATGATTGGCCGTTCCTGTTCAATTCCTATTACGAGGCAGAGGGTGACCGGATTGCGCGGTTTTCTCGCGGGCTTTTGTCGCGGCCCAGCGTCGACCAAATTCTCGATTGGCGCCGCCATGTCGATGCCGCGATGGAGCCTCATTTAGAGCGGGACGATCTGGCTGATCTGATCGCGCTGGGCGTGGCGCATGAGCAGCAGCATGTGGAATTGCTGCTGACCGATATCAAACATGCATTGTTCCAAAACCCGCTTGGTCCCGCGATGTGGGACGGGCAGGTGGCCGCTGCTGCTGTATCAGAGGGCTGGTATTCGCATCCCGGCGGCATTGCGCTGATTGGCCATGACGGCACCGGTTTTGTGTTCGATTGCGAGGGGCCCAAGCACCGGGTTCTGCTCGAACCATTTGCTCTGTCGAAATCGCTGGTCACTAATGCGCAATGGGACGAATTTATCGCCGATGGTGGTTATTCAACTGCCTCACTGTGGCTTTCGGATGGATGGGCTTGGGTAAATTCTGGGACTATCACTAGCCCCCTCTATTGGCGCACCAAGGACGCGGAAGGCCAGCATTTCACCCATCAGGGCTGGCAAGAGCGTGACCCCAATGCTCCGGTTTCGCATATCTCCTATTACGAGGCGGATGCCTTCGCCACCTGGGCCGGGGCACGCTTGCCGAGCGAATTTGAATGGGAAGCAATTGCGCGCGGTCAAGAAAGCGCAGATGCCCCCGCAGCACATAATCCGTCCGCCGGCAATCAATTGGACGCTGCTGCGCCGCCATGCCCAATTGGTTCTGACGCGCTGTTCGGCGATTGTTGGCAATTCACCCGCTCAGCCTATTTGCCTTACCCCCGGTTCGAACCTGCCTCTGGCGCAGTGGGCGAATATAATGGCAAATTTATGAGCGGACAGTTCGTGCTGAAGGGCGCCAGCTGCGCGACAGTGCGCGGTCATTCGCGCGCGTCCTATCGCAATTTCTTCTACCCCCACCAACGTTGGCAATTCACCGGATTGCGGCTGGCAAAGGACATTTGATGAGCACGAACAAGGGGTTGGCTTTGGTCAATCGCGATCATGACGGCGTCAATCGCGACTTTCGTGATGATGTGCTGACCGGCCTGTCCGAGGCGCAAAAGGCCATTCCGGCGCGCTGGCTGTATGATGATGCTGGGTCGCAATTGTTCGAGGACATCACCCAGATCCCCGAATATTATCCGACCCGCGCCGAGACTCAAATTTTGCAAAGCCGGTCGAGTGATTTCGCCGAGAAGATCGCATCGGGCAGCGCTGTGGTTGAATTTGGCTCGGGCAGCTCGGTCAAAACCCCACTATTGCTCAGCGCTATTAATCCAGCCGCCTATGTCCCGCTGGATATATCGGGCGATTTTCTGCGCGCTTCGGCAGAGGCTTTGTCGGCCAAATTTCCTGGCCTGCCGGTCTATCCGGTCGAGGCGGACTTCATGCGCCGGGTCGAACTGCCAACTCAGATCGCGCGATTGCCCAAGCTGGGTTTCTTTCCTGGCTCTACCATCGGCAATATGGTCGCGCGCACCGCTGTCGATTTGCTCCGTACGATGCGCGAGACTTTGGATGAGGGGTCGCAGCTCGTCATTGGCATGGACCTGATCAAAGATCCGGACGTGCTGATCGCTGCCTATGATGATGCCAAGGGCGTGACGGCGGACTTCAACCTCAATCTGGCGCGGCGGATCAATCGCGAGTTGGAGGGCGACATACCGGTCGACGCATTGAAACATGTGGCGCTGTGGAACGATGAATATGCCCGGGTGGAAATGCATCTTCAGGCGACGCGCGACATTGCCTTCACCGTCTCGGGCCGTGAGTTTTCTATGCAAAGCGGAGATACGATCCACACCGAGAACAGCCACAAATTCGACCGTCGCACGTCGCATACGCTGTTGCTGGCAGGCGGATGGACACCGGTGGAGCGTTGGGTCGATGGTCAGGAGCGGTTCTCTTTGATCTTGGCCGAGGCCACTGTTCCGCGCAGCGCGCCTTAGGTCACGCCGCACGCGCATTGTTCTGCATTCATGGACGCGCAGCGATGCGGACCCTATATTGGCCTCATGTCGTTCCAAAACCTTTGGCAAAACATCGCAGCATCGATCGGAGCGATCCCGCGTTCCGAGCTCTTGATGCTTGCGTTATTGGCGATGTTTATCGGTTGGCTCGGCGCGATAATGATCAAGCGCAAGGTTCCGATGGGACGCTTTGTGCGCACTGGCAGCACCTTTGTGCTGGTCGGCGTACTGGTCACAGTGATTCTGCAATTGTCGCGCTTTGACCCTCGCTTGGAAGTCGCGGTGCCGCAACTGGGGCTGCCTGAACAGGTGGTGGAGGGCGGAGAGACCCGTATCCCGCTGGCTCAGGATGGCCATTTCTGGCTGCGCGCCGAATTAAACGGTGTTCCAGCGAATTTTCTGGTCGACACTGGGGCAACGGTAACGGCGGTATCCAGCGACCTTGCCCAGAAGGCAGATTTGCGGCCCCGGCGCGGCGGATTGCCGATCCAGATCGGAACCGCCAATGGTCCGGCAGAGGCACAGATCGCGACCAGCAAAGAACTGCGCTTTGGCAATGTCTCTGCGCGTGGGCTCGACGTGGTGATCGTGCCAACATTGGGCGAGACCAATGTGGTGGGGATGAATTTGCTGTCGCGCCTGTCCAGTTGGCGGGTGGAGGGCACAACGATGATCTTGGTGCCGAACAATCCGCAAGAGCCGCTGCAATTGCGCTAACGCGCGCATCCGTGCGGCCCCCCTCAATAGGATGAGTGGACCCGAGCCAATCCACAGCATAGCCAAACCCTCAACTTATTGAGGAGAGACCCTATGCAAGCCTTATTTGATCTGACCGGAAAAACCGCTGTTGTTACCGGCGCGGGACGCGGCATCGGAGAGGGGATTGCAACTCTGCTCGCCGAAGCCGGCGCCAATGTGGTTTGTGCTGCTCGCTCGGTCGATCAGATCGAAAACACCACCAATGCGATCAACAAAGCCAGCGGAGGCAGCAATACGGGCGGCCGTGCTGTGTATCATCAAACCGATGTTTCCAGTCCTGACGCGATGAAGGCTCTGGCGCAGCGCGCCGTGGACGAATTTGGCGGGCTCGACATTTGGGTCAATAATGCGGGCGGATCATTGGTGTCGCAGCCCTTGGCCGAATTGCCGACAGAGGAATGGGACAAGACCCTCGCAGTCAATCTGTCCTCCGTATTTTACAGTATTCAGGCCGCCGTGCCGCATCTGCGCGACAAGAGCGCGATTGTGAACATCTCCTCACTCGCCGGGTTGGAGCCATTTCCGGGAAGCGCGCATTACAGCGCGGCCAAGGCTGGAGTGAATATGCTCACCAAGACGCTTTCTATGGAGCTTGGACCCAAGACGCGCGTCAACACAATCATGCCCGGCTTTGTCCCAACCGACACCGTAAAGAAAGCGCTGAGCATGGAGGATGAGGATTTCATCCAGCTGGAAAAAGATCTGAACCTGCCCGCTGGACGGCTCGGCACGCCTCAGGATATTGCCGCGTTGGTGCTCTATCTGGTTGCGCCAGCGTCCGAATGGATCACTGGCCAAAACATCGCGCTGGCGGGCAAGCCATAGGCAGCGTTTGAGCAGGTTGAGCCAGCTTAACGTAACGTTGGGAACGGCTGCTTCGCGTCTGGTGGGCATTGCGGCTTGCCAAGTGAGGGCTCAGAGCAATAGTGATAGCTCATGAAGCTTGTAGTCTCTCTTCTGATTTCGGTCGCTGCGGCGGGCGCAGGTGCTTGGGCCGGATTTGATTCTGCCAAGGCGCAGATCAACGGTGGCGATTCGATCTTTGATACGTTTGAAAAGACTGGCTCGGGTTGGTTCTTTTCAAATGATATCGGATCATCAGAGGCTACGCCGCTAGAGCGCGCCCGCATCGCCGTTGGCGGCCCGCTGGGGCTTTCATCAAGCGAAGTTCTGTACTTTGTTGCTCTCAATGACAGTGCAGGGCGGCGGCTCAACTCTTCATGCACCTATGCGGTTACTGGCGCGCCGATCGACACACGCTGGTGGTCGCTAACTCTCTATGACAGCGATACCCAAAATTACGTCCGAAACGAAGCAAACCGATCGAGCTGGAACAGCGCAGCCATTCCCAAAGATGAAGACGGGTCGTGGCAAATCACGGTTTCGAACCAATCTGCGGATGGCAATTGGTTGCCCAGCCAAAGCGCCGCGGACCAACCCTTTGAATTGAATTTGCGGACATATAACCCGAGCGACACAACCCGCGCAGATGCGCCAAATATCGCCTTGCCAGTTGTCGAGCGCATATCATGTTGAGCCGGAGCGCATTGGTCTGGATTGGTGTGTGGTTGATCGCGGCGATTGCGGGTTTTTTCGGTGCCAAGGCGTTTACCATCCACCAAGCGCCGAAGGTGGTGATGTCAACCATTGAAGGCGCCGTTGCCGAGCGAGCAGGGGGCTGGAACTCCTGTTCTCACAATCGCAAATTTGGGCCGGTGCATGGCGGGGTAAAGCGAGCAAATCCCGATAGCGTTGTAACAGTTATGGCCTATGATCTGTCCGCTGGTCCAGTGCGGGTTTCTGGCGAGACTTGGCCAGATTATTGGTCGCTGTCGCTCTACCAACAAAACTCTGACAACTTCTTTGTCATCAACGATCGTCAGTTGCCCGACGCTCAATTTGATTTCGTGATAAGCCTGCCAGAGCATTCGGTCGAAGCGAATGGTGCTCGCAGGATTGATGCTCCGACGGAAAAAGGCATCATGCTCATCCGACGCTTCATAAAAGAAGAAGCCGACATGGCAGCGCTTTTGGAAAACCAAGATCGGATGAGCTGCGGTCCGCTGGTGTCACAAAGTCCAACGCCGTAAGACGCTGAGTCGTTAGACGAGCAGCGCCGCCGCCGCGCCCATTGGCGCTTAATCCATCAAAGAAACGAAGTGGCTGGGGTGGCAGGGATCGAACCTGCGAATGCCGCTACCAAAAAGCGGTGCCTTACCACTTGGCCACACCCCAGCAGCCTCGCATTCCTGCGAGGAAGGCCCCCTATAACGTCCGCTTCGCGAAAGGGAAGGGGCTTTGCGTCGCTTTGCGTGGGTTTTTATCCCAGCGCGCGATTGGCGCTCAGATTTTCTTCCCGTCAAAGTCGGCGGCGGAGTGGCGTTCGATCACCTGTTCGTTCTCTTCACCCCAGGTTTTGTTGACCATCCGGCCCCGCCGAACGGCCGGTCGTGCGGAAATTTCCTGCACCCAGCGCCCGACATTTTTATACTCATCGATCGAGAGGAAGGTCTTGGCATCATTGTAGATCGCACCATAGGTGAACGGGGCAAGCCACGGGTAATTGGCCATGTCAGCGATGGTGTATTCATCGCCCGCCAGAAAGCGGGTCTTGGCCAATTGCTGGTCTGCAACGTCAAAGATGCGCTTGGTTTCCATCGCATAGCGATTGATCGGATATTCGTATTTCTCTGGGGCGTAGGCGTAAAAGTGCCCGAAGCCTCCGCCGATAAACGGACCGGTTCCGACCTGCCATGCGACCCAGCTGAGCGCTTCGGCGCGGGCGGCGGGATCGGTGGGCAAAAAAGCACCAAATTTTTCGGCCAAATGGATCAGGATTGCCGCCGATTCGAAGATCCGAAAGGGTTTGTCGCCGCTCTTGTCGACCATCGCCGGAATTTTGGAATTGGGATTGATATCGACAAAGCCGCTGGTGAATTGCACCCCTTCGCCAATGTTAACGGTGTAGGCGTCATATTCCGCACCAGAATGGCCCAACTCAAGCAATTCCTCGAGCATGATCGTGACTTTCACCCCATTGGGGGTGGCGAGCGAATAAAGCTGCAGTGGATTGTCGCCTTCGGGCAGCGCCTTTTCCTCGCGAGCGCCAGCCGTGGGACGATTGATACTGGCAAAGCGGCCGCCATTCTCGGTGTCATTGGTCCAAACTGCGGGCGGAGTGTAGGTGGGATCGGACATGGCGTGCGGCTCCTTATCAAGTCTAGGTTTCGTTTGGGAACCGAAGTGGGGACTTTGGCGCATCAAGGCAAGCGTGATCGCGCAGATGGGCGGTGCGGTTTTGCTTTCCGGCCTGAAATTAGAGCTTGTTGCCTGTATCCCTTTAGGATACTTGAGGCGCTATGCATCTGGCTGGACACAAAATTCGCGAATGGCGCGAGGCCCACGATCCGCCCCTTTCGGCGGAGGAATTCGGCGCGCAGTATGGCGATCCGCAAAGGAAAGGGCTGGCGAAGGGCCAGGGTGACGGGTGGCCCAGCCGCACTGTCTATGGCTGGGAGGCGAAGGGCAAGGTGGCCCGGCCCAAAGTACAAAGGCGGCTGGCAGAGCTGGGCATTTGTGACCCGTCAGACTGGCTTGAGGATGCGCCCAATCCGAACAACAAGCCAAATCAGAACAGAAAACCCAAACCGAACAAAACCTCCTCTCGTACCAAGAAGGCATCGCGCATGAGCGACAGCAATATCCACCCTTTCCATGACATGCACACCCACGGCTTTGTCCGCGTTGCGACCTCCACCCCGTCGGCACGCCCGGCCGACGTTGCCTACAATACAGCAGGTGTAATTGCGGAGGCGGAGAAAGCGCATGCCCAAAATGTTGATTTGGTGGTGTATCCCGAACTGACGCTGTCCTCCTATGCGATTGACGATCTGCTGTTGCAGCAGGCTTTGCTGGGGCGGGTCGAGCAAGCAGTAGAAGATGTTGTCGTGGCATCGGCGGATTTGGACCCGGTGCTGGTGATTGGTGCTCCGCTAAAGATTGGCGACAAGCTGTACAATTGCGCCTTGGTAATCGCGCAAGGGGCGCTGCTGGGTGTGATCCCTAAGAGCTATCTGCCCAATTACCGCGAGTTCTACGAGAAACGCTATTTCGCGCATGGGCGTGATTGCCAAGGGCTGACGATACGGTTGGCGGGACAAGACGTGCCGTTCGGCACCGATCTGGTGTTCGCCGCGTCAAACCTGCCCGAATTCACCTTTGGGGTGGAAATTTGCGAGGACTTTTGGGCGCCCAATCCTCCCGGCACGCTGACCGCATTGGCCGGCGCGCTGATCCTGTGCAATCTGTCTGCCTCGCCGATCACCATTGGCAGAGCGGACGACCGGCATTTGCATTGCCGCGCAAGCTCTTCGCGCTCCATTTGCGCCTATGTTTATTCGGCCAGCGGGCATGGCGAAAGCACCACCGATCTGGCGTGGGATGGGCAGGGCGTTATCTACGAGATGGGCGAGTTGCTGGCGGAGAGTGATCGCTTCGATCGCGAGCCAGAGCTGTGCGTGGTCGACATTGATACGCAGAGAATTGCGACCGAGCGGACCCGTAACCAGACCTATGCCGATGCTGCCGAGGCTCATGACAGGCCCGGGGATTGGTATCGCCATATCGAGTTCGAACATGCTGCGGTGAAAGAGAACAGCGTGCATGACATTGGCCTGATCCGGCCAGTGCGCCGTTTCCCCTTTGTGCCTAATCGCCAGAATAAACTGGACGAGGATTGTTACGAGGCGTTCAACATTCAGGTTGATGCTTTGATCCGGCGGATGGAAGCGACCAAGGCCAAGTCCTTGATTATCGGCATTTCCGGCGGTCTGGATTCGACCCATGCACTGATCGTTGCGGCCAAGGCTTGCGACCGGATGGGCATGCCGCGCAGCACGATCCGGGGCTACACCATGCCCGGTTTTGCCACCTCGGACACGACCAAATCCAACGCTTGGAAATTGATGAAGGCGATGGAAATCCATGCCGAGGAAATTGACATCAAGCCGGCTGCTACGCGGATGCTGGAAGATATGGGGCACCCCTTTGCCGATGGCGAACCGCATTATGACGTGACGTTTGAGAATGTTCAGGCGGGGCTGAGGACGGACTATTTGTTCCGCCTTGCTGGGCAACATGGCGGCTTTGTTGTGGGCACTGGTGATCTGTCGGAATTGGCGCTGGGGTGGTGCACCTATGGCGTGGGTGACCATATGAGCCATTACGGGGTTAATGCAGGTGTGCCCAAAACGCTGATCCAATATCTAATCCGCTGGACGATCCAGACCGAGCAATTCACGCCGGTGTGCAGCGAAGTGCTGGGCGCGGTGCTGGACACGGAAATCTCGCCAGAGCTGGTCCCTGCAGGCGAAGACGGCACAATCCAGAGCACCGAGGAGAAAATCGGCCCGTATGAGCTCAATGACTTCTTCCTGCATCATGTGATCCGTTATGGGCACAAGCCGAGCAAGATAGCCTTTGTCGCGTGGCATGCGTGGCATGATGCGCAATCCGGTTTGTGGCCTGCTGGCTTCCCCGATGATCGCAAGAATGAATATGATCTGCACACCATTGCAAGTTGGCTAGAGAAATTCCTGCGCCGCTTCTTTGGCTTCAGCCAGTTCAAACGCAGCGCATTACCCAATGGGCCCAAGGTAAGCTCGCAAGGGGCATTGTCGCCGCGCGGCGATTGGCGCGCACCCAGCGATGCGGTGGCGGATGTGTGGGTAGAAGAATTGGCTGAGAATTTGCCCGATTTACTCTAAATTTTTGTATCGAGGCGCCAAAATGTGGCGCGTTGGGCGACAAACCTTGCCAGACGGCTCAATCCGTGTAGCTATCTGGGCGGGGTCGCCTTTTGCACGCAATGTGCGCAATAGGCGGGATATTTGATGGTCGAAACAGCTCAATCGGGCGGCTTGGTGCTGGAACGCAGCAGGCCATTGCGGCTTTTTACTCTTTTCATTCTGTATGTCGGACAGGGCTTGCCCATCGGTCTATTCTGGTTCGCCATTCCGACATGGATGGCGGTCAATGGAGCACCGGCGGTTGATGTTGGATCGGTCACTGCGCTGACGGCGCTGCCGTGGTCGCTCAAGCTGTTCAACGGCTTCATCATGGACCGCTACACATTCTTGGCAATGGGCAGGCGGCGCATATGGATATTGGGCGCGCAATTGGTGATGATCACCGCGCTACTGATCGCTGCGGTGATCAATCCCAGCGTAACCGATGTCGCCTTGCTCGGAGCGATAGGCTTTGTCGTCAACATGGCCACCACATTTCAGGATGTCGGGGTTGATGGTTTGGCGGTCGACATCATGACCGAGGACGAGCGTGCCCGCGGCAGCGGGATGATGTTCGGCGGTCAGTCAATCGGCATAGCCTTAGGGATTTCCATTTGTGGATTTGCGATCAGCCAATTTGGAGCCCCTCAAGCCTTCATGGTTGTGGCAGGCTTGATCGCGCTGCTGTGCCTTTACATCGCATCTTTTAGAGAGCGCGAAGGCGAGCGAGCGATGCCGTGGAGCGCTGGGTCGGCGCATCCGCGCAACCTTTCGGTCCAGTTGGGGGCGTGGTGGCCGCTGCTCAAATCCACCTTCAAATCACTGGCCGCATTGACCAGCCTATTGTGGATGCCGGTCTTGTTTGGTCGGGGCATATTGTACGGCGGAATGACTGGAGCAACGCCTTTGATCGGCGCGAATCACACCGGATGGGATGTGCTGGAAATCTCTGCACTTACCTCTACCGCTGGACTGGTCGCGGGTGTTCTGGGGATGACCCTGGGCGGATGGCTAGGCGATAAATTTGGCTCCAAGAAAGCCGCAATCTTATGGATGACGATCCAGATGGGAATGTGCGCAACCATGTATCTGAGCGTTCCATATTGGAGCGACGGAAAATTGTTCATGGTGTTTGTCTATGCTTGGATTTCAGTCGACATCTTGCTGACAGTTGCATGCCTGCCGATCTCTATGCGGCTGTGTGATCCCAAAGTCGCGGCAACCCAGTTTACGATCTATATGGCCCTGTCCAACTTCGGCATTTCCTTTGGCGCCTTCATGTTGGGCAAGACCGATGCGATGGGTGGCTTGCAATCAATTTTCCTGGTTGTGGGCGGAGGAATGTTGGTCGCATTTATGCTCATGCTGACCGTTAATTATCCGCGCCGCGCAGAGTTTCATTCCGCCGGAACCAAAGCTCCGCCGCAAGAAGCAATTGCTGCGGCAAGGATCGATTGACGCACTGTAATTTGATGGCAAATCTGCCGGAGCGCGCGGGCCCTCCGGCAGCAAATTGCTGCAAGTTCTCAGCCCTTGTCGAGAGAAAACCGACCCGGGCCAAATGCAGTGGCAATGAACATGCCGCCTGCAATCGACATATTCTTGAGGAACAATGTCATCTCTGACTGTTGCGAGAAATCATTGTGAAAAACGAACGCTGTCAGCACGGTAAAGACGCCCAGTGTAGCGGCGGCGTAACGGGCCTTCAACCCAATGGCGAGCATTAGTCCGCCGACAATTTCCAGCGCGACCGTGCCGAAATAGATGACCTTGGGCAGAGGCATTCCAACCGAAGAAATGTAGCCAACAGTGTCGTCCATTGCGACCAGCTTGCTTAAGCCAGCAAGGATAAACAGCGCGGCAAGAAGTAGCCGTCCAACAAGGACCAGCAGATCATGTTTATTGGTGGTTTCAGTGCTCATGATAATTCTCCTATTTATCAACCTTACCCTGCGATTTGTGCGACCTTGGCTCTTGCTCCGGCGATTTTTTCCGCGCCATCTTCGCCCATGATGCCATCGGCTGCGATGATCTCTACATCATGGATGCCAATAAAGCCGAGAAAGAATGTCAGCCAAGGGGACATGAAGTCCATATCGCTACCGATCGTTGTTCCGCCTGATGCGGCAATTATGTAGGCCTTTTTGCCCTCAAGCAGGCCTTTGGGGCCATCAGCTGTATAGGCAAATGTCGTGCCCGCGCGGGCGACAAGATCGGCCCAGGCTTTGACCGTTGCCGGAACCGAGAAATTATATACCGGTATGCTCAACACAATCGTGTCGGCATCCTGCAATTCGGCAATCAGTGTGTCGGCAATCGCGGCAATTTCCTGCTGTGCAGCGGTGCGATCAGCGTGCGGGGCAAGGTTTGCGGCAAAGCGATCTGCATCGATGAAAGGCAGGTCATTGGCCGCCAAATCGCGGGTAGTGATGGTGGCTGGCGACTTTTTGGCTAGGCCAGCGACCAGCGCATCGCTGAGCGAGCGGGAAATGGATTCTTCGCCGCGGATGCTGGCCGTGATGTGTAAGATATTGGACATAGGTAAATTCCTTGAAATGGGGTGCCGCTCCCCCAGGGGAGTAGGGAAGCGGCGAGGGGATATTAGGCTGCGTCGACGAGGACCAATTCGCTGTCCTTTAGCGCAGTGATGGTGATGCTTTCCAGCTGGGTGATCGCAATACCGTCACGGGCATTTGCTTCGGCATCTTCTACCCGGACCTTGCCAATCGCAGGGACCAGATAAAGGTGCCGTGATGGATCGCGAGTAGTGTAGGTCACAGTCTCGCCAGCCTTCACCGTGGCGCCCAAAACGCGTGCATCGGAGCGAATGGGCAGAGCGCCATTTTGGGCATCGTCATCATTGGCACCGCTGCTGGCCAGCGGAACGAAATTCCCAGCCCGGTCATCCTTGGGGAAGGGGCGGGCACCCCATGCAGGTTCGCCGCCACGCTCGTCAGGAATGATCCAGATCTGGAAGATTTCGGTGTCCTCATCCTCGTGATTGTACTCAGAATGACGGATACCGCTGCCTGCGCTCATCACCTGAACATCGCCGGCTTCGGTGCGGCCTTCATTGCCCATGCTGTCGCGGTGGGTGATGGCCCCTTTGCGGACATAGGTGATGATTTCCATGTCATTGTGCGGGTGCGTGGGGAACCCAGTGCCAGCGGCGATGGTGTCGTCATTCCACACCCTCAGCGAGCCCCAATTGGTCCGCTCTGGATCATGATAGCTGGCGAAGGAAAAATGGTGACGTGCATCAAGCCAACCGTGATCGGCGGCACCTAGGCTGTTGAAGGGACGAAGTTCGATCATTGCTATTCTCCTGTCAGAGCGACTGTGTGATTGGGAGATAGGCCTTGCGTTGATTTCTGATAAGTGAGATAAAATAACACATTATGTTCAGATATTTCGAACAAATGAATTTGTGCGCTTAGGCGAGCCTAGTCTTGATCAATTGCGCATCTTCCTCGCGGTGGAGGAGGAGGGCAGTTTTGGCGGAGCGGCCAAACGCATGGGCCGGGCGGTCTCTGCGATCAGCTATGGCGTTGCGCAGATGGAAGCTCAGCTCGGCGTCGCTCTGTTTGAGCGTGAAGGGTCGCGCAAGCCGGTTCTGACCGACGCCGGGCGCGGTTTGTTGGCTGAAGCAAAAGCGGTGACCGATCGATCCGATGCTTTGCTGGCCAAAACCCGCAGCCTTCACCAAGGGTTGGAAAGCGACGTCAGTCTGGTGCTGGATGTGATGATGCCGGGCGAAATTACCGCGCAGGTGCTGGGCGAGTTCCGGACAATGTTCCCCACCGTTTCGCTCAATCTGTTCGTCGAGGGGCTGGGCGCGGTGGTCGCTTGCTTGCTGGAAAACAATGCACAATTGGCCATCGGAGGTCCGGTGATCGGCGACCACAAGGAGCTGGAGCGCCAAGTGATTGGGGAAATTGAGTTGATCCCCGTTGCAGCCCCCAGCCACCCCTTGTCCAACCCGAACGTGCTGCCGGGGGAGAGCCGCAAGCATTTGCAACTGATCCTGTCCGATCGCTCAAAACTGACGGAAGGGCGCGAGTTTTCCGTGCTTAGTCCGCTCAGCTGGAAGTTGGGTGATTTGGGGGCCAAACATTCCTTGCTGAAAGAAGGCATAGGTTGGGGAAATATGCCCCGCCACATGGTTCGAAATGACCTGACGAGCGGGGCTTTGGTGGAACTCGATCTGCCTGAGAAACCCGGAGATCAATATCCGCTTAGCGCGCTTTGGCGGCGCGATACTAAGCGGGGCCCCGCAACCAGTTGGCTGATCGATGCGATCAGAGAAGCGCTAATATAGAGGCTAGCGCTAGCTTGAGCGCAACCAGTGCAGAGCTTCGATTTTTTCGGCAAAGAATTCACATTCAAGGGCTTCGCTCACCCGGCGAAACTGTTGTTTCACCAGAACCGAGGAAACAAGAATCGCCATGCGATCAACGCCCAATTGTGCCGAGCTTTCTTGCGATTGGCGCATTTTCTCGGCCATATCGCGCGGCTGAACCGAAAATTCACGCAGGTCGCCAAGCACTCGAAAACCTCTTTGATCTTCGAGAAAGGGCTTCGCTTTCCGCAACAATGACTTTTGAAGTTCGACCAGCGTCGCGTCGTCCCATAGGCCGGAGGCAGACCAATGGATCTCTCGAGCGTCGATATGCGCTATAATTGCAAATTCAGGTGCAAGGGTCTGCATTGCGCAGGCCTAGCGCAATTGCGTAAACTTATCTTAAACGGGCTTGTCACCGAGAGGTTCGAAAACGACCACATCATCACCCGCTTTCCAGGGCGTGTATTTGGGCATCACGCTTAGGAACAACTCACTGGTTAGATGGCCTTCCAGCCAGCTGTGCAAATTGGGGATCGGCTGGGCATCGAACCACGTCCGGTCCACATTGGCGAATTGCCGGATGAACGGAAACAGCGCTATGTCGGCCATCGTGCGCCGCTCGCCAAGCAGTTGAGCCCGCTCTGCAAGTCGGAAGCCTAAATCGCTCAATATCGCCAGACCTTCTCCGCGGTGGTCCACCTTGCCGTGGTCGGGCTCTTCAACATAGCGCGTCGGGTATTTGTACCGATCAAGGTGATGTTTGAACGGTCCATCGAACAGCGCAATCAGCCCAGCATCGTCGCCTGCCAGCCAATTTTCAGGATCATTGCGACCCAGTGCCCAGCGCATGATTGCAATGCTTTCTTCCAGCACAGTGCCGTCGGGTAATTGCAGCACCGGCACGGTTGCTTTGGGGGATGCTTCGAACAATTCGGGTGGCTTGTCGGCCAATTTCACTTCGCGCAATTCACAGACCGTTCCGCTGATCCATAGCGCCATGCGCGCTCGCATCGCATAGGGACACCGGCGAAAACTGTAGAGGACCGGGAGAGTGTTCACTCGTCATCCCATTGCGGTTTCAGGCCTTTGGGAAAATTTGCCTCCCAAGATGCATCGCTCAGCTCAAGATCGGGTTTGGATGCGCTGTCGACCGACGCGCCAATATGCGCTTCGCCGCGTTCTTTGGCGAGCCGCTGCTGCTTTTGCCGTTCGACATAGCGCGCGCGCTGTTCGTCATTGCGCTGGTCAATGCAATGTGGGCAACTGACGCCTTCATTATAGGCGGGGGAGGCCAGATCATCCTCGCTCAGCGGGAAACGACAGGCAAAACATTGCGCATAACTGCCTTGTTCCAGCCCGTGTTTCACCGCCACGCGCTGATCAAACACAAAGCATTCGCCCTGCCATTTGCTTTCGTCAGCAGGCATTGTCTCGAGATATTTGAGGATGCCGCCTTTCAAATGATAGACGTCCTCAATGCCTTCCTTGCGCAGGAAGCTGGTCGATTTCTCGCAGCGAATGCCGCCGGTGCAATACATTGCGACCTTTTTCTTACCCTCGAGCAGATCGTCTCGATTGTCGCGAAACCATGCCGGAAAATCCCGGAAACTGGCGGTTTTTGGGTCAATCGCGCCCTCAAACTGACCAATCGCGACCTCATAGTCATTGCGAGTGTCGATCACGATCGTGTCCGGGTCTTCGATCAGAGCGTTCCAATCTTGCGGCGCGACATAGCGGCCAACACTGGCGCGCGGATCAATGTCTGGCTCGCCCATGGTCACGATCTCACGCTTCAAACGCACTTTCATCCGGTTGAAGGGCATGGACGGCGCGGTGGAGTATTTGACCTCTAGCTCGGCACAACCGGGCAGGGCGCGAATATTGCCGAGCACGCTGGCGATGGCACCGTCGCTACCCGCAATGGTGCCGTTGATGCCTTCGCTCGCCAGCAGGATTGTGCCGCGAATACCTGCCTCATCGCAGGCAGATTGGAGCGGTCCCTGCACAGCAGAAGTGTCGTCAAAGCGCGTAAATTGATACAGCGCCGCAACTTGGATGGGCGAGGGATCACTCATCAACTAGAGCCGCATCACCCAGCCGTGGGTGTCCTCAATCGCGCCATTTTGAATGCCGACCAATTTTGCGCGGATCTTGCTGGTGATCTGTCCGGGGCCGCCTGAGCCGATGGTGAATTCCATGTCCCTGCCGGTGACCTTGCCCACTGGCGTCACGACAGCGGCGGTTCCGCAAGCCATCGTTTCGAGCAGACGGCCGGAATTTGCATCGTCGCGCCATTGGTCGATCGAATACAATTCCTCGCTTACCTCAAGGCCTTCCTCGCGCAGCATAGCAATCAGGCTGTCGCGAGTGATGCCGGGCAAAATAGTGCCAGTCAGCGAAGGAGTGATCACGCGGCCATCGTCAAACACGAAGAACAAATTCATGCCGCCCAGTTCTTCGATCCACTTTTTCTCAACCGCGTCGAGGAAAAGGACCTGGTCATGGCCGCGGTCAAAGGCCTCGCGCGTTGGCACCAGACTGGCGGCGTAATTACCGCCAGTTTTCGCAGCGCCAGTTCCGCCGGGTGCAGCGCGGGTATATTCTGACAGCCAGATGCTGACCGCTGGGGCGCCGGATTTGAAGTAGTTTCCGGCCGGGCTGGCGATGACAATATGCTTGTATTGCTTGGCCGGACGCACACCCAAAAACGCTTCGGTCGCGATCATGAAGGGGCGCAAGTACAACGCGCCGTCATCGACGGTTGGCATCCAATCGCGGTCGGCGGCGACCAGCTGCCGGATCGATTCGAGGAACAATTCTTCGGGCAATTCAGGCATCGCCATGCGGCGTGCGCTGTCGTTGTAACGCTGGGCATTGGCCAGTGGGCGGAACAGGGCAAGGCCGCCGTCGGCTTGCTTATAGGCCTTCATGCCTTCGAAAATTTCCTGCGCATAATGCAGAACACTCGCCGCAGGATCGAGCATCAATGGCTCGCGCGGGCCAATGCTTGCGGCATGCCAGCCGCCCTTATCCTCGTCATATTCCACCACGCTCATGTGATCGGAAAAGGACATGCCAAAGCCGGGATTGGCCAATATTTCGGCGCGCTGCGCCGGGTCCATCGGGGCCGGGTGAGAGGTGTGCGTAAATTCCATGCTGTGCCAGATAGTGCGGTGCGCAGATTGGGGCAAGCGGGAGTTAAACCATCCAAATATGAAAAGGGCAGTTCCACCAAATGGTGGAACTGCCCTTTGCATGGTCAGCGGCCGGAAGTGCCGCTCACGAAGCCTTACTCGGCAAGGATAATGTTACCGAATATGCTCCGTAGGGATCTTCACCGACCTCGCTACTGAACCATGAGACATCGGATCACCTCCTTTCGCGCTTTTAAGCCAAGACCCTGCCGTATCATCGGGGGGCCGAGTACTGCGTTCGCCGCTGAACTCAATTACTGTTGTCATGCGAAAAGAGTTTGAAAACAAGCCTTGTAAAATAGTTTTCCCACGTCAGAATAGCGCGTTCCGGCTCGGGCAAATCCTGAGCCCTTTTTGTGCCTTCATGTCACTAAGAAGTGGCTTAGCGGCAATCCTCGATCACTCGGCTGATCTCCGCCCATGCGGGCAGATATGCGGTGGGCATGCCTTCGACCTCCATCGCAAAGCGCCCTTTGGTGATCGCAATCGCATCGAGGATCGGATCGCGCGCATCCAATTCTGTGGTAACCAGTGGGCCAGAGCTTGAACGCTGGATTGCGTCGAATGCGCGCGCGCGGGTTTCGGCCTGCAATCGCATCACGGCACTCTGAGCACTTGAGCCGAAGCGACCAATGCCAATTTTTTTGGATGTGAGATCGCAGCGAATGATCGCCACAGGGTTTTCCATGTCGATACCAAACAGCGCGAAGGTTTCGTTCCTCTCGGCTTCATACAGCCAGGTGCCCGGTGTTTGCGGCGCATCGAGATAATTCTCGTACCGCGGTTCACTGGCGACCGGCGGTGTCGGCACGCTGGCCCGGGTCAGTGCAGGGGGCGGGCTTTGCGTGCCCGATTGTGTGACTGTTGCAGCCGGGGTTTGGGCCAGTGATGGTGATGCTGCAATCGCAGCCGAATCACCGGCCGGAATACAGGCTGCCAAAGTGAAAGTGAGCGCGATGGCGCCAGCGAAGTGTGCGGTGATTGCTTTCATAGCGCTACAATGCGCGCTATCGCCAATAGTTCAACAGGCTTTGAAGCCTTTGCGGGCCTAAACGTCATCTAAACGGGCATTTATAGCGAATTTATGGGCAAGAAACGCCGTCTTGATCAAATGTTGGTGGAGCGTGGCTTAGTCGAAAGCCGTACCCGCGCGCAGGCCTTGGTCATGGCGGGCCTGGTTTTCTCTGGCGAGCGCAAATTGGACAAGTCAGGCCAGCAATTGCCCGAGGATGCTCCGTTGGAAGTGCGCGGGCGCGACCATCCTTGGGTCAGCCGGGGCGGGATCAAGCTGGCGCATGCGATCGACCATTTCGGTCTTGATCCATCGGGCGCGGTGGCGATGGACATTGGCAGCTCCACTGGCGGCTTTACCGATGTGCTGCTGCAAAAAGGGTGCAGCCATGTCTTTGCTGTCGATAGCGGCACCAACCAGCTCGCGTGGAAGCTGAGACAAGACGAACGTGTCACTGTGCTGGAGCAAACCAGCGCTCGCATCCTAACCTCCGACCAGATTGATCGCCCGTGCAATTGGGTGGTGTGCGATGCCAGCTTCATTGGCCTGGCCAAAGTGCTGGAACGACCGTTGGAACTGGCCGCTGCGCAATGCCAATTAATCGCTCTGATCAAGCCGCAATTCGAAGTTAGCCGAGAGGAAGTGGGCAAAGGCGGTGTCGTTCGCGATCCAGCGCTACACAGCCGCGTATGCGACGAAGTCCGGACGTGGCTGTCGGGTGCAGGATGGACGATCGAGGGTATTGTGGAGAGCCCGATTACAGGGCCCGAGGGCAATGTGGAATTTTTGATATACGCTCAGCGTTGATCAAATTTCCAAGGTGCTGATCTTCTCGTCCAGATCAATCGGGATGCTCGCCAAGACTTCGACGCCAGAGGCTTTTTCATACGCCTTTTCAGGGCCATGTTCGTCAATCAGTCTGGCTTGTGCTGCATCGCGTTGGCGCAGTAAATCGGCGATTTCCTCGCGATACAGGGCGACCATGGCGGTCACGAAACGGTTGACCAGATCATCTTCCTTGGTGTCGTCCACATTGTAGAGATCAAGGTGCGCGATCATATCGTCGGCGCTGTAGAGAAATTCATTGGTCACATAACGGTTGGTGGCAAACCACGATCGCGGAATGCCGCTGGTTGCAATCGACAATCCGATGATGTGGGTCACATGCGCTTTGGCATCTTCGCCCTGTGGCGGCATCACCTTTATCTCGGCATCATCCGCCATTTGCGTGCGATGTAGGAACAGATGGAAGTGTCCATGCTCGTCCTCTTCGCGGCTGCCAGTGGCATGGACGTGATAATACCAGCGGGCCTTTGTTGTGGCGCTGCGCGCATCACCCTTAGGATAATGTTCCCAGAAGGTCGCGCCATCCTCAGGCACAATTCGCAGCATCAATGGCCGCTGTTCTTGGGCCATTTTGGTAATCGTTTCGATTACGGTGTGGGCAGCTTCAATCGGTGTCATAAAAGTCTAGGTAAGAAACAAAGAGGCCGACAGCAACCGGAGTTGCCATCGGCCCAATTTGTTATGCGTTGCGCGGCTTATTCAGCAGCGGCACAGCATGCAGCAGCACAGGCAGCTTCTTCAACTGCTTCAGCAGCTTCGCCAGCAGCTTCACATGCAGCTTCTGCAGCGTCGTCAGCGGCATCAGCAGCTTCACAAGCAGCTTCACATGCAACTTCAGCAGCTTCTTCTGCGACTTCAGCAGCTTCAGGAGCACAAGCAGCGGTTGCAATTGCAAGGCCACCAGCGACAGCGAGCATAGAAGCGAAATTGGTCTTTTTCATAATTCAAATTCCCATACCGGGTTCGGGCGCCCCATTTCGACCACTTTACCACCGCGCGCCCTTCCGGTGACAATATGGGGACCATATTTCGGGTCCAACGCACTGTTTCCAAACTATCCCGAACCGGTAACCCGGGCCGCCAGAGATCAGCGCAAGTCGAGGGGGATAACGCCACTTTTGCCAATCGGCAAAGGCAAAAGTTGATAAAGTGGCAAAAATATGGCCGCATCAAGGCGGAAATGGGGCGAATTCGGACACTGAACCAAGCCGGTACGATGGCTTTGGTGCGCATTGCACTGACGCCATAGTCGCGCCATGACGTTGTTCAAGCGAATCACCTGATTCTTTGAAATCTGGGAGACACAATGAACGTTATCGCGTCGCGCGGGCAATTGCGTGCCAGCCTGTTTAGGTGGGCGTTGTTTACGGTGCCTGCGATCATGCTGCTGGGCTTTTTGGGCGGTCAATTGGGCACGCCACAAACGCAATGGTTTCGTGATTTGGTAAAGCCAGATATATTTCCACCGCCTGCTGCGTTCGGGATTGTGTGGACAATTCTCTATGCAATGATCGGATTTTCAGTTGCGCTGGTGTGCAGCGCATGGGGCGCGCGCGGCAGAGGCATCGCGATTGGAATTTTCCTCATCCACTTCATTCTCAACATGTCGTGGACCTATGTCTTTTTCGGAACCCGCAATATTGAAGGCGGACTGATTGTGATCGGCCTGGTCTCAGCGACATTGATTGCGGTGGTGATTGCCTTTTGGCGGGTGCGCCGGGCGGCTGGTCTGCTGTTGCTACCCTATCTCGCATGGGCCTTGTTCGCGACCGCGCTGAATTATGAATTCCTGCGGCTAAACCCGGATGGCGGCCATGGTGAAGCCGCTGCCTCGGCTCAACGATTTGCGATCTGACACCGCAATAGCGGCCTTTACAAATAGGGTGCGGGAGACCATCTGAGCCTCATGCAAAGCGAAAACCCGATCATCTCCGACTTCGTCAAAATGGCCAACAGTGCTGCCGGTACCTTTGCCGGCATGACCCGAGAGGCGCGCGAGGCCGCGCGTGACCGGATGAAAGAAGCGATGGGCGGCATGGATTTCGTCAGCCGCGAAGAATTTGACACCGTCAAGATGATGGCGGCCAAGGCTCGCGAAGAGAACATTGCGCTTGAAGCCCGGATTGCCGCGCTGGAAGCCAAGATCTCCGCCAAGTAAATCGGGCTGGCGCGATGCAATTGCGCAGCGCCTCTATTCTTCTTGCATCACGCCAACATGGTGAAACCGCTGCTATCGCTCGGTTCCTGACGCGCGATTACGGCCTGATTGCTGGCTATGTTGCGGGAGCTCGTGGGCGGCAATTGCGACCCGTCATGATTCCGGGCAATGTTGTTGCGGTTGATCTGCGCGCAAAATCCGACAGCCAATTGCCCTTCGCTAAGGTAGAATTGCTGGAGAGCCGCGGCCCATGGCTATCCGAACCCTTGCCAGCCGCCGCCATTTCTTGGACCTGCGCCATGACCGCCTCTGTCCTGGCAGAGCGCTATCCCTATCCGCAATTGTTTGACGCGCTGGAGGCATTGCTGGGCGCCATTTGTCAGGCCCCGTCTGCGCGCGGTTGGCTGCCCGCGATGGTCACGTACGAAACTTTGCTGCTGCGCGAGTTGGGTTATGGAGGGGAAAGGCCGGTTCAAACCGATGATACGACTCAGATGCTTCGGCAATTTGATCGCTTGGAACAACCATTGGCTCGCTATCTGCTTGCTGATAATCGCGGCGATGTTATGGCGTCGCGGCATTTGTTGAGAGAACGGCTGGGCCGCATGGTGGGCCAGTAAACAGGATGAAATTTCAGCTATGAAGATCGCAGTACTAGCGGGCGACGGTATCGGTTCGGAAGTGACTCAAGAGGCATTGCGCGTGCTCGATGCATTGTCGCTGCCCGGGGTTGCGCTGAGGCATGTTGATGTTGGTGCGACCGCTTATCGCTCGCAGGGCCACCCTCTGCCGGCGGAAACGCTGGAGGCGGCGCGGGAAGCGGATGCGGTACTGTTTGGCGCGGTGGGTGATCCAGCCTGCGACAATATTGAGCGGCATCTTCGGCCCGAACAAGCAATCCTCGGCTTGCGGTCTGAATTGGAACTGTTTGCCAATTTGCGCCCGGCGAAGAGCTTTGCCGGATTGGAGCAAATGTCAGGCTTGCGGCCCGAAATCGCTCGTTCCATCGACATGGTTATCGTCCGCGAGCTGAACGGTGATGTCTATTTCGGCGAGAAGCAGCGCGAGACTTTGGCCGATGGACGACGCGAGGGGTGGGACCGGATGTCCTATGCCGAGGATGAGGTTCGCCGGATTGCTCATGTCGCCTTCCGCACAGGACAAACGCGAG
The DNA here is from genome assembly GCA_039988235.1 of Erythrobacter sp. GTDB lineage: Bacteria > Pseudomonadota > Alphaproteobacteria > Sphingomonadales > Sphingomonadaceae > Erythrobacter. Next base: position 716,334 of record JBDXKB010000005.1, read on the forward strand.
ACAATCGCGTGACCAGCGTGGACAAGGCCAATGTTCTGGAAACCAGCCGATTGTGGCGCGAAGTGGTAGAGGAAACGGCAGCGGAATATCCCGATGTCGCACTCGATCACATGTATGTCGACAATGCAGCGATGCAATTGGTCAAGGCGCCCGGCGCATTCGATGTGGTGCTGACCGGAAATTTGTTTGGCGACATTCTGTCCGATCTGGCCAGCATGTGTGTCGGATCGATCGGACTGCTCGCAAGCTCTTCTATGGGTGCGCGCCAGACCGAATTTGGCACCTTTGGCCTGTATGAACCGATCCATGGCAGCGCGCCCGATATTGCCGGACAAGACAAGGCCAATCCCATTGCAATGATCCTTTCTTTGGCGATGATGCTGCGCCACAGCTTTGGCCGGGAGGCAGAGGCCGCAGCGGTTGAAGGCGCGGTAGCAAAGGCATTGGCGGACGGCATTCACGGCGGTGATTTGGGGGGCGATTATGGATGCGAAGCAATCGGACGCGCCGTCGCCGAACGGCTCTGACAATCCCGAATTGCCCAGTGACTCGCCTGTCACAGGGAGATCGCTGGAACTGGCGATCATCCTGCCGACCCTGAACGAGAGGGGCAATATCACCCCCTTGATTGAACGGATCGCCAACGCGCTTGGGCAGGTCAGTTGGGAAGTGCTGATCATCGACGATAATTCGGGCGACGGCACCGCTGACGAAGCGCGCCAATTGGCCTTGTCAGACACCCGCGTGCGCGTGATCCAACGTATTGGGCGGCGCGGCCTTGCCAGCGCGGTGATCGAGGGTTTCTGCGCCACAGCGGCACCATATTGTGCGGTGATGGACGCTGATCACCAGCACGATCCGGCCTTGCTGAGAGAGATGCTGGACCGGCTGCATGGTGGGATTGCTGACGTCGTCGTGGCCTCTCGCTTTATCGAAGGTGCCAGCACTGCGGAATGGTCAGCCCCGCAAAGGGAACGCCTTTCAGGTGTCGCCAATTCACTCGCGCGGCGGATGACCGGTGTGGCATTGAGTGACCCGATGAGCGGTTACTTCATGCTGCGAACCGATGTTGCCCGCTCGCTCGCGCCGCGCCTTTCCGGCATTGGTTTCAAGATATTGCTCGATTTGCTCGCCACCTCAAAAGGGACTTTGCGGGTCGAGGAAATTGCGATGAACTTTGCCGCGCGGCGCAAAGGAGAAAGCAAGCTTGATAGGGCGGTCGCGTTCGATTTTCTGGCTGGCCTTTATGACAAAACATTGGGCCGGGTGATCCCAACCCGCTTTGCCCTGTTTGGCACGGTCGGGGCGTTGGGGGTGCTCGTCCACATCGCTATTCTATCGGTCATGCTGATGGGACTGGGTCAAGCGTTCGTGGTGGCGCAATCGATCGCCACGCTGACCGCGATGAGCTTCAACTTTTGGCTCAACAATTGGCTGACCTATCGCGATGCGCGATTGGTGGGGGCAAGGGCGGTTCTGTCCGGATGGATTGGTTTCTGCCTGACCTGCTCGGTCGGAGCACTCGCCAATATTGCGGTTGCGACCCTGCTCGAATCGCGCGGAGTGATCTGGGTGCTGGCCGCGCTTGCGGGGATATTGATCGGATCAGTGTGGAATTATGCGCTGTCCAGCCGCTTTGTATGGGGGCGGTTCTAGCCTCTATCGCCAGCTATCCAGCCACATCCAGATGAGCCAAGTGTCTGCGCCTTCCAAAGCTGCGGCAGACAGGACCGGATAGAACCCAAAAAACACCGCAAGGCTGCCGGCCAAAATGCCGCCCGAAAGCCAGCGTTGACCCTGACGCCACAGTGCATCCAGCGCGAGCGCCAATGCTGCTAAAAGGAACATGCTGGGAAGGAAATAGTGGTAGTAAAATTGCACCGATTTCTCAGCCACCATCCACAAGCCGAGGCTGACGGAATAGCCGATGACCATCGCCAGTCGCGCCCAATTGCGCTGCGCAACTCCTGTGGCAAGGCACCACATCAGGGCAGGCAGGCCGAGCAACATGGTCAATGGATTGCCGATCAGTACGACACCGCGCTGTGCCCCATCGATATCCTCATAAAGATACCAGATTGATCGCAAATTGAACATCCAATCAGGCCAGTTTGATTGGTAAGTGTGCGGCGTAAGAACTTGAGTTTGCAATGCTAACATCGATTGATGCAGCGCGATCAGGCCGCCTGTTGCAAACGGATCGTCCTGCAAGGCGAGGGCTGGCACATAGGCCAACGCATAGACGGCCAGCGGCACAATGCCGAGCCACAATCCGGCCTCTAGCAATGACATTCCCGGAATCGGTGCGCCGCGTTGGCTGAACAGCAAGCGCAACCTGCCAGCGGAAAGACGGGCGAAGAAGAACGCGATGCCGGGCACAATCGCAAGTGGGATTGCATTCCATTTACTCGCCATTGCTAGCCCAAGAGCAATACCTGTCGCAGCAAGACGGAAACGCGCGGTCTCAGGCTCTCTGATGGCCCCGGCAAAGTGCCAAGCCGCGACCGCGAGAAATCCAACCATGAAAACGTCGAGCATCGCGATCCGGGCATGGATGAAGAGGAAAAAACCGGTGGCCAACAACACGCCAAATGAAAGAGTGGCAAAGCGCAAACGGGTGGCAAACCACATGGCCCGCATCGCCGCGAACACGGTTATAACGCCAGCGGCAAAGGGCATGGACCTCCACCCCAATGGGCCGTCACCAAACAGCGCCATTCCCATGGCCAAGATCTGCTTACCCAAGGGCGGATGCTCGCGATTGAGAAATTGTCCCCCACTCAGCCATTCACGTGCCGCCGGAAGGTAATGCAATTCGTCGAAATAGGGCTGGCTGGGAATAGCGAGGCGCACCCAACAGAGCGCCGCAAACGCCGCTGTAATCGCTGCGATAATGATCAGCGGATCGCGTGGATGGGTGGGCGCTTCTTGCATCGGCAAGTGATTAATCTAGCATTGGAATTCGGGCAAGCTGACACCGGTTAATGTGATTGATGTGCGCAATCCGGAAATTTACCTCAACAGCTTAACGCAGCACAGCCTCAGTTCGTCTGATAACGTCGAAACTGTACTATCTTTTGTAAGGTTCTGCGGTTTGAAGGGAAACGCGAAAGAAGAAATTCTTCTTGGGACGCGAAAGGAATAAAATGACTTTTAAGAAGCTTTCACTGGCTGCATCTGCTGCAGCCCTGGCAGTCGCCCCGGTTGGGGTACAGGCTGCTGACGCTGATCGTTCTGCTGCGCCAGTATCTGGTGAGCAGGAATTGGGCGGTTCGGGTGCACTGCTTGGCGCTTTGGCGATTGCCATTCTGGGTGCCTTCATCTTCTTTGCTGCGGATGATGACAATCCAGTGAGCGTGTAATTTTTGCACAATCATGAATTAGAAAAGCGGGGCCTTCGGGTCCCGCTTTTTTTTGGCTTTCGCCGATTGCTAAGATTGAGAGACTGCCGCCAAAGCTCAGGCCGTGCGGCGTTCCAACCAAAACACACGGCCCACCATGGCGAGCAATCCGATGCTGGCCGTAGCGGCCACGAAAAGCGTCCATAGCGGAACATTCATCCCAACCGCGCGGGCCCTAGGGGCCACCAAAAACAATCCGACAACAACGCAGATTAGCAAGTCCCACCAGACTTGGACGCCCCACATATTGGTAGTGTGGTTGAGCCAAACCAGCGCAACCCCTTCGGTCATAATCGTGCCAATTGTATAAGCAGCAAAGCCGGCCGACAGTGCGGCGGCCAATATCGGGCTGCCTATCGGATCCTTGTTCATCAGGATATGGATTGCACCTGCTATTGCAGCAACCAATCCGGCAAGGGCGAGAATTTCGTATACAGACATGATCGACTCCAGTGTTGTAGCGACTGCTACAGTTGTACCGCAATGTAGCACTTGCTACAAGCCCCCAATGGCAAGTTCAGAAACAGTCCGGCAAAAACTGCTCCCGCTGATGGCAACCCATATTCTCGAAAATGGGATGGGTTCGGCCAGTCTGCGCCCCTTGGCCAAGGCTGCAGGCACCAGCGACCGGATGCTGATCTATCATTTCGGCAATAAGCAACAGCTGATCACGGATGTCCTTGCCTACATTGCTGATAGCTATTCGGCGCAATTGGAAACGTTTTTCGGAAGCGATCGCGTGGCCAGCCGAGAGCAGGCAATTGCGCGGGTGCGCGCCTTTACCAACAGTGGCGAAATGCGTCCGTTTCTGGCGCTATGGTGGGAAATTGTTGCTGGGGCCGCGCGCGATGTTCCCGGTTATCGGGAGAATGCGCAAGCCATTATGGTCAGCTTGCTTAGCTGGTTCGAAGGGCAAATGCCCGAAGGTGACCCCGATCCAGCCGGAGGGGCTCGAACATTGCTGACCTTGATCGAAGGCGCAGAGATGTTCAACGCGATTGGACTGCCGGATATTCCCAATCGCGGGATCGAGGCAGGGCGGCCTTTTTAGCTGGGGCATTCTAGATGGGCTATTTTAGTCGGGGCGTTTTAGATTGAGCCGCTTTAATCGTCTTGCCGCCAAGAGGCAGCGCGCCTAAACCTGCGCTGCAATGAAAAAGACGACAGGCATGGATCGCGCGGTTACCCGCAAATGGCGCCCCGCAACACAGGCGGTGCGCGGTGGAAGCTGGCGCAGCGAACATGGTGAGACCAGCGAAGCGCTGTTTCTGACCTCAGGCTATACCTATGACGATGCCCAGACCGTTGCGGATCGCTTTGCCGGTGATGCCGGTGGGATGACCTATTCGCGCCTGCAAAATCCGACGGTTGAAATGCTGGAGGAACGCATTGCCTTGATGGAAGGGGCAGAGGCGTGCCGCGCACAGGCGAGCGGAATGGCCGCGATGACGGCGTCTTTGTTGTGCCAATTGTCCACGGGCGATCATGTGGTTGCGGCGCGCGCAGCCTTTGGATCATGCCGCTGGCTGGTCGATAATCTGCTGCCCCGGTTCGGGATTGAAACCACAGTGATCGACAGCGCGGTGGATGGCGAATGGGAAGCCGCGATCAAGCCGAACACCAAGGTATTTTTCTTTGAAACGCCGGCCAATCCGACGCTCGACATTGTGGACTTGCAATATGTCTGTGATTTGGCGCGGGCGCGTGGGATCACCACGGTCGTCGACAATGCCTTTGCCACGGCGGCCCTTCAGCGACCGATGGAATTTGGCGCGGATGTGGTGGCCTATTCAGCGACAAAGCTGATGGATGGGCAGGGCAGGGTGCTGGCCGGAGCAGTGTGTGCATCGGAGGAGTTTATCGAGGAATCCTTGCTTCCCTTCCAACGCAACACTGGGCCTAATCTTGCCCCATTCAACGCATGGGTGGTCCTGAAAGGGCTGGAGACTTTGTCACTGCGCGCCCATCGCCAGAGCGAAAACGCCATGCAATTGGGTCAATTCCTTGAGCCGCGTGTCGCCCAGATGCTGCACCCTGGGCTACAGAGCCACCCGCGCCATGCGCTGGCTGCTCAACAAATGGATGCATTTGGCCCAATCTTCGCATTTCATTTAGACAGCAGGGTGCAAGCCTTTGCAGTGCTCGATGCGCTGGAGCTGATCGATATTTCCAACAATATCGGCGATGCTCGATCGCTAATGTGCCATCCGGCAAGCACCACCCATGCAAATATGGGCGAGGAAGCCCGCGCCGAAATGGGTGTTGGCGAAGGTTTGTTGCGGATCAATGTGGGATTGGAAGATCCACAAGATTTGATGGAAGATCTGGACCAGGCATTCACAGCTGCTGGCCTTTAACACACCCAATTTCACGGAGAAGATAACCATGGCACAGCGCGTCGAGCTGATTTTCGATTTCGTCAGCCCAAACGCTTATATGATCTGGTGGCCGCTGCGCGATCTGGTCAAGCGTACCGGAGCGGAATTGGACATTACCCCGGTTTTTCTGGCCGGAATGCACAAGCTGACCGGTAATGCGCCCCCCTTCATCCGGGACGGCGAGGTTAAGGGCAAGAATGACTATGCCATGCTGGAGATGCAGCGTTTTATCGCCCGGCACAATCTCGACAAATATACGATGAACCCCAAGTTCCCGTTCAATTCGGTGGTCTTGCAAAGGATGCTGGTGGCCGCCGATCAAGACGGACGCGGGGTGCAATTTGTCGAAGCCATGCTGACCTCTATCTGGGAACAAGGGCTCGATGTGCTTGATCCAGAAGCAATTGGTGCAGCGGTCGCAGCGGCCGGTTTTGATGCGCAGGATTTGTATGCTCGCTCGCAAAGCGACGAAGTGAAGAACGCACTGTTCGCGAATACGGAAAAGGCGGTTGAGCGCGGCGCCTTTGGCATCCCCACCATGTTCACTGGACCAAAGGATGGTGCGACCGAGATGTTCTTCGGCAAAGAACGCCTCGATCAGGTTGAGAGCGAACTGGCCTAAGTCCGGCTATATAAAGTCGTCATAGCCGTTCGAGATCAAGCCAACCGGCCTCGCCCATCCAAACTGCTTCCAATGCTGCCTCAGCCGCGCGAGCCTCGCGTATATTACCCAGCTTTCGCTCGGTTTTGGCTAGCCCATATAGCGCCCAGCCATTGTTGGGCGCCTTGAACAATGCCTCTCGGAACGCTCCCAAAGCGTCGCGATAACGGCCGGCACGGTACAGCGATGCGCCCAGAGATTGGGAGATCGGATAATACCAATAGGGTGGCTCATTATAGGGGATGGTTGCCTCTATAGCTTGGGCTTGTTCGTAATGCCCAATGGCAGCTGTGTAATCGCCCTTGGCATGCGCTTGTCGGCCATAAGCAACATGGACGGCCAATTCGATAATGTCGGGCGCAGGAAAGCCAGCATCGACCATGGCGGTGACTTGCGGGACAGATTTGCGCTCTTCCATCGCGGCAATTGAGGTTGCAAAACCGGCCTCATTACCATTGCGAGCATGGGCAACCGCCATTGCATAATGGCGCATGGCTTGGACATATTCCAATTCGGTCGGTTCGCTGTTCAGTGCCAAAACCGCTGCCGGTGATGCATATTGGGTCATTGCAAATGACGGCGCTGCATGGATTGCCTGAACCCAGGGCAATTGCTTTGCCACCTCGACATTGAGGATCCGCTTGAGCCGCTCGGTCTCATTGGCGACCCGGTGCATATCCCCCACCATTTGTGCCGAAGTCAGCAGGAAGTGGACGTTATGCGGGTAATATCCGAAGCGATAGAGGCCATCATCACCGGCCACCGATAGATAGGCCTCGTCTGCTCTGGCGGCTTTGACATTGGCGGTCATCGCGTCCTTGTAACGACCGATGCGATAGTAAATGTGGCCGGGCATATGGACCAAATGGCCCAATGCTTCGGGTGCGCTTTCGACCAGACGGTCTGCGGCGGCCTCGGCCTTGGTTGGATCGGGGCTGTTTTCCATCAAATGGATGTAGAGATGCGATGCCTGAGGATGGCGGGGATTGTCGGCCATAACTTGCTCGATCAGGCCAATGGCGGTCGCAATTTGCGGTCTGGCTTCGCGCGTTTCAGCGTCCCAATAATCCCACGCTGTGGTGTTCATCGCCGATTCTGCGGCCAGCACAGCAACGTCATTGCTGGCTGGAAAGCGCCGGGCGACGTCAATCATCTTGCCTGAATAGATGCGTTCCAACTCGGTTCGATCTGCAGTCATATCATCAGGAAAGCGGGCTGCTTGTGCTGCGATAAGTGCCTTTTCTAGTGGGCTTGCGTCGCCGGACAGGCGCTGGGCTTGCTTGATTGCGAAAATTGCCTGCCGGTTTTGGGCCTCGCTCATCCCGGCATTGATGTTGAGCCCATTGGCATAGGCCTCTCCCCACCAGCACATGGCGCATTCGGGCTCATAGCTGCGGGCCTTGCGGAACGACCGAACGGCGGCGGCGTGGTTGAAGCCATAGAGCAGCGCGACGCCTTGATCGAAATAGCTGCGCGCCTCGCCAGAAAGATTGGTGACACCGATATCCGACACACCAATGCCGCCATACAAAGGAAATTCGTCCATTTGTGCGGTGAACATGAGCTTGTTGGAAAGTTGGGAGGCCAATTGCAGCCGCTGATCCAACAATTCGCCGCTCGCATCGATACCTTTACAGGCGGTTCTGCCGGGCAAGGTCGGATCAAGCGCGGCCAGGCTCGCTGGGTCAAATTTCGGCGACTCGGCGCTGCTCGAACTGCTGCCCACGACAGCCGGGCTAAGCGTGACGGCAAGAATACTGATAATTCTCAGCATGTTGAATTCCCCCTGTTATGTCCAAAGGCGACCCGACAACATGTTCTAAATTTTATGGTCCAATCATAGCATGACGGCCTTACATGGCCAAAATCCGACTGTTTGACCGTGAGAGAAAGCGGCGGGGATTTCCTGTAAGCAGCCCTTGAAGGGGCCGTATTTATCGTTACCTTGAGCACCCTATGAAAGAGCTGTTCCAACATGCTGCCGTAACTGAGGGTGTAACCGTGCGGATCGCGGTGAACTTCCTTCCCGAGCAATCAGAGCCCGAAGCAGGCAAGTGGTTTTGGGTTTATCATGTGCGGATTGAGAACCACAGCCACGAAGAAATTCGGCTGAAGACCCGCCATTGGCGGATCACCGATGCGCGCGGAATGGTGAACCATGTGGACGGCGAAGGTGTTGTCGGCGAGCAGCCCCTGCTCAAACCCGGCCACAGTCATGATTACGTCTCGGGCTGTCCGTTGACGACGCCGCATGGCTCGATGGAAGGGTTTTACACCTTCCACAAGGAAGACGAGACGCCTTTGGAAGTGCGCATACCCTTCTTCCCATTGTCGGCCCCTGCAACAGCCGATTGAGCGAGTCTTTGTCGCGCTAACGCCCCAATACCACATAGTGACTTGAGCGAGTCTTTGTCGCGCTGCCGCTTTGCTACTTGAGCGCGCGGGCACTCGCGCCTAATGCGTCACTTCAATGAAGCGCACCCATCTGCCTCTCAACGCTTTGCGCGTTTATGATGCCGCCGCCCGGCATCTGTCGTTCACGCGTGCGGCAGACGAATTGGCCGTGACACCGGCCGCCGTTGGCCAGCAAATCAGAGCATTGGAAGACCATCTGGGCGTTGTGCTGTTTAGGCGCACCAGCAAGGGCCTCGAACTGACCCCGGAAGGTTGCGCCGGTCTTGATACATTGCGCGAAGGTTTCCTGCGGTTTGAGGAAAGCGTGCAGGCGATGCAGGCCGGACAGGCCAGCGATCGTTACACAATTGCCGTACCGCGCGAATTCTACGCCCAATGGCTTGCCCCGCGTCTGGCCGAGTTTCAGGCCAATAACGCAGATGTGCGCTACCACTTTGTACCGGACGAGAATGCAGATTTCACCGAGGCCAATCTCGATTGTGCGATCCGCTTGGTCGATGGACCAGGTGATTTGGAGGGGGTTAAGCTTGCACCTGCTTGCCGCGTAACCGTGGCAGCGCCGGGTGCGCCCGACCAATGGATCAGCTGGGACAGCGTGACCCTGCCAGAAGGGGTTGATCCAACAATTGTGGTGAGCAATCCGGGACAGGCCCTATCCAGCGCGATTGCGGGAATGGGCAAAACAATCTTGCCCCAATTGCTGGTTCAAGATGCGCTCGACAATGGCGTCTTAGAGGCGCTTGCCGGCCCGGAAGATGCTCAGCGGTCTTACTGGTTGGTTGCGCCGCGCCCGCAATGGCGCACCAAAAAGATAAAGGCGCTGGTTGCTCATCTGACTGCCTAATCGGTCCTTCTCAACAGCATTGCATAGACGGGAAAAGGGCGACCGCCGTGAGAGGTGGCGACCGCCCTGACCGCAGGTGTTCTTTGGAGCCAAAGTTTGGAGACACTACCTGCGGTTAACCCGTAGGCAGATCAGGCAAACATCAGCGACGTTCCGCCGCCCAATGTGGTTCCCACCGCCAGCAATGTCAGCAGGATAACACTGGTTTGTTCGGCAAACCTTCTGGTGATCACAATTGGTTTGGCCGCTTTGCGAAATTCAGCTTTATAGTCAGGATGTTCGGTGCCCATCAGCCGGTCCCAAAAGGTGAAGTAAAAGCCGAAATTATAGGTGCCAGTGCTGTGGTGCAGATCGTGATGGGTCGTGGTGCTGATCCAATCGGTCCACTTGCTATCGACCCAACCAGCAGGGTGCAGTTCAACCCCGGCATGCTGCATGACATTGCGCACAATCTGGATCCAGATGAAGAACAGTACGGCCATCCCGGCATAAGCGATGCCCATCATGCTGGTGGCGAGCAGGAACAAAGGCACATAGGCGGCTTCCAAAATCGCTTCCCAGACCGAGAAACTATAGGCAGTCCAAGGCGTGGGCGTGCGTGATTTGTGATGATGCAGATGCATCGAACGGAACAGGCGCGGGTGATGCATGGTCCGGTGTAGCCAATAGAAATAGGCATCATGCGCCAGGATCATGGCGGCCACTTGCAGCGCCAACAGCCCGGCCGAAAACTCCTCCAGCCGCAATTCGATGATGCCGGCCTCGCGCAGCATCAAAGTGCTGATGGTCGTGACCGCGAAAAAGAACACTGTTCGGATCGAGCTGAGAAACTCGCGAGTGTAATCCTTGGCTTTCGCGCGCCGTTCCTGAATTCGGCGATTGTCCGCCCATCGCTTGAACACCAACAGCAGAACGAACAGCACCCCGGCGGCCGTTAGGTAGCGGGTTAAATCAAAATAGATCCCGAACATCATATGCTCGATGATCTTGTCCATTATTGTCAGTTCGTTGGCCGTTGTCATTGCGCTGCTCCGTATTGCTTGATGGCCAGACTATTGTGCAAAGGCAATGGAATGGCTCCGCGCATTCAAAAAATGCAGAGCAATTTCGCAATTGACCGGTGTTTTTCAGTTTTGATCAGTGCTGATGGAGACCGCATTTCGGCGGTAATCGCTTGGAGTTGTTGCAGTTTTTGTCCGAAACGCCCGGTTAAAGGTGGCCAGAGAATTATACCCCAAATCCATCGCAATGGTCAGCACGGGCAGGTCTACCTTGGCCTTGTCGGACAGAATCTCGCGCGCTTCGGCGATGCGGTGCTGATTGAGGAAGGCGGAAAAGTTGCGATGACCAAGGCGCTGATTGATCAAAGCGCGCAGTCTATGCTCGGGACTATCGAGATGGTCAGCCAATCCAGTGATGGTGAGGCCCGCTGTGCGGTAATGACCGTCTGCCATCGCAGCTTCCAGCTTTTCTTTCAAAACTTGTTCCGAAGGCGAAAGTTGATCAGCGGTCACTGGAGCTGGCGGCTTGTCCTCGGTCATCAACAGCAATTCCGGATCGGTCCGCAGCAAAGCGAGGCCCGAAAATAATGTCAGTGCAAAGATCAGCACTGCATTCATCAGCTGGACCGCCTGATTCTGGATCGCATCGCCAGAGATGACTTCGAACAGCAGCACACCGCCTGATTGTAAGGCGACCAATATGGGCAGCCACAATCGGATTAGTCGGCGTTTCTCGATCAAATCGTCTGCCCGCCCGGTGAATGCGATGCGGAGCAAATCCACCACCAGCAGCAGGCCGATGATGTGAATGATGTAGAAGCCAAAGGGCCGTGTCCACGGCAGGAAATTGCCGGCATACCAACATACGACCGAAATTGCGGCAATAGGCCACAGCACAATCGGTGCTGGCTCTTTCTCGAACAATCGTCTTGCGAACAACCATATCCAGAACGGGACGAATAAGGACAGCAGGTCCAATAGCTGGAGCGGTTGCCAGACTTCCCTTAGCGGGGATGAGGAATTGATCAGATAGGCCATGGCGCCAAGCAACAGGCCGGCCAGTGCAACTTTGATACCGCGCCGCACGTCCCCGGCCAGCAACAGCAAAAGCAGCAGTAGGCTTGCTCCGATGGAGACCAATCGTATTGCTGTATCAAGGGTTTCGATCATAGCTGGATCAGCATAGCTCAACCGCTCGCAATCACCAGCCCAGCTGGTTTAAGAAACTGTAGAGAGTGATACCCGGTCGGTGATCGGATCGTAGGTCACATCGATCCCTGCGCCGCGCAATTCGTAGAAGGGAATAAAGCCGGTGCTTTTGGCAAGGGCGCTGGAAATCCGGCGGGGAAGGGCCTCTGTGCGGTCGCCCAATGCGCGCGCAACCGAAGTGGTTGAGATCAGAATCTGTGCACCGCTCTCGATCCGAATGGTTGCCTCGCCCGTGCTGACGCCATCGACGAACAATTGCTTTTCGACAGTCAGACTGCCGGTAGTTTTGTCGACAACTTCAGGGGAGGCTTGCAAGCTGACCAAATCGTAATTGATCGCCAGAACTTCACCCGGTGCCAAATCGACCGCTGCCACTTGCTCGTCTTGTTCGGGAACCTCATCATCCAGGGCAGGCAGATCGGGCACGGTAACAGGCTGCGCGATCTCCGCCTCGGCCAATCGCGGCGATGATCCAGCCTCATGCTCGCGGATAAGCTCGTCCAGCTGCTCGGTTGGCAGCGGCGCTGCCTCGGGCAGGGCAACCCGCAAGGGATATTGCGGGGTTACGGCTTGATTGGATGGAAGGCGCGGCTGCAGGTCTGCTGCTGGTGGCGGCCACGCCAGTGTCATCGCCCAAGCGATTGTGATCGCGGCCAGCATTGCCAGTTTGGGCAGGCGATCGGGCGCCGGCGCCAGCCGATCCATGGTGGTCGAAAGTTCGTAAACGTGACTCATGAGGGGAGGGCGCTCCCCCAATACGGTTGTGCCAGATCAGCTTCTAACCGCGCCATCCCATCAGACCGATATCATCGGCAGCCAAGCCAAAGCGATCCCGCCGCCAGCGATAGCCACGCCATAGGGGAATTTTGCTTTGAGACTGTTTGTGACCGCTTTTTGCGAAGGCAATATTCTGCGTCCGATCATCCAAGCGATGATGGTAAAAAAGCCTAGGATAGAGACCCACAGTAGCAGGTCGAAGCCCTGCGACAGGGTGAAATAGGATGCCAGCCCCGCGTAAAATTTCGCATCGCCGCCACCAATGATGCCTCCAGCAAACAATGCCGCGCCCACGGCAAGAGCAATCACGGCGTGGAGGCTGTGCCAGCCCATTGCGTAAAGCCAGCCAAGGTCCTGAAGGCCACCGACCGCCACCGCATGGGCAAGGCCAAATACGAGCAACAGCAGCGAAAGCCAGTTCGGCAAGCGCCGGTCTTTAATGTCGCTAAGCGCTCCGGTGGCGAGCAGCAGGGAAAGCCCGGCCGGCCAGAGGAATTCTGCATACATCATGCGTTGGGCGGCTTATTTGCTCTGATCGCGTCGCTTAAGAGCGATACGAACCGGATATTGGCCACCGCGTGGTGACGTGGCACGGCCCGATGAAGGCTTGGAAACCCTGATCTTTACCGGCGTACTCGCCCGCGTCGAAGTGGAGGTAGGACGCAGCAAGCTGATCCGGCCAGAACGAACAGCACGGAATTTGCGTGTCGGCCGCTCGCGGACATTATCAGCCGGCGCGCGAACCGCGACTTCTGGCATTTCCAATTGAGCGACACCGGCGTCGATTGTTGTCGTTGCGATGCGCAATTCGCGCGGCGCGGTGGAACTGCGTACAACGGCAATTGGTGCAGCCTTGTTAAAGGTCAGCGCACCGCGGCGTTCGATGGTGGATTCTTGCTCAATCATACCTTGCTCGCGCGCCGCATTGGCTGCGCTAGCCATGGTTGCCTGGGCCTCTTTCTCGCGCATGGCGAGGGCCTGGGATGATGTACCCAAAGCCGAGTTGTAGAAGCGGGTCAGATTGGCGGTGTAGCGTGGATTGTTGGCATCCAATGTGACCGCCATCTTGAAATAACGCTCTGCCAAATCGGCACGGCCCAGCTTTGCATAGGCGACGCCCAATCCGTTAAACGCATCGGGTGCGGTCGCTTCATTCATGGCGGCCATGCGGAATTGGGTGATCGCATTGGCAGGATGGCCAGCTTTCAAGGCGGTGCGGCCTTTTTCCAGCTCGTCACTGCCAAAGACAGATTGGCCTGCTTCGGCGCGGGTTGGTTGATCCTTAGGACCAAAGCCCAGCTTGTTGATGAAGCTCTGGCAGCCCGAAAGGGCAATCGCAGCAGAGACGACAGTCGCAATCTTGATTGCTTTGTTCATTGGATATTCTCCCCCAACATTGCTGGTACAACCTGCCTGATCGTTAGAACGGCTGCTGGCAAAATCAGCACCCCGATCATGGTCGGCAGCATGAAAACCACCAGCGGAATTGACAGCAGCACCGGCAAACGGTGCGCTTTTTCTTCTGCGCGTAGGCGGCGTGCCTCACGCATTTCGGCCGAATAAACCCGCAGCGTTGTTGCCAAGCTGGTGCCCAATTTGTCCGATTGAATAAGAAGCGTAGCGAATGACCGGATTTCGTCAACCGATGCTTCGCTGCCCATGCGGCGCAATGCGTCCTCCCGGCTTGCACCGGCACGCATTAGCAAAGTCGTCTCGCTCAGCATGGTGGCGATCCGTGGATGGGTGGTCACCATCTCGCGGCCAACCCGGTCGAGCGTGGCCTCAAGACCCAGTCCAGCCTCAACACAGACCAACATCAGATCGAGGCAATCAGGAAAGCCATTGATGATTTCAGTCCGCCGGCGGTCTGCCTTTGCGCGGATGAACAGATTTGGCACATAGAGGCCGAGCACGGCCAGCAATGCGCAAGTCATATACAGAGTGAAAATGCCCGGAGGCTCTGCCTTGAAATAGACATTCAGCAGGTAAAGGCCGGGCAATACAAAGACCAACAACAGCCGCACCAATGTGTAGACGCGGGCCGCGGATGGCGATTCATAACCAGCCGCCTTCAGCTGCTGCTCCAGCTTGCTGTCATTGGTGTCGCTCAGGCTGAGGCCAGTGCTTTCAATGCGCTTGACCATCTTAGCCCAGGCACCGTCATTGCGTTGCCGGGTTAGGGTCTCGTTCGAAACAGAGTCTGCATCGCCGCCCAGTGCCGCCAGACCTTGGGATACGCGCATGCGGCGCGAGGCAATCGCGCTGATGCTGAACACGACCAGCGCGACAACGCCGAAAAGGGCGATCAGGATCAATGCACGGATGATCGGGTTGGATGTTACCAGTTCAAGCATGTCAGACCTTCAAATCAATCAGGCGACGGATGATATAGACACCCAGAAAATACATAATGACGAGGCTGATAGAGCCATAAATGAAGATCGGGTCTTCTGCATTCGCGAGGTAATATTGCGGCGTAACCAAAAAGATCGAGACGAATGCGAACACCGGCAATGCGGTCAGCATCCAGCCGGTCATGCGACCTTCTGAACTGAGCGCCTTCACCTTCATAAACATCTGGTGGCGATCGCGGATCACCTTGGAGATATTGTCCAAAATCTCGGCGAGGTTACCACCTGTCTGGCTCTGTACGGACAGCGAGACGACGAACATCTTCATGTCCTCCAGCTCCCACCGGTCGGCCATATTCTCCAGCGCGCCCACGAGGTCTGCGCCATAGGCAACTTCATCGCTGATCAGGCCAAATTCAGAGCCAATCGGATCGTCCATTTCTCTGGTCAGAAGATCGATAGCCGAAGCAATCGGGTGACCAGAACGCAGCGCCCGAACAAAGATGTCGAGCGCGATTGGGAATTGATATTCCATTTTCTTGCGCTGTGCCGCAGCCATCCGGCTGATCACCATCCACGGGATCACAATCGCAAGACAAATGCTTACCAAGCCGACGATTAAAACCGTACCAATGCCAAGGCCAGTGCCAAATGCGGCCACAGATAGAAGCAGGACGAGAAACACCGCGACCAGTCCAATCCCCATGATCATGGTCAATTGGCCAACGGTCAGGCGAATGCGCGAGGCAAACACCATCTTCTCGAACTCTTCCTCCATTCCGGCGAGGAAGGGAGGCAGATTGCTGTCACTGCCCGGCCGGTTCTTCATCAACTTGCCAAGCACCGTCTCGCGGTCTTGGCCAGAGCTGATCATGCGCAAACGTTCATTGACCGCGCCCTTATAGGTCCGGTTCTTTGCATAGCTGGTGGCCGATGCCTGAATGATCAGAAACACCGCCGCAAATACGGCCAGCAAAATAAAGATACGGACGATCTCTGCGGTCATAGGATCAGCCTATCTTCATGTCTGGACGGAACAATTCAGCCGGCAATTTGATGCCATGCGCTTCTGCATCGAGAAGGAATTTGGGACGAATGCCAGTGGCCTCAAAATGACCGATGACCTTGTTGTTTTCGTCAATGCCTTCCTTCTTGAAGCGGAAGATTTCCTGCATCGTAATGGTGTCGCCTTCCATGCCGGTCAATTCAGACAGGCTGGTAACCTTGCGGCGACCATCAGACAGACGAGAAACCTGCACAACGACGTTCAACGCGGACGAGATTTGCGCCCGAGCGGCACGTTGCGGCATGTCGATGCCGCTCATCCCGATCATCTGCTCAACCCGGCTCAATGAATCGCGCGGATTGTTGGCGTGAACGGTGGTCATAGAACCATCGTGACCGGTGTTCATGGCTTGAAGCATGTCAAACGCTTCGCCGGCACGAACCTCACCCACGATAATGCGATCAGGCCGCATACGCAGAGCGTTCTTCACCAAATCGCGCTGGCTGACTTCACCGCGGCCCTCAATATTGGGCGGACGCGTTTCCAAGCGAGCAACGTGGGCTTGTTGCAATTGAAGCTCGGCAGAGTCTTCAATCGTCACAATGCGTTCTTGTTCGTCAATGAAGGACGACAGAGCGTTGAGCATGGTCGTTTTACCAGAACCCGTACCGCCCGAAATCAACACATTGCGACGTGATTGTACAATCGCCCCGAGGACTTCGGCCATTGGCTCTGGAATGGATTCCAGATCAATCAGCTTCTGAATGCTGATCGGAACCTTGGCAAACTTACGAATGGACAGCAAAGAGCCGTCGAGCGCCAACGGAGCGACAATCGCGTTCACACGCGAACCATCAGCAAGACGGGCGTCAACAAAGGGCGAGCTTTCATCGATCCGGCGTCCGACCGCGCTAACGATCTTCTGAATGATCCGCATCAAGTGCTTTTCATCCTGGAAGCGGGTGGGCGCGCGTTGCAGCAGACCTTGCTTTTCCACGAACACCACTTCTGCGCCATTGACCAGAATATCGGTGATCGATTCATCTTTAAGCAGCGGCTCAAGCGGGCCGAGGCCCAACAGCTCGTCCATTACTTCATCAAGAAGATTGGCGCGCTCATCACGGTTCAGCGGTTGGTCGAATGTGACCAACAGTTCCGGAATAATGCCGGCAATCTCTGACCTGATCTGTTCTTCGGGCAATTTGTCCAGCATCGACAAATTCATCTTGTCGAGCAGCGACTGGTGGATCGCCATGCGAATTTGCAGGAGGCTTTCTTCCCGCTCCGAATTGGCCGGATGCAGTTCGACAACCTTAGTTTGACTGTCTGACGTGGTCTGAATCTCTGCGTTTTCTAGCAGTTCTTCATTCTCGTCCTGTTCGTGACGCTTGATCTTCCACATGCTATTCTACCTCCGCTAGGCGGTCTGAAACCAGATCCGCCAAGTTCCTCATCTCTTTCGAGAATTTGGAGCGTTTTTGAATCGCATCGACAAGCTCGCCCTGGTCTTGAGCGGTTCGAAGCAGGTTTGAATCCTCGCTGATACTTGCCAGCACAGGATGTTTTAGAGCGGTCTCGGCATCGTCGGCGCCAATGCTTGCAAACAGGCGTTTTTCAATGCGGTTGAGAACAACCCCAATCGATGCGCGGTCAATGCCCATCGATGTCAGGAAATCCAGCTGGCGCTTTGCATGGCGCAGGCTGGGAATGGTTAGCGTGCCGACCATCAAGGTCAGGTCAGCGGCAAATACGGTCGACAAAGACCAATTGGTGAAGGAATCGGGCAGATCGACAATAACCAGGTCATAATGTTTGCGGGCCGTGGCCACGACACGCATCAATTGGTCAAATTCGATCGATTCAATCGGAACAATGTCCGACGGAGCCGCGATAACATCAACATAATCATTGGCTTCGCAGACAACCGAGCTGAGCAATTCGCCATCGAGGCGCCCCTCAGCTTCGAGCAGATCAGCCAAGTTCCGGCGTTGTCCGCAACCCATGTAAGAGGCAATATCGCCTGACTGTAGGTCAAGATCGATCAAGCACGCGCGATAACCTTCGCCCATGTCCTGCGCCATTTGAGCCGCCAAATGCGTTGCAATCGTGGTCGATCCGGTACCGCCGATGGTTTTCATTACGGCTACAAACGGGGCGAGGCGCAGCTCTGATGGGTCATCGACCTTCAGCTTTTGCGCCGCATCAACGATTGCGGTGACCAATTCTTCCATTGCGAAGGGCAGGGCGACTATGTCGCTAACGCCCTTGCGCAGCAATTTGCGTGTGGTCGCGATATCGACGTTAGACAGGCCGGCGATAATGGGCGTGTCGGGCGCTTCGCTGCGGAGATGATCGATCCGGTCGAGCGAATTGCGCGATGACGGGTCAACTTCGATGACGACAATGGAAGCACCGAGGATCTGAGCCACAGGAAGCGGCGCATCAATCGCGCATTCGATCGCTGTCACTTGCTCGCCAATGCCGTCGATACCGTCCAGCATGCTCGCTTGCGCGATTACCTGTACTGCCGGGGGCAGTTCATTCGCGCCACTCATTTGCGCCTCATATAGTTCTTCAACACGTCCCATAGTTCATCTCAGTTCGAAATCGATCCGCGCATATCTTCCGCGGTAAGTGAATAAGCAAAGTCGGGTAGGCCAACGCTAACACCCAAAGGTGAAAGAACCACTGACTGATGGTCCATATTCACCAAACGCACTGTAATGAGTGGTGAAATGTCTGGCCCATTGGGGTTGCCGGCAAATCCTAGACCCGATCCGCGATATTCGACGACGATATTTTCATCAGCAATGGCCGGGAAGATGCGCTTCATCCGGTTGCTCATATTGGTGAATGCGGTGCCGTCAAAAGTTGTCCCAGGGCAGGGGCCCGTTGTGCAGGTGCAGCTCGCATTGGTGCATGTCAGCAATCCAAGTGCGCCCGCAGGAACGCGTTCGCCCTGAATGACTTGCACGCCATTAACAATCGCATTGACATAGGTGGCGCTGGCAATCTCGGTTGCCAACGGATCCGTCACCGCAGCCCAACGTGCGCCCATCTGAGTTGCCTTTTCGGCCTGGTTGATGCGGAAGGCATAAAAACCAGCATCGATCGTCCCAAGCAAGAAAATCAGCAACAAGGGTACGACCAAGGCAAATTCAGCTGCCAAGCCATCTTCGTTGCGAACGAGCCGATGAATAAAGTTACGCATCATCAAATCCCCGAAACCACAGCGTTTTGTTCGCCATTTAGCGAGAAGCTGTCGTTGATGATGCCGAGCCCGCCAAACAATGAGTCATAGCCGATAGTGGCTGCAACATTGATCACAGCAGCAGGCTCTGATGCGGCGTAAATACCGTCAGTCGCTTCTGCAGTAGATGGGCAAGTTGCTGATACTACGAAGCTTATCTCGGAACTGTCCCAGCCAGAGCGACGCTCGCTGCTGCCCGTAAGTGCGCCCGTTAGTGCAATCGCTCGCACAGCGGATTGGACCTGTGCTGACACTACGCCGCTGCCAGTGCGGCAATTCACTTCATCAAATGGCTGGCGTGCGCCAAACCGTGCGCCATCACGCACCGCTTTAACCAATTGCTGTTGCGCATAAATGTAGTGGCCGCTTTCGACCGCTGTGAAAAACATCAACACGCCAAGCGGTGCAATCAGCGCCATTTCAGCTGCTGCAGCACCACTCTGGGATGAGAAAAGGCGACGGAAAAACATCATTTCAGCAAGAATGGCAGGTCATTGCGCACCAAAGAGGGCACATTACCATTTCCTACAATTTCGGTTGCCCGAACAATTTCGACGTAAATTTCATCCTGCTTGGTGTGCTTGCCACCCTGTCCGCGCGCATAGGAGGGCTGGACCAGGAAAACGTCAATGAACCGGCGCACTGGCACATCTGTCGAATTTCCTCGGACATCGTGCAATTCACAATTGATCACTGCAACAGACAAGAAACGTCGCTCAAATGACGCGGATCCAGCACCGTTACCGGTCGCTTGGCCGCAAACGCTCTGGTTGCGCGTGGTGTCGGTGTTGCCAGACGCACCGGCGGGGGTGTCGGCCAAAATAACGACACCATCCACTGTGGTGCCAGCATTGGCTGTTTCCCACTGATAGACTTCAAAGCGGGCAATATTGGCAATCGTTCGATCGGCACCGATGACGCCATCTTCGTCGACCAAGGCTCCGGTCATTTCGCGTTGCCAATCGGCTTGCGACCAAGACGTTCCTGCGACCCCATTAGCGGAGTCGACCGAGCGAACATAATGGGTGCGGAAATAGGCATTGCGATCCCAATTTCCGTCGCCGAATGGGTCATTGCGGCAATTGCCGGGATCGCCGTCTTGAACAGCATGGCAAGCATCGCGCGGATGCCCCATGGAATCGATTGTTCCGGTGAATGGCGTGTTGGCCGTCCTTGGGTGGTATGCGTTATTTGGTTCGCCCCAGCCGGAATTATGGATGCTGCAGGAATTGCCAGACGAAGGCGTCGAATTCGCTCCGCGCATCAGATCCTTGCGGACATTGAATGCTGGTGAGCAAACCCCACCCGCAACGCAACTTTGCGATTCATAGACATCAAAACGGGTGTTCAGCGCGCGTGGGCCGCTGGCGATGTTGCCGGTCTGTGTATCAACCTCGACCGGTTCCAACGCGTCTGAACCTGTAACCGAAACACAATTTCCCGGAGGGCCATTCCAGCCAAGTGACTGGCGTACGCCAACAGCGCCATTGGGTCCGGTATCAAGGTAACCGTAATTTCCTGGCGACCAAGAACTGCCGCCGCCTGGTTTAGCAAGAAGTCCCTGACCAATTCGGTCAGCAAGATCGATGTCAGGCGGAGTGCCAGTTGATGTGTTCTCGTCCGGATTGCAGATCATTAGGGGAGGGACGCGGCAAAGCGCAGATCCCAGTCCCGCCACTGCAGAAGCACCGACCGTTCCCGAAAGCGCCCCGATTACCGGAGTGAACGCGTAATCTGCGGCGCGATCCTCAACCGTTATGCTAACGAATGCGGCTTCGCCTTCTCTGGCAGTATCGCCAACAGTAAAGCTGTTTGTTCCAGCTTCTGCATCGTTTCTGTTGGAATAGAATTTAATGTTGGCAACCGGCACATCGATCTGATTGGTTGACCCGTCAGATGCCAAAACCGTGCGGTTGGTAAAGAAAGCGTTGGCGCCCCGGATCGCATTGATCGCGCGCTGCATATCACCAGATTGACCGTCGAGCTGTGTCGCCCCAGCCAACGCAGCTTGATCGGCTGCGCTTTGAAGTTCGGTGTCCATCCCCGCAACGCGGGCATAATCAAACCCTAGTCCGGCAACAGCAATCAATGGAATGAGAGCAAGCGCATAGGTGGCAGCAACAGCCCCCTGCTGGTTTTTCAAAAACCCCTTATGCGATTTGCTTCTCATCATGGAACATTTCCCAATACTTAGTTGTTACCGCCGCCGCCGTTACCGCCGCCGCCATTGCCGCCGCCGCCATTGCCGCCGCCGCCAATGTTTTGCGTGTTTAGCGTTCTAGGCTGCTTGACCGCATCATTGCGATACCGGTCAATTGCTTGTGCGGCATGCTCTGCGCTCGTCGGAGGAATCGGGTTGTCATATTGCGGGTCTGGATTGATCACCATGGCCGCAAAAGTTGCCCGGTTGGCTTCACCAAAGCCGGGATCCTGATAACCCGCCAGCTCCTTGTCAGCGACTGAGGTGCAGGCAGTTGCCGCACAGCCCAAAGCTAGGATCGACAGCGTCTTGCGCTTAATAGTCATAGTCATTTCCCTCACCCTGCTGTGCCGCTTTATCGCTGGAAGTTGGGACCGATCCGTTCGGCTCCAATTCCTTTGGTCGGTACATTACACCATTCAGCAATACGTCAGCCTGAACAGGATCGGCAACGCGATCGGTTGGCAGGCGAACTTGCTCTGGCTTGATCGGTTGAACCAGTCGCGGCGTCACAATGATCAGCAGTTCAGTCTCACCCTTTTGGAAGCTGGATGAGCGGAACAGCGATCCAATGATCGGCAGCGAGCCAAGCAGTGGCACCTGATTAACCGTTGTTTCGAAGTCTTGCTGGATCAGGCCGGCAATAGCGAATGTTTCACCATCGCGCAGTTCGATCACCGTGCTGGCCCGGCGTGTTTGCAGGCCAGGGATGTTCAGACCACCAACTGTGATAGACGCAGTTGGGTCAATCGAGCTGACTTCAGGCTCAACCAAAAGGTTGATCGTGTTGTCAGACAAAACTGTCGGTGTGAAACCAAGGCTAACGCCAAATGGTTTAAACTGAACCGAAATCGCGTTGGACCCTGTGCTGTCTGCTCCCTGTCCCGCGCCCGACTGGGCCACTGGGATTGGGAACTCACCACCCGCCAGGAACGATGCACGTTCACCCGACAGGGCGATCAGCGTCGGCTCAGCCAGTGTTTTGGCCATGCCCTTGGCTTCGAGCGTGCTCAGCACGGCTTCGATATTAAGGCCAGCAACATCACCGAAGAAGCGGCGGAAGACACCAAATGAACCCGCTATGGAGTCAAGTCCTAGGACGCCTGCACCTGTGGCATCGGGCGTCAGGCTTGCGCCGTTTCCGATTGCACCGCCGAAGCGTCCAGTATCAGAGCCAAAGAAGCCCGATACGCCCAGATCCTTGCCAACTTGGCGCGAAACTTCGGCAAACCGTACTTCCAAAAGAACTTGCTGACTGCCGCCGAGCGACATCAGATTGACGACATTGTCGCCAGCATAAGCCTCTGCCAGTTGCGCCACTCTTCCCGCCGCGCCAGCGCTGCTGGCAGTCCCGCTAAGAACGATCGACTCATTCGAGATACGCGCATCGATATCTTCGTCAGGCATTAGGGATGAGATTTGATCGCGCAGACCGATAACATCGGGACCAACGGCGACATCCATCACTGCCAGAACGCGGTTATTGCGATCATACAGCGTCAGGCTGGTGGTGCCGAGCGATTTGCCCAGCACATAGACCGAGCGGTCAGAAATCGGGAAAATGTCCGCGATTTCCTCATTGCCAATCATCGCCCGTGAAATCGACCGATCGGCCGTGATCACCTGACTTTTGTTGATAGGCACTTCAATCGCGCCTGCGTGAATTGATGCTTCAGCGTCCTGTGCTGCTGCCGGGACTGCCACAATCGGGGCAACTCCAAGAGCGAGAACCGCTGCGATCGTTTTCAAACTACCTCGCATGATATTACCGCCCCCCATTGCGTTTGACTTGATAGGTTGTCGTGTCAGTTCCGCGAACGACCGACATCGTAGGACCACTAGGCACTGCGCCTCCGCCTGCATTTACCGCCTGCGGTGCAGGTGGGTTGCGGTCCGTATCCGGAATAAAGTAGCCATTGGCACCAAGGTCACTCTTGGTAACCACTTGAGTGCCGCCAACATCCTGATTTTCGACGTTACGCAGCACCAGGCTGAGCGAGCCAATCTGACGAGCGAGCGTCAATTTCTGCGCGCCCACAATATCGGTTTGCACCGTGGCTGTTTGACCAACCTGAGGCTCCGTCGCATTCTCATTCGCAATCTGATCGATTGCCAGAACCAGAACGTTTTCAATAACCACATTGGTCAGGAGATCGTCACTGTCCGCGCCTTCGCCCGGAATTTGACGAGTTAATAGAACGTCGACCACATCGCCTGCGCGGACAAAGCCAGCGACACCAGAGACTTGGTTGACGGGAATGGAGACTGCACGCAGCTCCTCGGGCAAGATAGCTGAAAGAGTGGCTCTGCCACCTTCGCCGCTAACCTTGCTGGAAAGAATGGGTTCGCCAATGGTGATCGGGCGCAACGCGACGCGTCCACCCCGTGTTGCTTCCTCGATGGAAACAAATGCACCTTGCGGAACCGAACTGGCCGGCCAATTGGCCAGACGCATGTTGGTAGTCGTCAGGGGAGCACCAAACTCGAATTCCTGCGTGGCAACGACAATGCGTTCCAGGCGGTTTTCTTCAGCTTGCCGCTGCTGTTCTTCTTGGAAACCCGTAAAATACGCATTTGCAAGATACACCGCGATCAAACCGATAAAAACGGCTAACCCGATGATAAGGAGGTTACGTCCCCCCATAATATTTCCCCCTAAGTAAGCGCTCCAACCCAGCGCAGAACGCCCCAATTAAGGCGTATAGAATCGAAAAGGCCTGCGGAGGTCAACCCCCCGCAGGCCATTTAACGATTAGCTGCAACCAGTAGTGTTACCAGCGCTACAGGTCTGAACTTCAGTTGTAGCAGCGTTGATCGAAACGCCAATAGCAGAACCCAGGTTGAAAGCAGCAAGCGCGATGCCAGCACCAACAACAGCAAGGATCAGAGCGTATTCAGCTGCAGAAGCACCAGATTCGTCACGAAGAAAAGTTTTTGCAAAAGTCATATCAATTACCCCAAGTAAAATCGGCTTCTCAAAATCAAGAGCCATATATTTTGTCCAAAAAAGTCCGGCTTCTATTTCCGGATCTTTTTGCCCCGAGAGGGGGTAAAACGTTTTGAACCAGCGCGACCCGTTATATTTATATCCGGCTTCGCGCCGGTCATCGCGTTTGGCTCCCCTCGGAACTGAATAAAGATTGTAGGATTAACTCTTTCCGGTCAACGTGAAAGCCGTCCTACAAAATTAAGTCCATTTTTCAAAGAGTTAAATCGTATTTTAAGTAAGAAAAATGGTTAACTTCCGATCTTGCTATGGCGTTTACCATCTCCATCCTCGCTTGTGATTGTACGAAAGCGCCAAGCCGGACAATTAACTTGGCCTCGTCGAGTGGATGATTCGCTTTGGAATCAACGTGATTCGCGGGCAGGTGCCAGTGATTCGCTTCTGCTGCGCCTTTGCTAGTGATGCCCGAACGGGTGGATATGAAGGGGGCGGCCTCGTTATCGGTCGATCTGCAGTGCAGCAGCAACGATTGCGGTTGGTGCGCCAGCGCTTGTGCCCATCCGGCCTGGTATCGATGTGATAGAGTTGGCCGGATTTCGAAGTTGAGGCTTGACTGCTGATCAGGCTTGCCATCAGAAATTGACCCGGCAAAATTGGCGCAGAAAGTCGGGTTGCAAAATCGGCTCCCCAACGCGGCCATATATATACAGTGAGAAATTGGGTCGTTTTTCTGTGCTCAGAATGCTGCAACATCGCCCAAATCTTGGCTGGAGGATGCAAAAGCCAAAAGGATGAAGAGGCCAAATGCATAGGTCTGAGATGCCGGATTTGCTTCGCTGGATCGTTTGGTGGGTCAACTAAACGAGAATTTACATTTTTGGCGCTGCGCCTGTCCCGTACTGGGACGCACGACAACAGATGTGCGAGAAATCGCGGTTTTTGGCCGCTTTTTGGAAAGAAACTGACTCGGTCGGATGGTTATCAGGCTTGCAACCAAAGCGATTCACTGTTCTTCTCTAGCTAACGATTCGTCCCTGATATGATTCGTTTTGACGAAACTCAGGGTAAGAAATCACGGGACGCAAAATCAGAAACGGATGTTCGTTGAGGACATCGGGCACATGCGCTCGTGTAATCATTTTCCGTCTCTGAGTTTGCAATTGGGATCGATGGCGATCCCATTCTAAAGGACGATGAAATGGTAGATTTCGAAGGTGGTAAGCGCGGCGGATTTGATGCCGATAACGGTTCAAACGAGACGTTTGATGCAGGCTCGAATGAGTTTCAGGAATCTCCTGTAAGCTATTCTGCTGGAACGCGTTTTCTCGTTCCTGATGCGAATGGCGTTGTGATCCTTCCAGAAGGTGCTTCACTAGAGGATATGACGCTCCAGGGCGGCGATCTTGTGATCACGCTCGCGGATGGTTCTACCTTCGTATTTCCTGACGCGGTTTACACGCTTCCCGATGGATCGATCTTCGTCCCGCAGATCGTTTCTGAAGGGGTTGCGCTTGACCCAACAGATGTCTCCGAATTCCTGAATCCAGAAGGCCCCGGCCTGCCGCAATTGCCGACTCGCAGCTCCGGCGGAAACTTCGAAGAAGATCCCGGAAACATCCAGGATGCCTTCGGATTGGGCGATCTGCTGCCATTCACTGAGCTCAGCCGGATTCTCGAAGAAGACGAAGAAATCCTGCCAAATCCCGATGAAGAGCCTGAAATTGTCATCGAAACCCCCGACAATCCTGTTGGAGCGGTCAATGCAATCGCAACCGTAGCCGAGGAAGGCCTGCCGGAGCGTAACGAAGGCGAGCCAGAGGGCACAGACGAGCCAGGTACAGCCGAACAGACCAGCGGTACGATCGTGTTTGAGGCCGCTGATGGCCTTGATGCGATTTTCCTCAATGGCGAAGAGATTACGGCTGTTGGACAGGAATTTGTTACCGATCTTGGTACGCTGACGATCACAGGTATCGATCTTGCTTCTGGCGAGATTGGTTTCGACTATCTTCTGCAAGACAACACTTTGACAGAGGGCGCGGTTGACAATTTTGAAGTCACCGTAGTTGATGTGACCGGCGATCAAGCCGACGCGACACTGGCGGTCAACATCATTGATGATGCGCCGATTGCGTTTAACGACACAGCCAACATTGCCGGTGGAGAATTTGGTCCGGTTACTGGTAATGTGGTTGATAATGACATTTCAGGCGCTGACGGATTTCCAGAAGACGGTGCAGTCACTGGCTTCAGCAATGCAGATGGCGCGGGCGAGCCGGGCGATACGTTGCAAGGCGAATATGGCACGCTGAAATTGAATGCCGACGGCAGCTTCAGCTATGCTCGCGATTTTAACACTCCGGGCGGCGTCGAAGAAAGCTTCGATTATGACATCGTTGATCAGGACGGAAGCACCTCAAGTGCGACTTTGCTGATTGTTATCGGTGACGCGCCAGCTGAGATCACATTCGTTCCAGTAATTGGCGAAGGCACCGAAGTTAACGAAGCCGGTCTTCCGCCACGCGGCGATGACCCAGTTGGTTCGGGCGAAGGCGCAGACGGCGACGATAATAACGACAGCGACCCGAGTGAAAACACGGGCGCGACGATTACGTTTGAATCTCCGGATGGCGTAGACACGATCACAATCGACGGCACGCCGATTGATGTCGAAAACCTGCCACAAACGATCATTGTCGATGGCGGCACTTTGGTGATCACTGATGTGACCTATGACCCAGAGACTGGCGATGGCACGATCACGTATGACTTCACACTCGACGACAACACCGATGGCGACGACACAACGGTTGAGTTCGACATCGAAGTTACCGATCTCGACGGCGACACCGCTGAAGATACTGTGGTCATCAATGTCATTGACGATGTTCCCGAAGCGGTTGACGATAGCGCGACCCAAACGGCTGAAAACGCACCGATCACGGTTGATGCCTTCGCCAATGATATCGAAGGCGCTGATGGCGTTGAATTGACCGCGATTGCTGCTGTTGACGGCACGCTGAGCGGTGCTGGCGATCTTGTCTACAATGACGACGGCACATTCACTTACACGCCAGCTCCTGGCGAAGAAGGTACTGTAACCTTCGATTACACCATTACCGATGGTGACGGCGATGTATCAACCGCGACGGTTACGATCGATCTGCTCGAAGATTCTACGCCTGAAATCAGCGTTGAAGGCGGCGATACGGTCGACGAAGCTGGCTTGGCAGCCCGCGGCGACGAGCCTGCTGGTTCGGACGAAGCGGCGGACACTGAAAACACCAGCGGTTCGATTCCAATCAACACTGGAAACGATACTGTTGCCTCGCTGGTCATTAACGGCGTTGACGTTACCGCTGGCGGTACCGTGACAACCGACAAGGGTGTTCTGACGATCACTCTGACCGATGGCGATTACACATACAGCTATGAATTGACCGACAACACGCTGAGCGATCCTGATACGGATGCGTTCGAGCTGGTTGTTACAGACAGCGATGGAGACACCGCTTCGACCGATTTGGTCATCAACATTCTGGACGACGTTCCTGAAGCGGTTGACGATAGTGCAACGCAAACGGCTGAAGACGCACCGATCACGGTTGATGCCTTCGCCAATGATACCGAAGGCGCTGACGGCGTTGAATTGACCGCGATTGCAGTGGTTGACGGCACGCTAAGCGGTGCTGGTGAAGTGGTCTATAATGACGACGGAACCTTCACTTACACGCCAGTTGCTGGCGAAGAAGGCACAGTAACCTTCGATTACACCATCACCGATGGTGACGGCGATGTTTCGACAGCAACGGTTACGATCGATCTGCTGCCAGATTCCACGCCCGAGATCTCTGCTGAGGGTAATGACATTGTTGACGAAGCAGGCTTGCCTGCTCGCGCTGGCGAACCTGCTGGTTCCGACGAAGCAGCGGACAGCGAGACGACCACTGGCGTTATCGCGATCAACACAGGCAATGACACGATCGACTCGCTGATCATCAACGGCGTTGATGTGACAGCTGGCGGCACAGTTACAACCGACAAGGGTGTACTGACCGTTACCGAAGACAATGGCGCCTATAGCTACAGCTATGAGTTGACTGACAACACGCTGAGCGATCCGGACAGCGACAGCTTCACGCTGACAGTGACCGACAGTGACGGCGACACCGCTGGCACCACGATCGTAATCGCAATTCAGGACGACACTCCAAGCGCGGAAGACGATGCGAACTCGATCGCTGCCGGCGAATATGGCCCAGTAACGGGCGATGTTCTGGCAAACGACACTCAAGGTGCCGATGGCGCAGACGTAACCGGCTTTACCGGTTCGGGCGGCGCAGGCGCGCCGGGCGACACAGTGCAGGGCACCTATGGTACGCTGATGCTGAACGCTGACGGTTCGTACAGCTATACCCGCGATCCCGGCACTCCCGGCGATGTGCAGGATACTTTCACTTACACAATCACCGATGGTGACGGCGATACGGCTCAGGCCGATCTGGTCATCAGCATTGGCGACTCTCCGGTAACACTGGACGTTCCAGTTGCTGGTGAAGCAGGCACGATTGTTGAGGAAGACGGTCTTGCAGGTCCTCCTGCGGGTTCAGATGCTGCATCTAACAGCGAGTTCACCACCGGAACGATCACTTACACCGCGCCTGATGGCCCGGCCTCTGTCACCATTGGCGGCGTTGCCGTTACTGGAGCTGGCCAAACCATCACCGGCGCATTCGGAACGCTGACGATTGACGCGGTTTCCGAAGGTTCGATCACCTACACATACGAACTGACCACCAACACAAATGGCGACACCACTTCGGACACATTCGAAGTTGTTGTGACCGACCAAGATGGTGACAGCTCAACCGACGATCTGGTTATTGCGATCGTTGACGACGTTCCAACTGCGGTTGATGATACGGACAGCATCGATGAAGGCGGTTCCGTGTCGACCTCTGGCAATGTCATCACTGATGCCGAAGCCAATGGCGACAATGGCGCTGATACAACCGGTGCTGATGGTGCGGTTGTTCAGAACGCTGGCACAATCGCTGGCACCTATGGTGACCTGGTTCTGAACGCTGATGGTTCTTACACCTACACGCTGACCCAGTTTGGTTTCTCACAACTTGAAACGCTGAGCGATGGCGAAAGCTTTGTTGAAGAGTTCGATTACACGCTGGTTGATGGCGACGGAGACACCTCTGATGCGACGCTGACGATTACGTTGAACGGCGAAGACGACATTGTGACCGTAAACGGTCTCGATAATGAAGTGCCAGAAGTATCGCTGGACGAAGATGATCTGGCCAATGTTGGTGATGACCAAGGTTCGGACCAGTCCGATCCATTGTTCCAAACCGGCACCTTTGGCGTGACCTCGCCTGATGGTCTGGATGATGTCCAGGTCAATGGTGTTGATGTGGTTGTGGACGGCGTGTTCACCGCGGTCGAAGTGGCCAATGACGGTGTATACTCTGTTGAAGTGACCGGCTGGACACCAGTCTTCGCTGCTGATGGTACGACCGTTATCAGCGCGACCTTTGATTACACTGCGACCCTGCTCGACAACACGCTTGAGCATACCGGTCTGGATGATGCCGCTCTGGTAGAGATGCTGACGGTAACCGCTGACGATGTCGACGGTTCGAGCGATGATGCGGTTCTCGACGTAGAAATCGTTGATGACACTCCAGATGCAACCGACAATTCCAACACTGTCACTGAAGGCGGATCTGTTGGCGGTAATGTCGTCACCGATGATGACGGCGATGGCGTCGATATCTCGGGTGCAGATGGTTATGCGACCGATGGCGCAGTTGTCAGCGTTCGTACGCAGGACGGCACCGTTCTTGATGCGACACCAGATGGTGCTGGCAACTATACTGTTGTTTCGACCCTGGGCACGCTGACGATCAACCAGGATGGCACATATACCTATGCCTCCAACGCTAACTCGACCAATAGCGATACCACTGACACCTTCATCTACACCATCCGCGATGGCGATGGTGACGAGAGCGAAGCCGAATTGGTTATCGATATCGAAAACGTTGCTGGCAATGTTTCGGACAATGACGTTGATGTTGACGAGAAGGGTCTGGCTGACGGTTCTGGCGAGCTTGCCGATCCGGCACCGAATACCGATCAGAGCGAAATCGACAGCGACGGACAAATCACAGTTACCGGAGCGACCGGCACGCTGGTCTACACGCTGACCGGTGCAAATTCGGACGGCGATGGCACATACGGCACATTGGTTCTGGATAGCGGCACCGGTGCGTACACTTACACGCTCGACACAGAGTTTGATCATGATGCTGGCAACGGTCGCAATGTTGAGAACGCTGCGGAAAGCTTCACCTATGTTGTGAAGGACACGCTCGGTAACGAAATCGGTACGGGGACGATCAACGTCAACATTACCGATGATATTCCAGAAATCGTGGTCGACAACAGCGGCAACGCTCCGGATGAACTGATCACCCAGGATGAAGAGACTATCGGTGGCGCATCTGACACGGCGACCTCTGACTTCACTGGCGCATTCACTGTCAGCACCGAAGTATTCGGCGCTGATGGCCCCGGCACCTCTGGTGTTACTTATGCGATGACGCTGACAGCGGCTCCGGGCGCTAATAGCGGGCTGAGCAGCGACGACGCTGACATCTTCTTGTATCAGCTGGCAGACGGCACGGTGGTCGGTTCGACCGCCGGTGTTGCCCCGGTTGCTGCGAATGATCCTTCAGTGGTCTTCTCGATTGCGGTTGATGCCAACACTGGCTTGGTCACTCTGACGCAGAATGATGAGATTGATCACGCGCTTCCAGGCGATACGTCTAATTATGACGCTCAACTGGCAGTGCTGGGCGATGACCTGATTGGCGTAACAGCAACCGGTACAATCACTGACAATGACGGTGACACCGACAGCGAAAGCGAAACGGTTGATCTGGGCGGTCTGGTTCAGTTTGCGGATGATGGTCCAACCATCGATGCAGCCGTCACCGATGGTGATACGGTCAAGCTGGTCACTCAGGATGCTGAGACTGACGGCGATCCAACCGATACAGATACGGCGTCTACGACTGCCAACTTCGGCGGTGCGTTCACCATTGCAAGCTCTGGCTATGGTGCGGATGGCGCTGGTACGATTGCTTGGGACTTCTCACTGTCGATCAACAATGCCGTTTCAGGCCTGTCGAGCGATGGCGATGCGATCACACTGTTCGACATCGGAGGCAAAGTCGTTGGTTCGACCGCAGCCGTTATCGGTGATGTCGACGCTTCGAACACCATCTTTGATATTGCGGTTGCTGCCGATGGTTCGGTCACGCTCTCGCAATATGAAGAGCTGGATCACCCAGATAACAACGACACATCTGCTCCTTACGACGATCAGCTTCTTTCGCTGGCCGATGGTTTGGTTAATCTTGATGGTAAAGCAACCATTACTGATGGCGATGGCGACACTGATAGTGAGACTGTTTCCCTCGACTTGGGCGGCAATATCCAGTTCGCTGATGATGGCCCAATGGTTAAAGCGGGGCTGAACAGCACCGCGACCGTAGAATTGGACGAAACCAATTTGGCATCGGGCGCTGCTACGATTGATCTTGATGGCAAGACCCAAGGCAATGACACCGATGTGACGGGCTCACCAACTGTGATTGGTGCCAGCACGGCGACGGGTGTAAGCGTCCTTAACTTCACACCCCTTTATGGTGCAGATGGCGAGCTTGCAGGCGGTGGCGTAGAGTTCGAACTGGTCATCAATTCGGCAACTTCTGGTCTGACGACCACCGATGGAACCGCGATTGATCTGGTTGCGCACAGCACTTTGGACAATGTTGTCCTGGGCGTGGTGCAGGGCTCGGGTGATGTTGCGTTCGCAATCGAAATCGATGCCGAAAGCGGTGAGTTGACGGTTGAGCAATATGTCTCGGTCAACCATGGCGTGGATACAGATCCAAACGATCCTGAGCAGCTTGCCAATGGCTCGCTGAGCGCGAAAGTGACGGTCACTGACGGTGATGATGATGAAGCGAGCTCGGCTGATGTCGACATAACTTCAGCCATCACATTCTTGGATGACGGACCTTCGATTTCGGTCAACACCGCATTTGTCGCTCCTTCTTTGGAAGTCGACGAAACCAATCTGGCAGTAGACGATGATGGCAATGCCTTTGCTGAAGCGTTTAACTCTGCCTTTGGTGTCGATGGTGAAGGTAACATCGATTATCAGTTCGACATTGTTGACGGCAGCGACAGCGGCCTTGACGATGTGGCGACAGGTGAATCAATCGTTTTGTCCTTCGACGGTGACGATGTAGTTGGCCTTGTCAGCGGCGGTATCGATGACGGTGCCGAAGCTTTCCGCCTGAGCGTGGATAGTGCCGGAAACGTGTCATTGGATCAGGTGCGCGCACTTGTTCACGGGACCAACCCGGATCAGAACGATCCGGTGAGCCCAACCACGGGTAGCATCCAGTTGACAGCTGTCATCACCGATGGTGACGGCGACAAGGAAGAAGCCTCAATCGATCTGTCGGATGGCATCGTATTCCGCGATGATGGTCCAACATCTGCGACAACTCTGACTGCGTTCCTCGACGATGACACCCAAGGCGGTAATGCTGGCGGTCCGGAAGATCAGAACCCTGATACATCCAACACCTCTGGCAATTTTGTAGCCTCTTATGGTGCAGATGGTGGAACAACCGCCCTCTCGTTGAGTGGAGCGCCTGCTGGCTTCCAATATATCAGCGATGGTGCTGATGGCGTCCTTATCCAACAATTCCAGGATGGCGCTTTCGTAACCGTTGTGACGGTAGCGCTGAATGCTGATACCGGCGCTTATACTGTCACTCAGAATGCGAACATTCTGCATGCTGATGATGGTCAAAACGACGAGAACGAGCAGGACTTTACGCTTTCAGGTGCAATTACCGATGGTGATGGCGATACGGTAGCGATTTCGCTTAACATCACGGTTGATGATGATACGCCGGTTGCGAACAATGGCGCCGAAATCACCGGATTGGTTGACGAAGATGGCTTGATCCCTGGCGGTATCGACGACGATAGTGACCTGAACGATGTTCCTGGTGCGGCTGTGTCGGACAATGGTGTTGTCGACAGCCTGTTCACGGCTGGCGCTGATGCTCCACTGACCTTTGGTCTGGATGACAGCTCGGCCGCAGCATTGAATGCACTTGGCCTGACTTCTGATGGCACAATTGTAACTTACACTATCACTGGGACTTCGGTCGTAGCGGTGGCCGGTGCAACTCCAATCTTTACGTTTACGCTCAACAGCGATGGTGAATGGGCCTTTAACCTTGAGGGTCCGTTGGACCACGAAATCGCTGCTGATGGCGAAAACGTGAACGATATCGAGATCGATTTCGGCAGTCTGATCCAGGCGACCGATGCTGATGGCGATACGATTAACGCAACCGGATCACTGACCGTGACCGTCGATGATGATACTCCAGTTGCCAATCCGGATGCGGACTTGGCGAATGAGGGTGGAACTGCGACAGGCAACGTTCTGACCAATGATCTGGGCGGCGCTGACGGACTGGAAAGCCCAGCAATTGTCGGCATAACAAGCACCAATGAGGCCACAAGCGACGATACTCCAACGGCGAGCGAATTCGTCTTGGCGGGTGAGTTCGGTACGCTGACGCTGAATGAAAATGGCGATTACAGCTATGATGTTCCGGCCGATACGATCACCGTTGGCGGCGATGATGTGTTTACCTACACAATCATCGACAATGACGGCGACGAGGTTTCGACCACACTGACCTTCGCTGTTTCTCCGGTTAACCTCAGCGGTAATGCACCGACTGTAACCGTCTATGAAGAAGCGCTGGATACCATTGTTGATCCTGGTGACGTTGCGGCTGGTTCGGTTACTGGCTCTGCGCCAAGCGAAACCACCGAAACCGACACGGGAACCGTTGTCGTGGCTGGTGCAACTGAGTTTGGCATCCAGGGCGGTACATCTGCTGGCGGGTTCACAACTCTGGCGGGCACTGACGGAACGATTGTGATCAATGAGGCAACAGGCGCGTTTACTTACACGCTCACTTCGCCTCTTGAGACAACGCCTAATGCCAATGATGGCGTATCAACGGAAACGGGTGAAACCTTCACCTACACCGCACAAGACGCCGACGGAAACACCACAACTGGCACGATCGCTGTCAATGTCGTGGACGATGTTCCTACCGCTGCAATCAGCGCGGCTGGACTGGCTCTGGCACATGATGAGACGGTTGGCGTTCAGGGCGATGCCCAGGATGTCGCGGGACCACTGGCTGCATTTGCTGGCGTAAGCAACGCCGGCGATGACCCAGATGTTGCGGGCACCGTTATCGGTTACGCACAAGACCTTTCAGGTGTTGTCTCGACCGGAACAGAATTTGGTGCTGATGGCGCCGGAACGACGACCTTCTCGCTCGATGTTTCGGCTTCAGGCGTCGACTCAGGTCTCAACACCACCGAGGGCACAGACATTGTTCTTTACAAGGAAGGCGATCTGATCGTCGGCCGAGTGGGCGACCAAAGCGGTGAAGCAGCATTCGCGATTGCGATTGACGCTTCGACAGGCGGCGTAAGCATGGTTCAATATCTGTCGGTCTTCAATCCGATCGGCGGCACTTCCAGCCCAGACGAAGCAGTTTCGATTGCTGCGGGCGCGGTTCAAACAGTTGTAACCGTGACTGATGGTGATGGAGATGCAAGTTCTGCCAGCACAAACATCGGTGGCGCAATCAGCTTCCAGGATGATGCTGGTACGTTGGGTGCGTTCAATGATCTGGACTTGGTCAACGAAGCCAATGCCATGGACTTCGGCACTTTTGCCTATGACACTGGCGCTGATGGACATGGTCAATTCAACATTACTGGCCCTGCGCTGGACGGTGTATTGTATCAACCGCTGGATCACGGCCTAGTTGATGCAACCGATGATGGGGTAAACAACCCGGTCAATGGGACCACGCTGACGGCGACTACATTGGATGGCAGCGAGACCTTGTTCACATTGTCGCTCGATGAAAATGGGAATTCTAAGTTCACGCTGGTCACTCCTGATGCGGGCTCAACCGAAGTGATTGACCTTACATCACTCGCCGCGGCTGGACCGGTAGCATTTAACGAGACCAGCGATGGCCGGATTGAGTTCAGCTCGACCACGGGCGGCGTTAACTCATCAACTCCGGGCTTCGGTGTTGCCAACCAGTTCGTAAGCGCAGGTGAGCAATTCCAGGTAGAGTTCCATAATCCTGGAACAACTGGTGACGATGCGACTTTGGCCAATGCGGAATTCTTTAATTCTGCACAATTGGCGAACAACCGTGATGGCGGCAATGTTGTCTACCAGATCACGATCTTTAACGACGCGGACGGAACTTCTGAAGTTGTCTACACCGGCCAAATCTTGGGCCCGGTAACGGATATCGTTCCAATCACTCTGACCGAGTTTAACCGGTTTGAAGTTGAAGGTATCAGTGGCGGTGGCCAAGGCGCTCGGTTCAGCACGCTTAGCTTGACCAAGTCGGTGCTTCCGCAAGATCTTGATCTTGATTTCAACGTTACAGCGACTGATGGCGATGGCGACATCACCAGCACTCAAGTGATCAATGTTGAGGTGGACGCTTCGGCACCGGCAATGGCGGCTGCCAGCGGCGGCGGAGCCACCACGGCTTCTGCCTTCACCACAACGGCGCTGCTTGACGATGGCTCTGATATTGGCGGGCCAACTGGCTCTGGCGGTCTGCTCGGTGGCGGAACGAATTCGTTCTCCAACGACAATGATCTGATGATGCAGACCGCAATGCGCGGAATGGGATCAACTCAGATTGCTGCTGCTGGTTTCGGCGCCATGATGGTTAATTTCAGTGAAATGATGGATGGGGTCGGTAACATTTCGGTAACGGATGGCACTGGTTTCCAAGGTTTCGCTGAGACCAGCTATGAAATGGCCTCGTTTGATCCAATCGATGGCGGGTTTAACTCCGTTGTTGAACTGCCACAGAGCACTGGCGACCTTGCGCTGTTCACAAGCACCAGCGTGACCCAATTCGATAGCGTTGAATTCACCGGTATGAACCCAATGGCTGACGCGTCAGTCCGAGGATTTGAGTTTGGTGGATCGAGCGATTTCGTCTCGGATGTTTACTCCGGTCCGATGAGCGGCACTGTTGGTTCGCCTGATGTTGGCGCTGATATGGAATCTCTGCTTTCGCTCAGCGATGATGCGGCTCTGCCAGTGGATATTGCCGAGGCAAGCGGACTTCGTGGCAATCAAGACGTCGCTGAAATCTCAGTGGCTATCGAAGAAATCGTCGATGATATCATGGCTGAAGGGCACATGGACGCAATGATCGAACATTTTGCAGGCGAAGCTGCTGGCTTTACTGGAGAAATGAGCTATCTTGCTGACAACGCTTTGACACAAAGCATCGACGGGGGCGCGTTCACATTTGGTGCAAGCACCGTAGCTGACATGACGGAAGACGCAGCAGCTATGGCGGCAGTGCATGCTTAAGATACTAGGATCCTGGACCAGGGGGAAGAATATGCGGTTCTCAAAACTAAGCGCGACATGTGCGTCAATGGTGGTGGCTCTTGCTACGCACCAGGCGGCCATGGCGCAGGATGGCGACGCGGCGGCGCTCATGGCAATGGACTTTGACTCTCTTAACGGAGAGATTCAGTCCCGCTTTGACGACGGATTGGCAGCAACGAACAATTCGGCAATCGTGAATGCCGATGATTCGCGCTATTTGTGGGCGCTTGAGACGAAGGCACAGTGCGGCATCGCATTGGGTTATCTCAAGTCACGGACGAAAGACCCGGTATCGATCGGCAAATGCGTTCGCGCGCATCAGCTGATGACCTATGTACCGCCGGTTCCAACGCCTGCACCTACACCAACGCCAACACCGGCTCCGGTGTGCGAAGATCCGAAACTGATCTTCTTCGAATTCGACGTGGCTGAACCGCCTGCAGAAGCGCAGCAAGTGGTCGATTTTGTCACGGGCAAATATGAAGAGTGTAGCTGGAGCGGGCTGACCGTAATTGGCCACGCTGACCGTTCGGGTTCGAACGCTTACAACGACACATTGTCGCAAGCACGCGCCGAAAACGTTCAGTCAATGCTGACCGCGTCGGGCGTACCGGCAACCAATGTAACGATCGACTTCAAGGGCGAAACAGAGCCCCGAGTTGCGACCGAAGATGGTGTGCGCGAGCTGCAAAACCGTCGTGTCGAAATCAAAGTCCGCTAAGGGGAGGGTGAGATCATGAAAAAGAGCATTACAAGTATCGCTGCTGCAGCCTTACTCGCAGCAACCTCTCCAATGGCCGTCGCGCAATCCGCAGACGGTACGATTTCCATGACCGAGGCGATTGAAACCGCGATCATGGCCAATCCGGAGATCCTTCAGGCTCAGTACAACACTGAAGCTATCCAGTTTGAGCGGGAGCAGGCGCAATCGCTGTATCTGCCCACGATCGACCTGGAAGCGTCGGCTGGTATTCGCCGTCTGGAAAACAACACCCGCCGTTCGCTAGGCATTGCCGATGACGAACTGTATCCGATCGAAGCGCAAGCTACGCTGGATTGGACGGTGTTTGATTTCGGCCGTCGTCGTGGCGAATTGCTGCGTCAGGCTGCTCGTGTCGACGGTGCGTCGCTGCGTGTGGTTGAGCGTTCCGAATTCGTCGCATTGCAAGTTGCGCGTCAATATCTCGACGTTCTGCTGCAACAACGCGTTGTCGCGGCGAGCCAGGATAACAAATCTTTCCACGAAGCATTGGTGGGTGATCTGAACCGCGGCGTTGAAGAGCGTTCGATCTCGGTTGCTGATCTTCAGCAGGCGCAAGAACGCCTCGAAGCGGCCAATGTGCGCGAAGCAGAAGCGGTTGAAGCTCTTGAAACGGCCAGCAACTCGCTGCGCCGCCTGACAGGCTTGACCGTGACGCAAGTTTCGCTTCCACCTGATTTGGCTGCGGCTCTGCCGGCAACCGAGGATGCGACCGTTGGTCTGGCACGCACTGCCAACCCGCTTGTTCGCGAAGCTCAGGCTGATGTGGATGCACGGCACGGCGAAGTGATGTCGGCGAAGGGGGATTTCTATCCCACCATCGGTGTCGATTTGCGTGGCCGTGTTGGTGAAGATATCGACGGCTTCCAAGGCGAAACCAACGATGTCATCGGGCGCGTGTATATGCGCTGGAATATTTTCAACGGCGGTCAGACGCGCGGGAAGTATCAAGAAATGGTACACCGCGCATCGCAAGCGCGTTATCGCCTCCATGAGGTGGTTCGTCAGGCCGAAGAAGATGCGCAAAATGCATGGACAGCTCTCCGTGCGCAGCGCAGCATTGGCGAGGCCTTGGGTCGCCAGTCGCAGGTAAATGATGACCTGTTGCTGTCCTATCGCAGCCAATTCAATGTCGGTCGGCGCTCGCTGCTCGACGTGTTGGATGCACAAAATACCCGCTATAATACGCAGGTACGCGTGGAAACTTCACGATTTTCTCAGATTTTTGCGCAATACCAAATTTTGGCAGCCACCAATCAGTTCCTCGATGCGCTTCAAGTCGCTCCGGGGGCAGGTGCTGGCAAGAATGAGCGCGATCGGTTTGGTTACGGTCCTGAAAAAGAGGCCGAAACTGATTACCGTCGCTACGCCAATTAAGGCAGCTTGTTCTTTGGTTGGAGCAATTATGAAGTGAGGATTTCGTGCTGCAGGAACGAACACAAGAATCGCAGCAGGCGAATGACCCACTGATTCAATCGATTGGTGAACTGGCGAGGCGTTACGGCCTCGCCTTTTCCCCGGCATTACTCGACTCGCTTGCACGTGACGCAGCGGGTCGTTTGCCGTTTCATCAGGCGGGTTCCGCGATTGAGATGGCGGGGCTCGACTTTGACGAGCACAACCGCACCAAATTGCCCAAGGGTACGGCAGACTATCCTGCGTTAATCTCGCTAGAAGGCGATGGTGCGGCGGTCATCCACGAGGCGAAAGAGGGCGAATTGCTCGTCTGGAAGCCAGATGGGGACGAAGCGAGCTGGATGGCTCGTGATGAATTGCAGGAAGAATATTCCGGCACTTTCCTATCGGTTTTTGGCGATCCTGACAGCCTGCGCGAACAAGAAGCGCCGTGGCATCAAAAGGGCCGCCACCACTGGTTTTGGGGCGAATTGCGCAAAGAACGTAGGGCATTTCGCCCGGTTCTGATCGCATCGCTGATCATTAATCTGCTGGCTCTGTCACTGCCATTGTTTTCGATGAATGTTTACGACCGGGTGATCCCGAACCGCGCCGTTTCGACGCTGTGGGTGCTGGGCATCGGCGTTCTGCTGGCCTTCTTGATGGAATTTGCCCTGCGCGCCGCCAGAACCAATGTGATCGACGAGATTGGGCGGCGGCTTGATATAAAGCTGTCGCAGAAGATTTTTGGTCGAGTGCTGGGACTTCCGCTCTCCGCGCGGCAAGGCAACACTGGTGCGTTGGCCGCACGAGTTAGCGAATACACTGTGGTGCGCGATTTCTTCGCTTCCACCACCATTGTTTTGATGGTCGATCTGGTCTTTCTGGTGCTGTTTGTGGCGGTGATCGCCTATATCGCGGGATGGCTGGCGATGGTTCCGATTGTGGCCATGACATTGATGGCGATTGCCGGGTTTATCCTACAAGGCAAGGTCACGGACGCCGCCAGAGACGCTCAGGCAGACCACGGATTGCAGCAAACCTTGCTGGTTGAATCGGTTGCAGGGGCCGAAACCCTTAAGTCTATGACCGGTGAACGTGCCATGATGGGGCGGTGGTACAATCTTGCCGACATCGGCAGCCACTCGCAAATGCGCCTCAAACGGATCAATTCGATCGCAGTTGGTCTGGCTCAATCGTTCCAGCAAGTGTCCTCTATCTCGCTGATCATTGGCGGCTATTATCTGTTCGATGCAGGCATCATCACCATGGGTGCTATCATCGCGATTGTGATGCTGTCATCGCGCAGCCTGGCCCCGGCAGGTCAGATTGCCTTCCTGCTCACACGTGCGCGCCAAGCCCGTGAGACATTGGAATCAATAGAGAAATTGTTCGAAATTCCGGACGAGCGCAAACTCGGCGCGTCTGCTTTGCCCGCCAGCGTGCGCGATGCGACGCTGAAATTGGAAGATTGCACATTCGCTTATCCAGAGGCTCCCGTGCCAGCGCTGGACCGGTTGAACTTGACGATTAAGCCGGGCGAACGCGTCGCTCTGATTGGAAGAGTAGCATCGGGCAAGAGCACTTTAGGCCGCGTTTTGTGTGGTTTATACGCGCCCAGCGACGGCGCATACTTGGTAAACGGCATCGACTCGCGCCAGTACAGGCCCCAAGATCTGCGCAACGCATTTCGTTTCGTAGGACAGGACGCCACTTTGTTTACTGGTTCGATCAAGGACAATCTTGCTTTGGGTGCGCCCGAAGTTGAGGAAGAACGTCTGTTCGAAGCATTGCGGATGAGCGGTGC
The DNA here is from genome assembly GCA_039988235.1 of Erythrobacter sp. GTDB lineage: Bacteria > Pseudomonadota > Alphaproteobacteria > Sphingomonadales > Sphingomonadaceae > Erythrobacter. Next base: position 757,322 of record JBDXKB010000005.1, read on the forward strand.
GGATGAATTTCTGGCGCGCGACGACAGCGGTTTTGACCGTGCCGTTGGCGAGCAGGGCAGGCGTTTGTCCGGCGGGCAACGCAGTTTCCTTGCTCTGGCCCGTGCATTTGTGAGCCCGTGCGAGATGCTGTTCATGGACGAGCCGACCGGCGCGATGGATTCGCAGACCGAGCGGCAATTTGTCGATCGCGTGCGCAAGTCACTGTCCGACAAACAAACCTTGGTTATTTCCACGCACCGTCCGGCTTTGTTTGAGCTGTGCGAGCGGATCATCGTGCTCGACAAGGGCAAGGTGGTTGCCGACGGTACCAAGGCCGACATTCTGGCACGCGCTGGGGGCAAGGCCGGTATGGCGGCGACTGCGCCAACTGGCACGGCAGGGGGCACGGCCGCGTAATGAAGGCCAAGCTCGCCTCTATTTCCAAGTCACTGGTTGAAACCACGGGCGCGACCCGCGGTCGTATTGCCTTGGGCGCAGGTCTGGCAGTGACGCTGGGGCTGGCGGTATCCTTTCTCATTGGCAATCCGGTTCCAGGTTATGCCGAAAGCGGTGTGAAATTGCAGGCGCGCGAAGTCGCTCAGTTGAAGACCTTGGACGAGGGCGAACAACGCGACATCCTGATCGAAGGATTGTCGGCCCAAGAAGAGAACGAATTGATCCCCGTCACCGGTGCTTCCGGCGGTAGGATGGCGGGTTTTGCCACGATCGGACAGGCAAGCCCGCAGTTCAGCAGTGCGATGACCTGTTTGACCCAAGCGATCTATTACGAGGCTGCGAATGAGCCTTTGACCGGCAAGCGCGCGGTCGCTCAAGTTGTGCTTAACCGCTTGAAACACCCAGCTTATCCCAATTCGGTTTGCGGCGTGGTTTATGAAGGCGTCCATCGGCCGGTGTGCCAGTTCAGCTTTACTTGTGATGGATCGCTGCTGCGCAAGCCGCTTGCGCGTCAATGGGGCCAGTCGCGTGACGTTGCGCAAATGGCGCTGTCAGGATCGGTTGAACCAATGGTTGGTTCCGCAACCCATTATCACGCCGATTACGTTCTTCCGCGTTGGGCCTATACGCTGGCTAAGATCGACAAGATCGGCACACATATCTTTTATCGCTTCCCCGGACGCGCAGGCGAGGTGAACGCCTTTACCCGTCGTTGGAACGGTCGCGAGAGCATTCCAAGGTTCGATAGCGAGCGTATGCGCCGCCTGCTTGCCGCGCAATATGCCGAGCAAGAACCCGAATATACGCCGGGCCTTACTGTCATTCCCGATGTGGCTGATCGCCACGCGCCCGCCGATGTTGGTGGCCGGATCGACACGACTAAGCAATGGCGCCTGTCCATTCCTGATCCTGTCCAAGCCAGTTCCACCTATAGCGCGACAGTTAACGGGCAAGGTGAAGAAGTGCGCGAAGACCTGAACAAAGAAGTGGGCCAAGAAGTTGGCGCTGAGCTGGGCAATCCGCACACCAATGGGGGCATTGGAGCAGAGCTGTGAAACAATTTTGGACTAAGATTTGGGATCACATTTCGGATTGGGATGCCAACCGGAAACTGATTGCCATTTGCGCAGTGACTTTGTTCTCGCTGATTGGTTGGTCCAGCGTTGCCCAAACCGAAGAAGTGACGCGCGGCATGGGCAAGGTGATACCTTCGTCCAAGGCGCAGCTGGTCCAGCCATCTGAGCCATCCGTTGTGGCAGAGATTTTGGTGCGTGGCGGACAAAGCGTGAAAAAGGGCCAATTGCTGGTCCGTTTGGACGACACTTTGGCCTCGTCAGAATTGGGGCAGTTGAAGACAGAGAATGAGCGTCTTTCCGCTCGCGCCAATCGGCTAGAAGGGGAAGCATCAGGGCAATCCGGAGGCGCGTGCGAGCCGGGATCTTTATGTGCACAAGAACGACGCCTTCAAGATGTTCGCGTGGCCGCCGCTCGCAGCCGCGAAAGCTCGCTTTCGTCCGAGATTGAACAACGCCGCCGCGATCTCCGCGAGGCCGAATCTACGATTTCGACACTTCAGACCAGCACCCGTCTGGCGCAGGAACAGGTCGACATGTTGGCCCCTTTGGCGCGCGATGGGATCGTTCCGCAAACCGAATTGCTGACCGCTCAGCGTGATCTGGTCGACACTCAGGGCCGCTTGTCTGGGGCCCGTCAATCGGCGGCTCGTGCGCGAGCCTCGATCCGCCAGGCACAAGCTGATCTTAGCGCGGCACGGTTGGAATTCCAGCAACAGGCGCTGAACGAGCAGTCAGAGATTAACACGCGCATTGCGGTGAATGATGAAACCATTCGCGGGGCAGAGGCGCGGCGTGATCGCAATGAATTGCGCTCTCCGGCCGATGGCATCGTCAACGATGTGCAGATCACCACGGTTGGCGGTTTTGTGAATGCTGGCGAGAGCATCATGCAAGTGGTGCCAGTGGGTGAAAAACTGTTGGTAGAGGCGCGCGTCGCGCCCAAGGACATCGCCTTTATCAAAGTCGGTGATCCGGCCAATGTGAAGGTCACGGCCTATGATTTTGCGACCTATGGCGGCCTGTCCGGCAAGGTTCAGCAAGTCAGCGCAGACAGTGTCTATGACGAGGCCGAGCGCGAGGCCTATTACACCGTATTGGTGGAGACCGATCGCGCCTATCTGACCCGCAATGGGCAAAATTTGCCGATTGTTCCGGGCATGATCTGCGATGTGGAGATCATTACGGGCAATAAGACCGTGCTGAGCTATCTAATGAAGCCAGTCAGCCGCGCCCTCAACGAAAGCCTGACCGAGAGGTAGGAAACTGAGGTTGGTGGGATCCGCTTGGGATTACCTCACTGATTGGCGCTAATCGCGAGCCGTAGGCGAGCCAGAGGGCGACTGCCCGCCGCGGCTTATGCCGCGAAAGCCAAGCGATACGGAGGTGTCGCGCCCGGCGTTTGAGGGGCTAAACAAACAGACTTTTCCGGTTTCCGCACCCCGTCCGGCGCGCGATACCCTCGCTCATTCAATACTAAATCGCGCCGCTTAGCTCGCGCTGGCGAGGCGGATCGTGGTGTTGCGGGCGTTGTTCGGGTTGTACTTCTTGCCGTGCAAGTAGCGGCTGTTCCCGGCAAAGCTCATCACCGGGCGATATCCATAATCACCAGCGGCCGGAACAACCCGGTCCGAACCCATGTCCAGCATCACCCAATGGCCCTCAGTGCGTACCAGCAACACCGCATGGTCATTGCCGGCCATATTGTCGCGGGCGAGGGTGAGCATCAGGTCTTTCTTGGCGATACCAGCAGCGTGCAGCATCTGCATCTTCAGGATTGCATAATCTTCGCAATCACCGGCGCGTTTGCTCAGCGTTTCCTTGGCCGAGGCCCAGGCATCACCGCCACGGTCGTCTTTGTAGGTGATCGAGCGGTTGACCCAAGCGTTGACCTTGGACAGCAGCGCGTCGCGGCCCGATGGAACCGCGCCCAATGTCGCGGTCAGATCGCGGCTCGACAATCCGCGGTCCACCACCCGGTTCCACTTGGCATCGAAGCGGGTCTTGCCAATGCGGACACGCTCTGTGCCCATGAATGTGCCGGTTACAGTGGTTTGGATGCGGCCTGTCACGGCTGCAGAAGGAGCCTGCATTGTGGGGCATGCGAAACCAACAGCGGCGACCGGTACAACCGAGCTGCTGACAGCAGGGGTCAGCGAAGCAGCGGTTTGAGCAGGTTGAGCCTGACCCGATTGCTGCATGCGCAAACGCTCAAGCGCGCTGGGGCGCCCACCAAGAAGGGAAGAGCTGAGGACTGCGGCGCTGCGGCTGCGATAGGCAGGACGCGCGGTGGCAGCAGTAGCCTGTGTCGGGGCGCAATTAATCTGCGACATACCAAAGGCGACCATCGGCATCGCGCTGGGCACGGATAGTGCGAGCGGCGCAGCAGCGGCCTGCGTTGGCATCATGGAAACACCCAAAAGGGCGGTTGCGGCAAGGAGTGGCTTTTTCAACATGCCACTCTTCTGCGCCACTACGCACTACCACGAGGTTTTAAGAGAAGGTTACCAAATCACTAGGGAATGTTGACGCGAGAGCAGCGTTTTTGGCCGCAAAAATGGCGGAACCACGCGATTGCGCGGATTTCCAAGGTTAACGGATCTTTGATCCCACACTTAGGGGTCCGCGAAGGCCCGTTAGGTTTTTGATCGGATGTGGAGTGATCTCGCGCAGATTTGCTCCGATTTAGGTTGTTTTGGCCTCAGATTCCCACTCGCGGCGCCAGCGTTGTTTGAATTCGAGCAGCCAGTCCGCGATTTCCTGCATCCGTTCGGGTGATCGGGCCGCTTCCTTCTCCGCCGCGCGCAATTCGGCGTGCATGTCTGCGCGCATCTTGTCGTAATCGGGATGGCCGGGCTTGAGCGGGCTGGTGCCGTATCGGTGGGGCAGGCGGTTACGCAGGAAGAACATCACCAGCGCCTCGTTATGGCGGATTTCGGTGCCGAGTATCTTGCCGGAGGATACGACCATGCGTTCCTCGCCTGCCATGGCGCGGGTGAGGGCGGTCGCCTCCAGCCGGGTGACGCCGCGGTCGATGGCGGCATCCCAGGCCGCATTAAAACTCGCCGCGCCGGGTCGCTGGCGTAGTTTGTAGATGGCCTCCATGCTTTTCCCGATGTGCCGCGCGGCGGCGGTGACAATGCCAGTGGCGGCCAGATGAGCGATGAATTTGCGCTGGAGGGCAGGGGTGATGGAATTGCGGCGCGGGCGTTTGTGCGGGACGGGGGTGAAGGACAGGAGAGGGTCGTCGGGCGCAGGGGTACTACCCTCGAAGGCGACCGCAGAGGTTGCCTGCCGAGGAATGGCGCGCTTTGGGATCGGTGGCGGTTCGGTATCGGGCATGTGCAACGGTCCTGTTGAGCGGTGATCGCGAGCCGAAGGCGAGCCAGAGGGCGACCGCCCGACGCGGCTTATGCCGCGAAAGCCAAGCGATACGGAGGTATCGCGCCCGGCGTTTGAGGGACCAAAGCAAAAAACAGGCGAGTAGGAAAATTGTTTTTGTTTTCCGCAGCACCTCCGTGCTGCGATATCCTCGGCCCTATCGGGCCTGCGGGCGGGCAGTCGCCCTTGCGGCGCTTCGCGCCGTTATTGAGCGAGATAGATAACTGGCACCGAGAGAAGGGGGACTACACAGTTGGCTTGGTCCAGATCGGTCACCGACTAGGTGACCGCAAGGCCGACAGGCCGCCCGCAGCGAAGCGAGGATAGCCAAGTGAGCGGAGGCGAACGCTGGCGCTTGAAGCTAAACAAACAAAACAAGCACCAGAGCGCGAGCCCCCTCCGCCTTTAGGGGAGGGGGTTGGGGGTGGGGCGGTTATTGGTCAGAGCGCATTTGAATTGAACCACCCCTCGATCCCCTCCTTGCGAAAGGAGGGGAGGAAGTGGGACTACACCACCGGCTTGAGCCACGCGGGAACGAGTTTTTTGTGTTCCGCAGCACCTCCGTGCTGCGATATCCTCGCTCACTCGACCTGACGGTCGCATCGCTGCGGGCGGGCAGTCGCCCTTGCGGCGCTTCGCGCCGGTATTGAGCGAGATAGCTAACTGGCACCAAGAGAAGGGGGACTATACAGTTGGCTTGGAATGGTTCGGTCACCGACTAGGTGACCGCTAGCGCGACTGCGCGCCGACGCTTATGCGGCGTAGCCAAGCGACACGGAGGTGTCGCGCCCGGCGCTTGAGGGACAAAAGCAAAAAAATGCCGAATGGGAAAACGGTTTCATTAGAAATGGTAAGACCGTAAGCAGAGGTTTGATATTGCAATTAGTGAAAGAGTGGTTTTGCGATGACGTTCGCTCCCTTTGATCCCCTTGAGTTTAAAAATACGAACATCAATGAGGCTGCGCTGGCTGCGCTGAAGCGTGAAATCAGTAATATCTTGAGCTCGTATGTGGGGTGGTATGACCCATTTTCCGAGCTTATTCAGAATGCACTTGATGCCGTTGAGGCAAGGAAGGCTCTTGAAGCAACCGAAGGAGGTGCAACCGAATACGTTCCGAAAATTTCTATTGTTATCGATTTGGTCAACAATTCACTGACTGTTTCGGACAACGGAATTGGCCTTGAAGAACAGAAATTTAAGCAATTCTTAGCGCCCAACTTCTCGTTTAAGTCTGGGGGGACAAGAGGGCATAAAGGCGTTGGTGCGACTTACGTTGCCTATGGTTTCAACCATATGAGGATTGAAACGAAAACGCCGGGCTTTTCGGCGGCGGGACGCATTCGAGGCGCAAGAAAATGGCTTGAGGAGGCCGGGGCCGCTTCAAATCCAAAAATTGAACCGTCCGACGGCATCTCGGATGATCCAGAATTTCAGGACTTTGACCGCGGAGTTTCGATAACTGTGCGGTTTGACGACTCGACTCATCCACGAAGATTGGATTGGATTAAGGCAGATGATGCTGAAAAGTGGGCAAAGATTTTGTCTATTAAGACCGGCCTTGGGTCAGTAATCAAGGGCGAACAAATTAAGGCAAAAATTGTCGTGAAGGCGCCAGGCGGAGAAACTTCGACGGAACTTGATGAAATTGCCTATCTTTGGCTCCACAAGGAGGGGGGGAAGATCGCGAAAATCAGCGAAGTTGATGCGGAAGCGAGAAGGCTATTCGAAAAGCATGGCCCAGGACGCGCTCTTCCTGATAAGTTTCGGCAGCTGGATTTCCTTTGGGATTCATGGTCGGCTGAAGAGATCAAGGAAATTATGGGTGAAAGCCTTGATGATGAAGAGAATGAGGTCCTGGAAAAACACCAGCCTTCTGTAACGGTAGAATTTGGATACACGGCCAAACTTTGGTCTAAGTTCAACAAGAGTTTGGGAATTAGAACAAACTACAAAGTTCTAAATGCCGGTATTCAACTCGCGGCGAACCGTATGCCGCAAGGTGAAACGATTGTCATTCCTCTAGATCGTAACATAGGGCGGCAGAACCAAATACATTTCCTTTTTCATTTTAACAATTATTCGCCAGACCTTGGACGAAAGGGTTTTCATCGCGAACTGGTAGACTTCGCCAAATCCGTCGCCAAACATATAACCGACAATATTTTGGCAAAACTACGATCGCAATTGAAGGCAAATACAGGAGTTGCTCCTGACCTTGTCAGAGAATTGAAGGTCAACGAGTGGAAAGAGAAAATGTTGGAGCATGAGGGCAAAATGCCACTCAGCTTGGAGAGTGAACATTTTTTTGCGCCGACTGAGCGCGTGTCAATCACCTCTGTTCCGACTCGCGAGCAAGATGTGATTGCGTTGTTTAACCAATTGATTGCTGGCGGCGTAGTGCGTGGCGTGCAGGTCATGTCTACTAATGAACGGTTTACCTATGACGGATTGTTCAAAATTTCCTTTGACCTTTCGCAAGAGCTATATGTGTATGACGTGAGTTCTAATCCGCTTGGAGTAACTGATGAACTAGCCGAAGCATTGAGCGGCAAGGTCACGCCGCCCAGAATTTTAGAATATAAGTTCTCTCTGGATGGTCTGGTCGAAGACTTTGATACACACGATAAGAATGTGAATGATGTGGACCTTTGTGTGTGCTGGGAGACAGGAACGACCTATCAAGAGCGTTACGGAATAACGTCGTTGCTAATTCCGGAGAACGCCGACCAGCGGCAATTCCATGGCGTGACGCACACGCTAACGGATTTGGAAAATGGCGCCAAATTATGTGATCTTATAGTTCTTTCAGAACTTATCGAAGCTTTGAACGAGCCTGAGGCAAACAGTGAACGACAACGTTCAAAATACGAGTGATCCCCCACCCACCACCCCTTGACCCCATCACCTTTCCCCCGTAAGGGCCCGCGCAACCGCTTTGTGTAGGAAACCATGCTGCGGCAAATAGAGTTGAACATTGGCGGTTTGGGTTCTCCTTCGCGAGACACTACCGACAAAGTAATCCGGCGCTTGTGGCCCCGGGTGGAGCGTTTCAGTCTCGTGCGATGGACCGACCCCCGCAAACAATGCGGCGTTCGCCATCGGGCACGATCTGCTTCCCTTCATCTTGGTCTGACATATCGCCATCACACGAAGGGTATTTATGCCAACGATTAACCAGCTGGTCCGCAAGGGCCGCGTTCCGCAGAAGACCAAGTCCAAGGTCCCTGCGATGGAAGCAAACCCGCAAAAGCGCGGCGTTTGCACACGCGTCTATACTACGACGCCGAAGAAGCCGAACTCTGCTCTGCGTAAGGTTGCCAAGGTACGCCTGACGAACCAGCGCGAAGTCATCTCTTATATCCCGGGTGAAGGCCACAACCTTCAAGAACACTCTGTTGTTCTGATCCGCGGCGGCCGTGTGCGCGACCTTCCTGGTGTGCGTTACCACGTTCTGCGCGGTGTTCTGGATACCCAAGGGGTTAAGGATCGCAAGCAGAGCCGTTCCAAATACGGTGCCAAGCGGCCTAAATAAGAGTTTTTTGTTTGGGTGCGGTCAACATGTCCATGTTGACCTCGGTGCCAGCCCATCTCCCCCTCCCAACCACCCGATCCAGTATGGGATCCTATCGGGTGGTTGGGAGGGGGAGTGGGCCGGAACCGCCCAAAACTCCAAAGGAGTTATGAAATATGTCACGTCGTCGTCGTCCCGAAAAGCGGGTCATTCTACCCGATCCCAAGTTTGGTGATCAAATTTTGTCGAAGTTCATGAACAACCTCATGCTCGACGGTAAGAAAGCCGTTGCAGAGGGCATCGTTTACACCGCGCTTGATACAGTTGAGGCCAAGGCCAAGACCGATCCGGTGCAGCTGTTCCATGATGCGCTGGGCAATGTTGCCCCTCAGGTTGAAGTTCGCAGCCGCCGTGTTGGTGGTGCAACGTATCAGGTGCCGGTCGAGGTTCGCCCCGAGCGTGCTCAGGCGCTGGCCATTCGTTGGTTGATTGGTGCCGCTCGCGGTCGCCCAGAAACCACGATGAGCGCGCGCCTGTCGGGCGAATTGCTCGATGCGTCGAACAATCGCGGCAATGCGGTGAAAAAGCGCGAAGATACGCACCGGATGGCCGACGCCAACCGCGCGTTCTCGCACTACCGCTGGTAATATTCCCCTCTTAAGGAGAACACGAACATGGCACGCGAATATCCGCTAGAGCGGTACCGCAACATTGGCATCATGGCTCACATCGATGCTGGTAAAACCACGACTACCGAACGTATTTTGTACTACACCGGCAAGTCCTACAAAATCGGCGAAGTGCATGATGGCGCTGCGACGATGGACTGGATGGAGCAGGAACAAGAGCGCGGGATCACGATCACCTCGGCTGCCACGACCACGTTCTGGCAGAACGAAGATGGTCAGGGTGAAAAGCACCGGATCAACATCATCGATACGCCCGGCCACGTTGACTTCACGATTGAAGTTGAGCGTAGCTTGCGTGTGTTGGATGGCGCGGTCGCCGTTTTTGACGGCGTTGCAGGGGTTGAGCCTCAGTCCGAAACCGTATGGCGCCAAGCCGATAAGTACGGTGTACCTAGAATGTGCTTCATCAATAAGTTGGATCGCACCGGCGCAGATTTCTATTACTGCGTTCAGTCGATCATCGACCGCTTGGGTGCGACACCATTGGTGCTGTATCTCCCGATTGGTGCAGAAGCCGATCTGAAGGGCGTTGTCGATCTGGTCAACAACCGCGGTATCGTGTGGGAAAATGACGGCCTTGGTGCTGAGTTTTCTTATGTCGATGTTCCGGCTGACCTGGCTGACAAGGCGGCTGAGTATCGCGAGAAACTGATCGAGACCGTCGTCGAGCTTGACGATGACGCAATGGAGAAGTTCTTCGACGGCGAAATGCCCGATGCGGCAACGCTGAAGAAACTGATCCGCAAGGGCACCATGGACCGCGCCTTCGTGCCGGTTCTGTGTGGTTCTGCGTTTAAGAACAAGGGTGTACAACCGCTGCTTGATGCTGTGGTTGACTATATGCCTTCACCGCTGGACGTTCCTGCGATTAAGGGCGTTCTGCCTGACAGCGACGAAGAAGCTGAGCGTCCGTCGTCCGACGATGCGCCGTTCAGCGCGCTTGCGTTTAAGATCATGAACGATCCGTTCGTGGGCTCGCTGACATTTACCCGCATCTACTCGGGTAAACTGGCCAAGGGTCAGGTCCTGAACTCGGTTAAGGAGAAGAAGGAAAAGATCGGCCGTATGTTGCTGATGCACTCCAACAACCGGGAAGATATCGAAGAGGCATTTGCCGGCGATATCGTCGCGATTGCGGGTATGAAAGACACCACCACTGGTGATACTTTGTGCGACACAGCTCACCCGATCATCCTTGAGCGGATGGAATTCCCCGATCCGGTTATCGAATTGTCGGTGGAGCCAAAGACCAAGGCCGACCAGGAGAAGATGGGCGTTGCCCTGAACCGCCTGGCTGCTGAGGATCCATCCTTCCGCGTGACGACTGACCACGAAAGCGGCCAGACGATCATCAAGGGCATGGGCGAGCTTCACCTCGACATTTTGGTCGATCGGATGAAGCGTGAGTTCAAGGTTGAAGCCAATGTTGGTGCGCCTCAGGTGGCGTATCGCGAATCGCTCGGCCGTGAAGTCGAAGTGACTTACACCCACAAGAAACAATCGGGTGGTTCGGGTCAGTTTGGTGAAGCCAAGGTTGTTGTTGTCCCCGGTGAACGCGGACAGGGCATCATCTTTGAAGACGAGATCAAGGGCGGTAACATTCCGCGCGAATATATCCCGTCGGTCGAAAAAGGCATGCGCGAGCAGGCTGAAAGCGGCTATTTGGTTGGCTTCCCGATCATCGATTTCACCATCCGCCTGATTGACGGCAAATACCATGACGTCGATTCAAGCACGGTGGCGTTTGAAATTACCGGACGCGGCGCCATGCGCGAAGCGGCAGAGCGGGGCGGTATCAAACTGCTCGAGCCGGTGATGAAGGTTGAAGTTGTCACTCCCGAGGATTACCTTGGTGATGTGATCGGCGACCTCAACAAGCGTCGTGGTCAGGTCCAAGGTCAAGATGCGCGTGGCAATGCCATGGCGGTTGAGGCGATGGTCCCACTGGCCAATATGTTCGGCTATGTGAATGAGTTGCGGTCCTTCTCGCAAGGGCGTGCTCAGTACACGATGCAGTTCAGCCACTATGACGAAGTTCCGGCAAGTGTTGCACAGGAAGTCAAGGAGAAGCTTGCTTAAGCAGGCGACAAGGTCTAGGGGCGGCGCCTGATTCAGCGGGCCGCCCTTTCTCCCGCAGATTATTAAATTCTACAGAAGGTATATCGAGAAATGGCGAAGGCAAAATTTGAGCGGAACAAGCCGCACTGCAACATTGGTACCATCGGTCACGTCGATCATGGTAAGACCACATTGACTGCGGCTATCACTAAAGTGATGGCAGAAGAATCAGGCGGCGAAGCCGTTGATTTCGCAAACATCGATAAGGCTCCCGAAGAGCGCGAGCGTGGCATCACCATCTCAACGGCTCACGTTGAGTATGAAACTGCTGCGCGTCACTATGCGCACGTCGATTGCCCAGGTCACGCCGACTATGTGAAGAACATGATCACTGGTGCGGCGCAGATGGACGGCGCGATCCTGGTTGTGAATGCAGCTGACGGACCCATGCCACAGACTCGCGAGCACATCCTGCTTGCTCGTCAGGTCGGCGTTCCACAGCTTGTTGTTTACATGAACAAGGTTGATCAGGTCGACGATGAAGAAATTCTCGAACTGGTTGAAATGGAAGTTCGCGAGCTTCTGACCGAGTATGGTTTTGAAGGTGACGATATTCCGATCGTTAAAGGTTCGGCTTTGGCCGCACTTGAAGGTCGCGATCCTGAAATCGGCGAAAGCTCGATCAAGGCACTGATGGAAGCTGTTGATACATTCATTCCGCAGCCAGATCGTCCGGTCGACAAGGACTTCCTGATGCCGATCGAGGACGTATTCTCGATCTCTGGTCGTGGTACGGTTGTTACCGGCCGTGTTGAAACCGGTGTTGTAAACGTTGGCGACGAAGTCGAAATCGTTGGCATCAAGGAAACCGGCAAGACAACAGTGACCGGCGTCGAAATGTTCCGCAAGCTGCTTGATCGCGGTGAAGCTGGTGACAACATCGGTGCATTGGTTCGCGGTGTTGGCCGTGAAGACGTTGAGCGTGGTCAAGTTCTGGCCAAGCCTGGTTCGGTTAACCCGCACACAGAATTCAGCGCCGAAGTTTACGTGCTGTCGAAAGACGAAGGCGGCCGTCACACGCCATTCTTCGCCAACTATCGTCCGCAGTTCTACTTCCGCACTACCGACGTGACCGGTGAAGTTGTCCTCCCAGAGGGCACCGAAATGGTCATGCCTGGCGACAATGTAACGATCAACGTCAAGCTGATCGCTCCTATCGCTATGGACGAAGGTCTGCGTTTCGCTATCCGCGAAGGTGGCCGTACGGTTGGTTCTGGCGTTGTTGCTACGATCACCAAATAGGCTGATTTTCTGGCCCTGATGGGGCTGGCAAAACGGTTAAAAATGTGGCCCGGTGCTCCAATTGGAACGCCGGGCCCTTTTTATAGAGGCTGGTGTTTGCGCGCCGGACCGTTTGAACCTGTGGGTAGGTGGCCATTTCTTTGCGCCTAATGCCCGGAATTAGGGTTGTCAGACGGGTCGGTCCTACGTATACGCGCGCCTTCAGGCAGAGGATTCGTTCGCTGCGACGTAATTTTATGAGGCCGCCCGTTCCGGGAAACCGGACAAAAGCGGGGCGGGCCTTTTGTTTTTTAGGGGTGCCCAAGCAATTGGGATTTCTCTTTGGCTCTTTCGCATTGGTGTAGGTAATGGAAGCTCAGAATATTCGCATTCGCCTGAAGGCGTTTGATCACCGCGTTTTGGACCAGGCAACTGGTGAAATCGCAGAGACTGCTCGCCGTACTGGTGCGCTTATTCGTGGTCCCATTCCCATGCCAACGCGCATTGAGAAGTTTACCGTGAACCGCGGCCCTCACATCGACAAAAAGTCGCGTGAGCAGTTCGAAGTTCGCACATTCAAGCGGTTGCTCGATATCGTGCAGCCCAACGCCCAGACAGTCGACGCGCTTATGAAGCTCGATCTGGCCGCTGGCGTGAATGTTGAGATTAAGCTCGCTTAATCTAGCAGGCCTCGTTACTGGGGCCCGTTGCTAGGGTAGGGGTCAGTCGGTCATGGCCATATAAGTGGACCGAGGAATTGGAGCTCTTATGGCTCCGCTGGCTCTCTCCAACGGAGATTGCTCGGCAAGACATAGGGATACCGCCGGTTTTTACCGGGCTGCGTCCCCCGTCTAGCCAAACTGCACATGTTGTGCAGGGCGGCACTCAGCCCGGACGGGGCGATGCATCACAATTTGGGCTGGCATGCACCCGGGGATGGGCCTCGTGTGCCTCTGTATTAGGAGTTTTGACGATGCGCACAGGCGTGATCGCAAAGAAAGTCGGGATGACCCGCCTGTTTCAGGAGGATGGACGTCACGTTCCCGTGACCGTTCTTGCTCTGGAAGACTGTCAGGTTGTCTCCCACCGTACCGCTGAACGCGATGGTTATTTCGCGCTGCAGCTGGGTTCAGGTGTTGCAAAACAAAAGAATGTAAACAAGCCTCAGCGCGAGCAATTCGCGAAGGCTGAAGTTGGCATGAAGATGAAGGTGGCGGAATTCCGCGTCGACAATGACGAGGGGCTTCTGCCTATCGGCGCGTCGATCAGTGCCGAACACTTCATTGCAGGCCAAAAGGTCGACATTACTGGCTACACGCAGGGTAAAGGCTTTGCCGGCGCCATGAAGCGTTGGGGTTTCGGTGGTCTTCGTGCAACGCACGGTGTCTCGATCTCTCACCGTTCGCATGGTTCGACCGGTAACCGTCAGGATCCTGGCCGCGTCTTCAAGAACAAGAAGATGGCTGGTCACATGGGTGATCGTCAGCGCACACAGCAGAACCTCGAAGTGGTTCGCACCGACGCTGAGCGTGGTTTGATCTTCGTGAAGGGCTCTGTCCCCGGTACGAAGAATGGCTGGATGTTGATCCGCGACGCGGTGAAGCTGCCACTTCCTGAAGGTGTGCCGTTCCCCGGTGCAATCATCGAGAAGAATGCAGCTAAGCCTGAAGCTGAAGAGGCTCCCGCCGCTGACGTCGTTGAAAACGAAGTCGTGGAAGAGGCAGCAGCAGACGCTCCCGTAGCGGATGCACCGGCTGAAGAAACTGCCACCGAAGAAACCAAAGCACCCGAGGCCGATGCGGCCGACGGTGAGAATAAGGAGGGCTGACCCGTGAAGGTGAAGGTCCAAAAAATCGACGGTAAGGCCGTTTCAGGCGCTGGGGCAAATATTGACCTCAACGATGCCGTGTTCGGTGTTGAGCCGCGCGCTGACATCTTGCACCGCGTGGTTACGTGGCAGCTGGAAAATCGCCGCGCGACCGCTCGTCCGACCCGTGAACGTTCCGATGTTGCCCGTACTGGTGCCAAATTTGGTGCTCAGAAGGGTAGCGGCCGGGCTCGTCATGGTGATCGCGGCGCTCCGATCTTTATCGGTGGTGGTAAGGCACACGGCGCTCGCAAGCGTGACTTCAACCAGTCGCTGAATAAGAAAATTCGCGCGCTGGGTCTGAAGATGGCTCTGTCGAGCAAGGCAAAAGAAGGTTTGGTTGTCGTTGACAGCCTGACCCTCAAGGATGCCAAGACCAAGGCTCTCATAGGTCACATGGAAAAGGCTGGTTACACTGGCAAGGTTCTGGTGATCGACGGCGAGAGCGTTGATGATGGTTTCAAGAAGGCCGCTGGCAATATTCCGGGCGTCAATGTGATCCCGGCTGCTGGTGCCAATGTCTATGACATTCTGAAGCATGACACGCTGGTCCTGACCAAGGATGCAGTCGAAAAGCTGGAGGCGCGTTTCAATGGCTAAAAAGCAAGAAGTAGACGCGCGTCACTACGACGTAATCCTTGCTCCGCACATCACGGAGAAGTCCACTTTGGCGTCCGAGAACAACGCAGTTGTTTTCAAGGTCTCCAATGATGCGACCAAACCGCAGATCAAGGAAGCGGTGGAAGCAATCTACGACACGAAGGTCGTGGGTGTGAACACCATCGTGACCAAGGGCAAAACCAAGCGCTGGAAGGGTAAACCTTACAAGCGCTCCGACGTGAAAAAAGCGATCGTTACCCTCGCCGAGGGTGACATGATCGACATCACGAGCGGTATCTGAGGCCAAGGGACAGGAAACGAACAATGGCACTCAAGAATTATAAACCAACAAGTCCCGCCCGGCGCGGCTTGATCCTTGTCGACAAGACCAGCCTTTGGAAGGGCAAGCCGGTCAAGTCGCTGACAGAGGGCAAGCGCAAGAGCGGTGGACGCAACAATAAAGGCCATATCACTTCGCGTGGTATCGGTGGCGGTCACAAGCAAAAGTACCGCTTCATCGATTTCAAACGGCGCAAGTGGGATGTTCCTGCGACTGTTGAACGGATCGAATATGACCCGAACCGCACGGCCTTTATCGCTCTGCTGAAGTACGAAGATGGCGAACAGGCCTATATCCTGTGCCCTCAGCGTCTTGCAGAAGGTGATACGGTTATTGCGGCTGAGAAAGCTGATACCAAGCCTGGCAATGCCATGCTGCTGGGTCAGATGCCGGTCGGCACCATCTGCCACAATGTGGAGATGAAGCCGGGCAAGGGTGGTCAGATCGCTCGTAGCGCAGGCACCTATGTTCAGCTGGTCGGTCGTGACCGCGGCATGGTCATTGCGCGTCTTAACTCGGGCGAGCAGCGTTACCTGCGGTCCGATTGCATGGGCACAGTTGGCGCGGTTTCGAACCCCGACAACCAAAACCAAAACCTGGGTAAGGCCGGCCGCAAGCGCTGGATGGGCGTAAAGCCACTGACCCGTGGTGTCGCAAAGAACCCGGTCGATCACCCCCACGGTGGTGGTGAAGGCCGGACATCAGGTGGACGTCATCCGGTTACCCCTTGGGGTAAGCCGACCAAGGGCGCCCGCACTCGCAAGAACAAGCAGACGGACAAATATATTATCCGTTCGCGTCACGCCAAGAAGAAGAGGTAATCGGACATGGCTCGTTCTGTCTGGAAAGGTCCGTTCGTGGAACTCAGTCTTCTGAAGAAGGCCGAAGACGCGCAGGACAGTGGTGGCAAGAAGCCGATCAAAACTTGGTCGCGCCGCAGCACCATTCTTCCACAATTCGTTGGCCTGACGTTCAGCGTCTACAATGGTCAAAAATTCATCCCGGTGTCCGTTAATGAGGACATGGTTGGTCACAAGCTCGGTGAATTTGCGCCTACGCGTAACTTCCCTGGCCATGCTGCCGACAAGAAGGGTAAGCGCTAATGGGTAAGGCAAAATCTCCGCGCCGTGTTGGCGATAACGAGGCATTGGCTGTCGGCACGCAAATTCGCGGGTCGGCTCAAAAGCTGAACCTTGTGGCTGAGTTGATCCGTGGCAAGAAGGCTGAGGAAGCCCTCAACATCTTGTCCTTCTCAAAGAAGGGCATGGCCAAGGACGCAACCAAGGTTTTGGCATCGGCAATCGCCAATGCTGAAAACAACCACAATCTGGATGTCGATTCCTTGATCGTTGCAGAAGCATCGGTCGGCAAATCGATCACCATGAAACGGTTCCACACTCGCGGTCGTGGTAAGTCCACGCGCATCCTGAAGCCGTTCAGCAAGCTGCGTATCGTAGTTCGCGAAGAAGAAGAGGCGTAAGATGGGTCAGAAGAGTAATCCGATCGGTCTGCGCCTGCAGATCAACCGTACCTGGGACAGCCGCTGGTACGCCGAAGGGCGTGACTATGCCGGTCTGCTCAAGGAAGACATCGAGATCCGCAAATACATCACCGGCAACCTGACACAGGCTGCTATTTCTAAGGTGGTTATCGAGCGTCCGGCAAAGCTTTGCCGCGTTTCGATATATGCGGCTCGTCCTGGTGTCATCATCGGCAAGAAGGGCGCTGACATTGAAAAGTTGCGTCAAAAGCTTGCTACGATGACCGATAGCGAAGTGAAGCTGAACATTGTTGAGATCCGCAAGCCGGAAATCGACGCCAAGCTCGTCGCACAGGGCATCGCTGATCAATTGATCCGCCGTATTGCTTTCCGCCGTGCGATGAAACGCGCCATGCAGTCTGCCATGCGCTTGGGTGCAGAAGGCATCAAGATCGTTTGTGGTGGCCGTTTGGGCGGTGCTGAAATTGCTCGTGTTGAACAATATCGCGAAGGTCGCGTTCCGCTCCACACATTGCGCGCCAATGTTGACTATGCCGAAGCTGAGGCACTGACCTCTTACGGTATCATCGGGATCAAGGTTTGGGTGTTTAAGGGAGAAATCCTGGCGCATGACCCAACCGCTCAAGATCGCTTGATGATGGAAGCTCAGACCTCTGGCGTAAGGCCTGCTCGTTAATTGGCGGCTCGCTGATTGCACAGATAGAGAAACACCATGCTGCAACCGAAGAAAACTAAATATCGCAAGGCCTTTAAGGGCAAGATCAGAGGCGACGCCAAGGGCGGCACGACTTTGAACTTTGGCTCCTATGGTCTGAAGGCTCTTGAGCCTGAGCGTATCACCGCACGCCAGATCGAAGCGGCTCGCCGCGCGATCACCCGTCACATGAAGCGTCAGGGCCGTCTATGGATCCGCGTCTTTCCTGATGTGCCGGTAACGAAGAAGCCTGCTGAAGTCCGTCAGGGTAAAGGCAAGGGTTCGGTCGAATTTTGGGCTGCTCGCGTTAAACCGGGCCGCATTCTGTTCGAACTCGATGGTGTTTCAGGCCCATTGGCTGCCGAAGCTTTTGAACGTGCTGCGATGAAGCTGCCGATCAAAACTAAGGTTGTAGCCCGCTTGGGTGACACTTCGCATCTGGGAGGCAAATAATGGCCGATATTTCAGATCTGCGCACTAAAACTGACGATCAACTGTCCGACGAGCTCACCGAGCTGAAGCGCGAACAGTACAATCTTCGGTTCCAGAGTGCGACCAACCAGCTGGAGCGTCCTGCACGGATTAAAGAAGTCCGCCGCGCGATCGCACAGATCAAAACGCTGCAAACCGAGCGCGCGGCAACAGCCGCCGCCAAGGCTTGAGGAGCTAAACGATGCCGAAACGTATCCTGGTCGGGACCGTCACCTCTGACAAAACCGACAAGACCGTGACCGTACGCGTCGAACGCAAGGTGAAGCACCCATTGTATGGGAAGATCATCCGTCGTTCGAAGAAGTATCACGCTCACGACGAGAAGAATGAATACGCATTGGGCGACACTGTCCGGATCGAAGAGACCAAACCGATCTCCAAGACCAAGACTTGGGCAGTGATTGACCGTGTTGTTGCTGGTGGAACCCAGGCGGTGGAAGCCGATCTGGAAGTAGAAGCTGCCGGTAACTGAGCAATTTGACGTAGGAACTGCCTGGCCCCAGTCGTTTTGGGTGTCTCGGCAAGCCAAGAGAAGGAAACGGATCAATGATCCAGATGCAATCCAATCTCGACGTCGCGGATAACAGCGGCGCAAAGCGCGTCCAGTGCATTAAAGTACTGGGTGGCTCTAAGCGCCGGACTGCCTCCGTTGGCGACGTGATCGTGGTTTCCGTCAAGGAAGCCCAGCCGCGCGCAAAGGTGAAGAAGGGCGATGTCCATCGCGCTGTCATCGTGCGTACAAAGAAGGAAGTTCGCCGCCAGGACGGCAGCGTGATCCGCTTTGACAGCAACGCTGCGGTTCTTGTGAGCAAGACCGAAGAGCCTATTGGCACTCGTATCTTTGGCCCAGTTGTTCGTGAATTGCGCGGTCGCGGGTTCATGAAGATCATCTCGCTCGCTCCGGAGGTGCTGTAAGATGGCATCTGCTAAGATCAAAAAAGGTGACAGCGTCGTTGTGCTGTCCGGCAAGGACAAGGGTCAAACCGGCACTGTGTCCAAAGTTTTGCCCAAAGAAGGCAAGATTGTCGTCGAAGGCGTGAACATCGCTGTTCGTCACCGCAAGCCCAGCCAGTCCAACCCGCAAGGTGGCCTCGATC
Source organism: Erythrobacter sp. (assembly GCA_039988235.1). Classification (GTDB taxonomy): domain Bacteria; phylum Pseudomonadota; class Alphaproteobacteria; order Sphingomonadales; family Sphingomonadaceae; genus Erythrobacter. Next base: position 776,343 of record JBDXKB010000005.1, read on the forward strand.
GCTTTGAGGCGCCGATGAACATCTCCAAGGTTGCGATTGCTGATCCAAAAGATGGCAAGCCCACCCGCGTCCGTTTTGAAGAAAAAGACGGCAAGAAGGTGCGCGTTGCAGTGAAATCCGGGGAGACGCTCGATGGCTGATAAGTCAACAGCTCCACGCCTCAGGCAGAAGTTTGACGACCAAATCGTCAAGGCGATGACTGAAAAGTTCGGTTACAAGAACCTTCTTGAAGTGCCGAAGATCGAAAAGATCACACTCAACATGGGTGTCGGCGAGGCGAGCCAGGATAAGAAGAAGGTCGCAATTGCGGCTGAAGAAATGGCGCTGATCGCCGGCCAGAAGCCGGTTATCACCAAGGCCAAGAAATCCATCGCTCAGTTTAAGCTGCGCGAAGGCATGCCAATCGGTTGCAAGGTCACCTTGCGCCGTGAGCGTATGTATGAATTTCTCGACCGTCTGGTGACGATCGCAATGCCACGCATTCGTGACTTCCGCGGGGTAAACCCAAAGTCGTTCGATGGTCGCGGCAATTATGCGATGGGTCTCAAGGAGCAGATTATTTTCCCTGAGATTAGCTACGACAAAATCGACAAGGTGCGGGGCATGGATATCATTGTCACCACATCTGCGAATTCCGATGAGGAAGCTCACGAACTGCTGCGTCTGTTCGGCTTCCCGTTCCCGGCCGATGAGTCGGAAGAAATGGAAGCGGCGTAAGCCGCTCCTCAGAGTTGAAGATAGGAAAGAGAGCTTAAGTCCAATGGCGAAACTGAGTTCCATCAATAAGAATGAGCGTCGTAAGAAGCTCGTGAAGCAGTATGCTGAGAAGTATGAGAAGCTGAAGGCGATTGCCAATGACAAGTCGCTCGACGAGGGCGAACGTCTGATCGCGCGCCTGAAAATGGCTGAACTTCCGCGCAACGCCAACCCAACCCGGGTTCGCAATCGCTGCGCCACCACCGGTCGCCCACGCGGCTATTATCGCAAGTTCGGAATCAACCGTATCGAGCTGCGCAACCTCGGCAATAAAGGTCTGATTCCAGGCCTGACTAAGTCGAGCTGGTGAGGATCTGAATTATGGCTATGACTGATCCATTGGGTGATATGCTCACCCGTATCCGCAACGGGCAGCAGGCGAAGAAGGATTCTGTCCTTTCGCCCGCTTCGAAGCTGCGTGCAAATGTCCTCGAAGTGCTTCAGCGCGAAGGCTACATCCGTGGCTATACCGCTGATGAGAGTGGCAAGCACCCGGCGCTGCGGATTGAACTGAAATATTTCGAAGGCGAACCAGCGATTAAATTCGTTGCTCGCGTCTCGAAGCCTGGCCGCCGCGTCTATTCGGGTTCGAAAGAACTGCCGACTGTGCGCAATGGCCTTGGCATCACCATCGTCTCGACCCCTAAGGGTGTGCTTTCAGACAATGAAGCGCGCAACGAAAACGTCGGCGGCGAAGTGCTGGCGGAGGTGTTCTGATGAGCCGTATTGGCAAAAAAGCAGTCGCTATCCCTAGCGGCGTAACCGCGTCGATCGAAGACAGCACGCTGACCGTAAAAGGCCCCAAGGGTACTCTAACGCTCGGTCTGTCGGACCTGATCGACTATAAGGTTGAAGGTGACGAGATCCAGGTCAAGCCTGCGAACGACACGAAGACCGCTCGGCAATATTGGGGCATGCAGCGTACGCTGGTTTCCAATTTGGTCGAAGGCGTAACCGATGGATTTTCCAAGACTTTGGAAATTTCCGGCGTTGGTTATCGTGCCAAGGCACAGGGCAGCAAGCTCAATTTGCAGCTCGGCTTCAGCCATGACGTCAACATCGACGTGCCAGAAGGCATCGACGTGAAGACGCCTGATCAAACAACCGTGATCATCAGCGGAATTGACAAGCAGGCCGTTGGCCAGCTTGCCGCAGAGATCCGCCGCTGGCGCAAGCCCGAGCCGTATAAGGGCAAGGGCATCAAGTACCAGGGCGAATATGTCTTCCGCAAGGAAGGGAAGAAGAAGTAAGATGGCAAAGCTTTCTCTCTTTGAACGTCGCCGTCGCCGCGTCCGTACTGCGCTCCGCAGTCGTGGTGGTGACCGTCCCCGTTTGTCGGTGCATCGCACTGGCCGTCACATCTACGCACAGATTATCGATGACGCACAAGGCCAAACGGTCGCTGCTGCTTCGACGTTGGGTGCGAAGAGCTCTGGCGCCAATGTTGATGCCGCCGCCAAGGTTGGCACGGATATCGCTGCTGCTGCCAAGAAGGCTGGCGTGACGACTGTCGTGTTTGATCGCGGCGGGTTCCTTTTCCATGGCCGCGTGAAAGCGCTGGCCGATGCCGCTCGCGAAGGCGGGCTGGAGTTCTAATGATGGCTGACGACAAGAAAACACCAGAAGCCGAAACCGAGACGCCAGAAGCGGCTGCTCCTGAAGCTGCGGCAGAAATACCTGCGGCTCCTGCTGAAGAAGCTAAGGCGGATGCCGAAGTTCCTGCGGTTGCTGAGACACCTTCACAAGCTGCTGACGCTCAGTCGGCTGCTGCCGAGCCCAAGGCTCCTCCTGCTGAGGCACCTTCTGCAGCAGAGAAGCCACAGCAACGCGATAACAATCGTGGCGGTGGACGTGGTCGCGGTGGCAACCAAGGCGGCGGCGGTCGTGGCCGTGGTGGCCGTGACAATCGTCGCGGTGGACGCCAGGAAGAAGATGATGGCATCATCGAAAAACTGGTCCACATCAACCGCGTATCCAAGACAGTTAAGGGTGGTAAGCGTTTTGGCTTTGCTGCGCTGGTTGTCGTTGGAGACGGTTCGGGCCGCGTTGGCTTTGGCAAGGGTAAGGCACGCGAAGTTCCTGAGGCTATCACCAAGGCAACGGCTGCTGCTCGCAAGAAGATGATCCGCGTCGCTCTGAAAGAAGGCCGTACGCTTCATCACGATGTGAACGGTCGTTTCGGTGCTGGCAAGGTAACCGTTCGTACCGCACCAGCTGGTACCGGCATCATTGCTGGTGGCCCGATGCGTGCTGTATTTGAAAGCCTGGGCGTTGCTGACGTTGTGACCAAATCGGTCGGTTCGTCGAACCCCTATAACATGATCCGCGCTACGTTTGATGCGTTGACCAACCAGACGTCACCCAAGTCTGTGGCACAGCGTCGCGGCAAGAAGGTCGCTGACCTGCTTGGCCGTGGTGGTACAAGTGAGGTTGAGGCAGAAGCCGACGCCGCAGCGATTGTGGAGTAAGATCAATGGCCGGTAAGAAAACAATCAAGCTTAAGCAAATCGGTTCACCGATGCGTCGTCCTGAAAATCAGCGCAAGATCCTAATCGGTCTTGGTCTGAACAAGATGAACAAAGTGGTTGAGCGCCAAGACACCCCTGAGGTGCGCGGTGCGATCGCTAAAATCTCGCACATGGTGCAAGTGATCGATTAACGAACAAGACTATGGTGGCTCGGGCGATAAATCCGGGCCACTCAATTTTTAGCGCGAACATAAGCGAAAGCGAGTGCATTATGAAACTCAATGAAATCCGTGACAATGAAGGCGCCCGCAAGGGTCGCATTCGCAAGGGCCGTGGTATCGGTTCGGGCAAAGGTAAGACCGCTGGACGCGGCCAGAAGGGCCAGAAGAGCCGTTCAGGCGTAGCGATCAAGGGCTTTGAAGGCGGCCAAATGCCACTTCACATGCGTCTGCCTAAGCGCGGCTTCAACAACCCATTCGGCAAAGATTATGCCGAAGTGAACATTGGCATGGTTCAGAAATGGATCGACGCCAAGAAGCTGGACGGCAAGAAGGACATCACCGAAGACGCTTTGCGCGCATGTGGCTTGGCCCGTGGCGGCAAAGACGGTGTTCGACTTTTGGGCAAGGGCGAGATCAAGGCAAAGGCAAAATTCGTCGTTGCTGGTGCAACCAAAGGCGCAATCGCTGCGGTTGAAAAGGCCGGTGGTAGCGTCGAAGTGACTGCCCGGAAGAAGACCGAAGCAGCTGAAAAATCTGACTAAATAGAAAAATCTGGGGGCAGGGGTTCGACAATAGGGCCTCTGCTCCCTATCTATCCTGTCTAAACCGGACGGGACCGGTGGCAAGCTAGGATCGACACACGGACTATGGCATCACGCGCCGACAATATCGCGAGCAATATGAGCCTCGCCAATTTCTCCAAAGCGACTGAGCTGCGGCAACGCATTTGGTTCACGATTGGCGCGCTCATCGTATTCCGCTTTCTGAGCTTCATTCCATTGCCGGGCGTCAATCCGCTCGCATTGCAGGATCTGGCTGATCTCGGGCGCGGCGGGATTCTCGACCTGTTCAACACATTTTCGGGCGGCAGCCTTGAGCGGATGAGCCTCATCGCGCTAGGCGTTATGCCCTATATTACCGCCTCAATTGTGGTGCAGATGGCTTCGGCGCTGCACCCGACACTGGCCGCACTCAAGAAAGAGGGCGCCACTGGGCGGCAAAAACTGAACCAATACACCCGTTACGGCACGGTTTTCCTATGCGCGATCCAGGGTTGGTTCCTGGCCTCGGGCCTGGAAAGCTTTGGTGCGCAAAGCGGCATTCAGGCGGTGGTTGACCCCGGATATATGTTCCGCGTCGGTGCGGTCATCAGTCTGGTGGGCGGCACGATGTTCCTGCTGTGGCTGGGCGAGCAAATTACCAGTCGCGGGATTGGTAATGGCGTTTCGCTGATCATCATGGCGGGTATTGTCGCGCAGTTCCCCACCTTTACCGCCAACCTTTTCGAAGGTGGCCGGACCGGTTCGATCGCACCCAGCATCATCATCTTCTTTATCGTAATGGTGATCGGCCTGATTGTGCTGATATCGTTCGTAGAGCGTGCTCAGCGACGGCTGCTGATCCAATATCCCAAGCGTGCGACCCAGCGCGGTATGATGCAGGCGGATCGCTCGCACCTTCCGCTCAAGCTGAACACTGCCGGTGTTATCCCGCCAATCTTTGCCAGTTCGCTACTGCTGTTGCCGCTGACGATCACGCAGTTCGCCGGCAATTCGGTTGATACCGAAAGCGGTGTTGGCGGCGTCATCGTGACGCTCAACCAATATCTCGCCCACGGACAGCCGCTCTATATGCTGCTGTATGGCCTCGGGATCGTGTTCTTCTGCTTCTTCTACACTGCGGTTGTGTTCAACCCGGAAGAGACGGCAGAGAATCTGAAGAAGAATGGTGGCTTTATTCCGGGCATCCGTCCGGGCAAGCGCACGTCGGATTATCTTGATTACGTCCTGACCCGCATCACTGTGGTCGGCGCGATCTATCTGACCTTTGTCTGCGTTGTGCCGGAATATATGATTGCCCAGACCGGCATTCCATTGTTCCTTGGCGGAACCAGCCTGTTGATTGTGGTCAATGTGACAGTTGATACGATCAGCCAAGTTCAGTCACATTTGCTGGCGCACCAATATGGTGACCTGATCAAAAAGGCGAAACTGAAAGGCCGGACGCGCTAATATCGCGTTCTCACTCGGGGGTAGGCTAGCTTCATGAACATCATTCTTCTTGGCCCTCCGGGCGCTGGCAAGGGAACGCAAAGTGCACGTTTGGTGGAAAGCCAAGGCATGAAGCAACTTTCGACCGGCGACATGTTGCGTGCCGCGGTGAAGGCTGAAACCCCCACCGGCCTGAAGGTCAAATCCATCATGGAAGCTGGCGATTTGGTCAGCGAAGAGATTGTTTCGGCGCTTATCTCTGACGAGCTGGGCGCGATGGGCAGCGATGTTGGCGCCATTTTTGACGGCTATCCCCGCACCGAGGCTCAGGCCCACGCGCTGGACGGCATCTTGGAAAAACATGGCCGCAAGCTGGATCACGTGATTGAATTGGCGGTGGATGTGGACGCCTTGGTAGAGCGCATCACTGGCCGCTTTTCCTGCGCCAATTGCGGTGCCCTGTATCACGACACGGCCAACCCTCCTGCGAAAGAGGGCGTATGCGACACTTGCGGGTCGACCGAGTTTAAGCGTCGTCCCGATGACAATGAAGAAACAGTACGCAACCGCATGGCTCTTTACCGTGACGAAACCGCTCCTATCCTGCCGGGATACGAGGCGCGCGGCATTGTGACCCGTGTTGATGGCATGGCCAGCATCGACGATGTGACCGCCAAAATCGGCGAGATCATTTCCTAACACGGCCAACAACATCCGTTTTACCGGATTGGCCTTTATCGCGAAGAATTGATGGCCTAGAACCGTCTCCATCAAAGAGGGGATCGGTATGTTACGTTCTATTGCTGCGCTGGGATTTGCAGGACTGTTGATGTCTCAGCCGGTCGCCGCTGAGGTGGTTAAGGCCGATGATGGCGGCTTTATCACGCGCGAGACGGCCATAGTCGAGGCATCGCCCAAGCAGGTTTGGCTCAACCTTATTTCTCCGGCACGATGGTGGAATTCTGGCCATACATGGTCGGGAGATGCCGCCAATCTGACGATTACACCGCAAGCAGGCGGATGCTTTTGTGAACGCATTCCGGAAGATCCGACCTCGGACAAGGTCACGCTGGAGGGCAGTGTCGAGCATATGCGGGTGATCCACGCATTTCCTGAGAAAGCCTTGCGCATGACTGGCAGCCTAGGCCCGCTGCAAAGTGAGGCGGTCACAGGTGTGTTGACCGTCGCGATGGCGGAGACCGATAATGGCGGCACCAGCATCGTGTGGGAATATGTGGTGGGCGGCTATATGCGCTATGACATCCCGATAATCTCGAAGGCGGTCGACGGGGTCATGACCCAGCAATTGAACGGGCTTGCCGATTTGATGGGCCGGGTCGATGTGCCTGAAGCGACTCCTGATGCTAAGCCTGACGCCGCTTCCGAAGCGGGGGCTGATCCAGAGGCAGAAGCCGGGGCAGAAGACGGAACTGAAGACGGGGCGGGCGAGCCAGCTCCAGATGAAAAGTCAGACCGTGAAAAGAGCCTTGAGGATGCGGTTAAGGCCTTGGGCGAGGCAGCCGAAGGCCGATAGCAGGGGTGCTATTTGAGGCTCTTGTGATCATACTTAGATGCTGATGAAGAGCCCTCCGACGACCGGTTTTTGACGCTCCAACAGCGATGGTGTAAAAGCGGTTGAAACCAGTCCGATGCGGCCCATATGGGAACGCTCGGTTGGTGTCGTGCGCTTACCTGTTGACGTAGAGGCAGAATCACCTTAAGCGCGCGCTCATTCGACACGTTCGATTTAAGTCCGGCAGGCGAGGGACATTAGTGCGCGCCAACCGGGCTTTTTGCTGTCCCAGCATCGGAGCTGGTCCGGTGGATGTGTCAATTAACCGCTATGAGATAGGGGCGCTTGGCCGAAAGGTTAAACCCCTGTGGAGCATGGAGAAGTAAGTGGCTCGTATTGCTGGGGTAAATATCCCTACAAATAAGCGCGTAATTATCGCGCTCACCTATATCCACGGGATTGGTCGCACGACCGCCCTGGCTATCGCCGACAAGCTCGGCATCGACCATTCGCGTCGGGTTCAAGATTTGACCGATGCGGAAGTTTTGCAAATTCGCGAAGCGATTGACGCTGATCACACCGTGGAAGGCGATTTGCGTCGCAACACCGCGATGAACATCAAGCGTTTGATGGACCTGCGTTCTTACCGCGGCCTGCGCCACCGTAACGGCCTGCCCGTTCGCGGACAGCGTACGCACACCAACGCTCGAACCCGCAAGGGCAAGGCTAAACCGATCGCAGGTAAGAAGAAGTAAGCGCGCATTTGCGCAAGCTTTCTCTCTTCTTTGCAAATAATAGGACACCATTAACATGGCACGCGAACCAGGTCGGGTTAAAAAGCGCGACAAGAAAAACATCTCGAGCGGCGTTGCTCACATCAACGCTAGCTTTAACAACACAATGATCACCATCACCGATGCTCAGGGCAATGCGATTAGCTGGTCCAGTGCGGGTACGATGGGCTTCAAAGGGAGCCGTAAATCGACTCCTTACGCAGCACAGGTTGCAGCCGATGATGCTGGCAAGAAGGCCGCCGAACACGGCGTCCGGACGCTGGAAGTTGAAGTGAAGGGCCCAGGCTCTGGTCGTGAGAGCGCATTGCGCGGTCTTGCTGCTGTTGGTTTCAACATCACCTCGATCCGTGACGTTACGCCGATCCCCCACAATGGGGTTCGTCCGTCCAAACGTCGCCGGGTCTAGCGTAAGCGTCTGATCCAAGCTGCACGGTGGCCTTTGGTCATCGCCTGAGTGGACCGGACGCGCTGATACAGTGCAACCGGTCCCGTCCGAATTTTGAACACGCTACTATAGCGAATTAGGGGAAATCCATGTCCGTCAACACCAAGAACTGGCAGGAACTCAAGAAACCCAACACCTTGGAAATCAAGGAAGGCGGAGACAAGGCCCGCAAGGCAACATTCGTTGCTGAGCCGCTCGAGCGCGGCTTTGGCCTAACGCTTGGCAACGCGCTTCGGCGCGTGCTGCTGTCCTCGCTTCAGGGCGCTGCGATCACTTCGATCAAAGCGGAAAATGTTTTGCACGAATTCAGCTCGCTTGCGGGTGTTCGTGAAGATGTGACCGACATCGTTCTGAACGTGAAGCAGATCGCGTTGAAGATGGAAGGCGAGGGCGCCAAGCGTCTGCAGCTTTCTGCGACGGGTCCTGCCGAAGTTAAGGCTGGTGATATTGCCGTTTCTGGCGACATCGAAGTCATGAACAAAGATCTGGTCATCTGCCACCTCGATGAAGGCGCTACGCTCAATATGGAGCTGACCGCTGACGTGGGTAAGGGTTATGCACCAGCGGTTCAGAACCGTCCGGCGGATGCGCCGATCGGCCTGATCCCGGTTGACTCGCTCTACTCTCCTGTTCGTCAGGTTAGTTACAAGGTTGAGAACGCCCGCGTTGGCCAAGAGCTGGACTATGACAAGCTTTCGCTGACGGTGGAAACCGATGGCACAGTCGCTCCTGAAGATGCTGTGGCATACGCTGCGCGCATTCTGCAGGACCAGCTGACGCTGTTCGTACACTTCGAAGATGGCATTCCGCAGCCACAATCTGCGATGATCGGTCAAGCCGCTCAGCCACAAGAAGACGATGCGAACCAGCTCAACCGTTACCTTCTCAAGAAGGTCGACGAGTTGGAACTGTCCGTGCGTTCGGCCAATTGCCTCAAGAACGACAACATCATCTACATCGGCGATCTGGTTCAGAAGACCGAAGCCGAGATGCTGCGCACGCCGAACTTCGGCCGCAAGTCGCTCAACGAGATCAAGGAAGTGCTTTCCAGCATGGGTCTGCGTCTTGGCATGGACATCCCCGGATGGCCGCCAGAAAACATCGAAGAAATGGCCAAGAAGCTCGAACAAGAGCTGCTGGGTTAATTCAGGCCTCGGCGGCGCGCCTAAAGCGCCGCCAGCTACGGGCTACCTGATACGGGCCCATAACGAACACGAAGGAATTAGAAATGCGTCACGGAATTAGACAGCGCAAGCTGAGCCGGAAATCAGGTCACCGTAAGGCCCTGTTCCGTAATATGTCAGCTGCATTGATCAAGCACGAGCAGATCGTAACCACTTTGCCCAAGGCGAAGGAATTGCGCCCTTACATCGAAAAGCTGATCACACTGGCAAAGCGTGGCGGCCTATCGAACCGTCGTTTGGCGCAATCGCGCCTGCTGGACGAAACACAGCTGAAGAAGCTGTTTGACATTCTGGCCGAGCGTTATTCAGACCGCGATGGTGGTTACACTCGCGTGATCAAAGCTGGCTACCGCGACAGCGACAGCGCTCAGATGGCGATCATCGAATTGGTTGACCGCGATCCAGATGCCAAGGGTCAGGACAGCGGCCCAGTGATGGCTGAAGCAGAAGAGCTGGCTGAAGCTACTGCTTAAGGCACGGGCTGCTTAGACAATTGGCGGCTTTAGAATTTGGGGCTGGCGGAGTGATCCGCCGGCCCTTTTTCTTTGGCGGCGCCTTTTCTTTTACGATGGTGAGTTTAGTATCTGACGCATGAAAATTCTCTCTCTTATTGTCGCAAGCGCTGCGCTCACTGCAACGCCATCAGTTTCGCCACCGTCGGAGCAAGAACGCCTCGACGCAAGATATGACCGCGCGCTGGCCGCAGGGTACAAAGCATTGATTCTGTGCAGCGCAATCTCCAACGCTGAGCGGAACGGCACAACCCGCACGGCTGAGAGTGTCCATGAGTGGGAGCTGACGGGTATCTATCCTAGGCTGGATCCGATCATTCGCGACTTGAATTACGAGATTGTGAGAGGTCCTGACAATCAGATCAGCCACGTCACGGTTGAGTGGTCAGACGATATGCCTGCGCGGCTAGCCGTGCACAAACGGTCGCGGGGATGCGCTGTACAGCCCATTGGCAGCACTATCGTTTCGGCAACGCCAGCACCTCATACAGGACAACCGGCGGGGGCAACCAAACGCAGACATGCCGTCGATCCAATGGCTGCCAATCTTGGAAAGAAGCGGGTCGATGTTGGCGCAGCGTTTACCGGAAAATATGGTGAAGGCAGGACGACTGTCGTTACCGTGCTGCAGGAAGGCAAGCTCGTCGGGGAACAGTATGCCGACGGTTTCTTTGCAACCACGCCCCAGCGCACTTGGTCGGTCGCCAAGAGTATCGCTGCCACTATCGTCGGAGCAGCATTGCATCGCGGAGAGGCCAATATTGGCGATTCAGCCGGGCTTGGCGATGGCAGCGATGATCCACGCCGCGCAATCACGATCGATGATGCGTTGCGCATGGCGTCGGGACGTTACTCAGATACTCCGGGCAATCGCACCGATCCGCTCTATTGGGGCGGCACGTCGGTGGACGAGCGTGCGCAGAACTGGCCGCTCATCAACGCACCGGGGACAATCTACCGCTACGCCAATAATGACACTCTTGCGGCTGTGCAGGCCATTGAAGGCACGTTTGAGGAACATTCTCCGGCCGATGTGCTGCGTACAATCGGCATGAAAAACACCGTCGCTGAGACCGATTCTCAGGGCAATTATGTTCTATCCAGCCAGGTCTGGTCGACCGCTCGTGATCTCGCCAGGCTTGGCCAGCTCATGCTGAATGATGGTGTGACCCAGAGCGGTGAGCGCATCCTGCCAGAGAATTGGCGTGATTATGTCTCAACGCCCTCCGGTCCGCAGCCTGAGGGGCGCCCCTTCGGCTATGGAGCGGGGTGGTGGTTGATGAACAATAGCGAGGGGGTGCCTTCGGACACTTTCGCCGCCTTTGGCAATCGCGGCCAATATATCGTGGTCGTGCCGAGCCGTAATGTGGTGATCGTGCGGCGCGGAGAGAACATGGTCGGCACACGGTTCGATATCGCCGCCTTCACGCGCGATGTCCTTGCATCGCTGGACGAGTAACCCTTCGCTATGTTCGCGCGAACTCCAAAGCAAGCCTCGCCACAAGAATTAGACTTGGGAGAATAATTGACCCGCTGTTTGATCATTGCTGCCGCCGCATTTGGCCTTTTATCCAACCCAGCGTCAGCGGAGACCATTGCCGTGCCCGATTATCCGCAAACCCGAGCTGAGCCGATTGTCGATGAGATTTTTGGCGAGCAGGTCGCCGATCCCTATCGCTGGTTGGAAGGGGACATTCGCAACCAGCCCGCGGTTGCCGATTGGGTTGAGCGCCAGAATGCAGTGACGCGCAGCTTTCTCACCCAGTTGAAAACCCGCAGCTATTTTGAGGAGAAACTGTCCAGCCTGTATGATTTTGAGCGGTTTGGAACCCCAACCAAGGCTGGCTCCAACTATTTCTATACCCGCAATACGGGGCTGCTCAATCAGGACCAATTGTTCGTTCAGTCCGGGAGTGATGGGCAAAGACGCCTGCTGATCGATCCCAATGCATGGGCAGCCGATGGTGCGGCTGCATTGGCCAGCTGGCACCCGTCCGCCTCGGGTCAATTGCTAGCCTATACCATTCAAGATGGCGGTACCGACTGGCGCACGATCAAATTGCTGGATGTGGCCAGCGGAGAAATTCTGACCGATGTGGTTGAATGGGCCAAGTTCACAACCATCGCATGGGTGGGGGACGAGGGGTTCTTATACTCGCGCTTTCCTGAACCGGAAGACGGCGCCGATTTCCGCCAACTCAATTTCAACCATCAGGTGTTCTTCCACCGCATTGGCACCGATCAAAGCGAGGATGAGCTGGTCTATGCAACGCCCAAAATGCCAGAGGCGAGCCACCGCGTTTCGGTGACAACGGACCAGCGCTGGGTGGTGATCAGCAGCACGATGGGCACCAATGATCAGAACGAAGTCCATTTGATCGATCTGGACAAGCGCGACCGGCAAGGCTGGCGGGCGAAGCGATTGATCCGCGGTTTTGACGAGATTTGGCAGATCGTGGATTCAATAGATGGCAAGCTCTACGCTCGGACCGATCGTGATGCACCGCGCAACCGGATCATGACCCTTGAACCGGACAAGCGCCGGGCCAAATGGGAGCCATTGATTGGAGAGCGCGCGCTTCCTCTGTCATCGGCATCAATGGTCGGATCGCGGCTGGTGCTCGAATATCTAAAGGATGCCTCGTCCATTGCCCTATTGTGCGATCTGGAGGGCAATCCAGCTGGGCAGATTAGCTTAGGCGGGATTGGCACCGCTGGTGGCTTTACTGGACGGGCGGGTGATCCAGAGACATTTTACAGCTTCACCAGCTTCAACCGGCCGCCATCAATATTTAGGCTCAATATCGAAACCGGCGAGACCGATGTCTTTGCCGAGCCTGATCTGTCGTTTGATCCAGATGACTTTGTGGTTGAGCAACGTTTCTACTCCTCAAAAGACGGCACAAAGGTGCCCATATTTATCGTGCGCAAGCGTGATTTGGCGCAGCTGGGCGTTCCCGCACCGACGATATTGTATGGCTATGGCGGGTTCGATTCCTCGCAAACCCCGCGCTTCTTGGAAACCCGCATGGCTTGGCTGCAGGCGGGCGGCGTATTTGCGCTGGCCAATATTCGCGGCGGCGGAGAATATGGTGCTGCGTGGCACGATGGCGGACGGCTGGCGAACAAGCAGAACACATTTGATGATTTTATCGCCGCAGGCGAATTCCTGAAGGCGGAAGGCTATACCCCACCAGGCGGTCTCGCGATCCAGGGGCGATCAAACGGCGGCTTGCTGGTTGGGGCAGTGACCAACCAACGTCCCGACCTATTCAGCGCGGCCCATGCTGCGGTGGGCGTGATGGATATGCTAAGATTTGACCGCTGGACCGCCGGACGGTTCTGGGTCGATGATTATGGCGATCCCGGCCGAGAGGAAGATTTCCGCGTGTTGCGCGCCTATTCTCCTTATCACAATATCCGCGACGGGGCGGACTATCCCGCTGTTCTGGTGACCACGGCAGATACGGATGACCGGGTGGTGCCTGCGCACAGCTTCAAATACACGGCCGCACTGCAAGCAGCCGATGCAGGCGCAATGCCTCACCTTATCCGGGTTGAGACGCGGGCGGGGCATGGATCGGGCAAGCCGACCGACAAGGAGATTGAGGAAGGGGCCGATATCCTTGGCTTTTTGGCGGAATTCACCGGTCTTACGCCCACAGAATAGGACCATTCAGAAAACTACCGACTTTTATGAACATTGGCTGTAACAGAGGTTCAGTCTCGTCTCATTGCGAATCGCATAGAAGGGTATTCGAAGCCGAGGCACTCCCGCCGAGGCTCTGATGAGGAGTACCTCTATGAGCAAGTTTGGAAACCAGTTCGCGAAGGGTGGGATCGCAGCAGCAACCGTGGGGGCCATGGCCCTTGCCAGTGCGACACCAGCGCAAGCGCGTGACCGCCATCATGACCGCGGAATTAGCACAGGTGACGTGATCGCCGGAGCAGTGATCCTGGGCGGTATTGCAGCGATTGCCAGCGCGACCAGCAAGAAAGATCGCTATAACCACCGTAATGACCGCTATCGCACCGACCGTTATCGCGGTCAGGGCTATGACAACCGCAATTACAATCGTGGTTACAACGCCAATGTCCGCTACAAGAATCGCGGCTATACCAATGGTCGCAGCGCCGTAGAACGCTGTGTCCGAGTGGCCGAGCGTCAGGCACGCCGTTTTGGCGGGTTCCGACACGCTGATGTTACGCAAATCCGTGATGTTGATCGCACCCGATATGGGTTCCGCGTCAAAGGCCGGATCGAAGTGAGCGGTGCGCGCGGTTATGGCAATCAAGGTTATGATCGCGGCAAATTCACCTGCTACCTCGATGGCCAAGGTCGTCCGCAGGTCGACTTCAAAAACATCCGTGGTCTTAGGTAATACAACTCTGATTACTCAAACCACCTACTAACCAACCACCATGGGCGGTTCAGGCGCTAGTCAGCCTGAGCCGCCTAACCGTGTTTCATACATCGAGCGTTGGTGGGCGCTCATCCAAACAGGAGGGTGCCCATATGGCCCATACAACTCGTTTCGCAGCGCTCGCCGGAGTGGCCGCTGTATTTTCCTTTTCAGCAGCGCCCGCAGCGGCGGCTGAGATTTCACCACTATCATCGGGCGTCCTTTCGGCACCTTTGTCTGCTTCTACTGCAGCACCCCAGCAGACTCCTGGCGTGTTCGTGGCAGAAGAGGTCAATGCTGACGGATATCGCCGTTACCGCGGTTACCGGGGCTATCGCGGTTACCGCCGCAATCGTGTGCGGACAGGCGATGTGATCGCCGGTGTGTTGGTGCTGGGCGGCATCGCGGCGATTGCCAGTGCGGCCAGCAAGAACAATCGTGAACGCTATCGCGATCGTGACTATCGCCAAGATGATAGGCGTTACCGCAACAGCGATTACCAAGAGCGTCGTGACGATCGGCGGGGCGATTCCCGCTACAATGGCAGCCGGGGCATCGACAGCGCGGTTAACCAATGCGTCTCGCAGATTGAACGCGATGTGCGGGTGGATTCGGTCGACAGTGTTGACCGCAATGGCGAAGGCTGGCGCGTAACCGGCTCGATCTACAATGGTGACCGCTTTACCTGCCGGATCGGCTCCGACGGAAAAATTGATGGCGTCGATTATGGCGCAGGCTTTGTGTCGGACGCTTCAACGGCTCCAACAGCAGACCGTCAACACTCCGATGATCGCTATGCAGCAGCGTGGAAAGCCGCCGACAATGGCACTATTCGCGCGCCTGAAGGTACAACGCCTAAGGCTCCAACACAGGCAAGCGCGCCGGCTTCAGCCGAGACTGAGCCACAACCAGCCTATCCCGGTGGCCCGTTGCCGGGTGAAGAAATCATCGAAGATGATCGCTATCGGACGGCAGAGGCCACCGTGACCAAGTGATATCCGCTCAGGAAGATTTTGAAGCGTCGCGATAGGACGGCAATGACCATTGCCAATGGATCGCGGCGCCTCTGAGCGCATAGCCTGCTATCCAGGCCACAGCCCACACCAGCGGATTGGCAACTCCCAATTCCGGCCCGACCAACATACCAGCCACCGTCAGCCCGGCTGACAGGGCACCTGCCGTGACATAGAGTTCGGGCCGCATGATGATCGACGGGCGTCCTGCCACCACATCGCGGATAATCCCGCCGACACAGCCAGTGATGATCCCCATCAGAATGGCGGGGACGGGCGGAACACCGTAAGACACCGCCTTTGCGCTGCCCAAAACGGCATAGGCGGTCAGCCCAGCACCATCGGCAAAGTCGAGCAATTTGCCCTCCCACCAACGTGTTGGCGTGAACCATGCGATTAGCGCCGTGGCGAGGCAAATGCTGGCTGCCCACGGATCGGCCATCCAGAACACTGGCGCACCGATCAACAGGTCGCGCACGGTCCCGCCCCCGACCCCTGTGACCAGAGCGAAAAAGGCCATTGTGACAAAGGTTTGCTTCTCTTTCGCCGCCAGCAATGCACCGGTTAGAGCGAAAATCGCAAGGCCGAGCAGATCAAGAATGTCGAGCAAGGGGGTTAGTACCTCGGTAGTCATACATTCCCCTCTTGCGTCACGGATGTGCGCGCCCGACGGCGACGAAACATCAGAATGCTACCCAAAACCGCGCCAATCAACGCAAGCGCGGTAAAGATAATGAGGATTGGATGGCTGGTGTTCTCTCGATCGCGCAAATCCATAATGTGCAGGCCCCACATAAAATCGAAAACACGCCACCATGTCGTTCTTACGGCTTCGACCTGTGCGGTGGCCCGGCCGATATACACGTGGGTGCCGTCACGCAGCGCGACTTGCCACACTGGCATTGGTCGGCGGAAGTCAAATGGGACCTCGGCAGAGGCAAACAAGGTCACAGTCTCAGCATCCGCTCCGCCGATGATTTCTGCAGCAGCAATTGATCGAGCCTGATTTTCGTCCAGCGGAGCGATGAAAGAACCATCGCGTGCATCAAAGCGTTCTGTGCCACCGTCTCGATACCGCACGAATGTTACGGGGGTGCCGCGTTGCATCCGCGTTTCGAGGGATTCAATCGGCCGCGTGTTTCCAGCTTGGAACGAAATGGGCGCAGGGTTTATGGGCGGCAGATCGGTCGGACCGGCGGTTTGCTCAATTCGCAAATGGTTGCCGCGTACTTCCTCAATTGGCTTTGCAACCATGAAGAGTCCCGTCGCCAGCCATCCTACTATAGGAACGCCGACCACCCAACCAAGCCAGATATGCCATCGGGCGAAGCGAGCCATCATTGCTTGTGCCATGGCTAGGAATTCAACGCCGTATCGATCGCAATGGCGGCATCAATGCAATCCAGATCGGCCCAGCGTGGTCCAATCACTTGCATGCCGCATGGTAGACCGCCGGTTTGACCAATCGGCACGACGGTCGATGGCAAATTTGGGAAGGTCGCAATGCCCGCCCATGCCAGCCCGGATGGGGCCGGAACCATCACTCCATTGATGTCGAGCTTGGTTCGGAACAGATTGCCTTCGACATGCGGCGTCGCCAACACAGGTGCGGGCGGTGCCAGTACAAAGTCATAGGTTTCAAACAGATGTTCCCATGCCTGTTCACTGACCGCCTGCGCATCCATCAGATCAAACCATTCGGTCGCGGTGGGTTGTGTTCCATCATCGCGCGGCGCCCCGCGTTCCATTGCAGTGTTCATCATCCGCAAATATTGGCGGTTATGCGCGGCCAGATCGGGCAATAGCTGGCTTGTCCGATCAACTTGCACACCGGCTTTCTCCATTGCAGCAATCGCTGCTTCGATGGGGTCACGCACGCTCGCGTCAACCGGGGCTCCTTCAATCTCCAGCACGGCCAGAACGCGGCATCGGTTCAGAGGTTTTGTGCGGCGGGCAAGGGGGCGCTCGGCAGTAACACTGAGCAAGGCTGCCAAGTCTTCGCCATTGCGCGCGAACGGCCCCGCAACCGATAGAAACGCATCATGGATCACTTGTCCGGCCCGAGCTGGGCTTTGGTGGCCGCGCTTGCTGGTCAGGCCCCAGCTTGGTTTGTGCCCCCATACACCGCAGAAATGTGCGGGTACGCGCACCGATCCACCGATGTCGGTGCCAAATTCGGCGGCGACCATCCCGCTAGCGACCGCCGCTGCGGAGCCACCCGATGATCCCCCGGGCGAGCGCGCATGATCGTGCGGATTGTTGGTCCGTCCATAGACCGGATTGTTGCTTTGCCAGTCGGTCAGATCGGGCGGAACATTGGTCTTGCCTATGATAATTGCGCCGGCCGCTTTTAGCCGCTGAACCAGCAATGCGTCCTTCTTCGTAATGTTATCGGCGTATGTTTTGTGCCCATAAGTGGTGGGCAGGCCAGCGACATCAAAGCTTTCTTTCACCGTCATCGGTAGACCGAACAGCGGCTGGTCATCGCCGGGTCCAGCATCTTGCATATCTTTTGCGGTTATCAGGGCACGCTCAAAATCTTGCACGACAATGGCGTCGATATGCGCATCCAATTCCTCGATGCGTCCAATCGCAGCATCCACCGCTTCGCTTGGCGACAGATCGCCTGCGCGGATGGCGGCGGTCGTTTCGAGCGCGCCGGATTTGTCGGTCAATTTGGGGTAAGCCATAGGTGCAATTCTCTCCTCGTCTTCGCTTTAGCGGTTTAGATCGATGGGAGAAAGCGGGTTAGCGTGGGGGCAAAATCACTGTGGGGCATAGCGGATTTGGGCGGTGCCATTGGCGGACACCGGCAGGTGCAATCCCTCGCCATAGGCTTTGATGGTTCCTGTGGAGACCGTGTCCAGACGGGTGTTCACGACAAAATTGCCCAAACGCTGCTGATTCAATGCGGTCTGCACTTTGCTCAATAAATCGCTGTAATCGCCTTCAAAATTCTGCGTCAGCGCGCCCTCGATGACGTCAGAGAAGTCCTGCGTCTTGGCAATTTCCAGCAGCACATTTGTGGTGAAGCGTGATGTCTCGGCCTGATATTCGGGCTGGATAAACTCAACAATGCGCGAATCGGAATCGTTTTGCGGCAAAGCGGTTAGCCATACCGTTCCGCTGGCTGGATCGTCGCGCTCGCCCGGTTTCCACGCCTCAAATTCCACCCCGACAGCCACGCGATTGCCTTGCGTTCCATAGACGGTGACCGATCCAATTTCGATCATCCGTTCGCCCAATTGGGGCAGTATGAACGGTTGTTCGGCGCGCTGGTTCAGTGCCCGCAGCAGAACCGGCTCAAGCTCGGCATATTGAGCGACCACCGGCAATGTCAGATTGAGGCCCGCGTTTTGCGGTGACCCATCCTCGCTGGTGATTGCTGGCTGTATATCGGGCAAAGCAATGGGTTTGTTCGGTTCTGGCTGCTCCCCCACAAATATCTCCGTCTGAGCGTTCAGCCTGACCTTGAGCGACAAGGCTTTGCGTGATGCGGTGTAGCCATCGAAACCGAAGTTTTGCGGCGTAACCCTCAGCCAAACAGGCGGATTTTCCTGATTAAGCGAGAGGACCGCAAAGCTGCGCTCCCACAAAGGCTCAATTTGCTGGCGCACATTCAGCCGTGAAATCTCGCGCTCCAACACGCGCTCTAGCGTGCGCACGACAGTGTTCAGGCGCTCGTCCGCTTGGTTGGCAAAGGTGATCTCTCGTCCTAGCAAGGAAACAGTGGGTGGCTGTTTCCAGTCATAGCTGATCGCGACATCGCCTGTGATGCGCCAATCCTGCCCGATCCTCGGGCGAACGCGAGCAGTGACGGTGGCTTGCGCGGTGCCAGTTTTTTGCCGGATGACGCCGCCAATATCGCTCGCCGTAACTTTTGCCTCAATCGGCATCGTCACGAGCAAATCCTGGCCTGCTCCCGACAGTCTTAAACGGCCGCGGGTGACAGCTCCGGCCAAATCGCAGCGAATGGTGGGTGATTTGATCGCAATGCCGATCACTTTCGTCCGGCGGGATGCAACGCACTCCACATCCTGCTGGTCAATCGCCCACAATTGGCGCGGTATCTCGGCCTCCAATGCACTGCGCAGCGCCGCCAGCCTGATATCGACATTGGCAGCGAAAGTGGATGCGTCCTGGCTGGTCTCGATTGGCGTATCAGAGCGGGGCGGGGGCTCAACATCGGATTGGAACCACGAGCATCCGGCCAGCGCAAAGGCGAGCGCAAATGCCATCGCAACCCTTGCTTTGCTCATACCAATACCCCCTCTTGACCAATCCTAGGCCAAAAGGCCCGATGCCAAAAGGCCCAATGCTAAAAGGAGGGTAATGATCAATTTATGCTGCGTTTCTAGGCTTGTAGGTCCCATTGGACCAACAGGAATGCAGCACAGCAGATCACATATGGATCGGCTTGCCTTGCACCGCCATCGCGGCTTCTTTGACCGCTTCGGAATGGGTCGGGTGCGCATGACACGTATAGGCAATGTCTTCCGACGTTGCGCCAAACTCCATCGCAATGCCTGCCTCGGCAATCATTGTCCCAGCAACGCTGGCAATGGCCCAAACGCCCAGCACACGGTCACTGTCCGCCTCGGCGATCACTTTCACAAAACCATCGGGTTCGTGATTGGTCTTGGCCCGGCTGTTCGCCATCATCGGGAACTTGCCGATCTTGACCTTGGCCTTGTCGCCCATTTTCTCGATCGCTTGCTCGGTTGTCAGGCCGACACCGGCAATTTCCGGCAGAGTATAGACAACTGACGGGATCACATCGTGGTTCACAATGCCGGTCTCGCCTGCGATGTTCTCTGCCACCGCAATGCCTTCATCCTCGGCCTTGTGGGCGAGCATCGGGCCGGGGATACAATCGCCAATCGCCCAGACGCTATCGACAGAAGTGCGGAAATCATGATCGGTCTCGATCTGCCCGCGCTGATTGGTCTCCAGCCCGATCGCGTCCAGACCCAAACTATCGGTGTTGGGCCGGCGACCGATGGATACCAGCACGCAATCTGCGTCCATAGTTTCGGCTTCGCCACCCGCGGCAGGTTCCAACGTCAAAGTGGCTTTCTTGCCCTTGACCGAAACGCCGGTGACCTTGGTGCCGAGCTTGAATTCAATGCCCTGTTTCTTGAAGATTTTGCGCGATTCCTTGCGCACATCACCGTCCATGCCGGGCAAGATTTCGTCGAGGAATTCCACGCAAGTGACCTCTGAGCCCAAGCGGTTCCAGACCGAGCCAAGCTCCAGCCCGATGACACCGCCACCGATGACGACCATTTTCTTGGGAACTTTGGGCAGTTCCAGCGCGCCAGTGGAATCGACCACAATATGCTTGGAATTGTCGACTTCAACGCCGGGCAGTGGCGTGACGGACGATCCCGTGGCGATCACGATATCCTTGGCCGTAACGGTGTCGTCACCGACCTTAACCGTGTGCGCATCCTGGAAGGTGGCAAAACCCTTCTTCCAGTCTACCTTATTCTTTTTAAACAGGAATTCTATACCTTTGGTCAGTCCATCGACCGCATCAAGGCGCTGCCCATGCATCTTGTCGAGGTTCAGCTTTGGCGCGACATCAATGCCCATCTCGGCCATCGCACCATTGGCGGCAGCGTCAAAATACTCAGATGCGTGCAGCAAAGCCTTGGACGGGATGCAACCAACATTGAGGCAGGTTCCGCCCAACGTTTCGCGCCCCTCGGCGCAAGCCACTTTCAGGCCCAATTGCGCCGCGCGGATCGCCGCGACATAGCCGCCAGGACCGGCACCAATGATAAGAACGTCGTAATCGTATGAATGGTCAGCCATTATTCTTTCCTCAAAGGTCGATCAGCATCCGGGTCGGATCTTCGATCGCATCCTTGATAATTTTCAGTGCAGTCACAGCCTCGCGGCCATCAATCAAGCGATGGTCATAGGACAGCGCGATGTACATCATCGGGCGGATGACAATCTCGCCATCAACAACAACGGCGCGATCTTCGATCCGGTGTAGGCCCAAAACCGCGCTTTGAGGTGGGTTGATGATCGGGGTCGACATCAGCGATCCAAACACGCCGCCATTGGAAATAGTGAAGGTTCCCCCCGTCATGTCAGCCATGGTCAGGCTGCCTTCTTTGGCGCGCTTGCCAAAGTCGGCGATGTCTTTCTCGATTTGGGCAAAGCCCTTGTCATCGGCATCACGGATAACCGGAACGACCAGTCCATTGGGCGCACTGACCGCTACCGAAATATCGACATAGTCGTGATAGACGATCTCGTCCCCTTCGATATAGGCGTTGACCGATGGCACGTCTTTCAACGCAAGACAGGCTGCCTTGGCGAAAAAGCCCATAAAGCCGAGGCGAATATCGTGTTTTTTGGCGAACAATTCTTTGTATTTGCCGCGCGCTTCCATGACCGCGCTCATGTCCACATCGTTAAATGTGGTCAGCAATGCGGCCTCTTCCTGTGCGCCCTTCAACCGCTTGGCGATGGTTTGGCGCATGCGGGTCATCTTGACGCGTTCTTCACCGCGTTGGCCGGATGGCGCGGCTGCCGGAGCAGTTGCAGGTGAAGCCGCAGGAGCCGGATCAGCCTTGGCCTTGGCTGCGGAAATCACGTCTTCCTTGGTTAAGCGGCCATCCTTGCCTGTGCCAGCAATCGTGGTCGGATCGACCCCATGTTCGAGCACCGCACGGCGAACCGCTGGAGACATGGTAACCGATGAATCCGATGGGGCGTCTTTGGCTGCACTTGGTGCAGCGGTGGGCTTGCTCGCAGGCTTGCTTTCGGATGGTTTGGCACCAGCAGCGCTCGCGCCTTCATCGACCACCGCAACCAGTGCGCCAACCTCTACCGTGTCACCAACTGCAACGCTGTGCTTGGTCAGAACACCTGCGACGGGGGAGGGCACGTCGACCGCAACCTTGTCGGTTTCCAAACTAACAATCGGTTCGTCTACTGCAATGGCTTCGCCGGGTTGCTTTAGCCATTCGCCAACGGTTGCTTCGGTGACCGATTCGCCGAGTGCTGGAACTGTGATTTCTGTAGCCATCGATTTGTTTCCTATGCCTTATTTCTTGGCAGGGGTGGGTTTACGAGTGCGTATTTTGGCCTGCATTTTGCTGCTTTGGGACAATCCCAACGCTACGCTGACCAGCTCTTCTTGCTGGGCCTTGTGACGCTTGGCCAGGCCCGTTGCCGGTGAAGCGCTTTCGTCGCGCCCGGCATATTGCGGACGCATGCCGTCATGGCCCGAATTGCTCAACGCTTCTTCGATCCGGCTTTCGACGAAGAACCACGCGCCATTGTTCTTGGGTTCTTCCTGACACCAGACCACTTCCTCAAGGTTCTTCATCCGCTCCAACCGAACCGCAAGCGGGTCGCCGGGGAAGGGGTAGAGTTGTTCCAACCGCACGATCGACACATCGTCGCAGCCTTCTTCGTCGCGTTTCTCGATCAAATCGTAAGCGACCTTGCCTGAGCACAGGACCAAACGTTTGATCTTGCTGTCGGCAATATCCTTGGTGTCGGACATTATCCGCATGAAGTGATTTTCGCCCATGAATTCATCGGCGCTGCTCTTGGCCATCGGATGGCGCAGCAGCGACTTGGGCGTCATAATGATCAGCGGCTTGCGGAACTGGCGCAGCATCTGGCGGCGCAGAACATGGAAGTAATTGGCTGGAACCGTGATGTTGCAGACCTGCATATTGTCATTCGCACACAATTGCAGAAAGCGTTCGAGCCGGGCCGAGCTGTGCTCTGGACCTTGGCCTTCGTAACCATGCGGCAACAGCATCACGAGGCCATTGGCGCGCAGCCACTTTGCCTCGCCCGAGGCGATAAACTGATCGATCATGATCTGGGCACCATTGGCGAAATCGCCAAATTGCGCTTCCCACATCACCAGCGACTTAGGGTCCGCCATGGCGAAACCATATTCATAACCGAGCACGCCATATTCGCTCAGCGTGGAATCATAGACCTCGAACTTGCCATGCGGCAGTGTTGTGAGCGGGATATATTTGCGCTCTTCGGTTTGATCGACCCACACAGCATGGCGTTGACTGAAAGTCCCGCGACCAGAATCCTGCCCGGACAATCGGACGCCAAAACCCTCTGTCACCAGACTGCCGAACGCCAGCGCCTCTGCCGTCGCCCAGTCAAAGCCTTCGCCCGAGCCAAACATCTCGGACTTAGCCTTGATCACGCGGCCCAAGGTCTTGTGAATGTTAAGATCATCGGGAACCGTGGTCAGTGTGCGTCCAAGGCTATCGAACAACTTTTGTTCAATCGCGGTGTGGACATTGCGGCGCGCGCTTTCCGGATCTGCTGGCTTGTTCAGGCCCGCCCAACGGCCACCAAACCAGTCGGCCTCATTGGGTTTATAGCTCTTGGAGGCGTCAAATTCCTCTTGCAATTGAGCCTCAAACTCTTCGCGCAATTGCTGGGCAAAGCCGGTTTCGATCACGCCTTGGTCGACCAAGCGATCCGAATAGATCACGCTAACCTTGGGGTGCTGGCGAATGGCGTCATACATCAGCGGCTGAGTGAATTTAGGCTCGTCGCCCTCATTGTGACCAAAGCGGCGATAGCACCACATGTCGATCACCACATCGCGGCCAAATGTCTGGCGATATTCGACCGCCAATTTGCAAGCAAATGTCACCGCCTCTGGATCGTCGCCATTCACATGCAGGATTGGCGCCTGAACGCCCTTGGCCACATCAGATGGGTACGGTGATCCGCGCGAGAATTTGGGGCTGGTGGTGAAGCCGATCTGGTTGTTGATGATGAAGTGGAGACAGCCGCCGGTGTCATATCCGGGCACGCCGGACAGCGACAGGCTCTCCCACACAACGCCTTGGCCAGCAAAGGCTGCATCGCCATGGATCAGTACGGGCAACACCTGTTGGTGCTTGCTCAAATCGTCGCGGGTTGCTTGCTGGGCGCGGGCCTTGCCCAAAACCACCGGATTTACCGCCTCAAGGTGAGAGGGGTTGGGAACCAGCGACATATGCACTTCGATATCGTCAAAGCTGCGGTCGGTGCTGGTGCCGAGGTGGTATTTCACATCGCCCGAACCGCCCACATCCTCTGGGTTGGCGCTGCCGCCGGAAAATTCGTGGAAGATCACTTTGTATGGCTTGGCCATAACATTGGCGAGCACGTTCAGCCGGCCTCGGTGCGCCATGCCATAAATGATCTCGCGAACGCCGGTTGAGCCGCCATACTTGATCACCGCTTCCAATGCAGGGATCATGGATTCGCCGCCATCCAGACCAAAGCGCTTGGTGCCGACATATTTCTTGCCGAGGAAATTCTCATACCCTTCGCCGCGGATCACCGCGCCCAGGATCGCCTTCTTACCCTCGGGGGTAAATTGGATCGTATCGCCGGGGCTTTCGAACTTGTCCTGCAGAAAACGGCGCTCTTCCGTGTCGGCGATATGCATATATTCAAGGCCGACATTGCCGCAATAATTGGCCCGCAATGCGGCCAACAGATCACCAATGGTGACCCAGTCAAAGCCCATCACTCCACCGACAAAAACCGAACGGTCTTCCATGCCGGAAAGCCCATGCCATTCCAGCGTCAAATCTTCGGGATAGCCCGGCGCACTGACCCCCAGCGGGTCCAGATTGGCCGCCATGTGCCCGCGCACACGGTACAGCCGAACCAGCGTCATCGCCTTGTTCGAAAGGTCTGATGCGTCTTCCAATGCCTTGTCATCGACCGGCTTGCCTGCCTTGGCAGAGGCCTCCTTCACCACCAGTTTCATGGTGGTAGGGTCCAATGCAGAGGTTAGATCCGCATCGGCATCGGCAACTTCGCTAAGCCATTTGGGATTGGCCCAAGATGGACCCGGTTGCGGGCCTTCCTGATCGGTCATCTGGGGGAGAAGATTGTTCGGTTCTTTGCCCATGGGCGGGTCTCCGAGCGGGGAGGGAGTGGAGGCTCCGCCGAATGCGAAGCCCCCCAATTCATCAGGCCGTAATCAGGCCAATTCGTTTAACCCACGAGTTCACGCGAGCTCTTTCAACATCGCATCGAGCGTGGTGCCCAATTCGGATGGCGAGGGGGAGACCCGGATGCCTGCATCTTCCATCGCTGCGATCTTGTCATCAGCGCCACCTTTGCCGCCCGAAACAATCGCGCCAGCATGGCCCATGCGGCGACCGGGAGGCGCCGTGCGGCCAGCGATAAAGCCAACCGTCGGCTTGGAACGGCCCTTGGCTGCTTCTGCTTTGAGGAAGGCTGCGGCTTCTTCTTCTGCGCTGCCGCCGATCTCGCCGATCATGATCATCGAAGTGGTCTCTGGATCGTCGAGGAACAGGTCGAGCACGTCGATAAAATTGGTGCCATTGACCGGATCACCGCCAATGCCGACAGCTGTTGTTTGGCCAAGGCCAACCATGGTCGTTTGGTGCACAGCTTCATACGTCAACGTGCCCGAACGCGAGACAACACCAACGCTGCCCTTTTTGAAGATAGAGCCGGGCATGATGCCGATCTTGCATTCATCCGGGGTCAGAACACCGGGGCAATTGGGACCGATGAGGCGCGAATTAGTGCCTTTCAGAGCAGCCTTGGCCCGCACCATATCGAGCACTGGAATGCCTTCGGTGATTGTGATGATCAGCTCCATCTCTGCATCGATAGCTTCGCAAATTGCGTCCGCTGCAAAGGGAGGTGGCACATAAATGCAGGTTGCGGTCGCACCGGTTGCGGCTTTCGCCTCTGCAACAGTATTGAACTGCGGCACACCGATATGCGTCGTTCCGCCTTTACCGGGCGTTACGCCGGCCACCATTTGGCTGCCATAGGCAATCGCCTGCTCGGTGTGGAATGTGCCGGTGTTGCCGGTCATCCCTTGAGTGATAACCTTGGTGTCTTTGTTGATGAGGATGCTCATTGGTGAATTCTACCCTTCTTAAATCAATCCGGCGTCCGCCAGAATCCAATCCCGTATTAATTGACCTTGGCCCGCCATCGGGCCTGGTTCTATCACGCCAGCGAGCCGTCCAGTCCCTTGCACACTTCGAGCAGTTCTTCGACCGCGTCGGTGCTGACCTTCAGATTGGTTTTCTCTTCATCGCTCAGTTCGATTTCGATGACGTCTTCCGCGCCGTCGGAACCGATCATGGTCGGCACGCCTACATACAGCCCGTCAACGCCATATTTGCCCTCGACATAAGAGGCCGATGGCAGGATACGTTTTTGGTCGCCGAGATAGGCTTCCGCCATGGAAATGGCCGAAGTCGCCGGAGCGTAATAGGCCGATCCATTGCCCAACAGGCCAACAATCTCGCCACCACCCTTGCGAGTGCGGTCAACGATTTCGTCGAGGCGGCTTTCGGAAATGCCCTTGATCTTGGCCATGTCCTTCACCGGAATGCCGTTGATCGTGGAGTAGGACAGCACCGGAACCATAGTGTCACCGTGACCGCCCAGTACAAATGCGTTCACATCCTTGACCGAGACATCAAATTCCCATGCGAGGAATGTAGCAAAGCGAGCGCTGTCCAAAACGCCGGCCATGCCGATCACCTTATTGTGGGGCAGGCCCGAAAATTCGCGCAACGCCCAAACCATCGCGTCGAGCGGGTTGGTGATGCAGATCACGAAAGCGTTGGGGCAGTTGTTCTTAATGCCTTCGCCAACCGATTTCATGACTTTCAGATTGATGCCGAGCAAATCATCGCGGCTCATGCCGGGCTTGCGGGCAACCCCAGCAGTAACAATCACAACGTCCGCGCCAGCGATATCAGCGTAATCGTTCGAACCCTTGATGTTGGCGTCAAACCCTTCAACCGGTCCGCACTGCGACAGGTCGAGCGCTTTGCCCTGCGGCATGCCCTCTGCGATGTCGAACAGGACGATGTCGCCCATAGCTTTCTTCGCAGCGAGGTGGGCAAGTGTGCCACCGATCATACCGGCGCCGATAAGTGCGATTTTTTTGCGAGACATTGGGGTTATGATCCTTTGCGTAGAAAGCGAGACGTAAGCGGGTTGTGGCTATGATCCGCTTTCCCTTACGTCCTCAAGGGCATAGCGGTCGGCCATTTGCATAACCGACTAGGCCGCGAGACCCGCGATTGCAACCGCGAACTAGCGCGCTTGACCACTTATCTTTGCAAATAATTCGCAATAGCAATAGATGACGCGGAATCGTGGAGATTCACTGCTGAAATTGCTAAAATTCAGTATGTAGACGCCAGAAAGTGGCGTTAGAAGTTGGAGGCCACCGGTAGCGCGCGTTCCAACCGCCGGGCTTGGCCGCGATCAAAGCTGCGGCAGATCTCCAACCACCAAGCGTATTGTGGCTTGTCATCGTCCGCCAGGGCTTGCTCGGCATTGCGCGCAGCGGCGCTGGCCGCATCCAAGCCATGCACCGCAAAATGACGCAATGCAGCCTCCAACACTTCGTCTCGGCTGAACAATTCACCATTGTCATTGGTCGGGGCTCTGTCGGGGGTGCGGGTCAACGCGCGCGCCATGGGGGATTGCGCAGCGGTGCGGGCAGCAGCAAAGCGTAGCGTCATTGCGGGGGGATTCCTGTATTTGGGCCCGGGTAGGGCCCGAGTGGGCCCCGAGTGGGGGTTGCGACCGAATATTGGCCATTGCTGGCTCACTCATTGCAATAGCGTGCTACCCCTAAAGCGCGGTTTGAGATTAGGGTTTCCGGCTCGTTAACACTGATTTTCTTTGGCTAGGGAGAGGTTGAGCCGATTGGGCTTGCTGGCAGCGCGGGCCGCATCTATCGCCAGCATATTGGGCATGATGAAATCGCAATCTTTCTCTTGGGCTTTTTCTTGGGGCCGCGTGGCGGTGATGACGGCGGCGGGCGCGGCTGCTTTGGCCAGTTGCGCTCCCGCGGGAAAGCCACAAGCCGACGGCGCGAGCGATGCAGACAGCGATGGGGTGCAAACTGGTTTTGGACCTACCTTCGTTAGCCTCAACCCATGCACCGATGCGATATTGGTCGCTGTGGCTGAGCCAGAGCAAATTCTCGCCCTGTCGCATTACAGCCGCGATCCGCGGTCCAGCTCGATTGAGGCAGAGGTGGCAGAGCGCTTTGCGATCACCGGCGGGACGGCAGAAGAAGTCTTTGTATTGGCACCCGACGTCGTGCTGGCCGGAGCGTTCCTCCAACCCGCCACATCGCAAGCCTTCGCCGATCAGGATTTGCAGGTGGCAACATTTGGCATTGCGAGCGAGGTCAAGGCGAGCTTTGCCCAGATCCGCCGCATCGCCGAACTGGCCCAACACCCCGATCGCGGAGAGACGCTGATCGAGGAAATTGAGGCATCGCTTGGGCGCAACATTGCTCCGGCTGGTGCTTCCAATATCTCCGCAGTCTTGTGGCAACCGGGCCAGGTCGTGCCGGGCGAGCAGACGCTGATCGCGCAATTGATGAGCCGCGCCGGTTTCGCCAGCCACAGCGCGGCCAAGGGGTTGGGGCAGGCGGACTATCTCACACTTGAGCAATTGCTCGCCGATCCGCCGGACGTTTTGCTGGTCGCTGGCAATACTCGCGCGCAACACCACAGCGCTCTGGCGGCGATGGACGGTACTCAGATTGAGCAATTTGATCCTGGCCTGCTCTATTGCGGTGGGCCGACGATTATCCGCGCAATGGACAGGCTTGGCGAGATCAGAAGCAAGATCAAGCAGGTCCAATCATGAACCGGGCCACACTCATTTTTGCAGGCTTGCTGCTGATCGCATTTCCGCTGTCGCTATTGGCGGGGCGGGTGTGGATCGACCCAATGGACGTTAGCGGTTCGGGCCAAAACGCCGCGCTGATCCTGATGGAATTGCGTCTCCCGCGCAGCGTCCTTGCGATGGTGATCGGGGCCGGGCTGGGCGCGGCTGGCGCGGCGATGCAAGGCTATTTGCGCAACCCCTTGGCCGATCCGGGACTGTTCGGAATTGCGCCCATGGCGGCGCTAGGCGCGGTGGCCAGCTTTTGGTTTGGATACAGCGTCAGCGCGATGCTGCTGCCCGCATTTGCCTTAATCGGGGCGGGGGCTGGCATGGCGATGCTGGCGGTTATCGCAGGGCGCAGCGGCGGAATTGCGCTGTTTACGCTGGCCGGATTGATGATTGCCAGCCTTGCCGGAGCCTTGACCGCGCTGGCCATCACCTTGTCCCCCAATGCCTTTGCGATGAGCGAAATTGTGCTGTGGTTGAACGGAGCGCTGACCGACCGCTCATGGCGAGAAGTTGCCATCGCTGCGCCCTGTGTCGCGATAGGCCTCGGGTTGCTTGGAATGGCCTCCAAACCGCTCGATGCGATGACTTTGGGTCAAGATGCCGCGCAATCGCTCGGCGTCCGCCCGGCGCTGCTATTGTGGCTGTTGGTTGGCGGAGTTGGATTGACTGTCGGGGCCAGCGTGGCGGTGGCCGGGATCATCGGTTTTGTCGGGCTGATCGTGCCGCATTTGGTGCGCCCGCTGACCGATCGCTTGCCGTCCAGCCTGATTGTGCCGAGCGCGCTTGCTGGCGCTTTGCTGGTGCTGGTCGCCGATAGTGTGGTGCGCATATTGCCTTTGGTCACCGAGCTGCGGCTGGGCATCGCTCTGTCATTGATCGGGGCGCCATTCTTTCTCCATCTGCTGCTCAAGATGCGCAAGGGGCGGCTATGACTTTGGCGGCAAATTTACTGCATGTGCCAGCGCGGCTTGATGCAGTTTCGGTTGAGCTGGAGCCGAGCCAAATCACCGCAATTTGCGGACCCAATGGTGCGGGTAAGTCGACCTTGATGGCCTGTCTTGCCGGATTGTTGGAACCAGACAGTGGAGCGGTCACTTTGGGCGGTGAAGCGCTCGGCGAGGTTGCGCCTCAAACACGCGCGCAGCGGATTGGCTATCTGCCGCAATCGGGCGAAGTGGCGTGGGATGTATCGGTGCGCAATCTGGTCGCATTGGGACGCCTGCCGCATCGTGATCGTGGCGAGCGACAGGTCGAGGCTGCGTTGGAGGCCGTCCATCTGACCGGCCTTGGCGATCGACCCATCTCCACTCTATCTGGCGGCGAGAAAGCACGAGCATTGTTGGCGCGCGTCTTTGCCGGTGAGCCGCAATGGGTACTGGCGGACGAGCCGCTTGCTGCGCTTGATTTCTATCACCAGCACGAGGTTCTATCGAGCCTCCACGCCTCGGCCAAGCAGGGCAATGGGGTGGTGTTGGTGCTGCATGATCTGGCGCTGGCGATGAACCATGCCGACAGGGTGGTGGTGTTGAAAGAGGGCCGCCTGATCGCAGACGGCCCTCCTGAAATTGCGCTGAGCGCAGATAATATTGCCGCGACGTGGGGCGTTGCCGCTCGCTGGGTTGGCGAACCCGGCGCACAGGCGCTTGTCACGTCCTAACCGGGCATCACCCGATCTTCATTCCGCCGCCTCGGCCATCAGTCCCCGAGAGATCAGCATCGGTTCGACCTCAGGATCGCGTCCGGCGAAATTCTTATACATCATGGAATAATCCATCGTGCCACCTTGGCTCAGGACAGTCTTGCGATAATGCGCGCCATTCTCGCGGGTCAAACCGCCATTTTCCATGAACCAAGTGCGGGCATCCTTGTCCAACATCTCACTCCACAAATAGCTGTAATAGCCAGCCGAATATCCAGCAGGGGAGGAGAAAATATGGTTGAAATAGCTGCTGCGATAGCGCGGCGGTACCAGTTCAACCTCAAGGCCGAGTTCCGACAATGATTGACGCTCGAACCCGTCGACTTCCTCTGGCGTATCAAGCGCAGCGGCCTGAGACGCCGACAGCGAGTGCCACTTCATATCGAGCAGAGCGGCCTCGACGATCTCGCCAAATTCGTACCCTTGGTTCCACTTCAAAGAAGTTTGGATTTTCTCAACCATGGCCATCGGTATGGTTTCGCCAGTCTGATAATGCTTGGCATAATTTTGCAGCACTTCTGGATCGGTCGCCCACATTTCGTGAACCTGGCTAGGGAATTCGACAAAGTCGCGCGCAGTCGACGTACCCGACAGCGAGACATATTGCTGATTGGCGAAGAAGCCGTGCAGGGCGTGGCCAAATTCATGGAACATTGTTTCGACATTGTCGAAGCTGACCAATTGCGGCGCACCCTCGGCCGCTTTCGGGATGTTCAACACATTATAAATCACCGGTTTGGTGCCCCAAACATGGCTCTGATCGACAAAGTTGCTCATCCACGCGCCGCCGCGTTTTGATGGGCGTTGGAAGGGGTCAAAATAGAACAGGCCTAGCTCTGATCCATCCGCCTCTCGCACGGTATAGGTCCACACATCGGGATGGTATGTCGGGATGTCGCTGCGCCGTTCAAAGCTGAGACCATAGAGCCTGTTGGCCATGTAAAAGACGCCGTCCTCCAACACTTTTTCAAGCTGGAAATATTGCGAAATTTTGTCCTCGTCGATGGCGTATTGTTCGGCCTTCACCTTGTTTGAGTACCGATACCAATCCCATGGCTGGACGGTGAAATTCTTGCCTTCCTCGGCAATCTTTTCGTTCAACAAATCGGCTTCATTGCGTTGGGTCGCCGACAATGCAGGAACCATTTGCTGCATAAACCCAAGCGCGGCAGCGGGCTGCTTCGCCATGCGATCATACATGGTGTAGGTGGCCCAATCGGGCTTGCCGAACAAATTGGCTTTTTGCGCCCGCAACGCCACAATTTTGGCCAATATGCTGCGCGTATCGAATGCATGGCCTTGGTCAGAACGGGCAAGGCTTGCTTGAAATAGGCGCTCGCGGGTTTCGCGATTGGTCAGCGAAGGCAGAACCGGTTGCTGCGAAGTGTTTTGCAGGGCCAGCGCATATTTGCCCGGCGCTCCCTTTTCAGCCGCCAGTTCGGCGGCCTGTTGGATGTCGCTGTCGGACAGTCCGGCCAGTTCCTCCGCAGTGTCCACGATCAATGCGTTGGCCAATGTGCCTTCGCGCACGGTTTGGCTGAATTGTGTGGTCAGGCGCGACAATGCGCCATTGATTGCCATCACTTGGCTGCGCTCCTCCTCGCTCAGCAAGGCCCCGGCATGGACCATATCGTCATAGGTCTTTTCCAGCAGAGCCGCGTCTTCGCGGGTCATCGTCATGGAAGCGCGGCTGTCGTAGACCGCCTTTACCCGGGCAAATAGCGCAGCGTTCAAATTGATGCTGTCATTATGCGCTGCCAGCTTGGGCCCAATTTCGGTGTCGATTTCGTCCAGCCGCGCTGTCGTATTGCTGCCGGTGAGGCCATAGAAAACATTGGAGACACGGCCCAACATGCGGCCTGTTTTTTCCAGCGCGACAATCGTGTTAGCGAATGTGGGCGAGGCTGGATCGTTGGTGATCGCGGCCACTTCTGCGCGCTGGATCGCCATGCCCTGTTCAAAGGCGGGAAGATAATCATCCTCGCTGATTTTGGTGAAATCAGGTGCGAGGAACGGCAGAGTGCTGTCGGTCGCAAAATATCCCGTCCCGGTCGGAATTTCGGGATTGTATGCTGCGTTGGCTTTTGCGTCTTCAATCGGGTTCATTGTGTCGGCATCCTGATAGGTGGCGCAGCCAGTCAAAAGCACTGCGAGAGTGGTGGCAATGGTCGTATTGGTCAAAGCTTTGTTCTGAAAAGAGGCCTTCATTGGGTATCCAAACTGCATATTAGCACGAGCAAGGGGGGGATTCGCAAGTCGAACTGGTGGCATTAAACAGCCGCGCTTGAGCGTAAGGTGAACTGATCAAACAATTCACCCGTGAATCCTAAGGATATGCATTGTCGCGGTTGGGAACTGGATACCAAAACGCCCGACTCCGCATGAGCCGGGCGCAACTTAGGCAATTTGCAAGTTACCTACGCCTTGGGTTGCGACCCGAAAGGCTTCGGTGGGAAGACTTGCAAAGAGGCCCTCTAGATAGGCCTATTTGTATGATTGCGACACTTGAGAAATACTATAGGTCTGCCCCCGTACTCCCCGGTGAGGCCGTCTTCCGGGCAATTTTTTCTGGTCTCGGACCCGAATGTCGGGCCAGGGGTTGGATGTTTGCAATCTCAATTATGATCACCAGTTGTGGGAGCCGGTCTGGCGTCTATTGACTGGACGGAACATTTACGGAACACAGCGCAGCTATGGCTCTTACCAAACTTTCCGTGCGCGGCGCGCGCGAACACAATCTCAAAGGGATCGATATTGATCTGCCGCGCGATTCCTTAATCGTGATGACCGGCCTGTCGGGCAGCGGCAAAAGCTCGCTCGCTTTTGATACGATCTATGCCGAGGGGCAGCGGCGCTATGTCGAAAGCCTGAGCGCCTATGCCCGCCAGTTTCTGGAGATGATGCAGAAGCCCGATGTCGAACATATTGACGGGCTCTCTCCAGCTATTTCGATCGAGCAAAAGACCACCAGCCGCAATCCGCGATCAACCGTAGCGACCGTCACCGAGATTTACGATTATATGCGGCTGCTGTGGGCGAGGGTGGGTGTGCCTTACTCGCCAGCCACCGGAAAGCCGATCAGTGCGCAAACCGTCAGCCAAATGGTCGACCGGGTGATGGAATTGCCCGAAGGGTCGCGGCTGTATCTGCTGGCTCCGGTGGTGCGCGGGCGCAAGGGTGAATACCGCAAGGAAATGGCCGAGTGGCAAAAGGCCGGCTTCACCCGGGTTAGAATCGATGGTGAGCTCTATCCGATTGAGGAAGCGCCTGCGCTGGACAAGAAATTCAAGCATGACATCGAAGTTGTGGTGGACCGGCTGGCGGTTAAGTCGGGGCTGGAAACGCGGCTTGCCGACAGTTTTGAGACCGCGCTGAAGCTGGCCGAAGGGCTGGCCTATGTCGACCTGGCAGATGGCGTTGTGCCGGGCCGTGAAGGCGAAGACACTGCTGGCGGCGCAATGAAAGGCACGGGAATCCCGGCCAATCGCATCGTCTTCTCGGAAAAGTTCGCTTGTCCGGTTTCTGGCTTCACCATTGAGGAGATCGAGCCGCGCCTGTTCTCTTTCAACGCGCCGCAAGGGGCCTGTCCAACCTGCGATGGTCTGGGAGAGAAACAGCTGTTCGACGAGCAGCTGGTGGTCCCCAACGAGGCGCTTACCCTGAAGCAAGGCGCGATTGTACCATGGGCCAAGTCCAACCCGCCGTCCCCCTATTACATGCAAGTGCTGTCCAGCCTAGCGCGGGCCTATGACTTTGATCTGACGACCCCGTGGTCCGATCTGCAGCCGGATCAACGCTCCATCATTCTGCACGGCACGGGCGGCATGCCGGTCTCGCTCACCTTTAAGGATGGGCGCAAGCAGTACACTGTGCAGAAACCGTTCGAGGGCGTGGTCGGCAATCTCAACCGCCGCTTGCTCCAGACCGAAAGCAATTGGATGCGCGACGAGCTGTCCAAGTTCCAAACCTCTCAGCCATGCGAGACATGCGGGGGCAAACGCCTCAATGAAAAAGCGCTGGCGGTAAAGGTGGCGGGCACCGACATCGCCGAACCGGTCAAGATGAGCGTGTCCGATGCCAAGGCGTGGTTCCTCGATTTGGATGCCAAGTTGACCGATCAGCAGCAGCAAATTGCCCGCGCTATCTTGAAAGAGATTAACGAGCGGCTGGGCTTCCTCGACAATGTCGGGCTCGATTACCTCAACCTTGATCGCACCTCTGGTACGTTGTCGGGGGGTGAGAGCCAGCGCATTCGTCTCGCCAGCCAAATCGGCAGCGGGCTGTCCGGCGTGCTCTATGTGTTGGACGAGCCCAGCATCGGCCTGCACCAGCGCGACAATGACCGGCTGCTCGAAACGCTCAAACGGCTGCGCGATCTGGGCAACACCGTGATCGTGGTCGAGCATGACGAGGATGCCATCCGACAGGCCGACCATATCGTCGATCTGGGCCCCGGCGCGGGTGTGCGCGGCGGCGAAGTGGTGGCGCAAGGCACGCTGAAACAGATCATGAAGGCGAAGAAATCGCTCACCGCCGACTACCTCACCGGACGGCGAGAGATCGCGGTTCCCAAAACCCGCCGCAAGGGCAATGGCCACGATCTGACGGTCCATGGTGCGCGCGCCAACAATCTCAACAATGTCACCGCCACTATCCCGCTCGGCACGTTCACCTGCATCACCGGTGTTTCGGGTTCAGGCAAAAGCTCGCTGACGGTCGACACTTTGTATGCGGGCGCGGCGCGCGCGCTGAACGGGGCGCGCATTATCGCCGGCGCGCATGACAAAATCACCGGTCTAGAGTTTTGCGACAAGGTGATCGAGATCGACCAATCGCCCATCGGCCGCACCCCGCGCAGCAACCCCGCGACCTATACTGGTGCCTTCACCAATATCCGCGATTGGTTTGCCGGCCTGCCTGAAAGCCAGGCGCGCGGGTACAAGCCGGGCCGGTTCAGCTTTAACGTGAAGGGCGGCCGGTGCGAGGCGTGCACGGGCGACGGCTTGATCAAGATCGAGATGCACTTCCTGCCCGACGTCTATGTGACGTGCGAGCAATGCGGCGGCAAACGCTACAATCGCGAAACGCTGGAGGTGAAATTTAAGGGCCTGTCGATCGCCGATGTGCTGGATATGACCGTTGAGGATGCCGAGGGTTTCTTCAAGGCGGTGCCCCCCATCCGTGACAAGATGGCCATGCTGAACGAGGTTGGGCTGGGCTATGTTAAGGTCGGCCAACAGGCGACTACGCTGTCCGGCGGAGAGGCGCAGCGGGTTAAACTGGCCAAGGAATTGTCCAAGCGCAGCACCGGCCAAACGCTGTATATTCTGGACGAGCCAACCACGGGTTTGCATTTTGAGGATGTGCGCAAGCTGCTGGAGGTGCTGCACCGGCTGGTGGAGCAGGGCAATTCTGTGGTCGTGATCGAGCATAATCTCGACGTGATTAAAACCGCCGATCATATTGTTGATCTGGGGCCGGGCGGCGGCGTGCGCGGCGGCGAGATTGTCGCGGCGGGAACGCCGGAAGAGGTCGCGAAGGAAAAGCGGAGCTATACTGGCGGGTATTTGAAAGCGATGTTGGCGAAGTAGGTTTTTTGTTTTCCGCACTCGCCTCCGCGAGCGCGATATCCTCACTCCCTACGGTCGCTCCGGGCTGGCAGTCGCCCTTGCGGCTCGCTTGTCGCTCGCCGTTTTGGTGCTAGCCAGCAGCCAGTTACCAAGATGCTTGGGACAAACGAACTCATGGACGCGAACGCCGGCGATTGAGGGCGTCACTGACAAACCGCCGGAGTAGGGCACACTTATCTGCCATCCGTCATTGCGAGCCGCGAAAGCGGCGCGGCAATCCATGACGCGGCACGCGAGACTCTGGATTGCTTCGTCCCTACTTCGTCAGGGCCTCGCAATGACGAACCGAGAGTTACCTTAGCGGCTTGGTCGCGGAGCACGGTCACCGACTAGGTGACCGCAAGCCCGTTAGTCCTCAAATAGCGAAGCGATAGGACAACAATAACGCCCGCCCGCAGCGCCGATAGGCGCGAGGATATCGCAGCACGGAGGAGCTGCGGAACACAAACAATAGGCATCTTGGCACCACGCATGTAGACTTGGAATGGTCCGGCGAGCGTCTAGCGAGCCGCAAGCCCGACCGGGCGCCCGCAGCGCCGATAGGCGCGAGGATATCGCAGCACGGAGGTGCTGCGGAACACAAACACAGGCCAAATCAAAAAAAGGGGACCATCATGACAAACACCAAAATCCTCGCAACAAAACTCGCCGTGATAGTGCTGGCCGCGACGGGCTTAGCTGCTTGTGGCCCGCAAAGCCCAGAGGACGTCCGCGCAGCCGCGATTGCCAAATGCGAGCGGCAATTTGGTAGGATGTCGCCCGACCCTGCCAAGGGCAATGCGCTGTGCAGCTGCATGGCTGACGATATGGCAGCTGAGGGCGTGGAGATCACCGATATGCTGGGCGAGGGCCGCGAAGCGGTCAAACGGATTGTGCGAAGCTGCGCCCGCCGCGCTGGCGTGCCTCTGCCTACTGGGTGAGGGGGTGAGGTCAAAACAAACAAACCGGCGGAGTAGCGCATTCTGGTTTGGCTTGGTCGCGGAGCTCGGTCACCGACTAGGTGACCGCAAGCCCGACCGGGCGTCCGCAGGCCTGAAAGGCCGAGGATATCGCACATGCGGAGGCATGTGCATGAAACGAATAAACCGAGGAAATCGCAGCGCGGAGGCGCTGCGTAACACCAAAACGCAGAGCTATACGGGTGGGTACTTGAAGGCGATGTTGGGGAAAGCGAGCGGCGCAAAAGAAGCGACGGAGTAGGCTTTAAGAGTTGGGCTTAAGATGATCGTAAACGGTTGCCGCAAAACTTTCGAAAATCTCCCGATTGCCAGGATCTAGTATCTTTCGACCAGTCTCAGCATAAAAAATTTCAAGGCAGCAGCTCGCAAATTGAACTTTCGGAAGATCTTGCTTATCGCGTTCAAAATGATCTGAGAGCTGGCTTAGGCGATCATTTGCTCGAAATTGTTTAGCGTCGAATTCTGGTGCACCAAGCGCCAGTAAAATATTCGTACGGTTTACTCCATCTGCTAGCAGTTTTGGATCTACAAAGTCTTCGATTGTGAAATGTAGATTGTTATCGGCGCCAATTGGAACAATCTGTTTCTTATCGAAGCCGGCCGCAACAATTTGATTTTCGAGATCTTCGCCGCCGCCGTCGCTGTCAACAACAAAGACCACAACCTTTCCTTGAGCCGCCAAAAGGGGAAGCTGCTGCCCGCTTGTTCTCGAGATTCCAGGGATAGTTTGGAATGTGAGTTTCTGATTGCCCAATGCTTCCGCCAACATTGTCGGTAGAAGCAGTTGGTCACTCTCGCCTTCGACAATTGCAGCATTCTGCACCGGAAAGAAAGCTAGTGCCTGCGCGCCCATACCCAATAGAAGTGGCTCAACGCCAATCTGCTCCACGCAACGTCCATCTGAATCAATCCAATAGCGATCCTTTATCGAGCTTCTTGGAAAGACCCGCCCTTCAGTTTCCTCATGGGTCTCGAGTATTTTTACCCCACTTGCCAAATTGGGAGGTAGGCAGCCAGCCGAATGAGTGGTGAATATGATCTGGGGCGCGATGTCTTGCTCTGTCAGATACTTGATAAAATCTGCTTGAGCGTCGTAGTGAAGGCCCCGCTCTGCTTCATCGATCAGCAAGATCGGATTGCTCTCTCGCTTCGCTTTCACAAATGCGTACAATGCAATGAACTGCTTCAATCCATCGCTTCGATCTTGAATCCCCGTTGAAGCTTTGCCGCTGGTGAACGCTCTTAGTCGTATCAATCCGGGCTGGGACGCGAATTGTGGCCGAACGTTTGATTGGTTCCAGTCACCATCGAATAGCTCTCTTAGTTTCTCGTTTGCCGGAATCTCTAAGGTCGGAACAATTGTATCATGCAGATTCTTCCGGATGGCTTCCGCATATTTGGTCAAGTCTAGACCGCAGATATTTGCCAAGTTCCGCAGGGACTTCGGCAGATGATCGGCGTTATGAATTACTTGACTTAGGTCAGGTTGATTTTGGGCATTGTTGAGGCCAACACGGTTAACTGTGCTAAGTTCTCGGTCGCCTTTGTCGAACATTAAAAAGGTTGGAACTGCTTCGATAAGCCGTGCTTCAATTATCTTGGCAGGCGTCTCGCCTTTTTCATGCTCAAGAAGGCGTGCTGCAAGTTTGGGCAACTCAGACACATCGTAGACATCGGCTAGAACATCTTTCGCATCGGATAGAAATTGCGAAAGCATCTCAAGTGGCTCCAAATTGGAGAGGGTTTCTTCCTCACCATTTAGTAGCGCCAATGCATTGTTGATCTTCACCCTAGCTTGAGCATCTACATTCCCAAGTTGACCCACCAATGCATCGTCGTCTGAAAGCGTTGATAGTTGTTTGTAAAATTCCTGTCTCGGATTGCGATTGCGTTCGATACTAATACTAGGCGAAACATTGTATTCGCGTTTTCCCGTTCTCGGTTTTGAAACGGTGATTGCGCTTCCGCTAGGAAGTCCGTGTTCTTCAAGCTGTGGCTTCGATATCTCGAAGATCGCTGATATCACCGCCGAACTGCTTTCAACTGGATCAATTGGGCCGTCCAAGTTGAGTTCGCGTTCTGGTATTGGAGAATCGTCGTTCAGCAGTTCGAGAGCGCGAAGAAATGACGATTTTCCAGCCTCATTGGCTCCGGTCAATGCAGTTAGCTTGCTCGATGTATGAATCGTCTCTTTTGTGGCGAACCGTCGAAAGTTTTGGACTGTCACTGAATGGAGCCGCATTGTATTGCCTCAAATTACTGACGTTTCGATTTACAAGATTTGTAAGTACTAAAAGCTAATTACACACTTCAAATCTGAATTGTGCAAGCTCTATCCTTCACACCCCAATCTGGTTAACTCATCCGGTTCGCTGAACTCCCTATAGGTGCACCGTGAAGGATTTTGTTTTGTCCCTCAAACGCCGGGCGGCGCACGTCCGTGCGCCTTGGCTAAAGTGCGAGCCATCCACATAGATCCACATAGCACCAAGGTTCCGAGCCATTCGTTTTCCGCACTCGCCTCCGCGAGCGCGATATCCTCGGCCTTTCAGGCCTGCGAACGCCCAGTCGGGCTTGCGGTCACCTTGTCGGTGACCGTGCTCCGCCACCAAGCCAAGACCCTGTACGTTTACGCCGAGTTTTTTGTTTAGCCCCTCAAGCGCCGGGCGGGATGCCTCCGCATCCCTTGGCTTCGCGGCATAAGCCGCGTCGGGCGGTCGCCCTCTGGCTCGGCTAGACGCCTCGCACCATTCCAAGCCAGTGCGGTTGCGCCTCTGCTTGCTTTCCTACTTCGCTGCACTTTTGTACGGCTTGGCGATGCGTTTCCATTTGTTTGTTTGGCTTCATGCGCCAGCGTTCGCCTCCGCTCACTTGGCTATCCTCACTCCCAACGGTCGCTCCGGGCGGGCGGTCGCCCTTGCGGCTCGCTAATCGCTCGCCGTTGTATTCTCTCTCCCGCACGGGAGGAAAGGCTCAGCCAAGTTGGAAAAGTGTCAAAATAGAAATTCAGGTCCAAATATCTCTAAACCCACGAGAAAATGCGGAAAACGCTGCATGACACAGTGTCAAAAGTGTCAAAATAGAACTTTGCCAATCAATCGCGCGACTATGCGATAATTTCCAACCTAACCGAGGCGTGGCCGCTTTGGATCATGCCGATTTTTCGTGCGGCGGCGCGGCTCAAATCGATCACTCGGCCCCGGATAAACGGCCCTCGATCGTTAATCCGTACCACGACCGAGCGGCCATTGCGCGCATTTGTCACCCGCACCATAGTGCCAAAGGGCAAGGTTTTGTGGGCGGCGGTCATGGCGTTCATATTGAACAGCTCGCCATTGGCGGTCATGCGGCCATGGAAACGCTTGCCGTAAAAAGACGCTCTGCCGGTGCCCAGGCTGCGGATAACCGAGGTGATTTCGCGGCGCGGGGTGATGGTGGTAAGGTCAACCGCCGCCTCTTCCTCGCCCGGCTGATAGAGCGGGGGCTTGGTGTCGAAGGGAGCGAACAGCTTGGCAAATTCTGCCTCGTCAAGCTCCCCATCCTGAGCCGAGGCGGCTGGGGCAAGGGCGAGAGATGCCATAACAAATGCCGCGCCAATGGCACCGTGCGCGTGGCGCAGAAATGGGTTTTGCCTCTCCATGTCCGGAGCTTAGCGGAGACTTCGCTATGGAGGCAAATCGCCAGAGGTCACTTTGCCGCGAATAAAGAGCAGCACAGCGGGATATTATGAGAGTGTCGAAGGAATGGTTTGGAAGGAACAGAGCGCGGTGAAATGCGATGAATTCAGCAGCCCAAACGCAAATGGGGCCGGCATTGCTGCCGACCCCACTCTTACCAGCGCGTGGTCTTCTCTTCCGGCGAACCTTCCAAGAAGCGCTTGGCCTCCGATGTTTTCACCCTCCAACGAATTGGCGGGTTTCCATACCGGCGCTCGCACCAGCATCCGGTTCCTTTTCCAGCTCTTCCGATGTTTCCAAGCCGAAGCCTTTCTTCATCGTATCTGCCTTCCTTCGG
The DNA here is from genome assembly GCA_039988235.1 of Erythrobacter sp. Taxonomy (GTDB): domain Bacteria; phylum Pseudomonadota; class Alphaproteobacteria; order Sphingomonadales; family Sphingomonadaceae; genus Erythrobacter. Next base: position 817,658 of record JBDXKB010000005.1, read on the forward strand.
TACCGAGACCGTGCATCCATAGTGGCATCCGTTCTCAAGCGGCTGGTTTCCGGCCTAAGCCTTCTTCCCTCCATCGTTCGGTTGCCGAATGTCCGGCCTATCCAGTGGATCAGCGATCGCGTTCTCCTCAAACAACCTGCCTTGTTTCCAGCCGAAGCCTTCTTCATGACCTGTCTTAAAGACCGCGTGGACAATCACCACCGCGTCTTCTGGGTTTCGATTTTCCTTGTGAAATCAATCCCTAAGGCTTGGTTTCTCATGGAGGCTCTCTGCCCTTCCGATAGATTGAAACTGCGCTGAAAAAGTGAGTCGTTCAAGGGTTGCAACCCCGACTTATCCACTTTTCCTCAGATCACTTGTGGACACGAGTGGATAACTCAACGCCTCATCGCAAAAGCGGGTCTGGCTCAACCACGATCTCGCTTGGCCAGCAATTTCAACCGAAGTGCGTTCAGTTTGATGAAGCCTTCCGCATCATGCTGATCATAGGCACCGGCGTCATCTTCGAAGGTCACATGCGCCTCGGAATAGAGCGAGTGCTCACTCTTGCGGCCAACCAATATCACATTGCCCTTGTAAAGCTTGAGCCGAACCGTGCCGGTCACCTTGTCCTGGCTGTGGTCGATTGCCGCTTGCAACATCTCGCGTTCCGGGGCGAACCAAAAGCCATTGTAGATCAGCTCAGCATATTTGGGCATCAGCTCGTCTTTGAGATGCGCCGCGCCGCGATCCAGCGTGATTTGTTCGATCCCGCGATGCGCGCGCGCATAAATCTCGCCGCCCGGCGTTTCATACATGCCGCGCGATTTCATGCCGACAAAGCGGTTCTCGACCAGATCGAGCCGGCCAATGCCATGCTTGCGGCCCAGATCATTCAGTGCGGTCAGCAAAGTGGCCGGGCTCATCGCTTCGCCATTCAGAGCGACGCCGTCGCCGCGCTCAAAATCGATCGTGATATATTCAGGAGTGTTGGGCGCATCCTCGGGATGATCGGTGCGCGAATAGACGTAATCGGGGGTTTCCTCCCATGGATCTTCCAACACTTTGCCCTCGGACGAGGTATGGAGGAGATTGGCATCGGTGGAGAAGGGGCTGTCGCCGCGCTTGTCGGTTGGAACCGCAATCTGGTGCGCTTCTGCCCATGCGATCAGCGCGGTTCGGCTGGTCAAATCCCATTCGCGCCACGGAGCGATGACAGTGATATCAGGGTCAAGCGCGTAGGCGCTCAGCTCGAAACGCACCTGATCATTGCCCTTGCCGGTGGCGCCATGTGCGATCGCGTCGGCACCAGTTTCATGGGCAATCTCGACCAGCCGCTTGGAGATAAGTGGCCGCGCAATCGAGGTGCCGAGCAAATAATCACCCTCGTAACGAGCATTGGCGCGCATCATCGGGAAAACGAAGTCACGGACAAATTCCTCGCGCAGGTCTTCGATGAAGATATGCTTGTCGGGAATGCCCATCGCCCGCGCTTTGTCGCGCGCGGGTTCGATCTCTTCGCCTTGACCCAAATCAGCGGTGAATGTGACAACTTCCAACCCGCGCTCAACCTCCAGCCATTTCGCAATGACAGAGGTATCAAGACCGCCGGAATAGGCGAGGACAACACGTTTGATTTCGGACATGATCGCTCGTTTCTAATGGAATTGCTGCGCCCGCTAACAGGACTGCCGCCGCTGGGCAATGGCTATAGCGGGATTGGGGCATTTGGTTGCATTGCCCGAAACGGAACCCAATATCATGATTCAGACACCTTAGGAGAGTGGGTTTTGACGCACGACGGTGAGACGAAAGCCAAGCGAGGCCTATGGGCCAAAGCAAGCGAAATGGCGGCCATGGCGCCGCCAGAACGCAATCGCTGGGTCGATTTTCTAAGGGCGATGTCCATTCTTGCGGTGGTGATCGGCCACTGGCTGGTCGCAGCCCCCTATGTGGATGATCAAGGCGCAGTGCAGGGCGGCCATCTGCTGGGTATTTTGCCGTGGTCGCAATGGCTAACCTGGGCCTTTCAAGTCATGCCGATCTTCTTTCTGGTTGGCGGATATTCCAACGGCGTCAGTTGGAGCGCAGGGCTACGCAAGGCAGAGCATGGCCAGACCGGCGTTTACCGGGACTGGTTCGCCAGCCGCGTGCAACGCCTGATCACGCCAGTTTTCCCGGTGCTGTTGTTGTGGGCCGGGCTGGCCTTTGCGATGACGCTGGCGGGGATGGACAGGGCCAATGTGCGCATGGCGACAGAGCTTGCCTTGATCCCAGTGTGGTTCTTGGCGGTCTATTTGCTGGTGACGGCTCTCACCCCGCTCAGCATGCGGGCATGGAAACGGTTTGGCTTTGGCAGTTTTGCTTCGCTGGTGCTGGCCGCGATTGCGGTCGATTGGCTGACGCTGGCGCGTGATGTGCCCTATCTCAACTTCATCAATTTCCTGTTCGTGTGGGTAGGCATTCACCAATTGGGATATGCTTGGAAAGACGGAGCATTTGCCAAAGTTCCCGTGGCGCTTGCGTGGTTTGCGGCGGCGCTGGCGGTATTGGTTGGGATGACCGTCTATGGTCCCTATCCGATCGCCATGATCGGGGTGCCGGGGGCCGAGATCACCAATTCTATGCCGCCCACCATCGCATTGTTTGCGTTGGGGGTGATGCAGGCCGGATTGGTGCTCGCGCTGGAGCCAATCGGGCGCAAAATGCTCGACAATGCGGCATTGTGGACTGCCACTGTGCTGATGAATGGTATGATCATGACCGTCTATTTGTGGCACCTCACCGCCTTTGTTCTGGTGATGGTGGTGGCGTGGATCGCGGGCGGGATCGGCCTCGACATGTTCCCGGGGACCGCCGCATGGTGGTGGAGCCGGCCCATTTGGTTTGCGCTCTATATGGCGGCATTGCTCCCGATGATTGGCCTGTTTGCGCGGCACGAGAGGGTTTTCCTACCGATCAGGGGAGGGCGCACCGTGCCCAAGCTGAGGGTAGTGTTTGGCGTGCTGGCGATATGCATCGGACTGGCGATGACGGCAGCGATCAGCATTGCGAGCCCCGAGGGATTAACTGGGGTCCGTATCTGGGTGGTGGCCTTGCCATTTGTTGGCGCAGGCTTGCTCGGCTTTGGTCCTGTCTACGGATGGTTCGGGAAGAAGGTTCAGTAAGGTCAGTGCAGGTAATGGGATGAAAGCGGAATTTCCGCTAACGACCCAATTGCGGATATTGTTAGCTAGGCCAGTGTGATCCTGACCTCGACGGCATCGCCCCAGTTGGGATCGTCCAATCGGTCTTGGCATGCCTCTTCCACCCACGACGCAAAATCGGTCAGAAAAGGTTGAAGCTCATCAGGAGCATGATGAATGTTGACTTCGTAGGGTGGCTGCACCCTATTGAGTTCCAGGGTATAGACCATCGTCTCAAGGAATGCGTCTGCATTGCGGCCATGCCACTCAACGCTTCCCAGTGCGCTAGCCAACGCATCGTAGAAATCCTGCTTCGAACGCCAGTTCTGCCCGTTTAGTTCGATTATCTGCATGCCACAGGCGTAACATAAATGGAGTTTACGGCAACGTCCGCTTTCCACCCCATTCCCGTCATCCCATAATCGCGCTGGGCGACTCAATAGCTGACGTTCAGTCAAACAAATGCTTCCCGGTTTCACCCCAGCGATCCCATTTCCTCAGCACCAGTGACCATGAGGTTTGCACTCAGCGGGACGTCGCGGGTTGCTACTCCGCTGCTTGCTTTAGATTGGGATCAAAGCGCCAATCGGGCACTTCGCCTTTTTCGCGCAGACGGGCGCTTTCTTCCTGAATATACTCGCGTGTCATCGGGATCGCTGTGCGCTTTTTCACATATTGGATCTGCCAATTGACCATGGTGCCATTGCGGAAGCTTTGTTCAGCACCGGCAAGATAGAACAACCACATGCGGTAGAACACCTCGTCATACATCTCGGTGATTTCTTCGCGGTGCATGACCGTGCGTTTGTACCATTCTTCCAGCGTGTAACAGTAGTGGTAACGCATCGCCTCCACATCCATCACTTGCCAGCCGAATTGCTCGCTTTGGGTGACCAGCTCGCTCAATGCGGGGATATAGCCGCCGGGGAAGATGTATTTGCGGGTCCATGCATCGGTGAAGCCAGGCGCGCCTGAGCGTCCGCAGCAATGCGAGATCATGACCCCTTCTGGTTTGAGCAGACGGTTGGTGTGTTCAAAGAATTGCGGATAGTGGATCGTGCCAACATGTTCGAGCAGGCCGACGCTTGAAATCCGGTCAAATTCGCCCTCGACGTCGCGGTAATCCTTTAGCTCGAACTTGACCTTGTCGGCCACGCCTTCGGCCTCGGCGCGTTCATTGGCAAAGGCCACTTGATCGGGCGCGAGGGCCACGCCCAGCACCTCAACCCCGTACATCTTGTTGAGGTAGAGCGCGAAGCCGCCCCAGCCGCAACCAATGTCGAGCACCTTCATGCCCGGCTTGAGATACAATTTGGCCGCCAAATGGGCCTTCTTGTCCATTTGCGCCTGTTCGAGGCTGGTCGAAGATGGATCATCTTCGCGGTAATAGGCCATGGTGTATTGGCGGTCCTCGTCGAGGAAACGCTCGTAAAGCTCGCGGGTCAGATTGTAGGTGTGTTCAGCATTTTTCTTGGCGCTGCCGCGCAGATTGATGCCGTCTGCCTTGGCTAGAACCTTTTGCGCAAACTTGCGCATCGGCCCCTTCGCGCTGAGCGATTTATTGCCCAAACGCTTAGCATTCATGGTCACGAACAGGATCATGTCGCGCAGATCATGCGGTTCTTCGATTACCAGCCAGCCCCACATAAAGGCCTCGCCAGCGCCCATTTGGGGATAGCGAGCGATGTGCTTGGACGCTTTCTTGTTGGTCAGGCGTAACCGGATCGGGCCGGCTCTGCCGCCAACCTCAGGGTCATAGACCCCACCTTCGGAACCGTAAGTATATTGCGTCCCGTCATAATCGGTAACGATCAACTGACCCAGCTTGATTGCTTTGGAAAGAAACTTGTCCAACAGCCACATTATGAAAATCCCCTTTGAAACCCTTGGATGACAGACTGCGATGCCCTCGCTAGCGTGTCAATCGGGGAGTGAGAATTATGGCCGAAGCAAAGACACAAATCACCGATGTTAAGCCCGCTGACTTCATTGCGAGCGTTGAACCCGACGCAAAGCGCGAAGACGCACGGGTGCTGGATAAAATGTTTCGCAGAGTGACGGGGCAGGCGCCGCAAATGTGGGGCCCAACGATCATCGGCTATGGGCAATATCGCACCACCTATGCCAGCGGGCGCGATGTGCATTGGATGCGGGCCGGGTTTAGCCCGCGCAAGGCGAAGCACTCGCTCTATCTTATGGGAGGGTATTGCGATGATATTGCGGCGGGCAGGAGAGACGAATTGCTCTCCAAATTGGGCAAATACAAAACGGGCAAGAGCTGCCTCTACATCAACAAGCTGGCCGATGTTGATCTGGAAGTGCTGGAGCAAATGATTGCGTCCGATTGGGAAGCGATGCAGCGCATCTATCCCGACTAGGCTTGCAGCGGCTTAGCCCTCGCGCGCCAGATAAATCACATCGCGCGGTTGGGATAGTAAATGCTGGCCGCTGTCGACAAACAGGGTTTCACCGCTGCGCAAATGGCCCTGAGCCAGAAAATACGCGGCCTCGGCCAGTTCCTCAGCACCTGTTTTGCGGCCCAGCAAATTGAGCCGATGCGAAATTTCGCTCTCATCTTCGCTCTGGTCGTGGCTGGGCAGGATTGCGCCCGGAGCAAGGCCATATATGCGGTCTTCTGGCTTGGTTGAACTTTGAGCCAGCATCGCAATGGTAGAGGCGAGAGCATGCTTGCTCATCGTGTAGCTGAAGAAGTCGGGATTGGGGTTTTCTAGCTTCATATCAGTGACTTGAATCACTCGCCGGCCGAGATTGTCGCTAGTGTTGCGAAGAAACGCTTGCGTCATGCGGGCAGGGGTCACGGCGTTGACCTGCATCGCGGTGGCAGCGATCGCCGGGTCAAGTCCATGGCCATCATCATATTCGAACACTGACGCTGAATTGATGAGCGCTTGCCAACTGGGCACTTCGCTCGCCAATCGCTCAACCATCGCGACGGCGCCATCACCGTCCGACAAATCGCAAGCCACGCTTTGTGCCGAGGGTAGGCTTGCGGTGAAGCGTTCAACATCATCGCTATGTTCTCTGGTGTGAACCAGCACATGCCAACCAGCATCGGCGAAACGCCGGGAGATCGCGCCGCCGATGCGCGCCGATCCGCCTGTCACAAGAACCGCTGGTAAAGCCATGAAATGCCTTGGAGCATAAGTAGGGTGTGGAGGGAAGGGGCAGTGACCGGCGCGTCACCTTGATCCCTAACCAAACCGGCCATCGGCATTAGGAAAACCCCTTACCCCTCCGCAAAAAAGCCTTTGAACATTCGCGCTTAGACAGCTCCGCTATCGAACAACGAAATGACTTTACGGGGCGATTGATATGCTTGTTACGCTGAAGATACTGAAGGCATCCACCGCAGGAGCAACCGCGGTTGAGTATGGGTTGCTGGCCGGCATAGTCGCTTTGTCCATGGTCGGCGCGGCGGCCGAATTGAGCAACGTCTTGAATTCGGAATTGGATTCCACCAGCAAAAAGCTGGCGGCGGGTAATGAATCCAAAACAGGCTCTGGTTCAGGTGCCGGATCGAGTACAGGTGAAGGTTCTGGCGCTGCAAGTGGTGGCTCAAGCTCAGGCAGTTCTGGCTCAGGCACCTCAGGTTCTGGCGGCGGAAGTTTAGCTGCGGCCGATGGTAGCGGGTTTGCCGGCGGAAATTCAGACGGCAATTGGGGTAATGGCACGCCAACAGGCTCTGGCTCTAATTCCGGTGGAGCTGGAACTGGGAGCGAGTCCAAGCCTGACGACAAGGAGGACAAAAAGGACAAAAAGGACAAAAAGGATAAGAAGAAAGACAAGAAGGACAAAAAAGACAAAAAGAAAAAGAAGTGAAATAGAGCAGCCTAGCTCAGTTGTTGCCGCCCTATGATCACAGCAATTCCGCTATCACGTATTGCCCGTAAATTGCCTTAACGGCACTTCAAACCGCCGCGATCAATCTCGCGCCCGATCAATGCGCCTGCTGCGCCGCCAAGAATGGCTCCCAGCGTTTTGTCGCCGCGTCCTGCCAGTTCGTGCCCGGCCAGTGCACCAACACCGGCACCGATCACCAGACCGGTTGTGCCATTGTCGCGCTTGCAGCGATATTTGCCGTCTTTGCCCTTCCAAATACGCGATTGGCGCGTGAGGCGGCGAGGCTCGTAATAATAGCCATTGCTGTCATAGAGCGAAGCGCGATCTTTCGCGCGCTTGCCATGGGCTGGGGCGTGCGCAGGGGGATCAGCCAGAGCTGGGGCCGATGTGATAGCCATTGCGCCAGCGGCGATTGCGATTGCGAGTTTCTTCATGATCAAACCCCTCATTTCTATTTCGTAACCGCGTCTTGGCACGGCGAAACAATCCATAGGATGAACGTCTCTGATTAATGGCGTTTTAGAGCCGGGTCGAGCGATAGTTGCGGCGAGCAGTCAAGGCATTCAGCTCAGCCGCTTAGTGGCGCGTTCGCGGTGGTTGACACTCAGTCGCTCCAAAGCTGCCAAGGCGGCCAAGTCTTCCTGGCTCGCTTTGGGGCCGAACAGCGTAGTAAAGGCGCGCCGGACGCTCCATTCCCGATGACCAATGGCGATGCGCTCCAACTGGTCACCAGCTTGCACGCTTCCCTCTTCCAGCACTCGGAAATACCAGCCCGAACGTCCGGTCTTGATGATCGTGGCAACCATGCCCTTGCGATCAAACCGGTGTTCGATTTTCCAACAAGGTTGGCGCGATTGGCTGATTTCGATCAGAGCACCGCCCAGTTGGAAGCGGTCACCAATGTGGACTTGCTCCTCGTCAATGCTGTTCACCACCAGATTGGTGCCAAAGGCGCCCGGCGTACCAAGCAATTCATGCCCGCCAAGCTCAGCATTCCAAAATGCGTGATGATCGGCGGGGTAAAGATGCAGCGCCATATCTGGCCCGCCGTGATGTTTGCGGTCTGCTTGTTCGTCGACGTCCAGTCCCTCGCTCAATATCGCAAGCGGGCCTTCCATTGGCGTTTTGGCAAAGGCGCTCTTTTCTTGCCCGCGAAACGGAACTGCGGTCCCTGCGCAAATGGCCTGCACCGACCAAGTGGTCATGCGCCCGTCGCATCGATGGCAGCAGCGCTTGCGGCGGCCTCTCGGTCCAATTCGGCGCGGCTTTTCTTCTCCGCTGCGGTTTTTAGCTGGCCGCAGGCCGCATCAATGTCGCGGCCACGCGGGGTCCGCACCGGGCCGCTGATGCCGCTTTCGAAGATGATGTTGGAAAAGCTCTTGATCCGATCCGGGTCAGAACATTCATAATTCGCACCCGGCCAAGGATTGAACGGGATCAGATTGACCTTGGCCGGCAGATCAAATTTCTTCAGCAGCCGGACCAGCTCATGCGCGTCTTCATCGCTGTCATTCTTGTCCTTAAGCATGACATATTCAAAGGTGATGCGCCGCGCATTGGATGCACCGGGATAATCAGCGCAAGCCTGGAGCAATTCCTCGATGCCATATTTTTTGTTCAGCGGGACAATCTCGTCGCGAACATCCTTGGACACTGCGTGCAGTGACACTGCCAGATTGACGCCAATTTCCTCGCCGCAACGCTCCATCATCGGAACAACGCCGCTGGTCGACAGGGTGATACGGCGTTTGGATAGGGCCAGACCCTCGCCATCCATCACCAGCTTTAGAGCATCGCGGACATTATCGAAATTATACAACGGCTCGCCCATGCCCATCATCACGATATTGGTCAGCAATCGGCCATCGGCGGAGTAATGCCCAGCATCTTCTCCTTCCTCTAGACCGTCCATCCGACCCTTAGGCCATTCGCCCAGAGCATCGCGCGCCAGCATGACTTGCCCAACAATTTCACCCGGCGTCAAATTGCGGACCAAACGCATGGTTCCGGTGTGGCAGAAACGGCAATTGAGCGTGCAACCCACTTGGCTGGAAACGCACAGAGTTCCGCGGTCTGCATCGGGGATGAAAACCATCTCGAAATCGTGGCCATCGGGGGTGCGCAGCAACCATTTGCGCGTGCCGTCGGTGGAATGCTGTGCCTCAACCACTTCGGGACGAGCGACCACGAAATGCTCAGTCATCCACGGACGCATAGTCTTGCCGATGTCGGTCATGTCGGCAAAGTCGGTCACGCCGCGATGATAAATCCAGTGATAGATTTGTTTCGAGCGCAGCTTCGCCTGTTTTTCGTCCAGTCCCGCCTCAGAAAACAATTCGCGGATGCGGGTGCGCGGCAAGCCCATTAGATCGACACGACCATCGGCGCGCGGCGTGATGTCACGCGCGACGGGTACGGGATCCACCTGTCCGGGGATGGGCATAAGGTCAGTATCGGCCATGAGGACCGCGCATATAAGGGCGCATCGCTCGCTTGGCTAGTTTTTGTGCATCAGTCCTTCGTGCGATGCACGCCAGATCTATTTTAGGTTTTGCGCAGCGCAACCCAAAGTTGCCGCATCAATGGCGGTGGCAACCCCATCAAGGCTGTACCGATCGGTGAAACGCTTGCCATTGGTATCGGTGCCGGTGACGCTCAGCAGGGTTGCAGAGCGCATGACGGCAATGATCGCGGCGTCCATCGCCTTGTCGCGGGCCCATCCATCGCCGCCGCCGGCGGTTAGATTGAAGCCGCGTGAGCCAATGACCAGCCTGAGGCGAGGGTTTGCAGCGAGCTTGCGGGACAAGCGAATGTGCAGTTGATTGCGGATATTGCGGCCTGGCCATGTCGCGACGGTCAGATAGGGCTCGTAATCGAGGGTTTGCTCGCTTGCACGGCGAGAAGGTTCAGCTTTGGCGATGGTGTAGCAACGCGGCACAGAGGCATCGCGAAACACCGCCCAATTGTCATAGACGCCCAGGCTGTCCTTGGCCGAAGCAGGGGCCGCGCTGAGTGTTGCCAGAACTGCAAAAAGGGCTGCAATCAGCGCGGTATGGCGCGAAAACCTATGCATCGCTGACCCAATCAATTCCTATCGCAGGAAGGATGCGGCGGTGCGCGGAATGCCATAGACATTTCTATCGGGATGCAATTGCTCGTAAACAGCGGCATTCTCGATCACGCGCTGGACGTAATTCTTGGTCTCAAAGATGGGAATTTGCTCCATCCATGTGACCCAATCCTTGCCCGATGTCCGCGGGTCTCCATTGCGGCGCAACCATTTGTTCACATTGCCCGGCCCAGCATTATAGGCCGCAATAGCGAGTGGATAGGCACCATCATAATAGGCCAGCATGCGGGCAAAATAGGCATCGCCAAGCCGGATATTGTAGCTTGGGCTGTCGATCAGATTTGACCGCATATAGCTCATGCTGAGCTTGCCTGCTTGTTCACGGGCGGTGGCTGGCATCAATTGCATCAGGCCGCGCGCGCCAGCATGGCTGATCGCATTTTGGGCAAACTGGCTTTCCTGCCGCGTGATCGCATGGACCATGGTCCAGTCGGTGCCTTGCGGGTTCTGCAAGGTTGGGTGGCCAATCACAGTAAAGCCCGCATGGCCATGCGCTTGTGCTGCCTCGGCCAGATTGACCGCCAGATCGCGTCGCCCGGTTTCGCGGGCAAGCTCTGCCACCAGCAGGTGATCCGCCGGGGTCTCTGCCTGATCGGCGATTGCACGGAAGAAACGGATGCCAGTGCGCCATGGGACCCCGCGAGCGACCTCGCGAACCGCCTTGGTCAGCGGTTGAGCGTTGAAGGCGGCACGCTGTTCGGGCGTGATTTCAGCGGTGGCTTGAACGTTCAGCGCCGGGACCGATCGGCCCAGCCTGTCCAAGGCCAGCATGCCATAAAAGCGGTCAGGATAGGCTGCGGCCATTTCCCAATAGCGGGTGGCTTCTGCGCTATCACCGGCGCGTTGGCTGGCCAGACCTGCCCAATAAAACCCTTTTGACCGGGTTTGAGGAGTGCGAGCGGCCGCTCCGTAACGATAGAACAAGGGCGCCGCCGCTTTGCCATCGCTCAAATTCCACAGCGCTTTGGTCCCGCCCAACCACATCAGCGATGTGTAATCATCGCGCAGACGGTAAGCGCCCTTGCTGATGTCGGCACCAGCGGGAAACAGATCATCGACCGAAGCAGCGATCTTGACCGCTGGTGATGATCCGGCACCCTTGGCAATGGTCAGCATTTCGCCGACCAGATCCTCTGCATCATGGGGCAGACGGGTAAATTGGGGCCGGTTCGCGAGCAAAGCGATTGCTTGCGGCAATTGACGGTTTTTGCGGTAATGGCGCACCAGATTGTAGACATAGCCCGGATCGCTGCGCGCATCGGCTGGTACGCTTAGGCCCGAGGCTTGCGGCAATTTGCCCTCGATCAAAGAGAGCCGCGCCATATACAAATCGCGCGTTTCGGGGCCGACATTGATCATCTGACGCACGGCGGCTTCTTCATCGCCCTGCCACAGCAAGGCGTCCATCCGCGCCGCATGATCGTCTGCACTAAAGCCTGACCCGTACAATCCCAGCAAATATGCTTCGGCCGTGCCGCTCATACTGCCCATGCGCCATGCCTCGCGCGCCATATCGGGTGCTTTGGGACGGTTAAACGCAGCCAGAGCCAGCGCATAACGCGCGCGGCCCGAATTGGTCAGCGGTGGGTTCTTGTCAAAATAGCCCAGCAATGCCTCGGACGAGGGGGCTTCATTATCGAGCGCGTTCTCGGCCCGAATACGCAAGCGGCTTTCCTGAGGGAAATCGGGATAGGCCAGCACAAATCCGGCATAGGCATCAAAGCCCAATCGGTCATTGGCGATCAAATCTTCCCACCGGCTGACGGCTTGCGTCATGCGAGTGGGTTGCTGGGCAATCAGCTTTGCCCGCGCCTGGTCCCAACTTGCTGCCTCTTGGGCAGGAACAGGGTTGGCCAGCACCAATAAAGGCAGGGCCAAAAGTGTACGATACGAAAGATGTTTGCGAACCATACTGGACATAATATGCGTCGGCTCCTTATCAGGCGCTGAATGAACTGAAATACCCCATGGGCAGAAACCCCGTTTCTACCACTCTTATGGGGCTGAGAAAGGTTTAACTGCAATGTTTAGCGGCTCAATTCCCGCTCTGGTGACTCCTTTTCGCGACGGAGCGTTTGACGAGGCCGCATTTCGGCGACTGGTTGACTGGCAAATCGAGCAGGGCAGCTCTGCACTGGTTCCCTGCGGCACCACGGGCGAGGCATCAACCCTGTCCAATGCCGAGCATCATCGGGTTGTCGAAATCTGTATCGAACAGGCCGCCGGCAGGGTGCCAGTGATCGCTGGGTGCGGGTCCAATGACACCAAGAACGCTCTGCTCCACATGAATTTCTCTAAAAAGGCTGGCGCTGCGGCGGGCCTGTGTGTGGCACCCTATTACAACCGGCCAAGTCAGGCCGGATTGATCGCCCATTTCAGCCATTTGGCGGAAAACAGCGATCTGCCGATTGTCCTGTATAATGTCCCAAGCCGGACCGTCACGGATATCGAAGACGAAACAGTGGTCGAGCTGGCGCGGAAATATCCCGACCGCATTGTCGCCATCAAAGATGCCAGCGGTGATCTGTCACGCGTGGCCGATCACCGGATGGGGCTGAGCAAGGACTTTTGCCAATTGTCGGGTAATGACGAGCTTTGGCTTCCGCACAATGCAGCAGGGGGAAGAGGCGCGATTTCAGTCACCGCCAATGTCGCACCGGCGCTGTGCGCAGAATTCCAGCGAGCGATTGCTGCCAATGAATTGGCCAAAGCTCGCGAGCTGAACGACAAATTGTTCCCGCTGCATTACGCCATGTTCTCTGATGCCAGTCCGGCTCCGGTGAAATATGCTTTAAGTCGGGTGCTTGATTATATTGAGCCAGATGTGCGCCTGCCGCTGGTAAACGCCAGCCAATCCTCGCGCGATGCGGTGGATCACGCCCTCAAATTCGCCGGCCTAGTTTAGGAAGAATCACAATCATGCGCGCTTTTCTAACGTTTACAGCAGCAACCGCTGCGGTCTTGGCACTGCAGGGTTGTTCCAAGGCAGAAGATGAAAACGCGGAGGCACTGCATCCGATTGCGCGCGATTATGTGCTGCTTCAGCTCACGATTGGTGAGAAAGAAGACGGCTATATTGATGCCTATTACGGCCCCGAAGAGCTGCAGGCACAAGCGACCAGCGATGCCGCTGAACTGTCCTTGGACGATCTGTCTGACCGAGTGAGCGCAATTCAGGGCCAGCTGGAACCCTTCGTCGATGACGGCGAAGATGGTGACACTATGCAAGAACGCCGTGCGCGCTTCTTGTTTGCGCAGATGACGGCGGCACAGACCCGGCTGAAAATGTTGAGCGGCGAAAATGTGACCTTCGTTGAAGAGGCAAAAGGTCTGTTTGGGGTGGAGGTGGAACTGGTCGACCTCGACACGATCGACCCGATCATTGCCCAGATTGACGATTTGCTGCCGGGTGAAGGGCCGCTTTGGCAAAGGCTGGAGGAATACCGCAGCGACTTTGTTATCCCTGAAAACAAATTGCAGCCGGTAATGGATGCAGCGATTGCAGAATGCCGCAGCAGGACAGCGGAATTTATCGACCTACCCGAAGGGGAGAGCTTCACCCTTGAGCTGGTCAGCGACAAGCCTTGGGGAGGCTACAATTACTATCAAGGCGGTTTTCAATCCAAGATTGAGGTGAACACTGATTCACCGGCCAGATTGAGCCGCGCCGTCGATTTGGGGTGCCACGAGGGTTATCCCGGCCACCATGTGCTGCATTCGAGGCATGAGCAGGAGCTTGTGAATAAGCGCGGCTGGCTTGAATTTTCAATCGTGCCGCTGTTTTCTCCGCAAGCAGTCATTGCCGAAGGGTCGGCCAATTACGGCATCGAACTCGCGTTTCCTGGCGAACAGCAATTGGCCTTTGATACAGATGTGATTGCTCCCATCGCTGGAATATCGGCCGATGGCTTGGCCGATTATGCCAATCTGTCGAAGCTGACCTCGCAGCTAAGCAGCGCCCGATACACAATTAGTGCGCGCTATTTGGATGGCGAGATCGGTGCTGATGACGCGGCCTTGTTGCTGCAAAAATACCAGCTTTCCTCGCCCGATAGCGCGCGGCAAAGTCTGCGTTTCATCGACACCTATCGCAGCTATATCATCAATTACGGCCTCGGCCTCGATTTGGTTCGCGCCAGCGTTGAGGCGGCTGGTGACGATCAGGATGCACGATGGGCGCGGATGATCGAAATCCTAAGCGAGCCGACGTTGCCGTCAGATTTGAAAGTCGGCTAGCCGCTTAGTCGGCCGGATTGTGTTTCTGGACGAAGGCTAGCGAGGCGGCGAGCATTTTCTGGCGCGTCACCGATAGCGATAGCCAATGGTCCTCTCCGTCGAGCGTCAGCATTTCAAACGGCTTTTTCTCGTCCTTGAGAGAATCGGCCATTTTCCTTGAGTGCTCGTAAGGAACCACCGTGTCATCGCGGCCATGGATCAGCAGGATCGGGGCATCGGCGCGTTCTGCAAAACGCTCTGGCGATACTGCGTCCCAAATTTCCGGATCGCCCAATTGTTCGCGCAGTGCGACCCTGGTCGTCTTTTGGCTACCACTGGCTTGATAATCTTCACGGTACATGCGGCGAATATCGGTCACCGGCGCAACCGCAACGGCGCATTTGTAGATACCTTGCTGCAATGTGACGCCAGCCAAAGCGGCATAGCCACCATAGCTTGCGCCAACGATGCAAGCGCGATCGGGATCGATAATGCCAGCTTCTGCCAAAGCATTAAGCCCGTCGGATTTGTCGGTCTGCATCTTGCGTCCCCACTCACCATAGCCAGCGAGGCGAAACTCATCATCGCGATTGGTCGATCCGCGAAAATTGGGTTGGAAGACTGCATAGCCGCGCGATGCAAAAGCCTGCGCCCACCAATTGAAACGCTCACGATCGGAACTGTGCGGCCCGCCATGCGGCAACATGACCAAAGGCAAATTCTTGGGTTCCATGCCCGGCGGAATGGTTAGAATTCCATCCAACTCCATACCATCAGAGGCAGTGTATTCGAAGGTCGAAAAGTGGCCCACATGGTTGGGAGCAATGGCCATCCGTTCGTAAGCGAATGCATTCGCAGCCAGATTTTTCACATCGACCGTATACCAGCTACCGCTATCTTTGACGCCGGTTGTTCGAACAATCACATGGCTAAGGTCATTGCTCCAATCGACCATCCGCATGTCATAATTCTTGAACGCGGCCTGCACCTTGCGGACTGCCCTCGCCATTTCTGCATTGTCGAACACTGGTTTTGGATTTTCGCCCTCAAGCAAATAGCCACTGAGGTATCCGGTCGCACGGTCAAAATAGAGCCGTTCGACATCGAGATTGTCGAGGAACAATTCGGGCGTTCCGCCACCAAGCGATACTTCGTACCAATGTGTCGCATTTTCTTCGTCACGCTCCAAATAGATGACTGATTGTCCGCCCGTTCCTAGGCCGATCAAACCGCCGCGACCGCTCCTTGAACGCCCTTCGGCAATTTTGTCACCCGACGCATTGTCGATTGTCCAGCGACCGTTCTCGTCATTCATTGTAAAGGTAGCAGCGACATCACCATTGGCATCGACCAACCAGTCATTATCAAAACCAGCTCGGGCAGCAGGCGCGATCCGCTGGGTCGAATAATCTTGCAAATCGACGCGATGAAGAAATGGGCGACCGTGATTGAGCCCAAATTCACGTCGGCTTATCTTCCTAAGTTCAACTGCGCCAAAGAAACCGTACCAACGGCCATCAATCTTTCTAATGCCGTAGTTTCCGAAAACGGCATCGACAATATCGCGTCGGTTGTTGAATATTGTCGCGACTTCCGACTTTTTGTTGATCGGAATGACAACAGCGTAGAAGAACTCTTGCTTGTCGGTAGTAAAACCATAACCCAGATCTTCGGTGACACTGTACCTCAATAAAACTCTGTCTTCGCCAACCCACTCAAAATTGCGCACCTTCATTTGGTCAACACTGGTTGTCGAAATGACCTTGTTGTCGGCTTCAAATGTCGCGAGCATGCGCTTGCCATCAATTGTCAGTAGCGCGGCATAGCGCTCACCCGATGGGGACAGCGCTGCGTCTTCGATTCCGGGCAATTCACCGTAAGCGCTCAGTGGGGGAGGCTCGACAGCCTGGGCGGCCACTGGAGCTGCTGGCGTAAACATTCCGAAAAACATAGCTGCAGCGATCAAACGCAGTCTGCCATGTGACTTCATATTACTTCCCCGCCCAATAATTGACTTACCCATGCCGAAAGACTGCAATATAATCTTCCGGAAAACAACCGCTATACTTCGCCGATTGACCCATTTGTGAGGCACCTTTTCATTCTGCCTATGATTGCGTAGAGGCGGCTGCATTATGGCGCGCCCCAAACCCAAGACCTTTGACAAGCAAAAGAGCGTGGCGGAAAATCGCCGTGCGCGGTTTGACTATTCCATCGAGGACAAATTCGAGGCTGGACTGGCCCTGCACGGAACCGAGGTGAAGGCTTTGCGTGCTGGTCAGGCGACGATTGCTGAAAGCTACGCCGAAGTTCGCGATGGGCAAGTGTGGTTGATCAACGCCAACATCCCGGAGTTCAGCCACGGCAACCGTAACAATCACGAACCGAAGCGCCCGCGCAAATTGCTCTTGCACAATCGCGAGATTTCGCGCTTGTTCGGTGCGGTTGAGCGTAAAGGGATGACGCTGGTTCCGCTCTCGATTTATTTCAACGGACAAGGACGAGCCAAGGTTGAACTGGCTTTGGCGAAGGGCAAGCAGGCCCATGATAAACGCCAATCGGTCAAGGATCGCGATTGGAAGCGCGACAAGGCAAGGCTGATGCGCGAAAATCGCTGATTCAGCTCTTGGTCACCCGATTTATAGTACCCATATCGATGATGATGACCATTCCGCCGATTATTCGTGACTTCCCCTTGCGCATGCGAGCGCGGGCGAGCAATGCGTTGGGTCTGATATGAGCTCGATACGATCGAAAACCTGGCTTGCGGATACACTTCGCAAATATATGCCTAAGCGTGAGGAAATGGCGCGCAACAAATATCTTGCGCCCATCGCTCACAGGTTTTTAACGCCAGAGCTTTGGCGCTTCACCCGCCGGTCGGTTCCTCGCGGTGTCGCGCTGGGATTATTCTCTGCCTTTATCGTGCCGATTGGGCAGATATTTCTGGCAGCCTTTCTAGCTTTGCCTGCGCGCGCCAATGTTCCTTTATCCGCAGCGGTTACCTTTGTGACCAACCCGTTCACCTTCCCTTTCTGGGTGGTGGTGGCCAAAGAGGTTGGCGAGCTGATGCTGAATATTGACGCAGCTGTCGGCCCCGGTGCTGCAGAGCAGATCGCTGATGATCGCGGCGTGCTCGCCACATTCTTTGAATTGGCCGGAGTAACAGCATTCGGCTTTGTCACCTTAGCCATCGTATCATCCGCCCTGGGATATGTGATCGCCAGCTTCTTTTGGCGTTTCCGTGTTGCGCGGCGTAGAGCAAAGCGTTTGCGCAAGATGGAGGCCCGTCTGGACGAGCGCCTAAATGCAAGTGAAGCGTGATCCAGCCATGATCGATGCGCAGCTTGTCGTTGGGAACCGTCCAATATTCCTGATCGGCGGGATCGCGCTGGCCCTGATCGCCAGCAGCATTGTGTTGTGGTTGGCCAGTGGCGAGTTGCTGTTAGTATTGGCCTTTGCCTTGGGCGTTGCGGTGCTGCTCGGGGCAGGGTTGGCGTTTGAGCGGATGCGGACCGCCACGCACAGTGAAGTTCTGGCCTCGCCCGATTGGTCGGTAACAATTGCTGCGATTGAACAGGCTGCTGTTGAGGCTGATGTCGGCATTGCGATTACCGACCGGGCCAACCGACTAACTTGTGCGAGCAAAGCCTATGTCGACTGGTTCGGCGTTGCCAATGCTCCCCCCAATCTGCCGTTTGATCGCGGTGATTTGGAAACCCTCACTCGGCTGGCGAGAGAAGCTTGGCGTGATGGACAAGCCAGCGCAGACGAATTGGGTCAAGACGATAACAATGCCAAGAATTGGTGCGTCAGTGCTCGCCGGGCAGGGCGCGGTGATGACCATTTGATTTGGCGCTTCACTCCGATCGAGCCCGAAGTTGCAGACACTCTGAAAAATTATGATGTGACGGGACCGTTCGGACGCATGTTGTCGCGCGCCGGGATTGAGGCCGTGGTCACCAATCCAGAGGGCGTCATCAAAAGCGTAAGCGCCGGCTTCGCAGAGCGGGCCGCGGGCGATGCCAAGGCGACATTGGTCGGGCAAGACTATGTCTCGTTCCTGCGCTCGGATGACCGTGAGCGGATTTTCTTCTCCCGAGAGGGGCGCGGCGGAACACCGCAAACCCTGATCTATGTCGGATTGGATGATCCCGACGAGCCAGCATTGCTCGGCCCCGACGAGGCGCAATCGCTCATGCTATTGGTCGATGGCGGGGTTGGCATTGGCGGGGGCTGGGATGGATCCTCGCAAGCAGGCGTTGCTCAACTAGAGGCATTGTTGGGGCAGCTTCCTCTTGGATTGGCGATGACCGATCGCGATGGCCGGTTCTTGTTCGGCAACGAGGCGTTCCTGCGTTCGGTAGAGCGCGAAGGAAAGGGCCTGCCCGCATTTCCCACTGATCTGGTGGTTCAAGAGGATAAGGCCGCAATGTCCGATGCAGTGCGTCGTCACGGGCGCGGGCCAGCGACCAGCGGCGACATGGCGATCCGCATGGCGCCACGGCCGGACGAACCGGTTTCGCTCGGCCTATCGGGTGTGCGCGGCCTCGGCGAGGCTGCCGTGCTGCTTAGCCTGTCCGATTCGAGCGAGGAAACGCAGCTCAAAAGGCAAGTCGCCCAAGCAACCAAGATGCAAGCGGTGGGCCAGCTTGCTGGCGGCGTCGCGCATGACTTTAACAATGTGCTGACCGCGATTATCGGCACCTGCGACCTGATGTTGCTGAGGCACACGCCGGGCGACAGCGATTATGACGATATCCAGCAAATTCAGGCCAATTCGAACCGCGCTGCTTCATTAACGCGGCAATTGCTCGCCTTCTCGCGCCAGCAAACCTTGCGCCCAGAAATCATTCAATTGCCCGATGTGGTGAGCGAAGTTGGGCCGCTAATCTCGCGTCTGCTGGGTGAAAAGATTGACTATCAAGTCACCCATGATCGTGATTTGGGACCAGTGCGGGCCGACCCACAACAGCTGGAACAGGTGATTATGAACCTGGCTGTGAATGCGCGCGACGCAATCCAGTCGAGCGGCAACGGCACCGGACGCATCGCCTTGTCGACGCGCCATCTGAGCACCCGCGATGTTGCCAAAATGCGCTCGGATATTTTGCCAGCGGCGGATTATACCGTGTTGGTGGTACAGGATACTGGCGGGGGAGTTCCGCCCGACGTGCTGCCCAAATTGTTCGAACCTTTCTTCACCACCAAGGAACAGGGGAAGGGCACTGGTCTCGGCCTTTCCACCGCTTACGGTATCGTCAAACAATCGGGCGGATTTATCTTCGCCAACAATGTTGATGGCGATGACGGCATACCAGTTGGCGCTCAATTCACAGTCTATCTCCCGGTTCACAAGGGCGAGATGCCCAAGAAGCCAGTCGAAGAGGCACCAAAGCCGTCAAGCGAATGGTCTGGCGGCGGACGCATACTGCTGGTCGAGGACGAGGATATGGTGCGCGCGGTGGCCGAACGGGCCCTGTCGCGGGCGGGCTATTCAGTTACCGCATGCAGTGATGGTGAAGAGGGGCTGGCCGAGATCACCAATGGCGGCGAGTTCGATTTGATCGTCAGCGATGTGGTGATGCCGGGAATGGATGGCCCGGCGATGGCACGCGGCATTCGCGAATTGCAGCCTGATATCCCGATCCTGTTTATGTCCGGCTATGCCGAGGAACAATTGCGCAAGGATATCGACATCCCCAAGATGCATTTCATGCCCAAACCGTTCAGCGTTCAGCAAATTGGCGACAAGGTTGCGATGGTTCTGCGGGCGGCGGCTGCGACAGTGGAATAGGGCCCCGAAGAAAAAAGTTTTGTTCCACTCTTGTTCTTTTGGAACAAACCCGATACATAGGTTCTCAAGAAAGGGGCAGTTTAAAACTCTGTCATGCCCCTAGGCAAGCGAAGGAACCCGTGCGATGGCGACCAATCTAAAGCTCGTAGAAAAGGAAAAATCCGTGGATCGTCAAAAGGCGCTCGACGCCGCACTTGCTCAAATTGACCGGGCATTCGGCAAAGGTTCAGCGATGAAGCTGGGCTCTAGAGAAGCGATGAATGTCGAAGCAATCTCGACCGGTTCGCTTGGTCTGGATATCGCTCTTGGTATTGGTGGCCTGCCCAAGGGGCGGGTTATCGAAGTGTATGGGCCGGAAAGCTCGGGTAAGACGACGCTTGCTTTGCATGTCATCGCCGAAGCGCAGAAGAATGGCGGCACTGCCGCATTCGTTGACGCAGAACACGCGCTGGACCCTGTGTATGCCAAGAAACTGGGCGTCGACATTGACGAGTTGATTGTGTCGCAACCTGATACTGGTGAGCAAGCGCTGGAGATTACCGATACGCTGGTTCGCTCCAATGCGATTGATATTCTGGTAATCGATTCGGTCGCGGCACTGGTTCCCCGGGCCGAGATTGAAGGCGAGATGGGCGATTCCCACGTTGGTCTACAGGCACGTTTGATGTCGCAGAGCCTGCGCAAGCTGACCGGTTCGATCAACCGCTCCAAATGTATGGTGATTTTCATCAACCAATTGCGGATGAAAATTGGCGTGATGTACGGCAACCCGGAAGTGACCTCGGGTGGTAATGCACTGAAGTTCTACGCTTCTGTTCGGCTCGACATTCGCCGGACCGGTCAGATCAAGGATCGCGACGAAGTGATCGGCAACTCGACCCGTGTCAAAGTGGTCAAGAACAAGGTTGCCCCGCCGTTCAAGCAGGTCGAATTTGATATTATGTATGGCGAAGGGATCTCCAAGATTGGTGAGATTATCGATCTTGGGGTCAAGGCTGGAATTGTTGAGAAATCAGGCAGCTGGTTCTCTTACGATAGCATCCGGATTGGCCAAGGCCGCGAGAACGCCAAGAATTACATGAAGGAAAATCCCGAGATTTGCGCCAAGTTGGAAGCCGCCATTCGCGGCCGCACCGACGAGGTGGCCGAGGAGATGATGGTAGGACCGGACGCGGAACCTGACGCATAACCTCAAGCGGGCATGAATATTCGCCCGAAAGAACGGAACGCCGGCGTGTGCACCCTTAATGGGCGCCGCGCCGGCTTTTCGTTGGGCGCTTGATATTTGGCCAACTGATCTGGTTCGGATCGTTTTGGGGCAGAAACCATCTGCTCAAGGCGTCTCAGAGGCCCCCTCTGCAGCCAGGGTAGCTCCTCTTTTCCAAATGTCGGTGTAAGAACTCTCAATCACTGCTTGTGGCTGGAGGCAGGATTGCTTACCTGCGATATATGACGTCGACTAACGAAATTCGCCGGTCTTTCCTCGACTATTTTGCCGGGGCCGATCACGCTGAAGCGGCCAGCGCTCCGCTGGTGCCGTATAACGATCCGACTTTGATGTTTATCAATGCCGGAATGGTACCATTCAAGAATGTGTTCACTGGCTTGGAAGTGCCACCGGCACCGCGCGCCACCAGCTCGCAGAAATGCGTCCGGGCTGGGGGTAAGCACAATGATCTCGACAATGTCGGCTATACCGCTCGGCATCACACCTTCTTTGAGATGTTAGGCAATTTTTCCTTCGGCGATTACTTCAAAGAAGAAGCGATCCTTCACGCCTGGACATTGTTGACCAAGGAATGGGGCCTATCGCCGGACAAGCTAACCGCAACGGTCTATCACACCGATGACGAGGCATTTGACCTGTGGCGCAAGATTGCCGGTCTTCCCGAAGACCGCATTATCCGCATCCCAACCAATGACAATTTTTGGTCGATGGGTGACACTGGGCCGTGCGGGCCATGTTCTGAGATATTCTACGATCATGGTGATCATATTGCTGGTGGCCCTCCGGGTAGCCCGGACGAGGATGGCGACCGCTTTGTCGAGATTTGGAACCTCGTCTTCATGCAATTTGAGCAGGACAAGGCAGGCAATCGAGAGGCGCTGCCCAAGCCTTCGATCGACACCGGAATGGGGCTGGAGCGTATTGCTGCGGTGATGCAGGGCGTTCACGACAATTACGAAACGGACACTTTCAAGGCGCTGATCGGTGCATCGGAAGGCCTGACTTCGGTCAAGGCAGAGGGCGACAATGCCGCCAGCCACCGGGTTATCGCAGACCATTTGCGGTCCAGCGGTTTCTTGATGGCGGATGGTGTGCTGCCGTCCAATGAAGGTCGCGGCTATGTGCTGCGCCGGATCATGCGCCGAGCGATGCGCCATGCCCATTTACTCGGTGCCAGCGAGCCATTGATGCACCGTCTTGTGCCAGCATTGGTGACAGAGATGGGCCAAGCCTATCCAGAGCTCCAGCGTGGTCAGGCACTGATTGAGGAAGTGTTGGAACGCGAGGAAACCCAATTCCGTCGGACGCTTAAGAATGGATTGCGCCTGTTGGACGAGGCAACCGGCGATATGGGCGAGGGTGGCGAGCTGGACGGCGAAACCGCTTTCAAGCTCTACGACACCTATGGCTTTCCCTATGATCTGACCGAGGATGCATTGCGTTCGCGCGGGCTCGGGGTGGACCGGGCTGGCTTTGACAGCGCGATGGACCGTCAGAAGGCCGCAGCTCGTGCAGCATGGAAAGGCTCCGGCGAGGCTGCTTCTGGTGCGGTATGGTTCGACATTGCCGAGAGTGAAGGGGCCAGTGAGTTTACCGGCTACAGCTCCACATCGGGCGAGGGCATTGTGCAGGCGATCCTCGATGCTGATGGCAATCAGACCGATATGGCGGGCAAGGGTGACAAGGTCACCGTCATCGCCAATCAGACGCCGTTTTATGGCGAATCCGGTGGTCAATCGGGCGATACTGGGTTGATCACTGATGCCGATGGGCTGCGCATGGAGGTCGAGGATACCAGCAAGCCGCTGGGCAAATTGCATGCCATGACCGGCACGATCACCGCTGGCTTCTTGAACAAGGGGGCGACAGTGCATCTCGATGTGGACGTACAGCGCCGCGACAAGATCCGGTCCAACCACTCCGCGACCCATTTGGTGCATGCGGCCTTACGCAATCAATTGGGCGATCACGTGACGCAAAAGGGCTCTCTGGTGGCAGAGGACCGACTACGGTTTGACTTCTCCCATCCCAAGCCTTTGTCGGCCGAGGATATCGCAGCAATCGAAGCCGAAGTGAATTTGGAGATTCAGGCGAATGTGGACGTCTCGACACGGCTAATGAGCCCGGACGAGGCGGTTGACGCTGGCGCACTGGCCTTGTTCGGCGAGAAATATGGTGACGAGGTTCGCGTGTTGTCGATGGGCCGTCACGGCGAGACCGGCCGCAATTATTCGGTCGAATTGTGCGGCGGCACCCATGTGAGGGCGACAGGCGATATTGGCGTGTTTCGCATCGTTTCTGAAGGCGCGGTTAGCTCTGGTGTTCGCCGGATCGAGGCTCTGACCGGAGAGGCAGCCCGCGAATGGCTGGTGGGCCGCGAAGAAGCATTGAAAGTGGCCGCGAGCGCGATCCGTGCGACCCCAGAGGAAGTACCGGCGCGCATCGCTGCCTTGCTCGAAGATCGGCGGCGGCTCGAAAAAGAATTGGCAGAGGCTCAGAAAGCTCTCGCATTAGGTGGAGGCGGGGGCGGTACCGCATCTGATGGCCCAGCCGACGAGGATATTGGCGGCGTAGCCTTCAGCGGGCAGGTCTTGAACGGCCTTAATCCGAGAGAATTGCGCCCGCTGTTGGATGAGGCAAAGTCACGCATCGGCAGCGGCGTCGCGGCGGTTTGTGCGGTCAATGATGGCAAGGCGGCCTTTGCGGTGGGCGTAACCGATGATTTGACCGAGCGTTTCAGCGCTGTCGATCTGGTGCGCGTCGGCGTAGAGGCTCTAGGCGGCAAAGGCGGCGGAGGACGACCTGACATGGCGCAAGGCGGCGGACCCGATGGCGACAAAGGCGAGGATGCGCTGGCGGCGGTTCGTGCCGTGATCGCGGGTTAGGACTTCACCGTTCGTTCTCAGATCGATCAGGCCTAACCGCCAAATACCACTTTGAGCACAGATGGCGTAAACACCATCATGCTGGCGGCATCTCCGTGAGTTTTGGGTAGATTGTCTTGCACGTCCGCGGCGCGAGTACCGTAGAAAATGTGGCGCGCGGACTGGGGTTTGTCCGACTGATCAGGAATTATCGCAGATGGGACAAACGCCAGCTTTGGCATGATCGGGCTGTCCAAATGGGCCAAAACCGGGTGATCGCAATTGCGGCAGGTTCCGCGTTGCAACCCGCCCTTTTTCATGTGCTGTGTATAGGCGATGGCATCAGGCGTCAGCACGCTGACCTTGCTGGCCAACATCAGTGTGGCGTCACCAAAACCGCTGGGATAAACGGATTGGCAAATCGTGCAGTGACAGTAAAATCGCACACTGGGCATTTGCTGAAGCTCGATCTTGCACGCGCCGCAGGGACATTGCCCAGCCACCGCTTGATCCTGAGCTGAACTTTTTGCCACTCAATTCTCTCCTGCCAATTCGCCGCTGATGGCGAGAAACTTCAGCTCTCCATCGTTCTCGTACGCAATTCCGGCTTGCGGTCGAGATTGCCGTCGCGCTCCAATTGCTCGCGGAATTCGTCACGCTTTTCATGGATCGAAGCGATAACAGGCCCCATCGGCACTCCGATGTCGACCAATACGGCTTCTGATAATTGGAGCGAGCTTTCGAGGTTCTCTGGCACCGCATGGCTTGCCCCTGCGCGATACAATTCGGCGGCGTGTTTCGTGTCGCGGGCGCGGGCAACGATCAACAAGTCAGGATAATTCTTGCGCAGCCGGGTCACAAGGCGTTGGGCCAGAACCGGTTCATCCATGGTCAGAATGACGGCTGCTGCATTCTCAATTCCCAGGCGCGACAAGGCATCGCCGCGGGCTGCATCGCCAAAGGTCGCGCGATACCCCTTGCGCTTGGCAAAGGCGATCAGATCGGCATCGGAATCGATCACCACATAGGGTTTGTCATGGGTCGCCAACATGTCTGCGACCAATCGCCCGACCCGTCCGACACCAATGATAATCGTGCGCCCTTCTGATGGGTCGTCATCGGGCAATTCGGGTACCGCTTCGACTCTTAGGGCAATTATCCGGCCAAGTTTGGCAAGCAAAGGTGTCACCGTTAGTCCGATAGCGGTGACGATTTGCCAGAATTGCGCTGTGCCGGGCTGGATCAGCATCGCCGAACCGGCCGCTGCCAGAACGATCAATGTCGTTTCGCTCGGGCTGGCCATCAACACGCCCGTTTCCGCCGAAGTGCTGCGCCGAGCGCCCATTAGCCGCAGAAGGAGACCGGTAACGCAGGCCTTGAACACCAGAACCATGACCACCGCAGCCAGAATTGAGCCCAGATTGCTCCAGATTGTCGACAGGTCGATGCTCATCCCGACGGTGATCAGGAACACACCAAGAGCGAGGCCCTTGAACGGCTCCATAATGCCCTCGACCTCGCCGTGATACTCGGTCTCTGCGATCAGCAAGCCAGCGATCAAGGCGCCAACAATTGGTGATAGGCCAACCGCAGCCGTGGCCAAGCTCGATCCGATGACGACGAGCAATGATGCCGCCAGAAACAGCTCTGGGCTTTTGGTGCGGGCAGCTTGCGCAAACAACGGCGGCAAGGCCAATCGGCCTAGGACTAGTAGGGCAGCCACCACCAGCCCGCCTTGCCACAGGGTTGTGACCAGACCTTCCCAGCCTTCTGACTGGGCGTTCGGGGCCATCGCGCCCAAGATAAACACGATCGGGACAATCATGATGTCTTCGAACAACAACATCGACAATGCGGCTCTGCCGACAGGAGAAGTAGTCCCGGAAATCGGTAGTACGATCGCGGTGGAGGAAAAGGCAAGGGCAAAGCCGAGCGCCAACGCCCCGGTCCAAAACTGCCCCATCATCGAGAGCGCAATGGCGAGTGACGAGCCGATAATCATAAGCTCAAGCGCGCCAAGGCCAAAGACCAGTCGTCGCATTTGCCACAAGCGTTTGAACGACAGCTCAAGCCCGATGGTGAACAGCAGCAAGATGATCCCGAACTCTGCGAACAGGTCGAGCCCGTCGGGGTCCGATATGGTCACATGGCCTAGCCAAGAATATTCATAGACCATGCTGCCGAGTCCAAATGGCCCGACCAAAATGCCGATCAGGATGAACCCAATAACAGGGGTGATCCGGAACCGCGTAAAAACCGGGATAACGATGCCGGCTGCGCCAAGGATCACCAGCGCATCGGACAACATAGGGGAGGGTGCAAGTTCGCCGGCCACTCTTAGTGACTAATCGCACTCGCTTCCTCTGTCACCTGCACAGGGCAATTGATTGCGAAGAACTTTGCGCAATTCGGCCATGATCATCGGCTAAACGAAAAAGGGGAGACCGAAGCCTCCCCTTTCAAATTTCGATTTCAGGTCAGCTTGTTAGCCGGCCATCTCCGCTTCAAGATTGGAAACAATCGCTTCGAAGAACTGTTCAGTGGTCAGCCAGTTTTGCTCTGGACCGATCAACAGCGCCAAATCCTTGGTCATCTGACCTTTTTCAACCGTTTCGATGCAGACCCGCTCAAGCGTTTCAGCGAATGTCACAACATCCGGGGTGTTATCGAATTTGCCACGATACATCAGGCCGCGCGTCCAAGCGAAGATCGATGCGATGGGGTTAGTGCTGGTCGCTTTGCCTTGCTCGTGTTGGCGATAGTGACGGGTCACCGTGCCGTGGGCGGCTTCGGCTTCGACGCAATCGCCCGATGGGGTCATCAAAACTGACGTCATGAGGCCGAGCGAACCAAAACCTTGAGCAACAGTGTCAGACTGAACATCGCCGTCATAATTCTTACACGCCCAGACGAATTTGCCGTTCCACTTCATCGCGGCGGCAACCATATCGTCGATCAGGCGGTGCTCGTAATGAATGCCAGCTTCCGCAAATTTGTCTTTAAATTCAGCTTCGAACACTTCTTCGAACAAATCTTTGAAGCGGCCATCATAGGCTTTCATGATCGTGTTCTTGGTCGAAAGGTAAACCGGCCATTTGCGGTCCAAACCATAGTTCATGGAGGCGCGTGCAAAGTCGCGGATGGAATCGTCCAAATTGTACATCGCCATGGCAACGCCAGAGCTTTCAAACTCGAACACTTCCAGATCAAGGTTCTTGCCGTCGGCACCTTCGAACACCAGACGCAGCTTGCCGGGGCCGGGGATCAAAGTGTCAGTCGCACGATATTGGTCACCAAAGGCGTGACGGCCAACCACGATCGGATCGGTCCAGCCTGGGACCAGGCGCGGTACATTGTCGATTACGATGGGCTCGCGGAAAACCACACCGCCCAAAATGTTGCGGATCGTGCCATTGGGCGAGCGCCACATTTTCTTCAGGTCAAATTCTTCAACGCGCGCTTCATCAGGAGTGATGGTGGCGCATTTTACGCCGACGCCATGTTCCTTGATCGCATTGGCGGCATCAATCGTTATCTGATCGTCGGTCTCGTCACGCTTTTCAATCGACAGATCATAATACTTCAGATCAACATCGAGATAAGGCAGGATCAAGCGTTCGCGGATCCACTGCCAAATGATTCTTGTCATCTCGTCGCCATCAAGCTCGACGACCGGGTTCTTAACCTGAATTTTCTGCATAATTGCCCTGTGTATATTTGTCTGTCTGAAAAGGGGGAGAAACCTTGAGTGCGCTTTAGCAGAGGACGGGCAAGGTGCAAGGTTTGAGCCGAGAATCGCGTGAAACGAAAAAGCCCGCCGTGATAGGCGGGCTCAATCTGCCGAAGCGGTTTCATCCGATGGTGGGCGTAGAGAGAGTTGAACTCCCGACCCCTGCAATGTCAATACAGTGCTCTACCACTGAGCTATACGCCCACACTGTCGGATTAAGCCGCTACGTTGCGGCAGGCGCGCGCTCTAGCCGCACTGATAGTGCCACGCAAGGGGATATTCGCTTAGGAGAGGCTGGCTTCGGCCTGATCTTCGAAGACTCGTTCCACTTCCAGCACCAAATCGCGCAGATGGAATGGCTTTGACAGTACCTTTGCATGCGGTTGTTCGCGGCTCGCTCGCAGCGAAACGGCCGCGAATCCGGTAATGAACATGACCTTGGTTCGCGGGCTCAGCTCGGCGCATTTCTGCGCCAGCTCTATCCCGTCCATCTCGGGCATGACGATGTCGGACAACAAGAGGTCAAACTCCTGCTCTTTGAGCAAGGGAACGGCCTCCGTGCCGCGGTCAACCGCAACCACATCATAGCCGGCCTTAACCAAGGCGCGCTCCAGATAGGTGCGCATAGCCTCTTCGTCCTCTGCCAGGAGGATTCGCAAATTTGGTGTCACTGTCATGCAGCCCATCTAGCCGGAACAATTTAAGAATTCTTTGTCGTAGGCCGCATTTTCGCTTCTTTGACAGATCGTCCGGCAACAGGCAGCACGGCCCTCTATGTCGCAGAAAACGCCTCACACCTCTGATTCGCCCAATTACGGCGGCGACAATAGGGGCTCATATAGTGGTGGCTTCATATCCGGCCGGCCCGAGGCAAAAGCGTTCACATTTACCACTCCGGCTAACCAAATGGTCCCGGTGTTGATCGCGGCGCCCCATGGCGGACGTGATTATCCGGAAAATCTACGCTCGGCGATGAGGGAGCCTGATTATTGCGCGCTGAGGCTGGAGGATCGCTATGTCGATGCTTTGGCCGGCGAAATTGCGCGGCAAACCGATGCGTCATTGCTGGTCGCGCATGCGCCGCGCGCCATGCTCGATCTCAACCGTGCGACCGACGATGTCGATTGGGGCATGATTTCGGGCAAGCCACCGGGTGTTCCGCGCAATTCGCAATCCAATCGGCGTGCGCGCAGCGGGCTGGGCTTGGTTCCGCGCAGACTGCCCGGATTTGGCGAGATCTGGAAAACACCCATTGATACAGCTGAATTGGACGCACGGATCGAGGGTATTCACCGGCCTTATCACAAGGCTTTGGGCAAAGAATTGGCCCGCTTGCGCGACCAATGGGGTGCGGCATTGCTGGTTGATTTGCACTCTATGCCCCCGTTGAAACGGCAATTTGGACAGGATCGAGCGCCAGGCTTTGTGTTGGGTGACCGGTTCGGTGCATCATGCGATTCGAGCCTAATCGCTCATGCTTTCCGACATTTTGAGGCTGCTGGCGAAATGGCGGCGCACAACCGTCCTTATGCCGGCGGATTTGTGCTGGATCACCATTCCTTGCCGGCGCGCGGTATTCATGCGGTGCAAGTGGAAGTGTGCCGTTCTGCCTATCTCGATCACAGGATGGAGCAGCCAAGTGCGAAGATGCCTGCAGTGGCGCAGCTATTGGCTGGCCTTGTCCGACAATTGAGTTCCGTGACAGCGCAATTGTCACCCCATTTGGGGCTAGGCGGCGATTTCGCCCAAGCTGCCGAGTAAAACGATCCCCGTGAAACGAAAAAACCACCCCGTGCAAATGCACGAGGTGGCCAAGTTCAGGGAGGGTATGCACCTTTCAGTGCATGTGTCGGGAGAGCTATGAGGGGGGGCTCTGCCGACCACCAATAAATAAGACCAGCGCAACACCTGTTCAAGGGCTACGCTGGTCAAATTTTTACTTTGTTTGCTGGATTGTTGGCCCAGCAGGGTATCGGATTAGCTGGCCGGTTGAATTTCCGGACCCTTGCCTTGCTCCTGCTGCAGCAAGAACACTGTACGCATCAGGCCAAGCGAGAACAAATGCGATAGAATGAGGGACAAAATTCCGTTCGAATTCATCGTCTTGATCGTTTCAGCATCCAGATCACGCAGCTTTTGCTCGTCGATCATTTGGAAGCCGCGATAAACATAAGGCTTATCGGGGTTTTCCGGCTGAGTGATGGCAACTTCGCCCTCCATGAACAGATCGTGCTTCTTCATTTCTTCGATGAAGGCCTTGGTCCGCTGCCCGGATTCTTCGAATTTTTGGCAGAAATCGAGGATTTGTTGGGTGTATTCGGTTGCCCCATTCTCATCCGTGAACAGCTCGTTGCCTTCTTTCTGGTCAGCAACAATTCCGGCGGATGGATCAAAGCACAGGGACATATCCTGTGAATCTTCTTGCAGGCGCGCCAGCATAAAGGGGTAACGGCGTGCATAGGCAGGCAGATAATTGCCAGCTGCCAGCTTGTTCTCACTATCGATGAAAACATTCACGCCTTCATTGAGGCCCATCAACGCAATCGGCAGAGGGTCATCACCAGCTGTAAACACAACCGGATAGTTGCGCTGTGCATCGACAAATTCGTCAATCGTCAGCGGGATCGCGTGGGTTTTTGTCAAATGGCTCAAATCCGCGAAGTTTTTGGCCTTCCAGCCTTTATGATCGCGGCTGTTGAGCGGCATGAGGTCGTTGTAAAACAGTGGCAGGTTGGGCTGCGGCGCGCTGGCCATGAATTCTCTCCGAAGACAATATTAGATATGTGAAAGCGGCTTGTCTGAATTCCCGTATATGGAAGCCCAGCAGACCGGACGCGGGCGCTTTAGGCGTTCATGCGTTCTGGTGCAAGCGGAACGAGTTTTCCGGGGTTGAGAAGTCCGGTCGGATCAAGCGCTGACTTCACGCTCTGCATCAGGGAAATTGCGACCGGATCGCCCAAGCGGCCCAGCTCGTCACGCTTCATCTGGCCAATGCCATGTTCCGCGCTGATCGAACCGCCCCATTGAGACACCAGATCATGGACGAAGCGGCTGATTTCCTTGCCCGTTCCTTCTTCCCATTCGCCCGGCACTGCGCCGCCGGGTGCCAGAACGTGAAAGTGAACATTGCCGTCGCCCAAATGACCAAAGGCCGCGCCGGTCACCCCGGGAAACTGACCTTCGACCGAAGGGATGGCGGCCTCGATGAATTCGGGCATAGCGGCGACCGGAACGGAGATGTCATGCTGCATCGCCGGTCCAATTGCTCGCTCTGCAGGGGCAATGGAATCGCGCAATGCCCAAAATTCCTCAGCCTGGCTCTCGTTTGCGGCAATGGTCGCATCCTGCACCAGGCCATCTTCCATTGCCTGCGCCAAACAAGCTTCTGTTTGTTCGCGCAATGCCGCCTCTTCGCCAGGCTTGGCCACCAATTCCACCAGTGCATTCCATGGATGGCGTGATTGAAGGGGCGAGCGAGCATCGGGCAAATGATCGAGCACACTGTCTAGGCAATGCTCGGGAACGACTTCGAAACCTTCCAATTCTTGGCCAAGCTTGCTCTCAAACTGGACGAGCAGGCTGCGCGCGGCGGCGATATTTTCGAGGCCGACCCATGCCACCACTCGGTCACCGATGGCGGGCAGCAACCGCAATGTGGCCGCGGTTACAATACCCAAAGTTCCTTCTGACCCGATCAGCAATTGCTTGAGGTCAAAGCCGCGATTGTCCTTCTTCAAAGAGGTTAGGGCGTCGAACACCTGTCCATCGGCCAACACAGCCTCAATGCCCAACACCTGCGCGCGCATCGTCCCATGTTGCAGCACTTGGGTGCCGCCAGCATTGGTCGATATCAGACCGCCAATGGTTGCCGATCCCTTGCCGCCCAGCGTGAGGGGGAAGCGCAAATTCTTGCGCTCGGCCGTTTCGTGCAAATTCTGCAGGATCAATCCCGCCTCGCACACGATCTGCATGGCTTCGGAATCGAAACTACGGATCCGGTCCATGCGCCGCAGTGACAGCAGAACCGTTTCGCCGCTTTCGTCCGGTGTTGCGCCCCCCGACATGCCGCTGTTGCCGCCTTGCGGGACGATCGGGATGCCAAAATCGCCGCACAGTTTCACAAATGCTGCGACTTCCGCTGTTGAACCGGGCGATGCCAATCCCAACGCATTTCCGCTGAACCGACCGCGCCAATCGGTCAGCCAAGGTTCGAGCAAGTCTGGGTCGCATGTGAAGCCCCGGCCACCGAGCAACTCGGTCGCTTTTTGGCAAAAATCGGCGATAGGTTGGGGGGATTGGTCGGCTTGGGTCATGGTGGTCCTATGACAAACAGCGCAATGTTTTTCCAGCCTGACATGCCGTGCTGCGCCATCTGCCTCCAGTGAGTTTGAACAATTTGTGGTGATCAGATTAAGCCGCCATTCAATTCTGCTTGCTAAAGCATGCCTGGATCGGGAATAGAAACACCGACTTCGATCCATAAGTTCTGCGCTCGAATTCGCTGGAGGCTAACTGGTAATCTGATGCACGGCCTAATCGCCATTTTTGCGCCCATTGCGCTGCTATTGCCATTGGGCGGCGTGACTATGGGACCGTCTGCATCGGGCCCAATAAGTCAGCTCGATCCGGAAAAGGTCGAGAAGATTGCAAAGCCGGAAACCTTAAGTGAAACCCCTCGATTTGATGCGTTCTACTCTGTGCCGGTCCAACGACAGGTGCGGATTGAACGGCGGGTTACGATCCGGATTGCGCCGCAACAGACCGCTCCTCGACAGAACCTAATCGCTGATCTTCCGCGTCAGGCTGCGCCCCCAAAATACGAAGAGCGCAAGATGGAAAAATGCCTTCCGATCGAGGGTATCTCAGGTGTTCAAACCGGCAGCGGTAACCGGTTATTGCTCTATCTACGCGACAAGCGGGTGGTCAGCGCCAAGCTGGAAAAATCATGCCGTTCGCGCGATTTTTACTCTGGCTTTTACCTTGAACGAAACAAGGACGGGAAACTGTGTGTTGACCGGGACAAGCTGCAATCGCGGGCCGGGGCCAAGTGCGAGATCGATCGGTTTCGCCATCTGGTCGCCTTAGAGGACTGATCTTAGCGTAGCCAATTTACCACGGTTTGGCGGGCGCATTTCTTGACTTGTCGGGGTAATTCAGCGAAGGGCGCGGCGACCATTGCGGAAATTCCCGCAAGTGGCACACATCGAGTTTCTTAGCTCGATCAACCCGGACAATTTGAAACGCATGACATTCGCCGATCTCGGCCTTTCCGAAGAATTGCTCAAAGCCGTAGCCGAGGCAGGCTACACTGAGCCCACTGACATTCAGGCAGAAGCCATCCCGCCCGTGTTGATGATGAAGGACATCATCGGCATCGCGCAGACGGGCACAGGCAAGACTGCCAGCTTTGTACTTCCCATGATTGACGTGCTGGCCAGTGGCCGCCGTCGGGCCCGCATGCCGCGCTCGCTCATTCTTGAGCCGACCCGCGAATTGGCCGCTCAAGTGGCTGAGAATTTTGAGAAATACGGACAAAATCACGACCTTAAAATGGCGCTGCTGATCGGTGGCGTACAGATGGGTGACCAGGTTAAGGCATTGGACGAGGGCGTTGATGTCCTCATCGCGACGCCGGGCCGTCTGATGGATCTGTTTGAGCGTGGCAAAATCATGCTCAATGGCTGTGAATTGCTGGTCATCGACGAAGCTGACCGGATGCTCGACATGGGCTTTATTCCGGACATCGAATTCATCTGTTCCAAGCTTCCTGAAACGCGCCAGACGATGCTGTTTTCAGCAACGATGCCGCCTCCTATTGAGAAGCTAGCCAAAACCTTCCTCAGCAATCCCAAGCGGATTGAAGTGAACCGGGCGGCGACCACGAACAAGGATATTACTGCGTTCAAGGTCAATGTTGAGCAGCGCGCGAAACTGTCGACCTTGCAATGGATTTTGCGCAATGATCACGTTGAAACCGCGATCGTGTTTTCCAACAAGAAAACAATGGTTCGCGAACTCAACAAGAAATTGCAGAACGATGGCTTCCGCAGTGGCGAGATCCACGGCGATATTGACCAGAACACTCGCCAGAAAGAGCTCGAACGGTTCAAATCGGGCGACATCAATATTCTGGTTGCCTCGGACGTGGCTGCGCGCGGGCTGGACATTAAAGGCGTCAGCCATGTGTTTAACTATGACACACCGTGGCATCCCGATGATTATGTTCACCGGATTGGACGCACTGGCCGTGCAGGTGCGAAAGGGCGAGCGTTCACTTTTGTGACCAAGTCAGACGCTGAGGCGATCGACAATGTCGAGAAACTGACCGGCAGCAAGATCAAGGTTTTCGGCAAGGAAGACGTGCGGGTTGAATTGATTGATCCGTCGGCGGACAAAAAAGCCAGTCGTACAAAACGAGACGACAGTAATCGCGACGATGCTGGGCGCGATGATGCCGGTGTTGATGCTGATGAGGCCCCAAAGAAGAGGCCTTTGCGTTCGCGCAATTCGAAACGCGATGATGCGAAACGGGACGAAACTCCCGCAGCCGAGCACGCTTCTGAGGAAGCAGCTGAACACAAAGCGCCTAGGGCCAAGCGAGAGCTTGCACCGCGCAAACGCAAGGACGACGATCAGCCCAAGCATGCCGATGAGGGTGCTAAGGAACACGATAGTAAGCCCGAAACCAAACCCGAAACCAAACCCGAAACCAAACCACGTTCAAATCGTCGCAGGGACGCAGATGACACTCCGGTTGAGCCAGGCGAGTGGAATGGTCCCAAGCCTGGTTTCTTGGATTTCGGTTTTAAGGGCTAATCCGGTAAACCTTTGAAATTACCGGCAAAGGTTCAAGTTTCTATTTTGACACTTTTGACACCGTAAAAAGCGGTGATTCTGCGCATTTCCATCTATACTTTAGTGGTTTGCGCCCGAGTTTCTATTTTGACACTTTCCCAACATTGGAGTTAGCCGCCTATGGGGCGAATTGTGCCTCTTTTGTGGCTGTTTCGCGTTTACAGCGGGTTGATCTGACAGTGTGAAAGAGCAGCATTAGCCTTGGCAAACCGTAGCCAAGTAGGAAAGCGCCGCGAAGCCTCTCGCTCGGCCAACCTGCTCAAGTCGTCTTTGTCCAATCTAGATTTACGGCTTCGTGTAGAATACCTCGAGGATATTGGATCGGGAGGGTCTTATGGTTCGTCGCAATGTTTATCTTTTAGCGCTGATGGGCTCGAGCTTGGCCGGCGGGAGCGCCGCTCACAGCCAAACGATGCAAGTGGCACAGGTGCAGCGAACAGAACTTGCTCGACCCGGCGAGCTGCAAATTGAGACCCCGCCAAATTCAACCATCCTACAAGCAAGAGATATGCAGACATTGCTGCAATCGAAACCGGTTGAGCGCAGGCTGACAATGCAAGCTGTGCGGGCGCAACCTGTTATTCAGCTGGAACAAGGCACGGCCAATATGCGTCCAGTGCTGGACAACCCAGCAGCGCCGGTAAATGTCGCACAAAGGCTGAGGGCAAGGCCGCAGCTGGCCACTGTGCGTGCTGACAGCTTTGAGGTTGCAGAGATAAACGAAGGCTTGGTCGTGCGGCAATTCCTAGCTTATCAGCTCAAACCTGGAACTTGCACCAACCCGCAGCGCAGGCAAGCGGTTGAAACGCAAGGGGTCGCATGCTTCCGCCACATGTCACCCGCACAGCGCACGGCCCGACAGACCAACCCCGGCAATTCGGCGCGGTATGTGGCCAATGCCTCTATCCGGCAAAACGCGTTGACGAGCGCCAACACTGCGGCCGCTGAACAACAGGCCGAGATTGACAGCGACATCGCGCAATTGCGCCTAAATCTGGCCGATCCTGAATTCCGTGCGCAAATTGGCTCTGCACAAGCGGACCAGCTCAGCCGGCTTGATGATCAGTCCTTGCAGGCTGAAATGTTGGGACGAGCAGAAGTTGAAATTGAGGAGGTGATGTTCGTCCCCAATCTCGAAGCGCAAAATTTGCAGATTCAAGCTCGGCCAAATTTTGGCAAGGCGAAACGGCCACGGAGCGGCGGCTTTGAACTTGCACGAATTTCGGCCAAGCGGGCGGCCACCGATGCCAGAATTTTGGCGGCGGGCGGAACGGCCAATCAAAGCTCTTTACCGCCAGCCCATCGCCAAGGGCCAGACGGCCTGCGCACCGCCCCAACTCGCCCGCAAGGGATGACAGATTTTGCGGCCAATCCGCAGCTCGATATTCAACAAGACATTGCAATTGATCGAGAGTTTTATCTCACCGGGTTTACTCTTGGGCGAAGCCATGAATGGCGCAAGCGGGTGTCCATCACAGTGAAATGGTGTCTGCTTGGCTGCAAACGGACCTATTATGTCGAGCCTTATGCCGGCTTTGGATATGGCTTTGGCTTGCGTTTTCCAGTGCGGATGGATGGCACCTTTCGCTATAGTCACAAAAACGGCAATGAACGCGCGTTCTTCGTTCCGGACTTTCGCCCGGTTAATGCCAACACCAATCAATATGCACGCACCGGCCTGCACAGCTCGCAGCGTTTTGGTGGGCAGGAATTGGTTGCCGAGGCGCAGGCCTATGCGGGCTTTCTCTATAAGCTGACTGGCAATCGCAAAGGCAATCTTAGCCTGGTCGATATTGGTGTAGATCTGACCGACAGGCTGCCGGCGCCGTTTCGCAATGGGCAGTTTAAACCTCCTGCTCCCGGAGAAACAACGCCGCCGATTGTCCGCACGATCGAGCAAGTTGATTTGTTGCTGGGCAGAGCGCATTTTGGTGCCGTCGGTGCAAAGGTGCATCCGGCCATAAAGCTCGAACTGTTCTCCGATGGGCTAAAATTCGATTTGCGCGATCATGTGGCAAAAACCACCACGTCCATGACCAACAGCGACCAAGCCTATCCATTGGCGGTCAACAAGAACCATTACAGCCGATTTACGGTGAAGAATCCGGTCTACAATCTGGGCTTTCAAATGACCCCGGGCCTGGTCGGCCGGGCCTATGTCGATATTGCCATCTGGTCTCGCAATTTTGACTGGCCGGTTTGGTTTCCCCAGCTTCGGGTAAAACTTCCCCCGAATGGGGTCAATTTTTCATGCCACCAAGGCACCATTTGCGGCCACGAGTATAAACTGAGAGCAGACCATTGGCGACCCAAGGCGAGGCGCACCAATGCGACAATCCCAACGCGGGCGAACCCTCCGGCAAGGCGAACCAACCCGCAATAAATCAGTGCTGGCGGCGGCGGAGCGCGACGGCGCTAATATTGCTCGTCGAGAGACCGGGTCACATCGGTTACAATGTCGCCAGTATGCGCAGTCGATGCAGGTTCAATCAGCATGACCCAGCATTCTTCTGCGGCGACAGGGTTATGGCGTACCCCCTTGGGAACATTCAGAAAATCACCTTGTTTCAGATGGGTTGAGCCACCTTCAAACTGCATTTCCAGCTCGCCTTTGACGATGTAAAACAGCTCGTCTTCATTGACGTGATCATGCCACACAAATTCGCCCTTCAGCTTGGCGATTTTGAGCAACTGATTGTTCACCTTGCCCACCACTTTGGGCGACCAATATTCGGTCACGCGCTCAAATGCATCGGTAAGATTGGTAGCTGGTATCATTGCTGGCCATCCTCATTCGCCAATTGCACAAAGCTGTCGATCACGCGCTTGGTGCCCGATTTCTCGAACTCGATCTCAAGCTTATTGCCTTCTTGATCCATCACAAATCCATAGCCGAACTTGTCGTGAAACACCCGCTGACCGATGGAGATATCGCTGCGCGCTTTGGCCGCGAGACTGGCGGCAGAGCGTTTGTTGTCCGGTATGCGCGCCTGCTTGGTCTCATACCCAGTGGCGATGGCGCGTTGCCATCCGGGGCCGCGCGATTGGGCGCGTTCGGGCCGGGCTTGCGACACATGTGCGAAGGGGTCATCTTGCTCTGACCAATTGGCACGCCACAAGGATGCGCCGCCCGACATGGTGCTTTCCTGATCGATATGATCGTCCGGCAATTCTTCGATAAAGCGGCTGGGGATGGAGCTGGTCCATTGGCCATAAATGCGGCGGTTGGCCGCGTGCAAAATGGTGCAGTGCCGCCGCGCGCGGGTGATGCCAACGTAAGCGAGGCGGCGTTCCTCTTCCAGACTGGCGAGGCCGCCTTCGTCGAGCGATCGCTGCGATGGGAACACACCTTCTTCCCATCCGGGCAGAAACACATGCTCAAATTCCAAACCCTTGGCTCCGTGCATGGTCATGATGGTGACTTTCTCGCCATCATCGGCGCGGTCATTGTCCATCACCAGGGCAACATGTTCGAGAAAATCGCCAAGCGTTTCATATTCTTCCATCGCCCGCGCGAGTTCAGATAGGTTCTCCAACCGACCTGCGCTCTCGGCGGTCTTCTCATTCTCGAGCATGTCGTGATAGCCGGTTTCATCCAGCACCATGCGCAACAAATCGGACGGGGTGACCTGCTCGGCCTGCTCGCGCCAATGCAAGAATTGCCGCATCAACGCGCCAATCGTGCCAGCGGCGCGTTTGGGCAGCTCGTCACTGTCGGCCAATTGCAACGATGCCGCTGCCAGCGGCAGGCCGGTGCGCCGCGAATGGGCGTGCATTTTCTCCAGTGTTTTCGCGCCAAGCCCGCGCTTGGGCTGGTTATAAATCCGCTCAAACGCCAGATCATCTTGCGGTTGCGCGATCACCCGTAGATAGGCGAGGGCATCGCGAATTTCCGCGCGTTCGTAAAAGCGAAAGCCGCCGACAATCCGGTAATTGATCCCGATCTGGATAAACCGGTCCTCAAATTCGCGGGTTTGATATTGCGCCCGGATAAGGATTGCGACCCGGTCCAACGCGGCACCTTCTTGCTCCAGCCGCTCAATCGCTTCGCCCACTCGGCGGGCCTCTTCGGGGGCGTCCCACACCCCGATAATCTTGACCTTGTCGCCGCCATTGACCTCGGTCCACAGAGTCTTTTCATGGCGTTCGCTGTTGGATTGGATTAGTCCTGATGCGGCCGCCAATATGTCAGGCGTCGAGCGGTAATTCTGCTCCAGTTTGACCACCTTTGCGCCGGGAAAATCCTTTTCAAACCGCAGGATATTGGCCACTTCTGCGCCGCGCCAAGAGTAGATCGACTGGTCATCATCGCCCACCACACAGATGTTCTTGTGGCTTTGCGCAAGCAGCCGCAGCCACAGATATTGCACCGCATTGGTGTCCTGATATTCGTCGACCAGAATGTATTTGTAGCGCTGCTGATAGCTTTCCAACACGTCGTGATGCTTGCGGAAAATATTGAGCATATGAAGCATGAGATCACCAAAATCACACGCGTTCAGCGCCTTCATCCGATCCTGATACATCTGGTAGAATTGCTGCCCCCGGCCATTGGCGTAGCTTTCGTTCTCCACTGCATCCAGATCGCCCGGATTTAGCCCGCGGTTTTTCCACCGATCGATCAATCCGGCCAATTGGCGCGCTGGCCAACGTTTTTCATCCAGATCATTTTGCACGATCAATTGCTTGAGCAGGCGCAGCTGATCATCGGGATCAATGATGGTGTAATTCGATTGCAGTCCGACCAGTTCGGCATGACGGCGCAGCATTTTGGCGCAAATTGAGTGGAACGTGCCGAGCCATTGCATCCCCTCGGCCACTTCGCCCAAATGCTGACCCACGCGCTCGCGCATTTCACGCGCAGCCTTATTGGTGAAGGTCACGCACAGGATCTGGCTGGGCCATGCCCGTCCGGTCGCCACCAAATGGGCAAGGCGAGAGGTAAGCGCGGCGGTCTTGCCCGTGCCTGCACCGGCCAACATCAATACTGGCCCCTCGGTGGTCAGAACCGCCTCACGCTGGGGCGGGTTCAGCCGCGCGGCATAGGCGGGAACTTGCGGTTCGGTTTGCGAAACGGGGAGGGCACTTGAACTATCCATTGGTGTGAACAAGTAGGGAACGCAGGCGCTTGTCGCAAGCGCTTCCTTGGATTATCGACACATGCATTCGCCGGGTGATAGTGAAGGCAAGACAAGGCGAACAAGCAGGAGGGAAGTCAGATGCTGACAGGTGGATGCCATTGCGGTGCAATCCGATATGAATTGAACGGCGATCCGGTCGCCCATCTGCTGTGCCATTGCTCCGATTGCCAGCGCACATCGGGTGCGCCGATGGTGGGCTGGATCATGATCACGGATGACTGCCTTACTGTGACCGGCGAACCAGCGATTTACGCATCGTCAGAGAGCGGAAAGCGGTATTTTTGCATCCAATGCGGCACTGGCTTGTTCTATTCAAATGAGGTCAATCTGCCGGGCATGGTCGATATTCAATCCGCGACATTAGATGAGCCCAGCACCGCCCAGCCGAGCGCGCATATCCAGATTGCAGACCAGATTAGCTGGATGCAGAATGCCCATGAATTGCCGAAATTTGACCGCTGGCCGGACGAGGAAGATCAGGGCTAGGCAATGGGTTGAACCAGCCTATTGATCCATCCGCAAAAACGTCAGCTTTGCCTTGCCGACGCGGCGCTCTTTTTCCACCGTCAGGCCTTTGACTTCGACCGTTTCTTTGGCGCTGGTTTCCACCACCATCCACGTCGCAGGACCAATCCAGCCCAGCCTTAACAAGCGGTCGAGCGCAACCGCGCCTGCGCCCGTTCCATAGGGCGGGTCGAGCAGCATCAGATCAACCGGAGCGCGCGCCGGAGCCAGCGTCATGACCGAACCTTGGGTGACTTCCGTCTGGGCCCGTGCATCGAATGTCGCGATGTTAGAACGGATCGCCTTGATCGCGG
This sequence comes from Erythrobacter sp., assembly GCA_039988235.1. Classification (GTDB taxonomy): domain Bacteria; phylum Pseudomonadota; class Alphaproteobacteria; order Sphingomonadales; family Sphingomonadaceae; genus Erythrobacter. The sequence continues at coordinate 858,461 of JBDXKB010000005.1, forward strand.
CGGGTTCCTGCTCGACAAAGTGGCAATGCGCCGCGCCGCGCGACAGTGCCTCCAGCCCCAGTGCGCCTGATCCGGCGAACAAATCTGCCACTTGCAGATCTTCAAAACTGCCCAATCGGCTGTTGAGCATGTTGAACATGGTTTCGCGGGTCCGGTCTGCGGTTGGACGGGTTGCCTCACCCTTAGGAGCGACCACATTTCTGCCCCGCCAATTGCCTGCAATAATTCGCATCCGATGCTACCTTACTTCTGGCGGGCGCTTTTGAGCTGGCCGACAAAGCGTTCCAGATCATGCTTGCGAATGGGGGCAGCGGCACCGCGCGGCAGATCGTCCAGTTCAAACGGACCATAGGCGATGCGGATCAAGCGGCTTACCTGGAGTCCCAAATGCTCCAAAATTTTGCGGATCTCGCGATTCTTACCTTCGGTAATGGTCATTTCGACCCATTGATTGCGGCCCGTGCTGCGTTCCAGATTGGCATTGATCGCGCCGTAATGGACCCCTTCGATGGTCACGCCGTCCATCAAATCTTCGAGCTGGTTCTGGGTCACATCGCCAAAGGTGCGGGCGCGATAGGTGCGCGGGATTTTGGACGAGGGCAGCTCCATCGTCCGCTTCAATCCGCCATCATTGGTCAGCAGCAACAACCCTTCTGTGTTCACATCCAAACGGCCAATGGGCATCAGCCGCGGCGTGTCCTTAGGCAAGGCATTGCGCAGCGCGGTATAGATGGTTGCGCGGTCGGTCGGGTCGCGCTCTGCGGTGATCAATCCGGTTGGCTTGTTAAACGCAAACAGCTGGGTCGGGGCAGGCTTACCCACCAATTTTCCATCCACCGTTACCCCGGCCAGATCGGTCAAGAAGGTCGCGGGTGTTTCCACGATCAAGCCATTGATAGCCACCCGGCCTTCGCCAATCATACGCTCAACCTCGCGCCTGCTGGCAACACCAGCACGGGCGAGCAATTTGGCGATACGATCGCCCTCGGGACGATCAGCGGAAGGGGGAGGATTTGTCGGCATGGCGCACGGCTAGGCGTTCAGTTGGCTGCACGCAACGATTGTTCAACGATTTCGTTAAAGCGCGAGATGCCGCCTTCCAACGTACCCAGCGTCAATGTGTCGATGACGCCGCTTTCCAAACCTTGTTGGCCCAGCTCTGCGGCGCGGAAATCCTCGCTTGCAAACACACCGCCATCCAACAATTTCCAGCTGCGTTCCCAGTGATCGCGCGCTTTGTCTGTGGTGGGTTCCTCTGGAATCAGCATGAAATCCTCAACCAATGTCACATCATGCGCTTGCGGCATCAGCACCATGACATTGATGTAGTCCGGGCTAGGGATGACGATGGTTGCGGGCAGCAATTGATAGGCGAAAGTGACCACTTGCCGCATCGCATGCATATTGGTCAGGTCGACGCCTTCCATTTCCTCCAGCCGTCCAATGGCAGAGCGCATATGCGGGCCGACCTCGTCCCCGGCGGTAATCCCATCCTTGAAGAATGGACCAATGGTGTCGGCATGCAAGCGGGTGACATGATAGCTTTCCAGAAAAGCATCCATAATCAGCTTCCAATTGCCGTTTACCGTATGCAATTTGCGCCGGAACAAATGGCTTTCTGGCAGGCCAAAGGCGGCGAAATCTTCGCTGATCTTGGCAGCATCGGAAAAGTCAGCGCCGTCTTGCGGTGCGAACCAGATCAATCCGCCAGCCTCAAGACTGGGCAATTCCTTCAGGCCAAATTCTGCCTTGTCCATGTCTGGAAATGTCTCTGGCCGAGGCAGGGCGAGCAATTTGCCGTCCAAGCGGTATGTCCAAGCGTGATAGGGGCAGACCAAGCGTTTGGCGCAATGCACCTCCTCACCCTCGACCAAGCGCGTCCCGCGATGACTGCACACATTGTGGAACACATGGGCCATTCCATCGGCATCGCGCGTAATCAGCAATGGGCGTCCGGTGGCATCATGCGGCACCGCCATACCCGGGTCCGGGACCAGCGTTGACGGCGCGATGACTTGAGGCAGGCGATCGAACAGCGCCGACTTCTCGCGCTGGAAGTGTGCTGGATCGGTATAGGCGCTGGCGGGTACGGTAGAGATATCGGTCGTGGTTCGTGCTTCGGCGCGCTCGACCTTCTTGGCCAAGGCCAATTGGCCAGCAGTGGGACGCTTTATCCCCGCATTACTATCGCCCGCCTTCGTACCGGTGTTGTTCACGTGCAATTCCTATGCTGGACCAATTCCTATTTACGAAATCTGTCGCTAGTGTCGCAGAAAATGCGCAAATCTAAAAGGACGTAGGGGAATGGCGGAAGCCGAGGCCGAAACGAAGAAGTCGACATGGCGTGCATTGGCCCTTGCGCTGTCCAATCGCAAAACTGGTTATATGCTGTTGTTCGGCTTTGCTGCCGGCCTGCCATACGCTCTGGTGTTGGGCACGCTTTACGCATGGCTTTCTGACAGCGGCGAGATCGATCTGGAGACGATGGGCGTCTTCTCCCTGGTCGGACTGGCCTATGCCTTCAAATTCCTGTGGTCGCCTGCGCTGGACCGGGTGGATATTCCGGTGCTGCGCAAATTGGGCAAGCGCAAGCAGTGGATCGTCACTGCGCAATTGCTGATCGGTGCTGCGCTCACCTCGCTCAGCTTTATCGCTCCGACGAATGAGACGATTGGTATTTTCAGCCTGCTCGCTGGACTGGCCGCCTTCGCCAGCGCGACCCAAGACGTTGTTATCGACGCATGGCGGGTCGACGTGGCTGACGATGTTGCGACGATCGATATCCTCTCCACTGTCTATCAAATGGGATACCGCATTGCCGCGCTGGTGGGCGGGGCCCTGGCTCTGTTTTTGGCCGCGCGGACCGATTGGCCAACAGTCTATCTGACCATGGGCGGGTTGATGTTGGTGGTCGGATTTGCTGGCCTGTGGGCACCCGATGTCGATGCGAGCGAGGTCGAGAACACCGGACAGGACCTTGCCGAAGACCCCTATGGTCTTCGCCAACCGGGCCAGATTTCCCCTCGATTGCGGGCATACTCGCTCGGTACGGTGGTTCTGCTGTGGGGTTGGGCCTTGGTAACAGTCGGCGTCTTTATGGTTCGATCGCTGACTAGCAACCCCGATGCGCGGCCAGACTCGGTAGAGTTTATCTCCACCATGGGGCCGCTGATTGTCATCGCAACCGTGGTTATTCCCTCGATTGTTGCCGCTTGGCTGGTCCGGCAAGAGCGCAAGGGCACCAATCTGCTGGCTCAGGCGGCACCTGCCACCGGCAGCCGTGATCGGGCGATGGATCACCTTTATCGCGCGTTGATCCTGCCTCTTACTGATCTGATAGGGCGGCTTGGTTGGGCGATGATTATCGTCATCGCTCTGGTCCTAACCTATCGCATTACCGACGCGATTTGGGGCAGCTTTGCCTATCCGTTTTATCTCGGAGAGTTGCAATATACCAAGGACGAGGTCGCGGTTGCATCCAAATTCTTCGGCGTTGGAGCATTGCTGGTCGGACTGGCGTTGGGCGGATATTTGCTGACCGCAATCGGCCGCATGCTGACCCTGACGCTGGGGGCATTCTTCGCAGCAGCCACCAATCTGCTATACGCTGATTTGGCCCGTGGCGGCGCAATCGTGCAGTCAGTGGCCGACAACTCCGGCTTTACTTGGTTGGTGTCGCAATTGGGGGGCGATCCATCGCTGGCCAAGCTGATGATGGCGATTGCGGGCGAGAATATTGCGGTCGGTGTCGCCGGAGCAGCATTTGTCGCCTACCTCTCCAGCATTGTGTCCAAGGGATACAGCGCAGTGCAATATGCTCTGCTGTCGTCGCTGACGCTGTTGGTCGGCACATTGGGTCGCGGCGCATTGGGACAAATGATCGAAGAGCAAGGATATTACGACGTCTTCATCCTGACCACATTGATCGGAATGGTGGCCGTGGTGCTGTGCATAATCGAATGGATACGCCAATCCCGCGCCAATCGGGCCACTGCCGAGAGCTAGTCCGGTACTTCGTTGTTGAGGCGCAGCACTTCGCCCGCGAGATAAAGCGATCCTGCGATAAGCACCGGCAAGCCATCATCCGGCAATCGGGCGAGGGCGCTTGGCACATCGGGTGCGGCGCTCGCTTCCGCAAATGCCTCTGCCCCATGCGCTTCGTGCCCCGGTACTGGCACGGCGGTGACACTTTTTAGCGATGCAGAGAGAGGCTCGATCAGCGCAGCGGGGTCTTTGGCCTCCAGCATGCCGATGATCAGATGGGCGTGCTGTCCGGCGAAATTCTCGCCCAGCATCGCGCCAGCATTAGGATTGTGCCCACCGTCGAGCCAAACTTTGCGGCTTCCGACCAAGGGACCCGCTGACAGGCACTGCAACCGCGCTGGCCAACTCGCCCGTTTTGCGCCCGCTACCAATGAAGCGACAGAAACCGGGACCGTGTCTTGTATCAATAACATGGTCGCCGCCAACGCCACGTTTGATATCTGGTGTTGACCTGGAATCGATGGGACCAGTCTTACATCTTGGTCGTAATGGTCAAGTATCTGGGCGGAGCCTTGGTCAACGTAAACCCATTGCCCGTTGTCACACAGGCGCGCGCCCGCCCGCAAGGCGGCTTGTGCGATCGCCTCATATGCAAGATCATCATAGTAATCTTCGCACAAAGTCACCAAAGGCACGCTTTCTTTCGCGATCCCCGCTTTCTCAAACCCGATGCGCGCCATCGGATTGTCTGGAACGCCAGCTTCCGGAGCGAGCAGAAACTTCTCATGATCGATCCCCAGCGCGGCAATTCCGCATGCTGCCAGCGCCTCTGGCTCCAGCACATTGGTTGCATCCAAGCGCCCGCCCAGGCCAACCTCGACCACGCAGGCATCGGCTGGTGTGCGGCTGAAGGCGAGGAATGCCGCAGCGATTGTCACCTCGAAAAAGCTTGGTTTCAAGTCTTCGCTCGCGTCGAGCACTTCGGCGAGCAGCGCCGCCAGTGCCTCATCGCCAATCAGCTCGCCCGCGATCCGAATTCGCTCATTATAGCGCACCAAATGCGGGCTGGTAGTGACGTGAACACGCTTGCCATCCGCCTCCAGCATGGCGCGCAGGAAAGCGCAGACAGAGCCCTTGCCATTGGTTCCGGCGACATGGAAAACGGGGGGAAGTTTGCGATGCGGATTGCCGAGGCGATCCATCAAAGCGCGGATGGTTTCCAACCCCAAGCGGCCATCGGGAACGGATAATTGGGCGAGGCGATCAAGCTGGGCTTGAACGCGCGGATCGCCAGACCGCCCAAAATCCAGCATATTTGGCTTAGGCCGCTTTCTTGGGCGCGAGATATTCCAGCACTGTCGCCAGCGTTTCTTTCATCTCTGCGCGCGGTACCACCATGTCGACCATGCCATGCTTGCGCAGATATTCGGCGCGCTGGAACCCTTCCGGCAAATTTTCGCGGATGGTGTCTTTGATCACGCGCTGTCCGGCAAAGCCAATCAATGCGCCGGGCTCTGCGATCTGGATATCGCCCAGCATCGCATAGCTGGCCGTAACGCCGCCCGTGGTCGGGTCGGTCAGCACGACGATATAGGGCAATCCGGCCTCTTTCAGGCGGCGGGTCATCACGGTTGCCTTGGGCATTTGCATCAGAGACAGGATGCCTTCCTGCATTCGAGCGCCACCCGCTGCCGTCACCACGATATAGGCGCATTTGCGGGTCAGTGCGCGCTCTGCACCGGCGCAAAACGCTGTGCCAACGGCCATGCCCATCGATCCGCCCATAAAGCCGAAATCTTGCACCCCGACGACCGCTGGATTGCCATGAATCGCACCCGATCCAACACTGAAGGCATCGCGGTGCGGGTTCTTCGCGCGCGCTTGCTTCAGCCGTTCAGTGTATTTCTTGCTGTCCTTGAACTTCAGCGGGTCTTCCTTGACCTCCGGCTGAGGCAGTACATCATATCCCTCGTCTAAAATCATCGCGATCCGCGCATCGGCACCGATCCGCCCATGGTGTTCACACCGAGGGCAAACGTGGAGATTTTCCTCATATTCCTGCTCGAACAGCATTTCCTTGCAGGCAGGGCATTTGACCCAAAGATCCTTGTCGCTGGTGCGTTTGGGCAGCCAGCCGATAGAATTGCGGACGCGAGTGAACCAGTTCATCTGAGTATCCTAGAAAACGAATTATCTGGCGGCATGAACAGCCGCAGCGAGAGCCGATGTCAGCTCCTTTAGCTTGGCCGGGGCATCTTTGCCAAATTCACCAACAATTTCGACCAAGGCTGATCCGACCACAACCCCGTCCGCCACCTTGGCAATGGCGCCAGCTTGTTCGGGTGTACGAACCCCAAATCCGACCGCGACGGGCAGGTCCGTTGATTGCTTGATCCTCGCGACAGCATCTTCAATGCTGGCTTGGGCGGCTTGCTGCTTGCCGGTGATACCCGCGACCGAAACATAATAGACAAAGCCCGAGGACCCTTGCAGCACTTGGGGCAGACGCGCGGCATCGGTGGTGGGGGTGGCCAGACGGATCGGGGCGATTCCTGCATCGCGCAGGGCAGGGCCAAGTTCCTGGTCTTCCTCTGGCGGAATATCGACGCAAATCACGCCGTCCACGCCAGCATTCTTGACCGCATCGGCAAACCATTCTGATCCACGCCGGATCATCGGGTTGGCATATCCCATCAGCACGAGCGGCACATCGGGGTGACGGCTGCGAAAATCGGTGGCGATTTGCAAGACATTGGCGGTGGTGGTGCCCGCGCCGAGACTGCGCAAATTCGCGGCTTGGATCGCCGGGCCATCGGCCATCGGATCGGTGAAGGGCATGCCCAGCTCGATCACATCGGCACCGCCCGCAACCAGCGCGTCAAGATTGGCCGCCGTGTCTCCGTCACCAGCGGTGATGAAACAAACGAGCGCCGGGGCGGAAAAGGCGGATTGGAAGCGGGTCATTCTGTAGTCCTAGTTGGTCGTCGATTTCCAATCAGAAGCGCGGCAAACAGGGCGACCAATAGCAAATTTGCAATCAGGAAGGTTGGGTCAGCGAGACTTTCGACAAATCCAAAAGGGCGGGGCGCAAGTTCGCGATTGAACCTTGCTTGGAAATACTGAACCCAGTCTATGAAAACGTTGCCTCCTAGCCAAAATAGCCAAGCTTCGAGATAACAACGCAGGAAGCCGTCCCGAGCAAAGCTCACATCTCCACTCCCAGCATCGATTTGTCGTCATTGCGAGCCCAAGCTCTTTCTGGGCGAAGCAATCCAGTCACAGGCTGTCTGGATTGCCGCGTCGCCCCGAAACAAGTTCGAGTCTCCTCGCAATGACAGGTTGTAGGAGCGAACACTAAATCTCCACTCCCAGCTTCTCAGCCACGGTGAAGATGTCCTTGTCGCCGCGGCCGCACAGATTCATCAAGATGATCGAATCTTCGGGCATAGTTTTGGCGCGCTCGGCAACGGCGGCAATGGCGTGGCTGGGCTCTAGTGCGGGGATGATCCCCTCGGTCCGGCACAGCAATTGGAAACCGTCCAATGCCTGCTCGTCAGTCACGGCGGTGTATTCCACGCGGCCGGATTCCTTCAGCCAAGCGTGTTCGGGGCCAATGCCGGGATAATCCAGCCCTGCGCTGATCGAGTGGCCTTCGGTAATTTGGCCATCCTCGTCCTGCAGCAGATAGGTCTTGTTGCCGTGCAGTACGCCGGGAACCCCGCCGAGCAGGCTGGCTGCGTGCTCATCGCCATCAAGCCCATGTCCCGCAGCCTCTACGCCCAACATTTTCACATCGGGATCATCCAAGAACGGGTGGAACAGGCCGAGTGCGTTGGATCCGCCGCCAATACAAGCGATCAGCAAATCGGGCAGTCGGCCAGCGCGGGCGAGCATTTGCGCGCGCGCTTCTTTGCCGATCACGCTTTGGAAATCGCGCACCAATTCGGGATAAGGATGCGGTCCAGCAGCAGTGCCGATGATGTAGAATGTGTCATGGACATTGGCGACCCAGTCGCGCAGCCCCTCGTTCATGGCGTCCTTCAATGTCGCACCGCCGCTGGTCACGGGGACAACTTCTGCGCCCAGCAATTTCATCCGGAAGACATTGGGCGATTGGCGTTTGACGTCCTCTGCACCCATGTAAATGACGCAAGGCAGGCCAAATCGCGCGCACACCGTTGCGGTTGCCACGCCGTGCTGGCCAGCGCCGGTTTCGGCAATAATGCGGGTCTTGCCCATGCGGATCGCGAGCAGGATTTGCCCGATGCAATTGTTGATCTTATGCGCGCCGGTGTGGTTCAGCTCGTCGCGCTTGAACCAGATTTGCGCTCCACCCAATGCCTCGGTCAGGCGTTCGGCGAAATAGAGCGGGGAAGGGCGGCCGACGTAATGCTCCAACAGATCGTCAAATTCGGCCTTGAAGGCAGGATCGGCTTGAGCGGCGCGATATTCACGCTCCAGATCAAGGATCAGTGGCATCAAGGTTTCGGCGACATAGCGCCCCCCAAATTCGCCAAAATGCCCGCGGTCATCGGGCTGGTTCTTAAAGGAGTTGGGGCTTGTTGTGTTCATATACCAATCCGCTCGTGCTGAGCTTGTCGAAGTATGAGCGCTTCTGTGTCTGTGCTCCCCTTCGACAGGCTCAGGGCGAGCGGGTTTGTACTAGGCTTCCAAAGCCGCTTTGCAGAAGGCGTGGATTAAGTCCACATCCTTGACGCCCGGTGCGCTTTCCAGACCGGACGAGGCATCCACCAAAGGTGTGCCGGTGGCGCGAATTGCCTCGGCAACATTGCCCGGGTTGAGGCCCCCAGCCAGACCCCAATCGACCTGATGTTCATGCCCATTGAGCAGGTCCCAACGGAAGGTTTCGCCATTGCCGCCGGGCAATTCTTTGGCCGGTGCATCGAACAGCAACAGATCGACATTGCCGACATATTTGGCGCTGCGTTTAAGCGTACCCTTGTCTTTCAGGCCCAACGCCTTCCACCCTTGAACCCCGGTCTGCTTGCGCACCAAAGCGATCCATTCGGGCGTCTCGCTACCGTGAAACTGGACGATATCGGGGCGGACTTTGTCGATCCCTTCGGCCATCACGGGGATCTCTGCATTGGAGGTCAACAGGACCACTTTGACGCGCTCTGGAACGCGGCGGCGCAATTGCGCGGCATCGGCAAAGCTGACGTGGCGGGTGCTGGGTTCGAAATGCACCAGGCCAATATGGGTGGCCCCAGCATCGACCGCCGCATCGACAGTTTCGGGCGTGGATAGCCCGCAAATCTTGATCTGAGTGTCAGGCATTGGTGATCCTAAAGCGTCGCTTCAATAGCGCGGGCCGCAGCTGCGGGATCATCTGCGCGGCTGATCGGGCGACCGATGACGAGAACGCTGGCGCCATCATCGCGAGCCTGCCGAGGGGTCACAACACGCTTTTGATCGCCCACTGCGCTGCCTGCTGGCCTCAGGCCCGGCACGACGAAAAATCCCTTTTTCCATTGGCTGTGGACTGCGCCAACTTCTTGGCCCGAACACACAATGCCATCCAGCCCCGATGCCTCGGCCAATTCGGCCAGACGCATCACATGATCATGCGGAGTTCCCGATATGCCAGTGCGCTGTAAATCGCGCTCGTCCATGCTGGTCAACATAGTCACGGCGACAACTTTGGTGCCTTCTGCAGCGGCGGCCTTGGCATCTTCCATCATCGCGCGGCCACCCGATGCGTGGATCGTTACTATCGCGGGTTCCAGCACATGGATTGCCTGCATCGCGCCCGCAACAGTGTTGGGAATGTCGTGCAATTTCAGATCGAGAAAGATCGGAATATTGGCGCTGTGAGCAATCTCGTGAACGCCGTGCGCACCATGCGCGCAAAAGAATTCCAGCCCCAGCTTCACCCCGCCAATATGGTCCTTGACCTTGTCCAGCAAAGCCTTGCTCGCATCCAATTGGGGAAGGTCCAAGGCAAGGTAGACGGGGTTGCTCATAATCGGGTCAGTCTTTCTATGGTTTTAGCGTGTCATTGATCGCCGCTGGATCGGGTTCAGGTGTAGGGGTTGGTGTTGGAGCGGGCGTAGCCGCCGCTGGGCTACTAGCCGGCTCGTGCCGCGACAGGGCGCTAGAACGCGCTGCGCTCTCTAGCGAGGTAATCCTGCGGTTCAGGCGCCATTTGACGCCACGATGGATCATCCACATCGGCAGCAATCCCAACAGGAAGGAAATGATCACCAGCGCCGGGATTTTGGTCTCCAGCACCAGATTGTCCCACAGGGTAACCTCGACCGAATCCCAATTGAAAAAGGAAAAAGCCAGCAGGCCAAACAGAATGAGCGCCCAGACCAATGTTCTTACGATCTGCATTTCTTATATCCCCTGCGAACTTGCGTGATTTTCCGCAAACTTAGGCGTTTTTTGGCGCGAGTCCAATGCGGGATCGGATTGTCGTATCCCGGCGGTCAGCCGAACACGCGCGCAAAAATCGTATCCACCTGTTTGAAGTGGTATGCGAGGTCAAACTTCTCTTCCAGCTCTTGCGCTGACAATGCGCTGGTGACCTGATCATCCTGTTTGAGCAGATCGAGCAGCGACAATTTGCCGTCCGATTCCCACACCTTCATCGCATTGCGCTGGACAATGGCATAGGCATCTTCGCGGCTCACACCAGCTTGGGTCAGCGCCAGCAAGACCCGCTGCGAATGGACCAAGCCGCCCATCCGGTCGAGATTGGCCTGCATCCGCTCTGGGTAGACCAGCAATTTGTCGACCACGCCGGTCAATCGGGCCAAGGCAAAGTCGAGCGTAATGGTGGCATCGGGGCCAATAAAGCGTTCAACCGAGGAGTGCGAAATATCGCGCTCGTGCCACAGCGCCACATTCTCCAACGCGGGCAAGGCATAGGAACGGATCATGCGCGCCTGGCCGGTCAAATTCTCGGTCAGGATCGGGTTGCGCTTATGCGGCATGGCCGACGATCCCTTTTGGCCGGGAGAAAAGTACTCCTCCGCCTCCAAAACTTCTGTCCGCTGCAGATGGCGCACTTCGACCGACAGTCGCTCGATAGAGCCAGCGATCACCGCCAGCACGCTGAAATACATGGCGTGGCGATCGCGCGGGATGACTTGGGTGGAAATAGGCTCTGACGTGAGCCCCAATTTCTCGGCCACATGCGTCTCAACACTGGGGTCGATATTGGCAAATGTGCCCACCGCACCGGAAATGGCGCAAGTCGCGATTTCCTCGCGTGCAGCAATCAGCCGAGCCTTGCAGCGATCAAATTCGGCATAGGCTTGGGCCAGCTTTAGCCCGAAAGTCACCGGCTCGGCATGGATGCCATGGCTGCGCCCGATAGTCGGGGTGTATTTGTGTTCCTCTGCCCGGCGTTTCAGCGCGGCGAGCAATCCATCAAGGTCTTCGAGCAGAATGTCGGTAGCGCGGGCCAACTGCACCGCCAGTGTTGTGTCGAGCACGTCGGAACTGGTCATGCCCTGATGCATAAAGCGCGCTTCATCGCCAACTTGATCGGCAACCCATGTCAGGAATGCGATCACATCATGCTTGGTCACAGCTTCGATGGCGTCAATCGCAGCAACGTCAATCTCTGGCTCGGTCGCCCACCAGTCCCACAATGCCTTGGCTGCGCTTTCGGGAACAACGCCCAATTCGCCCAGTTTTTGGGTCGCATGCGCCTCAATCTCGAACCAGATGCGATATTTCGCCTCCGGCTCCCACAGGGCAGACATGGCGGGGCGGGCGTAACGGGGGACCATAATAACTCCGAGTGATCAAGAATGTCCCAGCGGCTATTGCTTGATTGCGGGCTTTGCAAGAGGATGGTTCCTATTCATGGCGCGATGGTCGCGGATAAGTGTAACAAAGCACGATTTTGGCGCGAACTGAGGGGTGGAGGCATTACACAAGTGAACACGACCCGACCCCAATTGTTCGAAGAGCGGTATCCGCCATTCGTGCGCGTGACCTTGCGGCGCTGGGCCAAGCTGTACAGCGGCGGCGCAGAAGTGTTCTGGCCGTTCACCGATTTGTTTGTCCGTTTTGCCGTGGCGCAATTCTTTATCCGCTCAGGGTTGGTGAAATTTGGCAATTGGGACACTGCCTTGCTGTTGGCGACGCAGGAATATCCGGTGCCGTGGATGGCGCCCGCGACAGCCGCGGCGCTGGGCCTGGCGATTGAATTGATCGGACCGGTGTTGCTGGTGTTGGGATTGTTCACCCGGCCAGCCGCAATTGCGATGGGCACGCTTACGATTGTCGCGCAAGCCTATTACATCCCTACCACGACCAATTTGTTCCTGATCGCCATGCTGATCTGGTATGCGATCTATGGACCGGCAGCGTTCTCGCTTGATCGCCTGTTTGCCTCTGGATTGCGCAACAGCGCGATTCCGCTCGCGTCGCAAATGGCGAGGGTCGGCGATTTTCTGAGGGAGAAAGTGGCACCTGTTGCCATGCTGGCGATCCGCCTTTGGTTGGCGCTGAGCATGTTTGCATCGCTTGGGTATTTTGAGCCTTCGATTGCGCTGGCAACTTGGCTTCCGTTGGGCAGCTTTGCGGGTATTCCTGACTGGCTGGTAATGGTGTTTGCTGTGATGCTGGTCATTGGCTGGATGACCAGCCTGGTCGCATTTGTTTTGTTGCTGGCGATTGGTGCTGTGGTGATCAGCGGCATCCATCCCGACATCACTTTCTATCCCGTGCTGTTGCTGGCGATTTATGACGGGCGCGGTCCGGGCTTTCCCTCGGTTGATGGAGCCTTCGCCAGCTGGATGGAGAAACACATCCTGTTTGACCGCGAATATAAGGACATTCCCGATGACTGGCCCCATATCGTGGTGATTGGTGCTGGGTTTGGCGGGCTTGCTGCGGTCAACCGGCTCAAGCGTTTGCCAGTGCGGATCACTTTGATCGACAAGCACAATTATCATCTGTTCCAGCCGCTACTGTACCAAATTGCCTCTGCAACCTTGAACCCAGCGGACATCGCTGTGCCGATCCGATCATTGTTCAAGGATGATGGCAATGTGCGGGTGATTAAGGGCGATGTCAGCGCCATCGATAGTGAAGGAAAGAGCGTGTCCTTTGGTTCAGGCCAGAGCGTTTCCTTTGATCGGCTGGTGATCGCAACCGGAGCCTCGCACAGCTATTTCGGGAATGAAGATTGGGGCAAATTCGCGCCGGGTCTCAAGACCATTGAAGATGGTGTCGCCGTTCGCGGGGCCATACTGGATGCCTTTGAACAGGCAGAGGCAAGCGATGATCCCGACCGTATTCGCCGCCTGCTGAACTTTGTCATTGTCGGGGGCGGGGCAACGGGTGTGGAATTGGCCGGAGCAATCGCTGAGCTGGCCAAGGTCAGCGTGGAGCGTGAATTTCGCACCGTCGATCCGGCCAGCGCCCGCGTTGTGCTGGTCCAATCGGGCGAGCGCATATTGCCGCAATTCCCTGAGGAATTGTCCGCCAAAGCCACCGCATCGCTGGAGGATTTGGAGGTGGAGGTCCGCACTAATTCCCGGGTCACAAGCATTGCCGCGGATCATGTAAAGATTGGCGATGACGAGAGGATCGAGACAGAAACCGTGCTGTGGGCTGCCGGTGTAATCGCCTCTCCGGCGGCACAATGGCTTGGGGCAGAGGCGGATCGCGCTGGCAAAGTCATCGTGGATGAGCATCTGCGCGCAGAGGGCCATGATGATATTTTTGTGATCGGCGACACGGCTGCCAGTTTAGCATGGGATGGCGATGCCGTTCCCGGTCTTGCGCCAGCGGCGAAACAAGCGGGCACGCATGTGGCGAAGATTGTTGAGGCGCAATTGCTGGGCAAGGATGAGCCAGCGCCCTTCGTTTATAAACATCGGGGCAGTCTAGCGACCATTGGCCGCAAGGCTGCGGTTGCGGACATCGGTCGGTGGAAATTGTCGGGCAGCTTTGCCTGGTGGTTGTGGGGCGTGATCCATGTCGGCTTCCTGACCGGTGCTCGCAATCGAGCAGCCGTGGTCATGAATTGGGTGTGGAGCTTCTTTGCCAGCCATTCCGGAGTGCGCCTGATCACTGGGCCTAAATAACTGGGTCCAAATAGCTGGCCTCAAATAGATTGCGCACTTCTATTTGACTTCACTCGGCCGACGTATAGCATCACTCATCTATGCACTTCTGGCTCGGGCTTTAATACATGACATTTGGATATTCTCGCACAGCAGTCTCGCTGATTGCTTTGTGCTGCTCTGCTGCGGGTTTTGCCGGTGACGAACCGATTTATCGCGATGCTCCAGATTGGGTTCAACCCGCCGATATTGCGGACATTGAGCGCGATCCATCGAATTCTCAGATTATCAATGACCGCCAAATCCGCATCAGCGAAGGCATGCATTGGCAATATCAGGACATTGTACTGCGCGTCGCCAGTCTGGCTGATCTGTCCAAAATGGGCACGATAACGGCGCAATGGCTGCCCGACAAAGGCGATCTGATTATCCATGAGATTTCTATCCTTAGAGATGGAGAAACGATCGATTTGGTCGCGCAAGGCGAAACAATGGAAGTTTTGCGGCGCGAACGCGGTCTTGAACGGCGTGTGCTGGACGGATCATTGACCGCGACAATGTCTGTCCCCGGACTTGAGGTGGGCGATGAACTTCGGTTGAGCTATTCCGTGACACGTTCTGATCAGGCGCTGGGCAATGAGGTGCAAAGCCAAGCGTTCCTCTATCGCGAACCCAACAATTTGGCAGATTTTGCCCGGATCCGTGCATCATGGCCCAAGGATTTGGATGTCCAATACAAGGCGGCGCCCAATTTTGAGCTGGCAGAGGTCGAACAGTCTGGCGGTTACAATTGGCTAGAGGTTAGCCTGCCGTTGGAAGAGGCCGATGAATTTCCCTCCGATGCTCCGCTGAGGTATCGCAGAGGCACCATTTTGCAGATCGGAACCTTTGCCGATTGGGCCGAGGTGTCGAGCACTATGGCACCCTATTATCAGGTCGATGGCGCATTGGCTGAACTGCCCGATCTGCTCGCCCGCGTGGAGGCCATTCGATCCGAATATTCAACCGATCTTGAACGTGCGGTGGCATCGCTTGAACTGGTCCAAGAAGACATCCGTTATCTGCTGAATGGGCTGGATGGAGGCAATTATCTGCCTCAGGATGTCGCCACCACTTGGGACAAGAAATATGGCGACTGCAAGGCCAAAACGGTCATTTTGCTGGCGATCCTGAAGCATTTGGAGATCGACGGCGAGGCGGTGCTTGTTTCCACCCGAGTGGGCAATGCTGTCCCCATGTCATTGCCCATTCCCGGCGCATTTGATCATGTGCTCGTACGTGCGCAGATTGATGGCAATGACTATTATCTAGATGGGACATCATTGGGCGCAAATTTGAATTCGGTCGGCAATGTCCCCGGCTTTGAATATGCTTTGCCAATCCAAGCTGAGGGTGCCGAGTTGGAGCCTATCGAACAGGTTCTGCCGCGCTATCCCGATTACCAATTGGACATGGCGTTCAATGGCGCAGCAGGCGGTGATTTGCCGGCCTTGTTAACGCTCAAGGCAAGTTTGGTTGGCCCTCAGGCGGCGCAGATGAATGCCTATTCGGACAAATTGACCAGCGATAACAAGCAACAATTGGGCCGACGCTTTGCATCCAAGGCAGATGTGTTGGATGTTCAGATTGTCCAAGGTTCAGACGATAGCGAAGCAACCGTGATCGTAACGGGATTGTTGGACCCGATCTTCACCTTCGATGGTAGCAAAATGGAATTGGACCCATTTGCGCTGTCCGATACTTTGAAATTTGCGCCCAATCGTTCGCGTCGGGCTTGGCGCGAAATCCCCTATGCCGTGGGCATTCCCAGTCGCTCCATCATCCGTTCGGAAATGATCTTGCCAGCAGATGGCGGCGAGTTTTCCTTCGAAGGCGAAAGACAGCTAGAATTCGAAGTGGGCGGGCGGCGTTATTTGCGCGAAGTGAAATTGGCCGATCGCGTCCTTTCGGTCTCTGAAGAGCTCATCACTCAGGGCGGAGAAATCCAGCCAGAGGCATTCCGGGCAGAGCGGCGCAAGGCATCCAGCCTGGCCCGCAATGATGCTAAATTGGTTGGGACCGATAATGTCATGCGCAAGTGGCGTTTTGCGACCGGTGCCGACCGGGACGTGTTGAAACCATTGCAAGATGCTTATGCTCAGCTGATCGAAAACAAGCCGGACGAGGCGGATTCCTATCTTTCGCGCGCTGGGTTTCGCTATGACACCTATGATTTCACAGGTGCATTAGAGGATATGAACACCGTCATAGAGCTGGAGCCGACGGCTGAATATCACAGCCAACGCTCGTCAGTTCATTCCAAATTGCTCGATTTGGATGCCAGCGTGGCCGATTTGGAAGAGGCCTATGCCTTGGACCCCACGCCTTGGCGGGCAATGCATCTGGCAAATGAGCTAATCAAGATTGATGACTTTGATCAGGCCAGAGAAATTCTCGAATATGAAGATGGTGACGAGGCAGTCCGGCAAGAGCTGGCCTTTGTCTTGGCAGAATTGGACGCATTGCAAGGTGATGCAGAGGCTGGATTTTGGCGCATCACAGATCTGGAATTGGACAGTCCCAACGATTCTAACCTGCTCAACACCAAATGCTGGTTTATGGGGACATGGCAGGTCAACATTGAAGACGGGGTGTCGGTTTGTACCAAGGCGGTTGAAAACAGCGGCAAGGCTGCTGCAATTCTAGACAGTCGGGCAATGATATTTTTGCGCAACGGAATGCTGGACGAGGCATTGACCGATATCAATGCTGCGTTGGACCTGAATCCGGGGCTGACCGCGTCGGTATTGCTGCGCGGGCTTATCCGGCTGGAGCGCGGGGACAAGGGCGGCCAGTCCGACATTGATGATGCTTTGGCGCGCGATCCAGAGATCGGCTTGACCTATCGCCGCTGGGGCTTCGATTTGTAGCTCGATCAAGGGCCCGATTTATATCAGGCCCTTGGCGCGCAGCGAGACATGCCCCTCGCTGCCGATGATCACATGATCGTGGACCGTCACGCCCAATAACCGCCCAGCCTCGGCAATTTTGCGGGTGATCTGGATGTCTGCTTGGCTCGGCTCGGGATTGCCGCTGGGGTGATTGTGGACCAGTATCAGCGCTGATGCGCCCACATCCATTGCTCGGCGGATGACTTCGCGCGGATGAATGGCGGCCTCGTCAATGGATCCGTCGCCCAAATGATGATCATCGATCAGTCGGTTGCGCGTATCGAGGTAAAGAATACGCACACGCTCAACCGTCAGATGGGCCATATCTATCGCGAGATAGTCAATCAGCGCCTGCCAACTGCCTAGCACCGGTTTGTCGACCACTTCGGAACGGGCCATTCGCCGCGCCGCGATGGCTACGCTTTTCAAAGCCGCTGCACTTGCCTCGCCAACGCCGCTTACCTGTTTCAGCGCCTCTGGTTCTGCATTCAACACATTGGCGAGCGAGCCGAACCGCGCCAGCAATGCCTTGGCCACGGGCTTGGTGTCGCCTTGGCGCATTCCGGCGAACAGGAGGTATTCCAGAACTTCATAATCGGCCAGCGCCTCTGGCCCGCCACCAAGCAGCCGCTCGCGCAGCCGGGCACGATGTCCGGTTCCGGAATGTTTCTCAGCCTTTTCGCTATCTTGTGGCACTCAACCCCCGCGCAATTGCGTGATCTATCGCATTGCCTTTCTAGGGCGTCTGGCGCAAGAGTAGCCTCGCATGGCGGATGATCATGAATTTGATGCGGAAGGGCCGCCCGCGCGCCGCCGATGGTCGCAAAAGCGCCGTTGGCGCTCGACATTGGCTCTTGGCGTGCTGCTGGTGATCGGACTGGTCTATGTATGGGCCACCAGAGAGCAAATTGCAGTCAATGTTATCGAAGAGCAGCTTCAGGCGTATGAGCTTGAGGCCGATTACGATATCGAGGCGATTGGCCCGCAGGAGCAAATTCTGCGCAATGTGGTCATTGGTGATCCCGAAGATCCCGACCTAACGGTAGAGCGCGTCGCGCTGTCTTTGCGCTATCGGCTTGGCATTCCGGTGATCGAACAAGTCAGCTTAGAGGCGCCGCGCCTGTATGGTGCGATCAAGGATGGCGAGCTGACATTTGGCTCGCTCGACCGGGTGATTTATGCGCCGAGCGACGAGCCTGCTGCGCTGCCCGATCTGGAGCTGACCCTTCGCGATGGGCGGGCGCGGATTGATAGCGAATATGGCGCGATTGGCGTGAAAGCAGAGGGTTTTGGCGCGCTGGATGATGGCTTTGCCGGGACAATTGCCGCAGTTGGGCCGCAATTTTCGTTTGGCGATTGCTCAACCGGGCAAATTTCTGTGTTCGGTAATGTCACCACCGCCACTGGCGAACCAAGTTTTGACGGGCCGGTGCGGCTAAGGGATGTGCGCTGCGACAATAGCGGCCTCAACCTGCGCCAAGCTGATGTTTCATTGACCTTGACCGCCGAGAGCGACTTTTCCGGTGTCGAAAGCGAGATGGACGTAGCAATCCGGCGGATCGCATCACTCTATGGCGCAAGCGAAGAGGTAAATGGCGAGGTTAGGCTGCAATGGAAGGATGACGGGCTGAACGGCCGATATGATCTGTCCGCAAGCCAATTCTCGACCCCGCAAGTGAGCATGGCCAGCCTGTCCGCAGCCGGGTCTGTGCGGGCGCTCGACAATTTCGAACGGACCGAATTGCAGGCCGATATTGCAGGTTCAAATGTGGCTTTCGGTGATGCGCTTGATGCGACGCTTGCCGGGCACCAGGCCAATTCGGTGAACACATTGTTCGGGCCGTTGATTGCCAAGCTGAGGCAGAGCGTGAAGCGTCAGCAGGCGGGTAACAGCCTGTCGGGCGAGGTCAATGCGCGTCAAACGGGCGACATCACAAGCATCGTTATTCCGACCGCCTATGTGCGGGGGCAGGGCGGCAGCGAATTATTGTCCCTGTCGCGTGTTCAGATCAGCACCGCTGGGCCCAGTTCCAACGGAATGCGGGTTGAGGGCAATTTCCAATCGGGCGGGGACGGCTTGCCGCGCATTCGAGGGCGGATGGAGCAAAACCGCTCCGGCAATCTCGCTCTGCGGCTGGCGATGGCCGAATATCGCGAGGGTGACAGCGCCTTGGCGGTGCCGCAATTGACCGTCGAACAAAGCGCCAATGGCTCAGCCACTTTCACCGGATTGTTGAGTGCCAGCGGCGATCTGGGCGCAGCCAATGTCAGCAATTTGGAACTGCCCTTGTCAGGAGGCTGGTCGGCCCGCAATGGCCTGTCGGTCTGGCGCAAATGCACTCAGGCTCGCTTTGCCACCATGCGCCTCGCCAATCTAACCCTCGATCAGCGTAATATTACGCTATGCCCGTCGAGCGACAGAGCGATTGTTTCGATGGGCGATGCTGGGCTTCAGATTGTCGCCGGTATCCCCGAGCTGGACCTGTCGGGAATGCTCGGCGAATCGCCGATCCGGGTGCGAACGGGCGCGATTGGTCTCGCTTTACCTGGAGTGATGGTGGCGAATGACATTGATGTGGCGCTGGGGCCGCAGGAAACCGCCAGCCGCTTCACCCTCGACACATTGCAAGCCAATTTTGGCCAAGAAGTCGGTGGCACGATTGGCGGTAGTTTTGCCAATGCCAGTGTGTTGATGGATCAAGTGCCGCTGGACATTGTCGATGCGGGCGGAAATTGGGACTTTATTGATGGTGTTCTCAGCTTGAGCGGCGGAACCCTGAGGGTTTTGGACCGCGAGGAGGAGGACCGGTTTGAGCCGCTGTTCGCGCGCGATGCGACACTAAGCCTGGCGGATAACCAGATCACGGCACAGGCCGATCTGCGCAATCCGGACAGCGACCGGATCGTCGCCAATGTGCAAATGGCGCATAATCTTGAGAGTGCGATTGGCCATGCTGACTTACTGGTCGACAATCTACGCTTTGACCCCGCGTTACAGCCCGAACAATTGTCCTATCTGGCCAAGGGCGTGATCGCTCTGGCCGAAGGGGTCATTGATGGCAGCGGCCGAATTGATTGGACCGGTGATGATGTAACAAGTGGTGGCAGATTCTCCAGCGATGGCATTGATTTTGCTGCTGCATTTGGTCCGGTGGAGGGCGCCAAAGGAACGATCGAATTTACCGATTTGGTATCGCTAACCACAGCGCCAGACCAGCGGATCACTATCGATATGATCAACCCCGGTGTGGAGGTGATGAATGGCGAGATCCTCTTTGAATTGACCGATGCCGAATTGCTGTCGGTGAAAGGTGGGGAGTGGCCCTTTATGGGTGGGCAATTGCTGATGCGGCCGGTTGATATGCGGATTGGTGCCGAGGAAGAGCGCCGCTATATCTTCGAGATGGTCGCCTTGGACGCAGGCATTTTCGTGTCCGAGCTGGAGCTGGGCAATCTTAGCGCCTCGGGCTTGTTCGATGGCACGGTGCCGATTGTGTTCGACAAGGACGGCAATGGCCGGATCGAAAGCGGGCTGCTGCTGTCGCGAGAGCCGGGAGGCAATGTCTCTTACATCGGCGAACTGACCTATGAAGATTTGTCGCCAATCGCCAATTTTGCCTTCGAATCGCTGAGATCGATGGATTATTCGCAGATGAGCGTTGCGATGGAGGGATCGTTGATCGGCGAAATCGTCACCAGCGTGCGCTTTGACGGGGTGCAGCAGGGCGATGGAGCCAAGAGGAATCTCCTGACCCGGCAGATTGCCAAGCTGCCGATCCGCTTCAACGTCAACATCCGGTCGCAATTTTATCAACTGATCGCCCAGATGAAATCGCTCTATGATCCTGCCTTTATCCGCGATCCGCGCGATATCGGTCTGGTCGCGGACGAGAGGCCGCAAGTGGACATACCGGGCGTGCCAAGCGAGCCCGAATTGCCCAATACGCCCAACGAGCCTGCGTCTCCTGCAATTCGCCCCAATACTGTGGATCCTGAGATTAACCCCGATGAACCTTCCATTCAGACCCCTGAAAGCGAGACCATGCCATGAAGGCTGAGAAATTGACCAAACAGCGCGCCGCTGCCACATGCTGTGACCATACAGGCGGGGCGAGGGCGAGCATGCGACACAGTTTGGTTGGGATAGCGTTGTTGGCCACGGCAATGGTCGGTGGGTGCGTGAATGTTAGCGCGCCCGACGAACCGATTGTGATCGAGCTCAACATCAATATCCGGCAAGAAGTGATTTACCGGCTGGCCGAAGATGCGGCGAGCACGATTGATGAAAATGCAGATATCTTCTGATGGAAGGCATGAGAGAATGACTATGTTTCGCAAAATCGCCCTATCGGGTGCAGTCGCAGCGCTGGCGCTGACCGGTCTTGCAGGCACCGCCTATGCTCAGCGTGACCCAGCCTATGCTCAGGCCCGTTCCAGCGGCCAAGTGGGCGAGAAGATGGATGGCTATCTCGGGATAGTTGTGGCCGAGACGAGCGATCTGCGCCGTCTGATCAACGACATCAATATCAAACGCCGTGCGGTCTATGCGCAGCGTGCTCGGGCGGCCAATGCCACGCTAGAAGAATATGCTCTAACCGCAGGTTGCGAAGCGATTTCGCGGACCCAGCCGGGCGAGAAATATCAGGCGCCCGATGGCAGTTGGCAGACCCGCACCGGTGCTGCGCCTTTGCGCGATCCGCGCTGTCCATAAGACGGGCCTTATGTCTGGCCTTAAGTGCGACCTCAAAAAAGCTGAAAATACACGCGGCAAAACGCCCGCTGCCGGTTGACTTGAAAATGCCCCCCGCCTAAGGGGGCCTCGCCCTCGGCGGGCACCTGTTGTTCGCGCCGCGCACCCAATGAAAAGGAGCTAGGCATGAGCGACGAGAAGCCCGCACGGGAACCCATCGCCGAGGATGCGCGGATCGACGCGCTCGAAGAGCGGCTTAAGGCCGCACAAGAGCGGGAAGACGAGCGCAACCGGTCGCAGGTTTCGGGTGTTGATGCGAATTATCGCAGCGGCAACCGGGTCCTGGCGGATCTGCTCGGTGGTATTCTCGGCGGTTTGGTTATCGGTTGGTCGATTGACTATTTTGCCGGAACTTCGCCCTGGGGTCTGTTGATCATGCTGTTCATTGGAATAGTCGTGGCCTTCAGGAACATTATTCGTGCAGCAAACACGCGGCCTGATGATCCCGAACAGGATCAATAGGGGCGCGTTTCAGTGATTTAGGCTTAGGGAACAGCGATCGTGGCAGCCGAAGAAGGCAAAGTCGATCCGATGAAACAGTTCACCGTGGAACCATTGTTTGGTTCGCAAGGGTGGGAAGTTGCCGGACTCAATATCGCGTTTACGAACAGCGCATTGTGGATGTTGATCACCACAGTGCTGTTGTTTGTGTTCGTCGCTGGCGGAATGAAACGTCAGCTGGTGCCTGGGCGCTGGCAGATGGCGGTCGAAAGCTTCACCGGCTTTATCGACGATATGCTGGAGGCGAACATTGGCAAGGAAGGGCGCAAATATGTGCCTTATATCTTCAGCCTGTTCATGTTCATCCTGTTTGCCAATTTGCTCGGCCTGTTGCCGCTGGGAATTGTCGGGGTTCACCCGTTCACCTTCACCAGCCACTTTACCGTAACCGGCGTGCTCGCCATCATCAGCTTCTCGATTGTACTGGTGGTCGGCTTTTGGAAGCACGGTTTCAAATTCTTCAGCCTATTTGTGCCGCATGGCACACCTCTGCCGATGGTTCCGGCGATTGCGCTGATCGAGTTCTTCTCATTCCTGATCCGTCCGTTCAGCCTCGCGCTTCGGCTGTTCGTGGCGATGATGGCGGGTCACGTCCTGCTCAAGGTGCTGTCCAGCTTTGTCATCAATGGCTTGAACGCTGGTGCTGGTATCGCGGCACTGGTCAGCGTACCCAGCTTCATCCTTATGGTCGGCATCAGCGCGCTGGAAATTCTGGTCGCTGGCATCCAGGCCTATGTTTTCGCTCTGCTAACGTCGCTGTACATCAATGACGCAGAGCATCTTCACTAAGTTTCGTCCCTTCAATTAACACTACAGAATTTACTTTAAGGAGTTTTTCAAATGGAAGCAGAAGCAGCAAAGCTCGTTGGTGCGGGCCTCGCAGCAATCGGTGCCGGCATGGCCGCCATCGGCGTGGGTAACGTTTTTGGCTCGTTCCTTGAGAGCGCGCTTCGTAACCCTGGTGCAGCAGACGGCCAACAAGGTCGCCTGTTCATTGGCTTCGCCGCAGCCGAGCTTCTCGGCCTGTTGGCGTTTGTTGTTGCGATGATCCTGATCTTCGTAGCCTAACACAACAAATTCGTGATTGCCGGTTGCCTGCAAGGCGGCCGGCAGCGCGTTTTTTGATTTCCTGACTCTTTCGGACCGGAACAGATGCCTCAGATAGATCAAATCCTGGAAACCTATACCAGCCAGATTTTCTGGTTGTTGGTCTTCTTTGGGATCACCTTCTTCGTCATCGGACGTTGGATGGTGCCCAAGGTGATGGACACGGTGGCCGTACGGGATCAGCAGATTTCCGATGACCTTGCGTCGGCTCAGGCCGCTCGCGATGCAGCGGACGATCAGGAAGAAGCATGGCGTCAGCGCGAGAATGAAAATCGCGCTACCGCACAGGCGGTCATTGCCAAGGCGAAAGCCGATGGTGCTGCCAAATCGGAAAAGAAGATTGCCGCGGCGCAAAAGCGTCTCGACAAGAAGCTTTCCGATGCCGAGGTTCGCATCGCCGAAGCTCGCACAGCAGCGATGACCGAAGTAGAATCGGTTGCCGCCGAAGCGACGCAGGACATTGTTTCGCGTCTGGCCGGGGCAAAGGTCAACAAGGCCGCTGCTCAAGCTGCCGTGAAGGAGGCATTGTCCCATGGCTGATACTCTCCTGATTTTCGCCGGAGCAGGTGGCCCGGAAGCATTTGGTCTAGAGCCCTATCAATGGGTCTCAATTTCCATGCTGGTGCTGATCGGCATCATGGTGTGGAAGAAAGTTCCCGGCCTAATCACCGGTGGGCTCGACAATAAAATCGCTGAAATCAAACAGCAATTGGACGAGGCCAAGTCGCTTCGCGCCGAGGCTGAGACTTTGCGCGATGAATATGCGGCCAAGATCGCTGGCGCCGAAAAAGACGCCGAAGCGATGGTCGAAGGCGCTCAACGCGAAGCGGATTCGATCCTTGAGAAGGCCGAAGCTGACAGCAAATCTATGGTTGAGCGCCGCAAGCGCATGGCCGAAGACAAGATCGCTGCTGCTGAACGCGATGCCATCGACGAAGTGCGGGCCAGCGCTGCGGAAGCGGCTGCGATTGCCTCGCGCAAATTGATTGCTGAGAATGTCGACGCAGATGCCAGCGCAAAACTGGCTGACGAGGTTATTGCTTCGATTTGATCGTTGAGATCTGATTGTAGTCAGTTTGCTGAGATGAAATAGGGCGGCCTGCAAGGGCTGCCCTTTTTCTTTGGCCGCGGCCAAGAAAGCATTTTGATTATCCGTAGAATCAGTTAATGCGAATCGTTCGCAAATTTTAGAATAGGATTGTTTCGTGAATCGCACTCTCTTGACCAAGCTTCATCTCGGCTTTGCCGCCTTCATGTTCCCCGCCGTTCTGATGTTCCTTGTCACCGGCGCGCTGTACACGTGGGGCAATAAGGGCGCTTGGCACGAAGAAAGCGCGAGCATCACCCTGTCGCAGCCGCTGGCCGAGCAAAGCGAAGGCGACATCACATCAATGGCGGTTCAGCAGCTAGTTGAGCGCGACCTACCTATGCCGAGCGGTAAATTGACCGTGAGTGAGGGCGAGGGTGCCTCGCTTAGCTGGATCGGTGCTCGCAGCGAGATCAGCATTGAGCCGGGCGATACTCCGTTGGCGGCCAATGTGGAGGTGAAGGAAGCCAGCTTCCACCGCTGGCTGGTACAATTGCACAAGGCCAAGGGCAGCACAGTGTTCAAGGTTTACGCCAGCTTCCTCGCCGCAACTTTGTTCCTGCTGGTGGCCAGCGGAATCATCATGGGGCTGCAAGTGAAAGCCATGCGAGGCCTGACCATTGGTAGCGGCGTTGCAGGCTTGGCGGCCTTTATCGGCTTTGTACTGATGGGCTGAGCGATCAGCTCCCCGGTTCGAACACCACTTTTCCGACCAGTTCACGATTTGCCATAGCGTCGAATCCCTGTCGCCATTGGCTTAGCGGCAGGGTTCGGTCGATTGCTGGCGAAATCCGTCCATCCTGGGCCAATTTGGCGATCTCAGCATTGATTGCTGCGCCGCGTTCAGGGAAGCGGCGGGCATATTCGCCCGCGCGCAGACCGACGATGGAGAAGCCCTTTATCAGCGGAATATTGGTTGCGACCTCGGCAATGCGTCCACTGGTAAAGCCAACCACGACCAGCTTGCCAGCAAAGGCAGTACAGCGTGTGCTCTCGTCAAAGATGTCACCGCCAACCGGGTCAAACACGATGTCGCACAGCTTGCCATCGGTGATTGTGCTCACAGCCTCGCGAAAGCGTCCCTCGGCCACGATCACCGCATCAGGCTGATACAGCCGGTCGATACGGTCGCATTTGTCGGCCATGCCGGTCGCCGCAATCACGCGCGCTCCCATCGCCTTGGCCAGATCGACCGCCGCCAAGCCAACGCCTCCGCTCGCTCCATGGACCAGCACCCATTGGCCCGGTTTCAGCCCGCATAGTTCGATCAGGCCGGTGTAAGCGGTAGAATAGGCCGCGCCCATCGCAGCGCCCTGTGCATAGCTGAGGCCATGGGGGAGGGGAAAGAGCCCGCGAGCGGGAATGCTGGCAATTTCGGCAAAGGCGCCGGTCTTATTGCCGCCGATGACTTTGTCACCGGGCACAAAACCGCTGTCCAGATCGGCTTCGATCACTTCGCCGGCCAATTCCAGACCGCTGACGAAGGGGGTGTCCGGTTTGAACTGATAATCGCCACGCGTCATCAGCAGATCGGGAAAATTGAGCGAGGCCGCATGAACACGGACCAAGACTTCGCCCGGCTTGCGCTCAGGCGGTGCGATATCAGCCAGGGTGACGCCTGACAGATCGCTCGTCAGTGTCTGGACCTGTAGCGCTTGCATCTCGCTCAGAAATTGTCCTTTGCCGCCCTTAGCGCGGCAAAGGTCTCGTCCGGCGAGTTTCCGCCCCATTTGGCCATCAGAGCCGGGTCATCGGCGCGTAGGAACGGATTGGTCGCCAATTCGCGGTCGAGTTGCGTTGGGACGGTCCATTCATCGCGCGAACGCTTGGCCGTGATTTCCTCGACATAGGATTGCAGCGCCGCATTGTCGGGATCGGCATAGATCGCAAACTTGGCATTGGCCGCAGTGTATTCATGAGCGCAATAGAGAGTGGTGTCCGCAGGAAGAGCCTTGATCCGCGAAAGGCTGTCCCAAAACTGCTTGGGTTCGCCTTCGAACATGCGACCACAACCCAGCGCGAACACGGCATCGCCCACGAATGCCACGCCCGCTTCGGGGATATGGTAGGCGATATGGCCATTGGTGTGGCCTGATACGTCGATCACCTCGGCCTGAAACGCGCCCAGCGAAACACTTTCGCCATGGCCGACCACTGTGTCGATTTCGGACAATTTCTCGACCTCTTGTGGGGCAACAATGGTGGCCCCGGTCGCCGCCACAATATCCTTGTTCCCGCCCGCATGGTCGGGGTGCCAATGGGTGTTCCAAATTTGCGTGATGGTCCATCCCTTGGCCTCTGCCTGACGCAGATATTCCTTCCCATCGGGCGTATCAATCGCCGCAGTTTGACCGCTGGCAGGATCGTGGATCAGGAATCCGTAATTGTCGGACAGGCACGGGAACTGATGAACTGTAAGCATGCACAAGTCATACCCATCATTCGGCGCGTAGTGAAGCACCAAAGAAAAACCCGCCGACATTCCTGCCGACGGGTGTTTTCTGCTCTAATCGACACTGCAGGTGCCGCTAGGCCGACCGGCCGCCGCGGCTTATGCCGCGAAAGCCAAGCAGGGTGAACACCCCGCGCCCGGCGTTTGAGGGACCAAAAAGGTCATTCTCATCAATCTTCTTTGCCCTTGAGCGCTTCGCCCAAGATGTCGCCCAAAGATGCGCCGCTGTCGGATGAACCGAACTGCTGCACTGCCTCTTTCTCTTCAGCGATTTGACGCGCTTTGACAGAGAAGTTTGGCTTCTTGGAGCGGTCGAAACCGATGACCATCGCATCGAGCTTCTGACCAGACTGGAAGCGATCGGGACGCTGTTCGTCGCGGTCGCGGCCAAGGTCGGAACGCTTGATGAAGCCGGTTGCGCCATCGTCGCCAACCTGAACTTCCAATCCGCCATCGCGAACTTCCAGAACCGTAACCGTAACGGTTTGGTTCTTGCGAAGTGCGCTTCCGCCGGCTGCTGCTTCTGCACTTGGCGCACCCTTTTCGAGCTGCTTCATGCCGAGGCTGATGCGTTCTTTGTCGGTATCGACATCAAGCACGACAGCTTTGACTTCTTCGCCCTTGCGGTGAAGCGCCAATGCGTCCTCGCCCGAGATGCCCCATGCGATATCTGACATGTGAACCATGCCGTCGACGTCGCCGTCGAGGCCGATGAACAGACCAAATTCGGTCGCATTCTTGACTTCGCCAGCAACTTCGCTGCCCACTGGGTGCTTCTCGGCGAATTCTTCCCAAGGATTGCGCTGAGCCTGTTTCAGGCCAAGCGAAATGCGGCGCTTCTCGGAATCGACTTCCAGAACCATCACATCCACTTCCTGGCTCGTCGAAACGATCTTGCCTGGGTGTACGTTCTTCTTGGTCCAGCTCATTTCAGAAACGTGGACCAGACCTTCGATGCCGGCTTCCAGCTCAACAAATGCACCATATTCGGTGATGTTGGTAACTGTGCCAGACAGTTTTGCACCCATTGGGTATTTCGCGGCAACGCCATCCCATGGATCGCTTTCCAGCTGCTTCATGCCGAGGCTGATGCGCTGGGTATCCTGATTGATGCGAACGATCTGGACGGTAACCGTCTGACCGATTTCGATGACTTCGCTGGGGTGGTTGACCCGCTTGTAGCTCATGTCGGTGACGTGCAGCAGTCCGTCGATGCCGCCCAGATCAACAAAGGCACCGTAATCGGTGATGTTCTTGACCACACCTTCGGTAACCTGACCTTCGGCCAGCTTGTCAATCAGTTCGCTGCGCTGTTCAGCACGGGTTTCTTCAAGAACCGCACGGCGCGATACAACGATATTGCCGCGGCGACGATCCATTTTCAGGATCTGGAACGGCTGAGGCACTTCCATCAGCGGAGCGACATCGCGCACCGGACGGATATCGACCTGGCTGCCAGGAAGGAAAGCCACGGCGCCGTCGAGATCGACGGTGAACCCGCCTTTGACACGGCCAAAGATGCGGCCTTCGACGCGCTTGCCTTCGCCAAATTCACTTTCGAGCTTGTCCCAAGCGGCTTCGCGGCGGGCGCGGTCGCGGCTGAGCATTGCTTCGCCATCGGCGTTTTCAACGCGATCGACATACACTTCGACTTCGTCGCCGACAGTAAGTCCGTGATCATCATCACCGCGTGAGAATTCTTTGAGAGCGACGCGGCCTTCGCTTTTGAGGCCTACGTCAATCATCGCCATGCCATTTTCGATGACGGTCACGGTGCCTTTTACAACGCGGCCTTCAAAGCCACCGTCGTCTGCACCGCCAAGTTGTTCGTTGAGAAGCGCTTCGAAATCGTCGCGCGTTGGGTTGGGCGAAGTCGCCATAGAGGAAAAATTCCTGTTTTTACTGTTAGCTACCGGCCACGGGTTTTACCCGGGTCTTAAACTGCCTCCCACGCACCATTGCGAAGGCTAGCAGGGCAAGAGGCCGACGTCTTCGCGGGGCCGAATGCCGTCGCAAAGGTTCCTACAACCGAAATGATCATGAGAACGTGGGCGCGCCTAGGCGAAACGGGTGCTCAATGCAAGGAGTTTGGGATGGTCGCGGAGCACGGCGAGCGTAGTGAGCCGGAAGGCCGACAGGCCGCCCGCAGGCCCGGTAGTGCCGAGGATATCGCACGCTGGAGAGCGTGGGGACACAAATAACCGAATTCTTCGGTGCGCTTGCGGTTCATCTACGATGCCCCGGCAGGTCACCAACGGTTAGGTCTTTCCAATCGCCTGTTCGACCGTCTCAATCGCCATGGCTATCGCCTGGTCCTTGTTGAAACTGGTGGTGTCCATGACAAAGGCATCGGGGGCAGCTTTGAGAGGAGCGTCCTTGCGGTTGATGTCGCGGGCATCGCGGGCGACCACATCCTGCTCGATTTCAGTCAGTGGGATGTCGATCTCGCGGCCCTGCATTTCCAGCCAGCGCCGCTGAGCGCGGGCTTGAACGCTGGCGGTGATGAACAGCTTCACATCCGCATCAGGGGCGATGATTGTACCAATATCGCGCCCATCAAGCAGGGCGCCACCGGGTTGCTGGGCAAAGTCACGTTGTTTTTGAAACAAGGCTTCGCGCACTTCGGGATGCACAGAGACACGGCTTGCCAGCCCGCCGACCTCTTCGCTGCGCAACAATTCATCGTCCAACAGGACGTCATTGAATTTGCACGCCGCTAGCGCGTCTTGAGCATTGTCGGGGTCGCCGCCGCTCAGCTGAACTTGTCTTCCGACCGCGCGGTACAGCAGGCCGGTGTCGAGGTAGGGGATGCCCAAATGCGCTGCCAATGCCTTGGCAATGGTGCCTTTGCCCGATGCGGTGGGTCCGTCGACTGCGATAATCATGGTACGACTTTCCTTCGCGCCAAATAGGCTTTGGTTAGGCCGAAGATTGCAATTGCCGCCCAAAACCCTTCCAACACCAGGCTGGGCCAATTGGTGTGCACGATCAGCGATATTGTCAGCAATGCCGCTCCGGTCAGATTGGCACCGTGCAGGATATAAGGATTGGGCTCATTGACATAGGTCAAATAGGCATAGGCACCGATGATAAAGGCAGTGCCGACGAAGCCGATCAAGGAATAGATGTCCAAGCTTTCAATCATGCCGCCGCTTCTTCCAACAGCGTCATAAAATTGGGAAAGCTGGTTGCAATGGGGGCAGGGTCGTCAATCTCTACGCCGCGTTTGGATGCCAGACCAGCCACGGCCATCGCCATTGCAATGCGGTGATCAAGATGGGTGGTCACTGGGAAGTTGTTGGTCCCGTGCAGCGGTTCGCCGCCACTGCCTTCAATGATCAGACCATCTTCGGCTTCCTCGACCCTTGCTCCAGCCAAGGTCAGCGCGCTTGTCATAGCAGAGAGGCGATCCGATTCCTTCACCCGCAATTCGTCCAATCCGCTAGTGCGGGTGGTCCCTGTCGCCATGGACGCGGCCACGAACAGCACGGGAAATTCGTCGATCATCGCCGGCGCAATCGCTGGGTCGACATCAATCCCGGTCAAGGCTGAATGCCTGACCCGCAAATCGGCCACTGGTTCGCCGCCAACCTCGCGCGGGTCCAATTCCTTGATCTGGCCGCCCATTTGTCGCAGCACGGTGATCAAACCGGCGCGCGTGGGGTTGAGGCCAACATTCTCCACGATCAGATCGCTTCCCTCGGTCAGCAGTGCGGCCACGATAAAGAACGCCGCCGAAGACGGATCGCCCGGCACGGTCACATTTTGCGGGCGAAGATCTGCCTCGCCATGGATGCGGATGATGCGCTCGCCATCGGCTTCCTCAACTTCCAGCTGGGCACCAAAGCCGCGTAGCATGCGCTCGGTATGGTCGCGGGTTGGGGTCGGCTCAATCACTGTGGTGATGCCGGGCGTGTTGAGACCAGCCAAAAGAACTGCGCTTTTCACCTGAGCGCTGGCCACAGGCAGACGGTATTCAATCGGAATAGCGGGCGATACGCCGCGCATCATCAGGGGCAATTTGCCGCCGGGCGAGGCTTCAAACTGAGCGCCCATTAGCGACAGTGGATCGATGACACGCCCCATCGGCCTGCCGGACAGGCTGGCATCACCGACAAAACTGGCAGAGATGCCGTGTCCCGCGATCAATCCCATCAACAGCCGGGTCGACGTGCCCGAATTTCCCATGTCGAGCGCCTGCTTGGGTTGTAGCAATCCGCCAACACCCACGCCTTGGACGCGCCATTCATCACCATGCTTTTCTATCGTTGCACCCATGGCCCGCATGGCTGCGGCGGTCGCCATGACGTCCTCACCCTCCAACAGTCCGGTGATACGAGTTTCGCCAATTGCCAGGGCTCCGAACATTACCGACCGGTGGCTGATCGATTTGTCGCCCGGAATGCGCAGACGGCCGGTGAGCGGGCCGCTGCCCGTAAAACGATGAAATTTGGCTGGATCGGCCAAGCGAAATCCTTTGCAATAAGTGCACTTTGATGCGGGCGGGCTTTTGACAGCGGTGTTGCCCTATGGCAAGGCGCGCCGGAATCGCATTAGCGCTCTTGATTTCCGGACATGTCCGGTACCATCAAACACACAAACGAATTCACACCCGCCAATTCGGTGGGGCACAGATTAGGATTATGCAATGGCTAAGCCAGAATGGGGCACCAAGCGTTCCTGCCCCAAATGCGGGGAACGCTTCTATGACCTCGGCAAAGACGACCCGGTAACCTGCATCGAATGCGGCGAGGAATGGCATCCTGAGCCAGTGCTCAAGACCAAGCAACCGATCCCGTTTGAAGAAGCGGACAAGAAGAAGAAAGAAGGCGAAGCCGATTCTGATCTTGGCGGCGACGATGATCTGGAAGATCTGAGCGACGTCGATGAGGACGATGATTCGCCCGACAATGACGTTGACCTGGGCGGCGACGATGATCTTGGTGTGACCAAGGGCAAAGGCGACGACGACGAAGCCGAAACGTAAGTTTGTTTTGACCCTGCGGGCGCGAGGCGTTTGTTTGTTAGGGCGCCTCGCTTGCTTCCTCGCATTAGCTCGGGCGGCCAGTCAGCCTTGCGGTTCACTGGTCGTGAACCGGACTATTGCGATTTAGCAGCGGTTGGGAATGGTTCGGTCCGCCAACGGACGGATCGCAAGCGCGACCGCGCGTCGCCCGTTAGGGCGTAGCCAAGTGGACGGATGTCCACGCTGGCGCTTGAGGCCAAACAAACAGCCCAAAACCGCGAAATATTCTTGCATTGCGCGGTTGGTACACATAAAGGGCCTCGTCTCGCTCTTGGGCGAAACAATGACTGGTACGGGGCCTTAGCTCAGCTGGGAGAGCGCAACACTGGCAGTGTTGAGGTCAGCGGTTCGATCCCGCTAGGCTCCACCAGTCACTAAACAAAGTCGGATTTCGAGTTGGAATTCGCACGCTGGCCGACGAGGTTTCGTCCGCCGGCGTTTTCTGTATTCACCCGGCTTTGGTCGGCAAATTGGGAGTTTGAAGACATGTTTGACAATCTGTCAGACCGCCTTGGCGGGGTCTTCGACAAGCTCAAGGGGCGCGGCGCGCTCAAGGAACAAGACGTTCGCGATGCTATGCGCGAAGTGCGCATTGCCTTGCTCGAAGCCGATGTGGCTTTGCCAGTCGCGCGTCGGTTCATTGATGCCGTCACCGAGAAAGCCATTGGCCAAGACGTCTTGCGCTCGGTCACTCCCGGACAGCAAGTGGTCAAGATCGTTGATGACGAACTGGTCGCGATGCTGGGCGGCGAAGACAATGATGGCGCGGTTGAAGGGCTGAACTTCGATGCCAAGCCGCCTGTTGTGATCATGATGGTCGGTTTGCAGGGCTCTGGTAAAACGACCACCACCGCGAAACTGGGCAAGCTGATCCGCGAAAAGCATGGCAAGAAAGCCATGATGGCCAGCCTCGACGTTAATCGTCCAGCGGCGCAAGAACAGCTGGCTGTGTTGGGCGAGCAGGTTGACGTAGCAACCCTGCCGGTGGTTGCCGGTCAGCAACCGGTTGATATTGCGCGGCGCGCGATGGAAGCGGCCAAATTGCAGGCGTTTGACGTGCTGCTGCTGGATACCGCAGGTCGTTTGCACGTCGATGAAGCCTTGATGGCCGAAATGAAGGCCGTTTCCAGCGTATCTGCCCCGACAGAAG
This sequence comes from Erythrobacter sp., assembly GCA_039988235.1. Lineage (GTDB taxonomy): Bacteria > Pseudomonadota > Alphaproteobacteria > Sphingomonadales > Sphingomonadaceae > Erythrobacter. The sequence continues at coordinate 891,500 of JBDXKB010000005.1, forward strand.
TGCTGTTGGTGGTCGATAGCCTGACCGGCCAAGATGCCGTCAACGTCGCGCAGAGCTTCTCTGGCGAGGTGCCGCTGACCGGTGTGGTCCTCACCCGGATGGATGGCGATGCACGTGGTGGTGCAGCGCTTTCGATGCGCGCGGTCACGGGCAAGCCGATCAAATTTGCTGGTACCGGCGAGAAACTCGACGCGATCGAGGCTTTCGATCCCAAGCGGGTTGCGGGCCGAATTCTGGGCATGGGCGATGTCGTCAGCCTGGTGGAAAAAGCCGCCGCTACGATCAAGGAAGAAGATGCAGAGGCGCTGGCCAAACGTATGGCCAAGGGTCAGTTCGACCTCAATGATCTGCGCACCCAATTGCAACAAATGCAGAATATGGGCGGTCTGGGCATGCTGGCCGGCATGATGCCCGGCATGAAGAAGGCCAAGGCCGCGATGGCTGCGTCTGACATGGACGACAAGGTGTTGGTCCATATGGATGCGATCATCGGTTCGATGACGGTCAAGGAACGGACCAATCCCAAGCTTTTGAACGCCAAACGCAAAAAACGCGTTGCGGCAGGCAGTGGGACGCAGGTGCAGGAAGTCAACAAGGTGCTGAAAATGCATCAAGAGATGTCCCGCGCGATGAAACAAATCAAGAAGATGGGCGGGCTAAAAGGCCTTGCGTCCATGTTCGGTGCTGGCGGTGGCATGCCCGGTATGGGCGGGCCCGGCGGCGGAATGGGTGGCGGAATGGGCGGAATGCCCGGCCTAGGAGGCGGTATGGGAGGCCCTAAGGGCCCTTCGGTTGACCGTGATACTTTGCCCCCAGAACTTCGTGATATGCTCGATAAGAAATAATTCAAATTCAGATATTTAACTTCAAAAGGTGAACTAAAATGGCAATTGCATTGAGGCTTTCTCGCGGTGGCGCAAAGAAGCGCCCTTATTACCGGATCGTTGCGGCGGACAGCCGTCGTGCGCGTGACGGCAAATATCTTGAGCAGATCGGTACTTATAACCCGCTGCTCGCCAAGGATGACGACAAGCGCGTTCAATTGAACGAAGACCGCATCCGTTACTGGTTGGGCGTTGGTGCTAAGCCTTCGGATCGTGTTCTGCGTTTCCTCGATGCTGCTGGCATCTTGGAGCGTGAAGCGCGCAACAACCCGAACAAAGCCAAGCCGGGCGAAAAAGCAACCGAACGCGCTGAAGAAAAGGCTGAAAAAGCCGCAGCCGCCAAGGAAGCTGAAGAAGAAGCCAAGAAGGCTGCTGCCGAAGCACCGGCAGAAGAGCCAGCAGCTGAAGAAGCAGCTCCTGAAGCTCCGGCTGAGGAAGCAGCTCCAGAAGCTCCGGCTGAGGAAGCACCGGCAGAAGAGCCAGCAGCTGAAGAAGCTGCTCCAGAAGCACCTGCTGAAGAAGCTCCCGCTGAGGAAGCTCCCGCTGAGGAAGCTCCTGCTGACGAAAAAGCCGACGACAAGGCTGAAGGCTAATTCAGTCTACTCCGTTCGTCCTGAGCCTGTCGAAGGACTGCTTTTCTTTTTAGACCTTGCATGGTTAGAAAGGACAGCGCTTCGACAAGCTCAGCGCGAACGGGAGCTGCTAAGTGTCTAACAATACAATCGAACTCGCGGCCATAGCCGGCGCGCATGGAGTGTCGGGCGAAGTGCGCCTCAAACTGTTTGGCGACGGCGTAGAGGCGCTGTCCCAACACAAGGTGCTGATCGCAACCAAAGTCGGCAATCCCGAACCGCGCGAGCTGAAACTGGGCAAAATCCGGTCCGATAACAAGGGCGGAGCGGTCGCCCGGTTCAAAGGCGTGGACGGTCGCAATGCGGCAGAGGGGCTGCGCGGATATGTACTCAGCGTCTCTCGCGATGAATTGCCCGCTTTGGAGCAAGGCGAATATTACCACGTGGATTTGATTGGACTGAGCGTGGTCAGCGATGCCGGTGACAGCCTCGGCACTCTGATAGACGTTGCCAATTATGGTGCGACCGACATCCTCGAAATCGAGAAATCACCCGTGCCCGAGAAGGGCATGAAAAGCTTCATGGTGCCAATGACGCCAGAGGCCGTGATCGAATGGGATGAGACAAGACTTGTGATCGCTGCCGATTTCGTCGACGAATAGGGGCATGACCTCGCTGCCAAACACTTTGAACGTCGCCATTTGCCAAGCCGCGCCGGTCCCGCTCGATTTTACCGGCGGGATTGAAAAGGCCACCCGTTTGGCGCGCGAGGCGATAGACAATGGCGCTCAATTTGTTGCCTTTGGTGAGACGTTTCTGGGCGGGTATCCGCTGTGGTTGGATGAAGCACCCGGCGCGGCCTTGTGGGATCATCCCGGCACCAAAGCTCTCCACGCAATTATGCTAACCCAAGCGATTGTGCCGGGTGACGAGCGTTTGTTGCCCTTGCAAGAGCTGTGCGATGAAAGCGGCGCGTGTATCTCTATCGGCGCACATGAGCGGGTCCGCCAAAGCCTTTACAACAATCAATTGATGTTTCGCCCCGGCCTGCCTCCGCTCGACCACCGCAAGCTGGTGCCAACCCATGGTGAGCGGCTGATCTGGATGCGCGGTGATGGCTCGACCCTAGGCGTGCATCAGGCCGAGTGGGGCAATGCGGGCAATCTGATCTGCTGGGAGCACTGGATGCCGCTGGCGCGGGCTGCGATGCACAATCTGGGCGAGAGCGTCCATGTTGCCGCATGGCCGACCGTGCGCGAGGAATATGCGATCGCATCGCGGCATTATGCGATGGAGGGGCGCTGTTTTGTGCTCGCCGCCGGGCTGGTGCAGCACCGCGATGATTTGTTCGACGGGTTGGAGCGGGTGGGTGGATCGCCTGAGGCGCTCGAGCTGTTCAATGCGATTGCAGGGGAAGAGTTGAACCGGGGCGGATCACTGATCATCGCACCCGATGCGCGAATTGTTGCGCAAGCGGGCGAGGGGGAAGAAATCCTCCGCGCCGAACTGGATTTGAGCGAGATTGGCAGCGGGTTGGCGAGCCTCGACACAGACGGGCATTATTCACGACCCGACGTGTTTGAACTCAACGTTGATACACGGGCAAAGGATGGGGTACGATGGGGTGGGCAAGACCATGACTGAATTTGCTGAGTGGTTATTCACAGGTATTGGTTTTGCGGTTGTTTGTGCAATTCTTTTGATTGGCTTCGTAAGCGGATTTATTCTGCGGTGGCTAAGCGAACTCCCCGATCGTCGAATTATGATCGTTTCTGGTCTTCTTCCTATATTTCTGTTCGCTATTTTCGTGTTCCTTCGCAGCTTTGGGCATGGTGCCCTTGGTATTACCGACTATGCAAACTGGAGGTCCTTATTTGAATTTCTGCTCATGTTTTGCGTAAGTTTCGTCGGGGCTGTTGTGGGTGTCCGCGCTCACCAGTCTCTTTGTAGATTTCTGCCTCCGAAGCGTTCGGAAGAAGGTGAATGACCTTCGCCGCCACTATACTCACACAAGTGCAACCGAGCGTCTGTTTGAGCGCAAACGATGGGGTGAAATGGGATGTGGGTGTCTGATTTGACATTTGTTATTTTGGCGACCCTCATTCTTTCGAGCGTGCAGTTCATGCTTTGGCACCGAGTATGCCTGAAGAAATGGGCGGCCACTCTTTCGTCGATAGGCATTTTGTTGATTGCATCTCCAATTTTGACCTTTTTCACTTTTGAATTCCGAGCCGGGATATCCTTGGACGAACTTGGTGAGAATGGGGGGCGTTTTGCATTTACGCTTATGATTATGGATGCGGTGGCTATTTTTCTTGCTTCGACCGCATTGTTGCTGATCGCACATTTCTTCTTGGCTGATCGCTTCCGATCAAGGTTTGGACGGAATGAGCATCTGGCCGTTGAGTTCGAATGACCTTCGCCGCCCAAATCCTTACCCTCTATCCAGAGATGTTTCCAGGGCCACTGGGTGTCAGCCTTGCCGGTAAGGCCTTGGCCGAGGGGAAATGGTCGCTAGATACGGTTCAAATCCGCGATTTTGCGCTCGATAAGCACAACAATGTAGACAGTCCGCCATCAGGCGGCGGTGCGGGTATGGTGCTGAAAGCCGATGTGCTGGGCGGGGCGGTGGATCACGCCATTGCCGCTCAGCCTGATACACCGATCCTTGCGATGACACCGCGCGGTAAACCCATTACGCAAGACCGTATTCGCGCCATCGCAGACGGTCCCGGCGTCACCCTGTTGTGCGGCCGTTTCGAGGGCTTTGACGAGCGCTTGTTTGATGCCCGGCCTCAGATCGAGCAGGTTTCGCTCGCCGACATCGTCCTTTCAGGCGGAGAAACGGCGGCTTTGGCCATACTTGATGCTTGCATTCGGCTGTTACCCGGCGTAATGGGCGCGGCTTCTAGCGGTACTGAAGAGAGCTTTGAAGAAGGCCTGCTTGAGTATCCGCAGTACACCCGACCTCAAGAATGGGAAGGGCGCACGATCCCTGAAGTGCTGCGATCGGGGGATCATGCGAAGATCGCGGCGTGGCGTAAAGCCATGTCGGAAGATCACACACGGTTACGCAGGCCAGACCTCTGGGAGCGTTATAGGAACGCTCGGGACTGACCTGCCTCTGGCGAGCGGCGAGAAAATAAGGACACGGACCAGTGAATCTGATCCAGCAAATCGAAGCGGAAGAAATTGCCAAAGCAGGCAAGGATATTCCAAATTTCCGCGCAGGCGACACCGTTCGCGTTGGCGTGAAAGTTAAAGAAGGCACGCGCGAGCGTGTTCAGAACTTTGAAGGCGTTGTGATTGCGCGCTCAAACCGCAGCATCAACAGCAATTTCACCGTTCGCAAAATGAGTTTTGGCGAAGGTGTGGAACGAGTGTTCCCACTCTACGCCCCAATCGTGGACAGCATCACCGTGGTTCGCCGTGGTGTCGTGCGTCGTGCGAAGCTGTATTATCTGCGTGGCCGCACCGGTAAGCGTGCGCGTATCGCGGAACGTCGGGAAAACGCGCCTAAGGCATAATTCTCGGACAAATAGACGAGAGAATCAAAAAGGGCGGCCCTACCATTTGGTGGAGCCGCCCTTTTCAGTTGGTCACGGGAAAACCAAAACTGAACGACCAGAAGGGTTTCGACTATGCGTATTCACAATATGCAAACGCGGACTTAGGTTTGTTTGAAGTTACTGGGTTAGGGCGAAATTTACCATAATGCCTTGCTGGCATGCGGCGAGGCGAGGATTAGCCCAACCATTCTAGCACTTTGGCGGTCACTTCCGTCGGTGCCTCCACCTGCGGATAATGCCCCACAGCGTCCAACAAATGATGCTTGGCCTGCGGGACGACCTGCCGCCAGCGGTCATAGGCATGTTTGCCTGACACCGGATCAAGCGCGCCATTGATCAATCCGATGCGGGCTTGCGATGCCACCAATGCTGCCTCCCACCGGTCCTTATGCGTGCGCCGGTCGGCGATGTAATGCAGCAGCTTGTGAAAGATGCGGTGGCCGCGCTTCTCGGCAATAAATTCCCAGAACTCGTCCAGCTCTTGCTCGCTTGGCTTGGTATGAGGGCCGAACACTGCGGGGAAGCTTGTGCCAAAGCGCTTGCGGCTCATCATTGCGCTAACGAGAAATCCCAGCGGCGATGTGCCCAGTTTCTGGATCGGTAAAGCGCGGTGCTGATCGGGAAAAATGCCGCCGTTCAAGAACACCATCTGGCCAAGGCCCGCAGCGCCAGTTTGGTCGGCCTGTCGGGCGAGTAATTCTTGCCCCACAGAAACGCCGTAATCATGCACCAGCACATCCCACTCGCTTATGTCCAAATGGGCCAGCAGGGCCTCGTGTACATCGGTCTGGCGATGGATCGAATATCCGCCACTCGGCTTGTCTGACAGTCCAAATCCGATCATGTCGCACGCGATCAGGCTGTGCCCGGCAGACAGCGCCTCCCACACACCGGCCCAGTCCCATGAACAGGTCGGAAATCCGTGCACCAACAACAGGGGCTTGCCCGTGCCAGCCCGCCAATAGGCAATTTTGTTGCCCTCAAACTCAAAATACTTCGCGCCCGAACGCCAATCTGCGATAGAAGTGTGCATAGGTTTTCCCCCAAGAAGTACTTGCCAAGGCACGCTAGCCGAGGCAGCGGGGCGCGCAAACGTTTTGATATTGGAGAAATGCAAGTGGGCTATCGTGTGGCAATTGTCGGCGCGACGGGAAATGTCGGTCGCGAGATCATGGCAGTTCTGGCTGAGCGCGAATTTCCGTGCGACGAAGTGGCGGCCGTGGCCAGCTCTCGCTCGCATGGGTCAGAGGTTGAATTTGGCGACACGGGCAAGATGCTCAAATGCAAGAATATCGAGCATTTCGACTGGTCAGGCTGGGACATCGCCCTGTTTGCAGCGGGCAGCGGCCCGGCCAAGGAATACGCGCCCAAGGCTGCGGCCGCAGGCTGCGTGGTGATCGACAATTCCTCGCTCTATCGGATGGAGCCTGATGTGCCGCTGATCGTGCCAGAGGTGAACCCGGATGCGATCGACGATTATTCCCAGCGCAATATCATCGCCAACCCCAATTGCTCGACCGCTCAACTGGTTGTCGCGCTGAAGCCTCTGCACGATGCCGCCACGATCAAGCGCGTTGTCGTCAGCACCTATCAATCGGTGTCGGGCGCGGGCAAATCGGGCATGGACGAGTTGTTCAACCAAAGCCGTGCAATTTTTGTGGGCGATCCGGTGGAACCCAAGGTTTTCACCAAGCAAATCGCGTTCAATGTCATCCCGCATATCGATGTTTTCCTGGACGATGGATCGACCAAGGAAGAATGGAAGATGATGGTCGAGACCAAGAAGATCCTCGATTCCAAAATCAAACTGAACGCAACTTGCGTGCGTGTGCCGGTGTTTGTTGGCCATGCCGAGGCGATCAATATCGAGTTTGAGAACGAGCTCTCTGCCGAGGCTGCGCAAGACATCCTGCGTGAGGCCCCCGGCATCATGTTGATCGATAAGCGTGAGGACGAAGGCTATGTCACGCCGGTGGAGAGCGCGGGCGATAGTGCCACTTATGTCAGCCGCGTGCGCGAAGACCCCACGGTTGAGAACGGCCTGACCATCTGGTGCGTGTCGGACAATCTGCGCAAAGGTGCGGCGCTGAACGCGGTGCAAATTGCTGAATTGTTGGGCCGCCGTCACCTGAAAAAGGGGTGACGCGAAGGGGGGAGTGCGGCACAAAGACCGTATGACCTTACAAGCAGACCTGTTTTTCAGCTTTCGCTCCCCTTATTCCTATCTCGCAATCGGGCGCTATCGCGCGATGGCGGAGGAATTTGACCTCGACATCACGCTGCGCACGGTGTGGCCCATCGCCGTTCGCAATCCAGACCTGCTGTTTACCGGCAATCCGGCCGCGCCGCGCTATATCCTGATGGATTCGATGCGCGTCGCTCAGCATCTCGACATCCCCTATCGCTGGCCTCGACCGGACCCGGTGGTTCAAAATCTCGCAACCAGAGAGATTGCTGAGGATCAGCCACTGATCCGCCGAACTTGCCGTTTGGGACAGGCGGCATCGCGTAGGGGAAAAGGGTTGGTGTTTGCGGATGAAGTGTCACGGATCATCTTCTCCGGCGAGGTTGATGGCTGGGACGAGAGCGATCATCTGGCCGGTGCAGCAAAGCGGGCCGGGCTGGATTTGGCAGAGCTGGATGCAGAGGTTTTGCGCGACGCGGATGCGCTCGACGCAGAGATTGCGGCCAACCAGGATGCGCTGGAGGCTGCTGGTCATTGGGGCGTGCCGACCTTAGTATTCGATGGCGAACCCTTCTTCGGTCAAGATCGCATCGCTACGGCGCAATGGCGCATGGAGCAAAAGGGGCTCACAAAGCGGTGAGTGAAGTCGAAACAACGCAATTTGCATCCTTCGACGGCACAAAACTGGCGATTCATCGCATGGGACCAGCCAATGATGGCGCGCGTCCCGTGATCCTGCTCCACGGTCTGTTTTCCAGCGCAGAGATGAACTGGATCAAATGGGGCCATGCAGAGCGGTTTGCCGAGGCCGATTTTGCGCCGATCATGCTGGATTTTCGGGTCCACGGACAAAGCGAAAGCCCAACCGATCCTGCCAATTATCCGATGGATGTTTTGGTGCGCGATGTGGTCGCTCTGGTCGAGCATTTGGAGCTGGAGGATTATGATCTGGCCGGATTTTCGCTCGGCGCGCGGACATCGCTCCATTGTGTCGCCAATGGTTTGCTCAAACCGCGGCGCCTAATCGCGGGGGGAATGGGCGTTGCCGGACTGGCCGATTGGAACAATCGCAGCGCATTCTTCAAACGTGTGATTGACGAATTCGATACGATCACCCGTGATGATCCGGCCTATTACTCGCGGCAATTTTTGAAATCGCAAGGAGTGGACCGGGTTGCGGCGCGGCTGTTGCTGGATGCGATGAGCGATCTGGACACAGCTTTGCTGGCCAATGTTACTATGCCCACTTTGGTGGTGTGCGGGGACGAGGATCAGGACAATGGATCGGCCCGCGACTTGGCCGATATGCTGCCCAATGCCAATTATGTAGAGACACCGGGCGCCCATTTGATCAGCGCAACCAAGCCTGAAATGGGCGCAGCGATGGTCGATTTTTTGAGCGAGGATATTTGATGGAACAGTCACCGCACATCAAACTCTGGATCATTGGTTTGGTGATGTTCGCATTGGTCATCGCGCTAGGGGCGATGGTGTCCAGCGCCAGCGTCTTTGGTATCACCGACCATCAGGCCGCAGGCACGGCTGATCAAGTCGACTTGATCCAGGCCGATTGGCGCGACAATGGCGTCAGAACCATCGCCATCATCTCTATGATCGGCGATTTGCTATTTATCGGGGTCTACGGCTGGGGCAGCTATGTCGCCGGGCGCAGCTTTGCCAGAATGAGCAATGCGGCCGTGCGAGCGATTGGCTGGATAGTGGCGCTGGCGGCGATAGTCTTTCTGGTCACCGACTATGTCGAAACCATCTTGCAAGTGATCCAATTAATCCGAGAGAGCGGGTCGGATTTGATGGCAGGTATCGCAGCGACCGCACAGCCGGTGAAGAGTGTCGCTTGGATTGTGACTTTCTTCGGAGTGATTGCAGCGCTGATTATACGTCGCCTCTCAGGTCAATCCACCTAGCCCTGACTACCACGGAAAAACCCCGCCGTGATCGCTCACGACGGGGCTCAGTTTTGTGTGCTGCTCCAATATTGGAGGGAAAATGGAGCAGCAGGGGGTAATTATTCCGCGCTGAATGGCAGCGAAGAGTGGTGCAGGTTGATCACCAACTCGCCTGCGTCGTTGCGGGTGTAGCCAAAGGTGTACTCAACCTTGGTTTCATTGCCGTCGGTGCCGGTGAAGAAATAATTGCCCATGGCCATTGCGGTGTTGGCATCTTCGTCGATGACTGTGCCTTCATTCTCCCAGCGTACGGCGGTGTAAGGTGCGATTGCGAAACCGCCATCTTCGGTGCCCTCGGTGCCGATGAAGTAGCTCAACGCTTCCTCAAACGTTCCGCGGAACTGGTCTTCTGCAGCCAGTGTTGGCTTGAACAAAATGTCAGCGCCATCTTCATAGGCATAGAAAGTGTTGATGTGGTCGGTTGCGGCTTGGGTCACATCACCTTCGTCGGTGTGAACCTGGCCGATGTTGACGATGCCTTCGCCCCAGCCTTGCTGAGCAGCAGCCACGTCTTCGGCGGTGATCGGGTTTGCTTCGTTTGCGGTATCGGCTGTGCCGGCATCCGCGCCACATGCTGCCAGGGTCAGCGCAGCTGCGCCAATTGCGGGGAACATAACAATCTTGTTCATTTCATACTCCTTGGAAGTCCGGCGCACAGGCACGAACCACGTGAATTTTTCATTCGACTGGAACAGAGGATTGTTTGGCAAGGTGCCGCAGGCCGCTCTGAGTTCAGTCAGTGCAGTCCGACATCACGCATTGTTCAATGCGCCAGAGGGGCCCGGTCCTGCAGTGTCTTAACGTCACTGGAATGAAGGGGTTCCCGGCAAGTTGAAATTTTTTCGATTGGCTGTGCCCTTCCGCCAAACCGCATTCATCGATACAGTTGCAGGCATGATAGAGAGAACGAACTTGCTCAAATGCGCAGTCAGCCTGTGCACCGCGACCTTGCTCGTCGCATGTTCCACCCCGCCAGATGATGCTCCAGAAGCTGGTGCAGTAACCACAAGTGCATCGACCATCACGGGCACGCTATTTGTGGCCAATAAACGCGGCAACACTCTTTCTAAGATTGATCTGGCCTCGGGCGAGGAGGTGCTTCGCTTGGACAGCTGCACCAATCCGCATGAATTGGCGACATCGCCCGATGGACAGCATGTAGCGCTGGCTTGCTATGGCGGGACCAGCCTCGACATCTTCCGCACCGATGATCTCGAGCGGGTAAAAAGCGTCGATCTGGGCGAGAATGCCCGTCCCCATGGTATTGTCTGGCATGCCAATGGTGATCTCTATGCGACCGCGGAGGGGCGCCAGTCGGTGTTCTGGATCCGCGATCCCAAGGGTGCAGCGGAAACATTTGAATATTCAACCGGCAAGCAAGGCAGCCATATGCTGGTCGTCTCTCCCGATGGGAACACGGCCTGGACCACCGATTTGGGATCGAAAACGGTAACGCGCGTTGCTCTAAAGGCGCGTATCGCGCCGATCTCTGTCACCGTGGGAGAGGAGCCCGAAGGCATCTCTATGGCACCAGATGGCAGCGCTCTGTGGGTGTCTGCGCGCGGGTCAAACCAAGCGTTTGAGCTTGATCCGGTGACGATGGAGGTTCGCAACACGCTGGAGACAGGCGCATTCCCCTTGCGGCTGGCGATCCGTCCACAAGGCGACGTCGCGGTTACGTCTGACCTGATGGATAGCGGCGTGACCGTGATTGATCTGACAAGCGCCAAGGTCATCCGCAGCATTGCCGTTTCCTCGCCCGAGGAAGCGCAAGAACGGTTCCAAGTCACGATCCTGTGGTCAGACGATGGGGAACGCATTTATGTCGCTGAGACTGCCAGCAATACGGTCGCTGAAGTCGATTATGCCAGCGGAACAGTGCTGCGCCGCCTGCCAACGGGCGAGGGCGGGGACGGCTTGGCGATATTGCCATGAGCAAATTGTTCCATAACAACCTTGGCCGCACAAAGATTGTGTTTTGCGCGTTGGCTATAAGCGCTCCTGGCTTCGCGCAAACGCGCGATACGCCGCGAGAGGTCAACATAACACAAGGGTCGGAACCTGGATGGATCCCAAGTGAGCAGTTGGAAGCAGATGCCCTGGAGGCCTGGGCTGACTATTATCGTTTATTATCACAAGAAAATTATGAAGCCGCTTATGCGATGCTCAGCCGTGGTCTGCGCGACACTTGGCCCTATGAAAAGTATGTCAACGACAGTCGAGAAGCACGAACTGAACGTGGTGATGCGGAAGTTCGTGAACCGCTCAAGGTCACCTGGACCAAAGGTGCAATGTCCGCCCCGACGAAAGGTGTTTATGCGGCAATCGACACTAACGCTCGATATCAAAATGTTGCACGTTTCTGCGGATTCACTGTTTTGTATAAGGCTGAAAACAATGATCGTTTTGAGATCGCTCGCATTGAAGAGAACCTGCTCTCAAATGTAGCATCAGCAGAAATTGAATCAGAAAATTCGCCGCTCGTTCCTGAACTGATATGGCATTTACTGTCGCGAAGTTGCCCAAACTACATCCCTTCTGAACTTCCATCGAGTGTCAATGAAGGGACGGGCTACCTTAGTGTGGCGGAGGCTCGGGCCGATGTTCAGTTGATTGAGGGTATCGAGTTAACATTGGAAAACGACTGGACAGTTTTGGCCGATCAGTCGTCGTTGACAATTTGGTCTTTTGCACCGGAAGGGTCCCCTTACTACCCCGCACTGATCAAGCGCACAGTGGTCCCATTGGCAGAGGCAAAATCGAGCCTGAAAATGACTATGCTTTGCGAGTCTAGCAAGCGGTTATGCGACGCACTCTATGTTGAAATGGCTGCACGCAATGGACTGCTGCCAGTTTCTTTCGAATAGATCACATGCAAGATTCTAGCGGAACGGTGGCTCGTTAAAGGCGCGCAATTTGCGGCTGTGTAGGCGGTCGCCCTCTTCGCGCAGGCGCATACAGGCCTCAATCCCGATCCTGAGGTGGGCAGCAATTGCTTCCTCGTAAAACTGATTGGCCTGACCCGGCAGCTTGATCTCGCCATGCAGCGGCTTGTCGCTGACGCACAGCAAAGTCCCATAGGGCACGCGGAAGCGGTATCCTTGGGCCGCAATTGTGGCGCTTTCCATCTCGATGGCAATCGCGCGGCTTTGCGAGAAGCGCTTGGCCGAGCTGGAGTATAGCAGCTCCCAATTGCGGTCATCTGTGGTGACAACGGTGCCTGTGCGCATACGTTGCTTCAGATTGGCACCTTGGCGACCGGACACTTCTTCAGCGGCCCCGGCCAGCGCTTGCTGAACCTCTGCGATCGGAGGAATTGGGATTTCAGGAGGCAAAACCGCATCCAGAACATGATCATCGCGCAAATAGGCATGGGCGAGGACAAAATCGCCGATCTTCTGGCTGGCCCGCACACCGCCACAGTGCCCAATCATTAGCCATGCATGCGGGCGCAGAACTGCCAAATGATCGCACACCGTCTTGGCATTGGAAGGGCCGACCCCGATGTTGACCAGAGTGATCCCAAGCTTGTCTCCGCGAACCAGATGATAGGCAGGCATTTGGTGCCGCCGCCATGCGGTATCGGACAATTGTTCGCGCGCATCATCGGTTTTGTTGCGAATGTCTAGTCCGCCTGCGCCGGTCAATGCGGTGTAGCCGTCGGTTCCGATTTGTTTGGCACCCCAGTCAACAAATTCATCAACATAGCGGTGATAGTTCGTAAATAAGATGAAGTGCTGAAAGTCTTCTGCGCGCGTCCCGGTGTAATGCGCCAGCCGAGCTAGCGAGTAATCCGTACGCAATCCGTCAAACAGCGACAGCGGCATATCCAGATCGGGAATGTCGCTTTCGATCCCATCGGCAATCTCATCGCCAATCAGGGCCAGATCGGTGGTCGGAAAATGCTTTGCAATCTCTTGCGGAGCAATGCCGATCATCGCTGCGCCGTGATCGCCATCCAGCACATAGGGAAAAGGGATTTCCTGCGTCGACCTGCCAACTGACAGTTCAACCTCGTAATCGGCCATAATCAGCGCCAATTGCTCGGCCAGATAATCGGCGAACAGATCGGGACGGGTAATGGTGGTGGTGTAGGTGCCCTCTTGCTCCAACCGGCCAAAAGCGCGCGAGCGGTCGGTCGGCTCACCAACGCCGCTGAAAGTCAGTTTTAGTTCGGGATAGGCATAGGTGCCATCGGTCCTGCGCCGTGCAGGGGGAACCGAGCCATCCTTGGCAAAGGCCAAGATATCCGCCCGCAAACTTTCGCGAGCTTCGTTGTAAATGCGGGTCAGTTCGGCGTGTATTTCTTGAAATGCTTGCATGTATGGGAAGTACTGCGAAGCTGAGAGAATTCAAGAGCGATCATTAGCCGCGGGTCCACATACGCTTGAGACCGAATTGGACAGCCTGCAATCTGATGAAGTTTTCGTGGCTCATTTTGAGCCCCTCCAACGCTGCCACTTCGTTAAGTTCATACAAGAGTTCGCGCTGGAAACTGTCGCCAATCTGGCTTTGAATGAAGGTCAAACCGACCAATCGCCGCCCTTTGGTAACCTCCTCAACCTCGTGCAAAGTGTGCGAGGGATAGACAATCGCAGAGCCCGCGGGACCTTTGATGCGCACTTCTTCTGTACCAAGTGCAATCCTGAGCGCGCCGCCGTCATAACTTTCCGGATCCTCGAGGAAGATTGTGCAGGAAAGGTCGGATCGGATGGTCGTGTTGCCAATGGTCATCAACGCCGCATCAGGGTGCAAGCCATAGTGCATGCCGGGTTCGTAGCGGGTGATCAGGGGCGGGGCGAATTGGGCCGGAACCGCGAAATTGACGAAATCCTCATTCGCCATGAGCGCCTGCGCCATGATGTCGACCGCATTTTGCTGCAGCTTTTGATCATGCATATGCAGATTGTTCTTGGTCTTATTGTGCGGATTGCTGATCTTGCCATCGACGAAGGTCGCTTGATCAGCGATTTTCTTGAGGTCAGCGATCTGTTGCGCGTTGAGCACATCCTTGATTAGGCGAAACATCTCTATCCCTCTCGTGTACGATCCAAGGCGTTGCCAATCAGCGAATATTGCGCACCGGCATCATCCAGCCATTTCAACGCAGCCTTGATGTCATTTGCTCGATTGCGTGCTGCATCGGCCAAAACATTTTCGCGCAATTGCGGCGAGTAACTATGCTCAGGCGCTTTCGAATATTGCTGCATTAGCGGCCCAGAGACAAGCTCATTCGCTTGTCCGCCAGACATCGCAATGCCCAGAAATTGTGCCGCATCGAATAATTTTTGTGCCGGCTCGGCGATGAAAGCATCGAAATCGAGCCAGCTCACATCTTCGCCGCTGACTTTTGCGCCACTGACTTTTTCTAGCGCGGTCATTTCGCATGCCCATGCCATTGCGGCGCGCTGCGCCTCGTCCAACTCCCACAGTTTGAACGGAGCTTCGCCTATCCGATTGTGCAAGCGTTTCAAGCGATTGCTCGACAGGGCGGACAATTCTGCGCGTGAGTTCTCGCCGGCTAGTATGGTCTGCAAATACCGTTCTGGCCTCAGCGTCAGCAGCATCGCCTTGCGCTGCCTTTTGAGTAGGTCAGGAGCGATATCGCTGGCGAAACTTGTCGCCTTGATCAAAGCCCGTTGGTTCGGAGCAAATGTGCGCGACAACCATTTCAGCGCAAGTTCAAGCCGCGCATCGAAAGTCTCGGCCGACCAGGGCGAGTGGGCCTGTCCCCTCAGCTCTTTGAGTTCAGCGAACTGACGCAGCAATTGCGGCTCACGCAGTGAAAGTGTGTCGCTAGAGGCACCCAGCAGCCGGGCCAAAAGGGTCGAGCCGACATGGCCGATATGAAATATGAATTGGGCATCATCGCGGATCTCATCGCTCTGACTTTCGATCGCGCGCCAGTCCGCCCATTGCATCTGGCGCTGCTGCGTCTGACCCTGAGCAGCCTGAATCAGGCGATTGTCGAGAAAACTGGCCGCTTCATAGTCGGCCTGGGTCATTGCGACGAGCAAGGCCCGGTCGTTCGGCAGATCGAGCTGCTGAACAAAAAGGCCGGCATCCTGAGCAAATTGCATAGGAAACCGGCCTTTCTTTAAGTCGTTGTCAAAAGTTAGGAAGCGAGGCTTAGCTCTCGTCCGCTTTCTCTTCTGTTTCAGCTTCTTCTTCAGCAGCAGCTTCTTCAGCTAGCGCTTCTGCGGCACTGTCTTCCAGCATGTCGGCGGGGATTTCACCCGGCTCCAAAGTGGGATCAACAGCTTCGGTGAAGCCTTCGCCAGCAATCGCAGCTTGTTCATCTTCGAACATCTGAGCAAGAACGTCCACGCCCTGTGCCTGAAGCTCAGCTTCATCGTCAGAACGAGCGACGTTGGCTTTAACCGTGACGCTTACTTCTGGGTGCAAAGCGACGGTCACATCATGCATGCCGATCATTTTGATCGGGCTGCCGAGGATGATCTGCTTCTTGTTAACGTCATGACCTTGCTCAGCAAGACCAGCAACGATGTCACGCACATTGACCGAGCCATACAATTGGCCCGCGTTTGATGAAGCGCGGATCAGAATGACCGAAGCACCATCAATCTTGGAACCAGCTGTTTCAGCTTCGCCGCGACGCTCTGAGTTTTCTTTCTCAAGGCGGGCACGATTGGCTTCGAACACCTTTTTGTTGGCTTCGTTAGCGCGCAGGGCCTTCTTCTGCGGAAGCAGGAAGTTGCGAGCATATCCGTCTTTAACGGAAACGACGTCACCAATGGTGCCGAGTTTTTCGACGCGTTCTAGGAGAATGATATCCATGGGTCTTCCTCCTACTTCACAATATAAGGAAGCAGGCCGATGTGGCGTGCGCGCTTGATCGCTTTGGCGAGTTCGCGCTGCTTCTTTGCCGAAACGGCGGTGATACGGGAAGGAACGATCTTGCCACGCTCGGACATGAAGCCCTGCATGAGACGAACGTCCTTATAATCGATCTTGGGTGCGCCTTCGCCCGAGAATGGGCAAGATTTGCGGCGACGGAAAAATGGGCGTGCCATTAGTCGCGGTCCTCCCGGTCAGAGCGACGCTTACGGTCGCGGTCATTCTTGCGCATCATGGCCGATGGGCCTTCTTCATGCTCGTCAACACGGATCGTCATGTAACGGATCACGTCTTCGTTGATGCGGGTTTGGCGCTCGAGTTCCTCAACCACCGTGCCAGGGGCATCGATATTGAGCATCACGAAATGCGCTTTGCGATTGCGGTCGATCTTATAGGCGAGGGATTTGAGACCCCATGTTTCGGTCTTGGTGACCTTGCCTTCATTTTTCTCGACGATTTCTGTGGCCGTTGCGGCCAGCGCATCAACTTGGGACTGACTAAGGTCCTGACGCGCCAAGAAAACATGCTCATAGAGAGCCATGCCACTGGTCCTTTCATTTACACCGATCGCTGGCTGATCCGCCCGAATAGCGGGGCCCCTCCGGCTTTCTTAACACCCGACGCAGCATTGATTTTGCGGCAAGGGATGGGCGCACATAGCCGGTTTGCCAGTGAAAGCAAGCTTTGTGAGGCCGAAATCGAGCCTTAACTGAGCCAATTATTGGGGGTTGTGATGTGGCCGAACTGGCGGCAGAGCAAGTCGCAAGCGAACAGGAGGACTTTGCTTTGCCATCAGGATTGGTTGCGCTGTTAGACGATGTTGCGATGATCGCCCGTGTTGCGGCGGCAAGTGTGGATGATGTGGCAGCAGCAGCAGGCCGGGCCGGGTCCAAGACCGCCGGGGTGATTATTGACGATGCTGCGGTCACGCCCAGCTATGTCACAGGGCTTTCGCCGGCGCGCGAATTGCCGATAATCTGGAAGATTACCAAGGGCAGCTTGTTCAACAAGCTGATCATATTGCTGCCTGGGGCGATTTTGCTGTCAGAATTCATGCCGGGGCTCATCATCTGGATATTGATGCTGGGCGGGGCATTCCTGTGTTACGAAGGTGCTGAAAAAGTGCTGGAAAAGCTGGGCGGGGCGAAGCACGGCAAAACTCTCGAAGACGAGATTGACGATCCCGAAAAATTTGAAAAACAGCGCGTGGCTGGCGCTGTGCGCACCGATTTGATCCTATCGGCAGAGATTATGGCGATCACCCTGAACGAGCTTGATCTGGATGTGTGGTGGGAACGGGGCATGGCGCTGGCGCTGGTCGCGGTGGTGGTCACCGTGGTGGTCTATGGCGCGGTCGCTCTGATCGTGAAGATGGATGACGTCGGCCTGCATTTGACCAAGCAAGACGGGGGCACAACGCAAAATTTGGGGCATTTCTTGGTCAATTCAGTGCCAAAACTTCTGATTTTCCTATCCGTGGTTGGCACCATTGCGATGCTGTGGGTTGGCGGCGGGATCATTGTGCATGGCACGCACGAAGTCGGCTTCGACCTGCTGTATGACATTGCCCATGGCGCAGAATATGCGGTCAAAAGCGTAACGGGCGCTTTGTCGGGCATCGCAGGCTGGGTCGCCTATGCCGGAATTTCGGCGATCATTGGCCTCGCTTTGGGCGCAATTATCGCCTTCGTCTTGCACAAAGTCATCGGATATGAGGGCGCGCATTGATGAGCGATAAACCTACACTTTACACCTGTGCGCAGTCGCGTGGTTTGCGCGCCACATGGGCAGCCGAAGAAGCAGGCGTTGATCTGGAGCTCAAAATCCTGCCCTTTCCGCCGCGTTTTCTTGCGCCTGAATATCTGGAGATAAACCCGCTGGGGACGGTGCCAATGCTGGTCGATGGAGATGCGCGCATGACCGAAAGCTGCGCCATCGCCCATTATCTGGCGAGCAAGGATGGGCCGAGCAACCTCGTAGTCGCACCTGGCGAGGAGGATTACGCTGCCTATTGCGACTTCACCTATCACGCCGATGCCACGATCACCTTCCCGCAAACGGTCTATTTGCGGTTTGCCGTCTTCGAAAAAGAGAAGGGGTTGGCTGAGGCCGGGCACGCCTATGCCAAGTGGTTTCACAAGCGTTTGATCAAGCTGGAAGAGCGGTTGGCGACGCGCGAGTATCTGTGTGCGGATCGGTTCACTGTGGCGGATATCAATTGTGGCTATGCGCTTATCTTGGCCAAAAGCGTTGGCTTGGACGAAGGTGTGCCGGAAAGTTTGAAAGAATACCGAACGCGTTTGATCGAACGGGACGCTTACAAGAGAGCCTTTGACCGTGAAGAAGCTGGCCGCAAGGCGTTGGACAGCGTTGGCGGCTGAATGACTGCCTACAGCGAGCCGTGAAGGCGGCTTTTAAGTTAGTTGATAGACGGATCAACTCATCCTCATCTGCTGAATTGTGAACTCAAAGGAACATCAATGACATCGAGTAAAGCTTCTAAATTGGATCAGAGCGCAGATCACAATGCTCTGATGACCGATGAAGCTATCATTGATCGTATTTTTGATCACATCGACAATCAAACCACTGATCGAGGAACAGAAAGCTGGAAAGAGCCGACAGCAAACTATCTCTCTGTTGATCGCCTCGAAGCAGAATTAAACCTGTTGAAGCAGCGATGGGTTGTCTTCTGTCCGTCAGCCGCATTGCGAAAAGCAGGGGACTATACCGCAAGAGATGCCGCTGGTGTCCCGGTGATCGCCGTGAAGGGCGCAGACGGACAAGTGAGAGCCTTCCGCAATGCTTGCCGCCACCGAGGTGTTCAAGTCGCAAAGGGCCAAGGCTGCACAAGCGTGTTTGTCTGCCCTTATCATGGTTGGTCTTATGGCACTGACGGATCGCTCCGCAGTGTTCCGCATAGTGATGGTTTCCCAGGGCTTGAAAAAGATACGCGGGGTCTCGCACCGTTAGAATGCGTGGAGCGAAATGGACTGGTTTTCGTTAGGCAGGACATGCAGCAGAATAGGGGAAAAACCAGCGAGCAAGAACCCTGCGACATCCCAGATATTATTCCGGACGGGTACCGCGTAATCAAATCTGAGGCTTTAGAAATCGAGGCGAATTGGAAGCTCCATTTAGAAAGCGCGCTTGAAGGTTATCATATCCGATCCACCCACCAGACGACGTTTTTTCCGCTTCAATATGACAATCTGACTGTGGTTGAGGCCTTCGGTAACAACAGCCGCATCGCCTTTCCTTATCAAGCGATCGAAGGCCAGCGTGACAGACCCAGATCACAGTGGTCAATCAATGGGCGCGCCACCCTAGTTTATCATCTCTTTCCTAATGTCATAATTTCCACTTTCCCCGATTGCATGCAGGTCGTTGTGATTGAGCCAATTGGGTTAGAGCTCACTCGCCAACATATGTTCCTTCTAACTGCATGTGAGGAAGGGAGTGATGCCTTGGATGAAGTTCACAAGGGGCAGGAATTCGCCGCAATTGGAGCCATAGAAGACCGCAATATCGTCCTATCGGCGCAGCGCGGGTTAAAAAGCGAAGCCAATGATTTCCTGGAGTTCGGCCTATATGAGAGCGCAATTGGACGGTTTCATTCGGCACTGACGCGCGACTTGAACGTCGCCACCAGTTAGCCGAGCCAACAAGGCTCAGCGAATTTGCTTGGATCAACAGAGCACAGCTCAACATTCTTTGGAGAATGAACAGGTTCAGCCACGGCTGAAGAACAATCTCCGGCCGCTGATAATCACGACGCCTGATCCGGCGTCACCGGGCGTTCGCTTAATTCGCGGCGGAGCAATTTGCCCAGCGGATCACGCGGCAATTGATCAACGAACTCCACATAGCGAGGCCGCTTGTACCCAGCGATCTGGTCTTTGAAGCGGGCGGTGATTTCCTCGCGCGAAAGGCTCGCATCGGGTTGGAGGACAACAAATGCCTTCACCGCTTCGCCCCATTGCTTGTCCGGCACGCCAGCGCAACCTGCGTCCAGCACTTCGGGCATTTCTGCAAAGATCGCGTCCACTTCTGCCGGATAGACATTTTCGCCGCCTGTCTTGATCAGCTCTTTCGCGCGGCCAAGCAGATAGACCAAGCCGCGCTCATCCATCGTGCCCAAATCGCCGCTGCGCAGCCAGCCATGGCCCAGCGCCGCTTCGCTTGCTTCTTCATTGCGCCAATATCCCATCATGGCGCTGGGGCCGCGCATGCAAATCTCGCCTTCTTCGCCATGGGGTAGGGCGTTCCCATCGGGATCGAGGATAGACATTTCGACATGCTGCATTGGCCAGCCGATGGATTTGGGATGCCGCACCATGTCAGGATAGTCGATGAAGGTGGCAAAGCCGCAAATTTCGGTCTGGCCGTATCCGCCAACCACGCGGCAGTCCCAATCCTGCTCGATAAATTCATAGATTTGCGGTTTGCCCATGCCCGCGCCTCCAGTGTATTTCTGCAAAGGCATTATGCCATCGCGGACCGGGTTCATCGCCTGCCATGGGAAGGAGATTTGCGGGAATGCGCTTGAGGTGGTGCAGCTTTCGCGGTGGAGCAGGTCGAGAATTGCAGGGCTGTCATCATCGCGGCCTGCGAATACGCAGCACCCCCCGCAGGCAAGCATCGCTGCGACTTGCTGCATTCCGACAACGTGGAACATGGGATTGGTGGAAAGCAGGCGCTCTTGCGCGCTGAAATGCCGCCGGACTGAATAACCCAACGCCGATGATGCCACCGCGCTGCCAGACTGCATGCAGCCCTTGGGCCGACCGGTCGTGCCGCTGGTGTACATCATATAGAGAGCGCGCGTTTCTGGCGGATCGGGGAAGGTGCTGGATTTTTCCGCCGCTCTGCTGACGATCGTCTCGAATATGGCTTGGCTGTCGTGTTGTTCGTCCACCTCCAGAGTCTCGCCGGCATCTGACTGAGCCAACAATTCGGCAAAGCGAGGATTGGTGAAGGTCATTGCAGGCTCTGCATTGCCCATGATCCAAGCGATCTCTCCTGCAGCCAGCCGCCAATTCAGCAGCACCGCAATCGCTCCAATGCGCCCACACGCCAGCAATGTGGTCAGATATGGCGCGCCATCGGTCAGCAGGATCGCTATGCGGTCTCCCTGCGCAATTCCCTTGGCCAGCATCCAATGCGCCAGATTGTCGACGCGGGCGTCAAGCTCGGCATAATTTAGGCGCTGCGTCCCGTCGACGCAGACCGGGTTGGATGCATGAAGGCGCGAATTGGCGCGAAACAGCGTATCGAGCGAGAAGTCATTGGCGTTCATGGGGCGGAGTTTAGCCAAGCCATCCACCTCGCACCATTAGCTAGTTTATGGGGATGGAGGGGCCGTCAGATCGGCCTTGCACCGTCCGCATGTCTTGTTGGGCCAAGGGACCACAAATATCCCGCGGAAGAACAGGTTTTTGCCGCAATGGGGGCAATTGTGCAGCAACATGCCGCCATTGGCGAAAACCAGCGCCACAATCGCCGCTGCAAATGCCAGAAACGAATGGCCGAATATCTGGTCCCACGCGATCACAAAGACGATGGTCGACGCCAGAACGCCCATCATCAATTTCGCGTGGCGTAGGGCTCTTTGATAGGGGGTCATGTCAGCTGGTCCAGCACGGTTTGGGCAAAGCTGGTCAGAGTGTCATCGCGAGCGCCCATAATGACAATGCGGTCACCGGCCCGCGCCATTTCGACAATCCGCTGCCCGCATTCCTCGCGAGTGGGGATATGCTGAGCATTGCCGCCTGCCGCGTTGATCAACCCAATAATCCGCTCGCTACCCTCGCTGCGGTCAACCGTACCGCCGAAATAGACCGGATCGCACATGATGGTGATGTCATCTGGGCCCAGCTCGCTGGCAAAGGTCTGCGCCAATTCGTGCCCCATTTGCCGCAAAGGTCCATATCCATGCGGCTGGAAGAAGGCGATCACGCGGCCCGGTGTTGCTTTCAATGTGCGCAAGGTCGCGGCGCATTTTTCCGGATTGTGGCCGAAATCATCGATGACTGCTGTGCCATTGGGCGATGTTCCAACAATATCGAACCGCCGCGCCAGCCCTTTGAACTCAGCCAAAGCAGCCACCGCATCGCCCACGCTGACGCCCGCAGCATTGGCCGCCGCAATCGCTGCGAGTGCGTTGGAGAGATTGTGCAGGCCGGGCATAGGCAGGTTAAGCGGATGAGCAGCGCCGTCGCGCCGGTCCATGATGCTCGCGCTGATCGATAGAGCGCCTTGCTCAACCGAGCCTTCCTCCACGTGAATGTCCGCCTGCGTATTCTCGATCGCGAAAGAGATGCAATCGCTGAGGCCATTGGCTAGCAAGCGCGCTTCTTCGCTGTCGAAATTCACCACTTGCCGGTCAGAGGTCTTGAGGAAATCGCCGAACAGAGCGCGCAATTCTTCCATGCTTTTGTGGTCGAGGCTGACATTGAGCAGCACGCCCACGCTGGGCCGATACAACGCGATGGAGCCGTCGCTTTCATCCACCTCGCTGACGAACAGATCGGCATTGCCCACTTGCGCGCTGGCAAAGGGATTATTCGGGCTGACGAAGTTCTTCATCACCGCGCCGTTCATGATGGTCGGATTGCGGCTCGCATGCGCCATGATCCATCCAGTCATGCCAGTGACGGTGGATTTGCCGCTCGTCCCGCCGATGGCAATGCTGGTTTCAGCGTCGTTGAACAGGCGCGAGAGCATGTCGGCGCGGGTCAATCGCTCGCAACCCAATTCGCGCGCCTTGCGCATTTCAGGGACGGTGTCCTCCACTGCAGCCGATGCGATCAGGACTTGATCGGCAGAATTGATGCCGCTGCCGTCTTGAGGAAACAATGCGAAACCGGCACTTTTCAGCCAAGCAAACTTTGCCGGAGTGCGACCTTGATCATTGCTGCGGTCCGATCCAGCAACCACCGCGCCGGTCCCTTTCAGGATCTGCGCCAAGGGCAACATGCCTGATCCGCCAATGCCGCAGAAGAAATAGGGCCGAGCAGTGATGGAGGATTTTGAGGTCGCCGTGTTCATGCCTTCACGGGTATTGAGTTGTGCCCAGCAACACAAGCGGGCACAATGCGGTTTATGACACGGATTGTTGTTTGCGCGCCCGCCACCCCGATCACTCGCGATCATGCCGATGCAGCCACTGCATTGGTTGCGGAGGAATTTCCGCAGCATTCGATCGCCTTCCATGACCAGTGCTTTTCGGCGCAAGGCCACTTTGCTGGGCCCGATATTGAACGGCTGGAGGCACTGGTGGAATGCGCCAACAATCCCGAATTTGACGCGGTTTGGTTTGCTAAGGGCGGCTATGGCTCGAATCGCATTGCAGAGGCCGCGATTGCCCGAGTGAACGCTGCGGCTCGCTCCAAAACCTATGTTGGCTTTTCCGACTGTGGATATCTGCTTGGGGCATTGTATCGCGCCGGGATTGGCCAATGCGCGCATGGATCGATGCCGGTCAGCGCGCGCAGCGATCGCGGAAAAGAGGCGGTGCGCCGCGTATTGCGCTGGTTCAGCGGGGACAATAGCGGGTTAGAGCCAAGCCTAGATGGGCAGACACCTGCAGCAGCCTTCAATCTGATAACACTGGCCATGCTCAGCGGTACACCGATGATGCCCAATCTATCGGGCCATGTGGTGATGGTGGAGGAAGTGAGCGAGCATTTGTACTCGATTGACCGCTTGTTCTTCCATTTGGCTGGCGCCCTGCCACGGCTGGCTGGTTTGCGATTGGGAAGTGTTACCGCCGTTCCCGATAATGATCGCGAATTCGGCCAAACGGCAGAGGAAATCGCGCAATTCTGGTGCGCACGCGCTGGAATTCCTTACCTCGGGCGGGCCCAGATTGGGCACACTGCGGACAACCGGATTGTCCCCTTCGGTCTTGCCAGCCCAGCGGGCGCTGCGTAACCGCGAGTTTCAATCTTAGGGCTTGCCCTCCCACTCCCTCCACCCTTCCACCCGGATAGGGTCCGGTAACCTCCGGGCGGAAGGGTGGAGGGAGTGGGAGGTTCGGCACTATGGACGAGGATGAATCATGAGAGCTTTCGTATTTCCGGGACAAGGCAGCCAGAAGGTCGGCATGGGCAGCGAATTGGCGGCGGCAAGTGCTGCGGCCCGCGCCACTTTTGAAGAGGTGGACGACGCGCTGGGGCAGAAATTGTCCGCAATCATGGCTGATGGACCAGAAGATCAGCTGACCCTGACCGAGAACGCTCAGCCTGCTATCATGGCCAATGCGATTGCGACCTTGCGGGTGCTGGAGAGCGATTTTGGGGTGAAGCTGGCCGAGGCCGGACATTGCGTCGCGGGCCACTCGCTGGGTGAGTATTCTGCCCTGTGTGCGGTTGGTGCGTTCTCGCTTTCAGATACAGCGCGGCTGTTAAAACTGCGCGGTCAGGCTATGCAAGCTGCAGTGCCTGTGGGCGAGGGCAGCATGGCGGCTCTGCTGGGTGCAGACATTGAAAAAGCCACCGCGCTGGCCGCGGCCGCTGCTGAGGGTGAAGTATGCGATGTCGCCAATGACAATGATCCGACCCAAGTCGTCATTTCAGGCCATAAGGGCGCGATTGATCGCGCGGTGGCACTGGTCAAAGAACATGGCATCAAACGCGGCATTCCGCTGCCCGTTTCTGCACCGTTTCATTGCTCGCTTATGCAGCCAGCGGCGGATCGCATGGCAGAGGCATTGGCGCAAACCCCGCCATCTGCGCTCAGCCTGCCGGTCTATGCCAATGTAACTGCGTCGAAAGTGACCGATCCGGCAGAGGAATTGGACCTGTTGGTGCAGCAAGTCACTGGTCGCGTCCGCTGGCGCGAGAGCGTGCTGGCAATGCGCGCCGACGGGATCGAGCAATTCGCCGAATTGGGTGGAAAAGTGCTGTCTCCGATGATTGGCCGGATTGATAAAGAAGCCTCAACTACCAGCCTTATCACTATGGAAGACTTAGAGAATTTCGCAAAGGAGCTGTAGTTGGGCGAACAAGCTTGGCAGACCGTCTGGATTGACGCCGCGAACAGCGCGGTCTTGGACAATGTCATGGATGGCGTCTTTGACGAACCCATTCGCGCAGATCGCCTGAAACGCTATTTGGCCAACCCGCTCTATTGGATGGTGCTTGCAGTCGAGGAAGGGCAAGTCATCGGCCAATGCATGTCGGTTGTGCATCACCATCCCGACAAGGAAACCGAGCTTTATCTAGACGAAATTGGAACAGGTGATGATGCGCGCAGGCGCGGGGTCGCTCAATCGCTGATGCATGCGGTGTTTCAGCGAGCGGATGACGAAGGAATTGAGGAAATTTGGCTCGGTACGGAGCCTGACAATGTTGCTGCCCGTGGACTTTATGACAAGAGCAGTGCAGTCGCTGAACCAGCGATAATCTACTATCTCGATTGGTGAGGAAATTCGATGTTTGACCTGACAGGAATGAATGCACTGGTGACCGGCGCGAGCGGCGGGATCGGTTCAGAAATTGCGATGGCGCTGGCAAAACAGGGCGCGCGGATTGCTCTGTCCGGCTCTAATGGCGACAAATTGCGCGTTTTCCGCGAACAGCTGAACCGCGAAACGGGCGGCGATCACGTCGAGGTTACTTGCAATCTGGGCGAGAAGGAACAGGTGGAAGAACTGATCCCGGCAACCATTCATACGCTGGGCGGGATCGACATTTTGGTCAACAATGCCGGTGTCACGCGCGACAATCTGGCAATGCGGATGAAGGATGATGAATGGGATGATGTGATCCGCATCAATCTGGAGGCGTCGTTTCGCCTGATGCGCGCTGCGGCCCGTCCAATGATGAAAGGCCGCTTTGGCCGGATCATCTCCATCACCAGCGTGGTTGGGGCGACCGGCAATCCGGGCCAGATGAACTATGCCGCGTCCAAGGCTGGCGTTGTCGGCATGTCCAAAAGTCTGGGTCAGGAATTGGCCAGTCGCGGCATCACGGTGAATTGCGTCGCGCCCGGTTTCATCCGAACGGCGATGACTGACCAGCTGCCCGACGCTCAAAAAGACGCTCTCAACGCCAAAATCCCTATTGGGCGCATGGGCGAGGGCAGCGATATTGGCGCCGCTGTGGCCTATCTTGCCAGCCGCGAGGCGGGATATATCACCGGTGAAACCCTGCATGTGAACGGCGGAATGGCCATGCTTGGCTAGGCAAGGGTGCCACAAGACGGGTCAAAGGGCGGTTTATCCCCAAGGAATCGGTCCTGCGCCCCTCACAAACTTGCCGCATTTGCCATGCGCGCTAAAGTCTAAGCACGTTTTTCCGGCGCTTCCGGGCGATTCCGCACAGGGTCATTTCGGCGCGCTCAATAGGGATCGAGTACGCAACGATGAAGGCTACAATCGAACGTGCGACGCTGCTGCGTTGTCTATCTCACGTACAATCTGTCGTGGAACGTCGGAACACCATTCCGATTTTGTCCAACGTCCTGATTGACGCCAGCGATGGCGGCACATTGAAAGTCATGGCGACCGATCTGGACCTGCAAGTGGTCGAGAATATGGCTGCAGCCTCGGTCGAAAGCCCTGGTGCGATCACCGTATCGGCTCACCTGTTGTTCGATATTGCGCGCAAATTGCCGGATGGCAGCCAGGTCAGTCTGGAAACCGCCGATAACCGCATGGAAGTTAAGGCAGGACGCAGCCGGTTTAAGCTGCCGACCTTGCCGCGCGATGACTTCCCAGTGATCGTCGAAGGTGATTTGCCGACCAGTTTCGAATTGCCTGCAAAAACTCTGGCTGAAATGATCGACCGGACGCGGTTTGCCATCTCGACCGAGGAAACCCGCTATTACCTCAATGGCATTTTCTTGCATGTGACCGATGATGACGAGCCTGTGTTGAAGGCAGCGGCCACCGATGGTCACCGTCTGGCCCGCTTTACACTGGCGCGCCCCGATGGCGCCGATGGCATGCCCGACGTGATCGTCCCGCGCAAAGCGGTGGCGGAATTGCGCAAGCTCCTCGAAGAAGCGCTCGACGGTAATGTTCAGATTGACCTTTCGGCCAGCAAGATCCGCTTTACCCTTGGCGGCGAAGGCGGGGTAATCCTGACCAGCAAGCTGATTGACGGGACTTTCCCCGATTACAGCCGCGTCATTCCGACTGGAAATGACCGTTTGCTCAAGGTTGATCCGAAGAGCTTTTTTGCCGGGGTTGACCGGGTTGCGACCATTGCGACTGAGAAAACCCGCGCTGTCAAAATGGGTCTGGATACGGACAAGGTTACCCTGTCTGTCACCAGTCCTGACAATGGCACAGCGGCGGAAGAGCTGGCCGGCGATTACAGCGCAGAAGCGATGGAAATTGGCTTTAACGCTAATTATCTGAAGGACATCTTGAGCCAGATCGACAGCGATTTGGTCGAATTGCATCTGGCCGATGCCGGTGCGCCGACGTTGATCCGGCAGGACGAGAAATCGCCTGCGCTGTATGTCCTGATGCCAATGCGGGTTTAATCCCGCTGGGCTGCGCGCAATGACGGCCCAGGTTCGCATTTTTGGAACAGTCATATCGACTTACACACGGATCGTAGAGATCACGTGCCTAGAGGCTGGGCTGAGCCATGAAACCATCGCCACGGCCGCGCATTCCAGCGAAAACAGGCATCCATTCGGCAAAGTTCCGGTGGTGGAGGTCGACGGGCTTGAGCTGATTGAGAGCGTCAGCATCGCTCAATATCTCGACAATGCGCATAATGGCGGCAATTTACAGCCGGCCGATCCGGCACAGCGTGCAGTGATGGATCGTTGGGTGGCGATTGCGAACAATTACCTGTTCCCGCTGTTCGAGCACGGTCTGGTGATGCCGTGGATAATGCACCAATATTTCGGGGCAGAACTGGACGAGGCCAAGATTGGCCGCGCTCTGCCCAATATCTCGCGCGCGCTGGGTTTTCTCGATGGGGAGATCGCGAAAGATGGCGCGTGGACCATGGGCGAATTCGATCTGTCGGATGTGTTCTTATACCCGGTGTTGCGCGGCCTGCAGATGACCCCGCAAGGCAGGGTTGGAATTGCGCAATGCCCGGTGCTGTCGGCTTGGATGGCCCTGTCCGAACAACGCCCGTCAATTCGCAAAACCCGCTGGGAGAGCGAGGATTGATCGGCTAGGATGCTGCCAAAGGAGAGTGATTCCATGACAGTTCAACAAGTTCACGTTCGCAAGGACGACCTTACCCAAGCGGCCATAGCCCAAGTAGATAATGGCACGCTTGCCGAGGGCGCGGTGCGGTTGGCGGTGGAAAGCTTCTCCGTCACATCGAACAATATCACTTACGCGGTGGTGGGCGATGGATTTGGCTATTGGAATTTCTTCCCTGCACCCGACGGTTACGGAATCGTACCAATGTGGGGGCACGCCAAGGTGGTGGAGAGCAATTCACCCGATTTTGCCGTGGGCGAGCGGATCTATGGCTATCTGCCTATGGCCAGCCATCTGGACGTGGTGCCGGGCAATGTCTCGGCCAGCGGGTTTCTCGACACGACCGATTACCGCCAACCGATGAGCCCGATTTACAACCAATACTCGCGGCTTGCGGCCGATCCCGAACATGACACAGCGAAAGAAGCGGAGCGGATGATCTTTGGCCCGCTGTTCAAAACCGGGTTTTTGATCGAATATTTCATGCGCAATGAAGACTGGTTTGGGGCAGGCCAAGTTATCTTGACCAGCGCCTCGTCCAAAACCGCGATGGGCCTCGCCAGCGTGGCGAAATTGCTGTCACCCAATGTAAAACGGGTCGGCCTGACGTCGGCAAGCAATGTCGATTTTGTCGAGAGCACCGGGCTGTATGACAAGGTGTTGACCTATGGCTGCACCGGCACTCTGGCTTTGTCGCCCAGCGTTGTGGTCGATTTTGCCGGCAATGCAGAAGTGCTGGCCAAGGTGCACAACCATTATGGCGACATGCTGAAATATTCTTGTCTGGTGGGCGCGACTCATATTGAAGATCGCGGCGACGGCGGGATGACTGGCGATCGCGGATTGCCCGGCGCAAAGCCGACATTGTTTTTCGCGCCCGATCACGCGGTGTCATTATTCAAGGAATTGGGGCCAGTAGAGGCCGGCAAGCGATTGGCGCAAGCATGGCATCAATTCCTGACCGAGGCCGATGGCACGGTCGCGATTGAAAAGCACTCAGGGCTTGAGGCCGCTCGCACGACCTATCTGGAAATGCTGGGGGGCAATGTCGATCCGGCCAAGGGGATTGTGATCGAGCCGTAATGCAGCCTTGGGTCTTCATACTTGCTTTTCCTTTCATTTTTTTCGGGCTGCTTTTCCTGATCGGGACGCTTTTGAAGGTTTTGTCTGGATGGGAAGGGTTGGCTCATCGCTATCCCGACAGACCTGCGGGGAAGCGGTACGGTAAGTTATGGAACCATAGTGCTGAAATTGGTCGGCTACGGACATCTGCAACCCGTATGACCAATTTTGAAGTCTATGAGGAAGGACTTCGGATCAGCCTGCCATGGTACATTACGCTGACGCATCGGCCCATTCTAGTTCCATGGAGCGAAATCCATGCTTACCCCGCCAAAAAGCTATGGGGCGAAGGTGTTCGACTAGAGCTTGGTGATCCAGAAGTCGGACGCATCATTGTTGCCCGCAAGACCGCAGATCATATCTTCAGATTTAGCAATGGTCGCTGGGCCGCTGCATTGGAACTGGGTTGATAAGAAACGATTAAGAGCTTGCAATTGAGGCTATTTGCGCAGTTGTCGGTGGCTGATCTTGGAGTGGAAAGCGGACAATTAGTCGGGCGCGTCTTCTGTCGGCACGCACCTTCTCAATATTAGTTGGCTGCGATAGACTGGGTATATGATGACTGCCGGTAAAATTCTTGTCGCCTTGAGCTTCATCTTGGCGATGCCGAGTAAAGCTCACGCATGTGGCTCTGTCGAACAGTTCGACATATCACGGATCGTTGAAGCCGAGCACGTCTTTGTTGGAAAGCTGACTAGTTACGAAGCAGTTTCTGACGGGCGTATCCGCATTTTTACATATAGTATTGATCGGACTCTGGCTGGGGAGAACAATGGAGTGTTGCGGGTTGGTTGGCAGAACTCCACCTTCAGCTTTCCAGAGAATGGGTCAGTGGGCCTTGGAGAACGAAAAATTGTTGCTGCAATTGCTCCTAGTGAACAGTATGATCTATCCGAGGAGCAATTGGGGGCTTCTGAAGCTCCAGATGCATGGGTTCTTCAAAGCCCATGCACCCAAGAGTTTGTTTTCCCGCATACAGCGGCAAACCTACGAGAGATTCAATCAGTCCTTGCAGGCGGCGAGCCTGGCGACTGGTGGTTTCATAGACCCGATTTTTCAGAGCAACTCCGGCAAGATAGGCAGAGAAAATTCGTACTATACGGAATGCTGATGCTCATTGCATTGCTGATCGGTGGACTGATTGTTAGGGCGAAGAGAAGCTAAATCAGGCTTTTCTCCGCAAGTTGTTCGTTAGCTGAACGACTGCTTTTTCCTCTGCTTGCAATCTACTCCGCAGCTTCGGCCAATTCCGCGCGTTGCGGACCACGGATCAGGCCGCCCGGGGTCGCTCCGGTCCATGTGCCATTTTCAAACGTCACCACGCCGTTTTTAATCGTGCAGTCATAGCCATCGGCCTTTTGCAGCAAGCGCTTGCCGCCAGCGGGCAGATCAAAGGCGAGCCATGGTTTGCCCAGTTTTAGTGTCTGCATATCGATGATGTTGAGATCGGCGAGATAGCCCGGCGCAATGATGCCGCGATCGTCCAGACCATAGAGGCGAGCGGTGTCGCTGCATTGGCGCTTAATCGCGTTCTCCAGCGAGATGCGATCACCCCGTTTACGGTCGCGCACCCAATGCTCCAGCATAAATGTGGGGCTGGCCGCATCGCAAATCGTGCCGCAATGGGCGCCGCCATCGGACAGCGAATTGACCGTGTCATCGCTATGTTGCAGCGGGTGGAGGAAATCCAGATTGCCATCTGCATAGTTGAGGATTGGCAAGTAGATAAAGCCGGTTCCGTCGTCCGCGCACATCATGTCATAGGCATATTCTTGCGGGTCGACGCCCTTGGCCTGTGCCCGCGCGTTCACACTGGCGGTTGCGTCTGGCTCGTAATCGAAATCATCGTCCATTTCATATTGCAGCGGCCACCCTTGGGTGATGACCATGACCACGCCCAGCATGTCTTGTGGTGCTTCGGAATAGTCATTGGATTCGGCCAAAAGCTGAGCCTTAAACGTTGGATCGAGCAGTTTGGCTTTTTGTTCGGCCCACGGCAGGTCCTCGATTGCTTGCCAGCTGGGGCGGAAGCGGAATGGATTGACCGTGCCTTGCCACGCCATGATGATGCCATTGCCGCGCAGCGCAATCTGAGCGACGATATTGGCGCCATTGTCGTTTTCAGCGCGCATGGTGGCGATCTGTTCAGCCAACGGCATTTCCTTGGCGATGGATTCCAACGCGGCAAAGGTGACAGGAATGCCAGCCTCGCGGCTTAGCTTGCCCATCCATTCAAATTCGTTCCATTCGCGTTGTAGATCGCTCGCCATTTCAAACACTGCATGTCCGCCGGCGCGTTTGCCGCGTCCCATGGCATGGCCGATGGCGACCAATTCTTCCGGCGTTGCGGTGGTGCCGGGCACCAGCTCTCCATCGACCGATTTGTGCAGGACCGTGCGTGAGGTGGAGAAGCCCAGCGCGCCTGCGCGAACGCCCTCTTCCACGATGTCTGACATGGCTTTGATGTCGGCCTCGGTCGGGACTGCGCCGGGCTGCTCTCGGTCGCCCAAGACATAGGCGCGCACTGCGCCATGCGGCACATGGGTGCCCACATCGACAGCGCGCGGCATTTTCTCCAAGGCGTCGAGATATTCGGGGAAGGTCTCCCACTCCCAAGTGATCCCCTCGGCCAGAGCCGTTCCGGGAATGTCCTCGACACCTTCCATTAGGCTGATCAGCCATTCGTGGCGGTCGGGCTTGGCCGGAGCAAATCCTACCCCGCAATTGCCCATCACAACAGTGGTGACGCCGTGCCAGCTGGATGGTGCCATTTCGGCATCCCAAGTCGCTTGGCCATCATAATGGGTGTGAATATCGACAAAGCCGGGGGTGACGATTTTGCCTTCCGCATCGATTTCCTCAGCAGAATCGCCATTGATCGTGCCGACTTGAGCAATCAATCCGTCTTTGACCGCGATGTCGCCCGAAAACTGGCTCTCGCCGGTTCCGTCAACGATTGTTCCATTGCGAATGATCAGGTCAAATGCAGGCATGTTTGTCTCTCCGTTTTTCTTTGCCACTCAATTAGCACAATTTCTGGCGCAATGCTAAGCTCGCACAATGGACAGGAACACGAGCTGGTCTCCCGCGGCCGAGAGCGGTATTTCGACCCGATGGATTGACGCGAACGGGCTGACATTTGAAGTGGCCGAAGCGGGAGCAGGAGAGCATCTTGCGCTGTGCCTGCACGGCTTTCCCGAATTGCATTACAGCTGGCGGCATCAAATGCCTGTGTTGGCCGAAATGGGATACCTTGTGTGGGCACCCAATATGCGCGGATATGGCGGCACAGACCGCCCGCAGGGCATTGATCAATACACGTTAAAGGCCCTGACCGCTGATGTGGGTGCTCTGATCGATGCGAGCGGAGCCAAGCAGGTCACTTTGTTTGCGCATGATTGGGGCGGGGCGATTGCATGGGCCTTTGCCATCACCAAACAGCGTCCGCTGACCCGCTTGGTGATCATGAACTTGCCCCATCCGCGCGCCTTTCAGCGCGAGCTGAAACGTTGGCGGCAATTGCGCAAAAGTTGGTATATTTACTTCTTTCAGATCCCGTGGTTGCCAGAGAAAGTCTTGGGCAGGAATAGTGCAAAGGGAATTGGCAGAATATTCCCCAACACCAGCAGCAATCCGCAGAATTTCCCAGCAGAAGCTCAAAAAATCTACTCAGAGGCGGCGAACCGTCCCGGCGCGCTGACCGCGATGCTCAATTATTACCGCGCGATTGTGCGTCGTCCCAACACGCTCGATCTGGGCGATGGCCGCGTGGACATTCCGACCCTATTGATATGGGGAGAATCGGACATGGCGCTGGATGTCAGGGGCACTGAAGGCACCGAGGAATGGGTGCCTGACTTCACCCTGAAACGCTTGCCCAATGCGTCGCATTGGGTGCAGCAGGATGTTCCGGATGAAGTGAATGCAATTTTGCAAGATTGGTTGCCAAATGTGGCAGAAACTACGCCCGATCCGGCATCCTGACATAGAGCAATACGCCAAGCCCAATTGCGAACAGCAGAGAAATTGACGCCATTCCTATGCGTTGGTCGTTGAACGCTGTTGTGAACAGTTCGACCAGCAACGGCCCCATCCAAACGGTGATCGTTCCTGCAATCGCATAAAGGCCGAAAAATTCGCCACTGCGCCCCGGTGGGGACAATGTCACGAGCATGGCACGGCTTGATGAAATACTGGCCGTTACAGTGACCGCCACGATGCTGATCAAGCCAAAATATGTGAGATCGGAGAGGGACTGGAACACCAAGCCGTCCCACACTTGGTAATTGTCCACCAATCCAAAAAACAACGTGTCTTGCGTGAGCGAGAGCTGCGCCGAAAAAGCCATCACCATGCCAAGGATTTCGATGATCAGGGCTTTTTTCACCCCGACCTTGCCATCCAGCCAGCCACCAAAAATACCGCCAAGGAATGCAAAAGCAGACCCATAGATTGCGAAACAGAGCATTTCGAGAAAGCCCCAATCAAGGAACAGCGCGACATAGACCGCGCTCAGCGCCAGCAATGCGGCCATCCCGTCCTGATAGAACATCCGAGCAATCAGAAATTTCATCAGATCGGGGTATTTGGTGGCCTCTTTGACGGTGGTCAGGACGGCCTTATATCCTGTGATAACAGCAGCTCGCCAGCTGGCGCCCGGTATGCCTGGGTCTTTTGCATTCAGGAAAAAGGGAATGGAAAAGGTGACCAGCCAAACCGCGCAAATCGGCCCAGCAATGCGGGCATGATCAAAACTCGAGAGATCAAAATTGAACTGCGGCTGTGTGAATGGCCATTGGATCGCACCGGGTAGGATGAACAACAGCGCAAGTGCGATGAAGATCAACACCGCCGCCAGATTGCCGAGCCCAAGGCCAAGACCGGAAATCATCGATAGTCGATTTTGCTCACCAGCAACGGTCAACATCGCGTTATGTGTGACTTCGGAATAGGTATAGCTGACATAGGCCACCACCAGCAGCGACATGATGGCCCAGACCGGCAGGCCAGCGCCGCCCGGTTGCGCAAACCAAAGGAGGGCGGAGCATGTTGCAATCGCACCAAGAAAAACGGCCAGCAAAGGTTTCAGCCGGCCTCCGCGATCCAATGCTGCGCCAAGAAATGGCGCGGTTAGAGCAGCGATCAAACCCGCCCATTTTGTGACCGAGGCGATCGCAGCCTGCCCCCGCGCATTCGCAGTGTTGCGAGCGGTATCGGGATCAAGGTGGTCCAATTCTCCGCTGGCCAACACATCTGCACCGATAATGTCGCGCGCGAAATATGGGGCGAAGATATAGATGACGATTAGGATGTAGTACGGGTTGCGCGCCCACTCGAACACGGCCCAGGCAAATCCCGTGCGGTCTAAAGCTCCGCCGGAGCCCTGGGTTGGGCGTGCGGTGATGGGATGGCCATCGGAAACACTATCAACGATTGGAGTGGCCATGTTCAGTCATATCCCACTGGCCTGGCCAAATGTAGCAGCTCAATTCGCTGCCTTGATCATCGCCTCAACATCGACAAATTTCTCACGCGGGGCACCGTCGCGGGCGGCCTCTTCTTCGGCCTGCTCGATCTTCTTCCAATCCTGGAATGTGACAATGTCGAGCGAGCGTTTGGCGGCCAGTGCGTCAAATCCTTCGCGACCAGATTTACCCGCACGGCCCAGAACGCCAGCGTCCATGTCCTCGCGGATCAGTTCGACCACACCATTGCCATCGGGCCGGTTGGTCCCAATCGTCCCAGAGGGACCGCGCCGTGCCCATCCGACGCAATAAATGCCGGGCAGGATGCGCCCCTCATCATTGGGAAAGCGACCCATGCGTTCATCAAATGGGACATCGGGAATGGGGGAGGTTCGATAACCGATGCAGCTGACCACCAGATCGGCAGGAATATCGTAGAACTCGCCCGTGCCAATCGCGCGGCCAGTCTCGACCTTCGTGCGCTCAACCCGCACCGCGCCAACTTTACCATCGCCTACCATCTCGGTCGGGCTGGCGAACATGTCAAAAACGACTTCGATCGGCTTTTCGGCATGAATATCTTCAGGGATCGCGGCAAAACTTCGTAGATGGGTAACCGACTTGCGCAAGCCCGGCTCTAGCAGAGCGTCCTCAGCCTCTTCGGGAAGATCGTCCTTGTCCACTCGCGGGCTGGCCCGTTCCAAATTGCCCAACTCGCCCAATTCCTTTGGCGTCATCATGATCTGATGGGGGCCGCGCCGACCAACGATTGTGATCGTTTCAATTTCCGCCTCGCGCAGAGCATCAAGAGCATGGGCGACAATATCTGCGCCTTCAAATTCTCGTTCGGTCTTGGACAGAATGCGCGCCACATCCAGCGCAACATTGCCCATGCCGATGACCACAGCATGCTTGCCCGATAGATCAGGGTTGAGGCCGGCAAATTTGGGGTGACCATTGTACCAACCGACAAAGGCCGCGCTGCCGAACACATTGGCTAGCTCCGCTCCCGGAACGGTCAATTCGCGATCATTGGGCGCACCTGTGGCAAGCACAACTGCGTCGTATAATTCTTGCAGCTCTGGCACCGAAATATCGGTGCCGATATTGATGTTGCCGACAAAGCGGACATTATCGTTCAGCGCGGTTTTCTCATAACGGCGAGAGACCCCCTTGATCGACTGGTGGTCAGGCGCAACCCCAAACCGGATCAAGCCATAAGGGACGGGCAGCATATCAAATATATCGATCCTGATATCATCACCCCACAGCTTTTGCGCTGCCTCTGCGGTGTAATATCCCGCGGGGCCTGAACCGATAATCGCAATATGCCGCATTAAGCCGCCTCCGCTACTCCCAAACCATCTTCCGCGCCGACCGGATCATCCAGAAATTCGCGAATGGCTTTCACGCACTCATCCTTGTGGCTGAGCAGGAACAAATGTCCGCCGCCTTCCAGCACTTTCATTCGGGCATTGGGCGCCAATGAGGCGATCCATTTGCCATTGATCAGCGGGACGATTTGGTCATCGTCACCCATCATGACCAGCACTGGCTTGCGCAAGAAGGGTAGGGCGGGCGCACTGGTCCAGCCCAGCATCGCGATCAATTGATACAGGTAACCGCGCGTTGTTGGCGGTTTGAGCCGTGACATATGTCCCTGTTTCCCCGGACCTTTGCCCAGACCCTCGCCATAGAGGGTTTCAAAGTTCTTCTGCATGTAATCGGGGTCAATATAGCGTCGCGGATTGACCATTTTGGTCAATGCGGCAGGATTGCCGGGCATCATCAGCATGCCCATGCTGGTGGCAATCAAGGTGACTTTGCGGACTCGTCCGGGATGCTGGATGGCGAAATGCTGAGCCATGCCGCCACCCCAGCTGATGCCCATCACGTCAACCTGATCTACACCCATTTGATCGAGCAATTGCGCGCTCGTCCACGCCATCGTCACGACATTATAGGGGATTAGAGGTTCAGGAGAGCCACCCACGCCGGGCATGTCGAACATGATAAAACCGCGATCGCCCAGGGCCTCTGCCATGGGGGCTACGGCTTCGATATTGGCGCCGATGCCGTTGAAAAACAGCACGGGAAGATGCTCGGAAGGTTCATCGAGCCGCCAGCGAGCGACCCTCAATGTCCGGCCGCCGACCTTTTCCATGGTCACGACCGCATCTTTCATTGCATCCGCCAAACGAAATTCCTCTGCTGCGACCCGTTTTCGGGACATTTCTTGTATTTATACTTCTTCCACTACGTACAGACCGGGCGCCGGGTCTAGTGGTTTGTAGGAATCATTCCCCAGTTCGCTGGGCGCAGCTTTTTGCTTACCCGAACGCTTTTGCATCCATTCCATCCAATAAGGCCACCAGCTTCCGGCCACTTCTTCAGTGCCTTCGAGCCATTTGTCAGCGGTTTCAGGCAGCTTACCTTTTTTCTTCTGGACGTAATATTTTGCCTTGGGATTGCCCGGAGGGTTGAGGATCGCCTGCATGTGGCCCGACTGGCTCAGCACATAGGTCACATCTTTGCCGCCAAACAATTGGGTCGAGCGATAGGTCGCCTTCCACGGAGTAATGTGATCGGTCACTCCGCCCAGAATGAACATGTCGGACTTGACCTTGGACAGATCCACCTTGTGATCGGCCATCTCAATCTCGCCCTGTTTGATGAAGGCAAGTGTCTCGAACAGAGTGATAAAATCGCCCATCAGGCTGGCCGAAAGATTGGTCGCATCCGCATTCCAGAACAACACATCGAATGCAGGTGGATCGGCACCCAACAGGTAGTTGTTGATGACATAGTTCCAGATCAAATCATTGGGCCGCAGCCAGGCAAAACCGCGGGCCAGATTGTCGGCCTCGATAATACCAGCTTTCTGCGCGCGCTTTCGCGCCAAAGCCATGCCATTTTCAGATACCAAAGCGCCAACTTCGCTGTCGGTCGGCTTGGGGTGCAGCACACACACCATCAAAGTGAGTGTGCCGAGAATATCGCTCTTGCTAGCGGCCAGTTTTGAAGCCAGCACCGACGCGGTTTGCCCGCCCGAACAACCGGCGGACACATTGACCTTTTTCGATCCGGTGATGTCCGACACCGCTTCTAATGCTTCCTCGCAGGCCTTGATATAATCGGCCATGGCCCAAATGCCCTGTTCCTTGGTCGGGTTGCGCCAGGAAATTACGAAGGTTTGGATGCCGCTATCGAGTTGATATTTCACCACCGATTTCTCTGGCGACAGATCATTGATATACATCTTGTTGATCTGTGGTGGGATTGTCAGCTGAGGGGTTTCGTAAACCTCGTCTGTAGTCGGGGCATAATGAACCAGCTCGAACATCTCGGTCCGGTAAACGACCGATCCTTTTGAGGTGGCGATATTCTCGCCCAGTTTGAAGGGGCGTTTGTCAACCTGACTGACCATCCCCTTGTTATTGACCATATCATTATAGGCGTTTTTCAAGCCCTTGATCAGCGACAGGCCACCGCTGTCGATCAGACGCTTTTGCGCGGTCGGATTGCCGATTAAAGTGTTGGTCGGGGCCAGCCCGTCTAGAATGATGTTGGAGATGAAATTGGCGCGGTTGCGTTCAAGCTCGTCCAGCTCAAGTTCTTCCAGCCAATTGCTCATACCCTTTTGCACGGCGAGGTAATATTGCGCGCCCGCCCGGAAAAACGGGTTGTATTGCCATGCCGGGTCCATGAAACGCTTGTCTTTGGGGTTGGGCGCAAGGTCAGACTTGCCGGTCATGATCTTGACCACATCCTCGCCTATGGTTTGGGCATGACGCATCACCCGGGATGGGTCAGATGCAGTTTCACGCAGCAATAGGGCAACCGCTCCGACAAAATCCTCTCGCGCAAGGCCGATCATTGGCCCCAAAGCGCTGGTAGATTGAGCCGCTTCGTTTTCGAGCTTTGTACCCTTGGCCATACTAAGACATCTCCCCTGCTAGGCTTTTCCGATTGAAACACCATTGGCGGTCATGCTGGCGCATTGCAAGCTGACGAAAGCGTCATGCGAAATTTGATCCGGTGTTTGCCGAGCTGAATGTAAATTTTTGTAAATTTGTTGCTTTTGGAACGGATACTTACGGTTGGTTAGTGAGTTGGCAACCAAATTGCGGTTAGCGCGTGATCAAAGAATTATGACACAATAATCGGGTCGAGGAACAAAACTATAATGGCAAGTCTAATGGCCAAGCTGTCGCGGCGGCAAAAATCAGCGGAAGCGTCAGTCGAACTATCGCCAATTGAAACAAAGGATTTGGCCCGCCGGGTCGAATTGCTGGAAAGTTTCGAAGAGGCGGGACTGGGTTGGTTTTGGGCCACTGATTCACTGGGCCGCCTTATCTACATGTCGCATAATGCAGTCGAACAGCTGGGCATGGCCAATGAAGAGATCATTGGCAGGCCATTGAACGAATTGTTCGAACCAGAAAATTGCCAGAATTCAGACCGGGTTGAACGACCGCTGGTGTTTTTGTTGAAAGCGCAGAACACGATTTCGCAGCTGACAGTCAGAACCATCAACGAAGAAAAAGAGCTGTGGTGGGAGATTGCCGGCAAACCGCGCTTTGACAGCAAAGGCAACTTCCAGGGCTATCGCGGCAGCGCGAAAGACGTAACGGCCGTGCGCGAAAGCCGCCGTGATGCAGAGCGCCTGTCCCAATATGATTCACTGACAGGTTTGGCCAACCGACACCGCATGTCTCAACGTTTGGCCAAGACGCTCGAGGCCTATCGCAATAGCAAGCGCAGCTGCGCCTTGATGATGCTGGACCTCGACCGTTTCAAACAGGTCAATGACACGCTTGGCCACCCGGCAGGCGATGAATTGCTCAAACAGGTTTCGGCCCGGCTCAAGCGCATCGTTGGTGAAGACATAGAAATCGGCCGTTTAGGCGGCGACGAATTTCAGGTCATTTTGCCCGACGAGGATGACCGCGGGAAACTGGGCGATTTGGCGCACCGGGTCATCCAGATGATCTCTCAACCATATTCCATCAACGGTGCTCGCGCGATCATTGGCACTTCTGTCGGGATGGCAGTGTCGCCTTACGATGGCATTGATGCAGACGAGCTCGTCAAAGCGGCTGATTTGGCGCTTTATGCTGCGAAAGCCGGTGGGCGCGGCCAGTTCCGCTATTACTCATCCGATTTGAAGGATTCGGCCAAACACCGGCGGCGCATCGAGGAAGATTTGCGCGACGCGATCCACAAAAAAGAGCTCAACCTATATTACCAACCTATCGTCGCCTCAGACACGCACAAAGTTGCTTGTTTCGAGGCTTTGATGCGCTGGAACCATCCCGATCGCGGGTTTATCTCGCCTGCTGAATTTATTCCGATTGCTGAAGACAGCGGCTTGATAAAGGAACTGGGCAGCTGGGCGTTGGAAGAGGCCTGTGGGAATGCTGCGGAATGGCCTGAGCAATTGTGCGTTGCCGTAAATGTGTCCGCCATACAATTTGGCCATGATGATTTCGTCCAATTGGTCGAACGGGCGCTGGATGTTTCCGGGCTTGAGCCATCGCGGCTAGAGCTTGAAATCACCGAAAGCGTGTTCATGGGCGATGTTGATCGCACGCACCGCATGTTTGCAGAGCTGAAAAGCTTGGGCGTGAGGTTGGCGCTGGATGACTTTGGCACCGGCTACAGTTCTTTGAGTTATTTGCGCAATGCGCCGTTTGACAAAATCAAGATTGACCAGAGCTTTGTCCGGGGTTCACCCGAAGCTGGCAATAATAATGCGGCTATCATCAGTTCAATCGTCAGCCTTGCACAAGCGCTGAACATGGACACGGTCGCCGAAGGTATCGAGACTCGGGACGAGCTGGCTTTGGTGATCGAACGCGGCGCCAGCCATTTGCAGGGCCGCATATTCTCTATGGCCGTTAGCCAGTCTGAATTAATCAAGCGTCTGGACGAAGGGGGTTTGGTTTACGACCCGCGCGGACCGGAAAAATATCGCTCTGAACGGCATACACAATTCCGCCGGATCGGGCTGATCCATGATGACCATCGCTACTCCGTCGTGCTGCGCAACCTATCGAAAACGGGTGCGATGATCGAAGGGATATTGGACGTGCCGCTAGCGACCGAAGTGGTTATTGATTTGGGAGAAGGGCAATTGGCGGTAGCAATTGTTCAGCGCAGCGATGGCTTTTCGCAAGGGGTGGAGTTTGAAACTGCGCTGATCAGTGATGGCGCCGACGGTCTGTGTACGCGCCACCGTGTTTCACCTTATCAAATCGAAGCTGCGGGCCAACCGCTGGCTTCCTTGCCCAGCGATGCCTATTCAGCGTTGGTGCCCAATAGCGACGCGACTTCTACCAAGCAAAAGGCGTTCGTAGAGGTGGATATCAGCACCCCGACAGTCATTGCAGCCTAACTCGGCTTGATTGGGTTTAGCGGCCTAAATCGGCTAATTTGGGCGTTCCTAGGTCAAAAATTAGCATAAAAATAACCATCTGACTTTACTGCACATACATCTGCGGTTTTGCCCGTAATTTTTAATGCGTAGGAGAAGCTGGGAGTGTCCCTAAAGGGTCTCTTGTCTGGTGGTAGTAAAAGCGGATGGTTGTCCGGGCGCTCTGCTGCGTCTGGTGCCAACGCCAGCTTCATGTCCAATGATGACAAGCTTGCCATGCTCGATGAATTGGAACGGTCCGGTTTGGGCTGGTTCTGGTCGACCGACGCAGAAGGCAATGTCACCTATCTCAGCGAGGCCATTGCAGATCGGATCGAAGTTCCGGTCGAAGATCTGGTTGGCCATCCATTGCCCACGGTGTTTACCGCGCAGGGCGGCGACGGACGGACCCAATCGGTCGCGCTGAAACTGGGCGCTCGCAAATCCTTCTCCAACATGTCGGTCTCTCCGGCCAAAGCCAATTCTGATGTTGTCATCCGGCTGTCAGGGCGTCCGTCCTTTTCTGGAAGCGGCAAATTCGAAGGGTTTCGCGGAACCGGTGCTGATATCACCGAGCAATTCCATCGCGAGGAAGAAACCCAGCGGCTGGCAAAATACGATTCACTGACCGGTCTCGCTAACCGCCATCGTATGGCGCAAATCATTGATTCCACTCTCACCGCATTCCGGTTGGCTAAACGCAATTGCGCCATCATGATGATGGATCTCGACCGATTCAAACAGGTCAATGACACGCTGGGCCATGCCGCAGGCGATGAATTGCTGAAAGAAGTCGCTAGCCGGTTGAAGCGGGCGGTTGATCAGGATTGCGAGATTGGCCGCCTGGGCGGTGACGAATTTCAGGTGATGCTGCCCGATATGGATGATCGCGGCGAGCTGGGCGAAATCGCCAATAAGATCATCGCTATGCTGACCCAGCCTTATTCGCTGGAAGAAGGGCGCTGCGTTATCGGAGCCTCTGTCGGAATTGCGATTGCACCACACGACGGGGTGACACGCGAAGAGGTCGTACGCTCTGCCGATCTGGCGCTCTATGCCGCCAAAAATGGCGGGCGCGGGCAATTCCGCTTTTACTCCGGTGACCTGGAAAACGAGACCATCTTCCGCCGCCGGCTTGAAGGAGATCTGCTGGAGGCGGTGCGCGATGATCAATTGTTCTTGCGCTATCAGCCTATGCTCTCGGCCAAGGATCAGACGGTTGTCGCCCTTGAAGCGCAGATTTGCTGGCAGCACCCTCAACGCGGCGAAATTGATGCGGCTGAGTTTCAGTCCATCGTTGAAAACAGCAGCCTGATCGCTGACGTTGGCGAATGGGCGGTGAAACGTGCCTGCGAACAAGCCTGCCTATGGCCTGAAAGCTTGCGCGTGGCGGTTAATGTACCCTCGCGCCAATTTGTGACAGGCGGCTTTGTCGATACAATTTCGGCGGCGCTAAACGAGACCGATATCAATCCTGTGCGGCTAGAGCTGCAGGTCAAAGAAACTGTGTTTCTGTCCGACACCAATGTGGTGGACAAGACGCTGGCCTCGCTGTTCAAATTGGGCGTGCGCCTGACGTTGGACGAGTTCGGCACCGGCTTTTCCTCGCTGGGTTATCTGCGCCGCGCCCCTTTCGATACGATCCGCATCGGCGACAATTTCTTCCAAGGCAATTTGGAAAAAGACAGCCGCGAGCTGTCATTGGTCAAAGCGATTGTCGCTCTGGCCAAGGCATTGGGCATGGAAACCGTTGCCACTGGCATTGAATCGATGGAACTGCTCGGCGTTTTACGCGATTGCGACGTCAGCAGTGTAGAGGGGCCGGTCTACACCGACTCGATGACTATCGACGAAGTTCATGACGAGCTTGCCAATGGCAATTGGACTATTGAACCGGCTGGGCCGCGATCCAAGCGGGCTAAGCGCCGCACCGTTCTGCGCAAGATCCAAGTTATCCATGATGATCACTCTTACGACGTTACTTTGCGCAATCTGTCGCGCACTGGGGCTTTGATCGAGGGGCTGATCGACGTGCCGGTGGACACGCAATTCGTTGTCGATCTTGGTGGCGGACAATTGGCGGTGGCCACTGTCCTGCGCTCCAGCGGCGATACTCAGGGGCTCGAATTTGAACAATCATTGGTCGATGATGGGGCAGGGGGTCTTTGCACACGGAACCGCGTTTCTCCTTATGCACTTGCCGCTGCCGGTGCTCAGCTAACGGCGCTGCCATCGGGTGATTACAAAGGTATGGAAGGCGGTCTGCTCAACATGGATCAGTCGATTCCGCAATTTGGTTATGCTCCGGGTTTTGACCCAGACGCGATCTGATTTTTCCCCACTTGGGGCGAATTGGCATTTTCCTACACCGATTTGATCGCATAATGGTGCTGACAGCATGACGCAGGCGCGCTAATGGCGCGGTGAAATGACCGACCTTTCCAAAATCCGCAACTTTTCGATTATCGCGCATATCGATCAC
Organism: Erythrobacter sp.; assembly: GCA_039988235.1. Classification (GTDB taxonomy): domain Bacteria; phylum Pseudomonadota; class Alphaproteobacteria; order Sphingomonadales; family Sphingomonadaceae; genus Erythrobacter. Next base: position 935,200 of record JBDXKB010000005.1, read on the forward strand.
GGCAAGTCCACTTTGGCTGACCGATTAATCCAGCACACCGGTGGCCTGACCGACCGCGAGATGTCCGAGCAAGTGCTCGACAATATGGACATTGAGAAAGAGCGCGGCATCACCATCAAGGCCCAAACCGTCCGCCTCAATTACACCGCGCGCGATGGCGAGACGTACGAGCTCAACCTGATGGACACGCCGGGCCACGTCGACTTCGCTTACGAAGTTTCGCGCAGCCTTGCCGCATGCGAGGGCGCCTTGCTGGTGGTGGACGCTGCCCAAGGGGTTGAGGCCCAAACGCTGGCCAATGTTTACCAGTCGATCGAGCATGACCACGAAATCGTCCCCGTCATCAACAAGATCGACCTGCCCGCCGCCGAGCCTGAGCAAGTCCGCGCCGAGATCGAAGACGTCATCGGCCTCGACGCATCCGAGGCCGTCCTCACCTCCGCCAAATCGGGCATCGGGATTGAGGATGTGCTGGAGGCCGTCGTCGCCAAAATCCCGCCACCGGGCGGCAATCGCGACGCCCCGCTCAAAGCCAGCCTGATCGACAGCTGGTACGACCCCTACCTCGGCGTCGTCATCCTCGTGCGCGTCATCGACGGCGTCATCACCAAAGGCCTCAACGTCACCTTCATGCAAGGCGGCACCCAACATTTGATCGACCGCGTCGGGGCCTTCACGCCCAAGCGCGTTGACCTGCCCGACATTGGCCCCGGCGAAATCGGCTTTATCACCGCACAAATCAAAGAGGTTGAGCAAGCCCGCGTCGGTGACACCATCACCACGGTGAAGGGCGGCGCGGCAGAGCCTCTGCCCGGCTATAAAGAGGTCCAACCCGTCGTGTTCTGCGGCCTGTTTCCCGTCGATGCGGCTGAGTTTGAAAAACTGCGCGAATCCATCGCCAAATTGCGCCTCAACGATGCCAGCTTCAGCTTCGAGATGGAAAGCTCCGCCGCGCTTGGCTTTGGCTTCCGCGCCGGCTTCCTCGGCCTGCTGCACCTTGAGATTATTCAGGAACGCCTGACCCGCGAATATGATCTGGACCTGATCACCACCGCGCCCAGCGTTGTCTACCGCATCCAATTGGCCAAGACGAAGAACGAAGCGGCCAAGGAAATCATGCTCCACAACCCCGCCGATTATCCCGATCCCAGCCGGATCGAGACGATCGAGGAACCGTGGATCAAGGCGGTGATCTACACCCCCGATGATTACCTCGGCTCTATCCTGAAATTGTGTCAGGATCGGCGCGGTATCCAAACCGATTTGACCTATGTTGGCGGCCGGGCACAGGTGACTTACGAGCTGCCCCTGAACGAAGTCGTGTTTGACTTTTACGACCGGTTGAAAAGCATCAGCCGCGGCTATGCCAGCTTTGACTATGAACAGATTGGCCTGCGCGAGGGCGATCTGGTGAAGATGAACATTCTGGTCAATAACGAGCCGGTCGATGCCCTATCCCTGATCGTGCACCGCAATGTGGCAGAGGAACGCGGGCGTGGCATGTGCGAGCGGTTGAAAGACCTCATCCCGCGCCACCTGTTTAAAATCCCGGTGCAGGCCGCGATTGGTGGCAAGATCATCGCGCGCGAGACTATCGCGGCTATGCGCAAGGACGTGACCGCCAAATGTTATGGCGGCGACATCAGCCGGAAGAAGAAACTGCTCGACAAGCAGAAAAAGGGTAAGGCCAAAATGCGCGAATACGGGAATGTCTCTATTCCGCAGGAAGCCTTTATTGCTGCGCTTCGGATGGGGGAGGAGTAGGGGGCTAACCTGAACCGGCCATCGCGTCCGATATTGTCGTGAAAATGTCTACTAGGTTCAAGCCAAGCGTTTGAAACGCAATGATCGCTGCCAGTGAGATAAGCGCCGCGATGAGTCCGTCCTCGATTGCTGTCGCGCCATCTTCGCTATTGTACAGTCGTTTCAGCATTTCTTTGCTCCAATAAGAAAGGGGCAAAGTATTGGGTGCGCGTTACTAAACTGTTGCAATTGTTTGAGTGCAAAGGGTCAGTTTATTCGGCCGTTTCAATTTTCAAATATGGACTGGCCGACTTTGAAGATGAATTTCACTGTGGATATGCTGGATTTAGCACTTGCGTAGTTAGAGTGCCAATGCGATTCATCAGATAGACGTGATTTGGGGGCCGAGCGGCAACTCGACCCCCGTTTCACCCACCGATTTCCTGAGCGGTTGCGGTGGATGGTATCCCTCTCGGGATGTCCTGCCTTTGGCAGCGACGGACGTAGCCAGTCAAGCGACCGCTTGTTTTACACAAGGTTGTACACATGGCTGACTACAGAATTACCCACAGTCGTAAAGATGGTGCCGACGCAGATCGCCGTTTGGATGGATTCCAAATCGACGACAGCTATTTCGAAATTGATCAAATCATCAATTGGATTTTGAACAGAGAGCATCGCTTCTGGGTCTCAGCGAATGGAAAGTCGGTTTGGGTTGAGGTTCGTCGACATTCCCAGTCGGGTCGTCACTTTCTTACGACAGAGGGTGACGGTTTCCCACCCAACAACCTTTTGAGTCTGCCTGATTGTTGATGTTTGACGGAGAATACGCATGAAATTTACGCACTATGACATCGGTCAGCAAAGTCGAGGAGCAGTCGTTGAGGTTACTTTGACTAAGGGTGCCAACGTGCGCTTGATGGATTCGACTAATTTTTCAAATTACAAACGCGGAAAGCGACACCGTTACACTGGTGGATTGGCAAAGAAATCGCCTTTCCGCCTCACTGTGCCAAGATCAGGTCGCTGGCATGTGACCGTAGATGTGGCCGGATTGCGAAATGGGACTAATTCATCAATCCGAATTGTTCCTGGGCCTCTGCCTGTGGCGAGCGAAGCGCCGCTAACTAGCGAGCCGGGGTTATTGCGTGACCCTTTTGACGACAGGAAAGATGTCGACAAAACATATGACATTTTCATTTCGCATGCCTCAGAGGACAAGGATGATCTGGCCCGCCCCCTTGCGCACGCTCTTCGCGACTCGGGTCTAAGTGTTTGGTATGATGAGTTTGAGTTGAAGATTGGCGATAGTCTTCGACGCCGGATTGACCATGGTTTAGCAAGAAGTCGCTTTGGCATCGTTGTGTTGTCACCGCGCTTCTTAAGTAAAGGTTGGGCAAACTACGAATTAGATGGAATTGTAACTAGGAGTGTTGATGGGCAACAGGTAGTCTTGCCGATCTGGCATGAAATAACAAAGCAAGAAGTGATCGATTTTAGCCCCTCGCTTGCCGACAAAGTTGCAAGAAACACGGCTAGCTTTACGGTCAAGGAGATTGCAAATGAAATTGCAGAATTTGTCTTAGGGGAAGCTGACTAGCGTTGGCTTCGTTCAGGCTTGAGCCCTCTCAATCAATTCTAGCGCCGCTTTCGGATCGACATCCACCATTCCCAACAGAGTTCGCGCGGGTGCATCGGGGGAGCGCCTGTTCTGCTCCCAATCCCGCAAGGTCGCGACCGGTACACGTAGTCGGTCAGCGAACTTTGCTTGAGTGAGTTTTGTCTTGGCGCGGATCGCTTTCACGTCCGGCCCAGCCGCAACACGGCCCTTGGTGGTGTCGCCTTCGGCATAGGCAATGGCATCAGCCAGCCCGCCTGAGATTTTATCAAATGCTTTACCCATGGCCTAGGTAATCCTTTTTACTTTCCTCGCTTCGACCCATGTATCTTGCACCAGTTAGCGAAACTGGGGCGGGTTACTTTAAGCTCTCCTTGAGCGTTGCAATGAACTGACGAAGCGCGTTGCGCTCGCCTTGGGTTAAATTTGCTTTCTCGCCCTTGCCGAACACAGTCAGCAAGAACACCGGTATGTCACCGCCACCGTAAAAATAGACAATGCGATAACCGCCGGATTTGCCCTTGCCGCGACCTGCCAGTCGCAACTTGCGGACACCGCCGGTTCCAGCCATCACATCGCCGACTTCCGGATCGGCAGCCACCACATCAACTGCATTGGTCATCTGGTCCGCGCTCATCTTCGCGTCCTTGGCGGCGCGCAAATAGCCCTCGGTTTCAATGACTGTTTGCATAGCTTTGTTGGTATACGGCGTTGCCGTACATGATGCAAGTTAAAATACGGCAATGCCGTAGTAGTTTTTGAGCATATTGCATTTTTTTCCCTCAAGCGCCGCGCGCGAGGTGTCAGTTTGTATGTTCAGCCCCTCAAGCGGCGGGCGGAATGCCTCCGCATTCCTTGCCTTCCCTCGCATTAGCTCGGGCGCGTGGTCACGCTTGCGGCTCGCTAGGCGCTCGCCGGATTAGTCCCAGTTATCATCGGTCAGGCGTCTTGTTTGTTTTGGTCCCTCAGGCGCCGGGCGCGAGGCGTCCGCCTCGCTTGGCTGCGCGCCAGTAGGCGCGGCGGCCGGTCGGCCTTGCGGTCCGCTGGTCGCGGACCGATTGGTGTTCTCCAATAGCGTGGGTCCGTTCAAATCGCGCTGTCTTAGCTGCTCGGCCAGTTCAATCGCCTCTTTCGCCTCGTCGGATAGGCTCTCCCACTCTCTCTTCTGATCCGCCTCGACCCGAGTGCGTATCTCCTCGATCTTGCGATCAATGCTGGCCCTCACATCGCCGCTATCCCTGCTGCCAGACAATTCGGCCTGCCGCTCCAGCTCCCATTCCTTGCGCCACTTCTGTTTCTCCTGATGCAGGCGCGTTGCATCCAGCCCGTTCAACCCCTTGGCTCGCCCTTCGGAAAACCGCTCGGGCGAACGATTTCTCAGCATGAACATCAGCAATCGGTCGTTATAGCTTTTGCGCAGGCCCACCAGCTTGCCATAGGAATAGACCGGCACATCCACCCCGTTCAGCGCGCGGTCCATCGCCACATCCTCGATTTTCTGGACGCCCAATTGCAGGGCAGCCTCCCACGCTTTGCGAAAGGTTTCGGCACCGGGTTGGCGGCGCAAATAATATGCGCCCACGGTGCTCATATCCACCACCTTGCAGGCGGCGGCCACGCTGCCGGTGTCGGCCGGCGTCTCGATAAAGGCTTGCTGGCGTTCATCGGTCCAGCCGTCGTGGCGCTGGCATTGGCGCGGGACGGGGGTGAAGGTGGGAAGCTCGCCCGCAGGTACAGGCAAGCGGTTGGTCTGGGGGTCGGATCGGCGGGTCATGGACGACCTTGGAGCAGAAAAGCGCCGAGTAGGAAAATGAGAAGGGGGGAGGGGGTTAAAGGTGGTTCGGAGCCTTACTGAATCTCGCCATATTTCTCGGCGATGCTGCCCAATTGCTCGTTTGATGCATCGCCCACCGCCAAAAAGGCGCCCAGAGCCGCGATCGAAATGATGCTGGCGACAATCGCATATTCGACGGCGCTGGCACCGGTCTCGTCTGCAATAAGTCGGGCGATAAGTCTGGCTGTTTTACGGCGCATGATATTGGAAGCTCCTATGTGGAGGGATCTATGGCATCCGTTGGTCATCATTTGGTTAAGGCCGGTATAAGTGGTCATCACAGAATCGCGGATAGAACGCACAACTTCACTTGGCGTTCAGGGCGGCGCTGGTTATAGGCTGGGGCTATGACGATGTTTTCGCAATTGCGCCTCAAGCCCGTTCTCGCTGCCAGTGTGGCCGCGGCCACCCTGTTGACTGCCGGTTGCGGCGGAGGAAGCGGGGCGGAAGAAGACATCGCCTATGTCGCGCGGGACGTCGAATCGCTTTACGGAGAGGCCAAGCGGCGGCTTGATCGCGGCAATACGCTTTTCGCGGCTGCTTTGTTTGACGAGGTTGAGCGCCAGCACCCCTATTCGCCATGGGCGCGCCGCGCACAATTGATGAGCGCGTTCAGCTATTATGTGGCGGCAGATTACAACAAAGCGATCGCGAGTTCGCAGCGCTTCTTGTCGATCCACCCCGGCAATAAGGATGCGCCTTATGCCTATTACCTGATCGGTCTGAGCTATTACGAGCAGATCAGCGATGTGCATCGCGACCAGAAAATCACCGAGCAAGCCCGCACGGCTTTGCGTGAGGTAAACCGTCGTTTCCCGACCACAGAATATGCCGCCGATGCACGGCTAAAGCTCGACCTTGTCGAAGACCATCTGGCGGGCAAGGAAATGGAGATTGGGCGCTATTACCAGACTTCGGGTCGCTGGTTGGCCGCACAATTGCGGTTCCAGAATGTGGTCGACAATTACCAGACCACCAGCCACGCTCCAGAAGCTTTGTACCGTCTTACGGAAAGCAGCCTTGCGCTGGGCATGCCCAAGGAGGCGGTGAAATATGCCGCTGTGCTGGGCGCGAACTATCCCGGCACTGAATGGTACGAGAAAGCCTATGAATTGGTGCAGGACCATGCACCCGGGCTTGCGGTAAGCTAGGCTCTGTTTGGGCCCCGCGTAATTTCTGTTTGAATCCGGCTGTGCCAAGGTGACGCAGCCCTCCGCTTGAGTTAGACCGGTTCGGCCTATGCTGACCCGTCTGTCCATCCGCAATGTTGTTTTGATCGAGTCGCTCGAGCTGACTTTCGGGCGCGGCCTCGGCGTGCTCACCGGAGAGACCGGCGCGGGTAAGTCGATCTTGCTCGATGCGCTGGGCCTGATCTTGGGCGACCGGGCCGAAACCTCTTTGGTTCGCGCAGGCGCAGATAAGGCCAGCGTCACCGCAAGTTTTGAATTCGCCGCCCTGCCGGTGCTGGTCACCGAAGCTTTGGACGATGCCGACATAGAGATCGAGCCTGGCGAACCGCTGATGATCCGGCGACAGGTTAAGGCGGACGGCGGTTCCAAAGGCTTCATCAATGATCAACCGGTTAGCGCCGGATTGCTGCGTTCCTTAGCCTCGGCCTTGGTTGAGCTACACGGACAGCATGATGATCGCGGGCTGGTCAATCCGCGCGGCCACCGCATGTTGCTGGATCGCTTTGCCGGCACCGATAGCGAAGGCTTGGCCGCAGCGTGGAATGCACGGCGAGAGGCTCAGGCCCGTCTATCGGCTGCGCGCGAGGCGGTGGATCAGGCCAAGGCGGATCAGGATTTGCTGCTTGCCCATCTCAGCGAGCTGACCACGCTTGAACCACAAGCGGGCGAAGAAGCGCGCCTCGCCGAAACCCGCAGCACCATGCAAAAGGGCGAGAAGCTGTCCGGGGATCTGGAGGAGCTGCGCCATATTTGGGAAGGCTCGGATTCGCCGCTCGCCTCGCTCAGGGTTGCGGCGCGTAAGCTTGACCGGATTGCCGCAGAACACCCTCTGTTGACCGAAGCGCTTGAGGCGCTGGATCGCTCCATCATCGAAGCTGGCGAAGCAGAGGACAAATTGCTGTCAGCTGGCAATGCTTTGGTCCACGATCCTGCCGCACTGGATGACGCGGAGACGCGGCTGTTCGAACTGCGCGCCATTGCTCGCAAGCACCGTTGCGAAGTGGACGAACTGCCCGAGAAAATGCGCGAAATGCGCGGCGCATTGGAATCGATTGAGGGCAGTGAGGCCGAGCTGGACGCGCTGGAAATTGCGGCCAAGGAAGCGGACGAGAAATACTCCAAAAAAGCCGAGGCCGTACACAAGGCGCGGATCACGGCGGCCAAGAAATTGGACAAAGCGGTGGCTGCTGAATTGGCTCCGCTAAAGCTGGATGCGGCCCGGTTCCTGACAGCGATTGGCCGTTTGCCAGAGGAGAAATGGGGCGCGAACGGGATCGACAGCGTTGAATTCATGATCGCGACCAATCCCGGCGCAGACTTTGCACCCTTGGGCAAGATTGCCAGTGGGGGCGAATTGTCGCGCTTTATTCTCGCGTTGAAAGTGGCCTTGGCAGAGCAGGGCGGGGCGGCGACGGTTATCTTTGACGAGATTGATCGCGGTGTCGGCGGCGCAGTGGCCAGCGCGATCGGCGATCGTTTGGCAAGACTGGCCGATGCCGGACAATTGCTCGCCGTGACGCATAGCCCGCAAGTCGCCGCGCGCGGCGGGACGCATTATCTGATCGCCAAGGCATCGAGCGGCACAGTCACCAAGACTAGCGTGGCCCTGCTGGACGAAGCAGGGCGGCAAGAGGAGATTGCGCGGATGCTGTCCGGTGCAGAGGTCACGCCAGAGGCCCGCGCCCAAGCCGACCGATTGCTGGAGGGGGTTTGATGGGCGAATCTCAGCATGGTTTGACCGAAGCAGATGCGGCCAATGAGCTGATGCGGCTTGCGCGGCAGATCGCGCGGCATGACAAATTGTACCATGCGCAAGACAATCCCGAAATTACCGATCAGGAATATGATGCGCTGGTTCGGCGCAATGCGGAATTGGAGGCGGCGTATCCGCATCTGGTGCGCGAGGATTCCCCATCCAAAAATGTGGGCCATGCGGTGGCGGGTTCTCCGCTGAGCAAGGTCACGCATGAGGTTCGCATGATGAGCCTCGACAATGCATTTAACCGCGAGGAAGTGGAGGAGTGGACCCAGCGCATTCGCCGGTTCCTCAGCCTGAGTGCGGATGATCCAGTGACGATCACTGCCGAGGACAAGATTGACGGTCTGTCCTGCTCACTGCGGTATGAAAACGGAAAGCTCGTTCGCGCAGCCACGCGCGGCGATGGGCAGGTTGGCGAGGATGTGACGCCCAACGTACGGCATATTTCCGATATTCCACAAATGCTACCCGCAGGCGTACCCGACGTGTTCGAAGTGCGCGGCGAAGTGTATATGTCCAAGGCTGATTTTGCAGCGTTGAATGTGGCGCAAGAGGCGGCGGACGGGAAATTGTTCGCCAATCCGCGCAATGCTGCTGCCGGGTCACTGCGCCAGAAAGATGCTAGCGTTACGGCCAATCGCCCGCTCAAATTCTGGGCCTATGGCTGGGGCGCGGCATCGCAGGTGCCGTGTGAAAGCCAGCACGACATGATGCGGCGGATTGAAAGCTGGGGTTTCCCGCTTTCTCCCTTCCTGACAGTCACCAATGATGTCGATGCGATGATCACGCATTACGAGGAAATTGGGCGGCAACGGCCCGATCTGGGCTATGATATTGATGGCGTGGTCTACAAGGTGGATCGGCTCGATTATCAGCAGCGTCTGGGTTTTGTAGCGAAAGCTCCGCGTTGGGCGCTGGCGCATAAATTCCCGGCAGAAAAAGCCCAAACGACATTGGAAGCAATCGATATTCAAGTTGGTCGAACTGGCAAATTAACCCCGGTTGGTAGGCTGGCTCCGGTGCTGGTCGGCGGGGTCACGGTCACCAATGTGACGCTGCACAATCGGGATGAGATTGAGCGTTTGGGAGTTCGCCCGGGGGACCGGATCGTGGTGCAACGCGCAGGCGATGTGATCCCACAAGTGGTTGAGAATTTGAGCCGCCCAGAAGAGGGTGACGAACCGCGAGAGCAATTCCATTTCCCAGACAAATGTCCCGAATGCGATAGCGAGGCGGTGGCGGAAGAGGGCGAGGTTGATGTTCGTTGCACTGGCGGGCTTATCTGTCCGGCGCAACGCACCCAGCGATTGGAGCATTTTGTCAGTCGCAAGGCGTTGGAGATTGATGGGTTTGGTAGCAAAACCATAGCGCAATTTTTCGCGCTTGGCTGGCTTGAAAGCCCGGCAGATATTTTCCGCCTGAAAGATCGACGCGAGGAGATTTTGGCGCTCGACGGGTGGCAGGACAAGTCTGTGGATAGCCTGTTGGCTGCAGTGGAGAACAAGCGCGCACCCGATGCGGCGCGGCTGTTGTTCGGGCTGGGCATTCGCCATGTCGGAGAAGTGACCGCGCGTGATCTGATGAAGGGTTTGGGCGATATCGGCAAGCTTCCTGAAAAAGCGCGAGAATTTGCTCTCTACAGCCGAGAAAACCCTCGCGTTGCTGATGAAAAGGAAAGCCCGTTCAACACCCGTATGGTCGAAGCGGTAAAGCAGATTTTTGAGGTTCGTACCGATGGTATCGGCATCGCTGTTGGACATTCACTGGCCGACTTCTTCCACGAGCCGCACAATGTCGCGGTGTGGGACGATCTGCTGAGCGAGGTTTCGCCGCCGCTTTATGAGGTGGAAACGCTCGACAGCCCGGTTGCCGGCAAGACGGTGGTCTTCACTGGCAAGCTGGAAACCATGAGCCGGGACGAGGCCAAGGCTCAGGCCGAACGATTGGGCGCAAAGGCGGCGGGCTCGGTCAGCGCAAAGACGGACTTGCTGGTGGCTGGCCCGGGCGCGGGAAGCAAGCTGAAGAAGGCGGCTGAACTCGGCATCGAAACGACCGATGAGGCGGGTTGGGCAAAAATCGTCGCGGAGGCTGGTTAATGGAATTTCTGCGTGAGACGCATCCTCAAGCGGCGCGAATTGCACAATTGCTGCGCGGTCGGGGCGAGAAAATTGCGGTGGCCGATGGCGCAACCGGAGGCTTAGTCGCGGCGTCCTTGCTGACGGTGCCGGGCGCGCTGGATTTCTTCGTCGGAGGAGGGGTGGTCTACTCTTTGCGCGCGCGCGACGTGTTGTTCGACAGGCCGCGCGAGGCCTACAAGGGCATGCGCGGCGCAAGCGAAGACTATGCCATGCTTCAGGCGCGCTCTATCCGCGATAATTTTCACGCAGAATGGGGCATCGCCGAAAGCGGTTCGGTGGGCGGGTCGAGCCATCCCACCGGCGCCCCAGCAGGGCAAAGTGTGGCCGCGATTGTTGGCCCCGGTGGGTTTGAGCATTGCCAGTTGACCCAGACCGGCAGCGATGACCGGATCGCTAATATGGAAGGCTTTGCTCGCGCCGCTCTAAACGCGCTTGAAAAGGCGCTTCAATCTGCGTCCTGAGGGCGCCTAGCTCGGGTCTGGCACATATTGCATGACACCGCGGGCAAAGGGGGACCACCACGCTGTCTTGATCCCGGCATCGGCCAGCCGATCAGCGGTCCATTGGTTGCATGTCATGACCGCGTTGTAGTCACCAGGCGCATCGTAAAACACGTCGTAATAGGAATATCCGGGATAGCGGGTTTGCGCTTCGGGTGAGGCGACATATGGCTCAATCGACGCCACCAATTTGCGGTAATCCTGAGCACTTATGGTCAGCATACGATGATCGGGCGACGGAGCAGGGCGGACATAATGCGCCACATGCAGCAGGCCTTCTCCGCCGTAAATTGCGCCAAAGGCAGCCGCAGGGGTCAGGTCGGCCCAATCTTCCGCCGTTAAGAAGACTTGCTTCTCCCCCCAACTGACCGAGACATGCGTTACCGGGCGATGCGAGGCTGTCGTATGCTGCGCGGGAAAGTCGGTCCGCCAATCCTTGTGTTCGGTGACCAACGGCATGACAATGGCGGTGTGAATGCCATTGGTTTCAACCATAATTTGCACGCCGTCATCGGGCGGGGTCCAGTCAGCATTGCGCGGGATTGCCGATCCGATCCACGCCGCCAGTAGATACACTATGGCGATGACCGCCAAGCCCACCAGCACGCTGGTGAACAGGCGCAATAGCTTGAGAACTAGCGGCGCTTGCGCAGCCATAATATCGACCAATCGCCGTTGGTTTGACGCGCAGCCAAGCGGAATCCTTGGGCGCGATATGCGCGGCGCACCTCGTCTTCTTGCCTCTGCAACAATCCCGCCAGCAACACATGTCCACCCTGTGTGGTGGCGGCGGCAAAATCGGGTGCAAGATCAACCAATGGCCCAGCCAAAATGTTTGCGATCAGCACATCATAGGGTCCGCGCGCCTCAATTAACGGGTCATCAGTTCCTGCCGCAATCACCATGGTTACCGCGCCCGGTCCGGCGCCCTCTGACACTTGGTTCAACCCGGCATTGTGAGTGACCACGCCAGCGCAAACCTCGTCAATATCCGATGCAGTCAGCAGCGCCTTGGGCCATAGCGCGCGCGCCGCAAAGGCCAGCAGCCCGGTGCCCGTGCCAATATCCGCGATGTTGCGCGCGACAACACCGGTTTTCTTCATCGCGTCCAGCATCGCAAGACAGCTCGCGGTGGTTTCATGTTGGCCGGTCCCGAAGGCTTGGCTGGCCGGAATTGCAAGATTGACCACGCCTTCGCTAGCATTCGGCGCATGTTCTGGCGTGTGGACACAGAAACGACCTGCGCGGATCGGATCGACGCCCAATTGGCTAAGTGTTAGCCAATCTTCATCGGGCAGTTTTTCGGATGTGATTTTGGGGGTTTTGCCTCCATTTGGGCCAGCAAACAGACTGGCGATTGCGCGTTTTTGCTGGGCGCCGGGCTCGGATGGATACCATGCCTCCAACACCCAATCTTGCGGCTTGTCTTCGGCAATTTCACGGCCAGAAATGACCAGATCGAAATCCCACTCCTCGCGCTCGTCATGCTCAAGCAATGCGGCCTGAACCACCGGTTTTGATGCATAGGCCGTCAGTTTCCAGCTCATTCGCTTTCCGCTTCCTGGGCGAGGCGTTTATCGAGGCGGCGAACCTTGCCAGTGGCATATTCGGCGCAGCTCATCCCACCTTCCAACCTGCGAGCCTCCATGCGTTCAAGCATTTTGCTGTGTGATGGATGCGGGGTGAGAAGAATATCGCATTCCAGATTGGCGATCTTTTCCAAACCCGCTCGATATTCAGCGACATATTCCAAGTGGTCGGAGAAACGGTAGTCATCTGCGCTGACAGGAGAGAGACTGTCAGCATAGACGATAGTCTTGCAATCCTCGCCGTCACAGGCTTCCCACTGCCAAGTGGTTGCGCCCGGAGTGTGTCCGGGAGTGGCAAAAGAGCGGGCCAGCAGCGATCCGGCACCCATGGCGTCGCCATCCTCATGCACAAAGTCGACGCGGACCGGCTTAAACGGTTCGTGCGTGCCATGCTGCGGATCGCCGGGGTCGCTGGCACCCGTTCGCATCACTTCGGCACCCGCTTTGAGCGAAACGAGCGCGGCACCGGTCACATCTTGCAAATAGGCCATGCCGCCGACATGATCGAAATGTTCATGACTGAACCCAAGCAATTGGACATCGCCAAGCTCAAATCCTGCGGTCGAAACATTGCTTGCCACGATGCGCGCGCCAGCTTCGGTACCGCTATCCAGCAGAATGTGACCTTCTGCATCCGCAATCAGGATTGCTGCGATCCCGCAGGTGCCGACGTAATACGTGTTTGCGTGGACTTTGAAGGGCGGGGCAGGTTTGTCCCAATCGTCCCACGGTTCACAAGCATCAACAAACGCTTGCTGGTCTCCCCGCATTCCGGGCAAACCGGGTTGCCCGTCTTCGCCAGAAACGGTGATGCATCCAGTCAGCGCAAGCGTGGTCGCCGCGACAATAATTCTAACGAACATAGCTTGCTCCATTGGCATCGATGACCGCTCCGGTCATGCTGGCTGGGGCATCCAGAGCGCAAAAAGCGATGATCCGAGCGATTTCCTCTGGTTCCGCGACGCGGCCTAAAGGGATGTCTTTCAGCAGACCGTCTCCGCCGCGACTTTCCAAATAATCTCCAGCCATAGCTGTATCGACAAAACCCGGCGCAATTGCATAGCTAAGCAAGCCCTTGCCGGCATAAGCCCGCGCAATCGTCTTGTGCATCGCCAGCATGCCCCCTTTGGCAGCGGCATAGTGCCAATGGTCGGGCGAATCCCCGCGATGGCCAGCGCGACTTGCGACATGGACAATCCGCCCTGTTGTGCCTTGGCTTAGCCAATGTTTGATCGCAAAGCGGCTCAATTGCGCGGCGGCTGACAAATTGATCCGCAATGTCTCTTCCCACGAATCGAGCCATTCAATGTCAGAGGCATCGATCGGATTGGCATCGAACAGACCGGCATTGTTGATTAAGACATCAATTGTGCCGCCGCACCGGTCCAATGCCTCTTCCCACAGCATTTGTGGCGCTATGGGTTGGGTGAAGTCGGCAGCGATTGTTTGATCATCGATCACAGTCGTTGCTTGTCCGACGATATTCGCCCCCTTTTCCGCCAGCAATTGATGTGTCGCGGCGCCGATTCCGCGGCTCGAACCGGTGAGAAGGATGTTCGTCATGCAACACATATCCGAAACTTTGCATGCAGAGTCGAGCATAGTGGCAATTTCAGCGGGTTGTCACAGGCGGCAAGGTCGTTATGGGAAGGTCCTCAAACCGATTAAACGGATAGATACGATGGCCAACCGACCGCTTTCACCACATCTGCAAATCTGGAAATGGAGCCCGGCGATGCTGGTTTCCATTCTGCACCGCATAACCGGCGACGGTATGGCGCTGGTCGGATTGTTCGTTCTGGTATGGTGGCTGGGCGCATTGGCGACCGGGCCAGCCTATTACGAAACCTTTTCCGGGCTGATGACTTCGCCGATTGGCTATGTTGTGATGGTTGGCCTGAGCTGGGCATTTTTCACCCATTTGATGAGCGGGCTGCGGCATTTCGTTCTCGACATCGGGGCCGGATATGAATTGGGGATCAACCGCTTTTGGTCGACCCTGTCGCCAATCATCGCCATTTTTCTGACAATGGGCTTTTGGGCCCTCATCCTGAATAAGTAGGGTACGCGAGACTATGGGTAACGGAACTTCCATCGGGAAAGTGCGCGGGCTGGGCTCGGCGCATCACGGTGCGCATCACTGGCTGCTGCAACGCTTTACAGCCGTAGGCAATTTGGTGCTGATGTTGTGGCTTGCGGTCAGCTTCGTGCTGCTGCCTGACATGAGCTATGCCACAGTGAGCGCGTGGCTCTCTGGTCCAATTTCAGCGACCGCGATGATCCTGCTGGTCATCACCACGTTTTGGCACGCGCGGCTTGGCCTGCAGGTCCTGATCGAAGATTATGTGCAAGAGGCTGGCATGAAATTCGGCCTGATCACGTTCCTGAATTTGGCGGTTATTGGCGGCGGAGCATTTGCCGTCTTCAGTGTCGCCCGTCTGGCCTTGGGAGGCGCATGATGGTGGACACTTCAGCCTATAAAATCATCGACCATACCTATGATGTGATCGTTGTTGGTGCGGGCGGTTCTGGCCTGCGTGCAACCATGGGCGCTGCCGAAGCTGGCTTGCGCACAGCCAATATCTCCAAGGTTTTCCCAACCCGGTCGCACACTGTTGCGGCGCAAGGCGGTATCGCGGCATCGCTGGGCAACAACACGCCAGACCACTGGTCATGGCACATGTATGATACCGTGAAGGGTGCTGATTGGTTGGGTGACCAAGACGCGATCGAATACCTCGCTCGCGAAGCACCAGCAGCGGTTTACGAGCTGGAACATGCTGGCGTTCCGTTTTCGCGCAATGAAGATGGCACGATTTATCAGCGGCCCTTTGGCGGCCACATGCAAAATATGGGCGATGGGCCACCTGTGCAGCGGACCTGTGCCGCAGCCGACCGGACCGGCCACGCGATGCTGCATGCTCTGTATCAGCAGAGCCTGAAGTATGATGCGGACTTCTTCATCGAATATTTCGCGCTTGATCTGATCATGAGCGGCGAGGGTGCCGACAAGAAATGCGTCGGCGTGATCGCGCAATGTCTGGATGATGGCACAATCCATCGCTTCCGGGCGCAAGCCGTGGTCTTGGCCACTGGTGGTTATGGCCGGTGCTATTACACCGCAACCTCGGCCCACACTTGCACCGGCGATGGCGGCGGCATGGTGCTGCGCGCTGGTCTGCCATTGCAGGATATGGAATTTGTTCAGTTCCACCCGACCGGAATTTACGGCGCGGGCGTTCTGATCACAGAGGGCGCGCGCGGCGAAGGCGGCTATCTGACCAATTCTGAAGGCGAACGCTTCATGGAGCGTTATGCTCCCTCGGCTAAGGATCTGGCATCGCGCGATGTTGTCTCGCGCTCGATGGCTCTGGAAATGCGCGAAGGCCGCGGCCAGGGCGAAGATGGTGACCACATTCACCTTCACCTCGACCACATTGATCCCAAAGTTCTGGCCGAAAGACTGCCGGGTATTACCGAAAGCGGCAAGATTTTTGCCGGCGTTGATCTGACCCGCCAACCGCTGCCGGTAACGCCAACGGTCCATTACAATATGGGCGGAATTCCGTGCAATTATCATGGCGAAGTTGTTACGCTGGGCCCAGATGGCAATCCTGATCACGTGGTGCCGGGTCTGTTTGCTGTGGGCGAAGCGGCCTGTGTGTCCGTGCATGGCGCGAACCGCCTTGGCTCCAACTCATTGATCGATCTGGTGGTGTTTGGCCGCGCGACTGGCCACCGTTTGAAAGAATTGTTGGATGCCGGGGCGAAGCAACCCGAATTGCCAGCCGACAGCGCCGATCTTGCGCTCGGCAGGCTCGATCATTTCCGGCACGCCGATGGTGGCTCCACCACTGCGGAAATTCGCTCGGAAATGCAGAAGGGCATGCAGAAGCACGCTGCCGTTTTCCGCGACAGCAAGCTATTGTCCGAAGGCGTCGATGCCCTGCAAAAGGTCAACAAGCGGATGGAGGACATCAAAGTGTCTGACCGCTCGCTGATCTGGAACAGCGATCTGATCGAAACGCTCGAACTCGACAATCTGATGGCTCAGGCCAATGTGACGATTGCGTCGGCTGAAAACCGCAAGGAAAGCCGCGGCGCGCATGCGCATGAGGATTTCCCGGATCGCAATGACGGCGAGTGGATGAAGCACACCATCGCTTGGTTCGATGGCTGGGGTGGCGGTGCTCAGGGTTCTGGAACGGGCAAGGTATCGATCGATTACCGTCCGGTTCACGAGTATACTCTCACCGAAGATGCCGAATATATCGAACCGAAAAAGCGGGTTTATTAGGGCGTGAAATTGACTGCTGCATGGCGAACACTCTTGACGGGTGGGTCGTCAGCGCGGCAGCATGCGCCTCAATGAACCGGGGCGTTTCTTTCAAGATTGGTTTGGCTGGACTGGCCGCTGCTGCTGCCTTGGCAGGGGCAGGTTCCTTGCTGGCTCAATCGCATGCGCAGGCTCAATCACTCCCACCCGAATCTGTTCAGCCGCCGCGCCACACAACGCCATGGCCGGTGCTGGGAACCGGCAACACAAGGGCCGATCAAGCGCGTAGCCTGTCGATGGGGCCAGAGATGGAGCGCGGCACATCTCCGCGCGAAATGTTGCGGGAACGCAAGAGATTGGACGATGCGCTGGCAAAACTGGCCCCGCAACGCCCCGGTGTGATTGATGCCTATGTCGTCACTGTGGCGCTCGACAGCGATCCGGTTTTTGCCCGTGAAGCGCGCGAGGCGGGCAATGTGCTGGGCCGGCGCTACAACGCTCAAAATCGCACTCTCGTGCTGGCTGGACCCGATGGTCGCAGTGCGGGCCTACCCAAGGGATCGATCACCGCGCTGATGGTTGCGCTGGGACATATTGCCGAGACCATGGACCGCAATGAAGATGTGTTGGTGCTGTACACCACCAGCCATGGCCTGCAGCAGGGGCTCGCCTATCACTATGGCGATACCGGCTTTGGCATTTTGTCGCCCCAGCGTTTTCGGGCGAGCTTGCAGGATTTGGCGATCAAGCGCCGAGTGCTGATCCTGAGCGCGTGCTATGCCGGAGTTTTCGTGCCCTACCTCTCCACGCCTGACACCGCGATCCTGACGGCTTCACGGGCGGACCGGACCAGCTTTGGGTGCCGGGCAGAGAATGATTGGACCTATTTCGGTGATGCGCTGATCAACGGTGCTTTGCGCAAGCCACAGGGCTTGGAAGCGGCCTCGACCGAAGCGCGCTCCGACATCGCCGGGTGGGAAAGGCGCGGCGGCTTGCCAAACTCCTTCCCGCAAACCGCGATTGGCAGCAATGCCGCACAATGGCTGGCTCAATTGGAAGGCAGCATTCCCAAAGGGACGACGGAGCGGGTAGGGCGGCCCGCGGTACAGCCCTAGACGCGCTTAGTCGCTCTCTGCGGTATTAACCCGTCGCGCTTCAATAATTTTGACCGGCTCGGCCAGCATCTGACCTTTCAGCCATCCTTCGCCTTGTTCGGGGTCAATCGGGGCAGCGTGGATGGCATGGACCACATCCATTCCTTCTGTGACATAGCCGAATACGGCAAAGCCGGGTCGCAAGCCGGGGTCTTCGGATTTGGGTTGAGCGTCGAGGCCTCGCTGACCCTTGATCATGATTGAGAAATCACCCGTCGCTGTGCCAGGATCAAACCGAGCCATCGACAGCGCGCCATTGGCGTGGCTGAGGCCCGTTTCAGTGGTTGGCTCATGCGCGATCGGATCAAGAATCCGGTCGGGATGGTTTTGCGTCCCGCCCTGCAGCAACCCATTGGGTGGCTCGCCCCATTTGATATGCATGGCGCGGTAGAAGACGGTGCCATCGAACCTGCCCTCATCGATATAGCGCAGGAAATTGGCGGCTGTGACCGGTGCTCGCTCGGTCTCTAGCGCGATTGTGATATTGCCCATTTCGGTTGCGAGTACGACATCGACGGTTTGAAATGTCGGTTCCAGATCATCAGCTTTGAGCCCCTCAACGGTAAGCGCAGGATGCGCAGCGGCGGTGTCTTCACTGATCCTTAAGCCACCTGTTATGATCTCGTTTTGCGCTTCTGCCGCTTTTGTGGCCTCTTGCGCCGCCAGATTGACGGGCAACGCAGTGGCCAGAAGGGTAAGGGCGGTGATCAATGGAAGCGTTCTCATATTGGGAGAATATCGCGCTTTTTCCGCTGAGCAAGGTTTGGCTGAATATCTGTTCATCCAAGCTTCATGTTTACAAACGTAGTCGTTATGACTACAGTCGTAATCAGGAAGTTGGGAGGCTCTCTTGTCCAGTGACGTAGGTAGCAAAGACACAGGTAAAGTTGACCGCATCAGCGAAGCGGAACATGCCGTCATGGAAGTTCTGTGGGAGCGCAGCCCTCTAACCGCAGCCGAAGTTTGCGAACAAGTGTGCGGCGAGCGGGGCTGGAGCCTGGCCACGGTCAAGACGCTTTTATCGCGGCTGACTGCCAAAAATGCCATCGCGCCCCAGCCTGATGGCCGACGTTTTCTCTACAACCCGGTGATCGCCCGCAGCGATTATGTTGGCGGAGAATCGCGCCGTTTGGTCGATCGACTGTTTGGAGGACGTGCTGCCTCTTTGGTGGCGCATCTCGCAGAGCAAGAAGCGCTGAGCGAGGATGACATGTCCGAGATCGAAGCCTTGCTGAAGGAGATGCGCAAATGAGCATGCTCTCCTCTGAATCGCTGACATTTGCATGGCTGGCTGACACTCTGTTGTGGACTGCCGCTTTGATCGCACTGGTGCTGGTGTTGCGCCGCCCGGTTGCGCGTCATTTTGGACCGCAAATGGCCTATGCCCTGTGGGCTCTGCCACTCTTCCGCCTGATTTTGCCCCCGATTGAGCTGCCCGCATGGTTGGCACCTGCAGCAGCAGAAACAGCATCCACTGTTGCACCCGTTGATGCGACATTCTCTCTAATCCTACCTCCAACGACCAGCTCTGTTATTGACCCGGTGGCGACCCAATCCCCTCTGCCACTGTTAGAAATTGTGATCGGTCTTTGGTTGGTGGGTGCCTGCTCGTTCCTGTTCCTGCGTTTTCGCGGTTATTTCGACATGCGTCGCAAATTGCTGGCCGATGCGCGTGAAGTGGGGCGGGCAGGCAAAGTCCGTTTGGTGGAAACGCCCGGTACCGGCGCACCGCTTGCCTTTGGTGTGCGTGACAAGGTGGTCGCTCTGCCGCAAGGCTTCATGGCATCCGCTAATCTAGAGGCGCGCGATTTGGCGGTCGCTCATGAATTGGCGCACCATCGCGGTAATGATTTGCTGATCAATATCGTGGTGCAGCCGCTGTTTGCCCTGCATTGGTTTAACCCGCTGGGTCATTTGGGCTGGTTGGCGCTTCGCCGTGATCAAGAGGCCGCCTGCGATGCGCGGGTCATGGCCGAACAAGAGCCAGATAAGAAAGCGAGTTACGCCAGCGTCATCGCCAGCTTTGCCGCTGGTCCCAATGTCGCGCTTGCCGCGCCAATGGCGTGCCCAGTGCTGGGCGACAAATCCATTATTCATCGTTTGAGGAGCTTACAAATGTCTGATTTTTCTTCTCGCCGCCGCATTGCCGGTCGCGGATTGTTGGTTGCAGCGGCTCTGGCCGTTCCGATGACCGCGTCGATTACCTATGCTGATGAAATTGCCGCTGCCGTTCCACCGGCACCAGCTGCGCCGGCCGCGCCAGCTGCTCCGACCGCTCTTTACGAGCCACCACTGCCTCCGGCCCCAGTGGGAACAGCGCCAGCTGCGCCATTGCCGCCAACCGCTCCGCTTGCACCAATTGCGCCAACACCGCCTGCCGCGGCTCTGGCTGCTGCGATGCAAGCTGCTGCGGAGGCTCAAGCTGATGCTGCTGAGGAAGCCGAGGAACGGATCGAAAAGAAGATGCGGATCATCCGTGAAAAAGAGATCGAGGCCGCTGAAAAGAAGCACAAGATGAAGATCGTGCGGGAGATCCACGCCAAGAAATCAGGTGAGTACATGAGCGAGGCCGAGATCGATGAGATTATGGCAAGCGTTCGCTCAGGCCTGGCCGATGCTGATATTGCCATTCAGGAAGCAAAGACCATCGGGTTGGAATTCAAGCAGGAAGGCAAAGACGGTCAGCATACGATTGTCGAAATGTCTTGCGAAGGTGATGGTGTGTCCTCGGAGAAGGTTCGCGAGGACGGCAAAAAGGTGGTGATGATCTGCCAGAGCAAGATCATGGCTCATGCGCTTACCGGCCTTAAGCAAGCGCGCGAGCAGATTGCGACCAGTGGCGAGATGCCAGACCGATTGCGCAAAGAAGTCCTCAAGGAATTGGACCAGCAGATCGCAAGCTGGAACGAACGCGACAGTTAACCTTCCGTACAATTCGGATCGCAGATGGGGCGGGAGTGCTAGTCATTCTCGCCCTTTTCTGTTTGTCAGACAGGTTCACAGGGCATTCAGTTCACCGCTCACAATACACGGTTCATCGCTAACACGGAGGATGAACCCATGCGAGATAGAAGTCCGGGAATACGGATGTTGTTTGTTGGAATGATCGGCGCTGCACTGATCATTCCGTTGTTTATGGTCTATGCATTGGTCAGCGACCGACAGCATCAGGCGCGAATCGCGCAAGACTCAATTTCGGCAGGCTGGGCTGGCCCTCAGATCATTGCCGGACCCAGTCTTGTTATTCCTTTTATGGAAGAGACGGTCACGACCGAGATGGTCGATGGCAAATCGGTTAGCCGTACGGTGAAGCGGCGGGCCGAGCTTTATCTCGCTCCTGAAACTATGCGTGCATCAGCAAAGATTGATCCCGACATCAAAACGCGGGCGATCTATCAAAGTGTGATTTACACCGCTGGTTTATCGGGCAAGGCCGAATTCGTGTTGCCTGACGATCTGTCCGGTCTGGGAGTTGAAACTGATCAACTATTGCTCGACGAGGTAGAGGTGCGTTTGGGAATGTCCGACCCACGCGGATTGCAGACCGACGCCAAACTTAGCATCGCTGGCGAGACGCTGGCTTTGTATCCGGGCAAGGGACCTGCTGCCAGTGGCGGCGCCGGGGTGCATGGCAGTTTCGACTGGTCAGACAGAGAGCCAATTTCTCTCGACTGGAGCTACAGTCTGCGCGGCAGCCGCTCGTTCAGCTTTGTCCCGCGCGGCAAGGCCAGCGAATGGAATGTGAGTTCGCAATGGCAGCACCCCAGCTTCTCGGGCAGTTTTCTGCCCGACGCCGATGCGGTTGAGCGTAGCGAGGATGGGTTTGCAGCGAATTGGTCAATTTCCAATCTCGCATTGGGTCAATCCATGATCACTATGCAGGATCCGGGAATGCCAACGATTCAATCAGGGTCAGATAACTATTATTCGCCCGTGATTGAGCGGACGTCCCCCTCCGATACCAGCATGGCGGCGACCATTCGCTTGATCGAACCGGTCGACCTTTACAGTCAGGTTGATCGGGCGGTGAAATATGGATTTCTGTTCATCGGCTTCACTTTCCTGGCCTTCTTCATGTTCGATGTGGTGGGCGGTGTGAAAGTTGCGTCAGCCGAATATCTGATGACCGGCGCTGGATTGGTGCTGTTCTTTGTCTTGCTGTTGGCTTTTGCCGAAGTGGTTGGGTTTACCATTGCCTATGCCATTGCCAGCGCTGCGATTATCGGATTGCTGACCGCTTATAGCGCGGCCGTCTTGTCGAGCTGGAAACGGGCGAGGGTGATCGCGGGTCTGCTGCTGGGGCTCTATGCCTTGCTCTATGTACTGCTCAGCCTCGAAGCGTTTTCCCTGCTGATCGGCTCTGTGCTGTTGTTCATTGCATTGGCCGCTGTGATGTATGCAACGCGCAGCATCGACTGGTCAGCTGCCACCGGCGAGGAGGGTTTGGTAGAGCAAACCTCCTAGTTTGACAGCACGGCCTGTCGGCATGAAAAAGCCCGGCTGCACGCGATGTGTGGCCGGGCTTATTTCGTCATGTTGTGGTGCGGTTAGAGATTCTGAAAAAAGACATCGCATTCTGAATCATCGGCGCTTTCAAGACCGAGCCTTAGCGCCTGCATCCGCTGTGCGCTGGTGCCGTGGGTGAAGTTTTCAGGATTAACCCGCTGCCCGGCGCTGCGTTGCAAATTATCATCACCAATCGCACTGGCGGCTCTCAGGCCTTCTTGCATATCACCCGGCTCGATTAGATTGCGGTTCTTGCCCGCCCACACCCCGGCATAACAATCGGCCTGCAATTCCATGCGCACTTGCAGATCGTTCGACCGCGAAGGGTTTTGCTGCTGAGCGCTGCGCACTTGGCCAGCCAGGCCGGTCAAATTCTGGATATGGTGGCCATATTCATGCGCGATCACATAATAACGCGCGAAATCCCCGCCAGCACCCATTTGCCGGGCCATCGTGTCGTAGAAGCTGGTGTCGATATAGATGCCCATGTCTGCCGGGCAGTAAAACGGTCCAGCCGCTGAACTGGCGTTGCCGCAACCTTGGGTGCTTACCCGGCCGCCGCGATATAGGTCTAGGAAAGGGTCCTGAAACGCGATGCCCGCACGGGCAAATTCGGGCTGCCATGTCTGGTTGAGCGAAGTCAGCGCATTGCAGGCTTCCTGTGCATAGGGGCCGCTGTTGCAGACCTCTTGCTCGCTCAAGTTCCCTTGGGTTTGGGTGGAGGGGGAGGACTGCTGAACATCTTCGATCACGCCGATGGTTTGCAATGGATCCGCCCCAAATACAAAATAGGCGATCGCGGCAACAATGATTGCGCCGCACCCAATGCCTCCGCCTTTACCGCCGGGAACGCGCCGTCCCCCGCCGCTCGACCGGACGCGAATTTTCGAGGTATCGAAGGGATTCAGGCGCATTCTATTTTCCTCCAAGGCATTGCTGCGCGCTGTATCCACTCAACGTTTGTACTGGACAGGCGCTGAGACTGAGGCAAAAGCAATCTTGATTGTAAGTCAACAGTTGAGGTGATGAATGTTCCTTCAGGGTAAACGCGCATTGGTGACGGGTTCGACCTCTGGCATTGGTCTGGCCATGGCGCGGGCGCTGCATGCAGAGGGCGCAGAAGTCGTACTCAACGGGTTTGGTGACGATGAAACAATTGCCGCCTTGCGCGATGAAATGTCGGCCCAGCACAGCTCCGCCAATCTGCTTGATGTCGCCGCCATCGAAGCGATGATGAAGGATATCGGCCCGCTCGACATTCTAATCAACAATGCCGGAATGCAGCATGTTTCGCCGGTGGATAGCTTCCCGACAGACAAATGGGACGCCATCATCGGGCTTAATCTGACCGCGCCGTTTCACACTTGCCGCTTGGCCTTGCCAGCGATGAAGGAGAAAGGCTGGGGCCGGATTATCAACACAGCCTCGGCCCATTCCAAAGTCGCGTCGCCGTTCAAGAGCGCTTACAATGCGTCAAAACACGGGCTCGACGGGTTCACCAAGACACTCGCGCTAGAGGTGGCACAGCAAGGCATCACCGCCAATTGCATCAGTCCCGGATATGCCTGGACATCGCTGATTGAGGGGCAGATCCCCGACACGATGGAAGCGCGTGGGATGACCGAAGACGAGGTTATCAATGATGTGCTGCTGGCCACCACGCCGAGTAAGAAATTCGTCCAGCCGAGCGAAATTGGAGCATTGGCGGTGTTTCTGTGCCGCGATGAAATGGCCAATGTGACCGGCGCGAATTGGAGCATAGACGGGGGTTGGACGACGCATTGATGGGGGTTGGGGTGCTACAGAATATAGCTCGTCCTCGGGTTGCCATTGCGGCTCTCGTCGCAGGAATGCTCGTGCTCGCAGGCTGTTCAACCACGCCGCAGAAAAAGCTGTCAGAGCAAGAGCGAGCTTCTGTCGAGCAAAGCTTGCGCGATGATATTGCTGTCCTTGCCAGTGAAGACTTTGGTGGGCGTCGTCCGGGTTCCCAAGGCGAGGCCAAGACGCTCAATTTTATGGAGACCTCGCTCAAACGCTCTGGCTTTGTATCGGGCACTAATGATCCGGCCAATTCGTGGCGTGCGCCCGTCCTTTTGGTAAACACCGTCGCGAAGGAAAGCCGCGTTTCGATCAAGTCGGGCAAACGCACTGTGGTTTTGCCGGATGCGGACGCAATTGCCTATACATCGGCCTCGCTTGGCCTGATTGAACAGGGTGCAATGGTCTATGTCGGGCGTTTGGGACAAAGCGTTCCGGACGAGGCGGTGCTGGGCAAAATCGCCATTATACTGGGTGAGCCCGGCAAAAGTCCGCCACGGCGCGAGGCCTTGTTTGAAAAAGGTGCCTCTGCCGTAGTTACGGTGATTGAGGATCAGGCCAGCGTAGCCGAAATCCGCGACTTTCGGTCGCGCGAATCCTTCGTGTTGGCGAGCGAAATTACCGACTCGCTGAACATTTTTGCTACGCATGATGTCATGGCCAAGGCGTTGGGTGATGATCAATGGACCGAATTGGTCGCAGCCGCAGATGGCGAAGAATTCGCCCCTATCGACCTTGATGCCACGGCCAGCGTTGAGGCGCGGTCAAAGCGGCGCGAGGTTACATCCTACAATTTGATCGGCAGAATGATCGGCGCAAAGCCGGGCAGCGGCGCCGTGTTATTGATGGCGCATTGGGATCACTTTGGTGAATGCGGCGAAGAGGGTGATGAAGACCGCCTTTGCAATGGTGCGGTCGACAATGCCAGCGGCGTTGCCGTCATGCTTGAGCTGGCCGAGCGCTTGGCTGCTTCTGGCCCGCATGATCGCGACATCTATGTGATGGGTACAACAGCAGAGGAATGGGGTCTGTTTGGCGCGAAGGCTTTCGTGAAAAACCCTCCAGTCCCGCTAGAGACCATTGTGGCGGCATTGAATTATGACACGGTCGCGGTTGCGCCGCGCGGAAGCGATGTGGCTTTTGTGGGCGAGGGCGAGACACCCTTGGACGGCATTGTCTTGGACACTATTGGGGATATGCGGTCAAAACTGGGCAATCAGATCATGGCCGAGCAATTCATGCGAAGACAGGATTCTTGGGCATTGTTGGAAGCCGGCGTTCCCGCCGTTGTGGTATCAACAAATCTTGGATCGCAAAGCGCGCTCGAAAGCTTCCTTGCCAACCGCTATCACAAGGCTTCCGATGATATTGACGGCATGGAATTGGGCGGGGCAGTGGATGATGTGGTTTTGAACCAGCTATTGCTCGAAAGATTGGCCAGCACAGTGGAATATCCCGCCCGCGCGCAATAATAGTTTCCCGCCCTCTAGCACCCGTCACATTGTGTCGTTACATGGGCTGCCACGATTCTCACCGCGCGCCCGATTAACAATGCGTGCTTGAAAGGCATTTACAGTGGCACAATTCGACATTCCCCTCGGCCTGACCTTCGATGACGTATTGCTGCGTCCCGCCGAAAGCGATGTTTTGCCCAGCATGGCCAACACAGCGACTCGTCTGACGCGCGAGATTGATCTCAATATTCCGATCATCAGCGCGGCAATGGACACTGTGACAGAGGCCGACATGGCGATCGTCATGGCGCAATTGGGCGGCATTGGCGTGCTGCACCGCAATCTTGAGCTGGACGAACAAACCGCTGCGGTGCGCGCGGTAAAGCGTTTCGAAAGCGGCATGGTGGTAAACCCGATCACCATTGGACCCGATGCGACTTTGGGCGATGCGCAAAGCTTAATGGACCAGCACCGCATCAGCGGCATTCCGGTGACCGATAGCGCGGGTAAATTGTGCGGCATTGTGACCAATCGCGATGTTCGCTTTGCCGAAAACCCGCTGCAACCGGTCAAGGAATTGATGACGACCGACAATCTGGCGACTGTTCCGCTTGGCACCGGCCAAGAGGAAGCGCGCCGGATGCTCCACCAAAGGCGCATTGAGAAACTGTTGGTGGTTGATGATGACGGGCACTGCGTAGGGCTGATTACGGTCAAAGACATCGAAAAAGCGGTCAACTATCCCACCGCGACCAAGGATACAGCGGGTCGCCTTCGCGTGGCAGCAGCCAGCACCGTGGGCGACAAGGGCTTTGAACGGACCAAAGCATTGATCGAAGCTGAAGTTGACGTGGTGATCATCGACACTGCGCATGGCCATAACAAGGATGTCGCCCGCGCTGTCGAAGCCGCTAAGAAGCTGTCAAACTCGGTTCAGATCGTGGCGGGCAATGTCGCCACGGCAGAGGCAACGCGAGCGTTAATTGATGCAGGTGCCGATGCGGTCAAGGTCGGCATTGGACCGGGTTCGATCTGCACCACGCGGGTGGTCGCCGGCGTTGGCGTGCCTCAACTGACTGCGATCATGGACAGCGCCGAAGAAGCTGCAAAGTCGGGCGTACCGGTGATTGCCGACGGCGGCCTGCGCACCAGCGGGGACGCCGCCAAAGCTCTGGCGGCGGGCGCATCGACAGTAATGGTCGGTTCGATGTTGGCAGGGACTGCAGAGGCGCCGGGTGAAACATTCCTATATCAGGGGCGCAGTTACAAAAGCTATCGCGGGATGGGCTCTGTTGGCGCAATGGCGCGCGGCAGCGCGGACCGTTATTTCCAGCAAGACGTCTCGGCGATGAAATTGGTACCCGAGGGCATCGAAGGGCAAGTCCCGTTCAAGGGTCCGGCATCCTCTGTCATCCACCAATTGGTGGGCGGGGTGAAAGCAGCGATGGGCTATACCGGATCGCCGAATATCGCCGATCTGCAAGAGCGAGCGCAATTTGTCCGGATCACCAATGCCGGTCTGTCCGAAAGCCATGTGCACGATGTGGCGATCACGCGCGAAGCCCCGAACTACCCCACACGATAAGGAATTTCTGATGGAATTGGTCATTCCCTATTTGCTGATCATATTCGGCATTCCCGCCGAGGATGAAGGCGAAATTGTGAAGCGTCAGCTGACGATTTCCGAAGAAAGCTGTCGCGAATTGTTGAAGGCCGAGCGGTCTCAATGGATTGATGACGATGGGCAGGCCTATCATCTGGTGTGCATGCGCCTGCCAGAGCAAGAGGAGTTCGCGGCCTTGTTTAGTGAAGAGTCGTGAGACCGGGGCCACGCGTTCAGGCAGCGATTGAGCTGCTCGATGCCATCATTGACGCCGCCAAATCCAAGGGCGCACCGGCAGATCGGTTGATCTCCGAATATTTCCGCCAGCGGCGCTATGCCGGAAGCAAGGATCGTCGCGCGGTGCGCGAATTGGTCTATGGCGCCATTCGCGTATGCGGACCAATTCCGAAAAGCGGCCGCGCTGCCATGCTCAAACTGGCTGAAGTCGATCCGACCTTGGCAGAATTGTTCGACGGAACTGAGCATGCACCACCGGCGATCGGATCACGCGAAACCGCTGCCGAAGGGGGTGTAGCACCCGAATGGTTGATGGAGCGGTTGGCAGCCTCTGGCATTGACCATGATCAAGCAGCTGCATTGCTGGAACGCGCGCCTCTCGATCTGCGGGTCAATACGATCAAAGCGGACCGGGCCGAGCTTGAACTGCCGATTGAGGGCGAGCATTTGGCCGCAGCGCAAGCCATCCGCCTGCCATCTGGGACCAGTGTCGAGCAATGGGAGCAATGGCGCGAAGGTCAGATCGAAGTGCAAGATCATGGCAGCCAATTGGTCTGTTCAACCTTTGGCGCGACTCCAGGCGAAACAATCGTTGACTTATGTGCAGGGGCGGGCGGAAAATCGCTCGCGCTAGCTGCTGCGATGCAGAACAGCGGACAATTGCTGGCCAGCGATATCGACCGAGGTAGGTTGTCCAAGTTGGAGCCGCGCGCACGCCGTGCCGGTGCTGGAATGGTCCAGACCATGCTGCTCGACCCCGGTAAGGAATTGGACATGCTGGCCGATTGGCATGGCAAGGCTGATGGTGTGCTGGTCGATGCGCCCTGTTCTGGAACAGGGACGTGGCGACGCAATCCGGAAAGCCGGTGGCGGCTTGATGCGGCGGAGTTGGCGAAACTATCCGATAAACAGGATAGCTTGCTCGATATGGCGACCACGCTGGTTAAGCCTGGTGGCCGGATCGGCTTTGTGACCTGTTCACTGTTGGACGAGGAAGGCGCAGCGCGCGTCGATGCATTCCTGGCGCGGTATTCCGGTTGGACGGCAGAGCAACCCGCTTTACCCGTTGGCACCAAGCACGGGCAGGGCTTGCGCCTCACACCGTCCCACGACGGGACTGACGGATTTTTTGTCGCCATCCTACGTTCAGCGTGATAGCCCTATGGCTATGGCTGAGCCTTCATCCGACCGATTTTCAGCCCTCAAGGAGTTGTTCATGCGTTTTGCGCCTGCCGCTGCGGCATTGTCTTTAGTTGTTGCTGTTACTGCCAGTGTGGGCGGGGCAGAGGACAAGGGCGCTGATCCGCGTGCGGTCATGTTGATCGCGCAGGGCGAAGCCGCGCTTGCTGCTGGCGACACGCAAAAAGCGATTGATTCCTACGAAGCGGCGTTGGCGGTCGATCCCGGATACACCCCAATCTTCCTCGAACTGGCGGAAGTTGCCCGGCAAGAAGGTCTGCAAGGCAAAGCGATCCGTTACTATCGCGAGGCTCTATCGCGGGATCCCGACAATTTCGCCGCGATTTCGGGCGAGGGTGCTGCACTGGTAGAGAAGGGCGCTTTGGAAAAGGCCAAGCGCAATCTGGCAAAATTGGAAAGCATGTGCGGGTCATCTTGCCCCGAAACGCTCGAATTGCAGACTTCAATCGCTCAGGGCAAACAAACCCGTATGGCGGCAGAGGCTATGGGCGGCACCCCGCCTGCTTCTAACAATTGACCGGAACGCGCAGATGATCACTCTCCATCACCTCGAATATTCGCAAAGTTTCCGAATTCTGTGGCTGCTGGAAGAGATTGGCGCGCCGTATAATCTGAAGCTGTATAATCGCGATTCCGAAAGCAATCTTGCTCCCGCCGATTACAAAGCAATTTCGCCTTTGGGTACAGCGCCGGTCATTACCGATGGCGATCTTGCCTTGGCGGAAAGCAATGCGATCATCGACTATATCCTTGATCAGCATCCAAACAGCCCTCTGAACCCGCCACCGGGTAGCAAACATCGCGCGCGTCATCTGTTTTGGTTCCACGCTTCGCCAGGGTCGCTTATGTCGATCGGCATGGTCGATATGATCATGCGCGTTTTAGAAAGCCGTAGTCCGTGGCCGATCAGCAAATTGCTAGGCGCAATATTCGGACAAGCCCGCAAAGCTTTTACCGGACCGCGCAATGCAGCGATGCTGGCTAAGATCGAGAGTGATTTGGCTGAAGCTCCGTGGTTTGGCGGTGATCAGGTGACGTCAGCAGACATCACCATGAGCTATCCGATGGAATCACTGAGAGACCAGGGTGCTTTCACTGAAAACCATCCCAATGCATTGGCTTGGTTTGATCGGATGGAGGCTTTGCCGTCTTATCAATCAGCGCGCAAAATTGATGATCGGCCTAGCGTCGCTTTCGCGCTCTAAACCTTTCAAATCAGGGCGCTAAATTCGTCCAAGACCGAGCGGTAGATGTGTTTCTTAAACGGCACGATCAGCTCGACAATTTCTGGTGCATCGACCCATTTCCATTCGCAGAATTCTTGCGGATCATGCGCGGCAAGGTCGATGTCATCATCATCTCCGGCGAACCGCATCAGATACCAAATTTGTTCCTGGCCGCGATATTTTCCCTTCCATAATTTGCCCATCAAACTGTCGGGCAAGTCATAGCGGATAGCTTCCTTGGTGACCGCGATCACGCTGGCTTTGGATTCGCTTACACCGGTTTCCTCGGCCAGTTCGCGATAGGCGGCGACCTGCAAATCCTCGCCCTTGTCGACACCGCCTTGTGGCATTTGCCAAAAATCGCTGTCAGAGCCCCACGTTTCGCGGTGATCAATTCGTTTGCCGACAAAGATTTTGCCGTCGCGATTGACCAGCATGACGCCAACGCATGGTCGGTATTTTGTGGGCATATTGTCTTTGCCCATCAGGCGGTCTCCAGCATCATTTTCATCGCTGCAATCACTTGTTCCAGATCCTTCTGATTGCCCGGAACTGCTTGGCGAAGATTGGTGAAGGAATGCGTCACACCCGCCATCTCTAGATGGACATGGGTGATCCCGGCATTAGACAGAGCAGCGCCATAGTCACGTCCGGAATCGCGGATTGGATCAAGTGAGGCAGTGACCAATACCGTGGGTGGCGCAGTTCTGTGGTCGCCCAAAATTGGCATCGCGCGCGGATCATTGCGATCGGGTTGGTAACAGTCTTCAAAGAATTCCATCGATGCCTTGGTCAGGACATACCCTTCGGCAAATTCTTCAGTACTGGCTGAATTTGCTGCATCGCTGGCGAGGGGGAAGATCGGCACTTGCAAAACAATCGGTGCATCCGCGGGATTGGCGGCCAGTGCTTGCGACATAACAATTGTCGCAGTTCCGCCAGCACTATCCCCAATCGGGATCAGGCCAGTAATCTCGCGCCCAATCGCTGCCGGGGATTTGGCAATCCAGCGGGTCGCAGCCTCGCAATCATCAATCGGCGCGGGGAAGGGGTGCTCTGGCGCTCTGCGATAATCCACCGCCACCAAGGGCAAATCCAATTGTGCCGCCAATTCGGTGCACAGATTGTGATGGGTATCCAGGTCACCGATCACAAAGCCGCCACCGTGATAGAACACCATGACCGGGCCGGGTCCGCGCGTCTCGCGCGCATCATACAGGCGCAACGGGATGTCGCCTGCTGGGCCGGGGCAGGCCAGATCCTTGATCACTGCCAATTCGCGCGCCGGACGATCCGCCATCCCATGCAAAGCGCCATAACTAGCGCGCGCCTCTTCCAGTGTCATTTCGGCAAGACTCAGGCTTGGCATTGCAGCCAAAGCATCCAAGAACGCCTTCACATCTTCGCGCACATAGGGGGTCGTTTCAGTCATATTGGGCAGCCTCGGTGCTATTCTTTTGCATAGGTTAGTCAGGGTTATTGGGGGATAATTGCGATTGTCTCGCTTTTACACTCGACTTTTTGTCCAGCTAGGAGAAAAACTTCATTGCGAGAGGGACTGCCTATCCATAGGTGCATCCTCGAACAGAACAAGCGCCTTTTGAATGGGCGCGCGAGAAGGAACATACATGGCTACGCAAGCCGCTGACAATTCGTCCGCAAACGATCAATCCCCACAACCAGAGGCCGTTGTCGTCCGCTTTGCTGGCGATAGTGGTGACGGGATGCAGCTAACCGGTGGGCAGTTCACTTTGTCGACCGCCTTGGCTGGTAATGATCTGGCGACATTCCCCGATTTCCCCGCCGAGATCCGCGCACCGCAAGGGACATTGTTTGGTGTCTCTGCGTTCCAGATCAACTTTGGCAGTCGCCAGATCAATACCGCGGGTGATGCGCCAGACGTGTTGGTTGCGATGAACCCTGCGGCACTGAAAGTGAACCTGTCCTCGCTTAAGCCGGGTGGGCTGATCATTGCTGACACCGGTGAGTTTACCAAACGCAATCTGGACAAGGCCAAATACGACCAGAGCCCGTTGGATGATGATTCCTTGGCCAAGTGGGATGTATTGGCGTTTGATATCTCTGCGCTCACCATCGAGGCGGTCAAACCGTTTGGTTTGGGCAATAAGGACGCGCTGCGGTCTAAGAACATGTGGACCCTTGGGTTGGCGCTGTGGATGTTTGATCGTCCGCGTGGGCCTGTTCAAGATTGGCTCAAGCAGAAATTCCGTAGCAAGCCAGAGATTGCTGACGCCAATATTGCCGCGTTGAATGCTGGCCATGCCTATGGCGAAACTGCGGAAATTTCTGGTCCGTTAAAGCAGCTGTCTATTCCTGCGGTTGAAAGCGAACCTGGGCTTTATCGGACCATAACCGGGGCAGAGGCGGTATCGCTGGGTCTCGTCGCAGGTGCGCAATTGGCAGAGCTGCCGATGTTCTTTGGTGGCTATCCCATCACGCCGGCCAGCGCGATTTTGCACCACCTTGCTCGTCTGAAACAGTTCAATGTTACGACCTTTCAAGCCGAGGACGAGATTGCTGCGATTTGTGCGGCGATTGGCGCTAGTTACGCTGGAAGCTTAGGCATCACATCTTCTTCGGGCCCCGGCATTGCGTTGAAGGGCGAGGCGATGGGACTTGCCATCATGACCGAGCTTCCGCTGGTAATTGTAAACTCCCAGCGCGGTGGCCCGTCCACTGGCCTTCCCACCAAGACCGAGCAAAGCGATCTTTATCAAGCCGTGTTTGGCCGCAACGGTGATGCGCCAATGCCGGTAGTGTCTGCTTGTTCACCCGGCGACGCATTTGAAGTTGCGATTGAGGCGTGCCGGATCGCGGTGGAATATATGACGCCCGTTATGCTGTTGACCGATGGTTATATCGCCAATGCAGCGGAGCCGTGGAAAGTGCCAGATCCTGATACTTTTGAACCGTTTCCTGCCAAGTTCCTGGAGGAAAAGAACGGTCCTGATGATAATTTGCTGCCGTACAAGCGTGACGGGAAGGGCGCTCGCCCATGGATCAAGCCGGGGACTCCCGATTTGATGCATCGCATCGGCGGGATCGAGAAAGCTCAAGATACCGGCCACATCGACTACGATCCTGAAAACCACCAAGCGATGACCGATGCCCGCGTGAACAAGGTATTGGGCGTGAGCGTTCCCGATCAAACCATCGCTGCTGGCGAGGCAGGTGGCAAACTGGCCGTGGTCGGTTGGGGATCAACCTATGGTCCGATCCATCAGGCGGTAAACCGCAGCCGGGTTAAGGGATTGGACGTCAGCCATATCCATGTGCGGCATATCTGGCCGCTGCCTGCCAATCTGGGCGACTTGCTCAAGAGCTATGACAAGGTGTTGGTGCCAGAGATGAACACCGGCCAGTTTAAGACAATCTTGCGCGATCAATTCTTGGTCGATGCACAGCCACTGACCAAGACGAGCGGGCAACCGTTCACCATTGCCGAGCTTGAACAAGCCATTGAGGGGGCGCTGTCATGAACGCACCAGTGAAAATCGAAACCACGCTGAAGGATTGGGAAACCGACCAAGAGGTACGCTGGTGCCCGGGTTGCGGCGACTACGCCATTCTGAAGGCGGTCCAACGCACCCTGCCGCAATTGGGCTGTGATCCGGCCAACACTTGCTTCATCAGTGGTATCGGTTGTTCCAGCCGTTTTCCGTATTATATGGAGAGTTACGGCTTTCACACGATCCACGGGCGCGCTCCAGCGGTGGCAACAGGCGTAAAGCTGGCCAATCCCGATTTGGACGTGTGGCTGGTAACCGGCGACGGCGATGGTCTGTCTATCGGCGGCAATCATATGATGCATGTGCTCCGGCGCAATGTGAACATGCAGATCATGTTGTTCAATAACGAGATCTATGGCCTTACCAAAGGTCAGGCTTCACCGACCAGTCGGATTGGGACCACAAGCCCGTCGACGCCGATCGGATCAGTCGACCGTCCGGCTAACCCATGCTCGTTCGCATTGGGAGCTGGTGCGCGGTTCATCGGGCGCGGCTTTGATGTATCGAAAAACCTGCCTGAAGTATTGAAGGCAGCTCATGCCCACCAAGGTGCGGCCTTCATCGAGATTTTCCAGAACTGCATTGTCTATAACAAGGATGTGTTTGAGGAATTCGCAGCGCCCAAGGGGGCTGGTGATCGGCAGTTGTGGCTTGAACATGGCAAGCCGATGCTGTTCGGCGATCCCAAGACTGGTTTTGACAAGGGCATCGGGCTTGACCGCGACAATCTGGCACTGACCGTGGTCGATGCAACCGAGGAAAATTGGGAAGATGCGGGCGTGTTGGTGCATGATGCAACCAATCGCAGCGTCGCCCACATGTTGATCGAAATGCCGTTCGGCCCGTTCCCGATGGCGCTGGGTGTGATCTATGATGATCCGCGCCCGACATTCGAATCTGGCGTTGCCGAGGAGCGCGAAAAGGCTACCGCTGGCAAGGAAGCGAACCTCGCCAAGCTGCTGGGCACTGGGCAAACTTGGACGGTCGATGCGAATGAAGGGCATCCAACGGATTAATCCATGGCGCCAATGATCCAATTCGTCGAAGGGAACACGATCCAACGTGGGCAGATTGGCGAGGTCGCCATTGTCCGCGAAAGCCCTGAAGTCACATTGGGCGGTCAGATATTTGGCGCATTGCTTGCGGCGGCCTTCGTCGCGGCGGCTGCGTTTTTCTGGGTC
Source organism: Erythrobacter sp. (assembly GCA_039988235.1). Lineage (GTDB taxonomy): Bacteria > Pseudomonadota > Alphaproteobacteria > Sphingomonadales > Sphingomonadaceae > Erythrobacter. The sequence continues at coordinate 969,756 of JBDXKB010000005.1, forward strand.
ATGCCGGTGTCGCAGCCTGAGTCCGAGATATTGATCCTGCGCGTCCTCCTGTGCGGCGGATTTGTAATGATCGCGGCGCTGATTGTGTGGAGTTCACTGCTTCCGCGCAAGTCTGTCGCGCAGATGGAAGTGGACATAAAACGGCAGGAATTTCGGCTTGGCAAAGTGACCAAGGATGAAAGTTTTCGCACCAAACACACCATGCCCTTCGGCACAGTGAAGCAATTCTTCGCCGGGTCACAAACTGCCCCGCATGAACGCAATTCCAGCGGGACCACTGCGCTTTATGTGCAGGCCGATAGCGGACCGCGCAATGGCGCTATGCTGGTTGGGTCAGTATCAGAGATCGAACTGCTCGCTGGCGAATTGAATGCCGCATTGCAGGGTCATCCCATGATTGAAAGCAAGAACAATACGGCCGATCTTTCCGGCGGTTTTGGAAAACGGGGAACCTAGTTGGACAATCTCACCCATAGTCTGGTCGGCGCTTTGCTGGGGCAGGCGGGTCTGAAGAAAAAGACGGGTCTGGCCATGCCGGCGCTGATCATTGGCGCCAATTTGCCCGATGTGGATGCCGCATGTTTCTTCTGGCTTGAAGGTCAGGAACATTTGGGGTTTCGGCGCGGGATCACACACGGCCCGCCAGCCTTGGTGCTGCTGCCGTTGATTCTGGCGGGGCTGCTGTGGGGTTTTGACCGGTGGCAGACCAAGCGAGGAAAGCGGCCAGAGGATCGCCTTCCGGTGAACTTCAAATGGCTGTTTGCGCTGAGCTTTATTGGTTGCCTGTCGCACCCCGCACTGGATTGGCTCAATGTTTACGGCATTCGTTTTCTAGAGCCGTTCTCGTCGCAATGGTTCTACGGCGATACGTTGTTCATTATCGATATTTGGCTGTGGTTGCTGATGGGATTTGCAACATGGTTCTCGCTGCGCCGGGAGAAGAGCGGCGGCAATTGGAAGCGCCCTGCACGAATCGCACTGATTGTCAGCCTGCTGTATATTGGCGTGAATTGGGTGGGCACGACCTATCGCGAACTAACCGCGCCAAGACAGCCAGCCATCGCCAGCCCGATGCCGCTAATCCCGTGGGAGCGTGAGATTATTGAAGCGCAATTGCCCGGGGTGTGGCTGATCGATGGAGTTAAGGTTGGTCAATGCGAGTTGGCTCCTGCCTATGCAGGCGCGGTTGGCAATAGCGAGGCAGAAGCCTTCCTTTTTTGGACACGCGCGCCCTTTGCCGAACGTGCTGAGGATGGTTCCGTGATTCTGCGCGATGCTCGTTTTTATGATCCCAGCGCCCGCGATCGTTTCTCAATCGCCTTGCCCAATGTCGAGTGTGTGGAACTTCCGGGGCAGTAAATCGCTTCAACTGTTATGACTAAACCTCACATCGTCTGGCTACGGCGCGATTTGCGCATGGCGGATAATCCCGCGCTCTTTTCTGCGGCGGGCCAAGGCCCAGTTATTGCTGTCTATGTGCTGGATGATGATGCGCCGGGCGCGCACGCCTATGGCGGTGCATCGCGTTGGTGGTTGCATCATTCGCTCGAGAGCCTGCAGGCCAGCTTTGCCGAGCGTGACGCACGGATAATCCTGCGCCGCGGCGATGCGGTGGAGCAATTGCTAAAGCTTGTTGAGGAAACCGGCGCAGAGACAATTCATGCCAACCGCCATTACGAGCCGTGGTGGCGCAAGGCGCAGGGCAAATTGGCCGAGCAGATCGACCTGCAATTGTACGACGGTAATTTCTTGCTGCCACCCGGCGCAGTCAAAACCGGATCGGGAACGCCGTACAAAATCTACACCCCGTTTTCGAAAGCGACGCTGGAGCAATTCCCGCCGCGCGATGCGCTGCCGGAACCGGACACGCTTTCCTCGCCAGGCGCATGGCCGGACAGTGACGAATTGTCGGATTGGAATCTGTTGCCGACCCGGCCCGATTGGGCTGGTGGAATGCGCGACTTCTGGGAGGTCGGATCGACTGCGGCGCACGAGCGGATTGAGTGGTGGTCCGATCATGTCGAAGATTACGACACCGGCAGGAACCTTCCTTCGCAGGACACCTCCTCGCGGGTATCTGCGCATCTACACTTTGGCGAAATCTCGCCGGTTCAAATTTGGCACGCGCTCAAAGAGCGTCGCAGTTACGGTTGGAAGATCTTTGAAAAAGAGCTGATCTGGCGCGACTATGCGCAAAATGTGATTTGCCAATTTCCGGACTATGGCACCAAGAGTTACCGCGAAGGCTTTGCAGCGATGCAATGGCGTGACCCCGAAAATGACGCAGCCGCCGCGCGCGATCTTAAGGCATGGCAGACCGGCCAAACCGGATACCCGATCGTCGATGCTGGTATGCGCCAGCTGTGGCAGACGGGTTGGATGCACAACCGCGTCCGGATGATCGCGGCCAGTTTTCTGATCAAGCATCTGCTGATCGATTGGCGGCATGGCGAACAATGGTTTTGGGACACTCTGGTGGATGCCGATTTGGCCAGCAACGCCACCAATTGGCAATGGGTCGCGGGAACCGGTGTCGACAGCAATATGTTCGTGCGGATCATGGCGCCGCTCAGCCAATCAGAAAAATTCGACGCGGCGGGATATATCCGCGAATATGTGCCCGAATTGGCCGATCTGGACGAGCCCTATATTCACGATCCAGAGGATCACGGCGTCTTGCCACAAAATTACCCGGCCAAGATTATTGGCCATCGCGAAGGTCGTGAGCGGGCGCTGGCCGCATATCGGGTGATGAAGGACGCTTAAGCCCAAGCCGTGCTTGCCCGGCGCGGCGGGGTTTCTTATGACGAGCCTATGGCGTCGAGGGGCATAAATCAGGATCGCAATAGAGGCGAGCAGCTGTTTGAAGGCGGTGCCAAATTCGCTGGCTCGCCCGGATTTTTGGCTCGTAATTTTGCCCGCTATTTTGCTCCGGGCTTTCAGAAACTGCTCGACCGGCTTGATGCAGGGTTGGAGCGAGGCTCGATCCTTGGACATTTGCCGGATGGTAGCACTCGGTTGCTGGGCGGCCGCTCGCCCGGTTTTGACGCGATTGTGCATCTTAAGGATTGGCGCGCCTTAATCCGGCTCGCCAGCAATGGGTCAATTGGCTGGTATCAGGCGTGGGAGGCTGGTGAATGGTCTAGCCCTGATCTGGTCAATGTATTTGCGGTGATGGGCGACAATGCAAAGTCGCTGGGCGATGCGGCACGCGCGAAGGGGCCGTTCAGGCTGGCGGCGTGGTTTGCCCATCGCTTTAATCGCAACAGCAAGTCAGGTTCGCAGCGAAATATCTCTGCCCATTACGATCTGGGCAATGATTTCTACGCCCATTGGCTCGATCCGACGATGACCTATTCCTCGGCGCTGTTTGACCAGACTGAGCAAGGTTTGGCGGATGCTCAGAAGGGAAAGTGGCAAGCACTTGCTGACCGGATTGGAGCGGCGAAAAGCGTGCTGGAGATCGGTTGCGGTTGGGGAGGGTTGGCTGACCATTTGCAGAATGCCGGGGCTCAAGTCACGGCAATCAGCCTGTCGGACGAGCAATTGGCGTGGGCGCGCGCACATCAAAACGACGCGATCACCTTTCTCAAGCAAGATTACCGAGATGTAGAGGGGCAATTTGACGCCATCGTCAGCGTCGAAATGGTCGAGGCCTTGGGCCGCGAATATTGGCCGACCTTTATGGATTGTGTGGCGCGCAATCTAAAGCCGGGCGGTCACGCCGCGATCCAATATATCTCCATGGATGATGATTTGTTTGATGCCTATGCCGCCAGCGCGGACTTTATTCAGGCCTATATCTTTCCGGGCGGATTGCTGATCCGGACCAGCGAATTTCGACAATTGGCGGCAGAACGCGGCCTCAAATGGCAAGATCAGCTCGATTTTGGCAAAGACTATGCCGAGACATTGAAGCAATGGCGCATGCAATTTGATGCAGCCGTTAGCGCGGGTGAATTGCCTGACGGTTTTGATCAACGCTTTATTGGTCTGTGGCGCTACTATATGGATTATTGCGAAGGCGGTTTCCGCTGCGGATCGATCAATGTGCATCAAGTGACGTTGGAGATGGCCGAAGGTTAACTGCGGCACCGCGGCAAAATGGCCGTTATTATCGGGAGGGGTTTGAGATGAAAAAGATTGTGATCGCCATATTGCTGGCGCTGGTCGTGGGCGGCGGAGCATGGTGGCTCTCGCTCGACAAAGATACCCGCAATCTGGTCGCCAACATGCCTACCGACCGCAATGTTTTGTTCTGGTCCACGCCAGAGCGTGATGCGGCCTTTCGTGCAATGGATGCACTGCCGGCTTTGGCCGAGGCGCGGGTGATCGAGGCGGGCGATGCGGTCTATCCGATGCCGGATGGCGAACCGCTCGATCTGGATGTCAGCGATTATATGGCTGAGCAGCGCACATCTGCGCTTGTCATTGTGGTCGATGGCGAGGTGGTGCTGGAAGAATATGGGCTGGATTTCGGCCCCGAAGGCAAATGGACCAGTTTCTCGGTCGCTAAGAGCCTGACTTCGACACTAGCGGGGGCCGCGATCAAGGATGGCGCGATTGAATCGGTCGATGATCCGGTCACAAAATATATCTCTGGGCTGGAAGGTTCGGCCTATGATGATGTCTCGGTCGAGCAATTGCTGACCATGACATCGGGCGTCCAATGGAACGAAGATTACTCCGATCCGCAATCCGACGTGGCGCTGTTTAACAACCATGTCGCCGAGGATGGGTTGAACGTCACGGTCAGCTATATGCGCAATCTGCCGCGCGAGGCTCCTGCTGGCGAGAAATGGGTCTATAAAACCGGCGAGACCAATCTGATCGGTGTTCTGATTAGTGAGGCGACAGGGAAACCTTTGGCGGACTATTTGTCGGAGAAGGTCTGGGGACCGTTCGGCATGGAACAAGACGCCACATGGCTGCTTGGATCAACCGGAGAAGAAATTAGCGGCTGCTGCATTCAAGCCTCTACCCGAGACATGGCGCGCTTTGGCTTGTTCATCATGGGCGGCGGGATTGTTGATGGAGAGTCGGTCTTTCCCGAAGGCTGGCTAGACGTTGCCACGACCAAACAGGCGGACATCGGCTCACCCGGATCTGGCTATGGCTATCAATGGTGGACTTATGATGACGGGACTTTTGCAGCGCAGGGCATCTTTGGCCAAGGCATATATGTTGATCCGGCGCGCAAACTGGTGATCGCATCCAACAGCAATTGGCCGAACGCATCAGGGCAGGGCGCCGAGGGTGCCCAAAGGTTGGATTTTTATAGAGAGGTGCAGGCTGTGCTGGACGCGGCGGCGGAAGCACCAGCTGAAGGCGTCACAAATTAGCCAGCAGGGCGGTAAGAACCCATATTGGTGTAACGCTGCAAGATGTTGTCATGCACAATCGGGCTGAGCATTTCCATGAATGCGCAGCCAACCATGCAATTGTCCCACCAAACCACCTGCGCCTGAAGCGATTCAAGGCCGGGCAGGGTTAGCCAGCACACTTGGCCTTCGTGCATCCGGTTGATCGATGCGGCAGAAAAGCCCGAGATCGAAAGATCATGCACCACGCTCTGAAAACCGCGTCCGCCAGATGCGCGCAGTTGAGCTGGGATGGTTAGCTTGGTGCGGGGAGCACAGCGATCTTCCTGTGCTGCAATCTGGTAGCGATCTTGCGTGCCTTGCATGGCTTTACCCTTACAAATTGAGGACCGACAAGCGGTCAAAATCAAAATGCTTTACCGCGCCTGTGCGGTTTAGCTGTAGGGACAATGGAGATGCAGGGTTGCTGACTCGTTGTTTTTCGAGGTTAGCGCAATCTTAACCGTGTTATTTTTCAACGCGTTCGCGGTGACCGGACGGAAAGTCTTCCGAAACGAGTGCGACAATCCGATCCGCCACCGTCTCTGGTGGTTTGACCGTCGCAGGATCCTCGCCCGGATAGGCTTTGGCTCGCATGCTGGTGCGTGTCGCGCCGGGATCAATGATTGCAACCCGAATATCACTAAGCTTTTCAACTTCTTGTGCGTAAGAGTTGAGAAGATTGTCGAAGGCAGCTTTGGTCGAACCATAGGCCGACCAAAAGGCCCTTGGCCCCGCGCCGACACTGCTGGTCAGTCCGATTATACGGGCGCTGTCTGCTCGTTTCAGCATCGGATCAAATCCCGCCAGCAGCGATTGCGTGGCGACAACATTGGTCAGCAATGCCTGATTGAATTGCTTTGGGTCAATCTGGGTGATTGGCGTCAAAGTGGGCAAATAGGCAGCGCTCAGGACCAAAATGTCCAATTTGTCCCACCTGCCACTGATTGCTGATGCCAAGCGGGCAACCGCGTCTGGCTCTGCCAGATCAAGCGGAGCAATGGTCGAAGAGCCGCCTTCTGCGTGAATGGCGTCTTCGATTGTTTCCAGCTCTTTGACGTCGCGCGCCGTCAGGACCACATGCGCGCCAGCGCGGGCCAAAGCCTTGGCCGTTGCCGCACCAATGCCTTTGCTGGCTCCTGTGACGAGGGCGAGGCGACCGTCCAATGGCCCAGAAGCGAGTGAATCGGTCATGAGTTTCAGGCGGCCTTATGATCTGAGAAGGAAAGCTGCGCGTCCTCTGTTTCGTCGCGCGACCTGTCGGTCAATGTTGTCGGATAGTCGCCGGTAAAGCAGGCATCGCAAAATTGCGGACAACCGCTGTTGCGATTGTCTGAACCCACGGCCCGGTACAGGCCATCGATCGAGACAAAGGCGAGACTGTCAGCGCCAATAAATTCGCGCATTGGCTCCATTTCCATGCGCGCGGCGAGCAATTTTTCCCGCTTGGGTGTGTCGACACCGTAGAAACAACTGTGCGCAAACGGTGGGCTGGCTACGCGGAAATGAACCTCGGTCGCGCCCGCATCGCGCATCATCTGGACGATCTTTACACTGGTAGTGCCGCGCACCAGCGAATCATCGATCAGCACGATGCGCTTGCCTTCAACCAATGATCGGTTGGCATTGTGCTTCAAGGAAACGCTTGATGCACGGGCACCTTGGGTGGGTTGGATAAAGGTGCGCCCAACATAGTGCGAGCGAATAATACCAAGCTCGAAAGGAACGCCCGATTCCTGCGCAAAGCCAATCGCCGCCGGAACACCGCTGTCTGGCACTGGCACAACCAGATCAACCTCGGCCGGGCTTTCTTTCGCCAATTGCTCGCCGATAGACTTGCGCGAGGAATAGACCGATTGGCCGGCAAATACCGAATCTGGACGGCTGAAATAGACATGCTCAAAAATGCAGGGGCGCGGGTTGATATTCCCGAACGGGCGCAGCGATTCCACCGCGCCATCCACGGTGATGCGAACCAGTTCGCCCGGCTCTATCTCTCGTTCAAATTGGGCCCCGATCACATCGAAAGCGACGCTTTCGCTGGCGAAAACATGGGCATCACCCAATTTGCCCATCACCAGCGGGCGTATCCCATAAGGATCGCGGCAAGCGATCATGCCCTCTGGCGTCATCACGATAAGGGAATAGGCCCCTTCGACCATGCGCAATGCGTCAACCAGCCGGTCGACCAAAGTTGGGTATCTGCTGGTCGCAACCAGGTGAATGATTACCTCTGTGTCGGAAGTCGACTGAAAAATTGCGCCCCTGCCGACCAGCTCGTCGCGCAGAGTGCCCGCGTTGGAGATATTGCCATTATGCGCAATGGCGAAGCCACCGCTGGCCAAATCGGCATAGAGCGGTTGGACATTGCGTAGGCCCGATCCACCAGTGGTGGAATAGCGCACATGACCTGCCGACATAAATCCGGGTAGCTCTGCCAATGCCTCTTCGGAGGAGAAATTTTCCGCCACATGGCCGGTGCCGCGAACTGAATAAAACCGGTCGCCATTATAGCTGGTGATCCCAGCCGCTTCTTGTCCGCGGTGCTGCAATGCGTGCAGGCCCAATGCTGTAACCGCCGATGCATCGGGTGCGTTGATGGCGCCAAACACACCGCATTCTTCGCGCAGTTTGTCGCCATTCAAATCAAGAAATGGGTGGGTGTATTGCTTTGTAGATTTCATGGCCGAGCCTGTCCGCTGCTGCGTGCCTAAATACTCGCTCGGTCCAATGCCGGTGTTACAGATATATTACAAGGGTTGATGCAGCCGCAGCGCAACCTTTTGCACATTGGCTTTTGCACATTGGCGCGTCAGAGTGAGGCACCCAACCTTACTGGACCGCTCAAATGCGTCGGGGAGGGGCTGCGATTGCGCATTGTGTGCAATGTTTGGGCAGCTTACAGCCGCTGTTCATTGTTAGCCAAGCAAAGTGCACGTGTTTTGATTCTTACTCCCTTCGAATGGATGATCGCCAAGCGCTACCTCTTACCCGGCAAGGGTGAGGCCTTTATTGCATTGGTCGCCGCCATCAGCGTCGGTGTGGTCATGCTGAGCGTGGCGATGCTGATCGTGGTGATGAGCGTGATGAATGGCTTTCGTGCAGAGCTGCTCGACAAGATCGTTGGTCTCAATGGTCACGCCATTGTCCAAGCCTATGGTGGGCGGATGGATAATTGGGAGGACGTACTCCAGGACGTTAAGCAGACCCCCGGCGTTACGGATGCTTCCCCGCTGATCGAACAGCCCTTGTTGACGAGTTATAACGGCCGGGTTGAGGCAATTTTGGCACGCGGTGAGACCGACGAGGCAATTGCCGGGCTGGCGGACAAGATCGTGCTGGGCAATCTGTCCGAACTTAAGGGCGGGGCGAGCAATGTCGCCATTGGCACCCGCTTGGCGCAAAATATCGGCGCGCGGGTTGGCGACACGATCACGATTATCAATCCGGCAGGCAGGTCGACTCCCTTTGGCACTGTCCCGCGGCAAATTGGCTATACAGTGGCAGCAATATTCGAGGTCGGCATTTACGACTACGATCAAAAATTCGTCATCATGCCGATGGAGGATGCTCAAACGCTGCTGTTGATCGGTGATGCGGTCGGTATGATTGAAATCACCGTCGACGACCCGGACGAGGTCGGCGAGATTTTGGCTCCGGTGCAAGAGAAATTGGCCGGACGAGCGGTGGTTTCCGACTGGAAGACCATCAACTCCACTCTATTCGAGGCTTTGCAAGTGGAACGCGTGGCGATGTTTTTCGCGCTGAGTTTCATGGTGGTGGTTGCTGCCTTCAACATATTATCGAGTCTGGTGATGCTGGTGCGCGCAAAGACGCGAGACATTGCGATCATGCGCACGATGGGCGCGAGCCGCAAAAGCTTGCTCAAGATTTTCGTGACGACCGGTTTTACCGTTGGCGTGATCGGCACCGTCGCTGGACTGGCGTTGGGCGCATTGATCCTGACGTTCCGGCAACAGATTGTCAGCGTGATCGAAGTCGTCACTGGGCAAGATTTGTGGGACCCCTCGATCCGCTTCCTCAGCACGCTTCCCGCTCGGACCGACCCAGTTGAGGTCGCCGGCATTGTCGCGCTGGCCCTCGGCCTCAGCTTCCTTGCAACACTCTACCCGGCGCTCAAAGCGTCGAGCACCGATCCGGTGCAGGTGCTGCGTTATGAATGACGCGGCAACCACAGCAAATGGCGCAACGCCGATCGTCAAACTGCGCGGGCTATCGCGCAGTTTTGAGCAAGGCGGGGTGACCATCGAAGTATTGCGCGGGGTCAATCTCGACATCATGCCGGGCGAAATTGTCGCATTACTGGGCCCATCTGGTTCGGGCAAATCGACCATGTTGCAAGCCGTTGGCTTGTTGGAGGGCGGATTTGGCGGCGAGATCGAAATTGCCGGAACGCCCGCTGAAAAGAGCAATTCAGCCGCTCGCACATCTTTGCGCCGCGACTACCTCGGCTTTGTTTATCAATTCCACCATCTCTTGCCTGATTTTGATGCACGCGAGAATGTGGTGATGCCGCAAATGGTGTCGGGGTGCCCGCGTGAAGAGGCCAATGTTCGAGCCGAAGAATTGCTGTCTTCGCTTGGTCTGGAGCATCGGCTTGATCATCGCCCCAGCCAACTTTCCGGCGGAGAGCAGCAGCGCGTGGCGGTTGCCCGTGCGCTCGCCAATCGGCCGGCTCTGGTTCTGGCGGACGAGCCGACGGGCAATCTGGACGAGCACACTGCCGACCGTGTGCTCGGGCAATTCCTCGAGCTGGTCAGGGGTGAGGGCAGCGCTGCCTTGGTTGCGACGCATAATGAGCGGCTGGCACAGAAAATGGACCGTGTGGTCCGTTTGCATGAAGGCGTGCTTACCTGAGGCGAACTTGCCTAAGCCCACTGGCGATTGGTCGAAAGGCCTATGCCGTTTGCCGGAAAGCGCTTTGAATTGTTCTCCTGCTTGGTGATGTTAACCGGCAGATAAGAGGGGGACTTGAAATGAATATTGTCGCTGCCATTCTGTTCGCGCTGCAATCAACCGCCGTTGGACAAGCCGCGGATAACGCACCAGCTGCTCCTGCACCCCCAACACCGCCACCTGCCTGCTCAAACGAAGCACACTCCGCCTTTGATTTCTGGGTTGGTGAATGGAATGTCGCCGTTACTGGCACGGAAAAGACCATCGCCCAAAGCAAGGTTGAACGGGTAGCAACAGGTTGCGTGATCCGGGAGACTTGGATGCCGCAAAGCGGCGCCAATGGCACCAGCATGTCGATGATCAACCACCGGTCTGGTCGATGGGAGCAAGTCTGGGTCGGCAATGACGGACGACGGGTCGATTTTATCGGCGGCCCGGTAGATGGAGCGATGGTCCTAACCGGATATTGGGATGGAATTGGGCCCGACGGCAGCGATGTACTGATCAGAATGACCTATTCTGTTGGTGAGGATGGCAGTGTAAGGCAGTTCGGAGAAGGCTCGACCGATCATGGTAAAACGTGGCAGACGAGTTTCGATTTGACCTATCGGCGCAAAGAAACGCCCTGAACCTTAGGAAATAGCATGACCACCATTGCCGACTTCACCGTGACAACCAACCGCGGCGAGGAAATTGATCTCGCCGATAAGAAGGGCAAGGTTTTGCTGGTGGTCAACACCGCAAGCAAATGCGGTTTTACCCCGCAATATGACGGCCTCGAAAAGGTTTTCCAGCAGTTCAAAGACCAAGATTTCGAAGTCTTGGGCTTTCCCTGCAACCAATTTGGCGGTCAGGAACCAGGCAATGCCGACGAGATCGCAGAATTTTGCAAGATCAACTTTGGCGTTACCTTCCCGCTGATGGAGAAGGTCGATGTTAACGGCGATGATGCGTCGCCCCTGTTTGACTGGATGAAAAGCGAGGCCAAGGGCCTGATGGGCTCAACCTCGATCAAGTGGAACTTCACCAAATTCCTGATCGACCGCGAGGGCAATGTGGTCAAACGCTTCGGGCCGCAAGACACCCCAGCGATGATCGCCAAGCATGTTGAGAAACTGCTGTAAGCTGCCACTTGTCATTGCGAGGAGGCCCGAACTTGTTTCGGGGCGACGTGGCAATCCAGCTTGCGCCGTAACTGGATTGCTTCGCCCAACCAAGAATTGGGCTCGCAATGACGATTAATGTCTAGTTTCTTGTGGATGCTGCCCTTGGCGGTAGCGTTCCAATTGAGCATATTCAGCTAATGGCCTTTGCTCCTTTCGTCCCGCTGCGCGTTTTGTCGTCTTACTCCTTGCTGGAGGGGGCGATCGATCCCAAGGCGATCGCCAAGCTGGCCAAGGAGCGCGGCTTCCCCGCGATCGCGATTTGCGACCGCAACGGATTGTATGGCGCAGTTGCTTTTGCTGCGGCGTGCAAGAGTGAGGGCATCCAGCCGATCATCGGGGCCTTGCTGGGTGTGGCGCGCGAGGCAGCAGAAGGATCAGAAACCAAGCAGGTCGATTATCTGCCGCTCTTCGCTCAGGACGAGGCCGGCTATGACAATCTGTGCCATTTGGTCAGCAAGGCGCATTTGGACCGCCCGCTTGAGCTTGAACCGCATGTCTCGCTTGGCGATCTGGAAGGCCACACGGATGGTCTGATCGCTTTATCTGGCGGAGACGAGGGTGCGCTGACCCGCCTGTTGGCCGAAGGGCAGTCGGCTCATGCAGAGCCTTTATGCGACCGATTGACGGCGCTGTTTCCGGACCGGTTTTACATCGAGCTGGCACGCAACCGCACATCCGCGGCAGAGGGTGCTGAAGAGGCGTTGATCGATCTGGCCTATGCTCGCGATTTGCCACTCGTTGCGACCAATCCGGCCCATTTTGCCGATCCGCATTTCCATCTGGCGCATGACGCGATGCTGTGCATCGCCAATTCCACCCATATTGAGGCAGAAGATCGCCCGCGTTCGAACAAGCAATCATTCGTCAAATCGCATTTGATGATGGAAGAATTGTTCGCTGACATACCCGAGGCGACGCAGACTACGCTAGTGATTGCCCAACGTTGTGCCTTTGCGCCGCCCAATCGTGCGCCCATCTTGCCCAGTCTCGCTGGCGATCTGGAAGGCGAGGCCAAGGCATTGGCCGATGATGCGCGCAAGGGTTTGGAAGAGCGGTTGAAGCCCTATGGCGAAATGACCGAGGAGGAACGCAAACCTTATTTTGATCGGCTCGATTTTGAAGTTCAAGTCATCGTCAATATGGGTTTTCCCGGCTATTTCCTGATAGTTGCGGATTTTATCAAATGGGCCAAGGATCAGGGGATCCCGGTCGGCCCCGGTCGTGGTTCTGGTGCGGGTTCAGTGGTCGCATGGGCGCTGACCATTACCGATCTTGATCCGATTAAGCTGGGTCTTCTGTTCGAACGGTTCCTCAATCCGGAACGTGTTTCGATGCCTGATTTCGACATCGATTTCTGCGAAACCCGTCGCGGCGAAGTCATCCGCTATGTCCAGCAAAAATATGGCGATGATCACGTCGCGCAAATCATCACCTTTGGTAAGCTGAAGGCGCGCGCTGTGCTGCGTGATTGCGGTCGCATCTTGCAGATGAGTTACGGCCATGTGGATCGGTTATGCAAAATGGTGCCCAACCATCCGACCGATCCCTGGACTTTGCCGCGCGCGCTGAACGGTGCGGCTGATTTCAAGCGCGAATATGGCAATGACAATGAGGTAAAGCGCCTGGTTGATCTGGCGATGCAATTGGAAGGGTTGCCGCGCAACAGTTCCACCCATGCCGCCGGTGTTGTGATTGGCGATCGGCCGTTGGCGCAATTGGTGCCGCTCTATCGCGATCCACGGTCGGATATGCCGGTGACCCAGTTCGACATGAAGCATGTTGAAAGCTCGGGATTGGTCAAATTTGACTTTCTTGGCCTCAAGACCTTGTCGGTGCTGCGCAAGGCGGTAGATTTGCTCGCCAAGCGCGGGATTGAGCTCGATCTGGGTACGCTCGAATGGGACGATACCGCCGTTTACGATCTGATGCAGTCGGGCAATACGGTTGGCGTGTTCCAGCTGGAATCAGAAGGTATGCGGCGGACACTGTCTGCAGTCCGGCCAACCAATTTCGGCGACATTATCGCGCTAGTGTCGCTCTATCGTCCCGGTCCGATGGACAACATCCCGCTGTTCGGCAAACGTAAGAATGGCGAAGCGGAGATTGAATATCCGCATCCCAAGCTAGAAGGCATTCTGGCCGAGACTTACGGCATTTTTGTCTATCAAGAACAAGTGATGCAGGCGGCCCAGATATTGGCCGGATATTCGCTTGGCGACGCCGATTTGCTGCGCCGTGCGATGGGCAAGAAGGTTCAGGCTGAAATGGATGCTCAGCGCCAACGCTTTGTCGATGGGTGCAAGGACGTCAGCGCAATTGAGGCGAAACAGGCGAATGAGCTGTTCGACTTGATCGACAAATTCGCCGGTTATGGCTTTAACAAATCGCACGCTGCGGCTTACGCTCTGCTTGCCTATCAAACGGCATGGCTAAAGGCGCATTATCCAGAGGAATTCTACGCCGCGTCAATGTGCTTCGACATCCAGCATTCGGAAAAGCTGGCGGTGTTTGTTGATGACGCCCGTCGATCTGGCATCACGGTTCTGGCCCCTGATATCAATCAGTCCGAGGCACGGTTCACGGTTGAACAAAGCGATGAGGGCTATGCCGTCCGCTATGCCTTGGCGGGGATCCGGAATGTGGGTGAGAAGGCGATGGAGGCCATCGTGGCTGATCGCGATGCAACGGCTCCGTTCACCAGTCTGCAGGATCTATTTGAGCGAATACCGCATGGATCAATGAACCGGCGCCAGTTGGAGGGGCTGGCCTGTGCCGGCGCGTTGGATGCAATCGAACCCAACCGCGCTGCCATCTTTGCCAATGCCGACATGCTGTTGGCCGTTGCCGATGCAGCAGAGCGAGAACGGGTCAGCGGTCAAGCTGCGCTGTTCGGCGGAGAGGCCGATAGCGATGAGACCTTGCGTTTGGTCGAAACCGAAGAATGGTCGCGCACTGAACAGATGGCCAAGGAGCGCGAGAATTTCGGCTTCTATTACTCGGCTCATCCGGTGCAGCAACATTGGGCATTAGCATCCGCAAATGGTGCGCGGACTTATCAAAATTTGATGGAAGGCGGCGCACCGCCGGGTGGCCGGGCCCCCGCTGTTATGGCCGCCATGGTCGAGGGTTTCAGCAAAGGTCGCACAAAACGCGGTGGCGAATTTATCCGCGCTGATTTCTCCGATTCCTCTGGCCAATTCTCGGCAGCTTGTTTCGAGGAAGGTCTGGTCAGCTCGTTTGAAAAATGGGGTGCGGATGGGACATGCCTGTTGCTCAATGTCGAACTGGATTCGCCCAATCCTACCGAGCCACCAAGGATCACCGTTCGCGGTGCGCGTCCGTTAGAAGACGTACGCGGCGGGACCCGCATGGTGATGCGCCTCGACATCTATAGTGTTGCTGCGCTGGCTGCCTTGCAAATGGAATTGAAGCCGGGTGAGGCTGGGCAGGGCGAAGTGCTGGTGAGGCTCGAACTGTCGGACGAAGATCATGTCTGGGTCCGGATTGGCCGCGACTACGCTTTGGATGGTGAAATGGCCGAGCGATTGGGCATGGTCGACGGGATCGGTAACGTCGATTTGCAACCCCTGGGCGCCAAGGCCAATTTGCGACTGGTTGCGTAGTCCAGCCCCCTAATTGGGACCCAAATTCAACTCCCAATCAGTCTTGAGCAAAAATCCGGCTTGTCGCCAAGGCCAAGCCTCGGCATGAACACATTGAAACATATCTGATGAGAGGATTGAGAATGCTGGGAGCAATGCAAAGTTGGACCATGCGGATCACCCATGTGATCGATCATGCCGCGCGCGAAGCGGGCTCGCGCGAAATCGTGACCCGTTGGGCCGATGGCAATGAAACACGCACCAATTGGGCTGGCATCCGGTCCGATGCGCTGAAAATGGCACAGGCGCTTCAGGCCCTGGGTTTGAAGAAGGGTGACAAGGTTGCCAGTCTGGCGATGAACCACTCGCGCCACTTGGTCAGCTGGTACGGCGTGGCTGGAATGGGCGGGGTGCTGCACACCGTCAATCCGCGCCTGTTTGAAGATCAGCTGGAATATATCGTCAATCACGCCGAGGATAAGGTGCTGTGTTACGATGCGGCATTCCAGCCAATTGTCGACAAGATGCGTGATCGCTGGACCACGGTTGAGCACTATATTTGCTACGACAGTGGCGATCATTCCCAATCATTCGAAGATTGGATTGGCGAGCAAGACGGCGATTTTGAATGGGTCGATGGGGCCGAAACCGATCCGTGCATGATTTGTTATACCAGCGGGACGACGGGCAATCCAAAGGGTGTGCAATATGAGCACCGCTCGACCGTGTTCCACGCTTTGGCAGGTTTGCAGCCAGCGACCTTTAACTTCAGCCCATCCAGTGTGATGTTGCCGGTGGTGCCGATGTTCCATGCGGCCAGTTGGGGATTGCCCTATGCTGGTGCGATGGCGGGGATCAAGTTCGTCTTTTCCGCCGTCAACGATCCCTCTGTGCTGCACGAGCTGATGCTGCGCGAGAAAGTAACCGACAGCGCCGGTGTGCCGACGGTATGGCTCGCCCATTTCCAATATTGCGACAAGGAAGGCCTAGATCTACCGCCACTAAAGGCGGCGACCATCGGTGGTTCGGCCTGTCCGCGCTTCATGATCGAGCGGCTGATGAGAAACGGCACCCGTGTGCAACACGCATGGGGCATGACCGAGACATCGCCAATTGGGACTGTTGGCGGTCCTACCGCGGATTGGGACGAGCTGACTTTTGAGCAGAAGGTCGACAAGACAGCCATGCAGGGGCGCCCAATCTTTGGCGTCGAACTGCGCACAGTTGATCTGGACGACATGATAACTGAACTGCCGCGCGACGGCGAGGCTTCGGGGGCTCTCCAAATTCGCGGACCGTGGATCATCAAACGCTATTTCAAGGCTGAGCAAGACGCGGCCAGTCAGGAAGGTTGGTTCGATACGGGCGATGTGGGAATTATCCATCCCGATGGCACGCTCCAACTGACCGACCGAACCAAGGATGTAATCAAGTCGGGTGGCGAGTGGATTAGCTCGGTCGAATTGGAAAACGCCGCCGTAGGTTGCCCGGGCGTGGCAGAGGCCGCCTGTGTTGGCATGCCGCATCCCAAATGGGACGAGCGTCCGGTGCTGTTCGTGGTAAGATCGGAAGGAGCCAATGTCTCTGCCGGTGATGTGCTTGATCACCTCAAGCCGCTGATCGCGAAGTGGTGGATGCCCGATGCGGTTGAATTTGTGGACGACATTCCGCACACGGCAACCGGCAAGATCAGCAAGAAGGACCTGCGCGCCCGGTTCGCTGATTATACGTTGGAGACTTAAGCGCATTTCGCGCCTTATCCTGCTCAACAAGCCATTTGGCGTGCAATCGCAATTTAGCGGCGGCGCAGGCGGTGGCGCGCGCGACACCTTGGCCAGCTTTGTTGATGTGCCCAATGTTTATCCTGCGGGGCGGCTCGATAAGGACAGCGAGGGCCTGTTGCTGCTAACTGATGATGGACGGTTGCAAGCCCGCATTGCAGAGCCGCGTTACAAGATGCCCAAGACCTATCTCGCACAGGTCGAAGGTGTGCCTAATGATGAAGCCATTGCAGCCCTGCAAAAAGGGGTCAGGTTAAAGGATGGCATGACCCGTCCGGCAGATGCCAAATCCGTGGAGCCGCCAGAACTGTGGGACCGAGACCCACCTATTCGGTTTCGCAAAAATGTCCCCGATAGCTGGATTGCTCTGCGCATAACCGAGGGGAAGAACCGTCAGGTGCGGCGGATGACCGCAGCGGTCGGTTTGCCTACGCTCCGCCTGATCCGATGGCGCATCGGCGATTGGAGCGTCGAAGGACTGGCTCCTGGCGAATGGCGCGAAGTCGAGGTTTAAGGAGAACTACGCATGACCTATTATATCGACCCATCACCAGAGAACTTTAGAGCATTCAAAGACCTGCCGCGTGATGAGCCAATTCACATGCTCAATCTGCTGAGGTTTCGCGATGATGCGGAATATCCCCAAGGGCACGAACATCACGGCAATGGCTGGTCGGGCAAGCGCGCCTATCAGGAATATGGCAAGACATCGGGGCCGATCTTCAACCGCGTTGGCGGCGAAATTGTGTGGCGCGGCACGTTTCAGACGATGGTCACTGGGCCGACACCCGACGACAAATTGTGGCACGATGGGTTTGTCGCGCAATATCCCAACTCCGGCGCATTCTTCGTGATGATAAAGGATGCGGACTATCAATTGGCGGTGGTCAATCGAACCGCTGCCCTGATCGATAGCCGCCTGATGCGGTTTGAACCGGGCGAAATTGGCGGCGGTTTTGGTTAAACCTCTTTCAGTCGCGGCATAAGCTCGACGAAATTGCAGGGCCGGTTCCGGCTGTCCAATTGCTCGGCAAGGATTCCGTCCCAGCCATCTTTTACCGCTCCGTTCGATCCGGGCAGCGCAAAGATATAGGTGCCGCGCGACACAATTGCCGCGGCGCGTGATTGCACTGTGCTGGTGCCGATGGTCTGCAGGCTGAGATAGCGAAACACTTCGCCAAAGCCGGGAATGTCCTTTTCCTTCACTCGGTCCAGCGCCTCTGGCGTGACATCGCGCCCGGTCAGGCCAGTTCCGCCGGTAGAGACGATGGCATCAATTGCAGGATCATCGATCCAGTCGTTGAATTGCTCGGCCAAGACGCTTGCATCGTCTTTCACAATCAAGCGCGCAGCCAAATGGTGCCCCGCTGTGGTCAGACGCTCGACCAGAATGTCACCTGATGTGTCATTTTCCGCCGTCCGCGTGTCGGACACGGTCAGCACCGCTATGTTGATTGGCTTGAATTCTCTGTCTGTGTCGATGGCCATCAATTGCCCCTATTATCTGTCGCGCGTTAAGCGAACACCGCCCGCAGTGTTAGAATTTCCATTGAGGGCTGGGAAGGTCGGCCATTTTCCCTCTGCCAGCGCCGTGCGACTGGGCGATGGAGCGTCAGCTTGGCGTTCATACATCCAGTAATTGCGCATCACGATCGCGACATAACCGCGCGTCTCCCAATAGGGCAGCGATTCCATATAGAGCAGAGGATCGCCGCCATCGCGCACTTCGCTGTTCCAACGGGTAATCGGCGTCAGGCCAGCGTTATAGGCGGCCATGATCTTGGGCAGCAGGCCTTGCGTGGCGCGACTGTCGCGTAGCATCGTCAGATTTTCCTGCCCGAAGGACAGATTGACTGCCGGATCGTTCAAATTGACATAGCTTGCATTCATATTCAGCCGCCCGGCGTGCTGGCGCACGGTAATGGGCGTAATTTGCATCAAACCGCGCGCATTTGCTGGGCTGACTGCGGACGTCCGGAAGCTCGATTCCTGCAGGGCATGGGCAAAGGCGAGGGCAGGGTCGACCCGCCAACCATCGCTCGGCTCCCACCGCGCTACAGGGTAACGCATGGCCGGTTCGGCGCGGCTACCACGCGGAGCATTGTGCGCCATCCAAATTTGAGTGCGAGGCAGGCCAAGTTCGCGGGCGAGGCGTGATAGGCTGCGAAAATCATCCGGATCACCAATGCGAGCCTGATGACGCAGCACTTCGTCGGCCAAATCATCGCGATCAATCTCCATCAGCGCGACAGCCGTGCGAACATTTGCAATCCTACTTAACGCTCGCCAATCGCGATCGCTCAGATCGGCTGTGGCATATTGCTTGGGCAGGTCCTGACCGCGCTGCTCAATCGCGAGCATGCCATAAAGCGTTTCGTCGAAGCGTGTTGCCGATTGTAAATGCCGCTCTGCATCGGCAGGTTTGCGGCAGCGGATGGCGGCCCGGCTGGCCCAGAAATGCGCCGCTGCGGTCAGTTCATTATTGGTGGATTGCGACGCCGCGCGAGCAAAGGCATTGGCGGCCCCCGCGCAATCATTCAGCCGCCAAGCGGCCAACCCTTCGACCCATGCGCCCTCTGCAACCCATGCACCCGTGCCCCCGGCAACTGTGCGAGCAATCGCAAGCGCTGCCAGATCATTGTTCTCAATGTAATAGCTCCACGCAACTTTCTGGCGCCATTCTGCCCGCGCGGCGGAACTGAGATTGGCATCAATTCCGTCGAGCAATAGCCGAGCACCATCGGGATCATCGTCGCGTATATGGGCGAGAATGGCGGACTCGATATCTTCCGGCATGGTGCCATCATCGACGCTGCGTGGACGAATGCGTTTTGATGCGCCGGGTTGTCGCTGGAATGATCGTGTGCGGGGGAGGCTGGGAATGTAATCCAACCCGCGTCGCTGCCCCAATCGGCCCAATTGCTCGGCCTGAGGCAGGTCAATTCCGATGTCGAACCAGCGCGAGACCTGATCGGCGGTTACCGCAGGGCTGTTGGCATGGGTGTAATATTCGGCAATCGCGACCCCATGCAGTAGCCCCTGCTGGCGTTCGGTCAGCAATCCATCGACTTCGACCCAATCCTCGGCATTTATCGCCTTGAACAGGGAGGAATAATAGGCCCGTTCTGAATCGCTCAGGACTGCAGGCACCTTGGATTGCTGCGATTTTGCAGTGAAATATTGAGCTGCGCTGTTGTTCTGGGCAATCGCCGGACTGGCTATCGCGCAAGACAGCGTCGCCGCTACCGCCAGCGCAGCAATCCTACGCGTGGAAAAATCTCTCATTCGGGTTGCTGCGTCCATGCCAGCCATCTCCGCCAAAACCGGGCCTTGAGACGAGGGGACCCCATCATACTCTCAAGGCTTTCGGCCACCATCATCGGTATGCGGCTGTTGTCATGGCAGTATTCGCTTAACGCAGCATCATCCTGCGCCGCTTCGTGCCCCAAAAACGGCAGAATGTTACGACCGAGCGCCAGGATCGTCTTAGGCCGCGCCAAAGCGATGTGATGCTTGACCAATCCTTCGAACCCGCCAGCGGCCAGAGCATGGCAATCGGCCATCGGCGTGTGGCGGGGTAGGGCAGAAGCAATGTAAACCGCATCGCGGCTTGTCCCCATAGCGGTCAATATTCGGTCGAGCAGATGACCCTGCGCTTGCGAGAGAATTTGATCGCGGTCGCCTTGTTCAGGATCGACCACCAAAACCATCATTTCCGCCTCTGCTTTTCCTGTTGCAGCGATGCGGCCACGTGGGCCAATCGTATCCAAACCCGGCTCGCTCAGCCAGAATTCGCGCCAGCTTTCGAGGTTCTGCGGCGGGTTTTCGCCCAGCAGGTCAACTTTTTGCGGTGCGGGTTCTTGGGGCGCTTCGGCTTTCTTGGCCGGGCCCGTTTTGGCAGGTTTTGCAGGCTCTTCAGCCTCCGGCTCTGCCAGCCACTCCGTAGCGTCGTCGGCAAAGTCATAATCCACCCCGGCATCCTTCCACCATGCGACGGCGGCATTGAATTGCTGGGCAAAAGAGGTGTCTGTCTGGGCCATACTTAACTATTGCGGGTCTTGACCTTCCCGAAGCCAGCAATCAAGGCTTTTGCAACGTTTGAACACCGAATTCTCGAAGGAAGTAATGGGATATGAGCGCCGAGACTATTGAACGCGAATCGATGCCCTGTGATGTGGTGATTGTCGGGGGAGGTCCAGCGGGCCTTTCCGCCGCAATCCGCCTCAAGCAGATTAATGACGAGCTGGAAGTGGTGGTCCTTGAAAAAGGGTCCGAAATCGGTGCGCACATCCTGTCGGGTGCGGTGGTTGATCCCAAGGCCTTGGACGAGCTGATACCCGAATGGCGCGACATGGATTGCCCGATGGCGGAAACGCCGGTGACCGACAACTGGCACTGGGCGCTGTCCAAGACCAAGAAATTTTCGCTGCCGCATCTGATGATGCCGCCATTGATGAGCAATCACGGCTGTTACACCGGATCGCTGGGCAATCTGACCCGTTGGTTAGGCGAGCAGGCAGAGGCGCTGGGCGTGATGGTGTTCCCCGGCTTCCCCGCATCAGAAGTGATGATTGGCGATGATGGCGCGGTGAAGGGCGTTATCACGCAGGATATGGGCGTTGCTGAAGATGGATCGCACAAGGGCGATTTTCAGCCGGGCATGGAGATCGAGGCGAAATACACCCTGTTTGCAGAAGGCGCCCGAGGCAGCCTGACCAAACAGATGAAGGCCAAGTTCGACCTTGAGAAAGATTGCCAGCCGCAGGTCTATGGCCTCGGCACCAAGGAATTGTGGGACATTGATCCCAAGAAACACGTGCCCGGCCGTGTCATCCACACCCAAGGTTGGCCACTGTCGGAAAGCGAGAGCTGGGGTGGAGGCTTCCTCTATCATCAGGCCAATGGACAGGTCGCCATCGGCTTTGTCACGGCGCTGGATTACGCCAACCCTTATGTCTCGCCATTTCAGGAGTTCCAACGCTGGAAACAGCACCCTGCGATCCGCGAATATCTGGAGGGAGGCAAACGGGTTGCCTATGGCGCGCGCGTGATCAACGAAGGCGGTTGGCAATCTGTGCCCAAGCTTGCCTTCCCCGGAGGCGCGCTGATCGGTTGCGCCGCTGGCTTCGTCAACGTTCCCCGGATCAAGGGCAGCCACACCGCCATGAAGAGCGGCATGCTGGCCGCCGAGAGCCTTGCCGCGGCAATTGCGGATGGCAAGGAGCATGACGAGCGGGCTGATTACGATGCCGCGGTCCGCGACAGCTGGATCGCCAAAGAGTTGAAACTGGTGCAGAATGCAGAGCCAGCAGTGGCCAAATTCGGCGGCGATATTGGTACAGTTTTGGCCGGTGCCGATATGTGGATGCGCACGCTGAAAATCGGATTGCCGATTTCGATGAAGCATCACGCGGATTATACCGAAACGGGCCGTGCCGATCTGTACACGCCGATCGAATATCCCAAGCCAGATGGCGAGATCAGCTTTGATCGCCTGTCATCGGTCGCGTTCAGCTTCACCAATCATGCCGAGGACCAACCGGTTCACCTGCAGTTGAAGGATGCTGACCTGCAAAAGGCGAGCGAGTTTGAAATCTTCGCGGGGCCATCTGCGCGCTATTGCCCGGCGGGGGTTTACGAATGGATTGAGGAGGAGGGCCAAGATCCCAAATTCGTGATCAATTCGCAAAACTGCGTCCATTGCAAAACTTGCGACATCAAAGACCCGAACCAGAACATCAATTGGGTCACGCCAGAAGGTGGCGGCGGGCCGAATTACCCCAATATGTGATGGGGCAGGGGCGATGATTGACAATGGCAGCTTAGAAACAGCGCGACTGTTGATCCGCCCCTTCGAAACTGGCGACATACCCGATCTGATCGCGCTGTTTGCGGATCCCAAGGTTGCTCAATATGTCGGCGATGGCGGGCCATTGCCGGAAGATGAAGCGATCCTATGGGTTAGGAAGTCGCGAGAAAACTTGGCGCATCATGGCTATGGCACCGGGGCCATCGTTAAGCGCGAGGGTGGGCCGTTGATCGGTTGGGCTGGATTTGCTCGTCCCGAAACCGGCGGGGAAGAGATTATCTATGGCCTCGCCGCGGAACATTGGCGGCAGGGTTTCGGCACTGAGATACTGCTCGGATTGCTGAAATTTGCTGACACAAAAGGCATTGCACCGGTTCTGGCGACGGTCGATCCGGACAATCATGTTTCCAGCCAATTGCTGCTCAAACATGGCTTCGAATTTGTCGAGCACAATCATGGCGGCGATCCCGATTCAGACCTCTATCGCCGCGACGGTGTGAGCTGACTGGGGCTGCGTCTTAGTCTTTGGCCAAAAAAAGGGCCCCGCCCGAAGGCGGAGCCGTTGAGTCGAGGAACCCTGAATGGAGTCAGGGCCCTTCGGGTCGCAGTGCAGTGCCTAGCGTCGGAAAATGACAGTCGTGTGAAGAGTCAGGCCGAAGAATGGGTTAACGCAGCTGTGGCTGGAGGCGGCCCAGTTGTGGACATGATCAGCGTGTGGCAATATTCGCACTATGTTCGACCCGTTATTCCCGGTTGCGCTCCTATGCGGACCTTTGGCCATGGGTTTGCTCCTTTGGACTGAGGCAAGGCGCGTCGCTACTGGTCTTTGGCCATCCGTGATTGGATTCTTACTCGCTGCGCCCGCGGTGTGGGGCCTTTACTACTGGGCTATTTTGATCGCCGTTACCTTCATTGGCGAGGGGATGGATGAATCGGGGTTTCAGCGGCTGAGGGTCGGTGCGATGGTCTCCGCCCTTACCATGCTGATTGGGAGTTACGGCCTATTGGCAATTCGGCGTAAGCAGCGACTCAAGACGTCAGACTAATGTCCGCTTCCCACCCAAATGCAGACACGCCCGAAATCAGACGCTAAGGCTACGCATGTGTCCATTACCGAAACCGCCCCAGTGGCCGGCCCAGTGACCGACCCAGTGACCGCCGCGGAAGGATGCGTTGCCATATAAACCATGATAGCTTGTGATCGTAGGGCGCGCCGGTTTACGCTAGTATTGGTTCTTTCGATTGGGGATAACGATGATACTGAAAGTTTTTGGTTCAGCTCTGTTCAGCCTGGCTTCGATGGCCGTATTGTCGACTCAAGCATCTGCTCAAACGATCCTCGGCGACACCAGTGTAAGCTGTGCTGAAGATCCGGCATGCATGAATCGGATGCATCCTGATATTCCGATGGTGGCAGCTGCGGAACTTGGTGAGCCTATCGTTTTCGTGGCCCGCGATGCCTTTGATCTCAAACTTGACCCTGATGTTTCTTCAAGCGCAAAGGCGAAGCCTAGGGAGGGCGTTGGGATTGCTCACGCATTGACTGGGCCGGTTCATATACGCGGCGCCAAGGCCGGCGACGTGCTGGCCGTGACAATCGAAGCGCTCAAACCTGCTAAAGTTGGTTGGACTGATGTGACGGCGTTTGGCTTTGGCGGCGATCAATTCGCCACGGAAGAGCGTTTCATCGTGTGGCGTTTGAATGATAACTATGCCGAAAGCGATGCATTGCCCGGCGTGCGTATCCCGAATGGCAGTTTCCCAGGTGTTGTAACAACCTTGCCTGACGATCGACTGCACGCGGACATTCTTGAGCGGGAGAATCAGCTTCTTCAAGCAGGAGGTCTTGTTCTGCCTCCAGACCCAGTCGAAGCCAAACCTTCTGCGCTTTGCGGACCTGAGGGTTCTAAACCCTTGGAATGCCTGCGGACGGTTCCGCCACGCGAGAATGGCGGGAATATGGATATCCGCTATCTTAGGGTCGGAACGACGCTGTACTTACCATGTTTGATCGATGGATGCGGTTTGTCGGTTGGCGATTTCCATTACGCCCAAGGGGATGGAGAAGTTTCAGGCACTGCTATTGAGATGGGCGGCGAGCTGACGGTTACCGCTCGAGTAGTCGAGAATCCGCCAGATTTGTCTCGTGGTCCGCACCTCGAAGGACCGGCACCAGCGCTTGGGATACCGTCAGAGCGCTTTTATGCAGTCACTGGATACCCGCTCAAAGAGAAGGGGAGCGTTCCGGCAAACCTTGCCTATCTGGATTCTCCAAAAATTGCTGGTCTGAGAAATTTGTCGGGTGATATCCATCTGGCCGCTCGCAACGCTTTGGCCGCAATGATCGACTATATCATGTCGGAATATGGCTATGATCAGTCTGAGGCGTATATGATCGCCAGCGTTGCTGTCGACTTGCGTATCGCGCAGCTGGTTGATGTGCCGAATCTTGGCATCACCGCTGTCCTCCCATTGGATATCTTTGTGGATCGTGAATAGGCTTTCACTGAGTGGCTCATCTTGTTAGCCAAGTACTGAGCTTCTGATCGTCCGCTTCCCACCCCAATGCAGACACGCTGGAAATCACGCGCTAAGGCTACGCACGTGTCCATTACCGAAACCGACCCAGTGATCGAGCTAGTGATCGAGCTAGTGACCGCCCGAGTGACCGCCTATGCGCTGCATGTCCGGTCGCGCCGCGATGCTCTTCATGCTGCTCGCAAAAGTCGTAAAGGATAGACACATCCATGCATTTGTGTGATTTCGATACTGCGGAATTTCTACGGGAATATTGGCAAAAGAAGCCTTTGCTAATCCGGTCACCGTGGAATGCCTGGGCAAATCCGCTCGAACCCGATGAGCTGGCGGGTTTGGCGTGCGAAGCAGAAGTTGAATCTCGCCTGATCACGCAAAGCAGCCCTAATTGGGAACTGGAAAATGGCCCCTTGCCTGATGACCGTTTTGAGCGGCAAGGCAAAGATCCGTGGACCCTGCTTGTGCAAGCTGTCGATCATCATATCCCGCCTGTTTCCGCTCTCCTCGATTCCTTTCGCTTTGTGCCGAATTGGCGGATCGATGATGTGATGGTCAGCTATGCGGTTGATGGCGGAGGAGTGGGCGCGCATTTCGATCACTATGATGTGTTCCTTGTGCAAGGCCTGGGCCAGCGACGCTGGGAAATCGGCGAATTATGCGACGAGAATTCCGAACTGTTGCCGCATTCTAACCTTCTCCTGCTGGCGGACTTCGAACCTACCGATGAATGGATTCTTGAGCCTGGCGACATTTTGTATGTTCCGCCCCGGATTGCGCACCGCGGAACCGCGGTTGGGCACGATTGCATGACCTATTCAATCGGTTTCCGCGCGCCTTCGCGAGCTGAACTGATAGAGGACTGGGCAGAAGATCTGGCTGACAAAATGCCAGACCAAGATCGCTATATTGATCCCCAACTGGCGCAGCAGGATAATCCGGGTGAAATCAGCGCCGAGGCTATTACGCAGCTGCACACAATGGTTAGTGAGAAAATGCTAGACCGGAACAGTTTCACACGGTGGTTTGGACGATACAATACACTTCCCAAAAATCCGGATATCGACTGGCGACCAGAAACTCCGGTGGAGGCCTGCGATATCAAGCGAGCCCTGTCAGAGGAGACGGCGTTAATCCGCAATCCTGCCAGCCGTTTTTCCTTCATTCGCGAGACGCAAACATCAATCCTGCTGTTCGCCGACGGGCAGTGTTTTTCGTGTGCTGGAGAGGGAGCAGCATTTGCAAAAAGGATTTGTTCGGAAACCCGGCTGCTGGTGGCCGCCAACAGTTCACAGGCAACATTGGATCTCATCGCTCAGCTGTTTAACCAAGGAAGCCTCGCCTTCGATCTGCAAGACTGACACGCGACCGGCCACTTCCCACTCCAAATGCAGACATCGGATAAATCACACGCTAAGGCGATCCGCGTGAGCATTACCGAAACCGCCTATGCCAAGATCAATCTCGCGCTGCATGTCCGCGCCCGGCGCGATGATGGCTATCACGAGCTCGAAACGCTGTTCGCCTTTGTGGACGCCGGTGACACTTTGGTCGCGCGCAGTGCAGAGCAAGACCGCGTTACAACGCTGGGCGAATTTGCGACCGGGATAGACAATCCGCTCGACAATTTGGTGAGCAGGGCGCTTGGGCTGTTGCCCCGTTCCGGCGGTATCGACATCACTCTGGAGAAGAATTTGCCGGTCGCGGCGGGTTTGGGCGGTGGCTCTGCCGATGCGGGCGCGGTGTTTCGCATAATCGAACAAATGCACGGGCTGCCCGATGATTGGCAGGAACGCGCGGCCAAATTGGGTGCAGATGTTCCCTGCTGTGTGCGCAGTCAGACGACTGTTGGACGAGGCACTGGGACCCAGCTTGAGTTGGTTGAGAACGATATGGCGGGCATGCCGGTGCTGCTGGTTAACCCGCGCATGGCGGTGCCCACTGGCCCCGTGTTCAAGGCATGGGACGGGGTTGATCGCGGCGCTTTGCCAGAAGTTTCCGCCCGCGCAATCGCTCGCCACGGTCGCAATGATCTGCGCGCACCAGCGATATCGATCTGTCCTGAAATCGCCGACGTGCTCGAAAGGTTGAACGAAAGCGACCCTTGGATGGCTGAGATGTCAGGCTCCGGCGCGACCTGCTTTGCGCTGTATGAGGATGTCGCTGCTCGTGACAATGCTGCGGCCATTATTGCCGAGAAGAAACCTCAATGGTGGCAAATGGTAGGTCTGTTGAGGTAACCCCATACTATGATGATCGATGATCTTCCCTTTCGCCAAGTCGGTGAACCGCAGTACGGCGGCATCGTGTGCGTGGCCGATCATGCCTCGAACCATGTGCCCGAGGATATTCCATTGGGAATCGCGCCGGAACTGTTGGACGAACACATCGCGGTCGATATTGGCGTCAGCGGTGTCGCGGGCCGAATGGCGCGGCGGCATTCTATTGCGGCTCATTTGGCCACGGTCAGCCGTCTGGTGTGCGATTTGCACCGCGAGGAGGACAATCCCGCCGTCGTTCCCGCCGAAAGTGATGGGCATGTGATTCCGGGCAATATTGGTGCCGATGTTGAGAAGCGATTGGATCAATTCCATCGCCCCTATCACACCGCATTGGCCAAATGGCTGGATGCAGCAGAGCCTGAATTGATAGTTTCGCTGCACAGTTTTACGCCCAAACTGATGACCAGCAATGCGGAACGCCCATGGCAAGTGGCGCTGCTGTATAATCAGGATGATCGCGCTGCACGCCATGCGATCCGACTGTTCAGTGAGCTGGGTCTAAATGTTGGCGATAACGAGCCATATTCGGGCCGCCAGCTCAACGCGACGATGAACCGGCATGCAGAGGCGCATGGGCGCCACTACCTCGCTTTGGAGATCCGGCAGGACTTGATATCAAACCGAGCGGACCAGGCGCGCTGGGCAGGTATGGTCGCCGATGTCGCGAACAGGGTTGCCTTGGCGCTGGAGTAAAGGCAGTGGACTGTTCAGGGACCGTCCCCTGACCGAACATCCACGGAAAAGCCTTATGTCTACGCGCTTCGATAAGTCAAAATTGCCCAGCCGCCACGTTTCTGTTGGTCCAGAACGCGCGCCGCATCGGTCCTATTATTATGCGATGGGAATGACTGAGGAAGAGATCAATCGACCCTTTGTGGCGATTGCCTCTGCCGGGAATGATAGTGCGCCGTGCAACACTACCCTTGATCCGCAGGCCAACATTTGCCGCGAGGGCGTTATCGAAGGTGGCGGGACACCGCGCCGCTTCAACACCATTACAGTGACCGATGGTATCGCGATGGGGCATCAGGGCATGAAAAGCTCACTCATCAGCCGCGAGATCATCGCGGATTCGGTTGAAGTATCGGTACGCGGTCATTGTTATGACGCGCTGGTTACGTTCGCTGGATGCGACAAAAGTTTGCCCGGCATGATGATGAGCATGCTGCGGCTGAATATCCCCTCCATCTTTGTCTATGGCGGCTCCATCCTCCCAGGCACCCATCGCGGCGAAGATGTGACGGTTGTGGATGTGTTTGAAGCGGTTGGTCGTTTCAACGCGAACAACAATTCCTGCCCCTTGGAAGAGCTGATTGCGCTAGAAAAAGTGGCGTGCCCAGGGCATGGTGCATGCGGCGGTCAATTCACCGCTAACACGATGGCCTGTGTCGGTGAGGCAATTGGATTGTCCTTGCCAAACAGCAACATGTCGCCAGCACCTTACAAATCACGCGATGATATTGCGGTGGCTGCTGGCAAGCAGGTTATGGAATTGTTGGCGCTCAATCTGAGGCCGCGCGATATCTGCACCAAAGCAGCGTTCGAAAATGCCGCGCGCGTTGTTGCTGCGACCGGCGGATCGACTAATGCAGCGTTGCACCTTCCTGCCATGGCGAGCGAATGCGGGATCGAATTTGACCTGTTCGACGTCGCAGAAATCTTCAAATCCACGCCTTACATCGCCGATCTCAAGCCGGGCGGTAAATATGTCGCCAAGGACATGTACGAGGCGGGCGGTGTCTATATGGGCATGAAGACGCTGTTGGACGGCGGTTTCCTCGACCCCAATCCCATGACCGTTACCGGCAAAACCTTGGGCGAGAATATCGAAGAAATCACCTGGAACCCCGATCAAAAGGTGTTTTACGATGTGAAGCAACCGATCACGCCAACCGGCGGGGTTGTTGGCCTAAAAGGCTCGCTCGCTCCCGAGGGCGCGATTGTGAAGGTTGCAGGGATGGAGCGCTTGCAGTTCACCGGACCGGCGCGGGTATTCGATTGCGAGGAAGACACTTTCGCCGCGGTAGAAAAGCGCGACATCGCAGAGGGTTGCGTGATTGTGATCCGTTATGAAGGGCCCAAGGGCGGCCCTGGCATGCGCGAAATGCTGTCCACCACAGCGGCGCTTTATGGCCAAGGCATGGGCGAGAAGGTCGCTCTGATCACGGATGGACGTTTCTCTGGCGCTACACGGGGGTTCTGCATTGGCCATGTTGGGCCTGAGGCGGCCGATTGCGGCCCAATTGCACTGGTAGAAGATGGCGACATCATCGCGATTGATGCTGTGGCCGGAACGATCGATCTGCAAGTGGCCGATGATGTTTTGGCCGAGCGTAAGCAGGCTTGGAAGCCGCGCACCAATGACTATCAATCCGGAGCCTTGTGGCGCTTTGCGCAAAATGTTGGCCCAGCCAGCAAAGGCGCTCTGACCCATCCCGGTGCCAGCGCCGAAACGCACACTTATGCGGATATTTGACGCCCAACATACGGGTTTCGATATGCGGCAATCTGGCCGAGAATTGGCATGAGCAGCATGCAAGTCCTGACAATTGCGCAGATGCGTGATGCTGAACAGCGCTTGATTGATCGCGGCACCAGTGTTGACGAATTGATGACAATCGCGGGTGAGGGTGCGGGGCAATGGGTCTGGCGCGTCGCGGCAGGTCGCCCAGTAACTGTGCTTTGCGGGCCGGGAAACAATGGCGGCGATGGCTATGTAATTGCCGAATTCTTGCACAAACGCGGACTGCAGGTGCAAGTGGTTGCGCCCATCGACCCAAAGACGGACGCGGCGAAAAATGCTCGTGCTAACTATCAAGGATCGGTTCTGTCATCGGGCAAGGATGCAAATGGTGAAGTGCTGGTCGATTGCCTGTTCGGCTCTGGCCTTTCGCGAGCTCTGACCGCCGAAATGGCGGTGATGTTGCTCGATCTGGCCGAGCGGCATGCCTATCGCATTGCGATTGATGTGCCGTCGGGGATCGACAGCGATAGCGGACAAATGCTCAATGAGCGTTTGCCGCAATATGACCTGACTTTGGCGCTTGGAGCGTGGAAGTTTGCGCATTGGCGCT
Source organism: Erythrobacter sp. (assembly GCA_039988235.1). Taxonomy (GTDB): domain Bacteria; phylum Pseudomonadota; class Alphaproteobacteria; order Sphingomonadales; family Sphingomonadaceae; genus Erythrobacter. The sequence goes on from JBDXKB010000005.1 coordinate 1,000,279, forward strand.
TGCCCGCGCGAGGCCTGGTGGGAGAAAAGCGTCTGGTTCCGATTGGCATCGAGCCAGTACCGGGTGCTGCCCAATTGATCGAGCAGCCAACGATGTCCCCGCCAGCGGTGGATGCTCACAAATACCGTCGCGGATTGTGCGCTATTGTCGGAGGCGAAATGCCTGGTGCGGCGATGTTGGCGAGCAAGACCGCAATGCGCGCGGGCGCTGGCTATGTGAAACTGCTGAGCGATCGAGCGGATTTGGGCGTTGTGCCAGCCAGCCTCGTGGTGGGATCCGGCAAATTGGAAGACGAACTGGCGGACAGCCGGATTGATGCAATTCTCGTCGGGCCAGGGTTGGGCCGCACTGACACCGCGCGTTCGCGTTTAAGAGCAGCGTTGCAGACCGGCAAGCCCTGCCTGCTGGACGCCGATGCTCTGATGCTGCTTGAGCCGGATATGCTGGGTCGGGCCGGACCGCTGCTCGCCACTCCTCATGACGGTGAGTTGGAGGCATTGTGCCGCAATTTCTCTGTCATCGCACCGAACAGGCAAGCCAAGGCGCAGTCTTTGGCAAAGGCTAGCGGAATGACAATTGTTGCAAAGGGGCCGGACACAATCATCACCTCACCACAAGGCGCATTGGCATTGGGTCAACCCGTCAGCTCATGGCTGTCCGTCGCTGGCACCGGAGATGTGCTGGCGGGCATGGCGGCAAGCCGCATGGCGACAGGCGCAGAGCCATTTGTGGCAGCGTGCGAGGCGGTTTGGTTGCATGGTGAGGCTGCTCGGCTGTGTGATGCTCCGTTCACCGCCGACGATCTGGCGGCAAAGACGTCGCAAGCTATGGCTATGGCGAAGCAAGCATGACCGATCCACAAACCATTGTCCGCATTGCCGCGCGCGGCGATGGCATTACCGCTGACGGCCAGCATGTTTCTGGCGCTGCGCCGGACGATATTGTGCTGCCCGATGGCACGTTGCAGCATGGCCCCAATCACGCCACACCGCCGTGCCGTCATTTTGGCACATGCGGCGGTTGTGATCTCCAGCATTTGAATGACGCGGCGCTGGCCGGATTTGTCACTGACCGCGTGCGCAATGCAGCCGAGGGGCAGAGCATCGACATTGGCGAACTCCTGCCAACCCATCTTTCGCCGGCGCATTCACGTCGAAGGGCCACTTTGCACGGCATGGCGATCAAGAGCGGCACATTGCTTGGGTTCAAGCGGCGCGGATCGCATCAGCTCGTCAATTTGAAGCAATGCGACATCCTCGATCCCAAATTGTTTGCTCTGGTCAAGCCCTTGCGCCGATTTATCGGGAGCTATGGGGGCAAGGGGGTAGTCGACATTGCACTGTCGTTGGCCGATCAAGGGGTCGATTGCAGCCTCAAGAACATCACATTGGAAGGGTTGGAAGCAACTGAGGCGGCATTGGAGCTGGCCCAAAGCACTGGCGTCGCGCGGCTTACGCTGGATCAAGGTTATGGCCCGGAAACCGTGTGGGAGCCTGAACCGCTTACCCAAACCCTATCCGGCGTGCCGGTATCGTATCCCAGCGGCGCCTTCCTTCAGGCAAGCCCCGACGCAGAGGCGCGGATGGTGGCCGACGCTCAGGATTGGCTGGGCGACGCCAAAATGCTTGCGGATTTGTTTTCTGGTCTTGGCACCTTCGCTTTCGCATTGGCCGATCCTGCAAAGGTGCTTGCTGCCGAGGCAGAGCGCGCTTCCCACCTCGCGTGCAAGGGAGCAGCCAATATGCGCGGTGTTCCTGTCCATACGCTCCATCGCGACTTGTTTCGCAATCCACTACAACCTTCCGAATTGGACAAATTTGATGGGATTTTGCTCGATCCGCCGCGGGCAGGGGCAAGGGAGCAGATTGACCAGATTGCCCAGAGCCAGCTGTCGCGCGTCGTCTATATCAGCTGCAACCCGTCAAGCTGGGCCAAGGATGCCAAGCGCTTGGTGGAGGCAGGATTTACACTACAGAAATTGCGTCCTGTCGGGCAATTCCGATGGTCGACACATGTTGAATTGACGAGCTTTTTTACCCGCTAATCGGGGCTTCAACCAGCAATAATCTTGGCTTCGGCAAAACCGAGCAAGCCGCCATAGGTTTCCAGCATCTCGCCATCGACATCGTCGTCCTCGATTATGATGTCTAGCCGGTCTTCCATTTCAGTCAGAAGACCCGCGACAGCCATGGAATCAAGCTCGGGCAAATGGCCAAACAGGCCAGTGTCACCGTCGAATTCGGCCACATCATCAGCCTCAAGGCCCAACACATCGATCATTATCTGCTTGAGATGTTTGTCGATAGCGGCACGGCTCATCCCAAAGGGGGATGGCGTTTCACTGCTTTCAACAATCGTCGGACCTGACATGGACGAGCACTCCCCCTCGTGTAATCGGGCGCTCGCCTTAGCTTTGTGTTGCATGAGAGGCAAGCGTGTCGGTGAAGCAATGTTTCTTTGCGGGCCGACCGCCCGCAGGCGATCTGGGACCGTTCAAAACAGCGATCGACTGGCTGACAGGCGCGGTCCGAGGTTGTAACGTTGGCCCAATGGCTCACCAACTCGACCCAAATCCTAAGCCGCTCGATCATCTTGCCGTATGCGGAGAGGCGGACAAGTCTGCCCTTATTCTGCGGAATGAGACACTGACCCATGGCGAACTGAGCAAGCGGGTGGCGCTGTTGGCAGGCTGGCTAGCTGGCCAATTGCCTCAGCTAGGCGCGCGAGTGGCCACTTGGGCAGCCAAGGGTGAGCTCACCTGCCTGATGCCGCTGGCGGCGGCGCGGGCTGGCTTGGTGCATGTGCCGATCAACCCGCTGCTAAAACGAGCACAAGTGCGCCATATCCTGTCGGACAGCGGCGCAATTATGCTCATTGGGACCAAAGCGCGCCTCAAATCGCTCGATGATGGCGATATTGCGCCTGATTGCACCGTTCTGGAGGAGGGGGAGGCGCTAGAGGCAGCCTATGCCGCCGAAGCGACTTTGCCGCCATCTTCACATGATCCCGACGATGTGACGGCAATCCTGTATACCAGCGGATCGACCGGCCGACCCAAAGGTGTGATGCTCAGCCATGCCAATTTGTGGCTCGGCGCGGTCAGCGTGGCGCACTATCTCGCGATGCAGGCCGACGATGTGACACTGGCGGTGCTGCCGCTGTCGTTTGATTACGGCCAAAACCAGCTGCTCAGCACTTGGCTGGCCGGTGGATGTGTGGCGCCACTCGACTATCTGTTTCCGCGTGACGTCATGAAGGCATGCGCCAAGTATGGTGTGACCACTCTGGCAGCGGTTCCACCCTTATGGGTGCAATTGACCGAGTTTGAGTGGAGCGAGGAGGCGACCGCACAAATGCGGCGGCTGACCAATAGCGGTGGAGCGCTAACCCGTGATCTGGTTGCGAATTTGCGCAGCATCTTCCCTGATGCTCGCCTCTTCCCGATGTATGGCCTGACCGAAGCGTTTCGCTCTACTTTCCTTGATCCCGATCTGGTCGATGAGCATCCCACGTCAATGGGCCAAGCAATCCCCTTTGCCGAAATCCTGATTATTGATGATGCAGGTGAGGTCGCCGGTCCGGGCGAGGAGGGCGAATTGGTTCACTGCGGTCCGTTAGTGGCGCAAGGGTATTGGCAAGATCCAGAACGCACCGCCCAACGGTTCAAACCGGCTCCATCTGCGTCCCAATATGGCGGCTTGGCAGTGTGGTCTGGCGACCGCGTTCGCCGCGAATCCAGTGGATTGCTCTATTTCGTCGGCAGACGCGATGCGATGATCAAAAGCGCTGGTAACCGCATCAGCCCGCAAGAAGTGGAAGAGGCCGCCATCGCCAGCGATCTGGTCGCCGAGGCTATCGCCTTGGGCATCCCGGACGAGAGATTAGGTCACGCCGTCCATCTGGTGGTACGCTCGTCCGGTGATAATGATGGTGCAGCGGCCCAATTGCCGAAATACTTAGCCAAGGAATTGCCCAATTTTATGCAACCCAAAGTGATCCATTGGCGTGATGCAATGCCGCTCAACCCCAATGGTAAGATCGATCGCACGGCGCTTTACCGGGAATTGACCCAATGAAGGCGTTGGGGCCGATACCGGCGGGTTACGAGGCGCTTAATGGCGAATTGGCCATTGGAGGCCGGACAGCGAGCGATTTAGCAGCAGAGGCAGGCCAAACGCCGTTATTTGTCTATTCGCGCGATCAATTGGACCAGCGGATAGCCGATTTGCGCGCCGCCATGCCAACCCAGCTCAAGATCAATTACGCGGTGAAGGCCAACCCTTTTGGGCCTGTGCTTGAGCATATGGCTGGACTGGTGGACGGGTTTGACATTGCCTCTGCCGGGGAATTGGCGATGGTTCAGCAGGCGGGTATTGATCCGGCGCGGGTGAGCTTTGCCGGGCCGGGCAAGCGCGACAGCGAATTGGAAGCAGCGATTGCGGCCGGCGTGACCCTCAATTGCGAGTCCGAGGGCGAGGGCGAGCGGGCTCTTGCGATTGGCGAGCGCCTTGGGATCGCCCCGCGCATTGCGATACGCGTCAATCCTGACTTCGAATTGCGCGGTTCGGGCATGAAAATGGGCGGCGGTGCCAAGCCATTTGGTCTGGATGCGACACGTGTTCCGGCGCTCACCAAAAAGGTGATTGGGGCTGGGGCTGATTGGCGCGGCTTCCAGATTTTCACCGGCAGTCAGGCGTTAAGTTCAGATGCTATCATAGAAACCCAAGGCAATGTTCTGAAATTGGCTGAGGAATTGACCCAAGAGGTCAGTACGCCTTTGCCGAAATTGAACATGGGCGGCGGGTTCGGCATCCCCTATTTTCCCAAGGATGAAACGCTCGACATTGCGCCCATCGGCGCCGCGTTGGATGCTGAATTTGCGGATTTGCCAGATGTTTTCTCGGGCACTGAATTCTGCATTGAGTTGGGGCGCTATCTGGTTGGGCAAGCGGGGGTTTACTTGACCCGGATCGTCGATAAAAAAGTCAGCCACGGTGTGACCTATCTGATCACCGATGGCGGATTGCACCACCAATTGGCAGCATCGGGCAATTTCGGCACTGTGGTCCGGCGCAATTATCCGGTCGCTATCGCCAGCCGCTTTGATGCGCCTGTTGAGGAAGTGGTCAATGTGGTCGGATGCCTGTGCACTCCGCTGGATCGTTTGGCTGACAAAGCCCATTTGCCCAGCGCAGAAGTCGGCGATCTGGTCGCGGTATTCTGTGCTGGAGCTTACGGCGCGAGCGCCTCGCCTGCGGCATTCCTGGGGCAGGGGCCAGCCGCAGAAGCGCTTGTTTAAGCGCCGATTGTTGCGTGATTTCCGCGCGCAAAACCCTCCTAACGCTATGTTCACGCCTTTGCGCGATATTCGCCGCTTGGATCAAAGATCACAGCTGCATGAGGCGCGAATTGTTATGAGTGATGAAACTGCCCGCAAAGATGGTGATAGCGAAGATGGCACAAGCGTAATTGCTGCTGAGAGCCTGCAAGCTCTTGTGGAGCAGCAGGCCAAGCGGATCGACACGCTTGAGGCCAAGCTCGACAATCAGGAGCAATCCCTGCGTCACGTGCTGGGAATGCTGATTGAATGGATGGAGGATGATCAAGGGCGCAAAGCCGCTTGATTTGCCTCAGACTTTAACGTCGGCCTTAATCGTCAGCCCTAAGTTTCAGCGCCATGGCCCAAGGCCATATATTCGCCGCTCTGCATTTCATTGAGGCGGCTGACAGTGCGTTCAAATTCAAACGATCCGTCGCCTGACTGATACAGCTGCTCTGGCACTGCTGATGCGGTCACAAACAGCTTCACTCTATATTCGTAGAGCGTGTCGATCAGGGTGACGAAGCGTGCGGCTTCGTTGCGCATATCCGGCCCCATCAAGGGGATGCCGACCAAGATGACGGTGTGAAAATTGCGCGCAATGGCCAGATAATCTGGCGCTCCCTTGGCTTCGCTGCACAATCGCTTGAAACTGAAAACGGCCACGCCTTTCAAGCTCTTGGGAACATGCAAAGTGCGTTTGGGGCTGACCTCTAGTTCCTGCGAAGGGACATTGGCGGCATCCTCGGGGGCGTAATCGGTCAGGCGAAAGAACGCCTCGCGCACCTTTTCAGTCGCAGCATCGCCCAGTGGAACATGCCAAGTGTCCAATCCGGCAACCCGGTCGAGCCGGTAATCAACCGGTCCATTGAGCGGAACCGTGTCCAGCCGGCTCTCAATCAGGTCGATAAAGGGCAGGAAATGCTCTCGGTTCAAGCCATCCTTGTACAGGTCTTGGGGCGGGCGATTGGAAGTTGTGACGACCGCAACCCCCTCGTCTACGATCAAAGCCTTAAACAGTCGGCTCATAATCATTGCATCGGCGGAATTGTTCACCACCATCTCGTCAAAGGCGAGGCAACGGACATCCTCAGCCAATTGGGCAGCAACCGGCGGTATGGGGTCGCCGCTTTCCTTCTTGCGCTCCTCGCGCAGCAACCCGTGCACCTCTTGCATGAAGGCGTGAAAATGGACCCGGCGCTTGCGATCAATGGTCAGTGTATCGTGGAACAGATCCATCAGCATGGATTTGCCACGTCCGACGCCGCCCCACATATAGATGCCTGTTGGAGGTTTGGGCTTGCCCGACAGAGCACGCCAAAGGATGCTGCCGCGTTTGGGAACGGCTTCCAGCTTTGCCTGCAGATTATTGAGTGCGACAACGGCGCGCTTCTGATCCTCGTCTGCGGTCAACTCGCCAGCGACGATCAACGCTTCATACCGTTGAAGCACGTTGCTCATCGTGGGGTGAATTTCCTGACGATGCCGGAAAAGGCGGCCACGCGGTTCTCACCTTGCTCAACCGTGCCGCGCAGGAAAACCAGCTTGCCGGTCTCTTGCATGATTTCCGCGACCGCATCGAGAGGTTGGCTGGGGTCGCCTGCACCAACAAATTGGGTTGAGATTTCCAAAGTCACCGATGGTCCGGCATTGCCCGTTCCAATAACCCGCATGGCTGAGAACAGGGCAATATCAATCAGGGATTGAGTCACGGCGCCATGGATCACGCCTTGCAAATTCTCGTGGCGCCTTTCCGGGAACATGCGCAGACGGCATTTGTCGTCTTCCTTGCGGGTGATGAGTTTGCCCATCACCGCACCATTGAAGATCGTTTCGTCTTTCAGATTCCAGTGATGCCAACCCGGATTGTCCGGATCGGGCCTGTGGTCAAACACGTCCTCGGTGATCGCCACGGGGCGTCAGATGCTCCGTTCAGCCATCATTTTCTTGGTCTCGGCGATAGCCTTCGCCGGGCTCAAGCCCTTGGGACAGACATTGGCGCAATTCATGATCGTGTGACAACGATAGAGGCGGAAGGGGTCTTCCAGCTGATCGAGCCGCTCGCCGGTCATTTCGTCGCGGCTATCCGCGAGCCAACGATAGGCTTGCAGCAAAATCGCTGGGCCCAGGAATTTGTCCGAGTTCCACCAATAGCTGGGGCAGGCAGTGGAGCAGCATGCGCACAGGATGCACTCGTAAAGGCCGTCCAATTGCTCGCGTTGTTCAGGCGATTGCAGTCGCTCCTTGCCGCTTGGCGTCGGTGTTACCGTTTGCAACCAAGGGCGGATCGAGGCGTATTGCGCGTAGAAATGGGTGAAATCGGGCACCAAATCCTTGATCACATCCATATGCGGCAAGGGGGTGATGCGAATTTCGCCATTCATGTCTTCGATCGCAGAAGTACAAGCGAGGCCATTTTTGCCATTCATATTCATCGCGCAGGAACCACAAATGCCCTCGCGACATGAGCGACGAAAAGTCAGTGTCGGATCAATCTCGTTCTTGATTTTGAACAGGGCATCCAGAACCATCGGACCGCATTCGTCCAGATCAATCTCGAAAGTGTCATAGCGCGGGTTCTGACCACCATCGGGATCATAGCGATAGATCTTGAATTTCTTTACATTATTGCCGCTGGCCTGATGGACCTTGCCATCATTTTTGATCTTCGAATTCTTGGGCAAGGTAAACGTGGCCATTGGGTCTAAATCCTGATCATTTGCTCAACTGGTGTCAGCGAGATTGGCCGCTGATGCAACACTGGCCTCATGAACAATTGTGCGCGGCAACACAAGCGTGTTTGCCTGTCAAAAGTGTGCTGTCGGCATGTTCGAATTGCAGGCGCCGAGGGACGGCTTCGAAATAACGCAAGCCAAGCTGCGCAATTTGCAGCAATTGGGAACGATGAGGTGATCCGACCGTCTCAACTCCATGACAGACAATAGGGACAATTCGGGTGAGTGGCCCCGCACTGTGGCAGTGTTTGGCGCGTCTGGCGGGATTGGCAGGGCGCTATGCCAGGAGCTGGCCAAACGAGGCTGCGAGCGGATTTATGCTGGTTCGCGGTCGGGCGATTGGGGACAGTCCGATCTGATCATTCCTTTCGCGTTCAATCTGACTGATGAGGATAGCATTGCATCGGCGGCGCAAATGATGCGCGATGATCCGCCAGAATGGGTGATTATCGCAACCGGAGCTTTGTCGCTGGAAGATGGGACAGGCCCCGAACGTAGCCACAAACGCATTGATGCAGCCCACATGGCAAATGTGCTCGCGGTAAATGCAATCGGCCCAGCAATCATCGCAAAGCATGTGCTGCCGTTGTTTCCTCGATCGAGCCGAGGAGTTTTTGCTGCTCTGTCCGCGCGTGTGGGATCGATTGGCGACAATCGGATGGGTGGTTGGCATAGCTATCGAGCATCAAAGGCGGCGCTCAACATGTTGCTGCGCAATTTCGCGATTGAGCAGGCACGTACGCATCCCAATATGGTGGTCGCAGGACTGCACCCCGGCACTGTGGACACGCAATTGTCTCAGCCGTTTCAGTCAAATGTCCCGGAAGGCAAATTGTTCACGCCTGAACATTCCGCAAAGCGCTTGCTCGGCGCGTTGCGCGAACTGCGACCTGAAGACAGCGGATATGTGTTTGATTGGGCAGGCAAACGTATCCCTGATTAGAATTGCTAGGCTTGGCCACTTGTGGTCTGCGAACCTTCGGTTACACTCATTGTCTTGTTTCGTCGGACTTGGAGAGGGGACCGATGGGAATTCAACAGTGGTATGACGCGCATATCTTGCCCGGCTTTATCAAGAAGGCGTGCAGCCAAGGGCAGATAATGAAGCGCCGCAGTCAGGTTATTCCCTTGGCCAGCGGTGCAGTGTTTGAATTGGGCTGCGGTGGCGGCATCAATCAGGAAATGTATGATACCTCGGCGGTCACCAGCTATGCTGGGATCGATCCGCATCCCGGTTTGCTGAATGACACGCGAGAGCAGGCTGCGGCCAGGCTCGGCTCTCCTATCGATATTCGCGAAGGTGTAGGGGAGAATATTCCCTTCCGCTCAGGCAGCTTCGACACGGTCGTATGCACTTACACATTGTGCTCGGTTGAAGACCCCCAGCAAGTCATGTCTGAAATGCGGCGGATATTGAAACCGGGCGGGCGGTTGTTGTTCCTTGAACATGGGCGCGCACCTGATGTTGGCGTCCTGAAGTGGCAGGAACGGATTGAGCCTGTGTGGAAGCGGATTGGTGGCGGTTGCCATCTGACCCGGCCGATCGGTTCGGCGCTGCGCGGGGCAGGTTTTGAGGTCGAGCCAATCGGGCAGGGCTATATCCCTAAGACGCCGCGGTTCGCCGGTTGGAATGAGTGGGGAATTGCGCGCAAGGCGGGAGCCTGAACCTAAGTTCGAAAGACCCCCGCCTTTACGGCAATTATTCTCCGAAAGTACGCTGCCACCAGCCCTTGCGAGGCTTGGCATCGGATGTTTCAGAAGCGTCTTCGGCATCCTTTGCTTTGGCTTTTGGCTTGGCTCTCGAGGCCCGCTTGGGCTTGGCTGCCGGTTTGGTTTCCGTCTCAGCTTCGGAAGCGGTATCAGCTGCGGCTTCAGGAGCAGCCTCCTCAACCTTCTTCTTGCGTGGTGCCCGCTTGCGCTTTGGCTTTTCCTCGGTCGGAGCGTCGGTTTCTGCCGCTGACTTAGGATCGGACTTGGCGTCACCCTCAGCTTCGGCAGGCGCGGCTTCGGTGTCTGCTTTCTTCTTACGCGGAGCTCGTTTGCGTTTGGGCTTTGGTGCTTCCTCCGCGGCATCGTCTGCCGGCGGAGTTACCGAGGCTGTCGCCTTCTCGATTGGAGCTTCAGTCGAATCGCTATTTGCTTCGCCAGAGGATTCACCCTCAGCCTGATCGGCCCTGTTCTTACCCCGACCTCGTCCACCTCTGCGGCGGCGAGTTTTGGGTTTATCATCACCGTCAGCATTCTCGTCAGGCCGGTCATTGGACCGGTTATCACTGCTTTCATCAGAGGATGCGTTGTCGCTGTCGTTCTGTTCGCCATCAGTATTCTCGTCACGGCGATTTTTGTTGCGCCCGCGTCCACCTCTGCGGCGACGGCGACGCTTCTTGCGCGGCTCGCCATCTTCGCCAGTTTCTTCGTGGTCCTGAACATCGTCTTCGATGTCATCATCATCGTCTTCGTCGACAATCGCTTCAAACTTGGGGGCTTGCGTCGGGCGAGGACCGGAACTGGCCACGCTCATTTTCGCTCCCTCGTCTTCACCTTCGGGAATGACTTGAACCGAGACATTGTAACGGTCCTCAATCTCGGCAAGATCGCTCCGCTTGGTGTTGAGCATATAGACCGCCGCTTCGGTGCTCGCGCCCAAAGTAATGACGGTGCCTTTGCCCTTGGCCGCTTCGTCTTCGATCAAACGCAAGGCCGACAATCCAGCAGACGATGCTGTACGCACCAGACCAGTGCCATCGCAATGCGGACATTCGCGGGTGGTTGCTTCCAGAACGCCTGTGCGCAGTCGTTGGCGGCTCATTTCCATCAAGCCAAAGCCTGAAATCCGTCCGACTTGAATGCGTGCACGATCGTTCTTGAGCGCGTCCTTCATCGCCTTTTCGACTTTGCGGATATTGGAATTGTAATCCATGTCGATGAAGTCGATCACGACCAGACCGGCCATATCGCGCAGACGCAATTGGCGAGCGATTTCGCGCGCAGCCTCAACATTGGTTGCAACAGCGGTTTGTTCGATGCCGTGTTCTTTGGTGGACCGGCCCGAGTTGATGTCGATCGAGACCAGAGCCTCGGTCGGGTTGATCACCAAATAGCCACCCGACTTAAGTTGGACTACGGGGTCATACATCGCCCGAAGCTGGTCTTCTGCGCCATAGCGTTGGAACAGCGGTACCGGGTCTGAATAGGCTTTAATCCGGCGCGCGTGGCTTGGCATCAGCAGCTTCATGAACTGCTTGGCCAGCTTGTAGCCTTCCTCGCCCTCGACCACGACTTCTTCGATTTCGCGGTTGTAGATGTCGCGAATGGCGCGCTTGATCAGATCCGAATCAGAATGAATCAAAGCCGGAGCACTGGACGAGAGGGTCTTCTCCCGAATCTCGTCCCACAGGCGGGCTAGGTAATCAAAGTCGCGGCGAATCTCTGTTTTTGTGCGGCTTAGGCCTGCGGTCCGAACGATCAGTCCCATTGTCTTGGGCAGGCTGAGATCGGACACAACTTGTTTCAAACGCTTGCGGTCACTGCCGGAGCTAATCTTGCGACTGATGCCGCCGCCATGCGAGGAATTTGGCATCAACACGGTGTAACGTCCGGCAAGGCTGAGATGGGTCGTCAGAGCAGCGCCCTTGTTGCCGCGCTCTTCCTTGACGACCTGCACCAACAGAACCTGACGGCGCTGGATTACGTCTTGAATTTTATAGCGGCGACGAAGTGCCTGACGCTTGGCGCGCACTTCATCAACCTGTTTGGAGCGACCCCGAGGCTTTCCGCCACCTTGGCGGCGGCCCCGCCGTCCACGGCCACGTCCGCGGCGTGAACCTTTGCCCTTATCTTCTTCGGCATCAGCTTCGTCTTGATCGTCGTCTTCAGAATCATCATCGTCGTCATCGGACGAATCATCTTCGCCATTTTCGACCTGACCGTCTTCGATGGTGGCGACCTTGTCCTTCTCGCTGGTGTCGATTTCTTCGACGCCATCTTCGGCCAAGTCTTCTGCCAATGCTTCTGACGATTCTTCTTCGGCGTCATATTCGTCGCCGGGAGCAACGCCTTCGTCTTCTTCTTCAGCCCGCAGACGAGCCTCTTCTTCAGCGGCCTCCGCCTCTTCAGCGAGCAATTGAGCCCGATCTTCGTGCGGGATCTGATAATAATCAGGATGGATTTCGCTGAACGCCAGAAACCCATGCCGGTTGCCGCCAAAATCGACGAATGCAGCCTGCAGTGATGGTTCTACTCTGGTTACCTTGGCGAGGTAGATATTGCCTTTTATCTGCTTGTGTTCAGCAGATTCGAAATCAAATTCTTCGATCCGATTGCCTTTGAGCACCGCCACCCGCGTTTCTTCCGGGTGGCGCGCGTCGATTAGCATGCGCGTTGCCATTTATTATTCTCCGAACGCCGGGGGGTGGGGACGAGCCTCCATCCCAAGAGCGCACATATGTGTGGGAGCTGGCCATATTGTCTTGGCGACCAGCGTTATAGGTTCGGCCCCGGGCAGCCAGCCGGCGGGGCGAAAGTTCTGTGTCTGCAGGGAGGAGAATTCGCCAATCGGGCGCAGTCAGGCCAGCAATATCCATCGCGCGCTCGAAGCGCTGCTGTTGGAATTGCGGGGAGAGACTTCTCATCAATGCATCAACCTGTTGCAATACTTCATGAGTGGAACCCCATGAATGTAAGCGGGATATAGTCGTGTAAAGCGAACAAATTGCTAGCGGACACGATTTATCCCCGTCAAACGCTGCTAGCACCGTGGGTTACGACCCGCAACTGTATTGCGTTTATATGTCGCAAAGACGTAACCATCAGGCGTAATGTCCCTACGTACCTTCATCGCACTTGTGGTTCTTGGCCCTATTACACTGGTTGCCGGGCTAATCGCATTGGGTGTGACAATACCGATTCCAGAATTCGGACGAGACTATGTCCTGCGCTTGCTTTTGCCAGATTATGGTGAGGAAATAGACTTACCCCAGATTTACGGTGCCTCGGACGAGACATTGCCGCTGGTGGTGATTGATGCCGGCCATGGCGGCCGCGATCCGGGCGCGGTCGGTGACGGTATCTTTGAAAAAGATATTACCCTCGGGCTGGCGCTGGCTCTGCGCGATGCCATTGCGGGGCAGGGCGGTGTTCGCGTGGCTCTAACCAGAGAAGACGACCGGCTGTTGTCACTTGATGAGCGGCCCGACATCGCCAGCCAGATGCAGGCGGATATGTTCATCTCTATCCATGCCGATTCTGCTGGCGAATTCACCGATGTCAGCGGTGCGAGCATTTATACGCTGTCCCGGGAAGCTTCTAGCCGCGCAGCCGCACGATTTGCGCTGCGGGAGAATGATGCAGACCGGCTCAATGGAATCTCGGTCGAAGGTCAAAGCGATGATGTGACCGCGATCCTGTTCGAATTGTCTCAACGGCGGGTACAGGATGAATCGGCCAATCTCAGCGCGCTAATCCTGCGCGAAGGGGATGGGCGGATTGAGTTCCATCCTCAGCCCAAGCGTTCGGCCAATCTGTCGGTACTCAGAGAGCCGGAATTGCCCGCAATTCTTTTTGAAGCAGGCTTTGTGACTAACAATGAAGATGCTCAGCGCCTCTTATCCGAAGAAGGTCAAACTGCCTTCGCCAATGTTATGGCGCGAGCCATCAGGATACATTTCGCTAGCCGCTCGCAAAATTAGGCGGCAAAACGCGAACGATGACTATTGGTTCTGGCAAGAGTAAGAATGTGCGTGCTAGGGCGCGCTGACGAACATGGAACAACAGTCAAACCTCGAATATTTCCGGCACCGGCTGACGAACGATCCCAAGGTCGCGCTCGCTTGGTTCAAGGAAAACTGGCGGGCCAACCGCTGGTTCAAATTGGCGGCGCTGGCGCTTGCCGCTTTGGTCGCCTTTTGGATGATCGCTTGGGCGTGGTTGGCGAGTGATCTCCCTGACGCAGAATCACTGGTCGATTACGAAACGCCTCTGCCAACTATGGTGCGCGGGATTGATGGCGAGATTGTCCATTCTTACGCCCGCGAGCGTCGGGTCCAGCTGCAATATGTTGATTTCCCAGAACAGCTGATCGAAGCTTATCTGGCCGCAGAGGATAAGACGTTTTTCTCCCACAGCGGGGTGGATATCACCGGCACTGCCAACGCAGTTTTCGATTATGCGGTAAAGTTCAACTCTGGCGAACGCGCGGTTGGCGGTTCAACCATTACCCAACAGGTCGCGAAGAACTTGCTGTTGGGGGATGAGTATTCGGTCACCCGCAAGCTCAAAGAAATGATCCTCGCCAGCCGTATTGAAGATGTGCTGAGCAAGCAGGAAATCCTCGAGCTGTACCTCAACGAAATTCCGCTCGGCCGTCGCAGTTTTGGCGTGCAGGCGGCATCGCGGGCCTATTTCGACCGCGACGTTGGTGATCTTGAGCTGCATCAAATGGCGTTTCTGGCGATCTTGCCCAAGGCGCCCGAACGCTATGGCCGGACCGCCAATCGCGACATTGCGGTTGAACGGCGCGATTTTGTGCTGCGGCAGATGGAAGACAATGGCTTCATTTCTGACGCCGAAATGCAAGCTGCGCAAAATATGCCGCTTGGCCTTGTCAGGCAGGCATCGCAAACCCGGACCGTCGATGCTGGATATTTCCTGGAAGAAGTGCGCCGGCAACTGATCGAGCAGTTTGGAGAGACCGCTGAAACAAGCGAGAACAGCGTCTATGCTGGCGGACTGTGGGTGCGCACATCGCTTGATCCGGAATTGCAATCCGCTGCTCGCGATTCTTTGCGTGCAGGCCTCAGGCGTTACCACGGCAATCGCGGTTGGGCCGGAGCTATTGCGACTATCGACGTGAGCGAAAGCAATTGGGCTGGTCAGTTGGCCAGCTCTTACCTCACCGTTCGCTACGATAATTGGCGGGTTGGGGTCGTGACTAAGCGCAATGGTTCGCGCGCTACCATTGGTTTTTCCGATGGCGAGGAAGCGCCCATCGTCAGCCCGCCCAGCGGTTTGAAAGCGGGAGATGTCGTAGCGGTCGCGCCCAGCGGGAGCGGTTTCCGAGTTCAATCTATCCCAGAAGTATCGGGCGGCTTTTTGGCGCAGTCGGTTCAAACCGGACGCATTCTCGCGATGCAGGGCGGGTTTGATCACCGGTTGTCAGACTTTAACCGGGCAACGCAGGCTGATCGTCAGCCCGGCTCCACCATCAAGCCCTTCGTCTATGCCACCGGGCTAGAGAATGGGATGACTCCGGCCACAGAAGTGCCGGACGAGACATTTTGTTATTACCAAGGCTCTGATCTGGGCGAGAAATGCTTCCGCAATTTCAGCGGCAGTGTTGGCGGCGTTCACACTATGCGTTGGGGGCTGGAACAATCGCGCAATCTGATGACGGTCCATATCGCGATGGATGCTGGTATGCCTCAAGTCATCGATACATTTGAGCGGGTAGGCATCGGTTCTTATCAGCCTTATCCCGCCTTTGCATTGGGTGCTGGCGACACCACGGTTAAGCAGATGGTGAATGCCTATGCGGCATTGGCCAATCACGGCAGGCTGCATGAATCCACCGTCATTGACTATGTTCAGGACCGTCGCGGCAAAGTTATTTGGAAAGCTGACAAGCGTCGCTGCGAAGGCTGCAATATGCCTGAATGGGATGGTCAGCCGATGCCGCGTATGGGCAAGATGGGGCAACCTGTGATGGATGCCAGAACCGCATTTCAAGTGGTCCATATGCTCGAAGGCGTGGTGACGCGCGGTACGGCGGTTCGCCTTCGAGACCTCAACCTGCCGCTGTTTGGCAAAACCGGAACCACGTCAGGCCCGACCAATGCTTGGTTTGTTGGCGGCTCGCCAGAGATAGTTGCCGGTGTCTATGTGGGGCATGACCGACCACGCAATTTGGGTGGATGGGTACAAGGCGGCAACACCGCTGCGCCGATCTTCAAACAATTTGTCCAAACCACGAAAGATCGCTGGAATGATGAGCCAGCGGTTGCGCCGAATGGCATCAGGATGGTTCGGGTGGATCGCCGCACTGGCAAGCGTGTGTTCGATGGGTGGCCATCTGACGAGCCAATGGCGGATATTATCTGGGAAGCGTTCAAGCCTGACACAGAGCCGCCACGCTCAACCCGACAAGACGAGATTGCTGCAATGCGCGAAGAGATTTTGGCGCTTATACGGCGGGCCCAAAATGACGCTGGCTATGGCCGCGATGATTTTGAGCAGCCGAGCGATTTTGTCGAGGATCAGGGCGGCATTTATTAGCGCGGCAAAACGGAACCAGATTGTTCCTGTTCCTGTGCAACAGACCGTTGTTCACCAGCACTTTTCTTTACAAACACGAAGCTTGCGCTAAGCGGGCAAGCGAACTCTTGAGAGGTAATTCCTATGCGTGCCGAGGGGCAGGCCAATATAGATCGGATTGAAGCGGCGCTGTCGCTGGTTCGCCAATCGCTGGATTGGGAGCGCGCGCTGCGTCGTCTCGACGAATTGAACGCGCGCGTTCAGGATCCGAGCCTGTGGGACAACCCCAAGGAGGCTCAAGCTGTCTCTCGCGAGCAAAAAATGCTCGAGAATGCGGTTGATACGGTCAACACCATCTCTTCTGAAATGTCGGACGCAATTGAGTTCGTCGAAATGGGCGAGGCCGAGGGCGAAGACGACATCGTCAAAGATGGGCTCACCAGCCTATCAAAGCTGGCCGACCGTGCCGATGCCGACAAGGTTCAGGCCTTGCTGTCGGGAGAAGCCGACGCCAACGACACTTATATCGAAATCCATGCCGGTGCAGGCGGTACCGAGAGCCAGGATTGGGCAGAAATGCTCCAACGCATGTACAGCCGCTGGGCGGAACGTCGCGGCTACAAAGTCGAAGTGGTTGATTATCACGCTGGCGAGCAGGCGGGGATCAAATCCGCGACTTTGCTGGTGAAGGGCGAGAATGCCTATGGCTATGCCAAGACCGAAAGCGGCGTGCATCGGCTTGTCCGGATCAGCCCCTATGACAGCTCGGCAAGGCGCCATACCAGTTTCAGCTCGATCTGGGTTTATCCTGTGATCGACGATGATTTCGAAGTTGAGGTCAATGAAAGCGATCTCAAAATTGATACTTATCGCGCGTCGGGCGCGGGTGGTCAGCACGTCAACACGACCGATTCAGCGGTGCGGATCACCCACCAACCAACCGGGATTGTTGTTGCAAGCCAGAATGACCGAAGCCAGCACAAGAACCGCGCTACGGCGATGAATATGCTGAAGGCGCGGCTGTTTGAGCGCGAAATGGCGGACCGGGAAGCTGCGGCGAGCGGCGAATATCAGGAAAAGAGCGAGATTGGTTGGGGGCACCAGATCCGGTCATACGTGCTACAGCCCTATCAGATGGTGAAGGATTTGCGCACGGGGGAGACTTCTAGTTCGCCCGACAATGTGCTGGATGGTGATCTGGATGCGTTCATTTCGGCTGCATTGGCCCAGCGTGTGACGGGTGAGCAGGTTGAGGTGGAGGACGTGGAATGAGGCGCTTGATCGCCTTGCTTCCGGCTTTTGCGATGATGGCTGCATGTGAGCCTGCGCAAGAAACGGCCGAGAGGGCAGAGACGGCGATGGCCTTCCCGATGGCCGATCGCCCGGTTTCCAAAGTTACCTCCAATGAATTCTCCAATGAAGATGCGCGCGACAGCCGCGGCGAGGCTCAAAAGGTCATGGATTTGGCCAATATCGCCGATGGGATGACCGTGGCCGATATTGGTGCGGGCGAAGGCTACTACACCGTTAGATTGGCCACTCGGGTTGGACAGACAGGCCGGGTTTTGGCTCAAGACATTGATCGCGAGGCGTTGGAAAGGCTCGGGTCACGCGTAGAGCGAGAGCGGCTCGACAATGTGTCGATCAAATTGGGCGAACCGGACGATCCTCAGCTTCCCGCAGACAGTTTTGACCGGATATTCTTGGTCCACATGTATCACGAGGTGGTCGAGCCTTACGCGTTCCTGTGGCAATTGCGACCGGCCTTGGCCGAAAGCGGACAAGTGGTCGTAGTCGACACTGACAGACCAACGGACCGTCATGGCATTCCGCCTTTGTTGCTGGTTTGCGAATTTAAGGCGGTGGGATATCGTATGGTCGAATTCATCGAAAAGCCCGATATTCGCGGCTATTTCGCTCGGTTTGAACCCGATGGAGCGCGACCAGAACCGGCGGAAATTGTACCTTGCAGCCTGAGCAAGAAAGAATAGGTCGACCATCCACAAGCTGATGAGATAAAAACTGCGCATTCTCGCTCCAACTGAGCTAGGGGGTGGGCAAGAAAGAACCGCCGAAACAGGTAGGCGGTCTTAAGGGGAGTTGCTGAGTGTTTAAGGGACTAAGTCCGATCCAATATGGCGGACGTGAAGTTTGGCCGCTGATCGAAGGCGGCAAGGGCGTTTCGGCAACCAATCATTCCAGTTCTGGAGCATGGGCCGCAGCAGGCGGTATCGGCACAGTCAGTGCGGTGAACGCTGATAGCTATGACGAGAATGGCGATGCTATTCCGCAAGTCTATCCGCAGGCGACCCGCCGCGAACGGCACCAAGAGTTAATCCGTTATGCGATTGACGGCGCAACCGAGCAGGTCCGCCGCGCGCATGATGTTTCGGGTGGCAAGGGTGCCATCAATATCAACGTCCTGTGGGAAATGGGCGGTGCCCAAGCAGTGCTGGAAGGCGTGCTTGAAAACACCAAGGGATTGGTAACCGGCGTCACATGCGGGGCCGGCATGCCGTACAAGCTGGCTGAGATCGCCGCGCGGCATAATGTCCACTATCTGCCGATTATCAGTTCGGCTCGTGCGTTCAGAGCATTGTGGAAACGTAGCTATTCCAAAGAGCCAGAATTGATGGCCGCTGTGGTGTATGAAGACCCTTGGTTGGCTGGCGGACACAATGGCCTGTCCAACGCAGAAGACCCAACCAAACCAGAAGACCCGTTTCCCCGCGTTAAAGCTTTGCGAGAGACGATGCGCAAGGAAGGCGTATCCGAAGATACAGCCATCGTGATGGCAGGCGGCGTTTGGTTCCTGCGCGAGTGGGAAGATTGGATCGACAATCCTGAGCTTGGCAAAATTGCCTTCCAATTCGGCACACGGCCTTTGCTGACCAAGGAAAGCCCGATCCCCGATGTCTGGAAAGAGGTTCTGCGCAATGTTGAACCGGGCGGGGTGCTGCTGCACAAATTCTCGCCCACAGGGTTTTATTCCTCGGCTGTAAAGACGCCGTTCTTATATGATCTGATGCATCGCAGCGATAGGCAGATCGCAATCTTCAAACGCGATGAAGAGGAAGGCACTGTTCCCTTAAGCGATGAGGGCAAAGGCAAGAATTTTTGGGTGAAGCCCGACGATCGCCAAAAGGCGCTGGGTTGGATGGCTGAGGGCCACACCGAAGCGCTGAAAACCCCGGATAATACAATTGTGTTCGTGACCCCGGACAAGCGCGATGTGATCCGCAAAGATCAACAGGATTGCATGGGCTGCCTATCCCATTGCGGATTTTCTTCATGGAAAGACCATGATGATTACACCACCGGCAGATTGGCCGATCCGCGCAGCTTCTGCATTCAAAAAACGTTGCAGGATATCGCCCATGGCGGTCATCCGGATGACAATCTGGCATTTGCCGGACATGCGGCATACCGGTTCAAGCAAGACCCGTTCTATTCCAACAATTTCACGCCAACCGTGAAGGAATTGGTCGATCGGATACTTTCCGGCGATTGAGCGATTGTGCGATTGAATTATCGCATTGCAGAAACTTCAATCCATTTTTGGTCTTTGGTCCGAATGCGTTTGTCGACCAGAGTTTGCAAGGCGACATAGGCAAGGCGGGTTTTTACAGCTTTCGCTCGCTCGGGACTGTTTGGCAGCTCGTCATCAAGCAAAGCTTTGGCGCCAGTGGAAATGTTAGTGCCAGCGGGCAAGCCGCTGCTCGCATCATCAAGCAATTCCCGTGCTTTGGTGGTGACTTGTTTTGCCTCCGCTAGACTGATCTCACCTGCATCCAGCTCGCGAGCAAGTTTGCATAAATACTCGCCACAAACCTGCGGTCGACCCCGATCATAGATCGAGCAAGCAGTGCCTTGCAAAAGCCGGCAAGGCAGGTGCAACCGGTCTTCGGTATAAGTGCCATCACCTGCGCTAACACCGCTTTGGGCCAGCACGTCCTTGTCCGCCTCGGATAGTTTTGCGTGCGAGAACACTGCACCTGAACAGCACAAGCCGCAGGACACGCAAAGTTCGCTTATATTGGGCGTAGAGCTCGACATTGCAGGGTCACTTTGCACAGCGCTAATCTGAAAATCAATCGAGTTCCCAACCGCGCTCACCATGGCTGGAAATGTCTAGCCCTTCGCGTTCGTCATCTTGGCTAGTCCGCATTGGGATCACCATTCCAACCAGTTTGGCGAGGACGATTGTCGCAATCGCGCTCCATGCGGCAACAATCAGAACCGACAGCAATTGTCCGATGAACTGGCTGCCCATGGTAACGCCGTCGCCATATCCGGCACCGCCTAAGGTGTCGGACAAGAACACCCCAAGCAACAGCGTGCCGAGGATACCACCCACGCCGTGGACCGCAAAGACGTCGAGCGAATCGTCGATCTTTAAGCGCTGCGTAATGAGCTGGATTGCTGCAAAGCAAACAATGCTCGCCAAAATACCAAATAATATTGCTGCGCCCGGAGCGATAAATCCAGCCGCAGGAGTGACTGTGGCCAAGCCAGCAATCGCACCAGTTGCCCAGCCAACGCTGGTCGGCTTTCCGACCGTAAATTTCTCGATCAGCAGCCATGTGAGAGCGGCTGCGCTGGCGGCGACATGGGTGTTGATGATCGCGTTTGACGCGTCGCTGCTGGCGGTGAAGGCGGAGCCGCCGTTAAAGCCGAACCAACCAACCCAAAGCAGCGCAGCTCCGGCCATTGTCAGACCCGGTGCATGCGGTAACATGATTTTGCTTGGGAAACCGTCGCGGCGCCCCAGCATCATGGCAATGACAAGAGCAGACACGCCAGCGGTGGTGTGAACCACAATCCCGCCAGCAAAATCGAGCACGCCGAATTGTTGCGAAAGCCAACCTCCGCCCCAGACCCAATGCGCAACGGGGGCGTAAACCACCAAACCCCATAAGGCGCAAAAACCAACCACCCAGCCAAAGCGGGCACGGTCAACCCATGCGCCAACCATCAGGGCAGGGGTAATGACGGCAAACGTCATCTGGAACAAAGCGAAGGTGCTTTCTGGCATGGTGGTGCCATCTCTGACCAAGCCCATACCGCCGAGCATCCACGCATTACCGGCACCCAGCCAACCGTTGGTGACGGTGCCAAATGCGAATGTGTACCCGGCAACAACCCACAAGACAGATGCAGCAGCGGCAATTGCTCCGCATTGTATAAGAACCGATAGGAAGTTCTTGCCGCGCACAAGACCGCCGTAGAACAGGCCAAGTCCGGGCAGGGTCATCATCAAGACAAGAGCCGAAGCGGTTAAAATCCAGGCTGTGTCTCCGCTATCGCTAGCAACGGCTGCACCGTCCTGAGCAATAGCGATCGTGGGAATAGAAATAAGCGCCAAAAACGCCGTCCAGTAACGCAGCATGAAGCATCCTCTTGCGTATGCCATACTTTTGCGTTGGCACTTTGAACCGGCGCGTTAGGACATTTTCTGTCTGATGTTCAACCCCGCACGTAATCATAATATAAATGCTTGCGGAGAAAGTTATCGGATAAGCGCCTCAAGCACCTGATCGGGGGGCCTGTGGCCGTCCATCCAAAAGCGGATATTGGCGATGATCTTCTCTCCCGAAGCCTCGCGACCTTCGGCTGTTGCGCTACCGATATGCGGCAATGTCATGACATTGGGATGGTCGAGCAAGCGCTGGTCAACATTGGGCTCATCGGGATAAACATCCAATGCTGCGCCAGCCAATTTGCCTGCGAACAGGGCCGCTATCAACGCCTCTTGATCGATCAATTCGCCGCGCGCGGTGTTGATGATGCTTGCACCTTGTTTCATCAGGCCAATGCGTCGTTCATCCAACAATCCGCGGGTTTCCTCTGAAAGAGGGCAATGGAGTGTCAGAATATCCGCCTCCGCAGCCAGATCATCCAGATCGGGCACGAAACGCGCGCTCAACATTTGTTCCAGAGCCTCTGGCAATTGCCGTCTGCCGTAATAGGCGACTTTAAGTCCGAACGCGCTGGCACGATGGGCCACCGCTTGACCGATTCTGCCCATGCCAACAATTCCCAGAACTTTGCCGCCTAGCTTGCGCCCCAGCAATCCGGACGGAGCCCAGCCAGTCCATTCGCCGCGACGAACCAAGGCTGTGCCTTCTCGGATCCTACGCGGCACGCCGATAATCCCGGCCATAGCCAGATCAGCGGTATCGTCTGTGAACACGCCGGGAGTGTTGGTGACCATGATCTTGCGTTTGGCCGCAGCGGCCAGATCAATATGCTCGGTTCCTGCGCCAAAGCTGGCGATCAGCAGTAAATCGTCGCCCGCCTGCTCGATCATCTCGGCATCAATGCGGTCGGTTACTGCCGGTACCAGCACATCATTGCTCCGCATGGCAGCAATCAATTGCTCACGGCTCAGCGGAGTGTCATCACTGTTGAGAGTGGTCTCGAACAGCTCGCTCATGCGGTGTTCTACGCTGGGCATGAGCTGGCGGGTCACAAAGACCCTGGGGGTGCGATCAATCGGTTTGCGCGAGGGCGCTTCAGCATTTGGCATGGTGTTGCGCTAGGACGGTCGGGGCGACATGGTCAAGCTTGGAAACAATTGGGGTTGAAGCAGTGCCCAGCAAAAGGGTATTGCAATCAGCGAAATGAGATCCTTTCTAACCATCTTCACATTTGTCGCTTTGCTGTCGCCCACTTCAATGGCCACGGCCCAAAATCGCGAAACCCCTTATTGGGCTGCGATGCGGGCAGGCGAGGTCAATATGAGGGTCGGCCCAAGCCCCGATTATCGCATCGACTGGGTTTACAAGCGCAAGGGATTGCCGGTGAAAGTCATCCGGGTGATGGAAGGCTGGCGCTTGATTCAGGATAAAGACGGAACCCAGGGTTGGGTTGTGGCACGGCTGCTGACACCAGATCGCGGTGCGCTTGTGGTGGGCGAGGGATTGGCTGCCATGAAGTCTGAGCCGACTGAGACTGCCGATCTGAAGTGGAATCTTGAACCCGGCGTAGTTGGCGTTCTGGGCAGTTGCGCCGATGGATGGTGCCGGATAAACGTCCAAGGTCGCGATGGCTGGGTGAAGGCCGAACGATTGTGGGGCGACGGCGACCCGTAATCAGCAAGCTGAAACGAGAAAGGGCGACCCATCGCTGGACCGCCCTTCCGAAACCTAAGTTAGAAAACCTTAGCCTTCAGCGTCGGCTTCTTCTTCTGCGGCCACAGGAGCAACCGACACGGTGTCACCGTCGTCGCTAACTGATGTGAAAGAGCCGTCTTCGCCAGCTGGGCTGTTGGTCCAGCATGAGGCGCCTTCTTCGTCTCCATCTGCATCAAAGCAGACTTTGCCGTCTTCTTCGACAATGGTTCCGCTGGTTGTTTGGTCACCAATGGTTGTTGTGAAGGTGCCTTCTTCTGTGCTCGCCATTGTGCCGACGGTTCCATCGGCATAAGTTACTTCATAAGTGCCCGCACCAACGGGGGCAGGTGCTGCCACTTCTTCCGCTGCTTCTTCAACCGCTGGCGCTTCCGCTTCGGCACAGGCAGCCAATGCTGCGATACTTGCAAGTGCAATCAACTTCTTCATTTTACTCTCCATTTGGTTTTGGTTCAGTTCGAACCATTACCGACCCTATTCACTGTTAGGACAGAACCATCATCTGAGGTTGCTGTCCAGCTTTCACCTTCCCCGGGTTGTGTTAGCTCCCAGCATATTTCCCCTGCGTCTGCATCGTCAGGGTTGGCGCATAATGTTGCGCCATTTTCTGTTTCGGTATGGGTATAGCTTCCGCCGACCGGGTCAATCCCGTCTGCTGCCAGCGTAAAACTATTGTCGGCGTTCAGCGTCCAGATGGCTTCGTTTCCATCGGCGTCCTTCGCGCTAAACTCGCCAGTAAATGCACCGGCCACCACACTGTTTTCGTCGTTCTCAACAATGGCGGCTTCAATCTGTTCGAGTTGTTCTGGCGCCTCCGGTTTGGAGCATCCGGCCAGCGGGACAAGCACGACAGATGCGGCAACGCAAATCTGTAAACGGAATGCACGCATTAGAATGTCCCCCAACAATTCGATACCGTGCGCGGACGCTAGCACGGAACTTTGATTACGCGAAATTCGCGCGTTTAGGTGATTTCTACTGCGAGGGCCGTGGCTTCACCGCCGCCAATGCACAGGCTGGCAACGCCTTTGGTTTTGCCCTGCTTCTTCAATGCGTTGAGCAAAGTGACGATGATCCGCGTGCCCGATGCACCGATAGGGTGGCCCAGTGCTGTCGCTCCACCGTTCACATTGATCTTGTCATGCGGAATGCCGATGTCTTTCATTGCGAACATGGCAACACATGCGAAGGCTTCGTTCACTTCCCATAGCTCGACATCGTCGATGCTCCAGCCAGCCTTTTCCAACACTTTCTCAATCGCGCCAACCGGGGCAATCGTAAAGTCCTTCGGTTCACGAGCGTGAGCCGCTGCAGCAACAATTCTGGCTGCTGGCGTCAGGCCTTTTGCCTCCGCGACGCTGGCACGGGTCAGGACAACTGCGGCGGCACCATCCGAGATTGAGCTAGATGTCGCAGCGGTAATCGTGCCGTCCTTTGCAAATGCTGCGCGTAGTTGGGGAATCTTGTCAGGGCGACCTTTGCCGGGCTGCTCGTCAACTTCGACGGTAACTTCGCCCTTGCGGGTCGAGAATGTCACTGGAACGACTTCGTCGGCGAAAGCGCCGCTTTCAATGGCGGCATTGGCACGGCGCAGAGATTCGATGGAATATTCGTCCATATTCTCGCGCGTTAGCTGATATTGATCGGCAGTGTCTTGAGCAAATGTGCCCATCGCTCGGCCTGCCTCATACGCATCTTCCAACCCGTCGAGGAACATGTGGTCGTAAGCGGTATCATGTCCGATGCGAGCGCCGGAACGGTGCTTCTTCATAAGGTATGGGGCATTGGTCATGCTCTCCATGCCGCCAGCAATAACCATGTCGATCGTACCAGATGCCAGCGCCTCGGATCCCATAATCACGGTCTGCATACCGCTGCCACAAACCTTGTTCACGGTCGTTGCTTCGACGGATTTAGGCAGGCCAGCCTTGATCCCGGCCTGACGTGCAGGTGCTTGGCCCAATCCAGCGGGCAAGACACAGCCCATGTAAATCCGGTCAAATGCGTCGGGCTCTACACCAGACCGCTCAACCGCCGCTTTCACCGCAGTCGCGCCTAGGTCGGTTGCTGCAACATCGGACAAAGCGCCTTGCATGCCGCCCATTGGGGTGCGGGCATAGGACAGGATGACAATGGGGTCGGATTGCGAAAGCTGAGGCATAGGGACGGGACCTTAATAGTATTGGGAGAATGCCGTCCATGTACGGTCGGACTGGGTCAATATCAATTCTGAAGGCTTGGTTATTCGTATGTTCTTGTGTTTGCGGCCAGCATAGGCAAATACGCATTGCAATCCGCAACCGAAAAGGGGCGGAACCAATAATAGCGGGAGAGCACGTGATGTCAGACTCAAAGAAAGCCGAAATGGATCGCTTGCTAGAATTGCAACGCACAACATTTACCGCTCAGCGCCCAGAACCAATCGCGAAGCGCGCAGACCGCATAAATCGCGCGATCTCTTTGTTAAAAGATCATGCCGATGATTTTGCCAAGGTCATGGCTTCAGACTTTGGCAGTCGGAGCATTCAGCAGTCGATTTTGACGGACATTGCAGCGACAGTGGGATCAGGCCAATATGCTCTCAAGCAAATGGCCTCCTGTGCAAAGCCTGAAAAACGCAAAGTCCAATTCCCGCTCGGCCTGTTGGGCGCAAAGGCAGAGGTGCGTTACGAACCGAAGGGAGTTGTGGGCATCCTCAGCCCGTGGAACTTCCCAGTCAACTTGGCATTCGGGCCGCTGATGCAAGTATTTGCTGCGGGCAACCGCGCGATGATCAAGCCGAGCGAATTTACCGAGCGCACATCCCTGCTGATGGCCGAGCTGGTCGAGGAATACTTCACCCCTGACGAGCTGGCAGTTGTAACCGGCGGCCCAGAAGTGGCGGCTCAATTCTCATCGCTACCGTTCGATCACCTGGTATTTACCGGCTCTACCGCCACGGGTCGGCGGGTCATGGAAGCTGCATCTGCCAATCTTGTTCCGGTGACACTGGAATTGGGCGGCAAGAGCCCGGTATTTATGGGCCGCAGCGCCGACATGACGAAGGCTGGCGAACGTGTCGCACTGGGCAAAATGTTGAATGCAGGTCAAATATGCCTGTCGCCTGACTATTTGTTCGTTCCAGAGGATATGGAAGATGAGGCAATCGCCGGTGTCAGCAATGCGGCCTCTGCAATGTATCCGACCTTGCTCGATAATGATGATTATGCCTCGCTGGTTTCGGATCGCCATTTTGACCGTTTACAGGATGTTGTTGCCGATGCCCGTGCCAAGGGCGCCGAAGTTATCGAAGTAAACCCCGCCAACGAGGATTTCTCGAACACCAATGCGCGCAAGATGCCTTTGACGATCCTGCGCAATGTCGAGGACAGCATGCTGGCGATGCAAGAAGAAATGTTTGGGCCGGTTCTACCGGTCAAAACTTATCGCAATATGGATGAAGCGATTGACTATGTGAACGCAAATGATCGTCCGCTTGGCCTGTATTATTTCGGCGACGACAAGGCCGAGCAAGAGCAAGTGCTAAGCCGCACGATCTCTGGCGGTGTCACGGTAAATGACGTGATTTTTCACATTTCGATGCATGATTTGCCGTTCGGCGGGATCGGCCCATCGGGCATCGGGTCTTACCATGGCGTAGAAGGCTTCCGCGAGTTCAGCCATGCACGCGCGGTATACCAGCAACCCAAGATCGATATTGCCAAGCTGGGTGGCTTTAAGCCGCCATATGGCAAGGCGACGGACAAGGCTCTGGCCGCACAATTGAAGTGATGCGATTGCTGCTGGCCTCGACTGCGCTGATCTGCTCGGGTTGTGCGCTAGCTGATGAGCCAATTGTAGCATCGCCAGTGCCTGCTGTTTTGAGAGAAGCGCCGACCAGTGCTCAACTCTGGCGTAACGTCGGGGCCGAAACCGGCGAAGTTCGCGACATCGCAGGGTTGGAACAGCTTGCTCGTGACTTTCCCGACAGCGGGAATGTGCGGCTGCGTTTGTTGCAACCATTACTGGCCGCAGGCGAAGTCGAGCAGGTTATGGATACGCTCGAATGGCTTTATGATCGCGGTTATGTGTTCAGCGATGTCGCACAGACACAAATACCCAAACTTCTTGAAGGCGTTGATCCGGGCCGTATTGCAGAGAGGCTGCGCGCCAAGCCAGAAGTTATAGGGTCGAGCGAGGTTATCGCTACATTTCCGGCGTCGGCAGGCCTGTTGGAAACCGTTATTCGCTTTCCTGAGAACATTCAGCTCAACATGACTCCGCGGCCAAAGTTTTTGGCGACAGCCGTAATGGACAAACATGTAACCGCTTTGTTCTCTTCTGGTAACGTCATTCACTTTGATAACACTGGCGCAGACAATGTTAGCGGGATGGTATGGGACGAAGACCGGCAGAGCTTGTGGATAGCATCTAGCAATATCGATGGCTCGGAAAAGGAAGAGAGCAGTTATAGCGGTCTCTACCGAATGGTGAATGTAGCAGAAGGGCGCCAAGAGATTCCGGCGCCAGAAGGTGTGAACCCTTCTGACATAACGGTTGGACCGGACGGGACATTATACGCAAGTGATCCGATTGCCGGCGGGGTCTATAAGGCTTCGCTGGAGCAAGAGCGTTTGGTGCCTCTTGTTCCGATGGGAACATTTCGTTCGCCTCAAGGGCTCGTGACAAGCGAAGACAACACCAAGCTATACGTCAGCGATTACCGCTATGGGATTGCAATCATCGACCTCGACAGTGGCGGTGTTGCTCGGCTTGCAAGCGACATTCCTATTATCATGGATGGCGTCGATGCAATGTGGAGGCATGGCAAAGAATTGATCGTGGTTCAGAACGGCACCAGCCCCATGCGGATCAGCGCTTTCGAGCTCTCTGACGATGGCAATAGGGTGGTTGGTCACCGTGTGCTGGAGCAAGCAAATCCTGAATGGACGGAACCGCTTAGCGGGTCGATTGATGGCGATGCGTTGATCTATGTCGGGACCGGTCAATGGGACCGTTATGTTGACGGTAAACCGGCGCAAGACAAACCAACTGTCGAAACTCAGATCAGACGGTTGCAAATCAAACCGTAAACTTCTGCAGTTATTGAACAGCGTGTTTGTGCTGTTCCACGCAACACATATTCGCAGATTTACGCGATTCGTGCCCTTGCACAGCGCTTGCGAGGGGCCTAGAGGCTGGGCAACTTTTGCCTTCCAATTAGGACTGCCGAGTGGTTGATCTCAGTCAATATTTACCGATCCTGATTTTCTTGTTTATCGCGCTGGGTTTGTCCTGTCTGTTTGTGTTCCTCCCGATGGGGGTTTCACGGCTGACTGGGGCGCACAATCCAGACGCCGAAAAACTCAGTGAATATGAATGCGGCTTTCCTGCATTTGAGGATGCACGCGCCCGTTTTGACGTTCGGTTTTATCTGGTCGCGATCAGTTTTATTATCTTCGATCTGGAGGCAGCATTTCTGTTCCCCTGGGCGGTTAGTCTGGGCGAAACAGGTTGGCAGGGTTGGGGCGGCATGATGATATTCCTCGGCATCCTGGCCATCGGCCTTGCCTATGAATGGAAGAAGGGGGCTCTGGATTGGGAATGAGTAATTCTTCGAAAATGACTTCCAGCACGATTATAACGCCGCCAACCGCGCCGATCAGCGCGACCGAAGCTATTGCGCAAATGCCAACAGCAGTCGGTGGAGAAATTCGCCGGCCTGACGCTGATTACTTCGATGCTTTGCAAACCGAAGTGAATGACAAAGGATTCTTGCTTACCTCGACCGAGGATGTGTTCCAATGGGCGCGCACAGGGTCACTGTGGTGGATGACCTTTGGCTTGGCCTGTTGTGCGGTGGAAATGATCCATGCCAATATGCCGCGCTATGATATGGAACGCTTTGGCGCTGCGCCGCGCGCTTCACCGCGACAGTCCGATCTGATGATCGTGGCAGGTACGCTGTGCAACAAGATGGCTCCTGCATTGCGCAAGGTTTACGATCAGATGTCTGATCCCAAATATGTGATCAGCATGGGTAGCTGCGCCAATGGCGGCGGCTATTACCACTATTCTTACAGCGTCGTGCGCGGTTGTGACCGGATCGTTCCGGTGGACATTTATGTACCCGGTTGCCCACCAACAGCAGAGGCTCTGCTGTATGGCGTGATGCAATTGCAGCGCAAAATTCGCCGGGTTGGGACGATCGAACGATGAGCGCCGTCCACCCCGCTCCAAAATTTGCCTCGAATGACGGCGTGATTGAGACCCTTGGCAAGGCCTTGGGCGACAATCTGCTTTCGTCAGTCGAAAAGCATGGCGAGGTTTCTTTTACCGTTCAGCGCGACAGCATCGCCGATGTTCTCAAGACTTTGCGCGACGATCACTCCTATCAGCAAATGATGGAGATCGCCGGGGTCGATTACCCTGAGCGGGCAGAGCGTTTCGAAGTGGTCTACATGCTGCTGAGCCTGACCAAAAACCACCGGATTATGGTCAAGCTATCGACGGATGAGGCAACACCTGTTCCCTCAATCACTGGTCTTTGGCCCAATGCTGGCTGGCTCGAACGCGAAGTCTTCGACCTTTATGGTGTGCTGTTCGCTGGCAATAATGATTTGCGCCGCATTCTGACCGATTACGGATTTGAGGGGCATCCTTTTCGCAAGGATTTCCCGCTCACCGGCTATACCGAATTGCGCTATTCTGAAGAGGAAAAGCGGGTTGTTTATGAGCCTGTCGAATTGGCTCAGGATTTGCGGCAATTTGACTTCATGTCTCCATGGGAAGGCACCGATTATGTGCTTCCCGGAGATGAGAAGGCCGACGAGAAGGCAGAAGAGGGGGGTAAGTCATGACCGTCCAACTCGAACAATCGCCCACCACTGACGGCGAAGTCATCTCCAATTACACGATAAATTTCGGTCCCCAACACCCGGCCGCCCACGGCGTTTTGCGCATGGTGATGGAGCTGGATGGCGAGATCATCGAACGCGTTGATCCGCATATCGGCCTGCTCCATCGTGGCACTGAAAAGCTGATCGAGCATAAGACCTATCTGCAGGCGCTGCCGTATTTTGACCGGCTCGATTACTGTTCGCCACTGTGTCAGGAGCATTCCTATGTGCTGGCGATCGAGAAGCTGCTCAATCTGGAAGTGCCAGAGCGGGCGCAATATCTGCGGGTCATGTTCGCGGAACTGACGCGCATATCCAACCATATGCTCAACATGGGCGCCCATGTTTTGGATGTGGGCGCATTTACGCCAAACCTTTGGATCATGGATCTTCGCGAAGATTGCATGAATTTCTTTGAGCGGGCGAGCGGCGCGCGTATGCACTCGGCCTGGTTCCGCCCTGGTGGCGTGCATCAGGACGTGCCCGAGAAGCTGCTGGTTGATATTGGCGAATGGCTCGACAATCGGTTCTTCCAATTGTTCGACGACGCGATGAGCCTGGTGATCGACAACCGCATTTTCAAACAGCGCAATGTCGATATCGCCGTGGTCAGCCGCGAAGATGCGATTGCTTGGGGCTTTTCTGGTCCGATGATCCGCGCGGCGGGCATCCCATGGGATTTGCGCAAGTCGCAGCCCTATGATGTCTATGACCGGATGGACTTTGACGTTCCGGTTGGCACCAATTCTGATTGCTATGACCGGTTTATGGTCCGCATTGCCGAAATCCGCCAAAGCGCCCGGATTATAAAGCAGTGTCTGGCTGAAATCCCGCAGGGTCCGATTGCGAGTGATGATGGCAAGGTTTCCCCGCCTAAGCGTGGCGAGATGAAGCAATCAATGGAAAGCTTGATCCATCACTTTAAGCTCTACACCGAAGGCTTCCACGTCCCCGAAGGCGAAGTTTACGTCGCCACGGAAAGCCCCAAGGGGGAATTTGGCGTCTTTCTGGTCAGCGATGGCAGCAATAAGCCGTATCGCTGCAAGATCAGGCCGACCGCATTCTCGCACCTGCAAGCCATGGATATGATGTGCAAAGGGCATATGTTGCCCGATGCCACCGCTATTTTGGGCGCCATCGATGTGGTGTTCGGGGAGTGTGACCGTTGATCCTGCGCGAGGCCTTGATCCTTATTGCTGCGATCTGTCTGTTTGCAGGCGGCGTCTACGCTTATCTCACCGCTTTTCATGGGGAGGCTCCGATGAAGGAGGTTCTCTCTACCGCATTTGCCGCGCTGATCGGGCTGTATGCCGGACGTGCATTGCAAGGGAGGCTCAGCCGTGGCTGATCGTCGTCTCGCCCCCGATACACCAGAATTGCGTGCGCGCTGGGGCTCTTTCGAATTTACTTCTGAGTATAAGGCTAAGGCGGACTATCACATCGCCAAATATCCCGAGGGCCGTCAAAAGTCCGCGGTGATGCCTTTGCTCGACTTGGCCCAGCGTCAAGTGGGTGAAGAGACTAACACGCAAGGGTGGCTGCCGCTGCCGGTGATGGAATATGTCGCGCAATATCTCGGCATGCCGATCATTCGTGTGGTTGAGGTCGCAACCTTCTATTTCATGTACAACCTTGTTCCGGTTGGGAAATATCACGTCCAAGTGTGCGGCACTACACCGTGCATGTTGCGCGGCAGTGATGCCATTATCTCGGCCTGTAAGAAGCGCGGAATGGCAAAAGGCGAAGTCTCTGAAGACGGCCTTTGGACCCTGACCGAGGTTGAATGCATGGGCAATTGCGCGACCGCGCCAATGGTTCAAATCAATGACGATAATTTCGAAGATCTGACGGTCGAACGCCTCGACGCAGTTCTAGACGCGCTGGCCGCTGGGGAAAGCCCCAAGGCTGGAACGCAAGAGCCCGGTCGGCATACGTCTGAGCCTTCTGGAGGCGCGACAACGCTGAAAGAGATGGTCGATGCCAATCATGATTACGGGCCAGAATACGGGGAGAACGGGTAATGGCTCTCGCCGATAAAGACCGCATCTTTACCAATGTCTATGGCTTCCAGGATTGGGGCCTTAAGGCTGCGCAGGCGCGTGGCGATTGGGATAACACCAAGGCGCTGATCCAGCGCGGTGAAGACGCGATCATTGACGAGATGAAGGCCAGCGGTTTGCGCGGCCGGGGCGGGGCGGGTTTCCCGACCGGCCTAAAATGGTCGTTCATGCCCAAGGAAAGCAAGGACGGTCGCCCTAGCTTCCTCGTCATCAATGCCGACGAATCCGAGCCGGGTTCGTGCAAAGATCGCGAGATTATCCGCCACGATCCGCACAAGCTAATCGAAGGGGCGCTGGTCGCCGGTTTCGCCATGCGCGCGCGGGCGGCCTATATCTACATTCGCGGCGAGTATATTCGCGAAGCCGAAACGCTGCAGAAAGCCATCGACGAGGCGTATGACGCCGGTCTGCTGGGCAAGAATGCCAGCGGTTCAGGCTATGATTTCGATGTGTTCATGCACCGCGGTGCAGGCGCCTATATCTGCGGTGAAGAAACCGCGATGATCGAAAGCCTTGAGGGCAAAAAGGGTCAACCTCGGCTGAAACCTCCATTTCCTGCGGGCGCGGGCCTTTATGGCTGCCCCACTACGGTCAACAATGTTGAGAGCATCGCCGTTGTGCCCACGATCCTGCGGCGCGGGGCCAGCTGGTTCAGTAGCTTTGGCCGTGAAGGCAATGCGGGCACTAAATTGTTCCAAATCTCGGGTCATGTTGAGAAGCCTTGCGTCGTCGAAGAGTCGATGAGCATCTCGTTTGAAGAATTGATCGAGAAGCATTGCGGAGGCATCACCGGCGGGTGGGACAATCTGCTGGCGGTTATTCCGGGGGGGTCTTCGGTTCCGCTCGTACCTGCTGACCAGATCCGCAACGCTCCGATGGATTTTGACGGCTTGAAGGAACTGGGCTCTGGCCTTGGCACAGCAGCTGTCATTGTGATGGACAAGTCGACCGATATTGTCCGCGCAATCAGCCGCTTAAGCTATTTTTACAAGCATGAAAGCTGCGGCCAATGTACCCCTTGCCGCGAAGGTACCGGGTGGATGTGGCGCATGATGGAGCGTTTGCGTACCGGCGATGCGGCCATCGAAGAAATCGACATGCTGCATGAAGTCACAAAGCAGGTTGAAGGTCACACAATCTGTGCGCTGGGCGATGCAGCGGCATGGCCGATCCAAGGCCTGATCCGCCATTTCCGCCCCGAGTTGGAAAAACGCATCCACGAACATAATGCCCAATTTGCGGAGGCCGCGGAATAATGCCTAAAGTCACCGTAGACGGACAGGAAATCGAAGTTCCAGCAGGCGCTACCGTGCTGCAGGCCTGCGAGCTTGCGGGCAAGGAAATACCGCGTTTTTGTTACCACGAACGCTTAAGTATCGCCGGTAACTGCCGGATGTGTTTGGTAGAAGTAAAGCCGGGTCCTCCCAAGCCGCAAGCGTCCTGTGCGTTGCCAGCGGGCGAGGGCCAGGAAATTCGCACCGACAGCGAAATGGTCAAGAAGGCGCGCGAAGGGGTGATGGAATTCCTGCTCATCAACCACCCGCTCGATTGCCCGATTTGTGACCAAGGCGGCGAGTGCGATTTGCAAGACCAAGCAGTGGCCTATGGTCGCGGCGATTCCCGCTATGACGAGAATAAGCGCGCCGTTACCGAAAAGAACATGGGGCCATTGATCAAGACGATCATGACCCGCTGCATTCACTGCACCCGCTGCGTTCGTTTCTCTGAAGAGATCGCCGGGGTGGACGAAATCGGCGCGATTTACCGCGGCGAGGATATGCAGATTACGACCTATTTGGAACAGGCCGCTGAGCATGAGCTAAGCGCCAATGTGATCGATTTGTGCCCGGTGGGTGCTTTGACGTCTGCCCCTTATGCGTTTGAAGCCCGCCCGTGGGAGTTGAAGAAAACGCTCAGCATCGATGTTTCCGATGCGATTGGCGCGAATATCCGGCTCGACAGCCGGGGCCGCGAAGTCATGCGCGCGCTCCCACGCATCAATGATGATGTGAACGAGGAATGGATTTCGGACAAAGCGCGCTATCAGGTCGATGGCCTGAGCAAACGCCGTCTGGACAAGGTTTTCATACGGAAACGCGGAAAATTGACCGAAGCGGGGTGGGACGAGGCCTTCAAAGCGATTGCCAAGCAGCTTAAGGGTGCGCCTTCCAGCATTGCTGCGATTGCCGGCGACATGCTCGATTGCGAAACCATGTTTGCGGCCAAGAGCTTGCTCAAAGCATCCGGTTCGACCCTGCTCGAAGGGCGTCAGACCGGCATGGATTACGATGTGTCCAATCTGGCGGCGGTGAATTTCAATTCGACGCTGGCGGGAATTGAGGATGCGGACGCGATCCTGATCGTGGGAAGCCACATCCGGTGGGAAGCGCCGCTGGTCAATGTTCGCCTGCGCAAAGCAGTGAAGCGCGGCGCAAAGGTATTTCTGGTCGGTCCAGAGTGGGACACAACATTCCCCGCGACCTTCCTCGGCAATGATTTGAGCGTATTGAACGACTTGCCATCGGACGTGGGCGAAGCTTTCAAGGATGCGGATAAGTCTGCGATTATCCTCGGTGGAGCAGCTCTAAAGGGCGCGCATGCCAAGGCCCTAGCATTGGCGGCGGATTGGGGTGCGGAATTCAACGTGCTGCATTTCTCTGCTGCGCGCATGGGCGGGCTGATGCTCGGCTTTGCGCAGAGCGGCGGAATGGCCGATATTGTGGCGGCAAGCCCCAAAGTTGTGCTGTCGCTGGGCGCGGATGAGATGAATTTCGAGCCCTTCGCCGACGCGCTGAAGGTCTATATCGGGCACCATGGTGACAAGGGCGCGCATGCGGCGGATATCATCCTTCCCGCAGCCAGCTTTGCCGAAAAAGACGGGACCTACGTCAACACAGAGGGCCGCGTCCAATTCGCAGAAAAAGCGGTGTTTGCGCCCGGTGATGCTCGTGAAGATTGGACCATCCTTCGCGCGCTTGCCGATGCATTGAAAGTGGACGTCGGGTTTGACAGCTTTGCCGAGTTGCAGGCCGCGATGATCGCTGAAGTACCCGCTTTGGGTGAGGAAGGCCTGGCGGATTATGGCAAGCTGCCCAAGCCTGACGCAAAGGCAAAGGCAGACGGCGTGTTGGAAGCCTATCCGATCAAGGATTTCTACCTCACCAACCCAATTGCTCGCGCCAGCGCCGTGATGCAGCAATGCTCGGCTGAACTGCTGCATGGCGATGGTTTGAAGGAGGCGGCAGAGTGAGCGGAATCCCTAGCCTTTTGAGACGCATGCCGTTCATTTTTTACGGACTCGGCGCTCTTCTCTTTGTCTGGAACCTTGGCAACCAATGGTTCAATATCACGACCATGATTGGGTACGCCGACCCTAGCTTGGAAGGAGTAGCGGCCTATCAGAAGTCACTGGCTCCATATTCCGCGTTTTCAGACAGCATCTACATGGTTGCCAATGGCACCTTTCTCCACGTGCTGATCGCTATCTATGACAAGGTCGGGGGGCTGAAAGAGTGACCGAATTCTTCCAATCCCTTGGCATGAATTACGAATTTGCGTGGTTCACCGCCACAATTGCAGGGGTTTTGCTGATTGCTCTGCCGTTGATGCTGGCCGTTGCGATGGTGATCTATGTCGACCGCAAGGTGCTGGGCGCGATTATGATGCGGCGCGGCCCCAATGTGGTTGGTCCGCTTGGATTGCTGCAAAGTTTTGCTGATGGTTTGAAGGTGTTCCTGCAGGAAACCATCATCCCCAGCGCGGCAAACAAGGGCATATTCCTGCTCGCGCCGATCATCACATTTACGGTTGCACTTGCGGCGTGGGCGGTGATCCCGTTCGACGCTGGCG
Source organism: Erythrobacter sp. (assembly GCA_039988235.1). GTDB lineage: Bacteria > Pseudomonadota > Alphaproteobacteria > Sphingomonadales > Sphingomonadaceae > Erythrobacter. Next base: position 1,036,501 of record JBDXKB010000005.1, read on the forward strand.
TGGTGCTGGCGGACATTAATGTCGGGCTGCTCTATATCCTCGCGATCAGTTCGCTGGGCGTTTACGGCGTGGTGATGAGCGGTTGGGCGAGTAACTCCAAATACCCATTCTTTTCCGCGATGCGCGCCGCCGCACAAATGATTTCCTACGAAGTCTCGATCGGCTTCGTGCTGGTATGCGTCGTGCTGTTCGCTGGCACATTCAACATGAGCGGCATTGTGATGGCGCAAAAGGGTCACGGGCTCGGCTTCATCAACGGCTTCTTCTTCAATCCGCTGCTGTTCCCGATGTTTGTGGTTTTCTTCATCTCCGCCTTGGCTGAGACTGCGCGCGCACCATTTGATCTGACCGAAGCCGAGTCTGAACTCGTCGCTGGCTATCAGACCGAATACAGCTCGATGAGTTTCGCGCTGTTCTGGTTGGGCGAATATGCCAACATCTTGCTGATGTGCTCGCTATGTACGCTGTTGTTCATGGGCGGGTGGTTGCCACCGGTGGAATGGGCTCCGCTGTACTATGTGCCGGGCATCATCTGGTTCTTGCTCAAGACGTTCTTCTTCTTCTTCCTGTTTTCGTGGATTTGGGCGACCGTACCGCGTTACCGCTATGACCAATTGATGCGGCTCGGTTGGAAAGTGTTCCTGCCGATGAGCTTGGTCTTTGTTGCCGTGATTAGCGGTTATTTGATGGCATCGGGGCATTTCAAGAATGACCTTTCAAACCTCACCGCCTCAGAGCCGACGACCAAGGAATTGGCGTTGGTCGGCGCAACGGCTGTTTGTCAACTTCGGTCACCGGACGATTACGGAGACAAAACTGTTGCGCCTCGAAACGTCTATATTGCGCGTGCTTGGGGCAACGAATACAGCGGAAAATTGGATATCGTTTATCCAACTGAATGGGCCGGTCAGCTTGAATTTGGCATGACAGCTTCAAATGGTCACGGTGGCAGTGGGCCACTTGAATGGATTGGTGATCCTAAGTCTGAGAAGTTCGCTTTGGGCGTTACGGACGTGATCCGTGAAGACGGGCCAGGCTCAATCCTCTTTCTCGACTCCGAAACACATCCATTGATGGGCGATTGCCGGACCGCATCGGAACTAAAGTCATGAGCACCGTCAAACAACTGATCAAATCCTTCACCCTGTGGGAATTCCTGAAGGCGCATGCGCTGACCATGAAGTATTTCTTCAGACCCAAGGTGACGATCAACTATCCGTTCGAAAAGAACCCGTTGTCTCCGCGTTTTCGCGGTGAGCACGCCTTGCGTCGCTATCCCAATGGCGAGGAACGCTGCATCGCGTGCAAATTGTGCGAAGCGGTGTGCCCAGCGCAAGCAATCACCATCGAGAGCGAACCCCGCGAGGACGGTTCGCGCCGGACGACACGCTACGACATCGACATGACCAAATGCATCTATTGCGGGTTCTGCCAAGAGGCATGCCCAGTGGACGCCGTGGTCGAGGGTCCAAACTTCGAATACTCAACCGAAACACGCGAGGAATTGCTCTACGACAAGGCGAAATTGCTGGCCAACGGGGACAAGTGGGAGCGGGCCATTGCCGCAAACCTTGAAGCCGATGCGCCGTATCGCTAACCGCCGCCGCGAAGAGAAACGGGACACATGATTCAAACACTCGCCTTTTACCTATTTGCCAGCCTGGTGATTGCCAGCGCGGTCATGGTGATCATGTCGCGCAATCCGGTGCATTCGGTGCTGTGGCTGATCCTGGCATTCTTCAACGCCGCCGGGCTGATGGTGCTGGTCGGCGCTGAATTTATCGCGATGCTGCTGGTGATTGTGTACGTCGGCGCAGTCGCTGTGCTGTTCCTTTTCGTCGTAATGATGCTGAACATTGATTTTGCCGAGATGCGGGCCGGGTTCATAAAGAACTTCCCGCTCGGGATTTTGGTTGCAGTTATCCTGCTGGCCGAGTTGGTGCTGGGCGTGGGCGCGTGGAGCGCTGGCGGTATCGCCTTGGGTACGCCAGATGGAAGCGCTGCGACCGGACTTGGGCAGAGCAATATCGAGGCTGTTGGCGCATTGCTGTATGGCAAATATATCTTCCTGTTCGAAGTAGCGGGCATCATCCTGCTGGTGGCCATGATTGGCGCGATTGTGCTGACCCATCGGCAACGTCCTGACGGGGCACGTGGACATCAGGATATTGGCAAGCAAATCCGCCGCCGTCCGCAAGATGCGACAGTTTTGAAGAACCCCGATGTGGGCGAGGGGGTCGAGCTATGAATAGTTTAGGCGGGATTGGCGTCGAACATTATGTTGTGGTCAGCGCGATCTTGTTCGTGCTCGGCGTGCTGGGCATTTTCCTCAATCGCAAGAATGTGATCGTGATCCTAATGGCGATCGAGCTGATTTTGCTCGCAGTGAACATCAATCTGGTCGCGTTCAGCGCCTTTATGGGTGATCTGACGGGGCAGGTTTTTGCCATGCTGGTGCTGACCGTAGCGGCGGCAGAGGCGGCAATTGGACTGGCCATCTTGGTCATCTATTTCCGCGCAAACGACACGATTGCGGTCGATGATGTCAACCGGATGAAGGGATAGTCTGAGTGCAAACCTCGATCATCCTGATTGTCTTCTTGCCATTGCTGGCCGCGATTATCGCTGGTCTGGGCAATCGCGCGTTGGGCAACACGGTCACCAAGACGCTGACCACGGGCGCGCTGTTTATCAGTTGCGCGTTGAGCTGGCCGATCTTCATCGGTTTCCTCACTGGCGGTGCAGAGGCTACGGTCGTACCCGTCCTGAAATGGGTGGAAAGCGGCACCCTTACCTTCGATTGGGCACTGCGCGTTGATACCCTGACGGCGGTCATGCTTGTGGTGGTGACCAGCGTCTCGGCGCTCGTCCATTTGTATAGCTGGGGCTATATGGAGGAAGACCCGGATCAGCCGCGCTTCTTTGCCTATCTCAGCCTGTTTACCTTCGCCATGCTGATGCTGGTGACGGCGGACAATCTGGTTCAGATGTTCTTTGGTTGGGAAGGGGTCGGGCTCGCGTCTTACCTCCTGATCGGCTTCTGGTTTAGAAAGCCAAGTGCCAACGCCGCCGCGATCAAGGCCTTTGTGGTCAACCGCGTGGGCGACCTCGGGTTTATGCTCGGTATCTTTGGCACCTATCTGGTGTTCCAAACGACCTCGATCCCAGAAATTCTAGAGGCTGCACCGGGTATGAGCGGGGCGACGATCGGGTTCCTCGGTTACCGGATGCAGACGATGGATATCCTCTGCGTGCTGCTGTTCATCGGTGCGATGGGCAAGTCGGCTCAGCTGGGGCTGCACACTTGGTTGCCCGATGCGATGGAAGGACCGACCCCGGTATCCGCGCTGATCCATGCCGCGACAATGGTGACCGCCGGCGTGTTTATGGTGTGCCGTCTATCACCTATGTTCGAGGCTGCTCCCGTGGCGCTGACCATCGTGATGTTTGTTGGCGCAGCGACGTGTTTCTTCGCTGCCACGATTGGCACAACACAATGGGACATCAAGCGCGTGATCGCTTACTCAACCTGCTCTCAGCTGGGATATATGTTCTTTGCCGCTGGTGTCGGCGCCTATGGCGTCGCCATGTTCCACCTGTTCACCCACGCTTTCTTTAAGGCGTTGCTGTTCTTGGGCGCTGGTTCAGTGATCCACGCGATGCATCACGAGCAAGACATGCGCTACTATGGCGGTCTACGGAAACAGATACCGTTCACCTTTTGGGCGATGCTGTTTGGCACCCTAGCGATAACCGGCGTTGGCGTTTACCACCTAGGGCTTGGGTTTGCAGGCTTCTGGTCGAAAGATGCGATCATCGAAGTGGCGTTTGCCCGCGGCACAGACATGGCCAATTTTGCGTTCTTGATGGGCGTAGTGGCAGCCCTGCTGACCAGTTTTTACAGTTGGCGCCTGATGTTCCTTACCTTCTGGGGCAAACCGCGCTGGATCGAGAGCGAGCATATCCAGCATTCGGTTCACAAGACGCCGCAAGAAGCTGGCGAAGACACGACGGGTGGTTATCATCCGCATGAAAGCCCGCTGGCCATGCTTATTCCGCTTGGCATATTGTCCGTAGGTGCCATTGCCGCTGGGCAAGTGTTCGCGCCTAAATTCCTTGATGATGCGGCTTTCTGGGCTGGCTCAATTTTCTACAATGAGAATTTGATCCATGCGATGCACGCCGTGCCATATTGGGTGAAATATTCTGCCTTTACCGTCATGGTTCTGGGCTTCATCGGCGCTTGGTGGGCTTACATCAAAGACCCATCCATCCCCGGCAAATTCGTCGAGCAATTCCGCTACGTCCACAAATTCGTGTTCAACAAATGGTACTTTGACGAGCTGTATGACCGCATCTTTGTGAAGCCTTCCTTCTGGCTTGGGCGCAAATTGTGGAAGTGGGGCGACGAAGGAACGATCGATCGGTTTGGCCCGAATGGAGCCGCTTGGGTGGTTTCCCAAGGCGCGATTTATGCCAAGAAGATCCAGTCCGGATATCTCTATAGTTACGCGCTGATCATGCTGCTTGGCTTGGTCGCAGCGATTACGTGGGTGCTTTTCTAATGGGCGGTTTTCCCATTCTCTCGGCCATGCTGCTGGTTCCGCTGGTTGCGGGCATCGCTTGCTTCTTTCTGGAGGCTCACGCTGCACGTCTAACGGCGCTGGCGGCTACGCTTGCAAATCTGGCGCTCGGCATTGTGCTGTGGGCCAATTACGACATTGGCGGCGCTCAGTGGCAATTTGTCGAAGAGGCCCCGCTGTTCGCCGGGTTCAGTTACGCCCTCGGCATCGATGGCATCGCTTTGATGCTGATCATGCTCAGCGTTTTCCTGATGCCGATCTGTATCCTCGCCAGTTGGGAAGCGATTTCCAAGCGGGTGGGTGAATACATGGCCGCCTTTCTGATCATGGAAGTGTTGATGATCGGCGTGTTTGCTTCACAGGATTTGTTCCTGTTCTACATATTCTTCGAAGCCGGTTTGATCCCGATGTATCTGATCATCGGAGTGTGGGGCGGTGATAACCGCATCTACGCCAGCTACAAATTCTTTCTCTACACACTGCTCGGCTCCGTTCTAATGTTGATCGCGATGTTCTGGATGGTGAATGAAGCGGGCACGTCATACATCCCAACATTGATGCAATATGACTTCCCAGCCGGGGCGCAGACATGGCTGTGGCTGGCATTCTTCGCCAGCTTCGCGGTCAAAATGCCAATGTGGCCGGTGCATACCTGGCTGCCAGATGCACACGTTCAGGCCCCAACAGCAGGCTCGGTCATTCTGGCGGGTGTGTTGCTGAAATTGGGCGGTTACGGCTTTATTCGCTTCAGCCTCCCAATGTTCCCAGAGGCGAGCGCGCAATTTGCTTGGCTGGTCTTCGCGCTGTCGATGATCGCAGTGATCTATACGTCATTGGTCGCGCTGGTTCAGCACGATATGAAAAAGTTGATAGCCTATTCCTCGGTCGCTCACATGGCGATTGTGACCGCTGGCTTGTTTGCATTCAATGTGCAGGGCCTCGAAGGTGCGATGATGGTAATGCTGGGCCACGGCCTAGTATCGGGCGCATTGTTCTTGTGCGTCGGAGTTATCTACGACCGTCTGCACACACGCGAGATTGATCGTTACGGCGGCCTCTCAATCAACATGCCCAAATATGCTTTGTTCTTCATGCTCTTCAGCATGGCGAGCGTTGGCTTGCCCGGCACCAGTAACTTTATCGGCGAGTTTCTCGCGCTGGCGGGTGTCTACAAAGTTTCGACCACGGTAACCTTGGTGCTGACCACTGGGATCATCCTTGGCGCGGCCTATATGCTGTTCCTCTATCGCCGCGTTGCCTTTGGCGAGCAGAAAAATGCCGATGCCGCCGCGATGACAGATCTCAACCCCCGCGAATGGGCTATGTTGGCTCCGATCGCTGCGGCGGTGTTGTGGATGGGTGTGTATCCAGAGAGCTTCCTTGCCCCGATGCGAGCAGACATTGCCGCATTGGAAGCGCGAATGGCGCGAGCTGCACCTGCGGGCGATTCCATGCTGGTGATCGGCGAGCCAAAACCAACAAATGCGAATGCCATGCCAGAAATTGCGCATGATGGTGCGGAGGGCGCACACTGATGAACCTCGATATTTCTCTCTACTTCTCCGCACCTGAAATCGGCATGACTGTTTCGGGTTTGCTGCTGTTGCTGGTTGCTGCCTTTGGCGGTGACAAGACCGCTAGGCTCGTCACAATATTGGCGGTGGCCGCATTGTTCGGCGCAGCCGCCTATACCGCCAATCTGCTGACCAATCCGGCGTTTGAGCTGGGAGGTGAGGCATGGGCCGGCATCTATCGGATGGATGCCTTTGGCAGCTTTGCGAAGATATTGATCTATCTCGGCGCAATCGGCTGTCTGGTTGTCACGCCAAAATTCTTTGCCGAGAATGGCGGCTATCGCCCGGAATATGCGATCCTAGTATTGTTAAGCGCGGTCGGCATGGCCTTGATGGTTTCGGCGGTCAATCTGATGACCTTGTATATGGGGCTCGAGCTGATGAGCCTGTCGAGCTATGTTCTCGCCAGCTTCTCGCGGAATGACAATCGCTCGGTTGAAGCAGGCCTAAAGTACTTTGTGCTTGGCGCTTTGGCATCGGGCATCCTGCTTTATGGCATGAGCTTGCTCTACGGCTTTACCGGCTCAACCAGCTATATTGGCATCCGAACGGCGATGCAGGACGGCCTTTCGATGGGGGCAACATTTGGCGTAGTCTTCGTGCTCGCCGGTCTTGCTTTCAAGATAGCAGCGGTACCGTTCCACATGTGGACACCCGACGTTTATGAAGGGGCGCCCACACCGGTTACGGCTTTCTTTGCGACCGCACCAAAGGTCGCAGCAGTAGCAATCCTGACCCGTATCTCGCTCGACACATTTGGAGAGCATTCCATTGCGTGGCAGCAGATCGTGATATTTGCCGCACTGGCTTCCATTGTGGTCGGCGCGTTGGGAGCAATCGGGCAGCAGAATATCAAGCGCCTGCTGGCCTATTCCTCGATCAACAATGTTGGTTTCGTCCTGATCGGACTGGCGGCGGCGACCCAAGCCGGCGCAAGCGGCATGCTGGTCTATCTGACAATCTATGTCGCTATGGCTTTGGGCAGCTTCGTCGCGGTGATGATGCTGAAGGATGCACAGGGCAATCAAGTCGAAAAGATCAGCGATATGGCGGGCATGGTTCGCGAAAAGCCACTGCTGGCATGGTGTATCTTCTTCCTTATGCTTAGCCTTGCCGGCATCCCGCCGCTGTTTGGTTTTTATGGCAAATTCGTGGTGTTCCAGGCCGCGGTTGAGGCGGACATGATTGCGCTTGCCGCCATTGGTATCGCGGCCAGTGTCATCGGCGCGTTCTATTACCTCAAGATTTGTAAGGTGATCATGTTCGATGATCCGGCCGGCCAAATTGAGGGTGACACATCGAAGGCCAATTGGGCTGTATTGTTGATCTGCTCGATCATCATTTCACCGCTGGGTTGGTTGTTGACCAAGCCGCTTGTCGTACTGGCTGACAAGGCCGCAAGCTCGCTGTTCTTCGTCATTTGATACATATTGCGGCCCAAACTGGCTCGACCAATGCCGATCTGCTCGACCGGATTAAGTCGGGCGAGGCAATCGAGGAAGGCACTTGGCTGGTCGCCGATCGCCAGACCGATGGGCGCGGCAGACAAGGCCGCGAATGGTTTGATGGGCACGGCAATTTCATGGGCTCAACTTTGGTTCGTCTCGGCCCAAATGATCCGCCTGCCCAGACATTGTCACTGATGGTCGGCATAGCGGTCTATGATGCTGTGCTGCCGCTGGTTCCCGATGCGTTTGCCCTTAAGCTCAAATGGCCTAATGATGTACTGCTCAACGGTGCAAAGCTTGCTGGTATTTTGCTGGAGAGCGAAGCCGATGCCATCGTGATTGGTATCGGGGTGAATTTGCGACAAGCACCCAAGCTGGAGGGGCGCGAGGCAATTGCCATCGCGGACGTCACTACGGCACTGGAACGAGACGAGTTTGCACCCACATTGGCCCGCGGATTGCGCGACGAGCTTGCTCGCTGGCGTCAATATGGCCTCGAACCATTGTTGAGTAAGTGGAAGGCTGTGGCCTATCCCGAGGGCACCTCGATCAGTGTGCATGACGGCAATGGAGAGCCATTGGCGGGCACATATGCAGGGCTGACCGATACCGGATCATTGCTGCTGCGCTTGGCGGATGGGGAAACCCGTGCCATCCATGCCGGCGATGTAGTGCTCGATTGAGGAATATTTCATGCTGCTAGCTGCGGATGTCGGAAACACCAATGTCGTCTTTGCTCTGTTTGAGGGGCGCAAAATCCGCGCCCGTTGGAGGATCGCGACCGACCCGCGTCGGACCGGCGATGAATATGCAGTTTGGTTGCTGCAATTGCTCGAGATTGAAGGGGTCAAGCGCGAGGAAATCACGCAGATCCTGTTTGCATCTGTTGTTCCCCGTGCTGATCATAATCTGACGGTTTTGGCGCAGAAATACTTTGGTATCACGCCTGAAATTGCGGGCCAGGGCAAAGCGGCTTGGGGCTTTGAGATCGATGTTGATCAACCCAGCTCGCTGGGGGCTGATCGCGCGCTCAACATTCTGGCAGCGCATGAGAAATATGGCGGCGATCTGGTGGTGGTGGATTTTGGCACCGCGACCAAGTTCGAAGCGGTTGATTTCAACGGCACCTACAAAGGCGGCATTATCGCACCGGGAATAAACCTCTCGTTGGATGCTTTGGTAGGCAAGACCGCAAAGCTGCCGCGCATTGCCATCCGCGCGCCGGAAAGCACCAGCGTCATCGGGCGGAACACCGAAGATCAAATGCTAATTGGAATATTCTGGGCGCATGTCGCCATGATGGAAGGGTTGATCGAGCGCATGAGGACAGAAATTGGCCGACCAGCGAAAGTGGTTGCTACCGGCGGGCTTGCGATCCTGTTCGACGATGCAACCGAGGTTTTCGATCATGTCGATGCTGATTTGACAATCGAAGGCCTCGCAATTCTTGCCGAGCGCGTGGCATCGTGAAGAAAGATTACACCCCAGAGAATGAACTGCTCTTTCTGGCGCTCGGCGGGTCGGGCGAGATTGGCATGAACGTCAATCTCTATGGCTGCGACGGCAAGTGGTTGATGGTCGATTTGGGGATGACGTTTTCCGGCGACCAATATCCCGGAGTGGATTTGGTGTTTGCTGACCTCGATTTTATCGAGGAACGTGCAGACGATTTGCTCGGTGTAGTGCTGACCCATGGTCACGAGGATCACATTGGTGCTGTGCCATATTTCGCCGCCGAATTGGGGGTGCCGCTCTATGCCACGCCGTTCACAGCCGCGCTGATCAAGCGCAAGCTGGAAGAAGCCGGTATTGCAGGGGAGATTGAGCTCAACATCATTCCAGAAGACCATGGGTCGTTTGAACTGGGCTCATTCGAGATCAGCTATTTGCCGGTGGCTCACTCTATTGCTGAGGGCAATGCTCTGCTGATTGATACGCCCTATGGCCGGATATTCCACACTGGCGATTGGAAGTTGGATGAAGAGCCGATCATCGGCGAGCCAACCACCGAAGAAGAGCTGACAGCAATCGGCGACGAGGGTGTGGACTTCCTCGTGTGCGATTCCACCAATGCCTTCAATCCGAACCCCAGCGGATCGGAAGGTGCGGTGCATCGCGGGTTGATGGAAGAGGTCGCAAAGCATCGCGGCAAGCGCGTGTTGGTGACGACGTTTGCCTCTAACGTTGCTCGGCTTCAAACACTGGGCGATGTCGCGCGGGAAACTGGCCGTCAAATTTGCGTCGCCGGCCGATCTCTCAATCGCATTATCGAGGTGGCTCAGGACAATGGCTATCTCGGTGATTTTCCCGAAACGGTCGATTTTGACACTGCAACCAGTCTTCCACGCGGAGAGGTGATGATCGTTGCAACAGGAGGGCAGGGGGAGCCGCGTGCTGCCTTGTCCCGCATTGCAGAGGAAAACCACCCGCTAGAATTGGTTCGCGGTGATGTCGTGCTGTTCTCAAGTCGACAAATTCCCGGCAATGAAATCTCTATCGGACGCATACAGAACAAGCTCGCCGAGCGCGGAATTGTGATGGTCACCGACCGGCAAAGCGAAATTCACGTATCTGGCCATCCCGGCCGCCCTGAATTGGAAGCTTTGTATAGCTGGCTTAAGCCCGAATTGCTGATCCCAGTTCATGGCGAAATGCGGCATATGCAGGAACAAGCGCGGATTGGGCGCAACAGCGGTATCCCAACCGCTCTGGTACAGCAAAATGGCGATCTGATGCGGCTTGCGCCAGGCAAACCGGGTAAGCTCGATGAAGTGCGGGCAGGGCGGCTTGTTCTGGATGGTGACATTATCGCGCCTGCAAATGGCGATTCTGTTACAATGCGGCGGCGCTTGTCGCGCGATGGAATGATGATGGTTGTGCTGGATCACAAATTGGCCCCGACGATAGAGGCGATGGGTGTTCCGCTTGATGAAGACATGCCCGAATTCATCAAGGAAGCTTGCAATGATATCGTGACGGCGATTGGCAGACTGAAAGGCAAGGCTAAGCAAGATCGAGCCGGTGTGATGGAGGCGGCCCGATTGGCTGCTCGCCGCGCTGCACAGCGCTGGTCAGGCAAGAAGCCGCAAGTGCGCGTGATCATGCACGCAGACGCTGGCTAGCATGCAGTGGACCTCGGTAATCGCGATCTATGCGCTGGTCTGGGTGATGACCGCCTTTGTGTCTTTGCCCTTCGGTGTGCGAACATCGGATGAGCTGGGTGAGAAGAAGGTACCTGGACAGGCCGACAGCGCGCCCGCCAATTTTCAGCCCGGCAGAGTTGCGCTGCGCACCACTTGGATCGCCGCGCTGCTGACTACGGTCTATGTGCTCAATTACGAATATGGCTGGATCGGCATCGAGGATATCGACTTTTTGCCAGACCTGCCTTCCGAGGTTGAGGCGAATGCTTAATTACGGAAGCGTTCAATAGCTTGCGCCAGCGCAACATACAGCTTGCCCATATCCGAACTCAGCAAGGTCACGCCCATTGCATTGCCATCTCTGGTCGACAGGACCGACCGCAACATGCCTTCAAAGTCATGGATATATCGCGATACGTCTTCACGGAAACTGTCGTCCGCTTGGTAAAGACCGGCGATTTCGCGCGCTTCTCCATTGTCGATCAGGCGGACGGCCCGCCGGGTAAAGATGCCGCGATCTCCCTTGAGGTAAGACGCCCATGCGGTGTCGGAAACCTCGGTTGAGAGCGATTTCTCAATATCGATGGCATTAGAATTCAGACTGTCGCTGATCAGGGCCATGCGCCGGGCAAAATCATTATCGACCTGTTCTTCAGCCAGCTCTCGAGCGCGAGTGACCCTTTGTTCGAGATTGCCAGTCAGCTCGTTGACCATGGACAGCTGATCCCGCAACTGAATTGCGGCTTCGCGCCCTACGCCAGAGGCATGCGCGGCGGCCTGCTCAAGCCTGCCGATTGCCTCTGCGCTCTTGGTACGCAGCGATTTTTCGACTGCAGTGATGGCCTTGCTGCCGATTTCGTCGGCCAACGCATTGATATTATCCTGTGCGCCGTGCTCGATCGAGGCGAAGGCCTCCTTAGTGGCCAAGTCGAGCTTGTCGATTGCAGTCTTCAGCTCAGTTTGTGTGCGGAGCGAGAGGCGTTGGTTTTGAGCGTCCAGCTGGTCGAGCAATCCGCCCAAGGTGTTGATCTGGGCCAGATTGTCTTCCGAATGCATAGATATACGTTCGTGTTGCTGCTCAACCGCTTTGGCGACAGCATCCACATTAGCCTGAGTGCTGATGACATAGTCGGACAGCTCGCTGCCTTTTTGGCCCGCAGCACTGACAGTCTCGCTCAGCAGCGCCGCGCGGGCCTCTGCATCTTCCAACTTCTGGCTGGCAACCGAAATGGCTTCCGGCAGATCCTCGCGGCTCTGTTTGGCGCCAGACTGAATGATCTCGAGCAGGCGGATGCTCGATTCCGTCAGTTCCGACAAAGTGGTCCCGGTCTCAGCAAGGTTGGCGCGGTTTTCTGTCAGCTTTCCGGACAGATCGCCGATGCCAGCGCCGACAGTGGATCGCGCACGTTCAGCCTGCTCAGACACTTGCTCGAACAAGGTGTTGAGCTCTGAAACTTTGCCAGCGATTTCCTGACCATGCTCCACAAGACGCTCGGTCTCGCGCATTTGCACCTCGCGCCTCTCGGCCAAATTCTCGTCCAGTTCGGCCAATCTTTGGGCCAGGACTTCGCTTGCTTGCGATTCGCGCGTTTCGAATTTCGCCTGTCGCCGAGTTACTTCCTCGTTGAACTTGGCATCTCTGCTCGCCAGTTCGCTGTCGAACTGCCCAGCTTCATCGCGCAGTTTCGCGATCCGCACCTGCGCCGATTCGAGTGCCTTTGCGTCAAGCTCATCGAGCTCGCTGATGACGTTGCTTAGGTCGTCTCGCAAACGATCCTTTGACTCAGATAGAGCCGAAAGGGCAGCCCCTTCGGCGCTACGCAGCGATTGAGAAAGCTCATTGCCAGCACCGTGGAGTGTTTTTACGCGTGTTTGGAACAGACCCAGAGCCTCGGTCTCACCTTTGGCAAATTCGTCTTGCATACCGGTGATGCTGGTGCGAACTTCATCGGCCCGGCGACGCATCGCTGCCAATGCGTCAACTTCGCGGCCATCCAGATCGGCCCGGAACTCCTCGCTCTTATCCTTCAAGGCCTCAAACCGCGCTGCGGAAACTTCTTCTAGCTTAGTAATTTGGGTCTCAAATGTTGAGAGGGTCGAACCAATCTTGCCGCTCAATGCTTTGACGGTGATTTCGCTGGCCTTGCCAAATTCATTCAAGCGCTCAAATCCGGAAACCAATTTGTCCAATTGGTCTTTCGCAGTTCGCCCGGCATTGCCGACTTGATTGGACACATCGCGCGCAGAATTTGCCACAACCGGCAAATCATCGCGCAGTTTGGTCATATTGCTCAGGGCAGTGTCGCTAACGCTGGCAATGGCGTCGATTTGCTCGCCATTGTTTTGGATTAACCCCTGCAACTGCCCGGCATTCTTGGAAAGACGCTCGCTCGCCACTCGGCCCAGCGATTCCAGCTCACGCGTCTGAGTGCCGAGGAATTCGCGCGCTAGGCTCAACTCGCGATTTACTACAGCTAGCCTGGCTTCCAGCGCATCCGCCTCGATTGATAGCTTGGTCGCCGCATCACTGAACCGCGCTGCCTCACGCTTGCTCATTCGCATGGCGAGCATCCATAGGCTGACAATCAACAGCACCGGTATGGACCAATTGATAATCCAACCGATCCACTGCGCCGGAGTGCCACCGGCGAGAATTTCGCTCTGTAGGGCCCAGCCATAAAATCCGGTCCATCCGGCAATTGCGAGCAAGGCGATGGCTGGTTTGAGCCAGCTCCAATCGCGACCTGAGGCTGCCAATTCCTCTTCCCAGAAATCGCTTTCGGTCTCTTCGACCCAGCCTTCTTCCAGCGCCAAAGGCGAGCTATCAGCTTGAACCTGAGATGGGTTTTGCGCGTCCTGCGCGGCGTCTGAGCCAATGGCTCTAATGTTTGATCCTTCGGACATGGGGGAAATCTACCATTTTTGTCGTAAGGTTAAACCCCGCTTTAACCTTGGCTGCGCTATTTCTTTTCCATGGCATACGAAAGCGGAGCAATGGACGCCACTTTGGCAGCGGCAGCGGGAGAGGATTCCGCGCTGATGGCGGAGCTGCGCGGGGCCTTTCTAGCGAGCGCGGAACGGCAGTTGGACTTGCTTAAACGCGCGCGCTGCGACGGCAATTGGCATGTTGCAGCGATGAGGTTGAAAGGGCTGGCTGCAAGCTTCCATGCTGATGAATTGCTCGTATTGGCGGATGATGCGTTGGCCGCAGCGCCCGGCGAACCAACCATTATCAGCGAAATCGAAGCCGTTTTGGGCAAATTTTCGCGCTCCTAGGCGCCGCGCAAACAATCCCAATCCACAATCATTCTTGGCATAGAGGGGCAAAGCGTCATACATTCATTCGGTCGCTCAGGGGCCGAACACATTGCGCATTGCACTAATCTCAACACTACACCGCACTGATGATGGCACTCCATTGGCATTCCTGCAGATGGGAGGCCGATCGGTTCTGCGCTGGCAAGCCGATTTGGCACTCGAACTGGGATGCACGCGTATCGTCTGCTTGGGTTCTCAATTGGTTGAAGGGATTTCGGAAGTCCAGGCTCATGTAGAGCAGCATGGTGCGGAATTTCACCTGATCAACCAATTGCTCCAGCTTGTTAGGTTGGTTTCCGCCGATCAAGAAGTGGTGATTATCGCCGATGGTGCCGTCGTTGATCGATCGGAAATTCCCAGCCATTTGATAGATGGGCGCGGGGTCTTAGCGATTCCTGCTGAGCCTGGCCTTGCTGCAGGATTTGAGCGGATTGATGCCGATTATGCGTGGGCGGGGCTGTTGGTGGCGCGCGGAAATATCGTCGAACGTGTCGCCGATATGCCCGATGACAGCGATATTATTGCTCTTTTGCTCAGGCTTGCACTGCAAGCGCGCACTCCGCTGATCAGCTTGAAGCAGGATGCGCTTAGCGATGGGTCATTATTGCTAGCGTTGGATGAGAGCGTGGTTGCCGAACGCGAATCCGCGCTTCTGAGCCGTAGCGCGGCGCATGTTTCATGGTTTGGGCCCGGAAATGCGATTGCAGCGCGAGTTGCTCAAGCAATAGCTCCTCAAGCACTTCAGGCGGGGCCACTGATTGCTGGCGGGTTGGGTGCAACGCTGTTGGTTTCGGGTGTAGCGACCGCCTTTTTCGGCTTTCAGACCTTGGGTCTGGGACTGTTTGGGGCAGGTTGCATTGGATTGGCGGTGCGACAGTCCCTCAACAGTCTGAAAGAGCGGCTATATTCGCAGAATCCATCGCGTGAGTTATCCAAATATATCAGCATAATAATTGACATACTTTTGGTAATTTCTCTTGCTGTTCCATTGACCCTAGAAACAGCGCATCAGGGCCTCTTCTTGCCCATAATTTTGATTGGAATCCTGCGCCTTGCTGCTGGGCTGTCCAGCGATAGGCTGAAACCGATGCTCAACGATCGGATCAGTCTGACCATTCTGCTGTGCGTTGCGGCTTGGCTGGGTGTGCTGACAGAGACAATGGGCGGCTTGGCTGTAACCGGCCTTGTTGCGTCTCTGATTTTCCAGTCGAAATTGAGATAACGCAGAGTTAACTATGCTGCGCTATGTGCGTGCGATGAGCAATGATGCCATGAACAGTTCTGATGACAGCGATCCGCTGAACGGCTTGCGCGCCGAATTGGCCCAAGGGGACCAGTCGCTGGCCGGTGTTGCGCCGGTTTTGGTGCATTTGCTCTCTCAATCGGGCCAAAGCCTGGTTAGTGATCAAATGGTTGCGCTGATGCGTGGGATGTTGTCGGGCATGGCCAGCGAACTGTTGGAACAGCTTGATGCTGAGCCGGGTGGGCAAAGTGATCAATCCGATCTCCACCACGCTTTGGTCAATGCGCTCTCGAACAATACCCAACTGCTCAGTCATTGCTTTGCCAATTCGATAGAAGCGCAAATTTCCCAAAGGCTTGAGCGCGATTTGCACATGGACCAGGTGCTCTCGCCATTGTTGCAGGAATTGATTGCATCAACGGACCAAGAATTGGCCGAACTGGCGATGAATGTCATGGCCGCGCAAGCCCGCTTTGTGCAGGCGCAGACACGCATGAGATTGCCGCTGAGTGAACTCCCAGCAGACCTTTTTCGACTGGTGCTCATGACCTGCCAAGAGGTTCTGTCCCGCGAGAGTGAGACAAATTTCAAGCAGGCATCAGCAAAATTGACCGAGGGATTTGATGAGGCGAGTGGACGGCCAGCCTTACTATCGCGCCTGACAATCGCGATGAGAGGCGGAGCCAATGCTGCTCTCAACATAGAACATGGCGGTGTGGCCCTTTTTGCGAGCGCGCTGGCCCAGATTACCAAGCAACCGCGAGAACTTGCAATAATCGGCTGCTCGGATCGCCAACATGCACGTCTTGCATTGGGACTAAGGGCTGCCAGTCAATCCTATGACCGGATCGAGCAGGTAATGGCCATCGTCCATCCGCAGGTGGATATGTCGCCTGCATTTGCCAATTTGACCCCGCAAGCTGCCAAGACGATGCTCAGCAAGTCATCTGCTGGAACAGTGCGGTAAGCCGATGGCGACGCAGGAACCCATCCTCGCAGCGCGCGGCTTAACTGACGAACAAGGCCGGTTGTTGTCCGCTGACCCACCCTTGGTAGAGCTGCAGCAGCGGTGTGGCGGCCAAGTGCCGGGCATGTTGGCGGTGCCCGAATTGCTTGAAATTGTTCAGCAAAGCAGAGCAACGCAACTTAGACTTGCCCGTGAATTCCGTGCCTTTGATGGTGTTGGAGAAATCACTGGTTTTGTCCGGGTCAGTCCGGTCGACAGCGCCGATCACAGCGGGTGCGAATTGCTGATCGAAAATTGGCAAAGAGAAGATTCCGGACCAGAAGGCCAGCGTGAATCCAGCGACCGCCAAGATGCGGTTGATCGCAGTACAAGCGAACTGTTCGCGCGTTTGGATGCAAACCAACGTGTTTTGACCATAGAAACTCGTTCAGCCGACCTTGCCGACCTTAGGCAAGCGGTAAAGACACGTCCGGGAAGGGTATGGTCTGATTACCTTGAGCTCATCGGGATTGCGCATCAGCAACCGCTGCATTGGCGCTTGCTCGACGGTGTTCAATGCACTGTGGCTGGCTCTGATCGGAAATGGACAGCACGGTTGCTGCCGCTTGGAACTTCGGCAAATTCACCGTCGGGGTTTGAATTGTTGCTAGTTGCGAACCAGCCATTGCCAAGGGCTCGGTCCAATGATCCGAACCGTCAATCACCGGCCAGCCTGATTGGAGAGGCTCTGACATCATCGCTGCGCAGCCCGATCACTCGGGTAATTGGCAATGCTGAGACGATCCGAACTCGGATGGCTGGACCATTGCGTCAGGAATATAGCGATTACGCCGGTGATATTGCGACCGCTGGGCAACATTTGCTCGGTCTGTTGGATGATCTCACCGACCTAGAAGTGGTCGAATCGGATGATTTCACTGCTGCGGAAGACGAGATAGATCTGGCAGAGGCGGCGCGCAACGCGGCCTCTATCCTCGGCGCAAAAGCTACCGACAATGGCATCAGTATTTCATTGCCAAGCGAGCATGAGCGAGCACCAGCTATTGGTGAGATGCGACGGGTGTTACAAATATTGCTCAATTTATTGGGCAATGCGATCAATTATGCCCCGCGCAATTCGGCAATCGCAGTGACGGTCAGCATGGATCGCAAAGGCCGCTCGACCATCAGCGTCAGTGATGAAGGACCCGGGCTTTCACACGATCAGCAAAGCCGCGTGTTCCGCAAGTTTGAACGCTTGGGCCGAGAAGGTGACGGCGGATCAGGCCTCGGGCTCTATATATCGCAAAGGCTTGCCGTTGCGATGCAAGGCGAACTTCGGATTGAAAGCGAAGAGGGGAAGGGCGCGCGCTTTACACTCGCCCTTCCACCAGGAAATTAATCAGCGATTTGCTACCGGAACATAGTCCCGCTGCGTCGGACCGGTGTAAAGTTGACGTGGTCGACCGATAACTTGGCCTGGATCAGAGATCATTTCATTCCACTGGGCGACCCAACCAACCGTGCGTGCCAGAGCAAATAAAGCGGTGAACATCGTCGTCGGGAAACCGATCGCTGACAAAATGACGCCGGAATAGAAATCGACGTTAGGGAATAGCTTTTTCTCTTGGAAATACGGATCGTTAAGAGCCATTTCTTCCAAGCGAAGAGCAGTTTCAAATACCGGATCCTGAACATTCAGCGCTTCAAAAACTTCACGCACTGTTTTCTGCATCACAGTCGCCCGTGGATCGTAATTTTTGTACACGCGGTGGCCAAAGCCCATCAGACGGAACGGATCGTTCTTGTCTTTCGCACGCTCGATGTAATGCGGGATTTTGTCCGGTGTACCGATTTCACGCAGCATGTTGAGCGCAGCTTCATTGGCGCCGCCATGAGCTGGGCCCCAAAGACACGCGATGCCGGCCGAGATACAAGCAAATGGATTTGCGCCCGAGGATCCTGCAAGGCGAACGGTTGAAGTCGATGCGTTCTGTTCGTGATCAGCATGAAGGATGAATATCCGGTCCATCGCCTTTTCAACTGCGGGAATGACTTCATATTCCTCAGCCGGAACGCCGAAGGTCATACGCAGGAAATTGCCAGTATAGCTGAGCGAATTGTCAGGGTGCATCATCGGCTGACCGATCGAATACTTGTACGCATTCGCAGCGATGGTCGGCATCTTCGCGATCAATCGATGGCTGCTGATCTTGCGGTGTTCTGGGTCAGAGATGTCGGTGCTGTCGTGATAGAAAGCAGACAAAGCGCCGACAACGCCGCACATAATGGCCATCGGGTGCGCATCGCGGCGGAACCCTTGGTAAAACTGCCGCATTTGGTCGTGCAGCATGGTGTGGCGAGTGATTGTGTAGGTGAAATCGTCGAGCTCTTCTTGACTAGGAAGCTCGCCATTCAGCATCAAATAAGACGTTTCCATGAAGCTGGAATGTTCCGCCAATTGACCAATGGGATAGCCGCGGTGGAGCAGAACACCCTCGTTGCCATCAATATAGGTCAGCGCACTTTCGCAACTTGCGGTTGATTTGTAACCGGGATCAAACGTGAAGGCATCAGTTTGGCCATACAGTTTGCGAATGTCGATTACGTCTGGGCCAACGCTGCCCTCGAGCACGGGAAAATCGTAATTCTGCCCGCCAATTTCGAGTTGTGCTTGCTTGTCCGCCAAGTGTCGTCTCCTAATTGTTCTACCCGCTCAGTCCGCAGTCTGAGCGTGCGCGCCGATACGCGCGAGAGCTTCATCCCGTCCCAAAAGGACCAGAACATCGAAAATACCGGGCGACGTTGTCGTTCCAGTAAGGGCTGCGCGCAGTGGCTGCGCTAGCTTGCCGAGGCCCAATTCAAGTTCCTCGGCGGTTGATTTTGTAGTGGCTTCGAGAGCCTCGATTGTCCAGTTATTTTCAACGCTGTAGCGCTCCAAAAGTTGGCCTAAACGCACTTTTGCGTCGTCATCGAGCAATTTTGCCGCTTTTTCGGTTAGTTCGAGCGGCCGCTGCTTGAACAAAAATGCTGCGCCATCGGCCAATTCGTCAACGTTTTTGGCGCGGGTTTTTAGCACTGGCATTGCTCTGGTCAACAAGTCGAGATCGACGTCACCGGTGATTTTTGGCGCAACCAAATTGCTTAAAACTGCATCATCGCACTCACGGATATAATGCCCGTTCAAATTCTCCAGCTTTTTGAGATCAAATTTGGACGGGCTCTTGCCAACACCCTTAAGGCTGAACAGCTCAATAGCCTCTTCGCGGCTTATCTCTTCGCGATCGCCATGGCCCCAACCAAGACGCAGCAGATAGTTGAACAGGGCCTCTGGCAAGATTCCCATCTCATCGCGATAGGCCTCCACTCCCAAAGCGCCATGCCGTTTCGACAGTTTAGCTCCATCTGACCCATGGATTAGCGGGATATGTGCGTAAGTGGGCTGCGGCCAATCACCCTCAATCGCGTCCATTGCGTGGTAGATAGGCAATTGTCTGAAGGCATTGTTAAGGTGATCATCGCCCCGAATGACATGGGTTACGCCCATATCGTGATCGTCGACCACCACCGCGAGCATATAGGTGGGTGAGCTGTCCGCGCGCAAAATGATGTAATCGTCCAGCTCTTCATTACGGACCGAGACATCGCCCTGCACCGCATCAGCAATAGTGCTTTCGCCATCCGTTGGCGTCTTCAAGCGCACCGTAAAGGGAGCGCCATCTGGTGCCTGTGTCGGATCGCGGTCGCGCCAGCGTCCATCATATCGCATTGGCTGTTTATTGGCGCGTTGTTCGGCGCGTATTTGCTCAAGCTCTTCCTGAGTTGCGTAACAGCGATAGGCGTGTCCGGCTTCGAGCAGTTTATTGGCGACCTCAACATGGCGTTCGGCACGCTGGGATTGGAATGTGGGTGCGTCATCATAATCCAACCCAAGCCAATCCAACCCGTCCAAGATTGCGTCGATCGCCTCTTGGGTGGAGCGCTTCTTGTCAGTGTCCTCGACCCGCAAGAGGGCCTTGCCGCCGTGATGACGGGCAAACAACCAATTGAATAATGCCGTGCGTGCGCCGCCAATATGGAGGAACCCAGTGGGCGAGGGGGCAAATCGGGTGACGACTGTTTGGGTCATTACAATTTGTTCACCGGGCCGCTTTCGCTTGCCGCTGGTGGCTGTTTCCTTTCCTATGTCGCGATGGCGACTGATAATCCGCCGCTGGTGCCGACAAAAGGCACAGAGCAAACGGCGTATGCTGCATTGCAGCACCCTTGGCGTATGGCATGGCGCTTGTCCAGTATTGCAGATGCGTTCGAACGGTTTTTGGCGACCGCTGGCTTTGATCGTGGGCCGTGGTTGGTGATTGCATTCGGCGCGGGAATTGTTGCCTGGTTTGTGCTTGGCGCGCCATGGCAATGGGGCGGTGCACTGGTGTGTGGGATATTGAGCGCATTGCTCGGCCTGGCGATGGGTGGTGGCGACAATGTGAGGCCGCATCTGCGCACCGCTGCCATCGGATTGGGGCTGTTCTTCGCTGCTGGCACGGCGATCATTTGGGCACGCTCCGAATATGTCGGCGCCCCCCCGATTGATCGACCTTCCGTTGCATGGATCAATGGCTATGTCATTGCGAGGGAAGACCAACCTGCGCGCGAGAGGATACGTCTAACCATGGCGGTACGTGACGCAGATCAGGGGATTGCCCGCAAGATTCGGGTCAATGTGCCTATTGAGCAGGTGAAAGTCGGCATGTTGGAAGGAGCGATAGTGCGTATGCGTGTGCGCCTGATGCCGCCAGCGCCGCCGATGCTGCCGGGATCATACAATTTTGCCCGCGCTGCTTGGTTTCAGGGGCTTGCCGGCACGGGCAGCATGTTGGGCGAGGCCGAAGTTGTTGAACCAGCGACAGAGGACGCGATTATCGCTCCTATCCAGCGGTGGCTTTCACACCATGTTCGAGGTGAGCTGGGAGGCTCTGCCGGAGCAATCGCCACAGCCTTTGCGAGCGGTGACCGGGGCGGCATAAGCGAAGCTGACGAAGACGCGATGCGCGATTCTGGCCTGACGCACTTGCTCTCCATCAGCGGGCTACATGTCAGCGCGGTTATTGCCGCTGGATATATCATGGCGCTGAAATTGCTCGCACTGTGGCCCGGCCTTGCCCTGAGGATCAGACTGCCTGTTGCGGCGGCAGCTTGTGGGGCCTTGGCCGGTATTGGATACACATTGCTGACGGGATCAGAAGTGCCGACGGTGCGCAGCTGTGCCGCTGCGCTGTTGGTGCTCATTGCTCTGGTGTTAGGAAGAGAGGCACTATCGTTGCGCATGGTTGCGACGGCCGCCTTTGTGGTCTTGCTGATCTGGCCAGAGGCAATTGTTGGCCCCAGCTTTCAAATGAGTTTTTCAGCCGTACTTGCCATTGTTGCGCTGCATAATGCCGAACCGATCCGCAAATTTCTGGCTCCAAGAGAAGAGGCATGGCTCACGTGGCTGTCGAGGCGCACTGCAATGCTATTGTTTACTGGCTTCGTGATCGAAGTCGCCTTGATGCCGATTGTACTGTTCCACTTCCACCGCGCCGGTGTTTACGGCGCGTTTGCCAATGTAATCGCTATCCCGCTCGTCACCTTTGTCTCGATGCCTTTGATCGCAATTGCTCTGGCTTTTGACTTGGTCGGGCTGGGCGCTCCATTCTGGTGGTTGGTCGGCCAATCGCTCGATCTACTCTTGTGGATTGCCCGCACCACGGCCTCACAGCCGGGAGCGGTCAAATTGATGCCTCAGATGGGCGATTGGACATTCGCTTTCTTTGTCGGGGGAGGGTTATGGTTGGCCCTATGGAAGGGCCGAGCTCGATTGCTGGGTTTTGTGCCAGCGGCAATTGCCACCGTAATGCTGCTCGCCACACCAGTACCCGATGTCTTGATATCGAGTGATGGACGTAATGTCGGGATCACCACACCTGAGGGTGATTTGATTTCCCTTAGGGAAAGCCGCTCCACTTACGCAAGGGACAATTTGATCGAGCTGTCGGGCGTTGATGCAGAACCAATCCCCATAGTGGAATGGCCAGATGCGCAATGCAGCACAGAATTTTGTGTTTTGGAGATAGAACGGGATGGACGCCGGTGGAGCCTTCTGCTGGCTCGTAATCGCGAGATGATTGAGGAGCGAGCTTTGGCTGCTGCTTGTGAGCGTGCCGATATCGTTGTGGCAGACCGTTGGCTGCCTGCATCCTGCAACCCGCAGTGGCTCAAAGCTGATCGCAATTTGCTCGAGCAGACAGGCGGACTAGCACTTATTTTGGGAAGCGAAGAAATCCAGACCGTCGCTGAACGTCAAGGCGAACATGGTTGGTGGAGAGGCGACTAGAAATGGGCGTGAAGGAGAAGTGACGACAATTAGCCGCCGCTGCTCCTCCAGCCTAATCAGCAAATCGCAAAATCAGTGGTAGCGCCGCAGAAGTCCAGCAAGCTTGCCCTGAACCTTCACTTCGCCCGGATTGTAAACCTGAGCCTCGTAAGCAGCGTTCGCCGGATCAAGTCGCACATTGCCCTGATCGCGGTGGAGATATTTCAGCGTTGCCTCTTCATCATGGACAAGTGCCACAACGATTTCGCCATCCCGCGCAGTGTCAGTGCGTTTCACCAAGGCAAAGTCGCCATCAAAAATACCGGCTTCGACCATGGAGTCGCCAGACACCTCAAGCGCGTAATGCTCTCCCGGGCCAAGCAAAGCTGCAGGGACGGGCAGGCTGGTTTGTCCTTCTAACGCCTCGATCGGAGCGCCAGCAGCAATCCGGCCATGCAGCGGGATTTCGATAACATCATTGGCTGGTTCAGGCGCCTTGGGCGTCGCCGTAGCTTGCGACACAACATCGTTGACCGCAGGAACACGAGCCGCAGGGGTCGCATCCTCTGGCTGCTTGATCACTTCCAATGCGCGAGCGCGATTGGGCAGACGGCGGATAAAACCTCGTTCTTCCAAAGCCGAGATCAGCCGATGAACACCAGACTTACTCTTAAGATCGAGCGCATCCTTCATCTCTTCAAAAGACGGAGAAATTCCAGTCTCTTCAAGACGTGTCTGAATAAACTGAATCAATTCGTGCTGCTTAGCAGTCAGCATGGCGAGGTCTCCTTTGTCGCCCGTGTTCTCATCCACCCACAAGGTGAACGAATGAAGAACAATTAGGCAACTTAATTCGCTAAGTCAAGCAATTCAGCCATTCTCCAACATAAAGACGGGAACCAACTCACCAACCGTCACGGCTCCGGCATTAGCTGGCCTATGGATCAGACAATTGGCCGCGGCCAATGCGCGCAAGGCGCTCGAATCCTGAGAATCACCCGGCTTCACATTGCTGCCGTCCCAAATTCCGCGCAGAAACTCGCGGCGAGAACCTATCGCGGGCAAGCTTATACCCGCCGGCAACTTCGCCACGCGAGGAAGGGGATCAGCCGCGCCCATCGCCTTTCGCAAAGCAGGCAATACGAACAAGAAGCTGGTCACGTAACTCGACACTGGATTGCCTGGCAGGCCAAAGATCATCTGCGTACCGCGCCGCCCCACCATCACCGGCTTGCCCGGCTTCATTGCTACCTTCCAAAAGTCGAGGTCTGCGCCCCACGCCTCCAACGCTGGCTGCATCAGATCATGATCACCAACCGATGCCCCACCAGTCGTCACAAGAAAGTCGGCATTCTCTGCTTTGTTCAAAGCCTCTGCCAAAGCATCCCGGTCATCCGACACAGGACCGAGTCGCAGGACTTCGCAACCCAGTCCGCGAACCATCGCCGCGATCATGGCTCCATTGCTCGCAGGAATCTGATGCGGCCCGCATTGCGTGGGGTCGGCAACAAGTTCGTCACCGCTATCGAGGATAGCGACCGTCGGACTTTGCGATACTTCCACCTCGCCAAAGCCTGCGGTTATCGCGAGCGCGATTTGCGCGGCGCCTATCGCTGTCCCGGCGGGCAAAACGCGTTCCTGAGCCTCAAAATCAAATCCGGCAAAGCGTATGTGCCGGCCCTCTGTAGGAAAATCCTCAACACAAGAGACTTGGTCGCCCGCAATTTCGACATTTTCCTGGATCAAAATTCGATCCGCACCGTGGGGCACATGGGCACCGGTTGAAATGCGAATGCAATCACCAGCGGAAATCGTGCCATCGAATGGCGTTCCTGCGCGGCTTTCACCAATCAGTTTCCAAGGCCCCGCCGATCCTATGGCATAGCCATCCATTGCAGACAGATTGGCCGGGGGTTGGGTGCGTTGAGCAAGCAATTCTTGCGCGAGATATCGCCCCAAAGCCTGTTCAACCGGTA
The DNA here is from genome assembly GCA_039988235.1 of Erythrobacter sp. Classification (GTDB taxonomy): domain Bacteria; phylum Pseudomonadota; class Alphaproteobacteria; order Sphingomonadales; family Sphingomonadaceae; genus Erythrobacter. The sequence continues at coordinate 1,061,078 of JBDXKB010000005.1, forward strand.
GTGTCTGTGAACCCATCGGTTGGACCAGAGAAAGGGCGCGCTCTTGTGCCTCCTCCAGACTCAGCATGGGTTTCATTGTGGCGCGGTCCAATGGCCCGACTCGCCGCCCTTTTTCTCCAGCAGTCGCACCGATCCGATCACCATCCCTTTATCGAGCGCTTTGGCCATGTCGTAAATCGTCAGAAGAGCGGTGCTCACCGCCACCATTGCCTCCATCTCCACGCCTGTTTTTCCAGTCAGCGAGGCTGTCGCGGTCACGTCCACTCCACTGTCCGTGAAGCTAAAATCGACATTAACCGCATCCAGCGCCAGTGGATGGCACAAGGGGATCAGTTCGCCGGTTTTCTTGGCAGCCATAATTCCAGCAATTCGCGCAGTACCCAAGACATCGCCTTTTGGAGCATCACCAGCTTTGATCGCGGCCAATGCCTCGGCACTCATGGTGATAGATCCGCCTGCGACAGCGATACGCTCGCTCGGCTGTTTGCCACCAATGTCGACCATATGGGCTGCGCCGCCTTCATCGATGTGGGTCAAATCACTCATGATCTTGCTCATTCCTGCGGCGCTTGTGTGGCGGTGCCTGATGTGGCGGTGCCCGATGTGGTGGTGCTTGACCCGGTCAAAAGACTTCGGGTGGCGGCGGCAACATCGTCGGCCCGCATCAAGCTCTCACCAACCAAAAAGGTACGGATGCCGCTATGGGAGAGCCTAACGCAATCATCATGGTTGGCTATCCCACTTTCGCCCACAAGCAGTGAACCTTCAGGTGCAAGTTTAGACAGTCTCTCTGAGACAACCAGATCGGTCACAAACCGTTTAAGGTCGCGGTTGTTTACCCCGATGAGGCGCGACTTCAGGCGAGAGGCGCGTTCCATTTCGGCTTCGTCATGCACTTCGACGAGCACATCCATTCCCGCTTCCAGAGCAGCAGCTTCAATTTCGCTCATGAGGCCGTCTTCAAGCGCCGCCACAATAATCAAAATTGCATCCGCACCGAATGCTCGCGATTCAGCGACCTGCCATGGATCAACCATGAAATCCTTGCGCAATACCGGCAATCTGCAAGCGCCACGCGCCGCAACCAAAAAATCTTCATGACCTTGAAAATATGGCGCATCTGTCAGGACGGACAGACAAGTAGCTCCGCCGGCTTGATAATCGCGAGCATGGTCAGCCGGGCGGAAATCTTCGCGGATTAGGCCTTTGGATGGTGAGGCCTTCTTGATCTCTGCAATCAAGCCAAAACCGGTTGAGGTTGCACTGCGCAGCGCGGCCTCAAACCCGCGCGGAGCAGTTTGACCTGCTGCGGCATGATCGAGCGCAGTAACCGAGCGTTCGGCGCGCCGCTGCGCGACTTCGATCCGCTTGTTCGCACAGATTTCATCGAGCTTGTTCATGAGGGCGCGCTCATTTGGCCAACTCTATCCAGCGTTCAAGCAATTGTCTGGCCTGCCCAGAATCAATCGCTTCTGCAGCCATCGCGACGCGGTCGGACCAATCATTGCCCTTTTCGGCGACCATCAAGGATCCCGCTGCATTGAACAGGACGGCATCACGGTATGGCCCGGGCGTTCCCATAAGCAACGCGTTGAGAGCGGCTGCGTTATGAGCGGCGTCGTCACCTCTGATGGCTTCAACCGGAGCGTTGGGCAGGCCCGCCATATCGGCACTGATGCGCATCATCTGAAACGCATTGCCGCGGACTTCGGCCACTTCGTTGCCACCTGCTAGGCTGAGTTCGTCGAGACCTTCGTCGCCTGAGATGATCAACGAACGGCCGGTGCCAAGTTTAGCCATCGCTCCGGCGTAAATGGGCACATAGGCCGGTCGGGCAATCCCAATAAGCTGGTTTGTCACTCGTGCCGGATTGGAGAGTGGGCCCATCAAATTGAAGATAGTGCGCTTACCAATGCGTTGCCGGATTGGCTGGATGCGGCCCATCGCAGGATGGTGGTTCTTGGCAAACAAAAAGCAAATGCCAATCTCGGCCAGCGTCTTTTCCGCAGTATTGCCCGCTGCATCCATATCGAGGCCGAGCGCTTCCAATGTATCGGCTGCCCCTGCTTTGGAAGAGGCCGCACGATTGCCATGCTTGGCCACCGGAACTCCGCAAGCAGCGACTACCAGGCTGACCGCGGTTGATACGTTAAGAGTGTGATGTCCATCACCGCCGGTGCCGCAAACGTCGATGGCATTGTCCGGGGCTTCGATCGGGATCAAGCGAGCTCTCAGCGCGCGGGCAGCTCCGGCGATTTCATCAGAGGTTTCCCCGCGATCTGACAATGCGACCAGAAACCGCTCGATCTCATCGTCACTGGTTTCGCCATCCAACAATTTGCCGAATGCTGTCTCTGCCTCATGCTCGCTCATGCGTACATCGCCAGCGGGAAGGGTGCTCATGATGTTGGCTCCGTCTCAAGATCACAGATTTTCATGAAATTCGCGAGCAATGCATGGCCATGTTCGGTCGCGATGCTCTCTGGGTGAAACTGAACCCCGTGGATTGGCAGGCTTTGATGTCGAAACCCCATGGTATAGCCATCATCGGATGTTGCGTTGACCAGCAGTTCGTCCGGCTGATTTTCTACCACCAGACTGTGATAGCGGGTTGCAGTGAAGGGGGAGGGTAACTCGGCAAAGACGCCAGTGCCGTCATGGGTAACCGAGCTAGTTTTGCCATGCATCAGCCCGCCGCGCACGACCGTCCCGCCAAAATATTGCCCGATCGATTGGTGCCCTAAGCAAACGCCCAGCAATGGCTTTTCCGCATCGGCACAGGCCGCCACCAGATCGAGGCTGACCCCTGCTTCGTTGGGAGTGCAAGGCCCTGGAGATATCAGGAAACCTGCAGCATTGGTTCCGAGGGCCTGTTGCGCGGTGATCGCATCATTGCGCTCGACACGCACATCTGCGCCCAATTCCATCAGATAATGGACCAGATTAAAGGTAAAGCTATCGTAATTGTCGATGACGAGGATCATGCTCAGCGCGCCTCGTATTTCTCGACCAAGATCATTGGGCCGATGGGTCCGCGATCATCGATCCGACCCTTGGCCGGGTCCCACAACGCCGAAATCTTGCCATCGAGATAAAGCGCATTCGGTGTTTTCAATTCGTCGCGGAAGAAGCGCGCCAATTGTCCGAAGCTGAGCGCAGTTTCCGACACTACGAAATGCGCTTTGCCATCGGCATCAATCCCGACCCCATTGCGGATGAGCTTGGACGGGCCATTGTCTTGAATTTCGGGGTGCATCTGACCGTTAATGACCAGCATTGGCCCGGACTGCATGCCGAAAGAAGGACGTTCGCTTACGCTCGAGTAAAATGAATCAGCGGTTCGAATCCGCCAGTTGGCTCCGGTTCCGTAGAACACGCCATTGGGTTTCAGGTAGAAATTGCCCAGGCCGTCACCGCGATCCAATTCGGACAGCCTCTCACCGGCCTCGACATAATACCCAACGGGCAAGCCATCGGGGTCAAACATTCCGCCATTCATGGCAAAGGCAATGTCGCCGGCCTGCTCAACCTCGGCCAGAGCCTTGAGAGAGCCGTAGGGCAAATCGTCAGAGGATGAATGAGCGGCGGCAATCCGATGAGTTGCCGGGTCAGCAATGCAATGCGTCAACACAACGCCTTCGAAATCGGTGATCGTGCAAGCAGACGAGGCGGTTGCTGAGGCAGTTGCGACATCAGCTTCGCCTTCGCCTTCTTCACCGCCGATTGATGTCGTCTCAGTGCCCTGTTCGCCGCTGATATCGATCCGTGTGATCGCTTCGCCGCCGGGCTCTTGCTGGCATGCTGCCAGGGTAAGGGTGACCGCAAGCGCGAGGGCAAACGTGTTGGCGCGTGTCATAACTGTCTTCACTGTCCAAATCCTGCTTCATCGGCGATCCGCGCTGCTTCGCGTGCTGCGGCAATCAATGCCCCTGCTTTGGCCTTACATTCTGCCAGTTCATAGTCCGGATCGCTATCGGCTACGATCCCTGCACCCGCTTGCACATGCATCGTGCCATCTTTGACCACTGCGGTGCGCAATACGATACAGCTATCAACCGAGCCATCGGGCGAGAAATAGCCGACTCCGCCAGCATAGGCGCCGCGCGTTTCCGGTTCCAGTTCCGCGATAATTTCGCATGCTCTGATCTTGGGGGCACCGCTGACCGTACCGGCGGGAAAGCCAGCGAACAGTGCATCCAATGCATCCTTGCTCGGATCCAGTTGGCCGATCACATTGCTGACGATATGCATCACATGGCTATAGTGCTCTACAGTGTAGCTGTCGGTTACTTCGACACTCCCTTTGGAGGCGACGCGGCCCACATCATTGCGGCCCAAGTCTAACAGCATCAAATGTTCAGCACGTTCCTTTGGATCAGCGAGCAAGCTCTCTTCATTCACCCGATCCTCAGCGGCATTCTTACCGCGCGGACGGGTTCCAGCGATAGGCCGGATAGTCACTTCGCCATCCCGCACTCGTACCAGAATTTCCGGGCTTGAACCGACCACCGCAAACCCTGGCAAGTCGAGAAAATAGAGAAATGGCGATGGGTTTACCCGTCGCAAGGCGCGATAAAGATCAAGCGGAGGCAATGGAAAGGGACAAGTGAAACGTTGCGCCAGCACAACCTGAAAGATGTCGCCTGCTGTGATGTAATCCTTGGCCTTAGCAACCATGCCCAAATAGTCGTCGCTCGCTATAACAGGCGTGAGAGCCATATCCGGCAATTGTTCGCCCGGGCGTGTGGCAGTTTGAGCGCTGGCAAGCTCGCTTAGGCTCGCATCAATGCGCTCTCCTGCGCGTTCAATCGACGCGTCAGGATCGCTCGCACTCCAAATCGGCGCGACACAAAACAGTTCATCGCTGAGACGATCGAACACCATAATAAGGGTAGGGCGAACGAACAGCATGTCAGGCAGGTTCAGCTCACTGGCCGGCGCCCGGGGCAATTCCTCCACCAATCCGATGGTTTCATAGCCAAAATAACCGACCAGACAGGCAAGCGCCGGGGGCAGTTCTTCAGGAACGTCGATCCGGCACGATGCTGCGAGCGCGCGCAGTTCGTCCAATGCGCCGCCAGAACACGCGACAAACGCATCGCGATCGTGACGCCATGTGCCATTGATAGCGGCCTCATTTCCGGAACCACGGAACACCAGATCAGGATCGAGCCCCAGCAGACTGTACCTGCCGCGTACTTCGCCACCTTCGACAGATTCGAGCAGGAAATCACCTCGCCCCGGCTCAATCAGCTTGGTCGCGGCACCAACAGGCGTCTGCGTGTCGGCAATGACCTTGCGCCATACCAAGGCAGGCCGGCCAGCACGCAATTCACGCGCAGCACCTTGAGCATTCTGGGGCAATTGGCCGGTGGTCAGCACGGCCTCCGTCAGGTTTCGCCGAGGAGTTGCTTACGCACCGCCTCAATCGAGGCGTCATTGCGTTCCACACCTATTTCGTTGCGCATGGCGGCTGACAATTGTGCAGAATATTCTTCGCTGATCGTGTTGCGCAATTGCTGCTGTGCGGCAGCGACCAAGGGGTCGTCAATCGACACTTCGTCAGTCGAGATTTCGTTGAGGTTGACGATAAACCAACCCAGATCGCTGGTCGCTTCCAATCGCTTGACTGTCCCTTCGGCCATACTGAACATCAGCACCAATGGAGGAGGAACTTGCTGACCTTGATTGGTCACCAAATCCTGACGGTTAAGGTCAACCGGTTGTGGTTGCGGCAGTTGGGCTTCTTCTTGGGCAACCGCAGCATTCAATTCGGTGTCCTCGCTGAGGCGCTCCATAATCCGCTCAGCCGCTTCCTTGGCCAGTCGCGACCCTTCTGAAAGACGCCACGCGAGGGTGACCTCTTCTGTGATTTCGGCCAGTGGGGCTGCGGCTGAAGGCGAAATTTCCGAAGCTTCAAAGATGATGAAGTTTACGCCAGGCACAATCTCGGCCAATTGCGGTTCGCCTTCTTCCATTTGGAACACGGTTTCCAAAGTGGGGCGCAATTGTTCAGGAACGCCCCGACTTGGATCACCATAAACCCGCCCGTCAGCGGTCAGTTCAGGTGACGTGTTGATCTGGATACCCAATTCGTCGGCTACTTCAGCCAAGGGTGTTCCACTATCGATCTGCTCTTCAGTTCTGGCGCTCAAATCAGCCAAGGCCGCTGCGCGCTTTTCAATGGTTAGCTGCTCGCGAATGTCGGGTGTCGCCGCGGCAAGGCTTTGTGCGGCAACGACGCTTACATTGTCGACCCGAACCAAATGCCATCCTAGTGGGCCGCGCCGTGGTTCGGCAACGCCGCCCTGATTGGCGCCGAAAACAGCCGTCGCGACGTCAGCATTGGTTGAACTGGCGAATTGCTCACGTTCAATGGGGCCAATCTGTGTCGTGCTGAAACCGGCTTCCCGTGCGACATTTGCGAAATTCTCCCCGGCAGCAACCCGGTCACGCAAGGCATTGGCCGCCGCTTGTGTCGGTACAATCAGTTGAGTGAGGGTCCGTGTTTCTCGCGCTGAATATTGAGCAGCATCGCGTTCATACCGGGCGGCAATTTCTTCTGAAGTTGGGTCAACACGCGCGTCCAAACTGCCAATACCGAAACTTGCATAACGGATGGTGCGGCGTTCTGGACGAATATAGCGCGCCTTTTTCTCATCATAGAAGTTGCCGAGCTGCTCGGCTGACGGATCACCCTCGGGTGCGAAGGCTGCGCTTGGAATAAATGCGAAGGCACCCTTGCGGCGCTCTTTCAATAGGGCTGCATAACGCATCGCGAATTTGTCGGGGAAATTTGCCCCGGCAAGCGAAGGGGAAAGTACCTGTTGCGCCAACAGGCTGCTGGCCAAATCTTCGCGAACCATCGCGTCGCTCAGCCCCTGTTGCTGAAGGGCAATCTGATAAACGTCTTGCGAAAAGGTACCGTCGGGTCCGTTAAAGGCCGGGATCGACAAAATCTCGCTGTTGATCAGATTGTCGCCAGCGCGCAGCCCGTACTCTTTGGCGAACCCGCCGATGGCATAACGCTCAATCAATTGGTCAAGAACTTCGTCTAGGCCGCCTTGTTCAACAAATGCGGGCATAGTTATCGTCTGGTTTTCACGTCGGATTTGGCTGACAGCTGAGGTTGTCATCCGGCTCAACTCCACCGCATCGATCCGGTCATCACCGACCACGGCAACCCGATCTCCGCCAGCAATTCCGCCAAATGTGGCATTGCCTGCCACATCGCTGCTAGCAAAGGCGAAGGCGATAAGCGCCAGAAATCCAAGAGTAATTCCAAGGCCAATCTTGGACTTGAAGAAATTGCGCATGAAAGTGATCATGAAATCATCTGTTCCCGATGTTGGCTGCGATTTGGCAATTCCAGGCATTTGGTGCCCGTTTTGCCATCCAGCTCAAGCTAATGTTCTGAGGGCGCTTTATATATCCTGCGACCTTGCCGCAACAGGTCACGATGTCTTTTGACTGTATTGTCGCAGTCGGGTAGCGGACGCCTCCCCGAACCCCATATAGGGTTTCAATCAGATTCGTTTCTTATCAGGGAATATGCATGGCTCAGCGGCCTTACATCGTTGGCAATTGGAAAATGAACGGTATGCGGGCGATGCTTTCCGAAGCGCGCACCATTGACCGCGCTGCGCAACGTCACATGAAGGTGGAGGTGGCCGTCGCGCCGCCATACACTTTGATCCATGCCGTTCATAAGGAAGCCGCGCAGATCGCCGTGGGTGCACAAGATTGCCATCCGGGTGAAGAAGGCCCGCACACAGGCGACATCTCTGCTGCAATGCTGGCGGATGCCGGAGCGAAGTTCGTCATCCTTGGCCATAGCGAACGGCGTGAATCGCACGGCGAGACCAATGGCTTTATCAAACAGAAAGCTGATGCGGCGCTGGCTGCTGGCATGCGCGTTATCATGTGCTGCGGTGAAGCAGAGAAGATTCGCCAATCGGGCAAGGCAGAAGCCTTTGTGCTCGATCAGTTACGGGAATCTTTGCCCGCGATGGACAATGCAAGCGAGAACCTTGCCGTCGCCTATGAACCGATCTGGGCCATTGGGACCGGTAAATCGGCAACGGTGGATGATATCTCTGCAATGCACACAGCGATCCGTGGATTGCTGGTTGAGATATATGGCAGCGACGAAGGCGCAGAAGTGCGCATCCTTTACGGCGGCTCGGTCAATCCCGACAATGCGAGCGAATTGCTGGGCGCAGATGAAGTAGGCGGTGCATTAATTGGCGGGGCAAGCCTTTCAGCCGACAGCTTTATGGGCATCGCCCTTGCTGCAGCGGAGATTCAGGACAGCTAACTTCGGTCAGCATGCCTTGCCCAATTCGCTGGTCATCCCTAAATGGCCAATACACATTATTTGAGTAGAGATTTATGTCGCTTTTTCTGTTTTTGACTGTGCTTCAGGCGATCGTAGCAGCCGCTCTTGTCGGCGTTATCCTAATGCAGCGCTCTGAAGGCGGCGGTTTGGGCATCGGCGGAAGTCCGGGCGGCGTTATGGGTGCGCGCGGAGCAGCGGACTTTCTGACCCGTTCTACCAAATGGCTTGCCGTTGTATTCGTAGCTCTTTCGATCGCTCTTGCAGCAGTCGCAGTCGAGACAACTGGCACGGACGAGATTACCTCGACCCTGGATCGCAATGTTGCAGCAGAAACTCCTGCAGATCCTCTGGCGATTGATCCGCTGACCGGGGCGCCGGCACAGCCAGCGGAGACTCCAACACAGAACGACGATCCATTGGCTGACGTCACCCAGTAGGCAATTATTTGATAGTCCTGTGGATTGCGGAGCATTCTGTGTCGCAAATCGCTTGCACCGAATCCAATTAGGGCCTTAAGGCTCAACTCCCATGGCGCGGTACATATTTATAACCGGCGGCGTGGTCTCCTCGCTCGGCAAAGGTCTTATGGCAGCAAGCCTTGCAGCATTGCTGCAAGCGCGCGGCTACAAAGTCCGAATTCGCAAATTTGATCCCTATCTTAATGTCGATCCGGGCACGATGAGCCCGTATCAGCATGGCGAGGTCTATGTCACCGATGACGGGGCGGAAACCGACCTCGATCTGGGGCACTACGAACGCTTTACCGGCGTATCTGCCCGGCAAAGCGATAATGTTACCAGCGGACGCATCTACCGAGATATCATCGCACGCGAACGTCGCGGCGATTATCTGGGCGCAACGGTCCAAGTGATCCCTCACGTGACCGACGCGATCAAGGAATTCGCCTTGGCCGATGTCGAAGATCTCGATTTCGTCCTGTGCGAGATTGGCGGAACCGTTGGCGACATCGAATCGCTGCCATTCATGGAGGCCATACGTCAGCTCAGAAACGAGCTTGAGCCGATGCAAACGCTCAGCGTCCATGTGACGTTGGTCCCATACATTGCCGCCGCTGGAGAGCTTAAGACCAAGCCAACGCAGCACTCGGTGCGCGAATTGGCGTCGCTTGGCATCAAGCCAGATGTTCTGCTGTGCCGCAGTGAGCATGAATTGCCGGAAAGCGATCGGCGCAAGATTGCGCAATTCTGTAATGTACGACCTGAGGCAGTTATTCAGGCACTCGATGCGCCATCGATCTATTCCGTGCCGTTGCAATATCATCGCGAAGGGCTCGATGATGAAGTTCTGCGCGGGTTCGGCATCACCGACGCACCAGAGCCCAATCTTGCCCGATGGAACGACGTTACCGATCGCTACTTTAATCCAGAAGGCGAGGTCACGATTGGTGTGGTCGGCAAATATGTCGGTCTGCAAGACGCGTATAAATCGCTCAATGAAGCGCTGGTGCATGGCGGCATGGCGAACCGGGTGAAGGTCAACCTTCGCTGGATCGATGCCGAGGTGTTTGAGGGCGAGGACAGCGACATCGTTGCTCAGCTTGAACCCTTGCATGGCATCCTTGTGCCGGGCGGGTTTGGTGAACGCGGCGCAGAGGGCAAGATTGCCAGCGTCCGATTTGCACGCGAACGAAACGTTCCGTTCTTCGGGATATGTTTGGGAATGCAGATGGCCTGCATTGAAAGCGCGCGCGCTGGCGGTGTGCAAGCAGCGTCCTCGACAGAATTTGGAGAGACAAAGGAACCTGTTGTCGGCATCATCACCGAATGGATGACCGAAGAGGGCTTGCAAACACGCGAATCTGGTGGCGATCTGGGTGGAACAATGCGCCTAGGTGCGTATGACGCCAAACTAAGCGCAAACAGTCATGTCAGCGCGATTTATGGCGGTGAGACGATGATCTCTGAGCGCCATCGTCATCGCTATGAAGTGAACGATGCCTATCGTGAAACTCTGGAAAGCCAGGGTCTGGTGTTCTCTGGAATGTCGCCCGACGGATTGCTGCCAGAAATTGTCGAGCGGCCCGATCATCCGTGGTTCGTCGGGGTTCAATTTCACCCCGAATTGAAGTCAAAACCATTTGATCCGCATCCACTTTTCGCCGGATTTGTGGCCGCTGCGGTGCAACAATCGCGGTTGGTTTGACGCGAAGGTCGTCCTATTTTGGACCACCCCTGATAGAATCTGTCGCGTTGTTACAATTTTTGTAGAATTACCTTGCGTAATCAGCATGATTAACCGTACCCGAATTGCGGGGCGATAGAGTTTCTATCGGGGGTAGTGACACTACCAGCAAGAATGTTGGATCGATTTTTGGATCAATCCTCAATGACTTGACCCGGATTTGACCGTCTTCTGCGACCCGGACGGTGGGATCTGGTCATGGCGGCGTGATCGTCGCGGGGGCGGACCTAACGGTTCGCCCCCACTTGATTCTTAGCATGTAATTGGTTTCGATTGAGTGGATTGGCGCGGCCTCAGGCTGCTGCTGCACCATCATCATTTGACCCATCGCTCGATGGCACCGCTTCCAACTTGGCGCCGCCATTCACGGCGATTTTCTTGGGCTTCATGGCCTCTGGCACTTCGCGCACAAGATCAATCGTCAACAAACCGTCTGCCAGCCCAGCGTCCTCGACACGGACATAGTCAGCCAGCTCAAATCGACGCTCAAAACCGCGATTGGCAATGCCGACATGCAGCATGTCTGCAGCCACGCCATCTTCATCGCGCTTGCGACCTTGAATGGTCAGCAAATTCTGTTGAGCGGTGATATCGATGTCTTCAGGGCGGAAGCCAGCAATGGCCAGCGTGATGCGATAATTGTCATCGCCGCGACGCTCGATATTGAAAGGGGGATAATTGTCGCCGCTATTGTTGCGAACCTGTCCTTCGAGCAGGTCAAACAAGTGGTCGAAACCAACGGTTGTGCGGCGATATGGTGTAAAATCAAGTCGTGACATTTGTACAAATCCTCTGTTGAGCAATCTGAAAGTTAATGGACCTGCGCGTGGCAGCGTCCGGCTTATCCTTATGGCACCCATTGCGGCGCACCATAACACACACTAAATAGTGATCGTGAATTGCGCTTTCAAGAGTTTGAGAGCTGAGCAAAAATAGCATTATTTCAAGGATATAGAATGGCGAGCCCTAAGGTTGATATTTACACTAAGTTTGGCTGTGGGTTTTGTTATCGTGCCAAGAATTTGCTTGCCGACAAGGGTGTCGAATTTGAAGAGTTCGACATTACGATGGGCGGGCCAAAACGTGATGAGATGTTGCAGCGCGCACCCAATGCACGAACTGTCCCGCAGATATTCATTGGCGAGGCCTATGTCGGCGGTTCGGACGAGTTGGCGGCGCTGGAATCTGCGGGCAAATTAGACGCATTGTTGGCTGGTTAATCCATGCGCATTGCGATCTTGCAAATGACGACGGGCATTGACCCGACTGCCAATGCGCAAGCAATCGTTGATGCAGCAGCGCAAGCAAAGCAGGGCGGGGCAGAAATGCTGTTCACGCCAGAAATGGCAGGCATGCTCGACCGCGATCGCAAGCGTGCTGCACAGAAAATTGCCTTTGAAGAAGATGATGTGGTCTTGAAGGCGGTTCAGCAGGCCGCGAGCGAGAACAGCATCAGCATTGCAATTGGCTCACTGCCGTTAAAGCAGCACGATGATGATCGCTGGGTCAACCGCAGCTTCATGATCGATAGTTCCGGTGCCATCGTGGCTCGCTACGACAAGATCCACATGTTTGACGTCGAACTTTCGACAGGTGAGACTTGGCGCGAATCATCCGCATTCCGTGCCGGCGAGCAGGTCGTCACTGTTGACGAAACTCCGCTGGGCCGGTTGGGGCTGGCGGTCTGTTATGACATGCGTTTCCCGGCATTGTTTGAGGCATTGGGTCGGGCGCAATGCGATGTGATTTCTATCCCTGCGGCGTTCACTGTTCCGACCGGGCGCGATCATTGGCACGTCTTGTTGCGGGCCAGAGCAATTGAGGCCAGTGCCTTCGTTATTGCAGCCGCGCAAGTGGGGGAACACGAGGATGGCAGAAACACCTATGGCCACTCGCTAGTGGTTGATCCGTGGGGTGAAGTCTTGCTCGATATGGGTGGAGATGTGCCAGGTCTTGCGTATTGTGACCTCGATCTGGACCGCATTGCTGGGGTGCGCGGCCAACTGCCCAGTCTTGCCAATCGCCGCAAAATTGCCAAATAGAGCCCATAATGATCGTTTATGACCTCTCTTGTGATGACGGCCACCAATTTGAAGGTTGGTTTGGCTCGTCCGGTGACTTTGCCGATCAGAAAGAGCGCGGGCTGTTGTCCTGCCCTCAATGTGGTTCAGCAATGGTGGAAAAGGCGGTGATGGCGCCTGCTGTGTCAGCCAAGGGCAACACTCGCCCTGAAGCTTCACCCAACCAAGCACCACAAATGCCTCAGCCGGTGTCGAACGAACCAATGCCTGCAGAAGTGCAAAAGGCATTGAACGCTCTGGCAAAGGCTCAGGAAAAAGCGCTCAAGCAAAGCACTTGGGTCGGCGACAAGTTCGCTGAGAAATCGCGTGAAATGCATTATGGCGAGTCAGACGAGAAACCGATCCACGGTCAAGCCAGTGCCGAAGAAGCTAAGGATTTGATCGACGAAGGTATTGCAGTTGCACCGCTGCCATTCCCCATCGCCTCTCCCGATGAATTGAACTGATTGATTTCAGAAATCCACCTGCCTAAACGGGCCAAGGTGCGCCCGTAGCTCAGGTGGATAGAGCATCAGATTCCTAATCTGGGGGCCACAGGTTCGAATCCTGTCGGGCGCACCAGAAAAAGGCTCAACCAGCAGGTTGGTCCTTTTTTGTTGGGTCCAGGACGGGTTGGAGCTTCGGAATCGAGGCGAAGCCGAGAAGAACGAGCTCGTCAGAGCGAGGACAATCCTGTCGGGCGCACCAATCGTGTTTAACTTAGAAAACCTGCTGCCTTCGCGGCATCAACCACGCCTTGAGCCAATTCCGCCGGGCGGTCTTCTTGGCAAAAGTGGCCGCAACCGCTCAAGATTTCATGAGGTTGGCCTGTTGCACCTGCAATCTTGCGAGAAAGGGTTTCGCCGAGGCCACCGGTTACAGGGTCGTCAGCGCCAAACAAAGTTAGGAACGGCCTGTTGAATGCTGCAAGGCCTACCCAAGCAGCTTCATTCTCCGATATCCCTGCCATACCGTCTTCAACTGGCACCAATTGTGGAAATGCGCGAGCTCCCGCTTTGCTACGTTCATCTGGGAATGGAGCATCATAGGCGGCAATTTCGGCATCGCTGCGGTCGGTAAATGTGGCGCGCTGAAGAAGATCGCCGATCATAAAATCAGGCGATGACTTTGCGAATTCGCGCCAGGCCAAAAATGCGGGCGAGGGTGTTCCGCCGGTTGGTAAAAACGTATTGCTGGCAACCACGCATGAGAATTGGTCTGGGTTGTTGCCCACCATGCGAAGGCCCAGTAATCCGCCCCAATCTTGGCAGAACAGTGCCGCGGGTTGGGGAGCAACTTGGTCGCGCCATTGCTGAAGCCAATCGACATGACGGGCGTAAGTATAGAAACTCTGCTCGTCCGGCTTGTCGCTCTTGCCAAAACCGATCAAATCGGGCGCGAGACAGCGAAAGCCAGCATCCACCAGAATGGGGATCATCTTGCGATAGAGAAATGACCAGCTTGGCTCGCCATGAAACAGCAGAACAATTGGCGCTTCTTTGGCGCCTTCATCTACATAGTGCATGCGGCCCGAATGTCCTTCGCCCAGATCCACAGTGACCCAATTTTCAGCAAACGGATAATCAGGTAAACTGGCAAAGCGGGCCGGATCAAATGACAGAACTTCCATGGGCAATTCCTCTTACATTATTGCTATCAGCGTGGGGTCACCCCAAATTCAGTCAGCCAACTTGTCCCCGAGCGGTACGTCCTGTTTGAAGGTATGGGTGATGTAAGGGAACGGAATCTCTATGCCAGCTTCATCGAGCCCGCGCTTGATCGCACGCACCACGCTATCCTTGGTTTCCCACCCTGCGCGGTTGCTGGATCCAGCCCACCAACGCACCAGAAAGTCGACCGAGCTGGAATTGAATTCTTGCGCGAAGACATCGACCCCTTTGTCGGTATCGATATCTTCAATCGCTTCGACTGCGGTACGAATAACTTTGGCTGCATGATCGAGCTCGGTGTCATAGGAAACGCCAATCACCACACTATGGCGGCGCTTTGGCTCGTCAGTGATAATCTCCACCGGGTTCTTAAACAGGATGGAATTGGGAACCACGGTCAGTTCACCCGAGAGCTTGCGCACATGGGTCTCGCGCAAATTGATATGCTCAACCTTGCCTTCAATCCCCTCGCATTCAATCACATCTCCGATCCGCATTTTCTCGCGCAGCATGATCAAAATGCCGGCAAAGAAATTCTCAAAAATGTCTTGAAACGCAAAGCCAATCGCGACCGCACCGATACCAAGGCCTGCAATCATGCTGGTGAAGGTGAGGTCGGGGAACACGACAATCGCACATATGAATATGCCAATCAGCCAAACTCCCAGTTTGACCATCGTTTCTGTCAGATTGCGCAATGACGGCCGCAATTCGGTCTTGCCGACGAGCTTATCAGTAATCTTGACCGCAAAGCTGGCAATAATCCCGGTGATCATCAGCAAAATCAGGGCGATCACAATGCCGGGTATCGCTTCCCCGATGCTGTAGATGATGGAATTGATTTGATTGTTAATCGTATTGAACATTGATGTTTGGTTCCCTCTTTCACCAATCAACGGTGGAACTGCACTAGTGTTCCGATTTGTCCATGGGTTCACAAGCATGCTCGGTCTATCAAGTTAGGCAGGTAGACAGTTATGTGCGCCTTGGGCAAGCACACGGAAAGCGGGCCGCCTGCCCGCACTCACTTATTGAGGCAAATATTAGAATGCATGAATCTGAAGAGATCGCTGAAATCCGCCGCGCTGTTCGGGCGCTGTGTGACGAGTTTCCGGGCGAGTATTGGCGGGAAACCGATCGTAACCGCAGATACCCAGCGGAATTTGTTGATGCCCTGACAAAGGCAGGCTTTCTCGCCGCATTGATCCCCGAAGAATTTGGCGGAAGCGGGCTAAAGCTGGATGCCGCCGCTGCGATCATGGAGGAAATCCAAGCTTCGGGCTGCAATGGCGGCGCTGCTCATGCACAAATGTACATCATGAACACATTGCTGCGTTACGGCAGCGATGCGCAAAAGGGCGAGTATCTCCCCAAGATCGCGAATGGGGAACTGCGTCTGCAAGCATTTGGAGTTTCAGAGCCGACCAGCGGGACGGATACTCTTTCGCTCAAGACCAAAGCGGTGCGGGACGGAGACGACTATATCGTCAATGGACAGAAAATCTGGACCAGCAGGGCCGAACATTCTGATCTGATGTTGCTCTTGGCTCGAACAACGCCGCGCGAACAGGTGGAGAAGAAAACCGATGGCCTATCGATCTTTCTGGTCGATATGCGCGAGGTTGCCGGTGAAAATTCTAGCCGGGGCGGGATGACGATCAAACCCATTCGGACAATGATGAATCATTCCACATGCGAGGTGTTCTTCGATGATATGCGTATCCCAGCCAGCGCGCTAATCGGCGAAGAGGGCAAGGGTTTCCGCTACATATTATCGGGAATGAACGCGGAGCGCGTTTTGATTGCGGCAGAATGCATCGGCGATGCGAAATGGTTCATTGAGAAGGCAAGCGACTATGCCAAGGAACGCCAGGTGTTCAATCGCCCGATTGGCCAGAACCAGGGCATTCAGTTCCCAATCGCCAAGTCCTATGCCCAAATGCGAGCCGCTGAGCTGATGGTCTATCACGCGGCCGAAGTTTACGACCAAGGCGGAAATGCTGGCGAGGAAGCCAATATGGCAAAGCTGCTCGCGTCCGAAGCAAGCTGGGCAGCGGCCGATATGTGTGTGCAGACATTCGGCGGATTTGGCTTTGCCGAAGAGTATGATGTTGAGCGCAAATTTCGCGAGGCGCGGCTTTACACCGTGGCGCCAATATCAACCAATCTGATCCTGTCCTATTTGTCGGAACATATACTCGGCCTGCCGCGCTCATATTAGGTTTCACAACAAAGTGCTTGAAACACTAGGCCAACTATGATTCTGTGGCTTCTATGGTTCGTAAGGGATTTTTTCAGCGACTGCCTAAAGAGCAGGTGAAGCAAGGGATCGCTTTGGCGGTGCTTTTGGCGATCACTGCGCTGGCAATTGCTGGGCCGACTGGATTGCTCGCTTGGAGCGAAAAATCCACCTCGCTCGAACAGCGCCATGGGCAAATCGCAGTGTTGGTGAAAGAGCGTGATGAATTGAGAAACAGGGTCAATCTTCTCGACCCTGAAAATGCTGATGCCGACATGGTTGGCGAAGAACTGCGCCGCAATCTTAATGTGGTCCATCCAGACGAAGTTGTGCTGCTCCTTCCCGAAGCCGACGACTGACGTTCGCGCGATATAGCGCGCCAAATTTCCAAAGATTTCGTATGCAAAGCCAACGCTTGACGTTGCGTAAGCGGTCCTCTTGAGCCTATAGGCATGGGTGTTCGCATGTCTGCGCGCGAGCAACCCAATTTAAGGATTTACTGTTGGCCCAATCGCCCAAAAAACCTGCCAAATCACGCAAAGCTGCTACTGCAAAACCCACTGCAGCTGATAGCGAGTTTGCACTTCATTCCCTGCAAGACGCGCATGAAAAGAGCCCGCGATACAAAGCGAGCGATGAAGAGATGATGCAGTTTTACGAGCAGATGCTGCTAATCCGACGGTTTGAAGAAAAGGCCGGGCAGCTTTATGGCCTCGGCCTGATTGGTGGTTTTTGCCATCTGTATATCGGGCAGGAAGCGGTTGCGATTGGCTTGCAGAGCGCGCTCGATAATGACCGTGACAGCGTGATCACCGGTTACCGTGATCACGGGCACATGCTGGCCTATGGAATTGATCCCAATGTGATCATGGCCGAACTTACCGGACGCCAAGCGGGCATCTCTAAGGGTAAGGGCGGGTCGATGCATATGTTCTCGACCGAACATAAGTTTTACGGCGGCCACGGTATCGTTGGCGCTCAAGTTTCACTCGGCGGCGGATTGGCGCTCTCGCACAAATACAATGAAGATGGCGGGTTATGTCTTGCCTATTTCGGGGATGGCGCTGCCAACCAAGGGCAAGTCTACGAAACCTTCAACATGGCCAGCCTGTGGCAGCTGCCCATCGTCTTTGTGATTGAGAACAATGGCTACGCTATGGGCACAGCGGTTAAGCGCAGTTCGGCCGAGACCGAATTTCACCGGCGCGGCACCGCATTCCGCATTCCCGGCATGGATGTGAATGGAATGGACGTGTTGGAAGTTCGCAACGCGGCAGAGATTGCCTTCAAGCATGTGCGGGAAAATGGTGGACCGGTTTTGATCGAGTGCAACACCTATCGTTATCGCGGGCACTCCATGTCTGACCCGGCCAAATATCGCAGCCGCGAGGAGGTAAAGGAAAAGCGAGACCATCACGATCCGATTGAGGGCCTGAAGAAGACCCTGATTGAGTCAGGCAAGAGCGAGGAAGAGCTGAAGGCCATCGACAAAGCTATCCGGGCGCGCGTTTCTGAAGCAGCTGACTTTTCTGAAAACTCTCCAGAGCCGGAGCCCAAAGAGCTCTACACCGACGTTCTGGTGGAGAAATACTGATGGCTATCGAACTGAAAATGCCCGCGCTGTCTCCGACAATGGAAGAGGGCACCTTGGCCAAATGGCTCAAGCAAGAAGGCGATGCCATCGAACCAGGCGACATTATTGCTGAGATTGAAACCGACAAAGCGACGATGGAATTTGAATCGATTGATGAAGGAACGTTGGACAAAATCCTGATCGCAGAAGGCACTGAGAATGTAGCAGTCGGAACAGTAATCGCCATGATTGCGGGCGAGGGCGATGATGCATCCGGCACTCCAGCCCCTGCCGCACAAGAAACCGCGCCCAGTGCTCCTGCAGAAAGTGCGCAGCATGAAAGCAACGCACCAGAACGACCTGTCGCATCGGCACCGATCGCTGATCCCGAAGTGCCCGCAGGCACAAGTTACTCGAGCGTGAGCGTACGCGAAGCATTGCGCGATGGTATGGCTGAGGAAATGCGCCGAGATGGCCGCGTGTTTGTAATGGGCGAGGAAGTTGCCGAATATCAAGGTGCCTATAAGGTCACCCAAGGTTTGCTCGACGAATTTGGCCCCAAGCGCGTGATTGATACGCCAATCACCGAATATGGCTTTGCTGGGATTGGTACAGGTGCAGCAATGGGCGGTCTTCGTCCGATTGTCGAATTCATGACCTTCAACTTCGCAATGCAAGCGATTGACCACATCATCAATTCTGCCGCCAAGACCAATTACATGTCTGGTGGGCAGATGCGTTGTCCGGTTGTGTTCCGCGGACCCAATGGAGCGGCGAGCCGCGTTGGCGCTCAACACAGCCAGAATTATGGGCCATGGTATGCCAATGTGCCGGGCTTGGTCGTAATCGCACCCTATGATTCCTCTGATGCGAAGGGCCTGATGAAAGCTGCCATCCGCAGCGAGGATCCGGTGGTCTTCCTCGAAAATGAACTGGTCTACGGACGCA
The DNA here is from genome assembly GCA_039988235.1 of Erythrobacter sp. Lineage (GTDB taxonomy): Bacteria > Pseudomonadota > Alphaproteobacteria > Sphingomonadales > Sphingomonadaceae > Erythrobacter. The sequence goes on from JBDXKB010000005.1 coordinate 1,080,108, forward strand.
GTTTTGACGTCCCCGATCTCGATGATCATGTCTTGCCAATCGGTAAAGCGCGGGTCATGCGCGAAGGGGCGGATGTGACAATTGTGAGTTATTCGATCGGTGTAGGCCTTGCGTTGGAAGCGGCGGAAGAGCTGTCAGGGCAGGGCATTGATGCCGAAGTCATCGATCTGCGCACATTGCGTCCGCTTGATACTGCTACCGTTCTAAAGAGCCTGGCTAAAACCAACCGTCTGGTCGTGGCGGAAGAAGGCTGGCCAGTATGCTCTATTGCTTCTGAGATCATCTCAGTGTGCATGGAGCAAGGCTTTGACCATTTGGATGCTCCCGTGATGCGGGTTTGTAACGAAGACGTGCCTTTGCCTTATGCGGCCAACCTGGAAAAGCTGGCGTTGATCGACACTCCTTGTATTGTCGAGGCGGTCAAGAAAGTCTGCTACGTCGATTGAACTGTACCATTTGGTACAAAAATGCCCCGCTGAACTTTACGTCCGGCGGGGCTTTTGTTTGCTGGAAATGTGATCACTCGTCGATCAGGAAGATCGGTCGCGAAAAGGTCATTTCTTGGGAGGCAAACTCAAACAGAGGCAGCACATTGGGCGGAGTGTAGGTGAGGGTCAGCGTCTTTTCGAACGCACCATCAACCCGCTGCGTCCCGGCATCAACCACGGTAGCGGTAAAGCTGTCTTGCAGAAGATATGGCGCGCTTTCACCAATGGCTTCTGCCTCATCCTTGATCACTGTATTGGTGACCTCGTTCTTCTTCATATATTCGACAACTGCATAACGAGCCGTATCAGAGGCAATGCCGCGCAATGCGTTCTGAGCCTGCATGCTAAGCCCAATCTGAAGGACGCCCAGCATCATGCCGATGACCGCCGGCGCAACGATAGCGAATTCGATGACGGCCGCACCGTCCGTATCGCGACGCAAAGAGGTGAAAATTCGTTTGATCATGCGATCTGCACCCTTCTGGTGATATTGTAATCAATTGGGCCACCAATGCCGAAGTCCGACCAAACAGGGGTGTAGGAATCCCGCATGTTGATCTCTACATATTCTGAGATCACGGCCGATGCATCACACGTGCTCGAATCATTCTTCAAAGCAGTGTCGGAATCGCAGCGGAAGCGTTGAGTTAATGTCACCTTGTTCGCAGCCAAGCCGGTCGAACTTTCAATGATCGCCTCAAGCGTATTGCGCTCGCTGGCTTCATCGGGAACGCGGGCAAGAGTGGCTGCAACAGCCTCTGCCGCCGCGGCCTGCATCTCATTATGACGAGACACAATCATGCTGACCTCAAAACCCCCCAGCGCCATTGTGGCGAGTACCGGAATGATAAAGGCTGCCTCAATGACCACAGCGCCTTTGTCGTCCCGGCCAAGCCGGCGCAATTTGTTAAATAGAGAGCTCATGCAACCAACCTCACGCGTGTTCCGCCATTGACGGAGAAGGTGTCGATTGTGTCACCTGGGGGGCAGAAGGTCGACAGATCAGCTGTGCCGCCGATCTTAATTGAGCCCGCCGCAAGCATCAAACAAGCGCTGGTTCCCTTTGCACTGCCGAGAAGTTCCACCGTGCTGTTCGGCATATAAATGGTTCCATTCAGCGACGTTGATGAGTTGCCGTTGATCTTTGCCCTGTCAGAACCGGCGGAATCCGGGTGCTCAAAGATCAGCATTCCTGCCAGCTCTTCGGCTGCTTCGGCTGTGATGGCCGGGCTTGAATATGCGGCTAGCAGTTCGTTTTTGGTCATCGCTGACAGATTGATTGACGCACCACCGTTGATCTGAATATCTGCGCCGTTCTTAAGTACGAACATCACACCATTGCCGGTGAGTGAGTAAGACGCGTTCACCTTAAGAGTGCCACCGTCGATCACATATATACCGCCAGCAAGTGTTGTATCGCAGGACAAGTCGAAATCGGCATAGGTGCCCGGCTGCTGCGTGCCGGTGCTCGCTGTAAAGGTCACATTGGCATATGTGTAGCTGGTGGTGGTGGTGGCTTGTTCCCAGATACTGTCACGGCCACTGCCGGCAATTTGTACAAGGCCGCCGGTTACCGAACTTGAGTTGGCTACTGGTTCGGCTGAATAAGTTGCACCCACGGTCGTAATGCTGGTTGGGGTCGACGTCGACATACCCGCACCCGTGTAAGTAATCGTGCCGGCTCGTTCCGCCTGGCGAGAATTGCGCCCTTGGTAATACACATAAGTGTAGCTTTCAGTTTGCGTCTCATCAGCGGTCCAAGGATCGCTTGCGCCCCCGCAAGAAAGTGTTTGGGCAGTTGGGTTGTTTGGAGGTGTCAGATCTTCAAAAGGATCGAACACACCTTCTGAATTTTCGACGACATCAGCACCAGCAAAACCGTCGTGCCGATCAAGAACCGTGCCCGCAGTCACAACGAAACCGACATTATAGGTGCCCGAGTTGCCGCTGATGGAAACGGCATCATCACTGTCAGAAACCGCGCCGACACCACAAGCTGCGTTGACGTTTGGTCCACCGTTGAACCAGACGGCGTCTGATCCCGATGGTTTCACAGCCAAAATGCAGGGATTATACGCAGCAACCGTCTCGTAAATGGCCTGAGAGCGAACCGAGATGGTTGTCGGGCGCTCGAGCACGATCTGGCTGAAGGGCAAGTCGACAGTCATGGTCGCGGTAACAACAACACTGTTTAATGTTCCGCTATCATAGTCTTCCAAGGTCGCTGCATCGACCGGAGTGTAACCGGATGTGACCGAGATATTGTCGTCAAATTCTTGCTCAGCACGCGTTATATATCCTGAGCCTGTATCGCCATTGCCGCGAGCCCAAGCACCGGCAAGAGCCCCTTGGTCAGCCGCGTATTGCAGTTCGCGTTTGTAGAGGTACCACTGCGCCGTATCGACGGCATAACCGGTGCCGCCAACCAGAACCGGCATGCCCAACCCGACCAGCAATGCAGCGTTACCGCTGGTGCTATTGCGTAGCTTCTTACAAAAGTTTTTGAACGCGCTCATTGACTTTTTGCCCTGTCTTAGAGGTAATTTCATTGGAAGGGCTTAGCCCAAGTAGGGTATTCAATATGTCAAATGGGTTGGTTAATGGCGCGATAAGGATAACTGGATTTTAACCCTGTTTTCCGGAGGATAATCGGGATGGTATTGACTTTGGCTGCGCAACCAAGCCTACCAATATGATGCGTCTGGAAGATGAAGAAAATCTACCGGAAGAATGCGGTCTGGCACTTGCCTTTACCCCTGTTGCATTGCGCGGCGCGGCGGCGGTGTTCTTTGTATTGGACCAGCGTTTGGCGCGTATTGTTGCGAGCTCGTCCGAACCAATGCTTGCGCAAATGAAGCTTGCATGGTGGCGCGAAACGCTGCTGAAGCCGGTTGATGAACGCCCCAATGGTGATGCAGTGCTGGATGCAGCGTCGCGTCATTGTGCAGACAATGGCGCTGGATTGGTGGCGCTAGTCGATGGATGGGAACATTTGCTCGAAGAACCACCCCTTGGCGAAGAGCATGCCCTCGGTTTTGCGAATGGCCGCAGCGCGGCTCTGTCGAGTGCCTTGAATTTGTCGGACAGCAAACAGGTGCCCGCCGCTTTCGTGCGAGCCGTTAGGTCTTGGGCACTGGCCGATCTGGCCGCGAATGTGTCGCTGGAAGATGAGCGGGCATTTCTGATCGAGTTGGCGAAGCAAAGCGAACCGTCGAACGGAAAATTGCCTCGCAAAGCTCGCGGTGTGGCAGTGCTAGCGGCGTTGGGAAAACGCTCGATCGAGCGCGGCGGACGACCATTGATGGAGGGCCGGGGGGCAGCTCTGGTGGCGATGCGTGCCGGATTGATCGGAACGTGAAGCAGGCTAACTTGCCATAATTGCGTAGGGAGAGAAGCCATGGGTCGGATGGTATTGGGTGCAGTTCTTGGTCTGGTGCTGGCCACCATAGGCATGTTCTGGTGGCAGGGCAGGGCTCAGGTTGAGCAGAATGCACCTCCGCCGCCAGAGGCACCACCTCCGACGCCAGAGCCAACCGATCTACCGATAATTGATCCGGGAGAGATGGAAGGGCCTACCCCGCCAGAAGCCAGCGAACTGACCCGAGAACAGAGGCGGTTCTTCCGTTATGACCGCAATCGCGACCTGCGCATTACGCGCAACGAGATGCTTTCCACCCGCAGCGATGCATTCCGCAAGCTGGACGTTGATGGTAACAATTTGCTGACCTTTGAGGAATGGGCCGTGACCACCGCCAACCGCTTTGATGGCGCAGATGCAAATGGGAATGGTGAGCTAACCCAGGCCGAATTTCGTACAACCGGTCGTCCAGCTTCATCCAGCAGCACTCGCCGGAACAATTGCCGCTGTTAATCAGGCAGGCACAGCCTGAGCTTCGGGAACAGATTGGGCAATCCACTTTGCCATGTCGGCTTTACCGCGATCGGTATAGGCCTGCTTGCGTTCTTTCTTTTTCACCTCGTGCAGAGGCGGAAAGAGGCCAAAGTTCACATTCATAGGTTGGAATGTGTCTGCCTGCGCGTCGCCTGTAATATGCGACAAAAGGGCTCCCATGGCAGTGCTGGCCGGTAGCGGTATCCAAGATTCACCTGCCAATTCCTTGGCTGCCATGATGCCTGCAATCAATCCGATGGCGCTGCTCTCCACATAGCCCTCGCACCCGGTAATCTGCCCAGCAAATCGGATATGTTCCGCCTGACGCAACCTCAACTGACGATCCAGCACCAGTGGTGAATTCAGGAATGTGTTGCGATGGAGGCCGCCAAGCCGGGCAAACTCGGCGTTCTCCAAACCGGGTATGGTTCGAAATAGCTCAACCTGAGCGCCATATTTCATCTTGGTTTGGAACCCGACCATATTCCACAGGGTTCCCAGCTTATTGTCCTGACGCAATTGAACCACGGCATAGGGCCAGCGGCCTTGCGGAAATTCGGGCGTGGTATCGCGAGGATTGTCGAGACCAACCGGCTTCATTGGACCGAAGCGAAGCGTTTCGACACCGCGTGATGCCATCACTTCGATCGGCATACAGCCATCGAAATAGGGCGTGTGCTTTTCCCATTCCTGAAACTCGGTTTTCTCACCCTCAACCAAGCCCTGGTGGAAGGCGAGATACTGCTCCTTAGTCATGGGACAATTGATATAATCGCCACCTTCGTTCGAGGCAGAAGTCTTTTTGTCCCACCGCGATTGGATCCAGCAGATGTCCATATCAATCGTATCGCGATGCACGATCGGAGCAATCGCATCAAAGAAAGCGAGCCGTTCTTGCCCGGTTGCTTGCACAATATTCTGGGCGAGGGATTGAGCGGTAAGGGGTCCTGTAGCAACGATTGTCAGCCCGCTGTCGGGCAAGACGTCAACTCGCTCGCGCGCAACCGTGATATTGGGATGTTCGGACAGGGCGCGCTGCACTTCGGCCGAGAAGACATCGCGGTCAACCGCCATGGCCGAACCTGCTGGCACACGCGCCACTTCGCCGGCCTGCATGATTAGACTGCCGAGTTCGCGCATTTCATGATGCAGCAATCCGACCGCATTTTTGGTGTCATCGTCGGAACGAAAACTGTTTGAGCAGACCAATTCAGCCAAACCGTCGGTCTGGTGGGCAGGGGTCATCTCTCCGCCTTTGTCTGCAGGCGCGCCGCGCATTTCGGAAAGCCGCACTTTTATCCCGCGCTTGGCGAGCTGCCATGCCGCTTCGCTCCCGGCGAGGCCGCCTCCGATTATGTGCACATCATGGGTCATGCAGGCGCAGTTAGTCTTGCACTGTGCCCGCATCAAGCCCTAGCAGTGGCAGGGAAGGAGTGAGCGTCATGCCAAAACGTGCATTGGTCGAACATCGGCCATGGTTGCTGGTCAGTATATTGGCAGCGTTCGCTTATTATTTTCTGCAGGATAGCGCGGTCGGCGGAGTCTGGCTGATCTTGCTAAAGGGATCGGCAGTCGCAGCCTTGGCCATTTATGCTTTGCGACGCAGCAGCCATTCCGATGCGCGCTTGCTGGTTGCCGTGATGCTGTTGTCTTCACTGGGGGACATGGGCATCGAGCTATCATTTGAGATCGGTGGGTTGTTCTTTTTCATGTCCCATCTGGTCGCCATGTCGCTCTATCTCACCAATCGGCGCACGGCCTCTACATTCAGTCAGAAGGGCCTTGCGGTGGTGCTGCTGCTCGGCACTCCAGCAATTTCTTATCTGCTGTCAGGAAGTTGGGAAGTGGCCCTGTATGGGCTGGCATTGGGCGGGATGGCGGCATGCGCTTGGATGAGCCGTTTCCCGCGGTATCGCGTCGGCATTGGCGCGGTGCTGTTCGTCATTTCCGATTGGCTGATCTTTGCAGAATTTGGCCAACTCAACGGAAATTGGATTTCTGACTGGTTGATCTGGCCATGCTATTTCCTTGGCCAATTCATGATCGCCACGGGAATTGTGCAAACCCTGCGCGGCGAGCACCCCCAAAGCTGGAGTTAGGCCGCCGTTGCAATAGGCGCTGCGATAGTAGTGCGGTGCAGTTCGCGTCGGTGCCCTTCGTAGCCGCCAGTGGCCTTGTGCAAGACGCTGCGATTGTCCCAAAGGATAAACATATCAGGCGACCATTGGTGACGGTAGACGAACCGATCGTCTGTTTGCCACGCAGCCAATTCCATTAGAAATGGAACCGCCTCCGCGTCTGACATGCCTTCAATACCGACGATATAGCCAACACAGCTAAAGATTGCCTCTTCACCCGTTTCGGGATGGCGTTGAACCAGCGGATGGGTCTGTGTGGCATGTGCGCTGGGATCTGGGCGGATGGCCATGCTTCGACCTTCGTCACCGTCACCATATGATCCATCGGGTGCATAGGCACCGCGTGCGCTGTGGATTGCAGTTAAGTCACGCAGTTCATGCTTGCGCGCTTCTGGCAGTGCATCAAATGCGGCAATCTGGTTGGCGAACAATGTGTCTCCACCAAGGGGAGGAATATCGATAGCCATCAGGCACGTGCCGGACGGAGGATGATCGAGGAAACTCCAATCGCTGTGCCAGTTTTCGGCGAACAAAGGTGACGCCTCATCGGCTTCGCGCAAGATCGCTGCAACATGCTCGCGACCAGGAATAGGATCGAAGAAAGGATCGTCGCCAAAACCGCCCATCGCCAATGTGAAGCGTTCGAGATCATCGTCGTCCATCGATTGATCGGCGAAAGCCAAAACCCGATGTTCCAGCCAGGCTGCGCGAATATCTGCGATGGTTTGCGCAGACAGATCGGCCGACAGGTCAAGACCATGGACCGTCGCGCCGCATGCTTGGCCTGATGGTTCGATTTGCATTTAGCGGCCCTTTATTCCTCTGGATCGTCGGAGTTCACACCAGAATCGGCCGCTGGAGGGGTTTGGGGGGCAGTTTCATCATCGCCGCCGCGCGCCTCTACCATGCCCTCGACAATAGCTTCTTCAGCTGCGTCTTCAGGCGCCTCTTGTTCGTCAATGCGAACCGCGCTGACGATAGTTTCCTTGCCCGTTACATCGAACAATTTCACGCCAGCAGAATTGCGTCCGATGACCCGCAAGCTTTCCAATCCAATCCGGATCAACTTGGCTTGATCGGTCACCAGCATCAGCTGATCAGCCTTTGTCGCGGTAAAGCTGGCAACAACTGGGCCATTGCGTTTGATGTTGTCAATATTGGTTATGCCCATGCCGCCACGGCCTGCGCGGCGATATTCATAGGCTGACGACAATTTGCCAAAGCCGTTGGAGCAAACGGTTAGAATGAATTGCTCTTCCTCAGCCATTTGGGCGTGATCGTCCGAAAGGGCAGGGGCCTCCTCTTCAGATTTCCAAGGTGCAACTTTGAGATAGGCATCGCGTTCGTCCGGTGTGGCAGTTCCGCCATGCAGGATCGAAAGCGAGACCACTTCGTCGCCCTTTTCCTTGAATTTCATGCCCCGAACCCCGGTTGAGGTTCGAGACGTGAATTCTCGTACATCTTCGCCTGCAAAACGGATTGCCTTGCCCATACGTGTCGCCAGAAGGACATCGTCACCAGATTCCAACAATGCGACGCCGATTAACTTGTCATTGCTGTCTTCGGCAAACTTCATCGCAAACTTCCCGTTCGACGGAATGTTCGCGAAGGCATCCATGCTGTTGCGGCGTACGCTGCCCATTGCGGTGGCAAAGACCACGCTGAGTGCCCCCCAGCTTTCCTCATCCTCGGGGAGGGGGAGAACCGTCCGAATGGTCTCTCCATCATCCAATGATGGCAGCATGTTGACGATCGGGCGACCGCGCGTATTGGGGCCGCCTTCAGGCAGCTTCCAAACTTTGAGGCGATAGACCTTGCCTGCGGTTGAGAAGAACAAGACCGGCGTATGCGTTGATGTGACGAACATCTCTGCAACCGCATCCTCGTCCTTGGTGGACATGCCCGCACGGCCTTTGCCGCCGCGGTTTTGCGCGCGGAATGTGGATAGCGGCGTCCGCTTGATATAGCCATCATGCGTGACCGTAACGACCATCTCGTCGCGCTCGATCAGATCTTCATCATCCAACCCATCCCAAGCCGGAGCAATCTCAGAGACGCGCGGGGTGGCATAAGTCTCGCGAATTTCGACCAGCTCTTCGCGCAATACCTTATAAAGCTTCGCGCGGTCGGCAAGGATCGAAAGAAACTCGGCGATCTTTTCCGAGAGCTCCTTCAACTCATCCCCAATTTCATCGCGACCAAGCGCGGTCAATCGGTGCAGCCTGAGATCCAGGATCGCTTTCACCTGGCGCTCTGAAAGGCGGTATGTCCCGCCTTCTTGCTCAGCATCGGGCTCAATCGCTTCAACCAGGCGGATATATTGCGCGATATCACCAATGGGCCAGTCTTTGAGCAGCAGTTTCTCGCGCGCGGCGGCTGGATTCGGAGCGCCCCGAATTATCGCAACCACTTCGTCCAAATTCGACACTGCAACAACCAGACCGAGCAATGTGTGTGCCCGCTCGCGCGCCTTGTTCAGCTCAAACTTGGTGCGGCGAGTGATAACTTCTTCGCGGAAGTTGATGAATGCCTGAATGAAGTCTCGCAAGAACAGCGTTTCAGGTCGGCCTGCGCGGATGGCCAGCATATTGGCAGGGAAGCTCGACTGGGCAGGGGTGTGCCGCCAAATTTGGTTGAGAACGACCTCTGCGGTAGCATCGCGCTTCAGGTCTACGACCACGCGCACGCCATCGCGGCTGGTTTCATCACGGATGTCGGAAACACCCTCGATCCGCTTTTCCTTGGCAGCGTCGGCGATTTTCTCAACCAAATTGGATTTGCCAACTTGGTAAGGAATGGAGGTGAAAACGATCGATTCGCGATCGCCGCGCTTTGTTTCAATCTCATGCCGGCAGCGCATCAGTACCGAACCACGACCGGTTGTATATGCCGACTTCGCTCCGGCTGATCCAAGGATCAGCGGTGCGGTGGGAAAGTCTGGTCCTGGAATATATTCGATCAACTCTTCAGAAGTGATCGCTGGATCATCCATATAGGCCAGACAGCCATCGATAACCTCACCCAAATTGTGCGGCGGGATATTGGTGGCCATGCCCACCGCGATACCGCCTGCGCCATTGACCAGCAGGTTGGGGAAGCGCGCGGGCAGAACCGTAGGCTCTTTTTCTGACCCGTCATAATTATCAACGAAGTTGACCGTATCCTTGTCGAGATCGGTCAGCAAAGCCTCTGCCACGCGGGCCAAACGGCTTTCGGTATAACGCATGGCCGCCGGCGGATCGGGGTCCATGCTACCGAAATTACCCTGACCATCGATCAAAGGCACCCGAAGCGACCAAGACTGCGTCATACGAGCCAGTGCTTCGTAAATCGCGCTGTCGCCATGCGGGTGATAGGAACCCATCACTTCACCAACGATTTTCGCCGATTTGCGATAGGGTTTGCTTGCGGTGTAGCCGCCAACCTGAGCAGCATACAGAATTCGGCGGTGAACTGGTTTCAAACCATCGCGAACGTCGGGTAGAGCACGGGCTACGATAACGCTCATCGCGTAATCGAGATAGCTCGTTTTCATCTCATCAACGATGTCGATCCGCTCAAACTCACCGCTTGGTGAAGGGGGGCTCATCGTGTCTGTTTCGTCGCTCAATTCAGCACCATTCTTAGTTCACTTTGCAGGGTTCGCCTGCAGCGCAATTTATCAGCGTCTAATGTAGGGAATAGACCGCCGAACTGCCACCAATTGCAGGGAACAAAACTGCTGCTGGGTCGCTTTATCCACATAAAGGCGAGGTGATCGTTCTTATATCACGAACCAGCCCGATTGGGCGGCGTTCAATGCCCATTCAGCCGCGATTATGTAGGAAGAATTGCAAATTGGATGAAGCCAGTCCATGGCTTATCCAACAGACCGCGCAAACCGGTGCAAAATGCACCACTTGCAAGAGTTATAGACCACAAGCCTAAACAGGCCTCAGTATTATTCAGGAGAGTCCCCCCAATGCGTTTTTTCGTTGCTAACCGGCTCGCTCGTTCGAAGCCAGCTTCTCATCTCGCGCTTGCCATCGCTCTTGTAACCGGCACAGCCGTCAGCATGGTTGCTGTGGCAGAGCCTGCGCACGCTCAGAAAAAGAAGAAGAAAAAGGACAAGAAGGACGAAGCCAAGCCGGAATATTCCGAGGAATTTATTGCAGCCTATCAGCCTATTCAAGAGATATTGAACGCTGAAGGTGGTGATGCCAGCGCTGCTGTTGGCCTGGTCCCCGGCATGCTTGCATTGGCAAAGTCGCCCGACGAGCAACTCGTTGCGGGTAACTCAATTTATAATGTTGGCGTCAAATCAAATGAACGTCCTTTGCAGCTTCAGGGTATGAAGTTGATGTTGGCGAGCGGGAAAGTGGATGCTGACCAAGTTGGTCGGTATAATTTCGTAGTCTATCAATTGTCCAATGCTGCGGGTGATTATCCGACTGCACGGACGTATCTGCAGCGGGCCATTGACGCGAACTTCACAACCGAAACCGTAACCAGATCCGGGTTGCAGATCGCTATGTCTGAAAGCTTCTTCAGTGAAGGCAATATCGAAGGCGGCCTCGACTATCTCAGCCAAGCGATTGCCCAACGCAAAGCGTCCGGACAGCCGGTTGAGGAATCATGGTACCGTCGCGGTCTAAGTGTTTCATACAACAATCAAATTATGCCTGATGTCTATGAATTTGTCGCTGGTTGGATTTCTGACTTTCCTTCGCAAGATAACTGGCGCGATGCGATCAATATTTCGCGTAATCTCGGCTCTCTTAGCAGCCCCGAGATGCTGGATTTGATGCGGCTTGGTTATCGCATCGACACTTTCAACGGCAAGCAGGAATATATCGACTACGTTGATGCTGCTGACCCTCGCCGACTTCCCAAGGAAGTGGAGAAGGTGATCGAAAATGGATACGCTACTGGTCGAGCAAGCCGCGATGACATCTTTTTGTCTGACTCATTGGCCACAGCAAAGGGTAGGATTGCTGCCGATCGTTCAGACCTTCCGGCTCTGGAACGCGATGCTGGTTCATCGACCGCTGCATTGCGCACGGTTGTTGCCGCTGGTGATGCCTTCCTGAGCTATGATCAGCCAGAGAAGGCAGCAAGGTTTTACAGCCGCAGTCTGAACCTGCCGGGCGTGGACACAGCACAGGTTCAAACCCGTCTTGGGATTGCTCAATTTGATATGGGCGACTTTGCCGCTGCTAGCGAGACATTCGAGCAGGTTTCGGGCAACCGCAAGTCGATCGCTCAACTGTGGGCGGCCTATGCCAGGGAAAAAGCAGTTCCAGCGGCCCCAGTGGTCCCAGCGGTACCAACTCCAGCCACACCAGCCGACGCTGTCGCGGCGCCAACCAGCTAAGCCTTAGCTTCAATTGAACAGTTCAAACGGCGCGGGTCTCCTTTGAGGCTCGCGCCGTTAGCAATTCTAGCGTAATCGCTTCACAAAGATTTGATTATTACCCCGGCGATCAACTTGAAAATTATCAAGCGCATCAAACAGTTCTGACAGATTCTTAAAACCATAATTGCGCACGTCAAAGCTCGATCGATTGCCCGCAATTTGCCCCAATTGCTGCAATTTTGCGTAACCTTTTTCGTCACGCCCAGCCTCTGAATAGGCTGCTGTGATCAACTCCAGCAATTCGTCATCCACATCGCCTTTGGGCTTGGGGTCTGACGCTTTCCCTTTGGAATTGCGGTCATCCGCATAATTGTCGATCAGCTTTTTGATATCCAGAAAGCGAGTGCAGACTGTTTTGAATGCCGGAGGAGTCTTTGTCTCACCAAACCCGTAAACCAAAAGGCCATCTTGGCGCAGCCGGGTGACAAGCGGTGTAAAATCGCTGTCAGAGGTCATGATGCCGAAACCATCGACCTTGCCCTGATATAGCAGATCAATCGCGTCGATTGTCATTGCCATATCAGTGGCATTCTTACCCTTTGAGACATCAAATTGCTGCTGCGGTCGAATGCCAAATTTATTGGTAATCTTGTCCCACTTCGCCAAATTGCCCTTGGCAAAATTGCCATAGGCGCGCCGGATGTTGACCTGTCCTAGCTCGGCCATAACCGTCAGGACGGGGTCAATTCCGTCAGGGGTGGTGTTGTCTGCGTCGATTAGCAGGGCGATGTTTTTTAGTTCGGTATCGGACATTCATCTGTAATGGCGATGCCAACGCATTGCGACAAGGTGTTATTCTTCGGGGAGAAAGTTCCCGCTTGCCTCGTCCAGCACATGCAGCACGCCCTCAGAGATCGCGAAGAATGCGCCGCGCAGCTTCAGCGCGCCGCTAGCCTCCTTGTCCGCCACCCAGGGAAAGCTTCGTAAATTGTCGATGCTGACTTGCACAGCGGCCAGTTCCATGGCCCGTTCGGCATCACGGCCCTGCGTTCCATGTGCCGACACAATGGGTTCGCGTGCATCGTCGAGCAAATGGATCCATTCTGCGACAAAGCCGCCAGCGCCCGGCTCATTGCCATGCAAATCCTGGGTGAGGGCAGCCTGACAGCCGCCGCACATCCCGTGCCCCATCACAACAATCTGCTTCACTTCCAGCATCTGGACAGCAAACTCGACCGCTGCAGACACGCCGTGCAAGCCGCCGCTGCTATCGAATGGCGGAACCAGAGCGGCGACATTGCGGACAACGAAGATTTCGCCCGGATCGACATCAAATATCTGAGCTGGATCAACCCTGCTGTCGGAACAGCCAATAATCATTAACTTGGGATGCTGGCCTTGCTCGACCAATTCGTCATAGCGCTTTCTCTGCTTGGGATAGCTCTCGTTTCGAAACCGCTTGTACCCTTCGAGCAGCTCGGCAAACTCAGGCATTAAAATCGCTCCCCGCGAATAACCTCAACATCCCACATCGACAGCAAGAAGCCGTGGGACGTCAACATTGGGGCAATATGCTCTGCCAATTCCATAGCTTTTTCTTGCGAGGCAATGGTCAAGACAAAGACCTTGTCTGTTCCCATCACCCGTTCTTCGCGCCATTGGCCGTCACGGCCTTTGCCAGCGCTGACGGGGGTAACGGTCCAACCGGTTATTCCAACGCTATCAATCGCTTTGGTAACGCGTTTCACCAGTGCCGTATCGGTAAGTATCTCGATCCGCTTGCGGATGACGGTTTCGATCATGGCGCGACACCTCCTGATCCTGACAGAGCGGTCGCAAGCGCGCTTATCAGGCCGATATTGATGAGAATGTTGAATGGGAAAGTTATGCTGAGAGACATCGTCAAATAGATACCAGGATCAGCTTCGGGCAGGGCAAGTCGCATCGCTGCTGGCACCGCAATATAGCTGGCGCTGGCGCACAATACGCCGAGCGCGGCAGCAGAGCCTACGTCCAATCCCAACGCCACAGATGCAGCTGTGCCGATCACGCCATTCACAAGCGGGATGGCGATGGCGACAATTGCCAGCCTCCACGTCAGCGCGCGAGCATCCATGATCCGCCGAGCCGCGATCAGGCCCATATCCAGCAGGAAGATGCAGAGCACGCCCTTGAAGCCTGCCTCGAAGAATGGGCTGACCTCGCTAAACCCATCCGGTCCAGCGATTATCCCGATCGCAAATGCACCAAGCAGCAGGACCACGGAAGAATTGAAGAACACTTCGTGCAACATCTCTCCGGTTGATTGGCTGTTGGATTTTGACCCCATGCCCCTCGCGAGGAGCAAGCCAGTTAGAATTGCTGGCGTTTCCATGGCCGCCATCACTGCAACCATATAGCCACCGGGAGGCTTGCCTTGAATCTCAAGAATTTCGACAGCGGTAACAAAGGTCACCACGCTGACAGAACCATAGTGAGCAGCCACTGCCCCGGCGTTCAGTCGGTCAAGCTTGGCAAAACCCTTCAGCACAGCATAAGTCAGGAACGGCATTAGGAAACTTGCCACGATACCCAGCGCCAATGCGGTGAGGACAGTTGCATCAATCCCCGATTTGGAGACCGCAACGCCGCCCTTCATTCCAATCGCAGCCATAAGGTAAAGCGACATGCCTTTGGCGATTGCCTCGGGTATGGCGAGGTCAGATCGGGCAAATGCGGCCAGAATACCTAAAACAAAGAAAAGGACTACGGGAGACGTAAACGTTTGAAGTGCGGTCGTATCCATTGGCAAAGCGGTTAACCGAGCATACGTAATACGGCAAGTCGGACCATTGCGCCTATCACCACCATTCCCTAGATGGACCTCATGAACGACCTCTCTACCCTACCACCAGCGTCACCCGAAGAGCGCCCCGCACGACAACGCAAGCCAGATTGGATTCGCGTCCGCGCACCGGTCAGCAAAGGCTATAATGAAACACGCAAACTGATGCGTGAGCTCAACCTCAACACAGTGTGTGAGGAGGCCGCGTGTCCCAACATCGGGGAATGCTGGACCAAGAAGCATGCAACCGTCATGATTTTGGGAGATGTTTGCACGCGCGCCTGCGCATTCTGCAATGTCAAAACGGGGATGCCCCGTCAGGTTGATCCGCTTGAACCTGAGCATACCGCCATTGCAGCGGCCAAAATGGGCCTTGAACATATTGTCATCACCAGCGTGGACCGTGATGATCTTCCCGATGGCGGGGCGGGGCAGTTCGTAAAAGTGATTGAGGCATTGCGTCGCAATACTCCGAACACCACGATCGAAATTCTGACACCCGATTTTCGCGGCAAGATGCGGCCAGCAGTTGAGGCGATCTGTGCGGCTGGTCCTGACGTTTACAACCACAATCTAGAAACCGTTCCGCGGCTTTATCCGACCATTCGTCCGGGTGCGCGGTATTATGCATCGCTACGGTTGCTGGAAGAGGTCAAGCGGCACGATCCGATGATTTTTACCAAGTCCGGCGTAATGCTGGGTCTGGGCGAGCAACGCTTGGAAGTGCATCAGGTGATGGATGATATGCGCAGCGCCGAGGTGGATTTCATCACCATGGGGCAATATCTGCAGCCAACGCCGCGTCATGCGACGGTAGAAGAATTCGTCCCGCCGAAGGGTTTTGATGCTTATGGCTCAATCGCTCGCGCCAAGGGCTTTCTGCAGGTAGCGTCCAGCCCGCTGACCCGATCAAGCTATCATGCTGGAGATGACTTTGCTCAGATGAAGGCCGCTCGAGCAGAAAAATTTGCCAAACAGAACGCGAAAAAGGCGGCAAGTTAGGCAGTCCAATGCCCGGTATCTGCGAATCCAGGCGCCTGCCTTACAGTGCTGAGCAGATGTTCGATCTGGTCGCAGATGTTGGGCGCTATCAAGAATTTCTGCCGTGGGTCATTGCCACTCGCATTCGGTCCGACAGCGAAACAGAAATGATCGCGGACATGGTTGTCGGGTTCAAATCACTGCGCGAAAAGTTCACCTCCAAGGTAAGCAAGGTTCGCCCGCTCACCATCGATGTGCATTATGTCGACGGGCCATTGCGCGATCTAGACAACAATTGGAAATTCATAGCCTTGCCCGACGGTGGCTGCGAACTTTCCTTCTGTGTTGAGTTTACCTTCAAGAACAGCGTCTTTGAAGCGATAGCGGGTCAGTATTTTGACCGTGCTTTCAGGAAAATGGTCGAAGCGTTTGAGGCTCGCGCAGCCCTGCTTTACGGCAGCAGTAGCTCGAGCGCACAAACCGTCGCTTGATGACGGATTTCGGCGCGGGTTCCTTCGCCAAAGGTTTTTAGTTCGCCCTCTGGCTCGCCCTCGTGCCCGCGAATGGCACGAGCGAATACGACAGTCCCAACCGGTTTGAGTTTGGTTCCGCCACCTGGACCGGCAACACCGCTGATCGCGACGGCAACATCGGCACCACTTTTCTTCAACGCACCATTGGCCATCGCCCAAACGCAAGCGATCGATACTGCGCCAAAAGTTTCGATAATATCGCTGGCGACGTCCAGCATCTGCATTTTGGCATCGTTGGAATAGGTCACAAAACCGCGATCCAGCACGGTCGAAGATCCCGCGATCTCCGTAAGTGCTGCAGCGACGAGCCCACCGGTGCAGCTTTCTGCAACAGTAATGGTGCGCCCGGCTTTTGTGTTTTCTTCCACAACGCGTCTGGCCAATTCGGTGATCTCTTCAGAGAGCAGTCGGTCATTTTCCATTGAGTCTGCTCCTATCTCAGCGCGCGATTACGCTTACAATGGCTTGCGCAGCGATACCTTCGCTACGTCCAGTAAAGCCAAGTCGTTCCGTCGTGGTCGCTTTCACACTGACTTGGCTTAGTTCAATGCCCAGCACTTGCGCCAGTCTTTCTCGCATAGCGTCCCGATGCGGGCCGATCTTTGGCACTTCGCAAATAATCGTCAGATCTACATTGCCAATTTGGTATCCAGCTTCCGCAACCAAACCTGCCGCATGCTCGACAAACATGGGCGAGGGCGCGCCTTTCCATTGGGGATCGCTTGGCGGGAAATGGGTGCCAATGTCGCCATTGCCGATTGCGCCGAGCAATGCATCAACTACCGCATGCAGAGCCACATCGGCATCGCTGTGGCCAGCCAATCCTTTGTCATGGTCGATCTTGAGCCCGCAGAGCCACAATTCCTCGCCCATTTGCAGACGGTGAACATCATAGCCTTGGCCAATCCGGAGCGGTGGAATCGTCATTGAGCCTTCAAAATCCTCAGCAAAAGTGATCTTCTTCAATCGCTCGTCACCTTCGACCAAGATAACCTCGCCGCCATTTTTGACCAGCACCTGAGCATCATCGCCCGCATTGCTGGCGCCAGACCACTGTCGATGCGCACTCAGTATTTCAGAGAACAAGAACGCCTGCGGGGTTTGCACCCTGCGCAGCATATCGCGATCCGCACTGCTACCCATAGTCTCACCTTCGGCAAAAACCATGCTGTCGACCACCGGCAGCACTGGGATCGCACCAACACCCTTGGTTTCCAGCGCCATAAGCAGCCGTTCGGTCACTGCCAGCGGGAGGTGTGGTCTGGCTGCATCGTGGATCAAAACGCGGGAGTGGCCGCCATTTTCCATCGCTTCCAACGCATTGCGCACTGAATCCTGACGTGTCGAACCACCGGTTGCGAAGGTAACTCTCTCAATTCCTGCAAGTGCCTCGCTTGCGATATCTTCCCCGCCTGGAGGTATCGCGACCAAAACTTCGTCGGCGCCTTGCTCAATCAAATCTTCGACCGAATGCCTCACCAGCGGCTTTCCACGCCAGTTTCGGAACTGCTTCGGGAATTCACCACCGGCCCGCAACCCCTTGCCAGCGGCAACTACTATGGCGGCAAAGGCCGGAAGGGAGCGATCATCAGTCATTGCGCTGCTGCGCTTAAGGTCTGGACGGGTATTGCGCAATCCACTATGCGCTGCACAAATTTTAGGCACGCTAGATAGAATGACCGAACTAACAGCACCAACGGCTCTGAAACCGATTATGATTGGCAATGTTGAAATTGCCGAGCCGGTTCTGCTCGCCCCGATGACTGGTGTCACCGATCGTCCATTCCGCACCTTGGTCCGTCGGTATGGATCGGGCCTCAATGTAACCGAGATGATTGCCAGCGAGGCGGCCATTCGTGAAACGCGTCAATCGGTACAAAAGGCGCAGTGGGACCCGATCGAAGAGCCTGTATCGATGCAATTGGTCGGTTGCGATCCGAACAGCATGGGCGAGGCGGCTAAGCTGCAAGAGGGCAATGGCGCCGCAATCATCGATATCAATTTTGGTTGCCCAGTGCGTAAAGTTGTCGGCCAATTGGCAGGCTCAGCCTTGATGCGTGAAGTTCCGCTGGCGACAAAATTGATGGAGTCCACGGTTAAGGCCGTCAATGTCCCAGTTACTGTCAAAATGCGGATGGGTTGGGATCACGCCAGCCTAAACGCACCGGAAATGGCGCATATTGCCGAGGATCTCGGGGTCAAGATGATCACCATCCACGGACGTACACGAAACCAGATGTATAAGGGCAGTGCCGACTGGAGCTTTGTCCGTAAGGTAAAAGAGGCCGTGTCGATCCCTGTCATCGTCAATGGCGACATCTGCACCATTGCGGATGCGTCCAAGGCGATGGAACAATCGGGTGCGGACGGGTTGATGATCGGCCGCGGAGCCTATGGCAAGCCGTGGTTGTTGGGCCAGGTGATGCATTGGTTCAAGACCGGCGAGGCTCGCGAAACACCCAGTTTTGACGAGCAGTACAATGTTCTGGTCGAGCATTATAATCGCATGCTGGACCATTACGGCCGAGAGGTTGGTACCAAGATCGCTCGCAAGCATTTGGGTTGGTACACCAAGGGTATGCATGGCTCTGCCGAATTTCGGAACAAAGCCAACTTCATCGACGACGCAGATCAAGTGCTGGGCGAAATCGAGCGGTTTTATGAGCCGTTTCTTCGGCGCCGCGCAGCCTGATCGTGGGGCAATCACAGCCGGATGCAGCGGCACAAATTGGTGGCTTGATATTCGCCATGCTGCTGCTCGATCCTGATGGTCAGGTTATCGAAGCGAACCATGCGGCTGAAAACATGCTAGGCAAGAGCGCAAATCGCCTCATCAATCTCCATGTGACTCAGGCATTGGATTTGTCAGGCGAAAGAGTGAAAGCAAAACTCAAGACTGACGATTCTGCGTTAATTGCTCGTGATGTTGGGCTGATGGTCGCAGGACGCGAAACCAGGGTTAATCTGACAATTTCGCCGCTGTCGAGCCACCCCGGATGGCGGATTGTCACTTTGTCGGATGCCGGCTGGGACGACACCTCCAACCAAGAAGAAGACGTGTCGGTCACTCTGGCCGCTCCCTCTGTACTTGCTCACGAGATAAAGAACCCCCTCGCAGCCATTCGTGGCGCGGCGCAATTGGTAGGGCGCAAGCTCCAGCCAGAGCATCGCTCGCTGGCGACGATGATAACGGGCGAGGTAGACCGAATTGCTCGGTTGATCGACCGGATGCAGCAGTTGGGCAGCAGCACAGTCGATCCAGTGTCCCCCTGCAATCTCCACGAAGTTATCCAAACGGCCATTGGTATCGTACGGGCTGGCGGCGGCAGTCACATCACGATTACCGAGGAATTTGATCCGTCTTTGCCGCCTGTGCTGGCAAGCAAAGAAGCATTGGAGCAAGTCCTTATAAACCTTGTGTCGAATGCCCGTGATGCGGCGCTTAGCGGGTCAGATAATCCTGAGGTCACGGTAAAAACACGTTTCGTTAGTGGTCTTGTATTCAGCGCCATCCGGTTGGGTCGGCCCGTTCGCTTGCCAATCGAGATTACCATCTGTGACAATGGCGACGGCATAGAGCCTCGACTGAAAGAACATATTTTCGACCCCTTCGTGACATCCAAGAAATCCGGTCAGGGGTTGGGTCTCGCCCTGGTACGCAAATTGGTGAACGATATGGGGGGCCGGATTAGCCATGACCGGGACGAGAAAAACGGGTTGACCAATTTCCGACTTAACCTGCCCCTTGCGACAGAGGATGAAGCTAAATGAGCGGGAAAATCCTCTTAGTTGAAGACGACATTTCGATTGCCACCGTTATCATCGCTGCGCTTGAGGATGAGGGCTATCAAGTCCACCATTCGGACAGTCTTGCAGGACGTGATCGCCTGCTAGATGAAAATCAATATGCCGTCATGCTGACCGACGTTGTGTTGGTCGATGGTGACGGAATTGGAACGCTGAGCAAGGTCCGGGCAGTGGCACCGGATATGCCTTTGATTATCCTGTCAGCGCAAAACACCCTCGATACAGCCGTCCGCGCGAGCGAAACACAGGCTTTTGAATATTTCCCAAAGCCTTTCGATCTTGATGAGCTTGTTCGTGCGGTCGGTCAGGCGGCAGAGAAGAATAGCCGCACTGAAGCAGCACCCGAGCGAGAAGGTGACGGGATGCCATTGGTCGGGCGTAGCCCTGCCATGCAAAGTGTCTATCGCATGATCACACGGGTATTGCGCAATGATCTGACCGTGTTGGTCACTGGCGAATCTGGAACCGGCAAAGAGCTGGTCGCAGAAGCCATTCATCAGTTGGGATCGCGCAAATCGGGACCATTGGTCGCGGTCAATGCTGCTGCAATTCCTGGAGACCTGATCGAAAGCGAATTGTTCGGGCACGAGAAAGGCGCGTTTACCGGAGCTGTCAGCCAAGCCATCGGGAAATTTGAGCAGGCCAATGGCGGAACCTTGTTTCTCGATGAGATCGGCGACATGCCAGCGGAGGCTCAAACCCGTTTGCTGCGCGCGCTCCAGTCTGGCCGAATTCGCCGGGTAGGGGGGCGTCAGGAAATCGCCGTTGATGTACGGATCATTGCCGCCACCAATCGGGACTTAGGCCCTATGATTGAAGCGGGTACCTTCCGCGAAGACTTGTTTTATCGGCTCAACGTAGTTCCGATCGAATTGCCGCCATTGCGAGATCGAACCGAGGACATCGATGTCCTGTCGCAACACTTTCTGGTTGAGGCCGCTGAAGAGGGGCTGCCGCGCCGCAAGATCACCAGCAACGCGATCAAATCGCTAGAGACCCGGCACTGGCGTGGTAACGTTCGCGAGCTTCGCAATGCGATCTATCGCCTCTCCCTGATGGCACGCAAAGACCAAATCGACGCCGAGGATTTGGATGAGATAATTGGGATCGAGGCGAGCACCGCCGAGTTAAATGAAACAGAAGGCATGGCGGCGGCGGTTAGCGATTGGCTGGCTGCGCACAGTCCACCTGCCGGCACAGTCTATCACTCCGCTTTGGCTTCGTTTGAAAAGCCATTGTTTGAGCATGCCCTTGAGCAAACCGGCGGCAACCAGCTTCGCGCGGCCCAATTGTTGGGCATCAATCGCAACACTTTGCGCAAGCGTCTAAGTGAATTGGCGATCAACCCTGATCGCTTTACCCGCACATTTTAACGCAATTGGGGAAAAAGTACTTGCAAGATTGCAACACTGGCGTTGTAAACTGGCAACGATGAGCTCTCCTGCCAACACATTTGTACGCCGGTCCCCCCGTTGGTGGCGTCGCTTTGTTGTTGGTTCGCGTCGCGCCAACATTTTCCTCTGGTTGGAAATCATTTCCGCATTGGCCTTTGCGCTAGCCGTTTGGAGCACTTGGTTCGCCTTTACCAACGCACCGGCAGATGGACGATTGCTTCCATCAGCACAGGTCGCCGTGTTGCTAATCAGTACGCTCGTACCCGCAATGGGATTGCTCGTTTTGCTGGGCCGCCGTCTCGCTTTGAAGCGAGCTGCGGGGAGCACCGCTCGACTGCACGTCAGGCTGGTTTTCTTTTTCTCCTTGATTGCGGCTATTCCAACATTGTTGGTGGCAGCCTTCGCTGCTTTCCTTTTTCAGTCTGGCGTCGATTTCTGGTTCTCCGACAATTCGCGCGGGTTGATGCAGAATGCAAATGAGCTGGCGCAGGGTTATTACGAAGAGAACCAGCGCAATGTGGCGGACGAAACCATCGCAATGGCCGGAGATGTCCGATTCTATCTATCTGGCCTGGAGGTCATTACTCCCAACGAATTGGCCGAGGAAAACTTTGCAGAATTTGTGACGTTCCAGATGCAGGGGCGCGAGCTCAATGAAACGGTCATCCTGCAACAACTCGACAATTCAAACCTAAGGGTCGCGGCATCTTATGACCTGACCGAAGGCAATGATCCTGCTCAGATCGCCGGACCAGCCTTGGGCGCATTGCTACAGGGCGAACCAGTGTTCATCTCAGCGAACCCAACTCGGATTGAAGCGGTCGCCCCAATCGACCGGGACAGCGGACTGTTTCTCTACAATGCGAGGAATTCTGAGGCGCGCTCGTTCCAATCGTGGGAGCAAGCCAAGTCGATTTCCTCAGCCTATGAAGTGCTAATCCAGCGGGCGAGGGCGCTCCAACTGCGCTTTAATCTGGCGCTATTCATCGTCAGCCTTGGCTTGGTCGGCGTTTCAGTATGGTTTGCCCTTCGCTTTGCTGATCGGCAAGTTGAGCCTCTGACTGATTTGGTCGCAGCTGCACGCAAAGTCGGTGCCGGTAATTTTGATCTGCGCGTGCATGGCCGGACTGGGGCGGACGAGATTGGATTGCTCAACCGAGCATTCAACCGGATGACCTCGCAATTGGAAAAGCAGACCGATGATCTGGTCAGTGCCAATCGACAAATTGATGACCGCAGGGCTTTCACCGAGGCGGTTCTGGAATCGGTTACCGCAGGGGTCATTTCAGTCGATGAGAATGGCCGCGTATTGTTGATGAACAGTTCGGCTCAGGATTTGTTGATCGAGGATCAGACTTCGCCTGCGGTCGGCACCAAGCTGTCAGATCTATCAGCAGAGATAGGCGGTTTGATTGATACCGGGCAGGACAGCGGCATCGTAACCCAATCCAACGCCCAGGAGCTGCTGACATTGGCGGTCAAGATTGCGCCCGAACGCGGCGGGCACGTGATTACGTTTGAGGACATTACGCGCCAATTGCTGCACCAACGCCAAGCTGCCTGGTCGGATGTTGCACGCCGCATTGCGCATGAGATCAAGAATCCGTTGACCCCCATTCAGCTTGCGACAGAGCGACTGAAACGGCGTTACCGTAAGCAAATCGATAGCGATGGTGAATTGTTTGACGAGCTGACCAACACCATCGTTCGCCAAGTTGGTGATCTGCGCAAAATGGTCGACGAATTCTCATCCTTTGCCCGGCTGCCAAAACCCAATTTCAGACCTGAAGACGGAGCGGATTTGGTCAAACAATCGCTCTTCCTGCAGGAAGTTGCGCATCCGCAGGTGAATTTTGGCCTGTCGATTGATGCGCCCGATGGATGCGAACTGCTGTGCGACCGACACCAGCTTGGCCAAGCGATGACCAACGTCCTGAAAAACGCCGTCGAAGCCGTTGAAAGCAAAGCAGCCAATGCTGAACCCGATTTCAGGGGCAAAATTGCTGTCCAGCTATCTTGCGACGCAGAAATGCTGACCATTGAAGTCGAAGATAATGGGGTTGGTTTGCCGCAAGAACGTGAACGGATCATCGAACCCTATATGACCACGCGCGCCAAGGGCACCGGTCTTGGCCTCGCGATCGTCAGCAAGATTGTTGACGAACATGGCGGCGACATCAGCTTCTCAGCGAGCGATAGCGGAGGGACGCGAGTGGTACTGCGCTTTGCTTGTGATCCGTCAGAGAAGCAAAATGAAACGGCAACTGGCTAATGCAAAACCAAACTAGGAAACATCTGTAATGGCTTTGGATATTCTCATCGTTGATGACGAACGCGATATTCGCGACCTGGTTGCCGGCGTGCTGAGCGATGAAGGTTACGAATGCCGCACCGCTGCCAACAGCACAGATGCATTGAACGCAATTGACGAGCGGCGCCCCAGCTTGGTGCTGCTGGATGTGTGGCTGCATGGCAGCGAGATGGACGGCCTAGAAGTCCTCGACGCGGTCAAAACTCGCGAGCCCGAGCTGCCGGTGATCATCTTCTCTGGTCACGGCAACATTGATACCGCTGTTTCTGCCGTGAGCAGGGGAGCGATGGACTTCATTGAGAAGCCATTTGAGGCTGAAAGGCTGCTTTTGCTGGTCGAAAGGGCAACCGAAACCGAAAGGTTGCGGCGCGAAAACACCCAGTTGCGCGAAGGGTTCGCCAAGGGAGAGGAATTCACCGGCAATTCTTCACAAATCAACACCGTACGCGCCACGTTAAAGCGGGTCGCGAACACCGGTAGCCGGGTCCTGATCTCAGGTCCTGCTGGCGCTGGCAAGGAAGTCGCCGCACGATTGCTGCACAGTTGGAGCCAGCGCGCTGAGGCTGCGTTTGTGATCGTGAATTCGGCTAGGATCACCCCTGAACGGTTCGAACAAGAGCTGTTCGGCGAAGAAAGTGACGGCAAGCTGGTCCGACCGGGCCTGCTTGAATTGGCCGATGGAGGAACGCTGTTCCTAGATGAAGTGGCGGATATGCCATTGTCCACACAGGCTCGAATATTGCGGGTACTCACCGATCAAAGTTTCGTCAGGGCAGGGGGAACGCGCCAGATCGGTGTCGATGTTCGGGTCGTATCCTCCACATCGCGAGACCTTGCCACGGAAATAGAGGAAAAGCGGTTCCGCGAAGACCTGTTCTATCGCTTGAATGTGGTTCCAGTGGCAATCCCATCGCTTGCCGAGAGGCGCGATGACATCCCCGCGCTGATGGAACATTTCTTCACCCGCTATTCCAGCGAGCAGGGTATTGGCGCGCCGACCATTTCGGATGAGGCGATGGCTGCATTGCAAGCCTATGATTGGCCGGGAAATGTCCGCCAGCTTCGTAATGTGGTTGAGCGCACTATGATCATGACACCGCGAGAGGAACTGAAAAAGGTTGAACCGGAAATGTTGCCCGCAGAGATAACGGGTGGCCAAATGGAAACATCAGACACCGGTTTTGCTGCAATGATGGGTGCGCCATTGCGCGAAGCGCGAGAGAGTTTTGAGCGCGAATATCTGACCATCCAAATCCGCCGATTCTCAGGCAATATCTCCAAAACAGCGACATTTATTGGAATGGAACGGTCTGCCTTGCACCGCAAGCTCAAGCTCTTGGGAATGGCCGATCGTCGTCAAAATGAAACCAAGAGCTAATACGCAAGTATAGTTTTTCGACGTTGAACAATTTATTGCATTGCTAGTCTTCGGCTTTCGCTGCATTATACAAACAGTTTTCCGGGTTGGCGCCTTATTTTGCCTCCCAGATTGTGGACCGCAATTGCGGCCGCCAATAAAAAGGATCTGTTTATGACCGAAAGTCGGACTCTATCTCCGCGGCCCAAACCCGCCGCCCCAGAAAAGTCAGCAAATGATGGTAAGCCCATCAATTTGCAGGACGCATTCCTCAATTTCCTTCGTAAGAGCAAGACCCCAGTGACCATGTTTTTGGTCAAGGGCGTGAAGCTGCAAGGGATTGTCACATGGTTTGACAATTTCTCGATATTGCTTCGCCGCGATGGTCAATCGCAATTGGTCTATAAGCATGCGATTTCTACCATTATGCCGGGTCACCCGGTTGATGCAGAGCAATTTGCTGGCCAGCAAGGGAACCGTAAACAGCGCCTATTGCAGGATGTTTTCCTGTCGCGGGTGAGCGAGAGCAATGTCGAAGTGACGATGTTCCTGGTGAATGGCGTAATGTTGCAAGGTCGTATTGCCGCCTATGACTTGTTCTGCATGTTGCTGGAGCGCGATGGCTTTGTGCAATTGGCCTACAAACATGCGGTTTCGACAATTCAGCCGGCATCACCAGTGGATCTCACTGATGATTGGGAAGGCGAAAGCGACTGAGCTTCGATGATGACTTGATGGGCGAAGTGACGCGCGGCGCGCGAGCGCTAGTGCTGTGCCCAGATATCAACCGACAGACCTATGATCTGGACGCCCAAGAGCGTTTGGAAGAGGCCTGCGGGTTGGCGCTCGCTATTGGTGTGACGATTGCCGAGGCAAATGTCGTGCCGGTACGCGAAGTGCGGCCAAACACACTGTTTGGCGCCGGTCAGGTCGATAATATCGCCATCTCCTGCGAGCAGAATGATGCAGAACTAGTGATCGTAGATGGCGCTCTAAGCCCGATCCAGCAGCGTAATCTTGAAGACAAGCTCAAACGCAAGGTGATCGATCGGACTGGTCTGATCCTAGAGATATTCGGCGAGCGGGCCGCTACGGCTGAGGGTCGCCTTCAGGTGGAGCTAGCGCACCTCGATTACCAACAAAGCCGTCTCGTGCGCAGTTGGACCCACCTAGAGCGGCAACGCGGTGGCTTCGGCTTCTTGGGCGGCCCTGGCGAGACCCAGATCGAGGCCGATCGCCGGATGATCCGGCAACGAATGAGCCGCTTGCGCAAGGAGTTGGAGCAAGTACGCCGCACGCGCGCTTTGCATCGCCAGCGCCGGGGAAGGGCGCCCTGGCCGATTATCGCATTGGTTGGCTATACTAACGCTGGCAAATCGACGCTATTCAACCATTTAACCGGCTCAGAAGTGATGGCCGAAGACTTGCTATTCGCCACTCTAGACCCAACCATGCGCGCAATCAGCCTGCCGGGTGTTGAAAAGGCTATTCTATCCGACACCGTGGGTTTCATATCTGATCTACCCACCCAATTGGTGGCAGCATTCCGCGCTACGTTGGAAGAAGTGACCGCCGCTGACATTATTCTGCACGTTAGAGATATGGCGAACTCAGCAAACGCAGCACAAAAAAGTCAGGTTATGGGCGTTTTGGCCGATCTGGATGTGGTAGATCGCGATAATGGCAATAGCGAGATCCCAATCCTAGAGGTCTGGAATAAGATTGATCTTTTGGCCAACGACGATGCAATTGAGTTGACGCAGCTCGCTTCCGATCGCGAAGATGCAATGGCCATTTCTGCTGTTTCGGGCGCAGGGATTATTGAGCTAATTGAACACATTGGGGCAATGCTGACCAGTAAGGCACGCGAAGTCACTTTGACCTTGCCTGCTGGCGATGGAAAACGAATTGCTTGGCTGCATGCTCATGGTGATGTGCTGGAAGAAACTGACGCTGGGGAAGGGGACCAAGGCCCTCAGCTAGCGGTCACCGTTAGACTAAACCCAAAGGAATTGGGGCAGTTTGAAACCCTCTAAAGCCTTTTAGACCCTAGGCTTATCCTTCAGTTTTCTTTACCTTTTGCCATAATTCTTCCTGCTGATCGAGCGACAGGCCGTCGATTGAACCACCAGCAATAGTTTCCATCCCGACAAACCGCTTTTCGAATTTGCCGTTCGATGCCCGCAATGCTTGTTCTGGATCAACTCCATATCGGCGCAATATGTTCACCACCACAAACAGAACATCACCAGCCTCCATCAGGCGTTCCTCGTCGGTTTCGGCAGCAGCAAGCTCTTCAAATTCTTCAGCCAATTTGTCCATTGGACCGTCTATGTCCGGCCACTGAAATCCGACCCGAGCCGCTCGCTTTTGCAATTTGTCAGAGCGTGAAAGCGCCGGAAGTGACTTAGCCACACCGTCTATCGCGCTCTTAGAGCCCTTTTCGGCTCGTTCTGCCGCCTTCATGGCCTCCCAGCGTTGTTCACCCATGGTGCCGGATTCATTGCCAAAGATATGAGGATGGCGCGCTTCCATCTTGTCTGAAATGGACTGCGCCACGTCTTCGAACGCAAATTGGCCGGTTTCCTCAGCCATTCGGGAATGAAAAATGACTTGGAACAGCAAGTCACCGAGTTCCTCGCGGAGCTCGTCCATGTTTTTACGTTCGATCGCATCAGCAACTTCATACGCTTCTTCGATCGTGTAAGGCGCGATGCTGGCGAAGCTTTGAGCACGATCCCATTCACAGCCGCTTTCCTTGTCGCGCAGCGCGGCCATTATCGAGAGAAGGCGGGTGATTTGATCGCTCATATCGACCTTTACGTAAGAATGATAATATATATTATGTTAAATCAAAGAAGGGTGCGCTCACTGAAGATGCGCCGCTATCCCCCTCTAACCAAATCGAAAAGCAAGAAGACCCCTCCAAAGATAGCCACCCATGTCAGCGCCATCTTCAATCCCTTGCTCCAATCAAGCTTGTGTGACGCCAATGCACTGCCGCACAGGATCAACCAACCAAGCAATGCGATCAGTGAAACGACAGAATGTTCATTCACGCGACCATCTCCAATCCATCATAACCAACGATTACATCATCCGGCGTCTCATCACACAACGTCTGGTAATCCATACTCTTGTCCAAATGACTCAAAACCAGTTTTCCAGCGTTGCAACGCTTGGCCAAATCCATCGCCATTTCCAAATGAGCGTGTGTTGGATGCGGATCGCGCCGCAAACAGTCACTCACCAGGATGTCCACGTCCTCGTAAAGCTCAAGCATATCATCAGTAATCGCGCTGTAATCGGTCGCATAAGCAATCGACTTACCATCCGCATCGAACCGAAATCCGGTTGTTTCTGTCGGGCCATGCGGCATCTGGCACCATTCTACGCTGAAACCGGCAAACATGCGCAAGCGATCAAGCGTATCGAGCGATACAATGGTTGGATAGCCATGTTGACCTGCAAAAACATAGCCGAACCGCTGCCGCAGCCGACGCACAGTATCCTCGGCTGCAAATCCCGAAATCGGACCACCGCGACCGTACCGCATCACCCGCAGATCATCGATTCCGTGACAGTGATCGGCATGATCATGCGTCCAGAAAACCCCGTCGATATGCGCAATGTCGTTGGCCAACATCTGTTGCCGCATATCGCTGGAGGTATCGACCAACAGGCGCTTGCCGTCATTGCTCTCGATCAGAACCGAGACACGGGTGCGGCGATTGCGCGGCTCTTCCGGATCGCAAGCGCCCCAATCGTTTCCGATCCGGGGAACCCCTGTGGACGTGCCAGACCCTAAAAGAATAACCTTCAAAGTGCCGCCTTGCTAAACAATTTTATGAAATTTGATGAAGTTGTCTCTGCAAGTTGAGACACATCCTCTCCTCTCAAATCAGCGACAAATTGAGCGGTATTGGCCACAAATGCGGGCTCACAAGGCTTCCCACGATGCGGCACAGGAGCCAAAAATGGACTGTCGGTTTCAACTAGCAAGCGATCCGATGGCACGTTTTTGGCCACTTCTTGCAAATCTTTGGCGTTTTTAAAGGTCACAATCCCTGACAGCGAGATGGTCAGACCCAAGCCCAACACCTTTGACCCAAATTCCTGCGAGGCGGTGAAGCAATGGATCAATGCCGGGAAAGTCCCTTTGCCCAATTCGTCTTCCAAGATAGCCAAAGTGTCTGCCTCGGCATCACGGGTATGGATGATGATCGGCAGACCAGTTTCGCGCGCAATGCCAATATGCATCCGAAACAAGTCCTGCTGCACCTGGCGATCGGATTTGTCGTAATAATAATCGAGGCCGGTTTCACCGATCGCGATAACGCGGGAATTGTCCGTCGCTGCGCGCAGTATGTCGGCACCCAAATTCTCGTGAGCATCTGCTTCGTGCGGGTGGATACCGACGCTGGCGAATACATCGCTCTCGCGTTCGGCGGTTCCGACCACTTGATCCCACTCGCTTTGCCGGGTGGAGATGTTCAAGAATGCCCCTACCCCGGCTTCGCGAGCACGGCTCAACACGCCTTGTTGATCCTCAACCAGACCTTCATATTCGAGATGGCAGTGGCTATCGATCAGCATTATGCGCCCTCACCCTCTGCGTTGTCGACTTCGGGCATTTCAAGCCTCGGGAATACCGCGGTAGGTTTTTCTACAGTGAAACCACTGTCGACCAACCGAATGTACCAATCAGAGTCATTCAAGGCCGCATAATCGCGCTCATCCGTTGGAATAGCCAATTGATCGAGCAATGACGCAGCGCGTTCTGGCACGACAGGCTGGATCGCGATCGCAAGATCACGCAGCGTCATAAACAGGGTCTGCAGGACGATTTTCATCCGCTCCGGGTCGGTCTTTTTTAGGGTCCAAGGCGCCTGCTCATCAACATATTGATTGCAGGCGTAAACCGCCCTGATCCAGGCCTCTATTCCGGTTGAAAAAGATAGCTTTTCAAATTCTGTTGGGAGTTCGGTTTTGCAAGCGTCCAGGACAGTGGTGCGCAGCGCATCATCGACGCCATCAGTTTCGAACTTCTCCAGAACGCCGTCCATATTCTTAACGATCATGGACAATGTACGCTGCGCCAAATTGCCGAAACTGTTGGCGAGTTCCGCGTTGGCGCGGGTTACAATTGCCTCGGTTGAATAGGATCCGTCCTGCCCAAATGCGACTTCGCGCATAAGGAAATAACGCAAGGGATCGACGCCGAATTTATCAGCCAACTCCGAAGGATCGGTCACATTGCCTAGAGATTTCGACTCTTTTTGGCCGCGATTGAGCAGGAAGCCATGACCAAACACCTGCTGGGGCACCGGTAGATCGGCGCTCATCAAGAATGCGGGCCAATAGATCGAATGAAAGCGGACTATGTCCTTGCCAATCAAATGCAAATTCGCCGGCCAGAATTTCGCGAGGTCCTCTGTTTGCTCCGGATAGCCAAGCCCAGTCAGATAATTGGTCAGCGCATCGACCCAGACATACATCACATGGTCGTCTGAGCCGGGCACCTTCACGCCCCAGTCAAAGCTGGTCCGGCTAACCGACAAGTCGCGCAGGCCGCCTTCAACAAAGGCGATCATCTCGTTGCGGCGGCTTGCTGGGCGTAAGAACCCATCTGTCTTCAGCAATTCTAAGAGAGGTTCCTGATATTTCGACAGGCGGAAGAACCAACTTTCCTCAACCGTCCACTCGACCGGGGTCTCTTGCGGGGAGAGCTTCTCTCCGCCCTCGCCCTCAATCAGCTCGCTTTCATCATAATAGGCCTCGTCACGGACCGAATACCAACCCTCATAACGGTCGAGATATAGGTCTCCCTTGGCCTCCATCGCTTGCCAGATTGCTTGGCTGGCGCGATGGTGATCGTCTTCTACAGTCCGGATAAAGCGGTCATGGCTGATGTTGAGAGCGCCGCACATTTCCTGAAAATATCCGGCCATTTCGTCCGCCAGATCGCGCGCAGTGCGTCCCTGCTCTTCCGCCTTGCGAGCCATTTTTAGGCCATGCTCGTCGGTACCGGTTTGAAAGCGAACCTCGCGCCCCTGCAAACGCTGGAACCTGGCGATCACATCACCGGCAATCGCCTCATAGGCATGGCCGATATGTGGTTTGCCATTGGGATAGCTGATGGCGGTGGTGATATAATAAGGATCAGACATTGGCGCGCTCGCTAGCCGGAGCAGCGCGGGCAAGCAAGCTGCCAATCTCCACCACAAGAAGGCCCGGATCAAAATTGAAGGTCGGGGCTTGGGCCGCCAGTTCAACCATCGCAGCATGAGTATCGATCAATGCATCACGATCGGCCGCATCGATTTCACCCATTTGCTCGGCCAGAATTCCACGCGCCAAATCAAGGACGGCTTGCATTCTTTCACGTTTGGCGCGCGGTCCAATTTCCTTCGCCAATTGACCACGCAATTGAAAGCCGGGATCACCTTGAGTGGCCAATTTGCGCATAACCGATGCGATTGGAGCGAGGTCTTGCTCGATGAAGGCCAAGGCCGCACCCAAAGATCCGCCTGATGATTGCACCGCCAAATCACGTGCATTGCCGCCCGTTTCCGGTGCCAGTTCGCTCAGCAGTCGGTCAATGTCCCCATGCTCCATCAATGGAAACCGCATCACCCGGCAACGCGAACGGATCGTCGGCAACAACCGTGACGGGCGATGTGCGACCAAAATGAAGAACGTCCCTTTCGGCGGCTCCTCTAGGCTTTTGAGCAGAGCATTGGAGGCGGACGCCTCCATATCATCAGCCGGATCAACGATAATGACCCGCCGCGAACCAACCGTTGGCCGAGTTATCAGCCGTTGCTGCATCGCCCGGATTTGGGCGACGGAGATATTCCGTTTTGTCTCAAACGGCTTGCCTTCGTCGCGCTTTTTTTCTTCTTTGTCATCCTTGGGAAGATGGGTCAGCGTCACAATGTCGGGATGGGCACCTGATGGTTGGGGAACACCATCCTCAGCAACCAACAGCCGAGCCGCTTCCTCTGCAAAAGCCCGTTTTCCCAACCCTTGCTTGCCAGCCAATATCCAACCGTGATGCATCCGAGGCCCGTTCATCGCCTCGCGCCATTCGCGCCAAGGCTGCACATGGTTGGACCATTGCGAAGTCATTGCGCGATCCTGCTATCAATCGCGGCCATGATCGCTCGATGCACCTGTTCAGCCGAGCCATTGCCATCGACAATGGCAATTCCATCGGGATTAGCCTGCGCCAATGCGCGGAATGATTGAGCAACCTGACGATGATACTCAGCATCGCGGCCACCGATTGCGTCAGAGGTTTCTCCATCACGTTCCGCCAAGCGTGCGGCGGTTTGCACATCATCCACCTCGATTAGGATCGTCAAATCAGGCCGGATGCCTTGGCTGCCAATTTGGTGCAGAGAGGTGATTGTATCGTCGCCCAATGTCCCTGCCCCGCCCTGATAGGCTCTGCTGGAATCGACAAATCTGTCGCAGATCACCCACTCGCCGCGAACCAATGCGGGTTCAATTCGTTTTACCACATGATCGGAACGGGCCGCTGCAAACAGCAAAGCTTCGGCATGTGCGCCCCAGCCTTCACCAGGGGGGTGCAGCAACAGTTCGCGAATGGCTTCTGCACCAGGAGTTCCACCCGGCTCGCGCGTCAAATCGACGGACAGTCCGCGCGCCTCCAATGCAGTGACCAACATCTTTGCTTGAGTTGACTTACCAGCCCCCTCCCCACCTTCGAGTGCCAGAAAAGCGCCGCGCGTCATGATACCCAGCCCACCAATCCGTTGATCAGGCGGCGCAAGCCATTCGCGCGCTCAACCCGATCACCGGCAACCAAAGGAATTCTGGATGTGGGCATGCCGTCAACCAAAACTGCCAATTCTGCCACTGTTTCGCCTTTGTCGATTGGGGCCCTTAGTGGTCCGTTATAGTGCAGTTGAACAGAAATATCACCCGATGCGCCATCCGGAATTGCTGCATAGATCCTGCTCGCGCTAACCAGCTTGACTGTCGAGGCATCCCCGCCTTGAACGCGGGCGCTAAAAATTGTCTCGTCCCGGCCAAAAAGAAAGCGGCGCTCGAAGGCAGCAAAACCCCATTCCATGTACGCTCTGGCTGCCCGGTCCCGAATGGAGGTGCGATCCGCTCCCGCTACAACCATTACCAAGCGTGTTCCATCACGCAGCGCCGAGCCAACGAAGCCAAAGCCTGCTTCATTGGTGAAGCCTGTCTTGATCCCGTCCGCCCCGCGCACACGGCCAAGCAAAGGATCTCGATTGGGCTGGGTTATCCCGCCAAAACTGTATTCGCGCTTGCCGACAAAATGCGCGTATTCTTCGGGGTGACGATCAGTCATTGCCCGAGCCAGTATTGCAAGGTCGCGCGCCGTAACAAAAGTCTGTCCGTCATCGGGCCAGCCATTGGGCGTGGTAAAGTGGCTGTTCACCATCCCAATTTCGAGCGCTTTGGCATTCATCATAGCAGCCCACTCTGGAACCGAGCCAGCAAGTCCTTCGGCAAGAACAATTGATGCATCATTGGCTGAGACTGTCGTGATACCGTGGAGCAATTGATCGAATGTTAGGCGCGCATCATGTGGCAGGAACATCGTTGAACCCTTGCGGCTCCATTGCTGGAAAGTTTCGGGTCGAATGGTGAAGGTTTGACTGCGCTCCGCTTCGCCAGATTCCAACATTTCAAACGCCAGAAAGGTCGTCATTACCTTCGTAATCGAAGCAGGGATAAACCGGCGGTCTGCATTTCGCTCGTGCAGAATCTGACCAGAGGACAGATCCACCAAAATGGCGATCGGAATTTCTTCCTCGTTGGGCACAGCAGGCTCGATGCCAGAAGTGGACGTGCGCGCCTGCGCCATATTGGGCGCCAGAACTGCCAAGCCCAGCATCACCGAGCCCAGCACAGCCAATGAGCTACTGAACCAGACCTTCAACATGTGCAAAACCGGCTCCTGACCCGTCCGAAAACCACGGCAATTCTTCCCTCAAGCAAGCTGTTGCTTGATAGCTATCGAAGCAAAGAATAGCGAGGCCAGCGTGCAGCTATCCACCGTTGACCAGTCACCCTAAAAAGGCACAACTTGCTTGCTTAGCGTGCGATCTCATCTGCCAACAACCCGACGCTCATCCCGTAGTAATTCGAGCAATTATACTCCAGAATCACACGGTAATTGGCGGTCAAAAGCCAAGCTGGTGTACCCGGGCCGTCGGGCTGGAAAAGTGATGCCATGACGTCATCGTCCAGCGGTCGCTGCGGCTGAATGCCAAGCGTGCGCCACTCACTAACCGGCTTCCACTGGCTGTGCCGTTCGTGAACGCGAGGGCATACAGGGGCGACCAGTTTGGTCTTGTAGGCATCGACGTCGAAGCCACGCGGCACATACGCTTTAACGCCCCAAGGCTGTCCCGTGCGCCATCCAGCATCGACGAAGTAAGCTGCAATCGAAGCGAAAGTGTCGGTCCGGTTGCTAAAGATGTTTGCGCGCCCATCACCATCGCCATCGGTGGCAAGCCGCAAATATACGCTCGGTAAGAACTGTGGGTTGCCAAAGGCACCGGCATAGCTGCCAACCAATGTGTCGCGCGAATAACCCTTGTCGGCGACTTTCATCAGGGCAACCCATTCGCCTGCGAACAATTCGCGGCGGCGGCCTTCCCAAGCCAGTGTGGACAGGGCACGGCTAAGATCAAAGCCACCTTTGATCCGGCCGTAACTTGTCTCATGCCCAAAAATGGCAAGGATAATCTCAGCAGGAACGCCATAATCGTTTTCAACCTGCAACAGCCGAGAACGATAATTGCTGAACTCTGTCCGGCCGTTGCGAATCCGAACTCCGTTGACATGCTTGGCAATATACGGAGCCAGTGCCGGATAGCCGCGGCGTGTCGGTCTGCCGGGTTGGCCGCGATCCAATTGAATGACGCGCTGATTCGGCGTCAGTCCAACGGTCATCCGTCGCAATGTTGCCTCGCTTACACCTTCTGCGCGGGCACGCGCGACCAGCAATTGCAGATAGGCGTCATAGGACAAATCGGAAGTTTGCGCTCCGACAGTCACCTGAGCATTTGCCGAGGGTGTAGTTAGCGCCAAACCGGCAGCAATCGTCGTAATAATCAGTGTTCGTAAGGTCATAAAAACACTCTCTCACAAATAAACTGAACCTGAAATGGCCAATGTGTGGTGACAGATTGAAAAACACACGCTAGCTGCACTTTCGCGCGGACAGTTGGCAGAGTGGTCGAATGCACCGGTCTTGAAAACCGGCAAGGGTGTAAGCCCTTCCAGGGTTCGAATCCCTGACTGTCCGCCACTTTTTCTGTTTGCTGCGATTGCCCCCTATTTGGTGCGATCAACAATGTCGTTCATTTGCTCGCGTAGCTTAGGGTCCCAGGCCTTGCGCAATTCCTTGATCCGACCGAGCAGCTCCTCATTTTCCCATACCGGAATGTCCATCCGATAGAGATCGGCTACCTCGACCATCGATTGGCGGTCCATTTCCTGAAACGCATCCACCATGGCCTGGGCCGATTGCCGGTCGTGACCCAGCGCCTCCAAAGCAGAGCGCCCAATGCGCAGCGATCCGTCATAGGTTTCGCGGATGATATCGCGGCAGCCGAGCGACCAAAGTTGATATACATGGTCGCGATCAATCGCGCGCGCCACGATGTGAACTTTGGGAGATGATTTGGCGACATAGCTCACCAATTTGTTGATTTGTTCCTTCTCGTCCAAAGCGACGATCAACAGTTTCGCATTGGCAATGCCTGCGCTTTCAAGCAAATCTGGCCTTGTTGCGTCACCAAAATAGCTGCGAACATCAAATTTCTTAAGCTGTTCAATGTGCCTCGAATCATAATCGATGACCGTCGCCTGATAACCGGTAGCGTCGAGTATCCGGTCGACGATACCGCCGACGCGCCCTCGCCCTGCCAAGATGATCTCATTGCTCTCGTTTATCTCGTCTGCCTCACGACCACTTGCCTTGGCGTATCGAGGCGCGACGACCTTGTCGTAGAAGATGAAAAGTAGCGGCGTCAGAAGCATTGAGAATGCCACGACCAGCAGCAGCAAATTGCCGGTTTCCTCGGTCAAGACTGCGCTGCCCAAAGCAAAGCTGATCAGTACAAAACCAAATTCACCGGCCTGCGCCAGCCCGAGTGTGAACAGCCAGCGATCTTGTTTGTGCAAATTGAAAGCGCCGCCGATAACGAACAGCACCGCCATTTTGCTCAGTAGCAACACTGCAGTCCAAAACAGAACCGATCCAGCCATGTCGAACGCGAGGGTAAAATCGATGCCCGCTCCAACTGTGATGAAGAACAGCCCCAACAACAGGCCTTTGAACGGATTTATATCTGCTTCGAGCTCGTGGCGGTATTCACTATTGGCCAAAACAACACCGGCGATAAATGCGCCGAGTGCGGGGGAAAGCCCCACCAACAGCATAAGCAATGCGATCCCGATAACGAACAACAGAGCGGCGGCAGTGAACAGCTCACGCAATCCAGCAGACGCGATGAAACGGAAGATCGGCCGGGTAAGATAAGTGCCAAAAAATACCACCAATGCTACCGAACCAAGCGTTACGATGGCCGACAGCCATGCAGGCAACCCTGCGACGAGACTTGGACCATGCCCTCCATCCCCGCTGTTATTGCTTGCAGTCTGCGCGACCAATTCTGGCGCAGCCAATAGCGGTAGCACCGCCAGGATAAAGATGACCGCAACGTCCTGAACCAGCAGGACTGAAAAACTGGCCTCGCCCCCCTGCCTTTTTAGCCACCCTTTTTCCTCCAGCGTTTGCAGAACAATCGCCGTGGAAGAAAGAGCAAGGATCATCCCTATCGCCAGCGCGGTGCGCCAGTCATTTCCGCTCAACAAAGATATGCCTGCGATCACCAGTGTGGTGATGACAACCTGCCCACCGCCCAGCCCAATCAGCCGCTTTCGCATCGCCCAAAGGCGCTTTGGCTCCAGTTCCAATCCGATAATGAACATCATCATCACTACGCCGAATTCGGCGAAATGTTGCAGCTGAATGACGTCAACTCCGAGGAAACCCAGCAATGGTGAGAGTGCCATTCCGGCGAGCAAATATCCGAGCACCGAACCCAACCCAAATCGGGTTGCGAGTGGCACGGAAATAACACCTGCAACCAGCAGGATAAATGCGAGAAGTAAGAAATCAGTCATGCGTACCCCTCACAATTTCTGGTCGGATTAGCAATCCTTAGATGTGGAGGGCCTTGCCATAAGCGCCCAACACGCTTTCATGCATCATCTCGCTTAGTGTGGGATGCGGGAAGACCGTTTGCATCAATTCCGCCTCGGTCGTTTCTAACTGCTTGCCGACGGTGTAGCCTTGGATCAGCTCGGTTACTTCGGCACCAATCATATGGGCGCCAAGCAGCTCTCCAGTCTTGTCATCGAACACGGTTTTGATGAAACCCTCTGCCTCGCCCAGCGCAATCGCTTTGCCATTGCCGATGAAAGGAAAATTGCCGACTTTCACCTTATGGCCAGCTTCCTTCGCCTTTGCCTCGGTCATACCGACGCTAGCAATCTGCGGATGGCAATAGGTGCAGCCTGGAATATTGTTGCGATCAAGCGCGTGAGGATGAACGTCTTTATTGCCTAATTCCTGGGCCACGGCTTCTGCTGCGGTCACCCCTTCATGGCTGGCCTTATGCGCCAACCATGGGCCGGGTGTGCAGTCACCAATTGCCCACAGCCCCTCCGACTTGGTCCGGCCATAGGGATCGATTTGGATAAAGCCGCGGTCCATCTCGGCCAGTTTTTCCAACCCAATGTTCTCTGTATTCGGTTGAATGCCAATCGCGACAATCGCATGGGTAAAATCATGCTCTGCAACCTTGCCTGACTTGTCCTTGATCTTTGCCTTCACGCCACTGGTGGTGGCTTTGAGGTCTTCCAGCCCAGTGCTGGTGAGGATCTTCATTCCCTGCTTGGTTAGCGATTTTTCGAGGAAATCGGACACGTCCTTATCCTCTACCGGAACCACCCGGTCGAGCATTTCAACGACGGTCACGTCTGCGCCCATATCGTTGTAAAAGCTGGCAAACTCGATCCCAATAGCGCCCGACCCGATAACGAGTAGCTTCTTTGGCATCTCTGGCGGAGTCATCGCCGTGCGGTAGGTCCAAATCCGCTTACCGTCAGCCGGTGCAAAGGGCAGATCACGGGCCCGTGCGCCCGTCGCCACAATGACGTGCTTTGCGGTAAGCTTCTCCTCGCTCTTCTCGCCTTTCACGGTCAGAGAGGTTGGGCCGGTTAGGGTACCCTCCCCCATATGCACAGCGATCTTGTTCTTCTTCATCAGGTGCCCGATGCCCTGATTTAGCTGTTTGGCGACACCGCGACTGCGCTTTACAACCGCATCAAGATCCGCCTCGATCTTTTGCGCCTTCAACCCGTAATCACCGGCATGCTGCATATAATGGAATATCTCTGCCGAACGCAGCAGAGCTTTGGTCGGGATGCAGCCCCAATTGAGGCAGATACCGCCGAGATTTTCGCGTTC
Source organism: Erythrobacter sp. (assembly GCA_039988235.1). Taxonomy (GTDB): domain Bacteria; phylum Pseudomonadota; class Alphaproteobacteria; order Sphingomonadales; family Sphingomonadaceae; genus Erythrobacter. Next base: position 1,118,723 of record JBDXKB010000005.1, read on the forward strand.
AACAATTGCGGTTTTCAAACCCAATTGCGCGCAGCGGATCGCCGCAACATAGCCGCCCGGACCAGAGCCAAGCACGATTACGTCATAAGAATTGTCAGCCATAATACTCTCTTCGAAATATCAAATTTGAGCGTGATTGGTGATCTAGACTACCAAACCCATCGGGTTTTCAATGAGGTTGCGGAACTGGTCGAGCAATTTCGCTCCGTCCACGCCGTCAATGGCACGATGATCAAAGCTGCCTGTGACGCTCATCACGGTCGCAACTTGCAATGCGCCGTCCACCACATGGGGGCGCTGCTCACCCGCACCAACGGCCAAAATCATGCCTTGTGGCGGGTTGATCACGGCGTCGAACTGCTTGGTTCCGAACATCCCGAGGTTAGACAACGAAACCGTACCACCTTGATATTCATGCGGCTGCAATTTGCCGTCGCGCGCCTTGCCAGCGAGCTCCTTCATCTCGGTCGAGATTTCAGCCAGACCCTTGCGCCCAGCGTCCTTGATAATCGGGGTGATAAGCCCCGAAGGTGCTGCAACTGCAACCGACACATCCTGACGGGTGTATTGGTGCATCACGTCACCTTGGAAGCTGACGTTGCATTGCGGTTCGCGTTGTAGAGCACGGGCCAAGGCCTTGATGATCAGATCATTGACGGACAGCTTAACCCCATCTGCCTCCAGAGATGCGTTCAATTCCTTGCGCAACTTGAGCAGTGGATCGAGTCGCACATCGACGGTGAGATAGATATGCGGAACGGTTTGCTTTGCTTCTGTTAGGCGGCGCGCAATGACCTTGCGGACATTGTTGAGCTTTTGCTCCTCATAGGGGGCACCACCATCGTCAGGAGAAACCGACGGTGTCGGGGCTGGCGTTGCTGCTGCTGCCGGTTTCGCGGGAGCTGCACCGGGCTCAGCATCAACAACATCGGCTTTCACGATGCGACCGTTGGGCCCGCTTCCTGAAATGGTCGACAGGTCTAGGCCTTTCTGCTCGGCGATCCGCTTAGCCAAAGGCGACGCGATAATTCGGGCCCCATTGGGCTGCGCGGCCGGGGCTACCACCGCTGGTGCCGTTGTTGGGCCTCCATCTGCGTTAGGAGCAGGAGCTGCGCTTTCGCTGCCACCGGCTGCTTCAACATCGCCCTTGGTAATCTTTCCACCCGGTCCAGAACCATCAATGCTGTTCAAATCGATGCCATTGGCCTCTGCCAATTTACGCGCTGATGGAGTGGCTGCGGGACCGTCTGGTGCCGCTGCAGGCGTAGGAGCCGCCGCAGGAGCAGGAGCAGGCGTCGGATCTGCAGATGCCGCCGCGCTCACGTCTTCACCCTCTTCGACTAAGACAGCGATCACAGTCCCGACCGCAACATTCTCTGTGCCTTCTTCAACCGCAATAGAAGCGATTGTGCCTTCATCGACTGCTTCGAATTCCATCGTAGCTTTGTCGGTTTCGATCTCGGCCATAATATCGCCAGAGCTGACCTCGTCGCCAACTTTGACAAGCCACTTGGCCAATGTGCCTTCTTCCATGGTCGGAGAGAGTGCGGGCATCTTGATTTCGATAGGCATCTGCGGTCGGAATCCCTTTACTTTACGTTGCGTCAGGCTCTGGCGAATTAGCACGGCAAGAGCAAGTTTCTTGCTAAGAATACGATTTCAGAGGATACCATGCCCAAAAATGAGGGTCAGATGCGCACATACTTGGTCATTATGGACGATACGGATGAAGCCCGCTCGGCATTGCGTTTCGCCGCGCGCCGCGCCGCTGCGGTTGATGGCTCTATCCATATCCTCGCTTTGGTTACGCAGCAGAACGTCAGTGCATTTGGCGCTGTCCAAGCCACAATAGAGCAAGAAGCGCGCGACCGGGTTGAGATGCTGGCTCATGGCGCGGCGGGAAATCTGCTGGCCGAAAGCGGTTTAATGCCAACAATCTCGGTCAAAATGGGCAAGGCACAAGAGATTATTCGTGATTTCCTGACCGAGCATCCCGAAGTCAATGCCTTGGTCCTTGGGGCCGCTGGAGCAGGCAATCCGGGTCCGTTGGTCACCCATTTTTCTGCGCAATCAGGATCGCTGCCTTGCCCACTCTATGTCATCCCATGCGACTATAACGAAAACAGGGCGCAGAATTAGGGGGGCTACGTAAAACCTAGCGCTTACCCTTTCCTTTTGGGTTTGCTTTTGCCCTGATGGCGAATGTTGGCGGGGCGCCCGCGTTTGCCAACCATCGGCTTACGCTTCCCTTTGAAGCCGCCTTTTCCACCCGATCCGCGGTATTTGTCGGGGCGACCACCTCTGGACTCGATCACATTGCCATCGCTGTCCACCACCGCAAATTTCATCGCTCCAGTTAGTGGGTTTGCCTCGGCCAATTGCAATTGCAGCCGGTCACCGGAGGCATATCGAGTGCCGCTGTCCTCGCCAATTAAGGCCTGCGCCTTTTCATCGTAGCGGAAGTAATCTCGTCCCAGAGTGGACACTGGCACCAACCCATCGCCGCCCAAGCCGACAATCGTCGCAAAAAATCCGAAACTTTGCACACCCGTGATGCGCGTTTCGAATGTTTCGCCAACACGCGCAGAGAGCCATGCAGCAACATAGCGATCAATCGTGTCGCGCTCTGCCTCCATCGCACGGCGCTCGGTCTTGCTGATCGCATCCGTGATTTTGGACAAATCTTCGCGGTCATGATCCGAAAGACCGCTGCCGTCGGGAAGCGCGCCTTTTGGTTTAGGCTGCTCCAGCTTGAATGCATCGACCAAGGCTCGATGGATCAACAAATCGGCATAGCGCCGGATCGGCGAAGTAAAGTGGGCATAGGAGCCAAGCGCGAGGCCGAAGTGGCCTGCATTCTTGGGCCCGTAATAGGCTTGCGTCTGGCTACGGAGGACTGCCTCCATAACCTGAGCCTTTTCTGACTCTTCGCTCACATCCTTGAGCATTCGGTTGAATAGACCTGGAGTTATAACTTGCCCCATCGCAAGCTTCTTGCCGAAGGTAGAGAGATAATCCTTGAGCGCGATCAACTTCTCTCGGCTTGGCGGCTCATGCACCCGGTACACCACCGGACCGGCCTTGCTCTCCAAACCCTTTGCCGCAGCGACATTGGCCGCGATCATGAAATCCTCAACCACGCGGTGCGCATCCAACCGCTCGCGCACAGCAATTTCAGCGATCTTGCCTTGATCATCCAATATGACGCGCCGTTCTGGCAGATCGAGATTGAGCGGATCGCGATCATCGCGCGCCGAGGCCAACGCCTTCCATGCCGACCACAGATGAGCCAAATGTTCGGGCGGATCACCCTTGTCGATGGATGCCTGTGCTTCCTCATAGGCTATGTTGTGAGCGAGCCGCACCTTCGCACGGGTAAAGCGCCAGCTGGTGACCTTTCCCGCCTTTGAAATGCGCAGATGGCACACCATTGCCGCGCGGTCCTGCCCCTCTTTCAAGGAGCAAACATCAGCGCTGAGAATTTCGGGCAGCATCGGCACTACCCGGTCGGGGAAATAGACTGAGTTCCCTCGCTTGCGCGCTTCCTTGTCCAGCGCTCCACCCGGCCGGACATAGAAACTGACGTCGGCAATCGCGACGATGGCATCAAAGCCATCACCATCCTTGCTCGGAGCCGCCCAAATCGCATCATCGTGATCGCGTGCATCCGCGGGATCAATTGCAACCAACGGCACCTGCGTTAAATCTTCGCGGTTCTCGTCGCTGAGCGGCAATTTCGCAGCGAGCTCAGCCTCGGCAAGCACTTCGTCCGGAAAAACATGCGGGATACCATGCTTGGAGATCGCAATCAGGCTGAAACTCTTGGGCGCCAGAGGGTCCCCGAACACTTCCACAACTTTAACGCCTGATCTGACGGACCTCCCCGATGGTTCCGCCAATACCAACTGACCGGCCTCTGCTGGTCCCAGATCAGCAATTGGCGAAGAATGGCGCACCTTCTTGTCCACTGGGGCGAGCCATGCCTTGCCCGATGCATCAACCTCAACCACGCCCATGAGGCCTTCGGTCCGTTCGGGCAGCTTCTTCATCGGGTGAGCGATCCATCCACGCTCAGTCTCTTCGGTTCGAGCCAAGACGCGATCGCCGCGCTTGAGCGCTGGCATCGGTCTTCCATCGGCATTGCCACCACGCCTTTTGCCATTTGGCGATTTACCTTCGCGCAGCGTGATCTGCGGCGGCGGTTCTGCGCTTTCGGGTGACCAAGCATCGGGGATGGCGATAGCATCTCCGTCTTCAATTTCGACCACCCTCAGCACGGTGACTTTGGGGACGCCCCCCATCCGATAATAGGCGGTCTTCTTACCGTCAATCAGGCCTTCCTCGGCCATGTCTTTGAGCAATTTCTTGAGGCCAATCTTCTCCTGGCCCTTCAGTCCAAATGCTTTCGCAATCTCGCGCTTTCCAACAACGCCGTGGGCGCTTTGAATGAAATCGAGAATCTGGGTTTTGGAAGGCATTCCTAGGTGCCGAGGCTTTTGCTGTTTAGCCAAGCTCAATACGCTCGGGCGAGCAAAATCCGCTCAACGGCCGGTTCACCAGTGAAGATGCAACTCCCATCGACCGGAAGGCTGTCGCGTGGAACATTGCGGATGGTCAATTTCTCATCCTTCAATTGCTCAACGACCTTTTCCAAAGCAGCGCCGGTCGGCTTAGACCATTGCACCTCGACCCAGCCCGGAAACTTCCCACCATTCTTGTAGAAATCGACAACGCCGCTCCAGTCGCTGACGTCGCGCGTGATGTTGGCATCGCGCCGTTCACGTGCCTCATCAAACAAGGCTTGCTGCATACCCTCGAGCAAGGCTGGCACATCGCCAACAAAACCATCGCGATCTGTGAAATCGAAATTGGGCTTGCCATTTTCTGGCTTCCACAAATCATTGCGGCGCAGCAGAGCGACTTTGCTGCCTTCCATATCGCGAGAGCCCACTTCCACGATCAAGGGCGCGCCCTTACGCACCCAGTCCCAGCGTTTGCTCGCCGCTTTGCCCGGCCGTGTATCAAGCAGCACACGCACTTTCTCGCCCAGCGCCGACTGTGCAGCGACTGCGTCACGCAATGCCTCGCAATATTCGATCAGAGGCGCATCTTCAGGTTTGTCGCGCAACATGGGCAGGATCACCACTTGATGCGGCGCGATGGCAGGCGGCACGCGCAGGCCATCATCGTCACCATGGGTCATAATGACCCCGCCGATCAGCCTCGTCGACACACCCCAACTGGTGGTGTGGCAATGCGATTGTCCGCCTTCGCGGTCCTGAAATTGGATCCCAGCAGCTTCGGCGAAATTGGTTCCAAGATAATGCGAAGTTCCGGCCTGCAAAGCCTTGCCGTCTTGCATCATGGCTTCGATCGACCAAGTTTCTACCGCACCAGGAAAACGCTCATTCTCCGGCTTTTCACCCGTTATAACAGGCAGCGCCAGATCATCCTCGGCACAGGCGCGATACATTTCCAACGCGCGATGCGTTTCCTTCAAAGCATCATCGCGGTCAGCATGGGCAGTATGCCCTTCCTGCCACAAGAATTCGCTCGTCCGCAGGAACATTCTGGTGCGCATTTCCCACCGTACAACATTGGCCCATTGATTGGTCAGCATAGGAAGATCACGCCAAGACTGTATCCAGCGAGCCATGGCATCGCCGATGATCGTTTCCGAAGTGGGGCGCACGACCAGCGGCTCCTCCAATTTGGCTTCAGGGTCGGGAATCAATTTGCCGTTCTCATCTGAGATCAGACGATGATGGGTAACAACCGCCATTTCCTTGGCGAAGCCTTCAACATGTTCGGCTTCACGCTCAAAATTGGCGAGCGGAATGAAGATTGGGAAATAGCAATTCTGGACACCGGCGGCCTTAATTCGGTCGTCCATCAGACGTTGGATACGCTCCCAAATCCCATAGCCCCATGGCTTGATCACCATGCAGCCGCGAACGCCAGAATCTTCGGCCAGATCGCCTTCGGAAATTACCGCTTGATACCATTGAGCAAAATCATCGGATCGTTTGACCGACAAGGCATGACGAATTTGGGACACGTGTTTTTGGATTCCTGAATTAGAGTTAGACTGATATTCTCAGGGGAAAGCGGTTCGCGCTATTTACCCAGATCATCCAGCCTTTTCTGCATTGCGGCCATCTCTGAACGCAGCGCATCGATTTCGTCGCTTGAGCTTTCTTTTGGTTGCTCGCGTTTTTGCGCACTACCGGGCATTAATGCTTCCGTCGCAGCACGCATCATAGCCATATTGTTCTCATGTATCTTGGCGATTGGACTGTTGCTGATGCCCTTTTCCAACGCCTCGCGAATTTTGGCCTGATTCTCTTTGAAATTTGCCATGCTGGCTTCAAGGTATGAAGGCATCAGCGACTGCATAGAATTTCCGTACATGGAGATCAGCTGTCGCAGAAAGCTCACCGGTAGCATTTGCTCGCCGCTTGCTTCTTCATCCATGATAATTTGGGTCAGGATAGAATGGGTGATGTCCTCGCCCGACTTCGCATCAAGCACCTGAAACTCGACATTTTCGCGGACCATCGCCGCGAGATCGTCAAGCGTGATATAGCTCGATGAACTGGTGTTGTAGAGCCGCCGATTGGCGTATTTCTTGACGATCACTGGATCGCCTTCTTTCCGGTCCTTCTTGGCCATGTTCGCTTTCCCGCTTATGTTTTTTGTTATGCTCAATGCTCGAATTATTGTGCGCTTAGCACCTGCACAATGTGCAGTGCAACATCCGCATCACGCTTGCTTCAAACGTGTCCCAAGTATGGTCAGTAATTCATATTGAGACAGCGAACTTTGCTGCGCAGCATTGTGCAGCAAATATGGCACCGAAAGCCAATCTCCCTCGCGCAGATCGACCGCATTGGTCAGGTCAACTGCAACCATATCCATCGACACTTTGCCGAGCAGCGGCAGGCGCACGTCTTCATACATCAGCTCACCAACACCCGCCCAGCTGCGCAAATATCCATCGGCATATCCCAACGAAACTGTGCCGATGCGCATTGCTCTATCGGCGGTAAATGTCGCATTGTAGCCAACACTGTCTCCAACAGAAATATCTCTGGTTTGAATGATGGCTGCCTGAGGGAATGCCACTTGGCTGATATGCTCGGCCAACTCTGGCCGCGGCACACCACCATAAAGCGACAGGCCCGGCCGGGTTAGGTCGAACGCGTAATCCTGACCCAATCCAATTCCAGCACTATTTGCGAGGCTAAGCGATTGGTGGCTAATTGCATTGGAAGCCTCCCTGAATGCAGCAAGCTGGGCTGCATTCATCGGGCTATCTTCATCCGCACAAGCAAGATGCGACATGAGTGTGCGCACGTTCAGCTGCTGGACGATGTCTTCTGTCAATTGCTGCGATGAAAGCCCCAATCGGTTGATCCCGGTGTCGACCATCGCATCGCACAAGCCGCCCCCGTTCTCTTGCCATATCTTGGCTTGGTGAACCGAGTTTATAACGGGAATTGCACCAGTCGCTCGGGCGTAATCGGCCTCTTGCGCGGTCATCACTCCGTGCAGCACGCTGATGCTGGATGCGGGCACATGCGCGGCGACCGCCTCTACCTCACTCCAATGCGCGACGAAGAAATGTGCTGCACCGGCATCGCGCAATGCCGGGACGCAGGTATCGACACCCAACCCATAACACTGCGCCTTTACGGCTGCCCCAGCACTTGCGGTGCCCGATAACGCGTCCAGCGCCCGCCAATTGGCGGCAAGCGCACCCTGATCAACCGAAAGGCGCAGCGTTGGCTGCGGTTGTTCAGGCATCATCCTGAAAATCGGTCGGTGGACCATTGGGAAGACCCCACCATGCGATGATGACACCAAAGGCCACGACACCCCATGTATACCACAGACCGGAATAGATATTGCCTGTGCTCGCCACGATCACCCCTGCGATCAGCGGGAGGAACCCTCCAAGGTAACCGGCACCCAAATGATACGGAATGGACATGGAAGAATATCGGATTTTTGGCGGGAACATCTCTGACAACAAGGCCGCGACCGAACCATAGGTCAACGCTGATAAGAAGCCGAGACCGAGCAGAACCGCGATAATTCCAATAATGTTGATCAGCGCTGGCTGTTGTTTGGAGAAGTCAAAACCATACTCTGTCAGCGCGGTGCGGATGCCTTCTGTTCGTGCAGCTCCGCTTTCAAACCAAACTGGGTCAATCGCAATGGCTTCTCCGCCTGCGGCCAGCGAAATCTCATCACCGGGAACCTGGGTATACGGAACGCCGGATGCGATTAAGGTCTCCAAGACCTTACCGCAATCAGTCTGCTCACGATCAAACAAATCCGCGAATGGATCCGTCACACATTGCGGACCGCTGACTGTGATCGGCGTCTTTTCAGCAGCAGCTGCGATGCCTGGATTGGCAAGGCTGCCCAAGGCCCAGAATGCTGGAAACAGCAGGAGCAAAGTCGCCAAAGCCCCGATTATGATCGGTTTCTTGCGTCCAACCCTATCGGACCATTTTCCGATAACGATAAAGAATGACATCGAAATCAGGCCTGAGATCAACAATATCCATTCCACCGTCAGATCGGCAACATGCATCGGCCCGCGCAAGAAGCTCATTCCCGAGAAAAATGCCGTGTACCAAATCGTGGTCAAGATACCGGAGATACCAAACAGCGCCACAAAGATGCGCTTCTTGTTACCGGGATAAGTGAAGCTCTCGATGAAAGGATTGCCAGATGTCTCGCCGGCCTCCTTCATCGCCTGAAACACAGGGCTTTCCGACAACATCAACCGCATCCACAAGGATATGCCGAGCAGCAGGATGGAAAGCAGGAAGGGTATCCGCCAGCCCCAGCTAACGAAGTCGTCCTCGGGGATCAGTGCGCGGCAAGCCAGCACCACGATGATCGAGAGTACAAAGCCTCCGGCGACGCTGGCTTGGATGAAGCTGGTGTAAAACCCACGCTTTTCTGGAGGGGCATGTTCGGCCACATAAATTGCCGCACCACCATATTCACCGCCAAGCGCAAGGCCTTGTATGATTCGCAGGAATATGACGATTATCGGGGCCATAATGCCGATGCTCTCAACGGTGGGAATAAAACCCACACCGGCGGTCGCTATGCCCATCAAGGTAACCGTGACGAGGAAGGTGTATTTGCGCCCTAACCTATCACCCAAAAAGCCGAAAAGGACCGCTCCAACAGGGCGAAATGCAAATCCAACCGCAAAGGTGGACCATACCAGCAACAGGCCAAGGGTGTCATTATCGACGTCGTAAAACGCATCCTTCAGAATGTAGGCCAGCGTTCCATAAATGAAGAAATCATACCATTCGAATATGGTGCCAGCTGAGCTCGCGCCGATAACAAGTCTAATTTCCTTGTCCGACGGTTCCCGCATGGCCGCTTGGGCTGTTCCACTCATTTAGACGCATCCTCCCCTGTGGTGCTGTTGGAAGCTTTAACCTGCGATGCCCACCTTGGAAAGCGCCTGTGACAATGCATTCCACGGCAGGATTAATGCCCCGTGGCGGCCCTTATGTTGTTGCGCGGGTAGCAAATGGTGAAAATCGGGCCAATCAGGCATTTCACCGTCGCCCATTAGCCATTGCGCTACAGATCGCTCCACCGCGACCACTTCGTGCGCGTTCAACCCAACAGCATGCCGGGCGAGGATCGCGGAGGACGCCTGACCAATTGCGCAGGCGGACACTTGCATGCCTACGTCAGAAATTTTCGAATTTTCGGTTAGGTTAAGGCCCAAGGTGATTGAGCTACCGCAATTGCGCGAGCGAGCTTCGCTGCGCAAATTCAATTCATCCTTCAGAGGCCAGCCAGCCAATTCGGTCGCAAGGCTGAGCAAGTCAGGCGTATAGAGCTTGCCCGCTGAGCTTTCGCTCATTCGAGCTCCTCAGACTGTTCCTTGAGCTTCTCACGCCGCTCTGCAATCACAGAAACCAAATCGCGCGATGCAGCATCGGCAATGGGATAGGTTCGTGCCGTGGTCATCCAAGTTGGCCTACCTTCGTAGCCCCAGACCGTATCGTAACCCAACACCAGTAGTGAAAAGGCAAATACAAAGATCAAAGCACCTTTGAGCGCGCCAAATCCAAAGCCAAGCACACGATCAATCGGTCCGAGGATGGAATTGCGCGACGCTTCGCCAACATTATTGGCGATGACTTTCATCGCTGCATAGGGAATCAGCAAGAGCAATGCGAAGGCGAGAATTGACGTCGCAGGCTCTGTATCGAGCTGGGTCTTAATCGCTTCGGTTAGCGGAGAATGGAGGTAATAGATTGCAAATGCTGCAAGAATCCACGCCGCAAGCGACAGAACTTCCTGCACCAGCCCTCTCAAGAATCCACCAACCGCCGCCACGCTGACAACAATAAGAACGATAATGTCAAATACAGTCATGCGCGTGCAATTATGCGTTAGCCATCACATGGTCAACGAGGTTTGCGAGTTGGGACATGCCACGGTATTCAAGCTTCGACGAATTGCTCTTTGCATCGGATGGACCGAAGCCTTTTGAAAACCCGAGCTTGCCCGCTTCGCGCAATCGCAAGCCTGCATGGGCCACTGGGCGGATTTCGCCCGCCAGCGAAATCTCTCCGAACCATACACTTTGCGCCGGCAAGGCCTTGTCAGCCAAGGCCGAAACCAGAGCAGCGGCGACAGCACAATCTGCCGCGGGATCGGACAGCCGATACCCACCGGCTATGTTGAGATAGACCTCTGCAGAACTGAAATTCAATCCGCAGCGCGATTCCAAAACCGCCAACAACATCGCCAATCGACTGTTGTCCCAGCCAACAACCGAGCGCCTTGGCGTGGCGCCTGATTGCAGCTTTACAATCAAGGCTTGAATTTCAACGAGTACAGGCCGGGTTCCTTCCAACGCTGGAAAGACTGCGCTTCCCGCCAGCGGTTGGTCTCTGCCAGACAAGAACAGCATGGACGGGTTGGAAACCTCTTCCAGCCCTTCTTGCGCCATTGCGAAAACACCTATTTCGTCCACCGCACCAAAACGGTTCTTCAGCGCGCGAAGGATGCGATATTGATGGCTGCGCTCGCCCTCAAAGCTCATTACGACATCAACCATATGCTCGAGCACGCGAGGTCCTGCGATATTGCCATCCTTGGTCACATGGCCGACCAAAACCAGCGCGACACCGTTCTCTTTGGCATAGCGGATCAGCTCGAACGCACAGCCGCGCACCTGGCTGACCGTGCCGGGTGCGCCTTCGATGGCATCGGAATACATTGTTTGTATCGAATCGATGACCAGTAAGCTGGGCGACTGCATCGTCCCCAGCGTGGTCAAAACATCGCGCACCGATGTTTCTGACGCAAGTTTGATCGGAGCATCTGCGAGACCAAGCCGAGAGGCACGCATTCGGACCTGCCCCACCGCTTCCTCGCCTGAAACATAGACCACCTCACCAGCAGAACGCGCAACATTGGCGGCCGTTTGCAGGAGCAATGTCGATTTACCGATACCCGGATCACCGCCCATGAGCACAGCCGAGCCGGGAACCAATCCGCCGCCCAATGCCCGGTCAAATTCCGCCAGTCCGGTGGGTTGGCGTACCGGCATTTCGCCAGGAGCATCCAGCGCGACAAATTCGATCGGCTTGCCGCCGCTCGACAAATGGTGTTTTTGCGAGAAAACCGTTGCTGGTGCCTCCTCGGCCAGCGTGTTCCATTCTGAACAATCCGGGCATTGCCCCTGCCACCGGTGCGAGACACTGCCGCATGATTGGCAGACATAGCGTTTTTTGCTCTTGGCCATGCCCAATTAATAGCGGAACATTTACGGAACGCAATTGCCTAAACGATTATATCCATGCACAAACAGCGCATGCGTCAGAAAGAGCTTCGAATTGCTTTGATTTGCTACGGCGGAGTCAGCCTCGCTGTCTATATGCACGGCGTAACCAAAGAAGTTTGGCATCTGGCCAAAGCGAGCAGCGGATTTCACGCTGGTGACGCTCGATTTGACGGCGTTCGCAAGGTTTATTGCGACCTTCTCCAGCACATCGAAGAAGAGCACAATCTGCGCCTGCGGTTTCTGCCAGACATCATGTCTGGTGCAAGCGCGGGCGGGATCAATGCAGTGTTTTTGGCCCAAGCTGTCCATTCTGGACACTCGCTTGAACCGCTTACGAATCTGTGGCTGGAAAATGCCGATGTCAGCCGGCTGACCGATCCCGATGCTGAGCCGATGTGGCGCTATGCCAAAATTTGGGCTCAGCCAATTGCGGAATGGGTGCTGCGAAGGCCGGGCAATGCGGTCAGCGAAAGTGTGGCACCGGAAACGCGATCCGAAGTGCGACAAAAAGTCTCGCGGTTGGTGCGCGGTAGATGGTTCAGCCCGCCGTTTTCTGGACCCAACTTTGCGCGCCTGTTGTTCGATGCATTGAAGGCGATGCAGGAAGGCACGACTGAGAAACCACTATTGCCGCCCGGCCATCCTATCGATCTGTTTGTCACCACAACCGATTTTCGCGGACGGATAGAATTGCTGCGTCTCAACAGTCCAAAAATTGTGGCGGAGAGCGAGCATCGCATGCCGATCAGCTTCCGCCGAACAACGCCCAATGCGGGCGGCAAGGATATTGCGAACCTTCTCGAATTGACCATGGCGGCTCGCGCCACGGCCAGCTTCCCTGGTGCTTTCCCACCGCTTCAGTTGGACGAAATGGACGAGTTGGCGGCGCAACAAGAACATGCTTGGGCCAATCGCGACCGTTTTCTGCGCCGGATTATGCCAGTGCATGTGCGAGAGGAAACGACCGCCAACGTCTCTTTAATTGATGGCTCAGTCTTAGTGAACGCGCCCTTTGGTGGCGCGATTGATGCTTTGAAAGGCCGCCCTGCCCAACGCGAGGTCGATCGTCGATTTGTCTATATCGATCCGCGCCCCAACCGTTACGATGCGCGCAAGGATATCACGCCTGAACCGGTTGGCTTTTTCGCATCCATTTTCGGATCGCTGTCCACCATTCCCCGCGAGCAACCCATCAGGGATAATCTGGAGGAATTGGAGCAGCAATCGCGCGAAGCAGCTCGGCTTAGCCGCATTGTTGCTGGATTGCGGCCCGAGATTGAGAGGGCAGTGGAGAAGCTCTTCGGGATGACCTTTTTCATGGGACATCCAACACCAAAACGGTTGAAGAGCTGGCGCAACAAGGCGCAGCAAGCCGCCTCCGAAGATGCTGGCTATGCCTTCCAATCCTATGCTCAGGCCAAATTCAGCGGCATCATAGAGCGATTGGCCGCGCTGGTTCATGAAGCCGCTCCGCAATTGGGTTTACCCGACTCAAGGCCAATAGAAGATGCATTGCGGGCAGAATTGGAACGTCGCGGCGTTGCTGACCTGTCGGACCCGTCTGGCGGCGCGAGCGAAGCGGCTATCTCCTTCTTCAGAACTCACGACATTGGGTTTCGCATCCGGCGCTTGCGGCTGATTGCGCGAAGGCTTGCTCGCGATTGGGAAGAAGATCCGGACATCTCCGATGCCGCGCTCGATGTTGCGCGTGCCGCAGTTTACGACATTCTTGGTCGCTATTTCGCCAGCGAAGGCCGCGAAGGATTGGATGAAGAATTCGAGCAAGTGGCCGCCAATGTCCTCACCGATCCGGGTACAGTGCTCGACTATTTGGCCAACAAGAGATTGCTTCCCGAAGTCGATGATGACGCAGAGGCCATTCTTGCGGCCAGCCTTGAGCAAATGCCCAGGCAATTGCGCCGCCGAATGTTGCTGACTTATCTCGGCTTTCCATTTTATGATGTGGCCACCCTGCCCCTGCTGCGCAATGAAGGCCTGACCGAATTTGATCCAGTGAAGGTCGACCGTATCTCTCCCGATGACGCTTTGTCGATCAGAGACGGTGGCGCAATCGCAACCCTGCGCGGCACGGAATTTTACAATTTCGGGGCCTTTTTCAGCCGAGCCTATCGCGAGAATGATTACATCTGGGGCCGTCTGCACGGGGCAGAACGGATGATCGACTTAATCTGCTCCACAGTCGAAGTCGGCGTGGACGAGCAGACCTGCAGACAATTCAAGAAAGCAGCCTTCCTCGCCATAATTGACGAGGAGTTCCAAAGTGGTCGGTGCAAGAAACGGCTGCTAAAACGACTGCGTGCAGAGGTTGAAGAGCGCCTAGGCTAGGTGTTTGCAACCTAACCCGCCGTCAATCAGATTATTTGGCGTCCATGCTGCTCCAAATGGCCGTAACAAACGCATCGGGTCCGACAAACCCTCCAGCGCGTCCAAAACCTTCTAATGGCTTTGCCGCGATCGCTTCTTCCAATGTTGCTCCGCCCTGTCGCAAAGCTTCGACCCGGGCAACCGATTCAGCTACCATCACTTGATAGGCTGTAAAGTCAGCCTTGTTGGCCATGGGCCCGTGCCCTGGAATGACCTGAGTCTCGTCATCCATCATGGCTTGGGCCAGGCCCAGTGAATTGAGCAAATGATAGACATTGCCGCCCGATTCCACATCGACGAATGGAAAGCTGGCGATGTTGAAATAGAGGTCGCCCATATGGACCACATTGGCGTCTCGCCAGATAACGATGCTGTCTCCATCGGTGTGGCCCCCACCTAGTGAAATCAAATCTATAGTGTCGCCATTCTGATGGAATCGAACGCCTTGGTCATAGGTCACGATGGGCAGCGCAGCGGCAGCTGCCGGCGGGGTTTCTTGACCCGCAGCGGGACCGCCAGAGACCATCCGCTTGCGCACATTGTGATGGGCAAAAATGGTCGCTCCGGCTTCACCGAAATGCTCGTTTCCTCCTGTGTGGTCATAATGCCAATGCGTATTGACCAGGAAGGACACAGGCTGGGCGCCTAGATCAGCGACAGCGGCTTCGATTTTTTCAGATAGCGGAGCAAATTGATCATCGATCATGATGGTGTTGTCATCGCCGTGGCTGACGGCAATATTGCCCCCTGCCCCAAACAGAACGGCCAAACCCGGTGCCAACACTTCGGTTTTGATCTCGACCTGATCAAAATTGCCTTGCGCGCCCAGAGGCGACGCCGCTGCCATAGCGCAGATCGAAACACCAACTGCTTTGCCTGATGCTTTGAAGATATTCATGACCACTCCCCTTTTGTTGGGAGATGATTAAACCGGGGTCAGCGACTTGTCGACAAGCGTTTGAAATTCTTGGCAAGCCCGCAGCAGACCAATCTGCTTCGAAATTCTAACCCCCGAATGCGTCTTTCAGCTTGTCGAAGAAGCCGCGGCTTTCGGGGCATTCATCGCCCGTTTCGGTTTCCCGGAATTGTTCCAGAATATCGCGTTGTGCCTTGCTTAGCTTGGTCGGCGTTTCAACCGCGATTTCCACCACCAGGTCACCGCGACCACGGCCTTGCAGAACCGGCATTCCTGCACCGCGAACACGCAATTGCTTGCCCGACTGGATCCCGGCAGGAATGTCGACCGAATTGGTCTCTCCGTTGAGGTCAGGAATGTTTACACACCCACCCAAAGCCGCCGTCGTAAAGCTGACGGGAACACGGGTCGCCAATGTGGTCCCCTCGCGCTCAAACACCGAATGCTGGCGAACATGTACAAATATGTAAAGATCACCGGCAGGGGCACCGCGAGCGCCAGCCTCTCCCTTGCCCGACAGGCGAATCCGGGTTCCCGTGTCTACGCCTGCAGGAATATCGACGGCCAATGCTTGTGCCTTGTCCACCCGGCCCTCGCCGCGGCATACGGCGCATGGGTCTTCGATGACCGCGCCGCGACCGTTACAAGTGGGGCAAGGCCGTTCAACAACGAAGAAGCCTTGCTTCGCGCGAACCTTGCCATGCCCGTGACACAGATTGCATTCGCGCTCATTTGTGCCTGGAGTTGCGCCGCTTCCATCGCAAGTATCGCAACTGGCTGAGACTTCGATTTCTATCTCGGTCTCTTTGCCATGAAAGGCATCGTCCAGCGTGATTTCCATGTCATAGCGTAGGTCAGCCCCGCGACGTTGTTGTTGCCGCCCGCCGCCGCCTGCGCCGCCGCCGAACGCTTGACCAAAGATCGTCTCGAAAATGTCGCCAATATCGCCAAAGTCACCGCCTGGATGACCGCCACCGCCGCCGCCCATGCCTTGTTGGAAGGCCGCATGGCCAAAGCGGTCATAGGCTGCGCGCTTTTGCGGGTCTTTAAGGCATTCATACGCCTCGCCAATTGCCTTGAACTTGGTTTCTGCGTCAGCATCACCGGGATTACGATCCGGGTGAAACTTCATCGCCAATTTACGATAAGAGGATTTGAGCGTGGCGCCATCGGCGTCACGGGTCACTTCCAATAATTCGTAATAATCTGTTTCGGTCGCAGCCATGGGTTCCCCGCCCTAAAAAACCGCCCGCCACCAATGCTCCATCCTTGTGATAGAGGCACCAGCAACGGGCGGATTTTGCATTAGGACATTAGCCCTTATTGTCTTCGTCGACTTCGGAGAATTCGGCATCAACAACGTCTTCATCGTCGCTATTGTCCGAAGCACCCTCGTCTGAACCGTCTTCAGAAGGAGCAGCATTGGCTTGCTCTTTCTCATAGATTTGCTGACCCATCTTCATGGCAGCATCGGTCAGAGCCTGAGACTTGGCATTGATCTCGTCGACATCGTCACCTTCGAGAGCGGTCTTGGCTTCTGCCAGAGCTTCCTCAACAGCGGTTTTGGTTTCGGCGTCAACCTTGTCGCCATTTTCCTCAAGCTGCTTTTCAGTTGCGTGAACCAGACTGTCAGCCTGGTTGCGTGCTTCTGCCTGCTCGCGGCGCTTCTTGTCTTCTTCAGCAAACTTTTCTGCGTCTTGAACCATCTGATCGATGTCGCCATCGGAAAGACCACCAGAGGCCTGGATCTTGATCTGTTGTTCCTTGCCTGTGCCCTTATCCTTGGCAGAGACATTCACGATACCGTTGGCGTCAATATCAAAGGTCACTTCGATCTGAGGAACACCGCGGGGTGCCGGCGGAATGCCCAGCAAGTCAAACTGACCCAGCATCTTGTTATCAGCCGCCATCTCGCGCTCACCTTGGAAAACCCGAATGGTCACAGCGTTCTGATTGTCTTCTGCGGTTGAGTAAGTCTGCGTCTTCTTGGTTGGAATCGTCGTGTTACGATCGATCATCCGAGTGAATACACCACCCAGCGTTTCAATACCCAGCGACAGCGGAGTCACGTCGAGCAGCAGCACGTCTTTGACGTCGCCTTGCAGAACGCCAGCCTGAATGGCAGCGCCCATCGCAACAACTTCATCCGGATTTACACCAGTGTGCGGCTTGGCTTCGAAGAACTTCTCAACCACTTCGCGAACCTTAGGCATGCGGGTCATACCGCCGACCAAGATCACTTCGTCGATCTCGTTCTTGCTGACGCCAGCGTCATTCAACGCCTTTTTACACGGATCAAGCGTCCGGTTGATCAAAGCGCCAACCAGCTTTTCCAGATCGGCACGGGTGATCGTTTCCACCAAGTGCAGCGGAGTTGAGGAACCACCCTCCATGCGCGCGGTGATGAACGGCAGGTTGACTTCGGTCGTGGCTGAACTGGACAGCTCAATCTTGGCCTTTTCAGCCGCTTCTTTGAGACGCTGAAGAGCGAGCTTGTCGGTCTTCAAGTCCATGTTCTCTTTTTTCTGGAAGGCTTCGGCGAGGTGCTCGACAATCACATTGTCAAAGTCTTCGCCGCCCAAGAACGTGTCGCCATTGGTCGATTTCACTTCAAAAACGCCGTCACCGATCTCTAGGATCGACACGTCGAATGTACCGCCGCCAAGGTCATAAACGGCAATCGTTTTGCCGTCGTCCTTGTCCATGCCATACGCCAACGCAGCTGCGGTTGGCTCGTTGATGATCCGCAGAACTTCGAGGCCAGCGATCTGGCCAGCGTCCTTGGTCGCCTGACGTTGAGCATCGTTAAAGTAAGCAGGAACGGTTATAACCGCCTGCTCAACCGTCTCACCCAAATAGGCTTCTGCGGTTTCTTTCATCTTTTGCAGGATGAATGCAGAAATTTGCGATGGTGAGTATTCTTCATCACCCGCTTCGACCCATGCATCACCGTTCTTGCCCTTGACGATATCATAGGGGACGAGCTCCATATCCTTCTTGGTCAATGGATCGTCAAAACGGCGCCCGATGAGGCGCTTGATTGCGAAAAGCGTATTGTCCGGATTGGTGACTGCCTGGCGTTTCGCCGGCTGTCCGATCAGACGTTCGCTGTCCTTGGTGAAAGCAACGATCGATGGCGTTGTGCGCGCACCTTCCGCATTTTCAATAACTTTTGGCTTGCCCCCGTCCATGACAGCCACACATGAATTGGTGGTTCCGAGGTCGATACCGATAACTTTGGCCATGGTTTCCCTATTCCGTTTCAATTGGTTGGACGCTGCGCTCTGGGTTTCCCGAAATGGCAAAACCGGTCGGCAGCTCGAGTATTAAGTGTGTTACTGTCGCGATATAGGTGCGGTTTTGCTTGGCACAAGGGATTGGCACGAGTAGTTTTTCGCAGTTTCCATAGGAGAGTTTTGTCGTGAAAAGTTTGAAGATTGCCACAATCACCCTGATCGCCAGCAGTCTGACCCTCGCTGCATGCAGCAGCGAACCAGAGCCTGTTGTCGAACCAGAAGGCGTTCCTGGATTGTCAGTTTCTAACGCACGCATGCTGCTGGCCCCAGTTTCCGGCAATCCAGCAGCGGTCTATTTCGACGTGAATTACGAGGGTGATCGCGGCCTTTCGATCAGCCGAGCCTATGTCGAGGGTGCCGAGACGGCCACGCTGCACGCCTATGGCGAATATGCAGGCAAGATGCAGATGGCAGAAGCGATGCCGATTGCCATGCAGAAGGGTGACGAGATCATCTTTGAGCCGGGCGGATTGCATGTTATGGCCTTTGAGGTGTCGCCCGATCTTAAACCGGGGGACACTACAGAAGTCACGATCACCGTATCGGGCGGGGACAAGCACAGCTTTGATGCAGAAGTCAGGGCCGCCGGGGATGAACGCTGAGCGAAATCAGTAAGCCACCGGTTGCAGCCTCGCACACTTGCCCGGCGGGCGGTGAGCGAGCACTAACAGCAGGTGAGGTTGCCCTTGCCCGCAGCATCTTTGGCACCGCAATTGATTACGATGCCGTGCGGATAAAACGGCGCAAGTGGTTCCCGTTTCAACCGCGCAAAGTGACGATGGCCCCACGAGGCCATGTTCATTTTCACCCTCATGGCAGTGCCTATTGCGATGATTTTTCGCGCGAAGATTTGCAGCGCCAGGGCTTGCTGATCCACGAGCTGGTGCATGTTTGGCAAAGCCAAACCCGCGGCAAATGGTATTTGGTGTTTTGCCGCATGCCCTGGGCCCAATATGGCTATTCGCTCAAGCCGGGTCGGCCACTCACCAGCTATGGAATTGAGCAACAGGCAGAGATTGTTAAACATGCCTTTTGGTTGCGCAATGGAGGGCGTATCGCAGGGGCTCCTGACAAGACGGCCTATGATCTGCTAGTAAATTTCCCCGGGACAGAGTGACAGGGTATTATGGCGCAGACAAATGATTGGACAATTCGCGACTTTGGACCGGCAGATGCACCAACATTTGCGGCGCTAAACCGGCGTTGGATTGATGAGATATTTGGGGCCGAGGAAGAGGATTTGCGGATCCTTGGTCAACCTGAGCAGGAAATTATTGCAAAGGGCGGTCATATCGCCGTCGCAGATCAAAATGGCTGGGTGGTTGGTACCGGCGCGATTATTCCGCCTCATCACGATCCCCGTGACGGGCGCAAATGGTTGGAAGTGGTCAAGATGGCGACTGACCCATCTGCACAAGGGCGCGGGATTGGCGCTGCGGTCTTGAGCCAATTGATCGATTACGGCCGTGCAGACGGTGCCGATGCAATCTGGCTGGAAACCAACAGCAAATTGGAGGCAGCGACAGCTCTCTATGAGAAAGCCGGCTTCCGCAAACTGGAACCAGATGAATGCTGGCCCACTCCGTATGAACGCTGCAATCTACAGATGGCGATCGAGCTTTGATACGAATAGGAGATAGTATTTTCTCTTTTTCTCAGGTCGATCCGCCGCTCCGTCCATTGCGTTCCACAGCAGGACTTGAGCACTTCGGTTTCAATTGATACCATCTAAATTGTCTCGGCGGCCCAACCCGCGCCAGACTAATGAGTCACTCAGATGGAGATCAAGAACTACGGTTTAAGCCGCGAGCGCGGCTACCTTTCGCATTACGAAATCGACGAGATTAATCTGCCCTCGCGCTTCAATGGCGTAACTCAGGCCGCCGGCAATCTTTCCGGCCTGCTATCGACCGGGCGAGTACGCCACTGGCTCGATCAACTCGATGACCCAAAACTCGAAGAATGGGTTGATGAGGCCACCGACAAGGAAGTGCGCAAGGCGATGGTGCACTATTCCTTCTTGGTGCAGAGCTATGTGTGGGGCGAAGACACCCCGCCTGCACATTTACCCGCCAATCTTGCACGACCGATGGTCGCAATTTCTGACCGTTTGGGCCAGGCGCCTCTGTTGCCTTACTCAGGTTATGTGCTGGACAATTGGGCAAGGCTCGACAAATCGGGCGCTATCACCCTCGACAATATCTATATGTATCAGAACTTTGCAGGCGGAGATGACGAGAACTGGTTTGTTATGATCCATGTCGCGATCGAGGCCGAAGCAGGAGTGCTCCTCGATAATGCTGCAAGACTTGTAGAAGTTGCAAAAAATGGAGACGATAGCGAAGCCGAGCGCCTGCTGGTCGAGATGGATGCAGCATGGGAACGCATCTATGGGCATTTCGCCCGCATGACGGAGCGTTGCGACCCCTATTGCTATTTTCACCGCGTTCGCCCTTACATCCATGGTTGGGCAAATAATCCCGCACTCGAAGGCGGCGGCTTGATCTATGAAGGCGTTGAGAAATTGGGAGGCAAGCCACAGGCTCTGCGCGGACAAACTGGCAGTCAGTCGAGCATCGTGCCGGCAATGGATGCGCTGTTTCAGGTTGGCCACTCAAGCGACCCGCTCAAGTCATTTCTGGACGAACTGCATCAATACCGACCGGTCCAGCATCGTCGCTTTATCGAAGATCTGGCAGCGCAATCAACTTTGCGAGAATTCGTGTCAGCCTCAGGCTCGCAATCGCTCAAGGATGCGTTCAACGCTTGTGTTGAACAGGCTGCGCGCTTCCGCACTCGCCATCTGGAATATGCGGCGAGTTACATCAACAAACAGGCGGGCAGCATAGCTGGTAACGATCCCGATGTTGGGACTGGCGGCACGCCTTTCATGAAATATCTGAAGAAGCACCGCGACGAAAATCGCGCGCAAATTGTCGCCTGAATCGCAAGGGCGAGGCTGCAAATGCACCCTCGCCCCAAATTCGCTATCTCACTGCTGTTTTTTAATCAGGCTTCTTCGCTACACCAACCATCGCCGGACGCAGCAAGCGGTCCTTGATCATATAGCCTGACTGCATTTCCTGCACGATCGTGCCGGGTTCTTGCTCGGCAGTGGGCACTTCCATCATCGCCTGATGCTGGTTTGGGTCGAGCGGCAGACCCATAGATGCGATGCGTGTGATGCCGTGTTGGCCAAGCACTTTTTCCAACTCGCGCTGGGTTGCCGCCATGCCTGCGACAAAGCCCTGTAGCTTTTCATCTTCGCGTACCTCTGCGGGGAGCGCATCCATCGCACGGCCGAGATTGTCCGCCACAGCCAATACATCGCGGGCAAATCCGGTTGCAGCATAGCTGCGAGCATCGGAAACGTCCTTTTCGGCCCGACGTCGCACATTTTGTGCATCAGCCTTGGCATAAAGGACATCCTGCTTGGCTTTTTCCAAATCGGCGCGCAGTTCTTCCAACGCCTCTTCAACGCCAACTTCCTCATCATCCTCGTCAGCGTCATCGCCGCCATCGAGAAATTGCTCAGGAATGCCTTTTAGTTCTTCGGCGACCGCCTCATCTGCGGTGTCCGGCTTGTCATTATCGATCATTATTTTGTTCCAGCTATCCGATAAGCTTGCCCAGCGAGCGGGCCGTTAGATCAACCATGGGGACGACCCTTGCGTAATTCAAGCGCGTTGGGCCGATCACTCCGAGTACGCCGACCACCCTTCCCTCGCGGTCACGATAGGGCGAGGCGATAACCGAAGACCCGGAGAGTGAAAAGAGCCTGTTCTCGCTTCCGATAAATATTCGCGTTGCTTCTGCATCGCGAGCGCCTTGGAGCAGTTCAGCGACAGATTGCTTGTTTTCAAGATCATCCAGCAGGGAACGCACCCGTTCAATGTCGCCCAATGCCACATCGTCGAGGAGATTGGATTGGCCCCGGACGATCAAGACTGGTCGGTTGGCTGCATCTTCGCTCCACACCGCAAGCCCGCGTTCAACCAGGTCGCGGCTTGCCTCATCGAGCTGCGTTTTGCCCGCTTTGATCTCACCGCCAATCGCCGCCGATGCCTCTGCCAAAGTGCGACCAGCAAGCCGCGAAGTGATAAAATTGCTGGCCTGTTCCATGGTTGCAGGGGCAATCGCATCGCCCAGCTCAACCACTCGATTTTCCACTGCACCGTCCTCGCCGACCAAAACAGCGAGCGCGCGAGCGTTGCCTTCTGGTCCCTGCCCCAAATTTACCAGACTGAATTGCGCAAGGCGTTCTTCCTTGGTTGGGACCATCACCATCCCAGCTGCGCCCGACAGGTCGGACAGAATTGCGCTAGTTTGCTCCAACGCCTGCTCAATCGGGCCGGGATCAGACAGTCGTTCCTCGATGGCGGCGCGTTCAATGGCGGTCGGTTCTGCAACGCGCATCATTCCGTCCACAAACATTCGCAAACCAGTGTCGGTTGGCATTCGCCCTGCACTGGTATGCGGCGCTGCCAACAGGCCAAAATGCTCCAAATCGGCAAGCACAGAACGGATCGAGGCAGGCGACAAATTCACTGTATTGTCGCCGGCCAATGCCTTGGAACCCACCGGTTGCCCGCTGTCCAAATATCCCTCCACCACAAGACGGAAAATCTCGCGCGCACGGTCGGTCAATTCGGAAATGGGTGGTGACGACATTGTCCCTATCTAGCGACTGGGCTTGCAGCCTCAAGCCTTGAGCGCCAAAGACATGCCCAATTCGGCCATAAATTGTGGCGAATCGAACATAAGGAATTGCAATGCGACCTTCAGGCCGCGCGCCAGATCAGATGCGCGAAATTACTATTGAAACCGGTTTCACCAAACATGCAGAGGGATCATGCCTGATCAGCTTTGGCGATACCCGGGTGCTATGCACCGCCAGCGTTGAAGAACGCATTCCGCCATGGCTGCGCGGCAAAGGAGAAGGTTGGGTCACCGGTGAATACTCCATGTTGCCCCGCGCCACCCACACCCGCGGATCACGCGAAGCGGCCCGCGGCAAGCAATCGGGCCGGACTCAGGAAATTCAGCGTCTGATCGGTCGTTCGCTGCGCGCAGTCGTTGATCTCAAGAAATTGGGCGAGCGCCAAATCACACTCGATTGCGACGTTATTCAGGCCGATGGCGGTACACGAACAGCGTCGATTTCCGGCGCATGGGTTGCCCTGCGACTGGCCGTCGATAGCTTGATGAAGTCGGGCGCGATCGCCGAAGATCCGATCACCTCGCAAGTGGGCGCAATTTCATGCGGCATTTACAAAGGGACCCCAGTACTCGACCTCGATTATCCCGAGGATAGCGACGCGGATGCCGATGCCAATTTTGTGCTGCTGACCGGTGGTCAAATCGCCGAAGTGCAAGCCACTGCCGAAGGTGCGACTTATGATGAGGAAGGCCTGCTGCGGCTGCTCCGCCTCGCACGTATTGGCTGTGATGGCATCTTTGCCGCGCAATTGGATGCAGTGAAGTGACACGCCATTTGGGTTCGGGCTCGCTGGTTATTGCGACGCATAATGCCGGCAAGCTGAGAGAGATTTCGGCGCTGCTCGAACCCTATGGCACAAAATGCATCTCCGCTGGCTCGCTTGGTCTGCCGGAACCCGCCGAAGACGGCATTACGTTCGCTCAGAATGCTCTGATAAAGGCGCGCGCTTCTGCCGAGGCATCGGGCATAGTCGCATTGGCAGACGATAGCGGGCTGTCTGTCGATGCGTTGGACGGTCGCCCGGGTGTTTACACCGCCGATTGGGCAGAGCGGCAATGGTTCGAAGGCGATCCGGGCCGCGATTGGTATATGGCCATGGGCAAGGTCGAGGGAATGCTCAATGAAAAGGGTCCCGAGGTGGATCGCAGCGCTGCGTTCCATTGTGTGCTGGCAATCGCTTGGCCGGATGGAGAGCACGCCATTTATGAAGGCCAATGCCCCGGCTCGCTAACCTGGCCCCCGCGCGGAGAATTGGGCTTTGGGTATGATCCAGTATTTGTTCCAGCAGGTCAGAACCAGACATTTGCCGAGATAGATCCCGCTCAAAAGCATGCCAACAGCCACCGCGCTGATGCATTTGCCATGCTGGTTGCAGATCAATTTGGCGGTTAGACCAGCTCGGGCGGACTATTGCTGGCGAATATCCACGCCATAGGTGTTGCCAGCGGGCCAATAGCGGCAAACGAGGAAATCATCCTTGCGATTGCGAGCAACAGCGCAGCCCAATTGCTGAGTACCCGGCCAAACTACCTGTGTGTAATGGCCAACATCGCGCCAATTGCCAGTGGTCGAGATTTGCGGGAAAGTCCCAGCGCGAAAATACTGTTTTTCATCAATAAATGCGCCGACCATATAGCTGGCTGGGAAACGACTTGCCGTCCCCATCCATAGGTTTTCGCCAGCACCACCGCGCTCGTCATTACTGGCATGCCGCATCCGGCCTTCGCCAGCCAAGGTCACCGCCCATTGTTGAGCTTCTTGCGCTAGCTTGGGGCTCCACCGCAGGCGCGATGCGCCAAATCTCACGCGTTCGTCATTGTGAGCATCCAGCAATTCGGCAGCAAATCGGTTTTCGGGCCGCTCATCCGCCTGAACCGCTGGACTTACGATGGCACCCATCGCTGCCAAACCAAGCGCAGCACTGGCTGCAATTGTGAGTTTGTCGCCGATCTTCATATCTGCAAACTTGACATTCATCGCTTAACGGAGCGTGAAAAGCACCATGGCTCGCGCACTTTATATCCATTGGCCCTTTTGCCTGAAGAAGTGCCCTTATTGCGATTTCAACAGCCACGTCCGCAACACAGTCGACATCGACCTTTGGCGAAGCGCCCTAATATCAGACATGCGGCGCGAGGCCGAAGTAGCTGGTGGAGAACCGCTGGAAAGCGTCTTTTTCGGCGGAGGCACACCGTCGCTGATGCCCCCTGCATTGGTTGGCGATCTGTTGGCCGAGGCCGAGGCGCTGTGGGGCTTTGACGCCAAGGTGGAAATCACGCTGGAGGCCAATCCCTCGTCCGTCGAAGCGTCGAAATTCGTCGGTTTGGCGAGCGCTGGTGTGAACCGAGTATCACTAGGAATACAGTCACTTGAAGATAATTGCTTACAGTTTTTGGGGCGTTTGCACAGCGCGCAAGAGGCATTGGCCGCGCTTGACGTCGCGCAGGCACATTTTGGCAGGGTCAGCTTTGACCTGATCTATGCTCGCCCTGACCAAACCGAAGCGCAATGGGCCGATGAACTGGCGCGCGCGCTTGCTCTGGAGACCGATCATCTGTCTCTGTACCAACTGACAATCGAGCCGAGCACGCGCTTTGCCACTGATGTGCGCATAGGGGCATTCACTCCGCTGGATGATGATCCGGCGGCCGATCTGTATGCAATGACACTCGAAATGACGGAAAATGCAGGCATCCCCGCCTATGAAACCAGCAATTTCGCCCGTCCGGGCCAGCAAAGCCGCCACAATTTAACCTATTGGCAATACGCAGATTATTGCGGAATTGGCCCAGGGGCGCATGGACGTCGTGCGGGCAGCGCAACGGAACGCCACAAGAAGCCAGAGACCTATCTGACCAAAGTCGAGACATCGGGAGATGGCATCCAGACAAGCCGTGAACTCGGCCCGCATGAGCAGGTTTCCGAAGCCATTATGATGGGGTTGAGACTGGTCGAAGGAATTGACTTAGACTTGCTGGAAAAGCGGTTCGGGATAGGCCGGAATGACCTTATCGAAGCGAATCGGTTGAGCCTCCATTGCGAGCTTGGCCTAATGTGGCAGGATGGCGCCAAAATTGGGGTCACCAAAGCGGGAATGCCGGTACTTGACGCCTTGCTAGGCGAATTGGTCGGCGATGCCTTGGTGACAAATTGAGTGCGGGAATGACCACCGCAGATTTCCTTGAGCCGTGGCGCGATCATTTGACCGATGCCCGCCGCCGCAGCCCGCATACGGTGCGTGCCTATCTCGCATG
The DNA here is from genome assembly GCA_039988235.1 of Erythrobacter sp. Taxonomy (GTDB): domain Bacteria; phylum Pseudomonadota; class Alphaproteobacteria; order Sphingomonadales; family Sphingomonadaceae; genus Erythrobacter. Next base: position 1,145,139 of record JBDXKB010000005.1, read on the forward strand.
CGCAGAGAGACTGTTGAAAGCGCAAAACTTCGCCAGTTGGCAGGATTTGGCACGGCTAGAAGGGAAAGACCTTCGCAGCCACCTAGCCGCGCGACGGGCCGACGGATTGGCCAATAGCAGCGTCGCGCGCGAATTGTCGGCGCTCAAGAACTTCATCCAATTTGCCCGCGTGCAAACCGGCGATGGAGACGCATCTGCGCCGCGCCTTCGTGGTCCCAGGATCAAGAAGGGACTGCCCCGCCCTGTCACGCCCGATGACGCGAGCAATATCGCCGATCTGGTGGCGGGAGAGGCGGAGGAAGGATGGGTTGGTGCGCGCGACCGCGCGGTGCTGTTGCTGCTGTATGGATCGGGCCTACGCATTGCCGAGGCCTTGTCACTGAAAGGCCGCGACACCCCGCTGGGAGAAACGCTGCAAGTTACCGGGAAAGGCGGCAAGCAACGTCTTGTGCCGATCCTGCCGATTTGCCGCGATGCGGTGGCCGAATACCAAAGCCAAAGCCCTTGGCCGGTTGGGCCTGATGATCTGCTGTTTCGCGGGGTAAAGGGCGGTCCGCTGAGCCAAGGCATGGTGCAAAAAGCGATGGCTAAGGTGCGCCGCGCACTCGGCCTGCCCGACACCGCAACGCCGCATGCATTGCGGCATAGCTTTGCCACCCATTTGCTGGGGGCAGGAGCGGATTTGCGCAGTTTGCAGGAATTGCTGGGCCACGCCTCGCTGGGCTCAACCCAGATTTACACCCAAGTGGATGCAGCAACGATGCTAGAAAATTACCGTGATGCCCATCCAAGGGCAAAGAAGAGATAATTGCGACCAAAAGCGGTCTGTCGGCTAACGAGGCAAGAACTGCCTTAGGATCGCGAGACTGAGCTAGCCGCAGCAAACGCAACTGCTTATGGCGATCAACGGATAAGAAGGGTCAGTCCGCGCCATGTCGAACATACAACTTACCGCGCGACAAAAGATCATCACACTGGCCGGTTTGTTCTTTCTGGTTGTTGCCGCGGCCAATTGGTATTTCCAATGGCACAACCTCGGGGGCTATGCATCGCAAGTTACCGGTTTGATTTTAATATGGTTGGTCGTTTGGCTTGAACGCTTCTTATGGAGAGACCGACGAGATTAGCGTGTCCGCTCCCCGCCCCAAAAGTGGTCGTTCGCATTCGAGGATTGCTTATCTGAAAGCGGTCATGTGCGACCACTTTGATCGGCCCACCGAGAATGGTTAGTCTTTGTAGAAGGGTTTGCCGGGAAAGTACTTGTCGATGACCGCTGGCGACCTTTCCCAGATAGCCATATCTTGATCAATTTCGTCGTATGAAAGTGAAATGTCCACGTCACCGTGATCGGCTAAATATTCCATAGCCGTCCATAACTTATCGTCGCCTTGAGATTTTAGAAAATCACAAAGATTCAATAATGCTCGGGTCAAATCGTGACTTGCAAAAGCGCCTTTTACGCCCGGCATATCAGCGCTGGAATATCTGATTGCAGTGTCAAAACTGCCCTCTGCCATTTCGACGTAGAGAAGCGCGCGTATGTCGGTCCGCCCGATCAATTCAATGACTGCCACACCGATCGCATTGTACAGTTCAGTTTCATTGGCCCGATCCTGATCAGGCTTCTTTTTCCAATTCATCAGCCGACGAAGCATGGCCTCTCACCCAACCTGACCCTCAATCGCGTCCCAGATCATGCCCGCCAGATCGGTTCCGTCGAAGTTTGAGATAGCCACAATGCCAGTGGGTGATGTCACATTGATCTCGGTCAGCCATTTGCCGCCAATCACATCGATGCCCACAAAGGTCAGGCCTAGGCGTTTCAGCTCCGGCCCCATAGCGGCGCAAATTTCCTGCTCTCGCTCTGTCAATTGTGTGGGTTCTGCCGAGCCTCCCATGGCAAGGTTGGAGCGAAACTCGCCCTCGCCCGGAATGCGGTTGATCGCGCCCGCGACAACGCCATCGATCAGCACGATGCGTTTATCACCCTCGGCCACTTCAGGAAGGAAGGGCTGGACCATATGAGGTTCGGGCCAAGTCTGATTGAACACTTCGAACAGCGCGGTCAGATTGTCGCCATCGGCAGGAACGCGGAAAATCGCCTTGCCACCATTACCGTGGATCGGTTTGACCACCACCGCGCCGTGCTCAGCCATAAAGCGCTTCACTTCATCGACGGAGCGCGTGACCAGAGTGGGTGGCATGAACTGCCGATAATCCAGCACCATCACCTTTTCCGGCGCGTTGCGAACGCTGGTCGGGTTATTGACCACTAGCGTTTCACCCTCAATCCGGTCGAGCAGGTGCGTCGCAGTGATATAGCCCATGTCAAACGGCGGATCCTGCCGCATCAAGATGACATCGATGTCCTTGCCCAGATCGAGCCGCTGCGCCTCGCCCTTTGTAAAGTGATCGCCGACAACGCGCTGCACGGTTACCGGATGGCACTCAGCATACAAGCGATCATCAGCGGCCAAAGTCAGGCTCTCGACGTGATATTCAAAGATGGAATGTCCGCGCGCTTGGGCAGATTCCATCAAGGCAAACGAGGAATCCCCAGCGATATTCACGCTTTCAATCGGGTCCATCTGAACTGCTATTCTAAGAGACAAGCGTGACTCCTTAAGTCGTCATTGCGAGCGAAGCGAAGCAATCTAGGGCCACGCGCTCGTCATTACTGGATTGCTTCGTCGCTAGGCTCCTCTCAATGACGAGGCAAGTATCAGCTCACGGCATCCAAGCATTGGTGATGTGGCGCGGCATGACGCCGGGTGCAAGTAGGATTACGTCGACCCGCATATCTTCGCCGTCGCGAACATAGTCATGAGCGACGCACTCTACCGCCGCGGCGACCCGTTTCAGACGATGAGCGTCTATTGCGTGATCAAGGTCTGCGGCGCGTTTGCGGAATTTCACTTCGATAAAGGCTACGATCCCTCCTCGGCGGCAAATCAGGTCAATTTCACCGCGCGGAGTTTTGACGCGCTGTGCCAGAACTTTCCAGCCCTTCAACCGCAACCAAACAGAGGCCCAGCGTTCTGCCCTTCGCCCGCTGAGCTCTGCTAACTTACGCTTCAATGTTTCGCCTGATCAGCGCGTATTTCCGCCCCAATTTCCATTGCCCGTGTATAAAGCGCCTTGCGATCAAGTCCGGTCGCTTTGGCCACTTGGCTGACCGCTTGAGAGGGTTTGAGCGTTTGCAACGCCTCGCGCAGCAAGTCATCAGGATCACCTTGCAATGTTTGCTCTGCTGGCGGAGCGATCATCAACACAATCTCACCCTTGGGCGGGTGCGCTTCGTAATGCTCTAACAGAAGTGACGTGGTGCCGGTGCGGCATTCCTCGTGCAATTTGGTGAGCTCTCTCGCGACAGAGACATCACGGCCCGGCAAGCCCTCGCCGATTGCGGCCAGCGCTTTGGCGAGTCTTGGCCCTGTTTCGTAAAAGATCAGCGTCGCATCCACCGCCCCAAGCTCGGCCAGAACGTCAGCCCGCGCTTTCTCTTTTACCGGCAGAAACCCGCCGAACAGAAACCGGTCATTGGGCAGGCCCGACAGAGTAAGACCTGCTATTGCCGCGCATGCTCCCGGCACAGTGGTGACTGCAATGCCGGCCTCGCGTGCATCGGCAACCAAGCGATAGCCCGGATCTGAAACCAGCGGGGTCCCGGCATCGCTGACCAGAGCGATTGCACCGCTTCGCATCGAATCGATCAATTGCGCGCGGGCAGCAGGAGAAGCATGGTCATCATAACGGCGCAGGCGCTTGGTCAGACCCAAATGCTTTATCAACTTGCCGGTGACGCGCGTATCCTCGCACGCAATTGCATCGCAGCGGCGCAGAATATCGACTGCACGCACCGTTATATCGCCAAGATTGCCAATCGGCGTCGCGACGATGTAGAGCCCTTCGGGAAGGGGTTTTGGTGGAGACCCCGACAGGTCAGGTTCAGGCGATTGAGTGTTCACTCTTCGCTCTTTGTTACAAGTAATTGGGGTCGGCAAGCATGAAGCGGTATTTGTTTAATCGTAGGGCGTTAATTGTGGCGGGTTCATCCGCCCTGCTCGCAGGGTGTCAGATTGTGCCCAACACTGGTCCGACCAGCACAGGGCCCGTGGCCGAACCCACCCCAGAACCCAGCGCAACCGCGCTGCCAACGGATGAAACGCGGCACCGCGTCGCATTGCTGGTGCCATTGGGCGGTACCAATGCCGCCGTCGGACAATCCATCGCAAATGCCACCACTATGGCCTTGCTGGATACCAATGCGGACAATCTTCGCATCACCACTTACGACACATCAGGAGGCGCCAAAAAGGCAGCAGCCCGCGCCGTGGCAGAAGGCAACCGTTTGATCTTAGGCCCATTGCTGGCTGACAATGTCGGCGCTGCATTGGGAGAGGCGCGGCGTGCTGGTGTCCCGATGATCTCTTTCTCGAATGACACCAATGTCGCAGGCAATGGCGTATTTGTGATGGGCCATATTCCCGAGCAATCGGTCACGCGGACAGTCGCCTATGCCCGGCAAAAAGGGGCGAACAGATTTGCTGTGCTTGCACCTAATGGCGACTATGGCGATCGATCGATGAGTGCGCTGAACAATGCTCTGGCCAATTATGGCGGGTCGCTTGCGCAAAGCGAGCGGTACAATCGCGGCAATGTTACGATTTCCAATGCGGCCAAGCGTCTGCGCACACGCGGCGGCTATGACGCGGTATTGATCGCAGACGGCGCTCGGCTGGCAACCCAAGCCGCTGTCTCGCTGACCGAGACTGTTGACGATGAGCCAGCACCAAGCACTCAAATTCTCGGTACAGAACTTTGGAGCGGCGAAAGCGGCATCACCCGCCCTGCCTCCATGCGAGGTGCGCTGTTCTCTGCCGTGTCCGACGCTCGCTTTAAGAATTTCAGCGACAGTTACGAGGGGCGCTTTGGTGGAAAGCCCTATCGGGTCTCTACACTGGGTTACGATGCAGTGCTGCTTAGCCTGAGGGTCGCAAGGGATTGGCGCGTAGGACGCCGCTTCCCCGCTTCTGAATTGCGCAGCGATGGTGGTTTCTTGGGGCTGGACGGACCGTTCCGCTTCGGCGCCAATGGTGTGGTTCAACGATCAATGGAAGTTCGCGAAGTGCGCAATGGCCAAGTGGTGATTGTTGACGCAGCCCCGACGCGCTTCAACGACTGACGAAAACTATTTTGCGCTGCTTGTAGCGGATCAAACCTCGGGCCTATAGCGATTACCATGTCCGATGATCTCTTTGACGGTACGCCGACGTCCAGCGGCGATTACGATTCCTCCTCGATCGAGGTTCTGGAGGGACTTGAGCCTGTCCGGCGTCGCCCCGGCATGTATATTGGCGGGACAGACGACCGCGCGCTGCACCACTTGGCAGCAGAAGTGCTCGACAATGCCATGGACGAGGCGGTTGCCGGTCATGCGAGCCGGATCGAAATGCGTCTTGATGAAGGCAATGTTCTGTCCATTGCGGACAATGGGCGCGGCATTCCGGTGGATGAACATCCCAAATTTCCGGGCAAGTCGACGCTAGAGGTGATCCTCTCCACGCTCCACTCTGGCGGCAAATTCTCTGGCAAGGCTTACGCCACCAGCGGTGGTTTGCATGGGGTTGGCGTGAGCGTCGTCAACGCCCTGTCCAGTCTGACGCGAGTTGAAGTGGCCCGCGACAAGCAATTGTTCGCGCAAGAGTTCTCTAAGGGGCAAACCCTTGGCAAAATCGAGAATTTGGGCGCGACCCCTAACCGGCGGGGCACCACTGTCACATTTACGCCCGACACAGAGATATTCGGTGACCGCCAATTTAAACCGCAGCGTTTGTTCAAACTGGCTCGGTCCAAGGCCTATCTGTTCGCAGGCGTTGAGATCCGTTGGAGATGCGCTCCGTCCCTCGCCTCCGAAGATGTGCCTGAAGAGGCGGTGTTCAAATTTCCGGGTGGTCTGGCGGACCATTTGGCTGAACAAATCGGGTCGCGCGAATGCGTGACCGCACAAGCCTTCACCGGCAAACAGGATTTCCCCGAGGACGATAGCGGGCAATCGCTGGGTCGGGTGGAATGGGCCGTAGGTTGGCCGCTTTATTCCGATGGTTCGACCAGTTGGTATTGTAACACCGTGCCCACTCCGGATGGCGGCACGCACGAGCAAGGTCTGCGCGGTGCATTGACCAAGGGGCTGCGCGCTTTTGGTGAACTGACTGGGGCGAAGAAAGCCAAGGAGATCACTGCTGACGATGTGATGAATGGCGGCGAGATCATGCTGTCCGTCTTCATTCGCGATCCGCAATTCCAGTCGCAGACCAAGGACCGACTGACTTCGCCTGAAGCTTCTCGTCTGGTTGAAAACGCCATGCGTGATCATTTCGACATGTTTCTGACCGATAATATGGAGCGCGGCAAAGCCCTGCTCGGCGTGGTTATGGAGCGCATGGACGAGCGCTTGCGGCGCAAGCAAGAGCGCGAGATCAAGCGGAAGAGCGCGACAAATGCGAAAAAGCTGCGCCTGCCCGGCAAGCTGACCGATTGCAGCGGCGAAGGCGACGCAGAGACAGAATTGTTCATTGTCGAAGGCGATTCAGCCGGCGGTAGCGCGAAGCAAGCGCGCAATCGCAAAACTCAGGCCATTCTCCCCATTCGCGGCAAGATCCTGAACGTTGCAAGTGCTACGGCGGATAAAATCCGTGCCAATGCCGAAATTGCAGATCTGTCGCTCGCGCTGGGCTGTGGAACACGCAAGGAATGTGACGCGGAAAACCTGCGCTATGACCGCGTGATTATCATGACCGATGCCGATGTCGATGGGGCCCATATCGCCACATTGCTGATGACTTTCTTCTTTCAGGAAATGCCCGATTTGGTGAAGAAAGGGCATCTGTTCCTAGCCCAGCCGCCGCTTTACCGCCTGACCGCCGGCAAAGAGAGCCGTTATGCCCGCGATGACGCCCATCGTGCTGAGCTGGAAGAAACAGTGTTCAAGGGAAAGAAAGTCGAAGTGGGCCGCTTTAAAGGCCTTGGCGAGATGAACCCACAACAATTGCGCGAAACCACCATGAGCCCAGATACGCGCGGGCTGATCCGAATTACTTTGCCTGCCGAATTTGAGGATCGCGCCGCGGTGAAGGAATTGGTCGATCGGTTGATGGGCCGCAATCCGGAACACCGCTTCAACTTCATCCAGAACCGAGCGGGCGAAGTGGACCGTGAAGCTATTGATGCCTGATCAGAATTCGGAACCCAATTGGCCTGATCCGGATGAGGACGACATCATGGCGGGAGACCGGCGCATTTCACGTCCCGACAGCCGCCTGCCCGATTGGTACATTTCAGACGCCGCCTACCGACCTATTCCGATTGTCTGGTTTGCCGCCGCCGTAATCGTTCAATCAGTCGCTCTGTTCGTAATTGCGATGGTCTTCGCCAACAAGAACGGATGGTTCACAATTGGATTGGCCACATTGGTGACACTTGGCATACTTCATTGGGCTTGGCAGCGCGGAATAAAGGACGCGGCGATGGGCTGGCGCGTGGCAACGCCGGTCGTTCTGACCATGCAGTTGCTATTGATTATCTTTTCCGCGCTTGGGCGGATTTAGCCGTCCAATATTGGAATGCAATTTAGGCGCTAATTTCGTCCACTGGATTAGCGTCGAATAAGCGGATCACGAATGGCGCGGCCTTAAAGTCGGACAGGCTGGCAACCAACCCTTGCGCCTCTGGCACTTGGAAATGGACTTGCACTGCAGCCATATCTTCCCAGCGTTCAATAAACCGCACGAGGTTGTCATTCTCTAGGTCAATTGTGCAATCGTGCGAGATGCAGCCCGGCTCTTTGCGAGAGCGCTCTGAATGTTCGCGACATAGCGCAATCCCAGCCGCGCGATGCTCTGGCCTGAGCTCAACATCTCCAGTAATAACAATCATTGCGCTTCCTCCGTATGCACATGCAGATGCCCTTCGAGTGTTTTGTGCACCGGACATTTGTCGGCAATTTCGATGATCTTGGCGATTTGCTCGTCGGTCAACTCGTCACCATGCAGAGTTATTCGACGGTTGAGTGACTGAACTTGAGCTCCCTCACCCACATCCTCACAATGATCGCAATCAACGTGGTGATCGCGTTCATGAGTAACTTCGACGGTGGAGCCTTCGAGCGGCCACCCCTTGCGGTCAGCATACATCTTCATCGTCATGACGGTGCACGTGCCAAGGGCTGCATTGAGCAGATCATAAGGCGTTGGCCCGGAATTATCGCCGCCATAACTGGTCGGTTCATCGGCAATGAAATGATGATTGGCTGTGTGGACCTCGGTCCCGAATTTGCCAAATCCGGTGCGCACCAACACGCCTTGTTCTGGCGTTGGCCAGACCTGATCGTCAGGCAAGTATCGCTGCGCCCATTGCGCGATAACCCCAGCGGTAAAACCAGCATCGCCCGCATCGGTTAGCAAATGGTCTGCGCCTGCCAGGCTGACAAAACTCTTGGGATGCTTGGCCGCCGCAAACAATTTTGATGCGTGGTCTACGCTGACGATTTGATCGGTCGGAGAATGGGTGATCATCAGCGGAATACGCAGATCGGGAATATGACCGAGCAATTCAGCCTCGCGTGTGTTGTCGATAAAGCTCTTGCTGAGATTGAAGGCCCTACCGCCAATTGAAACGCTGCCCTCTCCCTCGCGCTCAATCGCGTCGAGATCGCCTTTGATATTGTGCAGCACATGGGGAACATCGCTCGGCGCACCGATAGTAGCGATCGCAGCGATCTTATCTTTGCCAAGACGATGCCCGGCGGCCAGCACAGCTGCACCCCCAAGGCTGTGACCAACCAACAGGATTTTGCCCGCAAACCGCTCACAAAGTGCATTCGCGGCGCTGATCAAATCTTCTACATCGCTGGTAAATCCAGCCCTGCCAAAATCGCCCTCGCTCGAACCAAGGCCGGTGAAGTCAAATCGCAGGGTAGCAATCCCATGAGCAGCCAAGGCCCGCGTAACCGAAATCGCGCCTTTGGATTGCTTGGTGCAGGTGAAGCAATGGGCAAACAAAGCCACCCCGCGCAACAATCCGGTCGGCAATTCCAGCGCGCCCGACAATTGGTGTCCGGCCGGGGTTGTAATGCTCATTTTCTCTGTCGGCATGAAATTGCTCCTGAATGCGTTGCGTTCCTAAACCAGTTCGCGCTGAGATGCCTAGGGTTACACACTTATCAATCCAATCACCGGCACTCGCCAATTCGATAGCTTCCGCTGCGTCACCCTTGCCTCTGGTCGCAGTGCGCCCTAACGCCGCATGCAAATCCAGTTGCCAGAGGAAACTTATGAGCTCGCAGAACTTTGAAGGCACCAGCAATTACATCGCCACCGACGATCTAAAAGTTGCGGTGAACGCGGCGGTCAAGCTGCGCCGTCCGCTGTTGGTTAAGGGTGAGCCCGGCACGGGTAAGACCGTGCTTGCGCATGAAATTTCCAAAGCTTTGGGCGCCCCGCTGATTGAGTGGAATATCAAATCCACCACCAAAGCGCAGCAGGGTCTGTATGAATATGATGCGGTTGCGCGTCTGCGCGACGGCCAGCTGGGCGATGAGCGCGTTCACGACATCTCCAACTACATCAAGAAGGGCAAATTGTGGGAAGCCTTCACCTCTGATGAGCTACCCGTCCTGCTTATTGACGAGATCGACAAGGCTGACATCGAATTTCCCAACGATCTGTTGCAGGAACTCGATCGGATGAGTTTCGATGTTTACGAAACACATGAAACGATCACCGCAGCCGAACGTCCAATCGTGGTCATAACCTCGAACAATGAGAAGGAATTGCCCGACGCATTCTTGCGCCGTTGTTTCTTCCACTACATCAAATTCCCCGATCGCGAGACGATGCGCGACATCATCGATGTCCACTTCCCCGATATCCAAAAGACGCTCGTCACCAAGGCGATGGACGTATTCTACGAAATTCGCGAAGTGCCAGGCCTGAAGAAAAAGCCATCTACCAGCGAGCTGCTCGACTGGCTGAAATTGTTGCTGAACGAGGATATGCCGCTGGATGTGTTGCAAGACGCCAATCCCAACAGCGCCATTCCGCCAATGCACGGCGCCTTGCTCAAGAACGAGCAGGATGTGATGCTGTTCGAACGGCTGGCCTTTATGGCGCGTCGCCAAACTTAATCGAAGCTGTAAGCCAGCTCGTAACTGCCCCAGCGGCGACCGTCGATCAGCAGCGGCAAATAGACGTTACGAACGACCTTGTATTTGCGCCCATCGCCCTCTTGGCGATAGACCGCCATCATATAAGGTGCATTGCTTTCCTTGGCTTTCTGATCGAGCGGATCAAAGATGATCCTTCCGTTGCGGCAATATTGCGTGTCATGCGCGAGATCGCCGGTGGGTGCCTTCGAATGCTCGGAAAGATGCGCCGGCAGGAACCCGTTCATATCGGTACAGGCGGCCGCCAGAATTCTTTCATCAGAATTTTTCGCCTTGTCGAATAATGGCCGCCAGCACTTGTCCGCCCATTGCGATAGAGCCGTGCGGAAACGCTGCGGATTGCTGCCATCAATTTCGACGTAATCATTGTCGAACAACGCCTGCGTGTCGACTTCGCCTGCTTTGATCGCCTCGGATGTCTTTTCCGACAGTTCTTTTGCAAATGCCTGCGCACGTTCAACCATCAGGCTGTCTTCAGGAGATAGACCTGCCTGAACGATACGATCGAACATTTCGCTTGCGGTCATCTCCAGATCTTCCATCCGATGATGCGCATCAGCCAAGCGAGCCTCACTGGCCATGGCCGTGCGGTCAAAATTCTTGAGCACGCCCCGAACGCTGACAACGTGGTTGCTGATCGTGGCGGTGGAACGAGCGATGGTGTCATTCTGCTTGTCGACTTGCTCGACAAGCTCTCCAACATTGGAAATTGTGGATTCGATGCGAGCCACAGATGCCTTGGCTCCGGCGCTCGCTTGGGCTCCGGCTTCGACTTTCTCGATAACAACGCCGGCTTCAGAGCCCAAAGCGTCGACAGTTGCTGCAATTTCCTCGGTTGCGCGGCGAGTATCATTGGCCAGGCTTTTTACTTCATTGGCCACAACAGCAAAGGTTCGTCCTGCATCGCCAGCGCGCATCGCCTCGATTGTAGCATTCAGAGCGAGAATATTGGTTGTCTCGGCAATCTGATCAATGTCGTGGGCAGAGCGGCGAACTTGCTCCATCGCTGCTGCAAAACCGGTGACATGGCTGGCCAGCGTTTCGACCAACTCCAACACGGAATTGATCTGGCCGAGCGAGGAATTGATCAATGATGCGCCTTCGCCCAGTCGCTCAATCGCACGCTCGGAAAGCAATCTGGCTTCTGCGCTAGCTTCTGATACCTTGCTTTGGTCGGCTTCCAGCTCGGCAACCGTGCCGTGCAGGGTCATATGCTGCTCGCGCATCAATTTGGACGCGCGGATAACGCCGTCGACAATCCCTGCCACATCGGTGCAACCAACGGTAACTGCACCGCAGCTTTCTGGAATTTGGTCCAGCGCGGTTACGCCATTGGTATCGATCTCAATCGGCTTCATCTACGCCCGTCCCTTATTACCTTGCCGAACGCGATAACCCGACATGGTTAGCGACTGGTTAAATTGTCAGCCGAGCCAAGCAGCACTGGTATCGCACCAATTCCGTGGCTAAAGGAAACCAATGTTCTTCAATTTCATCGACGAATTGCGCGAGTCCGGTATCGGGGCCTCTTTCAAGGAACACCTCACATTGCTTGAGGCGCTTGAGAAGGATGTGATCGAACAAACACCTGAAGCATTTTATTATCTATCGCGTGCAACCTTCGTAAAAGACGAAGGAATGTTGGATCGCTTTGACCAGGTTTTCAACAAGGTCTTCAAAGGGATTATGAGCGATTACGGCCAGAACCCAGTCGAAATTCCGGAAGATTGGCTGAAGGCAGTGGCCGAAAAATTCCTAACCGAAGAAGAAATGGCCAAGATCGAGGCGCTGGGCGACTGGGACGAGATTATGGACACGCTGAAAAAGCGTCTCGAGGAACAGGAAAAGCGCCACGAAGGTGGTAACAAATGGATCGGCACCGGGGGCACGTCCCCGTTCGGTCACTCTGGTTACAACCCTGAAGGTGTTCGGATCGGCGGCGAAAGCAAGCATAAGCGCGCGGTCAAAGTTTGGGAAAAACGAGAATTCAAAAACCTCGACAACACCAAGGAATTGGGCACCCGCAACATCAAGATGGCGCTGCGCCGGCTGAGACGCTTTGCGCGTGAAGGCAATCCGGACCAACTCGATCTGGATGCAACGATTGACGGCACGGCCAAGCAAGGCTGGCTCGACATTCACATGCGGCCAGAGCGCCGTAATGCGGTAAAATTGCTGTTGTTTCTCGATGTTGGCGGATCAATGGATCCGTTCATCAAACTGGTCGAGGAATTGTTCAGCGCTGCCACCGCAGAATTCAAAAACCTAGAATTCTTCTACTTCCATAATTGCCTGTATGAAGGGCTGTGGAAAGACAATCGGAGGCGCTGGCAGGAACGCACCAAGACTTGGGACGTGCTCCACAAATATGGACATGATTACAAGATCATCTTTGTCGGTGATGCCGCGATGAGCCCTTATGAAATCACCCATCCGGGTGGCTCGGTCGAGCATATGAACGAGGAAGCTGGTGCAACATGGATGCAGCGCGTTGCCAACACCTATCCAGCAACAGTTTGGCTAAATCCGGTGCCCGAAAAGCAGTGGAGCTATTCGCAATCGACCAAGATCCTGAAAGAATTGGTCAATGACCGCATGTATCCCCTCACCCTCGCCGGATTGGATGATGCGATGCGTGAATTGAGCCGCAAGCAGGGGCATTGATGCACTCAGGCTTGCCTGATGGGATAAGCCTGCGCGACCCTCGTCCGGTTGTGAAAGAAGCGCCTTACACATTCTTCGTGCCCCCGGCTGAACATTTGGCTGAACTGCGCCCAGGCGATTTGATCAAAGCCATATTTAGTGACCGCGATGGTGGCCACGCCGCCGAACGCATGTGGGTGACGATCGAGCGCGTGCTGGATGATCACTTTGTCGGGACGCTCGACAACGAACCAGACGACATGCAAAATCTGGAGGAAGGCGATCCGGTAACCGTCCACAAGACCCATGTGATAGCGTTGTTGACCGGGGACAATCGTGACCTTCCCGATGTCGACCGGCCACGCGAATATTGGCAACGTTGTATGGTCGATCAATGCGTTTTAGATGGCAGGAGCTTGGTCGATTACCTCTATCGCGAACTGCCCGACTTGACCCAGGATGGCGATGATGAGCCTGACAGCGGCTGGCGGTTGCGCGGCACTGATGAAGGCATTGCTGAAGATGAAGCGGCTGATCAAGGACCGCAATATGTCGCATTAGGAGCGGTTTTGAATCGCGATGATCGCTGGCTGCCTCTGATTGACGAACCTGCCGGTAACGCTTGGCACTGGAATGAAGAACAACGCAGCTTCCTCCACTTTGATCGCCCAGACCTGCTGGAAGGTGACAAAGACGAACAGGAGTAGCAGCCAACCCAAAGTAGCTGGTTTCTCAAAGCGCAAGAGGCCGGCTCGCCCAAATGGCAAACCGGCCCATTGTTGCAGCAGCGGAAGGTATTAGGCCGCTTTGGGATTTTGACGCTGGGTCAGCTTGTTGACGGTTGCGGCATCAAGCTTCTGGCCACCAATGGCCCAGTCATTCTGCTTGAATTCGTTGATCCGCACCCAAGTGACACCGCGGGCGCCCTCGCCTTCAACTTCTACCATGGCTTCAGTCACGCGATCGAGCATAGCGGCCTTTTCGTCGTCACCAAAAACGCCTTCGATGAGGTCAATTGTTACCATTGGCATGATCAGGCTCCCTTGCCGGTTGTGGTTGCAGTTTCGTAACCCGCAAGCCGTGACAAGCGTGCATTATCGAGCTGGGCAATAAATTGCTGGGCGATCTCTTCGCGGCATTCGCGAACCATGCTGTGCGGTACAAAGGCAGGAGCCTTGCAGGCGCTGCGTGAGAGGTTCTCAATGCGCCTAAGGACGCGCTTGGTGCCCTGCTCTGATGCCAACTCGCTGGCATTAATTCTCAGCTCGATTTGCTGATCTGCGGCCTGAGCCGTGGTTGAAGTAAGCCCGATTGCCAGAGCTGCGATAGTAAGTTTCAACGTGTTCATTTTCATCTCCATTTGTTGTTTCAGCGATCCGTTCGCCGTGAAAAGAGAGATGTCCGATCCGCGCCCAAAGCTATAGTTCGCCAAACATAGCAACACGCTATGGAATACATAGCAACGCACTTCGCAATTGGTAGCGTCCGTGCTACATTCCCCCAAATCTGGCGGAAATCAGGGGTTTTCATGTCCGAAGGTCTAGATATTCAAACACATTGCCCGGCCAATAAGGCCGCCGATTTGATCGGCGACAAATGGGTTTTGCAAATCGTTCGCTCTATGATGATGGGCGCGCGGCGATATAGTGATCTCAAGCAATCGATCCCAAAGATCTCGCCCGCCGTCCTCAGCGCCCGTCTAAAGGCTCTGGTCGAACAGGGTATCATTGTTAAGCGAGAGATCGGCGGTTCCAACACGCCAACATACAGATTGACTGCATCGGGCCGCGAATTGCGTCCAATTGTTGAACAATTGGCCCTGTGGGGCCTACGCTGGGCATCGCGTAATGTGCGTGAGCGCGACATCGATATTGGAGCTCTAATGTGGGATATCCATCAAACTCTTCGCACTCAGGAACTGCCTGATGGCGAAACCGTGATCAGCATTGCATTGAGGGATGTCGATAAGTTCAAATCGTGGTGGTTGGTGGCTGAGGGGCGCAAGGTTGACCTATGCTCCGACAACCCGGGCAAGGAAGTGGATGTCTACCTCAGTTGCGATATTGCTGATCTGACCAAGGTTTGGCGAGGGGAAGCCTCAGCGCGCGAATTGGTCAATGCAGGGCAGATGTCGGTGGACGGGCCACAAGATTTGGTGACCAGCATAGATGATTGGATACCACTTTCACCAATGGCGGGTGCGCCCGCACAGGTTGAACAAGATGTGTCGTCGGACCAATAGACCCCTCAATACAGTAGCAATTCTCGCACATCTTCGCGCCAATCCGCTTCGTCGGGCGACGCCAATCCATCCAGATCACCCGGCTTGGCCGATGCATCATCCACCCATTCGCGCAGTGATGGTCCGCCATTGATCACATCGATGGCCAAGACATCTTCGGTATATTCATATTTGAAGTCCTTGCCCCGCCACAATTCGTAATCGGGATAGAGCCGCCGGATCGCTTTGAATGCTAGTGCTTGCAGGCGCCATGGCTGAAAAGCCGCATGATCATAATGCGATCCCTCAGCATGGATCATCAAACCGTTGCACAACTCACCTTGATGCTTGTGGAATGTCGGTTCGAACCAGCAATCGCGCAGGGCACATCCTGCCAACCATTGCGGAGCAAACCGCTCCATTTCGGCCAACACAGCTTTTGCATCCACATCGGGCGCACCGAACAGCACCTCTAGCGGACGCGTGGTCCCCCGCCCTTCGCTGACGGTAGCGCCTTCGATCATTACCGTCCCGGCATAGGCACGTGCCATGTTTACATTGGCCGCATTGGGACTGGGATTGATCCAAATGCGGTCCTGCGGCCACCCGTTGCCGGGGGCTTCCGGCAGCCAGTAATGCATGTCGATCACGCGGTAATCCACGTTCAGGCCAAAGTGTTGGATGAACCAGTGTCCCATCTCGCCCAGGGTTAACCCGTGCCGCATGGGCATTGGCGCAGCGCCGACAAAGCTTTCGTACCCAGCGATCAACCTGGTCCCTTCAACCGGACGACCGGCCGGATTGGGTCGATCGAGCACCCAGACCGCTTTGCCCGACTTCTCCGCCTCCTCCAGCAAATACAGCAGCGTCGTGACAAATGTATAGATGCGGCAACCAAGGTCTTGCAGGTCGAACAGAAACACATCGGCGCTGCTCATCATTTGGCCGGTTGGCCTGCGCACTTCGCCATAAAGGCTAAAAATCGGGATGCCGTAATGCGGATCGATCTCGTCCGCTGTCTCGACCATATTATCCTGCTTATCGCCTTTCAGCCCATGCTGAGGTCCAAAAGCGCTGGTCACATTGACCCCCGCAGCAATCAAAGCGTCGAGCGAATGGGTTAGGTCTTCGGTGACGCTGGCGGGATGTGCAACCAAAGCGACGCGTTTGCCTTCCAATGGCTTGCGCAATTCGGCATCGGCCAACAGGCGGTCTATCCCGAATTTCATGTTCGCGGCCCCATTTGCAGCGACCGACAGGTCTCGCTGTGAAATTCTGGTTTGCCCTCCTGGAATGCCAGCGCCCAAAATTGGATATTGCCATCTTTATCCTCAACAATTGCGTTGAGAGCGATTTGGCCGGGCAGCGGCAGTTCGCTGGCAATGTCTGCGCTCAACATCAGCGCATCGCTCGAATGGGCACAGGCGATTGCGATGTTTTCAACCAGGGCATCACGGCTGTTGCGGCGAAAATCGTCGAAATCGTAACAAGCCCATTGGCTTGAGGGGGAAAGATTGAACTCGCGGTAATAGCTGCCTCCGTCCGGCTGCCAGAAGATTTCGAAGCAGGTTGTCTTCCACAGATTGTCCTGTCGGCTGGATGGCAAATGCACCGGAACCTTTATCGCCGATACGTCGCCGTTCAGAAAGAACTGTGCCCGGCACCCTGCTTCGCTGGGCTGGATTGAGGCGCAGATGCCGGTGATTGGGCCAGCCTTGCAGTCGGGATGAAGAATAAGATTGTGCATCATAACGCTATTGCCCAGCTAAAAAGCTGCTGCAAGCCACTTGGGCCGCGCGCAAGACAGTGATAGGGCCGCGCGCATTATGAGCGAATTCAAATCCGACCTCCTCCAGCTCCTCAGCGAGCGTGGCCATTTGCACCAGATTACCGATGCGGGCGCACTTGATGCGCTTGCCCAGAAAGAGGTGGTGACCGGCTATTGCGGATTTGATCCAACCGCACCGTCGCTGCACATTGGCAATCTGGCCTCGATCATGCTGCTGAAGCGGTTGCAACAGGCTGGACATCGACCGATTGTGATTATGGGCGGCGGAACGGCGAAGGTTGGCGACCCTTCGGGCAAGGACGAAACACGTCAAATGCTGACCGAGGAAAGGCTGGCCGGCAATATCGCTTCGATCAAAGGCACTTTCGAAAAGATATTGAGTTTTGACGATAGCGAAACGGGCGCCCTTCTGATCAACAATGACGATTGGCTGAGCAAGCTGGGCTACATTGAGATGCTGCGCGACGTCGGCCCGCATTTCACCATCAACCGCATGCTGACTTTTGATTCGGTGAAAACACGGCTGGATCGCGAGCAACCGCTGACCTTCATCGAATTCAACTACATGATCATGCAGGCATACGATTTTCTCGTGCTGGCGCGTGATCACGGTTGTCGCCTGCAATTGGGCGGTAGCGATCAATGGGGCAATATCGTCAACGGGATCGAACTGACACGGCGGATTGACGGCAAAGAGGTCTATGGTTTCACTGCTCCGCTGATTACTCGGGCCGATGGTGCCAAGATGGGCAAGTCGGTTGATGGCGCAGTGTGGCTGAATGAAGCTCAACTGCCATCCTATGATTTCTGGCAATATTGGCGCAACACCGATGATCGCGACGTGGGCAAGTTCCTGCGCTTGTTCACCGATATACCGCTGGATGAAATCGCTCGGTTGGAAGCCCTGGAAGGGGCAGAGATTAACCACGCCAAGGAAGTGCTGGCCAATGCAGTGACCAGCATGGTTCGCGGTGATGATGCCGCAACGGCGGCGGCTGCAACGGCGCGCGATACATTTGCTGGCGGCGGTGCTGGCGACGATTTGCCAACTCTGGCTGTTGGTCCAGATGGTATGCGGATTGGCGCGGTGCTGACCGCAATTGGCTTTACAGCCTCCAATGCCGAGGCGAAGCGTAAGATTGCTGAGGGCGCGGTTAAGCTGGATGATACGACGATCAGTGAACCCGGTTATTTGGTGGCGCCTGCCGATGGTGAGCAGATCAAGCTCAGCCTCGGCAAAAAGAAGCACGGCATAATCACACGCTGATTTTCCATTCCTGCTGCACGACAGGTTTAGACTGTCCTCTAAAGTCCCAAAATAGGACACTAAGGCTTTACCAAATGTCAGCCTTTATGCGCCATTAGTCACAATTAATCGCAACCAAAAGAAGGTCGTTTATTGTGTCAGCCGGAGCAAATCTGAGCGTTACTGATCTGCGTCGCGCGGCGCGTCACCCGGTGGATTTCCCGGTGATCGTCGAGCACCAGAAACATGGTGACATGAACTTACATGTCGCGAATCTCTCCGCGCATGGCTTCATGGTGGATAATGCCGAGAACCTAAATCGGGGTGATCGCGTTATCATCCGCCTGCCGATTGTTGGCCGAATCGAGGCCTATGTAATCTGGCATCGCGATGAACGCGCTGGTTTCCAGTTTGAGCGGATCATTCGCCTGGATGATTTCATGGCGATTATTGACACATTACAACCCAATCCACGTCTGCGTCGCCCTCGCTAAATTCTGAGGCGAGAGCCGCTTAAACAGTACCGGCTGGTTGATGACTTAATTGATCGCTTGGCAGCGCGGCTGCGCGGTGTCATTGCGCCACTGTGAGCGCATCCCAAACCCAACCACAGAAAACCCCATCGCATCCATTTCAGGTGCCCAATTTCCGGGCCTACTGGCTTTCACGGCTGTCCGTGACGCTGGGGCAATATGCGATGCTCCTGATCATTGGTTGGCAGACATACAATTTGGCCCGCGATGGCGGGATGAGCATTCCTGAGGCATCTGGCCAACTCGCCCTGATCGGGCTGCTCCAATTCCTGCCATTGATGGTGCTGACGCCATTTTCGGGCCTCGCCGCTGATCGCTTTGACCGGCGCAAGCTTGGTCAGCTGACGGTTTTGCTGCAATTGCTGTGCGCCGCGGCACTTGGGTGGTTCACTTGGAGCGACCAGATCGCGTTGCCCGTGCTCTATGTCGTGGCCGTGATCCTGGGCATCGCACGAGGATTTTCCGGCCCTGCATTGTCCGCACTCGCACCCAATTTGGTGCCCAAAACGATCCTGCCGACCGCCATCGCCCTCTCGTCAATTTCTTGGCAAGTGGGCATGATCGGCGGGTCGGCCATGGGCGGTTATCTCTACTCCATCTTGCCGGTCTTGCCCTACGCCGTAGCGGGCGGCTTGTTCGCTGTTTCTATGACCGCACTCGGTTTTATCAGCAATGTGCCGCAACCTGCGATACGCAAGGATCAACGCCCGATTGGCGCCATCGTAGACGGCTTGCGCTATGTCGTGCGCAACAAAATGGTGTTGGGCGCTATAACGCTGGATCTATTTGCGGTGTTCTTGGCAGGAGCAACGGCGCTGCTGCCCGTCTTTGCACGTGACATTTTACAAGTGGGCGAAACCGGCCTTGCCCAGCTAGCTATGGCACCCGGTATTGGCGCTGTTCTGACCGCGTTATGGTTCTCGTTCAGACCGATCAAGACCAATGTCGGACCAAAGATGCTGGGCGCAGTTGTGGTGTTTGGCTTGGCAACAATCATCTTTGCTTTCTCCACCGTGATGGTCCTCAGCCTAGCTATGCTATTTATCATCGGTGCTGCCGACATGTTCAGCGTCTATATCCGCCAGTCATTGATCCAATTGCATACGCCCGATGAAAAGCGTGGCCGCGTTTCGTCGGTCTCTATGCTCACCATCAGCGCCTCGAACGAAGGCGGCGATGCATTTTCGGGCGCCCTTGCCTTCCTGATCGGGCCCGTCGCAGCCTTGGTTGCGGGCGGCGCAGGAGCGATTATAACAGTCGCATTGTGGAGTCGGTTGTTTCCCGTCTTGCGGACCACCAAAACCTTTGTTCCGCCCGATGATCTAGAGCCAGATAACACTCAAAAATAGAACAGCCCAATTAAGGCAGGAGGCCTGACATGAAAGCAGCAAATATCCTCGAAACCATCGGTGGAACGCCGCATATCCGCCTGTCACGCCTGTTTCCCGAGCACGAGGTGTGGGTGAAGTCAGAACGATCGAACCCCGGCGGCTCGATTAAGGATCGCATTGCTCTAGCCATGGTGGAAGATGCCGAAAACTCTGGCGCATTGAAGCCAGGCGGCACGATTATCGAGCCTACTAGCGGCAACACCGGAATTGGCCTTGCGATGGTCGCAGCGGTCAAAGGGTACAAACTTGTACTGGTTATGCCAGAAAGCATGTCACTGGAGCGTCGCCGTTTGATGCTAGCCTATGGTGCGACATTTGATCTGACCGACAAGGCCAAAGGGATGAAGGGCGCGATTGAGCGTGCAAGCGAGCTTGTCGCCAGCACCGACGGGGCATGGATGCCGGCTCAGTTTGAAAACCCGGCCAATGTTGCAGTCCATGTTCGCACCACGGCGAAGGAAATCATCGCTGACTTTGCCGATGCACCGCCCAGCGTTTTGATCACAGGTGTAGGAACAGGCGGCCATCTGACTGGCTGCGCGGAAGAATTGAAGCGCCACTGGCCCGAATTGAAAGCCTATGCAGTGGAGCCAGAGCTCTCCCCGGTAATCGGCGGCGGACAGCCTGGCCCTCACCCGATCCAAGGCATTGGTGCGGGCTTCATCCCTTCGAACCTGCACACTCAGGCGATCGATGGCGCTGTCCCTGTCGATGCAGAAGAAGCCAAAAACATGGCGCGCCGCGCTGCTGCAGAGGAAGGCATGTTGGTGGGAATATCCTCAGGGGCTACCCTCGCTGCGATTGCTAAGAAGCTGCCTGAATTGGAAGCGGGTGCTCGGGTGATCGGCTTCAATTATGACACCGGCGAGCGTTATCTGTCTGTCCCCGATTTCTTGCCAGTTTAGCACCCCAAGATGAGGGCCGTTACCTAACTCGGTGTTAACCCGAAATTGACCCTGTTGCGTCAAAAGCGGCGCAACAGGAGCTTTGGTAATGAAATTTGTGAAATTGATCTCTCGTGGCGGTGATTATCTGGTTGTCGCAGATAACATTGCTTGGCTCAGGACGGCTGAGAACGGCCAGACAAATGTAGGCATGGTCGGTGGGCAGCCTTTGCTCGTGACTGGCTCGATCGAAGAGGTTGCAGCGCAAGTTATGGGCGACACGGCCCCAGTGTAACTCGCCTGTTGGGCACGCAATAGCGACACCACGGTGTCTCGATACAAAAAGGCACGGAACCTCTTAACTTGAGGGACCGTGCCTTTTTGCTGTCAGGCCGCGAACGACCTACTATCTTTGCGGATTAAGCAGCCGTACCAAATGCTTCTTCGGTCAATGCCATCATATTATCGCTGCCCGCTTCCAGCTTGCGGCGCAATGCGCCTGCATCAGGCAGGAAACGCTCAGCGTAGTAAGCAGCAGAAGTCAGCTTGGCTTCGTAGAAAGCCTTGTCCTCTGGCTCACCGGCCAGTGCTTCGCTGGAGGTTTTGGCCATTTTCAGCCAGAAAAAGCCCAGCGTCACGATGCCCATAATGTGCATATAATGATGAGCGCCCGCACCCAGGTGGTTGGGGTTCGCCATCGCGTTCTGCATGAACCACATGGTCGCTGCTTTTTGCTCGCCTAGGGCTTTGTCCAGACGCTCAGCCAGATCTTTAAGCGCTTCATCTTCCTTGGCTGAAGCAATTTCTGCATCGATCATCGCAAAGAATGCCTGCACCGCTCGGCCACCCTTGCTTGCCAGCTTGCGACCACAAAGGTCCATCGCTTGCACGCCATTGGTGCCTTCGTAGATCATCGCAATCCGGCTATCACGGACAAATTGCTCCATGCCCCATTCGCTCACATAACCGTGACCGCCATAGACCTGCTGCATATTGTTCGCGACGTCATAGCCCTTGTCGGTGCCGTAACCCTTGATCACCGGAGTCATCAGACCGATCAAATCATCGGCCATCTGGCGGTCTTCCTCGGTCTGGGCCTTGTGCGTCAAATCCACCTGAAGCGCGCCCCACAGGCACAGCGCTCGCATGCCTTCGTTGAACACTTTTGCGTCCATCAGCATCCGGCGTACATCGGGGTGTACGAAGATTGGATCGGCTTTCGCATCGGTGTCTTGTGGTCCGGTCAAAGCGCGACCTTGACGACGATCAAGCGCGTAGGTCACCGCATTTTGATATGCCACTTCGGCTTGCGCCAGACCTTGCATGCCTACGCCAAGGCGCGCGGCATTCATCATCACGAACATCGCCGCTAGGCCTTTGTTTTCCTCGCCGACCATAAAGCCCTTGGCTTCATCGTAATTCAGGACACAAGTCGCATTGCCATGGATGCCCATCTTCTTCTCGATGGAGCCGCAGCTGACGTGGTTGCGCTCGCCCGGATCACCATTTTCGTCGAGCAAATACTTGGGCACGATAAACAGCGAAATCCCTTTCGAGCTGTCTGGTGCTCCCGGTGTCTTTGCGAGCACGAGGTGAATGATATTGCTGGTCAAATCATGCTCACCAGCAGAGATGAAAATCTTGGTACCCGTGATCTTGTAAGAACCATCGGCTTCCGGCTCGGCCTTGGTCCGGATCAAGCCCAAATCGGTGCCGCAATGCGGTTCAGTCAAATTCATAGTGCCTGTCCATTCGCCCGAAATCATCTTGGGCAGATAGGCATCCTTTAACTCTTGCGATGCAGCAGCTTCGATCGCCGCTGACGCGCCATTGGTAAGGCCGGGATACATGCCGAACGCTTGGTTGGCAGTCGCAGTGAATTCTTCGACTACAAATCCAAGCACATGCGGCAGTCCTTGCCCGCCAAATTCTTCCGACTTGGCAATCGTGCCCCATCCGCTTTCGACATAGGCCTCATACGCTTCTTTGAAGCCATCGGGCGTCGTGACGGAGCCGTCTTCGTGACGGGTGCAGCCTTGCTCATCACCAATTTGATTGATCGGGGCGAGTATCTCTGAACAGAACTTGCCCGCTTCGTTCACAACCGTATCGATCATGTCAGGTGTGGCGTGCTCAAAGCCCGGAAGATTGCCATAGCTGGCCAAGTCCAGCATTTCATTGACGACAAATCGGGTATCGCGTGTTGGTGCGTTATAGGTGGGCATCAAATTATCCTCAAAAGTCGGTGTTTTGGGTTCGCTCAAGCATTACATGCAGCGATGCGGTCGCTGTTACAGGCTGAGCTTCTCAATCTCGGTAATAAATTCGCTCAACTCCTTGATCGAGGAGTCGATGTCATCGCGTTGGCGCTTTAACTTGGCCACGTGGGTACGACATTTTTCAATCGTCACGCGGCGTTGTTCAACCCGCCCATCATCCAGATCATACAGATCGATCATCTCGCGAATTTCGGTCAGGCTGAAACCGACATTTTTTGCCCGCATAATCCAAGCAAGCCGGGCTCTGTCGCGTTTCGAATAAACCCGCGTCAGGCCAACCCGCGCTGGTGCGATCAATCCTTCGTCCTCGTAAAAGCGCAAGGCGCGTGCCGTGCAGCCAAATTCCGAGGTAAGGTCCGATATCGTATATTGTTCGCGACTAAGTTTGTCGGGGCGCTCCAAATGAGCCCTGCCGTGTTCGTGAGCTTCTGTTTGGTTGTTATCAGGTGCTGTAGCCATACCCACTTGCTAGCTTACCTTTACGTTAGCGTCAAGTAGCGACCTTTGTAAGGCCGTCGCCCTCAACCCGGCGATAAAAGCAACTTGCCTGCCCTGTATGACAGGATGGACCCGCTGGCCTTGCCTTCACCACCACGGCATCTTGATCGCAATCAACCAAAATCTCTTCCACCTTCAAGACATTGCCCGAAGTCTCACCCTTCTTCCACAAGGTCTGCCGAGAGCGCGAATAGAAATGCGCAAATCCAGTTGATTGGGTCGCCGCAAACGCCTCTGCATTCATGTGTGCCACCATCAGAACTTGATGCGAATCAATATCCGTCACCACGGCAGTCAACAAACCCCTGTCATCAAATTTGGGCATGAGCTGGTTTCCAGCCTCACGGACATTTTCAGCTTCAATCGGCGCGCTCAAAGCAATTCCTTCGATAAACAGGGCATTTATTGCGTTAGTTTGTTGCAGGATAACCACATTGTGGCTTCAAAATCCAACTTTGCGGAACTTCAGACTTTAACCAATGCGGTGAGAATGAGAAGTACTCATCACGGATCGGGGGGTCCGTAAACCGAACGCCGGTGCACATTGCGCCAGGTTCAGGGGATAGGCAGGACGCAGCCGACCAGAAGGTTTGGCGCTTTTGCCTGAACGATGAGGGATAGAACCCGAATGACTTACAGGGGGTATGTCATTCACGCTTTTCGAAGTGGGTTCGCTTGATTTCGTCACGTGGCGCCCGGGGATCCGAAAGGAACCTCGGGTGTTTCGTTTTTAGCAGCTGAACTTTGCGCTGCGAAATTGATGCCGCCGCTATTGCCGTCACCCATTTCAAGCGCTTCATCCAAAACCCTTGCAAAGCAAGCGACCCGCACTGACTGCGCACCCGCCTGTTTCAGCACCTTTACACAAGCATCGCTGGTCGCGCCGCTGGTCAGCACATCATCGACTAAGATGACCGCGCGCTGCTTGATCCGTTTCTTGCGGCTTGCATTGGCATTGATCGAACCAGACAAAACCCGGGCGCGTTCCTTATGACCCAATCCGCCGAGCGACGGAGTGGCTTTGCTACGCACCAAACCATCGACGAGCAATTCGCCAGCACCAAACTTGGCCAGCTCACGAGCCAGTAAGCCCGCCTGATTATAACCACGCCGCCACAGTCGCCAACGGTGCAGCGGCACCGGCACGATCAATGGCGGCTGAGAATCCTGTGGCAGGCTCGGCAAGCGAGCAGCAATCAAGCGTGCCAATAGCGGCGCTAACCCAATCTTGCCGCCATGTTTGAACGCCAAGACCAGTTTCCGGGATGCATCATTATACAGCGTGCCTGCAGAAATCCCGTCATGCTTGGGAGGATGCACCATACATGGCGCGCATTGTACTTCATCACCAAACCTGTCGCTGGCAAATGGCCGGCCGCAGGTCGCACAGGCTGGTTCACTGGGTATGGCCAGGGTGCTCCAACACGGGGTGCAAAGCCCGCCCTGCTGCGCGATACCTTCACCACATAACAGACAGCGCGGCGGATAAACCAGATCCACCAGCGGGCCAAAGCCCTCAGCCAATTGCGCCTTTAATTTCATAGGCCACTCCTGACACGGCTTGCACTCTGTAGGCAAGCGGGGCAGTTGCTGCGCCATGACCGAGCGCCAAGTTCCGCAAATCTTCGATCAAGCCCGCCGATTGGTGCGAGCAGCGCGCGCTGGTCGAATCTGCGAGGCCAAAGATGCGTGGCTGAGCGAGCAGGCCGAACAAGACACAATCGAGCGGCTAGAATTCATGCAGTTCGAGCCTGCGCACAGCCTTATTATAGGGCCTTCGTCGGGCGTACTGGCCAATTGGTTGCGGCACGGCGGCAGTGAGGTAACCGAACATCGCGTCTTGAATGAGGAGCAACCTCTCCCCTCGCCACCCGATGGCCACGGGCTCGATCTGGTCACCACCATCAATAGCCTCGACACGGTCAATGACCTGCCCGGAGCGCTGCTGCATCTGCGCGCTGCGCTAGCACCCGATGGACTGGCTATCGGCCATATTCTGGGCGCTGGAAGTCTCTTAGCGCTGCGCCAAATCATGCTGGCCGCCGATGGTGATAAATCGGCTGCCCGGATCCATCCTCAAATCGACACCCGCGCCGCAACCGGCCTGTTGCAACGCGCCGGATTCTCACGCCAAGTGGTTGATAGTCATCGCTTAAATGTCCGCTATTCCAGCCTCGATAGACTCATATCCGACCTGCGCGAGCAAGCCCTGACCGGAGTGCTGGCCGATCAACCGCCGCCTATTTCCAAAGCTGGATTTGCCCGCGCCAAGGCCGCATTTGAGGCCTTGCGCGAAGAGGACGGCAAGGTAACCGAGACCTTTGAAATCCTAACCATGACCGGTTGGCGCTAAACCTCTCTTTCGCCATCATCCCTTGAGCGAAGATTGCGCCGCAGCAAGCCGAGCGATCGGCACCCGGTATGGTGATGCGCTGACATAGTCCAAGCCAACTTTCTCACAGAATTCGATACTGGCCGGATCGCCGCCATGTTCGCCGCAGATACCCAGCTTGATATCAGGCCGGGTCGCCCTGCCCCGATCGGCTGCCATCTCAACCAGCTGACCAACGCCGTCGATATCAAGGCTGACGAAGGGGTCGCGCGGGAAAATTCCCTTGTCAACATAGGGCGCGAGGAAGCGCGCGGAATCATCGCGGCTAACGCCCAGTGTCGTTTGGGTCAGATCATTCGTGCCGAAACTGAAGAACGCACCTTCTTCGGCGATTTCTCCCGCCATCAGGGCGGCGCGCGGCAATTCGATCATAGTCCCAACCAGATAGTCGACCTTGATGCCGCGCTCTTCGAAAACCAGCCCTGCGGTTGTGTCGATCAACGCCTTGAGCAATTCCAGCTCTCGCTTGGTCGCGACCAACGGGATCATGACCTCTGGAACCGGAGCCTCACCGCTTTCGCTGGCGACATCGCAAGCCGCCTCAAAAATGGCGCGCGCCTGCATCTCGTATATCTCAGGGAAGGTGATGCCCAACCGGCACCCACGATGGCCCAGCATTGGGTTGAATTCGTGCAATTCTACGGCCCTACGTTGCAAGTGATCAATGCCCAATCCCGTCGCGTCGGACAGCTCGGCAAATTCGGCTTCGCCATGCGGCAAGAATTCGTGCAGCGGAGGATCTAGCAGCCGGATTGTGCACGGCAAACCCACCATCACTTCAAAGATGGATTTGAAGTCAGCTCGCTGTTCAGGCAGCAATTTTGCCAAAGCGCTGCGCCGTCCGGCATCATCCTCGGCTAGGATCATCTGGCGAACAGCGCTGATGCGTTCTGCATCGAAGAACATATGCTCTGTCCGGCACAGCCCGATGCCCTCTGCACCAAACTGGCGAGCCATCCGGCAATCATTGGGCGTTTCTGCATTGGTGCGCACCCGCATCCGGCGATGCTTGTCCGCCCACTCCATCAACACGCCAAAATCGCCCGCGAGTTCTGGTTCGATGGTCGCAACCTTACCCGCCATCACTTGGCCATTGGCACCGTCAATGGTCAGTGTATCGCCTTCTTTCAACTGCCGGTCACCGATCCGCAATGTACGCGCTTCTTTGTCGATTGAGACCGCCGACGCGCCCGATACACAGGGCCGCCCCATGCCGCGCGCCACAACCGCGGCGTGTGACGTCATGCCGCCACGTGCGGTCAAAATGCCTTGTGCTGCGTGCATGCCGTGAATGTCCTCTGGCGAGGTTTCCACCCGCACCAAAATGACTTTGTCGCCGCGTTGTGACCAGTTTTCCGCAGTGTCGGAATCGAGCACAATCTTGCCCGATGCAGCGCCCGGCGATGCTGGCAATCCGCGGGTCAGAACATCGCGCTCCGCCTCTGGATCCAGCGTCGGGTGCAGCAATTGATCGAGCGCCATCGGATCGACCCGAAGGATCGCTTCCTTCTCCTCGATCAGGCCTTCGCCGACCATATCGACCGCCATCTTCAGCGCGGCCTTGGCGGTGCGTTTTCCGCTGCGGGTTTGCAGCATCCACAGCTTGCCCTGCTGAACGGTGAATTCGATATCCTGCATGTCGCGATAATGTTTTTCCAACAGGTCAAACACATGCGCCAACTCGCCATAGGCATCGGGCATCGCCTCTTCCATGCTGAGCGGCTTGGCATTGGCCCGTTCACGCGCAGCCTTGGTCAAATATTGCGGTGTGCGGATACCGGCGACCACATCTTCGCCCTGCGCATTGATCAGATATTCGCCGTAATAGGCATGCTCGCCCGTCGCCGGATCGCGGGTAAACGCAACGCCTGTCGCGCTGGTGTCACCCATGTTCCCAAAGACCATCGCCTGCACATTCACCGCCGTGCCCCAATCACCAGGAATATCGTTCAGGCGGCGATAAACCTTGGCCCGGTCCGCATCCCAGCTTTCAAAGACCGCGCGGATTGCGCCCCACAATTGCTCATTCACATCTTGCGGAAACGGCCGGTCCATTTCTTTCTCGGCAATGTTCTTGAATTCCGCGACCAACGACTTCCAATCACCCGCTTCCATCTCCGTATCGGCGTAATACCCAAGGTCTTCCTTGGCGATTTCCAACGCCTCTTCGAACAGGCCGTGATCCAGACCCAGCACCACGTCCGAATACATCTGGATAAACCGGCGATAGCTATCCCACGCGAACCGCTCGTCGCCCGATGCACTGGCAAGCCCAACCACCGTTTCGTCATTCAGACCAAGGTTCAAAACCGTGTCCATCATGCCCGGCATAGAAACGCGGGCACCCGAGCGTACCGACACGAGCAGCGGGTCAGACGCATCGCCAAATCCCTTGCCAACGGTGGCCTCGATATGCGCCAGCGCGGTTCCCACGGCGTCGCTCAGTCCGTCGGAAAAATCTCCGCCTTCTTGCAAGAAGCGGACACATTCTTCGGTGGTAATGGTGAAACCAGGAGGGACCGGCAGGCCGATGCTGGCCATCTCCGCCAGATTGGCGCCCTTGCCGCCGGTAACGGTCTTGTCCTTCTGCCGAGGATCAATCTCAGCACTTTCATCCTGAGCCTGTCGAAGGGCGCCAAATGTGTAGACCGTTTGCTGAGACATTTAATTTCCTACTTCATTGGCCACATTGGGCTTGGCATTTTTGGCAGAGTGTAAGCTGCCTTTTGGGCCCAAAAAGCCCGGATTTCTATTTTGACACTTTTGACAGGGTGTCAAAATTGGATTTGGTCAAAAACCTCAGGATTTCTGCGGCTTTGCGGCCTGATTTCTATTTTGACACTTTTCCAACTCAAATCATCCTTCGATGCGGCTAAAATCCGCCACGCGGTGCACCGCATCGCGAAAGCGCGATAGCAATGTCAGACGCGCAGCGCGCACATCTTTTTCTTCGGCATTAACAATTACGTCTTCAAAGAACTGGTCAATTGGCCCACGCAAAGTAGCAAGCGCGGACATGGCCGATGCAAAGTCCTCCGCCTCTACTGCTGCGGCAGCTTTGGGCTCTGCCTCGTCCAAGGCATCGATCAATGCCTTTTCGCTCGGATCGGGCGAGTAGGAAAGGGAAGAAGCCCTCTCCCTTGAGGGAGAGGGTTGGGTGTGGGTGTTCGGCGATTGCGAGCTTGGAGC
Source organism: Erythrobacter sp. (assembly GCA_039988235.1). Classification (GTDB taxonomy): domain Bacteria; phylum Pseudomonadota; class Alphaproteobacteria; order Sphingomonadales; family Sphingomonadaceae; genus Erythrobacter. The sequence goes on from JBDXKB010000005.1 coordinate 1,174,426, forward strand.
CCCCACCCCCGGCCCCTCCCCGTCGGGGAGGGGAGATTCTGAGGATTTGGCCCCAAACCCCTCTTTCTTGAGGATGTTGGAGGCGCGCTTGTATCCGGCGAGGAGATTTGTACCGTCATCTGTGGTGAGGAATTGCGATAGAGCGCGAGAACGGGCCTCGACACGATCTATCCGCATGTCCAACCTACCCTGCCAATCACGCGAGGCCTGAATGTAATCGTAGCGCACACCTTCATCGCGCAATTGCACACCGAGACGGTCGAGTAGGAAATCTGTCACTTTTTCGGCCAACCCATCGTGCTGCCGACCTTCCCAAGCGTGAACAACCGTGTCGATCGAGAGTTTCAGCGCGTTGGCTTGCACCAGTCGGATATAACCAAGAGCGGCACGACGCAGCGCGAACGGATCTTTCGAGCCGGTCGGCAAGATATCAATCTTAAAAAAGCTCAGAAGATTATCGAGCTTATCGGCTAAGCTAACTGCTACCGTCGCTGGTGCCGTAGGCACTTCATCACCTTGGCCGACCGGCTTGTAGTGATCTCGGATCGCCTCGGAGACTTCGACCGGGAGGCCTTCCTTCGCCGCATAATATCCGCCCATTAGGCCCTGAAGTTCGGGAAATTCTCCGACCATTTCGGTGACCAGATCAGCCTTACTAAGTTCGGCAGCCTGGCGAGCCAGGCTGTGGTCCCCATTGGGTGCTTTTGCATCGAACACGAGCCATTCGGCCAGCTTGGCCACCCGCTCAACCTTATCGGCCACGGTCCCTAGCTTCTCGTGGAAGGTAATCCGCTCCAGCCCCTTCGCGTGCTCAGCCAGCGTTTTCTTCTGATCCAATTCCCAGAAGAAGCGCGCATCGGCAAGCCGTGCGGCCAGAACTTTGCGATTGCCATCCACCACCACGGCAGGATCCGCCGCTTCGATATTGGCGGTGCAGATGAAGGCATTGGCTAGCTTGCCAGATGCATCCTCGCACACGAAATACTTTTGGTTTACGCGCGCGGTCAGCTGGATTGTCTCTGGTGGCACATCGAGAAAATCATCCTCAAACCGGCCCAGCAGCGGCACTGGCCATTCGGTCAGGCCAGCATTTTCAACCACCAAGCTTTCGTCTTCGACGAGCTTCAATCCAGCGTCTGCAGCCGCCTTGGCCGCGCCATCGCGCACGATACCCTCGCGCTCGACATGATCGACAATCACATGAGCGGCGCGCAATTTGTCTGCATAGTCGTCGGCAGATGCGATCTCGACCGGTCCATCAGAATGGAACCGGTGGCCAATTGTCGTGTTGCCACTGGCAATTCCGTCCACTTCGCAATCAACAATGTCGCCATTCAACAGCGCGACAATGCCCGAAAGCGGCCGGACCCAACGTTGGCTTTCCGTGCTGATCGAGGCATCGCCCCAGCGCATCGATTTGGGCCAGCTAAAGTCACGACTGATGGCTGGGATAGCTTGGGACAGCAGATCAGATGTCTCGCGCCCCGGCTTCTCGATCACCGCAAAATAGGTGTTGCGACCCTTCACATCGCGCACTTCCAACTCGTCGCGCGTCACGCCATTCTTGCGGCAGAACCCGTCCACTGCTTGATCGGGAGCACCCTCGGGCGGTCCCTTGGCTTCTTCGCGCACCGCTTCGGTTGCATGCGGTAAATCGCGCGCAATCAAAGCCAGCCTCCGCGGTGTGGACCAAACCGTCACTTCACCCACAGAAACGCCAGCAGCATCCATTTCGCGCCGGAACAGCTTTTCCAGCTCAGCGCGAGCTTGCCTTTGCATACGGGCGGGAATTTCTTCGCTGCGCAATTCTAAGAGGAAGTCAGCGCCGCTCATTGGCTCCACTCCGGATATTTCTCCGCCCAGCCAGGTGCTTCTTTCTCCATATGTTTTTCGCACGATCCGCGCGCCAAATCGCGCACCCGCGCCATATAGCTGGCGCGTTCTTGCACGCTGATCACGCCGCGCGCTTGCAGCAAATTGAAGATATGGCTCGCCTCAACCGCTTGTTCATAGGCAGCGATCGGAACATTGGCGGACAGAGCATTGTTGCACTCAGCCTCTGATTTGTTGAACAAATCAAATAGAGCGTCCGTGTCAGCCACTTCGAAATTCCATTTGGACATTTGCTTCTCGTTTTCGAGAAACACGTCGCCATAACTGGTGCCGCGCCCGTTGAAACTGAGATCATAGACGCTGTCCACGCCCTGAATATACATCGCCAACCGTTCCAAGCCGTAGGTCAGCTCGCCCGCAACTGGCTTGCAGTCATACCCGCCCATTTGCTGGAAATAGGTGAATTGGGTGACTTCCATCCCATCGCACCACACTTCCCAACCGAGGCCCCATGCGCCCAATGTGGGAGATTCCCAATCATCCTCGACAAATCGGATGTCGTGCTTGAGCGGATCAATGCCAATCACCTCAAGGCTTTTGAGATAAAGTTCCTGAATGTCAGACGGGCTTGGCTTCAAGATCACCTGATATTGGTAATAATGCTGCAACCGGTTGGGGTTTTCGCCATAGCGACCATCGGTCGGCCGGCGGCACGGCTGAACAAAGGCCGCATTCCAGGGCTCGGGGCCAAGCGCGCGCAAAGTCGTGGCCGTGTGAAAGGTCCCTGCCCCCATGCGCATATCGTAAGGTTGTAGGATCACACAGCCCTGCGCACTCCAAAAATCATGGAGGGCCAGAATCATGTCCTGAAATGACCCCTTGGGATCGCGGTTTGGCAAGTTCGAACTCATGGGCATGGCCCATGGCGTAACCTCTCATGAGGGTCAATGTCGCCCGTGCGTTAATGCGCAGCATATCCGCGGCTGATAAGGGGGACGCATGGGCAGTTAAAAAGGCGCTCGGCCTTCTACTTAGCTATAGTTCGCGAATTCAGTTGCAATTCAGGCAGCGGCACAGAAGGATAGAGCTATGAAAACTCCGTACAAATTTCTCGCTAGTGCTGTTGCAGCCTCTGCCGCGCTGTTGGCCACCCCCACCTTGGCGCAAACCCAATCAACCCCCACACCGGTTCCGCATACCCAGATTCCCATACAACAGGATCAGGCTGAGCGGGTTGGACCGGCGCTGTGGCGGGTCGATGACGAAGACACGACTGTTTATCTGTTTGGCACTGTCCATGCTCTTCCGCAGGAGTTGGAATGGCTGAACCCTACCATTTCCGATGCGCTGGCCTCTTCAGAGAGCCTCGTCACTGAAATCACCATGAATGATAGCATGGCGGCGGATATGCAGCGGCTGGTGATGGAAAAAGGCATCCTTCCCCAGGGCACAACTCTGCGGTCAAAACTCGATGCAGAACAAACAATTGCCTATGAAACTGCCTTGTCAAAGATCGGCCTGCCCACCGCTGCTTTCGATCAATTTGAACCATGGTATGCCGGCATGATGATGAGCATGCTGCCATTACTGCAGCAGGGGTATTCGCCTGAGTCTGGCGTTGAAAAAGTACTTCTCGGACAGTCAGGTACATTACGACGCAGCTCGCTTGAGACATTGGATTTCCAACTCAGCCTATTCGACGAATTGCCAGAGGAATCGCAAATTGCCTTCTTGATCGAAGCATCCAAAAACGTCGATCTGATCAAGGGACAGCTCGACGCCATGGTCGCCGAATGGGTCGAAGGTGACGCAGACGGACTGGCCAAGTTGATGAATGAAGGTCTGAGCGACGAAACCCTGGCTGACGAGCTACTTTATACCCGCAACCGCAATTGGGCCAATTGGATCAAGGGTCGGATGGAAGCTCCCGGCACAGTGTTCATCGCCGTTGGTGCTGGGCACCTTGCGGGCGAAGAGAGCGTGCAGGACGCGCTCAAAGTGCTCGGCATTGCAACCACACGAGTGCAATGATCAAACGCATTGCTTTTCTAGCGGCGGCAGCGCTTGCGCTTGCTTCGTGCGGTGACAGCGATCGGGCGAGTGATGGCACGATAGAAGGCATCACTCCCTCGCCCATCCTATACGAAGTGTCCGATTCCGGTGGCGAGAGCAGAGGTTGGGTTTTCGGCACGATCCATACCCTCCCCCCCAATCTGCAATGGCGGACCGATGCGTTGGATGATGCGATCAACAATGCAGACAGTCTGATTGTGGAGATTGCCGGACTTGAAGACTCGACAGCTCTGTTCAGCACATTCAACCAACTCGCGACCACGCCGGGCCAGCCCGATATCGGCGAACGCGTTCCTCCATCAAAACGACCCGAATTGTTTGCTCTGGTCGATCAGGCCAATCTGAGCCCGTCCGATTTTGGTGATGTAGAGACGTGGGCAGCGGCGTTGATTTTGGCGCAAGCGAGCGATGACGGACAAGGCTCTGCCGGAGCTGATCGCGTCATACTCGGCGAGTTTGAAGGTCGCCCAATCCTTGAATTGGAGGGCGCGCAACAGCAGTTGGGCATCTTCGATCAATTGCCCGAAAGCGAACAGGAAGATTTGCTGCTCGGCGTTATCGAGGAAGAGAAATCGCGTGCCGAAGATCCCGGCAAATTGCGCCGTGCGTGGCTGGCCGGGGACGAAGCAAAGCTGATTGAGGCGACAAACACTGGTTTGATGGCCGATCCAGAGCTGCGCGCTGCCTTATTGGTTGGTCGGAATAATGACTGGATCGATCCACTTGTCCGAATTCTCAACCGAGGCGGGAAGCCATTGGTTGCAGTCGGGGCGGCACATGTGGTGGGGCCAGATGGCTTGCCCGAATTGCTCAAACAGCGCGGCTATCGTCTGCGCCGGGTGCAATAGCGGAAGGTCACGCCGCGTTATCCTCGATAGAGCGCACCTAAGACTAGGCTTGCCAATTCGCTCGCATCGCCGTAATGGCCCCGCTTCGCAGGTCATGGTCATCCCTGGAGGCGTGGCATGCGAAATGTATCAAACAAGCAATTTGAAAGGTTAGTGACATGAGCGACGCTCTTACTCTACCGGCCGAGCTGCGCGAACGGGCTGGCAAGGGAGCCTCCCGTGCATTGCGTCGCGAAGGTCGTGTACCCGCCGTTATATATGGCGGCAAAGAAGAACCCACCACCATCCATCTCGAGGAGAAAGAAGTTGTTCGCCAGCTGATGCTGGGACACTTCATGAACTCCATCGTGATGATCGACATTGGTGGCGATAGCGTCCGCACCTTGCCAAAGGATGTCTCTTTCCACCCGGTCACAGATCGTCCGACCCACATCGATTTTCTGCGTCTGGCAAAAGATGCGAAGATCGAAGTCGCCATTCCGGTTCTCTTCATCAATGAAGAAGAATCACCTGGTCTGAAGAAGGGCGGCGTTCTGAACGTGGTCCGTCACGAGCTCGATCTGGTTTGCGAATCTGACAAGATTCCTGACGGCATTGAAATCGACGTCACCGGCAAAGAAGTCGGCGATTCGATCCACATCAGCGAAATCGTTCTGCCTGCAGGCAGCGAAAGCGCGATTACCGATCGTGACTTCACCATCGCAACTCTGGTTGCACCTTCTGCGCTCAAGAAGAGCGAAACCGAAGGTGAAGACGAAGAGGGCGAAGGCGAAGGCGAAGAGGTCGCAGCTGATGCAGTCGAAGCCACCGCCCAGAAAGACGGCGGTGACGAAGGCGAAAGCAGCGAAGGCTAAAAGCTTCACCATAGCAATCACCAAGGCACCGGGCTTCGCAAGAAGTCCGGTGTTTTGTTTTGCGAGCCGGTTTAGTTTTGTCGGCAGCACCGCTAGAGAAAATCCATGCAAATTTGGGTAGGCCTCGGAAATCCTGGACCGCAATATGCGATGCACCGCCATAACATCGGCTTCATGACATGCGATGTCTTGGCCGAGATGCATGGCTTTGCCCCGGTGCAGAAGAAATATCAGGGCTGGACGCAAGAAGGCCGCATTGGATCGCACAAAATTCTGCTGTTGAAACCAGCCACCTTCATGAATGAAAGCGGCCGCGCGATTGGCGAGGCCATGCGCTATTTCAAGCTAGAGCCAGAAGATGTGACGGTCTTCTATGACGAGCTTGATCTCGATCCGTTCAAGATCAAGGTCAAACGCGGCGGCGGTGCGGCGGGACACAATGGTATTCGCTCAACAATTCAGCACATCGGTGCAGAATTCCGGCGGGTGCGCATTGGGATCGGTCACCCGGGGCACAAAGATCGCGTCACCAGCCACGTGCTTGGTAATTTCGCCAAGGCGGAGCAGGACGATTTGATCCATATGCTCGGCGCCATTGGTGCAGAGGCGGAATGGCTCGCTAGTGATAATGATCCGCGCTTCATGAGCGAAATTGCGCTAAGAATGCAGGACTAAGCCAGACTGACGAAAACACGCCCTCACCCGTTGAGTGCACAAAGGAGTTTGAGATGCCATCGATCAATCGCCGCCACCTTTTGGCCGGAGCTGCTGCAACAGGCGCTATTGTTGCCACGGCAACCTTAGCACAGACCGATCTTGTTGAGACGAAAATCGACCTAACCGGAACCAGCATCTTGATCACGGGTTGCTCAACCGGATTTGGCCGTATTGGCGCAGAGTATTATGCAAGGCTCGGCGCAAAAGTATTTGCCACCATGCGCAATCTTCCGCGTCCGGAGGCGACAGAATTGACTGCGCTGGCCCAAGCGGACGAGCTCGACATCCATGTGATCGAGATCGATGTCCTTTCGGACGAACAGGTCGCAGCCGGGTTGGAAGAGGCCGAGCGCATCAATGGCGGCGCTTTGGATGTGATCATCAACAATGCCGGCATCTCCTTCGGTGGCCCGATCGAAATTCAGGACATAGAGGCGACCAAGCTAACGCTGGATACCAATGTCCTAGGCCCCCAACGTCTGCACCGGGCCGCCCTGCCCGCTATGCGCGCCTCCAAGTCTGGTCTGATCATCAATATCAGCTCGCAATTGGGCCGCGTTGTCGCGCCGGGCTTTGGCCAATATTCACCGAGCAAATTTGCGCTAGAGGCAATGAGCGAAGCCCTCGCTTATGAATTGGTCCCACATGGCGTCGATGTCGCGATTGTTGAACCCGGTGGCTATCCGACCATGATCTGGTCCAACGCTAACACAAATAGCCTTGCCTTGCTCGAACGCTCCGACGACACGCACACAGATGGATATGCGGCCATGGTTGCACAATTGGGCAAGCGCACTGGCGGCGGCTCAACCGATCCGATGGATGTTCCGCGCGCCATCGCCAAATTGATTGCGATGCCAGCAGGAACCCGCCCGTTGCGCACGCCAGTCCACCCGGGGCCCAAACCGCAAGTCGCGCTGAACGAGTTGAGCGCCAAAACTCAGGTCGCTTGGCTGGGCGGATCACCCTTCGGCCCGTGGATCAAATCGGTTCACAACGTCGCATAGATCGCGCTGGGCTGGTCTTTCCCGATTGTCGGGGCTAAGGCGCGCGGCACCACTATTATCCGGAGTTTTCGATGGGTTTCCGTTGCGGGATCGTCGGCTTGCCCAATGTCGGCAAGTCCACCCTTTTTAATGCACTGACCGAAACGCAGGCCGCACAGGCTGCGAATTATCCCTTCTGCACGATTGAGCCGAATGTCGGCCAAGTCGCCGTCCCTGACGAGCGCTTGGACAAGATCGCGGCCATCGCCAGCAGCGCGAAGGTCATTCCGACCCAGCTTGCATTTGTCGACATCGCCGGTCTGGTCAAAGGTGCCAGCCAAGGCGAAGGTCTGGGCAATCAATTCCTCGGCAATATTCGTGAAGTAGACGCCATCGTCCACGTTCTGCGCTGTTTCGAAGATGACGATATCCAGCATGTCGCCAACAAGGTTGACCCGCTGGCCGATGCCGAAGTTGTCGAGACCGAGCTGATGCTGTCCGATCTAGAAAGTCTGGAAAAGCGCGTTCCCAATGCGGAAAAGCGCGGCAATGCTGGCGATAAAGAGGCCAAAACCATGGCCAGCGTATTGGGCCAAGCGCTCGATCTGTTGCGTGATGGCAAGCCTGCTCGCCTGACCGAGCCCAAAGATGAAGAAGAGGCGCGCCTGTTCGAACAAGCGCAATTGCTGACCGCAAAGCCAGTGCTCTATGTCTGCAATGTGGCCGAGGAAGAGGCCGCTGGTGGCAATGCTCTGTCAGAACAAGTCTTTGCTAAGGCTGCGGCAGAGGGCGCACAGGCGGTTGTGGTATCTGCCGCCATCGAATCCGAACTGGTCGAGATGCCCGAAGAAGACCGCGCCGAATATCTAACCGAATTGGGTCTAGAGGAAAGCGGCCTCGCCCGCGTCATCCGCGCCGGATATGAATTGCTCAATCTGCAAACCTTTTTCACCGCTGGCCCCAAGGAATCGCGCGCATGGACCGTGGCCAAAGGTGCAAAGGCACCCCAAGCTGCCGGCGAAATCCACACCGATTTTGAAAAAGGCTTCATCCGCGCAGAGACCATCGCTTACGATGATTATATCGCGCTGAACGGTGAAAGCGGCGCTCGCGAGGCTGGCAAATTGCGCCAAGAAGGCAAGGATTATGACGTGCAGGACGGCGACGTAATGCTGTTCAAATTCAACGTCTGACGGGGACTGCACATGCTCTATTTTGAAGATTTTGAAGTCGGGTCCAAGCAATCTTATGGCCAATACGAAGTCACCCGCGAAGAGGTGATGGAATTTGCCTCCAAATACGACCCGCAACCCTTCCATCTGGACGATGAAGCGGCGGCCAAGACCCATTTCGGCAGATTGTCAGCCAGTGGCTGGCACACCTGTTCCATGGTCATGGCGATGATGGTCGAGAATATGCAGAAGCATAGCAGCGCTGGGCTTGGCTCACCCGGCATCGAAAGCCTGCAATGGAAAAAACCGGTTTATCCCGGCGACACCCTGCGCGTCGAAAGCGAGTTGATCGAAAAACGCCGCAGCCAATCTCGGCCAGAGATGGGCCTGACCAAATCGCGCATTCAGGTGTTCAACCAAGATGACGAGATCGTGATGCAGTCAGTCAATATGGGTCTGACGGCGCTGCGCGATCCTGATGCTCCGATGGAATGAGCAAGATTAAGCGGTAGAAATCATCCCACCATCCAGCACTATCGTCTGGCCAATCATCCATGCCGATGCGGGTGAACACAGGAACATGGCCGTTCCCGCGATATCGCCCGGACCGCCCATTCTGCCTCTGGGAATTTTCGAAATAGAGTATTTTGTCAGCTCGTCATTATTGACGATTTGCTTGGTCATGTCGCTGGGGAACAGGCCCGGAGCGATCGCATTCACATTGATCCCGGAAGAACACAGATCAACCGCCACATGCTCGGTCAATTGGACCACAGCAGACTTGCTCGCGGTGTAGGCATATGTCGGCATGCCTGAATTGCGAATGCCATTGATCGAGGCGATGTTGACGATCCGCGCCGGATCATCGGCGTTCCCCGCTGCCTTCAGCAAGGGCAGGAATTTCTGGATCGCAAAGAATATCGCCTTGACGTTGATGTCCATGACCTTGTCCCAACCCTTTTCGGGGAATTCGGCGATGGGCGCGCTCCAATTGGCTCCGGCATTGTTAATCAAGATATCAATCTTGTCTTCGCGCTTGCTGACTTCGGCAACAAATGCCTCGATCCCTTCGACCGATGACATATCGCCCGGTATGGCAATGCACTCACCATATTGAGAGAGCTCTTCCGCCTTGGCCATCAACCGTTCGACTTTGCGTGCGGTGATATAAACCTTCACCCCATTTTCGAGCAGACCTTGCGCCATCATCGCGCCGATCCCGCTGGACCCGCCAGACACGACCGCCACTTTGCCGCTAATATCAAACAGATTTTTCATCGCCATTGGGTTGTTCCAGTTCTCTAAATTTATTGTCGCGTTTTTGGCCGATCAATGCCGCCCAAACAGCTTTTCGACGTCTTCCATACTCAGCTTGACCCAAGTATGGCGGCTATGGTTGCATTGGCCTAATCGCGCACGTTCGTCCATCTCATACAACAATGCCTTGGACGAAACTTGGACAGCATTAAGGCAAGCAAGCCCGATCTCGGCACAACATCTTATGTCTGGCATAGCGCGCCGGGCGATAAGACGGTTCTGGGCTTTTCATCCTCTTGATTGATAGATAGTGCTTGTTGGCGATGCGGCGGACGGTAGGCCGAATTGGCAGGGGATTTTATGAACAAGATCATCAAAACGTGGTGCCAAATGGCCGCGTTGCTAACCGCTGTTGGCGCGCACGCCAGCGGTGGCACAGAAGAACTGACATATCCCGATGTCACCATCTATGAAGCTGAGACCATCATCACGATGGAGCCCGGTTTCCCTGAGGCAAAATATGTTGCCGTCTCTGAAGGCATCATCCTTGGATTGGCGCAAAACCCCGACGATCTGGAGGCGTGGACCAAGGGCCGCAATGTTACTGTTGATAGCAGTTTTGCCTCTGACGTATTGATGCCAGGCTTTATCGAGCCGCACATTCACCCGATGCAGACAATAATGATGCTGCCGATGCCTTTCATCAGTCCAGAGGCATGGGAGCTGCCCGGAAAAAGCTATCCCGCGATAACAGGGGAAGCCGCATATGACGAAAGACTGCGCGAGGTGCTGGCATCAAGCGATGAAGAACTGTTCATCACATGGGGTCATCACAAGCTATTTCATGGTGAAATGTCGCGCGCAAAACTGGACCATATCGCGCCCAATCGCGCGGTAGTAATCTGGCAGCGGAGCTTTCACGAAATCATCGCCAATAGCAAAGCGCTGGAGCTGCTCGGCATCGGCACAAAGGAAGCCTTCACCGAAGAATTCGCAAAGCCGAATATCGACCCCTCACACGCTGACTTTGCGACCGGGATCATCCATGAGACCGCTCTATTCCAAGGGGTAGAGAATTTGCGTCCATACCTGTTCTCGCCAGCAAAAATCGGCGAAGGTTTGGTAGATATGCGGCAAATGATGCTGGAAAACGGTGTAACCACCAGCGCTGATCTGGCCTTCGGTGGCTTTGGCGGGGTCGATCTGGAGGTCCCCTTGTTCAAGAGCCTTTACGACAGGCCGACGACCCCGTCGCGCATTTTGGCGGTCCCGATTGCGCCGGTCGTTACTGGCGATCCGAATGCGTGGCTGGCAGATATCAAAGCCAAGCATGACAGCGAGAAATTCTTCGTTTCCAACCGGGTTAAGCTCTTCGCTGACGGAGCGTTTTTTGCACAATATATGCAGATGAACCCTCCCGGATATAGCACAGGCCACGAAGGCAAATGGCTGACCGAGCCGGACGTTCTGTATCAGCAGGCGAAACGTTTTTGGGATGCTGGATGGAATCTGCACACCCATGTGAATGGCGACAAAGGGTTGGATGCTGTGCTTGGGATTGCTGAACAGCTGCCGGTTCGCAACGGTCAAGCATTTGTGTTGGAACACCTTGGCTATTCAACCGAGGCCCAAAATCGGCGGATCGGCAATCTTGGCCTCTACGTTTCGGCACAACCAAATTACATCCGCATTCTTGGCGATGTCTATGCGAAAACGGGGCTTGGTCCGGATCGAGCCGCACAGATGAGCCGATTGGGTTCTTTGGAACGCAAAAGCGTTCCATTAGGGCTGCACAGCGATTTCAACATGGCACCGATCGATCCGCTCTACCTAGCTTGGGTGGCCAGTAACCGAATTACTCTGGAGGGGGAAACCAAGGCCCCGAAGGAGCGGTTAAGTCTGGACAAGGCGTTGCGGGCAATCACGATTGAGGCGGCACAAGTCATCGGAATGGATGATCAGGTAGGAAGCATTGCCTCGGGCAAGAAGGCTGATTTCGTGGTGCTTGACCGCGATCCGCGGGTTGGCGGTGCCGCGCGCCTACAAGAGGTGCAAATTCGCGGTGTCGTGTTTGAGGGAAGCTGGTTCTCTGCGGAATAATTAAGAAGCTCAGGCTGGGCAGGATCGGACTGATCTCGGTCTAAACTCAATGCCGCCCAAACAGCTTTTCGACGTCTTCCATGCTGAGCTTGACCCAAGTCGGGCGGCCATGGTTGCATTGGCCCGAGCGCGGGGTTTTTTCCATTTCGCGCAGCAAAGCGTTCATTTCTGCCACGCTTAGCACCCGCCCTGCCCGCACCGAACCGTGACACGCCATGGTGGCCAGCACATGCTCCAATTTTTCGGTCAGCAGCAGTGCACCACCGTTTTCCAATGGACCATGCTTGGCGATGTCATCAGCCAAATCCTGCAGCAATTGCTCAGGCTTGGCCTTGCGCAGTGCATGCGGCATCGCGCGCACCAACATGGCCGATGGTCCAAACCGCTCAATCGTTAGGCCAAAGGGTTCAAAACCGGGTGCGGCCTCTTCCAAACGGTCACAATCGGTCTCGTCCAACTCGACCACATCGGGCACCAGCAAAGCTTGCGAGCGAGCAACCGCATCGCCAGCACCAGCAGCGCGCAATCGTTCCAGCACGAGCCGTTCATGCGCGGCATGTTGATCCACCAGCACCAGGCCATCTTGCGCCTCGGCAACGATATATGTGTTGGCGACCTGACCGCGCGCAATGCCGAGTGGATAATCCGCATCTTCGGGCATCGGCGCAGCTTCTTCGGCGCGGCCCATAGGCGCAGCAATGACTTCGCCGTCAGCTGTCACACCTTCGGCATTGTGCCACTCGGTCCGTGGCTCGGAGACGCCAGAAGTTTGCGCTGACCAATCGCGGCTGGTGAAAATGGACCGCAAAGCAGCCGCCGGTTCTGGGCGCTCAGGTTCCTGCTGCCATCGTTCCATTGCGCCGCGATCTGGTCCTTGCGCGCTGCGTCGGTCACCTGTCGCAAGCGCCGCCCTTAAACCTGATACGATAAAGCCGCGCACCGCCTTGGCATCGCGAAAGCGAACCTCGGTCTTGGCTGGGTGGACGTTCACATCCACCTCCTCAAATGGCAGATCGAGGAACAGAGCGAGCACCGCATGGCGATCACGCGCCAACATATCGGCATAGGCACCGCGAACCGCGCCCACCAACAGGCGATCTTTCACCGGCCGGCCATTCACGAACAGATATTGGTGATCGGCGACCCCGCGATTGTAAGTCGGTAGGCCAGCAATCCCGGTCAGGCGCATCACCCCGCTTTGGGTGGGACGCTCTGCATCTATGGCAACGCTATTGTCCTTCAGCTCGCGCGCGACAATTCCGGCAACCCGGTCGGCGAGCCCTTCGTTCTGTTGGGTGGCAAATATCCGGCGGTCGCCATGCTCCAGCGAAATCGCCAAATCAGGGCGAGCCATCGCAAGTCGCCGCATAACATCGCGGCAAGCGCCGAATTCGCTCCGCGCCGTGCGCAGGAATTTGCGCCGCGCAGGCACTTTACCGAACAGATTTTCAACCCGAACCCGCGTTCCGGGCGGCAAAGCGGCGGGTACATCCTCGATTACTTCGCCATGATCGACCACGCGCCGCCACCCACTATCGGCATCGCGAATGCGGCTTTCAATGGTCAGCTTGGCAACGCTGGCGATGGAAGGAAGCGCCTCTCCGCGAAAGCCCAATGTAGCAACTTGCTCAATTGCCTCATCCGGCAATTTTGATGTGGCATGACGTTCCAGGGCGAGCGCCATGTCATCGGCAGACATGCCGCAACCATCATCGCTCACCTCAATCCGGGTTAGGCCGCCCTCGACCAATTTCACTGCAATGCGCGTGGCACCCGCATCGATCGCATTCTCGACCAATTCCTTCAATGCAGCTGCCGGACGCTCGACCACTTCGCCCGCAGCAATACGGTTGACCAGAGCTTCAGGAAGGCGGCGAATTTGCGGCATAATTGCAAGGTAGCGCCGAAGCGGCACAATTTCGAGGCCAGCGGTGGAAAATCGGTGGACCAGTGAACAAATATTTTGGCCTTTTGTCGCGGGTTTGGTTACACAACCTCATCCCTGTCATCTCCGGGCCATGGCAGCAGAGTTCAAAAGCTGGTTTTGGCCCAAATCTTACGGAATATTTGTCCAAGATGAGCTTTCTTTCCAATCTGCTGAAATTCGGTTCGCAAAACATGGCCATCGACCTTGGGACGGCCAACACTCTGGTTTATGTCCAGGACCAAGGCATCATTCTGAACGAGCCATCGGTGGTGGCGATCGAAACCATTGATGGTGTCAAACGGGTCAAGGCCGTTGGCGATGATGCCAAGATGATGATGGGCAAGACACCAGACAGCATCGAAGCCATCCGTCCATTGAGAGACGGCGTGATTGCGGACATTGAAATTGCTGAGCACATGATCAAGCACTTCATCCGCAAGGTGCATGGCAAAAAGAGCCTGTTCCGCTATCCCGAAATCGTGATCTGTGTGCCGTCGGGCTCAACTTCGGTTGAACGGCGCGCCATTCGCGATGCGGCCAGCAATGCTGGTGCTTCGGAAGTTTTCCTTATCCTGGAACCAATGGCGGCGGCGATTGGTGCCGATATGCCAGTGACCGAGCCGGTGGGTTCGATGGTGGTCGATATCGGCGGCGGTACGACGGAAGTCGCGGTTCTGTCGCTGCGCGGTCTTGCCTACACCACCTCGGTTCGCACCGGGGGTGACAAGATGGACGAAGCCATCGTGTCCTATGTCAGGCGACATCACAATCTACTGATCGGGGAAGCGACCGCTGAACGGATCAAAAAGGATTACGGCATCGCGGTCCAGCCAGAGGACGGCGTCGGCGAGATAATTACGCTGAAAGGCCGCGATTTGGTCAACGGCGTACCCAAAGAAATCACGATCAATCAGGCCCATATTGCAGAGGCCTTGTCAGAGCCGATCGGCGCCATCGTAGAAGGTGTTCGCATCGCGCTGGAAAACACTGCGCCTGAATTGGCGGCAGATATCGTGGATCAGGGCATCGTCCTGACAGGCGGCGGTGCATTGATCCGCAAACTTGATGAACATCTGCGCGATGAGACCGGCCTGCCGGTCAGCATTGCCGAAGATCCACTGTCTTGCGTGGCGATTGGAACCGGCCGCGCAATGGAAGATCCGATTTATCGCGGCGTTTTGATGACCGCATAAGAGCCAGATAAGGAGACCGGGGCATGGCGCCGCCTACATCCCGGCGTTCGGGCCATTCGCGCAGGGCGCAATACTCGATATTTACCGGCTATGTCGTGGCCTCTATTGGCGCACTGATCGGTGCGGCCCTGCTGGCGATCTCCTTCTTCCAACCCAGCGCATTCAGCGGACTGCGCGGTGCCGCCGCCAACACGGTTGAGCCCGCAGCTGAGGTGACCACCACCGGCCGCAATGGCATTTCCGGCCTGTATGACAATATCAGCGGATATTTGCGCGCTGGCAGCCAGAATGCCGCTCTGAATGAAGAGCTGGCGATTGCACGTATCAAGCTGGCAGAGGCCGAGGCGGTCGAGCAAGAAAATCAACGTCTCAAGGCGTTGCTTGGCGTCAAAGACACTGAGGTTGAGCCAGTCGTCGTCAGCCGCTTGGTCGGATCCACCTCGGCCAGCACGCGCCGCTTTGCGTATCTAGGTGCTGGCTCCAACCAAGGTGTCGAACCGGGCATGCCAGTGCGCGGCCCCCACGGCGTGGTCGGCCGCATTTTGGAAGTGTCGGGCAATAGCGCCCGCGTAATGCTGCTCACCGATAGCGAGAGCGTTCTGCCGGTGCGCAGCGCAAGCGACGATGTGATCGCCTTTGCCGAAGGGCGTGGTGATGGATTGCTTAGCATTCGCTTGATCAATTTGGGCATCAACCCGCTGGAGCCTGGCGATGTCTTCGTGACCAGCGGTTCGGGCGGCTATTACCGGCCCGGTGTTGCGGTTGCCATTGTAGAGGAAGTGACCAGCGACGGCGCTATTGCGCGACTTGTGGCCGATCCTGCTGCATCGGACGTCGTCTCGGTCGAACCGATTTGGCAACCCGAAGGACTTGATGGCGCGCAAACTCCGGTTGAGGAAGAGCTGACCGATGGCCAGTCTGTACCCGCGTCTGTTGCCACCTCTGGACCCGAGATCGGACAATGACCGAAAGGCTCAACCGGGTATCCAACAGCAGCGAATATGGGCGCAAGATCAATCGCGAATCCTCGCCATGGCGGCAGTACTCGGTTCCCTATATCTCTGTAATCGCTGGGTCGATCCTGCCAGTATTCGTGCTTGTCGGGACCATGCCGATTATGCCTCCGCTGGGGTTCATGATCTTGTTGGCATGGCGGATCATGCGACCCGGTTTGCTACCGATCTGGGTCGGATTGCCACTGGGTGCGGTCGACGATTTGTTCAGCGGACAACCCTTTGGCAGCGCAATTCTGCTATGGTCGCTCGCTATGCTGGCGATCGAACAATTGGAACAACGCTTTCCGTGGAGCAATTTTTGGCAGGACTGGGTCACGGCAGCCATGGTGCTGGCCGTGTATTTGCTGCTCGCCATGTTCGCATCAGGAGCTGTGCCCGGCTATTTCCATCTAACCGTGCTGGTCCCGCAGATTGCTCTTTCGATCCTCCTCTACCCGATCATTGCGATTGTGGTGTCGTGGCTTGACCGCTTTCGCTTGATCCGCACGCGCGAGGTTTTTTGATGGCCATCAAGGGCAGTCGCAAGGCCAAACGCAAAACAGTGGTGAGCAGCACGACGTTGAAGAATACCTTCGATCGGCGCAGCTTTGTGGTGGCGTCGATACAAGGCGGGATTGGCGTTCTTCTAGCCGGACGGATGGCCTATCTGTCCATCGCGGAGAACGAGAAATACCGCACCGAGTCTGAAAGCAACCGGGTCAATTTGTCTCTCGTTCCTCCTCGGCGTGGGTGGATATTGGATCGCGATGGCGCGCCATTGGCCTCTAACAGAGCAGATTTTCGGGTCGACATCATCCCCGAGCGCATGGCCAATGCTGACGCCACCATTGAACAATTGGGCAATTTGCTGGCGATGGATCCAGACCGGATCAGCGATCTGAAGCAGGAGGTTTCCGAGGCGCGAGGCTTTCGCCCGGTCGAGGTTGCAACCGGCCTCAGCTACGATCAATTTGCCGCCATCAGCGTGCGGCTGCCCGATATGCAGGGCGTGGTGCCCCAGCGCGGGTTCTCACGCTATTATCCAACCGGTTCCACCGTCGGCCATTTGGTCGGCTATGTCGGACCCGCCTCTGCCGAAGAATATGATGCGGATCGCAATCCCTTGCTGATCACCCCGGGCTATAAAATTGGCAAAGACGGGTTGGAGAAGCAGTTTGAGCAAGAATTGCGCGGTGTTCCAGGCGCTCGCCGGGTCGAAGTGACCGCATCGGGGCGGGTTGTGCGCGACTTAGACAGCCGCGAGGATATTCAAGGCGATCCGATAAGGTTGACCATTGATGGTCCGCTGCAAAATTACGCCGCGCGCCGGATCGGCTTGGAATCCGGTTCAGTGGTAGTGATGGATTGCTTGACAGGTGACTTGTTGTGCATGGCCAGCATGCCCAGCTTTGACCCAAACAGCTTCTCCTCTGGTATCGGCAGCCTTGAATATTCCATGCTGCGAGAAGATCAGCGCGTTCCTTTGCGCAACAAAGTGCTGCAAGGGCTCTATCCGCCCGGCTCAACCGTCAAACCGATGCACTGCATGGCGTTCCTCAAGGCTGGGATCCAGCCCGATGAAAGCATAATTTGTGGCGGCGGACGCCGGATCGGCAACCGTTTCTTCAATTGCCACAGCAATCACGGCGTCGTCGATATGGCGAAGGCGATCTATCAAAGCTGCGACAGCTATTTCTATCACTTTGCTCAGCAGATCGGTTTTGATGCGGTCGCGGCAATGGCCACTGACCTTGGTTTGGGCAAGCAATTCCCTTTGCCCGTTAACAGCCAATTCTATGGCACCGTCCCGACACCATCGTGGAAGTTTCAAAAGTTTGACCGCCGGTGGGCTGCGTTTGACACCGTCAACGCCTCTATCGGACAAGGCTATTATTTGACCAGTCCGCTGCAACTTGCAGTGATGAGCGCACGGCTAGCCACTGGGAAGCGGCTCGATCCTCGGTTGATCCTGACCGACGAAGTGCCAACGCCGGCCAGTTATGGATTTAAGCCGGATGAAATTGGATACATCCGGCAAGCCATGAACGATGTGGTCAATGGCCCGGGCACCGCGCGACGAGCCAAACTGCCCATCGCAGGGGTCGAGATGGCGGGCAAGACCGGAACGGCGCAGGTGGTATCACTGTCCAAATCGGACGGTCGAACCGGCCCGTGGAAATATCGCGACCACGGCCTGTTCACCTTCTTCGCCCCATTCGACAATCCGCGATATGCAGGCGCTGTGGTGATTGAGCATGGCGGCGGATCAGGTTCAGCCTATCCGATCGCGCGTGATGTCATGACCTTCATGTTCGATCCGGGAAAAGGCATGGATGCGCTGCGACGATTGGAAGGCCAATGGGGCGGCAGCGCTCAGGAACGCTTGGAAAAAAATTATGCAGCCTATGCCGCAGAACGCGGCACCACAGTTCCGCCTGCACCTCGCCGGGACGAGGAAATCTTCGACCAAGTCGAGGCTGAGGCAAGGGTAGAGGCTGAGCGAACCCAAGAAGTCGCCCAAGAATTTATCAAACCGCGCGCCAATCAAACTGCGTCAGGTTCACCCCCGCCCGTTTCGGGATCGAGCCAATGACCTCGATCATTCCTGAACCCATCGCACGCCAGCCATGGCAAATGCTGATCCCGTTGCTGTTGCTGATCGGATTTGGCGCAGCTGTCCTTTACTCAGCTGCTGGCGGCGCAATGCAGCCCTTTGCCGCGTCACATCTGATCCGCTTTGCCGTCTTTCTGGTCATGGCCAGCATCATTGCCATGTTCAGCAAGGACGTGGTGAAATTCCTGACCTATCCGGCCTATGTCGCGGTCTTGCTACTGTTGGTGGCGGTGGAAACAATTGGAGCGATGGGCGGCGGTAGCCAGCGCTGGCTCGATCTGGGTTTCATGCGCCTTCAGCCCTCTGAAGTAATGAAGCCGGTGGTCGTGCTGGTCCTCGCTCGGTTCTATGATTCGCTGCCCGTTGGGATGATCTCAACTTGGCGTGCGTTGGTACCATCCGGCGTATTGGTCGGTCTGCCAATGGCCCTAGTTTTGATGCAGCCTGATCTGGGCACTGCGCTAGCCATAGCCTTTGGCGGAGCGGTTGTGATGTTCCTTGCCGGGCTTCCGATGCGCTGGTTCACCATTGCCGGAGCCGCCGGCGCGGTCGCCGTTCCGCTCGCCTTTTTCTTCGGCTTGCAAGAATACCAACAGCGCCGCGTCACCACTTTCCTCGATCCAGAGAGCGATCCGCTGGGTGCTGGCTACCACATCACCCAATCAAAGATTGCGATCGGTTCTGGCGGGTTTGAGGGCAAGGGGTTCAACAATGGATCGCAAAGCCACCTCAATTATCTGCCCGAACCTCACACCGATTTTGTCTTTGCCACCATGGCCGAGGAATGGGGCCTGATCGGCGGGATCTTTGTGATCGGCGTTTTCGCCATCATCCTGCGCTGGGGCTGGCGGGTCGCGCTTAATTCAGATGACCGCTTTGCCCGGCTGTTGGCGTCCGGTCTGACGGCGACAATTTTCTTCTATGTCGCGATCAATCTGATGATGGTCATGGGACTGGCACCAGTGGTTGGCATCCCTCTGCCCTTCATGAGCCATGGCGGTTCATCAATGATGACCAATATGATCTGCATCGGGGGATTGTTGATGGTGAATCGGTGGAACCGCGAAGCGCCCAAACGCCGCCTGCATTGATTTTCTGCAAGCCAACAGGCTGAACCCCTTTCTTTTGCAACAATCGGCGCTATATGCAGCGCCTCTTTGCTTTAGGTATGGATTCGGGCCTTGTATCGAAATGGCCAACCACCCTTCCGCGAAACGAATACAGTGGACCCTTAGCTCAGTTGGTAGAGCGTCTGACTCTTAATCAGAATGTCGTTGGTTCGAACCCAACAGGGTCCACCATTTTCTTCCCCTAGCGCGCTTGCGCAAAGCCGCAAAACACCCGATCACATCATCCTGTCACATTTGTTGACTTGCAATCACATTATAATGTGATAGTTGACTGACATGAGCACATCCACCCAAGAAAACGTCCGCGAGCTAATTGCATCTGGGACAATCACCCGCGCCGGTCTCGCCCGCGCTGCAGGTCTTCACGCCAACACTTTGCGCGAATGCGGCGAGGACGGTTGGAACCCGACAGCCGAGACTTTGTCCAAGCTGGAGGCGTTTCTGTTGGAAAATGATGATCGCCCTGCCCTCGTCGGCATTGAGGAGATCATCGACGAGGCTCGCAATGGGCGGATGTATATTTTGGTTGATGACGAAGATCGCGAAAATGAGGGTGATCTGATCATCCCGGCCCAAATGGCCACCCCGATGTCGATCAATTTCATGGCGACCCACGGACGCGGTCTGATCTGCCTCGCGCTCGACCGCAAGCGCGTGGAAAAGCTCGACCTGGAGCCGATGACCCGCAACAATCGCGAGAGCATGCAGACCGCTTTCACCATCTCGATCGAGGCGAAGGAAGGTGTCACGACCGGCATTTCTGCAGCCGACCGGGCGCGAACCGTGTCGGTGGCTATTGATGCGGCCAAGGGCCCCGAAGACATCGTTACGCCGGGCCATGTCTTTCCTCTCACTGCGCGCGATGGCGGGGTGCTGGTGCGCGCAGGTCATACCGAAGCGGCGGTCGATATTTCGCGGCTTGCTGGGCTGAACCCATCGGGTGTGATCTGCGAGATCATGAATGAAGACGGCACGATGGCGCGGCTGGATGATTTGATTTCCTTTGCTCGCAAGCATGATCTGAAGATCGGCACCATTCGCGACCTGATCGAATACCGCATGCGCAATGATCACCTGGTCGAGAAGGTTGAAGAGCGCAGCTTTGAATCCGACTATGGCGGGCAATGGCAGCTTAAGACCTACCGCAACACCGTCGACGGCAGCGAGAACTATGCCTTGCAAAAAGGCCATGTTACGCCGGGCGAGGCCACCTTGGCGCGGGTCCACCCGATTTCAGTCTTTGATGACATTTTGGGCAAGCCGGGCGCACGAAAACGCACATTGCAACGCGCCATGACGGCGGTTGGCGAGCATGGCTCTGGCATCATCGTGATTATCACCGGTCGCCCTGCATCGCGCAAAGCCTATAGCGAGGAAGACGAGGTCAGAAACGTCGGGATCGGGTCGCAAATCCTTGCTGATCTGGGCGTGGACGACATGATCCTGCTCAGCAACAGCCAACCCAATGTCGTCGCTATTGAGGGCTATGGCCTCAACATCGTCGATCATCACCCCATTCCGGAGTAAGTTTTTATGGCTCATATCCTGATAGTCGAAGCCCGTTTCTATGGGCAATTGAACGATATGCTAATCGCTGGCGCCAAAGCCGCGATCGAGAGCGCAGGCCATACGGCAGAGGTTATAACCGTGCCGGGCGCGCTGGAAATCCCCGCAGCAATCACCCTTGCCGCCGATAGCGAGCGTTATGACGGCTTCGTCGCAATCGGAGTGGTTATTCGCGGCGAAACTTACCATTTCGAGATCGTGGCGGGCGAAAGCGCGCGTGCGATCATGGCCCTGACTATGGACGGCATTGCGATTGGCAATGGTATTTTGACGGTCGAAAACGAGGCGCAAGCCTTGGTTCGCGCCGATCCTGAACAGAAGAATAAGGGTGGAGAGGCGGCCCAAGCAACTCTCGCATTGCTCGATTTGCAGCAGAAGTTCAGGGCCTAGGAGCGATTCTTGACCTACAGAAACCCAACTAGGTATAAATACTAACTAGAGGATTTCTAAAGGGTTTATGTTGAAAGTCGAGCATTCTCAACTGTATTCCTTGTCCTGATCGCGCTAACACATTGGCACAGGTCGCTGTTCGGGAAGACAGTAAATTGAGCAAAGAAAAAAATACCCCTGCGGGAAAGCAGGGTACAATCATTCATGCCTTGGAGCTTCAACTGGCCAGTCTAGACCAGATCGGAGCGAATATCGCCGCAGCCCATGTGGATGCCGCGATCAATCAATTGCGCCGAGATCAGGCAATGGCACTTCTTTAGCCCGCCAGCCTGAGCCGCCAAGCAAAGGGTCAATGCACCCCTTATGACAATCTATATAGGTAGTCGTCCTAGGGTTCGGACGCGCCCATGATTCGATAAATCATGGCCTATGAACAGCCAGGTTCAAATCGATCATTCCACCGATATGGAGTCTATTGCAGACGAGTTGATGACGCTTGCTCGGTCCATTCGGGCAAATCATCCAACTTCCGTAGGATCTGGCGAACCCACCTCATCCCAAGCCGATGATGCGCCCCATACAGATGATACGCCGCTATCGCGCCGCAAATTGCTCGCTTTGGCAGAGAAGGCCTATGCAGACCGCCGCAAACGTGAGCAAATAATCGGCTCGGCCGATCTGTTCGGGGAGCCTGCATGGGACATATTGCTCCACCTGTTCATCGCCTTCCTCAAAGAAAACGAGGTCTCCGTTTCTAGCGCCTGTATTGGCTCCGCAGCACCGCCCACCACCGGTCTAAGATGGCTCGGCGTGCTGGAAGACAATGCCTTGGTCGTGAGGGAAAAGGATTTGGCCGATCAGCGGCGCATTTTGGTGCGGATCAGCGAAGATGGCATCGCCCGGATGAGCGAGTACTTCCGCTCAGTCGAGCGCGCTCCGAACTAACCACTGAATCAGACGCCGAATTAGGCCCCGAAGCAAGCCTTACCAGCGTAGACCGCGCTACCGCCCAATTCTTCCTCAATCCGGATCAGCTGGTTGTATTTCGCCAGACGGTCCGACCGCGCCAGTGACCCGGTTTTGATCTGACCGCAATTGGTCGCTACGGCCAAATCAGCGATAGTGGCGTCTTCTGTCTCGCCTGAGCGATGGCTCATGACCGAGGTATAGCCTGCACGGTGGGCCATATCGACCGCCGCCAATGTCTCGGTCAAGGATCCGATTTGGTTGACCTTAACCAGCAGAGAATTGGCGATGCCCTTCTCAATTCCGGTTGAAAGCCGCTCTGGATTGGTCACAAACAAATCATCGCCAACCAATTGCACTGTATCGCCTATGCTTTGGGTGAGAGCCGCCCAGCCCTCCCAATCATCCTCGTCCATGCCGTCTTCAATCGAGCGGATGGGATAATCGGCGCACAATTTGGCCAGATATTCTGCCATTTCAGCGCCATCCAGCGATAAATTCTCGCCAGAGATCTGGTATTTGCCATCATTGTAGAACTCGCTCGCCGCGCAATCGAGCGCCAAGACCACGTCTTCGCCCGGTTTGAACCCAGCCTGTTCGACAGAGGCCATGATAAAGTCCAACGCATCGCGTGTGCTGGCCAGATCCGGGGCAAAGCCGCCCTCGTCCCCAACCGATGTCGCCAGCCCCTTGTCATGCAGGCCCTTTTTCAGCGTGTGGAAAATTTCCGACCCCCACCGCACTGCTTCGGCAATGCTGTCTGCGCCGACCGGCATGACCATAAATTCTTGAATATCGATAGGGTTATCAGCATGTTCGCCGCCATTGATGATATTCATCATTGGCACTGGAAGAACGTGAGCTGATACTCCGCCGAGATAGGAATACAGCGGCAGACCGCGCGCATTGGCAGCCGCCTTCGCAATGGCCAGACTAACGCCCAAAATCGCGTTGGCCCCCAGACGTGCCTTGTTGGGTGTGCCGTCCAGATCGATCATCGCCAGATCAATGTCGCGCTGATCCTCTGCGTCGAGACCCAAGATAGCGTCGGCGATCTCTGTGTTGACCGCATCGACGGCTTTCAACACACCCTTGCCCAAGTAACGGGTTTTGTCTCCGTCGCGCAGCTCAACCGCCTCGTAAGCGCCGGTAGAGGCACCCGATGGTACCGCCGCACGGCCAAAACTGCCATCATCCAGCAAGACATCGACTTCGACCGTCGGGTTACCCCGGCTGTCCAGAATTTCGCGACCATGCAGATCGATAATTGACGTCATCTGGCTTTGCTCCGCAGCTTAAGTGTTGTAATCAGCTAAGACACCCCCAAATAGGGATTACAGCGCCTGTATGCGTCGGAACAAAACTGCGCAAGTTGCGTTGTATTATTGAGTGCCAAACAATTGAGTTTGGCCGTCTGAATACGTAAACGCATGTGACCGCGACTGGCCGCAGGGCGTACTAAGGAGGAAACTATGGCACAAGGAAGCTCAAGCAGCTCCGGCGCGACCAAAACGCGCAAGTCACCCGCAAAGAAAACCACCAAGACCACAACCGCGAAGAAAGCGGCCCCAAAGAAAGCAAAGACCGTGACCAAGACAACCGACAACACATCCGAAGCCAAAACCCGTTTCACCGCTGCGCTTGATGAAGCGAAAGCCGGCGCCGCTGCTCTGAAAGCAGAAGCAGGCGACCGCGCTGGCACCTATCGTGATCAAGCCAAGGGTAAAACCGGCGATTTGGTTACCGAAGCCAAGAATTATGGCGCAGATGCCAAGACCAAAGCAGGCGAACTCGCCGTTGAAGGCAAGTCCAAGGCCAGCGACGCACTATCATCACTTGGCAAGGTCGTGTCCGATTCCGCTGAGCAAATTGACGAGAAACTGGGCGAGCAATATGGCGATTATGCCCGCAAGGCGTCACGCAGCCTGAGCGAAGCCTCGGTCAAGCTCGACGCGAAGAGCGTAGACGAAATCGGTGAAGATGCGCGCGAATTTGTTCGCAAGAGCCCCGGCGTTGCCGTAGGCATCGCTGCAGTTGCTGGTTTCCTGCTCGCCAGAATGTTTGGCGGCGGCAACCGCGACTAAGCACCGGTAAGGGGGGCTGTACATGCGCGAGGACGACCTGCCCGCAGAACGGCAGGACGCAGAAGATGAGATGGACGCGGCGATCCGCGGCGAGGATGAGGATGACGCGCAAGATGCGTCTCTTTCGGACGAAATCCTTGCGCTGGTCGATGATGGCAAAACCTATGCCGAGGCTGAACTAGCATTTCAGAAGTCCCGCGCCGGATTTGTTGCCAATCGTACCAAGGATGCCGCTCTGTTCGGCATGTTTGCACTGGGTTTTGTTCATCTTGCGCTGATTGCTTTGGTAGTGGGCGTTCTGATCGCTCTGACACCTGTAATTGGCCCATGGGGAGCGACCGCCGCGGTGGTTGGCGCGCTCTTGCTAATGGCGGTCATCCTTCTGCTGTTCATGCGCTCGCGCGGGATTGAGATCGCCGATGCGTTTAAAGGCAATGGCAAGTGAGCAAGCGTAAAGATCAAATGCATGAGGACAAGGCATTGCGTGACACCGCTCGCAGCCTTTTGAGTGCCGATATTTCGCATGTGAAGAACATCATGAGCGGGCCTAGTCTAGGCAAGCGGTTGGCCGGGCGGATTGGCGATGGCGCAACCGATGTGCTTGAGAAAGCTGGCGACCAGGCAGACAATCACCGCGGCATTTTGGCAGCGTTAATCGGCGGGATTGTATTGTGGTTTGCACGCAATCCGATTTTGGCTCTTCTCGACGACAAGCCGCTGGATGATTCAGAACAGACGACCCAAAAGCTTACCGAAGATGCGGCAGATGACGAGCACATGGCGGACTCAGATACCCCCGCCGCAACACACAATACTGACCCCCAAACCCTGCCACCGACCTAGAAAACCCAGCTAGAATGGCAATTGTCGGAGAAATCCTATGACCAGTGATGAAAAGCGCGACGCGCTCCGTGAAAAAATCGAAGCATCAGAGAAGCGCCATGAAGCACGCTCTTTGCAAATCGCCGCAAAAGAGACCGCCGATAATGCAACCGCATTCGTAAAAAAGCATCCGCTTGCCACGATGGGCGGTGCGATTGTTGTTGGGCTGGCAATCGGGGCGATGACAAAGCCTGGTCGACGCCTGACCAAGCGCAGCGGCGTTTTTGCCGCTCTCGTGACCGATGCCGCGATCCGTTACGGTATCCAAGCGATCGACAAAGCCAGCGAAGTCGCTCGCGATGGTCAGGACCGGTTGGAGGATTTTGGCGATAATTTCAGCGACAGAGCCCGCGTGGCGAAGCGCGAAGCTGCGCATATTGCTGGCACAGCGGCGGACAAGACCAAAACCGCCACCCGCAAGGTATCGCGTAAAGCTGGCCGTGTTGTCCGCGATACGCGCAATCGGATCGTCCACTAAGCTGCCAATTGGCTTTGCCCCAAATGGCAATGCATCTTGCAAAATTGCTGGCCCATGGCGCCCGGATTGCCTAAGACTCGCGTCAGAATTTTCCCTGCAAGGATATTGGATTAATGGAAGAAACCACCCCTAAGCAGAAATTGCACCTCGTCATGGGCGGCCGGGTCAAAGATCCGCGCTCCATGGAGTTTCAGGACCCTGAAAGTGTCCATGTTGTGGGCGTTTATAGCGATTATGATTCTGCCGAGGAAGCTTGGCGTGGACAAGCACAGCGCACCGTAGACGATGCGGAAATGCGTTATGTGGTGGTCCATCTGCACAAATTGCTGACCCCCGACACATAGCCTCGGCAATGGCCTATGCCATTCGGCAATATCGAGACACGGACGCGGACGCGCTGAGCGGAGTTCTCCGTTCGGCGATCGCGGTCATCGGCCCAAGAGCCTATAGTGAGGCGCAAGTCGCCGCGTGGTCGGCGCGCGGCCCAACTCCTGACAGATATCGCGAACGAGTGAACAAAGGTGCGATCATCATCATCGCTGCCGATGCGAACGATATTCCTGTTGCCTATACCCTGTTGGAACGTGAGCCAGGAGAAGGCGGCCATCTCGACCACCTCTATTGCCACCCCGATCACACGCGGCAGGGATTGGCCGTACAATTGTTGTTAGAGGCAGAGCAGCACGCAGCATCGCTCGCGGTCCAAAGGCTCTACACCGAGGCGAGTGAACTTGCCCGCCCCGCTTTTGAGCGTGCCGGATATCTGGTCACCCACCGCCGCGACTTCGAAATAGAAGGTCCCGCCGGAAGCCTCAACGGTCCGGTTGCGATTCACAATTACGCGATGGAAAAGCTGCTCGATTGAGCCAGCCTCACCCGATCAGATGAATTCGATCTTGTCGACCAGATAGAACTTGTCGCCCGACGGGACCGTCACTTCGATCTCGTCTTGCAAGTTCTTGCCGATCATAGCGCGCGCCAGAGGTGAGCTGTAGGAAATGCGGCCGCTGGCGGCATCTGCCTCGGTCTCACCCACGATCTGATACTTCACCGGCTTGTCATCATCATCCAGCAAAGTGACGGTTGCGCCGAAGATAATCTTGTCACCCGAAAGCGTCGTAGGATCAATAATCTGCGCGCGAGTGACCTTGCTTTCGATGTCGCCGATCATAGCCTCAACCTGGCCCTGACGTTCCTTCGCAGCGTGATATTCGGCATTTTCCGACAGATCGCCATGCGCGCGAGCTTCCTCAATCGCATCAACAATCTTCGGGCGTTCTGCGCGCAGCTCCTTCAAGTCGGCTGTCAGCCGCTCGTAGCCTTCCGCGAGCATTGGAACCTTATCCATCGTAGAAATCCCGTCTTTCTTAAGTCCCGAACCACCCAAAAACTCCGAAATAAAGAGCCTTGCCGCTTCTATCGAGGCGGCGCCTTCTCGTCGAAATGTCGGGAGGTACGCTTGATCTGTTTAGCTATAATAGTCTTGCAATGACCGGACTTCAAGCTGCGTTGCGTTTACAGACCCAATTGCCTTGGCCGCAGCCACCGATGCGGTGGCGGTTGTATAGTAGGGAACCTTCGCTTCCAAAGCCGATGCGCGGATCGATTTGGAGTCTAGCAGGCTCTGCCAACCCTCGGTCGTGTTGAAAATCAGAGCGACATCACCATCGATGATTTTGTCGACGATATGCGGCTGGCCCTCGGCCACCTTATTGACCCGTTCCACCTTCAAACCCTGCTCGGTCAAATAGGATTGAGTGCCGCCCGTTGCGATAATATCAAACCCTTGTTCGATAAGCGCTTTTACCGCCGGGACGATGATCTGTTTGTCCCCTGTCTTTACCGACACAAACACCGTTCCGCTTTCGGGCAAACTCGATCCAGCGCCTAGCTGAGATTTGAGGAAAGCGGCGGCAAAGGTGGTGTCTATCCCCATCACTTCGCCGGTCGATTTCATCTCTGGCGTCAACACCGGGTCGCTGCCGGGGAAGCGGTTGAATGGGAACACCGCCTCTTTCACCGCCATATAAGGCAAATCACGCTTGAACGGTTCAAAATTGCTCAATTTTTCGCCCGCCATCACCCGCGCTGCGATTTTTGCCACAGGCTGTCCGATGGCCTTGGCGACGAATGGCACCGTCCGGCTGGCGCGCGGATTGACCTCAATCAGATAGACCTCTTCGCCATTTGGACCATCCTTCACCGCGAATTGAATGTTCATCAGGCCGCGCACTTCCAAGGCAAAGGCCAATTCCTTGGCCTGTCGCTCCATTTCGGCAACGATGTCGTCGGACAATGAGTAAGGCGGCAAAGTGCACGCGCTGTCGCCGGAATGGACCCCGGCCTCCTCAATATGTTGCATTACGCCTGCGATGCGCACTTCATCACCATCGCACAGCGCATCGACATCACATTCGGTCGCATCGCGCAAATATTGGTCGATCAACACCGGACTATCGCCTGACACATTGACCGCGGTGTTGATGTAATTGTCGAGCTGAGCTTCGCTATCGACGATCTCCATCGCCCGCCCACCCAGCACATAGGAGGGGCGCAGCAGCACGGGATAGCCGATACGCGCGGCAACTGCGGCTGCCTCGTCCCGGCTCTTGGCAATACCATTTTCCGGCTGTTTCAGTTTCAGCTGATCGACCAGCTTGGCAAAACGCTCACGGTCTTCGGCCAGATCAATTGCATCGGGCGATGTGCCAAGGATCGGGATGCCTTCATCTTCGAGCGCCTGAGCCAGTTTTAGCGGCGTTTGCCCGCCAAATTGCACGATCACCCCGACCAATTCACCAGTGGATTGCTCAACCCGCAAGATTTCGAGCACATCTTCCGCCG
This sequence comes from Erythrobacter sp., assembly GCA_039988235.1. Lineage (GTDB taxonomy): Bacteria > Pseudomonadota > Alphaproteobacteria > Sphingomonadales > Sphingomonadaceae > Erythrobacter. Next base: position 1,203,335 of record JBDXKB010000005.1, read on the forward strand.
TCAACGGCTCAAAATAGAGCCGGTCGGATGTGTCATAATCGGTCGAGACCGTTTCCGGATTGCAATTGACCATGATGGTCTCAAACCCGGCCTCTTCCAGCGCGAAACAGGCATGGACGCAGCAATAATCAAACTCGATCCCCTGCCCGATCCGGTTGGGTCCACCGCCCAAAATCACGATTTTGCGCCGGTCAGACGGGATTGCCTCGCACTCAGGCTCGCCAAAGCTGGGTGCTTCATAGGTTGAGTACATATAGGGCGTGATCGCCTCGAATTCGGCGGCGCAGCTGTCGATCCGCTTGAACACCGGATGGACGCCCAATTTGTCACGCAGAGCGCGCACTTCTTCTTCCGATGTTGCCCCAGCCATCGCTTGCAAGGCATCGTGCAACAGGCCCGAACGGCGCGCCTGTGTTTCGGCCATACCGCCAGCCACACCGACGGAACGCACCGCCAAAGTCGCAAGACGCTTGTCAGAAAAGCCCATCGACTTCAGCCTGCGCAGCGCCGCCGCATCACCTGGCAGACCATTGGCGGAAACATCAGCCTCTGCAGCAATGATCTCCTCGATCTGGCGCAGGAACCAGCGGTCATATCCCGTAATCGGGTGAATATCCTCCACCGTCAGACCTTCGCGAAATGCTTGGGCCACTTGCAACAGCCGGTCGGGCGTGCGTTTGGACAGAGCGGCGGTGATCACATCGCGGTGTACGCCTTCCAGTTCTGGCACACGGTTGAACCCGTCGAGGCCCGTTTCCAGACCACGCAGCGCCTTCTGCATGCTTTCCTGGAAATTGCGGCCGATTGCCATCACTTCGCCGACCGATTTCATCGCGGTGGCCAATTCATTCTTGGCCCCTTTGAATTTCTCGAACGCAAAGCGCGGGATTTTGGTCACAACATAATCGATTGTCGGTTCAAAGCTGGCCGGGGTCGCCCCGGTAATCTCGTTGGTAATCTCGTCCAGAGTGTATCCCACCGCCAGCTTCGCCGCGACGCGCGCAATCGGGAAACCTGTCGCCTTGGAGGCCAGAGCAGATGAGCGCGAGACACGCGGGTTCATCTCGATCACGATCAAGCGGCCATCCTTGGGATTGACCGCAAATTGCACATTGGAGCCGCCAGTTTCGACGCCAATTTCGCGCAGCACGTTGAGCGATGCGGTGCGCATTATCTGATATTCTTTATCGGTCAGCGTCAGCGCCGGTGCCACGGTGATGGAATCGCCGGTGTGCACGCCCATCGCATCGACATTTTCGATCGAGCAGATGATGATGCAATTGTCCTTCTTATCGCGGACAACCTCCATCTCATACTCTTTCCAACCAAGCAGCGATTCCTCGATCAGCACTTCATTGGTTGGGCTGGCATCAATGCCGCCGCGCACAATCGCTTCGAATTCGGCCTTGTTATAAGCGATCCCGCCGCCCGTGCCGCCCATGGTAAAGCTGGGCCGGATGATCGAGGGAAGTCCAGTGCGTTCGAGCACCGCAAACGCCTCGTCCACTGTATGCGCGGTGCCGCTGCGCGCGCTTTCGAGACCGATCTTGTCCATCGCATCGCGGAACCGCAGGCGGTTTTCCGCTTTGTCGATCACATCCGCCTTTGCGCCGATCATTTCGACGCCATATTTCTCTAGCGTACCATCAGCATCCAGCGCCAGCGCGCAATTCAACGCGGTTTGCCCGCCCATCGTTGGGAGCAAGGCGTCCGGGCGTTCCTTATCAATGATCTTGGCGACAATATCGGGCGTGATCGGCTCGATATAGGTCGCATCGGCAAATTCGGGATCGGTCATGATCGTGGCCGGATTGGAATTCACCAAAATGACGCGATAACCCTCCTCGCGCAGTGCCTTGATCGCCTGCGTGCCAGAATAATCGAACTCGCACGCCTGACCGATAATGATCGGACCAGCGCCAATGACGAGGATGGAGGATATGTCAGTACGTTTGGGCATTATTTGAATGCAACCTCAAGGACTAGGAGAGATGTGGAGTTTGCCATCGTCAAGACGATAACCGGACGTATCGAGCGAAATATTGGTCAACGTTCCGCCTACCCTTGCTGCTGATGCACAAAGATCATGCACAACTGGATAGTTCGTCGTAGCGGTTTCCTCACTTCCATCGGCTGAGGTTGTTACGGAGACAACAACTGGGACTGGCGCATTAGAAATGAGGACATTAGCCGCGCCACTATTGTCAAAACTGATTTGCTGAGCAGTTCCAGGCAGTTCAACTAAAGAATTTTCGATTTTCTTCATGTCGTTGAAAGGCAAGGTAATTTCGTAAGTCATCGAAATCTGACCACTTGATCTGGACGCGAAGCGCGCAGACCAATTAGAATATTCGACCTTGCTGAAGGTCGCCTCGCAATCGCCATCTTGACTGAGGTCACTCGCTACATTTGGGCTGCAACCACAAATGGAGAAGGAAAACACGCAAATGGTCGCAAAGGACGCGTAAGCTCTCACCCCAAACCCCCAACGAATTTTTCGAACAGGTAGAAGCTGTCCATGGGGCCAGGTGATGCCTCGGGGTGATATTGCACGCCGAAAGCCCGCTTACCCTTGATTGCGATGCCGCAATTGCTGCCATCGAACAGGCTGACATGGGTTTGCTCGACACCCTCGGGCAGAGTGTCTCCATCGACCGCGAAACCGTGGTTCATACTGGTGATCTCGACCAGAGCCTCGCTGTCGCCCCAAGTGCCGCCGACCCTCTGCACAGGATGGTTGGCGCCGCGGTGGCCCTGATGCATCTTGGTGGTTTTCGCCCCTGCGGCCAGCGCCAGCATTTGGTGGCCAAGGCAAATGCCGAACAATGGCATATCGCGGTTGAGCAGAGCCTTGATCACCGGAACCGCATATTCGCCCGTTGCTGCCGGATCACCCGGACCGTTCGACAAGAACACGCCATCGGGATTGTGCGATAGGATGTCCTCCAGTGAAGTCTTTGCCGGAACCACGGTGACGCGAGCGCCAGCGTGAACCAGATTGCGGAAGATGTTGTCCTTCGCGCCGTAATCAATTGCCACCACATGGGGGCGCCTATTATCTTGGGCATCCCCCTCGCCCGCAGCATAGCCTTTGCCCAATGTCCAAGCGCCAGCGCCACCGGGCATTTTGGCCCAATCTTCCAACGCTTCGCGGGTTACGCGCTCGGCCAAGTCCAGCCCTTCTAGACCAGACCATTCCTGCGCTTGTTTCAGCAAAGCGGGAATGTCGAATGTGCCATCAGCCGAATGCGCGATCACAGCATTGGGAGCGCCCGATTGGCGGATGCGGCGGGTTAGCGCGCGCGTATCCACACCAGACAGCCCGATCTTGCCATTGGCTTCCATCCAGCTGGTAAATTCGTTCTCGCTGCGGAAATTGCTGGCCGGGGTCACTGCTTCGCGCGTGATGCAACCCACCGCGCTTTCAACCCGGCTTTCCAAATCTTCGCCATTGGTGCCCACATTACCGATATGGGGGAAGGTGAAGGTGACGATTTGCGCGGCATAGCTGGGGTCGGTCATCACTTCCTGATAGCCAGTCATCGCCGTGTTAAAGCACACCTCGCCCACGGCAGAACCGCTTGCGCCGAAACCCATGCCCCACACCACAGTGCCATCGGCGAGTACGATGATTCCCGTCGCGTCTTTGGGTTGCGCAGGTGTAGAGGCAGAAGCCATAAAGGGCTCTCCAAGTAAAAGGTTTTCCGGCGATGTCGCTAAGTGATGTTCGCTAAGGGCACCCCTCACCCACGTCAACCTATCGCAGGGGCCAAATGTGCGATAAGTGGCGTTGCAACAACGATCCATCCACAGGAAACACTCAACATGTCCGATTCCTCACTGCGCGACGAAATTAAAGCCGCCACAATCACCGCGATGAAGGCCAAGGAAAAAGAGCGCACCGCAACGCTTCGTCAGATATCCGCCAAGATCAAGGATAAGGATATTGAGCTGCGCACATCCGACAAAACCGTGCCCGATGATGAGTTGGTCACTGGCGTTTTGCAAAAAATGGCCAAGCAGCGGCGCGAATCGATCACCATGTATGATGAAGGTGGGCGCGCGGAGTTGGCCGATGCTGAACGCGCTGAACTGACAATCATCGAAGGTTTCTTGCCCCAAATGATGAGCGAGGACGAAACCAAGGCTGCCATCGCTGAGATCAAGGCAGCCACTGGTGCAGAGGGCATGAAAGATATGGGCAAAGTGATGGGCCAGTTAAAAGGCAAATATGGCGCAGTGCTGGATATGGGACTGGCCAGCGGATTGGTGAAAGCGGCGCTGAGCTAAATTCGCACAGACTGTTCCACAGTCTTGCTTGAATCCTGCGCCGCTCTCGCTCACTAAAGAAGGATGGCACTTTCCCCCCAATGGCTGGATGAACTTCGCGCGCGCGTGACGTTGTCGACCGTCATTATGCGGACGGACAAATTGCAGCGTGCCGGGCGCGAGTGGAAAGCGTGCTGCCCGTTTCATGACGAGAAATCGCCCAGCTTCACGGTCAATGATCAAAAGGGCTTTTACCACTGCTTTGGTTGCGGGGCGCATGGCGATGTGATCCGCTGGATGACCGACCAGCGCGGCATGGGTTTTATGGATGCGGTCAAGCAATTGGCCGAAGAGGCCGGGATGGAGGTCCCTGCCCCTGATCCCCGCGCTGCCAAACAAGCGGAAAAGCGTGCCAGCCTGATCGATGTGACCGAGGCTGCGCAGCAATGGTTCTTTGACAATTTGCGCGGCGATAGCGGTACGGCCGCGCGCGACTATTTGATCAATCGCGGGTTTGGCCGTTCCATCATCGAAGAATTTGGCTTTGGATTTGCTCCCGACAGCAAAGTCGCACTGAAAGGAGCCTTGTCCAAATTTGAGGCGGACATGCTGGTCGAATCCGGCATGCAGATCTCGGTCGACAACAAGGCGCCTTATGACCGGTTTCGTGATCGGTTGATGCTGCCCATTCAAGATGCGCGAGGCCGGGTGATTGCCTTTGGCGGTCGCATTCTGGAATCGCGCGATGGTGTCGCGAAATATCTCAACTCGCCCGACACGCCTTTGTTCGACAAGGGGCGCACGCTCTATAATCTGCATCGCGCAGGTCCCGCTTCGCGCAAGAGCGATCGGATGGTTGTGGTCGAGGGCTATATGGATGTCATTGCTCTCGCCAATGCGGGAATTGATGATGCGGTGGCCCCCTTGGGAACGGCGCTGACCGAGACTCAGCTGCAAATGCTATGGCGCATGGTGGATGTGCCGGTACTGTGCTTCGATGGCGATGCCGCAGGACAGCGGGCCGCGATGCGGGCCATCGGGCGGGCACTGCCAATGCTGCAGCCGGGCAAGTCGCTATCGATTGTACAATTGCCAACCGGGCTCGACCCGGACGATCTGATCAACCAACGCGGTACCGCCGCGATGGAAGCTTTGCTGGCGGACCCGGCCACATTGCTCGACACATTGTGGATGTTTGAACGCGATGCTCAGGTTCTGAACACACCCGAAGACAAGGCCGGTTTGAAAGCGCGGTTGATGGATCATGTGAACGCGATTGAGCATCCCGATATTCAGGCGCTTTACCGCCGCGAATTGCTCGACCGCTTTTCCGCCTTTGCTTTCCCCAAGCGCGAGTTTACCCCGCGGCAGGGTGGCCAAGGTGGCGGGCGCTCGCAATGGAAGGGGCGTGACTACAAACCGCCCATACCGCAAATGTCGGGTGATGCCTTGGGCCGCTTGCGCAAAGCCATTTCGGGCGGTTCGCGCGATGCTCTGGCCGCTGCGGTATTGGCCGGGCTTTTGAGGCATCCAGACCAGATCGCGCTACACACCGAAGCACTCGGCAGATTGGCCCAACTTGATCCAAAAACAACAATTCTGGTGGAATCGTTGTTTGAAATCGCAGAAACGCTTGATTCGCGCGCAGGAACGGCCATATCGCATGAGCAAGGCCTTCCCGCCCCACCGGATCGAGATCGATACGCCTTCCTCAGAGAGGGCACCAACCCGGTAGATGCGCGCGCGGAACTGGCTGAGGCTGTGACGTTGCTGGTCGAAAAACCGGCTTTGGAGGCTGCGATAGCTGCGTCCACTGCTCGTTTCGATTCAGACCCGGAAGGGGCTTTTGCCGAGCAGGCAAGATTGCGTCAGCGGCTCAACACTTTGAACGATCGCTTGAAGAATTTCGGGCGGAAGAAAGCGGCCAATGCGGCCGATTTAGAGATTGCTCGCGAACCGGAAGACGAGCCGGTTGGTGATTTGGAAACGGATTGATTGAACACAATGGCTTCAAAAGCAAAATCTGCTGACAACGAAGATGCTCCCTTGATCGACCTCAATGAGTCGACGATCAAGAAGCTCATCACCAAGGCCAAGAAGAAGGGCTATGTCACTCTGGACGAGCTGAATGCAGCTCTGCCGGGTGATATGGGCTCTGACCAGATTGAGGACGTGCAGACAGCGTTGTCCGAAATGGGTGTGCAGATCGTCGAGAATGACGAAGAGGCCGAGGCCGAAGCTGAGCAAGAGGCCGAAGTGGCTGAGATGCAGGTTGGCGCCAAGAAAGAAACCAAGAAGGCGCCCGCTGCTGTTGCCAAGAAAACTGGCACTGGCGAGCGTACCGATGATCCGGTCCGGATGTATCTGCGCGAAATGGGCGCAGTGGAATTGCTCAGCCGCGAAGGCGAGATTGCGATCGCCAAACGGATTGAGTCCGGCCGCGACACGATGATCATCGGCCTGTGCCAAAGCCCGATCACCTTCCACGCCATTATCCAATGGTCAGAAGCGCTGAATGACGAGGAAATGCAGCTGCGCGAAATCCTCGATCTGGATGCCATGCTGTCCAAGGAACCCCCTGCCGATAAGATGGAAGAGGGTGCCGAAGAAGATGACGACGGCGAAATAACCGAAGATTCCGCTGGCCCGTCGATCCGCGACGATGACGAGGACGACAGCGACAGCGAAGACATCGACGCCGAGGATGGCGAAGGTGGCGAAGACAAGAAGAAGGAAGAGGAAGAAGAGGAAGAGGACAACACTCTTTCCCTCGCTCAGATGGAAGCCGCGCTGAAACCTGACGCGATCGAACGTTTTGCTCGTATCACCAGCACCTTTAAGAAGTTTGAGAAACTTCAGGCAGAGCGCGTGGACACTCTCGCTCGCGGTGAAATGCTGCCTAAGGCAAAAGAAAACCGTTACGAGAAACTGGGCGAAGAGCTCACCGCTGAAGTGGAAAGCATGCAATTCCACGCGACCAAGATCGAATTTCTGGTCGACAATCTCTACGCCTTTAACCGTCGTCTGACCGCTCTGGGTGGTCAGATGCTGCGCCTGGCAGAGCGTCACAAGGTTAAGCGGGTCGACTTCCTGAAGGTCTATATCGGCAACGAAATGGACGACAGTTGGTTGAAGGAAAAGGCCAAGAAGGACAAGAAATGGGCTGCTTTCGCCGAGAAAGAGGCCGATGCGGTAGAGCGTATTCGCGCGGAAATCGCCGACATTGCTAGCCAGACCGGCATGAGTTTGGAAGAATTCCGCCGCATTGTGAACATGGTGCAAAAAGGCGAGCGTGAAGCGCGTATCGCCAAGAAGGAAATGGTTGAGGCCAATCTGCGCCTCGTGATTTCTATCGCCAAGAAATACACCAATCGCGGGCTGCAATTCCTTGATCTTATTCAGGAAGGCAACATCGGCCTGATGAAGGCGGTCGACAAATTTGAATACCGTCGTGGTTACAAATTCAGCACCTATGCGACATGGTGGATCAGGCAGGCGATCACGCGTTCAATCGCGGATCAGGCCCGCACGATCCGTATTCCGGTCCATATGATCGAAACGATCAACAAGCTGGTCCGAACAAGCCGTCAATTCCTGCACGAGGAAGGCCGCGAGCCTACTCCAGAGGAAATGGCAGCGCGTCTGTCTATGCCGCTGGAAAAAGTGCGCAAGGTGATGAAAATCGCCAAGGAGCCGATCAGCCTCGAAACGCCAATTGGTGACGAGGAAGATTCGCATCTGGGCGACTTCATCGAGGATAAGAACGCGATCATTCCGGTCGATGCTGCTATCCAAGCGAATTTGAAGGAAACGGTCACCCGCGTCCTTGCCTCGCTAACCCCGCGTGAAGAGCGCGTGCTGCGGATGCGCTTTGGCATTGGCATGAACACTGACCACACTTTGGAAGAAGTTGGCCAGCAGTTCAGCGTGACGCGTGAACGTATTCGTCAGATCGAAGCGAAGGCGCTGCGCAAGCTCAAGCACCCATCGCGCTCGCGCAAAATGCGTTCGTTCCTGGATCAGTGATTTCGCGCTTCTATGCATTCGAGTGATACTCAGAAGGCCGTGCCTGCGGTTCAGGCTTTCCGGGTTAAACGGCGGCCGCTCGTAATTGCCGGGCTATTTCTTTGTTTCTTGGCCACATTGCCAGCGTTGAGGATCTATGAAGTGGCTACAACTGGAACCATCGACACTGAGGCGGTGGGCAAAGGCAGGGTGAAATTGCCGACCTGGCTTTCGTATATGATTGGTTGGCTTTGTTTTACGTACTGCTTTTGGCTTGCAAGACCGATTTGGCGATATTGGCAACATCCTGAAATATTTAGAATAAACTCCGAAGGTATAATAATCGCCAACACTGCTATTCCGATTGCCGATATAGAGGGCTCTAGGTTCTCTTTTATAAAGGGTAATGTGCTTCAAACAAAGCACGGAGAATTTCCAATCCATCCAGAATTAGCGTCAGGTGCTACAGAGGCGCTGCTCCAATACTGTCCTCAAGTGATCCGTCATAAATTGGATATGGATCTGAGTTGGATTAGGGGTGGCTGACTTGCCAGTAGCTGCGGCATTTTGGTAAGACTTGCTGCGCCGCAACAAATTGAGAAGTTTCATGGCGAGCAAAACGCCAACCGCCATGATCAAAAATGCTCTGAAGCGCGAATTGAGGTCTATGCAGACCTTTTTCCCGGGCCTCAGGCAGGCAAAGTTTGACGCCTACAATTGGGCAACGCGGAACTTGGGCTGGCGTATTGAGCCGGAATTCCGTCTGCTTGCGCATCTGCCGAAATGCGATATCGCGATCGATGTCGGAGGGAACAGAGGCCAGAGCATTCTGGCACTGAAAAGATGCGCAAATCCCAGCAAAATCATCGGCTTCGAACCCAATGCAGCCCTTGCATCATCGCTGGCCGATAATTTCGCAGGCGACGATACCGTAACGATCCATCCCATTGGTTTGGGCTCAGAAACTGGCGCGTTTCAATTGCACATCCCGAGCTATCGCAATTTCGAATATGACGGGCTTGCATCACTCGATCGATCATCAGCTATAGAATGGCTGAATGCGGATCGCGTGGCACGGTTTGACCCGTCGTTACTCAAAATCGCAACCCATGCGGTCAAGGTTGAACGGCTTGACGATTTCAACCTGACGCCCGATGTCATCAAGATTGACGTTCAGGGATTGGAGCAGGCCGTTGTTCAAGGTGGCTTTCAAACCATTGCCCAGCATAGGCCGGCGATAATCATCGAGGCACCGTCTCATTCCTTGATCGAATTGTTGAAAACCGCCGGATTGAAAAGCTACATCGTGGGTCGCGGGAAATTGCACCAATCCAACGATACCCACCGAAACAACATGTTTTTATCGGACGAAAACTACGGCTTGATCAGTGACAGCTTGGCGAGCAATAGCGCCTAGGTCGATCGTTCCCGACCCGATATTCCACCCCCACCAATAGGTAATAATGACCAAATCAACGCCAAAAACCATCGCTATCGTCAGCCAAAAAGGCGGCTCTGGGAAGACCACTCTCGCCGTACATCTGGCCACTCGTGCCGCCCAGGCTAAGCTCGAAAGCTGTGTGATCGATACCGATCCACAGGCCACTGCGGCTGCGTGGGGCGATTGGCGCGGCGACTTTCTGCCCGTGGTTGTTACCAGCCCCCCTGCCCGGCTTGGTCGGACAATCGAGGGCGCGCAAAAGAACGGCGTCGATTTTGTAGTGATCGACACACCGCCCCATGCTGATGCCGCCGCCCGCGAAGCCATCAAGGTAGCCGACATTGTGCTGATCCCCAGCAAACCGCGCGCCTTTGACCTGCACGCGCTTGAACCGATTGCCGAGTTGGTCTCCTTTGCCAAAAAGCCAGCATTTGTTGTGCTCAATTCGGTGCCAGCAGGCGCGACCGTGTTAACCGAAGATGCAAAGAAGTCGGCAAAATCGATGGGGCTAAAGCTGTGCCCAGTGACTTTGGGTGATCGTGCGGCCTTTCATCGCTCGTCCGCCAAGGGCGAAACTGCGGCGGAAACTGACCCCTCTGGCAAGGCTGCGCTAGAGATCGAAGCCTTGTGGAAATGGATCGGCAAGAAGCTCAAAAAGCTGGAAGACTAATTGCGGTCGAAAAATCCACACTTGGGGTGGAGAGAATCAAACCGCCACACTATGTTGGCGGCCATGCGTATTGCGATAGCTTCAGATCACGCGGCCACAGATATGAAGGCCGAACTTGCCGAATGGCTCATCGATCAGGGACATGAGGTGGCCGACCTCGGCCCCGATGTCGGCGAAAGCGTCGATTATCCTGATTATGGCTACAAATTGGCCGCCGTTGTGGCCGATGGCAGCGTGGAACGCGGTATTGCCCTGTGCGGCAGCGGGATTGGCATTTCCATTAGTGTGAATCGGCACCCAGCTTTGCGATGCGCGCTGGTATCAGAGCCATTGTCCGCCGCTCTCGCGCGCGAACATAACAACGCCAATTGCATCGCCCTTGGCGCTCGGTTGACCGGCATCGAGATGGCTAAGTCCTGCATCGCGACATTCCTCGCGACCGATTTTGCAGATGCCGACGATTTCAAAGGTCGCCACCGCCGCCGCGTCGACAAATTGGGCCATCCTCCCGATGGCTCAGACACGATTGAACCGCTTCAGTAAAATCCATTCTCTGCCCCAGATTAAAGAGCACGATCATGAGCACAGCCCCATCCCAACAGACCGACATCATGCAGCGTTTCTGGCATGATGACCTTGCCTCTGCCGATCCCGAAATCGCCGCAGCGGTTGGGAATGAATTGAGCCGGCAGCAAGATAAGATCGAGCTGATCGCGAGCGAGAACATCGCCTCCAAAGCTGTGTTGGAGGCCACCGGGAGCGTCTTCACCAACAAATATGCTGAAGGCTATCCGGGCAAGCGTTACTATGGCGGCTGCGATTATGCCGACGTGATCGAAACGCTGGCGATTGACCGAGCCAAGGAACTTTTCGGCTGCAACTTTGCCAATGTGCAGCCCAATTCGGGCAGCCAGATGAACCAAGCTGTGTTCCTGGCTCTGCTACAACCAGGCGATACCTTTATGGGGCTCGACCTCAATTCGGGCGGTCACCTGACCCATGGTTCGCCTGTCAATATGAGCGGCAAATGGTTCAATCCTGTGTCCTATGGCGTTCGCAAAGATGATGAGCTGATCGATATGGACGAAGTTGCCGCGACCGCTCGCGAGCACAAGCCCAAGCTGATTATTTGCGGCGGTACCGCCTATTCGCGCCTGTGGGATTTCCCCCGTTTCCGCGAGATTGCTGACGAGGTTGGCGCCTATCTGCTATGCGACATGAGCCACATTTCCGGCCTGGTTGCGGGCGGAGCCCATCCCTCGCCTTTCCCTCACGCCCATGTCGTGACCAGCACTACGCATAAAAGCCTGCGCGGTCCGCGTTCGGGTATCATCCTGTGGAATGGCGAGGAATTGACCAAGCCGTTCAACATGGCGGTTTTCCCTGGCCTGCAAGGTGGCCCATTGATGCATGTGGTCGCCGCAAAGGCCGTCGCCTTCCGCGAGGCTCTGCGCCCCGATTTCAAGACTTACGCGCACTCAGTCGTCGAGAATGCTCGCGCTTTGGCGGCCAGTTTGGAAGAAAACGGTCTGCGGATTGTGTCGGGCGGGACAGACAATCACTCGATGCTGGTCGATCTGACCGCCATGGATGTGACCGGCAAATCGGCAGAGGCTGGCCTCGACCGAGCATGGCTCACCTGCAACAAAAACGGCATTCCTTACGACACACGCAGCCCCTTTGTGACCAGCGGCATTCGCCTCGGCACGCCGGCAGGCACAACGCGCGGGTTTGGCCCGGCAGAATTCCGCAAGGTTGGAGCTTTGATCGCTGAAGTCGTGACTGGCCTGTCCAAGAACGGTCCAGAAGGCGACGCGCAAATCGAAGAGAGCGTGCGCGGCAAGGTCAGCGAACTTTGCTCGGCTTTCCCCGTCTATCCCGGAGCATAAGAGCATGGCTGACAATGGAAACGGACCCGACTGGGTCGAGGACACCAAGGAAGAACTGACCGGCATCGCCAAGGAAGGGATGAAGCATCCCGGCACGCGGCCACTGTTGGCAGGCGCGGCCATCGGCGCGCTTGGTGGCGCTTTGTTGCTAGTGATAACTTGGCCCATCGGATTGGCTGCCGGAGCAGGTCTGGCGATTTACAGCCGGGTCAAGAAATAGCGTGCGCTGCCCCTTCTGCGCCAATGAAGACAGCCAGGTAAAAGACAGCCGACCGACCGAGGATAACACCTCGATCCGCCGCCGCCGCCAATGCGCGAGTTGCGGGGCCCGGTTCACCACATTCGAACGCGTCCAATTGCGCGAAGTCATCGTGGTCAAAAGCGGTCCAGATGGGCAAGAACCACGCCGCGAGGCCTTCGACCGGACCAAGCTGGAACAATCGGTTACGCTCGCCTGCCGCAAGCGCGGAGTTGATCAAGAACGGATCGACCAACTCGTTTCGGGCATTCAGCGGCAGGTTGAGACCGCGGGTGATGCCGAGGTGCTGTCAGCCAAAATCGGCGAAATGGTCATGAATGGCCTGCGCCAGCTGGATAGCGTTGCCTATATTCGCTTTGCCAGCGTCTATCGTGACTTTTCTGAAGCGCGCGATTTCGAAGAATTTGCGAGCACTGTTCAAGAGGCCGCTCAGGGCGACGTTTCGGCTGACAAGTCGACTGACGAATCGGCTGGCAAATCAAACGACAATGCCTGACAGCGGCTCTACACAGCCCATCATTGTGCTTGTCCGTCCGCAATTGGGCGAAAATATCGGCAAGGCGGCGCGCGCTATGCTCAATTTTGGTTTGACCGAGATGCGCATCGTCAACCCGCGCGATGGTTGGCCCAATCCCTCTGCCGGTCCCGCGGCCGCTGGTGCGGATCAGATTTTGGACGACGCGCAGGTCTTTGACACCACTGCCGAGGCAGTCGCAGATTGTGCCAATATCTATGCCACCACTGTCCGAAAACGCGGCGTGAGCAAGCAGGTTGTGACACCGGCAGAAGCAGCGCAAGAATTCATCACGCAACCGGGCCGCAGCGCTATTCTTTTCGGACGAGAGGCATCGGGGTTAGCCACCGAGGATGTCGATCTGGCCCGCGCGATCCTGACCGTTCCCATCAACCCTGAATTCGGTTCGCTCAATTTGGCTCAGGCGGTGATTCTATGCGCTTATGAATGGTCAAAATCGCAGGCTTTGGTCCAGCCCACGGTTGAAGAGGCATTGCCTCCCGCTCCGCAAGAAGAGCTGGACGGATTGATCGAGCATTTGGAAAAACTGATCGAGCCCAAGGGATATTTCTTACCCCAGGACCGGGCCGAGGCAACCCACCGAACATTGCGGTCAGTTCTGACCAAGCCGGGCTGGAACCACCTTGAAGTCCGCACACTCCGCGGCGTTTTGACAACGCTTGGGCGACAATTGCCTGACAAGGACTAGCTTGGCTCGACAGCCATAATTTCGTCGTCTAAAGCCCCGCAATCAATCGTAAATCCCCCCAAGCGAGAGAATTCATGTCTGTTAGAACCCCCTTATTCGCAGCTAGCGTTGCGCTGGCGCTGTTTACTGTTTCGACCCCGGTAATGGCTGGTGATGAGCCATCACCATCGAATGAAACCGACGCGGCTGCCAATGCCGACGAGACAGCGGCACCCCCTGCCGAACAGACAGCTGAAAATACCGCTGAGGCGAAGCCAGCACCTGTCACCGAAGAAAAGCGTATTTGCCGCCGTATCTCGATGGATATGAGCAGTCGCCGCAAGGAAAAAGTCTGCCTGACAAAGGACGGCTGGCGCGACTTTAACCAAGGCAAATAATCCGTAGGCTTTGGGACAGCGAAGGACGCTTAGGCAGCCTCGGACGTAGTCACCATCCCATGATCTTCCTTGATTAAATCAGAGGCTCGTTCGCCAATCATCATGCTGGGCGCGTTAATATTCCCGCTGGGAATCTCTGGCATGATGCTGGCATCCGCCACCCGCAGGTTCGCAACCCCCATCACCCGCAGTCGTTCGTCCACCACATCACCCATCCGGCAGGTGCAGCATAGGTGGTAAATTGTATTGCCAAAGTGCAAAGCAATATTCTCTAGTAATGCATCGCTCAGCTCATCGCCGGGTTGATATCCATGCTTTTCGGCAAGCATTGGTGGGACCAACAGCTCTCCGGGACCCTCACCTGGAATCTCGGTGGGCCAATTCTTCGCAATCTCGAGTGACTTGCGCATCAGAGCTACCATCACTTTTAGATCGTGTGGGTCAGCGAAATAGTTGAAATCGATCAACGGTGCTTCGCTGGGATCGCTTGACTTAAGTACGATTTCACCTTCGCTGCGAGGCACGCAGTTACTAGGTATAAGAATGATATTCTCTCGATCAGTTGCCAATACAGCGTCTGGGTCATCGAACATCATGTCGATATCCATATTGAGACCCGTACGATAAAATTCGGCGGTATTGGTCGCCGTCAAGAAGCCAATCTGACCATCATGGGTGAAATCATCGCCCAGTCCCGTGGAGAAGAAGCAAACACCATCATAAGTGCTGGATGATGCCAAACTGCTGCCCGAACTTTCCCACTCCGCCAGCTGCCGCTCGGCTTCGGCTTTTAGCGCCTTTTGCTCCTCGTCCAGATGAACATCATCAGCGGTATCGACCGGAAGCGGCCCATCGGGACCACGCAACAAGTCGGGCCCACAAGCGAGGCCGATCTCTGCCACGTTTTGCCCGATACCGGGTGCGTGAAAGGTCATTCCGACCAGATAGTGGTCCTTCAAATGCTTTCCAACATGGGGCTGATCGAGGCGGCACTTGACGCCTGCCTCCTCCAACTCGCGCCGAGGGCCAATGCCCGACAGCATCAGCAAATGCGGTGAGCCAACCGCTCCAGATGACAGCACAGTTTCGCGCGCGGCTTGGATTTGCTGCAAATTTCCGTCGGCATCGCGATATTCAACTCCGCGCGCCGCAAGCGATCCCTCTTCACCTTCAATAATCAAATTCTGCGCATGGGCATTGGTGATGATGGTCAGGTTTGGCCGGTTTTCAGCCGCATTTTCGAGGTAACCATGGTAGGAACTTGATCGTTTTCCATCGCGGGTGTTGGTTTGGACCAGAGATGAAACGCCGCCTTCCTGAAACCGCCCGCTGCCGTTGTAATCACCCTCGGGCATTCCTGTGCGAGTGGCGGCAGTGACGAATTGGCGTGCGCAAGGTAAGACCGGCGACCTGATGCCAACACCAATCGGGCCCGCCTGGCCCCTCCCATGCCCGTCAATGGCCGCCTCGTTCGAAGGGGTGACCTGTTCAAGCCGCTCGAAACAATGCTCGACATCGGCAAAGCTCCAGCCCGACGCACCCTTGGCTGCCCAATTGTCGAAATCGCCGGGATGTCCTCGGACAAACACCATATAGTTCATGCCCGATGAGCCACCCAGCATCTTACCACGCGGCACCGGTATCTTGTTATTTCTGAGGCCCTTGCCTGCCTTGCCGGCATCACCCTGAAACATCCAATCGACTTCGGGATCCAGTTGAAGGGTTGCGCATGCTGCTGGGATGGCTTCGCGTGCTGGGGGTTTACCGCCCGCCTCTAACAAGGCGACCGAAACGTTCGGGTCTTCGCTCAATCGCGCTGCCAAGGCAGCGCCGGCAGAACCGCCACCAACAATCACAAAGTCAAATGTTCCAGCCATTAATCTCTCTCCCACAGCGAAACTCAGTTCGCGTATGCATCCTTACAACCCCAGACATCACTATACATAGGACAAAGCCAGCGACTACCCCCTTGACCTTGGAGCCAATCCTGCTAATTCGCGCGCTCGCAATTGGCTCCGCACCCCGGTGAAGCGGAAGCCGCGTCAGGCAATAGGTCTGGCGGAGCGATGCCGGGTTAAACGATCGCCACTTGGGCGGTCCTGCAAATTGAAGGAATGACTTATGTCTAAGCGTACTCGCGCTAAGCACAAACTTGATCGCCGGATGGGTGAAAACATCTGGGGTCGCCCAAATTCTCCCGTAAACAAGCGTTCTTATGGTCCGGGCCAACATGGTCAGCGGCGCAAGAGCAAGATGAGCGATTTTGGCCTGCAATTGCGCGCCAAGCAGAAGCTCAAGGGTTATTACGGCGACGTAACCGAGAAGCAGTTTAAGCGCACCTACACCGACGCGACCCGCATGAAGGGTGACACTGGTCAAAACCTGATCGGCTTGCTGGAGCGCCGCTTGGATATGATCGTTTACCGCGCAAAATTCGCGCCAACGATTTTTGCCGCACGTCAAATTGTCAACCACGGTCACATTTATGTGAACAGCGTGAAGTGCAACATTCCTAGCCGTCGCATCGATCTTGATGATGTGATCAGCCTGGGCAGCAAGGCCAAGGACATGGCTTTGGTGATCGAAGCACAGAGCCTTCCAGAGCGTGAAGTTCCTGATTATGTTGTTGCCGATGGCACCGACAAGGTGACCTTCTCTCGCGTACCGAAGCTGGACGAAGTTCCGTATCCGGTAACGATGGAACCGAATTTGGTGGTCGAGTTTTACTCACGCTAATTTTTGCACCAGCACCAAACAAAACGGGGCGGCCTTTCGGGGTCGCCCTTTTTTGTTTTGGGTAAGCTAGCGTGAAATTGGGACCGATCAGATCGGCAATCAATCCCGAATGCGATCCCATTCGATCATTTCATAGGCAATGGAGCCTTCGACCAATCGCTCCCAAATATCGCCAATAACATCAGCGGGAATACCGCGAGATTCGGCCTCAGCTTTGGCCGCTGCAATGACTGCAGCCTTGCGGGTTTCATCGCGAACCGTGTCGCGGCTTTGCTTGATACGCGCCGCTGCTCGCATGTAACCAAAGCGCCGCTCCAACAGCTGCACCAGCTCACGATCGGTCGCATCAACACCCTTGCGGACGTCCACCATATTTTCACAGTTTTCAGGAAGTTTGGTCATTAACTCTTGGGTCCGAGATAATTTCGTCTGAAGTCTTGGGCAAATTGGGAAAATCTAGTTTCTGCAATGGCATCACGCATGGCCGCCATCAACTGTTGGTAGAAAGAAAGATTGTGCTCTGTCACCAACATTGCACCCAAAATCTCACCCGATTTCTGCAAATGGTGAAGATAGGCCCGCGAATAGCTGCCGCAGGTTGGACATGTGCAGCGATCATCCAGCGGTCCGGTGTCTTCGGCAAAGCGAGCATTGCGCAGATTGAGCGGTCCATTCCATGTGAACGCCTGACCATTGCGGCCTGAACGCGTTGGCAACACGCAATCAAACATATCGACCCCGCGCTCAACCGCGCCAACCAAATCATCAGGCTTGCCCACTCCCATCAAATAGCGCGGGCGGTCCGCGGGCAATTGCTCAGGCGCAAAATCCAAAGTGGCGAACATCGCCTCTTGCCCCTCGCCCACGGCCAAACCGCCGATGGCATATCCGTCAAAGCCGATCTCGGTCAGTTTTTGCGCGCTGATTTGGCGCAGCTCTTCATCCAACGCACCTTGCTGAATACCGAACAGAGCAGACCGCGTCGCATGTTCCTCGCCGCTATTAAATCCATCGCGACTGCGCTGGGCCCAACGCATCGACAATTCCATACTCGCGGCAATTTCGTCTCGCGGTTGGTCGGCGCGTGGGCATTCATCAAATGCCATCACAATGTCAGAGCCAAGCAAGCGCTGGATTTCCATCGAGCGTTCGGGGGTCAGCATGTGCTTTGACCCGTCAATATGGCTACGAAATTCGACGCCCTTTTCGGTCAGCTTGCGCAGATCAGACAGGCTCATCACCTGATAACCACCACTGTCGGTCAAAATCGGGCGATCCCAATTCATGAATTTGTGCAGCCCACCCAGCTTTGCAACGCGTTCTGCGCCAGGGCGAAGCATCAGATGATAGGTGTTGCCCAGAATGATATCCGCACCGGTTTGCCGCACCGCCTCGGGCTTAATCGCCTTGACCGTCGCAGCAGTTCCAACCGGCATGAAAGCAGGCGTGCGAATGTCCCCACGCAGCATCGAAATTTT
This sequence comes from Erythrobacter sp., assembly GCA_039988235.1. Classification (GTDB taxonomy): domain Bacteria; phylum Pseudomonadota; class Alphaproteobacteria; order Sphingomonadales; family Sphingomonadaceae; genus Erythrobacter. Next base: position 1,221,682 of record JBDXKB010000005.1, read on the forward strand.
GCCGGTCCGTGCGCGCCCATCGGTCGCGCTGATTTGAAAAGAGAAACGTTCAGACATTGGTTGGCGCGCCTAGCCGCTATGACGCAGCGAGACTAGTCTCTTAACCGCCATCCGGTCTTGAAAATGATCGCGATCACACTGACGCACAGGACGAGGAAGGCAATCGTTAGACCGAAAGAAAGCCCAATAGAGACATCCGAGCTGCCATAGAAGGTCCAACGCAAGCCATTGACCAGATAGACAATCGGGTTCGCCAGCGCGATTTTGTCCCATGGCTCGGGCAGCATATCGATCGAATAAAATGTCCCGCCAAGGAAGGTCAGCGGCATCAAGATCAGCATCGGGATAATGCCCAATTTCTCAAAATTGTCGGCCCACACGCCAAGGATAAATCCGAACAAAGAAAAACTGGCCGCCACCAGCATGATGTAGCATGCGGCCAAGATTGGATGCGCGATGGAATAGTCGACGAAGAAGGTCGCCGTTGTCAGTATGATAGCCGCCAAGATCAGGCTCTTAGTTGCAGCTGCTCCGACGAATCCGACCAGCGTTTCACCAACTCCGACAGGAGCTGACAGCAGCTCGTAAATCGTGCCTGTAAAACGCGGCATATATATCCCGAAACTGGCGTTGGAGGTGCTTTCGCTGAGCAAGGTCAACAATAGCAATCCCGGAACGATAAATGCGCCATATTCCACCCCGCCCAAATCCGGCATCCGGTCACCGATGGCAGAGCCAAATACGATGAAGTAAAGCGAGGTCGTGAGGACCGGTGAGAGGATCGATTGATAGGCAGTACGCAAAGCGCGCATCAATTCGCGCACATAAATCGACCAGGTTCCGCGCAGGTTGAAACGCATCACGCCGCCTCCTGCTCTGCGACCAAGCCAACGAAGATATCTTCAAGGCTCGATTCGCGCACATCAATGCCGACGTAATCGATACCTGCCGCGATCAGTGTTTTGGTTAGATTGGCGACCTCTGCCCGGCCCATGCCTGTCCCATCACCGCCGCGATAGCAAATCTCTTTGCCGCCATCGGTCAGTTCGATTGGGAAGGCCTGCAATGCTTCGGGTATAGCCTCAAGCGGCTCTGCCAATGCAATGCGTGCCTCTGTCCGGCCAAGGCGCGCCATCATCGCATCCTTGTCATCCACCGTCAGGATTTGACCGTTGCGAATGATCCCTACCCGGTCGGCCATCTCCTCGGCCTCTTCAATGTAGTGGGTCGTCAAAATGATCGTCGTGCCGCGTTGGCGCATTTGCTCTATCAAGGCCCACATATCGCGACGCAGCTCTACATCGACGCCGGCAGTGGGCTCGTCCAGAAACAGCAAATCCGGCTCGTGCGACAGCGCCTTGGCAATCAAAACCCGGCGTTTCATCCCGCCGGACAGCGCCATGATTTTCTCATTGCGCTTGTCCCACAGACTGAGGCTGCGCAGCACTTCTTCGATCAGAGCCTTGTCAGGAGCACAGCCAAACAGGCCGCGCGAATAAGAAACTGCACGAATGACGGTTTCAAACATGTCGGTGGAGAGTTCTTGCGGTACCAATCCAATCCGGGCGCGTGCACTTCGCCAATCGCGGCGCATATCATGCCCGAAGGCGGTAATCTGGCCAGCACTGGGCCGCACAAGGCCGCATACTGCGCCGATTAGCGTGGTCTTGCCTGCTCCATTGGGGCCCAACAATGCGAATATCTCGCCCGGTTGGATCGCCAAATCGACATTGTCCAACGCCTTGAGGCCACCAGGATAAACCTTGGTCAATCCGGATATATTGAGGATCGGTTCGCTCATAATCTCCGCGCTAGGGCAGCAGAAGCGAAGAGTCACCATAGGAGTAGAAGCGATAGTGCTGATCGATCGCATGGGCATAGGCCGCCTGCATGCGATCGGTGCCAATCAACGCACTCACCAGCATAAATAGGGTGGATTTGGGCAGGTGGAAATTGGTCATCAGGCCGTCGATTGCGCGGAACTTGTGTCCCGGCGTGATGAAAATTGACGTGTCACCCGCAAACGCCTCGATTACACCATCTTCGCGCGCGGCGCTTTCCAGCAGGCGCAGCGACGTGGTGCCAACAGAAATGATCCGGCCACCGGCTGCGCGCACCGCGTTCAACCGATCCGCCACCTCGGGTTCAATCCGGCCCCATTCGGCATGCATCTGGTGATCGTCAGTGTCATCTGCCTTTACTGGCAGGAATGTCCCCGCCCCCACATGCAGCGTCAGTGTCTCGCGAATGATGCCGGCCTCATCCAAAGCTGCCAGCAATTCGGGCGTGAAATGCAAAGCCGCAGTGGGCGCAGCCACCGCGCCATCCTCTTTCGCGAAGATGGTTTGATAATCCCGCTTGTCTTGCTCGTCCAAAGCGCGCTTGCCCGCGATATAGGGCGGCAGCGGCATGCGCCCTGCCCGTTCCAGCAGCACTTCGACCGGTTCATCACCACCAAATCGCAGCGTAAAACTGCCATCATCATGGCGCCGCTCGGCGATTGCGGTCACCCCGCCGCCAAATTCAATCTGATTGCCTTCGCGCAGCCGTTTTGCGTTGCGGATGAAGGCCTGCCAGCGCCGCAAATCGATCCGCTTGTGCAGCGTCGCGCCGATTTTGGCTTCACCATTTTCGGAAAGCCGGCGCCCTTCCAACTGAGCCGGGATGACGCGTGTATCATTGAACACCAAGACATCACCAGCGCGCAAACATTGTGGCAAATCGCTGACGATTTTGTCTTGCAAGTCGCCTGCGCCCGGCACCAGCAGCATGCGCGCCGAATCGCGTGGACGCGCGGGGCGCAGCGCTATGCGTTCTTGCGGTAGCTCAAAATCAAACAGGTCAACTTTCATGCCGCGCCCCTAAGCGCAGCCGATGCCGACTGCCAAGCGAATATTATTGCAGCGGCGCGTTGAGATCATCCAGGCCGATCTCTTGTTCTACTGGCGGCGCAGCTGGAGCAGGGATTGGCGCATTGTCCGATCCCATCGAAGCTTGCACGATGCGGGTCGGGTTTGCCGGTGGCTCCCCTTTATTGATCGCATCGACGCCGCCAATATTGCTGATCACGCGGCCAATATTGGTGTAACGCTTGTCGAGCGAAAAACGCGGATAGAACACTATGAAAAACTGGCTGTTGGCGCTGTTTTCGTCTGAGGCGCGTGCCATGGCCAAGCTGCCGCGAACATGCGGCATTGGGTTGAACTCTGCCTCAAGGTCAGGCAGCGCAGAACCACCCTGTCCGGTTCCGGTTGGATCACCGCCTTGCGCCATAAAGCCATCGATAACGCGGTGAAAAATCACCCCATCGTAGAAGTTCTGGCGGGTTAGCGTTTTGATCCGCTCAACATGGTTTGGTGCCCATTGTGGCATCAATCGAATTTTCACCCGCTCACCATTCGACAGATCGAGCACCCAGATATTCTCCGGTTCCTCAGCCACGTTGAAGTTGATCGGCGGGAAAGAGCGCGGTGCGGTGGGTGCCTCTTCCTGAGCGAAGGCAGCATGCGGAGCCGCCAACAATGAAACAGACGCCGCCAAAGTGAGAATAGACTTGAACATAAGAGCCTTTGAGTACCCGAGAACTGAATTTGAGGCGGTTTAGCCGTTGGCGTCTGTCACTTCAATGAATGATCCGCAGCACTGCACAGATCCGCGCAGTGGCCTATCTCAATAATCGCCCAGCTGGCCCAGTTTCTCGACACGCGAGACTACGTCATCCTTCACCGCTTCGCTGACAAAGGGGGCAATATCGCCGCCGAATAGGGCAATTTCCTTGACCAGCTTTGACGCAATTGGCTGGAGCGACACATCCGCCATCAGGAACACGGTTTCAATATCGTCATCAAGCTGTTGGTTCATGCCCGCCATTTGATATTCATATTCGAAATCCGCCACCGCGCGCAGACCGCGGATTAGCACATTTGCGCCTTCTTTCTGCGCGAATTTGACCAGCAAAGCGTTGAAACCAGTGACCTCAACATTGTCGAGACCCAGGCTGGCGACCTCGCGCTCCACCATGGCAAAGCGTTCCTCAGTGCTGAACATTGGGTTTTTGGAAGGGTTAGTGGTGACGCCCAGGATCAGCTTGTCGACCAATTTGGCCCCGCGCCGAATGATGTCAGCATGACCCAAGGTGATTGGGTCAAATGTTCCGGGATAAATTCCGATGCGTTGTGTCACCTGTCTCTCTCCACAATAAACCGTGCGACGGCGCGCAGCATGTCCGCCTCTTCGCCGTGATTGCTAAGATGCGCCACTGCCTGTTCCACTAGCGCACGGGCCTGTTCACGGGCCTGTTCAGCGCCCATCAGGCTGACGAAGGTGGTCTTGCCCTGCTCTTCGTCCTTGCGCAGCGCCTTGCCTGCTTTGGATTCGTCGCCTTCTTCATCCAGCAGATCATCGGCAATCTGAAACGCCAGGCCAATATCCCGGGCATAGGCTCTTAATGGAGCGCGGCCTTCGGGTGGTACCTTACCCAAAACCGCGCCCATCTCCACCGATGCGGCCAGCAAGGCTCCGGTCTTCAGCTGTTGCAGGCGAGTGATGGTAGGCAGATCATAGTCGGCCCCTTCAGACACCATATCCATCATCTGACCGCCCGCCATCCCGTCCTTGCCGCTGGCCATCGCCAACGTCGCGATCAATTCTGCGCGGGTAAAGGGATCATTGCTGGTGCCGGTGTCGGACAGGATCTCAAACGCCAAAGCATGCAGCGAGTCGCCAGCCAGCACAGCGGTCGCCTCGTCGAAGGCTTTGTGAAGGGTCGGCTTGCCATGGCGCAAATCATCGTCGTCCATACAAGGCAAATCATCATGGATTAGCGAATAAACATGGATTGCCTCGACAGCGCAGCCAGCCCGCAAGGCCGCATCGCGATCAACCCCGAACATTTCTGCGGTGCTGACCAATAATAGCGGGCGGACCCGCTTACCCCCGCCAATCGCGGCGTAGCGCATGGCCTCTACCAAGCGTCCGCGCGTATCGCCCGGCATCGGCAGAAACGCATCAAAGACCGAATCGATCTCTCGCTGAATGCGCTTCAAACCCTCAGCAAGAATGGAAGTATCGCCTCCGCCTGACATCATCTCTATCCGTCAGAATCAAACGGTTGCGTACCGGTTGGCTTGCCATCGCGGTCGGTAACGATTTTCTCAATCCGAGCCTGTGCCGCATCCAGCCGTTTTTGGCATTGTTGGCGCAGCGCCTCACCCTTTTCATACAGCGTGATCGATTGATCGAGCGGGACATTGCCCGTCTCCAGCTGCTGAACAATGTCCTCAAGGGCGCCAAGCGCCTGCTCGAAGCTCATCTGCGAATTATCAGAATTACCCTCTACCATGGCAATGGAGCATTGACCGGCGAGGCGCAGGTGGTCAAGCTGATAAGCGAAACGGGGATGCGCGAATGAAGTGGATAATTGCCTATATTGCCGCCGCTGTGACATTTGGCGTGCTGGATTCGCTGTGGCTGGGATGGGCTGGTCCCAATCTATACCGTCCGATCATCGGCGAAATTATGGCGGATCAGGTCCGCTTTGGTGCGGCCGGCGTATTCTATGTTAGTTACATCGCGGGAATGGTGTGGTTTGCGATCCGACCCGGCTTGCAAAGCGGGAATATCAAAACCGCAGCGATCAACGGCATATTGCTGGGCATGTTGTGTTACGCCACCTTTGATTTGACCAGCCAAGCGGTGTTCAAAGTTTGGGCAACCAAAGTTACCGTGTTGGACATTATCTGGGGCGGTTTTGCGACCGGCACCACCAGCACTATTGCGACTTGGGTCACTTTGAAGCTGAAAGGCTAAGGCATGTTTATTGGTCACTTTGCACCCGCATTCGCTGCGGCCGCGATCAGCCCGCGTGCGCCCAAACTGGGCACGCTGTTTATTGCTGCCCAATTGGTTGACTGGGCTTTCTTTGCATTGGCAATCGTCGGTATTGAGAAGATGCGGATTGATCCCAATGCAACGGTAATGGTCCCATTCGACCTCTACCATATGCCCTATACGCACAGCCTGCTCGCGGCGGCTTTGTGGGCTGTCGCCTTCGGCCTTTTTGTGCGTTTTCGCGATCATGACAATGGCGCAGCATTTCTGGCCGCATTAGTCGTGGCATCGCATTGGGTACTGGATTTTCTGACCCACCGTCCGGATCTGACCATTAGCGGGGGCGAGCAAGCCTATGGATTGGGCCTGTGGAATTATCCCTTTGTCGCCATGCCGCTGGAGATTGGCATCACCGTGGGCGCATTCATTTGGTATGTGCGCCGTACGCGCGGGCCGATTGCCCCGCCGTTGTTATTGATGTTCGTCTTGCTGGCGTTCCAAGCGATCAATTGGTTTGCACCACCCCCAGTCGAAGCCAATGTATTCCTATTCGTACAATCATTGCTGGCATTTGGTGTTGCGACCCTGTTTGCGCGCTGGGTTGGGAATAACCGGTGGCACAAGCGCGCTCGGGGCTAGCGAGGAATTGCCAGCATCGCTAAGGCGCAATGCATGGCAAGCAACGCACCGCAAATCACCCCAGAAGTCGTCGAACAGCACGGCTTTTCGCCCGAAGAATACAACCAAGTTCTCACATCGCTGGGCCGCGAGCCCAATATGGTTGAACTGGGCATCTTCTCGGTCATGTGGTCGGAGCATTGCAGCTACAAATCCTCGCGCTTCCACTTGAAGAAATTGCCGACCGAAGCCCCTTGGGTCATTTGTGGTCCGGGCGAGAACGCCGGCATCATCGACATCGGCGATAATCAAACCGCCATCTTCAAGATGGAGAGCCACAATCACCCCAGCTACATCGAACCCTATCAAGGCGCGGCAACAGGTGTCGGCGGTATTTTGCGCGATGTTTTTACCATGGGTGCCCGCCCTGTTGCGAACGCCAATGCGCTGAGGTTTGGGCGCCCAGACCACCCCAAGATGCAACATCTGGTCAAAGGCGTGGTCGCCGGCATTGGGGGTTACGGCAATTGCGTGGGCGTTCCGACCGTTTGCGGTGAAACCAATTTCCACCCTGCCTATGATGGCAATATTCTGGTCAATGCGATGACCGTGGGTGTCGCCGATCAGGACAAGATTTTTTACTCCGCTGCCACCGGCGTGGGCAATCCTATCGTCTATGTCGGGTCCAAGACCGGACGCGATGGCATCCACGGCGCAACGATGGCCAGCGCCGATTTTGGCGAAGACACAGAAGCCAAGCGACCAACCGTTCAAGTCGGCGATCCCTTCACCGAGAAATTGCTGATCGAGGCCTGTCTAGAATTGATGGCAACCGATGCCATCGTTGCGATCCAAGACATGGGCGCAGCTGGCCTGACGTCTTCCAGCGTGGAAATGGCGACCAATGGCAAGGCGGGCATCCGGCTCGACATGAATATGGTCCCGTGCCGCGAAACCGGCATGACACCGTATGAAATGATGCTGTCTGAGAGCCAAGAACGCATGCTGATGGTGCTCAAACCCGGCAAGGAAGCGATGGCAGCAGCAATATTCGAGAAGTGGGAGCTGGACTTTGCCGTAATCGGCGAAGTGACCGACACGCAGCATATGGTGCTGGAATTTGATGGCGAAGTCGTGTGCGATATTCCATTGGGACCTCTGGCTGCCGATGCGCCGGAATATGAGCGGCCTTATCTGTCGCAGGGAGAATATAAGGCCTGGGCCAAGGTCAAGCCTTTAGGCGAGGTGCCCGAGAGTACAGACATAGGTGCCGATCTGCTCAAGATGATGGCCAGCCCTGCCCTTGCCAGCCGCCGCTGGATTGCCGAGCAATATGACAGCCAGGTGATGGGCGACACGTTGCAAACTGGCGGCGATGCAGGTGTGGTTCGCGTTCACGGGACCAAGAAGGCACTGGCGATCACCACCGATTGCACCCCGCGCTATGTCTATGCCGACCCATATGAAGGCGGCAAACAGGCCATTGCAGAGGCCTATCGCAATTTATGCGCGGTTGGCGCTCGTCCCCTTGCTGTGACCAATTGCCTCAATTTCGGTAACCCGCAACGGCCAGAGATCATGAGCCAATTTGTGCATGCCCTAGAGGGTATGGGCGATGCCTGTCGCGCGCTCGACTTCCCGATCGTGTCGGGCAATGTCTCGCTTTATAACGAGAGCAAAGCGACCGGCGGCGGCAGCGCTATCCTCCCCACCCCGGCTATCGGCGGCGTTGGCATTATCGACGACTATTCGAAGATGATGACGATGGGTTTTAAGAATGAGGGGGAGCAGATCGTGATGATCGGTTACGCTCCCGGAAGCCTTGGCCAATCGTTATGGCAGAGGATCATCGGAGGCGAGGAAAGCGGCGCCGCGCCGCCTGTTGATCTTGCGGTTGAAAAGCGTCTTGGAGAATTGATCCGCAAACTTATCGAAGAAAAGCGGATCAGTGCAGCTCATGATATTTCCGACGGCGGGGCGATTGTCGCGGTGGCGGAAATGGCGATGGCGGGAGATCTCGGTGCACAGCTTGAAACGCCGGCAGGCAATAACAAAACAGCAGCCCTTTTTGGTGAGGATCAGGGGCGCATGCTTGTTTCGACCGATGATGAAGACGTTATCGCGCTGGCCAATGAGTGCGAACTTTACGCACAAGTCATTGGTACTGTTGACGGAGATAAACTCTCTATCAGCGGAGATAACATCCCCCTAGCCGACCTGCGCGAAGCTCATGCGAGTTTCTTCCGCGATTGGATGGAAGGATAAACCTCCTCCAACCCTTCTTGCATTATGGCGGACATTGGCTGGTCCCTTTCGCATTGGGATGGGTATTTTGGCGGGAGCGCTGGAAAATCGCTGGCCTAGTGATTGCGGCAGCCAATTTGATCGACCTAGACCATTTGCTGGCCGATCCAATCTTCGACCCGAACCGCTGCAGCATTGGCTTCCATCCACTGCATGGTTGGGAAGCCGCCCTTGTCTATATCCTCATGCTCGGAGTTCCTAAATGGTGGGTCCGCGCGCTGGGTCTGGGCGCATTGTGGCATTTGGCGGTCGACTGTGGCGACTGCACGATGATGACTCTATAGGCTTTTGATATGACTGCTGGATATTCCGAAACACCACTTGCTCAAAAGCTCACCCTGCGCGACGGGCAGGTGTGCTGGTTTGACGGCATGCCGGAAAATATCATGGACGAGATTGACGAATATGCGCTGGAATTGCGCTTTTCCACCCAACCTTTCGAGGGATTGAACGCCGCACATATCTTTGTGACCGAAGAAAGCGATCTGGCCGACAAGCTCTCCATTCTGCGCGGTTTGATCGACAAAAAGGGACAAATCTGGGTCAGCTGGCCCAAGAAAGGTTCAGGCCAAGAAACCGCCCTTGATCAGGCCGCGGTGCAACGCGTCGGGATTACCGCTGGGCTGGTCGACACCAAGAAATGTGCCGTGGACGAGATTTGGTCGGGCCTAAAATTCGTCATCCCCAAGGCTGATCGGTGACCCAAAAACCCAAAGCTACATTGGGCTTTGTCGCCTTTATCGTTTTCATCGACATGGTCGGCATTGGCCTGATCATTCCGGTGATGCCTTCGTTGTTGGAAACGATCACTGGCCAAAGCGTTGACAAGACAGCGGCAATTGGCGGTTTCTTGCTGTTCGCCTATGCTCTAATGCAATTCCTGTTCGCGCCAATTATCGGTGGATTGTCGGACCGCTATGGCAGGCGCCCGGTCTTGCTCGTCACACTATTCCTGCTCGGCATTGATTATCTGATTATGGCCTGGGCACCCACATTGTGGTGGCTGTTTGTTGGGCGCTTGCTCTCCGGCATCATGGGGGCGAGCTGGGCAGCGGCCAACAGTTGCGTTGCCGATGTGGTCAAACCGGAAGAGCGCGGCAAATATTTCGGTATTTTGGGTGGATTGGGCGCGAGCGGTTTCGTGATCGGGCCTGCGGTAGGTGGTGTTCTCGGCAGTTTTGACGAAAGGCTGCCATTCGTCGTCGCCGCCGTTCTGGCAATTGCTGGCGCGGTGCTGGGCTATTTCGTCTTGAAAGAGACTTTACCGGCGGAAAAGCGTCGCAGCTTCACAATCGCACGGGCCAATCCATTTGGAACGATCATCCAAATGTCTCGCACACCCATCGTGCTGGGTTTTCTCGCCACAATCTTTCTGATGAACTTTGCATCACAATCGACCTTTTCGGTGTGGGCTTATTACAATGTTCTCGCCTTTGGCTGGGACGAGATGCAGATCGGGTTGAGCGTCGCGCTCTACGGCCTGCTTCTGGCTATCGTCCAAGGGGGAGTGACCGGGCCCATGATCGCCCGGTTCGGTCCCAAGGCAACTTGCATGATCGGATTTCTGTTTGCGATCCCCGCCTATGCCGTGTTCGCATTTGCGCCCAGCGGCTGGTGGATGATCTTGGGCATTGTTCTGGGCAGTTTTTCCGGCCTTGCCTTCCCGGCCATGCAACAGATGATGACCGTGCGCATCTCCGAAGATGCGCAGGGCGAATTGCAAGGTGCCATTGCATCGATGGTCAGCCTGACCAGCGTGTTTGGGCCGATCGTCATGACCGGGTTGTTTGGTATTTTCGCCGACCAACAAGGGCTGTTCTTCCCCGGTGCGCCGTTCCTACTGTCCGTCGCCGTCCTGTTTGCAGCGCTTGTGGTGCTGCGCTGGAATTTGGGACGAATGCCCGCCGATGCAGCAGGTTAAGCGGCTAGAGCCTCTTCCGGCATGATCATATCATCGTCGGCGCTGCCTTCAGCGATCATCTGGGTAATGCACTGGCGATAGATCACTGGCGTGCCAATGTTCAGCCGCCCGCGCGCCGCGTCGATATCCTCGCGCAGCAAGGCTTCGATATCCTCATGCGCCAGCTTGGCCGCCGCCTTGCCAAGACGCCGCCCCTCGCGAATGGCATCGAACAAAGGTGCTTTGGTATCGGTTTCTTTCAGGCGCTGCCGTGTGCCAGCATAGGCAATGAACAAAACGCCCAAATTGTGGTTTTGCTCATAGCTAAAACCAAGCAGTGCAGCCTCGCCCAAACCATCCCGATTGTAAGTGGTCAGGACGTGGAACAGATCATGCGTGTCGCGCAGACGCTCAAAATACCATTCGGTTTGATCTTGGATGCGTTGGGATTTGTCCTGCCATTTGTGGCTTTCGGCAACCAGACCTGCCGCCGACAGGCCTTCGCGTTTCATGAAACGCATATAATGCTTGCCGACACTGTTCTCGGGCAAGTCAGCCCAGCGGTCATGATTGTCTAGCATGGCAGGAATGTCAGTGTTTTTGCGGATCATCCGTTGCCCTTCAGCAGAGCGAATGAAGTCCCATCCTTGCCGGTGACCCTTCTTACCCTTCAGCGCTTCGATGATATGAAACACCTGCTCGGTGTCTTCCTTATCCTCGACCAGCTTGCGGAAATGGTGCAGCACTTTGAACGGGCGAAAACCCGATGTTTTCCGGTCAGGGTGCACCAATGGGAGATCAGTAAGAGCCATATTTACCTCCGTATCACGGTGCAACTTACAACAATGTTAATAGGCTGTCCACTTCCTCATAATCGTACTGTTCGCTATGCCTAGTAGAAGGGAGTATGCGAAATGACGAAGCGCTGGCCAATGTGGCTGGGTTTACTTTTGGGTATGGGCGCACTTGCCCTTCCCTTTGCCCTTACGTTCGCGGTGCAGATCGACTGGGTCACACAATGGCAATTGGCGGCGCGTTGGACGAGCAGAGTGGGGTTTCCGCTGCTGATGCTGGCCTATGTCGCTCGCCCGCTTGTACAAATTTGGAACAATAAGTTTTCAAAGGCTCTGCTCGGCTCGCGGAAATACTTTGGACTTGGCTTTGCCCTTAGCCACACGGTCCACCTGTTTGCCTTGATCCTCTATCTGCAAATCAGCGGCGAGCCAGCGCCTGTTGCTACGCTTTATGGCGGCGGTGCTGGTTATGTCATTATGTACGCTATGGCCTTCACTTCAAACCGCACCTCGATGAAGGCATTGGGTGTTTGGTGGAAACGGCTTCACAGTCTTGGCATTCACACGCTGTGGTTCATCTATCTGGTGAGTTATTTGGGCCGATTGTTTGATCCAGACACACGCCTGTTGGGCGTTTTAACTGTTGCAATCCTCGCCGCGACAGGTGCTATCAGGCTTTCAGCGTGGCTGAAAACACGTCGAAAAAGGGCTCGGGTACGTGCAACTTAGCCCCGCACCCATTCCTCTTCAGGAATGTCCATCAGCTTGAGGATTGCGGTGAGATCGCCAAAATCGACCCAGCCATTGGCCGCTTTGCGTGCAATTGGCTTGGCCCGATAGGCGAGACCATAATCGGCCGCCTCCAGCATGGGAATATCATTCGCTCCGTCACCTGTGGCCAACGACACCGCGTTGGTGTCCAATTGCTCCAGCTCCTCGTGCAAAACCGCTTTCTTGACCGAACTGTCAGTGATGCGTCCGACCAGTGCGCCGGTTAGCTTTCCCTCAGCCACGTCCAATCTGTTGCCCACCACTCTGTCGAAACCAATTTGCGCGGCCACAGCATCGGCAAAATGGTGAAAACCGCCTGTGACCAACACAGTTCGGCACCCCTTAGACTTTAATGTCTGCACCAGAGTTTTCGCGCCCGGCATCGCCGTGATCCGCTCTGCCAGACATTGCCCTATCGCGCTTTCATCGAGCCCGGCGAGCAAACCCACCCGCTCTCGCAAAGCGCTTTCGAAGTCCAACTCGCCTTGCATTGCGCGTTCGGTAATGTCGGCGATCTTGTCCTTCAGGCCAGCATAATCGGCGAGTTCGTCGATGCACTCCTGCCCGATCATAGTGCTGTCCATGTCGGATACGAACAGGTTAGGCACAGCAATCTCGGCACGCGCGGTCAGCACGTCGGACGGTCCGAAATGCTCGTCCAGCACCTCCAGCAAGGCTTTTTCATCACCTTCGGGCAGCGAAAGATGCAGCGCGTCGGCGTGATGTTCCAACGGTCGCGCCATCGCTATGGGCATGCCGTGCGCTTCCAAAGCAGCAATCGCCTTTTCCACAGACGTTTCCAGCGCCGCTGGGTCTGCTATCAGTCTGGCAATGAGCAAGCGAGAATCTCCTAAGCGTAAGCCCGTCGCGCTCATCGCAGGGCCAACCGCCAGCGGCAAGAGCGATTGCGCGGTGGAGCTTGCATTGGCTCTGGAAAAGCGCGGGCGTGCCTCTGCGGTGATTAATGCGGACAGCGCCCAGGTTTATTCCGACCTGCAAGTTCTTAGCGCAAGACCCACGACCGAAGAAATGCGCGGGATCGAGCACCGTCTGTTCGGCACATGGGACGGGTCCCAGGCCTGCTCTGCAGCGGATTGGGCGACCAGGGCGAAGGACGAGATCGCTGCATTGCATGCACAAGATGCAGTTCCGATCCTGTGCGGCGGGACCGGAATGTATGTCAAAACCTTGTTGGAAGGCATCGCCCCCATTCCGGAAATCGAGCCGGACATCCGCGAGATGGTGCGCAGATTGCCAACCCATGATGCCTATGCTGCGCTAGCACAGGAAGATCCCGAGCGGCACGCCGCCCTCGCCCCCAATGACAGCCAGAGGATCGCACGTGCCTTGGAAGTGGTTCGATCAAGCGGCAAGCCGATGCGCCATTGGCATAAGAAGATCGCTGGCGGCATCGGTGATGAGATTGATCTGCATCCGATGATCCAGTTGCCCGACCGTGAGTGGCTGTATGAACGGTGCGATCGGCGGTTCCTGCTGATGTTGGAACAAGGCGCGCTGGATGAGGTTGAAAGTCTGCTCAGCCGGAACTTGGATGGCGGACTGCCAGTAATGCGCGCGATTGGGGTGCGCGAGATCGCTGCATATTTGCGTGCGCATTGCTCTCGCCCAGAAATGGTCGAACAAGGCCAACAAGCGACCAGAAATTACGCGAAACGGCAATTTACTTGGTTCAAACGGCAGACTGGGCCCGATTGGCCCAAAGTTGAGTCGCAAAATTACGCCATTAAAGAGATATTCGCATCATTATTACGCGATTAACGGTTGACACGTTATATATGAACGCATAGCGGGTGTGTCTCGGCTCGGTGCACTAATGATGCTCCGGGCCTCATTTATTGTTAGAAGCCTGCCCATGATTCCTACGGGCGCGCTGACGGAAGGAAATTGATCGTGTCACAGGAGCGCAGCGGCGCAGCAATCCTGGTGGAGTGCCTGATTGAGCAGGGTGTCGAATATGTATTCGGCTATCCCGGCGGTGCGGTGCTGCCCATTTATGACGAGCTGTTCGGTGACGAGCGGTTGCGCCATATTCTAGTACGGCACGAGGCTGGCGCTGCCCATGCAGCAGAAGGCTATGCTCGTTCAACCGGCAAGCCGGGCGTTGTTCTCGTCACATCAGGACCGGGCGCAACCAATGCAGTTACCGGCATTGCGGACGCATTTATGGACTCGATCCCAATGGTCGTCATCACCGGGCAGGTCCCCACGGCATTGATAGGAACCGACGCCTTTCAAGAAGCCGATACGATTGGCATCACCCGCCACTGTACCAAACACAATTATTTGGTGAAGGATCCGGCTGAGCTGGAATCCACTCTGCGCGAGGCCTTCCGCATTGCCACCACGGGTCGCCCCGGCCCTGTCGTTGTCGACATCCCCAAGGATGTTCAGATTGCCATTCCGGCAAGTGGAGCATCCGCCTTCCTGCCAGCATCCGACCGGTATCAACCGCAGATGCAGGGTACGGATAGCAAGATTGCAGAAGCTATCGAGATGATGGCCAATGCCGAACGCCCAATCTTCTACACCGGCGGCGGGGTCATCAATTCCGGCCCAGAGGCTAGCAAGCTGCTGCGGCAATTGCAGGATTTGACCTCTGCTCCACTGACCAGCACTCTGATGGGACTCGGTGCATTTCCTGCCGATCACCCCGATTGGCTGGGCATGTTGGGCATGCATGGCACGTTCGAGGCCAATATGGCGATGAACAAGGCCGATGTAATGGTGTGCATCGGTGCGCGCTTTGATGACCGGGTTACCGGCCGGCTCGACGCGTTTTCGCCCGATTCAAAGAAAATCCACATCGATATTGACCGGGCCAGCATCAACAAGAACGTCAATGTCGATCTGGGCATCGTTGGCGATTGCGCCACTGTGCTGCAGCAATTGATCGACGCATGGGGTGATCGAAAGCCGAAAGATTTGGGCGAATGGAAAGCCCGGGTCGCTGGATGGCGCGCTCGCGAATGTCTCGCCTATCCAGAAAGCTCTGCCAAGGATCCGACGGCCATCATGCCGCAAAAGGCAATCGAACGCCTGTTCGGACTGACCAAGGCACATAATCCGATCATCACCACAGAAGTTGGCCAACACCAGATGTGGGCCGCGCAATATTTCCATTTCTTCGACCCGAACAAATGGCTCACCTCGGGTGGTCTGGGTACGATGGGATATGGTTTGCCTGCGGCCATTGGCGCACAATTGGGCAACCCCGATACGCTGGTGATCGACATCGCTGGTGAAGCTTCGATCCAGATGAATATTCAGGAATTGGGCACCGCCAGCCAGTATCGTCTGCCGGTCAAAATCTTTGTTCTGAACAATGAATATATGGGCATGGTCCGCCAATGGCAGGAACTGACCTATGAAAGCCGTTACTCCAATTCCTATTCCGATAGCCTGCCCGATTTCGTTCGCTTGGCCGAGGCCTATGGCTGGAAAGGAATCCGCATTGAAGACGAGGCCGGTCTGGACGCAGGTATTGAGGAAATGCTCGCTTATGACGGCCCAGTGATCGTCGATTGCATGGTCGCCAAAGACGCCAATTGCCTGCCAATGATCCCATCGGGTGCTGCCCATACCGACATGTTGCTGTATGGCGATCAAGTTGACGGCACTATGGACGATGAAGCGAAGGCGCTTGTTTAGAGCGCCGGTGGAAGGACCAATTACATGAATATCGAAGAAGCCGCTTCCGAGCGCCACGTCCTGACCGTCACCGTCGATAATGAGGCCGGTATTCTGGCCAAGATCGCCGGATTGTTCACCGCACGTGGTTACAATATCGACAGTCTGACGGTGGCTGACATCAGCGAGAACCATGCGATCAGCCGGATAACCATTGTAACCAATGGTCCGCCGCATGTGATCGACCAAATCGAAGCTCAATTGGAACGCTTGGTTCCGGTCCACAAGGTCGTCGACCTAACCACCGCTGGCGATCACGTCGAGCGAGAGTTGGCGCTGGTCAAAGTACAGGGCACAGGTGAGACGCGCGTTGAAGCATTGCGCACCGCCGAGGTCTTCCGCGCAAGCGTGGTCGACACCACGCCGGAAAGTTTCGTGTTCGAGCTGACCGGCTCGTCCAGCAAGATTGAAAGTTTTGTCGCTTTGATGCGCGGGCTCGGCCTGGTTGAGGTCGGACGTTCGGGCATTGTCGGAATGATGCGCGGCTCAGAGAAAATCTGACGCCGGGCTCCACAAATCAACTGAAATACAAATTCCAAGGATAATACAATGAAAGTCTATTACGACGCGGACGCTGATCTGGGCCTAATCAAAGACAAGAATATCGCCATCATCGGCTACGGCAGCCAAGGCCATGCCCATGCGCAAAATTTGCGCGACAGCGGCGTTGCCAATGTCGCCATTGCGCTGCGTGAAGGCTCTGCCACTGCAAAAAAGGCAGAAGGCGCCGGGTTCAAGGTTTTGACCAATAAAGAAGCTGCCGGATGGGCTGACATTCTGATGATCCTGGCCCCTGACGAGCATCAGGCCGCGATCTGGGAAAATGATCTCAAAGGCAATATGAAGCCGGGCGCAGCGCTTGCATTTGCCCATGGTCTGAACGTGCATTTCGGCCTGATCGAAGCGCCCGACGACATTGACGTAATCATGATCGCGCCAAAGGGTCCCGGTCATACTGTGCGCAGCGAATATCAGCGCGGCGGCGGTGTGCCTTGCCTGATCGCGATTGACCAAGATGCCAGCGGTGCAGCGCACGACGTTGCCCTCGCCTATGCATCGGGTGTCGGCGGCGGCCGGTCCGGCATTATCGAGACCAATTTCCGCGAGGAATGCGAAACCGATCTGTTCGGCGAACAAGCTGTTCTGTGCGGGGGGATCACCCACCTGATTCAGGCCGGTTTCGAAACCCTGACCGAAGCGGGTTATGCGCCAGAAATGGCGTATTTCGAGTGTCTGCACGAAACCAAACTGATCGTTGACCTGCTGTATGAAGGCGGCATCGCCAACATGCGCTATTCGATCAGCAATACGGCAGAATATGGTGACATCACCACCGGTCCGCGCATCATTACCGCCGAGACAAAAGCCGAAATGAAGCGCGTTTTGGACGACATTCAGTCGGGCCGCTTTGTGAAAGACTTTGTGCTCGATAACCGCGCGGGTCAGCCGGAGCTAAAGGCTGCTCGCAAGCGTGCAGAAGCCCACCCAATTGAGCGGACCGGGTCTGAGCTGCGCGCGATGATGCCGTGGATCAGCGCGAACAAGTTGGTCGACAAAGAAAAGAACTAAGGTCAAATGGTGCGGAGCCAATGGCAAATCTCCGTACCACACACCTACTTTTCATCGTCTTCGCTCTGGCGTGGGCGGTTATCGTTCTGCGCGCGGTTATCAATGTAAAGGGCCCAGAAGACTTCGTTGTCACTGTTACCGACGCCGAAGTTCAGTCCTTTGCCAAACAACAGCTTAGTGATTTGCAGGTGCGGTCATTTACCGAGGATGTAGAGCTGTGCGGGATCATCTTTGAAGACAGCAATGGTGATCTCGGGGCATCGGCCATCATCGAAGGCAACCGGGCAAGCTGCGACATCAATTATTTTGACGAGCCTGGAATGGCGCCCATTGCCAGCTTCCACACGCATGGCGCCTATGGCGAGGAATTTGACAGTGAAGTTCCCTCAACGCTTGATTTGGAAAGCGATATCGCAAACCAGATGGACGGCTATATCTCCACCCCGGGCGGTCGATTCTGGCGGATCGATTGGCGAGAACAACAAGCATTGCTCGAGTGCGGGCCGTCATGTCTGCCCACCGATCCAACCCATCAGCCCTGCGCAGGATTTCCGCCTAAGCGCGAGTATACTCTGGCAAATTTGCGCGCGCGGTTCGATGACACTACGAGCCGTTGCTGATGCGATTATACGATTGCCACAATATCGATGATTTTCGGCTGCTGGCGAAGGCCAGACTGCCGTGGCCAGTGTTCGACTATATCGATGGCGCTGCCGATGATGAGTTGACCAAAGCGCGCAACACCAGCGCCTATGACACTTGCGATTTGGTGCCCGATGTTTTGGCCGGAGTGGCCGACATAGACACCAGTTGCACCATCATGGGCCGCACCAGCGCCCTTCCCTTGATGCTCAGCCCAACAGCGGTTCAGCGCGCCTTCCACCATCAAGGCGAAAGCGCAATTGCGAAAGCGGCGGAGAAGTTTGGGCTGTGGTTTGGTATCTCCAGCCTCGCCACACGCAGTATTGAAGAAATCGCGGCGCTGACCAACGCACCCAAATTGTTCCAACTCTATGTCCACAAGGACAGGGGGCTGAACTCATCCATGATTGAGCGATGCCAAGAGGCGAAGTTTGACGCACTCGCCCTGACCGTAGACACCATCGTTTCCGGCAAACGAGAGCGTTGCTTGCGCAGCGGTTTTACCACCCCGCCCCGCTTCACCCCGTCGGCCATTTGGTCTTATGCGACACGGCCCAAGTGGACGCTGGATTATTTGTTCCGTGAGAAGTTTCGCCTCCCCAATCTCGACACCCATGTCAGCGAGGGTAGCGGCAAAGCGGTCAGCATTGCAGAATATTTCAACACAATGTTGGACACGAGCATGGATTGGGGCACTGCGGCGAGGATCCGCCAAGATTGGGGCGGCAAATTCTGCCTCAAAGGTGTGATGAGCGCCAATGATGCACGGCGCGCGGTCGATATTGGGGCCGATGCGATCATGATCTCCAACCACGGCGGCAGACAATTGGACGGCAGCCGAGCGCCGTTCGATCAATTGCGCGAAATCGTCGACACTGTTGGCGGAGAGATTGAGATTATCTGCGATGGCGGGGTCCGGCGCGGAACGCATGCCCTTAAGGCAGTTTGTGCCGGAGCGACTTCGGGTAGCGGCGGTCGGCTGTACCTATACGCATTGGCCGCCGCTGGGCAGCTCGGCGTGGAGCGCGCAATCGAGATATTGAAGGACGAAATTGAACGCGGCATGCGTCTGATGGGGGTCACTTCGGTGGACCAGCTCACGTCAGAGCGCCTGCGCTGGCGGTAACTGGCGATAAAAAGAAAGAGCCCCCGCTCAGTTAAGAACGAGGGCTCAATTCCTAAGTCTGCTACCAGTGATTAGCTGGTATAGTGCTCGTCCGGCGAGTGGGTCGGGTAGTTCACGTCACCACTTTCGATGAAGCCTGGAATATCCTTGTTCCAACGCTCGGCAACGCCTTCGCTGAAGTTGAGATAAAGCTTGCCGTCGACAATCTTGTAAACATTGGGATCACCTGGTGCCAGCGCGTCATTGGCGCCGATGGCCCATGCGCAATAGCCGCCATATTGAGGCGCAAACTTCGCTGGATCAGCCGAAAATGCCTGTGCATTTTCTTCGCTGGCAAAGCGGTAATCATAGCCTTGATAGCTGACAGTGAACTCTTCTGAACCCTCAACCGGACCGCCTTCAGCGTTGAAATAGCTGACGGCGTCATAACCGCTCAGCGCCAGCGTATCGCCAATGGCCGCTGTGTGGATCGGGCCAGCAGGGGTGCCGCCCAGCTCGTTAAAAGCGCTAGTTTCGACAGTGGTCGTATCCTGAGCGATATCGTCGCTTGAGGGTGAACATGCAGCCACCGTTGCCAGCAGCGCGATTGAAATAAGGGACTTGTGCATTGAATTACTCCTGACCGCGTAATTGCGGGATGACCACTGTTTCGCGAGGAAGCACGATAAGGTTACACAAAATTTCAATCCGCTTGCCATTAAAGTGATTTTGAGCGAAGACACCTGCAATGAAACGCATGGCAAACCTGCTTCTACGACTATCCCGCCCTTGGGCGTAGGCGGTCGCGTGCTTTGATGGCGCGGCAAGCGCTCAAGGGATATCCGAAACGCGCTTAGCCGCACTTCTTCGTAAAATTCTCAGTTCAAGAGCTTGCCCATGCCCATGCTTTCTAAACCTTCGCAAAAATACCGCGCCTTCCCGCAAATTGATTTGCCGCATCGGTCGTGGCCCAGCCAAACCATCACAAACCCGCCACGCTGGCTCTCTACCGATCTGCGCGATGGCAATCAGTCGATCATTGATCCGATGGATGCGGTCAAAAAACGCCGCTTCTTCGATGAATTGATCCGTATCGGGATAAAGGAAATCGAAGTCGGTTTCCCCAGTGCCGGAGCGACGGAGTTCGACTTTATCCAAGGGCTGGTTCGCTCAGGCGACATTCCCGATGATGTGACAGTGCAAGTCCTCACCCAAAGCCGAGAAGATTTAATCCGGACCAGCTTTGACAGTCTGGAGGGCGCGCGTGCGGCAATCGTCCATCTTTACAATGCCGTCAGCCCCGCATGGCGCGATATCGTGTTCCGGATGAGCAAGGACGAGGTTCGCAATATCGCTCGCGAGGGCGCGATGGTAATGCGCGACGAGGCGGCAAAGCGCCCTGACACCGACTGGCATTTCCAATATTCGCCCGAGACTTTCTCGACGGCAGAATTGGATTTCAGCATTGCTGTTTGTGAAACCGTGATGGAAGTGCTGCAGCCAACGCCTGACAAACCCATCATCTTGAACCTGCCAGCAACGGTAGAGGCGGCAACCGCCAATATCTACGCCGATCAGATCGAATATTTCTGCCGCAATCTGCCCAATCGCGACAGCGCCGTGATCAGCCTGCACACGCATAATGACCGCGGAACTGGCGTTGCTGCCGCCGAGCTTGGCCTGATGGCAGGAGCAGACCGAGTCGAGGGGTGCTTGTTCGGCAATGGAGAGCGCACCGGCAATTGCTGCTTGGTGACAGTTGCCCTCAACATGTACACGCAAGGAATTGATCCAGGATTGGATTTCTCAGACATAGATCGCGTGATCGAGACGGTCGAATATTGCAATGAGCTGCCCGTTCATCAACGCCATCCCTATGGCGGTGAGCTGGTCTTCACCGCCTTTTCAGGTTCGCATCAGGATGCGATCAAAAAAGGTTTCGAAGCCCACAGCCAACAAAATGACGAGCAATGGCGGGTGCCCTATTTGCCCATCGACCCTGCTGATTTAGGCCGCGACTACGAGGCGGTCATTCGGGTCAACTCGCAAAGCGGTAAAGGCGGTTTCGCCTGGGTTCTTGAACAAGATCAAGGTCTCAAACTGCCCAAGAAGATGCAGGCTGACTTTTCCAAGCAAGTACAAAACCTTGCCGATGAATTGGGCCGCGAATTGAATGCTGCCGATATTTGGGACGCGTTCAAGTCCAGCTATCACGTCCAGACAACGGACAAGCATTTCCAACTGGTAACTTATGAGGAAAGCCGCGCTTCGGATGGTACCCGTCTGTTTGCGGGCACGATTTCGGTTGCTGGGAAGCAGCAAAGCGTCAGTGGGCGTGGGAACGGCCTGATTTCCTCGGTCGTTGGCACGCTGGAAGACAGTTTTGGCCTTGATATCAAAGTGCTCGATTACAGCGAGCACGCCATGGGTTCTGGACGGGATGCACGGGCTGCTGCCTATCTGCATTGCCAGTCGGGCGATCGCCAGATTTGGGGCTGCGGTATTGATGAGGATGTTGCGACTGCTTCGGTTCGAGCCGTCCTAAGCGCAGCAAACAGCGTGATTACAATCACTTAATAGACTACTTAGTTTCTGGTTACCGTTAGTTAGTCTTAAAGTTTCTGCGACTATACACCCTATTCGGAATTAAGAATATTTGGGGCATTGGGCGCGAACGCGTTATGGCGAGAACCAGTCGATCATCGATTGAACACGCAGGCAAGCGAGGGGGCTCCTCGTTTGCTTCGCTATCGCGTTGGAAAAATGATCGCGCCCAAACCCGCGAACAGATTGAACTGTTTCTTGACTACGAAGATTCAGGGCTGGCTTGGTTCTGGGCAACCGACGCCGCAGGCAATTTGACCTATATCTCTCATCAAGCAGCGGGTTCTCTGCAGAGCGACGTCGATTTTCTTGTCGGTAAACCTCTCAACACTTTGGTCGATCTAAAGACAGTATCCGAGACAGACATTACCGCGGATGCGCCGACCGGCCGCAATGTCGATTTCCTGATCCGCGCCAAGAACACTTTCACGAATAAAGAAGTCCGCACCCGATTGGGCGACGAAGAGGCGTGGTGGTCGATCAGTGGGCGTCCTCAATTCGATGCCAATGGCAATTTCTCTGGCTATCGTGGCAATGCAAGCGACGTAACCGTGGAGCGGCGCGAACTGGCGGACACCGCGCGTCTATCGCAATATGATTCGCTCACCGGACTGGCAAACCGACTGCGGATGAGCACGCGGCTGCAGATCGTATTGACCGGGTATAAGGTCGCAAACCGGCCATGCAGCCTGATGATGCTCGATCTCGACCGATTTAAGCACATCAACGATACATTGGGGCACCCGACCGGAGACGCTTTGCTGCAACAGGTCGCACAGCGGCTGCAGCGGATCGTCGGCAGCAAAGGCGAAATTGGCCGATTGGGCGGCGACGAGTTTCAGATATTCATACCCGACGAAGATGATCGCAGCGAGCTAGGCAGCTTGGCCAGCCACATCATCCAAATGCTTTCTCAACCCTATCTGATCGAAGGCAATAGCTGCGTGATCGGTGCGTCCGTTGGCATAGCCATTGCTCCTTTCGACGGGGAAGATGTCGATGATCTGGTCCGCAGCGCCGACCTCGCGTTGTATTCGGCCAAAGCGGGAGGACGCGGACAATTCCGGTTTTACTCCAGCGATTTGCACAGCAAGGCCGAAGAACGCCGGATGATCGAGAACGAGCTCCGCCGGGCAATCCCTCAGGGACAGTTGGAGCTCCATTATCAACCACTGACCTGCCCCAAGACGAACCGGGTCAAATCGTTCGAGGCTTTGCTTCGCTGGAACCATCCCGAACGCGGCTGGATCAGCCCTCATACGGTTATCTCTGTGGCTGAGGAAACCGGTCTGATTATTCCACTGGGCGAGTGGGCATTGCGGCAGGCATGCGATGACGCATCCAAATGGCCGGACGATATTCGCGTGGCCGTCAACGTTTCTCCGGTGCAGTTTATGACGGAAAACCTGCCCGGCGTTGTTGCCAGTGCTTTGGCAAATTCTGGGCTCGACCCGCACCGCCTCGAGCTGGAAATCACCGAAAGCGTGTTCTTGGGCGATTCCGAAGGCACAACCTCACGTTTTAAGACTCTCAAGGAATTGGGCATCCGTTTCGCGCTTGATGATTTTGGCACGGGTTACTCATCGCTTGGCTATTTGCGTGATGCACCGTTCGACAAGATCAAAATCGACCAAAGCTTTATCCGTGGCGCGGTCGACAACAGCGTGCGCGGTAATGCAGCCATTATTACCGCCATCGTGGGCCTTGCGGAATCGCTGGGCATGGAAACAACCGCCGAAGGCATCGAGGCAATGGACGAGCTGGACTTCGTCCGCAAACAGGGCGTGACCAGCGTCCAGGGTTATGTCTATGGCAAGGCAACGCCCAATGACACTGTCTTGGGCATGGTCAAACGCAAGATCATCAAGCTTACTCCAGAGGGACCAAGCCGCACGAGAGCAAACCGCAGAACAGTGTTGCGCAAAATTGACTTGATCCATGAGGGCCACAGTTACCTAGTGACTATGCGCGATCTTTCGCAAACCGGTGCCCGTGTTCAGGGGTTGTGTGATGTGCCCGTCGGGACCCGTTTTGTGGTCAGTTTTGGTGACGGCCAAACGGTCGGTGCCAAGGTACGCCGGGCGGTTGACGACTGGCTTGGTCTGGAGTTCGAAGAGCCGCTTGTCAGCGATGGCGGAGGTGATTGGTGCACCCGGCAGCGAAGTTCAGCGCAAGACGTTACACCAGACGAAAATGACGAAGCAACCAAACCGGCCAACGGCAAAAAGAAGAGAGCCAGCTTGCGGAAAAAGCCAGCGAAGTCCAATTCTGGCCCAAAATTTCGATTGGCATCAGCCAGTAACGACTAGGCATCTGGCTTCGGGTATTGTGTCGGGCCGACGCGGCCAGATATTTACAGCCAAACCAGCTGCGTCTCAGCGCGGATCATCTTTCCCCTTTTTGACAGTGTAACATGTGTTACATCCCGACAAAATCAGACTCTAATGTGCGGTCTGATAATGGGTGATTTATCCCGAGTGAGGGAATTGGAGAAGGCATGGGCATGAGCGAAGAGATTCTGGAACCCGATCTGCCGATCATTGATCCGCATCATCATTTTTGGGATTTGCGACCAATGGTCCCGATGTTCCCCGAACCACGCCACCGTTTCATCGAGAGCATTCTTCCGACCGCCTACTACACTTTCGATCACTTGCTCGACCACATCAAAACCGGCCACAATATCATTGGCACGGTCTTTATGGAGTGCGGCGCATTCTACCGTGCCGACACCACCGAAGACATGAAAGTCGTCGGCGAGGTTGAATATGTGAACGGCGTTGCGGCGCAATCCGCCAGCGGGCTCTATGGCAATTTGCGCGCATGCGCCGGGATTGTCGGCCATGCCGACCTCATGCTGGGAAGCCGAGCAGGTGCAGTGTTGGACCGCCTGCAACAAGCAGCGCCAGACCGGTTT
Source organism: Erythrobacter sp. (assembly GCA_039988235.1). Lineage (GTDB taxonomy): Bacteria > Pseudomonadota > Alphaproteobacteria > Sphingomonadales > Sphingomonadaceae > Erythrobacter. Next base: position 1,246,443 of record JBDXKB010000005.1, read on the forward strand.
CGCGGGATCAGATACGCTGCCGCTTGGGATGCCGATCCGGAAGTTCTGGGCGTACCGATCCAAAAGGTCGAAGGCCTCTACCGAGAAGCTGCCTTCCGCGAAGGTTTTGCCGAATTGGGCAAACGCGGACTTAGTTTTGACGCATGGATTGTCGAGCCTCAATTACCAGATGTGATCGATTTGGCGCGCGCCTTTCCCGATACCCCGATCTGTCTCGATCATTGCGGCACACCGCTGGGCATGGCGAGCTATACCGGAAAGCTGGAGGAACGCTTTGGCATTTGGCGCGACAACATTCGTGAATTGGCAAAATGCGAAAATGTGAGCGTAAAATTGGGCGGGCTGGCGATGCACAATTGTGCCCTGCCCCCAGAAGGCCCAGCAGCAGGCGTTGGTTCAGAAGCGCTGGCAGAAATGTGGCGACCTTATGTGGAAACCTGCATCGAAGCCTTAGGGCCAGAGCGGGGCATGTTCGAAAGCAATTACCCGGTTGATCGCTGGGGTGCGACCTATCCAGTCTTGTGGAACGCCTTCAAACGGATCACCAGTGGTGCAAGCGCGGATGAGAAATCTGCCCTTTATGCAGGCAACGCGGCGCGCTTTTATCGGTTGGAAGGTTTGACCTAACATACACCGCCATAAGCTGACGCTACGGAATGGCCCCCACGCCGCCAACCTAGCATTTTCGCGCTCTCGACACGGGACGAAGGGCTGCCTAAGCGGTGGCCTACGAACCAATCCTACGGAGCTTTGCATGTCCCTACCCGCCCCATTTGATAATTTGCGTATTCCACTAATCGGATCACCCCTGTTCATCGTATCAGGGCCAGAACTGGTCATCGCACAATGCAAAGCGGGTATCATCGGAAGCTTTCCAGCGCTCAACGCGCGTCCACAAAGCATGCTGGATGAATGGCTGCACCAAATCACCGAAGAACTGGCCAAACATAATCGCGAAAATCCGGATAAGCCGGCCGCTCCCTATGCCGTGAATCAGATCGTTCACAAGACCAATGACCGGGTCGATGCGGACATGGCGACTTGCGAAAAATGGCAAGTCCCGATGGTGATTACTTCGCTCGGCGCTCGCACTGAATTGTTTGACGCGGTGCGCAATTGGGGCGGCATCACCATGCATGATGTGATCAACAACCGCTTTGCCAACAAAGCAATCGAGAAAGGCGCAGACGGCTTGATCCCTGTCGCAGCGGGCGCTGGTGGTCACGCTGGCGCAATATCACCGTTTGCGCTGGTGCAGGAAATTCGCGAGTGGTTCGACGGGTTGGTCGCGCTGTCTGGCTCGATTGCCAATGGCCACTCGATCCTCGCCGCTCAAGCTATGGGCGCAGACTTTGGCTATGCCGGGAGCGCCTTTATCGCGACCGAAGAAGCCAATGCAGCGCAAGCCTATAAAGACGGTATCGTCGAAGGCAGCGCAGACGGCATTGTATACACCAATCTATTCACTGGCGTTCATGGCAATTATCTTCGCTCCAGCATCGAGCAAGCTGGTCTTGATCCAGACGATCTGCCGGTGAGCGATCCCAGCAAGATGAACTTTGGCAGCGGCGGCAACACCAAAGCCAAAGCGTGGAAAGATATCTGGGGCTCAGGCCAGGGCGTTGGTGCCATCAAGAGCGTGGGCACGGTTGAAGATATGGTTGCGCGAATGGAAGCCGAATATCACCAAGCCAAAGTTGAGCTTGCAGCCAAATCGGGTTATACCAGCTGGGTTTAATGCTTTTGGATGCAGCTACTTAGCCTGGATGCACCATAATGTTGGTACCGTCAGTTGAAGCGTTGAGCGTCAACCTACGCCCATCGGGGGCAACCATTGCTTGGGGTTCGCCGACTGCACCGCTCAAAATAAGCTGATTGACCAGACGCGAGCAAAGGCCGTTTGGCGACGCTGGGTCATCCATCAGTGAAGCCGCCAAACTAAGCTCCTGCCCGATAAAATAGGACAGGCCTTTGCTGGCAAAATCGCCGTCTTCCCCTTCGTTAAACGAAACCAATCCAAGCGGCGGAAACGTGCCGTCTTGCAACCATGCAGAAACGCTCGAATCAAAATATCGACGTCCGATCAGGCTGTTAGCCGGCGGCCAGATGACCGCATCAACCCCCTCCAAGCGCTGCACCATATCGCGACTAAGCTCCATAAAGCTGCGCATTATTGGTAAGGCGTGGGCACCTTGGTTGATGTGTTTACCCGGCAACAATTCCAGAGTTGCCGCGCTGCTCAGATCAATTTCTGCAGCGCAATCATACCGATTTAATCTGCTCGGAAGCTTCGCAGTGGATTGATCTGGCCTGCAGACCAAATCGAAAACCAATCCATTACGAGATATCTGGACAGAAAGTGATTGAGTGACATCACCGGTCGAGCTTGACGCAAACGATGCCTCGCCTACTCTGCCAGGTTCTAACGATAAGAATGCTTCGCCAATGCTTTCGACGATTGTTCGGATAGCACCGATTTCCGGCACCCGCCCATCCCCAAAGACAAGGTACACCCCTTGTCTTTCCTTGCCTTCACTAACCCGATGACCAGGGATAGAACCGATTGCGTCAGCCTCCACACTTTCGTGAAACAGGTTCGAAACCATTCTGAGAGCTCGCCCCTACAAAGACGGGTGCCAAGAATAACAAAGGGATCTGACAGATCTCTAATACAATCCAATTTCCAGCCCCTCTTTTAAGCCATTACCCAATTGCTCGCATGCAATCAAATAATTCTGAGGCACAGTTTTGATAGCCAAAATCTCTTGCTCAGTTTGTGCCTGAAAATTGAAGATCATGGGATCCGTAATTCTACGTAGACGCCATCCAGTAGCAATCCTGTCCATTTGGCGTTGAGCCCCTTCCCCGTCAGAACCGGCCGCAACTATAGTGGCGTAGGAAGTTCCTTCTACTTGTCCCAGTACCGGATAATAACAGCGGTCGAACATTTCCTTCATTTCGCCCGACATGCTCGCCAAATTTTCTGGGCAGGCGAAGACATAGGCTTTGGCAGCGATAATATGTTCGGGTTGGACGTCTTTTGCCCGCACCAGGACCGCTGAACCTTGCGCACCGCGATTCACCGCCTTGGCCAAGGCTTCTGCTGCGCCGGTTCTGCTGTGCCAAGCGATCAGGATAGGTTTTGCGACCATTGCATTGTATACAAAGCCAGCCGGTTGTAGATTGTCAATCACACTCTCTGTCACAGCTGGGCACGATCGGTTACAAAGCGTTCATGGCATCCAAATCGCTCGCTCCTGTCCTTGGTGTATCCTCATCCCTATCCGGTCGCGAATGGCAATGGCGCGGCGGAAATATGGCAATGGGCGCAGGCGGCGCATCCTTGTCTGAAGACATTTTGACCCAATTGCTGCTGACCCGCGGCGTCGCGCCCGATGATGTGGCGCGCCATGCCAAGCCGACCTTGCGCGAATTCCTGCCCGACCCATCGCAATTTATGGATATGGAGGCGGCGGCAGAGCGCATTACTCAAGCCATAATGACCAGTGAGAAGATCACGGTTTATGGCGACTATGATGTCGATGGCGCAACCAGCGCCGCCTTGTTGATCGATTTGCTGCGCGATCTTGGGGCAGAGGCTGATTACTACATTCCCGACCGCTTGTTAGAAGGATATGGGCCTAGCGGAGAAGCCTTGGTCCGCTTGGGCGAAGCTGGTTCAAGCCTGATCGTTACGGTTGATTGCGGCGCGATGGCACATGAGGCGCTGGAACAGGCCCACGAAGCTGGTGTCGACGTAATCGTGGTTGATCACCACAAATGCTCTCCAGAGCTGCCTAAGGCCGCCGCATTGGTGAACCCAAACCGGCTCGACGAAAATGACATTGCCGCTGCGCATGGACATCTGGCGGCAGTGGGAGTCGCCTTTCTACTGGCCATAGCAATCGTGCGTGTCATGCGGACCCGAGGCTATTTCGACAATCGCAAAGAGCCTGACCTCATGGCCCTGCTCGATCTGGTGGCGTTGGGCACAGTAGCAGATGTTGCAGCGCTGCATGGGCTCAACCGGGCATTCGTTGCTCAAGGGTTGAAAGTCATGGCCCGCAGAGAGCGCATCGGCATGGCTGCACTAATTGATGCCAGCCGGTTGAAACGAGCGCCACAATGCAGCGATCTCGGCTTTGCCCTTGGCCCACGCATCAATGCTGGTGGCCGGGTGGGCGAATCCACCTTGGGCGTAAGGCTGCTGACCACCAGCGATCCCGAAGAAGCCCGCGAGATTGCGGAGCAACTCTCTTCGCTAAATGAAGACCGCAGAGCAATCGAAGCCGCTGTTCAAGCACAGGCTGAAGAGCAGATCGCTTGCCAAGGCAATCGCGCAGTTATCATTGTGTCGGGCAAAGGCTGGCACCCCGGCGTGATCGGGATCGTCGCTGGCCGCGTCAAAGAGAAAACCGGCAAGCCCTCAATTGTTGTCGCGATCGATCCAGAGGACGGCACAGGCAAAGGATCCGGGCGTTCCATTTCAGGCGTTGATTTGGGGGCTGCGATCATTGCAGCTCGCGAGAATGACCTGCTCACCGCCGGTGGTGGGCACGCAATGGCAGCGGGCCTGTCTATCGAAGAATCCAAATTGGGCGCATTTGCCGATTTTCTCGACAAAAGATTGGCAGGCGACATCGCCAATGCTCGTGAAAAGCAACGCATGCTGTTGGATATTTCAGTCGCGCCAGGAGGTTTGACGCCCGATTTGGTCGAGACGCTGGACAAGGCCGGACCTTATGGCATCGGTTGGCCTGGCCCTCGGATTGCTTTGGGGCCGGTGCGGATCATCAAGGCGGATATTGTTGGCCAAGATCATTTGCGCATCATTGCTGCTGGTGATGACGGGCGCTCGATTAAGGGGATCGCCTTCCGTGCTGCTGAAACCGAGATGGCACAGACCTTGATGCACCGTTCAGCTGGCCGCCGTTTCCATCTGGCAGGCCGGGCCAAGATCGATGATTGGGGCAACACACCCAAAGCAGAATTGCATCTGGAAGACGCTGCTTTTGCAGATTGAATCATTGCAGGGGTTGACCCCTTCCCAAGCGCCTCGTAAAGGCGCGCTCTCGCGATTGCGATGGCCCCTTCGTCTAGCGGTTAGGACGCGGCCCTTTCACGGCTGAAACACGGGTTCGATTCCCGTAGGGGTCACCACCTCTCTTCTTTGTTGGAGTATATACGCCAATTTTGGCGGGCAAGAGGTGCGATTGCGGCTTCACTCGGCCACCGCTTCTGATATGGCACTGCCTCAATGGACAAGCGCAATCCTATCCCTTGGTTCGGTGTTTTGGCCGCGGTGGGCACTTCGCTTGTGCTGCTCGGCGCAGGAGCAGGCGCGCCTTTGACCCTTGGTGTATTGATCCTGTGGGTTGGCACCTTGTTTCTGGCCACAATGCGAGCACCCGCGAGAAAGCCGGCGAGCAACATCAAGACTTTCTCCAGCGACAGTATGGGCGAGCTGATCCAACATGCAGCCAATCCTTTGCTGCTGACCGAGCGGGGCAAGATCGCACGCGCGAATCGTTCTGCGAAGAAGACGTTGGGCAAGCATATTGTTGGCCAAGACGTGCGCGTTGCCTTCCGCCAGCCACAAGCCATTGCTTTGCTGGATCGGGGCAAGAATGGAACAGCCCTGGTGCGAGGACTGGTCCGTAGGCGCGATGTTTGGAGAATGCGCCGGCAAAGCATCTCGGACGATTTGGCCGTGATCGAATTGGTCAGTCAGAGCGCCGAAGCCGACATCAGCCGAGCGCATACAGATTTTGTCGCCAATGCCAGTCACGAGTTGCGCACGCCGCTCGCCTCAATCATCGGCTATGTCGAAACGCTCAAGGAAGGCGATGACAGCCTCGACAGCAAGACCGAGCAGAAATTCCTGTCGACTGTGCTGCGCGAAGCAAAGCGACTGCAAAACCTGGTGAGCGATTTGATGTCGCTTTCGCGGGTTGAGGCAGAAAAGCACGACGCGCCTGATCGGGCGATAGAATTGGGTCCAGTGGTCGAACGCGCAGCGCGTGATGCTGCCAACAGCGAACGTGCGTCGCGGTTACAAATCGACATCGCCGATAATTTGACGATTGCTGGTGACGAGAAACAGATCGAGCAATTGGTGCGCAATCTGGTCGATAATGCCTTCAAATATGGCGCGGAAGATACCGCCGTGACGGTCACCCTCGCCCGCAATGCCGATAATCAGGCGAAACTGTCAGTCGAGGATAAGGGCGAAGGCATTGCGCCTGAACATATCCCACACCTGACCCGACGATTTTATCGGACCGATCCAGGGCGCAGCCGAGCCTCTGGCGGAACAGGTCTTGGCCTCGCGATTGTGAAGCACATTACAGAGCGTCATCGCGGTAGATTGGACATTGCGAGCGAGGTCGGTCTTGGCACCACTGTCATCGCGCGTTTTCCTCTGCACAATGACGAATGAGCGCGATTGTCACGAATTTGTCTTAATTCTTGACCATGGCGGATGACATCTGATGGACATTTCCACTGTCTCGCACACAACCCAGCACTCGGCGACTTGATCGTGTCGCTCGCAATCCCTAATCGCAATGTGGCTTTGAGGCGGCAGTTTCAATTTGTCTGATTGAGGTCAAACCGAATGAGGGATCATAAATTGGAAAGCACCCGGCTCTAAACCATGTCGTCCATCACCCTCTTCCTGATCGCAATTGGCCTGGGCCTTGCTGGTTGGTTGGCGGCGCGCGCGAAAGCGTGGAGCTTCCAGCAGGAAACCAGCGCCAAGCAGATGGCAGCGCGGCCCAATTACCATGCATGGTATGTCGCGCTTTGGATCACAATTCCGGCAATTCTCTTCGCATTGGTGTGGACCATTGTGGCGCCTCAATTGGTGCTGCAATCGGTGCTCGCGAGCGAGGCAGCAGCCAGCCTTCCTGAGTTCGGCTTCCAACGCCAAGCGATACTCTCAGAAGCGCAAGCGGTGGCATCCGGAAATGCTTCTTCTGTCTTCAACCCGGCGGCAAATGATTTTATCGAACCCTTCCGCGAGGCAACTTCGCGATACGGGCTGATCGGTATTGCGATCACCGCCATCATCGCCTTTGGCTGCGGTCTGGCAGCATTCTTGCGCTTGCGGCCTGACTTTACTGCCCGGACCCGGGTGGAACGCACCGTAATGTTCATCTTGTTGCTGGCTTCGCTGGTGGCGATTCTGACAACTTTCGGGATCTTTGCGAGCCTGGTGTTCGAGACTTTCCGCTTCTTCGGTATGGTCAATCCGATCGACTTCTTGTTCGGCACTTTCTGGGGCCCGGACCCCATGAGCAATGCTGAAAATCCCGACAGCTCTCGCTATGGTGCGATACCGCTGTTCTGGGGCACAATTTACATCGGTGCGATCATCGCCATGATTGTTGCCATACCGCTCGGTTTGATGAGCGCGATTTACCTCACCCAATATGCCAATCCCAAAGTTCGCGCCTGGGTTAAACCGGCGCTGGAAATACTCGCCGGGGTCCCCACGGTGGTGTATGGATATTTCGCCGCACTCACTGTCGCTCCTGCGATCCGCGACCTCGCATTCTCAGTCGGTTTCACCAACGCTTCTAGCGAGAGCGCATTGGCGGCAGGATTGGTCATGGGCGTGATGATTATTCCATTCGTGTCATCGATGGCTGACGATTCAATCGCCGCCGTGCCCAGCGCTATGCGCGATGGCAGTTTGGCGATGGGCGCAACCACATCCGAAACGATCCGCAAGGTTTTGGTTCCGGCTGCATTGCCGGGTATCGTTGCCGGAGTGATGCTGGCGATCAGTCGTGCGATTGGCGAGACCATGATCGTCGTGATGGCGGCAGGTGCAGCGGCCAATTTAACCGGCAATCCGTTGGAAGCGATGACCACGGTCACCTTCCAGATTGTCGCCATGTTGACCGGCGAAGGCAGCTTTGATCACCCCGCCACGCTCAGCGCCTTTGCGCTCGGTTTCGTCTTGTTCCTGGTCACACTCGGCCTCAACTTTGTCGCTCTGCGCGTCGTTAAGCGGTTCCGCGAGGCTTATGAGTAATATCATCACACCCACCCGCAGCGATGAATTCGCCAAGCGTTTGAAGAAGCGTTACGCGGCTGAACGTCGGTTCAAGCTGGCCGGCCTCAGCGCGATTGTCTTCTCCGTTGGTGTGCTGATCTTCTTGCTCAGCAGCATGACGTTCAACGGCATCAGCGGTTTCCAGCGCGCTGAATTGGCGGTGCCGATAAATGTTGCCGAAGCTGGCATAGCCACCAATGCAGAGCAGCTCTCGCTCGGCTCTGCCGTGCAAGGCTTGCAAGCACAGGGGCTGGCCGATGTGGTGCAATTCGCCGCTGTGCAATCGCTGGGCGAAGAAGGTGCCGCTGAGCTTAGCACCCAAGCATGGCGCGATGTCGCCAGTGATCTGATCGCCAATCCTTCGCTTGCTCAGCGTAGCCACACTTTCAATCTTCCTGCGAGCGCCGATTTGGCCGCGGGGCTGAACAATGAGGGCTCGCCTGAACTGCAAGTTTTGGCCGATCGGCTTGAAAGCGACGGCGTTCTGTCGGAGAATTTCGACTTTGGCTTCCTCCAACGCTCAGATGCAACCGATCCTCAGCTGGTCGGAATATGGGGCGCTTTGAAGGGATCGATCCTGACCATGATCGTCACCTTGTTGATGGCGTTCCCTATCGGCGTTCTGGCCGCGCTTTACCTTGAGGAATATGCGCCCAAAAATCGCTGGACCGATGTAATCGAGGTGTCGATCAACAATCTTGCGGCAGTCCCATCGATTATCTTTGGCCTGTTGGGTCTGGCGGTGTTCTTATGGCTGTTTCCAAACTTCCGATCCGCTCCGCTTATCGGCGGTATGACGCTGGCGCTAATGACCATGCCGGTCATCGTAATTTCAGGCCGCAATGCAATCAAAGCGGTGCCGCCTTCCATTCGCGACGGTGCCTTGGCGGTGGGCGCTTCGCCAATACAAGTTGTGTTCCACCATGTGCTGCCTCTCGCCCTGCCCGGCATTCTAACCGGTACAATCATTGGTATGGCGCGCGCGTTGGGCGAGACCGCGCCGCTGCTGATGATCGGTATGCGCGCCTTCGTTGCGACGCCGCCCGACGGATTCACCGCCCCTGCCACAGTCTTGCCGGTGCAGATATTCCTATGGTCCGATGAAATTGACCGGGGCTTTGTCGAGCGCACCAGCGCCGCTATCATCGTCCTCTTGCTGTTCCTCTTGCTGATGAACGGCCTCGCCATTTACCTCCGCAATAAATTTGAGAAAACCTGGTGACTGTAATCCATCCCAATCTCAAGCAGACCGATGCCAAGATGCGCGCCAGCGAGGTGTCGGTTTACTACAGCGACAAGAAAGCCATCGACGAGGTTTCGATCGATATTCCGTCGGAATATGTCACCGCTTTCATCGGTCCGTCCGGCTGCGGCAAATCGACATTCTTGCGCACTCTCAACCGCATGAATGACACGATCCCGACCGCCCGGGTCGAAGGCTTGATCGAGCTGGATGGCGAGGACATTTACACATCAGCCATGGACGTCGTGCAATTGCGCGCGCGCGTTGGAATGGTGTTTCAAAAGCCTAACCCGTTCCCCAAATCGATCTATGACAACATCGCCTACGGCCCGCGTATTCACGGACTGGCCGAGACCAAGGATGACGTTGACGAGGTTGTAGAGCGGTCGCTGCGCCGCGCGGGCCTGTGGGAAGAGGTAAAGGATCGCTTGGCCGATTCAGGAACCGCCCTGTCCGGGGGCCAACAGCAGCGACTGTGCATCGCCCGAGCCATCGCGGTTGATCCCGAAGTGATCTTAATGGACGAGCCATGTTCGGCACTCGATCCCATCGCCACAGCCAAGATCGAAGAACTGATCGCGGATTTGAGCGGCCGCTATGCCATCGTCATCGTAACCCACTCGATGCAGCAGGCAGCACGTGTTTCCCAGCGGACCGCTTTCTTCCACCTCGGCAAAATGGTAGAATACGGCAAGACCTCGGACATTTTCACCAATCCGATTGAGCAACGCACTCAGGATTATATCACAGGACGCTACGGCTAATGTCAGATCATACGGTTAAGGCCTTCGACGAGGACATCACACGGCTTCGCGGCTTGATCGCGGAAATGGGCGGACTGTCCGAGGTCGCCATTCAGGGCGCTTTGGATGCCTTGGTCAAAGGTGATCAAGAGCTTGCCCAGAAGGTCGTCGATGGCGACAAGAAGATCGACGAGCTTGAAACCGAAGTCGACAAATTGGCGGTTCGGGTGATCGCTTTGCGCGCACCTATGGCAGACGATTTGCGCGAAGTTATCGCTGCGCTGAAGATTGCTGGTGTGGTCGAGAGAATCGGTGACTATTCCAAGAATATTGCCAAGCGGGTTGGCCAAATTGATGGCCGCAAGCAGTTCGAACCGCTGACATTGCTTCCGGCAATGGGCGAATTGGCGAGCGAGATGGTGCACGATGTGCTGACCGCATATTCCGCTCGCGACCCCGATTTGGCGCGCGAAGTCATCGCAGCAGACGAGAAAGTCGATGCCTTTTACAACAGTATTTTCCGCAATCTTGTCAGCTATATGGTCGAAAACCCTGCCACAATTTCGAGCGCGGCCCAACTCTTGTTCGTTGCCAGGAATCTGGAACGGATCGGCGATCATGCGACCAATGTTGCAGAGATGGTCCATTACGCTGCGACCGGAGTGTATCCGCCTGAAGAAGCATCTTGATCAGCTTTGTCTTGAAGCTGAAACATTCGCAGTGCCTGACAACGCATAGCGATTGAAGGAAACTGCCATGGAGCCTGGAATGTCTGGCGCCAGATTATTGTTGGTTGAAGACGATCCCGCCCTGTCAGACTTGCTCGAATTTCGGTTTAAGAGCGAAGGTTATCAGGTCCGCTGTACGCCCGATGGTGATGAAGCGCTCATCCTGGTCAATGAGGAATTGCCCGATCTTATCATCCTCGACTGGATGATCGAGGGAACCAGCGGCATCGAAGTCTGTCGCCGTCTGCGCCGCGACAAAACCACCGCTCATGTCCCGATTATCATGTTGACCGCTCGCGAGGCTGAGGATGACCGCATCAGAGGGTTGGACACAGGTGCAGATGACTATCTAACCAAGCCGTTCAGCCCGCGTGAATTGCTGGCCCGGGTGGCGGCAGTGATGCGCCGTATCCGCCCCGCCCTTGCCGGGGAAACGATCGAAGTGGGCGATATCAAGCTCGATCCGGTTGCGCATAAAGTCAAGCGGCAAGGTCAGCATTTGGAGCTGGGACCGACCGAATATCGCTTACTCCAATTCTTTATGGAAAGCCCGGGACGGGTGTTTAGCCGTGGCCAATTGCTCGATGGGGTGTGGGGCACCGAAAGCGAGATCGAATTGCGCACGGTCGATGTTCACATTCGGCGGCTGCGCAAGGCCATTGTCTCAGAAGGGCAGCTCGACCCGATCCGTACGGTAAGAGCGGCAGGATATTCGTTCGAACCGGTTTAGGCCCATGGTTCAGATCGATCCTAGATCAATAAAGCCGGATCTTCGCCGCTATCAATCGGCAAACCGGCCTCTTTCCATTGCTTCATTCCGCCATCCAGCGCGACTGCGCGCAAGAACCCCAACTCGCGCAATGTCGCAGCGGCCAAAGTCGAAATTTTACCGACAGTACAGACCGTGACGATTTCTACGCTGGGATCGGGGAAATTCTCGTCAACCTTCAGTTCCAATTGGCCGCGCGCCAGATGCTTGGCGCCGGGAATATGGCCAGTTGCATAGGCATCGCGCTCTCGCACATCTAGGATGATCAGATCATTGCGCTGTTGGGCCAGCCTATTGTTGAGCTCTTTCATCGAGACGAACGGCACGCTTTGGCCTGCTTCGCCAAGCAATTGCTGCACTGTCTTTCCGCCAGTCATATTGGTGCGTAGCGCTTCTGTCAGATGGGTCGGCGCCGCCAGATTTAGCCCCTCCATCAAGGTCACGAATTCATCTTGTGTACGGGGCTTCAACCGCCGATTTTCGGCGATCTCTTCGGCAATGGTTGAGGAGCCCAGATTTTTGTAGTCATGCGCGGGGTAGACAATGGTTTCTGCTGGCAGCTTCAGCAGCTTGCCGAACAAGCTGTTATAAAGTTGCCGTGGATCACCTGTCGGAAGATCCGACCTGCCGGTCCCACCAATCAGCAATGTATCGCCGGTAAAAACACGGTCTTCGACATAATAACACACCGAATCCCAGGTATGGCCGGGCGTGTGCATCACTTGAAATTTGAGCTTTCCGACCGGGATTGTGTGCCCATCTTCGACATAAATATCGACATGGGGTGCGGGGCTATCGCGATGCATCACCACCTGCGCACCAAAATGTGTCGCCAGATGAGCCGCGGCAGAGAAGTGATCGGCGTGGGTGTGGGTTTCGAAGATCGTTCGAATCTTCAAACCTTCGCGATTGGCGATGCCTTGATAGCGATCAAGCTGGTTGAGGGTCGGATCGATAATCGCGCCCGTACAAGTTTCCTCGCATCCTACAATGTAGGATTTGCAGCCACCATCGGCGATGGTTTCAAAGATCATAGCCTGTCCGCAGCCCCCGATTGCTTGCCTCTGCCACTTGTTACCACAATTTGTATGGCTGGGCGAAATTCGCAGATCAATGGCTCAGCGGCAGACAGATGCCCATCGAGTTCCCTGGTCGAGATGGAAGTGGTTGCTATGCGAGGCATTGTAGTCGGGTGAAAGGACCGTGCGGAAACTGTCGCAAGCTGCATTGCGGGCAGCCTTCAGAAACTCACCTCGGTCGCCTTGCCCCCAATCGCTTTCGACATCGATCAGACGTCCGTCGCTTAACCTGAAGGAGCGAATATCGACCGCATTGCCTCTGGCGTGCTCGCTCCACGGGCCTTTCCGGCTGTTGTTCATCCGACGACAGCTGACCGTGCCAATGTGGTTGATGCCGGTTACGGTTGCTCCCAAATGCTGTTGCGCTGCGGTTTGCAGGCCATTGCGGACCCATATCTCCAACCCGGCGGCCACCGGACAGGTCATCGTCGGTGCAGCAGGAGCAAGCACTGCATCGGTTAACTGGGTTCGGTCCAGCAGAGCGCATGGCCCCTCCCCAATTGCCCTTAACTGGCGAAATTCCACTCCGCTGCGCGCCAAGGCTGCTCTGCACTCGCCACGATTTTCGGTCACCGCCAGCAATTTGGATGAAGTCGCAACCCCGGGAGGATTGTTGACGTTGAGCGGAGACAGCGGATTGTGCTGGGGATTGGCCTCTAGGAAGGTCCAACCGGCATAGGCAAGCGCCAGCCCGATGAGCCATGCAAATATACGGCTATCCAGAGTGAACCGGCCGATTTTTTTGGAAAATTTGAGATCCATCGCCTTAACCCGCCCGCTGTCGAGCATGCGCGGCGCAACTATTGGCGCAGGCGAAGGTCGCGCAGATCGCGCCGATAACTGTCGCTAAGTCTTGAAATTCAGTTCGAGCAAGCATGCGCCGTATTATCCTCACGAATGGAAATTGTTTCTTCGTGATCCGATAACGACCCAGCGATATGTTATTATTTTGACCGGATTAAGTGCTAAACTAACAAATATTGCTGGTGGCACAAGAGCGATTGTTGGCCCTTTTCCCGTATTGTGTCCCGTATTGGTCCAATTGCTCTGCTGCGATGCAAGAGTTACGGCTTGCTTCGGTCAGTATTGTTGAATCGGAAGACCTGCGGTGATCAGAGGGCGGTCAGGCGGCGCTGTCGCGTTTTTTGATCAGCTCTTCTTTGCAAAGGTGATCGATAATCGCAGGGTGCATTTTACCCTCGAAGCTCACACCGGCATATTTGCCTTCGACCCACACCACATTGCCCAAAGGCGCGCGGATTCCGTTGACCTTCAAGGTGACATGTTCGCCTTTCTTGGCGAATCCATGGCGACCTTTGATTTTGCAGCCACCCTCTGAAACATCAATCAATTCAACGCAGATAGGGCGCGCACGAAGGCGTCCTTCGACGAGAATGTCGAGCGGTTTGCGAACGGATGAGCGTGTTGTATCCTGATCCATGCTGCTGTCATGCCAGATAGTGGTTAATGAATTATAAGCTTGGAGCGAATGTTGACGCTCTTTTTATGTCCCTGTCCGGCCGTGTTCGCGGGCTAACTGGCAGCTTTTAATGGTTCTGGCAGAATCTGCGGCGGGATCGCGCCAGCCCCCACCAAATTCCTGCGCACGAATGCATTGCCCACCCATTGCTTTGGGCTGAGTTTTGCCGCCGGTTTACGCTCAGTAAGAGCAAGCTGGCCTGCGTCCTCGTACAAATCCCATTTCCCGGGGGCATGATTGCGGGCGCGGAACAGTTCCGCCTGCCACACTGGCGCACCGGGTGCCTGCCGATCCCATGGCGCCGCCGAGGAAGGTCCAGACTTGGCCGACCAGCGCATACGGGCCGAAGAAAGGTCCGGCCGCGCATCCAGCCGTACCAACCACAAGGGCACGCCATAGCGTTCGCTCGCAAGGCTTAACCGGCGCGATGCGGTGAAATTGAGCGCGCGCGGATTGCCCGAAACTTCACCGAGGACAAGGGCAAGCTCGCGGCACCGCAATCCCTCTTCCAAAGCGAACAGAGCGTCCTCGCAAGTCTCTGCCTCAACATAGATCACCCGGTCGCGCCATTGTTTGGGCAGACCGTGGCGATAGGGCTTGCCCGAAAGGCGCGCCGCCCGGCGATCCTGCACCCACATAATCATGCGGTCATCCGCACCGGACAGATCGGCCACACGCATCGCATCGCGCGCCAAAGCCAGCGCCAAACCTGCTCCGGCTCCATCTGAGGCGGAGGCGAACACCTCGCTATGCAAAGTCCCAGCCCCAGCTCCAGCTCCAGCACAACCCGGCCGCCAGCGCGCCTCACGTTGGGCAGCCAGCGCTGCAACGTCACATGTCTGGGATAGAGACGAAAAATCAGACAGCGAACAGGATCGAAGTGAATCGGGCATGTTCTTACTATGTTCTATTTATTGCCGATTCGCAATTGGCCTTTTCTCAAGTCATGAAAAAGGGAGGCCCAAAGAGCGGGAAAGCTGCCCTTCCCGCCCCAATCTGGTGTCAATCGATCAGAGAACGACTATCCAAAAATCCCTAGGATAAAGATCGCGGCGAGTGCCAGCGGGCACAAGAACCGCACCAAAAAACGCCAGAATTTGTGCAACCAACCATCCAAGCCGTTCTCGGTGTCGACCAGTTTGACATCCGCCACCCAGCCCACAAAAATGCAGGTCAGGATCGCCCCGATAGGCATAAACAATTTGGCCGTCACTCCGTCCAGCGCATCAAAGAAATTCGCATCAGCAAAGATCGGAATGAACGCCAGAGGACGGAAATCGGCCAATTCGTTGAAAGACAGTGCGGACAAAGCCCCCAGTACCGCTGCTCCACTGCCCACGATCAACACGCTGGCAATGCGTGACAACTTAAACCGCTCCATCGTCCAGCTGGTCGGAACTTCCAGCAAGGCTACCGAGCTGGTCAGCGCCGCAAAACCAACCATCACGAAGAATGCAAGCCCGATCAACGAGCCAACGGGCATGGATTGGAATGCAATTGGCAAGGTCTGAAACATCAAACCGGGACCCGCGCTAACCGAAAGGCCAGCGGCAAATACGATCGGGAAAATGCACAGGCCAGCAATCAGCGCAACCGAAGTATCAGCGGTTGCAATAATGCCTGACGTCTTGCCCAAATTCACATCGCGGCTCGCATAAGCGCCATAAGTGATCATCCCTGCGACCCCCAACGACAGCGAGAAGAATGCCTGCCCTAATGCGGCCAGCATCACTTGAGGTGTAAGCTTGGAGAAATCAGCGGTGAACAAATAGGCCACGGTTTCGCTAAACGCGCCGCTAAACGCACCATAGATCGTGATAGCAACCAGCAGCACGAAGAATGCCGGCATCAACCAAACGGCGGCCCATTCGATCCCACTCGAAATCCCTCGCGCGACAAATACTACGGTGATCCCGAGAAACAGCAGGCCCATGCCAACCATCAACCCGCCATTACCGAACAAGGCCGGTAACAAGCCCTCAACATCAGCTGCAGGGCGCCCTTCAAAAGCACCACCGGCCACACCGGTTTGGATCAAATCTCCGACGAAAACACCGATGTAATACAACACCCATCCGCCAACGACGCAGTAAAAACTGACAATCAGAAAGGCGGCGATAACGCCCATAAATGCAAGAAAATCCCAATGTTTCGAAGCGCCAGATTCTGCTGCCATACGGCGCACGCTTTCTGGCGCTGAAGACTGCCCATGGCGGCCAATCAATGTTTCGGATAAAAGAACCGGAAGGCCGATAAGGAAGACGCACAGAATGTAGAACAGCACGAAAGCACCGCCGCCATTCTGGCCAGCTTCAGCCGGAAAGCGCCATAAATTGCCCAATCCCACTGCAGAGCCAATTGCAGCCAGAATGAATGCTGTGCGCGAAGACCAACCCTCGCGCTTGGTCGTATCTGTGGCTGCTACCATGTGTTGTCCCGTCCCCTCATTGAACAAATTTATCGCTCTATCTCGGCGTTATACCAAGCATTATTGCCCTGCAAAGCGCGGTTAGTCGAGCAAGCATTTGCGCAAATCCCCCGCTCGGCTAAAAGCGCATGATGTCTACTACATTCCAACTCGATACATCGACCAGTCGCGCCACCCCCACACCAAAGCCGCGCAAGCGATTAACGGTGCCACGCATCCGCGACCACAAGAAAGATGGCCAAACCAAGCAACCCTTGGTCATGCTGACCGCATACACGGCGCGTCAGGCGCAATTGCTGGATGCGCATTGCGATCTCTTGCTGGTGGGCGATTCGCTGGGACAAGTGATCTACGGCCTCGATTCCACCCTGCCGGTAACCGTCGATATGATGGTCAACCACGGTGCTGCGGTGGTGCGCGGAAGTTACCACAGCTTGGTTGTAGTCGACATGCCATTTGGGTCTTACGAGGCATCCAAAGAGCAAGCTTTCGACACTGCCAGCCACATCATGGCAGAAACCGGTTGTGCGGCAGTGAAGCTGGAAGGCGGCGAAGCGATGGCCGAAACCGTCTCTTTTCTTTCCAATCGCGGCATTCCAGTCATGGGCCATGTTGGTCTTACGCCTCAGGCCGTCAACGTTCTGGGCGGCTATGCGGCGCGCGGACGCAGCCAGCAGGAACACGATAAGATTATCTCGGACGGACAGGCGTTGCAGGATGCTGGCGCATTTTCGATCGTTGCAGAAGGTGTGATTGAACCAATCGCAATTGCGCTAACTGAAACGCTCGAAATACCAGTGATCGGTATTGGCGCATCTGCCAAATGCGATGGGCAAGTGCTGGTAACGGAGGATATGCTCGGCATGTTTGAGCGCGTGCCCCGCTTTGTAAAACGGTATGAGGATATTGCCGCGATCATCGACAAGACAGTGGAAACCTATGCCTCTGAAGTGCGCGACCGCAGCTTCCCGGGCGAAGAACAAACTTATCAGCCAAAGAAATAGTCTGCTGTGCTTGCGCCCTATCGGCGCTCTGCCTAGCGCGCTTTGAGGTTAAAAGGGTCCGGGGGCCATCATGCAAACGCTGCTGCGTTATTACACATTTTCGCTGGCGTTCACCGCCATCTGTCTGGCGTTGGCCGTTTGGTATGGCTGGGCCAGCACGGGGTCGGTCATGGCGACGCTTTCCATCCTATGGATCGTCATCGTCCTGTCGATTCTAGAGGTCTCGCTCAGCTTTGATAACGCAGTGGTCAACGCCACTGTGCTGCGAGAAATGGACCCCGTTTGGCAGCGGCGCTTTCTAACTTGGGGCATATTGATCGCCGTGTTCGGGATGCGGATCGTGTTTCCCATTGCGATTGTGGCGATTGCGGCAGGCATTGGGCCGGTTGACGCTGTGACCTTGTCCTTGAACGAGCCCGAGGAATATGAGCGGATAGTGTCCGGTGCGCATGTAGGCATCGCCGGATTTGGCGGGGCCTTCCTCGCTATGGTCGGCCTCACCTTCTTCTTCGATTCTGACAAAAACGTGCATTGGATCGGCTCTGTTGAACGCGCGATCTCTCGATTCAGCAGCGTTCCCGCGGTTGAGCTTGGGCTGGTCCTGCTCATCATCTACGGCGTCTCGACCCAGCTAACACCCCAAGACGCCAACACCTTCCTAACTGCGGGTGTTCTGGGCCTGATCACCTTTATCGGCGTCCATGCCTTGGGCGCCATTATCGAGCAGAGAGAAGCGCGCAAAAAGGCCGCGGGAGAAATCGTTCGGTCTGGCCTGGGCGGATTTCTTTATCTTGAAGTGTTGGATGCTAGCTTCAGCTTCGACGGAGTGATTGGAGCATTCGCATTGTCGAACAATATGATCATCATCGCCTTGGGTTTGTCCGTGGGCGCGATGTTTGTTCGGTCTATGACGATCCACTTGGTGCAGACCGGAACTTTGGCGCAATATCGCTATCTAGAACATGGCGCGTTCTGGGCGATTATCGTACTGGGCGGAATTATGCTATTTTCGGCCAAATACCACATTCCAGAGACGATCACTGGCCTGCTTGGCGCGGTTCTAATCGGCCTGTCACTGTGGTGGTCCATCCGTCACAACAGACGCGAAGGTGTGGAGGAGACCAAGCTGCCCGATGTTGCCGATTAGGCGGATAGCTTTGCCGCCAAAGGCGCTGCGATGATCAATTGCAGCAAATGGTACAGCAGCAGCGGTGCAATCACAAAGCCCGCCACTTCTGGCGTAAACAGAATTGCCGCCAGCGGTGCGCCAATCGCCACGCTTTTTTGAGCCCCTGCAAACAGGAATGCGATGCGGTCTTGCCTCGGATACCCCAGCAGCCTCCCGATCTGCCATGCGCCCCAATTAGCGAGCATCAAGAAACCGAGTGTCAGACCAATCAGCCAAGCCCAGCCCACTGCATCGAACATTGTACCGATGCCTTGCTCTACCGCTCCAGAAAAGGCGACATAGACCGCAATACCAATAACGATCCGGTCGAGCCAAACGATCTTGGCTTTGCGCTCCATAATCCAATTGCGGGTCCACGGTTGAACGAGCTGACCGATGACGAATGGCAACACCAAGATCGTCCCGATACGCACAATCGCATCGCTGCCAATCTGGGCCACTGCGCCGCCGCCCAGCACCGCGAACAGGGGAGCTGTGACAAAGACACCAGCAATATTGATCAATGCTGCTCCGACGACTGACAAGGCCACATTACCGCCCGCAATCGTGGTGTAGCTGGTCGCCGATTGAATCGTGGATGGCAGAGTGCCGAGGTAGAGAAAGCCAAGCGCGACCAGCGGCGGTAATACGCCCTGCGCGATGACCGACACGCCCAATCCACCCAGCGCCATCACCCCAAACACCCAGATGAACAGCGGTAAGAAGAAGCGCCAATTGGCCAGCCCGCGCAATATCTCTCCGCGCGGCACCCGCATTCCATTGACCAAAAACAGGATGAAAATTGCCACGCTGGTGACCAATTGCGCGGTTTCTCGCGCCGCACCAACAGCAGGCAGCACGAACCCGGCCAAGGTCGCGAGCAACAGGACCGCGATCATTGGATCGGCCAATAAGGACAGGCGAGACTTCATCTGGCCGCCCTGCCCGTCAGCAAGCAGCTTGTCGATACCAAGCTG
The DNA here is from genome assembly GCA_039988235.1 of Erythrobacter sp. Taxonomy (GTDB): domain Bacteria; phylum Pseudomonadota; class Alphaproteobacteria; order Sphingomonadales; family Sphingomonadaceae; genus Erythrobacter. The sequence goes on from JBDXKB010000005.1 coordinate 1,266,124, forward strand.
GGCTAGATTGTTGACTGACGCGCCACGCGCTTAAGCCTGCAAATCATACTGCTTGAGCAAATCGTAAAGTGTCGGGCGGCTGATCCCCAACAGCTTTGCCGTGCTAGAGATATTGCCCTCGCTGCGCGCCAAAGCATGGCGAATTACCTTGCGATCGGCCATCTCTCTCGCCGCTTTGATGTTCAACACATCGTCGCGATCCTCGCCGCTTTCTTGCAGATCAAGATCACCAGCGCACACCAGCTTGCCATCAGCCATAATGACCGCGCGCTTCACCCGGTTTTCCAGCTCGCGAACATTGCCCGGCCAATTCCACGCGTCGATCGCGGACAAAGCATCAGGGCCAAAGCCGGTGACATGCGGGTTCATTTCGGTCGCAAAGCGTTTCAGGAACGCCTTAGCCAGCAAGGTCGCATCGCCATGCCGCTCCGCCAGATTGGGAATGCGGACCACGATCTCGGCCAGACGATAAAACAGATCCTCGCGGAAATTGCCCTCGCCAATCATGGCTTCCAAATCCTGATGCGTGGCGCATACAATCCGCGTGTTCACCGCAATCTCCTTGCGGCCGCCGATGCGTTCGATCGTGCGCTCCTGCAAAAAGCGGAGCAATTTCACCTGCAGGGCAAGCGGAATATCGCCCACTTCGTCCAAGAACAAAGTACCGCCATGGGCGCTCTCAATCTTGCCTTCTGTGGTTTTTACCGCGCCTGTGAACGCGCCCTTCTCGTGACCGAACAGCTCGCTTTCCAGCAGATTTTCTGGGATCGCGGCACAATTGATCGCCACAAATGGTCCATCGCTGCGATCGCTCGCATCGTGCAGTCCTTGGGCCAACAATTCCTTGCCAGTCCCGCTCGCGCCCAGCAGCATGACCGAGACATTGGTCTTGGCCACGCGCTCAATTGTCCGGGCGACTTTGACCATTTCCGGCGCGCCAGTGATCATCCGGCCGAGGACTTTTTTATCCTCACCCACCCGTTCGACAAGCCGCCGGTTTTCTTGTTCGATTTCGTGCAAATTATACGCTCGACGCACAATGAGCCCCAATGCCTCGATATCGACAGGCTTTTGATAGAAGTCATAGGCGCCATGTTCGATCGCCTGCAGCGCGCTTTCACGCGCGCCATGGCCCGATGCGACGATAACTTTGGTGTCAGGTTTCAACTCCATGATTGCGTCCAGAACGGCAAAGCCCTCGGTCGTGCCGTCGGGATCAGGCGGCAGGCCCAAATCCAATGTCACCACTACCGGTTCGATCTGCCTCAGCGCGGCAATCGCGCTCTCGCGATCTCCGGCAATGACAACTTCGAAATCATCATAGGCCCATTTCAGCTGCGCCTGCAGACCTTCATCATCTTCGATTACGAGCAATGCTGGTTTCTTATCGGCCATTACGCCACCTCGCTTTGGGTATCTTTGGGTGTATCTGGATCATTGGGATTACCAACGCTGGCCCCAGCATTGGCATTCTTGGAGAGTAGGCTCTGCGCCGCAGCCACCGTAAGGCTGATGACGAAGCGCGTGCCAATCCCTTCGCGCGATTCCACATTCAACCGGCCACCCATAGCGCGAATGATCTCGCGTGCTTCATAGGCACCAATACCAAATCCGCCATTCTTGGAAGAGACGAACGGTTTGAACAGGCCATTGCGGACAAAGCCGGGCGACATGCCCGCCCCGGAATCGACAATTTCAACCTGACCAGACAGGCCGTCACTGGACACTTGAAGGAACACAGGTGTGCCGGGTTCGCTCGCATCTACAGCGTTTTGCACCAGATGGATCAGCGCCTGCTCCAACCCTTCGGCATCAGCATAGACTTTGCACGCCTCGGACCGAGTGATGGTTACGTCATGATTGTCACGGAAGCGGGCGACAACAGTCGCCACAACTGCGCTCAAATCAATCAGTTCGCGGGTCTGCACTTGGCCCGAGCCATATCGACCAAGCCGCGCCAGCAATGCGTTCAACTTATCCGCACTGTTGCGCAATGTGACCAGCATGTCGGCGCGAAAATCGGGATTGTCGGCATGCTTTTCAGCATTGCGCGCAAGCAGAGACAATTGGCTCGCCAGATTCTTAATATCATGCATAACAAAGGCGATCCGGCGGTTAAATTCGTCGAACCTATTGGCCTCAAGCAGTGCCTCCTGGCCTGATTGCTCAGCCAGATAGCTGGCGAGCTGCTGGCCAACGACGCGCAACAGGTCAAAATCCTCCCAATCGAGCGAGCGCTGTCCCTTAGGCCGAGCCAACACGACCGCCCCGACCAAGCGATCGAAGTGAAGCAAGGGAACAACCGCCCAGGCATCCTCGGCATTGCGCAGCCAGTCGGGCACCAGCGCATTTTCACCATGGTGATCTTTGCCAGCGCGCACTTCATCCAGACCGAGCACGAAATTGCGCTCCTCCAGCAAAGCCGCCATTTGGTAGCTTCCTGCCGGAGCCGTGATTTCGATCGTTGGCCATTGCCATCGCGCGACCAATTCCAGTTCGGCTTCCTCATTGGGAGAGAGCAGCAGCCCGCCTGGGCTTTCGGTGATGTCCGCCATGGCTCGCACTGCGCGCTCATGAAAACCGTCGGACCGTGAATTTGCATGGCCAATAGTGCTGGTGAAACGCAGCCATTCCTCGCGGTAATCATACCGGTGTTGGAACAAATGCTTGATCGCCGTCACCCGGAGCCATCCGCGCATTCGCTGGGACGGCAGCCACACAATCGCGGCAATACTGGCCAGCACGAGGAAGCCGATTTGCATCAAGCGGCCGACTTCTCCGCCGAGCAATGACAGCGATTGGGTGATCACCATCAACCCGAAAAGATAGGCCCCGATGACAACAAGAGAAAGCGATTGGAAAGCAACCGCTCGCGATGGCCTAAATTGCAGCCCGGCGCTGGCAGAAATGCTGCCAAACGCCAGCAGGACAACAAAAATGCCGACCACGGTGCCGCGCAATGAAACCAGCAACGACGGCATTGAATCGCTGAGATAGGCGATTGTGTAGAGGTTGAGATCATAGGCGTAGGCCCATGCCAGCGCGATGGCGCTCCACCGCAGCAATTGCCGCGAGCTGGCCGAACCACCAGCATAGAGATTGTGCAGCAACACCAGCGCTCCGATGGCGCTCAACATGCGCAAGAAGGCAATGATCTGGAAAGTTAACCCGGCCAAATCCACCGATGCAGCCACAAAGAGCACCGCCACCAACAACACGGGTTGCAGCAATTCCACAAATGCCAATGTGAAGATTACCGGACGGATCGGGCGCAAACTCTCGTCGCGGCCATCATTGGCGAACAATTTGAGGATCAGGAATATCCACGAGAAATTGCGAGCGATCTCGGCAAGCAAGGTCGACGGAGCGCTTGTTCCAAGCGCCGCGGCCATCGCGCACCATACTCCGGTTAGGATGACCGCGAGCATCGCAGCCCCGCGATCTGCCCGGTCCGCCTCACCCTTGCGGGCGATAATCAGGAAGCCGATCGCGCATGCAATCGCCCCGAACAAATATCCGAAATAGCCGAATACCGACAGATAGGCGGAGTTGAGGATCATTGGGTATTCACCCCAAGATCAAGAGCGCTCAGATTACGCAGCGGCAACGCACGAGTTCCCCGCGCGTCCGCCTCAATCCAGCAAATGTACTTCTGTGTCGCAAACATCGGTTAGGCCCAGCGCAATTGTTGATCCAATTGCCACGGGTTTAATGGCTATATGTGAAATGTCGGTAAACTTTACACTGACCTGTAACTCGTTGTTTTTGAACAGTACGTAAGATTAATGATGAGTTACGACGTGCAGTTTTTGTAGAATCTTGGACCTGATCATTCATCGCCAAATTCAAACGGTGTGACACCTCGCTTGGTCTGATTGAATCTGAGCGATGCCCGCGCAGGCGGCAAGGAACGTTGGCGACACTCTTTCACAAAGCAGCGGGTACAGCCTTGCCCGATGGTTTGCGCGAATTCGCCATCGAGGCTTTGCCCCCTGGCGGCGGCAAGGTTGCCCGCAAGGCGCGCCTCCAGCCCTAGGACAATGATGAAGCCAGTGTCCGATCCGGCACCAATTCCCTCAACCGCGCGGGCAAGCGTAAACCAATGCGCGGGGCCACCGTCGGCTCCGTCCACTTCCACATTTTGAACGCATATTTGTCCGCGCCGCTCAAACGCTTGATGCGCGCTCCACAAAGGACAGCTTGCATCGCTTTCCAACCAAGTCGCTCCGCTGGCACCGGAAAAGCGCTTTGAAAACTGCCCCGCCCGATCCAGACGAGCCATGAAGAAAGGAAGTCCGCGCTGACCGACCCGCTGCAACGTCGTCAACCGGTGGGCCACCTGTTCAAAGCTGACCCCAAAGCGCCGCTGAAGGATCGCAAAATCATATCCAGTTTGATCGCAAGCCCGCAAAAACCGGCTGTACGGCATGAGTAAAGCCGCCGCGAAATATCCGGTCAGATGGTGCTCGAACAATTCGCGTGAGCCATCGTCAACCAATTGAGCACCAGCAGCGATGTTGGCGATCGCCTCTTTCTGTTCCAACTGAGCGATCTGCAAAGCAATCTGGAAATTGCGTGAGGACCGATCGAGCATTTCGGACAATTGCAGCTGGCGGGCATGCAGATCGAGCCGCCGCATCGCCTCAGGCATGACATCCAGCGGTAGAATGCGGACTGACAATTGATGTTTCTCGCGCAATCGTTCGGACAGAGCAGACGCGATATCGCTGCGCGACAAGCGCATCTCATCCGACATTTCCTCAGCCGCATGATCCAGATCGGCGAAATGATTGCGCCACCGCTCTATTTCGCGCCGTGCCGCCGCTAGGGAATCATTGACCCCCGTTACTTGCCGGCCGCCGCGATCATACAAACGCGCAAAAGCTGCTGCTGCCTGAGGAACGGAAGCGAGAAATTCGCCCACTTCTTCTCGGTCGATGCCCAGATCGGCAAAACGCTCGTCAGCCAGGCGTCTGGCCAGTCCATCAACGCCGCCGATGGCCTCATCCTCTCGCAAAGTGCGGGGATCGAAATCGAACTGCTCGATCACTTGCATCAGAACGCGAGCGGACAGCGGGCGTTGATTGCGCTCGATCAGATTTAGGTAACTTGCAGAAATGCCGAGCGCACTCGCCATCGCCGCCTGAGTCAGTCCAACCCGTTTGCGCAATCGGCGCAGCGCCGGTCCAGCGAAGAGAGCATTATCAGCCAAAATCAAGCATCCTGTATTTGTAACTATATTTACAACATTACAGTTCTGACTGACATATTTCGCCCATATGGACAAGTTTGTTTGTAAGTTTTTCTGTAAATTGGCGGTCCGTAGTCTCATATCAAACAGGCAATCAGGGGCACCCCTCCCCACCCCAATACATGGAGACTATTCGTGACTTACCAAGCTACTATCACCCATCTTGAAGGCGCCATCAACAAGCAGGGCGCGCCTTGGAACGCAATCGATGCAGAAGCCGCTGCTCGCATGCAAATGCAGAATCGCTTCCCCACCGGATTGGATATCGCCAAATACACAGCAAAAATCATGCGCGCCGATATGGACGCTTATGATGCCGATCCTGCGAATTACACGCAGTCGTTGGGTTGCTGGCACGGGTTTATTGCTCAGCAGAAAATGATTTCGATCAAGAAGCATTTTGGCACAACCAAACAGCGTTACCTCTATCTTTCTGGTTGGATGGTCGCCGCCTTGCGCAGCGAATTTGGCCCACTGCCGGATCAATCCATGCATGAAAAGACGAGCGTCCCTGCGTTGATCGAGGAGCTCTACACCTTCCTCAAGCAAGCCGATTCGCGTGAGCTGGGTATGATGTTCCGCGACCTTGATGCAGCACGTGATAAAGGTGACGCGGTTGAAGCCAAACGGCTTGAGCATGCAATCGACAATTACGAAACCCATGTGGTCCCGATCATTGCCGATATTGATGCCGGTTTCGGAAATGCCGAGGCGACCTATCTGTTGGCCAAGAAGATGATCGAAGCAGGAGCGTGCGCTCTGCAAATCGAAAATCAGGTCTCTGACGAGAAGCAATGCGGCCACCAAGACGGCAAAGTCACTGTCCCACACGAGGACTTCAATCAGAAGATCCGCGCTTGCCGCCATGCATTCCTAGAGCTGGGTATCGAAGACGGGATCATCGTCGCACGGACCGACTCGCTGGGTGCTGGCCTGACCAAGCAAATTGCTTACACGAAGGAAGAAGGCGATTTGGGCGACCAATACAACAGCTTCCTCGATTGCGAAGAAGTTGATCCGGCGAACATCAACAATGGCGATGTTTTCCTGAGCCAGAACGGTAAATTGCTGCGCCCCAAGCGTCTGCCATCAAACCTGTATCAGTTCCGCGCTGGCACTGGCGAAGATCGCTGCGTGTTGGACGGCATTACCTCACTGCAAAACGGCGCTGACCTGCTTTGGATCGAAACCGAGAAACCACATATCGGCCAGATCGGTGGAATGGTCGACCGCATTCGCGAAGTCGTTCCAAATGCCAAGCTGGTGTATAACAATTCACCCAGCTTCAACTGGACGCTCAGCTTCCGCCAACAGGTCTATGATGCATGGAGCGAAGAAGGCCGCGACGTATCCGCCTTTGACCGTGATGGTCTGATGAGTGTGGATTATGACGCGACTGATCTGGCTGCCGAAGCTGACGAGCGCATTCGCACTTTCCAACGCGATGCGGCGGCCCAGGCTGGTATCTTCCATCACCTGATCACTTTGCCAACCTATCATACGGCTGCCTTGAGCACCGACAATCTGGCGCGCGAATATTTCGGCGATCAGGCGATGCTGGGCTACGTCAAGAATGTTCAGCGCGAGGAAATTCGCCAAGGCATTGCCTGCGTAAAGCACCAGAATATGGCGGGTTCCGACATTGGTGATGACCATAAGGAATATTTTGCCGGCGAAGCTGCCTTGAAAGCAGGTGGTAAAGACAACACAATGAACCAGTTCGAGGCTGCTTGACCGCAGCGCTTGGCTAAACCCAATTCGTAAGCGCCGAGAGGCGTTCGAAAGGAAACCAATATGACTGATTCAACTTCCGAAGGCGCAGCTCCGAAAGAGCCAGGCCGCGCTCGCGCCCTGCTTTCGACAGCCGATTTCAAACTGCTTCGGCGTGCGCTGGAAAGCCATGCCAAAGCGACCGAGGATCGCGAAGAGCTCGCGAAAATCAATGCCTTGCATCATCGCCTTGGTGCTTACGGGTAATTGAGACAACCTGATAGCGCGGCGTCACACTGAAAGCGCGCCAACCTTCTCCTGGGGAGGAGAGTACGGCCGTCGGAGCTCCCCCAAGTTCCGGCGGCCGTAATTCGTCTGGGTCTTACAGCTTAAACGCCTGGTGCCGCTTAGTCCTAAACAGTCCTAGTGGCGGGCAAATGCCCCTAGCCGCCGCTACGGGGCATCAGGCCCAATGTTGCCGCCGTCAGCGCCTCTGTCGCAGTGGAGATAACTGTCTCGGCATCCGGAGCCCAAAAGGGTGAGTGCAGCGACACCAATTCGGCCTCGCCGCGCTGAGAGGCCTGGTATTTCTCCATCGGCACGCCCCCAACCCAGAAAATCAGAGATTCGATGTTGTCTGGGTCAGCCAGATAGAATTGCCCAAAGTCCTCGCCGCCCATCACTGGCGGTGTCTCAACCACCCGCTCACCAAATCGCTCGGTCAGCCCCGCCATCACCTGCTCGGTGAATTCGGGGGTGTTGTAAGTGGATGGCAAATATGGATCCAGAACCGTAACTTCTGGCAAGAGATCGTCTGGCATGCCCGCAGCCATCGCCTCAGCCTTGGCGATCCGTTTGATCCCTTCGAGCAGCGCCGCGCGCGATTCTGCGCCATAGGACCGCACCGTCAACTGAAGTTTTGCCTCGTCGGAAATGATATTGTGCTTGGCACCAGCAAGGAAGCTGCCGACTGTAACCACAGCCGGGTCGAGCGGGTTTTTCTCCCGGCTGACCAATGTTTGCAAACGCATAACAATGCTGGATGCGATGACAATCGGATCTTTGGTGGTGTGAGGATAGGCGCCATGTCCGCCGACCCCTTTCACAGAGATATCGACGCTATCGACATTGGCCAGCGCATAACCCTTGGCATAGCCAATAAAGCCAGCTGGCGCTCCCGCTGCATCATGAAATCCCAGCACGTAGTCAGGCTTGGGAAAACGCTCAAACAAACCGTCCTCCAGCATTGCTAAGGCGCCCAGACCCAGCTCCTCTGCCGGTTGCAAGATCATTACCAGAGTGCCTCGCCATTCGTCTTTGCGCTCGGCCAATAGCTGTGCTGCTCCAACCCATGCCGCCATGTGCGTATCATGGCCGCAAGCATGCATGATACCGGTTTCAACGCCCGATGCAGGAACGCCAATTTGCTTGGAGGCATAGGGCAACCCTGTTTGTTCCACGACCGGCAAACCGTCCATATCGGCACGCAGCATAACGGTCGGTCCATCACCATTACGCATCACCGCAACAACCCCGGTTTGCCCAACGCCTTCGGTGACTTCAAAGCCCAAGTCACGCGCGCGCTGAGCCAGTTTGGCGGCAGTTTTGTGCTCTTGAAAGCTGAGTTCGGGATTGGCGTGCAAGTCTTGGTACAGCGCGATCAGTTCCGGCATGTCTGCAGCAACATCGTCACGCAATTCATCCGCCTGCGCAGGTACCGCCAAAGCCAATGCTGCGACGCCTGTAAGAATGCCAGCCAGTCTCATGCCAATTCTCCCATTTTTCAAAATCAATTGTGCGGGCCATATCGCCAGCCTACATATCGTAAGTGATCACCAGCAAGATCGACAGGGTTGTGACCATGATCAACACCAGCGGGACGCCGGTGCGGATATAATCCTTAAATTCATAGCTACCCTCGGCCATGATCAGCATGTTGGTCTGATAGGCGATGGGCGTAGCGTAACACAAATTACAGCCGAACAAGACTGCGAGAATGAGTGGCTCTGCCGGAAGTCCCAATTGGGTCGCGATCGCAAAGGCAATCGGCGTCCCGACGGTCGCCGCTGTGGCGTTGGAGGCAAAATTGGTCAGCACCGTCACAAATAGCATGATCGCCGCCAGCACTGCCGCAGGAGATAGATATTGCAGCCCAAGGACGAGCAATTCAGCCAGCCAACCAGCGGCTCCGCTCTCCAGAATAATCCGGCCAATGGCGATACTGGCTGCAACCAAAACAATCACCTGGCCCGACAAGGCTCTGCCGACACGGTCAAATTTTACGCAGCCGGTGACAAACATCAGGATCGCGCCGGCCAACGCCGAAACAGCAATCGGGAAGATGCCGACCGACGCGGTAAACACGGAAAAGCCCATTATAGTCGCGGCGAGCAGTGCCTTTGACTTCCGCGGCAATTCGCGCGCGCCTTCGAGCATCAGCAGGCTGTCCGCGGTGGCAAAGCGTTGCAGATCGTTGTCCAGGCCCATCACCAACAGCACATCACCTTCCATGATGCGCAGATCGCCACCCTCGCTATATTGCTGCTTCTCGCCCAACAGCCGCTCCGGCCGGTGAATACCCAGCACGGCCACGCCATGCAGATCGGCAATGCCAGATGTTGGCAGAGTGCGGTTGATGAGCCGCGAATCCGCCGTCACCGTCATCTCGACCACGACAATGTCTTTGTCACTGTTGGACGATTCACGCCGTATCCGGTCGAGAACCCAGCTAGGCGCAAGCTCACCGCGTAATTCGCGCACCGCATCTTCCAATGCGGCGTGGGTGCCCGAAATATGTAAGCGTTGTTGAGCCTGTATCGGACCAGTGCCGGTGTCATGGAAGCGGATGTCTTCGGACAATTTGGGCATGATAGAGGACAATTCCTGCCCAATCAGGGCGCTGTGCCCGCCAATCCTCAGCCGTGTGTGGAAACGCCGCTTTTCATGCACTTCAGCGACGCGGTTATCGCCCAACAATTTAGGGCTCACCAGCCATAAATACGGCAGCGCAACCAGCGATGCGGCCAGCACGATGGGGGTAAAGTGGAACACGTCCATCTCTGGCATGCCCAAATCAACCGCGATTGAGACCACCAAGATATTGGTCGAGGTTCCAATGGTTGTCGCAAGACCGCCCAGCAGCGACGCCGAGTTGAGCGGTATAAGGGTCTTGGAAGCCGGCAATGCGCCACGCTCTGCCAATGCGACAAAGATCGGGATCATCAACACCAGCACAGGCGTGTTGTTGACAAACATCGATAGGAAGAATGCAATTAACAAAGAGACCAGCAGTCCCAATTGCAGATTGACCTTGAAAACTTTCTCCAACACGCGAGCGGCAGGCTCCAACGCGCCGGTGACAACCAGCCCCCTGCCCATCACCATCAGCGCGCAGATTGTAATTAGCGCGTAATGGCCAAACCCTCCGAATGCTAAGGCCAGTCCGTCGGTCTTGCTGTTTCCTTCTAGCGGGTAGAAATACAGCCCCACGGCCATCGCTGCGATAGTCAGGAGCGAGATTATCTCGATCGACATACGGCCCCGTGCGAAGCCGATGAACATCGCAACAGTCAGCGCCATAGCGGCCATCGCATGGAATGATGGAAGGTCTATCATCTCTCGTGCGGCTGAATCCCAAAGCGACGGCAAAAATACAAGTAAATTCGTATGGATGCGGCTTGCCCGGTCACCGCGTTGGTGCGACACCAGCCTCGAAAAGGAGACGCTTCAGCATGAAAGCATTGGTATTCAACGGACCGCGCGACATTCGCTATGAATCTTATGACGATCCCCAATTGCGCTCCGCCAATAGCGCGATCTTGAAGGTTGAAAGCTGCTCTATCTGCGGCAGCGATCTGCATATGTACCATGGCGCGCATATCGGAAATACCGAATATGGCACGGAAACGCCGCGCTTCTGCACCGGCCACGAATTCATCGGCGAAGTGGTTGAGGCCGGACCAGAAGTCCACGGCTTCAAAGTGGGCGACAAGGTGCTGGCCGCTGGCGGCACCGGTTGTGGCGAATGCGTGGCTTGCACCACCGGCAATCCGAGCCAATGCCGCGCATCGACAGCCTTTGGTCTGGGCACCAGCCTTCAAGGCGGGCAGGCCGAATTCGTCAATGTCCCCAATGCGGACAAAACCTTGCTGAGCACGGATGGGCTGACGCAAGAGCAGGCGCTGTTGCTGACCGATGGGATGGCGACAGCTTACTTCGGTCTCACCCGCGCTGACCCAAAACCTGGCGGAACCGTCGCCGTCGTGGGCTTGGGCCCAATTGGTTTGATCGGTGTGGAATTGGCTTTTCTGCTGGGCGCGGCGCAAGTGCTGGCCATTGATCCGGTCGCCTCTCGGCGGGCCATGGCCGAAAAGCTCGGCGCAACCACGCTCAGCCCCGGCCCCGACCTGGTCGAGCAAGTGCGCGCATTGACCGGAGGGCTTGGCGCAAGTTCAGTGTTCGAAGCCTCTGGTGCGAGCGGCGCCATCGCTAGCGTCTTACCCTTGGTGGCATCACGCGGCACTTGCTCGTTCATTGGGATTCCAGAGCCCGACGATTCGCTGCCCTTGCCGCTGATCATGTTTAAGCATGTGACTGTGAGAGGTGGGATTTGCGATGTCCAAAATATGTGGCCGCATCTGGTGCCACTGATCCAACAGGGCCGCATCAAAGCGCCTGATTTGTTCAGCCATCACTTCTCTTTGAAAGAAGGCACAGAGGCCTATCGCCTGTTCGACAGCCGCGATGATGGCGTGATCAAAATCAAGATCGATGTGTGAGACACCACAAGGGGTGGTTCTTGGTCACGGCAGTCAAATGGCGACCGCCCGCCCGCAGCGACGCGCCCAAAGGGCTTGAGAGCGAGGAAATCGCGCGCCGGGCGGCGTCCGCAAATTAAAGCCCAAATCTGAAAAGAAGGTGGTGCCCCTGGCCCGACTCGAACGGGCACTCCGTTAGGAACTCGATTTTGAGTCGAGCGCGTCTACCAATTCCACCACAGGGGCATGCCTCCAGCAGAGGTCAGCCCTTTAGACTGACCGGCATTCAAAAAACAACAGCCAATCGTGTTTCGGGCCAACAATTTGCAACGCATCGCCATGCAATATATGTTTCCCAAAAGATTGCCGGAAAACTGGAGGGTCGCGAACGCCTTTAGTATTCGGGAGAAAGCTATGATCTTACGCGCATTTACGCTGGCCGCAGCCGGTTTTTCTCTGGCGCTCACGGCGCCCTCTGCAATCGCCCAAGATCGAGGATCGCTTCGGACTGTCACACCAAAGGTGATGGTCCCAGTCATTCAGGCACAAAATACCGCTCGGATGACTACGTTCGATCCTAAGCGGCATGGCTTCAAGTTTGCCAATCGGTTTCGCAATAACTTCGTTTCAGAATTGGATATTCGCACCGGCGGTCTATGCGGGGGTATGGTCTATTCAGCCTTGGACTATTGGAGGGCTGGCAAGCCTGTACCGCAGCAAACCTATCTCCCAACTGAAGGCGCAGTGCTGCAAAGCTATATTTATCGGAGGCAGGTCAATTCCATAGTAAGCAATGCTGACCGTTGGACCGAGCTGGCCCTGAATCCAGGAGGAGCCAGAAACAACGAATTCTGGCGCTGGGGGATGGAAGGCAAGCGAGGTGGCCAGCTGGATGTGCTACGGCGCAATATTGAAGCAGGTCGTCCCGTTCCCTTGGGCCTGCTTGGATGCAAAGAAGGCTGCTTCGGTGATCATCAAGTGCTCGCCATTGGCTATGATCCGGGAAGATACTCGGGCGATCTTGGTAGGTTCCAGACCGATTTAAGGATCTTCGTCTATGATCCCAACAGTCCCAGCGCCCGGCGTGTGTTGCGGACCAATCCAACCACCCGCAAATTCTACTTTGAAGACGATCCAGAAATCAATTGGCGCACTTATTTTGTCGATCCCAATTGGCAAGCAGTAAGCCCCCCGACAATTGAGGCTTTAGAGCGTGAGCTTTTGATGACCTTTGAGACCGGCGAAGACGATTTGAGGAGCCGGCTGAGAGTTCACCTTGAACGCAACAATGGGCGTGACATCCTTCTCCTCAATGTGAACAAGTCTAAGCGTTGGATTACCAACTCCACGCAAACAGTCGGGATATCCCTTCCGTCCGGGGTCAGTTACGACAATTTGACCGGAATAAAAATTCGACGCTGGAGCTCGGACTTGAACGATTTGCAGCGCGCCGGAACAGACAATTGGGATTTGCGACGGCTGCTCATCCAGTCGGGCGATGTGGATGGCAAGAAAATGCTGTTCACACGCGCTGGCACCCCGCTGCATCGTTTCACGGCGGATCAATCCAGCGTGAGGTATCAATTTGGCAGTTCCGCTAACGAGCTAGTTGTCACATTCACCACGGGAAATGATGATCTTCGCGGCGGAAACGACAATGTCGATTTGCTCATCACGCGCAGCAATGGCCCCAACCTACGCTTCCGCAATGTGAATCAGAGCCGCAAATGGGAACGCGGCGCTGTGATAACGCGCTATCTTGCGCTGCCACCAGGCACAACGCATCGCGATCTGGTCAGCGCCCGCATCACTACTCGCTTTGGCGGTGGTATGGGCGGCGACAATTGGGACCTATTCGGGCTCACTGTTGCGACACGAGAAGGTGGAACAAATCATCGCGTTCTGTTTGAGCGGGGCGTCAATGGCGAACCCATTTTCCGCTTCAAGGGAGAAGACGGCAAACGAGCAAAATCCTGGAATTTCTAACCCAGGATTGCCAGAATCTAGCGCAGGCTACCAACCAACGATTTGTGCAGTTTAGAGTGCAATGCATTGTTGGCCGCAAGCACTTGGGCCGAATGGATTGGCTCTGATCGGCCGCGGAAGTCAGTGATAAAACCACCGGCCTCACGCACCAACAAGCATCCCGCAGCAGTATCCCAATCGTTCAGCCCGCTTTCCCAGAAACCGTCAAAACGCCCCTGAGCAAGCCACGCCAGATCGAGCGAAGCGGCACCAAAGCGGCGAATCCCGGCCACTTGCGGGCCAATCGCGCCGAAAATCTTGGACCATTCCTCAAAATCGCCATGGCCCTGAAATGGAATGCCCGTCGCGATCAATGCATCCGACATGCTCGACCGCGCAGACACCCGCAGCCGTGCATCGCTCAGCCATGCTCCGCGCGATTTCTCTGCCCAATAAGTCTCATCAAGGATCGGCTGATAGATCAGCGCAGCAGTAACTTCGCCCCAACCACCGCCGGGCTTTGGTTCTTGCGCAGCGATAGAGATCGCAAAATGGGGAATTCCATGCAGGAAATTGGTGGTCCCATCGAGCGGATCAACAATCCAGCGCGGCTTGGTCGGATCACCTTCAATGATGCCGCCCTCTTCCAGCACAAAACCCCAATCAGGGCGAGCATGTAAAAGCTCGTCATACAGGGTACGCTCGGCCACTTGATCGGCCTTGGAAACAAAATCAGCAGGGCCCTTGCGGCTTACCTGAAGGTGTTCCACTTCGCCGAAATCACGGCGCAAACGGTTGCCTGCTTTGCGCGCGGCGCGTTCCATCACGCGGATCAGGCCAGAAAACATCGACATATTGGGTTAGCTCGCTTTGCCGACGTAGGTTTGTTCATAGACATCGACGATGATGCGCGTCCCGCTGCCGATATGCGGCGGAACCATGATGCGCACACCATTGTCGAGAACCGCTGGTTTGTAACTAGAAGACGCCGTCTGACCCTTCACAACCGCATCAGCCTCGACAATTTCGGCCTCGATCTGATTGGGAAGCTGGACCGAAATCGGTTTTTCTTCCCACAATTCCAGCTGCACCTGCATGCCGTCTTGCAAAAATGCACGGGCTTCACCCAGCAGATCGGATGGCAGCATGATCTGTTCGTAATTCACCTGATCCATGAAGACGAGCATGTCGCCATCTTCATACAGGAATTGGTAATCGGCAGTGTCCAAACGGACTTTTTCAACCGTATCGGCGCTGCGGAAACGCACATTTGTCTTGCGACCATCCTGCAGGTTTTTCATTTCGACCTGCATATAGGCCCCACCCTTGCCGGGTTGGGTGTGCTGGATCTTGGCAACTTTCCAGATGCCGCCCTCATACTCGAGGATATTGCCAGGACGGATATCGACGCCGCTGATTTTCATGAAACTGCCTTCTAGTGGGAAGCGGATATGCTATCCGCGAAGCTCGGCGGCGCCTTAGCCCACGCTTCATCGCGGGGCAAGCTGGGTGGCGATATAGAGCAAGGAATGATAGATCGACGTCCTATGAGAATGATCCCTGCCTTTGCCATATCGCTTGCGATGGTCACAATCGCGCCCGCCAATGCATTTGACGGCGCAATGCTGAAGACTTTGCCGCGCGGCGATTACCATTGTGCCTTGCCTGGCCATGCGGGGAAGGCTCCGCTGAAGGTGATACAAGAGGAAGGGTTCACGATCGGAGCCTCGTCCAGCTATTCGACCAATGAAGGTGGCGGCCTCTATTTGCTCAAGGGCAAGAACTTCACCTTCACCAGCGGGCCCAAGCGCGGCCAACGTTTTCGGCAAACCGGCACGCATGAAGTGCAAAAGATCGAGAGCGACGGATCGCTCGGGCGAATGATCTGCTCGCGATCGGGCGGCTGATCACATTTCCGTCGGGCTAGCCGGCATATCCTGAACCACTGGCCGTGAGACTTGCTCTGGTGCAATTTGGGGCGCTGATTGGGGCGCAGGCTGCACTGCCGTAGGTTGAGCTGGCGTTTGCTGGGCTGGTGCTTGCTGAGTTGGCGGGGCTATGGTTGGTATTGTCGCTGGCGCAGGAGCAGGCGTGGTAGCAGGTGCAGCTTGTGGCGCTGGAACCGAAGTAACAGGCGCAGGGGATGCCGGTGCATCCACTTCAGGCTCCTCGTCCTGCTGTTCGGCCAATTGTACCAAACTGCCGCCAAAGATAATCCACACCGCCGAAGTCAATGTGGCGGTAATAATGATGGTCAAAAGTCGGTCGAAGAATTTCATGCACTTAACCTAATTTGTTGAGCGGAAGCGATCAATCCGCCGGGTTTGCAATACAATCGGCAAAGGCCTTCACATTTGCTGCCTCGTCACCTGACCAAACTGCGCCTGATACCGCAAGAAAATCAGCCCCAGAGCTTACCAGCGCCGCGCAATTGTCCGGCGTTATTCCGCCAATCGCGACACAAGGTATTTCGAACAGGCCGCTCCACCACTCAAGCAATTCCAGTTCCGCTTGATGCTCTGTCTGCTTGGTCGTGCTGGGAAAGAACGCGCCAAAGGCAACATAGTCGGCCCCTGCTTCGCCCGCTTCCATCGCAAAATGTTTGGACGCGTGGCAGGTGACACCGATCTGCGCTTCGCGGCCCAATTCTTCGCGGGCTTCCTTGGGCGAGCCATCTTTCTGTCCCAGATGAACGCCGTCTGCCTTCAGCCGTTTGGCCAGAGGGATGCTGTCATTCACGATGAATGCGACATCATGCGCAGCACAGACCGCTTGCAACGGCTCTGCCAGATTGGCTGCCTCGTGTTGGTCAATGTCTTTCACGCGGAACTGAAACGCGGTCACAATGCCTTCGCCAGCAACAATTGCGCGCTCCAGCCGAGCGGGAAAATCCCCGCCAACGTCCAAGGGCGAAATCAGGTAAAGCTGCGTCGGGGGTAGTTGGCTTGTCATCTCGCCCTCAATAACGCGGCACACAATCTGCGCAATGTTCTTTGCTGCCGCTAAGCGTTAACCTTGAGCAAAATTGTGCCCATTCAGGACAGTTGATAGCATAGCCCTGACACAGGCAGGCGATGCTGACACAGGTAGGATCAGGAGATTATCTATGCCCCACCCCGCAATCGCGAGCGCCCTTCTATTGCTGACCGCAAATGGCGCGCCGACATTGGTCCAAGATGTCGCTATCTTTGAAGCTGCCCCGATCACAGAAAATATCTCGGTCACCGCATTTGGCATCATCAAAGATTCGCGTTGCGGGGATTCTTTCTTCTGCAACCGAGACGAGCAATTGATTGTCGCAGCCATCATTTCCGACGGCGGTGCGCAGCGCGAAGTTGCGATAGAAATGGGCAAGCCAATGGCGGTCTCGGGCGGGACATTGATCCTTGCGGGAACGGCCACTGCGGCAAGCAATAATGGCGCGATTCAGTTGAAGAAATATTCGCTGGATTTCACGTTTCAGCCTAATCGCTGAGGGAAAAATCAGCCAGCAGCAGAGGCGCAAGCGATCTGTTCGATTGCCGACCCCAGAACGCTGTCAAATTTTTCGTCTGACAATCCTTTGCGCAAGTCCTGAAGCAGTCCCCGGCTAAAGCTGGCAATCATGCCTGGGTTTTTGCCAAGGTGCTCGCACGCATCATCGGTTGAATAACCACCCGACAAAGCAACCACACGCAGCACATTGGGATGCGCAATCGCTGGATTGTAAAGTCCGTCTTGGACCGGAAGTGACAGTTTCAGCATCACCTTGCGACCTTGTGGCAAGGCATCGAGGCCCTTCATGATTTCAGCCAGCAGAATTTGCTCGCCCTCGGCCCGATCATCAGCAGTGATATCGTATTCGGGTTCCAGCATTGGCATCAGACCAGCATCGGCAATCTGATTTCCAACCGCAAATTGCTGCTCAACAATCGCCGCAATCCCGGCAGCATTGGCGGATTTGATGACAGAACGCATCTTGGTGCCGAACATGCCCTTGCCAACCGACTTTTCCAGCAGCGCTGGTAGCTTGTCGAGCGGCTTCATCAATTGCACGCCATTGGCCTCGTCAGCCAATCCTTGATCGACCTTGATGAAAGGAACAACGCCGCGCGCCTTCAGCGCATCGGGGGTCGTTTTCCCGTCCACATCGCCATCCATCGTCCGCTCGAACAGAATGGCACCAATGATTTTGCCGCTGGCAAAGCTGGGCGTGGTGATGACCCGGCTGCGCATTTCGTGAATTTTGGCGAACATTTCTTCGTCGCCATTCCACTCGGTATCCTCGACCCCGTAACCGCGCAACGCCTTAGGAGTGGATCCCCCAGACTGGTCCAGCGCTGCAATGAAACCATCGCCCGAAGCGATCTGTGCGGTCATTTCATCAAGAGTCATCAATAAAGTCCTTATGAGTGCATTCCTATGCGCAAGCTGCACTTAGCCAGCAGGCTTGGCAGCCGCAACAGGGGTATCTATTTTTTGCCGAATCGCCGGATAATTCCGGTAAAACTGAACGCTGGTTCGCCATTGCCTGTGATCAATCCGCGGGCAAAAATTGTCTTGCCGCCGCCGCGGGTTACCTCTCCGCGGGCCTCAACCAATGCGCCCAGCGGCACCGACCCGAGAAAATCTCCCGACAGGTTCATGGTCACTCCCCAATCCCCATCCATTTCATCATGGGCGATCGCGAACAGAGCAAAATCGGCAAAGGTCATCATGCAGCCGCCATGCAGGAAGCCAGCGCCATTCATGTGGCGATCCTCAGCCCGGAAGGCAGAAACGATTGCCCCGCCCTGCTCGCGTCGCATATAGAAAGGGCCGGACCGGGTCTCGTAAGGGTCGCCCGCCCAGTTTGACCAACCGGCAAATTCGCCCTCGCTGGCCTTCACAAGGCCTTCAAATTCGCTCAGCTCGCTCATGTCCACAACTGCAATTTCTTGACGCTATCGGCAAAGCGGCCGTCGGATTCAACCTGAGCCAAGCTGCGTTCTGCCATTCGCCAGCTGCCAAAGCGCGGTTTGCGCCACATATCGGTAATCACAAAGTCACCCTTCCATTCCTTGGCCCCAAGCAAGAGCTCAAGCTGAACGCCAGCGACAAACCATGCGGTGCGGCCATGGCGGCGGGAATAGGATTCGCCCATACGAAAACCCGTGCAGCGAAACTCGGTCTCCATCGCCGCGACAAAGCTGGGGCGATCGAGCAGTTGGGGAGGATTGGTCCCCACCACCATCATGAAATCACGCGCGGCAATCTGCTTAATTCCCGAGGTATCGCGTCGCATCCAGCATTGCATGAACCTCAGCTCGTTGGCTTCGATAATGGATTCTATGTCAGCCATCGCTGGTGCAGTCCCTAAGCCTCAAGTGCCGCAACGCCGGGCAATTGCTTGCCCTCCATCCATTCCAGGAAGGCGCCGCCTGCGCTGGAGACATAAGTAACGTCTTCGCTCACCCCGGCATGGGCGAGCGCAGCCACAGTGTCACCGCCGCCGCATACCGAAGTCAGCGAGCCTTCTTGGGTCAGCGCCGCAGCGGTCTTGGCCAGAGCAACCGTTGCGGTATCAAATGGCTCGGTTTCAAACGCACCCATCGGACCATTCCAAACGAATGTGCGACAGGTCTTCAGAACATCCGCCAAGGCTTCAGTAGCCTGCCGCCCCACATCCAAGATCATCTCGTCCGCAGCAACTTCATGCACATTGCAAATCCGCAAGCTGTCGGGATGGGGGGCGAATTCGGTCGCCACAGCCACATCGTAGGGCAGGTGCACGGTGCAACCGGCCTCGTCTGCCTTGTCCATAATGGCATTGGCCGTATCGGTTAGATCGTGCTCGCACAGGCTCTTGCCCACATCGACCCCCCGCGCTGCCAGAAATGTGTTGGCCATGCCGCCACCGATAATCAAATGCTGAACCTTGCCAACCAGGTTTTCTAGCACTGCCAATTTGGTCGAAACCTTTGCCCCGCCCACAACGGCGGCAACAGGAGCCTCGGGATTACCCAGCGCCGCATCCAGCGCGGTCAGTTCTCGCTCCATCGCTCGGCCTGCAAAAGCGGGCAAATGATGCGCTAAACCTTCGGTCGAGGCATGGGCACGATGCGCGGCGCTGAACGCGTCATTGACGTAGAGATCACCATGCGCGGCGATGCTCGCGGCGAATTCAGCATCATTGGCCTCTTCGCCCGGCCAAAAGCGAACATTGTCGAGCAGGCCAATATCGCCATCGCGCAGGATGCCAATGGATTGCTTCACCACTGGTCCGGAAACCTCTGGAATGAACATTATCTCGCGGTCCAAAACCCGCTCGACATCGCCCTGCACCATGCTGGTGCTCATGGTTGAATAGCGTTGCCCGCGTGGCCGCCCAAAGTGAGCCAACAGCAAAACCTTGGCGCCCTTGTCGGCCAGTTCCAAAATGGTGTCCTTGACCATTTTGACGCGGGTAACATCGCTCGCGCGGCCTTCTGCCATAGGCAAATTGAGATCCACTCGGACCAATGCAACCTTGCCGGTTACATCACCAATATCATCGAGAGTTTTGAAATTCGGCATTGATTACTCCGCTCGTACTGAGCTTGTCGAAGTGCGAACGCTCACCCTCGACAGGCTCAGGCTGAGCGTCAATGAATTAAAGGAATTTCGTCATCGCCCCTGCGGTGTCGATCATCCGGTTGGAAAAGCCCCACTCATTGTCATACCAGCTGACGACGCGGGCAAGCTTGCCCTCCATCACGCTGGTTTCCAGACTGTCTATGGTCGAGCTCGCTGGGTGGTGGTTGAAATCGCTGCTAACCAACGGATCAGCGGTATAATCCAGCACGCCCTTCATCGGGCCATCAGATGCCGCTTTCAACGCTGCGTTCAATTCCTCAACCGACGTGTCGCGCCCCGGTGTGAAGACCAGATCAACCAGCGAGACATTGGGCGTTGGCACGCGGACAGAGGAACCGTCCAATTTGCCGGCCAGTTCAGGCAGAACCAGGCCAACCGCACGCGCAGCGCCGGTCGTGGTCGGGATCATGTTCTGCGCACCACCACGAGCACGGCGCATATCGCCATGCATCTGGTCCAGTATGCGCTGATCATTGGTGTAAGAATGGATCGTGGTCATAAAGCCGCGCTCAATACCAACGGTCTCGTTCAGCACTTTGGCAACGGGTGAGAGGCAATTGGTGGTGCAGCTTGCGTTCGACACGATCACATCGGCGGCGGTCAATTTCTCGTGGTTCACACCGTAAACGATGGTCGCAGAGACATTCTTGGCCGGAGCAGAAATCAACACCCTCTTGGCGCCTGCCGTCAGATGCGGCTCGGCGGCTTCGTGCGATTGGAAGAAACCGGTGCATTCCAGCACGATGTCCACGCCCATTTCGTCATGCGGGAGATTGCCTGGATCGCGCTCCGACGTGACCGCGATGGTCTTGCCACCGACGGTGATCGAATTATCGCTGGCGCTTACGTCAGCGGGAAAGCGGCCATGCGTGCTGTCATATTTGAACAGCAATGCATTCGCCTTAGCATCAGCCAGATCGTTGATCGCCACCAGATCGAGATCATGATCATCCCGCTCTAAAATTGCGCGAGCGACTAAGCGCCCGATGCGTCCGAAACCGTTGATCGCTACTTTGATGCTCATGAGAGAAGTTCCTGCTTAAGAATTGATCTTGTTGAGTATTTTGGAAAGAATTGCTTCTTTGGTGAAACCGAACTTGGCAAACAGATCACTTGCCGGTGCTGATGCACCAAACCGATCGAGGCCAATGTTAACGCCGTCATTACCGGTATAGCGTTCCCAGCCAAGTGTTGTGCCAGCTTCAATCGAAACCTTGAGCACATCTGCTCCGCCCAGAATTTCGGCGCGATAGGATGCGTCTTGCGCATCGAACAATTCCGCGCACGGCATAGATACCAAGTCAGCGCCAATGCCTTGCTCTTCCAACGCTTCGGCCACTTCTGCTGCCAAATGCACTTCAGACCCTGTCGCTAGCAGCACGATCTTGCGATCAGCCTTGGCAGCGCGCAAGCGATAGGCACCCTTGGCGCTTCGGTTGGTTGCAGCAGACCAATTTTCATCGCCCTCGCCGCGCATCTGCGGCAGGCCCTGCCGCGACAGCGCGAGGACCGAAGGCGTTGCGCTGGTTTGCAATGACAGTGCCCAGCATTCCGCCGTCTCGATTGTATCGCACGGTCGATAAACATTGAGATTGGGCACAAGGCGCAAGCTCATCACCTGCTCAACAGGTTGGTGTGTTGGTCCGTCTTCACCCAGCCCTATGCTGTCATGCGTCATGACATAAATCGCGCCGATTTCCTGCAATGCCGACAGGCGAATAGCATTGCGGCAATAGTCGCTGAAGATCAGGAATGTGCCGCCATAAGGCACAACGCCGCCATGCAGTGCCATCCCGTTCATCGCCGCGGCCATGCCAAATTCGCGAATCCCGTAATAGACATATCTGCCCGAGTAATCGTCAGCTGAAAACGGCAGCGTGCTCGGGGTTTTGGTGTTGTTGGAACCGGTAAGATCGGCAGATCCACCGATCATCTGCGGCAGTTTCTCGGTCAATGGGCCGAGCGCCATTTCAGAGGCCTTGCGTGTCGCCACCTTTTTCGGTTCTGCGACCAGATCGGCAATGTATTGTTCCAGGGCTGGCCCAGCCAGATCGCCAACGCCCATCATGTGATTTTCAAAGGCAGCGCGCTTATCCGCATCCGCGCTCAGCCTGCCTTGCCACGCGACCCGCTCGCTTTCACCACGTGCCCCGATTGCGCGCCAATCGCTCAGAACATCGTCTGGAACCACAAATGGCTCGTGATCCCATCCCAAAACACCACGCGCAGCAGAAATCTCGTCCGGGCCGAGCGGCGCGCCATGAGTGGCGCTGGTGCCTTGTTTGTTTGGGGCGCCCTTGCCGATAATCGTTTTACACGCGATCAAAGACGGGCGATCGTCGGCGACAGCTTCGCCGATTGCTCGCTCAATATCGGCGAAATCATGTCCGTCGCAGGACACGACATGCCAACCGGTCGCTTTGTAGCGCGCCTTGATATCCTCTGACGTCGACAGATCGATAGTCCCGTCAATCGTGATATTATTGTCGTCCCACAGGACGTTCATCCGGCCCAGTTTTAAATGGCCAGCAAGGCCAATCGCCTCGTGGTTGATGCCTTCCATTAAGCAACCATCGCCCGCCACAACCCAAGTGCGGTGATCGACCAGATCGTCACCGTGGACGGCGTTCAGATGCCGCTCTGCCATGGCCATGCCAACTGCCATCGCCAGTCCCTGACCCAGGGGTCCAGTGGTGCATTCCACTCCGTCGAGCAGGAAATTCTCTGGGTGGCCGGCGCATGGGCTGCCCAGCTGGCGGAAATTGCGGATGTGATCCATTGTCGGTGCGGCATATCCTGACAGATGCAGCAGCGAATAAATCAGCATCGACCCATGCCCAGCCGACAAGACGAAGCGATCTCGATCGGCCCATTTGGGCTGTGCGGGATCAAATTTCAGAAAGCGTGACCACAAAACTGTGGCGACATCGGCCATTCCCATCGGCATGCCCGGATGGCCAGAATTGGCGGCTTGCACCGCATCCATGGAAAGTGCGCGAATGGCATTGGCCATTGGTTGCAAGCGGGCTGGATCAAGACTCATGCACAGCGGCTCCGGCAGTGTGTTCGGGCAAGGTCATCATGTCCTCAGCCCGGCGTGATGATTCGACGCGCAGAGAGCCTTTGCGGAGGCAAGTTGCGAGGTCAAGCACAACACTGACCGCATCCCCCATAGCCTGTCCAAAGATGCATCGAAGACGACTTATCAACAGGCTAAGCCAAGGCTTTGCGCCCATTCGGCAAAATTGGTATTTACATCGCATGGAACAGGAGCGGATCGACCAAGCGGTCCAGAGGATCGAAGCAGCGTTGGCGCGGATTAATGCAGCCAGCGACAAAATGCGTTCACGCTCCGACACCCACTCAGCACCAACTGACAATTTGGCAATGACCCAACTGACGCAGGAACACGATGCCTTGCGCAAGCAAGTTTCGGCCACCTTGGGTGAATTGGATCAATTGATCGAAGAGATCGAAGCATGAGCCAAGTAACCCTTACCATCGGTGGCAAGCCGCACCGTGTATCCTGCGCTGACGGTGAAGAGGCGCATCTGGTAAAATTGGGTGCGATGATCGACGACAAGCTGACGTCGATGGGCGGAAATCTGTCTGCGCAGGAAACCGAGAATTTGTTGTTCGCTGCGATATTGCTGGCTGACGAGCTGCACGAAGCTAAACAGAAAGCACCTGAACCGGCACCCCAACCTACACCAGAATCCGAACGGCCTGATGTTGCGCCAAAACTCGACCAATTGGCTGAAATGCTCGAATTATGTGCTGACAAGCTTGAGACCGCGGTCGCAACCTCCTAAATAGAACTCGGCGGGGCTGCCCGGCACGAGCCGTTTGAACATCCCTGAGGCTATAAGCAATCCTACGGGAGCTGTCCCTGTCCTGGTTTACGGGTTCGTCCTGGGGGTCAGGACATACGGCGCCCACCTGACGTTTTAGGCGTCGGCGGATTTCTCGGGCAAACGACCCATGGTGGTCCCGCTACGTTTTTTTGCGCTACTGCTTCGCTGCTTGAGCGCGGATTTTGCGCTACCGCTTCGCTGCTTGAGCGTGGATTCTTGCGCTACCGCTTTGCCAAACACGGACTAAGGACTTCAGGTGATCAGCAAGGCAGACCTCCGGACAAGACTTCGCGCAGCGCGCCGTGTGCATGTTGAGGCTCAGCCCGACAGCATTCGTGCATTGTTATTCCATCGCCCGCCTGCCCCGTTATTGGCAAAAATTGGATCAGAAGCGACGATTGCCCTCTATCATGCAAGCGATGCCGAAGCGCCTACCTCGGCCTATGCAAAATACTTTATCGAGGCCGGGCATACTTTGGCTCTGCCCGCCTTCGCATCGCAGGAAACATCGATGGAGTTTCGCCAGCACACCGACCCGTTTGACGAATGCGATTTGGAGGAAGGTGCGTTCGGCATGATGCAGCCAACCAATGCAGCCGCAGTAGTCAGACCCGATGTGCTGTTCGTGCCGCTGATCGGCTTTACGCAAGACGGTGCTCGTTTGGGGCAAGGCGGCGGCCATTACGACAGATGGCTAGCGGCAAACCCGGGGCGCATGGCCATCGGCCTCGCTTGGGACGCGCAATTGTGCGAAGACTTACCGATGGAACCGCATGACGTGGCGCTGGACGCCATTGTCACCCCCACCCGACTTTACGGACCATTTTGATGCGCGAAGAACCCACCGCCCGAATACCGATCGGCATACTCGGCCTATTCATCGGACTGATCATCTATGGCATTCTAATCGCCAGCTATGCACCCGACATCATTGGCGATTGGCACGCGCTGGCGCAAACGGTCGTCTATCTCGTGCTGGGTGTCATCTGGCTGCTGCCCCTGCGGCGCTTTCTGATCTGGATGGAAACCGGGAAATGGAGCCCGCCCAAGCAATAATTCTGCCTTTGATAAGCTGCTCGGCAAGTTATGCGCCCGCATTGCCACCTGCACCCTTGTCCGATAGTCTCGGAGAAAATTGGGAGAGACTGCGATATGGCGACGTCTGCTGCGGGGGCTCTGCCATTGGCAGACCAGAAACCAACAGTCTGGCTAAAGCTTGCTCATGGCCTTGGCGCTGCGGCGTTCGGCATAAAGAACAACGGTTTCGATTATTTTCTTCTGCTGTTTTACGGAACCGTGATTGGGCTAGAGCCCGGTCTGGTTGGGCTGGCGATCCTTATCGCCCTTTCATTCGACGCGATCAGCGACCCGTTGGTTGGATATTGGTCAGACAATTTGCGCTCTCGATGGGGTCGCCGTCACCCATTCATGTATGCCGCGGCTATACCTGTCGCGCTCAGTTATTTCCTATTGTGGAACCCGCCTGACCTGAGCCAATTCGGCCTGTTCATGTATTTGACCTGCCTCGCGATCCTGATCCGCACCTTCATCACATTCTACGAGACGCCCAGCTCAGCCTTGTTACCTGAACTCACCACCGATTACGACGAGCGCACCAGTCTACAATCCTATCGCCTGTTTTTTGGATGGGTCGGAGGAAATGGCATGAGCGTGCTGATGTTCGGTGTCTTGCTGGCTGGCGCAGGAGGCATGCAGAGCCGCGAGGGGTTCCAGACTTATGGCGTGGTCGCATCGGTCATGATGCTCGTCGTGATCTTGATATCGGCGGCTGCCACACATCACCGCATCCCCAGCCTTAGCAAGCCAGCTGTACGAACACATTCCCTCGGACCGCGCCAGATATTCAAGGAGATGTTCGAAACACTCAGTCAGCGCAGTTTTATCGCACTGTTTGTTGCAACTATTTTCTCATCGGTCGCATTGGGAGTCTCCGCGGCGCTTGGGTTCCTCATGCTGAACTACTTTTGGGGCTTCAGTGAATTTCAGATCTTCATTTGGACCTGCACGGTCTTCTTTTCGGCCCTATTGGGCTTTCTGATTGCTCCATTTACGGCAAAGCGGCTGGGCAAAAAGCGCGCCACTCTTGTGTTGGGTGCATTGGCATTTTCAATCCAGCCACTGCCTGTCTTTCTACGGTTGTTGGGGCTCATGCCAGAAAACGGTGATCCCATTCTCTTCCCGCTCGTAATGGCAATCAATGTATTTGATCTGGCATTGATCATCGCGATGCAAGCCGTAGCGCTAGCCATGATTGCCGATTTGGTGGAGGCCAATCAGGTCAAGACAGGGCGGCGGTCAGAAGGTGTCTATTACGCCGCCTCAACCTTTACCCGTAAGACAACGCAGGGCCTGGGTGTCCTGGGCGCAGGGCTGATATTGAGTGCGATCAATTTTCCGCAAGGGGCCGACCCAGAAACGGTCGATCCAGCAACCCTATGGCGATTGGGGGCAATGTATGCACCAACTTTGCTGCTGCTCTGGACTGGGGCGCTGGTGGCGATTTCGCGCTACAAAATCAGCAAGGACGGCCACCAGGAGAATTTGCGCAAGCTTGCGGCAAATCCGGAGGAATAGTCAATTTCTGAAAAGTCCCAAGTGGCGCGAGTGACGAGACTTGAACTCGCGACCTCCGGCGTGACAGGCCGGCGCTCTAACCAACTGAGCTACACCCGCGTATTGGGTTTTGCACCGCTTGGGAGCGAGGCCATTAGGCCCCGCGTGATTTGCTGTCAACGCTTCTGACAGCCATTTTGCGCATTTCTACGACTTTCATTCGGTCAACAGCAAAACCGGCGTTTCAATCAGCTTTTTCATATCCTGAATAAAGCTCGCCGCATCATAGCCATCAACCACCCTGTGATCGCAACTGATCGAAATATTCATCAGCTTGCGCTTCTCGATTCGCTCAATCCCGTCCGATCCTGTGACAAACATCGGGCGCTCGATAATTCGGTTCGGGCCAATGATAGCAACTTCCGGGCGATTGATCACCGGCGTGGTCGCAACCCCGCCCAGTGGACCCAATGACGTAACCGTCAATGTCGAGCCTGAAAGCTCATCCGACTTGGCCGATCCCGTGCGTGCTGCTTCTGCCAAGCGGCCGATCTCGCTGGCCAACTGCCACAGATTGCGCGCCTGAGCATCCTTGACCACTGGCACCATCAATCCGCCATCGGTCTGTGCGGCAATGCCCAGATGGACCGAGCCATGCCGGGTGACAATCCCTGCCTCATCATCATAACGCGCGTTGATCATAGGATAATCAGGGATCAGCTTGCAGATGGCACTGATCAGCAAAGGCAGCATCGTCAGCTTGGGTTTCTGGCCGCGATTGGCGTTCAGATCGCCGCGCATCCGCTCTAGCTCGGTAACGTCGATTTCTTCGACGTAGGAGAAATGCGGGATGTTGCGTTTGGACGCAGCCATGTTCTGCGCAATCCGCTTGCGCAGGCCGATGATCTTGATTTCCTCGTCCGTCCGGGCTGCACCGGTCGGCGCAAATCCGCCCCCAGCATTGTAAGACAAAAATGCGTCCAGATCAGCGTGCCTAACACGTCCATCTGCCGCGGGCTTTACTTCGCCCAGATCAATGCCGAGGTCTTGTGCGCGTTTGCGAACCGCGGGTGTGGCGAGGACCTTGTTGTCGGGGCCAGACGATTGGGTCGGCTCGGGCGCTGGTTCCGATGACGGCTCTGCCACTGATGTAGCTTTGGCTTCGGATGACGCCGGGTCAGGCTCAGGCTCAGGCTCCGGCTTTGGGTCAGATGCAGGTTCGGCAGCGACTAACGGCTCCTCTGCCTCTTCCTCAACTTCGCCTTCAACTTCGATCACCAACAGCATCGCGCCGATCGCAATGGTGTCACCCATTTCGCCCGCCAATTCGACAACAGTGCCGTCAACCGGACTCTCGATATCGATCGTCGCCTTATCGGTCATGACGTCAACCAGATGCTGGTCTTCGCTCACTTTATCGCCAAGCTTAACGTGCCATTCGACGATCTCCGCCTCGGCCACGCCTTCGCCCACATCGGGCATGTTGAATGTGAACTTTGCCATCAGAGGTCAGTCCTTCAATATCTTGTCAATCGCTTCGCCAATGCGAACCGGACCAGGGAAATACGCCCATTCAAGGCTGTGCGGATAGGGAGTATCAAAACCGGTCACCCGTTCAACCGGCGCCTCTAGGTGATAAAAGCACCGCTCAGTTACAAGCGCCGATAGTTCAGCGCCAAAACCGGAAGTCCGCGTTGCCTCGTGCACAATCAAGCAGCGCCCCGTCTTCTCGATCGAGGTCTCAATCGCTTCAATATCGAGCGGGACAAGCGTGCGCAGATCAAGAATGTCAGCTTTGATCCCTTTGTCGGCGCACACCGCCTCAGCCACATGGACCATAGTGCCATAGGCGAGCACCGTCAGCGCATCGCCCTGCGTCACGTGCCGCGCCTTGCCCAATTCGATCTTGTAATAGCCGTCAGGAACAACGCTGTCCTTATGCTTCTTCCATGGCTCCACCGGCTTGTCGTAAAAACCCGTGAACGGACCATTGTAAATCCGCTTCGGCTCGAAAAAAATCACGGGATCATTGTCTTCGATTGCGCCGATCAACAGACCTTTCGCGTCATGGGGCGTTGCAGGTATGACCGTTTTCAAACCCGCGACATGGGTGAACATCGCTTCCGGGCTTTGGCTGTGGGTCTGACCACCAAAAATGCCTCCACCAAAGGGCGAGCGCACCGTCAACGGAGCAGTGTATTCGGTCGCCGAACGGTAACGCAGCCTCGCTGCCTCCGAAATCAGCTGGTCGAGGCCGGGATAAATATAGTCGGCAAACTGAATCTCGGGAATCGGGCGCAAGCCATAGGCGCCCATACCCACTGCCGCGCCAATAATGCCGCATTCGTTGATTGGCGTGTCGAACACACGGGTTTTTCCATGCTTTTCTTGCAGGCCAGCGGTGGCACGAAAAACCCCGCCAAAATAGCCCACATCCTCGCCCATCACGATGACGTCAGGATCGCTCTCCAACATAATGTCGAGCGCTTCGTTGATCGCTTCGATCATGTTGAGGCGACGTTCAGTGCCCGCTTCGTTCTCTACTGGAGCAGTTTTCAAATCAACGCCGCTCATTTGCCAGCTCCATCTTTCGGGTGTGCATCAGGCCATTTGATCTCGCGCTCGCGGGTTGCTTGAGCGGCTTGCTCTTCGAGATGCCACGGCAATTCTTCAAACACGTCTTCGAACATAGTGTGAAATGGGTGGTGCAGGCCGTGGCCGAGAATGCCGTTCTTTTCGGCCAATTTGGTCGTCGCTTTGACCTCTTCGGCGCATTTGAGGTCCATCGCCTCCTGGCGCTCCTCATCCCACTCCCCGATTTCTATGAGGTGATCTTTAAGGCGCGTCACCGGATCGCCCAGCGGCCACTCGTCGCGTTCCTGCGCGCTGCGGTAACCCGATGGATCATCCGATGTTGAGTGCCCCTCGGCGCGATAGGTAAAGTATTCAATCAGCGTTGGCCCCTGATTGGCCCGAGCGCGATTGGCCGCCCATTGCTGCGCCGCAAAGCAGGCCAGCGCATCATTTCCGTCAACCCGCAGGCCCGCCATGCCATACCCCAGCGCGCGCGCGGCAAATGTGGTGCGCTCTCCCCCGGCAAAGCCGGAAAAGCTGGAAATTGCCCACTGATTGTTGATCACATTCAGGATCACTGGCGCGTTGTAAACGGTTGCAAAGGTGCAAGCCGAGTGGAAATCACCCTCTGCTGTCGAACCCTCGCCCACCCATGTCGCTGCGATCCGGCTATCGCCCTTGATCGCGCTCGCCATGGCCCAGCCGACGGCTTGAGGTGTCTGTGTAGCAAGATTGCCGGAGATGCTGAAAAAGCTGTGTTCCCGGCTAGAATACATGATCGGCAATTGGCGACCGAGCAGCTTGTCACCCTTGTTCGAATAAATCTGGTTGATCATCTCGATCAAAGGATAACCGCGCGCGATCAGAATACCTTGCTGGCGATAGCTGGGAAAAACCATGTCATCGCTGGCCAAGGCCATACCGGCGGCGACACTGGTCGCCTCTTCACCGGTGCATTTCATATAGAAGCTGGTTTTGCCCTGCCGCTGTCCGCGAAACATGCGTTCATCGAATGCTCGAACCATCGCCATATGGCCCAGCATTGTGCGCAGGGTTTCGGGATCAAGCTTGGGGTCCCATGCACCATGTGCCTTGTTGTCATCGCCCAGAACGCGCACCAGACCATAGGCAAAATCGCGCATCTGCGCAGGATCGCTGGCTTCGTCCGGGCGAAGCATCCCGCCCGCTTCGCCAATGTCGATATGGCTGAAGTCAGCGGTGTCGCCGGGCCGATACTTCGGTTCTGGCACGTGCAAGGCAAGCGCAGGCTTATTGCTGCCGCCAGCCGCCACTTTACCGTCTCCAGCCATAACATTCTCCCGCTGGCACAAATGCGTTGAGCAAAAGCGCACTTATTATTTATTTCGCGTGAGGGTTATTTTATTTCAATCGGGCCTTGTGGTCAAGCTCGGCACGGTCAGACAGCCACTGGAGCCTTGATCGGGGCAAGCGGCGCATAGTCATGCACCTGAAAATCCTCAATTGTGTAGTCAAAAATGCTGTCCGGTTTCCGCGCTATTTCCAGCGTCGGGCTGCCTTGAGGCTGGCGCGAAAGTTGCTCGGTGATCAGATGCTCGTGGTTGAGATAGAGATGCACATCCCCACCCATCCAAACCAATTCGCCGGGTTGCATACCCACTTGCTGGGCAATCATACGTTGCAACAATGCCGCCGACCACAGATTGAACGGCAACCCCAATGCCACATCGCAGCTGCGTTGATAGAGCATGCAATTAAGGCGGGCGTCTGCGCCCTCGCCCACAACGTGAAACTGGTAAGTTTTGTGGCATGGCGGCAAAGCCATTTGATCGACCTCTGCCACATTCCAGCCTTCGATAATATGGCGCCGGCTGCCCGGGCTGCTGCGCAAGCTATCGATCACTTGGCTGACCTGATTGATGCCCTCGCCCTTTTCGTACAAGCCATCCTTGCGATAGCGATAGGTCGGCCAATCGACCCATTGCTTGCCATAAACCGGCCCCAGATCGCCCCATTGTTTGGCAAAGTTTTCGTCATCAGCAATGCGCTGCACAAAATCCTCAAGCGCAATTTTCTCGACGCTTTGCTGGACATAGCGAGCATGCGGCCATTCATTCCAAATCTTCACGCCTTGCAAAACAAGCGGCCGGATATTGGTCTCTCCGGTGAGAAACCACAGCATTTCACGCGTGGCGGTCTTCCAATACACTCGTTTTGTGGTGAGCAAGGGCATTGCGCCATCGGCAAGATCGAACCGCAGCATTGCGCCAGCGATTGAACGTGTTCCGATCCCAGTGCGATCAACCCGTTGGCTACCCTGTTCCCAAATCCGCTGCATCAGATCGAGATATTGCCATTCTGGATGGGTTTGGTCTGCGCGCGAGGAAGGAATCATCTGGCTTGCCATAAGCCTTTCCTAAACCGCCAATTGCCTGCTTGCCACCCCGCTCATCCACACCTTAGCGCGGATCAGCTCAATTGCATTTGCCAGCCGGGCCGAGAGGCTGTAATTTGCATGGCTCTTAGTTCGGTCAGCCAATGAAGTGCCGAACAAACGCTATTAGGAGCGACCTCATGCGCAAACTTTCAACCGTCACCATCATCATTGCCGCTTTGGCTTTGTCAGCCTGCAACACGGTGCGCGGTATTGGCGATGATTTGAACTCGGCCGCTGACGCAGTTGACGAGGAAACCTGATAGCGCCCGATAGCGCAACAATTCAGGTACAAACCTGACCAATTTAGGGTCGGAACCAACATGGACGCGCTTCGTTCAAACGGCAGCGCAAAGATCGCGCCGCAACGGGGCAGCACACATTCATGAGCGACGATAAATCGGGCTCCAAAACCGAAGGGGCCAATTCTAGCGAGCCTCAAGCCAATTGGGGCCGCCAACGCGCCGTGCCCAGCGGTAGGCTATCCCGCTTGGCTGGCTTTGGTGGATTGGCCGCTGGCGTTGCAGGATCGGTGCTCGGCCAAGGTGCAAAGCGGTTGGCAGCAGGCGAGCGTCCGACGCTTGACGAGCTGATTCTCACCCCCAGCAATGCTCAACGACTGACCGACCGGCTGTCGCATTTGCGCGGCGCAGCGATGAAGATGGGCCAGATGATCAGCATGGATGCTGGTGATATTCTACCGCCCGAACTGACCCAGATATTGGCTGCGATGCGCGACAAGGCCAATTTCATGCCGGCACGCCAGTTGGATGGTGTGTTGAAGGCCGAATGGGGCAAAGATTGGCGCAATCGATTTAAGTGGTTCAACCCGCGTCCGATTGCCGCCGCGTCGATTGGTCAGGTGCACAAAGCCATGACCCGCGACGGAAAATTGCTGGCGATCAAGGTGCAATATCCCGGCGTTGCTGACAGCATCGATTCCGATGTCGACAATGTCGCTAGCCTGCTGAAACTGTCCGGCCTACTACCGGACGAGCTCGATATTGTGCCTTTGCTGGCCGCAGCCAAAGAACAGTTGAAGGAAGAAGCCGACTATCTGCGCGAAGGCGAGCAGATGCGCCTGTTTGGCGAGCGATTGGCCAATGACACTGGGTTTGTCGTCCCCAGCCTGAACGAGGCGCTGACCGGCCCCCGCATTTTGGCGATGAGTTTTGAAGAGGGCAGCCCAATCGAGGATTTGGCTGACGAAGCGCAAGACACGCGCAATGCCGTGTTTGAGCGGTTGGTTCGTCTGGTCACGCGGGAATTGTTCGAATTCGGGGTGATGCAGACCGATCCCAACTTTGCCAATTTCCGCTACCGAACAAGTGATGGCAAGATCATCTTGCTTGATTTCGGCGCAACCCGTGATGTCGCCCCGCAAGTACAGTCCGCCTATCGCAATTTGTTGTTGGCCGGGCTGGATGCAGACCCGGTACGGATTAAGGCAGAGGCGCTGAACGCAGGCTTCATCAATCCAACAGTGATAAAGAGGCAAGGCGAATCTCTCGACAAAATGATTGGCATTATCGCATCAGAAATGAGCCGCGATGCCCCGTTTGATTTTGGTGACCGGGCCTTTGTCCCCTTGTTGAGAGATGAGGGTATGGCAATCGCTCAGGACAAGAAGAGCTGGCACATTCCGCCGGTCGAAACGCTGTTTGTTCAACGCAAAGTTAGCGGCACCGCTTTGTTGGGTGCGCGGCTGAAAGCGGTCATCAATATTCGCGCAATTGTGGAAGACGTGCTTCGCTAGCCCTCAGCCAATTGCGCGGCGATCCAGCGATCCACATGGCCTTCCAACACAGAAAGAGGGATTGCGCCATTTTCCAGCACCGTGTCGTGGAACGCGCGCAGGTCGAAATCTGCACCCAGCGAAGTTTCGGCACGGCTGCGCAATTCTCGGATCTTTAGCTCGCCAATTTTATAGGCCAACGCTTGTCCCGGCCATGTCATGTACCGATTGACCTCGGCATCGATATTGGCCGGAGACAGCGCCGTATTGTCCAACATATAGTCGACCGCGCGTTGCTTGCTCCAGCCTTTCGCATGAAGCCCCGTGTCCACCACCAGCCGAGTGGCGCGCCACATTTCATAGCTTAATCGGCCCATCTGTTTGGCGGGCGTATCGTAAAGACCCATCTCTATGCCCAACCGTTCAGAATACAGCCCCCACCCCTCCACAAAGGCGGTGAAGAATGTGCCATTGGCGCGCAAAGGATGGATGTCGAGCTCTTGTTGAAGCGAGATTTGGTGATGGTGGCCCGGCACCGCCTCGTGCACGCCCAGCGCAGGCAACTCCCACAAGGGGCGTTGATCCAATTCGGTCAGATTGAGCCGGTAAATGCCCGCTTGCCCGGTTTTCAATGATCCGCGCTCGTAATAGGCGGTCGTATTGCCCGGCGCATCGGCGGCAGGGATCGGAAGCACTGTGTAAGGAAGCCGCGGAAGCTTACCGAACAATTTGGGCATGAAATTATCGATCTGCTTGGCCAGCGCCTGTGTGTAGCGCAGATATTCCTGTTCGTCCGTCATGTAATATTGCGGATCGGTACGCAGATGCTCGACAAAGGCTTCGCGTGTTTCAAACCCAGCTTGGCTGGCGGTTTCGACCATTTCAGCCCGGATTCGGGCAACTTCGCTCAATCCCAAGTTGTGGATTTCGTCCGATGTCATAGCTGTGGTGGTGAAGCTGCGCGCGCGATAGGCATAATACTCATCACCATTCGGCGTGGCGAGGATGCCCGGCGTGCCCGATCGACAATTGGGCTCATACTCGTCTTGGTAGAAGGCCAAAAATTCGCGGTAGGCCGGGTTCACCGACTGTTTTAGGGCACTGCGGGCTTGCGTTTGTAAATCAGCCCATTCAGTATCACTAATGGCGCTGGGTTTGCCCGAGGCAAAGGGTTGCCAAAAAGGTGATTTGCTGTGGTCATCCACGATCTGCGCAGCGACGCCCTGACCAACCCCCAACATAGGTTCGCACGGCTGGGTCAGCCCAAGCTCGACCGCTTTCCGGCTCCGCTCGATTGCATCGGCATTGACCTTCGCAAAGGCGTTCAACCGGTCAATATAGCTTTGATAGTCAGCCCTCGTAAAAAAGGCAGAGCGATAAGGCAGCGATTCAATCTGCGAAAACCAATTGTTGCGGTTGGTGAAAATTATGTAGCGATCATGATCAAATGCCGCGCCGGCCAGATCATCGTCAAAGCTGCTTTTCATGATGTCATAATCGACCCGCAGATCGAGCGGAATTTGATCTGCGTCGATTGCCTCAAGTCGGACAGAGAAAGCACGGGTTTCCGCGATCCGCCGATCATATCCTTCAATCGAATAATCGCGCAATTTGCCATCGCCGCGACGGTCACCAATGCGGCTTGCCAGCGTTGGCGAATTGTCCAGCGTCGACTGCCACACATCTTCGCGCAGATCCTTAAACGCGGCGGTGCTGTCGTTTTCCACCTGTTCCGCAGTGGACTGCTGAGCATAGGCAGGACTGGCAGGAGCTAATGCGCCACTGCCAAGCAATGTGGCGGCAAGCAATGTGGCGGCGATCAATCTTTGCATCGAAATTTCTCCTGATGATCAAATGGTTCCTATTGCCCGATAGTGCGCGCGTCCAGTAGGCTGCTCCACATGACCAAACCTGCAATGTTGTTCGTGTGCCTTGGCAATATCTGTCGCTCTCCCTTGGCAGAGGCGGCTTTTCGAAAGGCAGTCGAGGATAGCGGCCTGGATGCAGTGGCCGACAGCGCAGGAACCGCTGCCTATCACGTAGGTTCTGCGCCTGATCCGCGCTCGATTGAAACTGCCGCCGCCAATGGCATCGATATTTCTGATCTGCGGGGCCGCCAATTGACTGCTGAGGACTTCACCAGGTTCACCCACATCTTCGCAATGGATCATCAGAATTTGCGTAATATCAACGCAGTTCGTCCCGACGGATCGGCTGCGCATGTTTCGCTGCTGATGGACATGGTGCCGGGGCGCGAAGGTGCCGCCATTGCCGACCCCTATTACGATGGCGAGGATCAATTTGATGACACGTGGGAAGATGTTGACGCGGCCGCAAAAGCGCTGGTCGAGGGCCTAACTAAGAGTGCTGGCTAGCCACCGCGAAGCAATTGCACACCCCAATCGCGTTCAAACAAATAGAGCAATATCCGCGCCGCCTCGCCGCGTTGCGATTCCAAGCCCCCATCGCGCTCCATCAGCAATCGCGCATCCGCATGAGCGGCGGGAAGAAGCCGCGAAATCTGCTCCAGATCTGCAATTCTGAAAGCTTCATCTCCCGATTGTCTCGTGCCCAGCAATTCGCCACCACCGCGCAATTCCAAATCTTCCTCAGCAATGCGAAAACCGTCCTGTGTTTCGCGCATCAGCGCCAGTCGCTTGCGTCCGGTATCGCTGAGTGCTGAGCCCCGCAGCAGCAGACAGACCGACTTTTCTGATCCTCGCCCAACCCGCCCGCGCAATTGGTGCAATTGGGCCAGACCAAAACGCTCAGCCTGCTCGATCACCATCAGGGTGGCCGCTGGCACATCAACGCCAACCTCGATTACCGTGGTCGCCACCAGCAGCTTCGCCTCCCCTGAGGCAAAACTTTGCATTGCGCGGTCTTTCTCCTCGGGTTTTAACTGGCCGTGGACCAACACCACATCCTTGCCAAAGCGCTCTTTCAGCGACGCATAGCGAGCCTCAGCCGCGGCAATATCGGATGCCTCCCACGCGCCATTGACCTCGCGCACCATCGGGCACACCCAATAGGCTTGCTGGCCGCTACCAACATGGCGGGCAACACCCTCTACCACATCGGCCAAGCGTTCCTGAGCGACCACACGGGTGTCGATTGCTTGGCGACCGGGCGGCATTTCATCAAGGCGGCTGACATCCATCTCGCCATATTGCGCCAGCGTCAAAGTGCGCGGGATCGGTGTCGCGGTCATCGCCAAAGTGTGCGGCGTCGCTTTGCCTTTGCTCGCCAATTGCAACCGCTGCGCCACGCCAAAACGGTGCTGCTCGTCCACCACCACCAGAGCGAGGTCTTTATAGGCCACACTGTCTTGAAAAATCGCGTGAGTGCCCACGACAATGTCGATGCTGCCATCGAGCAATCCCATCAAGATGCTCTCGCGCGCTTTGCCCTTGTCGCGGCCCGTCAGCAAAGCCACCTGAACTCCAGCGGGGCCGGCCATATTGCGCAAGGTTTCAAAATGTTGGCGAGCCAGAATTTCGGTCGGTGCCAACAGTGCAGCCTGCTTGCCCGCTTCGTTGGCGATCAGCATCGCCATCAGCGCAACCACCGTCTTACCCGCGCCAACATCGCCCTGCAGCAGACGCAGCATCGGTGCCTCTTGCGCGAGGTCTCCCTCAATCTCGCCCACCGAACGTGTTTGTGCACCGGTCAGCGGAAAGGGCAGGTCGAGCCTGTCCCGCAGTGCTCCATCGCCTTGCAATGGTTGACCGCGCCGTGCGCGATTGTCCGCCCGCACCAACAGCAGTGCCAGTGAATTGGCCAGCAATTCATCATAGGCCAGCCGGTCGCGGGCACTGCTGTGCTCGCCCTTATGCGCCAATTTTAGCGAATCAGCCCACGCAGGCCATCCCGCTTGATCCAATTGCGATGGTTCAATCCATTCGGGCAATTGCGGCAATTTGCTCAGCGCCTGTGCAGCCAAACCTGCCACTCGCGGCTGAGTCAGCCCCTCTGACAGAGCATAGATTGGCTCGCACAATCGCTCCAGATTGGCGGCACCTTCTTTCTCGACATGATCGGGATGGACGATCTGCAGCATATCGCCATAGCGATCGAGCCGCCCGGCCACCCAGCGTTTCTCTCCCACCGGCAGCAGCTTCTTTGCAGTGTAGGACGCGCGACCGAAATAGGTCAGTGTGCAGACATTGCCGACGCTATCTTGCGCCAGCACTTGATACGGCCCGCGTCCAGGATTGCGCGGGCTGCGATGTTCGGTCGGCGTCAGCGCAATGATCACCTGCTCGCCCTCGGATGCGTCATCGAGCGATTCGATCGAACGGCGGGTCACAAACCTGTCCGGCAGGTGATACAAAAAGTCCCGCAGCCGGGTCAGCCCGAGCTTGTCCAAAGGCTTCTTCAGCTTGGGACCGACGCCTTCCAGCGTGTCGCTTTCAGCAAATAGGGGATTGAGAACTTCGGGCCGCATCAGGTTCCTTTAACCTCTAGAGCGCCTCAGGCCTATAGCCGCTTGCGCGATATTGGCGAGTGCCCTACCCGCTCCACATGTCTGACGCCCTGACCATGCCTGCTCGCCTTGCCCGAACCAAATTTCGCAGCTGGCATCGCGGAACCCGCGAAGCTGATTATATTTTTGGTGGCTATTTTGATCGCTATTCTGCCGATTGGACCGAGCATGAATTGGCTTGGTTCGAGGCATTGCTGGATCAAGAGGATGTGGATGTCATCGGCTGGGCAATGGGCACCATTGCAGTGCCACAAGATTTTGCCGGTTCGCAGATGGATTTGATGAAACAGCTCGATTACGTCGACATTCCGCGTTGATCTAGCCTTCTAATTTGAGCAAAAATTTACCCGCAATGCCTGATCTCAACCGTATCATATCGGCCCAATCGCCGCTGACCTTGTCCTCTATCGCTCGCGGCGCCCAACCGCTGGTGATGAGCGATTTGGCGCGCGCTGCAACCGGTCGGGCGGTGTTTATCGCTCCTGATGATGCATCGATGCGGGCCATTACCGAGGCAGCGCAATTCTTCGCCCCCGAATTGGATGTGGTCGAATTTCCGGCTTGGGATTGCCTGCCCTATGACCGTGCCAGCCCAGCCTTGTCGGTCAGTGCCAAACGGCTGGCGGCATTGTTCAAATTGCAGTCGGGCCATTCCGGGCCGCAATTGGTGGTCACCACGGTGAACGCAGTGCTGCAGCGCGTCCTAACCCCATTTCGCATTCGTGAAAGCGTGCGCGAATTCAGACAAGGCACCAACATAGGCCATGACAGTCTGGCCGCACTGCTTCAGCGTCAGGGCTATTCGCGCACCGACACTGTGATCGACCATGGCGAGTTCGCTTTGCGTGGATCGATCGTCGACATTTTCCCCTCTAGCCTCGACCAAGGCTTGCGGCTCGATTTCTTTGGCGACGAGCTGGAAAGCCTGCGCCTGTTCGACCCCTCAACCCAAATGTCGGTTGGAACGCTGGACAATCATCTGTTGCTGCCCGCTAGCGAGGCCTTGCTGGACGAGGACAGCATCAAGCGGTTCCGCACCCGCTATCGAGAGCAATTTGGCGCAACCGCCACTCAAGACCCGCTGTATGAGGCGGTCAGCGATGGGCGGCGATTGGCCGGGATGGAGCATTGGCTCCCCTTGTTTGAAGACAGGCTGGCGACATTGTTCGATTACTTGTCCGATGATGACGATGTGGTGGTGATCGACAGCGGCGCGATTGCCGCCAGCGAAGAACGTCTGTCTGACATTGCCGATTACCACAAATCGCGCGCCCGCGCCGCGGGCCAAGCCGCCGGCAGTTTCCGTCCGCTCGCCCAAGATGCGCTGTATCTTTCGTCCGAAGAATTCAGCGACGGGATGGCAACGCACAATATCCATCGCAGCGTTATCTTTGCCGAACCACCCAGCGACAGCGTGGTGGACTTTGGTTTCACCTCGGCCCGTGATTTTGCCCCCGAGCGCGCGCGCGGAGACAATATTTACGAGGCAGCGGGCAAGCATCTCAACAAAATCGCTAAATCGGGGCGCAAGCCGATTTTGGCGGCCTATTCCACCGGCAGCCGCTCTCGGATAGCCTCGATCCTATCCGAAGCTGGTGTGCAAACCAGCCAAGCTGACAATTGGCAAGATGCGCTGGGGCTGTCAGCAAAGGGTCATACTGCGGCATTGGTGCTGCCGCTGGAAACCGGCTTTGCTAATGATCAGTTAGAACTGCTGACAGAACAAGACGTGCTGGGTGACCGGCTGGTTCGGCGGAAGAAGCGACGCAAGGATTCCGATGCCTTTCTGGCCGAGTTGCAGGCGCTGGGGCGCGGCGATCTGGTGGTTCATGTCGACCACGGGATTGGTAAATATCTCGGCCTGGAACCGGTCGCTGTGGGCAAGAGCCAGCATGATTGTGTGATGCTGGAGTATCGCGGCGGCGATAAATTGTTCATCCCGGTTGAGAATATTGACGTTCTGTCGCGCTATGGTTCGGCAGAAGACACGGTCATGCTGGACCGGTTGGGCGGAGAGGCTTGGCAGAAACGCCGCGCACAGCTGAAGGAACGCATCCGCGCCATCGCTGGCGAGCTGATGCAAGTCGCCGCGCAGCGTGCTTTGCGTAAGGCGCCCGTGCTGGAGGCTGACGAGTCAGGCTTCAACCAGTTCGTTGAACGTTTCCCATGGGAGGAAACCGACGATCAAGACAACGCCATTGATGACACTCTGCGCGATCTGGCCAGTGGTCGCCCGATGGATCGGCTGGTCTGCGGCGATGTTGGCTTTGGCAAAACAGAGGTCGCTCTGCGCGCGGCATTTGTGGCAGCAATGGGCGGTCAACAAGTCGCGATCGTCGCGCCCACCACCCTGCTCGCTCGCCAACATTACACCAATTTTGTTGAGCGGTTCGCCGGTTTCCCGCTCAAAGTTGGGCGGCTCTCTCGACTGGTGCCCGCGAAGGAAATGGGAGAAACCCGCGACGGATTGAGCAGCGGCGATATCGACATAGTTATCGGCACCCATGCGATTTTGTCCAAAAGCACTCAATTTCGCAATTTGGGCCTGGTTATCGTTGACGAAGAACAGCGGTTTGGCGTGACTCACAAGGAAAAGCTGAAACAGCTACGCGCCGATGTGCATGTCCTCACCCTAACCGCAACGCCCATCCCGCGCACATTGCAAATGGCGATGACCGGCCTGCGCGAGCTTTCCACCATCCAAACCCCTCCGGTCGACCGGCTCGCGGTGCGAACCTATGTGATGGAGTGGGACGATATGGTCGTGCGCGAGGCTTTGCTGCGCGAACACCATCGCGGCGGGCAGAGTTTTATCGTCGTGCCGCGCATTTCCGACATGGCCGATGTCGAAGAATGGCTGCGCGAAAATGTGCCGGAGGTGAAATCCGTTTCCGCCCATGGCCAGATGGGCGCGAATGAGGTTGAGGAGCGCATGAGCGCCTTTTACGACCGCAAATATGACGTGTTGCTCTCAACCACGATCGTGGAAAGCGGGCTCGACATTCCCAGCGCAAACACCATCATCATCCACCGCGCGGATCGGTTTGGCCTTGCCCAATTGTACCAGCTGCGCGGCAGAGTTGGGCGGTCAAAACTGCGCGCCTATGCCTATCTGACTTACGAAAGAGACACCCAACTTTCCGAAATCGCCGAAAAGCGCCTCAAGGTGCTGGGCGATCTCGATTCACTTGGCGCAGGCTTCCAATTGGCCAGTCATGATTTGGACATTCGCGGCGCGGGCAATCTGTTGGGTGACGAACAATCGGGCCATATCCGCGAGGTTGGCTTTGAATTGTACCAATCCATGCTGGAGGACGCAATTTTGGCCGCCAAAGCTGGCGATGCTGGGCTGGAGGCGGATCGCGAAGGTCTATCGCCGCAAATCACGGTTGATGCCTCGATCATGATCCCAGAGGACTACGTGCCCGATCTGACCGTGCGGATGGCGCTGTATCGCCGTCTGAACGATGCCAGGGACAAGGCCGAGATAGAGGCAATGGCGGCAGAGATGATCGACCGCTTTGGCCCACTGCCCGACCCAACCGCAAATCTGGTCAGGTTGATAGAGATCAAGCATCAGGCCATCGCCGCCAATATTGCCAAGATCGACGTTGGCGCACGAGGCACGCTGGTCGCCTTCCACAAGGATGACTTCCCAGATCCGGTCGGTCTGCTCGCCTATGTTGATCGCCTGAATGAAGGAACGCAGGGCACGGCCAAGCTCCGGCCAGATATGAAGCTGGTCATCAATCGCGCGTGGGGTGATCCGCAAAGCCGTCTAAACGGGCTTTTCCAGCTGACCAAGGGGCTCAGCAATGTCGTCAAGAAGGCGAAGAAAGCGGCCTAGGACGGCATAGACTGGGGCACCTTAGCCGCGCGCCAGTTCGAGCATTGCATCGGGTGCAATCGGTTCAGAGCGCAAGAAACCTTGCCATAAAGAGCAGCCCTCTTGCGTCACCACGGCCAATTGCCCCTCGGTCTCAATTCCCTCTGCAACGACGTCCAGATCAAGCGCTTTGCATAAGGCCACAATCGCCCTCAGCACTTCCAGATCGCGTTCGTCACTTGCTATCCCCTCGACCATGGACCGATCCAACTTGATCACATCCAGCGGGAGCGTCTTGAGGTAGCCAAAGTTGCAAAAACCAGCGCCAAAATCATCCAGCGCAATCCGGAACCCTGCGGTGTTTAGGGTGCCCAATTCTCTGGCCGCAAAGTCCATATCGGTCAGCAAAATGTCTTCGGTGATCTCCAGCGTCAGGCGATCCGCGTTGAATTTCGATCTAGCCACCACATCAACAAAACTGGCAGCAAAATTGCTCTCGGCCAGTTCTTCAGGAGTAATATTGAGCGACAAGCGCATGGATTGCGGCCAGTCGGCGGCCATATCCAGCGCGCGGGCAACAATATGCCGCGACAACGGCGCAACCAACGATGCCCGTTCTGCAATGGCGAACAAATCGCGCGCGCCAACCTCGCCCAGACTAGGATGATGCCACCGCGCCAGCGCCTCTGCCCCGGTAATTACGCCTGTTTCGCAAGAGACTTGCGGCTGGAACAGGACCTGAATCTCGTCGCGGCCCAGCGCCGTCAGCAAATCCGATTCCAATGAGTGTGCGATCGCCTCTGGCAAATCGCCACCGCGCATGGATCGCGGAAGATAAGGTATATCAGCCATACTCTCTCTATAGTCAGGTTCGCGCGCGAAACCTTAGTGCGAAAGCCCCCAAAGTTGGTGGCACAATTACTGGCCGTTGAAATATGGCACAAGGGGCCATAGGAAAGCGTTAAGAAGCCTGCGGGCGAGAGAGGCACAAAATTGGCCGAAGCGAATGACTTTACCAAACTGGCCCTGGTCGCATCCGATACGGAGCGGGCGCAAAACGCCTATGCCGAATTGCTGCCCCAGCACGATTGGGTGCCACTGGAACAGGCCGATGCGGCGGTTGCGTTGGGCGGAGATGGCTTCATGCTGTCGACATTGCACGCAATGATCGACAATGGCCGTGTGATCCCTGTTTACGGAATGAATTTGGGCACCGTCGGTTTTTTGATGAACAAATATCGGTCTGGGCTCAACATTGAGCGACAAATCAACAAGGCGCGCGCAATGGCGATCGCTCCGATCCGCATGGATGCTATTGACGATTCCGGGCAGCAACACTCGATTTATGCGATTAACGAGGTCTCCCTTCTGCGTGAGACCCGTCAAACCGCCAAGATTGAGGTCAAGGTCGGCCGCAAGGTCCGGATCAAGGAATTGGTCTGCGACGGAGTTCTTGTGTCCACACCCGCTGGATCGACGGCCTATAACTTATCGGCCAATGGCCCGATCCTGCCGCTCGATTCAGAGCTGCTGGCGCTTACCCCAATCAGCGCCTTTCGCCCGCGCAGATGGCGCGGTGCAATCCTGCCCGATAGGCTGACCATCAAATTCCGCGTTTTGGAGAGCGATAAACGACCAGTTTCGGTTGTGGCCGACCAAAAAGAGTTCCGCGACATTGCCGAAGTGACCATCGCCAAAGCACTGGATGCAGAGCTGACTTTGTTGTTTGATCCGGGTCATGCACTGGACGAACGGATTGTTGCAGAGCAATTTGTGGTTGGATGAAATTGGCTTTGTTGCAAGTCGCCTCTTGCCAAACGAAACTGTCGCCAATATAGGCGCATCCCTGCCTTCAACGGGCTCGCCTGTAACTAGGCTGCTCCCCGATAGCTCAGCGGTAGAGTAGGTGACTGTTAATCACTTGGTCGTTGGTTCGAATCCAACTCGGGGAGCCATTTTCTTCTATAGCGTAAATCTGCAATCGCCTTTCGAGGCAGAGCTTTAGCTCGTCAGCAGCAGCTGAGCGCCGACCCAGATCACAAGTGCAGCCGTGATCCAGCGGATCGCGCGTTGCGGTAGAAATTTAACCGCTAGCAGGCTGCCGATCTGGCCGCCTATCGCCACCGCCAACAGCAATGGCAGGCTGCCCGAAATGGCCGCTCCGAATGCGTCGGGGCCTCGTTTGAGCATCTGGCCGAGCAATCCGAACAGCGAATTGACCAGAATGAACAGGCTGGCTGTCGCCGCAATCGCACGCGCATCTTTCCACCGGGTCAAATGCATCAACGGCGCAAGGAATATCCCCCCGCCAATGCCGACCAATCCGGCAAGATAGCCAATCGGAGCGGCGGCCAGTGGCATGAATCTCGCCAGCCGAGCCGGCTCGCCCGCATCATTGCCACTTTGCGGCAACAGCATGGTCGCGCCCGTCAGCAGCAGACTGACACCGAGCAACAGCATGAAGGAATCGCGGTCAATTGGGGTCAGGCCGCCCAGCAAGGCCGCAGGGGCCGCCAGTATCGTTACCAATCCTGCCGAGCGCCACGGGGTAATCTTTGCCCGAGCAAACCGCAGCGTACTGCCCCCGACCACCACAATATTGCACGCCAGCGCTATGATCGGGAGCAGTCGGTAATCCATGCCCGATAGCGCCAGCAGGGCGCTGTAGGTCGAGCCACCGCCAAAGCCGACCGCCGCATAAAGCAATGCGGTGACGAAAAATGCGGCCAAAATGGAAAGCGGGACCAGTCCTATCATTCAACTG
This sequence comes from Erythrobacter sp., assembly GCA_039988235.1. Lineage (GTDB taxonomy): Bacteria > Pseudomonadota > Alphaproteobacteria > Sphingomonadales > Sphingomonadaceae > Erythrobacter. The sequence continues at coordinate 1,310,627 of JBDXKB010000005.1, forward strand.
GCCCCGCTTGCATCAATCATTCTCGCGTGCTGGCAATTCAGCCAGCCCTGCCCGAGACAGCTCCGTGGCAATGCTTGTATTTGTTGCCACTGCCGCATGGGCATGGCGCGTTCCGGCTGACATCCTGACCGGCATAAGGGTTCTCGCTAACCGCGCCGCCCGGCCCGGCTGCCGCACGTGGCGATCCGGCTAGCGAACCGAACATGGCGGGACGTTCAGCCGAGCCATCGCCATCATTGGAATTGTCGAGGCCAGTGAAGGGATCGATATGCCCGGTAAGAAATTCGGGCAGATCAGGCAGATTGGGTGCCTCAATTGGTTGCGCGCGCAATTCGGATTTGACCAGAATTTTGCTTACATCCTCGCGCAAAGTGTCGAGCATATTTTCGAACAGACCGAACGCCTCTTGCTTATATTCATTGATCGGCTGTTTCTGGGCAATTCCGCGCATCCAGATCACCTGACGCAAGGCATCCAGCGTCGCGAGGTGTTCTTTCCAATGAAAGTCCAAACGTTCGAGCAGGATTGATTTTTCGATCGAGCGCCAGACACTTGGATCAGCATCGGCGATCTTTTTCTCCATCTTGTCATCGGCCAATTGGCGAATGCGCTGTTCGAGAATTTCGGGCTCTACTTGGTCTTCTTGCAACCAATCATCGATTTGCGGGGTCAGGCCAAAGACATCGTCGACCTTCTCTTTCAGACCGTCGACATCCCATTGCTCGGGGTAGGATCCCGGCGGGCAAGCCTCTCCCACAATGGCGTTGACCGTGTCGTGGCGCATGTCTTCGACAACATCATCGACAGTCTCTGATTCCATGATTTCGCCGCGCTGTTCGTAGATAACCTTGCGCTGGTCATTCATCACATCATCATATTGGACGACCTGTTTGCGGACGTCATAATTGCGCGATTCCACCTTTTTCTGGGCGGTCTCAATCGCTTTGGACAACCATTTGGAGCCAATTGCCTCACCATCGGCAAGGTTGGAATTCATCATCTTGGAGAACATCGTGTCCGGCCCAAAGATGCGCAGCAGATCGTCTTCCAGACACAAATAAAAGCGCGATAGGCCCGGGTCACCCTGACGGCCAGACCGGCCCCTCAGCTGATTATCGATACGGCGGCTCTCGTGCCGCTCTGTACCAAGAACGAACAGGCCACCTGCCTCGATCACCTTGGCTTTTTCGGCTACGACTTCTGCCTTCAATGTATCGAGCGCTTTGTCATATTCGCGGCCCTCGGGGATTTCCGACAATTCATCGCCGATGCGGAAATCGAGGTTTCCACCGAGCTGAATATCGGTTCCGCGACCAGCCATATTGGTGGCGATGGTCACCGCACCTAGGCGGCCCGCCTGCGCAACAATATGCGCCTCACGCTCGTGCTGACGCGCGTTGAGGATCTCGTGCTTCACGCCTTCCTTGTCGAGGAATTGGCTGAGAAGCTCTGACTTCTCGATCGAGACCGTACCCACCAAGACCGGCTGTCCGATCTCGTTCTTCTCACGAATTGCGGTGGCAATCGCGGCAAATTTGTCGAGCGTGTTCTTGTAGAACTCGTCTTCCTCATCAATCCGCAGCACCGGCAGATTGGTCGGAATCTCGACAACATTCATTTTGTAAATGTCCCAAAACTCGGCCGCTTCGGTTGCCGCTGTGCCGGTCATGCCGGACAGTTTAGGATACATGCGGAAGTAGTTCTGGAAGGTGATCGAGGCCATAGTCTGGTTCTCAGGCTCGATTTTGACCCCCTCTTTCGCCTCTGCCGCCTGATGCAGACCGTTAGACCAGCGGCGGCCGTCCATCATCCGACCGGTAAATTCGTCAATGATAACAACCTTATCGTCCTTGACGATGTAGTCGGTATCCTTCTTGAACATATGCACTGCTTTGAGCGCTTGATCGAGGTGATGGACAACTTGCGTGTTCTCAACATCGTAGAGATTGTCGGTTTCCAACATCCCCTTTTCGATCAGCAGCTGTTCAACCTTTTCGGTGCCGTCTTCGGTCAGTTGGATCTGCTTGGTCTTCTCGTCCTTGTCATACCAGTCTTCCGGGATTTCCTTCACCACCGCATCGACCGTGACATAGAGTTCGGATTTATCCTCGGTCGGGCCGGAGATAATCAACGGCGTGCGCGCTTCATCAATCAGGATCGAATCGACTTCATCAATGATCGCAAAGCTAAATGGGCGCTGCACCATTTGCGCGCGCTCATGCTTCATGTTGTCGCGCAGATAATCAAAGCCAAATTCATTATTCGTGCCGTAAGTAATGTCGGCATTGTAAGCGTCCCGACGCTCAAGCTCGTTGATATTGGGCACGATCACACCAACGCTCAGACCCAGCCATGTGTAAAGCTGGCCCATCCATTCGGCATCGCGGCTGGCCAGATAATCATTGACCGTAACCACGTGAACGCCCTTGCCCTCAATCGCGTTGAGATAAGTCGCCAGCGTCGCCATCAGCGTCTTACCTTCGCCCGTACGCATTTCGGCTATCTCACCGCGATGCAGCACAATGCCGCCGACCATCTGGACGTCAAAGTGGCGCATACCAAACACCCGCACAGATGCCTCACGAACGGTGGCAAACGCCTCTGGCAGAATGTCATCCAGCTCCGCTCCATCGTCCAACAGACGGCGGAATTTGTCGGTTTGCGCCTTCAGCTCTTCATCCGACAGAGCTTGGATTTGCGGCTCAAGAGCGTTGATCTCATTGACGGTTTTGCCGATTTTCTTGACGTAACGATCGTTGGAAGAGCCGAAAAATGTTTTGGCCAGTGCGTTAAACATGATGATGGTCCTGACGGGACTGAAATATGATAGAAAAATGGCTGCTGCGCATCAGTGTGCCAGCCGCCGCAATAGGAAATCGGTGTCGAAATGCGCGCTATTCGTAAGCGCGGTCGATCCTGATACGCACGGTCAGGCAGGCCGGAGCATCATTGTGCTCAATCGGCTGCGCGTCTTCGACAATGCGGCTCGATATGCCAGTAACCGGCATGACAATGCTGGTCTGATGCTGGTCTTGCGCCATAGCATTGCTGTGGCCGCTGGCATCCATCTGGCAGGTCAGCGCCTCGACTTCGGACGCACTGACGGGCGCAGCAATTGCTGCAAATCCAGAGACCAGAGCGAAACAGGCGAGAAGGCGACTAAACATTTCGACAGCCTACTTAGGGGCGAGAGGTTAATTCGTCCACTCCATTACCGCATTTACTGGGGCGCAAAGGCAACCTAGAGCGGCCCAATGGAACTTGAGACTTCTCCACTGGCCCTGCCCTTCCCCGATATGCCCGCGATTGCTGGTGTAACTTTGCGTGCTGCGCGGGCTCGTTACAAGGAGTGGGAACGCGCCGATCTGACCTATGTCGAACTGTGCGAGGGAACCGCAGTTGCGGGCGTATTTACGCAAAGTCTGTGCGCCTCCAGCGAGGTCGAGCTTGGTCGTGAGCAGGTAAAACGCGGCTCCGCACGCGCGTTGGTGGTCAATGCGGGCAATGCCAACGCTTTTACCGGTTTTCGTGGGCGAGAAGCGGTCGAACAAATCATGGCGCAAGCAGCAAACCACATTGGGTGCCAGCCCGACGAGGTGTTTGTATCCTCCACTGGGGTCATTGGCGTGCCCCTGCCCAAGGATAAGGCGCGCGATGGCGTTGCCGCAGCATTCGCCGCAGATGAAGTGAGTTGGGAGGAGGCCGCCAAGGCCATTTCCACCACCGATACCTTCGCCAAAGGCGCCAGCAGCAGCGCGATTGTCGATGGTCAAAGGGTTGAATTGGTTGGTATTATCAAGGGCAGCGGCATGATCGCGCCCGATATGGCGACGATGCTTGGCTATATCTTCACCGATGCTGCAATTGCCCCGGATTTCCTTCAGGAAATTCTGACCGCCGCCAATGCGCGGACATTTAACTGTATCACGGTGGATGGCGACACCTCCACCAGTGACACTGTGCTGGCGTTTGCGACCGGACAATCAGGCGGAGCAAGGCTCGAAAATTTCGACAGCCCTGGCGCCGATGCCTTTGCCGCAGCGCTCACCGATTTGTGTCGACAGCTTGCTCATCTGGTGGTGCGCGACGGCGAAGGAGCGAGCAAATTTATCTCGGTCCGGGTTTCCGGTGCGGACAGCGATGACAGCGCCCGCAAAGTCGGGCTGGCCATCGCCAACTCCCCTTTGGTCAAAACGGCCATCGCCGGAGAGGACGCCAATTGGGGCCGCGTGGTTATGGCGGTTGGCAAAGCGGGCGAACCGGCCGATCGGGACAAGCTCTCCATCGCATTTGGAGGCGTATGGGCGGCGCGCGACGGCCTGCCGGTTGACGATTACGACGAAGCGCCTGTGGCCCAACACCTAAAGGGTGCAGAGATCGATTTGGCGGTTGACCTTGGCATTGGCGAAGGCCGAGCAACGGTTTGGACCTGCGACCTCACCCATGGATATATCTCTATCAATGCGGATTACCGGTCATGAGCGCGCTGGATGACGAGATCCGCGATCTGCTGAAATTTGCAGCTGAACGATCCATGCTGCCACGCTTTCGCTCACTCGCTGATAGCGAAATAGAGATGAAGGGTGAGGATGATCCGGTCACAATCGTCGACCGCGAGGTAGAAGAATTTCTGACCGATGCTCTGACCAAGCTTGCGCCCGATGTTGCGGTGGTCGGCGAAGAGGCAGTCCATGCCGACAAAAACGTGTTGGAGCGCCTGTCCGGCCCGTGCTGGATTATTGATCCGTTGGACGGAACCGCCAATTTCGCGCAAGGCAAGCACCCATTCGGCATCATCATTGCGCTGGCCGATGCAGGCGAGGCGATCGCTGGCTGGCTTTATGATCCCACAACCGACCGATTGTGCCACACCAAGCGCGGCGAAGGTGCTTTCGTGAACGGAGAGCGGGTTCATTCAACGGGGACCGGTAAAGATCAGCCGGTCGCGGCCATATCTCGGATGTTTCTAACCGAGGAACAGCGCGCCATGGTTGATGCCAAATTGGCGCCGCATTACCGGCTGGTCGACATTCCGCGTTGCGCGGCGGAGCAATACCCACGGCTGGCCTTGGGCGAAAACGATGTCTCTAGTTTCAAGCGGACGCTGCCGTGGGATCATGCCGCTGGCGTGCTGTGGCTTAACGAAGCGGGCGGCAAAGCTGCGCGTTTGGACGGCTCTGCCTACCGCGTTGACGAACATGGCTCAGCGGAAGACTTTAAAGGTCTGGTCGGGGCATCAACCCCGGCAATTTGGGATGAATTTGTCGCCCGCGTCTTTGCCGCGAATAACTAAAGTCCTGACAGGCCGCCCCCGCTCTCGCAGGCGCGCACCTGTTCAGAATATACCTTAAAGTGCGCTTTCAAGCCACTCTTTCAGCTGACTTTTTGGACGCGCGCCGGTCATTTCAGCGATCTTCTCTCCGCCTTTATACAGCGCGAGATACGGAATGCCTTGGACGCCCAACTTGCCCGGCGTGTCGGGATTTTCCATAATATCCATCTTGGCGATGCCGACTTTGTCAGCCAGCTCGTCGCTGATTTCTTCGAGCGAGGGGCCGATCATTTTGCACGGGCCGCACCATTCGGCCCAAAAATCGACCAATACGGGCTTGTCGGCATCAACGACGTCAGCCTGAAAACTCGCGTCGGTTACATTGAAAGTGGCCATCGGGGATTCTCCTATTCTTGCTGGGTTCCTATCTAGGAACAATTGCGCGACACTCAATATCTGGCGGGGATAGCTTTGCTAGCCTTGCACGAAGGCTTGTTTGTGTTGCCCCAGCATTTCGTCGGTTAACGTGAACAATTTCGGGGTCTGGGTATAGAGCACAGCGGCGCGCACGGCCCGCCCGGGATAGATCACCTCCAATGCGCAAACATAGGCCGCCATCTGCTTGGTCGTGGATTGTGGGATCGAAGCCAGCGCCATCGGTGGTCTGCGCGCGGTCTTGAAATCCACGACAGTGATTGCATCGGGCGTGATCAGCAGCCGGTCAGCGATACCGGAGATCACTTCCCCGCCAACCTTTGCGGCCAAAGGAACTTCGGCAAGAGCATTAGCGGAAAACACCTGAACAAAGTCGGGATCGGCGATGACTTGCATTGCACTTGCGAGAATTTCAGCCCGCGCTGCATCGTCCAAATCACTCGCCTGGCGCGCAAGCCACTGTGTTGCAGCATCCTCACGCGACGAGGGTTCGACATCGGGCAAGCGTTCCAACAGGGAGTGGATCAACACCCCGCGCCGCGCCGCGGATTGCACCAATTCAGCAGGCAGCGGAGGATCAGAGCTGTGATCCTCGCCCGAAGATGATGGCGCGAGCGGGCGCGGAGGACGCGGTTCGGGACCGATTGGCGTTACCGCCCAAGTGGGAGGCCGTTGCAGAGCGCCAGCATCGTCAATTGTATCCGATTTGCCCGAATGCTGCGCCCTTTCGCCCAGTTCAAAGCGGGCACCAAATACGCCATCTTCCAAGCCGCTATCGGGATCAAACAGAGCTTCCAGCCGAGCATACCAGCTATCCTCAGGCGGAGCCTTCGCCCTTTGTGACAGTGATCCACCGATAAATAGCGCTTGCTTGGCGCGAGTCATGGCGACGTAAAGCAGACGCCAATGCTCCTGCAATTCAACCATTTTAGCGGCGTCATGCGCCTCTGCCACCCGCCCTTTCTGATCTGAAGCTGAAAGCGGCGGTACAGGGATCGCCCGCGGATCGCTACTTTCTTCCCCACCCGGAAGCGTCTCATCCAGTGCAAGGTCACGCACCCGGCCGGGCTCTCCTGTGGCATCAGCCAAAATCACAATCGGCGCTTCCAAGCCTTTCGACCCGTGAACCGTCATCACCCGAACAAGATCAGCATTCTCTCCGGGATCGCGTTTTAGCTCCGCTTCGCCTGCATCAAACCAGCGGATAAATCCGGCAAGGCTTGGCGTATTTCCAGCCTCATAAGTGAAGGCAGCATTGAGCAATTCATCAATCGGATCATTGGCTTCGCGGCCCAAGCGCGCGATCAGCTTCGCACGGCCCTGCCACGGCCCGACCAATATCCATTGCAGCAAAGCTTGCGGCGTCTCAAAATCAGCCAGATTGAGAATATTCTTCAATTTCTCAATGCCTTGCTGCGCCGCCGGATTGTCCAATTTGCGCAAATGATCCCACAGTCGCTTGCCCTTTGCACGCGGGACAAAGTCCAGAATATCGTCCTGAGACCATCCGATCAGAGGCGAAGAGAGCAGATTGGCGAGGTTGAGATCATCCAGGGGTTGCGCCGCAAACCGCACCGCCGCCATAATATCTTTGACCGCTAACGGAGCGCCAAGCCGCAACCGATCGACACCGGCTACCGGCACCCCCTTGGCATGCAATCGGGCGACAATCAGAGCGGCCAAATCCTTGCGACTGCGGACCAGAACCATCACATCGCCGGGCGTCGCGGCGCGTGTTTTGCCCTTTTCCGACAGGATGAAGGGAGCATCGTTCATCCATTGCTGGACCTGCCGCGCGATCTTGTCGGCCATCAAGCGGTCATGTTTCGCGAGCCAGTTTTCCGCGCCCTTCTCGCCCTTTTCCCCATCATCACGCGCATCACTATTATCAAGCGCATCTTCGCCCCGCACCGGTTGCCACAAAGTGACAAGACCGGGCCCATCATCGCCAATATGCTCGCTGGGTGCCTCGTCCAGCCCCAGCGCATTCCAGCCCAGCGCGGCAATGGTGCGATTGACGAAATTGAGCACTGGCATGGAGGTGCGAAAAGAGCGCCCCAGATCGAGGTCCTGCAGAATACCGGGAGCATTGGGACGGCGCATGCCTTGCGCATTCTCGCTCGCCTGCCGCATGGCGCTGGCAACGCGCTCCTTTGCCTTGCGGAAATTCTCAGGACTGGTGCCCTGAAATCCGAAGATCGCCTGCTTGTAATCACCGACTGTGAAGATGGTGCGCAATGTGTCCCCGCGAGCCCCCTCGCCGGAGAAGAAATCGTCGATCAAAGCGTCGATGATGGCCCATTGCGGCGCGTTGGTGTCCTGCGCCTCGTCCACCAAAATGTGATCAAATTGTCGGTCGAGTTTGAACCGAATCCACTCTGCCGAGACACGCTTGGACAGCAGATCCGCCGCGCGCTGGATCAAATCATCGAAATCGAGCAAGCCCTCGGCCTGTTTCGCTTTGTCCCAGCGCAAGGCAAACGCCCGGCCCAATTCTAGCGATGGGGCAAGGAAATGCGCGAAGTCGAGCAAGGCTTGTCGTTCTTCGTACATTGCTATCGAGCTCGCGACCATGTCGTGCGATTCTGCAAAGCCCTCCCCATTTTCACGCAGCCTGTTTAGGTGTCCAGACGGCGCTCCACCTGCATTCAAAAGAGTGCCGTAGAAATCGCTATGTGCTGAGATTCGAGCCTCTTCGTCTAGGCTGAGCCATGGTCGCATAACTGCTAAGCACTTTTGAGCGATGGCAGTGCCCCAATCCTCAAGAGCCGGGATCATTGCTAAAATATGATCGTCTGGGAAAACCTCTGGCGACAGTACGTCATTGACCCACGCTGCATCCGCATCTGAGGGAACGCCCAGCAATTGCAAAACCTGAGGCAGCATCGGTGCCTGCCATGCGCCCGCGCCGAACCACAGATCGTGCAATTTTGCGCAGCGCATCAGCCATTCTTGCAAAGCGTCTGGGCCTTTGCGGCGCGAATACTCACCCACCGCCTCCAGCGTCTGCTGGTCATTGTCGCGTCCTGCATCTTGCAGCATTTCGGACAGGGTTTCGCGCATCAACAAGTCACGCTCGCGGTCCTCAATTGGCCGCGCGCCGGGGATCAGACCGGCCTCGTTCGGGAAATTGGCCAGCAACCATTGCGAGAAGGCGTGGATTGTATCGATCCGTAAACCGCCGCCCGGGCAATCGAGCACGCTGGCAAACAAGGTCCGCGCCCGCGCCTGCGTCTCTGGGCCTATATCTGCGCCGAGATAACCCAATTCCTTGGCCAGTTTTGGTCCATCCAACCGCACCCAACGCGCCAGCACATCATTGATGCGGACCGCCATTTCGGCCGCGCCAGCCTTGGTAAAGGTCAGGCACAATATTTGCGACGGATCGGTGCCCGGTTGCAGCAACAGCCGCAGCACGCGCGCGGACAGGACTTGCGTCTTGCCTGTGCCAGCAGAGGCGGACAGCCAGACGCTTTCGCGTGGGTCAACCGCTTTGCCTTGATTGTCATGCAGGGGATAGACGTCGCCGCTCATTACGCGCGCTCCCCTTCATCGGATTGGCCTTCATCGGCGTGGCCATAATCGCTTGGGCCATCATCACCATCCGCAAGGCGTATCTGCCATTCTTCTAACCGCATCAGCTGATCATAGTCGGCATAACCCGGGTAATCAGGATTTAGCCGCGCGGTGAACGGCTCAGCCCCCTTGATAAAGCGGGTGATTGCATCAGTCAGGAATTGCTCGTGGCGCGGCAGGAATTCATCGGGCACCAGTCCCTTGGTCTTGCGCCCCACTTTCATGGGCACACCGACAAAGCCAAAATGGGTTCCCTTTTCCTTGGTCTTAGCCTTGGCCAGAGACCAATATTCAAACGCCGTCGCATCGCCCGAAATCCCCTCGAAATCGCCTTCGCGCGCAATCAGTCCGAGCGTGCCCAATTGGAGAGCGTAACCGGCCTCTACCTGCCCAGCGGAGGGCGGATTGCCGGTCTTATAATCGACAATGCCCAGAGAGCCATCGGGCAGGCGATCAATCCGGTCAGCGCGGCCGTAAACCCGCACCCCGAGATATTCCATCGAGCCATCTGCTTCGACCTTCAAAACCTGCCGCTCAGGATCAAAATCGATTGTTTCCGCCACCCATTCCAACCCAGCGAGCAGCCTAGGACGCCACAGACCCCAAACAATCGGATGGACATTGTTTTCCCTCAACACAGCATCAGCTATCGGTTCGATCTGAACAGCAGAATCGCTTGTGCGAGCATTGTGCCAGCGTTGCAGGATTAAATGGGCAATAGTCCCCTTCCATGCCGGCGACGGATCGGCATCGAGCGGATCGAGCGCACGCAGTTTGAGAATTTCACTGGCATAGAATTGATAGGGATCGCCCAGCAACCGGTCGAGGCCAGTGACCTTAATCGGCACATTGCGCAGCTTTGCAGAAGGGTCGGGAGCAGGTCTGGGATAGTCGGGCGCTCGCGCCGCTTGCCGGTCTAGCATTTGCGCAATTTGCGGGATATCTTGCTCGACATAATTGGGTGCCAAATCACCCAGCAGTGCCTTGATCCTGAGCAAAAAGCGCGATGGAATGGTCGGACCTTCGGTGTCACGTGCGGCGCGAGTCAAAACCACTTTTGGTGCGCCCAAAGCTCCGGCAAGATCATGCGCCGACAGACCGATGCGAAAGTCAGCACCGGGAATGCCAAGGGTGCGCAAAATTGCCGGAGGCAGCAAAGGCGCACTGCCCGGAATACCCGGCCAACTGCCTTCGTTGAGGCCGGAACAGATCACCAGATCAGCCCGTGTCATGCGCGATTCAAGCAGACCATAGATTGCCACTCTGGGATGCCCGCCATAGGATGGTCGCACGGCGATATCGGCCATCGCATCGCTCAAGGCGCGGTGGAGGTCCTTCGCCTCGATCACAGTGCCGGTGGTCTGCGCGGTGCGGCGCAAATCTTCGACAAAACGCGATAGGGCGCGGCCATCTTCATTCGACCATAGACGCTCGCCTGCCATTGCCTCTGCGCAAGCAGTTAGCCGATCGATCCCGTCCGCCAAAGCTATCGGACCGTGGGTATCCTCGGCCAATCGCTCAAGCTGATCGGCAATCCCATCCCACCATTCTTCGACGCCTGCCTTTTGCGCGACTACGCGCAACGGCTCCAACCCTTCGGCTGGTCTAGGTCCGCGCAATTCACGCTCAAACTTGCGTAGATTATCGAGCCAATTGCCGCGCTCGCCATCGCGCTCAACAAAAGGGTGCCCCAACGCTGCGACCAATTCCACCGGGGCACATCCACCGGCCAGCAATTGCGCCAACTGCAGCAAGAAACGACCCGCTGGCGTCAAGTTGAGCGGTTGACCTGCGGAATCGTCGGCGGAGATGTTCCACCTCTGAAAATGCTGGGCCACGCGCCGGGCCAACGCCCGGTCGGGCGTGATCACCGCGATCCGTTTTTCCGGTTCTTCCAACGCTTGCCGAGCGAGCAGAGCCACACATTGCGCCTCTTCCTCAATCGTCGCGCTTTCGATCAAGCGGATGCCAGCCATGCGCCGCTTTTCTGCGGGCAGATCGACCCACACTTTACTGGCCTCTGGTGGTAAGAACAGGGAAGAGATTGCATGGGTCCGTTCAGGTGCGGCCGCCCCCATCCCCTTGCGGTGCCATTGCCGCACTTCCTCGCGCGCAACGCCCATTCGGTTGAGTAGCAATTTGAGGTGATATTGCGGATGGGTAAACGCATCGTCGCCTGCGAATGCCTTACCGCCCGGCTCGTCAGACCGGCCCGCCCGGCCCAGCTCATCCCATGCCGATGCATCCATCGATAGGTCGAAATCGGGCAGGATAACTGAGCCCGCGGGCAAATCGGAAATCACCCTTAGCAAACGCGCCAATGCGGGGGCTGCACTTGTGACCCCGGCCGCAACAATCGGCGTGACTGGCGGGGTTTCGCGCCAGCGCTGGGCTGCTCTATCGAACAACATATTGCGGCGCGTTGAGGCATCAACCAGGCCGTTGTCAGCCAAGCGCTGCTGCCAATGCGCCTGGCAGATCGCAAACTGACGCGTGCTGAGCTGCCAATGTTCGGACAGATGCTGAAACGCGCCCAGCACTGCATCGTCGAGTAATCTGTCGGGTGTGATCTCCTCCACCAGCAGCCGGTCCATCACCGCCGCCGTTTCGCGCGACAGACGCAGCAATGCCGCGCCAGATGGCGCGTCATCTCCCAGCGCTTCTGCCAATACATCGGCCAGTTCCAGCCATCGCTGCATCGGCTCTACTGCTGCAGGAATGTCGTCTGCACCCATCGGGTCCATCAACGATCCCAGCGTCTCGTCGAGATCGAGGTCACCCACCATGGCCATGCGCGGCATCAACAGACCTTCGCGCCCATCATTACCAAAATGCCGGATGAAAGCCTCGCTAATCGTGCGAGCCGCACGGCTGCTCGGCACAATCAGGGTCAGCCGGGAAAGACCAAAATCGGGGTCAAAATATCGCGGAACAAGCCCGGCAACCAATGCATCGGCAAAGCCGCGATGCGCAGCGATAGAATAGACCTTGGGCCCGCTCAAACCGCCATCTCGATCACTCATACAATGCTTGGGGCAAATCAACCACGGCGCAGCGCTTGTTCGGTCGGAGCGATTGCGTCGGGTGTACCAACCTCAAACCATTGCCCGGTGAAACTGGTGCCAAACAGACGGCCCTCTTCGATGGCGCGGCTCCACAAAACATTGGTCGAGAATTTACCCTCTGGCGCATCGCGCAACAAGCGGTGTGAGAGCAATTGAATACCGGTGTAAATGAAGGGGGCAACACGTCCGGTTTCCCGACGCGTTAATCGCCCATCGGCGTCCATGTGAAAATCGCCCTGCCCGGTAAAATTGATCGCTCGCGAATGCGGCACCAACAACAGTAGCGCGTCCATTTCTTCCGGATTCCAGCGCGCCGACAAATCGTGAAAGGCAGAGCGCGGCCCCTCCAACCAGATATTGTCAGCGTTTAGGCAAAAGAATGGATCGGCCAATTGGCTTTGCGCCTTGACCATGCCGCCGCCGGTTTCCAGCAGCAGTTCGCGCTCATCGGAAATCGCAACGACCGGTGTCGAGCGCTCCTTCAAATGTGCTTCCAGCGCATCGGCCAGATAATGCACATTGACGACCACCCGCCCCACGCCGGCATCGGCCAATCGGTCAAGCGCGTGATCGATCAGCGGCTTGCCCGCCACCCGGACCAGCGGCTTGGGTTGACTGGCGGTGAGCGGCCTCATCCGCTTGCCCAAACCAGCCGCCATCACCATGGCGCAGTCGGATGCCAAATCGGTCATGCGATGGTGCCTCCATGCGCGGCCCGCAATTCGTCCGGAATATTCGCGTCGAACCACTTCGCGACTGGTGTAAGCGCCGGATGAGCAAGATCACGCTCCATCGCTTCCCAAACGCGGGGGATGTAATCGAGGTAGCGCGGCTTGCCATCGCGTTTGCACAGACGGGTGAAGATGCCCACGATCTTCGCATTGCGTTGCGCACCAAGCAGCGCGTAATCGGCCAGAAATTCTTCGCCATCACCGGTTGCCGAGCAATAACGCTGCAGCATTGCCTGCTCCAATTCTGGTGAGACTTCGCGCCGCGCATCCTGCAACAGGCTGACCAGATCATAGGCCGGATGACCAACCAGAGCGTCTTGGAAATCAATCAGGCCTTGGGCAGCACCTTGGCGCGGATCACCTAACAGCATGATGTTTTCTGCATGGTAATCGCGCAGCACGCTGACACCAGGATCCTGCCGATTGATCAAGGGTGCCAAAGCTGCATTCCATGCCGAGCGATAGGCTTCAGCATCCACGCTCAGGCCAACCGCTGGGCAATACCACTCGATTAACAGCGCCGCTTCGCGCTGATAAGTGGCCAAATCATAGGGCGAGAATGGTCCGGCTGGCTTGCCGGCAAGTTCGACCAATGCGTCGATAGCGCCTTCATAGGCCGGCACTTCTCCATCGGGGTGATCGTCCAACCAATCGCGCATCCGGTCATTGCCAAAATCTTCCAGTAAGACCCAGCCCTTGGCGGTATCCTCAGCATAGATTTGCGGCGCGCGCATGCCTTGATCGGCCAGATAGCTGCCAACCTTCAAGAAGGGTAAGGGGTCTTCCTCAGGAGGCGGCGCATACATCAGCATGGCGGCCTGATCGCCCCGCTTCAGGCGAAAATAACGCCGGAAAGAGGCATCGCCGGGGATCGGATCGATCGCGGCATCGCCCCAGCCTGATTGGCCAAGAAATTCGTGCAGTCCATCGGGCAGTTCGCTCATGGCAGACGCTCTACCCAATCAGGGCCCGCTTCGACAATCGCTACGCGGCCTTCATCCGCAACTTCTAGTGCAATCGACAGACAGGTTGGTTCATGCGCAAAGCCACCTGCATTTTGAGGCCATTCTGCTAGCAAAGCGGCACCGTCACGATAATCATCCAGCCCCAGCTCTTGCACTTCGTCCGGGTTGTCCAAGCGATAGAAATCCGCATGCACAATCGGCAGTCGCATTTGCGGCGCATCATAGCATTCGATGATGGTAAAAGTCGGCGAAGGCACATCACCCTCATGCCCCAATGCCGTCAGGATAGCGCGCGACAATGTGGTTTTACCCGTGCCCAGACCGCCGCTGAGTGCGACCACATCACCGGCGCGCAATTGGCCTGCAATGCGGCCACCAAAACCGGTCATTGCTGGCAGGTCTGGCAATTTCTCGCGATGGCTCATGGCAGGCGGATCGCCGCCGTTGTGCCTGCGCCTTTCTCACTGTCGATTTGCAAAGTTCCGCCATGCGCCTCGACCAATTGGCGTGCCAACGGAATGCCTAGCCCTTGTCGGCGCTCCAACTTGCCCTCTTCATTGGGCTCAAGCCCTTCGAGCAGCCGGGCAAGTTCCTCTGCGCTCATGCCGCGACCATTGTCCGACACGATCACCCGCGCGCCGCGCTTGGTCTTGGCCACATCGACCAATATTTTGCCGCCATTGGGTGTCGCCTCGATGGCATTATCGACCAGCAGACCAATGGCGCGGGCGAACTGCCGTTTGTCCGCCTCCACCGCGCCGCCCGGATTGCCGCGCAGCTCCAGCGTCAAACCAGCCTCGGTGATCATTTGCTCACGCTCGGTCACCACGCTGGTCACGAAGGGCAGCAGCTCGAGCCGCTCTTTCGACAAGGGTAACAGCCCCGCTTCGCTTTGCGACAGGTCGAGCACGTTCTCCACCTGCTCGGTCAGCCGTCCAACCGAATCCAGAATGGCCGAGACGTAATCTTCCAATTGTTCGCTAACCGGACCAGCGGCCCCGCTTTGGATCAATTCAGCAAAACCACCGATGGAGGTCAGCGGCGTGCGGAATTCATAGGACATATTAGCCAGGAACCGCGCTTTGACCGCGTCGGCCTCTTCCAGGGCTTGATTGCGTTCGCGCAGTGCATTCTCCGCCTTTTGCGAATCTGTAATGTCGAGAACGGTGAGCAGGCCGTTCCCGTCAGGCAGCGGAACGCCCGCAAATTCCAGCGTCCGTCCGTCCGCCAGATCGATCCGCCCGCCCTTCTCTTTCCGGTCAAGCGTGGCCGTGCGGATAATCTCGCCCAGCCGTTTGACCTGAGCTGGCTTGGCCAGATTGGGCGCGATTGCGGCCAGCAAATCGTCAGCATTGGGGTGGGAATCGAGCAATTCTGGTTCCAGTCCCCACGTCCCGGCAAAGCTGCGATTCCATTGCTGCAGTGATCCATCCGGCGCAAACACGGCCAAAGCCTCGAACAGGCTGTCCAGCGTCGCGGTGCGGGTGCGCAGCAAAGTGTCGCGCTTGGCCGACAGAGCAAATTGTTCGGTCCGGTCTTCGGCAATCATCACAATTCCGCCATCGGGCATCGGCTGGGCAACGATCCGCAAATGGGTGCCGCCGGACAAGGGCCAAGCCTCTTCCTTGGCCTCGCGCGCTCCGAACCATTCCAGATGCTCGCGACGCCAAATGGGGAAATCGCGCACCTCAGGCGTGCGGCGTTTTTCATGTGCATCATTCAGGAAGCGGTTGAAAGCAACACCCTCGGCAACGGCAGAGGTGGACAGGTCAAACAGGCGCTGAAAAGGGCGATTGGCAAAGACAAGATTTTCGCGCTCATCAAATTGCGCCACACCGATGGACAATTGGTCCAACATTGCGCGCTGAGCATCGCGGAAGGCCCTCAAGTCGCGCGCCTGTTGTTCCATATCCTCAATATCGACAGCGTATCCCGCCACACCCTCGTCGTTCAGCGGCAAGTCACTAACTCTGAACATGCGGCGCTGGCCGTGGATTGTTGCCGGGATCACCCGTTCGATCGCCTCGCCCGCTTTGACCGCCTTGCGCGCCACATCCGCCGGACGCTCGCCATCAATCGCCTCGAGCAGCTCCGCCTGATTGGAGACCACTTCATTGGCATCAGCCGCACCGATCGCATCGACATAGGCACCGTTGACCAATTTCAACCGCATGTCGGACCCACGAAACCACATCGGCATAGGCGCTGCTTCGATCAGGCCAACCAGAGCGTTGAAGTCTTTCTGGGCGCCCTCGGCTTCCTTGCGAAGCTGCGACAGCTCGCCCTCGCTTTCGGAAAAGTCGAACACCCACACCAGCGCTGCGCCGCCCGGCGAAACTTGGGGATCCGCCAATGTACCGCGCAGAGCCAGGCTACGGGTTGATCCAGCAGGCGTGAGCGAAAATTGAAACGGAGCGGCAGTCTTTTGCGTGGTGCGGACAGCATTGGTCAGCTGGTCAAGTTGTTGCGCGTTGAGCCCGCGCCCATCCGGCGTTTCCAACTCGCTGAGATAGGCTGGCAAACTGTCCAACCCCAACCACCGGGCCAGCCGGTCGGGTGCCTCAATCCTGCCATCGACCCGCACCAGCAAGGGTATCGCCGGAGCCTCGTCCAGCATCCGGTTGAGCCGCCGCGTCGCGTTGCGGACCGCCTCGAACCGGCGAGCGCTGGCAGCGGCCCGGATCATCAACAACGCCGCCGCAACTGTCCAAGCGGCCAAAACAAGGCCGATCAAGGCAAGCGCGGTGGGTGAAAATTCCATAATCACTCAGCTATGCTGCGCCGCTGTCCGATGCAACATGCCATCCACGAAAAAGCCCCCGCAAATACGCACAATTGCGCGCAAATGAGGGGGCCTTCCCTTTTATGTCGGTGAGCCGTTGAGATTTAGCGGCTAATCAGGTGTTGCTTAGTAACGATAATGGTCCGGCTTGAACGGGCCATCTTGCGGAACACCGATGTAATCGGCCTGAACTTGGCTGAGCGTTGTCAGCTTCACACCCAGCTTGTCGAGGTGCAGCGCAGCGACCTTCTCGTCCAGATGCTTGGGCAAGACGTAAACGTCATTCTTATAGTCATCGCCCTTAGTAAACAGCTCGATCTGAGCCAGCACCTGATTGGTGAAGCTAAAGCTCATCACAAAGCTTGGGTGGCCGGTCGCACAAGCCAGGTTCACCAGTCGGCCTTGGCCAAGAATGATGATTTCCTTGCCATCGGGGAACTTGACCACATCGGTTCCCGGCTTCAGCTCGTTCCACTCGTAATTGTCGAGCGCCGAGATCTGAATTTCGGAATCGAAGTGACCGATGTTGCACACGATGGCCATGTTCTTCATCGCCTTCATATGTTCAGCGGTGATAACATGCTCATTGCCGGTCGCAGTCACGAAGATGTCGGCCTGACCAACTGCCTCGTCCATGGTCACAACCTCAAACCCGTCCATTGCCGCTTGCAGAGCACAGATCGGATCGATCTCGGTTACCAGAACACGGGCGCCGCCATTGCGAAGCGATTGTGCCGAGCCTTTGCCAACATCGCCAAATCCAGCGACACAGGCGACCTTGCCTGACAGCATGACGTCAGTTGCACGGCGGATGGCATCGACCAAGGATTCACGGCAACCATACAGATTGTCGAATTTCGACTTGGTAACGCTATCGTTCACATTGATCGCCGGGAACGGCAATTTTCCTTGTTTGCCAAGGTGATAGAGGCGGTGAACACCGGTTGTGGTCTCTTCCGAGACACCAACAATGTTGGCAACCGATTTCGTCAAATAGCCGGGCTTGGCGGCGATAAACGCCTTCAATGCGCGCTGAAATTCGATCTCTTCAGCATTGGCTGGCTCGGGCATGGTCTCGCCCGCTTCGATGCGTGCGCCCCACAGAGCGAACATGGTCGCATCGCCGCCATCATCCAGAATGATATTGGCTGTGCGGTCGGCATCATCCGCGGTCGACCAGTCAAAAATCCGGCCAACATAGTCCCAATATTCGGCCAGCGTTTCGCCTTTGATCGCAAAGATCGGAATGCCCTGCTCTGCCATCGCGGCAGCGGCGTGATCTTGGGTCGAGAAGATGTTGCAAGTTGCCCAGCGCACATCCGCACCCAGCGCCACCAGCGTTTCGATCAACACGGCGGTCTGAATGGTCATGTGCAGCGATCCGGTGATCAATGCGCCTTTAAGCGGCTGTGCTGCACCATATTCCTCGCGCAGCGCCATCAGGCCCGGCATTTCGGTTTCTGCAATGGCGATTTCGTCCCGACCATATTTGGCCAGAGCGATGTCTGCGATAATGTAATCTTGCTGAGCGTCAGCCACGAATTTTCTCCTGAGATGGAAAACGTCCCCGCAAGGCATGCGGGAGTTAAACAGAGCCGCGCCTCTAGCGAGAGATGGGCTCAGAAGCAAATATAAAGCGATCTTTATATGATCCCTTGTTGCGATGGCATTGAAAGCACCTATATCGAGCGTTGAACGACCGAAACACGAAAGGAAATTGCGCAATGTCGATCTCTGTCGGAGACAAGCTACCCGAAGTCACCATGGTCAAGGCAACCGCCGAAGGCCCCGAGCAAGTTAGCTCTGCGGAATATTTTGCTGGAAAGAAGGTCGCCCTGTTTTCGGTACCGGGCGCATTCACCCCTACATGTTCTGCCCGCCATCTGCCGGGCTATGTCGAAAAGGCTGAGGAATTGAAGGCCAAGGGCGTTGACGAGATCGTCGGCACCGCGGTCAATGACGCATTCGTAATGGGCGCATGGAACCAAGCATCCGGCAGCCAGGACATCACCATGCTGGCTGACGGCAACGGCGATTTTGCCGAAGCGGTTGGCCTGACGATGGACGGATCAGGCTTTGGTCTGGGCAAGCGCGGCCAGCGTTTCTCCATGGTTGTTGAAGACGGCGTAGTATCGCAATTGAATGTTGAGGCACCGGGCGATTTCTCGGTTTCTAGCGCAGAGCACATGCTCGGCCAACTGTAAGCCCAGCACCATACATTCCGAACTGAGGGCGCCCTTCCCACGCGGATCGGCGCCCTTTTTTTGCGTATTTTTGATGCTCGCCGAGGCGCGATTTCTATTTTGACACTTTTGACACCCTGTTTTTCGCAAATTTGCGATTATTCGTATACTTTTGAGATGTTTACGACCGAATTTCTATTTTGACACTTTTCCAACTTGCCACCGCAATTGATTGTGGTGCTTCTGTAGCAAATTTGGGGACCAACAATAGGAAAGAGCCGCGCGCATTGTGGCAAGCCGCAGCCAAGTAGGAAAGCGTGGGCCCATCGCCCGGCTTTCCACGCATCGCCCTTGCCAGTTCGCAAACTATGTGAGCAAATCGGTCACAACAAATGGTCGCGTCGGTCTTATACGGATTGGATGCATATGAATTTGAGTGATTGGCAGCGGGCCGCCGGGCCTGCCCTCCTGTTTTCAGGATCAGCCATCGGAATCTCGCATCTGGTTCAATCCACCCGCGCCGGGGCGTTGTTTGGATTGGGCTTGGTTGGCGTGATCGTGATCCTCAACATCATCAAATACCCCGCCTTTCGATTTGGCATGGATTATGCGCATGCGACCCGCAAAACGCTGGTCGGTGGTTACCGCGAGCTTGGCCGGTTGCCGATCGCCCTGTTCGTCATCATCACATTGACCACCGGGCCGATTGGACTTGCCGCCGTCAGCGCAACGACAGCGGCCATCTTTGCCGCGCTGACGGGAACTGACCTGTCGATCATTTGGCTGACCGCAATCGCCATTGCGGCGACGGTCGCGCTGCTGATGATCGGTGGATACAGTTGGTTGGACCGATTGAACAAAGTGCTGATCGTTTTTCTAACCATCGCCACAATCATCGCCACGGTCATGGTCCTGCCTCGGATTGAATGGGGTACGATGACCAATTTTAGCTGGTCAATAGACCCTCTCGGGCTGCTGTTTGTGGTCGCGCTGGCTGGTTACATGCCCAGTTCGATGGGTTCTTCGGTCATGCTCTCGATATGGACGCTAAAGTCGCAAGAGAGCGAAGGATCAGATGAGCATCTGCCCATTGGCGCCATGCGATCTGGATTTCTCGCCTCCTACGGATTGGTCTCGGTACTGGCGCTATGTTTTTGTATAATGGGCGCAGGCGTGATGCATTCAGCCGGAGTAGCGCCACAGACCGGAGCTGCTGACCTCGCCTCTCAGATCATCGGTCTCTACCGCGAAACCTTGGGCCCTGTCCCTGCGATGCTGGCGGGCCTGTCCGCGCTATGTGTGATGGCAACGACCATGATCGCTGCATTTGATGGCGGCGCGCGCATTTTGGGGGCGATGCATCAGGAATATCTCGGCAATGTGGGCGGGCGCACCTCGGCCAAGGGGTACTTTGTATTTCTGTTGATCTCTGCCGTATTGGCCGTCGCGTTTTTGGCGTTTGCGATGCGCAGCTTCAGCGCATTTATTGATCTGGTGACGTCAATCTCATTCATCACAGGAGCGGCATTTGCGCTGATGAATCACTTGGTCATGACCCGTTGTGACATGCCCGAGGATGCCCGGCCCTCGCGCGGCATAAAAGCGCTGAGCATGACAGGTATCGTCATCATGTGGGCGATGGCGATTATGTTCTTCGTGCTGAACTTTGGATGAAATGCGATGGATAGCTGTGCCGGTGGTTTGACGCAGGCACAGATCCAATGATGGCCCTCTCAACTCATGCTTTTGCTCGCAATCCCCACAATGCGGCCAAGGCAAGGCATGCGGGGACAAGTTGGACATAGATTATCGATAGCGACACTGTGTAGGCGCCAAAGATTCCTGCGATTGCAATGAAGATCAAAAAGCAAGTTGCAATCCGGCGTTGCCACAGGGCATCCTTGACGAAGAAAGACCAGATCAGCCCTGCCGCCAAAAAGCCATTGTAGAGCCCCTGATTGGCGGCCATCGCCGCGCCTTGCTCAAACAAAACCGGTGGTAGATCGGGGAACGCGCGTGGCCCCCTGCTCGCCCATGCGGTCATTTCAAACCATGCGATATAGACATGGATCAAAGCGTTCAGTCCGACGAGTATGCGCGCAATCAGGTTCATTGTTGGCCTCTTCCAATGCAATGCGTGTCTTTAGTCGCTTGTGTTCTTAGCGCTAATCAAATCAGTCTCGGACCAATTTGTATTCGCTGATCTTGCCTTCTTCGTCAAAACGCAGCACCAACCATTCGGAATCGATCCTGATGAAGCCTCTTTCTCTACCCAGCCAGTAAACCGTATCCCAGTCTGAAAAATAGTTGGTATCGGTTGCCGGTCCGAGCAGATCGAGAACTTCGCTCCGTGTCTTTCGATCGAGTACACCGCTAGCGATTAAGGAGTCGACCATTGCGACACGCGGATTGTCGTTGTCGGCCTCAGCCTGCTTCCACTGCCCCGCATCGAAGGAATTTCGTGGCAAATACCCAAATTGAAAAGCCATCCAAATCGAAGCAACGCCGAACAATATTATGATGACACCCAAACAACCTGCAAAGTTTTTCCAAGTGAACATTTTCATACTCGATTGGTAACACAGCAAAGATTATCCGCAACTCGCGCCTCAGCAGACCATCAACCGTTAGTCAGGCCCAACCGACTATCCATAGCCCATTAGGCTCATCACTTCCTTGCGGCTGCGCGGGTCATCTAGGAAACAACCCAGCAGCCGGCTGGTGATCATGCCCACGCCTGGTGTGCGGACCCCGCGTCCGGTCATGCAACCATGCTGCGCCTCTATCACTACGGCGACGCCATGCGGTTCCAAATGGTCCCAGATGCACGAGGCAACCTCTGCCGTCAGCCGTTCTTGAATTTGCAAGCGGCGGGCATAACCGTGCAGCACACGCGCCAGTTTGGATATGCCGACAACTTTATCCTTAGGCATATAAGCGATCGCCGCCTTGCCGGTGATTGGCGCCATATGGTGTTCGCAATGGCTTTGGAACGGAATGTCTTTCAGCAGGACGAGCTCGTCATATCCGCCCACTTCTTCGAACACGCGGCTCATATGAATGGCTGGGTCTTCTTGATAGCCTTGGCAATATTCCAGCCAAGCACGCCCTACGCGCTTGGGCGTGTCGAGCAGCCCTTCGCGTTTGGGATCATCGCCCGACCATTCGATCAGGGTGCGGATGGCGTCTTGTACGTGGTCAGGAACATCAGGCTTGCTGGCCCGGTTGTCATCGTCGTCGTGATCGTGCTGGCAACTCATTATTCAGTATCCTTGCTTGGCCCCAGACCATTGGCGCGCAGGCGCTTTTGCACCATTGCAAACTTAGATAGCGAAGAGGGTGCGCAAAACAAGCGCGCAAGTTGGACGCAAGTTGGCGTCTATCCGAAGGTACGCTTTGGCGATGAATGGCGCAGCCGGAAGGATTGTCTCGCCGCTTGGCAGCGGCTCGTCTTCTCCGACCCTTAACGGGCTTCCGATTCCGAACCGTTCAAACATTCCATGACCCACAAACACAAAAGGCACCCCTAATGGGATGCCTTTTATATTGGCGCGCCCGGAAGGATTCGAACCTCCGGCCCCCTGATTCGTAGTCAGGTACTCTATCCAGCTGAGCTACGGGCGCGCTGAGCGGCGGCACATAAGGGGGCAGCGCAGGCTTGGCAATCCCTATCCGCGCTATTTTTCGAAGAGTTTGCTTGCCAGCACCACATCCAAGGGCGGCTTATCCAGTGCAGCGATCTGTTCCGGAGTGAACCATTGGACCTCTCCGCCCTCCAATGCTGCCGGAAACCCCGTCCAACTACGTAGAGTGTAAAGTAGGATTACAATTGGCCGATCCGAGCTAAAATGGTCCTCTTCGGCAAAACTTTCCGCTGCCAGATCTGCTGAATTCACTCCGATTCCCAGCTCCTCCATCAGTTCTCTGACTAAGGATTCCCTTGGATTCTCGTCATTTTCCACCTTGCCGCCGGGAAATTCCCACAAGCCACCATGATGTTTGTGATCGGGCCTTTTGTGCATCAGCCACGCCCCGTCATCGCGTTGCAATGCGCCTGCCACCACCAATTGCCATGTCGGAATTTTTTCCATTTCGAAGCGCCTCGTCAACCTTTTCTTAAGAACCTGCCGCGATACCGGCATTCATCAGGAACGTAATGTTGAGGTTTCCATGTTTTCTCTTTCAATTCTGAAACGCTTCAGAAGCGATGAGTCTGGAGCCACAGCTATCGAATATGGCCTGATCGTGAGCTTGATTGTCATTGCCTCTATCGGCGCTTTCGATTCCGTTGCGAACGAAAACGACGGTATTTGGGCAAGAGTGACAGACAAGGTCGTGGAGGCACACAGCGGAACGTAACACTTTTGAAAGGTTCCGAATTAGGAATTTTTCAACATGCTCCGCCTAAAGCCAACAACGTCCGGCCATATATTCCGGTTGGACACGGGTACTGAAGACTGAACCAGGAGACTACAAATGACTTTCTTTAACAAACTGATCAAAGACGAATCTGGCGCCACCGCAATTGAGTATGGCCTTATTGCCGCTCTTATCGCTGTTGCAGCGATCACTGCCATGGGCACCCTCGGAAACGAACTGAGCAGCACGTTCACGACCGTTTCTGACGAAATGGCTGGCGCTTAATCGCCAACCGCGTTTTTGACGCAAAGATTGGGGCGGCGGGTTTATTCCTGCCGCCCTTTTTCTTTGTCTGGTTACAATTGGCCCAATCGCAGGACCCCAAACGACAATTGTTTAGCGAGCACGGACGACCAGCTTAACTTTCTGACCTGCGCGCAAAGTGTCATTCGATCCCAAACCGTTTAGCACACGAAAACGTGCTTCCTTGCCGGTGTCATAGGCCATGCGATTGGCCAGAACCCCGACCGATTCTCCTCTGCGAACCGTCACGACATCCAAACGGCGTGGCACCACGGCTGACGCTTCGGCACTGGTCACCCGCCGCATGGACGAAAACATGTTGGAAAACACCCCAGCCTTGCCCGCCGGCGCAATCGCAGTGAAGTGATAGGCGCGATCATTGGCGAATTCATAAGCGTACACCACCACATCAACCTGGCTGTTGCCATTGTTGACCCGCGCGGTGCCATAAGCTGCCTTTAGACCATTAACATTGGTGGTTTGAATGGATTGCGGCGCAAGCTGTTGTTGCTCGCCACCCAAAGCGGTGAATTGCGCACGGATATAGGACGACAAATCACCATTATAGGGCGCCAAAGTCATCTGCGCCTGACCGCTTTGGCCATTGATACCCACCGCGGTGGAGCCGTTGGTCATGTAAAAACCTTGCGGAGCGGTGAAACTAAACCGCAGCACAGGATGAATGAACTGACGCCCTTCGATCACCCCTTGTTTTGGGTCATCGCCATATATCAACCCGTCGACACCGGCCAAGAACGCATCACGATTGGTGCGACCTGCGGCCAAAGGCGCGGCCTTTTCCAAAGCGGTTTTGACCCGGCTGGCTGGATCAGGGTGGGTCGATGCCCATGCCGGGATGGTGGCATTGCCGCGTCCCTGCAATTGCGCATCGAGCGAGTTTTGTGCCGCCAAACTGGCGAGCACGGTGCCCATGGCGCGCGGATCATATCCGGCGCTTTGCAGATATTGGATACCCAGCTCGTCGGCTTGCAATTCCTGACTGCGCGAGAATTTCAAGGTCAGCAGCTGCGAGCCTTGAAGGAAGGTCTTGCCCAATTGCTGGCCCAGTCCGGTATCACCCAGAACAACGCCCGACAGGATCGCGCCGACCGTGCCTAAAATCGAATTGCGCTGAGCCTTTTTCTGGCGACGCTGCGAATGGCGGGCCGCCACATGGGCAACTTCGTGACCCAAAACGCCGGCCAGTTCAGCCTCATTATTCATCAACGCGAGCAATTGCCGCGTGGTGTAAATATAGCCGCCCGGAATGGCGAAGGCATTGTTAACCGAGCTGTTGACCAAGGACACGGTGAAGCTGTCACGCGCATTGCCCAGACCCGATCGTACCGCGATATTCTTACCCACTGATTCGACGTAATTGGCGTGCGAACCGCTCATCGCGCCGCCAAATTGCGCGAGCAATTGCGGGTGATATTCAGCGCCTTGCTGCGCCTCTGTCTGAGTGATCGGGGTGGATGCGCTGGGGATCTCTCCGCCGCCCATGCAACCGGTCAATGCCAGCGCCAGCGGCGCTACTCCCGCTGCAAAAGTCAGCTTTGACCGAATGAGATTGGCGGGTTTGATAGTCTTCAAAATTGGCACAGCAATTGTCCTCCTGGTATCAAATCAAGGCCACCGACACGCGTGTATCGACCGCCCATTGGCCGCATCGCTTGCCATTCACAAGCGATCCCGGCTCAAAAGACAGCAGCCCACCAACTGCTGAAATATCTGCGTTCTGACCCTAGCCTAGCACATTGTGCCAAAGCGGCCAGAATATCTGCGCAGCTTAGGCTGCCGACCCGATCTGGAGGAAGCGTTCCTCGCGCATGGTCCGCAATTCCTCGCTCGACAGCTTGGACAAAGCGTCCAATTCCTCTGCGATGATGTTGCCCAACGAATGGGCCGCTTTCAACGGATCGCGATGCGCCCCGCCAATCGGCTCGGTAATGATCCGGTCGATTACATTCAAACGTTTGAGATGCTGCGCCGTGACCTTCATCGCTTGCGCTGCATCAGAGGCTTTTTCCGCGGTGCGCCATAAAATAGAGGCACAGCCTTCGGGCGAAATCACCGAATAGACTGCATGTTCCAGCATCAGCACGCGTTCGGCGCTGGCCAGCGCAACCGCGCCACCAGAACCGCCCTCGCCCACAATCACAGAAACCATCGGCACCGGCAGCGCCAGACAAGCCTCGGTTGATCGAGCGATCGCTTCTGCTTGGCCGCGTTCCTCCGCCTCGACACCGGGAAATGCGCCCGATGTGTCCACCAAAGTGACCACAGGCAGGCCAAAACGGCCCGCCAATTCCATCAGGCGTATCGCTTTGCGGTAACCCTCTGGCTTGCCCATGCCAAAATTGTGGCGCAGCCGCGTTTCGGTATCATTGCCCTTCTCATGCCCGATCAGGACAATCCGGCGGCCACCCAATTTGGCAAAGCCGCCCAGAATCGCCTCGTCATCACCGAAATAGCGATCACCGCCCAACGGGACGAATTCATCAAAGGCATGCGCGACAAAGTCGGTGAAGTGCGGCCGAGCCGGATGGCGCGCAACCTGCGTCTTTTGCCAAGGCGTGAGAGACCCATAGGTGCTCTTCAGCAGATCGGCGCTTTTGCTTTCCAGCCGCGCCAACTCCGCTGAAATATCAACTTCATCATTGTCAGCCGCAGCACGCAGTTCAGCGATACGTTCATCGAGTTGAGCCACCGGCTTCTCGAATTCGAGATAAGAGTTCATGGGTTTGCGCTAGTCTGTTGAACGGTTTCGGGCAAGAGGATGCCGTGTATTGACCAGAGCAACAAGCCGCGCCGCATCCACATGGGTGTAGATCTGCGTGGTCGAAATATCGGCATGGCCGAGCAGAGTTTGCAGCACCCGCAGATCGGTCCCGCCCTCCAGCAAATGGGTGGCAAAGGCGTGGCGCAACACGTGCGGGCTGATTTTTTCCGGCGCAATGTCGGCCCGCACCGCCAATTCCTTCATCATCTGGAATAGACGAACCCGGCTTAAGTGCTTGTTTCGCGATGGAAAAAGATAGCGCGAATCCATATCGCGCAAGTCCAGCCAACGCCCCAATGCATCCTGCGCGCGGCCGCTGATCGGTACCATTCGCGCCTGCCCACCCTTGCCCATAACGGTCAGCAGCGGGGCATCGCGCGGGACGGCGTTTATTGGCAGCGAGACCAGCTCGCTTGCGCGCAGGCCCGACCCATACAGCAGCTCCAGCAGCAACAATTGGCGAATCGCAGAATTTTTTCCACTTTCGGCTTCCAATTCGACTCGATCGAACAATCGTTCGACCTCGTCATGGGACAAAGTCTTGGGCAATGGGCGGCGCGCTCCAGGCCTGGGCAAAGCGTTGGATGGATCGTCTGTCCGCCATCCCTCGTCCAGGGCAAAGCCGAAAAACTGCCGCAACGCCGATGCTTTGCGTGCCACTGTGGAGGGGGCTAGTTGCGCCCAAGCTCCTGCCAAATCGGTGATTTGCTCGCGGTCTGCTTGGGACAGATCGCCGACCAATTCCTCCGCCCCGTCCAGATCGCGGCGATAGGCCAGCAGCGTATTGGCAGCAGCGCCGCGTTCTGCGGCTAGCATGTCAAGAAAGGCGTCTACCCCGGCGGACATCAGCCGCGCGCAACCGCCTCCGCAGCGATCAGGCGCGCCTCGGCGCCAAGGCCCACTTTGTTCAGCGCAGAGGTGATGTGGAACAGATGCAGCGGGGTCATATTGTCCCAGCTTTCACCCTGCATGCCCAATCCGGCGAGCATGACAACCAGCGCGGCATTATCGACCTCGGCCGCAGCAGAGATCATGCGGCTCCATTTGGTTTGGCGCGACAGATCAAACCCAAGATCATTCGCGATTGCGCCAGTATTGGCCGCGCTTGCCCGGCCCAAACCGGCCAGTCCGGCGACAAAGAATTGCGACTTGCGCTGACCGGCGCTGCCATCATCATCCAAGAACGCTTCGATTTGGGTCTCGCCTATGGCCGCGCTGGCCACCGGACGAACCAATTGCAACATGGCCCAACCGTCGCTGCCCTCTGGCGCAATGCCCGACCACGCCATCGCGTCGCGATCCAAACCTGCCGTCAGCATTGACGCAATCAAAGCCCCTGCATCGTCAGCATAAGCAGCATCGGGTGCCAGCCGCGCCGCTGCATAGGCAGTCAGCACATAGCGTCCGTAATTGACCGAGCCTGTGCCGCCCCAAATGTCTTGCATGGCGGCCAGACGTTCATCGCCGCTGTTCCCGACATAGGCTTGGCGAAGGCGCGACGCCGCCAGTCCCACTTCACCACCAATCGCAGTGTCGGCATAAATCTGGCTGTACAAATCGACCATCGCATTGGCCGACATAATCCCTTGCTGCGCGGCCAGATCAGCCCCCATGGCGCGCTGGCTTAGCGGTAGCATCGGCGCAATCGCCCATGCCCGCTGGTAATAGGCACCGGCATCGTCGATCAGCTCGTCAGGAATGGGCTCGCCCACTGCATTGGCCAAGGCGAAACGCCACGGATTGAGATCCTCGACATTGTCCCACTCGACCGAGACAGCCCGCCGTCCCTGCCCGGCTGCGCCCGCAAAACGTTGCGCGAGCAAAACATCGATCTGCGGTGCAATTTGTTCGCGCAATGCCCGATCAAGCTGCCTGCTGGCCAGAGCGCCTTCGCCGGCATAGGCGTTACAAATCGCGCCCAGCATGGTCCATTGTGCATCTTCGCGATTGGATTGCGCGAACCGAACGGCGGGGCACGCCCCCACCACATCGCCGGTCGCGACATAAGCCTGCACCGCGGCATTGGTCATTTCAGGGCTGTAATTGCCGGTATCGACGTCCTGCACCAGGGCTCTGGCAACCGCATGCTCGCCCATGCCGTTCAAAACCTTTGCCCGCATTGCGGCAAATTCAACTGGGCTCATCCCATCGGGAGTGTTGAGGCGGCTGGCCAAGGTGCGGCGGACAAGAATATGGCCCCAGCGCGACACCAGCGGCCCGCCCGAATTGGCCAAGGCCGCCCTGACCAACGAAGCTGGCTGTTGTTTTAGCGAACCGACCGGCAGACCGCCCTCTCGCGGTGAAAGTAGGCCCACCTGAGCCAGTGATCTGCGCGCAGCGGGCGGAATGTCATAGGTAGGTTTCAGGCCGAGTAGATCGTCCAATTCGTCGGGCGACATCTCTTCCAGCTCTTCCAACGTGGGGAGCTGCGACAAATCAACCGAGCCAAAGTCTGGTGCAGGCGGCAGTCCGGCACCGGGCACAGGCTGAACCGTGGGCGCGCTCGATCCGCCCGAACCAGCATCGCCGCCAGTTACAGGGGCAACCGGAGCGACTGGCGCTGCAGTTGGTGTGGGGGTTGGTGCCGGATCATCGAAACCGGGTGGCAGCAAGGATTCCGGAGCATCTTGCGCAACCGCTATGCTGGCGCACAGCGCAATTGCCGCCGCTCCAATAAACCTGCGTGATTTTGTGCCGCTGCTGCGCATCATGTTCAACGTCCCTCCGGCACTGGAATTTCCTGCGTTATTGGGTGGATAGGTTCCTCGCCCGCATCAAACCATGCAAGCCCCAGAATTGCGAGAATTACCGCTGCCACTATCACCCAAAATCGACCGTTTTGCTTGCTCATCGGCCTATCGCCATACTCAAATTGTTGCGCTCTAAATCAAGAGCAATATTGCACCCGCCCTAGCCCATCTATAGGCGACACGGCAATGACAGACGTCGAACCATCTTTGGCCGCGCAAGAGATTGCCCGCATTGCCGCGCGGATTGACCGGCCCATTGCGCTGGTGGGATTGATGGGCGTGGGCAAATCGACCGTCGGACGCAACCTTGCCAATCTGATCTCTCGTAAATTTGTTGACGCAGATGATGCGATAGAGGCCGCAGCCAGACTATCGATTAGCGAGATTTTTGAGGAATTTGGCGAGGCCTATTTCCGCGATGGAGAACGCCGGGTTATCGCCCGACTGCTGGACCAGCATAGCGGTGTAATCGCAACCGGAGGCGGTGCCTTTGTTGACGAAGAAACCCGCGCGCTGATCTTGGACAAGGCCATTGCGGTGTGGATCGATTGCGATATCGACACTTTGGTGGAGCGGACCAGCAGGCGCGACACACGTCCCTTGTTGAAATCGGGTGACCCGCGCACAATACTCACCCAGCTTTATACCGATCGCGAGCCATTTTATTCGCAATCACAAGTACGAGTTCTAAGCCGCGACGGGCCCCATGTTGAAACCGCGGTGACCATATTGGAGGCTATCGACGCATGGCTGTGATCCCTGTTGCTCTTGCCGGGCGCGAATATGAGGTTCGCATTGCGCGCGGCCTGCTGAACAATTTGGTGGCGGAATGCGGCCCATTGCTGCGCAAGAAAAGCGTGCCAATTGTAACCGACAGCAATGTTGCAAGCCATTGGCGAGATATGGTGGCCAAGGTTTTATCCGATGCCGGACATGAGGCCGTTTGGCACACAGTGGCTCCGGGTGAAGGCGCGAAAAGCTGGACCGGTTTGGAGGCGCTGACCGATTGGATGCTGTCCCAAGGGGTTGAGCGCGGCGACCATGTTATTGCACTGGGCGGCGGCGTGGTCGGCGATCTGACAGGATTTGCCTGCGCCGTGCTAAAGCGCGGCTGCGGATTTGTGCAGATACCCACCACTTTGCTCGCTCAGGTCGATTCAAGCGTTGGCGGCAAGACCGCGATCAACACTGGCGCGGGCAAAAATTTGATCGGCGCCTTTCACCAACCCTCGCTGGTGTTGGCCGATCTGGAATTGCTCGACACATTGCCGCCGCGCGAAATGCGCGCTGGCTATGCCGAGGTGATCAAATACGGAATTTTGGGCGATGCCGAATTTTTCAGCTGGCTGGAAGGAAATGGCCCCGCTGTGGTCGCACGTGAAGATGCCGCATTGGAACAAGCGGTCGCCACCAGCGTCGCTGCCAAGGCGCGGATCGTTGCCGAGGACGAGCGCGAGACCACAGGAGTGCGCGCTCTGCTCAATCTGGGGCACACATTTGGCCATGCACTGGAGGCTGAGACCGCCTTTTCCAACAAATTGCTGCATGGTGAGGCAGTTGCTCTCGGCATGGTGTTGGCGGCGCGATATTCGGCCCATCGCGGCGAATTGTCTGGTGCGGATGCAGAACGGATTGCCGGGGCTATCGCGGCATCGGGACTGCCGTCAGAGATCAG
This sequence comes from Erythrobacter sp., assembly GCA_039988235.1. GTDB lineage: Bacteria > Pseudomonadota > Alphaproteobacteria > Sphingomonadales > Sphingomonadaceae > Erythrobacter. The sequence goes on from JBDXKB010000005.1 coordinate 1,341,505, forward strand.
CAATCTTGGGCTAACTTGTGATGGACAGAAATTGGCCGATCACATGCTGCATGACAAGAAGATGGATGCTGGCACTTTGCCGTTCATCTTGCTGCGCAGCATTGGCGAGGCCTATCTGGCGCATGATGTTGAATTGTCTGATATTGCGGCATTTCTTGACGAACAAATCGCATGACACGCCAACGCATACACAGCCACGGCTTCACCCTCTGCTGTTTTCCGGTGAAGATCGAACGCGCCAGCGCTGGCCGGATCAGAGCAGCGGCGATTTTCGGCTAAGCTGTCAGCTTGGTGACGTTTGCTGCGCCTTGGACCGCACCGTTCTCTGCCAACATCTCGTCGTGATCGGCGAACAATTGTTCGATTTCAGTGCGGCGTTCCAGCAATGTGTGAGCAATACCCGGCGCTAGGCTTTCGCCCTCACCGATTTTGCCCAGCATCCCTGCCAGATCGCTTCTTGTGGCTTCTTCGGGGGTCTTGAAAAACTGCCCCTTGCGATCGAAGAATCCTGTTCCTTTGCGTGCCATAATCTGCCTCCATAACTGTGATAGAAGCGACTCGAAGGCCTATAGTATTGCGCAGTGCGCCCGCATGTTCCAGCGAGTTTACCATACATCCACAGCTATTCGTGGCCGCTATGCAGAGCTTACGTCGGCGGGACACTTCCTGTCGTGACCCCGTAATTAGCCGCTAGCTAGACAGGCTATTCCAATTCGAGAATTACCGCGTCCACCGCCAGACTGTCGCCCTCTTCCGCGTTCAACTTGGTCACGACCGTCTGTTTTTCGGCGCGGAGGATGTTTTCCATCTTCATCGCCTCAACCGTTGCCAATGGCTGTCCGGGCTGAACTTCCTCGCCCTCTGCGACATGCAATTTGACCAGCAGGCCGGGCATCGGACAGATCAGCATTTTGGAAAGATCAGGCGGTTCTTTCTCGATCATGTGACGGCACAGGGGAGCAATCCGCTGCGGCAGGACCCGCACATTATGGGTCGCTCCGCGCGTGGTCAGCAAAAATCCAGTGCGCGTGCGGCCCAATTGCACCGTCATCGCCTCGCCAGCCAAATCGACATCAATCATGACATCGCCGGGCGTGTATTCGAAACTGCAATCAACCGGCTCGCCATCGACCAGGATCGCCTCTTCATCCAAGCTGACCTCGTAATGGACCGAGGTTTCCTCGTTCTCGCCTATCCGAATGGCCCAATCACCCGGCGCGTAAAGTTCGCCATCCAATTGCTGGTCAATCCGGCGAGCACGGTCTGCATCCGCCGTGGAGACAACGCCTGCAATGGCAGCCAATCCGCGTTTGAGGTCGTCAGAGGCAGGTGCACCCAAAAATCCGTCCGGATATTCCTCTGCAATAAAGCCGGTGGTCAGTTCGCCTGAACGGAACCGTTCGTGCTGCATAATCGCGCTGAGGAAATCGACATTGTGGCCCAAGCCTTTGATCCGAAACGCGTCTAGCGCTTGAATTTGCAGGTCCGCCGCTTCGTCACGCGTCTCGCCCCATGTCACCAATTTGGCGATCATTGGGTCATAGAACATCGACACTTCGCCGCCTTCATAGACGCCGTCATCAATGCGCACACCGTCTATGCCGCGCCGTCCATTGGCCGCGCCATCATCGGTCCAACCATCCAGCGGCGGCTGATATTCGACCAAGCGCCCCGTGCTGGGCAGGAAGCCGCGATAGGGGTCCTCTGCATAGACGCGGTTTTCGATCGACCAGCCATCAATGCCAATGTCGTCCTGCGTCATTTCCAGCTTTTCACCAGCTGCGACACGGATCATCTGTTCGACCAGATCAACCCCGGTGATTGCCTCTGTCACAGGGTGTTCCACCTGAAGGCGGGTGTTCATTTCGAGGAAGTAGAAACTCTCGCCCGTCGGGTCCGCCCCGCTCACGATCAGTTCGACCGTACCGGCGGAATGGTAATCAACCGCAGCCGACAGAGTGACCGATTGCTCGCCCATCGCCTTGCGCATCTTAGGCGTGACGAATGGCGACGGAGCCTCTTCTACCACTTTTTGGTGGCGGCGCTGAATACTGCACTCACGCTCGTTCAAATAGAGGATATTGCCATGCTTATCGCCCAGGATCTGGATTTCGATATGGCGCGGATTTTCGATGAATTTCTCGATGAAAACGCGGTCATCACCGAATGAATTGAGGCCCTCGCGCTTGGTCGCCTCGAATCCTTCGCGCACGTCCTTTTCCGACCACGCAAGGCGCATGCCTTTGCCCCCGCCACCGGCAGAGGCCTTCATCATCACTGGATAGCCAATGTCATCGCTGATCTCGACCGCGTGATCGGTGTCGCGAATCTCGCCAACAAAGCCGGGGACCACATTGACGCCCGCCGCCTTGGCCAATTTCTTGGATTCAATCTTGTCGCCCATTGCGGCGATTGCGCCCGCAGGTGGCCCGATAAAGGCGATATTCTCTGCCGCGAGTGCCTCAACAAAGCTCGCCCGTTCAGACAAGAAGCCATATCCGGGGTGGACCGCCTCAGCGCCTGTTTGCTTGCACGCATCGATGATCTTTTCCGGGATCAGATAGCTTTCGGCCGCAGGAGCCGGACCAATATGCACCGCCTCGTCCGCCATGCGCACAAAGGGCGCGCGGGCATCGGCATCGGAATAGACCGCAACGGTCGCAATTCCCATTCGGCGGGCGGTTTTGATTACACGGCAAGCAATCTCACCGCGATTGGCAATCAGTATTTTTTTGAACATTACGATCTAATTCCACTAAAAAAAGAACCTGCACTACACAGAAAGAACCATGTTAATTTGTGGCAGGTTAGACTGAGCACCAAGGCTGCAAACAGACCAGCAATCAACCCTACATCAAACCGTCCCACTAGAAAGACCCATAATACGGGGCCGCCGATCATACCCCACAAAGTGGCTACGATAGCTTCGCTCAAAGATATACGTTTAATAAACCTCATCATCAGATGTCAGTGCGATCAATTCTGGTCCAGCGCTTGCTTTAAATCTGCCTTGATATCGTCAATATGCTCGATCCCCACCGAAACGCGCACCACATCGGGGCCTGCGCCCGCCGCAATCAGACCTTCCTCGTCCAACTGGCTGTGCGTGGTGGAGGCCGGATGGATGATGAGCGAGCGCGTGTCGCCGATATTGGCAAGGTGGCTGAACAATTTGACGTTGCTGACCAGCGATTTGCCCGCTTCAAACCCACCCTTCAGGCCGAAGGTGAACACCGCCCCGCCCTTGCCGCCGAGATATTTCCGAGCATGCGGGTGGTAGGGATTGTCCGGCAGTCCGGCATAGGACACCCACTCGACCTCTGGCTGGTCCTGCAACCAAGCGGCCAGCGCATGTGCATTGGCGCAATGCCGCTCCATCCGAAGATGCAATGTCTCCATGCCGGTCAGCGCCAAAAACGCATTCATCGGCGCCATCGCTGGGCCCAAGTCTCGCAAACCCAAAACCCGGCATGCAATGATGAAGGCAATCGGGCCAATCGGCTCCAACGCATCGACCAGAACCGCCCCATGATAGGAACCACTTGGCTGGGTGAGCGAGGGGAATTTGTCCCCTTGCGCCTTCCAATCAAACTTGCCGCTATCCACGATGATCCCGCCAACCGCATTGCCATGTCCGTTGAGGAATTTGGTGGTCGAATGCACCACAATATCCGCGCCATGTTCAAACGGACGGCACAGCGCAGGGCTGGCCATGGTGTTGTCCACCATCAACGGCACACCGCCATCATGGGCAATGTCGGCGATGGCAGCGATATCGGTCACCACACCGCCCGGATTGGCGAGGCTCTCGATAAAGACGCAGCGCGTTTTGTCATCCATCGCCGCGCGCACATTCTCGACATCATCGGTATCGACAAAGCGGGTTTCCCAGCCGAATTTCTTAAACGCCTCGCCCAATTGGTTGAGCGATCCACCATACAGCTTTTTCGCCGCGACAATGTTGCAGCCCGGCTCCATCAAAGTGTGAAATGCGATCAATTGCGCGGCATGGCCAGAGGCGACACCCAATGCGCCCACGCCGCCTTCCAAAGCTGCGACCTTCTTCTCCAACGCATCATTGGTGGGGTTCATGATCCGCGAGTAGATGTTGCCGAACTCAGCCAGAGAGAACAGATTTGCCGCATGTTCCGGGCTGTCAAAGACATAAGATGATGTCTGATAAATCGGCGTGATCCGCGCATTGGTGGTCGGATCAGGCGCGCACCCGGCATGGACTGACAGAGTTTCGGGGCGGGTTTCTGGCGGTAGATCGGTCATAGGGGGGCCTTTTGCATTTGTGGCGAATCTTGATTGGCTAGCGCATCGTCATGCTGGACTTGTTTCATGGTTGAGGTCTTTTCAGCCGTGCGTGGAGAAGAGCACCGGCCACAAGCATTGCGAAGGACAGTCCAGGAAATATTGACCAACGGACGAGTTTGCTTGCAGGCTCGCAATCCGTCGGAGCGAAAGCTGGGCAACCAGCCAAAGTCACTATTAGGAATGAAAGCGGCAAAAGCAGGACACCCACAATTACGTAGACGACCCAGACTAGACGTCGCCAACCGCTCAGGCTCGGTTGATCGCTAAAGCTCACTCAGCCGCTTCCCTCGTCATCGCGAAGAGCGAATGCGACGAAGCGATCCAAAGGCTGCACGAGATCGCTCTGGATTGCCGCGCGACCTTACGGTCGCTCGCAATGACGGTTGCGAACATCACCCCGCCGCGTCCTCCAAACCTTCGCCAGCAGGCGGCATATTGTGGCCGAGCAGCGTCAAAATATCGGCGGCACATTCCACCACATTGGAACCCGGGCCATAGATGCCCTGCACCCCTGCCTCGCGCAAGAATTCGTAATCGGTCGCTGGGATAACCCCGCCTGCAGTCACTTTGATATCGGGCCGTCCGGCCTCTTTCAGCAAACTGATGAGTTCGGGGATCAAGGTCTTGTGTCCAGCGGCGAGCGAGCTTGCGCCGACCACATCCACATCCTTTTCCAGCGCCATATCGCGCGCTTCGGATGGGGTCTGGAACAGCGGCCCGCTGACCACTTCAAAGCCCATGTCGGCAAAAGCGCTTGCGATCACATTCGCCCCCCGATCGTGTCCGTCCTGACCCATTTTTGCGACCATGATCTTGGGCTTGCGGCCAAGGCGGCGTTCAACCGCGTCCACCCCATCGGTTACCTGCGCCCAGCGTTGGTCAAATTCATAGGCCGTTTTGTAGACGCCGCTGACCGGCTTTGGCGTCGCATCATGGCGGCCAAACACCTGCTCCATCGCGGAGGAAATTTCGCCCAGCGTTGCGTCATGACGAGCGGCCGCAACGGCCAAGGCAAGAACATTGTTCGAAAGGTCCGTTCGTGCTGAGCTTGTCGAAGTATCGACGGACCGTTCGTCAGCCCCTTCGACAGGCTCAGGGCGAACGGTTTCGTTCCGGCAACCTTGCGTCAAAGCCTTCAGCGCAGCCTGACATGCGGCCTCGTCACGACCAGCGCGGACTTTCTCCAGCCGAGCGATTTGGCCCTGACGAACCGCGTGATTGTCAATGTCGAGCGTGTCGATCTGCTCTTCTTCAGACAGGCGATATTTGTTCACTCCGACCACCACAGCCTCGCCCTTGTCGACGCTGGTCTGCTTTTGCGCCGCCGCAGTTTCGATGGCGGCCTTGGGCGCGCCTGTCGCAACATAAGCGGTCATGCCGCCCGCTGCATCGACCTCGGTAATAAGCTTTTCGGCCTCTTCCACCAGCTTGGCCGTGAGCGCTTCGATGTAATAACTGCCACCCAGCGGATCGACCACATTGGTGATGCCGGTTTCTTCCTGCAGCACCAATTGCGTGTTGCGCGCAATCCGGGCGGAAAAGTCGGTCGGAAGGGCAATCGCCTCGTCCAGAGCATTGGTGTGGAGAGATTGCGTTCCGCCCAAAGTCGCGGCCATCGCCTCCACCGTGGTGCGGATGACATTGTTGTAGGGGTCTTGTTCTTGCAGGCTGACGCCCGATGTCTGGCAGTGCGTGCGCAACATCTTGCTGCGATCTTTCTGCGCACCCAGCCCATCCATCACATTGTACCACAACGTGCGTGCGGCGCGCAGTTTGGCGATCTCCATGAAGAAATTCATGCCAATGCCGAAGAAGAACGAAAGCCGCCCGGCGAAGGCATCGATGTCGAGGCCCGTCTCCATAGCGCGTTTGGCGTATTCCTTGCCATCGGCAATGGTGAATGCGAGTTCCTGAACCGCGGTCGCGCCGGCCTCGTGCATGTGATAGCCGCTGATCGAAATGCTGTTGAATTTCGGCATGTTGGCACTGGTATAGCCGATAATATCTGACACGATCCGCATGCTGGGTTCGGGCGGATAGATATAGGTGTTGCGCACCATAAATTCTTTGAGAATGTCGTTTTGGATCGTGCCCGAAAGCTGCTCTGCCGATACGCCCTGACGCTCGCCCGCGACGACGTAAAATGCCAGAATCGGGATCACCGCGCCGTTCATGGTCATCGATACGGACATTGTATCAAGCGGGATTTGGTCGAACAAAATCTCCATATCCGCGACCGTATCAATCGCTACGCCCGCCTTGCCCACATCGCCTACAACGCGGGGATGATCGCTGTCATAACCGCGATGCGTGGCCAGATCGAAGGCGACCGACAGACCCTTCTGACCGGCGGCCAGATTGCGGCGGTAAAATGCGTTGGATTCCTCGGCAGTAGAAAAACCCGCATATTGCCGGATCGTCCACGGACGGCCCGCATACATGCTCGCCTTTACGCCGCGCGTGAACGGCGCAAATCCGGGCAGGCCAGGATCATGGCTGTCCGCTTCGGTATAGAGCGGCTTGATATCGAAGCCCTCGGGCGTTTCCCAAGTGAGATCGCGGCCCTTGGATTCCTTGTTGGCCAGGGCTTTCCAGTCTTCGACATCTGCCATCTTATTTGCCTTTAAATTCAGCTTTGCGTTTTTCTAGGAAGGCCATTCCGCCTTCTTTCGCGTCTGCGCTGGCACCGGCAAGGCGCTGTGTTTCGGCCTCTTGCACAAACACTTGTTGCACTGTGCCATCGAGCGCCAGATTGATGTTGTTCTTCATCATCTTGATCGCTTGCGTTGGTCCATTGGCCAATTTTTCTGCCAATGCCCGCGCTTCAGTCATCAGATCGTCGGCTTCCACCGCTTTATAGATCAAGCCCCATTCCTCGGCCTGTTCCGCACCAATTTTCTCGCCCAGCATCATCATGCGGGTGGCGCGCGCGCGGCCAATCGCACGGGTCAGCAACCACGTCGATCCGCCATCGGGCACCAGACCAATGTTGACGAAGGCCTGCAGGAAATACGCTTTCTTGGAAGCGACGGTGAAATCTGCCGCCAGCGCGAGTGAACAGCCAACGCCCGCTGCCGGGCCATTAACCGCTGCGATCACTGGCACAGTGGCGCGCAAAACTTGGCTGATGGCGGGGTTATAATGGTTTTGCAGCGCCTTGTGGCTGCCGCCCTTTGAAGTCAGAGCGTTGGCTTCTCCGCGCGCCGCCAGATCAGCGCCAGAGCAGAAACCCTTGCCCTCACCCGTGATCAACACAGCGCGAGCATCGCCCAAATCATAGAATGCCTCGCCCAGCTCGTCCGCCATTTGCGGTGCCATGGCGTTCAACCGGTCGGGCCGGTTCAGCGTGATAATTTTCAGTGGGCCGTCATTTTCGACGCGGATAGTTTCGTAGGACATTAATGAGCTCCGTCTTTAGGCGTTTCCAATATCTCGGTAAGCATGCCAGCCATGTCCTTGGGATGGACGAAAAAGATAGGGGTGCCGTGTGCGCCGATGCGGGTCGGCCCAAGCACACGCTTGCCTTGCGCCTCAAATTCGGCCCGTGCGGCTTCGATATCGGGCACTTCAAAACATACGTGATGCTGACCGCCCGAAGGGTTCTTGGCGAGGAAACTGCTGACCGCTGTTTCATCGTTCAGTGGCTGGATCAGCTCCATCTGAGTGCCGTCATTTCCAGAATGCGTCGGCGTATCGACAAAGATAATCTTAAGCCCATCCTGCGGCACATCCGCCTCGTGAAAGCTGGTTGCACCCATAACATCGCGCCAATGGGCAATGGCTGCGTCCATGTCAGGCACGACAACGCCAATGTGATTAAGTCTGCCGAGTTTCATTTATTGTACCTTTTGTCGTCATGCTGAACTTGTTTCAGCATCCATCCTTTAGCCCGCACCGACATCGCTTTTGGAGCAATGGACCCTGAAACAAGTTCAGGGTGACGGTTGAACGATCGCCGCGCTGCCTGTGGCAGCTCGAAATGACGGCGGAGATGTACGGGCTTCATTTTGCTTGATCACATCCGAAATTGCTTTGCAGCACACTTATGACAACGGTTGCAGCCGGCAGTTCAAGCGCGTCCGGTCGCCTTTCAGCGAAATAGAGGAAATGTAATCGCATTTTCTCGGAGGCGTCATCGGCTTCCAAGCAAATAGTTTGTCGACCTGACAATGCAGCATTCAGTGTCATTGCCGCATCTGCGATTCCAGTTAGGGCGCCCAAGCAATTCCCAACTGAAAGCCGTCCGGCTTCGGTCGCTTCAGAAGCAGCACAATGTTTGTGCAAATCCCTTGCGCTTAGGATTCGATCAGCACGCACACCTTCTTGTCCCTGAACCGGATTGGCTATCACTAAAGCAGCGAATCCGATCATTGTGAGCTTGTTAAACAAATTCATGCTCCCCCATCACAACGGAATATTGTCGTGCTTCTTCCACGGGTTCTCAAGCTGCTTATTGCGAAGCTTCCTTAGGCCCAAGGCGATCCGTTTCCGGGTTGAGTGCGGGTAGATCACCTCGTCGATATAGCCGCGCTGCGCCGCCACAAATGGGTTGGCAAAGCGGTCTTCATATTCCTTGGTTTTCTCTGCAATCTTGTCCGCATCGCCGCGATCGGACCGGAAGATAATCTCCACCGCGCCCTTCGCGCCCATCACCGCAATCTCTGCCGTGGGCCAGGCATAGTTCAAATCGCCGCGCAAATGCTTGGACGCCATGACGTCATACGCCCCGCCATAAGCCTTGCGGGTGATAATGGTGATTTTGGGCACTGTTGCTTCGGCATAGGCAAACAACAGCTTGGCGCCGTGCTTGATAATGCCATTATGCTCTTGCGCTGTTCCGGGCAGGAAGCCGGGCACATCGACCAGTGTGATGATCGGAATTTCAAACGCGTCGCAGAACCGCACAAAGCGCGCGGCCTTTTTGGAACTGTTGATGTCGAGCACGCCCGCCAAAACCATCGGCTGGTTCGCGACCACACCCACGGTGCGGCCTTCCACTCGGCCAAATCCGCATAGGATATTGCCCGCATGGGCCGGTTGCACTTCGAAGAATTCACCCTCGTCCAAAACCTTCTGGATCACCTCATGCATATCATAGGGCTGATTGGCGTTGGCCGGGATCAATGTGTCGAGGCTTTCCTCCATTCGATCCCACGGATCGCTGGTGGGGCGCTCTGGCACTTCCTCGCGGTTGGACAGCGGCAGATAATCAAAGAAATCGCGCGTTGCCATCAACGCCTCGATATCGTTTTCAAACGCAATATCGGCCACGCTGGTCTTGGTGGTGTGGGTAATTGCCCCGCCCAATTCTTCCTGCGTCACCTCTTCATTGGTGACCGTTTTGACCACATCGGGTCCGGTTACGAACATGTAAGAGCTGTCCTTCACCATAAAGATGAAGTCGGTCATGGCTGGCGAGTACACCGCGCCGCCAGCGCATGGCCCCATGATCAGCGAGATTTGCGGTACCACGCCGCTGGCCAGCACATTGCGCTGGAACACGTCGGCATAGCCGCCCAGCGATGCAACGCCTTCCTGAATACGCGCACCGCCGCTGTCGTTCAGGCCGATTACCGGAGCACCATATTTCAGCGCGCTTTCCATCACTTTGCAGATTTTTTCCGCATGGCGTTTGGACAGGCTGCCGCCAAACACAGTGAAGTCCTGACTGAACACAAACACTAAGCGGCCATTGATCGTACCCGATCCGGTGACAACGCCATCGCCAGGTATCTTCTGATTTTCCATGCCGAAATCGGTGCAATCATGCTCGACATAAGCGTCCAGCTCTTCAAAGCTGCCCTCGTCCAGCAGAACGTCCAGCCGTTCGCGCGCGGTTAGCTTACCCTTGGCATGCTGAGCGTCGATGCGCTTTTGACCGCCACCCAATTTGGCAGCTTCCCTGCGGCGTTCCATTTCAGCGATATTAGCGGACATCAGGCCTCCAGCGTGTGGTTACAAATGCTGGGAATTGCCTAGCCACCCATTCACGGGACCGTCAACGTATCAAAAACGCAGTGATATAGACTTTGCCAATGCTGGAGATATCGACTCTGCGATCCGCAATCCTTTGGTCAGGCCAATGTTCGCCTCGTCACGGTCTTTTTGGATAGCGACCACAATCTGGCGAGCGCATTCCTCAGCCGGCATTTTCTTCATCGGATTGCCGTCATTCATCTGAGTATCCACCACCGGAGGCAGAGCCTCTGTGACTTGGATATTGGTGTCTTTTAGCTGCTCGCGCAAAGCCAGCGTATAAAACCGCAGGGCGGTTTTGGTGGCGCAATAGACTGGCGTTCTTGCCGCAGGCGCAATCGCAAGGCCGGATGTGACATTCACAATGCTAGCCGTTGGCCGAGACTTCAAATGCTCCATCAAGCCAGCGATCAAGCGGATCGGCGCGTTCAAATTGGCATAGATGCAATCATCGGCTGCATCGGGATCGGGCGCTTCGTTACGAAAATCGTGATCGACCAACTGGCCAGCATTGTTGATCAAGATGTCGATCTCACGCTCGCCCCAATGCTGCAGCAGAGCATCCACACCTGCCGCATTGGACAGGTCCGCAGCGATGACTTCAAAGCCTGCCTCTGCCATCGCCTGCAGCCGGTCAGGGTTGCGGCCAGTCAAAACAACATTTGCGCCCAAAGCCTTGAGTTGAAGAGCGATTTCGCGTCCGATACCGGCGCTGCCACCGGTCAACAGAACGGTTTTTCCAGCAATTTCCATTAGGTCTCAATTATCCCATGTGCGGCAAGGCTGCGAGCCGTGTCTTCCAATGACTGTTCGGCAGTGATGTAATCAAGGCCGAGTGTCTTTGCGGTATGTGTGCCATCAACATCGCGCGTGCGGCCAAGCTCGCTTTTCATCGTGTTCATCTCGGCCACAAAGGGTGCGAGCAATTTGACCACAAAATTGGGCATGCCCTTTGTTGGAGCCTTTCCAGCCAGCTCCGGCACCAGAGTGCGCAATGCTTGCGACATCTCTCTCAGCCACATGAACTTTTCCTGCATTGGAAAGCGACCATCGCGCACTGTGTCTGCCGGAGCCATCAATGCCGCCACATGGGCCTTGGCAACGTCGCGCACGTCGATCACACCGATGCCCATGTTGGGAGTCATTGGAATAGACCCGTCGAGCAATTTCTTCACAATCTCGATCGAGGTCGAAAGATCGTCATTCACAACTGGCCCAAGCACCGCGACAGGATTGATCGAGCAAAACACCATGTCTGGTGCATTCGCCGCGGCCCAATCGCGTGCGCTGCGCTCTGCAATTGTCTTTGACTTGGCATAGGGCGAGACCGAGTGAAGATCGGACCAATCGTCTTTGGTGAAACGCTCTTTTCCACCTTGATCGCCATAGGCAATCGCGGCGGCCGAACTTGTCAAAACAAAGCGTTCTATTCCTGCTGCATGGGCAAATTTAATCGCGCGTAACGCACCCTCGCGCGCAGGTACGATCACATCATCTTCATTCTTGGGTACTGCCAGAGGAAATGGTGATGCGACATGCGCAACTGCATCGCATCCGGCACAGGCCTCTGCCCAACCAGCATCATTTTCCAGATCGGCCTGAAATACTTTGAGCTGATCGCCTGCATCGGGCCAGCGTTCCCGCAACCGGGGCTCTGACTTGTCCGTGTTTCGCACCGTCGTGTGGACGGACTTGCCAGCATCCAGCAGCAGCGCGATGATCTCACCGCCAATATAGCCAGTGCCGCCAGTAACCAAAATTGTGTTCGCCATTTGATGCCCCTCAATTTGAAGGAACCAAGTTAGCGCCGACAGTTGCAAACCACAACTTACTTAAACAGAACCAGCTCTTCCGCCATAGTTGGGTGGATCGCCGTGGTCGCATCGAAGTCGGCCTTGGTCAGACCAGCCTTCACAGCGATAGCGGCGGCCTGCATGATTTCTGGAGCTTCCGCACCGATCATGTGGATGCCAACAATCTGATCAGTCGCCGCATTGACGATCATCTTGTAAAGGCTGCGCTCATTACGGCCAGCGACAACATTTTTCATCGAGCGAAAATCTGACTGGTAAACTCGGATGTTGCCATGCTTGTTTCGCGCCTCGCCTTCGGTCAGCCCGACCGCAGCAATCGGTGGGTGGCTGAACACTGCGCTGGGGATGCAGGAATGGTCCACGGCATAGGGCCCGCCATCGCCAAACACTGTGTCCGAAAATGCCTGCCCTTCACGAATGGCCACCGGGGTCAGCTGAACACGGTCGGTCACGTCGCCCACCGCATAAACATAGTCGACATTGGTTTGGCTGTATTGATCAACCTTGATCTCGCCCTTGTCGCCCAATTCGACGCCGATATTCTCCAAGCCCAGCCCCTGGGTGTTGGGAGAGCGTCCGGTCGCAAACATAATTAGATCGACATCCATATCGTCCGAGCCGTTCAGCTCGACATGGAAGGACCCATCGTCATTCTTGGTGATCTGTTTGAAAGTCGTATTGAAGTGGAAATTGACCCCCTTCATCAAGGATATTTGCAACAAGCGGTCGCGCAGGCTCTCGTCATAACCACGCAGCAATTGATCGCCGCGATTGACCAAGCAAACCTTGCTGCCAAACTCGTTGAAGATGCCCGCAAATTCATTGGCGATATAGCCACCGCCCGCAATCATCACACGCTTGGGCAATGCGTCCAAGTGGAATGCCTCGTTCGAGGTGATAGCGTGCTCAGCACCCGGAAAATCAAGCAATGTTGGGCGAGCTCCAGTGGCGACCAGAATGTACTTCGCGGTTACCACTTTGCCGCTGGCAAGCGTGATTTCGTGATCGCCGGTTATCTCGGCCCGCTCTTTGAAAATCTCGACTTCGTGATTGCCCAGGGTTTCGCCATAAAGGCCTTCGAGCCGGTCAATATCGGTCTGCACATTGTCGCGCAATTTGATCCAATCGAAGCTCTTGCCCTCGATCGTCCAACCAAAGTTTTGTGCATCTTCCAAGTCTTCAGCGAAATGTGCGCCATAGACCAGCATCTTTTTGGGCACACAACCGCGAATGACGCAGGTCCCGCCAACGCGGTACTCCTCAGCCACGGCAACCTTGGCGCCATGCGCAGAGGCTACTCTGCTGGCGCGAACGCCGCCTGATCCGGCTCCAATGGTGAAAAGGTCGTAGTCATATGCGTCGGCCATGCAAAAAGCTCCTGTTACAGCAGCGCGATATGGCGATCACAAATGCAAAAGCCAAGCGCGCTGCCGCCTCGAAGGAGCAAATTCGTCAATTCATGCGATTTGGTTACCCGTGAAGGGTTCCCGTCAAAGAGAATTAGCCGTTAGCGCGATTGCCGCCTGAGCGTCCACCACCACCGGGCCGACCACCGCCATGACGACCGCCGCCGCCACCAGGGCGACCACCGCCGCCACCGGGGCCGCCGCGACGCCGGCGATTGCCGCCACCTTGGCCGCCGCCTTGCCCGCCACCGCGTGATCCTTGGTAGCCGCCGCTTCCGCCGCCACTAGTACGCTCGCCGCGCTCGGAGCGATCATTTGACTGCCCTTCTTGACGCGGTTTTCCGGCACGGTTGGAGTGCTTGCTCTTTGGCTTGGCTTTGCGGCCGTCACCAAAGGAAGGTTTGGCCTTGACCCGCTGGCGCTGCTGCTTGGGAGCAGGCTTGGTCGGCCCAACACCTTCGACTACAGCGCGGAAATTGTCCGGCAATGGCAGCCGATCAAATTCAGCATCGGTAACTTTGCGAATATCTTTGAGATAGGCGCGCTCGTCCTCGGCACAAAAGGCAATCGCAATTCCGTCTGCACCTGCACGGGCGGTGCGCCCAATCCGGTGAACATATTGCTCGGGCACATTGGGCAATTCGTAATTGATGACGTGGCTAACGCCGGGAATATCAATTCCGCGCGCCGCAACATCGGTGGCCACCAAAACATTGGTCCGTCCCGACTTAAACTCGCTCAGTGCGCGCTCGCGTTGTGGTTGTGATTTGTTGCCGTGAATGGCGTTGGCTTGGACACCGATTTGGGCGAGCTTTTTCACCACGCGGTCGGCGCCATGCTTGGTCCGGGTGAACACCAGAACACGTTCTAGCTTGCCCGGGATATCGTGCTGACCCTTAAGTACCATGCCGAGCAAAGTCTGCTTTTCATCCTGCTGCACCATCAGCAAATATTGCTGGATCCGCTCTGCAGTGGTTGCCGCTGGCGTCACCGAAACTTGAATTGGATTGCGGCAATATTTGCCGACCAATTCTTTGATCTGTTTGGGCATGGTCGCGCTGAAAAACAGCGTCTGACGCTCGGCCGGAACCAGATCATTGATCTTGCGCAGCGCGTGGATGAAGCCGAGGTCGAGCATTTGGTCCGCCTCGTCCAAAACCAGCACTTCGACGCCGGAAAGGTTGAACGCTTTCTGGTCGACCAGATCGAGCAAGCGACCCGGTGTCGCGACTAGAATATCGGTGCCGCGATGCAGCTTATTGCGGTCTTTGTTAACGCTGGTTCCGCCAACGATGGACTGAACTTTCAGCCCGGCCAGCGCGCCATAATCCTTGGCGCTGGCGGCAATTTGCCCAGCCAATTCGCGCGTCGGGGCCAGCACCAGCATGCGGCATGATTTGAACGGTGTTTGGCGGTCGGCATCGCGCAAGCGGTCAATGCTGGGGAGCATGAAGGCGGCGGTCTTGCCGGTGCCTGTTTGGGCGATGCCCAGCAAATCGCGACCTGCCAGCACGGGCGGGATCGCCTGCGCTTGGATCGGTGTCGGTTCGCTATAGCCCTTCAGATCAAGCGCCTGAAGAACCGGTTGTGAGAGACCCAATTGGTCAAATGTAATTGTCATTGTGAAGTATTAAACTCGCATAATATGCGGATACGCTCGGGATTCCGGGCGGAATCCTGGCGCAATCGCGGGGTAAAAACCACCCGCGTGAAAAGGGAAGCCTGTAGAAAATCAACCGAAGCTGCGGCCGGGGCTGATAGATATGTTCCATCGCCAGTTCACGCTGCCAAGCGCCTCGATCCTCGCCATTTGGGAGACAAAGCCCGCAAAGTCAAGGATATTGTGCAGCGCAGCAATGTTGTGAGGGCACACCAAAGCAAAGGGGCGGACGCTCATTGAGCGCCCACCCCCCTGTGTTTCTTCGCATTTCTTCAGCGATATTAGGTCAGATTAGAACGCGACTTGGAAGCCAGCGCGCGTGCCAATTTCGCCGCTATTGGCGCCAACACCGACACCGGCAGAAATGCTCGCCATTTCTCCAATCGCTGCCGAAACCGCTATGGCCAAAGAAATACGGCCTTCATAATTGCCGATACCGCCTGACAGAGCAAAGGATGCGCCCGCCGGGATGGCTGGGCTTTCCATAGCCAGCGCCATAGCGACGCCTTCATTGGCCCGATCAATCGCTTCGGAATTGGCCGTAGCTAGATTGAACACAGAATCGACCCGGCCTTCCAATGCCGCGAATTGTGCATCGGACACTGCCGCGAGTTGGCGCAGAATATTGCCAACGCTGGCAACCGCTTGCATGCTGGCCACGGCGGCTCCCTTGCCTAGCGTACCATTGCCATCAACCGTCACCGCAAACAGATCGCCCGTTTGCGCATCAGTTGAGGCGTCAATGTCGCCAATCCTTACGCTAGAACCTCCACCACCCAAGGTTACCTGATTGGCTGCAGTCGTGGACGCATTGGTGCCGATAGCAACCGCATCTGCATGCGATGCGGTCGCGCTACTGCCGATCGCAATCGCCTGACTGGCGCTTGCAAAAGCCGAACCGCCAATGGCCACTGACCGGAATTGGCTCGCCACGGCAGAGGTACCCACAGCTGTCGCACCGCTGCCGCTGGCAGTCGCGGACCGGCCGATAGAGGCAGTGTTGGTTCCACTCGCTGTTGCACCGCGACCAACGGCTGTACCGGCTGTTCCGGTTGCCTGGGCTGAATTACCAACCGAGGTGGAATCATCCCCATCGGCCCGCGTTCCATAACCAATCGCAGAACTGCTGATGCCTGTAGCAGTGCTGTCTGCACCCAGGGCCATGGCCTGCATCGCAATCGCGCGCGCGCCATCACCATTGCCGTCACCACCATCACCGCCAAGCGCGATGGAAGAGGCTGCAGTCACCTGCGAAGCGGCACCAAAGGCGGCTGAACTGAGGCCGGTCGAGAGCGCCCCACCTCCAATCGCAATCGAATTGCCGCCATTGGCCGTGGTCGCTGTTTCCGAAGTTGAGGCACTGACACCACCCCCAACCAGAAGACGCACTGCTTCGAGTAACGCCACCAATAGCAATATTGCCCTCCGATCCTGTCCCACCGGAAGTGGATGCAAAGGCACCCAATGCAACATCGCCCTGACCGCTCGCAATGCTCGATTGCCGCCGGCAAGGCTGCCATTGGCCGCAGTACTGCCTGCGCCAATTACAGTTCCAAAAACGCCGGCGCTAGCTGATCCGCCAACTGCCACAGCCGCAAAGCCTAAACCGGCAGTGCTGGCGCTATTGCCTATCGCGACATCGGAATTGTCCTCGGCGATGGACCGCAAACAAATCGCAATGCTCTGTGCACCGCCTGAGTCAGCCTCTACCCCAATTGCAAGGGTGTTAAAGAACGAGGGACTGAATCAGCACCAATAGCAATCGCATCTGAACCTGTTGCTTGAGGGCCTAAACCATCTACGTCATCACCGTCACCACCCAGCGCAATGGCACCATCGCCCGAGGCATCGGACTGTTCGCCGAGAGATATGGCTAATTCACCGCCAGCGTTCGCATCTGCACCGATTGCAATAGCGCTCAAACCGCCAACATCAGCGCTGTGGCCGACGACCACCGAATCGATCTGATCTGCGATAGCGATTGAGCCAAGGGCTGTTGTTCTAGGAGCCGTTGCATCTGCACCACTGCCCACAGCGACTGTTCTAGATTCTGTGGCTTCGGTTTCCTCACCTAAAGCAGTCGCTTGAAAAGCATTGGCTGTGCCAGCCTCGCCCAATGCAGTACTTTCCGAGTCAGTAGCGGTCGAGTCCTGGCCAACTGCAGTTGCACCACCAGTGCCTGTCGCACTTGAGTTGGTACCGCATTCTGTCGAACCAGCGTTTGTTCCGTTGTTACATGAAGGGGTGCCATCCGCCATCGCAGGCTTAGAAAACAGCGCAGCGGCCGCAATTGCGGTCGTTGTCGTGCCCGCCATTGCTAGCGCACGATTAGAAATTTTCGAGAATACCATTGTTAACCTCCCTAAATCCCGCGGGAGCACGCAATGAGCATGGTCGCGCGGTTTGGCATAATTGCCGAAACGAATGCGACCTAAGTCCGGACACGTTTGGTGTCTCAGCCTCGGAGTATTGATCAGACTTGACCTAACGTCACCCAAGACTCAGGATAACTGCCCGAAACCTGCGGAAATTCAGCTCAACCCAGTCCGGACTTTTCCAATAGGGTCTTGGTGCTGGCGTCGAATTCTGCTCCGCCCGACTCAATTTCCTTGGCCATTTTCTTGCCCAGTTCGACTCCGAATTGGTCAAACGGATTGATCCCCATCAGCACTGCATTGGCAAATGTGCGGTGTTCATGAAAAGCGATCAGAGCGCCCAAAGTAGCCGCATCCAGATCATCGCACAGCATGGTCGCGCTGGGCCGATCGCCAGGGAAAGCGCGCGTTGGATCATCGCCGCTTTCGCTCATATTGCCGCCCGCCATCAAAGCTGCCCCTTGGGCAAAGCAATTGGTCAGCAAAATCTGGTGATGTGCCGGATCGAGCAAATCGCCCGGTGCAATGCTGACGATAAAGTCCACCGGCACCAAATGCGTGCCCTGATGCAGCAATTGGAACACCGCGTGTTGGGCATCGGTCCCCACCCCGCCCCATGTGATCGGAGCCGTGGGGCCATCAACCGGTTCACCCGAGGCGGTCACGCGCTTGCCATTGCTCTCCATCTCTAGCTGCTGGAGATAGTCCGGCAGCAAATCCAGCCGCTCATCATAAGCGAACACAGCGCGGGTCTGGCATCCCCGCAGCCGGGTGTAATATTGATCGGCAAAGGCGGCGCGCAGGCACAAATTGTCCGCGCTATCGCTTTGCGCAAAATGGGTATCGACCGCGAGAGCACCGTTTAGGAATTGGGTAAACTCCTCCATCCCGATCGCCATTGCGACGGGGAAGCCAATGCTCGACCAAAGCGAATATCGCCCGCCCACGCTTTCGGGAAAGGGCAACACGCGGGTCTCGTCCACGCCCCACTTAACCGCTTTGTCGGGGCTGGCCGTCAACGCCACCACTCTGCCAGAGGGATCGTCCACTCCATTGTCGCCCAGCCATTTCAGCGCGGAATTGGCATTGGTCATGGTCTCAATCGTGGTGAAAGTCTTGGATGCGACCGCGATCATTGTAGTGGCCGGATCACAAGCGCCAAATGCTTGTTCCAGAGCCACGCCATCGATGTTGGAGACCACATGCACATCGACCTTGGCCATATCGCGGGTCAATGCGTCCACCGCCAGCGCTGGTCCTAAGGCCGAACCACCAATGCCGATATGGATCAAATGCTTGATATCGCCCAGCGCACCCTCGTGGATCGCCTCAACCAGAATGCCCATCCGGCGCAGCAAAGCCTCGCCTTCTTCAACCTTGCTCGCCTCGCCTGCGCCGCGCATAGCCGTGTGTGTCGCTGCGCGTCCCTCGGTCACATTGATAATCTCGGCATTTAACAATTTCTCGCGCTGCCCAGAGAAATCGCAGGCTGTGGCAAGCTGCTCGAATCCAGCGATTAGATCAGCGTCGAGATGGGTCTTGGACCAATCGAACAAGATGCCGCTGTCATCACCATCGGGCGATGGCCATTCAATCCGGCCAGATAGCGCGGCGACACGGCTTTCATCTTCGAAAAGGCTCGCCAGCGTCTTGGGCTGATGGCTATGGAGCGCGTCCCATGCTGCGCGGATCGGATCGGTCATGCGAAAAGCCTTTGTCTGAGTGTGCAGAGGCGACTAGGGAACCCAGCGATGGATGAAAAGACCGAAGATACGAATGCGCCGATGAACAATGACGCTGTGGCTGGTGCCAGTGCAAGCCCAGCGGCGACGGCGGCAGCGACACCAGCGACCACGGAAGAACCTCAAGAGGAAAGCTGGGGCAGCTTCGCGCTGTTCGTGCTCAAGCTCGCTTTGGCGGTGCTGTTCCTGAGGATATTCCTGTTCTCGCTGTTTTCGATTCCGTCAGAGAGCATGTTGCCGCGCTTGTGGAATGGCGATGTGCTGGTCGCCCAAAAATGGTCCTATGGCTATTCATCCAATTCAGTACCCTATGGCTTGCCACTGATACCTGGCCGCTTTTTCGCCAGCCAGCCTGAGCGCGGCGATGTGGTCATATTCAAACATCCGATCGACCAAAGCGATTACATCAAGCGGGTTATCGCCCTGCCCGGTGATACCATTGCGATGCGCGATGGCGTGGTCGTATTAAACGGCACCGACATTCCTAAACAACGCATCGAAGATTTTATCATTCCGGTGTCGGCCAACACATCATGTGCATGGGGTGCAATTCAAGAAGAAGGCGCGGAAGGACAGGACATCTGCCGCTACGCCCGCTTCCGCGAAACTCTGCCGTCGGGCAAAAGCTATGATGTGCTCGATTTCGGGTCGGTTCCAAAGGACAATTACGGCCCGATCGTCGTGCCAGCTGATCGCATGTTCGTGATGGGCGACAATCGCGACAATTCGCAAGACAGCCGTTTTCGCGCTGCTGCTGGTGGCGGGGTCGGACTGGTGCCGCAAGAAAATCTGGTAGGTAAGGCCGCGGCGATCACTTGGTCTTATGACGGCAGCGGTGAATGGGTAATGCCATGGACGTGGCCCTCGGCATTCCGCTGGGACCGATCGGCAGAAGGCATATGAGCGAAATTCCCCCAGAAAGCGTCAAGTGGCTCACCTCGCTTGGCTTCGATCCGGCAGACGAAGCACTGTGGCTGCGCGCGCTCACCCATGGCAGTTTCGATGCTAAGGATGATTACGAGCGGCTTGAATTTCTCGGCGACAGAGTGCTGGGTCTGACCATCGCCGATTGGCTGTATTCGCTTAGCAAGGCGCCAGAGGGCAAATTGTCGCAGCGGCTCAACGCGCTGGTCAGTCGCGAGGCCTGTGCTCGGGTGGCGATCCGCATTGAACTGCCCGACCATATCCGCATGGGCAAGCAAGCGCGCGATGATGGCGGCGCGCAAAGCACCAATATCCTTGGCGATGTGATGGAGGCTTTGCTCGGCGCGGGCTTTCGGCAAAGCGGTTTTGCAGCCACTGCCAAGGTCATTCGCAAGCTTTGGGCGGACGAGATGGACAGCGATGCGGGCACGGTCAAACATCCCAAAAGCGCGCTGCAAGAATGGGCCGCCGGCAACCAACGCCAGCCACCGCGCTATGAATTGGTCGACCGCAGCGGCCCCGATCATGCGGCCCGATTTACTGTGCGGGTCAGCGTCAATAAAGTGGGTGAGGCAGAGGCCACCGCCAGCAACAAGCAACATGCTGAAAAGCTGGCCGCCCAGGCATTTATGGAACAATTCGGATGAGAGACTTCACACAATGAGCGAGCAGAAATGCGGCGTTGTCGCCATTATTGGCGCTCCCAATGCGGGCAAATCGACGCTGGTCAATCAGTTGGTCGGGCAAAAGGTCGCGATCACCTCGGCCAAGGCGCAGACCACCCGTTCGCGCATGTTGGGCATTGCTCTGCACGAGGGTGAGAAGCCGGACACGCAGATGATTCTGGTCGATACTCCGGGCATTTTTGCGCCCAAGCGGCGGCTCGACCGGGCGATGGTCAGCGCGGCATGGGAAGGCGCGGACAGCGCCGATGCGCTGGTCCTGCTGGTCGATCCAATCAAGCAAAGACGGCACGAGTTGGAACCTTTGATCGAAGCGCTTGCCAAGCGTCCGGAACGCAAGATTTTGGTGCTGAACAAGGTCGACCGGGCCAAGAAAGAGCCGCTGCTGGCGCTGGCCGATGAACTGACAGCCAAGATCGACTTTTGCGAAGTGTTCTTCATCTCCGCGCTGACCGGTGATGGCGTAGCTGAAATGAAAAATGCACTGGCCGAGATGATGCCGGAGGGGGTTTGGCACTATCCAGAGGATCAGGTTTCCGATGCCTCAGAACGGCTGTTGGCCTGCGAAATTACGCGCGAGCAATTGTACCAGCAATTGCATGACGAACTGCCCTATAACGCCGCCGTCCGGCCGGAAAGCTATACCCAACGGCCCGATGGATCGGTCGAGGTTCGCCAGCAAATAGTGATCGAACGCGACAGTCAAAAGCCGATTGTGCTGGGCAAAGGCGGACAGCGGATCAAAGCGATTGGCGAGGCAGCGCGCACCGAATTGGCCGAAGTTTTGGGCCAAAAGGTCCACCTCTTTCTGCATGTGAAAGTGGATGAGAACTGGTCCGAAAACCGCGAAGTGTTCGAAGAAATCGGCCTCGACTGGGTGAAGTGATGGCCCACAGTCCCGCGTCATTATGGGCGCTGTATCGCTCGGAAAATTCCGACGCCCCGGAAGCGCCGATTGCTAGTTACCACTTTTGCGACAATGCAGAGGACGCGGCGACCTGCCTGCAATTGGTGCTTGATGGCCAGAAACGCGCCACCGCGTGTTCGCTAAAGGAATTGGAGCTTTGCGGCGATCCGGTACCGCAGGCTGGCGATCTCAACGTCGTCACCGATTTCGCTGGCGACGCGCATGCGATCATCCGCACAACATCGGTAGAATTGAAAAAATTCAGCGAAGTCGATGCTGAATTTGCTCGGGCCGAGGGCGAAGGCGATTTGTCATTGGAGTGGTGGCGCGATGCTCATCGGGCCTATTTTACGCGCGTTTTGGCGGGCACAGACATTGCGGTTGATGACGATCTTATGATCGCTTGTGAGCGCTTCGAAGTCGTTTTTACTGTCTAGAAGACCACAGCAAGGTACTCCAAGCCCCGTCATCGCGAGCAAAGCGAAGCGATCCAGTTTGGTAAGGCAACAAAGCTAGCAGCTCGGGCTGGATTGCCGCGTCGCCCCAATACAAGATTGGAACTCCTCGCAATGACGAGTAAGGCGAACCCTACTCGCCCCTATCGCTTTTTCGCGATCTTGATTTTCTGCTGCTTGGCAAAGCTCTTGGTTGAATCTTCGCTACGGTTCAGCGCCTTGGCTATCTGCTTCAGCCCCTGACCTTTGGACGCGAGAAGTTTGAGGCGACCGGCCTCTTCTGCGTTCCACGGCTGTTTGTGACGTTCGAAATGTTCTTTGCCCATATAGCGCGGCCTAAACGCAAAGCCACGCAAAAGCGAGCGTCAGCAAGTTACTGCGTTTTAATGTGCGTTACTGGGCGTTGAGCTTTTCTAATTTCGCGCTCAGCGTCGCCTCGTCAAATGGCTTGATCACATAGTCATCCGCCCCGGCAGCGATGCCTTCGTGAATATCGGCCGCCGCGCTCTTGGATGTGCAAAACACAATTTTTGGGGGATAGGGCGTCGGGATAGCGCGCAATTCGCGGACAAATTCGATCCCGTCCATTTCGGGCATTTGCCAATCGGTCAGCACCAAATCGGGCATCTTGTGCTTGCAGCGCGCCAGCGCCTCTTCGCCATTCTCGGCTTCAACCGGAGTGTAGCCAAGACTGGTCGCGATCTTGCGACTGACCTTGCGGATCACTCGGCTATCATCGACGATCAGGCAGATTTTGACCCGCGCCTGATGGGTCTGGTGAACATCGCGCATCGCCTTGGCAGCGCGGACAATCGCATCAGTATCCTTGGTATCGGCCGCATCAATGATTTGCGGCTCGATGGATTCTGCAGCATCCACAATCTCTGCATCAACAATCTCGACGTCCAAGATCTCCGGGGCAATTGGCTCGTCGCTCGCCTCAAGCCGTTCCGCCAACGTCATGCCTTCCAGCGATGGTCTGGCCTTATGCCTCTTGTTCGGGCCGGTGGTGCGCTTGATTAGATTTTGAATGGTTCGAGCTCCCTTTGGAAGTCGTAACCGCTGTCAGAGGTGTCAGCCAAATTCTCACCTGGCGTCATCCGGATGTGCAGAAACGGCATCCAAATATCGCCAAATTCTGCCTTTTGGTACCATACGTCGATTACGTCATAACTGGCCCACATGCTGTCCGGCTCGCGCAGTCGCAGCCCTTCACCAATGCGCGGCACAGCGGCAAAGCGAATGCGCTCTTGGCTTTGGTGCGTTTCGTTTTGGACTTCGACTTCGATCACTGAGTGGACTCACTGCATAGCCTGATTCAACAACGCAGGGTCTAGCGGGTAAAACTTGACGAATTACCAACGCGATGCGGTGAATAACCCGCAATAGAAATGGGTAAAGATTACCTTTCACTGCACACTCGTCCCGCCGGTCCGGTACGCATGCGCGCTAATGCCTAGCCATCAGCCGCCTTTTTTGCCGGAGCCTTCTTCTTAGCAGCCGCCTTTTTCTTGGCCGCTGGCTTCTTTTTCGCAGGCGCTTTCTTGCGGCCCTTCTTCTTCGCCGGCCCCTTGGCCACCCGCGCATCGATCAGCTCGATCGCTTGGGCTTCGGTTACATCCTCTGGCTTCATATCCTTGGGGATGGTCGCATTGGTCGTGCCGTCGGTCACATAGGGGCCATAGCGGCCCGGCATGACCTTCATCTCGCCCCCGCTGGTTGGGTGAGCGGAAAGTGTTTTGATCGGTTCAGCTTTACCGCGGGCACCGCCCTTGCGGTTCTTAGACTCTGCCAGAAGATCAACCGCGCGGTTCATCCCGATGTCAAAGATTTCGGCTGTACCTTGCAATTTGCCATAGGTGCCCTCGTGACGCACCGCTGGGCCATAACGCCACAGACCGGCCTCGATCTCTTTGCCGGTTTCGGGATGTTCGCCGACAATGCGCGGTAGGCTGAGCAGTTTGACCGCCCAATCCAGATCGAAATCAGGCAAGTCCTTGGGGATAGAAGCGCGTTTCTTCGCTTCGTCTTCAACCATTTCCACATAAGGGCCAAACCGCCCTGATTTGCGGTGAATTTCCTCGCCCGTTTCGGGGTGGACCCCCATCAGACCATCGGCTGCGCCATCATCGCCATCCGCGCCCGGTTGGGCAAAACGGCGGGTGAACTTGCACTCTGGGTAATTGGCACAGGCGACAAAGGCTCCAAACCGTCCCCCGCGCAGCGCCAAACGGCCGCCTTCGCGCCCTTCGGTTTCGCACAATGGGCATTTGCGCGGATTGGCGCCGTCCTCTGTTTCGGGGAAGAGGTAATCGGACAGATACTCGTCGAGCACTTCGGTCACTTCCGAAGGCAGCTTCTCCATCACTTCGTCGGATTTGGGTTTGAAATCCTTCCAGAATTTCGCGAGCAAAGTCTTATAGGCCTCGCGTCCGTCGGACACGACATCCAGCTCGTCTTCCATTCCGGCGGTGAATTCATAAGCGACGTAATTGGCAAAAAAGCGTTCCAAAAACGCGGTCAGCAAGCGGCCCGATTCCTCGGCGAAGAAACGGTTCTTCTCCATCCGCACATAGTCGCGGTCACGCAAAGTCTGAATGGTCGAGGCATAAGTCGAAGGACGCCCAATGCCCAATTCTTCCAACCGCTTGACCAGGCTCGCTTCGGAAAAACGCGGCGGCGGCTGAGTAAAGTGCTGGTTGGCCTCGACCGACTTCTTAACCGGGCTGTCACCCTTGGCCATAGCCGGCAACAGACCGTCGGTGTCTTCGTCAGATTTGTCGTCAAAGCCTTCTTGATAGACCGCAAAGAAGCCGGGGAATTTCACCACTTGTCCGGTCGCGCGCAGCTCGTGCTGGCCGGTTGCATCGCGCAAAGTAACGGTTGTCCGCTCCAACTGAGCGGCTGACATTTGGCTGGCCATCGCGCGTTTGAAGATCAGGCCATACAGCTTGCCTTCGTCGCCCGATCCGGCCGTATCGCGGTTAAAATTGGTCGGACGAATGGCTTCGTGTGCTTCCTGAGCATTCTTGGCTTTGGTGCTGTAAAAGCGTGGTTTTTCGGGGCGGTAATCATCGTTGAACCGCTCTGCAATGGCATCGCGCGCGGCCATAATGGCCGACATGTCCATCTGCACACCGTCGGTCCGCATGTATGTGATTGCGCCTGCCTCATACAATGACTGAGCACAGCGCATTGTGTGGCTGGCTGAAAAGCCCAGCTTGCGCGCAGCCTCTTGCTGCAAAGTGGACGTAGTGAACGGAGGCGATGGATTACGTTTGAGCGGCTTGGTCTCGATATCCTCGATCGTGAACCGGCCATTGTCGACCGCAGCCTTAGCCGCCATCGCGCTGCCTTCGTTGCCCAGCGTCAGCTTGTCGAGCTTCTTGCCCTCAAACTTGACCAGCCGAGCATCAAACTCAGTTCCATCTTGTTCCAGCTTGGCCAGAACAGACCAATATTCATCCGCTTTGAACAGCTCGATTTCGCGTTCGCGCTCGCACACCAGCCGCAGCGCAACCGATTGGACCCGGCCCGCTGATTTGGCACCGGGCAGTTTGCGCCACAAAACCGGACTCAGGGTAAATCCGAACAGATAATCCAGCGCGCGGCGCGCGAGATAGGCGTCAACCAGATCGGTATCGAGTTGACGCGGGCTCTTCATCGCCTCGGTCACGGCAGATTTGGTGATTGCATTGAAAGCGACCCGGTCCACTTTCGTGGGCAGAGCCTTACGTTTCTTCAGCAATTCCTGAATGTGCCAGCTGATCGCCTCACCTTCGCGGTCAGGGTCAGTCGCGAGAACAATTCGCGTTGCGTCCTTGGCCGCATCGGCGATTTCCTTGAACCGCTTTTGCTTGTCGCGATACAACTCCCAATCCATCGCGAAATCCTCGTCCGGGCGGACGCTGCCATCCTTTGGCGGCAGATCGCGGACATGGCCGTAGCTGGCGAGGACCTTAAAATCCTTGCCCAAATACTTCTCGATGGTCTTCGCCTTAGCGGGCGATTCAACGATTACTAATTGCATGGTGAGAGTGTTTCAGTCCTTACACGTGTACGTACGCGCGAGAGTGGGGTCGAAGATTTGGTGCTGTCAAGCGGTCACCTAGTCCCACCGCGTTTATCCTGCAAGCGACACCCTACCGCCAGCGTGTCTGACAAGCTCGCCAGCAATCTCAAGTTCCATCAACGCCATTTGCACCGATGCCGCGCCGCTACCCGATTGGCGGATCAACTCGTCCACAGCAATGGGCGCCGTGGTCAGCAGGGCACCGATGTCGGCTAGTTCGGCCTCGGCAAATTCTTCCACATCGAAATCAAAGCTGCTGCCTGCTTCTTGCACGCTGGAACGCGGCGAGCCGTCAAATCCGCTGAGCAGCTCCACCACATCCTCGGGCGATTGGACCAGCACAGCGCCTTCGCGGATCAATTTGTTGCAACCTTGCGAACGCGCATCCAGCGGCGATCCGGGGATAGCCATCACCTCCCTACCCGCTTCGCCCGCCAGCCGTGCGGTGATCAGCGAGCCAGACTTGGGCGCGGCCTCAACCACCAAAGTGCCGTTGGCAAGGCCTGCAATAATGCGGTTGCGGCTGGGGAAATGGCTGCCGCGCGGCTCGGTGCCGGGTGGTTGTTCTGCTATCAGCAATCCCTCGCTCGCGATGCGTTCTTGCAGATCGGCATGCTGGGGGGGATAGGCAATTTCGATGCCGCTGGCGATCACGCCAATGGTCGCAGGAAATGCCCCCTCGTGGCAGGCCCCGTCTATCCCGCGCGCCAAACCAGACACGATTGTGAACCCTTCCCCGGCAAGCGCGCTGGCAAATTCGCGGGCGATCTTCACCGCAGCGGCGCTGGCGTTTCTTGCCCCGACCATCGCCACGCAGGGCTGGCTGGCAAGCGCAAGATTACCGCGCATGGTGACGATTGGCGGGGCGCCATCCAAGGCCGCCAAAAGCGTGGGGTAATCGGGCTGATCATGAAACAGATAGCGGGCACCAGCGCGTTTCACCGCCTCGATCTCATCCTCAATCTTGGCTTGAGGCGCGGCGCGATAGGTCCGCTTGCCGCGATTGCCCAGCTCGGACAGCGCCTCCAGCGCGGCCACAGCATTGCCATAACGAGCGAGCATCTGGCGATAGCTGACCGGACCAATGTTCGGACTGCGCAACAGGCGAATGCGCGCAAATGCCTCTGCCTGGTTTAGCGTGCTCACTTATCGCCGCCCGCATCCCCGTCCGGATCCCCGCCAGCATTCATGTCAGCGCCCGGTTCCTCTGCCGCGTCCTTGCCTCCGCTCACTTTGGGTTCCTCCCCGCGGATTAGCCGACCAATGTTGGCGCGGTGGAGCCAGATTATCAGCAGAGCGATGATCACAAGAACCGGAATAAATTCAGGATATCCTGTAAAAGTCGCGGCCAAGGCTGCGGCCACAACCGCGCTCATCCCGGCGACGGAACTGATCCGGCTGACCGCAAGAACACCGATCCACACCAGCGCATAGGCCAACCCAATCGGCCAACCGATGCCAAAGCTGACCCCGGCATTGGTGGCAACGCCCTTGCCGCCCTTAAACTTCAGCCAAACGGGGAAACTGTGCCCCAACACTGCGCCAATGGCGGCGGCGGGCACGGTGCCATAGCTCGCTTCGCCATAATCCAGCGGTGCATAAAACAGCAGTCCGGCCAGCGACACCGGAACAAATCCTTTCATCATGTCGAGCAGCAAGGTTCCCGCCGCCAGCCATTTGTTGCCAGTGCGCAAGACATTGGTCGCGCCGATATTGCCGCTACCAATATCACGCACATCACCCAATCCAGCTGCCTTGGTCAGCAGCAGTCCAAATGGAATGCTGCCGAACAAATAACCCATCAACAACGATAAAATTGAATCCAAAACTATTCTCCGCCGGGATCACGCTTGTCTATTTCCTGCTTTTTCTTCTATTTGGCCGCAAATGTGAAGTGCGCGGCTGCAACAGACCCGGCATGAGCGGAGTATTTCTTGAAAGTCAGCGCGAGCCTCCCAAACCCTCAGGCCCCAATACTGCTGTTCGATTCTGGCGTTGGCGGGCTGACGGTGCTGCGCGAGTTACAAGCGATCCTGCCCCAATCCCCGGTGATTTACGCCGCTGATCTGGCGGGCTTGCCCTATGGCACCAAATCAGAAGCGCAAATCGCCGCGCGTGTCGCCGGATTGCTGGGCCGGATGAGCGAACGGTACAAGCCGCGCCTGATCTGCATCGCTTGCAACACCGCCAGCACCATAGCCCTAGGCATGGTGCGCGATGTGTTGGAAGTGCCGATTGTTGGCACCGTCCCCGCGATCAAGCCAGCGGCCAGCAAAACCCGCAGCGGAGTGATCGGATTGCTCGGCACAGAGGCGACCATCCGGCAAAGCTATGTCGACGATCTGGAAGCTCAATTTGCGAGCGACAAGCAGCTGTTGCGGGTTGCCGCACCCGGATTGGTCGAAGCGGCAGAGGCCAAATTGCGCGGCGAAGAATTTGATCCCGCAGTGGTGGCGGGCGCGGTAAGGCGATTGCGCGAGATGCCCGGCGGAGAAGCAATCGACACCGTAGTCCTTGCCTGCACCCACTTCCCGCTGCTGGCCCCAGAATTGAGCAAAGCGTTGGGCCAAGTATTTGGGGATCGGGTCGCTCTGGTTGATGGCGCGCAAGGAATTGCACGACGCATTGTTGCGATCACTGAGGCTCAAGAATTCGATTCAACCGTCCCCAGTCGCTTTGTTGCGACCGGAAATGCGGATATTTCTGAGGAACTTATGGCGGTGTTGCGCCGTCAAGGGCTGGATACAATCGAGGGTTTTTAATGCGAATCGCTCGCAAAGATCGCGGTAGCAAAATGCAACTTATGCTTCTAAATCGTCCTCGTTATTTGACCGGGTTTTGCTCGGGGCAGAAAAGCGGAACGTGACGTGAATTACGACCAGATTTTCGACAAAGCGATCGATCGGCTTCATTCCGAAGGCCGCTATCGTGTGTTTATCGACATTATGCGCAACAAGGGCGCCTACCCCAATGCGCGCTGTTTTGCCGGGCATAATGGGCCCAAGCCGATCACTGTGTGGTGTTCCAATGATTACCTCGCGATGGGGCAACACCCCAAGGTGATCGAGGCGATGGAAGACGCGCTGCATGATGTTGGCGCAGGATCAGGCGGCACCCGCAACATTGGCGGCAACACCCATTTCCATGTCGAGCTGGAACAAGAGCTGGCCGATTTGCATGGCAAACAAGGCGCGCTGCTATTCACCTCGGGCTATGTGTCCAATGATGCAACCTTGTCCACTTTGGCCAAATTGCTGCCCGGCTGCATTATCTATTCCGACGAGTTGAACCACGCCAGCATGATTGCCGGCATTCGCAATTCCGGCTGCGAAAAGCATGTGTTCCGTCACAATGACATGGAACATTTGGAAGAATTGTTGGCCGCAGAAGACCCTGACACGCCCAAAGTCATCGCCTTTGAAAGCGTCTATTCAATGGATGGCGATGTCGCGCCGGTTCACGCGATTTGCGATCTGGCAGATAAATACAATGCGCTAACCTATATCGACGAAGTTCACGCGGTTGGCATGTATGGCAAACGCGGTGGAGGGATTTCCGAACGCGACGAGGCCGCCGACCGGATCGACATTATCGAAGGCACATTGGGCAAGGCGTTCGGCGTCATGGGCGGCTATATCGCGGCCGAAACCAAAGTGATCGATTGCATCCGCAGCTATGCCCCCGGCTTTATCTTCACCACCTCTCTATCGCCGGTTTTGGTCGCCGGAGTGCTCGCATCGGTAAAGCATCTCAAATCATCGAGCGAAGAACGCGATGCCCAGCAAGCATCCGCCGCGATGCTGAAACGCAAGCTGTCCGATGCTGGCCTGCCGGTGATGGCATCCACCACCCATATCGTCCCGCTGATGGTGGGCGATCCGGTGCGCGCCAAGAAGATCAGCGATATTTTGCTCGCCGAATATGGCGTCTATGTTCAGCCGATCAACTTCCCCACCGTCCCGCGCGGAACAGAGCGCTTGCGGTTCACACCCGGCCCGCATCACACCGAAGAGATGATGGACGAGCTGGCCGAGGCCTTGGTGGAAATCTGGGACCGTATGGATCTGGAGCTGCGCGAGGCAGCTTAGGCGGTCTGCTTGATTAGGCCACTTGATTGGGGGCACATAATCGCGCATCTTCACCATCAAACGGGGGAGAGATCGCATGGCGACATTAGCTGACAAAACGGCTTTGGATAAATCTGCAATAGACACTGGCGCTCTGACCATCAGGCCGATGACGCCTGCCATCGGTGCAGAGATATTGGACATTGATCTGGCCGCCAGCGACATCGCCAGCAGCATTCCTGACATTCGCTCAGCTCTGCTCAAATATGGCGTGATCTTCTTTCGCGATCAGCAATTGTCGCAAGAACAGCATATCGCTTTTGCGCGGCATTTTGGCGATCTGGAAGTGCATCCGGCCACCCCCAAGGATCATCCCAACCCAGAAGTCTTGCGGATCGCCCATGGTCCCAAAAGCCGCGGCCAAGAGAACAATTGGCACTCTGACGTGACATGGAGAGAGCGTCCTTCGCTGGGTTCGATCCTTTATGCTCATGAAGTGCCCGATGTTGGCGGCGACACTTTGTTCGCCAATATGCACATCGCCTATGAGCGTTTGTCCGACCAGATGAAACGCATGTGTGAGGGGCTGACGGCGGTGCATGACATTGCCCGCGTCTTTGCCAAACGTCTGAACAAGACGCCCGAAGAATTGCACGAGCAATATCCTCCGATGCGCCATCCGGTGATCCGCACCCATCCCGAAACGGGCGAGCGGGTGATTTATGTCAACAATGGCTTCACCAGTCATATTGAGGGATTGTCTAAGGATGAAAGCCAGTGGCTGCTTGCGCATCTCTATGCGACGGCTGCCGATGTTGAGCTGCAATGCCGCTTCCGCTGGCAAAAAGGCTCCATCGCGTTCTGGGATAATAGAGTGTGCCAACATTTGGCGGTGAGCGATTATTTCCCCGCGCGGCGCGTCATGGAACGCGTCACCATCGCTGGCGACGCGCCATACTTCCGACCCTAATATCGCCCCTTAATCGCGTCGGTATTGGCGCAACATTCCGCTTGTCACTTGCCCGACTCTCGATCATTCGATTAGGAAGTCCCAGCGAGTTCTCGCGAGGAGAGATCAGTTTGAAATTAGAAGCCCTGTTGACGGCCGCAAGCGTGAGCGCATTGGCCGGTGCCGCATTGTTGGCCGGCGTCACGCCAGTTTCTGCGCAAGAACGCCCGATCGCCTTTACCGGCGCGACGATTCTGCCGATGGCTGGACCTGCGGTTGAAAATGGCACTCTGATCATCAAGGATGGCACAATTCAGGCCATCGGGACCGATGTTTCCATTCCTGATGATGCAGAAGTTCGCGATGCAGCTGGCAAGGTAATTATGCCCGGCATTGTCGATACGCATTCGCATATTGGCCAAGTCCAAGGGGCGGACAGGAGCGCGCCCATCCAGCCTGACGTTCGGGCGATGGATTCGATCAATCCGCGCGACCACAGCATCGACAAGGCCCGCGCTGGCGGGGTTACTTTCGCCAATGTCATGCCCGGCTCTGGCCATTTGATGAGCGGGCAAACATTCTACATGAAACTGCGCAAGGTCGACACGGTCGATGAAATCGCGATCCGCGATGCCGATGGCAAAATGCTGGGCGGCATGAAAATGGCCAATGGCACCAATTCCATTCGCGAACGCAGCGGTTGGCCCGGTACACGCGCCAAATCGGCGGCTTTGGTGCGTCAGACATTCGTTGATGCCCAGCCCTATTGCGACGGCGAAAATAAGAAGCGCGATCTTGCCAAAGATGCCTTGTGCGAAGTCTTGTCCGGAGAACGGCTGGTTCATTTCCACACCCACCGCGCCGACGACATCATGACCGTGCTGCGTTTGCGCGACGAATTTGGTTTCAAACTGCTGATCCAGCACGGCATGGAAAGCGGCGATGTGGCTGAACAGATTGCCAATGCTGGCGTGCCAGTGTCGCATATTGTGGTCGATTCTCCGGGAGGAAAGCTGGAGGCGATGAACGCGCGGATCACTGCTCCTGCTGATTTGGAGCGCGCCGGCGTGCTCACCTCATTGCATAGCGATGATCCCGTCGTAGACAGCCGTATGATGCGGCGTCAGGCGGGCCTAGCCGTGCGCGGCGGTATGAGCCGCGACGGGGCTCTCAGGGCGCTTACGATCAATGGAGCGAAGCAGCTGGGCTTGGATGACCGCATCGGATCACTGGAAACCGGTAAAGATGCGGACATCATCGTTCTGGATGGCGATCCCTTGTCGATCTACACCAAGGTTCTGGAAACATGGGTCGAGGGCAAACTGGTGTTCGATATGTCCAATCCCGAACACGCCCCCTTTGCCACCGGCGGTTATGGCACCGCCAGCCAAGGGCGCGCGATGCATCACCTCGAACATGAAGCCCAAGCAATGGAGGCCGACCAATGAGCACTAAACAGCGTTTCATTGTCGCGCTCGGCCTTGCCGGCACCGCCCTCGCCCTGTCGCAAGCAGCGATTGCGCAAGACATCGCCGTTCGCGGTGGCACCGTGCACACGATGGAGGCTGAGCCGATTTCTGACGGACTTGTCGTGATCCAAGACGGCATCATCACAGCAATTGGTCCAGCCGCATCGACCCCTGTACCCGATGGCATGCAAGTGCTGAGCGCCGAAGTGGTCACACCCGGGCTAATCGATGCGCACAGCACAGTTGGTTTGGCCGGGTTCATGAACCAATGGCATGATCAGGATCAGCTGGATAAAACCAAACCGATCCAGCCAGAATTGCGCGCGATTGATGCCTATAATCCGCGTGAGCGTCTGGTCGAATGGGTCAGAGAATTGGGCGTTACCACGCTGCATACCGGCCACGGTCCCGGCGCATTGGTTTCCGGCCAGACAATGGTTGTCAAAACCACTGGTGATACGGTTGAGGATGCGATTGTGGTGCCGGTCGCGATGATTGCGGCCAATCTGGGCGCGCGATCGATGGCATCGGGCAATAAGACCCCGGGCACTCGTTCCAAACAGATCGCTCTGCTCCGTACTGCGCTGATTGATGCCCAAAATGCCGCGAAAAACTCGGCAGACAAGAAGTCCGACAAAGCTGCCAAGCGCAATCTCACCCATGAAGCGATGCAAGATGTG
This sequence comes from Erythrobacter sp., assembly GCA_039988235.1. GTDB lineage: Bacteria > Pseudomonadota > Alphaproteobacteria > Sphingomonadales > Sphingomonadaceae > Erythrobacter. The sequence continues at coordinate 1,375,004 of JBDXKB010000005.1, forward strand.
CTGAACCGCAAAGTCCCTTTGATGGTGACTGCGTGGAAAGAGCGCGACATTCTCAACGCGCTCAGGCTCAAGGACGAGTTTAACATCGACCTTGTGATTGACGGTGCTGCTGATGCCTATCTGGTCACAGACGCACTGCGCGAAGCGGGCGTATCGGTCATTTTGCACCCGCCACGTGCGCGACAATTTGGCGATTTGGCAAATGCCAGCTTCGACACAGCGGCCAAATTGCGCGATGCCGGCATCCCTTTTGCCTTCCAGTCCGGTTATGAAAGCTATGTACCCAAAACCCGCGTTGTCCTGTGGGAGGCTGCCATTGCAGCAGCCAACGGATTGGGTACCAAGGATGCGCTGAAGGGCATCACCATTGATGCAGCAGAAATTATCGGTGTTGACGACAAGGTGGGTTCGCTGGCGGTTGGCAAACATGGCGATATTGCGATGTTCAATGGCGACCCGTTCGAGATTACCAGCCATGTTACTGGCGTAGTGATCGAAGGCGTGGTGGTGAGCGACCAACCGCGCTAATCACGCCCAGCAACTTGCGGGACAATCCTGCAGCAAAACTCCAATGAAGACCTCAAGGAAAATCCTGAATGACCGAACACTTTACCAGCGGTTCGCCAGAAGACCGCTTTGACGAAATCGTTCGCGGACGCCGCTCTATCCGTGGTTATCTCGACAAGCCGGTTCCGCGCGAATTAATCGCCGAAGTGCTGGAACTGGCGATGCGCTCGCCCTCCTCCATGAACACGCAGCCCTATAACTTTCATGTCATCACGGGCGAGCCGCTCGACCGCATTCGTAAGGGCAATACCGAGAACATCCTTGCGGGCGAACCTGATAGCCGCGAATTTCGCATGGGCGAGCCGTTTGCAGGCGTCCACCGCGAACGCCAGATTGGCTGCGCCATCCAATTATTCGAAGCAATGGGGATTGAGCGCGATGACAAGGAAAAGCGGCAGGATTGGGTGCTGCGCGGCTTTCGCCAATTCGATGCACCTGTTTGCGTAATCATCTCCTATGACAAGGAATTGTCGGGCAGCGACGACACGCCGTTTGATTGCGGCGCTGCGACAACCGCTCTGGTCAATGCGGCATGGTCGCGCGGGCTAGGCTGTGTGATCAACTCGCAGGGCATAATGCAGTCTCCGGTTGTGCGCGAGCATGCCGGTATTCCCGATGACCAAGTGATCATGAAAGCCGTCGCGCTTGGCTGGCCCGACCCCGATTTTCCAGCGAACCCGGTCAAAATCTCCCGCCGCAAGGTTTCAGAAGCAGCGCGGTTTGTTGGCTTCGACTGAGGCTAAGCCCGCCTCAAATTGGGCTCTATTGTTGCGAAATATGTCCTTTCGTCGCATTAGCGGCTCCAATCACCCCTCCACCCCTATCGAGGTGGAACTGTTCACTTAGCGAACACGTTAAGATCACCAGCGTTCGTAACAGGGAAGCAATCGACCCACGCGGCCATGCGGAAAAATCCAGATGTGCCGTTGTTTTAGGTAGAGGTCGAAGAAAGTTTAAGGAGAACTCCAATGAATGCCATTTCCATGAAACCTGCCGCAAAGCTGGCTACCGCGCTGCTCATCGCAGCAGCCCCGGCCAGCCTATATGCGCAAGAACTTGATGCATCATCTGCCGAAGGCGAAGTGTTGACGACAGTCGTTGGCTCTGTGCCCGCCAATCTGAGCGGTCTTACCGAAGGTCCCGATGTCGAGGGGATCATTTCGGGCCGCGCCGATGGCAAGATGTTGGTCACCAATGCCAGCGGCAACACCACCGTCTCGCTGAGCGATGGTACCGAAGTGCGCGCTCGCAAGGGCCTGTTCGGGATGAACCGCGAGCAACTCAGCCAGGATAATCTCCTCAATGGTCTGCCGGTGAAGATCAAGACGGTGCAGTGGAACAATGGACTGGTCGCAACCCGGGTTACGTTCTCTGGCAATGATCTTGAAACCGCCAATATGATCCGTGGCGGCACGCAACAGCAATTTGCTCAGCAAGGCGCTGCGATTGAGCAGAACGCCGCCGCAACAGAAGCCCTACGTGGCCGGTTTGGCGATATCGACCAATACAATCTCAAGGGCACCACCAATGTCTATTTCGACAGCGGAAAGTGGAACCTATCGGCCGACGCACGAGCCAATTTGTGCCAGGCGGCCACCCAAGCAGACAGCATGAGCAATGCTTTGTTGCTGGTGGTTGGTTATACCGATTCAACCGGCAGTTACGAAGTGAACCAAGCGTTGAGCGAAAAACGTGCCGGTCGCGTGGTGAACTATCTGCAGCAACAGTGCAGCTGGAAACCTTACCGCATGTTGTCGCCCACAGGGATGGCAGATTCCGATCCTGCGGCCGATAACTCGACCCGCGAAGGCAAAGCCCAAAACCGCCGTGTTGCGGTGAACATTCTGGTTAGCAAAAGCGTTGACGGCATGTAGCCCGTCGAGGGACATTTTGATTTTGACAGGGGGTGGGCTTTGCGGCCTGCCCCTTTTTCATTTGGCCCATGTAACCGGATGGGCCGTTGGAACGAACTCAACAACAGGGTCGCAATGGGAACTTCTCGCACTGTTCGGCCATTATCATTTCGACGGCGCGATGGATTGGCCCACATCAACCAAGCCACGCCAATAGTTTGAACGACAAAGGATCGATGCCATGAATGCCACTTCCAAAGTAGGAATTGCTCTGGCGGTCTTGGCAGCGGGTGGCCTTGCATTGTCCGCAGTATCTGCGCCCGCGCGCACTGGTGGCAGCTCAACCAAGACCGATAGCACGTCCAATGACGCCGCATCCGGTCAAGCAACCGCAGTGTTCGCAATGGGATGTTTCTGGTGTGCCGAGGCCGATTTTGAGAAGGTCGACGGCGTCGTTGATGTTGTCTCTGGCTATACTGGCGGATCGACCAAGAACCCAACTTACAAGCAAGTCACCTATGCCAACACTGGCCATTACGAGGCGGTTCTGGTTACTTATGACACCAGCAAATTGAGCTATGCCGACTTGCTCCCAACATTTTGGAAGAATGTAGATCCGTTCGATCCCAATGGTCAGTTCTGCGACAAGGGCAGCAGCTATCGCTCCGCCATTTTCCCCGGCAATGCGACGGAATCCAAAGCGGCCAAGGCGTCCAAAACTCGCTGGGAAAGCGCCTTCAAAAGCGACATAGCGACGGCGATCCTTGATCGGTCAAAATTCTACAAAGCGGAAGATTACCACCAGGATTATTACAAGAAGAACCCGATCCGTTATCGGTTCTACCGCAACGGTTGCGGCCGCGATGATCGGTTGGAAGATATCTGGGGATCGGTGACCAAATAGCGCCGATCTGCCCATACGCGCTCTCGCGCTTCTACCTCAAATTGATCACATTATCCGCAGCAGGGCGTTTGCGGCTGCCATCGAACAGGCTGGCCATCGGCTCATCCGTCACGACATATTGGTCCGCATTGCCAAAACCGTTGAAGCCGGTTTTCATTGCCGCACCATACGCGCCCAGCATACCCACTTCGATATAATCGCCCGCCTGTATGTCAGACGGCAGCGGGAACGGCCCCGCCATGTAATCGGCATCGTCGCAGGTCGGGCCATAGAATGCGAAGTCCATCACTGGATCGCGCAAATCGTCTTCCAGCGCCTTCACCGGAAAACGCCAGTCCACATGGGCGGCATCATACAAAGCGCCATAGGCACCATCATTGATGTAAAGCTCGTCACCCCGGCGCTTGTCTACCTTGACGATTAGCGAGGAATATTCGGCCACCAATGCACGGCCCGGCTCGCACCACAATTCCGCATTATAGGCGATCGGCAAAGCATAGAAATGCTGATTGATGATCTGGAAATAGTCTTCCAGCGGTGGTGGCTCCATCTCGGGATAAACCGAAGGAAAACCTCCGCCCACATCGACCATATCGATCACCACGGATGCTTCTGCAATGGCGGCACGCGCGCGATCGATCGCCTGCACATAGGCAAAAGGGCTCATCGCCTGACTGCCGACATGGAAGCAAACACCCAGCCAATCGCAATGCTGACGCGCGGCCTGCAGCAAAGCGGGCGCTGCAGACAATTCGCAACCGAATTTGGCCGCCAATGACAATTTGGCATGTTCGCTGGAAACGCGCATCCGCACTGCCAACCGCAGATCTTGCGCTGGCTCGCCCGTTTCGGGGTCGCGGCAAGCCTCTACGATCTTGTCCAGTTCTTCCATCGTGTCGAGGCTGAAAGTGTTGCAGCCATGCTGGTGATATGCCTCGGCGATGGCGCGCGGTCGCTTGATCGGGTGCATAAAGCACAGCGTCGCGTCCGGCACTGCCTCGCTCACCAAACGCACTTCGGCAATGGAGGCCACATCGTAATGGGTGATCCCGGCATCCCACAGGGTCCGGATCAAATCGGGCGAGGGATTGGCCTTTACCGCATAGAGCACCTTGCCCGGAAACTTCTCGATAAAGAAGCGGGCGGCACGCTGAGCGGCATGTGGTCGGTTGAGGATTACGGGTTCGTCGGGCGCTACGGCGTCGACTACTGCCTTTGCATCGGAAAATTGCTGCAACTCAAGGGACCCCCTAAAATGGCTCTTTCAAACCAGTCTGTTTCAACAAAGCTGCCTTACGGTTGGGACCCCCAACCCTTGCTTTAAGGGCTCGGCAGCGGATGGGGCGCTATACTGGCCAAATCCTCGATTTCAAGCAAATTACGTGTAGTAGAGTGCGATTTATTGTCAGCTAAGGCGCTCTTTGAAATCCTCATATTCGAAACTTTTGATCAGCTCTAACTGATCTGTCTCGCTGTCCCACAAGTAAATGCTGGGCAATTGAACCCCGTTAAAGGTGTTGGTCTTGACCATAGAATAATGCGCCTGATCCAGAAATGCGAAGCGAGCGCCCGCCTCTGCTGGCACCGGAAGGCGGTAGTCCCCGATGACATCGCCTGCCAGACAGGATGGCCCGCCCAACCGGATGGGAATGGTATCCTCGTCCTCCAATTCGCCCAACATCGCCGGTCGATAGGGCGCCTCGATCACATCGGGCATGTGGCATGTGGCCGAGACATCAGTGACCGCGACCGGCACGTCATTGAAACCAGTGTCGAGCAATGTTCCGACCAATATTCCCGCATCCAGCGCAACCGCTTCGCCCGGTTCAAGGATAATCTCAGCGCCAGTATCAGCAGCGGCATCCTTAAGAAATTCGATCAGCTCGGCGCGCTCATAATCGGCCCGGGTGATATGATGCCCACCGCCCATATTGATCCATTTCAATTGACCAAACCAAGGTTCAATCGCGTCAAACACGCGGTCCCATGTCTGGCGCAGAGGCTCAAATGTCTGCTCGCACAAATTGTGGAAGTGGATACCTTCGACACCCTCCATCGCCTCTTCGGTCAGCTGATCGATAGGAAAGCCCAACCGCGATCCGGGCGCGCTGGGATCATATTTGGCCACTTCGCCTGTCGGCACCATCGGGTTCAGCCGCAAACCGACCGACACATCACCGCCCGTGGTAGCTGCATGATCGAGGATCAATGCGGCGCGTTTCATCTGGGCTGGCGAGTTGAAGATGACATGTTCGGACAAACGGCAAATCTCGTCCAATTCCTCTGGCTTGAACGCAGCGGAGTAAGTCGCGATCTCACCATCGTAAAACTCCGACGCCAGCCGCGCCTCCCACAGGCCCGATGCGCACACGCCGTCCAGATACTCGCCCATAATGTGCGCCACCGACCACATCGAAAACGCTTTGAGCGCGCCATACATCTTGATCGAACCGCCATCGCTCGATGCCTCGTCGCGAACTTGCGCCAAAATCTGGCAATTGGCGCGCAATTTGGCGGCATCAACGACGAAGGACGGGCTGTTAACGCGGCCCAAGTCAAATTGGGCAAAGGCGCCCGGATTTCCAGCTTGTGTGGTCATGCTCATGCAAGGCTCTCTAAAGCAATTTTCGCGAAGATCACACGCTGTGTTATGCCGCGCAACGCTTCGGGGGAATTTGATGCGAATTGCGATTGCACCATTGTGGCTTTTACTGGCCGGAATATCCGCCGCATTGATGGCGAGCGATCCGCCCGCCGCAAGGTCGGATGCTGAATTCGACGCCGCTATCAATGCGAAGCTTGCTGAAACCTCTGCGCCAGAAGTGGTTGGTGTTGCTTATGCCTCTGCAGAAGATGGCGTGGTAACTAAGCAAGGAAGCTGGGGCGAAATGGAGCGCGACAGCGGCAATCCCATTGCCGATGACACGGTGTTCATCATCGGATCAGTCTCCAAAAGCTTCACCGCGCTGGCGGTCATGCAATTGGTTGAGGCAGGCGAAATCTCGCTCGACGAACCAGCCGGGACCTATCTGCCAGCATTGCGGGACACACCGGCTGGGGAACCAAGTGTCCGGCAATTTCTCAGCCATACCAGCGGATTTTCGATGGTTCAGGGCAACGAATCCCAAGATGACACCAGCATGGCGCATGACGCCTTGGCCCGCCGCATTTCTGTTGCTGCCACAATGACGCCCGCCAAACAGCCGGGCACTGTGTGGGATTATTCGAACGTCAATTATCAAGTGTTGGGCCGGATTGTCGAGATCGTCAGCGGACAATCCTATGCCGATTACGTAGAGCAGAAAATTCTGGCCCCTGCTGGAATGGCGGACAGCTTTGTCCATGATGCAGGCGATCGCCCCAATATGGCAAATGGGCATCGTCCTTGGTTCGGGACATTCCAATCGATCAACGGCAATCTGACAGGGCGCGGTTCGAGCCCTCAAGGCGGCATTGTGTCGAGCGCCCGCGACATGGCGCGATATTTGTCGATTCTGATGAATGGTGAGGATGACATTTTAAGCGCAGCAGGCAAGGCCACTATGATGTCTCCCGCCAGCGAATTCTCGCCCGAATATGGCTTTGGCTGGTTTATCGACGCCGAGCAGGGGACAGTATTTCACTCCGGTGCAAATCCGGGTTTTGAAGCGCTGGCGACAATGATCCCCGCCCAGAAAAGAGCCACTGCTGTGCTGGTCAACAACAGCAGCGGATTGGCCTTTGGCCACACCCTTCCCACCCGCAACGCCATCACCGCTGCGTCGCTGGACTTGCCCTATGATGGCGAGGCTAGTCCGATGACGATGCGCGTGGCCTTTATTGTGCTCGCCCTACTGCCTTTCTTATACCTGCTAGGAATGTGGCGCGCATGGCGTGGTCGTGGATCGCAGCGGTCCGGTATGGCAGGTCAAATCGCGCTTTACCTGCCGCTGCTGGTAATGGTCGCTTTGGCCTATGTTTTCGTGATCGCGATACCCACTATGTTCGGTGCTCCATTCGCAGCAGCCGCAATTTTTCAGCCCGATACAGGCGTGCTGCTGGCCGGAGCCGCGATCATGGGCGTGGTCTGGGCCGTGTGGAGAATTGCCATGGCGCGTCTGGCCAAGCCCTAGTTCGGGCTTTTGCTGCCGGCGGCCAAGGCCTCCAGCGCAGCCGGGACACCTGGGTCACTGCCATCGGTGGCGGTATCAATGGGGGTTACGGGGATTTGCGCAACATAGTCCGCGCGCGGGGTCCCATCGACGTGGAAGAGCGATTCTCCGCCCAGATCAATGCGAGCGCCGCTGGTGGGCAAGTCGCGATTCCAGAGGCCGCCCAGCAAATCGCCCATATCCGAACCGATAGTGACAGCATCGCTGGCGGCATCCATGCCGATCACAATCCCCTCGCCCATGCTGCCTGTCCATTTCCCATGCAGGACAAACACTGGTCCATCAAAGAAGGGCTGGCGCGGGTGAACATATTCAACAAATTGCCGGGGCACGGTGAATTCGCGCTCAAGCACAGGGATGCGGTGCATTTGATAGGGCCGCACTTCTTGGGTGAAATGGCCGATAATTGAACGTCCGACTTCCGTGTTTCCACCGCTGGGTGTCTCGCGCAAATCGAGCACAATTGCACGGGCATCATGCGCTTGCTCAACCGCCGCATCGAATGCTGTGATCAAGTCATTATTGCCCAGCGAATTGAGCACGCGGAGCACTGCGACGTCTTGTTCTGCACCGACAAATTCAACCGTCACCAAAGGGCGGTCTGACAGCGACCGGGCATAGGTCAATGTGGAGACCAGCTCGACTGTGCGCACCGCGCCCTCGCCGCTTCGCACTTCAATCACTCGGTCAGAACCGCGCTTGCCATTGGCCGCCAAAGTCAGGCCGTAGTCAAGCTGAGCGGCGGTAGGTTGCGGCAATACATCGCCAAAGGGCAATAGCGCAGCATGCGCGGCGACTACACCGTCGAGTGTGACCGCTTCGTCACCTGGCCGAATGCCAGCCTCAAACGCAGGGGAATTGCCGCGCACATCCCGCACAATTGCTCTGCCATCGACGAAGGATAAGTCCAGATCGGCAGCGGTCATGATTATGGCGTAATCATCATTGGTAAATGGGCCGACGATCAAATGCGGGTCCATAAATGTAAGAGCAGTTTGGTGAATGATGCGGCGAAATTGGCCCGCGTCCGTGGACTGCACAGCGATCGCTTCGGACCGCTCAAATTGAGCATCAACATCAATGTCATCACGCTCAACATAGGCGTAGACCTGCCGCAGCATTTGTTCATACTCATCCCACGCCGTTTGCGCGTCGAATGCCACTGTTTCAGTAGCGGTATCGAGGCCTGCATCTTGAGCTTGGGCGACACCAGCAGCTGCCGTGAATGACAGCGCTACGGCTGCAAGTGTTGGCGCGAATTTCATCAAAATTTGACCGGTCCATCCAGCTCGGCAACCTGCCACGGCAGACCATGTTGGTTGAGCATTTCCATGAATGCCTCCACACAATTCAAGCTCGGCTCTCTTCCTTGTGTCCTCACGGTACCTCGAATTCCTTACGTGCTCATCGCATATGCGCCAATCGATAGAATCAACACCCCAAAAAACCACATCAAACAACCAAGTTCAGATTCAATTTGGCGTTCACCAACCAGCCATGCATTGAGGTTCGCCTGGCGATGCTGGAATCCGGATTCGACATCGTCAAACCTAAGGTCACTCAGGTATCGCTCCCAACCTCTTTTATCATTTTGAAAAGCTAAAGTAACGAATGCTATGGGCAACCATACTAATCCGAAAACAAGCTTTCCGAATGAGAAAAAATTTCCAGCAATTACTGTAATCCCGGAAACAATACAGTTTGTCAGAATTCCAATCAAATAAAATGGGAAACGAAGTATTGCACCGGTACTCTCGAACATGCCAAATAACCTCGAAGAAGATTTTAACAAACGGACGTGTTCAACACAACCGAAAACCCAATTTTATCAAAATTCGACCGGTCCATCCAGCTCGGCAACCTGCCAAGGCAGACCGTGCAGGTTCAGCATTTCCATAAAGGGATCGGGGTCCATTTCTTCCATGTTGAACACGCCCCCATCTCCATTGGCTCCGCCCCAAATGCCCTGCACCATCATCGCGCTGCCAATCATCGCCGGAACGCCCGTGGTATAGCTGACCGCCTGATTGCCAGTCTCTTCAAATGCAGCCTCATGGCTGCAGATATTGTTGATGTAGAACGTTTTCTCACCAGACCCATCCAACGCCTCGCCGGTCGCAATGCAGCCGATATTGGTGTTGCCCTTGGTCGTCTCACCCAGACTTTCCGGCTTGGGCAGCACCGCCGCTAGAAACTGCAGCGGAATGATGTCGTTACCCTGATAGCGGACCGGATCGATACGGGTCATGCCGACATTCTGCAGCACCGTCAGATGTTTGATATATTCATCGCCAAAGGTCATCCAGAACCGGGCGCGCTCAATCTCTGGATTGAATTTGGTGATGCTTTCCAGCTCTTCATGATACATCAGATAGGCTTGGCGAGTGCCGACCTGTTCAAAATCAAACGGGGTCGAAACCTGCATTGCGGGCGTCTCCACCCAATCACCATTTTCGCCGGGCTTTTTCTCCCAGTGGCGCGCAGGTGCAGTGACTTCGCGAATGTTGATTTCGGGGTTGAAATTGGTCGCAAAGGCCTGTCCGTGATCGCCGCCATTGCAATCGAGAATGTCGAGCGTTCGGATGGTCTTGAGCTTGTGCTTCTTCAGCCAAGTCGTGAACACGCTGGTGACGCCGGGATCAAATCCGCTGCCCAGCAATGCCATCAGTCCGGCATCCTTGAACCGGTCGTGATAGGCCCATTGCCAGCTATATTCGAACTTGGCCTCGTCTTTGGGCTCATAATTGGCCGTGTCGAGATAGTGGACGCCCGCCTCCAGACACGCATCCATGATCGGCAAATCCTGATAGGGCAGCGCCAGATTGACCACCAAACTTGGCTGCACCTTGCGGATCAGCTTGACCATTGTGGGAACTTCTTCGGCGTCGATCTCATAGGTTGGCAAGTCCATACCTGCGCGCGCTTTTACCGACGCGGCAATCGCATCGCATTTGCTCTTGGTCCGGCTGGCGAGGTGAATATCGCTAAAGATATTCTTGTTGAACGCCATTTTATGGACGCAGACTGAGCTCACTCCGCCCGCCCCGATCACCAAAATTGTCGACATAAATCTAACCTTTGCAAAATCGATTCTTGCATGCCGTGTAATAGAATGCGCTAAGGTCCACAAATGATCCAAGATTATGACAGAAAGCCCACTCGTGATGGCACCCTAAATGCAGCACAAAGCATTGCGGCTCTTCTGCCCCCTACCCCGCTTCTGCCGATGGAAATCAGCGGCACCCAATGCTGGGTGAAAGCCGAGAATTTGCAGCCAATCGGCGCGTTCAAAATTCGCGGTGGGTGGTGGCGGCTGGCCAATCTAACCGATCAAGAGCGTGCGCGGGGCGTCGTCGCAGTTTCCAGCGGCAATCATGCACAAGGGGTTGCATGGGCAGCCCGGCGGCTGGGTATCAAGGCGACGATTGTGATGCCGCACGATGCCCCTCAGGTTAAGCTGGATGGCACGCGGGCGCTGGGTGCTGATATCGTTCTATACCAACGTCCGGGCGAGGACCGCGATCAAGTCGCGGCAAAGCTGATCGAAGAAACAGGTGCAGTTTTGGTCCATGCTTTTGGTGATCCTTGGGTGATCGAGGGACAAGGCAGCGGTGGCATAGAAATGGCCGAACAATTGGGCCACCAGCCCAGTCGAGTTGTCGCCTGTTGCGGCGGAGGCGGCCTCGCAGCGGGACTGTCGCTCGCATGCCCTGATGCCGCCATACACGTGGTTGAGCCGGTTGGTTGGGACATGGTCGGGCAGGCATTGGCTGCGGGCAAAATTGTGCAAGTTGCCGATGATGCGCCCCAAACGATTTGCGATGCCTTGCAGCCAACCCAAACCAAACAGATCAATCTGGATACTTTGTCTGGCCGGGCAGAACCCGGCGTTGCGGTGACCGATGACGAGGTGCGAGCGGCGCAACGCTTTGCCTTTGGCACTCTGCAATTGGTTGTCGAACCGGGAGGCGCAGCAGCACTGGCGGCGGCATTGGCGGGCAAAGTTCCGGTCGACGAAAACACTGTCATTATGCTGACCGGAGGCAATTGCGATCCAGCAAAATTCGCGGCTATGCTGGCGGCTGACAGTTAGCTCCAAAGTTAGGTTGCAATTGACAATGGGTCTGCACTTTCGCAGTGTCCGGGGCAAATGAGGGGATTATAATGCAAGCGCAAATGTTGGCACCTGCGGCGGTTTTGATCGCGTGGTCAATGATCATGGTGATCTGGATGGCCGCAACACGCTTCCCAGCGATCTCCAAATCAGGTGGCGGTCCCAAGAGCGCTGTGCCGGGTACGCGCGGCGTCGATCTGAACGGTCGCCTGCCCGACAAGGTGATGTGGAAAGCCCACAATTACGATCATTTGATGGAACAGCCGACCGTCTTTTATCCCGCGGTGATCATTTTGACGATCATGGGGGCGAGCGCATTGGATGTGACGCTGGCATGGGTTTACGTTGGAATTCGCATCATCCATTCTTTCTGGCAGTCGCTGGTCAACACCCTAACGGTGCGGATCAGCCTGTTTGCTTTATCATCCTTGGTGTTGGGCGTGCTTGCCGTTCGAGCGGTCATGGCCACACTGTTCTTTGATCCTGGAGTTGCCCCGTGACTGGAAACGAAATTCTACAACCTGCCGTCGCTTTGATGATCTGGACCATGGTGATGTGGGCGTGGATGTACGCTACCCGCATTCCCGCGATGACCAAAGCCAAGGTCGATGTCGATAAATTGGTGCGTGATCCCAACGCGTCGCTCGATCATGCACTTCCGGCAAATGTTCAGTGGAAAGCGCACAATTACAACCATTTGCACGAACAACCAACCTTGTTTTACGCAGTTGTGGTCATTCTGGTTCTGCTTGGCGAAGGTGGTGCCGCCAATGCTCTGCTGGGGTGGATCTATCTAGGCCTGCGCGTTGCTCACTCGCTGGTTCAAGCGACCGCCAACAAGGTTATGGTGCGCTTTGTGCTCTATGCCATTTCCAGCCTGGTGCTGATGGGACTGATCGCGAAAGCAGCGCTGGCGGTTTTCTAAGCCGGCCCAGCCAGACGACAAATTGACATGATTACTCGGCGGCTTCGGTCGCCGGGTTTTCTTTTGCGGCAAAATCCATGGTGGCGAGAAATTTCTCTGCATCCAATGCCGCCATGCACCCCATTCCCGCCGCCGTTACCGCTTGGCGATAGACATGATCGGTGACATCACCAGCCGCAAATACGCCCGGAATTGCAGTCTTAGGCGTGCCCGCTTCGACATCCAGATAACCGCCGTCATCCATCGCTAGCTTGCCCTTGAACAATTCGGTCGCGGGCGCATGGCCAATCGCCACAAATGCTCCGTCGACTTCCAATGTAGAGCTCTCACCGGTGACGGTATCTTCGAGCACCAGATGGGTTAGCCCGCCCGATGCTGGATCGCCTTCAAAGCTCTTGACCGTCTTGTTCCACATCGGCGTAATCTTGTCTGAGGCGAACAAACGCTCCTGCAAGATTTTCTCGGACCGCAATTCATCGCGGCGGTGGATCAGGGTCACATCGTCGGAATGATTGGTCAAATAGAGCGCTTCTTCGACCGCAGTGTTACCGCCGCCAATCACCGCGACTTTCTTGCCGCGATAGAAAAACCCGTCGCATGTTGCGCAGGCCGATACACCCTTGCCGCCCAGCTCTTGTTCGCCCGGCATGCCCAGCCATTTCGCTTGAGCACCGGTGCAAATCACCAATGTTTCGCCAATATACTCATCGCCGCTATCACCGATTGCGCGGAATGGAGCGCCATTGTCCAGATCAACCGAAACAATCGTGTCCCACATCATCCGCGTGCCGACATGTTCGGCCTGCTTTTGCATTTGCTCCATCAGCCAAGGGCCTTGAACCACATCGGCAAAGCCGGGGTAATTCTCGACATCGGTGGTGATTGTCAGCTGGCCACCGGGCTGGATGCCCTGCACCACAATCGGTTCCAGCATCGCGCGGGCACCATAAATGGCAGCGCTATAGCCCGCAGGGCCAGAACCAATGATCAGCATCTTGGTGTGATGAGTAGCCATGATTTTGTGTCTCTCGTCTTCGTGAATCGCCTATGCGACCCATATGGGAACCCAGCCCGGCAATGTCACCCTATGAAGCGGGCCTTCAACCGTTCGCGCATCGCTTCATCCACACCTATGATGTCACTGATATAGCCATCAAACGAACCATGCGAATGCGTGACCTCAGAAATATAGGTCTCAACATATTCGGGGCGGACCCCCATCAAATTGCGCACAGCCTCTTCGTCGATCGGGCCATAATGGGCCTCCATTCGTGGTAGCGATTGGCGGATCAGGATGTCGGTCGTCGGCGCTTCATTGGTCAACATGAACTCACCGACCACATCATCGTGGTGAACACCCAAAACCTGCAACAGCATGCTGGCGGCAATGCCGGTCCGGTCCTTGCCGGCAAAACAATGCACCAGATTGCCACCGTCACGCTCATCCAAAGACTTGAAATAGCGACCAAACATAGAAATCATCGCCGGATTGACCGGCATTCTTGTGTACAGCGCCAGCATGCGTTGGCGCGCCATTTCCGGGGTGATGCCTTTGCCGGCTGCTGCCTCATGTGGAGGGGAACTGGCCGTTTCGCCATCATGGTGGATCACCGTGGCGGTAAAATTCTCGCTCCGGCGGCAGGGAAAGCCCGCCCGCTCGCTATTGCCGCGCAGATCGACAATCGTGCGAATATCCAGCGCATCCACCAGCGATAAATCCTTGTCAGTCGCTTCCTTATGCTGGCCCGAACGGAACAAGAGCCCGTTTTTAACGCGCCCTCCTTCGGCCACGGCATAGCCGCCATAATCGCGCAAATTGTGGATGCCATCGGTGGGCAGGAATCGATTTTCAACCATAGATGCGGCGGTGCCAGAGCCCAGAGCAACGCACAACCGGCTCAGTCAGATATTGGGTCGAATAGGTGACAATACATAGGGCCCTTCACACGAGCGATTGGGGGGAAACCCGTACTACTTTGCGAACCAGCAGCTTTAGAAGGAACGCAGTGTGGCGCATATCCTGATCGTAGATGATGACGAAATCGTGGCCGAAATGGCGGCTGACACGCTGATCAGCGCTGGCCATGCCTGTGGCTGGGTGACCAGTGGGGAGAGTGCTCTCAAATTGCTCAGATTTCGCCGGCCCGATATGATCTTGCTGGATCAAGACATGCCCGGAATGTCAGGTGCGCAAGTTTTGCGAAAACTCCGAACTTCGCAAAAACTATACGATATGCCGGTTGTCATGTTCACTGCTGTGACTGGAAGCGAGGACGAGGATCAGGCGATTTACGCCGGAGCGCAGGATTACATTCGCAAGCCATTTGAACCCGAATTCCTGAAGCTTGCAGTCTCCAAATTGCTGAAAAAGCGCGACGGCCGTGAAAAGCATCTCGACCTTATCAAGCTACTCGAACAATCCTCTGGCATGGCACCCGAAATCGAGCACAACTACAAACGCGCAGTTTAGCCCGCGCCTTTCGATAGATCGTCGCAAAACCTCTTTGTCCAGTCGATTACATTGTCATCCCTGATCGTGCCGATCATCGCGTTATAGCGACGCTTGCGCTCTTCCAACGGCATTTCCAGCGCCAAATTGATCGCATGGCTCAAATCGTCGGGACTGTGCGGGTTGACCAGCACCGCCCCTTGCTCGTCCTTGCTCAATTGCAGGGCTGCACCGGCAAAGCGCGATAGGATCAAAACGCCGGGATCCTCGGGATCTTGCGCAGCGACATATTCCTTGGCGACCAAATTCATTCCATCCCGCAGCGGGGTCACCAATCCAATCTTGGACGCACGGAAGAAGCCATAGAGTTCAGCGTGCGAATATCCGCGGTTCACATAGCGGATTGGGACCAGATCAACCTCTGACCGCGCACCATTGATCTGGCCAGTTTTCTGCTCCAGCGTTTCCCGGATTTGCTGATAACTTTCCACATCCTCCCGGCTGGGCGGTGCAATCTGAATATAGACCAGATCGCGGACACCATCGGGATGTTGGTCAAAGAAGCGGCCGATGCCGTCAATACGCTCGGGCAGGCCTTTTGAATAATCGAGCCGATCCACCCCGATCATCGCAATCCGGCCACGCATCGATGTCAGCAGGCGTTCTTCGGCAACGCTCGCCTCTTCCTTCTTTCCTTCGGCTTGAAAATGGTCCCAATCAATGCCGATGGGATAGGCTTTTGCGACCAGAGTACGGCCTTCGAACGTTATCGTGCCGGTGGCGTCATCAACCTCAGCGCCCAATTCCTTGCGGCAATAATGCAGAAAGCTTTCGAGCCATTCCTCGGTTTGGAACCCGACCAGATCATACTCCAGCATCGTGCGCACCAAACGCTCGTGATAGGGCAGCGACACGAACAGGCGGGTTGGCGGCCATGGTATGTGGAGGAAGAAACCGATCCGATTTTTCAACCCGCGCTTTCGCAGGCGGTCTCCCAATGGCAGCAAATGATAATCATGCACCCACACCAGATCGTCTTCTTCGATCAGCGGCGTGACGCATTCGGCAAAGCGCTCGTTTACACGCTCATACCCCTTGCCGGTTTCACGCTCATATTCGGTCAGGTCGAGCCGATAGTGAAACAGCGGCCACAGCGTCGAATTGGCATAGCCATTGTAGTATTCGTCAATATCGCGCTCTGACAGATCAATCGTAGCGGTGGTGACCCCATCGCTGCGCTGCATATTAATATTGCCAGTACGGTGTTCGCTTTGCTGGCCCGACCATCCAAACCAAGTGCCACCGTAATCCTTCAGCGCCGAATTGAGTGCGCCAGCCAATCCGCCCTGCGCCCCGGCCACGCCGCGCGCCTTTGGAACGGCGACCCTATTCGAGATGACAACCAGACGTCCTATCGCACTTCACTCCATGATTTTGACAGCAATCCTGCGCAATTGATCACACCCACCAAAGAATAAGTCTGCGGAAAATTACCCCACAATTCATCGGTTTCGTAATCAAGGTCTTCGCTCAACAATCCAGACTTGGTGGTGTGGCTTAGCATGGTCCCAAACAATGTGCGCGCTTCCTCGTCGCGGCCAGCCAGATGCAGCGCTTCGATCAACCAGAATGTGCACACATTGAATGCGGTTTCGGGCGCGCCAAAGTCGTCCTCTGCCGCATAGCGCAACATGTGATTGCCCCGCCGCAAAGTCTTTTCAATTGCGGCAAAGGTGGATTGGAAACGTTTGTTATCAGGCGAGAGAAAGCGCAGCTCGACCATCTGTAGCAAGCTCGCGTCGAGGTAATCGCTTTCAAAACTGGCGCCGTAATGGCCACCCTCTTCATTCCACGCTTCGACTTCAATTTTGGCGCGGATCGCATCGGCGCGATCAGCCCACAATTTCTGCCGCTCTGGCTTGTCCATTTGCGCCGCAACCTTGCCCAATCGGTCGCACGCGGCCCAGCACATGACGGCAGAGTAAGTGTGCACTTCTTGCCGTGTGCGGAATTCCCACAGGCCTGCGTCAGGCTGATCATGCATCGCCCAAGCCATTTCGCCGACCTGCTCAAGGCTTTCAAAGTCATGCTCATCCGCCATCCGCAAAAGCCGGTGATCGAAGAAACCTTGCGCCGTGGGCAGCACGACCTGTCCGTAACAATCGTGCTGGATTTGCTTGTAAGCAGCATTGCCGCGCCGCACCGGCCCCATGCCGCGATAGCCGGCCAGATAGGACGCAGTGGTCTCGTCCAACTCGCTTTCGCCCATCACTGAGTAAAGCGGCTGAATTTGTCCGCCCTTCGCCGAATCCACAATGTTGCGCAGATAGGCGAGATACTTCTCCAACACATCCAGCGCGCCAAGTCGATTGAGCGCCTGAACCGTGTAATAGGAATCGCGAATCCAGCAGTACCGATAGTCCCAATTGCGTTCAGAATTGGGTGCCTCTGGAATGGAGGTGGTCAGGGCCGCGACAATCGCGCCGGTTTCCTCGTGCTGGCATAGCTTGAGAGAAATCGCGCAGCGGATCACCTCGTCCTGCCATTCGAAAGGGGTTGCCAAACCGCGCACCCATTGCTGCCAATATTTGCGGGTGCGCTGTTCCATGCCGCGCAATTCTTCGCGCAGATTGCCCACGAACGGTTCATCTGGGCCGAGGAAGAAATGCGTGTCAGCCTCGATCCGAAATGTGCGCCCTTCCATCAAATATCCAACCGACGCATCGGTGCTGAGGCGCAAGGCCTGCGGCCCCACAAGAAAGCGGATGTGGTTGGTGCCATTGGTCTGCTCAGCCAAACCGGCACCGTAATTTTTCATCGGATTGAGGACGCAGCGAATGCGCGGATTGCCCGCAATCGGCCTAACAATACGGGCAAAAGCAACCGGGCGGTACATCCGGCCTGACCGTTCATACCGCGGGGCAAAGTCCAACACCTCGACCGCGCTGCCATCTTCGGCCTCAAGCCGGGTCACCAGAATGGGAGTGTTGCGGATATACTCTTGCGTCGATTTGACCTGCCCCTCCAGCTCAAACCGCCACACGCCAGCATCCTGACTGTCGCCGTTCAACAGCGAACAAAACACCGGATCGCCATCAACGCGAGGGACACAGCCCCAAACCATGCCCCCTCTCGCATCGATCATGGCGCTGACCTGGCAATTGCCAATCGGCCAAAGCTCCAGATTGGGCGTTACTGGCAAACCGGTCATAGCCCCAGCCATTCATACACTCCTGCAACATCGGGCAGCGCATATTTGGCTGCCGTTTTATCCCTGTGTCCGACCAAAATTCCGCCGCCGCCCAATTGCGCACAAGCGGCAAAACCATCTTCATCAGTGACATCATCACCGATGAACCAAGGCTGCGAGCCAGCGAATGGCGACGTCTTCATAAAGGCCAAAACCGCCTGTCCCTTGCCCGCGCCTTTGGCAACCAATTCAGCGACGCATTTGCCGGTTTTGATATCGAGATTATGCGCCTCGGCCAACCGTGTTGCAAAGCGCATGGCGCGCTCCTCAAGCTCGGGCTTGCTGCGGAAATGCAGCGCCGCGCCGTGGCTCTTGCGCTCAAAATCGAGGCCTTGCTGTTGTGCAAATTCGCTCAACTGGCGGGTAATGCTTGGATCAAGCGGCTGCGCATTATCACCGATAATCACGCCATCGGCTTGGCGGCAATCGGACCCATGCGAGCCTGCCTTGGCGATGGGCAGTTCGCCCAAATGCGTGGCAATATCATCCAATGCTCTCCCGCTGACCAAAGCAAATCGGCGTTCCATCCGCTCGTCCAGCTGCGCCAAACCGGTGGGCAATGTCGGCGGCACCATGATCGCATCGGGCCCAGCAGCAATTTCAACCAGAGTGCCGTCAAAATCGAGAAAGAGAGAGATCGCTCCGGCAGCTTCCAAAGCGCCCAATGATGGCGGGATTTGAAGTCCAGTGGCTATGCCCATGTGACAGACATAACCGGAAATTGACGTGCGTCAAACGTCCATTTCGCAGATGCAGCAAAATGTGTATAATCCAGCTGCAGGACGACAAATTTGGAACCTTGCGTCTCTATATCACCACGTTCAGATCAGATAATCGCGTCAAACCTGGGAATATAATTGCGCTGCAGTGCACAATTACGCTAGAGAGGTAGTCAAATCAGGCCTTAAACCGCGCGCGAAACGCCCTTTTGGCCCCGTAAATCCCTTTTGTAGCACCCTTTTCTCGCGGCAATCCTGCAGCATTTGGCTGCACCCTAAATCGTCGCTGCACGATCCATCTGAAAGCATCCTATGCCCTTCTCCGACTTGCCAACCCGGCTCCAACAAGCCCTCACTGAACGCGACTACAAAGAACCGACCGATGTTCAGGCCGCCGTCCTTCAGCCAGAGGCAATGGGTCGTGATCTTGTCGTTTCCGCGCAAACCGGTTCCGGCAAGACCGTGGCATTTGGCTTGGCGATGGCCACCGAACTGCTCGACGAAAATGGCGAATTGCGGCGCGCGGACAGTCCACTAGCCCTGGTCATTGCCCCAACGCGCGAACTGGCGCTGCAGGTCAGCCGCGAACTCGCTTGGTTGTACAGCCCTGCCGGAGCCCGCGTCGCTACCTGTGTTGGCGGAATGAACCCCTCACATGAACGCAAAGTCCTACGCTCGGGAGCCACCATTGTTGTCGGCACGCCGGGCCGATTGCGCGATCACCTTGAACGCGGTGCTCTGGGCCTATCTGCCCTTGCCGCAGTTGTGTTGGATGAGGCCGACGAAATGCTCGACATGGGCTTTCGCGAAGAGCTCGAGGCCATCCTCGAAGCAGCCCCCGACCAACGCCGTACCTTGTTGTTTTCCGCCACGATGCCCCGCCCGATCGAAGCGATGGCACAGCGGTATCAGAACAATGCCCTGCGCATCGCAACGGTCGACAAGGGCCGGGCTCACGAGGATATCAGCTATCAAGCGGTGACCGTTTCGCCTCCAGAGGTGGAAAATGCGGTGGTCAACCTGCTGCGTTTTCACGAGGCCGACACGGCCATCCTGTTCTGCGCCACCCGCGACAGCGTCCGGCGCCTGCACGCCACTTTGCAAGAGCGCGGCTTTAGCGTTGTCGCACTGTCGGGCGAGCATTCTCAGCAAGAGCGCAATCAGGCATTGCAAGCCCTGCGTGACAAGCGCGCGCGGGTATGTGTCGCGACCGATGTTGCCGCACGCGGGATCGACTTACCTTCGCTCAGCCTGGTTGTTCATGTCGAAATTCCCCGCGATGCAGAGACTTTGCAGCACCGCTCTGGGCGTACCGGCCGCGCTGGTAAGAAAGGCACCGCCGTTTTGATCGTGCCCTTCCCCCGCCGCAAACGGGTGGAATCGATGCTGCGCCGGGCGAATATCAAGCCGATGTGGACCGATGCGCCAGATCGCGAAACGATCAAGGCGAAGGATCGCACCAGACTGCTCGAAAAACTGATGCAGCCGATCGAAATCAGCGATTCTGACAAAGAATTGGCAAGCCAATTGCTGGCGCAACGTGATCCAACCGAACTCGCTGCCATGCTGGTGCAGGCGCACCGTGCAAAGATGCCAGAGCCGGAAGATTTGATGCCCAACACGCCAGAGGCACGCCGCGAGGCTCAAAAAGAGCGCCATCGCCCTGGATTCGAGGACACCGTGTGGTTTCGGATGGACATCGGCCGCAAACGCAATGCCGACCCGCGCTGGATTTTGCCTCTGCTATGTCGGCGCGGCCATATCACACGCAATGAAATCGGCGCCATTCGGATCGGTCCTGATGAAACCTTCGTCCAAATTCCGCGCGCCATTGCCGACAAATTCGAGGAAGCGACCAAGCGGACCGAGGGCACCGAGGGAGACGAGGAGATCATCAAATTTGCCCGTTCCGATCACGGTCCGCGTGTCCCCGCTCGCGCCAATCGTAAAGGCGGGCGTTCGGGCGGTCACTCAAAGGGCGTGAAAGCGCGCCCGTCTGGCAAACCTTCTGGTAAGCCCTCTGGCAAGTTCGACAGAAAGTCAGGCGGCAAATTCGGCAACAAACCCCGTGACAAATTTGGCGACAAGTCAGGTGACAGGTCCGGAACGAATTCTGGAGCCCAAACCGGAGAGAGCTCTGGCTATGTAAGCCATTCCGGCAATGACAAGCCCGCTGGAAAATTTGGTTCAAAGACAAGGCCTAAGTCCAAAACCAAGACCGGCGGTAAAAATCGCGGCAAGCCAGACTTCAACAAGAAACGCGCCGCCAAGCAGGACCGCAAGAAGCCCGAGGGCTGACAATTAGCCCACTGCCCCATTGTGAAGTCGCGATGCTCCTTTGTTAATTCTTGTAAAATCCGCAGGCCAGCCATTGGTTTTGCCTGCGGTCAAATGTAAATTCCTCCTGCATCAAATGTAAAGTCACCCGATGCGCGAGGATTTGTAAATGAGAATAGCTGTCGCTGATGATGAGCAGGAATTGCTGGACCAAATATCTGATTTGGTTCGCCAAGCAGGCCATGACATCGACGCATTTCGCAATGGGTTGGATTTGGTCAACGCGCTCAAGCGAGAGACCTATGACGTTGTTTTGCTCGATTGGAACATGCCCGGAAAAACCGGCGTAGAGGTGCTGGAATGGGCAAAAGAGAATCTCGATCCCTTGCCTCCCTGCATCCTTATCACGAGCAGGCAGGACAAATTTGACATTGTCCAAGGGCTGGAAGCTGGTGCGATTGATTACATTGTTAAACCGGAGTCCAACGAGGTGGTAAAGGCTCGGGTTGAGGCAGCAGGGCGGCGCAATGCCCCGCCCAAATTGCAGACCATGGCACGGTTTGGCGATTACGAATTGGACCGTCAGGCAAAATCGGTTTCTCTCCGCGGAAAAGCAATCGAGGTAACCGCCAAAGAATTTGCACTGATCGACCTGCTCTTTCAAAATTGCGACCAACCGCTCTCGCGTGGATATTTGCTCTCACGCGTGTGGGGTGGGCATGCCGATCTGGAAACCCGCACTATTGACGTTCATATTTCGCGGCTCCGGGCGAAGCTTGACCTAACCCCGGAAAACGGCTTCGTTATTAGAACAGTGTTCGGGTTTGGCTACCGAATGGACGAATATATTCACGAAGAGAGTTAGAATTTCTAACCACTTATGAAGATGCAGCGATCCCTTCTCCTAAATCTGTGTGCGATTGCCGCGCTCGCGGTGACGGGTTGCAGTGTGCGTACGGCGCCCGTGGTGACCGCCAGCGACGGCACGCCCCCCTCAATTTCGGAAATCTCCCTGTTGAGCGAAGCAGACGCTACGCCTTCGCGGGACCGCTTTCGTGCCGCCTTGCAGGCCAAACTGGCCGCGAGCAGCATATCGCTGAGCGAGAATGCAGAATGGGTCGCCGACTATTCTCTGTCGCGGATCGCGGCAGACAGCGCATTGTATGAAGGCGAAGCCGGACAAGGCCAGGCGGAGCCAGAGCCCATAGTAATTGTCCGAGCTAAGTCTTGGAAAGACAACTGTGAGGCTGATCGCGCCCGGGCAAGCCTCGCGGTCTACGGTCGAGCAAATGGGGCGTTGGTGCAACGCGCCACCGCAGAAGCGATATTATGCCGCGAAGACGAGCTCCCCTTTGACGAATTGGCCAATGCTTTGGTCCAGAATTTGGTCCAACGCTAAGGCGCAGCTCAAGCTTGTAGCAGCGCGGTTTTGCGATGAATCAAATGCGCAATTTCAGCAGGGCAGCTTCAGCACAAATTGGGTGCCATTCTCGGCAGCCGATTGAACCTCGATAGTTCCGCCATGCTGGTCGACCACCATTTTTACAAAGGCCAATCCCAAACCGGCACTCGGCCCAGCCTGGCTATCATTCGCGCCAAACCGGGCAAATGTATCGTGCAAACGCTCCTCGGGGAGACCCGGCCCGCTATCCGATATTGTGACGTGGAGCGATTGCCCCTCGTGATGGACCAATTCGAGCGAGACAGTGGCATGCTCAGGTGAAAATTTCACCGCATTGCCGAGAAGATTGTCGAGAGCTCGCGACAGCGCAAATGGATCGACCTCGCAGAAAACTGGGTCCTCTGGCAGCTGTCCGTCAAGCGCGATCGTCTTGCGTTTTGCGAGCGGATAAGCTCTGTCCAAGGCCTCGTGGAGAAGCGCACCAATATCGGTCTCTTCGCGCTTAATGCCTTCATAATCCAGCCTTGATATCTGCACGAAATCATCGGTCAGCTTGAGCGTCCTGCGGGCTTGGCCCTCTATGCGGTTGAAGCGGTCAGCTTGGTCGATCGTGTCGCTTGCTGCCGATGCCAGACCGATGATTGCAACTTGGGGTGAACGCATATCATGCGACAGAAATTCTAACATTTCAGATCTTTGCTGCTCATTCTCACGCAGCAGCGATATGTCTCGGAAGGCAAAGATACGATTGTTGTTGCCCAGTCCAACTTCCGATTCTGCGATCAGATAGACATTGCCATTGGCCAAATTCAGTTCATTGTTCTCGCGATCCAAAGAGGCGCGCTGCTGAGCGATCATCTCGACCAAGGTCAACCCTCTGGCGTCGCTCAATTGGCCAAACAATTTTTCACCCCGTTCGTTCATCAGGCTGAGCCCCCCATTGCCATCAAACACCAAAATTGGGTCAGGCGAGGCGGAGATAAGTTGGCGGAAAAAGGCTAGACGGTCCTTCGTATTTCCGATCAGTAATTTAATCTGCGCAACCTGTTGAGCGACCGTATCAAAGCCGGCAGCGTCTTGATTATTGTCAGGCTGGGTGAAGCCAACCAAACCCTGTGTCTCGCTTTCAAGATACCGGCTAACTGCGCTCAAGCGCCGCCAACCCCAGAACGGATAGGCCAACAAAATACCAACCAATGCTGGTGCGATCGGCACCCAAATTCCGACAGTGACAACCGCAATTGCCGCCATAGCGAACAGCGCGATCGCCATTGCGACGCTTACACGAAGGGCCCATCGCGGAGGCAGTTTCCACAAGGCCACAAACACAATCGCAATGGCCAGAATGAGCAGTATCCCAACGCTCCTGGCGGGTAGCGTGCGAACAAGTTCCTGATTTAATGCGGCACTCAGGAAATTGGCCTGAATCTCGGACCCCGCCATGAGCCGCCCGGCATAATTGGGCACAGAATACCTATCGCCCAGCCCTTGTGCTGTCGCCCCGATGATCACCAATTTGCCTTCGAGAAATGCGCTGTCTGTCCGGCCGGCAATGACGTCAGCTGCCGAGATAGTGCGAAAGGAACCGGTCGGACGCATGGTCGAGATAGGAGGTCCCTGAGAGCCGGTTAAGATCGCGGTACTGCCCTCCCCATCACCACCAATTGCTGCAGCAGAAGCCGTGACCAGATGCGGCCAGCTTTGGCCATCAGCAAACATAATGGGGTCGAAGCGCCGCAACACGCCATCGCGATCCGGCAAAACTGCGACATGGCCGATGCCTTTGGCACCAACGCTCAATTCGGCGACCGGCAATGCAGTGCCAATTTGGTCGGTTGTGCCCATTTTGTCGGTGAATGTGTGCGCCAACAGGACATCGCCTGATTGCGCGATGGCCGATGCCAATGCCGCATCACCATCGGGGTTTCCGCGCTCCAAAAACAGAATATCGAACACGATCGCCGCAGGATCGGTTGCGGCAATCGAGCTTACCAATTCTGCGTGCCGAGAGCGGTCCCATGGCCAATTCCCGACCTCAGCCAGTGAACGGTCGTCTATCTCGACCAGTACTATGCGATCATCCGCCGGTCCAGCGCGCAAGTCGGTGGCAAAATCCAGCACCAGCGCGTCCAGCCGCTGGGTCCAACCGTTCTGGAGTGAGAAAATGACGAGTAACGAGCTGACCAGAAACAGCACCGCCCATTCGCCGAAAAGTCTATAGTTGGCCAATCGTTTATCTCTGTTTAGGGCGAACAGCCGCCGCTATTCGGCGACCACCAATTCTTGTGTGGGTGCCCACACTTTGATCACATCGCCCTCATCTATCTGGAAAGTGGCGACGCGCCAACGATAGTCACCCGCCACCAGATTGCCCGCCAGCAATGCCGACTTCTCAAGGCCAACTTCATCGATGATCAGAACGTCTGGCTGGGATGCCTCCCACAGCTGAAACCCGGCATAGCTCTGGCCAGAGCCCTGGCTACGCCAAGCAAATTTGAACGCATCAGCGAAGGGGGAGGTTTCAATTCCTGCCTCCGCGCCGACCCGTTTGCGCCTGAAACTGTACGCTTTGGCCAGACCTTCCAGGCCGGATTGAGAAACGGCGCGTGATCGCACATAAAACCGCCCATCGGGCACCTCGGCAAAGGTGGCAGCAGCGTCATTGCTGACCAATTCAGTTATGACCTCGGTAAAGCCCGCGTCGCGTGCCAGCTGGGTGCGATAGCTGGACGCATTGGCCAAGTCTTGAACAACGAACTCGACAGTTTCCTGCGTTTGAATAGCGCCCGGTTCAACAAGTTCAGGTGATGCCAAAAGCTTTTCGTTCGCGCCAATGCCCGCTGCCGCCGATGCTACGCCAAAACCGGCGCTCGTATCGACCAATTGCTCTCCATTGGATACCCGAACTTCGCCCTCAATCACCTCGGTCAGGCTGCGATTGGTATCGGCAGAATGGGCCACTCGAAATTCCGTGCCGCGAACCGCGGTGACCGCAATCGGCGTTCCCATGCGAAAACGGGCATCCCCCTCTATCTTGGGAGCGCGCACTTCGCCGCGTCCTTGCAAGACTTTGATCTGCACATCGATCTTGTCGTTGATCAAATAACGGCGCGCGTCGATTATCTGCACGCGAGAATTGGATGGTATGGTGACAAGTGCTCCATCAGACCCAGCGATGGCGGCAAAGCCCTTCGCTCCGGTGTTGATTATCACCCCTTCCTCAATCGCATATCCCAAGGATGCTGGAACCGTACGGCCATTGCGCTCCACCGTCACCGGGCCTGAAAAGCTTTGCAGATCAAGTTTGACGGGTTGGTATTTCATCAAGCGACGCGGCAATTTCAACTGCTTGCCAATTTGCAAACGGCGAGGGTTGGCGATGGCGTTGAGCGTCCGGATTTCCTGCATCGCAGTGGCCCCGGTCATGTAATCCTTGGAAAGATCATACAGCGTGTCGCCGCTGGCAACCGCATAAGTCAGGTCGCCGTCAGGCGCAGCCAATGCCGGTGTAGCAATTGACGCGGTTAGCGACGCGGCAAATAGCGCAGCAATAATTGCAGTTTGTTTCGGCGCAGTGCGCGCGAGAGCGACGGATCGGGTCGATAAAATAGCCATAGCGGCAAAGCTTAGCGTTTTTGGACAGCATTCATAGGGCGCGGCGGCAGATGAAAGACTATTTTACATCTGCGCCAAATTGGGCCCATCCAAAAGGCCAAAGACCTATCTAGCGATCAGAATTTCCCAAGGATATTCAGGAACGGACCGTGGCTGGAATAGCTTTGGTCAGTCAGATCATCAGAGAAGTCTGACAGCGAATAGCCAACACCCAGCTTCACATTATTGCCCATATGGCGATAAACCGCACCCAGAGCGCCCCACCGCATGTCATCCGCCGCAGTGACCCACAGGGCTCTGCCTTCGAGCAAGATATCCCACTTTTTGACGACATTATAGTCGGCCCGAAGGACAGCCAAATGGGCAGTTGAACTGACAAAGTCGCTGCTTTCGCGGCCCAGTGACACCTTACCTGTTCGGTAGCCATATTTGCCGCCAATGGTCAGTTTGCGGGTTAGGTCATAATTGACATCAACCACGCCAATATGGCTGACTTGCTTGGGACTCTGCGTTTGACCAGATCCTGTGATCTGACCCACTGGTCCCAAATCTTCAAAATAGCTGAACCGGACAAGAGCATTGAGCCGTTCGTTATTAACCGGACGATAGGCAAACCCGGCCACTGCCTCGGTAAATTCAGCAGCCAGCACGGATTCCGATGAATTGTCGGCCCGCGCAAGATTCACTCGGGCGATCAAGCGCCAATCGGGATCAAGCGCAAAATTGAAGTCATTGCGCAGCAACCAAACCGTTTGGTCCAATCCAGCGGCGCTGGTTTCGCGGCGCAACTCGATCGAGCTTCCCAAGCGGAAATCTTCGCGCGAATAGCCAACGCCGAATGTTCCGGCAGTGCGGCGGAAAACGCCCGTCGTTGCATCGTCGATCCGGCCCGATTCAAAGCTGCCGGTAATGCTCAGATGCTCAATCGGTTCATAAGTCAGGCCAAAACTGCGCGTCAGTGATGGTGCAACCCCGCCAATCCCGACGCGGTTTTCGCCATAGACAGACAATGCGTCAGAGAAGCGTTGCCGCGCGCCCAGCACCAAAGTGCCGCGATTGGAGCGGGTGAAAATGTTCTGACTATCCAGCCCAGTGTCGGTCCGGTCAGCGAACAGGCTGTAGCCGACATAGGCCTCTGATCCTTCGCCAAGGCGGCGGTTCAACTGAACGTCAGCGCCCATGCCGCCGTCACCTTCTGACACTTCGCCAGTAACCGACATCCGATCGGTCAGCTGAGCGTTCAGCCCAACCCCAGCACGGTTGTTGCGTTGCCGCGCGGCATCGCGGTCCAGGGTCACCTGACCAAAGGCATAGGTCGACCAGTTCTTGCCGCCGGGGGCATAGCCCAGCTCAACCGCTAGATCGGTGCGGCTGCCATCCTGAACACTGTTGAACAGCAATCCGGGGGTGCGATCTTCATAGCGCAGACCAGCCTTGGTGGTGATCGATCCAGTGCCCGATGCGAACGTATTTTCGACATCCAAAGTGCCGGTCTCGCTGGAGCCAGTGTTGCCCGACGACAGCGATTCAAAACCGGCGGCAACGCTGCCATTGGCCAACGGCGCAGACGCGGTCACGCCCCAGCGTTCGGTATCAGCCGGGGTCAAACGTCCTGCCGAGGAGAAGCCCTGGTCCTGACGCTCGAAATAGCCGCCCAACATGGCACCTGCGCCAGTTTTTCCAGTCAATTCATTGACATTAACGGCCGCTTCGGTGCGCCATGCTTGCGCCTTTGCACCGGCCACACCGGGCGTTGCGATATCGGTAAAGGACAGACCGCCATCGACCGAGTTTGACTGGCCAAATCCGGGCCCTTCGCTTTGCGCAATCTCAACCTTGAAATAAGTTCCAGCGGTCGCGCGGACCAGCATATCAGCGCCCAGCAATGTCTGCGAGGCTTCTTCTACTGTGTCGCGCTGTGCGGTCGCGCCCAGACGGATGGTGTCGCCCAACCAGCCCGCTGCCCGGCCTCCCAACGTATAGCCATCCAGACTGCCAACGGCGGGGGTGTATTCATAACGAACCACCAAAACTGGGACATTTCCGCTTGAGCTGCCTTCGCGCACAACGCCATTGCCAGCAACGGTTGATGCCAACGGTTTGAGCAAAGTGACACGGCCCTGAAAGGGATCGAAATCATAGTCTTGCTGCACAAAGAGG
The DNA here is from genome assembly GCA_039988235.1 of Erythrobacter sp. Taxonomy (GTDB): domain Bacteria; phylum Pseudomonadota; class Alphaproteobacteria; order Sphingomonadales; family Sphingomonadaceae; genus Erythrobacter. The sequence goes on from JBDXKB010000005.1 coordinate 1,403,390, forward strand.
TCGCGCGTCTCGATCACGAAACCTGTCTCGCGGTCGCGCACTTCGACCCGGATCCGCTCAGAGCCGACCGAGACATCCTGACGCTTAAGGAAGTAAAGCGAGCCGCCTGTACCGCGGAATTCTTCGCGTGCAGGCACTGTGCCTGGATCGGAGGCAAAGCCGGTGACCTGCACTTTGCGTTCACCGAAACTGGTGGTCGCCTCGCTATTCAAATCAATCAGGGCCCCGAACAGCCCACGATCCAACTGAGCCAGTTCGGCGCTATTGATCGCAGTGGTGAAATTCCCGATCACCAGCTGGCTGGCGTCTTTATTCACCCGCAGATAAAAACTGCCCTGCGTCGGAGCATCTTCGATCAGCGTCGAATCATCACCATAGGTCGGGTAGAATTGCTCGCTGTTCAATCGGCGAAGCAGCTGGCGCGGATCCTTGCGGTCCAGATTGTTGAACAGGTCTTTGACCAAGGTTTCGCCCGTATCCAGCGACGAAGTGATGCGCCAATCGTCGCCCACCACGCCCTTGGCATAGAATGCGCCGCGCCCGATCGCATAGCTGCCATCGGTCAGCGTATCGCCCGAAACATCGCGCGATGGCCCGCTGCCAAAACTTTTGCCCAAGGTCAGATCGCCTTGGCCGACCACAAACCAGTCGTCCCGCTCCATCGCGAAGTTCTGGCTGGCGTCCTTTACGATTTGGCCATCGCGCATGACCTGAACGGTCAGTTCGCCATCATTGCGAGAGACGATTTGCTGTGCCGCAAACACGCCATTGACCGCGACCGGCACTGCCTGTCCGCCGACCATGACGGTCTCTGCCGCCGGGTCGGCTTTACCCGTAACCGTGGCCATCACCCCTTCCAGAGCGATATTGCGCCGTGCGGCCTCGTCGATCAGGCCAAATTCAGGCCGCGATAGAGACAATTCGTCATCGATCTGCGCAGGCACATCACGGTTGAGCAAGGTCAGCTCATGCGCGGCTGTTTCGTCGAATTTGCCGTCTTTGCCATACACGCGATAGACAAAGTACAGCGCGTCGGGACTGTCCTGATCCGTTTGCCAAACAGCCTCACCAGAAGCGCCGGTTTGGATCACCGCCATCGGCTCTCCGTCAGGCGAAGTGCCAGCAGCAAAAATGCGAATCTCGCCACCAGTAAGGAAGGATGGGTAATTGTTGTAGGTCTGGAAGCGCGCTTCTTCGCCGCGAACTACCGTGCGAAGGCTGTCGACCAGGCCGACACTCATCACTGGCGTTACAATCAGCGTATCAGCGCGGAAACGGATTTCGTGCCGATTCTCGCCAAAGTGATTGGCGTCAGCCTTGGGGGCTTCGGCTTGGCCTTCCAGCCCAGCAGTGTTCTGTGCAATTGCCAGCGTTGGGTTGGCGCATACCGCCACCGCAATCAGGGCCGAGCTTGCGAACAATTTGCCCTGTAGGGGTTTGAACGATTTAGACATTATTCTTCCCCCCCTTCATTTCCATCTACTGTCTTGGCGCCGTCAATTTCCGGGGGAGCAACACCGAAGTTCAGCTCTCCCATCTTGCCTCGCGTCAGACGGATGGACCGGGGATTGTCTGTCGTTGGCTGCCAACCCAGCGGCAAAGTGCGCTGGTCAAGTTTTAGGACAAAGTTGGAGCCGATCCGTGCATCCGGCACAGCGGCACAAGCGATGTGATAACGGCCAAATTCATCAGTCGTAATCAGCTGACCATTGACCGTGGCGAGGCGCACGCCGGGAACGCCCGGCTCGCCTTCGTCCTGATAGCCATTGCGGTTGGCATCTTCATAGACTTTGCCGATCAATTCGGAACAATCGAACACGCTACTAGGGACGATCCGAACCGCGGCAGAGCCGCGATTGGAGATGCTGGCACCGCTCGGCCCATCGAGACCAAAACCGGTGTTGACCTTGGTCCCGGTGGTGACACCTGCACCCACCGTCAGCACCAGATTGTAAGAAACGGTCGCATTGGCTGCGATTGTCTGATTGCGCCATTCCAATTGGCGGCCCGAATTGGTTGCCTCTGGTTCGTTTGGAACGCCATTAACCGAGGCGGAACCGAGGACATATTTGAAGCCGGCGGGCAGCAAATCAACCACGGTAACGCCAGCGCGCTGGACGCTTTCGGCATTGCGCACGGTAATCTCGTAAGGAACAAGATCACCAGTGCTGACATTGCGCTTGGTGCTGGTCTTGGTGACTATCAATTGGTCACGCGAAATGAACGGATCGATCGGAATGTGGTTGAAAATCACATCGGGATCGCCTTGTTCCAGCAGGAAGGCCAGATAGTAATTCGGATCGGCCACTGTCGGCGCGCCCGAAGATGGCGATATGCGAACCGGGCTGGTTTGGCCAGTCGGATCGAATGCTCCTTGCTGAGGCAGCAAAACCGTCGAGACAAAGCTGAAGCCGGTCGGCGGCGTGATCGAAATCACATATTGGGTTTCGCCCGTCGGACATTGCGCCGACGCGCCAGGAATGATGTCGAAACGGTATTCGCCCGTGCCATCTGTCAGCTGGTTTTGCTGGCTCGCATCGATGAAACACTCATCCGGCAAAGCCATGCCATTCATGCCATTCAGTGTCGCGATCGCACCAGCAACGGGCGCCCGCGTCACACTGTTATAGATCACGCCAGACGGATCGATCGGTAGGTTCTGATCGGTATTGACGACATTGGCCGTCAGCTCAATGTCCTCAATTTCGCCAAAGACAACATTGTTGCTCGGATTGCGGAAGCGGATTGAATAGTCATCGCCGCTCAGCAAATTCTCGAACTGATAATTGCCGTCCCCATCGGTGACAGTGGTGGCAATCAACTCGCCATTGCGCAAAATTTCAACAATCCAGCCACCGCGCGGTTCATCACCGGAATCGAGGTCTTGGTCACCATTGCTGTCAAGATAAACAGTGCCTTGCACCGCACTGAGGGCGGGCTCGACTACGATTGTTACCGATGAATCTGCGCAATTGGTTGGGTTGAGAACCTCGCAAATCTGATACTCAATCACATAGGTTCCCTCAGGAACATCTGGCCCCACCGAAACATTGCCGGTCGCCGGATCTAGCACCACACCTGGGTCTGTTGCGGGCGTGGTGACGGTGAGTGTTATGTCATCAGGATTGATCGGTTCATCATTCAATGTGTCATTGCTCAACACATTGATCACATCGGCAGCGCCAACACCTGCTGGAATATCGCCCACACTATCGGTGGATGCCGTAATCGGAGGCGGCTCGACCTCAATCGTCACAACATTCTGTGCGCAATTGGTCGGGAAACCAGTCTCACAAATCTCGTAAGTGATCGTGTAAGTGCCCGCTGGCGTACCCGCAGGAACATCAACCAGACCAGTCTCGGGATTGAGCGTTGGCACCGGATCGCCGGGATTAACCGGAGTTGCTGGTGTGACAACCGCAATATCAATGTCGTCCAGTGTCACTGGGGCGCCATCAATTGTATCGCCATCCAACACATCGACAACGCCGGTGGCACCGGTGGCCCCATTGATACCGCTCGCTTCGTCCGGGTCTGCCACAAGACTGGCTAGCAGCGTATCCGCATCCACGACTGTGTTGTCAGCCGTGTTGGTTTCAATGGACCCACCGGGAGCCGTAATGCTCGCCGTATTGGTGACCACGGCGGCCATCACAGCAGCCGGCATTGCGACCGCCATGAATGGCAAGGCGCTGGTCAGCATCCGCGCAAGCGGTACGCTTTGTATTCCCAGTTTTTCTGATCGGGTTGACATGTGCATACCGCTCGCGCCTCTTCGTGCCGCTTAGTTTACGGTACAGTCGTAAGTGACTGTGACAGACTCAGTTGCAGCCAGCGTGCCAAGCGTAACCCCGGCACCGACCAGATCGGCGACGGTGTAGCTACCCACCGGAATTCCGCTGCCGATGAACGACAGTGGATTGGTCGTTGGACAGGTCAGTCCCGCGCCTGGTGTATCGGTAAGAACCGCACCAGTTGCAGCATCCGGTCCAGCATTGCTCACCGTGATTGAGTAGGTGATCGTCTGGCCTGAAGTGACTGTATCTGTTCCATTACTCTTGGTGATCGACAGTTCGACCGAAGGAGCAACAACCACGGTTGCGGTGTTATCGGAACAATTGCCCGAGTTCAGTTTTTCACAGATCTGGTAGTCGATCTCGTAAGTGCCCGCAGGTGTACCCGCTGGGACATCAATCAACCCGGTGGCTGGATTGAGGGCCGGAACAGGATCGCCCGGATTGACCGGATCGGCTGGGTCAAGAACT